>NZ_JAUETT010000001.1:0-2966957 GCF_032484835.1 Bradyrhizobium sp. SZCCHNS1022 | reverse complement strand
AGCCTCCTCGAAAACGCAAGTATCAATCGATGCTCGCGCTACCTTAACGCCTATGCGGCCTTCCCTGCGCCCTCTCGTTTTTCGGAGGGTCGCGATCACACAAAACTCGGGCAGGCCATGCCGCGAGGACGCAGATGTATGCCTTCGGATCAGCTTGCAGCCCGACCGTGGACGCCGGGCGGTCGCGATCTTGCCGGACGTCGCCTGGGCCGATCAGGACCGGCCGCTCCAGTGCATGCAGCTTCAGCCGAAGCGCCGCTCATATTCGGAAATCGCCTTGTTGGCCATCCGGAGCTTGTTGGTCTGGCCATGGTCGATCATCTGCGAGATCTGACAGGCCAGAAACCGGTAGGTCTCGAACTCGTTGCGCACGACGCCGGTGCGCCAGAGATAGTCCAGCGCGATCTCATAGGCCTCAGCGGCGGCGGGGTCGCGGAAATCGTTGCAGATCAAACGTGCCATATCGGAGAAGGCACGAACCACGCAGTCGTTCCTAATTGGTGGCGCGCCCCGAAAGGGCTCCCACCATCAGTGCGGGACGACGGCAGTGGCTTCGATCTCCAGCCGCGCGGCCGGCTCCACCAGCCGCACCACCTGGACCAGTGCCATCGCCGGATAATGGCTGCCGAAGATCTCGCGATAGGCAGCCCCGAGCTCCCTCAGGTTCGCGAGATATTCGTCCATGTCGACGACGTACCAGGTCAGCCGTACCAGGTGTTCCGGCCGTGCATCGCCCTCGGCCAGAATGGCTGCGATGTTCGACAGCGTCTGCCGCGCCTGCGCCAGGAAGCCGTCCGGCAGCCGTTCGTGTTGATCCCAGCCGATCACGCCGCCGGTGACGACGAGGCGCCCCTCGGCGGTCATTCCGTTGGCGTAACCCTTCGGCATCGGCCAGCCGCTCGGCTGCAGCACCCGCGGACCATTGGCCCCTTGCGGCTTCGTAAGCGCAAGTGTGGGTGCTTTCGGCGTGCTCACGAACGTCTCTCCCTGTTATGCGGCCGCGCCGGGCGAGGCCTGGTTCTCGGCTTGAGTTTGCGCAATCTGTCTCAGCGCAAAGCGCTTCAGTTTGCCGGTCTCGGTCTTCGGCAGATGGGGCACGAACTCGATTGCGCGCGGATATTTGTAAGGCGCGATCTCGCGTTTGACATGCTCCTGAAGCTCGGCGACCAGCGCATCATTGCCGACGCCGCCCGGTGCCAGCACGACATAGGCTTTCACGACCATCCCGCGGGCTTCGTCCGGCGCGCCGACCACGCCGCACTCGGCAACCGCCGGATGACTGAGCAGTGCCGCCTCGACGTCGGGGCCCGCGATGTTGTAGCCAGCCGACACGATCATGTCATCGGAGCGCGACTGGTACCAGAAGTAGCCGTCCTCATCCATCAGGTAGGTATCGCCGGTGATGTTCCAGCCGTTCTGGACATATTTGCGCTGGCGCTCGTCGGCGAGATAGCGGCAGCCGGTCGGGCCACGCACGGCGAGCCGTCCCATGGTGCCCGGCGGCACGTCGCGCCCCTCGTCGTCGACGATCTTCGCCTCATAGCCCGGCACCGGCTTGCCGGTCGCGCCGGGGCGAATCTCGTCCTCGACCGCACTGATGAAGATGTGCAGCATCTCGGTGGATCCGATGCCATCCATCAGCTTCAATCCGGTTGTCTTGAACCAGGCGTCGAACGTCGCCTTCGGCAAGGTCTCTCCGGCCGAGACGCATTTGCGCAGAGACGCGACGTCGCGGCCGGCGAGCTTGCCCAGCATGGCGCGATAGGCGGTCGGCGCGGTGAAGCAGACGGTCGCCTTGTAACGCTCGATCGCGGCGAGCAGATCGTCGGGCGAGGTCTTTTCCAGCACCACGTAGGACGCACCGATATGCATCGGAAACAGCACGCCGCCGAAGCCGAAGGTGAAGGCGAGCGGCGCCGAGCCGATGAAGCGGTCCTCCTGGCGCGCCCGCAGCACGTTGCGCGCATAGCCGTCGCAGACCGCGAGCATGTCGCGGTGAAAATGCATCGTGCCCTTCGGATCGCCGGTCGTGCCCGACGTGAAGGCGATCAGGCAGAGATCATCCGAGGCGGTATCGACGGCGGCGAACTCCGCGCTCTGATCGGCGATCAGCGCCTCCAGCGAATCCGCCCGCCCGGTGCCCCAATAGACCACGCGCTGCAGCGCCGGCGCGCTCTCTTTGGCTTTTTCCATTTCATCGGCCAGCTTGCCGTCGCACAGCGCCAGCGCAATCTGCGCCTTCTGAATCGGATAAGCGAGCTCCTTGGCGCGGAGCAGCGGCATGGTGGCGACCACGATGCCGCCGGCCTTGATGACCGCAAGATAAGTCGCCACCATCATCGGGTTGTTCGCGGAGCGCAGCAGCACGCGACCGCCGGTGACCAGCCCGAGCTTGTTCACCAGCGCGTTCGCGATCCTGTTCACCAGCGCCTGCAGATCGCCATAGCTGTAACTGATTTCAGGGCTGATGATGCAGGGCGCATCCCCCCGCCCCTCCTCGACCCAGCGGTCGAGGAAATGCGTCACGCAGTTCAGTCGCGGCGGATACTGCAACTCGGGGCGCGCGAATACGAACTCGGGCCACAGCTCGCGCGGTGGCAGATTGTCCCGCGCGAACGTATCCGTATGGGCCGTCGCGACCTTGGAGTTCAAGCTTTCCGGCATCTGGGCTTTGGCGGCACTGGCCATCGCACGCTCCTCTCGTTCAAGGGACGCCCGGCACGTTTCAGTCCTAAACATTTTAGGCTTAAAACATTTGGACGCAAGAGCCGAACATTGTGCAGTGCGCGCACGTTCTTTAGGCGGTCAGCGCCCGGCCAACGTCTTCAGCCGCAACACCATGGCGGAGGCGGGATCGGCGAGCGGTGCGATCGCGGTGAAATGATTAGCGCTGGGTACGGTGCCGAAACGCGTCGCAGCGCCGGCCGCCCCCCAGCGCTCGACGATGGTCCGGCTCTGGCGCAGATATTCCGCGCTCTCCTCGGCACCGACCACGGCATCGAGGCTGCCAGTTGTCGGCGGCATCCAGAACAAGGGGCTCGCCGCGCGCGCAGCCGCAGCGTCGAGCCCGAGCGCCTTGTTGATAGAGGTCCCGACCAGCGGCTCGAGCTCGAACAGGCCGGAAATGCTGTAGGCGGCGATCACCAGATCCTTCGGCAGCGCAGCGTCGCGTGCGGGCCAGTCGGTTGCGAGCATGCAGGCAGCCAAATGCCCGCCGGCAGAATGCCCGCTGACGACGAGCGGGCGTCCGAGCCCGCCGAGCGCGCGCATCGCCTCGCGCATCTCGTCGATGATCGCAGCGACCGAAACCTGCGGACACAAATCGTAGGTCGGCACCGCCAACGTGACGCCGTGCGCATTCAGGCCGCGCGCACAGTGACTGAAGGAGGAGCCGTCGAGCGCCTGCCAGTAGCCGCCGTGAATGAACACGACGATCGGACCGTCGCCCCCAGCTTCGAACAGATCGACGATATGGCGCGGCCCGGGACCGTAAGTCATCCGGCGCGGCGCGTTCTGCTCGCGGTAGGCGGCAGCATCCCTCGCCCACCCCGCCATCAGCTGCGGGTTTTCCGGCACCCGCGCGCGATTGTTGTACTCGGCTTCGTAGTCGATTGCGCCTGCACTGCTCACGTCATGCTTCCCGCCGCTGCACGGCTTTCTGCGCCGACCCCTTGGTCTTCGCCAGCAGCCGCATCAGGTCGCGCACGTCCTTTTCGGTCAGTTCGCCGAAGATATCGGCGATCCAGGTTTCGTGCTCGGCTGCCATCTTGCGGAATTCGGCCCGGCCGAGCTTGGTCAGCCGGATCACCTGAACCCGGCGGTCGGTATCCGAGGTCCGGCGGTCGAGATGGCCGGAGTCCACCAGGCGCTCGACCAGCCCGGTCACGTTGCCGTTCGATACCATCATGCGCTTCGACACGTCCGACAGCGTCATGCCGTCGGGCGCCTTGTCGAGCTGCGCCATCAGGTCAAAGCGCGGCAGGGTCACGTCGAAGCGCTCGCGCAGCCGGCTGCGGATCTCGCCCTCGATCAGGTTGGTGCACGTCAGGAGTCGCAGCCACAGCCGCAGCTCCTCGGCGTGGTCCTCGGGCATTTCGACAGCCTTGGTTTCGGCATCAAGGGTCATGTCAGCATCATCGGCGTGAAATCGAAAGTTGTAAGCGGAGAATCATTCTGGCCTTCCGCGCATCGATGGCGCAAGGGAAAACGTGCGTTCGACATCGAATACCATATCTCGTCTGCAATTCCTTTAGGCTTCAAGTAATTGGCGCGTTGCTTGCATGTCTGCGTCGCCCGCCTCCAGGCGCTGCGTCTTGCTTGCGGCGAAGGGCTGCATCGGACTAGGCTTGAGGTGGAAGCATTTGCCTGGCCGAGTGCAACAGCACCGTGTCGAATGTCTGAATCCGGGGGAGTTGTCATGAAAGCGTTTCTGAAGCTGGCCAGTTTTGGCGTTGCCACCGCGCTGATTGCGCAGCCGGCCATCGCGGCCGACAAGATCAAGATCGGCGTCATCGTGACGCTGTCGGGACCTGCCGCCGCACTGGGCCAGCAGGTCCGTGATGGGTTCAACCTCGCGGTCAAGGATCTCGGCGGCAAGATGGGCGGCAAGGACGTCGAGGTCATCGTCGCCGACGACGAACTGAAGCCGGATGCGGCCATTACCAAGGCGAAGGGCCTGCTCGAGCGCGACAAGGTCGACTTCGTGGTCGGCCCGATCTTCTCCAACATGCTGCAGGCGATCCACCGTCCGGTCATCGAGAACAAGACCTTCCTGATCAGCCCGAACGCAGGACCATCGAGCTACGCTGGCAAGGAGTGCAGCCCGTTCTTCTATGTCACCTCCTACCAGAACGATCAGGTGCATGAGGTCCTGGGCAAGGTCGCGCAGGACCGCGGTTACAAGCGGGTCTATCTCCTGGTGCCGAACTATCAGGCCGGCCGCGACTCGGTTGCCGGCTTCAAGCTCGACTATAAGGGCGAGATCGTCGAAGAGTCCTACGTGCCGCTGAACACGCTCGACTTCCAGCCGGAGCTGTCCAAGATCTCCTCGCAGAAGCCCGATGCCGTGTTCACCTTCATGCCAGGCGGCATGGGCGTCAATCTCGTCAAGCAGTACAAGCAGGCCGGCCTCGCAGAGAGCATCCCGGTGCTGTCGGCGTTCACAGTGGATGAATCGACTCTGCCGGCGCAGCAGGACGCCGCGGTCGGCATGTTCGGCGGCGCCGATTGGGCGCCCAATCTCGACAATCCCCAGAACAAGAAGTTCGTGGCAGGTTACGAGGCAGCCTATCACAGCGTGCCCGGCACCTACGCGATGCAGGCCTATGACACAGCGCTTCTGATCGACAGCGCGGTGAAGGCCGTCGGCGGCGATCTCGGCAACAAGGACGCCGTGTCCGCAGCCTTGAAGAAGGCCGACTTCACCTCGCTGCGCGGCAACTTCAAGTTCAACAGCAACGGCTATCCGATCCAGGACTTCTACCTGACCAAGGTCGCCAAGCGTCCGGACGGAAAATTCCAGACCGAGATCGTGCAGAAGGTATTCGAGAATTACGGCGATCGTTACGCCAAAGACTGCCCAGCCAAGTAACAAAGGGAGCGAAACATATGAGCCATCCGGAAATCGCCGGCATCACCCGCGCCAATGAAGGCATCCAGGGCATTTCCTGGAGCATCCTGGGCCAGACCTATGTGCCGAAGAACCGCACCGAGCACAGCTTCTCCTGGCACGCGACGTTTCCGAACGGCACCTTCGTGCCGCCGCACATCCATCCGGACCAGGACGAATATCTCTACATCCTGGAAGGTCGGCTCGACTTCATGCTCGACGGCGCCGACGAATATGCGACGGCCGGCGATACAGTGCGGCTGCCGATGGGCAAACCACATGGCATCTTCAACAAGTCAGGTCAGACCGCGAAGACCCTGTTCTGGGTGTCGCCGACGCGGCGGCTGTACGACCTGTTCTGGGCCATCCACAACATGCGCGAGCAGAACCCGGATGATGTCGTCAAGCTTGCGGCCGAATACAACATCCACTTCCTGCCGCCCCCTCCGCAATAAGCGGAGGGATCAAGAGGCTTGCCGCGTCAGCATGCGCGCGGCAAAGCCGGCCCGGGCGGCATAGCCGCGCACGATCGCCTCGCGGGCCTCAAAGTTGAGAATGGTGTCGACGTCGCTGAAGCCTTGCGGTGCGAGCTGCTCGACCGCATCGATCACCCCCTCCGGGCCGCCGCGGCGATTCGAGGCGACGATATCGGCGGTCATCGGCAGCCGTTTCTGCTGATAGGCCATCAGCGCCTGGCGCGGATGCTCGGCCTGCGCCAGCGCATCGGCCAAGGCGCGTGCATCGAGGATGGCCTGCGAGGCGCCATTCGATCCGACCGGATACATCGGATGGGCGGCGTCACCGAGCAGCGTCACCCGGCCACTGCTCCAATAGGGCAAGGGATCGCGGTCGCAGCAGGGATATTCCCAGAACTCCGGCGTCGCGCGCACCAGCGCGCCGAAATCGAGCTGGGGAATATGGAAGCCCGCGACATGCGGCATCAGTTCGTCGGCCCGGCCGAGCCGCGACCAGTCCTCGCGCCGCGGCGGCGCGGTATTGGCATCGCCGATGCGCACCAAGACCGCCCAGTTGGTGAGCCGCGTGGCCGGGCTCGAGCCTTCCGCGATCGGGTAGATCACGGCCTTGGCGTTGAGCCCGCCGGCGATGATCATCGACTGCCCGGTCAGGAACACCGGCCAGTCGGTCGCGCCGCGCCACAGCATCAGCCCGTTCCAGCACGGCGGGCCTTCGTTCGGGAACAAGGTCTGCCGCACCTTGGAATGGATGCCGTCGGCGCCGATCAGAATATCGCCCCGCGCGGTATGAACATGAGCACCGGAGCGGTCGAAGAAATAGGCGGTCACCCCGCCCTCATCCTCGGTGAAGGATCCGAGCCGGCAACCGGTGTGAACCTTCTCCGGTCCGAGCCGCTCCAGCACCGCCTGATGGATGACACCCTGCAGCCGGCCGCGGTGGATCGAGAATTGCGGCACGTCATGGCCGGCGTCGAGCCCGCGCTTTTCGTGCCAGACCTGCTGGCCGTGACGGGTCAAGTAGAACAGCTCGTAAGTGCGGATGGCGGCCTGGTCGAGCCGATCGAGCAACCCGAGCTGGGCCAGTTCGCGGATCGCATGCGGCAAAGTGTTGATGCCGACGCCAAGCTCACGGATCGCATCGGCCTGTTCGAACAGCTCGCAATCGATGCCGCGCGCCCGCAACATCAACGCGGTGGTCAGTCCGCCGATACCGCCGCCCACGATGATCGCCTTCATCGCCTCTACTCCACTCGCACAAGACCTCGCCGGCACCAGCGTGGCACGGCGGCTTACTCCGCCGCAAGCGGCTTCGTCGCCGCCAATTTCAGCTCGGCCCGGGTCTTCGGCTTAGCCTTAATTTTCAGGTCCTCGAAATCCTGCCGCTCGCGCACGCTGTTGCGGAAGATCTGCTCTTTGCCCGGCAGATATTGCGGCGGGCAGTACACCTCCGCGCCGTACCAGGCAGCAGCCTTGATGGTGAAGGACGGATCGACCAGATGCGGCCGTCCGAGCGCGACGAGGTCAGCGCGGCCGGCGGCGAGGATCGTATTGACCTGGTCGGCCGTGGTGATGTTGCCGACGCACATGGTGGCGACGCGCGCCTCGTTGCGGACCTGATCGGAGAACGGAGTCTGGAACATGCGGCCATAGACTGGCTGAGCGTCGCGCACGGTCTGCCCCGTGGAGACGTCGACGAGATCGACGCCCGCCTCGGCAAAGGCCCGCGCGATCAGCACCGCATCATCGCCTGTGATGCCGCCCTCGGCCCAGTCGGTGGCGGAGAGGCGCACCGACATCGGCTTATGCGCCGGCCAGGCGGCGCGCATCGCGCTGAAGACTTCGAGCGGAAAGCGCAGCCGGTTCTCCAGCGAGCCGCCATACGCGTCGGTCCGCTTGTTCGTCAGCGGCGAGATGAAACTCGCGAGCAGGTAGCCATGGGCGCAATGCAGCTCCAGCATGTCGAAGCCGCAGGCCACGCCGCGCTCGGTCGCCGCGACGAACTCGGCCTTGATTCGATCCATCGCCGCGCGGTCGAGTTCGCGCGGCACCTGGCTGTCCGGGAAATAGGGCAATGGCGATGCCGACACCACTTCCCAGCCGCCCTCTTCCAGCGGCCGATCGATGCCGTCCCACATCAGCTTGGTCGCGCCCTTGCGGCCAGCATGGCCAAGCTGCAGCGCAAATTTCGCGTGCGAATTGGCGTGGACGAAATCGACGATCCGCTTCCACGCCGCTTCCTGCTCATCGTTCCACAAGCCGGCGCAGCCGGGCGTGATCCGCGCGTCGCGGCCGACGCAGGTCATCTCTGTGAAGATCAATCCGGCGCCACCGATTGCGCGCGAGCCGTAATGCACAAGATGAAAGTCGCCCGGCACACCCTCAGCCGCCGAATACATGCACATCGGCGAGACCACCGCACGGTTCGCCAGCGTCATCTCGCGCAGACGCAGCGGCTGAAACATCGGCGCCGCCGGCTTTCCGACATCGACGTCAAAACCCTTGGCGCGAACCTGGCGAGCGAACGCCTTGTCGACCTCGGCGACGAAATCAGGCGCACGTAGTGTCAGATTGTCATAGGTGATCGCCTTGGAGCGCGTCATCACGCCGAAGGCGAACTGCACCGGATCGAAATCCCAGAACCGGTCGACGTGCTCGAACCAGACCAGCGAAACGTCGGCGGCATGCTGGGTCTTCTCGACCTCCTCGCGCCGTCCGTGCTCATAGACATCGAGCGCAGCCATGACATCAGGCGCATGTTGCATGGCATCCGCCAGCGCGATCGCGTCCTCCATCGCGAGCTTGGTACCCGAACCGATCGAGAAATGCGCGCTGGCCTTGGCATCGCCGAGCAGCACCATGTTGCCCTTGACCCAGCGCTTGTTGCGGATCATCGGGAAATTGCGCCACATCGAACGGTTGGTCAGGAGCGGGTGATCGCCCAGGAACCAGCCGAAGATCTCCTTCATCCGATCGGCAGACTGCCGCTCATCAAGGCCGGTGAGCCCGGCGCGCACGAACGTCTCAGGATCGGTCTCGAAAATCCAGGTCGAACGGCCCGCTTCGTACTGATAAGCGTGCGCGATGAACGGGCCCCATTCGGTCTCCTGGAAAATGAAGGTGAAGGCATCGAGCGGCTTGGTCGACCCCATCCAGGCGAACTTGTTGCTGCGGAGATCGACCTCGGGCTGGAAGTGGTCGAAATATTTCTCGCGGAAACGGCTGTTGATGCCGTCGGCGAGGATGATGAGATCCGCATCGGCAAACCGCGCCTCATCATCGATCTCAACCTCGAAATGGATGACAACGCCGAGTTCGCGTGCGCGCTCCTGCAGGATCGTCAGCAAAGTCCGGCGCGAGCAGCCGCAAAAGCCATTGCCGCCGACGCGATGCACGGTGCCGCCGAAGTGGACAGCGATATCGTCCCAATAGGCGAATTCCTCGGTGATGCGACGGTAGCTCGGCAGATCGTATTTCTCGAAATTGTCGAGCGTCGCGTCGGAAAACACCACGCCGAAACCGAAGGTGTCATCGGCGCGGTTGCGTTCGTAGACCGCGATGTCGGCACTCGGGCGCTGCTTCTTGAGCAGGATCGCCGCATAGAGACCAGCCGGTCCACCGCCGATGATCGCGATCTTCATTCATGCCTCCCGACCGATGCCGAGCCAACCTCGAATTATTTTAAACCTAAAATATATTCTGACAAGTCCCCCGCCCACTCGGCACCGTCAATTGCCTTGAAATACCGGCTTGGTCTTGGCGGCGAACGCTTCGAAGGCGCGCTTGAAATCCTCTGTGGTCATGCACAACGCCTGGGCAACTGCCTCCGCTTCGATCGCCTCCTCCACCGACATCGCCCATTCCATCGCCAGCATGCGCTTCGTCATGGTATTGGCAAAGGTCGGCCCATGCGCGATCTCGCGCGCCATCGCCTCAGCCTGGGACAGCACCTCGCTCGGCGCGACGAGGCGGCTGAAAAAGCCCCAGCGTTCGCCCTCTTCCGCGCTCATGAAGCGCCCGGTGTAGAGCAGCTCGGCGGCGCGCGACTGGCCGATGATGCGCGGCAGGATCGCGCAAGCGCCCATGTCGCAGCCGGCGAGCCCGACCTTGTTGAACAGGAAAGCCACCTTGGCGCTCGCGGCGGCAAGCCTGATGTCCGACGCCATCGCGACGATCGCGCCGGCGCCGGCGCAGATTCCCTCGACGGCAGCTAAGATCGGCTGCGGACAGGCTCGCATCGCCTTGACCAGATCGCCGGTCATGCGGGTAAAAGCGGTCAACCCCTTGGTATCCATCTGCACCAGCGGGCCGATGATCTCGAACACGTCGCCGCCGGAGGAGAAATTGCCGCCGGCGCCGGTCACCACGATCGCCTTCACTTCATCGTCGAACGCGCAGGCACGAAAGAAGTCGGTCAGTTCGCGATAGCTCTCGAAGGTCAGCGGGTTCTTCCGCTCGGGACGGTTCAGCGTCACGGTCGCGACCCGGTCCGTCACCGTCAGCAGGAAATGGCTCGGCTTGTAGTCCGCCAACGGCACGGTGACGGGATTGGCCGGTCTCATCATGAATACTCCCTCTGCTTCCTATCCCTCGACCCGCTTCAAATCTCGCCGCCGGCCACCGCAATCGCCTGGCCGGTGATCGCGCTGGCGTGCTCGCCACAGAGCCACAACACGGTGTCGGCGACCTCCTGCGGCGTGACGAGGCGTCCCTGCGGATTGTGCCTGGCGAGCTCGGCGGCGGCCTGCTCGCGGCTGCGGCCGGTCTTTTTCATGATGGTCTCGATGCTGCCGGCCACGAGATCGGTGTCGGTGAAGCCCGGGCAGACCGCGTTGACGGTGACGCCTGTCGCTGCGAGCTCAAGTGCCAGCGACCGGGTCAGGCCGATCACCGCGTGCTTGGCCGCCGCGTACGCGGTGACGTAAGCGTAGCCTTTCAGTCCGGCGGTCGAAGCCACCGTGACGATGCGGCCGTAAGGCCTCTCCTTCATCGCGGGCAGCACCGCCTGCACGGCATGCACAACGCCCATGAGATTGACGTCGATCATGCGACGAAACAGCGCCGCATCCGACTTCACGAACGGCGCGGATTCCGCGCTGCCCGCATTCGCGATCAAAATATCGATCGGCTGCCGTGCCGCGGCGCCCGCCACCGCGGCGTTCAGCGCCGCCTGGTCGGCGACATCAGCCACCGCGGCATGATCGGCGCAGCCACCCGCGACCGCCTCTTCTAAAGTTGCGGCATTGCGACCGACGATCGTGACGGTGGCGCCGGCCTGCTTCAGGACACGCGCGATCTCGCGACCGATGCCGCGGCCACCGCCGGTGACCAGCGCATGGGCCGAAACAGGCAAACCCGACATGCGCGTCCTCCTCGCATCTGCCGACCATTCGATGCGGGACGATATTTTAACCTTCAAATATTTGCAACACGGCCGCTGCGCGAGGGCAAACGCGGTTCGCCGCGCCGCTAAAACCACCCGCCGATCGATCCGCCTTGGCCGCAGCGCGCCTAATCCGTTGCGCGCCGGCCGGTGCGTCGATTGAGCGGATCGCGCCGTTCGCGGAGCAACCCTTCCGGCAACACCGGCTCGGTGCCCGGCAGCGGCTCGGCGCGCACATCGGCGCCCCATTGCTCGCGCTGGCGCGGCGTGGTCGCGTCCTTCACCTGGTGGCCTTGCGGCAAGCCATCCTTGTTGATGGGGTCGTAGGCGCCGGAGCGGATGTCGCGGGTGTCCTTGGAGATGCTCGTCGTCATGAAGGATTAACGAGCAGCGACGGCCGATCGTTCCCGAGAGCGGCGAACTGGCTGGGGCGGGAGGGATCGAACCTCCGAATGGCGGAATCAAAATCCGCTGCCTTACCGCTTGGCTACGCCCCACCAGACAAACCGGGACAAAGGCGGCCTCGCCGCCTTGCCGATTCCGGCTTCCGCCCGGTGGTCTACAGAGCCGGGTCCGGGTTTTCAACCGGCTGCCGGCGGGAATTTTGGCGGCCTCCGCCCCGATCCGCGGCGAATGCGGATTCATCAAGCTTCTGAAGGCCTTGCGCCGATCTCCCAAACCGCGATCCCAGCGCCTTCGCAAAGCGCGCGAAAAAGTTGAGGCTTGGGCGGTTTCATGGGAAGACGGCGCCAAATCCCAATCTCCATTCGAGGAAGCGTCATGACCTACCGCGCGCCGATCAACGACATCCTGCTCGCCCTCAACCACGGCGCCGGGCTCAAAGCTGCCGTCGAAGCCGGCCATTACGGCGATTTCGACCCCGACATTACCGCCGCCGTGCTGGAGGAAGCCGGCAAGTTCGCCTCCGACGTGCTGGCGCCGCTGAACAAGATCGGCGACCGCAACGGCGTCAAGCTGGCCGATGGCAAGGTGACGACCGCGCCGGGCTGGCCGGATGCCTATCGGCGCTGGACCGAGGCCGGCTGGAACGCCGTCTCCGGCCCCGAAGCGTTCGGCGGCCAGGGCCTGCCGCTCGCCATCAACGCCGCCTGCACGGAAATCTGGAGCGCCTCCAACGTCGCCTTCGGCCTCTGCCCGCTGCTCACGCTCTCGGCCATCGAGGCGCTCGATGCCCATGGCAGCGACGAGCTGAAGCGCATCTATCTCGCCAAGCTGATCTCCGGCGAGTGGACCGGGACCATGCAGCTCACCGAGCCGCAGGCCGGCTCCGATGTCGGCGCGCTCCGAACCCGCGCCGAGCGCGCTGGTGACGGCACCTACCGGATCACCGGCAGCAAGATCTTCATCACCTATGGCGACCACGACATGACCGACAACATCGTGCATTTCGTGCTCGCACGGCTGCCGGATGCGCCGGCCGGCACCAAGGGCATTTCCTTGTTCTTGATCCCCAAATTCCTGGTCAATGCCGACGGCTCGCTGGGCGCCCGCAACGACATCTATCCCTCCGGCATCGAGCACAAGCTCGGCATGCATGCCTCCCCCACCTGCACCATGACCATGGGCGATCACGGCGGCGCCATCGGCTATCTGATCGGCGAAGAGAATGCCGGCATGCGCTGCATGTTCACGATGATGAACCAGGCCCGGCTCGGCGTCGGCCTCGAAGGCGTCGGCGTCGCCGATCGCGCCTACCAGCAGGCGCTCGCCTACGCACAGGAGCGCAAACAAGGCCGCGCGATCGGCAGCAAGGGCACCGGCTCCGACCCCATCATCGTGCACCCCGACGTCAAGCGCATGCTGCTGCAGATGCGCGCGCTGACCGCCGCCTCGCGCTCGATCTGCTACGCCACCGCTGTTGCCCTTGATGTCGCCGTGCGCGCCAAGGACCCGGCGGTGCGCACGGAGGCCGCCGCGCGCGGCGCGCTGCTGACGCCGATCGCGAAAGCCTTCTCCACCGACATCGGCAACGAGGTCGCCTATCTCGGCGTGCAGGTGCATGGCGGCATGGGCTTCATCGAGGAGACCGGCGCCGCGCAGCACTATCGCGACGCCCGTATCACCGCGATCTACGAGGGCACCAACGGCATCCAGTCGATCGACCTCGTCACCCGCAAGCTGGGCGCTAATGGCGGCGCCTCGGTGTTCAAGCTGATGGACGAGCTCACCGACGTCGTCCGCCGCGTCGAGGCCTCCAACGATCCGGCCTTCGGCACCACCGGCGCCAAGCTGCGCGACGCGCTCGCTTCGCTCGATCGCGCCAGCCGCTGGCTGCTGGAGAAGCTGGCCTCCAACCCGAACGACGCGCTCGCCGGCGCGACGCCTTATCTGCGGCTGTTCGGCTCGGCGCTCGGCGGCTGCATGCTGGCCAACGAGGCGCTGACCGCGCGCAGCGAGGGTGAAGCCGATGGCGCCCGTCACGTCGCCCTCGCCCGCTTCTTCGCCGAGACCTTCGCGGTGCAGGCGCCGTCCTTGGAAAAGACCGTCACCGACGCCGCCGACAGCGTGATGGCGGCGGATGCCGTGCTGGTGGGGTGAAGACGGACGCGCTCGCGCCGCTGACGCGCCCCCACTAAGGAACGTCATGGCCGGGCTTCGTCCCGGCCATCCACGTCTTTGGCCCTGTCCTGCCGGACACGACGTTGATGTCGGGGCTCCCGCCCTCCCCTGGAGGGGGAGGGTGAGCAGCGTGCCCGTGGCATCTCTGATCCACAATCTCAAACAGCATCTGAAGATGAGCGCCCGCATCCTCGCGGCGCGTTCACGCGTCCGAGCTTTGCGTCTCGCATCGCCCTCATCATGTGGAGGGCGCAGGGAAGGCCGGGCGCTGGCCGCGCCCGTGGCCCGCCTGCAGCAAAAAAAGCAGGCGGCAGTCACCACAGGTCTGGCCGAAAACGCCCGGCCCTCCCTGCGCGAATGGTTTTAACGGCTTATACGTGATCTCCCCGGGGACCGGCTGTCTTGCCCCCGTCGTCCGCGCGCTCGTCGCGACCTACAGACTTGGCGCCAGCACCGGGACGCCAGGACCACACGATTTCGCCGTCCGCATCGGCGCGTTCGTCGGCGAAGTGATAACTCCGCTGCGCGCCAGCGCGTCCATCGCATTCCGTAGCCAACGTCCGTGACGATCGCGATACGCCCCTCCGGCGGAACGGAACGAGCACACGATAAAACTGATTTGGGGCAAACGCGAAACGATTTATGTTTTTCCGAAGGGCTTGACAGAGATCTTCGGGAGGCGGGGTGGTTTGCTCGACGGGCGGCGAAGGGGCATTTGCAGCATCATTCCGGCGTGGGCTGATCATCGGTCAGCACGGCCGATCCTTCAGGATCTGGCGGGCCGCCAGCGCGATGCGCTTCGCCAGATTCAAGGCGGTCTCCTCGTCCCTGACGTAGAAGATGTCGTCGCTCATCAGGCGGTCGTCGAGCCAGGCGCGAAACGCCTGCTCGCTGTCCGCGGTGAACGTGCCATCTTCATAGATGAAGCCGCTCAAGGGACCTTCGATCACATAATCCGTATCGGCCGGATTCGGAGATGGCTTGGCGCATTGCGCCCAGATGCGGCCATCCTCATCGACGAACGCCAGCACGCCATGTTCGCGCTCTTCGAGTTTCATCCGACCTCCGGCGCGACAACGATCATGGAGCCGCGCAGCTAGCCCTGCCCCGGGCAGCTGATCTCCTTGTAGACGGCGTCGGCGAACGCCTTGATGCCGGTATTGATGCGCAAGGGAGAGGTCAGCGTGTGATAGGTGACGATGCCGCGCGTGATCGAAATCACCTTGTAGCTCTCCGCGATCTTCGTCTTGTAGCATTTGCCGACCTGGATGGCGTCCTCTGTCAATGGCATGTTCGTCCCACAGCGTTCGAGCGGTCGCGTCCCGGACATCAATCAAGAATCACGCCAGCGGCGCCACGCGCCGGACCGCCGAGGGGACCGGCGGATCACGATCGACGGCCTTGAACGCATCGAGGCAGGCAATCAACGCCTGCTGACCGTCCGCCACGGCCTCCTGCCGGTTCTCGCCGATGCCGATCACGCCCGGTATGTCGGGAAAGGTGACCAGAAAGCCGCCGCCGTCCTCGGCCGCGAGCGTCGTCACATCGTAGACATAGGCACTCGGGTCGATCATCGCTCGGCCTCATCCATATGGTCGATCATCGCGACGAAAGCCCGGATATGCGGAGCCCTGAGCTGTTTGGTGAGCGGAACGGTGACGCAATCGGGGACCGAGGGATGCAGGAAGACCTCGTGCGTGCCGGTGGTCTTGCGAAACTTGATTGCGTGCTGGGACGCGATGATTTCGAGGTCCACCGGCCTCCAGTCGCCGCCCGGGTCGGCTCTCAGCGCGTCGAGGCGGTGATTGTGCATTTTGCGCTGTCCCGTTTCCGACATTTGGCCGGATGTCGACGCGCGAGGGATCCGAGGGGAAGCGGTCTCGTCAGGCGCCACGATCCGAACGAACGCGCCGATGAAGTCGCCGACGGTGTCGCGCCGATGCGCCAGCCGCCAGTTCTGCGAGAGGACCAAATGGGTGCCGTTCAGCTCATTATGAAGTGCAACGAGCTCATCCATCATGGTCAAGACCCTGACGACGCTCAAATTGTACGGCTCCTGGGTGAACTTCCGCGTCAGGTCGATGCGTTCTTTCCTGAGACCCGCATTCCTGGCGAGCCAATCGACGATCGTGCCGCCCCAGAACTCCCTGGTGTTTGGCTCAGACATGTTTGCCTCAGACATGGCCGTGCTCCAAGCGCGCATCCGCAAACGGCCGCCAACGCGGGGAGCCGATCAACGACGGAGGGAGCGATCCGCGGAGCACCGTCCTCGTCCGGGCATACAAGCCTCGTGCCACGGCCGGCCGCCACAGACGGAACTGCAAGACGGGAGTGTCTGCAACCAAAACTCGGCGATAGATGCTGCTCTGCAAGGACATTCTCTTTGCTATAGCAGCTTCACCGTTATCTTCGCCTTACCCGTGTTGTTCGGATAGAAGCTGCCGTAAATCCACGGCATTCCGATTACCGCATCATTCACATACAGGAAGAGCTCACCAGCTCGATCTGCCTTGAACGTCACCTTGTAAGCCTGAGGTGTTGTATTTGGTACCGGAATGGGATCGAGGAAATATTCGTCCACGCCGGTTTCGCCGGCACGGGCGATCAGGCGGTACCAGGGCCGGAACAGGATACGGCGCAGGAAGATCGCCGAATAGAATTTCCAACGATTTTGTCTGTCGACGGTCGAGGTGCGGTAGCCGACCGGCGTCACCGGACGCCCGGCGTCTTCCCACGGCTCGGTCATGGTGACGACGATTTCGTACCTGAAGCCGGGACGGACGGTCAGCCCCGTCGGAGCGCAGATCGCCGACGTCACGAATTCCCGTCCCTCCTGCGGGATGCCCTTGTCGACGGCCACTAGGTCCTTCTGTGGAGTCCCTGTGCAGAAGGCACCCATCGAATCGGCAGCGTTGAACAGGAAGTGGCTCAGCAGAGTCGCGCCGAACCAGACCATGGCCACCGCCAGGAGAAATGGAAGCACGTGCCTTTTCGTGACCTTGATGAAGGCTTGATAGATGCCATTGGTTCGGAAAGCATAGATGGCGTCGTGAACGAAGCCGGAAAGCACCGGTGGTGCGGCCCGGGCGCGCCAGATGACACGCATGGAGTCACTGATGCTGACACTCAATGACGTGCCGAAGCTCATCAAGATGAATAGGGCGATGAGGCCTCCCGCGAACCATTCAGGATTCCCGGCGTACCAATCGGTCCACCAGTGCAGCGATCGCGGCAGGAAGGATTCGACGAACCGCACGAACTCGGACACCATCCGAAAGTAGGAATCGTATTCGTGCTCCTGGTTGCGGTTATGGAAGAGCCAAAACGCGGCCAGGTGGAGCGACGCTGCAAGCGTCGCGAAGTAAGCAATGCGCCGCATCCAGACGAAGTTCCAGAGCTTCTCCTGAGCCTCGCTCCGAGCGATCGCTCCAGCCGGACTTTCGAAGGTCGTCGGTCCGAGGGGCGTAAGGGTACCGTCCCGGCAAACAACTAGATAGTCGGATGGTAAACCGATCGGCGCATAGGCGTTGCAGCCGCTGTCGATGCGGTCGAACACGCTTTCGTGGATCTTCGGCAATGTCAGGCGAACGCCCACGGCGGGATCGTTGCACAGATCGGATACCTTGCGCGGGCCATAGCGATAATAGGAGCCGAGCCCGGAACGTGAGTCGTAGAGGCGCCCATCCTTGTCTTGAGAGGTGACGATGGATTTGATCGCATCCGGATCGGCCACGGGCGCGCTCTTGAACATCAGGCCTCGCTTGACCGCCTCGCCGACAAGCCAGGTCAACGGGACGAAGGAAACCGAATCGTCAGGATAGCCCCCGCCTACGTTAGCGTGCATGCCGACGAACCAGACCTGCACCAGCCGCTCGTCATCGATCGTGGTCGGCACTGGCGGCTTGCTTTCTCCTTCTTCGGTCCAGAGGACCGGGTGGAAGGTGGTCCTTTCATCGTCCAGCGCGAGCGCGTGCCGGGCGCACCTGACCCGCGGACTGAGGACGCGATTCGGCAGCTCGAGCGGCCATACCCAGTTGCTGACGCCGCGGGTCATCTCATCAATGGGTAACCCGTAAGCGGCAACGGTATCCCAGACGCCGATGAATTCGATGGCTGGAATATCCTTCCGGATTATCTTCGCGTAAGGCTTGTTGCCCCTGAGACGGTCGATCACCGGCACGAGAACGTAATCGCGAAGAGCCCGAAACAGCACCTCGATCCTCCAGACCGAGTGATACCCTTTCGCGCGGTAGGCGCGGTAGGCTTTGACGGCGCCATCGTGCAGTTCTGCCTCGGTGTCCGCAACTATCAAGCCTTGATCGAGGATCAGCGCGGCGAGAACGCGCACGGTGAAGGCTCCTCGGCTGAAGCCAAACAAGTAGATCTTCGAGTCGTTTTGGTGGTCATAGTTGCGGCAGATGAACTTGTAAGCATCAAGTATGTTGCGCTTGAGTCCGTAGCCAAACGCGCCACCCAGAACCGCCAGCGGCACGAATGAGGACGTGCCGACGCCGTCGTCATATTTCGCGGCCTGGGCGTTACTTTGCAGGTCGAGGGCCTGGAACATCCGCCAGACGTTCGTCCGCCAGACGCTTGAAGCGGCATTGCCGGTGCCATCGGACAAAATGATGATTTTGGGGGTCGCCATGCAAACGCCCTCGGTGAAAAGAATTAAAATAATGAAGTTAGCGTAGCACGCAGGATCAGTAGCATCAAGCAAGATACTATCTTGGGTAGAGTTCGTGCACCACAAAGCAATGGAACACGAGGCTGATGATGCCCCCTTCGCACGGACGAGCGCGCTAGCGGTCGGCTCGCGGATGAAGCGAGTAAGCCACAGGGTAACACGCTGCCTTTTCTTTGCGCTGGGCACTACTCCGCCCTGGACGGACTTGAATCACAATGCCTGCGGTCCTTCCGAACGCCCCCCTTCTCCGCCGACCGACATTTGGTCCCGGACGCGTGCCATGTGGTAAGCAGGCCGGCACCTTGGCGAATCCCGCCGGGCAACAGCGGCAAGCATGCAACCGGCGCCGCTCCCCGCAGAGTACAACAATCGAAACTGACGAGAGACGCCCGTGATACCCTGGAAACTGATCGACACCGCGGACGTGCCGGGCGGCGGTGAACAGCTGCGCCTCATGCAGCGCGGCAAGGAGTTCAGCATCAAGCTCGGCCAGAACGAATTGATGAGCAGCCGGCTGTTCGGGTCGGAAGAGGCGCTGGCGACGCTGAGCTGTTTCCGGATCAAGGAGCGACCGGCGCCGCACCTCTTGATCGGCGGGCTCGGCATGGGCTTCACGCTGCGGGCGGCGCTGAAAGTGCTCGGGCCGCAGGCGCGCGTCACCGTCGCCGAACTGGTGCCGGCGGTGATCGCCTGGGCGCGCGGGCCGATGGCCGAGCTATCCGGTGGCAGCCTGGACGATCCGCGCGTCACCATCCGCGAGGCCGACGTCCGTTCGATGATCGCCGCCGGGCGCGGCACGTATGACGCGATCCTGCTCGACGTCGACAATGGTCCGGAAGGCCTGACCCGGACCTCCAACGATGCGCTCTACGACATGGCGGGCCTGCGGGCCGCATTCGGCGCCTTGCGCCCGGGTGGCGTGCTGGCGGTGTGGTCGTCGAACCCGAACGACAAGTTCACCGCGCGTTTGCGCAAGGCCGGCTTCGTCGCCGAGGAGGTCAAGATCCGCGCCACCGGTACCGGCGGCGGCGCGCGTCACGTGATCTGGATCGCAACCCGGCCGGCAAAATAGCGCGGCGGCGATGTTCCCGTTCAACGCGTCGAGCGGCCGGCTGACACGCAGTCCACCGGGCTTAAGCCTCACTAAAGAAGGCAGCAGCGGACACGATCAGACACAACGCGCGACGCCAGCTCTGGGGAGCATCCGCGTTGACGGAACGGGTCAATCGCCCGGCCACCACGACCCAGGCGCCACTGCCGCAAACCACATCCGCGACACCTCGTATCGAGCCCTATGTCCGGCCAAGCCCCTCGATCAGGACGTCGACGATCGCCGTCGCGCGCGATTTTCCTGAACGTTCGTCGCGAGCATCGACGATCGTGCCCTCCAGTCTGAGACTCACATAGCCATGAATGAGGGACCAGGCGGCAATGACCTGTGAATCGATGCTCGCCTTGGCCGTCGCGGCATCGGCACTCAGGATCGATTTGACGAGATCGTAGAGTACCGTGCCGGCAGCTTCCGCAGCCGATCTGTCGGATGCGAAATTGTCGCTGCGCCACAGCAGCCGGTAACGGTTCGGATGCTGGAGCGCATAGCCGACGATCACTTTGGCGACGGCATGCAGCCCCTCCCGCGACGAAGACGGCGCGCCGGCGAGCGCCTTTTTTACTTGCCTGACCAGCTCCTCGAAGATCCGGGCGGCTAGCGCCCCGAGCAATGCGTCCCGGTCCTTGAAATGGTTGGCCGGCGCCGAATGCGCGACACCGGCCTCCCGCGCCACCGCACGCACCGTGACCGCGTCGATCCCGCCCTCGTCCAACAGCTTCTGCGAGGCGTCCAGCAACACCTGCGCAAGGTTGCCGTGATGATACGCCTTTTGAACCGTCTTGCTGAGCCGCATATTGACAACGTCCATATTCGAGGATACCCAATATGGACGATGTCCATATTGGGGTGAGTTGTGTCAACAGGAAACGCACTATTCATGGCGGCCGCACTATCGATCGCGATCTCGCAACCGGCGCCGGCAGGCGAACGCCTGACCGGGACCTGGCTGACCGAAGACGGATCCACTCATGTGACGTTCAAATCCTGTGGCGACATGGATTGCGGGCAGATCGTCTGGCTGCGAGAGCCCATCGATCCCGAGACAGGCAAGGCATGGCAGGACAAGCTGAACCCTGATGCCTCGCTGAGGCAGCAGCCGCTTGTCGGTCTCACGATGATTACGGGCCTGATGGAGAACAGCCCGAACACCTGGACCGGCACACTTTACAATCCGCTGGATGGCAAGAGCTACGCGGGACACTTTCTGATGCTCAGTGCCGCCAAGCTCGAGCTGAAGGGCTGCACGTTGGCCGGCTTGATCTGTCAGACGGAAACTTGGGTTCGGGTGAAGTGACGCGATGAGTTGTCTGCTGAAAGCCTCGCTCTATTTCACAGCCGCCGGCATCTGCGCCTACTGGGGAGCGGTTTTCTCCGGCGCCTTTCCTGTCATCGAGCTTGTGCCGGGCTATCGCAGCTGGTTCATGTCGTTTCCGATTCCGGACTTCTGGATAGCAATCACCTCCCTCCTCGCCGTGGTGCTGGCAAGGTTCGATAAGCGCCTGAGCGCGATCGCGATGGCGGCTGCCGGTTCCGGCTTGGTTTTCCTCGGACTCTATGCGTTCGCCTACGGCTTCAACTCGGGCCTCGTCTACGAGCTTACCGTCGACGAGCTCATCGAGATCGCGATCAAGATCTACTGTCTCACGATGGGCGCGTGGCTGCTCGTGTCCGCCTATCGGCAGATACCCGGCCCGCGGAAGGCTGCACCCTACCCGCCTCTCACCGCGGCTCGGTGAAACTTCGGTGGCGGGTCACGGGCTCGCTGTCGGCGCGACGACGGCGTCGGAGGCCGACCTCGCCGTCTTGCGCGCCGAAATGACGGAGGACGGCACAGCCAATCTTGCGGCCTTAAGGCTTCGTTAAGGACGCTCCCAGCGACACGATCAGACACAACTCGTGACGCCAGCTCTGAGGAACATCCGCGTTGAAGGAGCGGGTCAATCGCCATCCGGCATGACCCACACCGATCCTTCTTCACGCGAGAGTCCAATGTCGATCAGCTCCGTCAATTCACTCACCGCGGCCGCCACGACCCAGGCCGCCACCTCCACGCAATCCACGTCCGCGACGTCTCAGACTTCCGCGACATCGCAGGCCGCATCGTCCTCCGACGCCGACGCGACCAGCAGCGCGTCCAGCAGTTCCTCCAGCAGTTCCTCCAGCAGTTCCTCGGGCAGCGGCGGTTCGTCGTCGAGCAAAACGGTGGTCAGCGAGGTCTCGATCACCATCGACGGCGTCACCACCACGACCATCACCTATTCCGACGGTTCGTCCGAAGTGACCAAGAGCGCGGCCGCCAGCTCTGGCGGCAACAGCAGCAAGGGCGCCCAGACCTACAATGCGCAAGGAACGACCAACGGCGGAACGACGAGCGGCGCCAGCAGCGGCGCAAGCGCGACGTCGAGCCAGGGCGTCACCGCCTGAGTGGCCTTCCGGTAGCGGCCAACGGCGCCGTAGTCGAAGTCCCGGGTCGGCGCTTCGACGACGCCGAGGCGTTTGCCCGGGCCGACAGCGGAGGAGTGGCGTGCCTGTGCGCGGCCCGCCGCCACTCCTCATCGTCGCGCTCCTCACCGGTCGTCGCCGCGATCGCTGCAGAAAGCTGCGAACGCGGAGCTGAGAGCATCAGCCCCGCTTGCGGAACGCCGCTTCGCCGGCGTCGGACACCTCGACCCACCGCTTGTCCGGTGCGGCGCCTTCGACATAGCTGTCGTGCCAATTCCACCATTTGTAGGTCGGCGTCTGCGGATAGCCTTCCGGCGAATCCTCCCAGACCTCCTGGCGGCCGAGCGGCGTGATGTCGAGATAGTTCCAGGTGCCGCCCATCTGCTCGTCGCCGCGATTGTTGATGAAATAGGTGCGGAAGACGCGGTCACCGTCGCGGAAGAACACGTTGGTGCCGTGCCACTGGTCGACGCCGAAATCGACATCGAAGCTGTCGGTGATGGTGACCCACGGCATGGTCCAGCCCATCTTCGCCTTCAGCCTGGCAATGTCGGCCTGTGGCGCCCGCGAGGCGAAGACGAGCGTGGTGTCGCGGGCATTCAGATGAGCGAGATGGGCGACCTGGTCGGCCACCATGGAGCAGCCGCGGCAGGCATGGTCGGGCCAGCCGAACACGCCCGGCTCGAAGAAGGCGCGGTAGACGATGAGCTGATGCCGGCCGGCGAACAACTCGCGCAGGCTGACCCTGCCCGCCGGCCCCTCGAACACATAATCCTTCTCCACCGCCATCCACGGCATGCGCCGCCGCTCGGCGGCCAGCGCGTCACGCGCCCGCGTCTGGGCCTTCTCCTTCGCGAGCAGCTCAAGGCGCGCCGCCTCCCAGGCTTGCGCCGATACGATCGCCGGCCGCTTCATCGTGGGCTCTGCGCCTATCCGTCCGGTCTCGGCTGTTGCAGTCATGGCTCGATCCTCCTGGTGTAAGCGCGGTGCCGCTGACGCGGCTGACATGCAATTCATTTGCGTCTTCGCGCGGTTCGTCGTGAGATGGTTCTGACACCGGACGATCGAACGGCGGGAGTAACAAGTGTGGCGCCATTTCTTGCCGACATCGCTGCCCGGCGGCTGTGATGCGCCGCGCACGGCACCGCGAAGGCTTCGCCATTGCCGGAACTGGCGGTGGTCTCGCGCGTTGATCAGCTTGCCCTTTTTGAAAGCCCCGCCTCGATGACCCGCCCGCCCGCGGCCTCCGCGTTCCGAACCGTCCTGCATCGCGCGTCGCTGGCCGGCCTTGCGGCGTCATTCCTGCTCTGCGGCCCCGCGCACGCCCAGGACTCCGGGACCAGCGGGATTCCGCTCGGACCGGCCAACATCAACGGGCTCAACGGCTCGGTGCGTGATCCCTCGGGCATCGGCAATGCGGCGCGGATTCCGCCGCTCCCGCAGCCCAACCTGGCGCCGGTCCCGGTGCCGAGCGTGGCGCCTTTGAACTCGACGCAGCCGGTCTATTCGCCGCGCCTTGGCTATGCTCGCCAATGGCGGCATCTGTCGAAACGGCAGCGCGCGAAGCTGGAGCGCCAGACCGTCAAGGAGAACGACCGGTTGCTGAGATACGGCGTGCCCAGCATCTGCCGGGGATGTTGAGCGACCCTGCGCTGCAGCTGCAAGCGGCTCTTAACCACGCACAGCCATTTGCCGCTCCGATTGAAGTCCCGGCCCGCGGCAAAGGCCCGCACGCCGCTTGGCCTGTCGCACGAATGATGTAGGCTGAAGATCGGAAAGACTCAGGCGCAGGTGGCGGCGCACGCCGCCGGTGCAAGGCAGGACTGACATGACCGACCATCTGATCGTCACCGACGAGGGCGAGGCGCGGGTGATCAAGCTCCGCCGCCCGGAGAAGAAGAACGCGATCACGCAAGCCATGTATCGCGGCATGACGGATGCGATCGACACCGCGCAGAACAATCCGAACATCCGCTGCCTGGTGATCACCGGCGGCTCCGGCGTCTTCACCTCCGGTAACGATCTGGAGGAATTCCTGCATGCCGGCACCGTCAATAGCGAGGCGGTGCGCACTTCCAACATGGTGAAGTTCCTGTATTCGCTGGCGCATAACGTGAAGCCGATCATCGCCGCCGTCGACGGGGTCGCGATCGGCATCGGCACGACGATGCTGTTTCACTGCGACTATGTGCTGGCCTCGACGGCGGCGACCTTCTCGACGCCGTTCCTGCGGCTCGGTCTCGTGCCGGAAGGCGCCTCCAGCCTGTTGATGCCGCAGACCATGGGCTATCAGCGCGCTTTCGCCATGCTGGTGATGGGACGAACCATGACGGCGGCGGAAGCCCACATTGCCGGCTTCGTCAATACGGTGGTGGCGCCGGGTCACACCGAGGTCGAGGCGCACAAGGTCGCGCGCGAGATCTGCCGGCTGCCGGCGGAAGCGGTGGCGATCTCGCGCAAGCTCATCCGCACCCCGCCGGACGAGCTGACCCGCCGCATCGACCAGGAGGCGCATATTTTCGGCGAGCGGATGAGCTCGCAGGAAGCCGTGGCCGCCTTCAAGGCGTTCCTGGAGCGGAAGAAGCTTTGAGGCCGGGCCGCCCGGAGCCTGACGCCAAGAACGCCATCAGCATCGACGACCGACCTACTTCGCCGCCCCCGCCGCGGCCGTCTGCTTGGCGAGGCCGTCGGCGAACTGCGTCTCCAGCTTGTCGAGATAGGCGTTGAACTCGCCCGGCTTGACGAACGGGTTCGGCGCGCCCGCGGCGATCTTCGCGCGCTTGCCGGCCATGTCGTACATCTCGGGATGCGGCGCCAGCAGGATATCGGGATGCACGGTCTTCGACCACGCAAAGGTCTTCTTGTAGTCGTCGATGATGCCGGGATAGGTCGGTCGTCCGACCAGGCGGTTCAGCGCCACCGTCGCGCTGCAGAAGAAGATCACGCTGCGTGTCGCCTCGCCGTCCTTCACGGTCGTGGTCCAGCTGGTGCAGCCGGGCGAGTGTCCGGGAGTTTCGTGCGCCGTCAGCGTGACGCCGCCGAGCTGTATGGTATCGCCCTCGTGCACGGCGCGATCGACCTTCACCGGCGGAAACATCAGATGCTTCTCTTCCTCGCGGCCGGGATAATAGCCGCCTTCGAGCAGCGGCTGGTCCTTTGCGCCGGCCACCATCTGCGCGCCGGATTCCTGCTTGATCTGCGCAAGGCCGCCGGTGTGATCGATATGAGCGTGGGTGTTGATGATGTATTTGATATCGGCGACCTTGAAGCCGAGCTTGGCGATGCTGCCCTCGATCTGCCCGGTGGCCTCCGGCATCGCGGTGTCGATCAGGATGTGCCCCTGCGGCGTGGTCACGAGATAGGAGGCCAGCCCGTCGGTGCCGACGTAATAGATGTTATCGATGACCTTGAACGGCTCGGTCGGAGTGTTCCAGTGCTTGATCATGTCGCGCATGAAGTCCGGCAGCGACTGCGCTGCGGCCTGGGTGGCAAGCAGCATGCCCGCGACCACGACCATCAACCTTTTCATCGAAACCTCCCGATTTCTTGCTTTGATTGACTCTCGTTATGTCATCACGGCGAACGCCACGCAATCGCAGCCGCCTTCGTGACAGTGTCGCCTCCCCGCTTTATGAGTCCGCCATGACATTTCGCTGCTGCGCGATCCTCGCCTGTCTCCTGATCAGCTTCGCACCCGCCCGCGCCGAGCGCGGTCTGCCGGTCGACCTGCGCATTCTTGCGATCAACGATTTTCACGGCAATCTGAAGCCGCCCGCATCGGGCATCCGGATCAGCGATCCCACCGACCCGACCAAGACCACGCTCGTCCCCGCCGGCGGGGCCGAGCAGATGGCGAGCCTGGTGAAGCAGCTGCGCGGCAACCACGCCAACAGCATCTTCGTCGCCGCGGGCGATCTGATCGGCGCGAGCCCGTTCCTGTCGGCCATGTTTCACGACGAGCCGACGATCGAATCGCTGTCGCTGATGGGGCTCGCGATCGCCTCGGTCGGTAACCACGAATTCGACGAGGGCAAGGACGAGTTGCTCAGGATGCAGAACGGCGGCTGTCATCCGAAAGACGGCTGCCAGGGCCCGCATCCGTTCCGCGGCGCGGACTTCCATTATCTCGCCGCTTCGACGGTCGTGACGGAGACCGGCAAGACCGTATTTCCGCCCTACGAGATCAGGACGTTCGAGGGCATTCCGGTCGCCTTCATCGGCCTGACCTTGAAGGGGACGTCCGAGATCATCTCGCCGGCCGCGGCGGCCGGATTGGATTTTCGCGACGAGGCGGAGACCGTGAATGCGCTGGTTCCTGAATTGAAGGCCAAGGGCGTGGAAGCGATCGTGGTGCTGATCCACGAGGGCGGCTGGCCCAGCGGCGGCTATAATGAATGCCCGGGCATCTCGGGCCCGATCGTCGCGATCGTCAAGAAGCTCGACCGGGCGGTCGACCTCGTCATCTCCGGCCATACCCACCAGGCCTATGTCTGCGAGATCGACGGCCGGCTGGTGACCTCGGGCGACAAGTTCGGCACGCTGGTGACCGCGATCGACGTCAAGCTCGACCCGGCGACGCGCGACGTGATCAGCGCCAAGGCCGACAATGTGATCGTGCGGAACACCCTGCCCAAGGATGCCGACCAGACCGCGCTGATCGAGACTTACGACAAGGTCGCGAGCCCGATCGCCAACCGGCCCGCAGGCATCATCACCGAGAGCTTGTCGCGGCTGCCGAATGCATCGGGCGAAAGCGTGCTCGGCGACGTCGTGGCCGACGCGCAGCTCGCTGCCACGGCGGCGGCCGACAAGGGCGGCGCCGTGCTCGCGATGACCAATCCCGGCGGCATCCGCACCGACCTTGTCAGACGCGCGGACGGTGGCCCGGCGACCTATGCCGAGGTGTTCGCCAGCCAGCCCTTCCGCAACCAGCTGGTGACGGTGACGCTGACGGGCGCCGACATCAAGGCGGCCTTGGAGCAGCAATGGCACGATCCGAAGCGGCCGCGCATCCTGCAGGTGTCGAGGGGATTTTCCTACGCCTTCGATCCGGCCAAGCCCGATGGCGAACGGATCGATGCGGCCTCGATGAGGCTGGGCAGCACGCCGATCAATCCCACGGCATCGTATCGCGTGACCATCAACACCTATCTCGCGCTCGGCGGCGACAATTTTACCGCGTTCAAACGCGGGCGCGAGGCGCTGACCGGCCGGTATGACGACGAGGCGCTGTTCGCCTATCTGAAGGACAACAGCCCGCTGGCGCCGCCCGCGCGGGACCGGATCAGCAACCGGGCGCCATGAGGGAAACCCGTCCCTCAGCGCTCCCGGCTCTTCCCGAGCCTGCCGCCAGCGCCTAGATTAGGGGTTTCAACCGCAACGCGCGAGGGCCTGGGTCCCGTATGTCCACGCTGTATCTCTCCCATCCCGCCTGCCTCGATCACGCCACGCCATCGGGACATCCGGAGCGCGCCGACCGGCTGCGCGCCGTCGAGGAGGCGCTGACCGAGGAGCGCTTCGCGCTGCTCGACCGCGACGAAGCGCCGGAGGGCGATCTCGACCTGGTGCTGCTGTGCCACCAGGAGCACTATGTCACCGAGCTGAGGCACGTCGCGCCGACCTCGGGTGTGATCTATCTCGACGGCGACACGTCGATGTCACCCGGCACCTGGGAAGCGGTGATGCGCGGGGTCGGCGGCGCGGTCGCCGCGACCAGCGCCGTGATGTCCGGCAGCCACCGCAACGCGTTTGTCGCGGTGCGTCCGCCCGGCCACCACGCCGAGATCGGCAAGCCGATGGGCTTCTGTTTCTTCGACAATGTCGCGATTGCCGCGCGCTATGCGCAGCGCCAGTTCGGCATCGAGCGCGCGGCCATCGTCGATTTCGACGTCCACCACGGCAACGGCACCCAGGACATCTTCTGGGCCGACAAGAGCGTGATGTACTGCTCGACGCATCAGATGCCGCTGTTTCCCGGCACCGGGGCGCGCAGCGAGCGCGGCGACCACGATACCATCGTGAATGCGCCGCTGGCCTCGGAGGACGGCAGCCTCGAATTCCGCTCGGCCTTCGAGAACCTGATCCTGCCGCAGCTCACCAAGTTCAGCCCCGAACTAATCCTCATCTCCGCAGGCTTCGACGCGCATTACCGCGATCCGCTGGCCTCGCTCAATCTGCGCGCCGAGGATTTCGGCTGGGTCACCCGCAAGCTGATGGACCTTGCCGACAAGACCGCAGGCGGCCGCGTGGTCTCGGTGCTGGAGGGCGGCTACGATCTGCAGGGCCTGAAGGAATCGGTCGCCGCCCATGTCGCTGCGCTGACCGGGGCATGATCCCCAGCTTCCTTCGATCCGCAGGTTCCACGGCCCGCCGGGGGCCTGACATGACCGGCGGCGGGGTGTAAAAGCCGGCCCCGGTCGAATCCCGGCCGCGGAGCGCTAATCGCAGGAACCCGGTATGGCAGACAACACCCTCCCCGACGTCAAGACACTGTCGTTCGAGCGCGCGATCGAAGAGTTGGAATCGATCGTCAAGCGGCTCGAGGAGGGCAAGGTGCCGCTGGAGGAGTCGGTGGCCATCTATGAACGGGGTGAGGCCTTGAAGCGGCGCTGCGAGGAGCTGCTGCGGCAGGCCGAAGCGCGGGTCGAGAAGATCACCACCGACGCCAACGGCCAACCGGTCGGCGTCGAGCCGCTCGACGTTCAGTGAGTTCCAGCCCCTCTCGTTAGGGCGAGATGGGCACTCCGGGCCGGCCGCATCGGCCGTGCCGCATTTCAACTGCGAATGATTGACCACTTCGGGCTGCGCGCATTCACCGCGGGACAGCCGCCTCTCGATCGTGCATAGCAGCCTAAAACTTTCGCAAATCTGTCCTGGAGGGCGGACCGGGCTGCTATAGTCCACGGCGAGGAGGAGACCGCCGGGCCGTTTGCCCGGGGCAGCCGCGCGAAGTTGGAACGCCGGCCCATACCAGCGACGCTTTCGACCCCGTCCTCATCCAGTTCATTCAAGGGATTGCAAACCCGCGTGCGCGTGCAGAACCGCCATATCATTTATGTGCAGGGCTACGACCCGCGCGGGCTTGCGCAATATTACCGCATGTTCCGGACCGAGCTGCGCAAGTTCGGCCGCCTCTACGGGGTCAACGCGACGATCAGCCGGCCGCATTCCAGCTCCGATGGCGACATTGCCTCCTGGTCGATCGAGACCAAGGGCGAGACCTGGCAGACCCGCACCGCCTATGACTTCCTGCGCTTCGAGGATTTCATTCAGAACGACCTCACCGCGCCGATTTGGCGCATCGTGCTGGAGGCGGTGTGGATCTATTGGCGGCTGATGTTCCGCGGCACCATCGCCCGGTTCTGGCGAGCGAACTGGCGGTTTGCGACCTTCATCACCTGGCCGCACATCATCCTGCTGCTGGAAGCGCTGGGCGCGGCGGCGGTCGGCTTCGTCTTCGGCAAGGGGTTGGGCGCGCTCGGCGTGCCCTCTCCCCTCAGTTTCACCGCAGGCGCAGCCGTTTTCTTCGCCCTGCTGTGGGGCGCGCTGCGCTACTTCGAAAACCAGACCTACGTGCTCTACCTGCTCTGCGACACGATCTGGACTTGGCAATACGCCCATCGCGGCCGTCCCGAATGGGATCGGCGCATCGACCGTTTCGCGCAATACCTGACCGAGGTGGCGCGTAACAGCGATGCCGACGAGATCGTCATCGTCGGCCACAGCTCCGGCTCGTTCCTGGCCGCCGAGATCCTGGCCCGCGCATTGAAGCTCGATCCCGCCCTCGGCCGCGGCAGAGCCCGGCTGATGCTGCTGACGCTCGGCGGTAATTTCCCGATCGTCAGCTTCCATAAGGCCGCCGCCGACTTCCGCGCCCATCTTGCCGAACTTGCGGTCACGCCGCAGGTCGACTGGATCGACTGCCAGGCGCGCAAGGACGTGATGAACTTCTTCCTGTTCGATCCGATCGCCGCCCACGGCATCAAGCTGAGCGCCGAACGACGCAATCCGACCATCGTGTCGGTGCGCTTCCGGGAGATCATCAAGCCGGACCACTACAAGCTGTTCCGCTGGCAGTTCTTCCGGGTGCACTTCCAGTTCGTGATGGCCAACGAACGGCCCCACGCCTACGATTTCTTCATGATCGTCTGCGGCCCGGTCCCGCTCCGCGAGCGCATGGCTCATCCTGAGGCAGCCCTTGCGGTCGTCACGACAAACGACGCCAAGACCCGCGACAGCAGCTGGGTGGTGTTGGACCCGCCCGGCGCGTCCGAACCGCCTGCTGCCGCCGATTTGGGCAGCTACGTGGAACCCACCGCACGCCGCCGGGGTTAGGTGTTGCCGGAAGGACCCGATGAGGGGCTTGCCATATTCCGCTGGCTTGGCTTTAAGACGCACTTTGGTGTAAAGGGGTTCGGAACTGTGGGCTTTTGGAGGCCCCGTCCATGCTGGGATGGCGGAAGTAACTGCCTGAAAAACCACGAGAAAATGAGCTGAACGCGACTTGGCGAAATGACGAGGACAATGACGCCGCCAAGAGTGATTTGCATCACATAGAGGGATCCGAAGCGCGGTTAGGCTTGTTCCGCGGCTTCGGCCCGCGCGGATGAGACCTGGATTCGACGTCCTGGATCCGACTTGGTGTCGCCGCCTGCTACGATGAACCCGTCTCACGTCGGCCCTTGAACCCGACCTGCAAAATTGGAATATCGCCGTGACCACATTTAGTAAAACGCCGCTTCTCGATACCATCAAGACACCGGACGATCTGCGTCGGCTCAAGGTGGAGCAGCTCCGGCAGGTGGCGGACGAGTTGCGTCAGGAGACGATCGACGCGGTTTCGGTGACGGGCGGCCATTTCGGTGCCGGCCTCGGCGTGGTCGAGCTGACCACGGCCATCCATTATGTTTTCGATACCCCGCGCGATCGCCTGATCTGGGACGTCGGCCATCAGGCCTATCCGCACAAGATCCTGACCGGCCGCCGCGACCGCATCCGCACCCTGCGCACGGGCGGCGGCCTCTCCGGCTTCACCAAGCGCGCCGAGAGCGACTACGATCCGTTCGGTGCGGCGCACTCCTCCACCTCGATTTCGGCGGGCCTCGGCATGGCGGTCGCCCGCGACCTCTCCGGCGGCAAGAACAACGTGATTGCCGTGATCGGCGACGGCGCGATGTCCGCCGGCATGGCCTACGAGGCCATGAACAATGCCGGCGCCATGAACTCGCGCCTGATCGTGATCCTCAACGACAACGACATGTCGATTGCGCCGCCCGTCGGCGCCATGTCCGCCTATCTGTCGCGGCTCTATTCTGGCAAGACCTACCGCACGCTGCGCGAGGCGGCGAAGCAGATCAACAAGCACCTGCCGAAGGTGCTGGCCAACCGCGCCAACCGCGTCGAGGAATATTCCCGCGGCTTCATGATGGACGGCGGCACACTGTTCGAGGAGCTCGGCTTCTATTACGTCGGCCCGATCGACGGCCATAATCTCGATCACCTGCTGCCGGTGCTGAAGAACGTCCGCGACATGGAGACCGGGCCGATCCTGGTCCACGTCGTTACCCAGAAGGGCAAGGGCTATCCGCCGGCGGAGGCCTCCGCCGACAAATATCACGCCGTGGTCAAGTTCGACGTCGCCACCGGCACCCAGGCGAAGGCCAAGCCGAACGCGCCGGCCTATCAGAACGTGTTTGGCCAGAGCCTGGTGAAAGAAGCAGAGAAGGACGACAAGGTCGTCGGCATCACCGCCGCGATGCCCTCCGGCACCGGCATCGACATCTTCGCCAAGGCGTTCCCGAAGCGCACATTCGACGTCGGTATCGCCGAGCAGCATGCGGTGACCTTCGCCGCAGGTCTTGCGGCTGAAGGCTACAAACCGTTCTGCGCGATCTACTCGACCTTCCTGCAGCGCGGCTACGACCAGATCGTGCACGACGTCGCGATCCAGAGCCTGCCGGTCCGCTTTGCCATCGACCGCGCCGGCCTGGTCGGCGCCGACGGTGCCACCCATGCCGGCTCGTTCGACAACGCCTATCTCGGCTGCCTGCCGAACATGGTGATCATGGCCGCCAGCGACGAAGCCGAACTCGTGCACATGGTGGCGACCCAGGTCGCGATCAACGATCGCCCGAGCGCGGTGCGCTATCCGCGCGGCGAAGGCCGCGGCGTCGAGATGCCGGAGTTCGGCGTTCCCCTGGAGATCGGCAAGGGCCGCATGATCCGACAGGGCAAGCAGATTGCGCTGCTCTCGTTCGGCACCCGTCTGGCCGAATGTGAGAAGGCGGCCGACGAACTCGCCGCCCTCGGACTATCGGCATCGATCGCGGATGCGCGCTTCATGAAGCCGCTCGACGAGGAGCTGGTCCTCAAGCTCGCCCGCGACCATGAGATCCTGATCACGATCGAGGAAGGCTCGATCGGCGGCTTCGGCTCGCATGTGATGCAGTTCCTGTCCGATCAAGGCATGCTCGACGGCGGGCTGAAGATGCGCTCAATGGTGCTGCCGGACGAATTCCTTGATCACGATACGCCGGCCGCGATGTATGCCCACGCCGGGCTCGACGCCAAGGGCATCGTGCGCAAGGTGTTCGAGGCGCTCGGCAAGGACTACAAGGCCGAGGTCGTCAAGCTCGCCTGAGCGCTGTCGCAGCGCGGCTTTGGGTGATCCATGAAGATCTATCTGGCAGGTCCCGACGTGTTCCTGCCGGATGCAGTTGAGGTCGGGCGCCAGAAGGTCGGAATTTGCGCCCGCCACGGCCTCTTCGGCCTCTATCCGCTCGACAACACAGTCGATCTGGCATCGGCCACGATCTCGCTCGATATCTTCCACGGCAACGCGGCGATGATGCATCAGGCCGACGCCATCATCGCCAATCTCACTCCGTTTCGCGGCCCTGGCGCCGATGCCGGCACCGTCTATGAGCTCGGCTACATGGCAGGCCGTGGCAAGCTCTGCCTCGGCTATTCCAACGATCCCTCCGTCTACGCCGAGCGCGCGCAGCGCTTCACGACCGTGATGACGCAAGGCAGCTTGCTGACGGATATCGAAGGCCTGGCGGTTGAAGATTTCGGGCTCAGCGACAATCTGATGATGATCCACGCGCTCGACCTGCATGGCTTTCCGCTGGTGACGCCGCGCGAACCGCCGGAGGATGTCTGGCACGATCTCGCGGCGTTCGAGATTTGCGTCAAGCTGGCAGCCGAGCGGCTGCTGGGCACGGATCCGTAGGGTGGGCGCGGCGCGTCAATTGCGATACGACCTAGGGAACGCCGGAAGCCGCGCGCCTTTGCCCACCAACGCATTTCACTGTAGGGCATCATGCTCTCCACGATTCCTGCTGTCGTCCCCTGCGAACGCAGGGACCCATAACCACAGGACGTTGTTTGTGGCAGACGAGTGGTTAGATCCCTTCCCGTCAACTGCGTCCTGTGGTTATGGGTCCCGGGTCGGCGCATCGACGCGCGATGCGCGTCGGTGCTTGCCCGGGACGACAGCGAATTTGGTGCGCGAGCTTCACAACTCATAAAAGCCGACCGATCACCTCATGCCCCCTCCTCGCAAACGCGCTGATCTCCTCTTGGTCGAACGCGGCCTGTTCGAGAGCCGCGCACGGGCGCAGGCCGCGATCGAGGCCGGCCTCGTCTTCGCCAACGCCAAGCAGGTCGCGAAGGCCTCCGAAACCATTCCGCTCGATGCTGATCTGCAGGCCGAGCCGGCGCATCCTTACGTCTCGCGTGGCGGCGTGAAGCTCGCCGGCGCGCTGGAGCGTTACCCGATTGAAATCGAGGATCACGTCTGCCTCGACGTCGGCGCCTCGACCGGCGGCTTCACCGAGGTGCTGCTCGCAAACGGCGCGGCGCTGGTGTTCGCCATCGACGTCGGCCGCGATCAGCTGCATCCGTCGTTGCGGGAGCATCCGCGGATCCTCTCGATGGAGACGACCGACATCCGCTCCTTCGAAGGCAGGCGGCTGCCGCAGCGGCCCGACGTGGTCGTCATCGACGTCAGCTTCATCTCGCTGAAGCTGGTCTTGCCGGTCGCACTGTCGCTTGCAGCCTCGCCGATGAGCCTGCTCGCGCTGATCAAGCCGCAATTCGAGGCCAAGGGCGCCCATGGCAAGGGCGGCATCATCCGCGATCCGGCCGTACACCAAGAGGTCTGCGACGATATCGCCGCCTTCGCCGCCTCGCTCGGCTGCACCGGGATCGAGGTGTTTCCCTCGCCGATCACCGGCGGCGACGGCAATGCCGAATTCTTCCTTGGAGCGCGGCGCCATGGTTGAGCGGCTCCTGATCGATCATGTCGGCCATCGCGGCGATGGCGTCTCGCTCACCGACGGTGAAGCGCTTTACGTGCCCTATACGTTGGGAGGCGAAACGGTCGAAGCCGCCGATATCCCCGGCCATCCCGACCGGCGCAAGCTGCTCGCCGTGGAGACCCCGAGCCCCGAGCGGATCACCCCCTTCTGCCCACATTTCGGCGTCTGTGGCGGCTGCGCCATCCAGCATTGGCAGGTGGATGCGTATCAGGCTTGGAAGCGCAATCTCGTGGTCGAGACGTTGAGGGCCGCCAAGGTCGATTGCGACGTCGGAGCTTTGGTCGACGCGCACGGCGCCGGCCGCCGCCGCGCCACCTTCCATGCGCGGATGGGCACGCACGAGGTGCTGAGGGTCGGCTTCTCGGCCGCCAACAGCCACGACATCATCCCGATCGATCGCTGCCCCATCCTTGATCCTGGCCTCGATGGCGCGTTGGAAGCCGCATGGGCCTTGAGCGAAGCGCTCAAGCCGACCGGCAAGCCGCTCGACATCCAGGCCACCGCCACCAATAACGGCCTCGACGTCGACATCCGCGGCTCCGGTCCACTGCCGTCGCCGCGGATCACGGCGCTGTCTGTCGTCGCCGAGCAGCACCGGCTGGCGCGGCTGACGCGTCATGGCGAACTGGTGCTGATGCGCAATGCACCGGTCATCAGCATCGGCGCGGCGCAGGTGACGCTGCCGCCGGGCTCGTTCCTGCAGGCGACCGTGGCCGGCGAAGAGACCCTGGCGAAGCTGGTGGGCGAGCGGATCGGCCGCGCCAAACACGTCGCTGACCTGTTTTGCGGCGTCGGACCGTTCGCGCTGCGGCTGGCGTCGACCGCGCGGGTCACCGCACTCGACAGCGATGCCGCTGCGGTGATGTCGCTGCAGAAAGCGTCGGCGAATACGCCCGGCTTGAAGCCGATCAAAGCCGAGACACGGGACCTGTTCCGCCGCCCCCTGATGCCGCAGGAGCTGCGTGATTTCGATGCCGTCGTGTTCGATCCGCCGCGCCAGGGCGCGCAGGCGCAGGCGAAGCAGCTTGCGGCGAGCAAGGTGCCGGCGGTGGTCGCCGTGTCCTGCAACGTCACGACCTTCGCGCGCGACATCAGGCTATTGATCGACGGCGGCTACAAGCTCGAGACCGTCATGCCGGTCGACCAGTTCCGCCATACGCCGCACGTCGAGCTGGTGGCGCGACTGGTGCGTTGAGCGCGCGGGCTCCTCGCCCCAGGCGCTTCACCGCACCACGTCGAGCTTCACATTGGCGACGCCGGAATGGGTCATGCCGAGCGCTTCGGCCGCCGAGTAGGACACGTCGACCACCCGTCCCTTCACGAACGGGCCGCGATCATTGACGCGCACGACCACCGACTTTCCGGTGGTGACGTTGGTGACCTGCAGGCGCGTGCCGAACGGCAGGCTGGGATGCGCCGCCGTCAGCTCATGCGGATCGAATCTCTCGCCGCTCGCGGTCTGCTGTTCCTCCGTATAGAAGCTCGCAACGCCGCGTAAGCCGCCGGGCGCGGCGACGACGGTGCGCTTCTCCGGCTCGCGGAGGCGCACGATCGAAGCCCGGGCAACGTGGCGAACCTCCCGGTGCGGCGGCTCGAGCATGGCCTGCCTGGGGGGAGCAGCAAGCCCCGCCTGCCTGCTGACGACCGATGATTGCGCGCACGCTGCAAGGGAGACTGCAAGCAGACCGACGGCTGCCGCCTGCGTCAGCTTGCGGCCGACCTGGCCGCGAGCGAGATCCGGCGCCCGGCCGGCTGGAGCGCGATCGGATCGGGTCGAACCGCTATCGCGCTCGAGATGGTCGACTGAACATGATCTCTTTCGGAAAGCCGCATCGCGCCCTTCCAGATCATGCACTGGGCCACAGTTGACCCCAAAGTTCCTGTCGTCACGGTCGATAGTACGCATGTTCTATGCGCCTCCGCCCCAGCGAGGCCAAGGTCGCCAACAGATCAGGGCAGCATCGTGGCACGAGAACAGAACCGCCGCACAACCTACGGTTTTTAGCCTTGGGTGTGTCTTTGATGTGACATGTTCCGGGCCAAAGGCTGAGCCAGCGCTCGCGCGCAGCTTCCGCACGTCCGGATCGCGCGATGGCCGCGGCGCTCACCCGCGAGTTCGTGGCAGAAGCGGCCTTGACATGAGCTCCGCCGGGGACCCCCTACCGCCCCCACCTGTCCTGCCAGATCTTCTCGCCGATGGTGCAGGACACCCGTGGCTCCCTCGGCTCGTCGGCGACCGGCACGATGTGGCGCTCGGGTATACGACCGGCGACTTCCATCAACAGCTTGGTGCGGATCGCCTCTTTGAATTCTTCCCGGCTCTTGATCGGTATCACGAAGGAGCCCGTGCCGCCGGTGACACAGTCCTTGTAGTACAGATCGAGATTCTCGATATCCATCGTCGAGAAGGACGGCTCCTTCACCATGACGGGCAAGCCGTTGATCACGATGCCTTTGGAAACAGCTTCATCGCGCGCGATCGTGACCGGCCCGCCGCTGTTGTTGGGCCCGTCGCCGGAAATGTCGATGACCCGCCGCAATCCCCGATAGGGATCTTCATCGAACAGCGGCATCGCGAAATTGATCGCCCCCGAGATCGACGTGCGCGAGGCGCGGCGGATCGGCGTCTTCATGATCTCCGCTGATACGGCATCCGCGCTCTCCGGCCCCTCGATCAAGCGCCAGGGAATGATGATCTTCTGGTCGCCGGAGGCCGCCCATTCGAAATAGGTGATGGCAATGCGTCCGTTCGGACCGTTCTTCAGCGCCTGCAGGAATTCCTTCGAGGCGATCGCCTGGGCGTAGCCTTCGCGCTGGATCGCGAGCTCATCGAGGTCCATCGAATAGGAGACATCGACCGCAAGAATGAGTTCAACGTCGACGCTGCCCGCTTCTTTCTCATTCAGTTGCTGCGGTTGCTGGGTCGGCTGCGCCCTGGGGGCCGCGCTGACCTGTACGACGTCCCCCCAGTCCAGCACGCCCATGACGCACAGGGTTCCGATCGAAATCCACCAGCGCATGCCGCCCTCCAATCGTATGGAGGGATGGTGACATGCAATCCGCCGACGGCAAGGTGGGAACGAGCGGCCCCATTCACATTCGAGTTAGCTCTGTCATACCGGATGCCGGCAATAAAGCAGGCATGCCGGGCTGTCCTGCCAACCCCGTAGTTCCCCGGCCGAGTCGGAAACTGTATGGTCGACCGGTCCTTTCACCAGGATGGGTGCCGCTGGAATGAATGACGCTGTCACCAAGCCGGAGACGAAGGTCAGGACCAGGGTTCGGACCAAGGTCGAGCGCCCGCGTCTCTACAAGGTGATCCTGGTCAATGACGACTTCACGCCCCGTGAGTTCGTCGTCTCGGTGCTGAAGGCGGAATTCCGCATGACCGAGGACGAGGCCTACAAGGTGATGATCACGGCGCATCGGCGCGGCGTCTGCGTGGTCGCCGTCTTCACCAAAGACGTCGCCGAGACCAAGGCGACGCGCGCCACCGATGCCGGCCGCGCGAAAGGCTATCCGCTGCTGTTCACCACCGAGCCGGAGGAATAACAGCTAAGCTGCGGCCTCCTCGCGCAATCCGAACACTTTTTGCTCGGTCGAGAAGCCGGCGATCGGAAATGCGCCGAGCTCGATCCAGTCTTCACCGGACACCCCGGCGAACGTCTCCGAGGCCACGATGGTGCGCTTCAGCCGCGAGGTGAGCTTTTCCAGGCGTGCAGCGAGGTTCACCGCCGGACCGATGCAAGTAAAATCGAGACGGTTGCCGCCGCCGATATTGCCGTAGAGCAATTTGCCGACGTGCAGCGCCACGCCGAAGCGGAAGCGCTCGATCGTATCTCCGACTGAGTATTCGAGCGCGGCGACGCTTGCGCGCGAGGCACGCGCGGCGGCAAGCACGCGAGCGCAGACCTCCGCAGGATCGCCGTCCCGCTCGGCGATCGGAAACACCGCGAGCAGACCATCGCCCATGAACTTCAGCACCTCGCCGCCCTGCTCTCCGATCGCGGCGACCTGGCAATCGAAATAATGATTGAGGATCTCGACGACGGTCTCGGCCGGCAGCCGGTCGGACAGCGACGTGAAGCCACGCAGGTCCGACAGCCAGATCGCCGCATGCATCGTATCGGCGTGGCCACGACGGATCTGGCCGCCGAGAATGCGCTCGCCGGCGCGGTTACCGACATAGGTGTCGAGCAGCATCGCGGCGGTCCGCTGCAGTGTCACAATCTCGATGTTGCGCGCGAGCGCCGGAAGTACCGCGCGGATCGCCTGCATGTGCACATCGGTGAAACCGCCCGGGCATCTGGTGGTCCAGCTCGACGCGTTCACCGAGCCATCGTGGAACGCCAGAGGCAGGGCGATATAGTCGGTCCCGCCTTCGGCGCGCAGGTCCAGCAGAAGAGGAAATCGCTCCGCATCGGGAGAGGTCGGATCCATCCTGAATTCGCCGCTGCGCTCGAACACCGCCGAGAGCGGGCTCGTCCTGAACATCGGCGATTCCAGGAAGCTGAAGTCGACGCTGCCGACTTGGACCTCCGCACCCGGGCGCCAGATCAGATTGCGGCCGAGAATCTCTGGGTGCAGGGTGCGGACGAAGATGCCGGTCCGCCATAGCGGCACGCCCAGAGCCACCATGCGTTCGCAGAAGGCAGACATCATCTGCTCGGGCGTCACGGAAGTGTGCGCGCCATCGATCAGCCAGTCCTTGATGTCCTGTAGTTTGGATACGTCCATGCGCCGAACATTAAGCGAGCGACAAGCTGCCGGCAAACGGCCGTCGCTGCGCGAGCAGCTATCCGACCTGGCCACGATGACGCAGCAGATGGTCGGCGAGCACGCAGGCCATCATCGCTTCGCCCACCGGCACCGCGCGGATGCCGACGCAGGGGTCGTGCCGGCCCTTGGTCAGGATCTCGGTCTCGTTGCCCTGGCGATCGACGGTGCGGCGGGGGTTGAGGATCGACGAGGTCGGCTTCACCGCAAAGCGCACCACGATCGGCTGCCCCGTGGCGATGCCGCCGAGGACGCCGCCGGCATGGTTGGACAGAAAGCGCGTGCCGTCATTGCCGGAGCGCATCTCGTCGGCATTCTCCTCGCCCGTGAGTTCGGCCGCGGCAAAGCCGGCGCCGATCTCGACGCCCTTGACGGCATTGATGCTCATCATCGCCGCCGCGAGGTCGGCATCGAGCTTGCCGTAGAGTGGCGCGCCCAGGCCGGCCGGCACGCCTTCGGCAACGATTTCCAGAACTGCGCCGATCGAGGAGCCGCTCTTCCTGATGCCGTCGAGATAATCTTCGAAGAATGCCGCCTTGTCCTTGTCGGGGCAGAAGAACGGATTGCGCGCGACCTCGTCCCAATCCCATTTGGTACGGTCGATCTTGTGCGGGCCCATCTGCACCAGCGCGCCGCGCACCTTCACATCGGGCAGGATCTTGCGGGCGATCGCACCGGCCGCGACGCGCGTCGCCGTCTCGCGCGCCGAGGAGCGGCCGCCGCCCCGATAATCGCGCAGGCCGTATTTGGCTTCGTAGGTGAAGTCGGCGTGGCCCGGTCGAAACTTGTCCTTGATCTCGGAATAGTCCTTCGAGCGCTGGTCGGTGTTCTCGATCAGCAGCGCAATCGGCGTGCCGGTGGTCACCTGCACACCGGTTTCGGGATGAACCATCACGCCGGACAGGATCTTCACCTGGTCCGGCTCCTGGCGCTGGGTCGTGAAACGCGACTGGCCCGGACGGCGGCGATCGAGATCGTGCTGGATCTCCTCAGCGGTCAGCGGAATGCGCGGCGGACAGCCGTCGACGACGCAGCCGATCGCCACCCCATGGCTCTCGCCGAAGGTGGTGACGCGGAACATGTGGCCGAAGGTGTTGAAGGACATGAGCGGATCTACCAATCAGCAAACCGTCGTTCCGGGATGGTCCGAAGGACCAGACCGGGAACCTCGAGATTCCGGGTTCGATGCTGCGCATCGCCCCGGAATGACATGAACTAACTAAACTTCTCGAACCCGTCCGGGCCGAACACATAGACCGCGCCCTGCTGGATCGGCAGATCGACCGCGCGCTGCGGCGTCGCGAAGCCGAGCGCCACCATCAGCGCCCGCGCCGTGCCGCCGTGCGCAACCGCGACGGTATCGGCGTCAAGCGTATCGTACCATTGCCGCACCCGCTGCTCGACATCAGCATAGGTCTCGCCGCCCTCGGGCGCCAGGGTCCATTTCTCGGTCAGCCGCTGGGCGTAGAAGACGGGATCCGCAGCCTCCATCTCCGGCAGCGTGAAGCCTTCCCATTTGCCGTAGCCGATCTCGCGCAGCCGCGGATCGAGCGCATAGTCTTCCGGGGGAAGCTGCAGCGTCCGGCGCACCAGCTCCATGGTCGCCCTGGCCCGGCCCAGCGGGCTCGCCACGAAGGGCAGCCTCGCGAGTTCGTGGCCATTCCGCCCGGCGAGCTCGCTGAGGATGTTGCCGGCCTGAACCGCCTGCACCCGGCCAAGATCGTTCAACGGAATGTCCTGCGTGCCCTGCAGCCGGCCCAGAGCATTCCATTCCGTCTCGCCGTGGCGGATGTAGTAGATCGTCGGCGCAGGCATTGCGGCTTGACGTCAGTCCTTTGCGAGCGACATGTCCGGCGCGTCCGGACGCTTCATGCCCAGCACGTTGTAGCCGGCATCGACATAATGCACCTCGCCGGTGACGCCGCGGGCGAGATCCGAGAGGAAATAGAGCGCGCTGTCACCCACCTCCTCGATCGTCACGTTGCGACGGAGCGGCGCGTTGACCTCGTTCCACTTCAGCAGGTAGCGGGAATCCGCGATGCCCGCGAAGGCCAGCGTCTTGATCGGGCCGGCCGAGATGGCGTTGACGCGTATGTTCTTCTCGCCGAGATCCACGGCAAGATAGCGCACGCTCGCCTCCAGCGCCGCCTTGGCGACGCCCATCACGTTGTAATGCGGCATCCACTTCTCGGCGCCGTAATAGGTCAGCGTGATGATCGAGCCGCCGTCGGTCATCAGCTTCTCGGCGCGCTGGGCGATCGCCGTCAGCGAGTAGCAGCTGATCAGCATGGTCTTGGAGAAATTGTCGGCCGTGGTCTCGATGTAGCGGCCGTCGAGCTGGTCCTTGTCGGAGAAGGCGATCGCGTGCACGACGAAATCGATCTTGCCCCATTTCTCCTTCACCACGTCGAACACCGCATCGATCGTGGCGGCATCGGTAACGTCGCAATGGCCGAGCATGAGAGCGCCGAGCTCCTGCGCCAAGGGCTCGACCCGCTTCTTCAAGGCGTCCCCCTGGTAGGTCAGCGCGATCTCCGCGCCCGCCGCGCGCGCCGCTTTGGCGATTCCCCAGGCGATCGAGCGGTTATTGGCGACGCCGAGAACAACCCCGCGCTTGCCCTGCATCAGACCTGAATTTTGCGGCATCCGGCTTCTCATCGAATTGGTTAAGCAGTGGACGTACACCACCGGTTTGGCCCGGTATAGCCCCTTTCGAAGGCTCGGCGGCATAGTCCTGCCCCGATCTGCCGGTCGGAATAGGCCCGTCATGCCGGGGTTATGCTGGCTGGGGCGCGGCACGATCGAAGGCTGTGCCGCAGGAACGACAGCCGAGAGATCTTTGCGATGAGCCCGTTTCGCCAGAGTGTGGAAGCGATGATACCGGCGCTGCGCCGTTACGCCCGCGCGCTGGCCCGCGACGCAGATGCCGCCGACGACCTGGTGCAGGATACGCTGGTGCGCGCGCTGCGCGCCGAACGGCTGTTTCTCGGCGGCGACATCAGAAGCTGGCTCTACACCATCCTGACCAACCTCAACAAGAACCGGCGCCGCTCGCTGGCGCGGCGGCCATATTTCCTGCCCTTGCAAGACGATAATCCGGACGCCAGCGGCACCGAGGCGGAAGGCCGCGACATCGAACGCGCGCTGTCGACCCTGGTCGAGGAACAGCGCGCCGCGCTCGTGCTCGTGGTGTTGGAGGGACTGAGCTATCGCGAGGTCGCCGAAATCCAGGGGGTTCCGATCGGCACAGTGATGTCGCGGCTGGCCCGCGCCCGGGGCCATGTGCGCGCGGTGCTGGACGGCGAACGCCCGGCGCTGCGGAGGATCAAATGACGGCCGCGCTGCTGACTGCCGACGCCATCGCTGTGGCCAGCCTGGAGCCGATCGCCTCGGGCTGCAAGATCGCCACGCCTTCGACTGAAGTGAGACGACGACAATGACCGATCCGAAGATTCCCATCACGGAAGACGAGCTGCATGCCTATGTCGATGGCGAGCTGCCGACGGAACGCCGTGGCGACGTCGAAGCCTGGCTCGCGACACATCCGGAGGACGCCGAGCGGGTGCAGTCGTGGCGCGCCGTCGCGGATGCGCTGCATGCGCGCTACGATGCGGTGGCCAACGAGCCGGTGCCGCCGCGGCTCGAACTGGAGCGACTGCAGCGGCCGCCACGCAAATGGCTGTATGGTGCAATCGCCGCAAGCTTTGCCGCTTTTGCCATGGGTGGCGCGACCGGCTGGATCGCGCATGACGTCACGGCGTCGCCCTCCGCGTTCCAGGCGTTCACCGGCGATGCACTCGAAGCGCACCGGCTGTATGTGGTCGAGGTCCGCCATCCGGTCGAAGTACCCGGCGACGAGAAGGCGCATCTGCAGCAATGGCTGACCCGCCGCTGCGGGCGGACGGTGCATGCGCCGGAGCTCGAATCCAGCGGGTTGAAACTGGTCGGCGGACGGCTGCTGCCGGGGCCATCCGGACCTGCGTCGTTCCTGATGTATGAAAGCGCCTCCGGCGAACGTTTCACCATCTATGCAACCAGGACGACAACCGACGCGACACAGATGCGCTACACCCGCGAGGGCACTAACGGCGCACTGTCCTGGGCTGACCGCGGCGTCGGCTATGTCGTAATCGGCGGCAATGATCGTGGACGTCTAACAGAGGTTGCACGCGCGGTTTACGATCAAGCCGAACGCAGTGGCGGATAGCGCGCATGAGCTATCATCCACACGCGATAAGCGAGATCGCGATTCGCGATTCCGACGCTTCCGAGAAGCAGTTGCCCCGCATCGTACTTGCGATCGCTGAAGTGGAGGGATCGGCGTACTAAGACAGCAGGATGACACGCGAAGGTCGCGTCCAAATTCGGTCATCGAAAATCTGGAATGAGGCCACCGACGCGTCTCAATATCGTACCGAATACTCACGAAAAAATGAGGAGCGTTCGATCCGCCGATCGACGCGTCAGCGGCCTCGATTGGGGTTTTGCACCGCGCTGGTCCCCCTCTCGAGGCCGCACTTTTTTTGCCCCTCGCAATATCGCCTTGTCACCGTTCCGCGTGCGCTGGCACGCGCGCGGAACGCCGCAGCAAAGCGGCACCCGCAGGTGATCTCATTTGATTGACGAAGACGTCGCGGCCGCGGCGTCTGCATCCAGGCACCGCGACCAGTGTTACGAAAGATTGCTACGCGGGTTGTAGGGGTGGCGATCGCGCCACTTGGTCATCAGGGCCTCGAGATCCGCATCGTTGCCGTCGGGGAGCATGATGCGGGTCGTGACGAACAGGTCGCCGCTTCCGCCGCTCTTCGGCAGGCCCTTGCCCTTGAGGCGGAAGGTCCGTCCGCTCGACGTATTCTTCGGGATCGACAATTCGACCGCGCTGCCCAGCGTCGGCACCCGCACCTTGGCCCCGAGCACCGCTTCGTACAGCGTGATCGGCAGATCGAGCCGGATGTCGCTGCCTTCGACCTTGAAATACGGATGCGGCGCGATCTGGATCGAGATCAGAAGGTCGCCCGGCTTATGGCCCGGCACTGTCTCGCCCTGCCCCTTGAGCCGGATCTGCTGGCCGGCGGCAACACCGGCCGGAATCTTGACGTTCAGTTCGCGCCCCGAGGGCAGCCGCACCCGCTTCTCGCCGCCATTGACCGCTTCCTCCAGCGTCACGGTCATCGCGACGTTGAGGTCAAGGTCGAGGCCTACGCCACCGGGTTCGAACTCAAACGGACTGCCGCCGGCGCGCGCACCGCGCGGGGCGCCGCCGAACATGCTGTTGAGAATGTCCTCGAAGCCGCCCGCACCGCCGCCAGGCCCACCGCCGCCGCGGAAGCTGTAGCTCTCGAAGCCGCCCGGTCCGGCCCGCCCGGCTCCACCGCCCGGAAAGCCCTGGAAGCGCGGCTTGCCTTCGGCATCGATCTCGCCCCGGTCGAACTGCTTGCGCTTCTCCTCATCCCCGAGGATCTCGTTCGCGGTATTGATCTCGGAAAATTTGGCCGACGCCTTCGGATCGTTCTTGTTGCTGTCGGGATGGTGCTTCTTGGCGAGCTTACGATAAGCGCTCTTGATGGCCGCAGCGCTGGCGCTCCGCGGCACCCCCAAGACCTCATAGGGGTCGCGCATCCGTCACGTCTCCTTACAGAAAATCAGATACTAACCTATGGGCTCCCCGCCCGCTTTGCATTTCATCTGGGGTTTCCGTTGTATTTTTGCAACGGGTTCCCGTAGATGAGCTAACTTTGCTGCCAGAGCTTCAGGCTCTGGATGCGCCAGCGGCCGCGTTCGATCCGGCAGGCGGACCCCTGCAGCCAGCGCTCCGTCCTGCCGTTGACATAGCTTGCCAGGAAATCGCGGCAAGTCCGGCCGTCATCACTGGTGTAGACCTTGGCGATCGGCGTCACCGAGCCACGGGCCCCGGTCTGCGGATTATGCCAGGGCTGGCTGGAATCCTTGTCCCCCTTGGTCAGCACGTCCGAGGCGGCATTGCGGGCAAACGCCAGATCGCCGTCGGTCGGCTCGACCGCCGCCGGCGCGCTGATCGATCCCGTGACGGGAGCCTCCTCCATCCTGGCGAATGCGGTCTCGGGGCGAGACATGGCGCAGCCGCCGGCGGAGAGCCCGATCAGAATCAGTGTAAGCGCGGTACCGGCGGAGCCGATCGTCGATAGGCCAAACCGCACCGATGCCCTATATAGGGCCGGAACAGACCGGCACTGCGCGCTCTTGGCCGCGAGTGAACGCAAAACTCGGACTCCCCTCCATGACCGACCCCACGACCATCAAACACCAGACAACCTTAACATCGGGTCACTCCGCCGATTTCACGCAGGCGGGCGAGCCATTTGCGCTGTTTGCCGGGTGGTTTGCCGAGGCCGCCAAAAGCGAGCCGAACGATCCCAACGCGATGGCGCTCGCCACCGTCGACGACACCGGCCTGCCGGATGTCCGCATGGTCCTGATGAAGGGCTATGATGAAGCCGGCTTCGTGTTCTACAGCCACAAGGCCAGCCAGAAAGGCCGCGAACTCGCCGCAAACCCTAAGGCGGCTTTACTGTTTCACTGGAAGTCGCTGCGCCGGCAGGTGCGGATCCGGGGCCCCGTCGTACCGGTGACGGACGAGGAAGCGGATGCCTATTTCGCCACCCGCCCGAAGCAGGCGCAGCTCGGCGCATGGGCCAGCAAGCAGTCGGAACCGCTGGAGAGCCGCTTCGCGTTCGAGCAGGCCATCGCCAAGGTCGCCACGCAATACATCATCGGCGACGTGCCGCGCCCACCCGGCTGGAGCGGCTGGCGCATCACGCCGCTGCGGATGGAATTCTGGCACGACCGTCCATTTCGCCTGCACGACCGGATCGAATTCCGCCGCGATGCGCCGGACCAGGGATGGACGAAGGTAAGGATGTATCCGTAGCCGCAACGTCATGGCCGGACCGACCATCAAGCCCGGCCATCCACGTCTTAGACACGAACACCAAGGCGCAGATGACTGCGCCTCCGCCACGCCGAAGGGACTGCGGTCCCGCAGGCGTGCTCAAGCCCGGGCATGACGACGCGGAAAGACGAAAGAAAGTACCATGGCTCCCTCATCCAACCAGCCGCGGCGCACGATGCTCCTGACGGGCGCAAGCCGCGGCATCGGCCACGCCACCGTGATTCGATTCTCCTCGGCCGGCTGGCGGGTCATCACCTGCTCGCGGCACCCCTTTCCGGAGGAATGTCCATGGGGGGCAGGACCCGAGGATCACATCCAGGTCGACCTTGCCGATCCCGACGACACCTTGCGCGCGATCGCCGAGATCAAACACCGGCTCGATACCGGCGAGTTGCATGCGCTGGTCAACAATGCCGCGATCTCGCCGAAGGGGCCCGGCGGCGCGCGGCTCGGCACCGTCGACACCGATCTCGACACCTGGAATCACGTTTTCCGTGTCAACTTCTTCGCGCCGATCATGATGGCGCGCGGACTGATCGAGGAGTTGAAGGCGGTCAAAGGCTCGGTCGTCAATGTCACCTCGATCGCCGGCTCGCGGGTGCACCCATTCGCCGGCGCCGCCTACGCGACCTCGAAGGCCGCACTCGCCGCGCTGACGCGCGAGATGGCATCCGATTTCGGCCGTGTCGGCGTGCGCGTCAACTCGATCGCCCCGGGCGAGATCGACACCTCGATCCTGTCGCCGGGCACCGAGAAGATCGTCGCCGAGCAGATCCCGATGCATCGGCTCGGCACCCCCGACGAGGTGGCGAAGATCGTTTACGTCCTCTGCACCGAGACGAGCTCCTACGTGAACGGCGCCGAGATCCACATCAATGGCGGACAGCATGTGTGAGGGCTGACCGCCCTCGAACCGGAGACGGGCGATCGCCTCGCCCGCTTGCACCCTCGCCTGGCCAACCAGACCGAAACCTGCGCGCAAACGAACGGCGCCGGAGCGTATGCTCCGGCGCCGCTGCACGACCTCGTCCGTATCAGTACCGACGGAAATGGTGGTGATGGTGATGATGGTGGTGGTGGCGGTAGCGCGGCGGCCTCACCACGATCACCGGGCGACGCCAGTGATGATGGTGGTGATGATAATAGCGGCCATACTGCACCTCCATCACCTGTGCTTCGTCCGATACAGCCCCCTGTTCGCGGTCCATCGCCTGGAGGATGGCGCCGGCATTCGGGATCGGCTCCAGCAGTTCGGCATAGGAGTTTGCGCGCAGCGCGTCGGCCGGGACCTGCAGCGGTGCAGCCTGGGATGACGCAAATGTGCCGAGTGCAGCCGCGGCACCCAAAAGTCCGGCGATCTTCTTGTCCAAAGTCTTCTCCGATGTGGTATTCGCCCCGCGACCAAAACCGCGGTCGCGGATAATAGTTCCTCTATTCCCGATTTGGGCTGGGGACGTGGCGCCGAAGCCTGATCGGCGACGACTCGCTCCATGCTCCGTCGTATCCTATCCTCCAGCGGATTGAACGGCGGATGAACATCCGCGATGGGACGCTTTGCCACATGAGGTCGCCGCGATGCTGGACGACGTGGAGGCACGGCTGGCGCCGTTCGCCGACAATGGCCTGGTCACGGAAGGGGTAGCGGCGACCGCACAGACGGTTCGGCGACGGCAACGTGACTGATTTGGACGGTCACATTTGGGCCGTCATACCTTGGCTGTCATACTGGACCGTTACAGCCGTGGTCCCGAACTTCGCGTCATATGGCCGCAGGTCGGGTTTGCGAGTTCGGCGTCAGCGATGCAGCAGTAAACTTGTTGATCGCGTACGGCCTTGAATTTGAAGTGCCGATAAGTGCGTGGGAGAATCTACCCCTCGCACACCAAGCCGCGCAAAATCTGGGCGGCGCGCCAGCGCAGGCGTGCGGTCTCGACGTTGAGCGCGGAGGAGCATTCCTCCTCGCGCTCGCCATCTTCCAGTTCGGCGCCGCAAAAGCGGCATGATCGGGGCGACAACGCGTAGCTGGCAAACGCGCCGGTACGGCCACGCTGATAGGCCGCAAGCTCGACCACGTTGTTCGATGCCGTTACGCGTTTCTCAATCATTGCCTGCCTCTTGGCTAAGGCGCGGTGACCGCGCCTTCGTGCTCGTGAGCGGGGCTCCAGAGGAGACGCGCATGCGTCATCACGGCCGTGCTCATGCATGGCTTATCGCAGAGAAGTTTCTTTCAAAGGTTCAGCGTACCGCTCAAATTTTACCTGAGGAATTGAGGCGGCTTTGCAGCTGCATGCATTTGGATCAGCGATTGCAGGCATGCCTGCGCAGGCGAATTTGCATGGGCTCATGCGACCTGTGTGAAGCGATCGTGAATCCTAGTTGCGAAAAACCGGCGTGAATAAGGCGCATTGGGCACCAATCAATTTGGCGCTTAGCTTTGATGCCAACTCTTCGCGGCAATTTCTGCCGGGCTCATAGCCATTTCTTCAATTTGAAGATGTAGTACGGGACGACCGCCGCGATCAACATCATGATCAGCGCCATCGGATAGCCGTGCACCCAATCGAGTTCCGGCATCACCTTGAAGTTCATGCCGTAGATCGATGCAATCAAGGTCGGCGGCATCAACACCACCGCCATCACCGAGAACAACTTGATGATGTTGTTCTGCTCGAGATTGACGACGCCGAGCATGGCGTCGAGCACGAATGTGATCTTGCTGGCGAGATAGGATGCATGGTCGGTCAGCGAGGCGACGTCGCGCTGCATGGTCTTGAGTTGCTCGCGCATGTCCTTCGACCATTTGACGCCCTCGACCGCGGCGGACAGGAAGGTGACGAGGCGGCCGATCGAGACCAGGCTCTCGCGCACCTTCGAAGTCAGGTCGCCCTTGCGGCCGATGGCGATGAGGATCTGCGAATATTGCTTGGCATGGCCGTGCCGCTCGGCATGCGGCTCGAAGATGTCGTGCGAGACTTGGTCGATATCGGCTCCGATCCGCTCAAGGATATCGGCGCAGCGGTCGATCACCGCGTCGAGCAGCTCCATCATGATCATTTCACCCGTGATCGTCGACGGGCAGCCGCGGGCAAGCTTGGCCTCCACCACCGCGAACGGCTTGGGCTGATCGTAACGGACCGTGACCAGGCGATGGGCCGACAGGATGAAGGTCACGGCCGTGGTCCGCGGCATGTCGCTGTCCGAATGACACATCAACGTGGCGGTCATGTAGCGCGCGCCGCTCTCGATATAGAGCCGGCTGGAGATTTCGATCTCCTGCATGTCCTCGCGGGTCGGCACCGCGATCCCCGCGAGCTTTTCCACCGCCCTGTCCTCGGCCCCGGTCGGGTTGACCAGATCGATCCAGACCGCGTTCTCCGGCAGCGCCGCGAGATCCCCAATCGCCGCCTTCTTCAGCGCGGATTCGCCAGGAACAAACACCGAGAACATCCGGGTCTCCAGAAAAACAAGGCCTTTGAAGGGCTTCTAACGTGATTCGAGCTGCTGCCTTGTGACGCAGCCTTGCCGACCGGTCCATCGGCTTTTTCGCAACGTGATTGCGGTCGGTTTGGAGCAAAATCGTTCAGACTGTGAACGGTCGTGCCCAGGACGGCACAGCTGGCACCGCCATCCCTGAAAATGTTGCGGCAAAAAGGCAACAACAGCGGCGCTGCAACGTCCGATCGGCATGCCAGCGCTGGAATTGTGATGCGATTTGTCGATAATGATGAGCAACGGAATCGTCGCGTTGGGGCTGCGTCGACCTGGGCTTGCGCAACCCAAACTTTAACTGGAAATTTACCATGTCGCTGAAGGTGAAATTCGGACTTCTGGCCGTGGGCCTGATGCTGTCGGGTTGCATGCAGGCCACCACCTACGAGGCGACCAACGCACAGGCCTTCAAGCCGAAGGACAAGGAACTCTTGTCCAAGATCCGCTACACCAACACACCGGTCGCCGAGCCGTTCCGGCGCGCCATCGTGGAATATCACCGCAAGGAAGCGCCGGGCTCGATCGTCGTCGATTCGGACAATCATTACCTCTATTACGTACTCGATAACGGCAAGGCGATCCGCTACGGCATCACCGTCGGCGAAGAGGCCATGGCTTGGTCGGGCATCGCCAAGGTCGGCGCCATGACCGAGTGGCCGGCTTGGCATCCCACCAAGGGCGAGATCGAGCGGCTCGGCGTGCCGACCTTTGTGCCGCCCGGACCGGACAATCCGATGGGCTCGCGCGCTATGTATCTTTATTCCAACGGCAAGGACACGCTGTTCCGCATCCACGGCACCAACCAGCCGGAATATATCGGCGCCTCGATCTCCTCGGGCTGCATCCGCCTCACCAACGAGGACGCGATCGACCTTTACAACCGCGTCAAGGTCGGCACCATCGTGGTGGTGCTGGAGCCGCACAAGGGCGACTCGCCGTTCAACTCGCAAATGGCTCTGCAGGGCGGCGGCAACACGGTCGCGATGCAGTAAGCGGCCTGACGGCAGAAACAAGCTTCCAATCAAAGCACAGAAACGCGTACACCATCCTTGCGAAAGCGCCGGTCGTTCCGGCGCTTTTTGTTTTTCAGCCTCCGGCTACGTGTGGAGCATCGGGGCGAACCCGGTTTGCAGCCGGTTGCTGCAAAGCGGGCGACCGCCTTCCGCGGGTGACATCAAAAGAACGACGCGAACGGATTCCAGATACGCGCCCGGCGGCGGTGTTTGCTCGGTACGGCCCGGTCGGCAGCCAGTTTTCTGCGCCCTGTCTTCTCGATGGCAACCTTGTTCGTCGAGACCTTTTCGGCTGACGCTTTATCGGGCGCCGGCGGCTTGGCCTGGCGGCCCATATCGGCAATGGCCTCACTGCGCGGCTCCGAATCAACCGAAGGCTTGTTCATCGATTTCTCGCTCCCGCCCGTGCTGCCGGTCGTCTGCTCGGCACCGCGTGCGGGCGAGGTCAGCTTCGGCGCCGCCGACTTGTCGGCGTTGGCTTCGGGAGAGGCTTGTTGTCGTTGAACTCCGTTACCGGCCGTCTGTTGGTCGCGGGGTTTGTCCGGGCTGGTCTTCCCGCTTGCAGTCTTGGCCTCTCCGACGGCCTCTCCCACGCTGGCGCCGGACCTAGCCTTGGCGCCGTTACCGCCCTGCCCGGCGTCTGCAACCGCGCGCGGCGGCGCCTCTTGCGGCCGTTCTTCCGGCAGCAGCGGTGCGACCTTGGGCATGGGATCGAGCACATCCCATTGGCAGATCCGATAGTCGTTGTGCCGCTGCATCAGATCTAGGTGGATGTGGTTCTCGTGATACCAATCGGAGTCCGGACCGAGGACCGTGGTGAAGCGCGTGCAGGCCGAATGCAGCAGGCTCTCGCGCAGTTCGCGCGGCTCGGTGCGATCGGTGAGCTCGATCATGCGGCCGTCGGCCAGCTTGAACCCATGGACGTCGATGGCATTGGCACGGCCGTGCTCGGAGAGCGGCGCGCCGGATTTGCCGTTGCGGCCGCGGCATTGATAGGCGTCGAAATTGTCGAGCGCGGAGACCTCGCTGCCAAGCTTCGCCACTTCCGGCGCCACATCGTTGCGGACCCAGTTTGCGAGCTCGGTCGCCATCGTGCAGCGCATCGTCGCGGCCGGCGTCAGCGCGACGCGTTTCTTGTCCGGCAGCACGATCGCCTCCAGCCGCACCAGATCGTCGCCGCCGCACTCGCCAGGCCCGTGGATCGCCGGAACCGACGGCGCAATCGCGATGTCCTCGGTCAGGGCAACCCGACAGGCCGAAGGTGGCGGGGGAACGGACGCCTTCGCCTCCTCGTTGGCCGGTTCAGCCTTGGCTGATCCGGATCTGGCGGGCTCAGACGCCGGGGTAGCTTTGGCCTGATCCCGTTGCGGGGCATCGGCCGGACGCGGCTGCGGCAGCGGCACCTTGGCCAGATGAACCGGCGGCGTGACATGGCGCGCTTTGTCCGCATGACGGGATTTGGCGGCGGCGGGAGGCAGCGCCGCGAGCCCGATCAGAGACGCGAACGCCACTGCGATAACCATGGACGAGCCTGCGGCATTGCTGCGTCCACAAGCCCATTTGCGCTGCGCCCAGCGCGCGCTAAACTCCGGGGAACCTTTCAAAATATCTCGCTGCAACAAGCGAATACCGCCTGGAGGAACGACCTTATGCTTGGTTTGATGCAAGACTGGCCCCTGCTCTGTCACCGGATCATCGAGCACGCCGCCACGATTCACGGCACGCAGGAGGTGGTGACGCGGTCGGTCGAAGGCCCCATCGTTCGCACGACTTACCGACAAATCCACGACCGGTCCCTCAAGGTCTCACAGATGCTGACGCGCGACGGCATCAAGCTCGGCGACCGCGTCGCCACCATCGCCTGGAACACCGCGCGCCATCTCGAAGCCTGGTACGGCATCATGGGCATCGGCGCGATCTGCCACACCGTCAATCCGCGCCTGTTCCCGGAGCAGATCGCCTGGATCATCAACCATGCGCAGGACCGCATCGTGATGACCGATCTGACCTTCGTACCGATCCTGGAAAAGATCGGCGACAAGCTTACGAGCGTGGAGCGTTACGTCGTACTGACGGACGCGGCACACATGCCGCAGACCTCGCTGAAGAACGCGGTCGCCTATGAAGACTGGATCGCGCAAGGCGATGGCGACTTCGCCTGGAAAACCTTCGACGAGAACACCGCGGCCGCGATGTGCTACACATCCGGCACCACCGGCGATCCCAAGGGCGTGTTGTATTCGCATCGTTCCAACGTGCTGCATGCCTTGATGGCCAATTCGAGAGATTCGCTCGGCACCTCGGCTGCAGATACAATGCTGCCGGTGGTTCCCTTGTTCCATGCCAACAGCTGGGGCATCGCCTTCTCGGCGCCCTCGATGGGCACCAAGCTGGTAATGCCAGGCCCGAAGCTAGACGGCGCCTCGGTCTATGAGCTGCTCGACACCGAGAAGGTGACCTACACCGCGGGCGTGCCGACCGTGTGGCTGATGCTGCTGCAGCACATGCAGGCGAACAATTTGAAGCTGCCGCATCTGAAGATGGTGGTGTGCGGCGGCTCGGCCATGCCGCGCTCGATGATCGAGACCTTCCTCGGCATGGGCATCGGGGTGCGCCATGCCTGGGGCATGACCGAGATGAGCCCGATCGGCACGCTCGCCACGCTGAAGCCGCCGTTCCTCGCCGCCGAGGGCGATGCCAGGCTCGACGTGCTGCAGACGCAGGGCTTTCCTCCGTTCGGCGTCGAAATGAAGATCACCGACGATGCGGGCCAGGAGCTGCCCTGGGACGGCAAGACCTTCGGCCGCCTCAAAGTATCGGGTCCCGCGGTCGCCAAGGCCTATTACCACGTCGACAGCAATATCCTGGACGACGAGGGCTTCTTCGACACCGGCGACGTCGCCACCGTCGATCCACACGGCTACATGCGCATCACCGACCGCTCCAAGGACGTGATCAAGTCCGGCGGCGAATGGATCTCGTCGATCGAATTGGAGAACCTCGCGGTCGGCCATCCCGCCGTGGCCGAGGCCGCGGTGATCGGCGTGTGGCACCCGAAATGGGACGAGCGGCCGCTCCTGATCATCCAGCTCAAGCAGGGCCAGCAGGCCACGCGCGAGGACATCCTGAAATATATGGACGGCAAGATCGCCAAATGGTGGATGCCGGATGACGTCGCCTTCGTCGACGGCATTCCGCATACGGCGACCGGCAAGATCCTGAAGACGGCGCTGCGCGATCAGTTCAAGAGCTACCGCTTCCCGAACGCGGCGGCGTAGCGTTCCGACGTGCTGAGTATCAGGCACGGCCTCTCCCGGAAGAGGCCGTGCCTCCGAGATGCGCCGACGCGTTCACCGGTATAACCGTATCAGCGTCGGTTCCATATCGTCCGGATGCACGACGAAAGACGAATAGGAGTGGCCGGCGGGGCTTTCTAAGTTCCCGGCCATTCAACGATAAAAATCGGGAAGGAAACGCCAATATGACCAAATTCGTCCGTCTCTTGCCCTGGCTCGTGAGCGCCTCGCTCGCGGCAACCGCGGCTCATGCCGCCGGCAACAAGGTCGTCATCGGCGACATCGACGACATGTCGGGACTCTATGCCGACGTCATCGGCCCCGGCGGAGTCGAGGCCGCCAAGATGGCGATCGAAGATTTCGGCGGCAGCGTGCTCGGCAACAAGATCGAGTTCATGGAGACCGACCATCAGAACAAGCCCGACATCGGCGCGCAGAAATTCCGCGAATGGGCCGACCGCGATGGCGTGACCATGATCCTTGGCGGCTCCAATACCGGCGTCAGCCTCGCCATGAACAACGTCGCCAAGGAGAAGAAGATTCCGTTCATCGCGATCGGCGCGGCCGGCGCCTCGCTGACCGGCAAGGACTGCACGCCCTACACCGTCCACTACGCCTATGACACGACTGCGCTGGCCAATGGCACGGCCAAGACCATGGTGAAACAGGGCGGCAAGAGCTGGTTCTTCCTGACCGCGGACTATGCGTTCGGCTATCAGTTGAAGGAAGCTGCCTCGAAGGTGGTCGAGGCAGCCGGCGGCAAGGTGGTGGGCGAGGTGCGCGTGCCGCTGTCGACCTCGGACTTCTCGAGCTATCTGCTGCAGGCGCAGAACTCGGGCGCGCAGGTGCTCGGCCTCGCCAATGCCGGCAACGACTTCACCAATTCGATCAAGGCGGCCGACGAATTCGGCATCGCGAGCACCATGAAACCGGCCGCACTGCTCGCCTTCATCAGCGACATCCACAGCCTGGGACTGAAGACCGCACAGGGTCTCTATCTCACCACCGGCTGGTATTGGGACCTCAACGACAAGACCCGGGCATTCGCCAAGCGCTATTACGAGAAGACCAAGCGCGAGCCCACCATGAACCAGGCGGCCTATTACTCGGCCACCCTGACCTATCTCAACGCCGTCAAGGCCGCCGGCACCACCGATTCCGACAAGGTGATGGACCAGCTGCGCAAGATCAAGATCGACGACATGTTCACGGACAACGGCAAGATCCGCGCCGATGGCCTAATGGAGCACGATATGTACGTCATGCAGGTCAAGAAGCCGGAGGAATCCAAATATCCGTGGGACTACTACAAGATCGTGCAGACCATGTCGGGCGAAGAAGCGTTCGGCAAGCTTTCCGACAGTGCCTGCCCGCTGGTCAAGCACTGAGCTGATACGCGCTCAATTCCGTCGAGCCAATTCTATCGAGTCATGGCGGCCTCCCTTCGCGACGAGCGATCGGAGGCCGCAATGATTTGCGGAACACCGCGTTGACGTGGCGCAACGTCCTGGGCTGTCGTTGCGATAGAAGGCCGTGATGACGAACGCAAAGCAGCCTGCCCCCGCGACCTGGCGCGACGTCCCCACCACTGTGCTGATGCTCGGGCTGGTGTCGTTGCTGATGGACATCTCCTCCGAGCTGATCCACGCGCTGTTGCCGGCGTTTCTGGTCACGACGATGGGCGCCAGCACGGTCATCGTCGGACTGATCGAGGGCGTCGCGGAGGCGACCGCCGCCATCACCAAAGTCTTCTCGGGGGCGCTGTCGGACTGGATCGGCAAGCGCAAGCTGCTGGTTGGGCTCGGCTACGGACTTGCCGCCGCGACCAAACCCGTGTTCCCGCTGGCCAGCACGGCCTGGCAGGTGCTGGCGGCACGAATCGTCGACCGCATCGGCAAGGGCATCCGCGAGGCTCCCCGCGACGCGCTGATCGCCGACGTCACTCCCGCAACGATCCGGGGAGCGAGCTATGGACTACGCCAGGCGCTGGATACGACCGGTGCCGTTGCCGGTCCCCTGATCGCGGTCGCCCTGATGGCGCTTTATACCGACGACTTCCGCGCCGTGTTCTGGTGGTCGGCGGTGCCGGCTGCACTCGCGGTGCTGTTGATCGTCGCCGGCGTTCGGGAGCCCAGCATGAGCGTCGAACAGCCGCATCGCCGGTCGCCGATCCGCCGCGAGGAGCTGCGACGGCTGTCGCACCTCTACTGGATCGTGGTCGCCACCGGCGCCGTATTCGCGCTGGCCCGCTTCAGCGAGGCATTCCTGGTGCTGAAGGCGCAGGCCGACGGCCTGCCCCTCGCGATGATCCCGCTCGTCTATGTGCTGATGAACCTGATCTACGCCGCGGTCGCGATGCCGGTCGGCGTGCTCTCCGACCGAATCGGGCGGAGCAACCTGCTGATCTGCGGACTGGTCGTACTCACCGGGGCGGACCTCACATTGGCGTTCGCGCCCGGCCTGACCGGCACTGCCGCAGGCGTCGCACTTTGGGGCCTCTATCTCGGATTGACACAAGGCTTGCTCTCGGCGCTGGTCGCCGACACTGCGCCGCTCGATCTGCGGGGCACCGCCTTCGGGATCTTCAATCTGGTCACGGGCGGCGCGCTGCTGGTTGCAAGCCTGCTGGCGGGATGGCTCTGGCACGCCTTCGGTCCACAGGCGACGTTTGCCGCAGGTGCGGCATTCTCGGCGGCAACGATCGTGATCATGCTCACCGCGCTGAAACCCGGCATCGGCCGGCACGCCTGAGCGCGGTACGGATCAACCGCAGCCCGCCAGGAGTTCCTGCCGGATTGATGCCCCCTTGAATTTACCCGATCCACGTGGTCTCACACCAGTCGAAGCGCCTTCGTCACGACGCAACAGCCCAGAGCCCAGATGGCCCGCAGATTTCACGCTCCCTATCTGTCGGAGCCCGTCTCCAGCCTGGCGACCTGGACCCGCAATCTCGCGGTGTTCTCGGTGGTGGCTGTGTTCGTCTCGATCCTCATTGTCCGCTTCGACTTCCTCGAGATGAAGCCGGCGCTCGCGACCTTCTTCGGTGCACTGGGGCTTGCGGTGCTCTCGATCCTGGTCGGGCTCGCCGCGTTCGTGGCCATCTGGCAGAACGGCAGCCGCGGCATGGGACGCATCCTGCTCGCCTTCCTGATCGACGCGGCCGTGCTCGCCTATCCCGCCTACCTCACTCTGCAATACCGCAAGCTGCCGAAGATCTACGACATCACCACCGACCCGATCGATCCCCCGCGCTTCGAGGCGCTCGCGCCTCTGCGCAGTGGTGACGGCACCAACACCGCGGTCTATGCCGGGCTCTATGCGGCCGAGCAGCAGCAGAAGGCCTATCCCGATATCGAGCCGGTGCAGCTCGAACTGTCGCCTGAGCGCGCCTACGCGATCGTGCTGAAGCTGGTCACCCGCCGCAAATGGTTCATCGTCGACGAGCGGGCGCCGCAGCCGCCGCGCCGAATCGGGCGGATCGAGGCGATCGCGCGCACCCCGATCATGGGCTTCCGTGAAGACATCTCCATTCGCGTGCAACCCGACGGCGAAGATGCCCGGATCGATATCCGCTCGGCCTCACGCTATTTCGATTCCGACCTCGGCAGCAACGCAGCGCGGGTGACGAAATTCATCGAGGATCTCAACACGGCCGGCGACGCCGAGGCGCAGAAGCCGGTCAAGAAGGTGATCCCGCCGCCGCCTGCCAAGCTGCCGGCGAAGACGGTGAAGAAGTGACGAGCTAATCGTTCGCCAACCGATACGTCCCGCCAATCACCGGATCGCCTTCCGTGGCAACCACGCCGCGAGCGACGAGGTCCTCCAGATGCGCGAGCACTGAATAGCCGGCCGCGGTCGTCAGCCGCGGATCGATGCCGATATAGCTGGCGCGCACGATGCTCGGAATGTCGGCCTCGCTCTTGCCGAGTCGATGCAGGATCGAGGCCTCGCGGGCCTGGCGATGCCGGATCAGGAACCGGACGTAGCGCGGAGCCTCGGGAATTTCGGGGCCATGACCTGAGAAATAAAGTTCCTCCGGCCGCGCCGCGAGCCGCTCCAGCGAGGCCATGTAGTCGACCATGGAACCATCCGGCGGCGCGACGATCGAGGTCGACCAGCCCATCACGTGATCGCCGACGAAGCTCGCACCTCGCTCAGGCCAGGCAAAAGCGAGATGATTGGCAGTGTGGCCGGGCGTGGCAACGGCCTCCAGCCGCCAGCCGTCACCTTCGATGACGTCGCCCTGGGCAACCCGTACATCCGGATCGAAGTCGCGGTCGGCGCCGGACTCCGGGCTGTGCTTCTCGCTCTCATAGCGCGGCCGCGAGGCCCGGTGCGGCCCTTCGGCATAAACCGTTGCACCGGTCGCAGCCTTCAGCCGGCCGGTGTTCGGCGAGTGGTCGCGATGGGTGTGGGTGACGAGGATGTGCGTGACGGTCTCGCCGCGCACGGCATTCAGCAGCGCCGCCGCATGGGCCTCGTTGTCGGGACCGGGATCGATGATCGCGACCTTGCCCTTGCCCACGATGTAACTGACCGTGCCGGTGAAGGTGAACGGGCTCGGATTGTTGCAGAGGACGCGGCGGATGCCGGGACGAACCTCTTCCACCACCCCTGGCTGGAGCGGGAAATTACGGTTGAATGGGACGTCGTCCTCGGCCATTGCAGCACCTTCTTACGCGAGGGGCAAACGGGCGCTCCGCTCTCGGCTCGTCATATCCCGCGAAAGCGGGATATCCCGTACGCCGCGGCGTGCATGAGACTCGATATGCCGGTGTTTACTGGATCGCCCGATCAAGCCGGGCGATGACAGCAAGAGCAACGGAGCGATAGCGACAACCTACCCGAATGCCTGGATGCCGGTGATGGCGCGGCCCAGGATCAGCGCGTGCACGTCATGCGTGCCCTCGTAGGTGTTCACCGTCTCGAGGTTCGCGGTGTGGCGCATCACGTGATATTCGATCTGGATGCCGTTGCCGCCGTGCATGTCGCGCGACATGCGCGCGATGTCCAGCGCCTTGCCGCAATTGTTGCGCTTGACGATCGAGATCATCTCCGGGGCCATCTTGCCCTCGTCCATCAGCCGGCCGACGCGGAGCGAGGCCTGCAGGCCGAGCGCGATCTCGGTCTCCATGTCCGCGAGCTTCTTCTGCACGAGCTGGGTGGCGGCGAGCGGCCGGCCGAACTGCTTGCGATCGAGCGTGTATTGCCGGGCGCGGTGCATGCAGTCCTCGGCCGCACCGAGCACGCCCCAGGAGATGCCGTAGCGGGCGCGGTTCAAACAGCCGAACGGCCCCTTCAGTCCGGAGACGTTCGGCAGCAGCGCGCTCTCCGGCACCACCACGCCGTCCATCACGATCTCGCCGGTGATCGAGGCCCGCAAGCTGAGCTTGCCGCCGATCTTCGGCGCCGACAGCCCCTTCATGCCCTTCTCGAGAATGAAGCCGCGGATCTGGTTGTCATGGGCGGCCGACTTGGCCCAGACCACGAAGACGTCGGCGATCGGCGCGTTCGAGATCCACATCTTGCTGCCGGTCAGCCGGTAGCCGTCCGAAACCTTCTCGGCGCGGGTCTTCATGCCACCGGGATCGGAGCCCGCATCCGGCTCCGTCAGGCCGAAACAGCCGACCCATTCGCCGCTCGCGAGCTTCGGCAGATATGTCTTGCGCTGGTTTTCGTCGCCATAGGCGTAGATCGGGTACATCACCAGCGAGGACTGCACCGAGTTCATCGAGCGGTAGCCGGAATCGACCCGTTCAATCTCGCGCGCGACCAGGCCGTAAGCGACGTAGCTCGCATTGGCACAGCCATATTCCTCCGGGAGCGTAATGCCGATCAGCCCCAGTTCTCCCATCTCGTTGAAGATCTCGCGATCGGTCTTCTCCTCGAGATAGGCCTTGGTCACGCGCGGCAACAGCTTGTCCTGCGCATAAGCGCGCGCGGTGTCGCGCACCATGCGCTCGTCTTCGGTGAGCTGATCGTCCAGCATGAACGGATCATCCCATTGGAAGCCGGCCTGGGACGGCTTGTCCTTCGCCTGGGGGCGCACGCTCATGAAAAATCCTTTCGCGTCATGACTGCGTATCTTGGCAGTTAATCTTGGCAGTTATGGAGGTTAAATCGTCGGGTTTCAGCCTTCAAGGCGTTCGTTGGCGACGATCTCGATGCCAAATCCGGACAAGCCTTTGTAGTCGTGCACCGACGAGGTGAGGTTCCGGATCGAGGTGATGCCGAGATCGCGCAGGATCTGTGCACCGACGCCGACCTCGCGCCACTGGCGATGACGATCCGCCTCCGCCGTTTGCATCTCGCCGACCGGCTCGACGGGCACGCCGGCCGCTCCGTCGCGCAAATACACCAGCACGCCGCGCCCGGCCTTCTTGAAGTGCTGCAGCACCTCCTGGACCCGCTGCGGACCGGTGATGAGATCCTTGACGATGTTCGGCTTGTGCAGCCGGGTCAGCACGTTCCTGCCGTCGCCGATCCCGTTATACACGAAGGCTGCGTGCATGATCGGGTCGAATGGCGAGCGATAGGCATAGCCCTGCAAGGGCCCGATCGGGCTGTCGGTGGTGAAGGTCGAGACCCGCTCGATCAGCTTCTCGCGCGCCTGCCGATAGGCAATCAGATCGGCGATGGTGACGTGCTTGAGCTTGTGGGCGGCGGCAAAGCGGACGACCTGCTCGCCCTTCATCACGGTGCCGTCGTCATTCATCAACTCGGAGATGACGCCGACCGGCGGCAGCCCTGCGAGCTTGCAGAGATCGACGGCCGCCTCGGTATGGCCCGAGCGCAGCAGCACGCCGCCATCACGCGCGATCAAGGGAAAGATGTGCCCGGGACGCGCGAAGTCATTGGCGCCCGCGTTCGGATTGGCCAACGCGCGGCAGCAGGAAGCGCGCTCTTCGGCCGAGATGCCGGTACCGCCGTCCGGCTTGTAGTCGATCGAGACGGTAAAGGCGGTTGTGTGCGCGGAATCATTGTACGCCACCATCGGGTCGAGCCGCAGCCGCCGCGCCTCTTCGGTGGTGATCGGGGCGCAGACGATGCCGGAGGTGTGGCGGATGATGAACGCCATCTTCTCCGACGTGCAGAACGACGCCGCGACGATCAGATCCCCCTCGCCCTCGCGATCATCGTCGTCAGTCACGACCACGAGCTCGCCCCTGGCGAACGCCTGCAAAACTTCCTGGATTGAATCGGCCATCACAGATCTCACTTGGTTCCCGGTGCTTTAGCCGGGTTCGCCGGGGGGCGCCAGAGGCCTGTTGGCAGGGCTTCCGCCATGCGAAACGCGCGCATCGACGTCCATGTCGGGACAATCTTCGCGGAGTTGTTTAGGATCGGCGGCAAACAAGAACAAGGGAGGCGCCGCACATGGCCTTATTCGATTTTTCTCCCCTGCTGCCCGCCGGCCTGCCGGCACCTGCGGCACGCTGGAACGGCCTTGCAAAATACAGCTTTGTCGGCGGCAACAACGATCCGGATGGCGTCCCGGTCGAGGATTTCCGCGCAGCGGCGGACGCCGTTCTCGTACGCGAGGGCCGCGGGCTTGCCACCTACGGGCTCGGGCACGGCCCCCAGGGATATCGGCCCCTGCGCGCCTTCCTTGCCGAGAAGCTCCGGCGGGACGCTGCGATCTCCTGCAGCGCCGACGACATCATGATGGTTTCGGGCTCACTGCAGGCGCTCGATCTCATCAACCAGGCGCTGCTTGCACGCGGAGATACCGTGATCGTCGAGCGGGACAATTATCAAGGCACATTGACCCGGCTCGCCAGGCTCGGCGTCGAGGCGGTGGGGATCCCGCTCGATCAGCACGGCATGCGGATGGACGCGCTGGCAGCGGCGCTCGCCGGGCTCAAGGCCCGCAGTATCCGGCCGAAATATATCTATACCATTCCGACCGTTCAGAACCCGACCGGCACCGTCATGCCGGAGAGCCGGCGGCTCGAGCTGCTGCGCCTGTCAGAACAACATGGTGTCCCGATCTTCGAGGACGACTGCTACGCCGATCTCACCTGGGACGGCCAGCGGCCGCGCGCGATCCACGCGCTCGCCGAGCATGGTGGCGTCATTCATATCGGCTCGTTCTCGAAATCCGTCGCTCCGGCGCTGCGGGTCGGCTTCGTGGTCGCACCCTGGCAGCTCATGTCGATCATGCTGGCCTTGAAGACCGACGCCGGCTCGGGCGCGCTGGAGCAGATGCTGCTCGCGGAATACTGCACGGCGCATTTCGACAGCCACGTGCCAGGGCTCGTCCGTGGCCTGCGCGCCAAGCTGGAAACCCTGATGGACGCGCTGAACGCAGAATTCGGCACGGCGGCCGAATTCGCAGCGCCGCACGGCGGCATCTTCCTCTGGGTCAAGCTGCCGGACCAGGTCGATGCCATGAGGCTCGCCCAAGCGGCCCTGAAGGCAGGCGTCGCGATCAATCCGGGACCGGAATGGTCGACCGATCCGGTTCATGCCGGAAGCCGGCTGCGGCTGTGCTTTGCCAGCCCCTCGCACCAGGAGATCCGCGACGGCGTGGCCATTCTTGCCGAGGTCTGCCGCCAGGAGTTCGGCGTGCCAATCCGATCAGCAAATATGGATAAGACGCGCCTCTAGAGGCGATCAACAGCGCTTGCAGCAATGCGTCCGACCGAAGTCGGATCCGGGAACGGAGGCGGAGGCATTGCACTGTTGGCGTGGCACGTTACGTTGGCTCTCGTCGCTCACCTCACTACGAAGCAGATTGCCCGTGTTGCATCCCCGACCGCTCTCCGCCGCAGTGTTGCTGATCTGTTTCGCGCCGCCCGTCGCGGCGGAAACTGCGGTCGAGGTCGCGCGCGATTGGGGGCTGCTCGGGACCTGGGCGGTCGATTGCGCAAAGCCGCCCAGACAAGGTCAAGGCAGTACGATTTCTTACGAAGCCACATCGGAGGGACACCTGATCTACCGGCGGGATCTCGACTCCTCCGACAACAACGAGGTTACGGGCGCCCGGATCGAACCCGATCACACGCTGGTGCTGTCGATCACGATGCCGCGCTATCGGCAGACGCGCGAGAACGGCGTCACGAAGCAGGCCGACGGCAGCATCCGCTCCATCTTCAATCGCAGTACTGACGGCAGCTACACGATCCGCGACGGCCGCTTCGTTGCCAATGGCAAGCCCACGCCGTCCTTGCGCAAGTGCGAGTAGGCGCCGCACCAAGTCGCGCCGGCTTCCGTCAGCTAAAGCAATACCGCACTCGGCCTGAACAAGCGTTCAGGAATTTGCTGTTAGTTCCAGCGGAACGTTTCCTCCACACGCGAAGTTTATCGTCCACCAAAGCTTGAGGAGGAGGACGACATGAAAAAGCTTGGCTTGGCTCTTGCCGCTCTGGGCGCGATGGTGATCGCGCTGCCGTCACTTGCCAGCGCGGAGACCGTGGTCATCAAGCGCGGTCATCGTCATCACTGGGACGGCGCGCGTGCCGAATACCGCGTGCACCGCGAGTGGCATCGGCCGTTCTACCACCACCACGACCGCACCGTGGTCATCAGGCACCGCCACGGCTACTGATCGCGAGCGCCGAAACCAGAATGGCCCCTTGCAGGGGCCATTCTCTTGCGCGCAAACCCTCGGACTTATTCTATTCAGTCCCACTCCGGCGCGAAGCCAGGATTCACGAAGCGCTGATCCTTGGGCAGCGCGGCGATGGTCTTGCGATCCTCATCGTCCAGTTGAAGCTTGAGGGCGTCGAGATTGGCTGTTTGGCTCTCCTTGCGCGCAGCCTTCGGAATCGCGGCTACCCCCTTCTGATCCAACAGCCATTTCAGCGCGACCTGAGCCGCACCTGCATTGTGTTTCCTGCCGATCGCGATCAGGGTCTCGTTCGACGCAGCGCGGCCCTGCGCCAGCGGACAATAGGCGACCAAGGGGATCGAGCGCTCGGCCATGTAGCGCATGACCTTACTCTGATCGAGCATCACGTGATACTCGATCTGATTGCAGGCGATCGGAGCCTTGACCTGCTCGACCGCCTGCTTGAGCAGCGCGACGGTAAAATTGGCGACGCCGATGGCGCGGGTGCGTCCCTGCTCCTTCAGTGACATCAGCGTCTCGAGCGCGGCCGGAAGATCCATGCCGGGGGCCGGCCAGTGGATGAGATAGAGGTCCACGAAATCGAGGCGCAGCTTCTTCAGGCTGGTGTCGAACGCACGGCGGATCGAATCCGGTGCGAGGTTCTCCGGCCAGACCTTGGTGGTGACGTGCAATTCCTGGCGGGGCACCCCCGCCGCAGCCAGCGCAGCCCCGACCGCATCCTCATTGGCGTACATCTCGGCGGTGTCGATATGGCGGTAGCCGAGCGCGAGCGCGCTCTCGACCGCCTCGCGGCACACGGTGCCCTGCATGCGGTAGGTGCCGAGCCCAAGCCGCGGCAGGCGGATGCCCTGAGTTTCAATGCTGTCCATGGAGGCCCTCGGGAAGCGCAGCGCCGAACGTGCAAAGCGCAAGCGATGACGACTGGCTGGATAATCAACGTGTTGGCGGGTGCAGATCAATCTGCCTGCGAGCGGATTGAGAGATCAAGCGCTCGTGCAGCAGATAGCAATCAAGATGATGCGAGGGGGTTCCAATCGGCATCACGGAGCCACTTCCAGGGGATGCGCCCTCACCTCCAGTTGCAGATGGCGCCGTTGCCGGGCCTGCACGGCCAAGTCTGGATCCGGGTGTCCATCGCTTCCGCATCAAATGGGTTGCCGCGACGGTGGGCAAGCCGGGCGCGAGCCGCACCGCGCGGCCGCGTTACCGCCGGCTCGGCCGAGGCACGGCGTGAGGCGGCAAGCGACTTGTCATGGGACTTGTCGTGGGATTTGGCTACGTGAATCCGCCGCGTGGCAATCGCGCGCGGCACATCGGCCTTGGTGTCGGGCTGTGCCGCGACTACCGTGTGATCACCCTTGGCCTCGATCGGAACCGGCTCGAAATGCGCCTCGGGGCCGAGCGGCGTCGGCGACAGCACCGCCTTCGAGAGTTCGAGCTGCAAGAAATCGTCCGGGCGGTACTCGCCCGCCAACGCCGCCGTCCCGGCGAACAGCGCGACGCCTGCAACAACCGCAAACATTTTCAGGACCATCGCTTCCTCCTGAATACGCGTACCGCAATACGCGCCCCGCCCCGCGAAATCAGATCACCGCAGCAGCCACTCATACGTGCTGATGGGGTCCTGCCGAGCCTGTTGTTCAAGTAACAGCTCAGTCCCCCGGATGGCCGGCCCCTCTGGACGCCCTCGATCAGTACGGCCCCGCTGCGCAACTCATCTAAGTTGCGCCCCGGCCATTTCCAGACGGCGATTAAAAATCAGGGTTAACCCACGGTCGTCGCGATGCTCACAGGACGTCAGATCGCGCTGCAGAGCGCGATGCGAAGCCGCAAGCTCTCCGCCGCACCAGGCGCGATATGCATGAGACCGGGCTTATCGACGAATTCGCCGTCGAAATCGACCGGGCTGGCATAGCCCCGCCACGGCTCGACACAGAGGAACGGTGCGCCGGATGGTTTCGACCAGATGCCGAGCTCGCGGAAGCCCTCCCAGGCGATGCCGATTGCCGGTTCGCGGTCTCCGGCATAGCGGAGCGAGCGGCTACCGACCCGATCCAGGATGACGGCATCCTCGGCGAACAGGGCTTCCCGCAGCGGCAGCACCCGGCCTTGGACCGGTGAGGGTTCGGGCGCGACACGCGTCAGCCCGCCGGCCAGGCGGCGGATCGGGGCCAACTCATCCTGCGCGAAGATCAGCCGGTAGCTGTCTTTCGGCGCCTCCGGGGAAAGCGGCCAATTGAACGCGGGATGGGCGCCGAACGAGGCCGGCAACACCTCGGCGCCGGGATTTTCGATTGTGACGGCGATGTCGAGGCTAGCGGCCTCGATCCGGTAGCTCACGGCCAGGCGGAAGGCGAATGGATAGCGCGCTCGCGTCGTCTCGCTGTCGGTCAGCAGCAGCGAGCAGGAACTGGCCTCGCACTCCCGCCAGGCGAAACGAAGATCGCGGGCAAAGCCGTGCTGGGTCATCGGATAGGTCCGGCCCCGGTGATGCAGCTCGTCACCCTTCAGCCGGCCCACGATGGGAAACAGCCAGGGGGCATGACGCGGCCAGGCCGGCCCGGCCTGCCAGAGCAGTTCCAGCCCTTCCGGTGTCTTCAGCGAGCACAGCTCGGCGCCATCGGCCTTGATGCTGGCCGTGAGGCCGCCCGCACAGATGGTCTGAATGTCGTCCGTCATGTCCCTACCCGCACCATGATGACCAGTCTCGGCTGTTGATGCCGGATCGCGCAAATGCCGTCCAGCGGCACCATACGAATTGCCGCGCCGACAGGCGGGCTGCGCCGATTCTTCATGCAGCACGGCCGCTTGCCGGTCACGTTCATTCGTGTACGAATGAACAATCCGGCTTGATGCTGCGCCGCGCCCCGGCGCAGAGTCCGAGACAACCGCTTTCGTGAGGAAAGGAACGTTCGATGGCCCATGACGCGCCGCAAGCCACCGGCCCCAGCAAGCTGGTGATCCGCAATATCGGCTTGATGCTGTCGGGCGCGCTGGAGCGGCCCATTCTGGACGCCGACACCATCGTTGCCGAGAGCGGCAAGATCACCGCGGTCGGCCGCTTCAAGGACGTGGACACCGAAGGCGCCACGACGATCGTCGATGCGCACGGCACCACGGTGGCGCCGGGCCTGATCGACAGCCATGTGCACCCGGTGGCCGGCGATTGGACGCCGCGGCAGAACCAGATCAACTGGATCGATTCCTATCTCCATGGCGGCGTCACGACGATGATCTCGGCGGGCGAAGTGCATATGCCGGGACGGCCGCGCGACGTGGTCGGGCTGAAGGCGATGGCGATCTTTGCGCAGCGCGCGTTCTGGACGCTGCGTCCGGGCGGCGTGAAGGTGCATGCCGGTGCGCCGGTGATCGAATGCGAGATGGTCGAGGACGATTTCAAGGAGCTTGCGGCGGCCGGCGTCAAGCTGCTCGGCGAGGTCGGCCTCGGCGGCGTCAAGGACGGCCCGACCGCGCGCAAGATGGTCGGCTGGGCCCGCAAATACGGCATCCAGAGCACGATCCATACTGGCGGGCCCTCGATCCCGGGCTCGGGCCTGATCGACAAGGACGTCGTGCTGGAGGCCGATACCGACGTGGTCGGCCACATCAACGGCGGACACACTGCCCTCCCCGACGATCAGATCCGCTGCATCTGCGAGGGCTGCAAGCGCGGGCTCGAACTCGTGCATAACGGCAACGAGCGCTCGGCGCTGTACACCCTGCGTACCGCGCGCGAAATGGGCGACCTCGCCCGGATCATCCTCGGCACCGATGCGCCGGCCGGCTCCGGCGTGCAGCCGCTCGGCATCTTGCGCATGATTTCGATGCTGTCCTCGCTGGGCGAGGTGCCGGCGGAGATCGCGTTCTGCTTCGCCACCGGCAACACGGCGCGGATGCGCGCGCTGGATTGCGGGCTGATCGAGGTCGGCCGCTCCGCCGACTTCGTCCTGCTCGATAAGGCACAGCACTCGCCGGCCAAGACGCTGCTCGACAGCGTGCAGCTCGGCGACCTGCCGGGCGTCGGGATGACCATCATCGACGGCATCGTCCGCACCCAGCGCAGCCGCAACACCCCGCCGGCGGAAAAGGTGCCGGAGATCATGGCGAAGTAGTTCTTCGGCGCCACGCACCGTCATTCCGGGGCGCGCGCGAACCCGGAAATCCCGATGTGAGCAACGTCATTGCGAGGAGCGTAAGCGGCGAAGCAATCCGGATTTCTAACCGGACTCTGGATTGCTTCGCTCGCAATGACGGCGCAACGGACTCAGCGCAACTTGTTCAGCAGCGAAAGCAGCGTCTCGCGCTCCTTGGGGTCGAGCGGCGCCAGTGTTTCCCTGGAGATTGCCAGCGCGAGCGGCGCGGTCTTGTCCGCGAGCTGCTGGCCGGCACGGGTGAGGCTCACCAAAAGTCGCCGGCCGTCCTGCGGATCGCGCGTGGTCTCGGTGAGGCCGCGCGCGGTCAGGCGGTCGATCACGCCCTTGATGGTAGCAACGTCCATCGCGGTCAGCCGCCCGAGCTGGTTCTGCGAGCATGGTCCGGTCTCGGCGAGCTTCGACAGCGCCGCCCATTGCGTAGGCGTCAAATTGGTGCCGATGTCGCGCGCGAAGATCATGGTATGGCGCTGCCAGACTTGGCGCAGGATGAAGCCGATCTGCTCGTCCAGGACGTACGGCGTGCGGGATGACTTTGCCACAGTCTTAGGTAGAACCTTCGTCGAAGCCTTACCTGGTCGTTTCGGCGCGGCGCTCTTTGCCATTTGATTTCTTACCTCAGATCGACAGATGCGCGTCGCGGATGTCGGGCCGCGCGTCAAGCTCGGCCATGGTGCCGGAGAAGCAGATGCGGCCGCGCTCGATGATATAGGCGCGATCGGAGATCAGCCGCGCAAAATGCAGGTTCTGCTCGGACACGATCATCGAGACCCCGGCCTTCTTCATGGTGAGGATCGCGTCCACCATCTGCTCGACGATCTTGGGCGACAGGCCCTCGGACGGCTCGTCCAGCAGCACCAGCGAAGGATTGCCCATCAACGTGCGGGCGATCGTCAGCATTTGCTGCTCGCCGCCGCTCATGCGCCCGCCCGGACGGTTTTTCATTTCGCCGAGATTGGGAAACAATTGATAGAGCTTCTCGCGGGTCCAATATGGCGCATTCGGCCGCTGCTTCTGGCGGCCGACTTCGAGATTTTCCTCGACCGAGAGGTCGGTGAAGATGCGCCGCTCCTCTGGAACGTAGCCGAGACCTGCGCGCACGATCTCGTGCGTCGGTGCCTTCGAGATATCATTGCCCTCGAAGATGATCTGCCCCTCGCGCAGCTCGACCAGGCCGACGATCGAGCGGAAGGTCGTCGACTTGCCGGCGCCGTTGCGACCGAGCAGCGCCACCACCTCGCCCTCTCCGACCTCAAGCCCGATGTCGAACAGGATATGCGCCGGACCGTAGTGGCTATTCAGATTGGAGACGCCGAGCTTCATGCCGAGGCCCCCTCGCGGTGGCGCGCATCGTAAAGCAGGCCTTCGCCGAGATAGATCGCCTGTACCTCGCGGTTGCCGCGCACCTCCGCCGGCGAGCCTTGCGCAATCAAGGTGCCGCGGTTGAGCACCAGGATGCGATCGGCGTGCTCGAATACGACGTCCATGTCATGCTCGGTAAACAGCACGCCGATCGACTGCTCGCGCGCGATCTTCGCGGTCAGCCGCATCAACTCGACCCGCTCGCGCGGCGCCATGCCGGCAGTCGGCTCGTCCATCAACAGCAGCTTCGGGTGGTTGGCAAGCGCGATCGCAAGCTCGAGCCGCTTGAGGTCGCCATAGGCGAGTTCGCCGCAGGGCCGTTCCGCATAGCCGGCCATGCCGACGAGATCGAGCAGCCGGTCGGCCTCGCCGCGATCGATCGAAGCCATCGGGCTCCAGAAGTCGAACAAACGATGATGATACGACACCAGCGCGACCTGGATGTTCTCACGCACCGTCATGGTCGGATAGGTCGCGGTGATCTGGAAGGTGCGGCCGACCCCGAGCCGCCACACCTCGCGTGGCTTGCGGCCGGTGGTGTCCTCACCCATCACGCAAATGCGTCCGGAGTCCGGCACGTTCTGCCCATTCAGCATGTCGAAGCAGGTGCTCTTGCCCGCCCCATTCGGGCCGATCAGCGCCAGGATCTCGCCGGCCTGCAGCATGAAGGAGACGCCGCGGACGGCGTGAATGCCGCCATAGGATTTGGTCAGGCCCTCGACCGAGAGCAACGCAACGCCGAGGCTCATTGCGCGCTCTCCATCTTGGCCGCGAGCACCGGCGGTTTCGCCGCCGTCCTGCGGCGCCGATACGCAAGGCTTTCGAACATGCCGACGATGCCCTTCGGGAAGACGACGACGATCAGCACGATGAAGATGCCGAGCACGAGCTTGGACAAGTCGGTCTGGCTGACCAGCCAGATGTTGAGCGCCTTGTAGACGATGGCACCGAAGATCGGGCCGGCCACAGTCTCGACGCCGCCGAGCAGCACCATCACCAGCGCATCGACCGACAATGAGATGCCCATGTTGTCGGGGAAGACGCTGCCCTTGAGATAGGCGAACAGCGCACCGCCAACGCCGGCCGTGGTGCCCGCGACGACGAACGCGGTCCATTGGATCAGCTTGCCGTTGATCCCGATCGCCTCGCTACGCAGCGGCGAGTCGCGCATCGCGCGCAGCGCGTAGCCGAACGGCGAGAAGGTGATCAGCCTGAGCACGCTCACCACCAGCGCAGCGACGCCGAGCGCCAGCCAATAGAAGTGCGACGGCGAGGCAGCCCATTTCTCCGGCCAGAGGCCCAAAATGCCGTTGTCGCCGCCGGTCACGGCCACCCACTGAAATGCGATCGACCAGACGATCTGGGCGAATGCGAGCGTCAGCATCGCGAAATAGACACCCGAGAGCTGCACCGCGAACGCGCCGAACACGATCGCGCCCATCGCTCCGAGCAACGGCCCCAGCAGCAGACACGCGACCATCGGCAATCCCGCCATCTTGGCCAGAAAGGCGACGCCATAGGCGCCGAGCCCGAAATAGGCGGCATGGCCGAACGAAGCGAGCCCGCCGACCGCCATCAAGAAATGCAGGCTGGCGGCAAAGATCACGAAGATCGCGACCTCGGCACCGACCGTCAGCAGGTAGTTGCCGCCGACGAAGGGGAGCAGTGCGAGAAGCGCGAGCGCAGCCAGCGCAACCAGCCGCTCGACCGGGGTCAACGGATGCCAGGGAATGACGGTGAGCCCCGGTGTGCGGCGCGCGGGGGCTTCCTTCTTGCCGAACAGGCCCCAGGGCCGCACCACCAGCACCACCGCCATGACCAGGAACACCAGGATCAGCGAGATGGTCGGGAAAATCAGGATGCCGAAGGCATTGAGCTCGGAGACCAGCACGGCGGCCACGAACGCGCCAATGATGCTGCCGAGCCCGCCGATCACGACGACGACGAACACCTCGACGATGATGCGCAGATCCATCGCGTGATGCACCGCGTCGCGCGGGATCTGCAGCGCGCCGCCAAGCGCCGCGAGAAAGACGCCGACCGCGAACACGCTGGTGAACAGCCATTTCTGATTGACGCCGAGCGCTGCCACCATGTCGCGATCCTGCGTGGCCGCGCGCACCAGGATGCCCCAGCGGGTGCGCTGGAACAAAAGCCAGAGCGCGCCAAGGACGACCGGCCCCAGCACGATCAGGAACAGATCATAGCTCGGGATATTCTGACCGAAGAAATCGACCGCGCCTTTCAAGCCGGGCGCGCGACGCCCCAACAGATCGTCCGGTCCCCAGATCAGAACCACGAGGTCCTCGACCATCAAAGTAAGTCCGAACGTCGCCAGCAGCTGGAACAATTCCGGCGCGTGATAAATGCGGCGGAGCAGGATGATCTCGACGACGACGCCGACGGCCGCGACCACCAGCGCTGCCGCGACGATAGCGCCCCAGAAGCCGAGCGCGCCGGACCAATGCTCGGTCAGCGTGAAGGCGACGTAGGCGCCGAGCATATAGAAGGCGCCATGCGCGAAGTTCACGATGCGCGTGACACCGAAGATGATCGACAGTCCCGACGCCACCAGGAACAGCGAGGCCGCGCTGGCAAGGCCGGTCAGGAACTGGACGATGTAGAAGGCCATGAGCGGTCCGCGTCAGGAAATCTTGAAGTCCGGGCCTCATCCTTCGAGACGGCGCTTCGCGCCTCCTCAGGATGAGGATCAACGAAATAGGCTCTCAAACCCTCATGGTGAGGAGCGCGGCGACGCCGCGCGTCTCAAACCATGAGGCCCCCGCTTTGCCCGAACGACCGAGCTTGCTGCGCTCACTCTTTCGGCCGGAGCTTCGCGACTTCCGCATCGGGCGGCAGATAGTCCGAGCCCTTGCGATAGGCGGTGTCGACCATAATCCCCTTGCCGTCCTTCACCGCCGTCTTACCGACGAAGGCGCCCAAGGTGGACTGGTGATCGATCTTGCGGAAGGTGATCTCGCCGAAGGGCGATGGCACCGAGAGCCCTTCGGCCGCAGCCACCAGCTTGTCCGCATCGGTCGAGCCGGCCTTCTTCAGGATCGCCGCCGCCGACTTGATGGTCTCGTAGCCGACGATCGAGCCGAGCCGCGGATAATCGTTGTACTTGGCCTGATAGGCCTTCAGGAACGCATCATGTTCCGGCGTCTTGATGCTGTACCAGGGATAGCCGGTGACGATCCAGCCCTCCGGCGTCTCGTCCTTCAGCGGATCGAGATATTCCGGTTCGCCGGTCAGGAAGCTCACCACCTTGCGATCCTTGAACAGGCCGCGGGTGTTGCCCTCGCGGACCAGCTTGACGAGGTCGGCACCGAAGGTGACGTTGAGGATGGCTTCCGGATTGGCCGCAGCCACCGCCTGCACCACCGGACCCGCGTCGATCTTGCCCTGCGGCGGCCACTGCTCGTCCACCCACTGGATGTCAGGGCGCTTCTCCGAGAGCAGCTTCTTGAACACGGCAACCGCCGACTGGCCATATTCGTAGTTCGGCGCAATCGTTGCCCAGCGCTTGGCCGGAAGCTTGGCAGCCTCCTCCACCAGCATGGCCGCCTGCATGTAGTTCGACGGCCGCAGGCGGAACGTGTAGCGGTTGCCCTTCGACCAGGTGATGGCGTCGGTCAAAGGTTCGGCCGCCAGGAAGAACACCTTCTTCTGATTGGCGAAGTCGCTGACGGCGAGACCGATATTGGAGAGGAAGGTGCCCGCCAGCATCGCGACATTCTCGCTCGACACCAGCTCGTTGGCCGCCGTTTGCGCGTCCGCCGGCTTGCCGCTGTCGTCCTTCGAGACGACGACGAGCTTCTTGCCATTGATGCCACCGCTAGCATTGATTTCCTCGACGGCGAGCTGCCAGCCCTTGCGATAGGGTTCGGTGAAGGCCGGCAGCAGCGAATAGCTGTTGATCTCGCCGATCTTGATCACGTCCTCGGCAAGGGCCGTCCTGGCCGTGCCGGCCGCGGCGATGGCCAGGCCCGCCGCAAGCAGAAATCTCCGTCGCATCCTTCAGCCTCCAACTGTTAACTTGGAAATTAACGCAACCCGTCGTCACCCTTGATCTCGGCGACCGTGAGACCGCCGACCCGCGGCAACGGACGGCCGCTGTCGGTCACCGCCAATGCGACCATGATCTCGTTGGCACGCGGCGCATCGTTGATCTGCACTTCCATGCCATCGAAATGACTGCGCACGAAGGCGGCGTCCTTGTGCCCGAGCGGAATATCGAGCGTGCAGCCGACCCCGCCGCGCTTCTTGGACGACGGAATCAGGGCCGCGCCCTTGCCGAGCACCTTGCGCACCGGCGCGCCCATCTTCGGATGCAAGATCGCGGCCGCATGCTCCAACTCGCCGTCGGCACCGACCGCAGCGGCTTTGCCATAGCTATGAGCCGAGGCCCCCTCGATGCCGAGCGCGGCAACCGCCTTTTTCGCCAGCAGTTCGCCGAGTTCCTCACCGATCGCGATCAAGGGCGAAAGATCCTCGACATAACGCCCGGCAAACGGGTTCTCGATGACGGCCACGGCGGCCGCGCGACGGGTCGGCGGCGAAACCGTCTTCCCCATCTCAAGATGGACCTCCTCGACTACGGTGACGATCTTGCGGATGACGGCACTCATCGTTCGCTACCCTGCCTCTGAACCCACATGTATCAAACCTTACGCCGCGGCCGCCTGCAACCGGTCCGGACGGCCGATGTCGATCGGCCGCGCACCGACCTGGCGCATCTCGCCGCCGAGTTGCAGCACCGCGCCTTCGATCAACCCGGCTGCCAGCAATTGTCGCGCCATGGCCTCGCCGTGCGCAAGCGCAGCGGCAATCTCATCATTACAGAGCGCGCCGACCTCGCATGTGACGAGACGGTGATCGAGATCGGACTCCGGCTGCAGCTCATTGGCGGGCCGACGGACGACCGCGGGATGACCGGGCAGATCGACCGCATTCGCAACGATGGTGGCCGCGGCATCGGCCTGCGCGGCGGTGCGCGCCAGCACGGTGACCGCATCGGCAATGCCGAGCGAGAAGCTGCGGCCGTGGCGGCCGGACGTCGCGACGCCACGGCTGGCATCGTCGGCACGAATGGTCATCGTCCGCAGGACGCCATGACTATCCGGGCGGTCCATCAGACCGACGCTGAAGCACGCGGGGTCCAGAAGATGCAGCGCGATGTCACCGCCATTGTTGACATAGGCACGCGAAACTTTCGCAGCGCCAAGCATCGCACCGAGGATCTCCTCGGCCACAGAGCCTGCCACCGCCGCCATCGGCGTGATGAAATGGTTCGCAGCGTAAGGCGCAACGGCATGGTACATACGGCGGGCGACGACACCGCGCAGCCTGCAGCAGACAGGATCGGCAGCCTGGCGCAGCTCCGGCAATTCCGTGCAGAGCTCGTCGAGCAGGCCAGTGAAGCGCAGCACGGCGGCCTGATAAGCGCGGCCGATCTCGGCCTGGTCACCGTCGGCCCCGATGATCAGATCGATCGGCCCATCCTGCAGATGCAGCCGGCAACCGTCGGGCAGCAATGCGATCTGTGGCCGTCTCATCATGCGCTCCGTACCGGCCAGGGCAAGTGACGGATATCCTTCGAGACATCTTTCATTGAGGCCAGCGACTGCACATAGTCCATGTGGCCGCCAAGCGCCGCATAATCGGACAGCTTCAACGTGAATTCGATGGGCGCCACGATCGCCGGGGTCGGTACGTAGCCGAACGCGCCAGCCGGCATCTGCGTGACATCGACCATGAAGGTGATGCCGCCGCCCGGCCAGACATAGACCGGCGCGCCGCCCGAGGTCACGCGCGTCAGGGCGTCCTTGACCGAGCGCGTCAGCCGGACCGGATTGTCAGTCACGCCAGCCCGCAGCGAACCGCCGGCGCCGGCCATGAACAGGACGGTGCAGAGCGCCGGCTCGCAATTCTCCTGAATGCGCTCGACAGAGAATTTAAGGTCTGGCGGCATCTCCTGTTCGACCGGCCTCAGCGCGTCATCCAACACGTAATAACCCGCATGCTCGCCGGTCGTGGAGACCATCAGCATGGTCGTGCCTGGGCGCGCGGTCTTCGGATCGAACGGCCCGAGGATCGACAGCGGATCGGAAATATCGGTGCCGCCCCAGCCGGTGCCGGGATGGGCCACCTGGAAATAGCGGCCCGGCGTCGAGCGCCGACCCTTCATCTTGATTCCCGTTCCGGGAATATCGAGCAGCTTGCCGGCTTGATGCTCGGACAAGACGCCGGTGATGTGGTCATCGACCACGACAACCTCGTCGACCTTGCCCTGCCACTGCTTGGCGAACATCCCAATCGTGGCCGAGCCGCAGCCGACCCGCATGCGCTCTTCCTTGACGCCGTTGACGACCGGCGGAGCGCCCGCCTGCACCACGACCGCGGCACCGCCGTCGATGACCAGTTCGACCGGCTTGCGGTTGCTGAGGTCCATCAGCGCGTCACAGGTGACACGCCCCTCTTTCTTCGAACCGCCGGTCAGATGATGCACACCGCCAAGCGAGAGCATCTGCGAGCCATATTCGCTGGTCGTGACATGGCCGATCGCCTCGCCATCGACACGCACCGTCGCGGCCTCAGGCCCGAGATAGCGGTCGGTGTCGATCTTCACCTTCACGCCGCAATAGCTGAAAATGCCCTCGGTCACCACGGTGACCATGTCGACACCATCGACTTCCGAGGAAACGATGAACGGCGCCGGCTTGTAGTCGGGATAGGTGGTTCCGGCGCCGATCGCGGTCACGAACAGTTCCGGCTGATGCACGATCTTGCCGTCCCAGTCGCCGCTCGCCTGAAACGGCACTAGCCGTCCCCCATGCGACATCGTGCGTTCCAAGAGGATATGCGGATCGACGCGCACCAGCACGCCATCCTGATTGGCGTAGCGGTCGCAGGCGCCCGCCGCGCCCGGCTTGATGTAACACATCACCGGGCAGGCATCGCAGCGAATCTTGTCGCCAGCACTCTCGCTCGCCGTCTCAATCGTCATGCGAAAAGCCCAATCGAAGCCATGGTCGTCACGCGATATCGTCACGTGACCGAACGAAGCTGCCGCGGCAAATTCGTTCGTATACGAATGATGATGTTCGCAGCGACCGACTGTCAAGCGCCGCCGCAACGCAAAAACCGCTTTGCCGGATAAACGATCAGTTTGCCTCGCCCAATGACGAGAAATCGTGCACACGCTGCAGTGCGAAACGCGCCCCTTGCATGTTAGTATACAAACGATACGCTCGGCAGATGAGCCGCGCCGCAACCTTTGTTAACGATAGCAGATGTTGAGACCGAAGGGATGACGCCAGTCACGCTCCGCCTGACCGTCAACGGCCAAGCGCATGATGTCGCGGCCGCGCCCGATACGCCCTTGCTCTACGTGCTGCGCAACGACCTTACGCTGAACGGCCCGAAATATGGCTGTGGTCTCGGCGAATGCGGCGCCTGCACCGTATTGATCGACGGCCGGGCGGCACGTTCCTGCGTGATTCCCGTCGAAGGCTGCGTCGGCCGCACCGTCACGACGCTGGAAGGACTCGGCTCGCGTGAGCACCCCGACGTCGTGCAGCAGGCGTTCATCGCCGAGCAGGCTGCGCAATGCGGCTATTGCCTCAACGGCATGATCATGACAGCGAAGGCGCTGCTCGCCGTCAACCCGCAGCCCTCGGAAGACGAGATCCGCGAGGCGCTCCGCTATAATCTCTGCCGCTGCGGTGCCCATGTCGAGATCATGCGCGCTGCGATGCGCGCCGCCGGTTATGCGCTCGAGGCGCTGGATCGATGACGAAGAGCGGATCAGACGTGAAAGGCGCGCTCGCCGGCTTCCTGTCGGTGGTGCGCTCGGCCGCTGGTGGCGATGGGTCCGAAACCTTCATCCGGATCACGGCCGCCGGTGAGGTCACGGCCTATAATGGTCACGTGGATCTCGGCACCGGGATCCGCACCGCGCTCGGACAGATCGTCGCCGAGGAGCTCGATGTCTCCTTTGCGCGCGTGGTCGTGGTGCTCGGCGATACCACTCGGGTGCCCAATCAAGGCGCGACGATCGCCAGCGAAACCATCCAGATCACGGCCGTACCGCTGCGCAAGGCGGCGGCGCAGGCGCGCCATTTCCTGCTGGCGCGCGCCGCCGAACGGCTCGGCATCGCTGTCGATCATCTCGCGGTCGAGGATGGCCTGATCCGCGGCCCCAACAACCGCACGCTCAGCTATGGCGAATTGATCGGCGATGAGACGATCCGGCTCGAACTCACCGATGACACGCCGGTGAAACTCGCCGGCGCTTACAATATCGTCGGCAAATCGATGCCGCGCGTCGATCTGCCGGCAAAAGCGACCGGCGAACTGACCTATGTGCACGATGTGCGCGTCCCCGGCATGCTGCATGGCCGTGTAATCCGGCCGCCCTACGCCGGCGTCGATGCGGGGCCATTCGTCGGCACCAGCCTGCAGGCCGTGGACCGAGACTCGGTCCGCGACGTCCCGGGACTGATCGATGTCGTTGTGATCGGTGACTTCGTCGGCGTCGTCGCCGAGCGCGAGGAGAATGCGGCTCTCGCCGCTGAAAAGCTGAAGGTCAGCTGGAAGCCAACACCCGCTTTGCGCGATCTCTGCGACGTCGAAACCGCGCTGCGCGCCAATCCCTCGCGGCCGCGCAAGCTGCTCGACAAGGGCGACGTCGAGAGCGCGATCGACGCTGCGGCGAAGCCGATCCGGCGGACCTATCTCTGGCCCTATCAGATGCATGGCTCGATCGGGCCATCCTGCGCGGTCGCCGACTATCGCAAGGATCACGTCCAGGTCTACTCCGGCACCCAGAACCCGCACATTTTGCGCAGCGATCTCGCGCGGCTGATCGAGCGGCCGGAGCACGACATCGAGGTGATCAGGCTCGAGGCGGCCGGTTGCTACGGACGCAACTGCGCCGATGACGTCAGCGCCGATGCGCTCCTGCTCTCTCGCGCGGTGGGTCGGCCGGTGCGCGTGCAACTCACGCGCGAGCAGGAGCATCTCTGGGAGCCCAAAGGTACGGCGCAGCTGATGGACGTCAGCGGCGGCCTCACCGCCGACGGTTCGGTCGCGGCCTACGACTTCGCCACGCGCTATCCCTCGAACGGCGCCCCGACGCTGGCGCTGCTGCTGACCGGCCGTGTCTCTCCCGACGCCATCGTGTCGGAGATGGGCGACCGCACCGCGATCCCACCCTATGATTATGACCATATGCGCGTCACCGCGCATGACATGCCGCCGATCGTGCGCGCCTCCTGGTTTCGCGGCGTCTCGGCATTGCCGAACACCTTCGCGCATGAATCCTATATCGACGAGCTCGCGGCAGAAGCTGGTGCCGACCCCATCGAATACCGGCTGCGCTATCTGAAGGACGAGCGCGCCAGAGAGCTGGTCAACGCGGTGGCCGAGCGCGCCGGCTGGGTGCCGCGGCCGGCACGGGAAGAGAAGACGCCTGAAAACGATGTCGTGCGCGGACGCGGCTTTGCCTATGCGCTCTACGTGCACAGCAAATTTCCGGGCTACGGCGCAGCCTGGTCGGCATGGATCGCAGACGTCGCCGTCAATACCGCGACCGGCGATGTCAGCGTCACCCGCGTCGTCGCCGGACAGGACTCCGGGTTGATGATCAATCCGGATGGCGTACGCCATCAGATCGAAGGCAACGTCATCCAATCGACCAGCCGAGCACTGATGGAACAAGTGCCGTTCGCGCGCGGCCATGTAGCGGCGCGGGAATGGGGCGCTTACCCTATCATTACTTTCCCCGACGTGCCTGAGATCGACGTGTTGATGCTGCCGCGGCCGGATCAGCCGCCACTCGGCGTCGGCGAATCCGCCTCGGTGCCGAGCGCAGCTGCGATCGCCAACGCGATCTTTGATGCGACCGGCGTGCGGTTCCGCGAACCGCCGTTCACGCCGGAGCGCATCCTGCAAGGGCTGCGCGGTGCGCCGGCGGAGACGCCGGCAAGTCAATCGTTGGCCGGCCCCACTGCAGACAAATCACGTCCCATCTGGACCAAGCCGTTCGCCAAACGCACTGGGCTCGTTGCAAGCATAGCCGCGACCTGTGCGGCGGCGGTGAGCATCGTCGCCGCGGCCATGCCCTGGCGCGCCATCGCTCCGATCGCACCGCCCGATCCGTCGGTTTATTCGGCCGCGACGATCGCGCGCGGCGAGCAACTGGCGGCGCTCGGCAATTGCGCGGTCTGCCACACCGCAGACGGCGGAATCGTCAATGCGGGCGGCCGCGGTTTGGAGACGCCGTTCGGCACCATCTTCACCACCAACATCACGCCCGATACCGAGACTGGCATCGGTGCCTGGTCCTATCCGGCCTTCGAGCGCGCGATGCGCGAGGGTGTGCACCGGGACGGCCGGCAGCTCTATCCCGCCTTCCCCTACACCCATTACGCCCGGACCAGCGAGGCCGACCTGCAGGCGCTCTACGCCTATCTCATGGCACAGGCGCCGGTGCGTCAGCAGGCACGCGAGAACGAACTGCGCTTTCCCTTCAATCTGCGCCCCTTGGTCGCCGGCTGGAACGCGCTGTTCCACGACACGGCCACGTTCAAGCCCGATCCGACCAAATCCGAACAGTGGAATCGCGGCTTCTATCTGGTCGAGAGCCTCGGCCATTGCAGCGCCTGCCATTCGCCGCGCAACGCGCTCGGCGCCGAGCAGCGCAACGCCTATCTTGCCGGCGGCTTTGCCGAGGGTTGGGAGGCGCCGGCGCTCACCTCGCTGTCCGCAGCGCCGATCCCGTGGACCGAGGACGAGCTTTACGCGTATTTGCGCACCGGTCAGTCGCGCTTCCATGGTGTGGCGGCCGGACCGATGGCCCCGATCGTCAAGGATTTGACCGGCGTTCCCGACGCTGACATCCGCGCCATGGCGATCTATCTCGCCTCATTCCAGGAGGCGCAACCCGGGACCGCCACACTCCAGCAGCGCGCCGAGAAGCTCGAGGCCGAAACCAAGGTCACCTCCGCTTCCTCCCCTGCGGCACGGCTCTATCTCGGCGCCTGCGCGGTCTGTCACGAGGTCGGTGGCCTGGCGCTATTCGGCAGCCGTCCGTCGCTGTCACTGAACAGCAATCTGCACGGTGCAACGCCCGACAATCTGATCCAGGTGATCCTGCACGGCATCACCAAGCCCGCTTCATCCGATCTCGGCTACATGCCCGCATTCGGCGCGCATCTCAGCGACGCACAGTTGGCCGATCTTGTCTCCTATCTCCGCCGCCAATTCGCGCCCGACAAGCCGGCCTGGCAGGACATCGCTGCGACGATCAGCCGGATCCGGTCCACCCGACCGCCCTGACCGGCCCCTCGCACGCCACACGCGGACGTTGTTCAGCGGCTTGCGCAATCGTGCATCACCCGTTGCTGGATATTTCGTCTTGCGGATCGCATTACCTCAATCCTAGAATTCGGCACCACGTTCCGGAATTTGGAACTGAATGGATCCAACCATGAGCGCCCTCACCTCCGCTATCGACATCCTGCGCTGCTTCTCCACCAAGCGGCCGAACCTCTCCTTCGCCGACGTCCAGGCGCTGACCGGTAAGCCCAAGAGCTCGACCTCGCGGCTGCTCCGGTCGTTGCGGGACTGCGGATTGCTGGAGCAGGACCCGATTAGCCGCCGCTACCGACCGGGCTTGCTGACCTTCGAGCTGGGACGGTTGCACCGCGCCCATGACGATCTGATCGCCACGGCGGAGAACGAGCTCCGCGAGGTCTGCGCGCGCACCGGCCACACCGGCTACATCGCGGTGCTTGACGGCTACCAGCAGGTGGTCCTGCGCATCGTGCCGGGATCGAATCCGCTGCGTGTCGTCAATCCGCCGGGGCAGCGAACACCCGCGATCATCACCTCGAACGGCCGCGCGATGCTGGCGCGGTTGTCGGACCCCGAGATCCGCGCCCGGGTGCCGCTCGATTATCCGAAAGTGCCGGCGAACTCGCCGCAGAATTTCGAACAGCTAATGGCTCGCCTGAACGAAATCCGCCGCACCGGCGTCTCCGATGCCGCCGACGAGGCGATCGAGGGCGTGGGCTCGCAGGGCTTCGCGCTGGCGAGCGGCGATACCCGCGAGCTGATCGGTATCGCGATCTCCTACTCGGTCCAGGCAACGACGGAAATCGAGCGCGCCATCGTCCGCCGCGAGCTTGCCGCCATGGCCGAGAAGTTGCGGCGCCTGACCGGCGATCCGCTCGGACAGCCCCTGGAGCGCCGCGCCGGATTGGCATCCTGATGCGCCGCACCGCCGGGCCCCCCATCAACGGCCTCGCGCTATTGATCCTGCCGAGTGCGCTTCTGTTCGCGCTGTTCTTCTTTCTGCCGATCGGGCTCATGGCCGTGATGAGCCTGCTCACCGGCAATCCGGTGGTGATGCCTCACGTGGCCTGGACGACCAAGCATTACGCGCGGATCGTCGAGGACAGCTATTATCTCGACGTGGTCTGGACCACGATCCGGATCGGACTCTGGACCACCTTGATCGCGCTCGTGATCGGCTATCCGCTGGCGCATTGGATGGCGCGGATCAAGAGCCGGACCGGGCATGCCCTGCTGTTGATGGCGGTGCTGGCACCGATGCTGACAGGAATCGTGGTGCGCACCTTCGCCTGGATGACGTTGCTGTCCGACAAGGGCGTGATCAATCAGATCCTGCTCTCATTCGGCCTCATCGGAAAGCCGCTGCAACTGATGTATAATGAGACCGGCATCATCATCGGACTGGTCCACATCTATGTGCCGTTCATGGTGCTGACCCTGACCGGCGTGATCGGCCGCATCGACGAGCGGCTCGAACAGGCGGCGGAAAATCTCGGTGCCAGCCCTTTGCGCGCTTTTCTCGAGGTGACCTTGCCATTGAGCCTGCCCGGCGTTCTCGCAGGCTCGCTCCTGGTGTTCGCGCTCGCGATCAGCGCCTATGTGACGCCGATCCTGCTCGGCGGCTTCCAGATCATGACCTTGCCGATCCTGATCTATCAGCAGATTTCGGCGAACTTCAACATCGGCTTTGCCGCGGCCCTCGGCATGATGCTGCTCGTGATCTCGTTCATGCTCGTCATCGCCTACAACCATATGCTTGGACTGTTCTCCGGTCAGCGCGAGCTGCAGTAAGAGGGTGATGGATGACGACATCAGTGACGCCCTCGCGGACCATGGCGCAACAGGGACTCGCGACCGCGAGCCCCGCGGTTCGGGCATCGAGCCGTCGGCCTGTCCCACGGCGCACCGGCCGCACCATCTATCTTGCGGCCAACATCGCGGTCCTGGTGTTCCTGCTGGCGCCGATCGCGATCGTCTTCGTGTTCGCGCTCAATCCCACGCCATTCATCCAGTTTCCGCCCGTCGGCATCTCGCTGCGCTGGTTCGAGAAGTTCTTCTCGGCACGCGACTTCATGCACGCGCTGATCTTCAGCCTGGAAGTTGCGGTCTTGACGACCGTGGCGGCCACTGTACTCGGCGCCTCTGCCGCGCTCGCGATCGCGCGCGGCAATATTCCGGGAGCGCGGGTCATCATCGCCACCATGCTGTCTCCCTTGATGCTGCCGGCGATCCTCACCGGCCTCGCCCTCTTCCAGGCCTATGTGCTGCTCGATGTCGGCCGGCCGCTCTGGGGCCTCGTCGCCGGCCACACGCTGGTCACTATCCCTTACGTCGTCCGCACCACGCTCGCCGTGCTGCATAATTTCGATATCAGGCTGGAGGAAGCCGCGCAGAATCTCGGCGCGAGCCCAGCGCGCACGTTCTTTGAAGTGACGTTGCCGCTGGTCAAGCCGGGCGTGCTCGCGGGCGCGATCTTCGCCTTCATCGTCTCGTTCGATCAGTTTCCGGTCTCGCTGTTCCTGGTGTCGCCAGGCAACGAGACGCTGCCGATCACGCTGTTCAACTATCTGAAGTTCGACCTTGACGGCACCATCGGCGCCGCCTCAGTTGTCTCCATCCTGCTCGCCTTCTTCGTCGTTATCGCGCTCGACCGTACCGTCGGCCTGCGCTCCACCGTCAAACTGTAACGGAGATCTTGGACATGACGCCCTCATCGCGCCCGCATCTCAGCCGTCGCCATCTGCTCGCCGCCGGCGCTTCGCTCGGCGCAGGCCTCCTCGCCGCGCCCTACGTCGCGCGCGCCGAGGAGCCGGTGCTCAACATCACCGGATGGGGCGGCAAATGGGGCGACGTGATGAGCGCCGAGATCGGACCGGCGTTCGAGAAGGAATTCAAATGCAAGCTGAGGACCGACACGGCGCTGCCGTTCCTGCCGAAGCTGCAGGCGAGCTCGCGCTCTGCGCCGATCTATGACGTCCTGCATACCAACTCCAACGAGCAGTGGGCCGCGGTCGAGATGGGCCTGGTCGAACCCAAGATCGATCCGAAGCTGGTGCCGAACATTGCCGATGTCTACCCCTATGCCGTGAGCGACAAGATCGCCGGAATCTGCATCTTCACCAGCGCCATCGGGCTCGGAATGCGCACCGATAAGGGCTACGGTCCCATCACCTCCTGGAAGGAATTGTGGGACGCGAAGTATAACGGCGTCCGCGGCGGGTATGTGATCCCGGTCAACAGCCTCGGGCAGGCCTTCCTGATGATGTGCGGCACGCTCTATGGCAAGGGGCAGACCGATCTCGATGCCGCCTATACGGCACTGGAAAAGCTGAAGCCGATCAAGCTGGTCGACTTCACCGGCGCGATGGAGAAGCTCTTCCTGTCGGGCGAAGTCGGTCTCGGCGTCATCCACGATTCCGGCATCTACCGCTACGACGGGCAGAACCAGCCGATTGATTTCATCACGCCGAACGAAGGCGTGCTATCGCTGGAGCAGGTGCTGACGATCACGCCCGGCAGCAAGATGAAGGAGCTCGCCAACGCCTACGTCAACTACATGCTGCGGCCCGAGGTACAGAAGCGGCTTGCCGAGACCGTCTGGTATTCGCCCGCGAACAAGAAGGTGAAGCTGGAGGCCAAATACGACGCCAAGCTCCTGACCACGCCGGAGAAGGTTTCCAAGCTGATCCAGGTCGACTGGAAATGGTACAACGCCCAGAAGGATGCGATCGACAGCCGCGTCAACCGGATCTTCCGGGCATGAGCGCGGCCATCGAGATCGCCGAGGTCAGCAAGGTCTACGACGGCGGCGTCCGCGCCGTCGATGCGGTCGCGATGGATATCAGGGCGGGCGAATTCTTCTCGCTGCTCGGCCCGTCCGGCTGCGGCAAAACCACCACCTTGCGCATGATCGCCGGTTTCGACACCCCGAGCTCGGGCGAAATTCGCGTCGACGGCACGGACATCACCTACATGCCTGCGCACAAGCGCGACATGGCGATGGTGTTCCAGAATTATGCGCTGTTCCCGCACCGGACCGTCGCCGAGAACGTCGCCTTCGGCCTGCGCATGCGCAAGGTCGACAAAGCGACGATCGCGACCAAGGTGAAGGCCGCATTGGCCATGGTTGAACTCTCCGGCATGGAGGATCGCCGGCCGGCGCAGCTGTCCGGCGGCCAGCAGCAGCGCGTGGCATTGGCCCGCGCCATCGTGATTGAGCCGCGCGTGCTCCTTTGCGACGAGCCGCTCGGCGCGCTCGACAAGAAGCTGCGCCAGCAGATGCAGTTCGAGCTCAAGCAGCTGCAGAAGAGCCTGGGACTGACGCTCGTCTTCGTGACCCACGACCAGGAAGAGGCGCTGGCCATGTCCGATCGCATCGCCGTGATGAATGCGGGCCGGGTCGAACAGGTCGGCACGCCGGTCGAGATCTATGATCGCCCGCAGACGCGCTTCGTCGCCGACTTCATCGGGGACACCAATATCTTTCGCGGCCCGTGCGTCTCGATCGGCGATAAAGCCGGGATTGCGGCCGGCAACGGCCTGGTGCTGATACTACCCGACGCCCCCGCCGCTGATGGCGGCGTGCTGTCGGTGGCGCTGCGGCCGGAGAAGATCCGCATCGCTCCGCAAAACGATGCGACGGGATCAGTCAAAGGCGCAGCGGCGAACGGCACGGTCGAGAGCACCAATTTCCTCGGCGGCGCCGTGCTCTATCGCATTGCGCTCGAGAGCGGCCATCGCGTCCTGGCGCAGCAGCCCAATGCGGGCGCAGCGCAGCTTTATGCACCCGGCGCTCCGGTCACGCTGGGTTGGACGCCTGCCGATCTCGTCATCCTCAAGGATTAGTTCTGAACATGAACATGCCACTTCAACACCGGCGCATGGGCGTCGTGGTGATCGGACAGAGCCCCCGGCCCTCGGTGCAGGCGGAGATCGCCGCCGTGTTGTCGCCAGGGATTGCGATCGAATTGCGCGGTGCGCTCGATGGCATGAGCCGCGAGGAGATCGATGCGATCCCGCCGGTTGATGGCGCCGACTCGCTGTTCACGCTGCTGCCCAATGGCGACAATGTCCGTATCAGCAAAAAGGCGGTCGAAGGTCGCGCCAACGCGCAGCTCGCACGCTTCAAACAGGAGGGCATCGATGTGACGATGCTGGCCTGCACCGGCAAATTCCCCAACCTTGCGCCGGATGGCCTGGTGATCCTGCCCTCCGCGGTGCTGCATCGGATGGTCGAAGCCGTGCTGCCGAAGGGCCGGCTTGGCGTGTTCTCGCCACTGCCGGAGCAGACCGCGCTGATCGCCGGCAAATGGCAGCGCGAAGGCGTCGAGGTGGTCGGCGTTACGCTGCAGCCCGGCTCGGACGATGCGGCGGTCGACGCGGCCGCGCAAGAGATGGCGAGCAGACAGCCCGATCTCGTGGTGCTCGACTGCATGAGCTACAGCAGCGCCAACAAGGCGCGGGTGCGTCAGCACTATCCGGGACCGGTGATCCTGTCGATCGCGGCGGCCGCACGAGTTATCGAGGAGCTGATCTCGTGAGCGCGGCCGAACGGAAGACGATCAGCCTCGAAGAGATCGAGGCGCTGGCGGTCGGCGCGTGGATTCTCGGCACCGGCGGCGGCGGCAGTCCTTACCTTGGCTTGCTCAATCTGCGCCGGCTCTATGCCGAAGGCCATCGCGTGCAGCTGATGTCGCCGCTCGATCTCGATGATGATGACTGGGTCGCGGTGGTCTCCAACATGGGCGCGCCGCTGGTCGGCCAGGAGCGGCTCGCCGACAGCCGCAGCATCGCGCGCGCGGTGCGGATGCAGGAGGAGATCAACAATATCAAGTTCCGTGCGGTGATGTCGGTCGAGATCGGCGGCGGCAACGGCGTGCAGGCGCTGATGGCCGCGGCTCATCTCGGCATTCCTGTGGTCGACGCCGACTGCATGGGCCGCGCCTTCCCAGAGGCGCAGATGACGTCGGTTGCAATCGGCGACCTGCGCCCCTACCCCTGCACGCTCTACGATCCCCGCGGCATCGAGGCCGTCGTCACCAAGGTCCCGAGCTGGAAGTGGATGGAGCGGGCGAGCCGCAAGATCTGCGTCGAAATGGGCTCGATCGCCTCCACCAGCAAGGCGCCGCGCACCGGGCGCGAGGTCAAGGATTGGGGCATTCATTTCACCACCACGAAGGCGATCCGCATCGGCCAAGCGGTGCAAGAGGCCAATCATCGTCACGAAGATCCCATCGCGGCGGTCCTTGCCTGCGAGGGCGGCCAGAGGCTGTTCACCGGCAAGATCGTCGACGTGGCGCGCCGTACCACCGAAGGTTTTTTGCGTGGCAGCGCGGTCGTGGAGGGCAGTGATGCCGATCGCGGCACCAAGCTGAAGCTGTCGTTCCAGAACGAATGGATCGTCGCCTGGCGCGATGGCGAGGCGATCGCGATGTCGCCGGACCTGATCTGCGTGCTCGACAGCGTCAATGGCCACGGCATCGGCACTGAGACGGTCCGCTACGGCCAGCGCGTCACCGTGGTGGCGCTGCCCGCGCCCGCGGTGCTGACCAGCCCTCGCGGGCTCGAATTCGTCGGCCCGCGCGCCTTTGGTTATGATCTCGATTTTAGGTCGCTGTTTGCGCCCCCCGGAGTTTGATTGATGAAGCGTATTGGTATCGATGTCGGTGGCACCAACACCGACGCCGTCCTGATTGCGGACGACAAGGTGGTTCATTCCGTCAAATGCCCGACCACCGCCGACGTCACCTCGGGCATTCTCGCCGCGCTGAAGCTGCTGCGCACGAAGCCCGCGGCAGCGGTGCCGGTCGATGCGGTGGTGATCGGCACCACGCATTTCATCAATGCGGTCGTGCAGCGTCGGCACGTGCAGAAGATCGGCGCGGTCCGCATCGGCATGCCCGCCTCCGCCTCTCTGCCTCCCTTCTGCGACTGGCCGGCCGATCTCGCCGCCCTGGTGAGTGGCGAAGTGTTCATGCTTGAAGGCGGCCACGACTATGACGGCCGCCCCTTCATGCCGCTCGATGTCGCCGGATTGAAGGCTGCTGCACGGAAGGTCAAGGACCGGGGGCTGCGCTCGGTCGCGGTGAGTTCGTCCTTCTCGCCGCTCGATCCGAGCTGCGAGACCACCGCGCGCGAGATATTCGCCGAGATCTGTCCGGACGTCGCGGTCACCTTGTCGCACGATCTCGGCCGCATCGGTCTGCTCGAGCGCGAGAACGCCGCGCTCTTGAATGCCGCGCTTCACGATCTCGCGGTGACGACCGTGGCCGCCTTTCGCAAGGCGATAGCCGATTCCGGCATCGATGCGCCGCTGTTCCTGACCCAGAACGACGGCACCGTGATGCAGGCGGAGATCGCAACGGCTTTTCCGGTGATGAGCTTCGCCTCAGGCGCCACGAATTCGATGCGCGGCGCGGCCTATCTCTCGGGCCTCGACGATGCAATGGTGGTCGATGTCGGCGGTACGACCAGCGACATCGGCCAGTTGCGCCACGGCTTTCCCCGCGAAGCCAATGCGGTGGTCGAGGTCGGCGGCGTCCGAACGCTGTTCCGCATGCCCGACCTGCTCTCGATCGGCCTTGGTGGCGGCAGCCATGTGGATGAGGATCCGGTCCGCGTCGGCCCGCTCAGTGTCGGCTACCGGCTGACGGAGGACGCGCTGGTGTTTGGCGGCGGCAGGCTCACTGCCACCGATATCGCGGTTGCAGCAGGCCTCGTCGACATCGGCGACCGCACGCGCGTCGCGCAGCTGGGCAGGGGTCTGATCGAGGCCGCGCTCGCCGATGCCCATCGCAAGCTCGCCGACGACATCGACCGCATGAAAACCGAGGCCGGCGATGTGCCGCTGCTCGCGGTCGGCGGCGGCGCTTTCCTGGTCCCCGATCGGCTGCCCGGCATTTCCGAGATTGTGCGGGTGCCGCACGGCGACTGCGCCAATGCGGTGGGCGCGGCGATTGCGCAAGTCAGCGGCGAGGCCGACCAGGTATTCCGCGATCTCTCCCGCGAGGAGGCGATTGCGGCGGCACGCGGCATCGCCGAGGATCGCGCGGTGCAGGCCGGCGCCGCGCGCGAGAGCCTGAAGACGGTCGATGTCGAGGACATGCCGATCGCCTATCTCCCTGGCAATGCGCTGCGCGTGCGTGTGCGCGTTGCCGGCGCGATCGCCGATCCGAATGTCGATGCGGCGGCGTAAGCCGTCGCTTCTCGATCAGGCAAGATCGGCAATCCGCAGCACCCCGGCCTCGCCCATCTCGGCATAGGCGCGCGCCAACGAGCCACCGAGATCGATTGCCCGGCAGCCGGCGTCGATCACGACGGCCTCGAAGCCGAGCCGCCGTGCATCCATCGCCGAATAGTGCACACAGAAATCGGTGGCGAGCCCGGCCAGAAACACGCGCGCGAGTCCGCGCTCGCGCAAGTAGCCGGCGAGGCCCGTCGGGGTGATCTTGTCGTTCTCGAAAAATGCCGAATAGGAATCGATCGCGCGACGAAAGCCCTTGCGGATGATCAGCTGCGCTCTATCGGTGTCGAGCCTGGCGTGGAACGCGGCGCCCGGCGTGCCCTGCACACAGTGATCCGGCCACAACGTCTGCGGACCATAAGGCATGGCGGTCGTCTCGAATGGCGCGGCACCGGGATGGCTCGAGGCAAACGAGCCGTGGCCTGCCGGGTGCCAATCCTGGGTCAGCGCCACGTGATCGAATTGCTGAGCGATGCGATTGACGATGGGCACCACGGCATCGCCATCGCCGACGGCCAAAGCCCCTCCCGGACAGAAATCATTCTGGATGTCGATGACGAGCAGCAAATCCTCGCTCGGGCGTATCTGCATGATCTCCGCAACCTGCACTGATTATTGTCGATATCCAAGCATGGCGAGCGGAGGAGCCAACCGCAAGCGGCCGTTTAATATTTCTGTCAAATGGCGCGCCCATAAGACACGGACGCACGGGATACGCAGCGGGTTGCAGCGTGCCGCTGTGAGGTTCCCAAGCACGCTCATGACGACCGTCTCATCTGATACCGATCGCAATTCGGCAGCTTCGCAAGCTTTCAAAGCAACCGGGCTTAGTCTTGCGGCATCTGAGAGGCGCGGAGCCCTGGCAAGCTGGGCCCTACTCCCGATCGTCGCTGCTTCGGGCTTTGCCGGGCTCGGTTACGAGATCGTGTGGACGCGGCAGCTCAGCCTCGCCCTCGGCACGGAGATGATGGCCGTGCTCGGCGCGATCGCTGGCTTTTTTGCTGGCCTCGCGCTCGGCGCCTTCGTGCTGGATGGCCTGATCCGGCGCACGCGCTCGCCGGCCCTGGCCTATGCCGCACTCGAAATCGTCATCGGGCTGTGGGGCGTCGTCGCAATCTGGCTGTTGCCCGCTGCGGGCCGCGCGCTGGCCCCCCTGCTCGGCACGGAGCCGGCGCCAGCCCTGTTGTGGGCTGCAAGCTTCGCCCTTCCAACCCTCGCGCTGTTGCCTGCAACGGTCGCGATGGGCGGCACGCTCGCCGCCCTGGAACGGATCACGCGCGAGTTGCAGGGCAATCCGCGCGTCAGCGCCGGCGTCTACGGTGCCAACACCGCTGGCGCCGTTGCGGGCACGTTGGCCGCCACCTTCCTGCTGATCCCTACGGTCGGCTTCTCCGGCACGCTTCTATCTCTCGCCGGCATCAATCTGCTCTGTGCATTCGGCGTGCTTGCGCTGACTCGAGTCGCACAGCCGGTCGAGCCCAAAGACGCACAAACACAGCCCCGGAACATCGGCGATCTGCGGCTCATGCTGACGCTGTTTGCGACCGGCTTTCTCGGCATCGCATTCGAGGTGCTGGTGGTGCGCCTCGCGGCCCAGGTACTCGAGGATACGGTCTATACATTTGCCGGCCTGCTTGCGGCCTATCTGCTGGGCGCCGCGGGAGGCGGACTGATCTGGCAGCGCATGGCCGGCGGCGCGCGCGACGGCGGTGACGGCCGGCTGCTGGGATTAACGTCGTTCGCCTGTCTGGTCACGGCGTTCCTCATTCCGGCAATCCCGTACATCGCGGAATTAGCGCGTGAGTTGGGGATCATCGGTGAGCTTGCCGTGGCGATGGCGCTGTTCCTGCTGCCTGCAGCCGCGATGGGCGCGCTGTTCGGGCAGTTGGCCCAGCATGCGCGCGATCAGCGCGGGTCGCTCGGATGGGCGGTCGGCATCAACAGCATCGGGGCGGCGTTGGCGCCACTGGTTGCCGCACAAATCCTGATTCCCGGGCTCGGCGCATGGACGGCGCTGCTCCCCGTCGCGCTCGGCTATCTCCTGCTCCTGCCGCCGCGTCGGATGGCACTGGCGTGGTCGGCAGCGCCCGTCCTCGCCGCGCTGGTGCTGGGGCTCCGTCCGACACCGCTGCTCACACGCGTTCCCGCGGGCGGTTCGCTGCTCGCGATGCGCGAAGGACCGATGGCCACCGCAAGCGTGGTCGATGATGCCTCCGGCACGCGCTATCTCGAAATCAACGGCCATTTCCGGATGGGCGGCACCAGTTCGAGCCGTTCCGATTATCGCCAGGCGACGTTGCCGCTGCTTCTGCATCGGGCGCCGCGCAGCGCGCTGTTTCTCGGCATCGGGACCGGCGCCACGGTGATAGGGGCTGCGCATATGCCGGGCGTCAACGTCCACGGCGTCGAGCTGTCGCGCGAAGTGGTGGAGCTGTTGCCCTACTTTGCCAATCCGGCGGCGGACGATCGCATGCCGCCGATCACGGTCGCGGATGCACGCCGCTATGTTGTTGCGGACAACCGCAGTTATGACGTCATCGTCGCCGACCTGTTTCACCCGGCGCTCGATGGCAGCGGCGCGCTCTACACGACCGAGCATTTTGCAGCTGTCAAACGCCGGCTCGCGCAGGGCGGCATCTTCTGCCAGTGGCTGCCGCTCTATCAGCTCGACCTGCCGTCCTTGCGCGCGATCATCAGAAGCTTCCTGGCGATCTATCCGAACGGATCGGCCTGGCTCAATCATTACAGCGTTCGCACACCGATGCTGGCCTTGATCGGTCCGACCGGTGCGGGTGATCTCGATCTCGCCGCGGTAGCTGCGCGACTGCGCGATCCCAGCCATCGCACCGTGCTGGAGCCGCTCGGCTTCGAGACGCCGATCGATCTGCTCGGACAGTATGTCGGCGGACCGCACGCGCTTACCGCCTTTGCGGGCGAAGGTCCGCACAATACCGACGACTATCCCTTCGTGACCTTTGATGCGCGCCGAAATGTCGTCGCATTGACGGCGCCGCCCTGGTCGCTGCTGCTCTCGGTGATCAGAACCATCCAGCCCGATCCCGCCGAGTTGCTCGCGGAGTCGCAGCGCGATGACCTTGGCGAGAGGCTGCGCGCCTATTGGCGCGCCCGCGATCGTTTCCTGGAGGCCGGGGCCGCCCTGCCCGGAGACCCGCGTGGCAAGGCATTGATCGAGGCCGCGTCGCCGGGTCTCCTGGCGGCGCTCCGCCTCAGCCCTGAATTCGATCCGGCCTATGGACCGCTGATCGGCATGGCCAGGTCATTGCTGGGCTCCGACCGAGTTGCAGCACAGCACCTGCTGCAGGCGATCGCCGCGGCTGCGCCGGCGCGCAGCGATGCGCGCGAGCTGCTGGCACGTGAGTTCGGCCGCTAAGCGCTCATTGGTTTATGGCGCAAAGGTGACCCGATAGCCCCAGCAATCGAGATGATCGGGAATGGCGTTGAAGGCGATCGTGATCCGCTGGTCGCCCTGGTTTCGCGGCACCTCGTGATAGAGATAGCTCGGAAACAGCACGAGGTCGCCCGCCTCGACCTCCGGCACCATGTATTTGCCGGCGTTGTACGGACCGACTGCCGCACTCCGCGTATGATGCCGGAAGGAGAAGTCATAGCCGCCGGGCGGCCGCACGAACACTGTATTGCTGGCTGGATGCGACGGCGTCAGATAGAAGATGCCGGAGATGAAGCTGTTGGCATGGGCGTGCAAAGTCTGGTTGCCGCCCGTCTCCAGCATGTTGGTCCACATCTCCTTGACGGTCCATTTCAGCTTCTCGCCGAACAACAGCTCGCCAAAGTCGACCAGCTTCGGAACCGCCAGCTCCGCGATGGTCTGAAACAGGTTGTTGTTACTGGGATCGGCGACTTGCGTGTGGAACAGCTGCCCGGACCGCAGATTGGTCTCGATCTTGGCGCCGCGGATGGCCGCCACGGCAGCGTCCTTCAGCTCCGCACTCAACAGACCGGGCGAGCGCATCAAGGGAATCGGAAAAAGCGGCTCGATCTGATCCATGATTCAAGGCGTCCGGCGGATTGAACTCGGGCGGACAATGTGCGCAGGAGCATGACACCCGAATGACAGCGCAGCCCGGCCGCACATCGATGCCTTGCTCTCAGCGCGGCGGTATTTCGTTCGCCTGCAGCACGTTGAGGCGCTCGCCGGGCTTCAGGCTGTGGCGGCGTTCGCGCAGCTCCACGGTGGCCCGTTCGGCCGCCTCCAGGCAATCGTCGAACTCGCCATTGCCGGCCTCGACCAGCGCCTGATGCAGGTGCCGCTCGGCGAAATAGCGCGACACATCCTCGGCAGGGAACGTCTCGGCCAGCACGCGAGCTTCCGATACGGCCGCGTCGCAGGCCTCTCGCGTCGGCTCTTCCTCTGCCGAGGCTGTTGCGCCGACGGCCATAAAGACGATACCGGCAAGTATTCTCCAAACAATATCGGGACGCTCTCGCAAGACACGCTCTCCAAAGAGAAGCGCCGGACGCAAATCCGGCGCAGGAAGTGAAACCATCTATCCGGCGAGGCACCGGCAACGATGCCCCGCCGGATCCGACGCTCTAGAACTCAGTCTCGGTCGTTGTCGTCCCGGTCGTTCGAGGCCCAGTCACCCCATTGACCCGAATGCCCCCAATGATCCCAGTCGTTATGGTGGTGGTGATCTCCGGCCAACTTACGCGCGAGCTCGGCATTCTTCTCGACCAGAAGCTTCGGCGAGCCGAAGGGCCGGACGAAGATCGGGTTCGCGTAGAACCAGAGATTGGAGTAGGCCTGGACGTCGTAGGTCACCTTCTTGACGCCGTTGACGACGTCGAGATGCGCCGGACAGGCCGCATCCGTGCAGCTGACGTTGGTATTGTTGACGTCGAGCAGCGGGTTGCCGGCGCTGTCCGTGACGTTCGGCGTCGCAACCGGGATGTTGGTGCCGCGTGCACGGATGTAGAACGGCGTCTTGGTCGCGGTGAAGGTCGTCGTGAAGCTCAGCCGGGTGGACCCGTCCTTCAGCTTCTGACTCTTCATCGTGGTGGCATTGATCTGCTTGGCGATCTTGGCCGAAGCATTGTAGACGATCGCCGCACCGGCGGTGCCGCCGGCGTTCGCCACCGCGTAGCCCGGAGCACCCGGCTGGATCACACCGGTGATGTCGCTGGTGATCAGGTCGACGTGATCGAGCGACGGCTGATTCAGCGGCTGGTTGATGCCGACCTGCGCCAACAGCGGGTTGTTGAAGCTGTAGGGGCTGTTGTTCTTGGCCGGGATCGTCAGCTGCATCTCGACGACGATCTTTTCGCCGGGATACACTTGGAGCGTTTCACCCATCGTCTTCCAGTTGAAATCCCACTCGCCCTTGGCGCGGAACTTCAGGTCAGGTCCGATGATGTCGCCATTGACCGAGTAGGAATTGCCCGAGCGCATGCCGTCGATGATCGACTGTGCACGGAAGTTCTCCGTGTTCGGCACGTAGAGCTTGGTGTACTCGCCCGGAATGAAGTCCGACGTCGTCGCAGCGTCGCGCGCACCGAAGGCGCCGCGATTGTGCCAGTCGGAGCTCACATAGACGAACGTGTTGCGGCCTTCGCCGAGCATGCCATCCCAGAGACCGCCGACCTTGGCCGTGTAGACGCCGGCCATGCCGTAGGTGCCGCCGCCGACTGCGCCGGTGCCGTAGGATCCCGAGCCGCCCTTCAGACCGCCTTGCGCCATATGGCCAGGCGATTCGATGCCGAACGCCACCGTCGGGCCCGCATTGTTGAAGTCGCGGAAGTGCTCGATGTTGTAGCCGGCCGAGCTGTTCGGATTGAACGGCCCCTGGCGCTCGGTATGCGTCGGAACCGCATAGGAGGTCAGCGGGTAGTTCGCCTGCAACCACTGAATGCCGGCGATGGCCTTGCCGTGTCCGGCAGTACCGGAATTGTTGACGTTGTCCTTGCCGCTCCAGATCGATTTATTGCTGGCGTCGACAGGGCCGATTGCGTCGGTGTCCGCACGATCATAGCGGTATTCGAACTCGGCCATCTTGTCGGCATTGCCGTAGCCGCGCGGATTCTGGCCCGCGATCACCGCGACGTCGGTGTGCTCATGACCGGGAACGATCCACTCCAGGCCTTCGACCAGCACCTTGTCGTACATCGAGGTGCGGTTGACGATGATCGGATACTCGACCTCCTTGATCGACTGCCAGCGCCACATCGTTTGACCGGTGCCGCTGCCGTTCGGCGTGCCCTTCAGACTGGTGATGGTGATACCGTCGATGGTCTGGCCGAGCGTCTGGCTCCAGGTGGTCGTGGTTTCGCCCGGGATGTTCGCGCTGGTATCGCTGAAGCGACAGTCGCGGTTGCCCGAACCGCCGTGGTTGCCGAGCGTGAACCAGTCGAGGTTGAAGTTGTTGCCGCCCGCGGCGGCCGTGCCGGTGCCGACTGAACGATCGATCGAGTAGCCGGCCGCCACCGAACCGTCGGTGCAGGTATTGTGGTTGTGCATATCGCCGGCAACATAGGGATTGCCCCTGTGCCCTTCATGCTTTTCGCCCCAGCGCTCATCGGCGCTGGCACCCTGCGTCAAGGCCAGCGAGACCGAGGCCGCTGTCAGCAGGATCTTCCTGGAAGATGGAACCATGTAGTCGCCCCTACAGTATTTTCACGAGTGCAAAACGAAAGCGCCCACGCAGACGCGGCGCGCCAATTCTTCGCGGGCCGGACCAAATCAAATCTCCGAGACAGTTTGTTGAAGGTTTTATTAGGAAGACCGCCTTCGTGGAGAAATGCACCGCCGAACGGGCTTGCGAAATTTTTATGACAGCGCCGATTGTCGGGTGACAACAGCGACTTGCCCGTTGCATATACGCGCCGCACTTGCTCCCTCGCGGAATTGTAAGAAGTATGGCCTCGCCAGCGATGTCGAACGCGACACACACTTTTGATATCACCTCTGCCGTTCCCTCCGATCACAGCAGCAGCAAGCAAGATGAGCGAATCGCGCGCAGCACACGCTCGACGTTCTACGCAGCAATGCAGAAACTCGCTCGCGAGCCGCTGCTGCATTTCGCAGTGCTGGGCGGCCTGATCTTCGCGGGGGATAGGGTTCTTCACCCGCCTGCGAAGGACGATAAGGTCATCGTCGTCACCAAGGCGATGCGCCAGTCCTTCATCGACAATTTCGACGAGGACAAGGAGCGCAAGCCCAGCGACGCCGACATTCAGAAGATGGTCGACGCCTGGGTCGCCAGTGAAATCCTTTATCGCGAGGGCAAGGCTCTCGGCGTCGATCGCGGTGACGAGATGATCCGTGATCGCGTCGCGTTCAAGCTGCAACTTCTGATCTTCGACCAGGTCCGCGTGCCGCAGCCGACCGAAGGGCAGTTGCAGGCCTGGTTCGCCGAGAACCACGCCCGCTTCGACGCGCCCGAGCGCGTCGGCTTCTACCTGACGCCCGCGACCGATCAGGCTATTGCGCAACGACAGCTCGAGGACATCCGCGCACAGCGCGAATCCGAAGAGCTGCGCGATCAGACCCGCGCGATCCTCGGCCGCCCGGTCGCCAGCCTTGCCGGCGCGTTCGGCCAGAGCTTCAGCGACGGGCTCCAGAAACTGTCGCTCGGCGAGTGGAGCCTCTTGCAGTCGAAGGACGGCTGGCATGTCGTGCGGCTGGATTCGCGCGAGCCCGGCACGCCGGCGAAACTCGACGATGTCCGCGACGATGCTGCGAAGATGTGGCACACCGAAGAGACGCGCAAGCAGGCGTGGGAGGCGGTGACCCGGCTCAGGGCCAACTACAAAGTGCGGTACGAGCCGTGATCAGCCTTCGGTATCTGCGGATCGCGCTGCTGCTTCTCACGGCCCTGACCGTTCCTCGCGCGCTCTTCGCCCATGAAGCGTCGCTGGGCGTGCTCGAATTCCGCGAAGTCCGGCCCGGCGCCTTCATCGGGCTCTGGACGATGGAGCCGACCGCCGGCGCCGACCATGTCGACCTCAAGGTCCCCTCCCACTGTTTCTTGCGCCTGCCCGAATTGAACTGCGGTGAGAAGGGGCTGGTCGGCCAGATCACGATCGGCAATCTCGGCGCCGACATGTCGGCGGCGCTGATCAAGATCATTCCGCTCAAAGGCGAGCCGCGCAGCTACACGATCTCGACGGCGAACCCGGTGGTCACGGTGCTCGGCACCGACGCGCCGACGCTCGACACCTGGCTCGAGCTGGCCAAGACCTATATCAATTACGGCATCGATCACATCCTGCTCGGCGCCGACCATCTGCTGTTCGTGCTCGGCCTGATCTGGATCGTGAAGGGCGGCTGGCGCCTGGTGAAGACGATCACGGCCTTCACCGTCGGCCACTCTGCCTCGCTCGCCGCCGCTGCCTTTGGCGTGATCGGCGTGCCGGAACGCCCGCTCAACGCCTGCATTGCATTGAGCATCGTCTTTGTCGGCGTCGAGATCATCAAGCAGCAGCGGGGCGAGATCGGCCTGACCGCGCGCTACCCATGGGCGGTCGCCTTCACCTTCGGCCTCGTGCACGGCATCGGCTTTGCGAGCGCGCTCGCCGGCCTCGGGCTCGAGCGCCGCCTGTTGCCACCGGCGCTTCTCTTCTTCAACATCGGCGTCGAGATCGGCCAGCTCGCCTTCGTGCTCCTGGTGCTTGCGCTGATCTGGGCGCACCGCCGGCTGAATGCGGTGCTGCCGAACTGGGGCGAGGCGCTGCCCGCCTATGCCATCGGATCGGTCGCGATGTTCTGGTTCATCGGCCGCCTCCTCATCGTCCTTTCCACATGACCCGCGATCGAATCATGTCACTGCGACATCTCCGCACGCTGCCGCTCGCCGCGGCTGCCGCTCTCCTCACCCAACCCGCGCTGGCGCATGAGCAGGCCGATGTCGGCGGCGGCCTTGCCGCCGGACTGCTGCACCCGCTGACCGGCGCCGATCACCTGATCGCCATGGTCGCAGTCGGCATCTGGGGCGCGCAGCTCGGCGCGCCCGCCATCTGGGTGCTGCCGATCACCTTCCCGCTGGTGATGGCCCTCGGCGGCGTGCTCGGCATCATGCATGTAGCGCTGCCGATGCCCGAGGTCGTGATCGCGCTCTCGGCGCTGGTGCTTGGCGGTGTCGTCGCGCTGCGGCTGAAGCTGCCATTTGCTGCTGCGGCGGCCGTCGTCGCAGTGTTCGCGGTGTTTCACGGGCACGCCCATGGCGCCGAGCTGCCCGGCTCCGCCAACCCGCTTGCCTATGGCATCGGCTTCGTTGTCGCCACCGGCCTGTTGCATCTCTGCGGCATCGTGATCGGCACGTTGACGCGCTGGCCGGCCGGCGAGCGCGTAGTGCAGGGCCTTGGCGCCGTCATCGCGTTGCTCGGCGGCTATTTTCTCGTTCATAGCCTCGGAGCCTTCGCATGAGGCGCGCTCTCAAGCCCGGCCTGATCGCACCCGCCTTGTTGCTCGCGCAGGCGCAGGCGGCGGACGCCCATATCGTCGCGATTCGGCTGGGCGATTTCTATGCCGGCGCGCTGCACCCTCTTACCGACCTGCAGGACGTCTTGCTTTGGCTCGCCATAGGCCTGCTCGCGGGATCGCTAGGTGCACTGCGCGGGCGCTGGCTCGTGCTGGTGTTTCCGATCGGGCTGCTGGCAGGCCTCGCGCTCGGCGAAAGAATCGGAGCGATCGCTGCCAATCCCGCGGTTGACGCCGTTATTGCGGTCGTGCTCGGCCTGCTGCTGGCCGCTGCTGCACGCGTGCCGACCATCCTGCTGTGCGTGATGGCCTTCGCGATGGCCGTGCTGCGCGGTGCGGCCAATGCCAGCGACCTCGCCCCCAAGACGGATCGGCTGCTGTTTGCGTCCGGCCTGGCCTGCGCCGGCTATGCCGCGATCACCCTGATCATGGCGCTGACGCTCGCCTTCCGTGGACCGCTCGCCGACAGTTCGAAAGCCTGGCGCGGTATCGCGCTCCGGGCGCTGGGCGGCTGGATCGCTGCAATCGGACTGATGATGGCGGGCCTCGCCTTCGCCTCGTAAGACCGGTCGCTCCGTCCCGCGCTGAGCGGAGCCTGCAATTGGGAATCCCTGCCCTGTGCGGAGGAGGAACAGCAGAGGGGCACGGCAGATTCTCTTCGGAGCGAGGTGCAGATGCCTATCGTAAGCGCTCTGCGATGAAGAGTTTGGAGCGTTGGGCGATCACGGTGTTGCTGGAGGCCGGCGCCATCCGTGAATGCGAGACGCATGGCTGGATGCAGGATCGCGCCGATCCGCACACCCGTGCGCGCGCACGCATCATGGCCTGCGACGAGATGCCACCGGGAATCTCTAAAGAAGTGGCGATCGCTGCTGTCGAAGACGTACTGGCTTCCATCGGAGACACATGCCCGGACTGCGATAAAGACGTGACATGATCGCGGTTCGGACTCAGAGGACCCGAACGGCAGTCCAATACTACCGAGCCGGCAGCTGTGGCGGCTGCAAGGACCGGCACCGCGGATACTCACATAAGTGATTCCACAACGGAGCCGCTCTCGCCTACGCTCGATACCCGATGGGGAGATCGCACCTTGGCCAAGCCACCGGAGCCGCCACAACGCAAGCCGTGTCCGACCTGCGGCAGGCCGCTCGCCACGCGCGAGCAGAACGACGGAGAGCCGGAGCTGATCTGTCCGACCTGCGACGGTCCCGATCCGCTGTACTCACCGAAGGCGATCGGCTGGACCAAAGGATCGCTGCAGCCGCCAAAGCGGCCGCACTGAGTTCACCGCGAACGCCGCCGCTCGACCTTGCTGCGGCTATTACCGACCTCCTTGACGCCTTCGTCAGAGCGCAACGCACGAATCTCCAAAGCAGTTCCAGCATCATTGCTGCCGGAAGAAGGCGTAATCCATCGGGTTCACCTCGCCCGGCTCCGGTGAGCGCGCCGCGCGGAGCTCTTGTCGCCCGCCGGAATCGCCGTAAGCTGCGCGTCCCAGCGGACCGAGGATATTGGTTCTGATGAGATCGAACGACGCCCGCGAGCGCACCGACGATGCGGCCACGACGCCCCTTGTCCGATCCGACGCGACCATCGTTCGGCGCTATATCGTGGTGATCACCGTCCTGTTCCTCATCCTCGTTCTGCCGCTCTCGGTGGCGCTGATCTGGGTGGCGCATCCATTCCATGCGCTCGCGACACCGGCCCAACTCGCAGCGATCCAGACCCGCAATCCGGATGCCGTTATCCTGCCGGTCGACCTGCGCTACAATGCCGCCTTCAAGCTCGCCCGGGTCGCAGAGCAGCAGCCCGAGATCATGTGTTTCGGCAGCTCGCGCGCCGGGGGCTTCCGCGCCGAGATGTTCCGGCCCGCGCGCTTCTACAACCTGTCGTTCACCGCCTGGACCACCGATCAGCTCCTGGACGTCTTCGACCGGGCAACCCGCGAGTCCCGGCCACGCGTTGCGATCCTGGAGCTCGACTACTTCCTGTTCACCGAGCGATGGGAGCGCTGGTTCGCGACGACGCGGACGATGATCCACGACCGTCCGTTCCGTTATGCAATGGCGAGTCTCGGCACATTCCTCCGCAACGCCGCAGCCAATCGTGTCCCGTTCGAGGCTTATCGCAGCGCTCCGACGAATTTCATCGGCCCCGAAAGCGTCCGCGCCGAGGAGGGATTTCGCAGCGACGGTTCCTATGTCTATTCGGCAGGACATATCGACTCCGCCCATCAGCACTATCGCTCGGCCGATTTCTTCGCGAGCTCGGTCCCGGCCGGCGCCGCAATGTCCGCGCGCCTGCAGACGCCGATCGCGCAGCTTGCCGAAATCGCACGCGAGCGCGGGATCAGGCTCATTGCCGTGCAACTGCCCCTGATCCGTGCCGGGGTCGACCTGCTGGACCACGACGAGTCCTACCATTCGCAAGCCGGCACCTGGCGAGACTTCGAAAGCGAGAAGACCAGGGCGTGGCTCGCTCGCCTGGGCATCCCGCTGTTCGATCTCGCTCACTCGCCGATCGACGACGATCCGGACAATTTCGTCGATGCCATCCATTTGTCCGAGGGTGGCATGCACAAGGCGATGCGTGAATTGTGGGCCGATCCCGGATTTCGCGCCGCGTTCGCTGGAATCGATCTATCTCCCCAGAACTGATGGCCCGGCGGCGCAAGCGACCGGGGCGCCCGTCCTTCCGTCTATGCGCCGAACTCACCCGATATCGAACCTCACGCCCTGTGCGAGCGGCAAGGTGCGGCCGTAGTTCACGGTGTTGGTGGCGCGGCGCATATAGGCCTTCCACGCATCCGAGCCGGATTCGCGGCCGCCGCCGGTCTCCTTCTCGCCGCCGAAGGCGCCACCGATCTCCGCTCCGGACGGGCCGATATTCACATTGGCGATGCCGCAATCGGAGCCGGATGCGGACAGAAACAGCTCGGCCTCGCGCAGATCGTTGGTGAAGATCGAGGAAGACAGGCCCTGTGGCGCCGCGTTGTGCATCTCGATCGCCGCGCCGAGATCGCGATACGGGATCGCATAGAGAATCGGCGCAAAGGTCTCCTGCATCACCGGCTCGGCCTGCGCCGCCATCTCCACCAATGCGGGCCGCACGTAATAGGCCTGTTCGCAGCCGCCAACCATGACGCGCTCGCCGCCGACCACGGCACCGCCGTGGTCTTGCGCGGCAGCAAGCGCCGTCTGCATCGCCTGATAGGCCCTGGCATCGATCAGCGGCCCGACCAGCGTGTCCACCTCCAAGGGATTGCCGATCGTCACCGACGCATAGGCCTGCTTAAGCTGCGGCAAAAGCTGGTCGTAAACGTCCGCATGCACGAACAGCCGGCGCAGCGTCGTGCAGCGCTGTCCGGCTGTGCCCATCGCGGCGAACGCGACCGCGCGCAAGGTCAGGTCGAGGTCGGCGGACGGCGTCACGATCGCGGCATTGTTGCCGCCGAGCTCCAGGATGGCCCGGGCGAAACGGCCAGCCAGGCGCGCGCCGACAACGCGCCCCATCGCCGTGGAGCCCGTGGCGGAGACCAGCGGCACACGGGCATGATCGACCAGCATCTCGCCGACCTTACGGCCACCGAGCAGCACGGCGCTGAGCCCGTCCGGTGCCTGTCCGCCCTCGCGCCGATATCGGACAATCGCCCGCGCCAGCAAGGCGTCGGTCGCAAGCGCCGTGAGAGGCGTCTTCTCCGACGGCTTCCAGACGACACTGTTGCCGCAGACCAGCGCCAGCGCCGCATTCCAAGCCCAGACCGCCACCGGAAAATTGAATGCCGAGATGATGCCGGTCACCCCGAGCGGATGCCAAGTTTCCATCATCCGGTGCTCGGCGCGCTCGGTCGCGATGGTGAGACCATAGAGCTGGCGCGACAGGCCAACGGCGAAGTCGCAGATGTCGATCATCTCCTGGACCTCGCCAAGGCCTTCGGACACGATCTTGCCGGCCTCGATCGAGACCAGCCGGCCGAGTTCAGCCTTGTGGGCACGCAACTCCTCGCCAAACAGGCGCACGAGTTCGCCTCGCTGCGGTGCCGGCACCAGGCGCCAGCGCAGGAAGGCCGCATGCGCCTTCTCGATCCCGAGCCCGACCTCGGCGGCGCTGCTCTCGCGCACATGGCCAAGGATCTCGCCAGTGATCGGTGAATGCGCGGCAAGCGTACCGCTTGTGATGCTGTCGGCTGCGATACCGAGGGCCGTCAGCAGGGCGGCGGCTTCGGATGCAAGGTTCGGATGCATGTCAGGAATGGGGGACATCGCGAGAACTCCTGGTCGCTTCACCTGGCCGTTGAGGCGCGGCGGAAGGCTCTATCGACCAGGTTGATAGATCAGATCGCGCCTTGGCGCGACCACCTTGCACGCGCGGCATCGATCTCGGGCGCGTCCGAGTTCTACATCTAGGCACCCTCCGCGACGAGCGAGGCGCAACCCGGATATCGCCTCGATCTGGCGGGCGCTGCTCGCCAAGGCAGCGACCGATGGCCGACGCGGCGTCTTCCTACCGCTGGCGCCGCGGCCCGAGACTCTGCGGACGCTCGGTCTGACCACCGCACTCCAGGCTCCTGAGTTTTCTGGTCAGACGACTTCAATGCGAAGACGAGCTCGGCCGGATCAGCTCGCAGCTCCGATCGTATCGGCCACGGCGCCGCGCGTGCCGATCGGCTTGGCCGCACCGGTGGTGGTGTCTGACGCTCCAGCTCCGCATCCAGTTCGGCCCCGACCAGGATCACGGTGGCGGAGATCCAGAGCCATGTCATGAAGCCGACCACGGCGCCCAGCGAGCCGTAGGTGGCATTGTAGCTGCCGAAACTCGCCGTGTACCAGGAGAACAGCACCGAGGCCACGAGCCACAGCGCCCCCGCGAGCGAGCTGCCCCAGCTGATCCAGCGCCATTTCGGCCGTTCCCGGTCCGGGCCATAGCGGTAGATCAGCGCCAGTGCCAGCGCGACGCAGACGAAGATCGCGGGCCAGCGTCCGATGCGAAGCAGACTATCAGCGGCGCTCGACTGCCCGACGTAATTCAAGACAATCGGGACCACCACGATCGCACCGAGCGCGATGATCGCGAACAGGATGGCACCCGCCGTGAACAGAAGCGAGATCGCATTCAGCTTGATGAAGCCACGCCGCTCGCGCTCGCCATAAACGACATTGAGAGCGTCGAACAGCGACTTCATCGCCGCGTTGGCGCTCCACAGGGAAATCGCGAGACTCACGACGAACGTAATGCTGAGCGCCTGCGATCCCTTCGATGCGACCCGTGTCAGCTGGTCGCGCGCGATCTCGATCGCCCCGCCCGGCAATATGCCGTTCATCTGCCCCAGATGCGCAGCGATGCTCGCGGGATCGGCAAACAGCCCATAGATCGCGACCAGCGCAGCCAGGCCGGGAAAGATGGCGAGCAGGCTGTAAAACGTCATGCCCGCGGCGAAGGCGAGGACGCGGTGCTCGCTGACGTCCTCGTAGAGCCGGACAAGAACGTCTTTCCATCCGCGCGGCGGGATCTCCGACGGCGAATTGGCCAACCGGCCATGGCCGAGTTCTTGGTTGGATTCTTGGCCGGATCCTTGGCCATATCCCTGGCCGAGCTCCTGTCCCCGGCCGGAGCGTCCGCGATCGGTCTGGCGCTGACCGAGATACTGGACCAGGACCGCAAGACCCAGCAACGCCAGCACGCTGCCGGTACCCGGAAAGCGAATGGGTTGCGCGGCGACTTCACTCGCGCCGGAAGATTTGGACCGTCGGAACATGTGATTGTCCGTGCTTATGCGTGAAGCAACCGGACCCATCCTGGATTGTTCCCGCACGCCACGTAGAGCGGCACACGGATGAACTGAACCAGGCGTAAGCGACACTAAACCGTTGTCGGCACCACCCGCCTGTCATGGCGGAGTCAGTGCCGCCGACCGACCACCGCCAAATGAGATCGGCAAATTGGATCGCAGTGCAATCGCCAAGTGATCACCGCCCAATCACAACAGATCCCAAGCTATCGCGGCGGGAGGAACGGCGACGAGGCACACCGCGTTGAAAGGCCATCATATTCACCCTCTGTGGAGACACTCCATGCGCCGTCTGTTGCTTGCCACCCTCTCCACGCTCGCGCTGGTCGCGGGCTTCGCCTCGCTGTCGCCAGCCGACGCCGGACAGGCCCGCTATTGCCTGCAGGGCCGCATCTGGGGCTATCCCGGCAACTGCCAATTCTCCACCTACCAGCAGTGTCAGGCGTCCGCATCCGGAACCGATGCCTATTGCGGCATCAATCCTGCACATGCCTACGCCCGCCAGCGCGGCCCGTATCGTGGCTATTATCGCTGATGAGCCACGGCTCCTCGCGCGGCGTCAGTCGGGGACCGGCACGTCGAACGTGTTCAACGTGACGGAGACCATGCAATAGACTCCGACGAGATAAGACAGTTCGGCCGCACCATGCGTTCCGAACTGTTCGACCGCCGCGCGGTAGGTCAGTTCAGGCAGCACGCCGCCATTGACCAGGGCCGAGGCGACATCATAGGCAACGGCTTCCTGCTTGGTCAGGTCGACCGGCCGCTGGCCCGCAACGATCGTTGACAGCTTCTCGTCCGTCAATCCGCGCTGCTCGGCGACGAGAACGTGGGCATAAAGCTCATACGCCGAGCGGAAGTGTGCCCCTGTCACGAGTATCGCGACTTCCCGCACGGCCGCCGGCAACGATGGCGCTGCGACCATCGCCTTCACCAGCTCCCAGACCGGCTTGCCGAACTTCGGCTCGCGGAGCCACGGATTCCACGGCCCGAGCAATGCGCCATCGGCGCGGAGGTTGACGAACCCTTTGAAGTGATCCCGCATGCCCTTCTTCATATCCTCGTAGAGGGGCTTCTGTTCGTCGCTCAGTTCATCCGGGCTGACAATCGGCAAACGCATGTCGCTCTCCTGTTGATGTCGTAACGCTGACTGCAATTGCGCACGCAATCAAGTGAAGTTCCCGTGACGCGTGTGATCGCAGCGCGCGAGGCCGGCGAGCCGAAGTCCGGCACGGCGGCGCCTGCTCAACATCGATGCAACGACCTTCACGTCTCTCTTAGAGCAATTCAAGTCCACGCGACATTCTCATGAGCCGCGGTGACTGATAGAGGCACCTGGTAGCCTTGGTGGACGTGGAAGTGAATTGAAGTGACGAGACGAACTGATTGCCGGCTTGGCGCCCCATGCGATCGAGTCGGCAAGCGACTGAATGCCGTGGCCGGCACCGTCGCATTGTTGGCCGATATCCTCTCTCCAACCTCAAGCGCCAACGCGCAATCGACACTGCCGGCGGTGACGGTGGATGCCCCGGCGCCAAAGCGGAAGATGATACGAACAACTGCAGATTCTCCGCGCCAGGTCGGAGCGGCTGCGACGCCGGGGCACACCGTGCCACCGGCTCGCGCCGAGCCAACGCGCTCCGAGCGCGCTGCCGCTGCAGCCGCAGCGCTCACCGAAGCCAAACTCGGCTATCGCGCGATGCCCAGCGCGACGACCTTGCGCAGCGGCGCCTCGCCACTCGACACCTCGCAAGCAGTCAATGTCGTTCCCGAGCAGGTGCTCAAGGACCAGCTGCCGCGCAACCTCGATGACGCGCTCATCAACGTCAGTGGCATTACCCAGACGAACACGCTGGCCGGCACCCAGGACGCGGTGATACGCCGCGGCTTCGGCGACAACCGCGACGGCTCGATCATGCGCAACGGCATGCCGCTGGTGCAGGGCCGCAGCCTGAATGCCGCAGTCGAAAGCGTCGAGGTGCTGAAAGGACCGGCTTCGCTGCTCTACGGCATCATGGATCCCGGGGGCATCGTGAACACGATCAGCAAGCGCCCGGAGCTTTACCAGCACGGCTCGATCACCCTGCTCGGATCAGCCTACGCCAACAGCCGCACGGGCGCGGACGGCACCATGGACATCACCGGCCCGATCGGCAATGGTGGCCTCGCCTATCGCTTCATCGGCTATGGCGTCAGCGAGGATTATTGGCGCAATTTCGGACGGCACCGCGAGATGCTGGTGGCACCTTCGCTGGCCTGGTACGGCGACAGCACCACGGTGCAGCTCAACTACGAGCATCGCGAATTCATCTACCCGTTCGACCGCGGCACAGCGTTCGATTCGACGACGAAGGCGCCGCTCGCCATTCCGGCAACCCGCCGCCTCGACGAGCCCTTCAACAACATGTGGGGCCGCTCCGAGCTGATCCAGGCCTCGGTCGAGCAGAAACTCAGCGAAGACTGGAAGGTCACAGCGGCGTACAGCTACAACACCGAGACCTACAACGCGAACCAGCTCCGGATCACCTCGGTTGACGCCAGGACCGGAGTCGAGAAGCGCAGCGATGACGGCACCTCTGGCGCGCTCTCCAGGGTGAGCTACGGGACGTCCTACCTGCAGGGCGGCTTTTGGCTCGGCGGCCTGCGCAACGACATCCTGGTTGGAGGTGATGCGCAGTATCGCACGATCTATCGGCAAGATATGATCCGGCAGGCGACAGCGAGCTTCAACTTCTACAATCCGACTTACGGCCTGGTTCAGCCTGGCACGACGGTTTCCGCCAGCGACAGCGACCAAACCGACAAGCTCGGCCAATACTCGCTATTCCTGCAGGACACGCTGCATCTGACCGAGCGGCTCGCCTTGGTCGCAGGCGTCAGGTACATGGACTACGAACAACTGGCCGGCAAAGGCCGGCCATTCGTGACCAATACCAATCTGGCCGGCGACAAGGCCCTGCCGCTCGGCGGCGCGATCCTCAAGCTCAACGAGCAACTTTCGCTCTACGCAAGCTATACTCAATCGCTCAAGCCCAGCTCGACGATCGCTCCGCTGACGGGGGGCGTCGTGATCGGCTCCAACGTCGCTCCTGAAGAGGGCACATCGTGGGAGACCGGACTCAAATTCGATATCGACCAACGCCTCTCCGGCACAGTGGCCATCTATGACATCGACAAGAGAAACGTGCTGGTTTCCCAGCTCAACACGGCGACCGGTCTCACCGAGTACAGCGCCGCGGGCAAGGTCCGCTCACGCGGGGTCGAGGTGGACGCCACCGGCAAGCTATCCGACCATTGGAGCATGATCGGCAGCTACGGCTATACCGATGCGCGCGTGATCGACGATCCGACCTATGCGGGCAACAAGCTGCAGAACGTCGCCCTCAACACGGCTTCGCTGTATCTGGTCTACGATTTCGGAACCGCCCTGCCCGGCCGGCTGCGGCTCGGCGCCGGCGCGCGCTATGTCGGCGACCGGCCGGGCGATGCCGCCAACAGCTTTGTGCTGCCGTCCTATGTGGTCGCCGACATCTTCGCGACCTACGAGACCAGATATCAAAACCTGCCGCTGATCTATCAGCTCAACGTCAAGAACTTGTTCGACACCGTCTACTATCCGTCGGCCAACAGCATCCTGACCGTCGCGATGGGCGATGCACGACGCGTGTCGCTCTCGGCGACAGTGAAATTCTGAGGCATCGCGGAACATGCGCACGGGCTGTCAAGCTAGAGCTATTACAAACTGGATGGTACCGGATTGGGTGGCGGGTCGAAGGACGCGTCGCTATGGTTCAGCCGCTGGCGACCATCTGCGCCTGCAGAACATTTCCTGATCTCGACATCGCCACGCCCGCAGATTCCGACGTACATGGTCAAGTCTTTCGTCAAGGCCGCGCTGCTGGAGTTGCATTCGGTCATTGGTCTGGTGTTCTCGCTGGTGCTGACGGTGATCGGGATCACCGGCGCGATCATGAGCTTCGAGGATGAGATTCAGGCGAGCCTCAACCGCTCGCTGATGAAGGTCGAAGCGCGCGCCGCAGCGAAGCTCGCACCGGACGAGTTGTTAGCGCGGCTGCAGGCGGAGCATGGCTTCGGCAGGGTGTCGGGCCTGACGATCCCGAACAACCCGGCGGCCGCAGTGCTCGTCCGATTTCCACGCAGCGAAAGCAGAGCGCGGCCCTCCTCGGTCTATGTCGATCCATATGATGCCCATGTGCTCGGCGTGCCCATGGGGGCAGATTTCTTTGCCACCGTGCGCCGACTGCACCGCTGGCTACTGATCCCCGGCGACGGCAACGGCTATGGCCGGCAGATCACCGGCGTTACCGTGCTCGGCCTGATCGCCCTTATGATCTCGGGGCTGGTGCTGCGCTGGCCGCATCGCGTCACGAGCGTCAAGATGTGGCTCAAGCCCAACCTGGCCTTGAGCGGACGCGGCCTGCATTGGTCGCTGCACGCGGTGATCGGCACCTGGCTCCTGCCGATCTATCTGGTGATCGCGTTGACAGGCCTGTGGTACTCGTTCGAATGGTACAAAGCCGGCGCAACCTGGCTGCTGTCGCGACCTGAGACGGCTTCTGCGGCCATCGCCTCCAAACCGTCCCGCACATCGCGCGCGACCGATGCGAACGCCAGTGCCGCTAAGCCGGAGGCGCCACTGAACCTCGATCGCGCGTGGGAGGCCTTGCTGCGCGCGCAGCCGAACGGCTTCGTCACGGCGCAACTGATCCTGCCATCGGGCGCGGGCACGGTCATCCGCGTCCGATCATGGCACCACGACGGACTCGACGGTGCACGCGACGAATTCCGCATCGATGCAACAACCGGCCAAATCGTCGCCTCCGAACGCTATGCCGACAAGACGACCGGCGAGCGGATTCTGGCCCGCGTGCTCGATATTCACCGCGGCAGCATCCTCGGCTGGCCGGGTAAACTGCTGTTCATGTTTGCCGCGGCCCTGATGCCATTGTTCCTCGTCACCGGCGTCCTGCTCTACCTGTCGCGCCGGCGTCACCGGCACCTGAGACGACGCACGCCCACCCCGAGCCTCGTTACGGGTGAATGAACAGCGCGAGCAGGCTGCCAGCACTTTCTCGCGTTCCAGCGAACGTGCTCACTGGCACACAGCCGCAACTGATCGAACGCGGTCGAGAATACTTGCCCGCTCCTCGCAGGTTGACTTCCTACGGCGCTCCTCGTATTAAACGATACGGTATATTTCACTCCACGCTCCTCGACTTGCCAAGACCGAGTTCGCCATGCCGCGGTTCAAAGGTTGCGATTCCCACGACATAGCCGCGAACCTGGTTTTGGCAGGTCGGCGGTCCCCAGCGAAACGAGGAAAGGACGAGCTGCGCCTGCTGAAATTCAGCGTCGCCGCGACCATCCTGGTCGCCTGGGTCTGCGGACCGGCTGCAATGGCTCAAGACGATCGTGCGGACAATCGAGGCACGCCCGAGCAACGGGCGGCATGCACCTCGGACGCGTTCCGGTACTGCAGCGGCGAGATCCCTGATGCTGGCAGGGTCGAAGACTGCCTGCGACAGCGCAAGGCATATCTGAGCGACGCTTGCAGATCGGCGTTCGAGCCGCGCTCGGCGGGAAGCCGAGCACGATAAGATTAGCGGAGGTTGTGCTGCGTCGCGCGCCCCAGTGACGGCTCAGAATCCTTCGGTTTCACTTCGATAGAACGTGTTCAGGATCGACATCCGCGGCCGGGCGGTGGCGATGGGGGGCCGCCCGTGCCAACTCATCCCGAGCAGCGAATGATAGGCTTTCAAGACGACGAAGGCGTAGCCGATGTTCGGCAGGAATGGAATCGTCTTGACCGGCTCGAGACAATACGAGCCGACGTGCAAGAGCCCCTTCAGCGAGGATCGATAAAGCGTGGTGCCGAGCACTTCCTGACTGGCATCAGCCGGACAATAGAGCTGCATCGTCACCACCTTCTTACGCGTATCGGGATGCGGCTTGATGCGATATCCGTCGTTGTCCCGGTAGATGACCGGCTTCGCAATCAAATCGAGCTCCTCAGGACGGACCTTGTCGCCCTTGGCGCGGACCTCGAGTCCGTCCTTGAGCATGAGAGTGATCGCCCGCGCGACCGCTTCGGAGGTCAGCATCTGCGAGACGGCAGTCCACATGGACCGTAGCTCGGGCGATATCTTCTCCAGATGATTGCCATAGAGCCGGAGCGCCACCCTTGTGCCGGTCGCGGTGATGGGCTCGTAGCCGGTGGTGGGAAAAGAGCGAACCATCTCGCGGTAGAACGCAGCGGGAAAAAAATCGCGAAAGACGATGTGCGGAAACGGATCCGCGAAATAGGCCGCAGAGCCAATGCTTGCGACTGCGTGATCTGTAAGCTCGTCTGCGAGGCAGCGCTCGACGGTTCCTAGAGCTCCATCCATAAAATCCCCCCGTGTTACACGAGCCGATTCCTATGCAACCACAATGATACATACCTAACAAGAATAAACCGGCAAGCCGGCATGGAACCCATGGATTCCCGTCGTCGTCACCGACGTGTGGCGGCGATCGGACATATGGAAGACGCCACTAGCAGCTGCGGACGATCCTTTGCGCCGGCAATTACCGCCGGCACAATCGCGGTGCTTTTTCGCGACAGGCATGTGCCGGCAGGAACATCGCGCCATCACGGACATTCACCACCTCAGACGCAAACAGGCGGAGGATCCCCCATGGCCGAAGTCACCACCGATCACAAAGCGATCCGCCAATGGGCCGAACGACAAGGCGGGAAGCCGGCAGCCGTCGATCGCACGCACAAGGGCGACGATGTCGGCATCATCCGCATCATGTTCCCGAACGCACCGAACTCCGAACACGGCAATCTGGTCGAGATCTCGTGGGACGAGTTCTTCACCGAGTTCGAGGAGCGAAATCTGGCGCTGGTCTATGATCCCAGCGGCTTGTTCAGCAAGATTGTCGGACGCGACACAGCGGAACGCCGCGAGCATGGCGATCATCGTGCAGCCCGGCATTCCGGTGATGGAAACGGCGGCGGCCGGAGCGAAGATCGCGCGCAGGGATCGGACGACGACAGCTCGCTGAAGCAACGGGAATACCGCGACAGCGATGGCACGGTGCATCACCATACCAAGGCCTACATGGAGCAGCACAGCAAGAAGGGATGACCTTCCACCATCGAGGTCGGTGCAGCCCCCGTCTATCAGTTTTGTCCTTGTCGATCTTGGCGCGGGAGCGCCACGCCGCTCTGCGCAATTGTGCATTGTAGCAATCCGCGCGAGCGCCCCAGCGGCACGTCCATCGCAGACGACGTGCACAGCGCTTCAGGGCGCTATCAAATCCGGAACCTTGTGGTCCGACCTTACTGATAGGAACCGAACCCGTCTTGAGGAGGAGGACAACATGGACGGACTGATCTATCTGATAGGCCTCATCGTGGTCATCATGGCGATCCTGTCTTTCTTCGGTCTTCGCTGAGGCGCTGCGGCCATGACCATCGAAGCAATCTCGCCGGAGACGGCGCCGCCCGCTCGCCCAGCTCTGGACAGCTGGACCCTGCAATGGACGCCGATCGTGGCGGGAGCCCTGACCGCCGCTGCGGTCTCGTCCATTCTCATCACCTTTGCCGCAACCGTCGGTCTCGGCGTCAGCTCGGCGGCGCCCACCTGGCGCGACGCATCGGTCGCGCTCTGGCTGCTGTCGGGCATCTATCTGATTCTGCAATCCCTGATCAGCTTCGGCTGCGGCGGCTACATGGCGGGCCGGGTTCGTACGCCCTACGAAGCACCTCGCGGCGACGACACCGAGCGGCGTGACGGCCTTCACGGTGTCGCCTCATGGGCCCTCGCGGTCGTGCTCGGCGCGGCGCTCGCCGCAGCTCTTACCTCCGCGGTGAACCGTCCGAACGCGTGGCGACAACCGTCTACGACCACCGAACCGTCGGTTCTCAGCTCCGAGCTGGACCATTTGTTCCGCTCGCCACGGCGACCGCCGACGGCTGAACTTGCACCCGCGCGTGCCGAAGCCGGGCGCATCCTGCTGACCTCGTCGAGCCATTCTGGCGTCAGTTCGGACGATCGGACCTATCTCGTCCAGCTCGTGACCGCCACCACGGGGCTCGCGGGACCGGACGCGGAGCGCCGCGTCGATAGCATCATCGCGGAGTCCAAAACCGCGATCGGCCGGGCACGTGCCGGCACCGTCATCCTCGCCTTCTCGGTTGCGACGGCGCTGCTGCTCGGTGCGGTGGCCGCCTGGGCGGGCGCCGAAAGCGGCGGACGCCACCGTGACGGCTTGCCGATCTCCGGCTGGATGCTCCATGCCAACCATCGCTTCGGCCGCCGGCGCGACATGTTGGGAGGGATTGCCTCGTAGCCGATACGGCCCTAAAGCCCCAAAGCCAGCTCGGCTGACATGCCGGGCTTCAGCGGCAACGATCCGAGCTCCGCCCAAAGCAGCCCTGCGTTCGGCGGAGCTTGGCAGTTTCATCTGACCAGGCTCACCCAGCGTTCGGTCGCCGCCAGCGCATGCTCCCAAAGCGGGCTCGTGGGCAGGCCGCGATGCAGCGCCTTGCCGACCTCGCAGATCGACATGAACGCGCTGGAGCGCGCTTCATCGATCTCGAATTCCTGGTCGCCGCCGGCGCTTTTGGCCATGCCGATCAGGCCGTTCAGAAGCTGCAGCGCCGGCTGCGGTGCAGCCGCTTGCGCCGACTTCAGCACCTCGAGGAAATGCTCGGCCTTTTCCAGCTCAGTCACCTCGATCTCCTGTCCCAACAATGGCCCGCGCCGTCTCCAACCCGCTCGCCAGCGCCGCCTCGACGGTCCCCATGTCCCGCCCCTGATAGAGCGCTTCGCCGGAAAAGAACACCGGCCGGCCATCGAGGTGCGAGAGCCGCGCCTGCGCCGCGCGCGTTGCCGGCGTCGCATAGGAATAGGCGCCGCCGGCGTACGGATCACGGCCCCAGTCGATCGCCCGCGCGGCCACCAATATCCGCTTCAGCTGCTTTGGGTCGCGGCCGAAGATCGCGGCGAGCGAGGCAAGCCCGGCATCGATCAAGCCATCCTCATCGAGATGAGCCATCGCTGCGGTCTTCGGGCCGGCGAGCCACCCCGTGAGCACAGGCGCATCTGCAGGGTGCTGCGTCCACCACACCGGGATCTCCGCTTCTGAAATCAGAAAGGTGAGATCCGCAAGATCCTCGTGCTGATCGAGCCACCAGCGTCTGTCGAAGCGCAGCAGGAGCTTGATGACGTTGCCGAAGCCGATGTCGGCCGCCGCGAGCACCTTCTCTCGCTCCGGCAGCGGCAGCGCGATCCGGTTCAAGAGAGGCGGAGGCACGGTCAGGACGATGGCATCAGCTTGGTGGGCGTCGCCGTTGGCGCAGCGGACCGAAACACCTCCATCACCCGCTTCGATCGCGACCACGGCGGAGCCAAGATGCAGTGCGACCTGGTGTTTGCGGCATTCCGCGGCCAAGAAGTCGATCAGCGCACCATAACCGCCGCCGATGCGCCGCGCCTGCCGGCTTTGCTCGCCGCCCATCCACTCCTCACGCAAAGCGAGCGTGCTCGCCCGTTCCGGATCGGCCGCGTCGTAGCCCTCGACCATGCGCCGGATCGCGTGCCGAAGCTGCTCATGTTGCGCGCCGTCAAAATATCGCCGCAGGAATTCGGCGATCGGCATATCGTCCGTCACATCGCGTAATGCCTGCTGAAGCGCGGCATCGTCGGTATCGTCAAATGACTCCAGATGGAGTTGTCCGGCTTGAGCTGTCCAGCGCTGTCCCTGAACCGGCGCCAGGGAAAGCCCAGCCTCGCGCAACAGAGCGCGCGTCACCGGCGCTTCGCCGTGGACGAATTCGGCACCGCCGTCAGCTCTGTATCCGAAGCTTGCGGCAGCAAGCGGATTAATGCGCCCACCGCAGCGGTCGCGCGCTTCCAGGATCGTCACCCGCCTGCCGGCACGCGCAAGCTCGCGGGCAGCCATCAACCCGGCAGCGCCGGCGCCGATGACGATGATATTCCCAGACTGCGGTCGCGCCATGAAGGTTACCGTGAGGCCTCGTTCTGGATCTCATATCGCAGCAAGATGGCACCGCCGTCCAGCAGCTGGCTGCTCTCCAGCGTCATCTCGGTAACGGGCGCGCGTTGATCGGCCTCCGCTTCGGTCGAATCGAACACACTCGGTGCGCCCTTGGCGCCGTCGACCGCCGGACAGATGATCAGGTTCAGCTCATCGACCAGCCCGGCGCGCAGGAAAGCGCCATTGGCTCCGCCGCCACCTTCCAGCAGCAGCCGCTTCACGCCGAGGTCGCGATTGAGACATTCAAGCGCGAGTGCGAGATCAATCTGCGTACGTCCGGCGAAGATGTAGGACACGCCCTCGCTGCGCAGGCCGGCCAGATGCGCATCCGATACCGCCTCGGTGAGCACCACCACGATGGGATCGCCGCCAATGTCAGAGCGGCCCCAGGCAATCTTGCCGCTGGCATCGAGCACGACGCCATAGGCGTCGGCGTCGCGCCGGGGCAGCCAGGCGGTCCGCGGAAAGACTTGATCCGTTGTGGCCGGATAGGGCTTGCCCTTGGCGAACTCCTGTCCGGTGACGCGGCCGATCAGCCATGCGTCGCCATCGAGCTGATCATGCACGCGCTCGAACAGATCGCCGGCCGCCCCCTTTGGACGCCAGCGGCTCGGAAGCGTGCGTCCATCGACGCTTGCAGCCATCAGGCAGATCACATGCGGCTTCATGCCATCCTCGTTCAATTCGGTTCAATTCTGGCGAGGCCAACCTTGGCAGGTGCGGTCTCAGGGATCAGGCTCATTGCGACCAGCCCTGCGGCTGCAGCCAACAACAGATACCAGGACGGCGCCAGCGGATCGCCGGAGACGTGGAGCAGCCAGGTCACCACGAGCTGCGCGGTGCCGCCGAAACTCGCGATTGCGACGGCATAGATGGTGGCGAACACGCCGCCGCGGATCTCCTGCGGCAAAGCTTCGGTGAAACTCGCATAGAACGCAGTGTAGGGCAGCGACCCGATCAGCGACAGCACGCCGAAGCCGAACAACAAGGAGGCGACGCCGGGGGCACGCACGATCCAAAGAAAGATCGGATAGGTCAGCACCAGCACGACCAGCTGCGGCCAGATCATCACGGGCTTGCGACCATGACGATCGGCCAGCCACCCGCCCAGGATCGCGCCCAGGATCTGCAGGCCGTTGCTGACGACCGAGACGGCAAAGGCGAGGTTCGCGGCGACGTTCAGCGTGGTCTTGGCGTAGGTCGTCATGTATTGGGTGACGTAGGTCGAGATCGTCCCGCTCGCCAGGATCATCAGCGCCAGCACGATCAGGCGGAGATGCCGGCGCGACAGCGCAAGGTGACCCGACTTCGTGATCTCCTTCGATCCATCCTCGCCGCGCCGGATGGTTTCCGGCAGGCTCCGCCGCATCCACAGTCCAAAGGGCAGACACGCAGCGCCGATCAGGAACGCGATCCGCCAGCCATAGGCGTCCAACGCCTCCGGCGACATCACGCCGCTCAGGATGACGCCGACCAGGGCGCCCGCAGTCGCGGCGATCTCCTGGCTCGTCGGCTGCCACGCCACCACCAGGGCGCGGCGCTCAGGCGCGGCAATCTCCAGCAGATAGGCGGTGGTCGGCCCGACCTCGCCGCCGAGCGCAAAGCCCTGCACCATGCGCGCGAGGATGACGATGACCGGCGCCGCGAGGCCGATCGTGGCATAGGACGGCGTGAGCGCGATCGTGAGGATCGCGATCCCCATCAGCGCGAAGCTGAGCAGCATCGCCGGCCGCCGGCCGACCCGATCCGAATAGATGCCGAGCACGATGCCGCCGATCGGCCGGGTGATGAAGCCGGCGCCGAAGGTCGCGAGCGACAGCATCAGGCTGCCATAGGCGGTATGCGCGGGAAAGAAGGCGTGGCCGATCTCGACCGCGAAGAAGCTGTAGGTAATGAAATCGTAGAACTCGAGCATGTTGCCGACGGTGGCGGCAAATGCGGCACGCTGGACGCTCAATGGCTTTTCCCCTGCGATGTCCAACGCCAATTCCGGCTCTCCGCTGGCCTGCTCCAGGCAGCAATTGTTCAGACCTGAACGACTTGAAACCCATGTGGCACGGCGGGGTTCCAGCGGGCAGCGTCGCGGCACGATCCCCATCGCCTGCCGGGTCGGCGCGCGCAAACGTTGACACTCTCGAAGCATTATATTCAGTATGCCGCAAGGCCGGCTACGGCTGTGGCCGCATGGGGTGATGCTCGTGCCGCAATCATCGATAGCTCCAGTCGGTCTTTGTGTGGTCGGCTTGGCGGCTTCTCTCTCCCGACAGAGCACGCCGGGAGGCCCCCGGAGAGACCAACAGGCCGTCCTCGACAAGATCATCAGGTTTGCCGATGAGACCCGCCCCCTGTCGTGGCGAGCCGCGACCGTTGCCGCCGCTTGTGTATTATCGGCCACGGTGCTTCGCCTGCTGGTCCCCTGGCTCGGGACCGAAGTTCCTTTCGCGACCTATTTCCCGGCAATCCTGCTGACGGGTCTCTTGGCCGGCGCGCCCGCTGCCTTCGGCGCCGCGATCGCATCGACACTCATCGCATGCTGGGCGTTCATGACGCCCAGGTTCGCATTCACTGCGGACAAGCTGTCCTGGCCGCTCCTCGCGTGGGCGGTCTCGGTTTCCCTTCTGCTCGTGTTCACCCATTACAGCCGCCTCATCATGCTGCGAATGAGGGCGAGCCAGCAGGAGCACGAGCTGGTCGCGCGTGAGCTCGAACACCGGGGCCGCAACACCTTTGCGGTGATCCAGACCGTGGTGCAGCAAGCGCTGATCGATCAACCGGAAGCGGCAGACGCGATCCTTGGCCGGATCAGGGCGATCAAATACGCCAATGACCTCGTGCTCAACCAGCAGGCGCACGCGGCCTTTATCGATGCGATCCTCAAATACGAATTCGCGCCTTACGGGTCCGACCGATACCTGCTCAAAGGTCCCGAGGTCAGCGTTTCGCCGGACGTCGCTCGCTATCTGGTGTTGATCGTGCACGAACTCGTCACCAATGCCGTGAAGCATGGCGCGCTGGCGACGCCGGAAGGAACGGTCCATGTCAGCTGGCAGGCCCAGGACGGGAAGGCCGTGCTTCGCTGGAGCGAAACGGCAACGGCCGTTTCGAGCGCGGCTCCCGATCCCCGGAGAAAAGGATTCGGCACCAAGCTGATCGTCCAATGCCTCAAGCCCTTATCCGGACGGATCGAGACATCGTTCGATGAGCGCGGCATACGCCATGTCATCGAATTCGCATTGCAGACGGTTCAACAACGCTGAGCGACCATTAGACACCACGATCCACGCGCCGACGCGGCCTCGCAGCGCAGATGCGCCCGAGCTTTGCGGCAGGTCCGCCCTCTTGCAATGAGGGCACAGGGAAGGCCGGACCTCGGCTGAGGCCCGTGGCCCGCCTGCAGAAAAAAAGCAGGCGGCAGTCACCACAGGTCAGCCGGATGATCCGGCCTTCCCTGCGCGGTGGCTTTACGGATGCTCCGTGATCTCCCTGGTGCACCGGGCTTTCTGGCCACCATCACCAGCGCGACGCGTCAGCGTCGTCGCAAGCTTAACACCAGCGTCGGGGTGTCAGGACCACACGGCTTGGCCGTCCGCGACAAGCTGCGCTCGTCATCGCGCAGCTCACCACGGCCACCGCATCCCGCCTCCACGTTCGTGACGACGCGTACGCCCCTTCGATGAGGCGGGACGGACAAGAGATAGCATGATTTCTGAAAAAGCGAAACAAAAATCTTCTCGCCGGCTGTCTTGCAAGATGTCGCACTGAAATCGCCAACAAATTCGGTCTTCCGGCCTAGACGCCTGTCCAGCATTCCGAGCACCTCCGGGGACCTCAGTCGGCACTTCGCCCCTGAGCCGGCCGATGAGCCCATTCGATCTAGCGCTGCATTCATCAGCGGCAAACCCGACATCAAGCTCACGCTCCTTAACATCGGTTCCGGCTGAGCGGGCTTAGCGAGCCGTGGCGCGCTAGGCGGCCGCCTGCCACGCCAGGATGAACATCAACGCGCAGGTGCAAGCAGGCTGAAGTCCATTCGATGTAGGTCTCCGTTCTCCGCTATTGAATAGGCGTCGACAGTCAAGGATTTGCGCGCGCTGTGTAATTCGGGACGATCGATCAGCACGCATGCCGCATAGTTGGGTCGATCAGCCGATTTCGAAGTGAGCTGGCCGAGCGCGGCTTCCGTGACGGCACGGCAGAGCCTGCGCGTGAAAGGACGCATCCAAGGATTGCCATCGGCGACGGTTACGCTAATCAACATGCTGCCGGGCAGCTGCTTGCCTTTCCAGATCGTAACACACGAGGTCCCGCCGCGGAGACGAAGAGCCGTGCCAATCGGCCCAAGGCCGAGATCTCTTGGGCTTGCGGTGCAACGGTCGAGCATCCAGTCGTTATCGTCGAAAGCGAACCAAATCTGCGGAGCTCTCCTGAAGCTCTTCTTAAGGTGCTCCGTTATCCACGCCTTGGAATTTGCGGCGCCAAAACCGGCAGACACTTCGAACGGAAATCTCGTCCTGATCGAGTCGTCCGAACCAAGGAGGAAGATTCCGTAGACGCCGTCGATCCGCTTCAAGTCCGAGTTCGTCTCCATGACCGCACCGTTCAGTCTGACCTCGGCGACCCCCGTATCGAGCGGGAGTTTCGTGTCCACCGCCGCACCGTATTTCCGCCGCATCGCGTGCTCGAAGCTGTTGTACTCGGCGATCTCTACGCTTTGCGTCACACCCATTGTGAAACGGATATTCTGCCGCGCGCTCGCGACGCGCCAATCCAATACCAACTCGCCGTAGGCAAGCACGGACAGGAGTGCGATGGCGGCAATGACAAGTCCGATCTTGCAGGACCTCGACAATCTGCGCTTTCTCATGTGCGGCACATACGTGGACCCAGCGCCCCCCAAAAGACTGACGGCCACATTATTCGAGCTGGATTCTTGCTGGACTGCCCTTATAGCAGCAGCGCTGGGCGCCGAAGGCGTCTATATCGTCCGGGCCTATGATCCGAGGACCCGACTGGGCTGGACCCGCAAGCACTTCAGGGAGCCGAGGGCGTCCTCTGATCGCCACGTTGACCGAACGCTACCTCGACTTCTCCGACATAGGCTCGAGTTGAGGATCGTCGGTTATGGGTTGGAACGTTGGCATGGCCGAGCTTGGCGTAAGGGAGCTTGCTTCCATCCTCACGACTACCGGTGCCGTCGTGAACCATAGCGCAACGGCGACCGCAATGAATATTGCAGCGCCTATCCCCGCAAGTCCCTTCATGTTGATCCTCTCTCGGATAAAAGTGCCTTCAGTTGCTGAGGATCACATTGTGCTGCCGCCGTGCAGGATGATCGGCACCGACGAGCGCATCCGGATCATTTGCGATCACGGCCTCGGGTAACGGGAGCGGCTCCAGTCCGGCAAACCGCCGATACAGAGCGCCCATGATCGTCCCACAACCAGCCGCTGGGATGAGGAGGTAGGACGCTGACGTGAAAGGCGTAAGCGGCGCAAGAAGATAAGCGCATATCAGTGCCATCGCGCCGCCAAGCGCGGCGTATTCACGTGCGCGATGACGACGAAGCGCTCTCGCAATGTGGTGAAGGCACAAAACGAAGACGGCCGCCGGAACGATTGTCCCGACCAAGATTGTCAGAAATAGCTGCGCGGGAATTGCCGCGGCAACGATCGGACCGAGAACCGGCCCAGGTCCGCCCGTCAGATAGTTGAAATAGGTCGGCAGGAGCGAGACAACCGTAGCAGACAAGATAGTCGTCAATGCCGCCGGCATCACTGCTGCAATCACAATGCCGGCCACCGACGTACGAACGCGAGTGGGCCCGTCGAACGCAAGCGAGGTCACGAGCCCTTCGTATGAAAGCGTGGGAAAGCGAGCGGCCGGAGACAGGCCGGCAAACTGCCCATAAAGAAAGCCGGAAAGCATACCCGCGATCGCTGGCAAAAGACCGATCGTCAGCGCCGTACCGTGGATAGCTGGCGAGAGTTCGAGACTGTTTCGGAGTGCAATCGCGTAACCTATCGCAGCCATAGCCCCGCCCATCAATGCATAGGCCGCCCGGCTCGATACCATCCGCTGCCTCAGCATGCGGTGACCTGCAAACAGAAGACCGCCATCGATGGCTACGCGGGTCAGGTAGAACGTCAATACCTGATCAGGTGCGGGAGGTTCAGCTTCCATACCTTTGCCGCCAAGCAGAGCCATCGCGGTCATGAGGGCATGGGCGACACCAATTGGGATCAGTGCGACCAATAATGCGCGCAATGAATTGTTGACAACGTACATGCTTGCCGCCTTCCGCGCCGTACACGCTAAGCGCAAGATATTACCAACGACCGATAAGATCGGATAAAATTGATCCAAAGCCTGCGACCTATCGCTACAAGAAGGATGCAGCGGGCGGCGTCTATCTGTTTGCGAGCTCGGCGCAGGATTACCTGTTCCGCATCGCGAACGACAAGATCAAGCCCGTGGTCGAGGCCAAGCGCGCGGCGCTGCTCGAAGCGCCGAAGCCGAAGCCCGAGGCCAAACCAGAGAATGCACCGCAGGCCGTGCAGAACCCGGCGCCGGAGGCCAACACGTCCGAGACGAAGACGCCGGAGGCGAAGGCCGCGCCCGCCGCCGCTCCTGACGGCGCCAAGAACGACAGCCAGGCGTCGCATGGCGATGTCGCGCCGACCGGGCACGGCAGCTGAGGCGGCATACGGCTCGTCGGTTCACTTCCAGAAACCGGCGAGCGGCGCCCCTGCGGCGAGCGCGGATACGCCAACCCGGATACGATACCTAGCTGGCCGCGAACCGAGGCGGCATTGATTGGAGGGGAATGTCACCCGCACTGGAGGCATGGCAGGCAAAATGGTCGGAGCGGCAGGATTCGAACCTGCGACCCCTGCGTCCCGAACGCAGTGCTCTACCGGGCTGAGCCACGCTCCGACTTGGGAAGCCGGCTTATAGCGTCGGGTTTCGCCCTCCGCAAGGCACTGGCGCAACGAAATCTGAAGGAAATCATCTCCCGCCAGCGGCGAGTTAAGCCCTTGCCGCAACGAGGCTTTGCCGCAAGGCCATTGGAGGCGACGCGGCGAGAGAGTACGGTCCGGCCGGAAACCGAGCCCACCCACCCCGATTGGCTCCCGCGAACCACGCCGGAGGCCGATCGAGCTCTCCCGATCAGGGAGTTGAACCGAAACCGCAAAAATCACGCTGATCGCTGCCATTCATGTCCGTACCCGAGACTATCGCCTCCAGAACCGAAGTCCTGCCAGCCGATTCGGCCGGGATTGATGCGGCCGCGGCGACGCTGGCCCGCGGCGGGCTGGTCGCGTTCCCGACCGAGACCGTCTATGGGCTCGGCGCCGATGCGGCCAATGCCGGCGCGATCGCAAGGCTCTATGCGGCCAAGGGCCGGCCGGCCTTCAACCCGCTGATCGCCCATGTCGCCGACCTTGCGGCTGCGCGGCGGATCGGCCGATTCGATGCGACCGCGGAAAAGCTGGCTGCGGCGTTCTGGCCGGGGCCGCTGACCCTGGTCCTGCCGAAGACCGCGGACTGTGCGGTCGCGGAGCTCGCGACGGCCGGCCTCGATACGGTCGCGATTCGGGTGCCGGCGCACCCCCTCGCCCACACCCTGCTCGCCGCTTTCGGCGGACCGGTGGTGGCGCCATCCGCCAACATCTCCGGCCATGTGTCGCCGACCACGGCCGCCCATGTGCAGGCCGACCTGACCGGCCGGATCGACCTGATTCTGGATGGCGGCCCGGTGCATGTCGGGGTCGAATCCACCATCGTCGGCTGTTTCGAGCAGCCCAGCCTGTTGCGGCCCGGCGGTGTGCCGACCGAGGCGATCGAGGCCGTGCTCGGCGAAAGGCTCGCCCGGCCATCGGCCGAGGCGGCCGCGCCATCCGCACCGGGCATGCTGGCCTCGCATTACGCGCCGCGCGCCGCGGTGCGGCTCGAAGCGACATCGCTTGCCCCGGGCGAGGCGCTGCTCGCGTTCGGCTCCCAAACCCTGCATGGCGCGGACCGCGCGGCGGCCGTGCTGAACCTGTCCCCCACCGGCGACCTGGCGGAGGCAGCGACGCATCTTTTCGGCTATCTTCGCGCGCTCGACGCCAAGGATGCGCGCGCCATCGCCGTGATGCCGATCCCGCATGAGGGACTCGGCGAGGCCATCAACGACCGGCTGCGCCGCGCCGCCGCACCGAGATAACACTGGAAGCAAGACACGATGAACATCAGCCAGCCCGCCGTGCCGCCATTGCCGCCCGACCTGATCGCGAAATTCGCCGCCATCGTCGGCGAGCGCCAGGCGCTGACCGAGGCGAGCGACATCGCGCCCTACGTCACCGAGGAGCGCAATCTGTTCCACGGCCGCTCGCCGCTGGTGCTGCGGCCGGGATCCACGGCTGAGGTCGCGGCGATCTGCAAACTTGCCAGCGAGCATCGGATCGCGCTGGTGCCGCAGGGCGGCAACACCGGGCTCGTCGGCGGCCAGACACCGCATCACGGCGAGGTGGTGGTGTCCTTGAAGCGCCTGGACAAGATCCGCGAGATCGACACCGCCTCCAACACCATGACCTGCGAGGCCGGCGTGGTGCTGCAGGTGGCGCAGCAGAAGGCGGCCGAGGTCGACCGGCTGTTTCCGCTCTCGCTCGGCGCCGAAGGCAGCTGCACCATCGGCGGCAATCTCTCCACCAATGCCGGCGGCACCGCTGCGCTCGCCTATGGCGTGGCGCGCGAAATGGCGCTCGGGCTCGAAGTGGTGCTGGCGGACGGCCGCGTGCTCAATGCGCTGTCGAAGTTGAAGAAGGACAATACGGGCTACGATTTGCGCAACCTCTTCATTGGCGCCGAAGGCACGCTCGGCATCATCACCGCGGCCAGCCTGAAACTGTTTCCGAAGCCGCGCGCGATCGAGACCGCCTTTGTCGGGCTGAAATCGCCGGCCGATGCGCTCAAGCTGCTGTCCATCGCGCAGAGCGAGGCGGCCGGCGCGCTGACGAGCTTCGAGCTGATCGCGGCGATCGCGCTCGATTTCTCGATCCGGCATGCCGCCGGCAATCGCGATCCGCTGTCGTCGAAGCATTCCTGGTATGTGCTGATGGAGCTGTCGTCGGCACGCAACGACGCCCGCGCCACGCTGGAGACGATCCTCGAAAAGGGCCTCGAGGACGGCATCGTCGACGACGCCGCGATCGCCGACAGCCTGGCGCAGCGCATGGCGTTCTGGAAGCTGCGCGAGGACATCTCGGCGGCACAGAAGCCCGAGGGCGGCTCGATCAAGCACGACATCTCGGTGCCGGTCGCGGCGGTGCCCGCGTTCATTGCCGAGGCCAACGAGGCGGTGGTGAGGCTGATCCCGGGCGCGCGCCCGGTGCCGTTCGGCCATCTCGGCGACGGCAACATCCACTACAATGTCAGCCAACCGGTCGGTGCCGATACGAGCCAATATCTGGCGCGCTGGCACGAGGTGAATGCGGTTGTATTCGAGATCGTGCTGCGCATGGGCGGCTCGATCTCGGCCGAACACGGCATCGGCGTACTCAAGCGCGACGAATTGCCCGACGTGAAGGACAAGACCGCGATCGCGCTGATGCGCTCGCTGAAGGCGATGCTCGATCCACTCGGCATCATGAATCCGGGGAAGGTGCTGTAGCCGAAGCGACGCGGCCGTGACCTGACAGAAATCTGTCAGACACGCGCGCTAAACACGCGGCTTCGATTCCGAAGAGATCAAGAGTAGCGAAATGGATATCGTCCAAAGCCTTGCCATCGCTCCCATCGGCGACGATGACGTGCCGACCGTGATCGCCTTGTGGGAGCGCTGCGGGCTAACAAGGCCGTGGAACGATCCGGCCTCCGACATCGCGCTGGCGCGCAACGGCGACAACGCCACCATCCTGCTCGGCCGCGACGGCAACACGATTGTCGCCTCGGTCATGGTCGGCCATGACGGCCATCGCGGCTGGGTCTATTACGTCAGCGTCGATCCCGATCACCGCGGCCGCGACCACGGCCGTAGCATCATGAACGCGGCGGAGGACTGGCTGCGCCAGCGCGGCGTCGCCAAGCTGATGCTGATGGTGCGCTCGGACAACAGCAAGGTGCAGGCGTTCTACGAAAAGCTGGATTATTCTGAGCAGGATCGCGTCATCTATGCCAAATGGCTCGACGGTCGCGAGGCGACACCGTAACCTTCCGGAATCCCGATGAGCATTTCCGATCGCATCCGCGTCGAAGACGTCCGCGTGCTCTCGCAGAGCTACGGTAAGCTGACCAACACCAAGCTGGCGTGGCGACGCGACGACGGCAGCTGGCAGACCCAGCAGCGCGAGGTCTACGATCGCGGCAATGCGGCGGCGATCCTGCCTTATAATCTGCAAAAGCGCAGCGTCATCCTGGTCAAGCAGTTCCGCTATCCGGCCTTTGTCAACGGCCACGACGATCTCCTGATCGAGGCCGCCGCCGGACTGCTCGACGACGCCACGCCGGAAGAGCGCATCCGCCTGGAGACGGAAGAAGAGACCGGCTACCGCCTGCATGACGTCAAGTTCGTGTTCGAGGCCTTCATGAGCCCGGGCGCGGTGACCGAGAAGATCCATTTCTTCGTCGCCGAATATGAGCCGCAAATGCGCGTCAGCGCCGGGGGCGGCCTCGCGCATGAAGGCGAGGAGATCGAAGTTTTACAACTATTGATTGAAGATACCCTGGCAATGATCTCCGATGGGCGCATCGTCGATGCCAAGACCATCATGCTGCTGCAACATGCGGCGCTGAAGATTTTCGTCTAGAGCGGATCGCGCGATTCGATCGGGCATCCCGGCCAACACTGGCGCGCAACGATTGACGCCAGTGATCATGGGCCTGCGCTTTCGCCGGGCGAGGAGCGAATTCAAAACAAACTGCCCTGCCCGTCGTCCTGAGGCGGCGCTGGCGCCTTTCGCGCAACCGCCTTCTTCGGGGCTTTTTTCGGCGCCTCCTGCGCCGCGCGCTCTTCGTCCGTGATCGGCAGGATCAATTGCGCGTCGTCATTGGCGACGGAGTTGACGCGTGTCGAGACCTCGTACCAGCTGAACACGCCGTCCTCCGGCGGCCCGAGCAGCTGCATCGCCTCGTCGACATCATGAGCATTGCAGTCCAGCCATAATGTAAAATCGGCCGGACTGATGGTGACGGGTACGCGATGGTGCAAACCGGCGAGTTCGGCGCTTGCAGCTGCAGTGACGATCGCCACCGTGTCGACCTCCTCGCCATTGGGCCCGGCCCAGGTCTCGGCGAGAGCCGCAAACCCCATCGGCGCACCGTCGCGACGATGGATGAAGAACGGCCGCTTGCGGCCATCCGCGCTCTGCCATTCATAATAGCCGTCGGCGGGAACCAAGCACCGCCGCCGCTTCAGCGCGTTCTTGAACGCGGGCTTCTCGCGCACGGTCTCGCCGCGTGCGTTGATCAGCAACGTGAAATTACGGGGATCCTTGACCCAGGCCGGAACCAAGCCCCAGCGCATCAAGCGAAAATGTCGCGCGCCGTTATCGAGGATGATAACGGGAATGGGTTGCGTCGGTGCGATGTTGTGGCGCGGCGGGAAGTTCGGCAGCTCCTCGTAACCGAACATCTGCCGCAATGCTGCGGGTGGTGAAGTAATGACGAAACGTCCGCACATAATCCCACTCAAATTATTTGACCGTTCAGGACCTTTTAACTCCAAACGCCAACACTGCAGCGGATGAGCACAGCGGCCCTACCACCCGTGCAGACCGATCGCACGAACGAGCAAGTGACGGGCACCGTTGATCGTGCCGCAATGCTGCGCGCCGCCAACATCAACCCACGCACCGGGCTCGCAACCGACTACCTCAATCATTTCAACGAAGCGGTGATGCTGCTGGAAATGATCCCGGACATGCCGGAATGCGCCGAAGATTTTCTGGCATGGAAGCCGCTCAGTTATGCAGAGCATTTCACCGCGACCAATTTCAAGGCCCGCGATCTCGTCATCGAGGCCTATGAAACGGCCGATCCTTCGATTCGCGAACGATTCGATCACATCACCAAAACCATGACCGACATCCTGCTCGCTGTCGGAACGGCGATGCGCGACGCCAAGCAGGATGCGACCCGCGCCAGGCTGGCCACCCAGGCCACAGGCTGGGTCAAACCCTTGATCGCAGAGGCCGGCGGCTTGATCAATGGCGACCTCGAACCGGATCCTGTTCCCGACGAGGGCGAGATCGACGAGGTCGATGCCGTCGACGCCATCATGGCGAGCTTCTGATCGAAGCGGATTTGGACCGCTGCAAGCCTGACGTAAGATGGCGGTACCGTCACTCCGGAGCCTCGCCGCGATGTCCCCGACCGCCACGCCGAACCATCCCCAGCTCGCGGTCAGTGCCGCCATCTTTCGCGCGAACAAGCTGCTGCTGGTCCGGCGCGCACGCGCCCCTGCCAAGGGGGTCTACACCCTGCCCGGCGGCCGCGTCGAGTTTGGCGAGCCGCTCCATGTGGCCTTGCGCCGCGAGGTCGAGGAGGAAACCGCTCTGTCGATCGACATCGTCGCCCTCGCCGGCTGGCGCGAGGTGCTGCCCGAGACCACCGGCGGCGGCCATTTCGTGATCCTGCCCTTTGCCGCGCGCTGGCGCGCCGGCGAGGTACGGCTCAACGCCGAGCTGGATGATTTCCAATGGCTGGCACCGGATGCGCTCGGCGGCCTGACGCTGACCGCGGGCCTGCCCGAGATCGTCGCGGCGTCTCAACGGCTACTGTAAGGTCAGCGCGACCTGTTCCGCCTTGCCTCCGCACCTTGCGAAGGCCTATCACGGACCCCTGATGTCGAAACGTCTCCTGGCCGTCCTTCTCGTCATTGCGGCGTGCGCCGCGGCGCCTGCGCGCGCACAGCAGGCGGCTGCCCCGTTCGACGGCGACCTGCAGCGGCTCGCCGAAATCCTCGGCGCCCTGCATTACCTCCGCGGCATCTGCGGCGCCAATGAGGGCGCCAAATGGCGCAACCAGATGCAGGCGCTGATCGATGCCGAAACGCCCTCAGGCGACCGCCGCACCCGCATGATCGCGGGCTTCAACCGCGGCTATAACGGCTTCCAGCAGACCTATCGCACCTGCACGCCGGCAGCGATGGTGGCGATCCGCCGCTATATCGACGAGGGCGCGAAGATCTCGCGCGACCTCACGGCGCGCTACGCCAACTGATCCGGTCGAACACTCTGTTCGCCGCGCCCGTGGCAGCGCATCGTGGTCAGACCATCCACGCGATTATGCGATCCCGTTAACCTTTCCTAAAGAACTGCCTAGGCGAGCGCCCTGGCCGTGGTAAACAGCTCGGGTCCGGCGCGCCCGCCCGGAGAATCGCGCCAACAGTCCGACCGACAGTCTTCATGAGCCATTCCGTACCCTTCAGCACCGTCCACGCCGTCCTGCCCGATCACGAGCAGAAGCAGGCCGCGCTCAGCTATCTCAACGAGGCCTGGGCGGAAGCGCGCCATGATGGCGTCGACGGCGATTGCCTGGCCCAGGCGAGCCTGTTCGCCGCCTTGGCCGAGCTGGTCGGCACCTATGGGGAGGACGCCGTCGCGACCTTCGTGGAAGCGCTGTCGACCCGGGTGCGCCACGGCGAGTTCTCGCTGTCGCGCGCGACGCAGTAGCCGCAGCACTCCGCTATCGTCGTCCGGCATGACCGGACACGCCGGTATTCCAGAGACGCCAGTCTTGTAGGGTGGGCAAAGCGAAGCGTGCCCACCACCTTCCGGCACGGCAGGCGCACGGCGCTTTCCGTCACCGCGAACGCGAAAACATCGTCGCGCGCCTTTGCCCACCCTACGATTCTTGATCAGGGCTTCAGCGTCTCCAGGAACCGCACCGGCTCGCCGGTCGCAGGCGTCAACAGCTCGCCCTGCCACATCACCCGCCTGCCGCGGACGACGGTGCCGACCGGCCAGCCGGTCACGCGCAGGCCGTCGTAAGGGGTCCAGCCGGCGCGCGAAGCGACCCATTTGTTGGTGATGGTCTCGCTGCGCTTCAAATCGACGATGGTGAGATCGGCGTCGTAGCCCGCGGCGATCCGGCCCTTGCAGGCGATGTCGTAGAGCCGCGCGGGGCCGGCGCTGGTGAGATCGACGAAACGCTGCAGCGAGAGCCGCCCGGCATTGACGTGGTCGAGCATGATCGGCACCAGCGTCTGCACGCCGGTCATGCCGGACGGCGAGGCGGGATAGGTCTTCGCCTTCTCCTCCAGCGTATGCGGCGCGTGGTCGGAGCCCAGAATGTCCACGATGCCCTGCTCGACGCCCCACCAGATCGCGTCGCGATGATCGGCCGAACGGACCGGTGGGTTCATTTGAGCGTGGGTGCCGAGCCGCTCGTAACATTCGGGCGCGGCGAGCGTCAGATGATGCGGCGTCGCCTCCACCGAAGCGACATCCTTATGGTCGCGCAAAAACGCGATCTCCTGCTTGGTCGAGACGTGCAGCACATGGATGCGCTTTCCCGTCTCGTGCGCGAGGGTGACCAGCCGCTGCGTCGCCAGCAGCGCCGCCTCTTCGTCGCGCCACACCGGATGTGAACGCGGATCGTCCTCGACGCGCAGGCTCTTGCGATCGTTCAGGCGGTATTCGTCCTCGGCGTGGAAGGCCGCGCGGCGGCGGATCACCTGGAAGATGCGACGCAGGCTGTCGTCGTCCTCGACCAGCAGCGAGCCGGTGGACGAGCCGACGAACACCTTCACCCCGGCGCAGCCTTCGGCGCGCTCCAGCACCGGAAGCTGCTCGACATTCTCGCGGGTGCCGCCGATGAAGAAGGCGAAATCGCAATGCATGCGATGCCGGCCGGCGCTCACCTTCTCCGTGAAGGCCTTCTCGGTCACCGTCAGCGGATTGGTGTTCGGCATCTCAAACACTGCGGTGACGCCGCCCATCACGGCGCTGCGCGAGCCCGTCTCGAGATCTTCCTTATGCGTGAGCCCAGGCTCACGGAAATGCACCTGGGTGTCGATGACGCCGGGCAGGATATGCAGACCCTTGCAGTCGATCACCTCGGCAGCCGAGGCCCCGCCGAGCGCGCCGATCTCGGCGATCCGGCCGCCGGTGATACCGACGTCGCGCACGCCCTCGCCGTCCTGATTGACGACGGTGCCGGATTTCAGAATGAGGTCGAAGCGCTGGCTCATGATCCCTCGTAGGATTTCATTCTCCACACGGCTTGGCGCAGCAAGCGATCATGCTACACGCCTGCCCATTTGCTAGTCTGCTGCAGGCAGTTCAACTTCATCTTGAGAATGAAGCCACCCTGCGACACCGTTTCCGCCTTGTGGTTTGTGCCAGGGCGGCTTACGTTTCGGTGCGGCGTGTCGCAAGAGGTTTTTGCAGAATGAAAGCGACCTTTCTCCCCGACCGGGGCGTGGTCCAGGTCAGCGGCGCCGACGCACGCAAGTTCCTGAACGGCCTTGTCACCACCGATGTCACCAAGCTCCATCCTGGCGAGGCGCGGTTCGGCGCCCTGCTGACGCCGCAGGGCAAGATCATCGTCGATTTCCTGATCGCCGAGATGCCCTCCGAGGCTGGCGAGCGCTTCCTGCTCGACTGCCCGCGGGCACTGGCCCAGGCGCTGACCGACAAGCTCAACTTGTACAAGCTGCGCGCCAAGATCAGCATCGAAAACCTGTCCGATCGGCTCGGCGTCGTCGCGGCCTGGGGCGGCACGCCCGCAGCTCGGCCGGAGTTGAGCTTTGCCGACCCGCGACGGCCCGAACTCGGCTGGCGCGCGATCGCGCCGCAGGACGAGCTGCCGCGCGTGGCCGCCGAGCTAGGCGCCGAGATCGCCGATGTCGGCGCCTATGATGCCCAACGGATCGCTCACAGCGTCCCTCAGGGCGGCCTCGACTTCGCCTATGGCGATGCCTTCCCGCATGAGACCAACATGGACCGCCTGAACGGCGTCGATATCGGCAAGGGCTGCTATGTCGGCCAGGAGGTCGTCAGCCGCATGCATCATCGCGGCACCACGCGCACCCGCGCGGCTCAGGTGACGCTAGAGGGACCCGCGCCGGAACCGGGCACGCCAGTGGTCGCGGGCGACAAGACGGTCGGCACGATGGGCTCGGCGGCGGCGCAGGCGGGTATCGCGCTGCTGCGCATCGACCGCACGACCGAGGCGATCGAGACCGGCACGCCGCTGACCGCGGGCGGTCTCGCCCTGCGGGTGGTCGATCTCGAGGCGCTACAGGGCGCACCGAAGCAAACCGTGGCATGAGCAGATCTGCGCGCCTTCATCCTGATGGTCTGAGGCGATGTCCTTGGCCGGGCGACGATCCGTTTTACGTCGCCTATCACGACTCCGAATGGGGCGTGCCGGAATATGACGATCGCGCGCTCTATGAAAAGCTGATCCTGGACGGCTTCCAGGCCGGGCTGTCCTGGATCACGATCCTGCGCAAGCGCGACAATTTCCGTCGCGCCTTCGACGATTTCCAACCGGAGAAGATCGCCCGCTACACCGACAAGAAGATCCACGCGCTGATGAACGATGCCGGCATCGTCCGCAACCGCGCCAAGGTCGAGGGCACGATTCTGAGCGCCAAGGCTTGGCTCAAGATCCAGGAGCAAGGCGAGGGCTTCTCGAAATTCCTGTGGGACTTCGTCGACGGCCGGCCCAAGGTGAACGAGTTCAAGACCACCGCGAGCGTGCCGGCCTCGACCCCGCTCTCGATCAAGATCTCCAAGGAACTATCGACCCGCGGCTTCAAATTCGTCGGGCCCACGATCGTCTACGCGTTCATGCAGGCGACCGGCATGGTCAACGATCATCTCGTCACCTGCTTCTGCCACGAGACCTGCAGCGGCAAACGCCGCACCCCGCGCCTCAAAGCCCCGCGCCCCAAAGCCCTATGAGCGTCAAGAAGGCTTCACCCGGCCAGACCCGCGTCTGGCAGCGCATGCTGTCGGGCCGCAGGCTCGATCTGATCGACCCCTCCCCGCTCGACATCGAGATCGCCGACATCGCCCATGGGCTCGCGCGCGTGGCGCGCTGGAACGGCCAGACGCGCGGGGCGCACATCTTCTCGGTGGCGCAACACACGCTGCTGGTGGAGGCCGTGATGCGCACGCGCAATCCGAACATCGACGACCGGCTGCGGCTCGCCGCCCTCCTGCATGACGCACCGGAATATGTCATCGGCGACATGATCTCGCCGTTCAAGGCGGTGCTGGGAGCGGACTACAAGACGGTCGAGAAACGCTTGCTGGGCGCGATCCACATCCGCTTCGGCCTGCCGGCGGAGCTCGCGCCTGACATCGAGAGGCAGATCAAGGCCGCCGACCGCGGCGCCGCCTATCTCGAGGCCACGGAGCTTGCGGGCTTCTCCGAGAGCGAGGCCAAGCGGCTGTTCGGCCGCGATCCCGGCCTGCCCGAAGCGACACGCGTCGACTACCTGACGCCGTGGAGCGCCTCGAAGGCCGAGAAACGCTTCCTGACGCGCTTCCATGCCGTTCTAGGGACCTGATGCGATGCCGCTGACGCCGGACGAACGCCGCAATGAGCGGCTGAAGCTGCTTGCGAACTGGGCCAATACGCTGGCGACCGCGATCATCTCCGTCGGAGTCTTCGTCCCGATCGGCCAGGAGATCTATGGGTTCCTGCCCCAGAGCACCGACCCCACCCTGGTCTACGTTTCGGCCCCGGTTTGCTTTGCGGCGGGTTTGCTCCTACATTTAGGGGCACAGTGGCTTCTGGGAGGCCTCCGATGACGGTCGGTCAGATCTATGCTTTGAGCATGCCGTTGGCAGTCGCGGCCATGGTGTGGATCCTTGCCCTGTTCATCCGCCGCCCCTGGGCCGAGAAGCCCGTCGAGGCCCCGTCCCAGCCCACGCCGGCCCGGCGCGAACGTCTCTTCGATCGTCTCGAGCGGCTGAATGCCGAGATCGAGGGCAACGCCTCCCTCGCCCGCCAGCAGCTGCGCCAGCTCAAGCGACATCGACAACCCTGAACGCGACATCTTTTCGGGATGATCCACGTCTGCTCTCTCGCCGCCTTGCCCGATACGGTCCGTCGCACCCGCGCCAGCCACGTGCTGACGGTCATGGCCAATGTCGACCAGGTGCTGACGCCCGAGGCCATCCTGCCGCACAATCACCTCAAGGTGTCGGTGGACGACATCACCGAGGAGATCGAGGGCTTCGTCGCGCCCTGCGAGCACCACGTGGCGCAGGTTCTCGACTTCGTCCGCGGCTGGGACCGCAAGGCGCCGCTGGTGGTGCATTGCTATGCCGGCATCAGCCGCTCGACCGCCAGCGCCTTCGCGGCCGCCTGCGCGCTCAATCCGCACCGCGATGAGCTCGCGATCGCAAGGGCCATCCGCGCGGCTTCGCCCATCGCCGCACCGAACCGCCTGATCGTCAGCCTTGCCGACGCGGCGCTGGGGCGGGAAGGACGCATGATCCGCGCCATCGACGCGATCGGCCCGGGCGCGATGTCGACCGAAGGCCGGCCGTTCCGGATCGAGCTCGACTGAGCGGATCGCTGCGGGCGGTTTGAACTTTTGCCAGCGGGATCGAGACTTACGGGAACCTGCCATCTGCTCCATTGGCCGCGGTCCGGCCAGCTGGGGAATGACGCGGTGCGGTTGACCTTTGCGGTAACCGCCGGACCCCGGCACCGAGTTCGAGACGCAGCATGTTCGACTGGCCGCTAGACTGGATTGCGCTCCTGATCGCGATCGGCGCGCTGGTCTTTGCCCGCAAGGCTGCAGGAGAAGCCGCACGCTTGCGCGCACGGCTGGATCGCCTGGAGGCAGGAGCGGGAGCCGAAGCCACGACATTGGTGGCGGTGCCGCCGCCGCTTACGCCCGCGCAGGAGCCAGAGGCCTCGCTGGAAGCGGAAGAGTCCGCCGCGCTCCCGCCCGACCAGCCCGAGATCGCCAGCACCAGCGCCGCTGCTGGCCCGGGGGAGACCAGCGACGAAGCGCGGCACCTGCCCCCGCCGCTTCCCTCAGCCGCGCCACAGCCGGCTGCCCAGGGCTTCGAGGAACGGATCGGCACGCGCTGGGTGGTGTGGATCGGCGGGCTTGCGCTCGCGCTCGGCGGCTTCTTCCTGGTGCGCTATTCGATCGAGGCCGGCCTGGTCGGCCCTGCCGTGCGCGTAACCCTGGGCGGGCTGTTCGCGCTGGCGCTGCTCGGTTCCGGCGAATGGGCGCGGCGCAAGGAGAGCCTGTCGCAGATCGCGCCGCTACCCATCGCCAACATCCCGGCGATCCTGACCGCGGCGGGGACGGCGGTGGCATTCGCCACGGTCTATGCGGCCTACGCGCTCTACGATTTTCTCGCTCCCGCAACCGCCTTCATGCTGCTCGGGATCGTTGCGCTGGGCACCTTGGCAACGGCCCTGCTGCACGGGCCGGCGCTCGCCGGACTCGGCATTGCCGGCGCCTTCGTCACCCCCGTGCTGGTCTCGTCGGACGAGCCGAACTACTGGGCCCTCTACATCTATCTGGCGGTCGTCACCGCTGCCGCCTTCGCGCTGGCGCGCATCCGGCTGTGGCGCTGGCTCGCGATCACCACGATCGTGCTCGCCTTCCTGTGGACCTTGCCCTGCCTGGATTGCGGGCTGTCGATGGTGGCACCGCACGTCTTCCACGTCGTCGTGGGCTTCGCATTGGCAGCCCTGATCGTCGTCTGTGGCTTCATGTTCGGCCCCGACGCCGCCGGCGACGAGTTCGAGCCGATCTCCTCGGCATCGCTGGCGATCTATTTGTTGGGCGCGATGCTGATCGTGCTAGCCAGCCTGCATGACGGCGTGGCGCTGATCGCCTTCGCGGCGCTGGTCGCGGGCACCCTGATGGTCGCCTGGCGGGCGCCTGCCGCAAGCGGTGCCATCGGCGCGGCGGCGGCGATGGTCTTCATCGTGTTTGCGGAATGGGCGGTGCGCGACAATCCCGACATGCTGGTGTTGCCGGGCGGCGCCCTGCCCGGCATGGGATCGAGCCCGACCGGCGAATCCGTCGCCTTGCATCTCACGATTGCGGCCATCTTTGCCGCCGGTTTCGGCGCAACCGGCTTCCTCGCGCAGGGCCGAAGCCGTCATGCCATCGTACCCATCATCTGGTCGGGCGCCGGCGTCTTCACGCCCGTGGCGCTCCTCGTTGCGCTTTACGCGCGCATCGCCCATCTCGACCGCTCGATCCCGTTCGCGATCCTTGCGGTGCTGCTGGCCGCAGCCTTTGCTGCCGCAACCGAAGCCCTGTCGCGCCGCGAGCCCAGGCCAGGGCTGAACGTCTCGGTCGCGCTGTTTGCGACCGGCGCACTCGGCGCGCTGGCGCTCGCACTGACCTTCGCCCTGGAGAAGGGCTGGTTGACGATCGCGCTCGCGCTGATGTCGCTGGGCACCGCCTGGATCGCCACGCAGCGGCCGATCCCGTTCCTGCGCACCCTCTCTGCTGTCTTCGCCGGCCTCGTGCTGCTGCGGATCGGCTATGAGCCGCGGATCGTCGGTGACGATGTCGGCACCACGCCGATCTTCAACTGGCTGTTGTGGGGCTATGGCTTGCCGGCGGCGTCATTCTGGGCGGCGAGCTCCCAGATGCGGCCGCGCGGCGACGATGCGCCGCTGCGTGCGGTCGAGGCAGCCGCGATCCTGTTCACGGTCCTGCTCGCCTTCCTGGAGATCCGCCACGCCATCAATGGCGGCGACATGCTGGCGGTGCCCTCGCTCGCGGAAGCCGGCCTCGATGTCTGCGTCGCGCTCGCGCTCGCCATCGGCCTCGAACGGCTGCGCCTGCGCAGCGGGAGCGTCATCCATGATGCGGGCGCGGTGCTGTTGACCGTCTTCGCCGTGCTCGGCAGCGTGTTCGGGCTGTTGCTGCTGGAAAACCCGATGATCTCGGATGTCGAGATCAAAGGCCGCATCCTCAATCTGCTGCTGCTCGCCTATGCGTTTCCGGCAATCCTGATGCTGCTGTTGTCCTACGCCGTCGCAGGCCGACGCCCAGTCGTCTACGCCAACAGCCTGGCCGCCGGCGCGCTGATCCTTGCGTTGAGTTACGTCAGTCTGGAAATCCGCAGGCTCTATCACGGCCCCGACCTGGCCGAGGGCGCGACCAGCGGAGCCGAGCAATACACCTATTCGATCGCATGGCTCGGCTTCGGCGTGGTTCTGCTCGGGGTCGGCATCCTGATTCAGTCGCAGCGCGCGCGGCTCGCCTCGGCCGTGGTGATCGCGCTGACGATCGCCAAGGCCTTCCTGATCGACATGTCCACGCTGACGGGCGTCTACCGCGCGCTGTCGTTCATCTGCCTCGGCCTCGTCCTCGTCGCGATCGGCTGGCTGTATCAGAAGATCCTGTTCCGCAAGCGGCTGCCGGAAGCAGCCGCGCCGAGCCAATAAATCTCACGCCGCGCGGACGGACTGCAGGAACTGCGCCACCTCGCGCTTGAGGCGGTCGCTGTCCTGCGCGAGCGACTTCGCCGCGCCCAGCACCTGCGAGGAGGCGCTGCCGGTCTCCGTCGCGCCGCGCTGCACGTCGACGACATTCGACGACACCAGCTCCGTGCCCTGCGCCGCCTGCTGAACGTTGCGCGAGATCTCCTGCGTTGCGGCCCCCTGCTCTTCGACGGCGGCGGCGATCGCGGACGAGATCTCCGAGAGCTTCTCGATCGTGCCTGAGATCGCCTTGATGGCGCCGACCGATTCCTGTGTCGCCGCCTGGATGCCCGAGACCTGCTGGCCGATCTCGTCGGTCGCCCTGGCGGTCTGCTCGGCAAGGGCCTTCACTTCGGTGGCAACCACCGCAAAGCCCTTGCCGGCTTCGCCGGCCCGCGCCGCCTCGATCGTCGCATTCAGCGCCAGCAGGTTGGTTTGCCCTGCGATCGTGTTGATCAGTTCGACCACATCGCCGATGCGAGCGGCGGCCTTGGTCAACTCGCCGACCCGGTCGTTGGTCATCCGCGCCTGCTCGACAGCCTCGAGGGCCATGCGCGCGGAGTCCTGTACCTGACGGCTGATCTCGGTGATCGACGAGGAGAGCTCTTCGGTGGCCGATGCGACGGACTGAACGTTGGTGGAGGCTTCCTCCGAGGCCGCAGCGACCATCGTCGAGATCTGCTGCGAGCGGTTTGCGGTCGACGACAGCGAGGCTGCGGAGTGCTCGAGCTCGGTCGAGGCCGATGACACCGTGTTGACGATGTCGCCGATCGTGGCTTCGAACTGGCGCGTGATGTTGTCGACCCGGCGGCCACGCTCGATCTTGGCTTCGGTATCATGCGCAGCAGCCTCGTCCGCGGCTTTCTTCGCGATCAGCGCCTCCTTGAAGACCTGCAACGTGTCGGCCATCGCGCCGATTTCGGTCGTTTCGCCACGATGCGGAACCTCGGCGCTCAAGTCGCCAGCCCCCAGCGCCTGCATCGGCGTGATGATCGAGGCGATGCCCTGCGACACGCTGCGCACCAGCGAGATTCCGACCGCGATGCCGGCAATCATGGCGGCGCCGATGATCATCAGCACCAGCCAGAAAGCTCTGGCATAGCCCTCGGCAGCCGCCTGCGTCGCCTGTTCCGCCCCCTTGTCGTTGAGCTGGATATCTTGCACGAAGTAATTGTCGGCCGCACGCGCGATCACGGCGACCTGCTTGTCCAGAAGCTCGGTCGCCTCATGCGGGATTCTGCCAACGCTCTTGTGCGACTCGTCCATGACCTGCCGTACACCGACGACATACTTGTCCCAGGCCTGCAACCAATTGTCGTAGATCGCTCGCTCTTCCGGCGACGTGATCAAAGGCTCGTATTTCTTGCGATCGTTTGCGATCGCCTCGAAGATGCCCGCGAGCCGCTTGTCAGCTGCCTGCTTGGCTTCTTCCGTTTCCGACATCACCTGGGCGCGGAGCGCAATGCGCAACAGGTTAATATCGGCGCGCAGCTGGCCGATGGTGCGTACGCTCGGCAGCCAGTTCTCCGCGATGTCGACGGTGTGCGCATTGATCGCGCGCATGCTGTACACGGCAAGAAGGCCGAGGCCCGACGTCGTTGCGAGCATGAAGACGATGACGGCAATGATCTTGGCACGAATGGACAGAGTGGCCATGTGATGTCCCCACCAGGGAGTGCAATCAGCCTGCGAGCTGCGACAACGGCGCATGCGCGTAGGCGGCGCGAACTGCACTCGAATGCGAAATGATCCGATCGGAAATTCCGATCGCCACATTGATGCAGTTCCGCAAAGGGTTCCTTAACCGGAAACTCCGCTCTACTACGGACAACACTCCGATACTGATGAGATCGCCGGTATCGGGGGGAGTGGTCATGGCTGACGCGGCACAGCGGCGCGAGGGACTAAATCAGACTCCGGATCATGCTCTATCCGATGGACTCCGCGACCAAGCGAATTCGAAACACCGGCTGCTTGGCTTCGTCGAGCAATTCCATCCGCCACTCCGCATCTTCCCGAAGGGTACGCGAGATGCCGCCGATCAGGTCGGCGCAGACCGCCGTCAACTCGTTCCACGCCGACTCGCGATTGGCGAATTCGTAAGGCTGATCAGCCGCGCCCGCAAAACGACCGTGACTGATGCGGAAGAAATAAAGCGACATCAACGCCCCTTTTCACATGGCCCCCCTCGACCCAAACTAACCGAGAGTTGCTATCGGGACATGAATCTAGGGGGCCGTGGGACTACGGCGCAATCATTCAAACCGCTTTGCGAGCAGGAGATTTGTTGCGAAACATTGCTGCCCGCAGCCATCGGCTGAGGCGCGCATTGCAGATGTCGGGAGTTGCCGCGAGACGAAGCTATTACTCTGTCGACCGGCGCAATTCGGGAGCGCCCTCCGACTTGCTGTCGGACGGTGCCGCGCTGTTGGCCCTGACCGGCTCCGGCTTCATCGCCTCGGACCTGATCGGCTCGATCTTGCTGCTTTCGACGCGCGGCGTCTCGACCCGTGCGGTCACCTGCGAGCTATCGGCCGCGCCGACAGTACGCGTGCTACGCGCATGCGGGCGCGCCACCGCGCGCGCCATCAACATGGTGGCGCCGCCTTGGTGCTGAAAGTCGCAGTAAGCAAAGCCGAGTCCGGACACGGAGCCGCGGAAACTGCGATCGTCTTTTTTGTCGAGGTTGAAGCAGGGCTCGAACGGCAGGCCCTTCAGCGAGGCGCAGACGTTCTGGCCGCGGATCTGCAACGTGTTGCCGGGCAGGCGGATATGGCGGACCGGACCGGAGCCGGCAAACTGCACCGCACCCGCAGCCCCCATGTCGTCTAGGATGCGGCCCGCGCCGCGCGTGCCATCGACACAGGTAAAGGCGAACACCTTGCCGGCCACAAATTTGCGGGCCTCATCGGCGGTCATCGATCCCCCGATTGCGGGCGCGATCATGGCACCGGCGGTAACGGTCCCCAGGATAAGACGCGCAAGCATGCTGAAACTCCGACCCTAACCATGCAGCGAGCAGGCGATAATACTTTTACCCGATGCTTACCATACCAACCGTGGCAACATTGGAGCAGCTTGGTTGGCAAAGTCTGAACGTCCTCAGGATATTTTTACCACTAGACGGCCCCGAATTTGGCCCGCCAGAATCCGTGCCCCCGCTTCGATGACTTGGTCGAAGCCGATTTCGTGAGTGATTTCAGCGAGTTTTCTCCGGTCCAGATCGCTGGCCAACCGCTTCCAGGCAGCCTGTCTGGCGAGCTGAGGGCACATCACCGAATCGATGCCAACAAGGGAGACCCCGCGCAGGATGAAGGGCGCCACCGAGGTCGGGAGGTCCATGCCGGCCGCCAGCCCGCACGCCGCGATCACCCCACCATATTTCGTCATCGAAAGCAGGTTGGCCAGCGTGTTCGAGCCGACGCTGTCGATGCCGCCCGCCCAGCGCTCCTTGCCTAGCGGCTTGGCCGGGGCGGACAGCTCGTTGCGGTCGATTACCTCGGCGGCCCCGAGGCTCTTGAGATAATCCGCTTCCGCCGATCGGCCGGTCGAGGCGATGACATGATAGCCGAGCTTGGCCAGGACGGCGATCGCGACCGAGCCGACCCCACCGGCCGCTCCGGTGACCACCACCGGGCCACGATCCGGAGTCAAATCGTGCTTTTCCAACGCGATCACGGCCAGCATGGCCGTGAAACCCGCGGTCCCGATCGCCATGGCCTCGCGCGCCGAAAGGCCGTCAGGAAGCGCCACCAGCCAATCGCCTTTGACGCGGGCCTTTTCTGCATAGGCGCCGAGATGGGTCTCACCCATGCCCCAGCCGGTGCAGATCACCCGATCTCCGGGCTTCCATTGCGGATGCGACGACTGCTCGACTGTGCCGGCAAAATCGATGCCGGCGATCATCGGAAAACGCCGGACCACCGGAGCCTTGCCGGTCAGCGCCAGTCCATCCTTATAGTTCAGGGTCGACCATTCGACCCGAACCGTGACGTCGCCGTCCATCAGTTCGGCTTCGTCGAACTGGGTCAAGGCAGCCGTCGTGCCTTTATCCGCTTTGTCGATCCTGATCGCCTTGAACATCGCCACGGTCCGCGCTCCCGATCCCTGTAAGATTTGCGGTATCTTTAGCGGATCGGACAGCCGGCGCAATCAGGTCGCCGGCACCGGCCGGGCGACCGGTTTTTCCACGATCGGCAGGTTGATCAGGGCGGAGAGCACGCCGAACAGGATCGAGAGCCACCAGATCGGGGTGTAGGAGCCGAAACGTTCGAACACGATGCCGCCGAGCCAGACGCCGAGGAAGCCGCCCACCTGGTGGCTGACGAAGGCAAAGCCATACAGCGTTGCCAACCAGCGGGTGCCGAACATGATCGCGACCAGCGTCGAGGTCGGCGGCACCGTCGACAGCCAGGCGAGCCCGGAGACGGCGCCGAAGGCGATCGCCGTGAATGCGGTGACCGGAAACGAGATGAAGGCCAGCGTCGCAAGCGCGCGGGTGAAATAGATGAAGGACAGAATGTAGCGCTTGGGCAGCCGGTTCTGCAGCCAGCCGACGCTGAGCGAACCGATGATGTTGAACAGGCCGATCGCTGCGATCACCCAGCCGCCGACCTGCGCCGACAGCCCGCGATCGACCAGAAACGCCGGCAGATGCACCGTGATGAAGGCGAGCTGGAAACCGCAGGTAAAAAAGCCGAGCACCAGGAGCACGTAGGAACGGTGTCCGAAGGCTTCCATCAGCGCCGTCGTGAAAGATTGCTGCTCGGCGTCCGTCGGCTTCGGCTCCGCCGCCGGCGGCGTCGAGATCGCAAGCGATAGCGGCACGATCAGGAGCATCAGCGCGGCAAACACCATCAGGGCGGTCTGCCAGCCGAACTGGCCGATCATCGCGACACCGAACGGCGCGAACAGGAATTGCCCGAGCGACCCCGCCGCCGTGCCGGCCCCGAGCGCGAGGCTGCGACGTTCCGGCGGAAGCAGCTTGCTGAACGCCGAAAGCACCAGGTTGAACGAGCAGCCCGACAAACCGAAGCCGACCAGCACGCCGGCGCCGATGTCCAGCGACAGCGGCGTCGCCGCATAGCGCATCAGCACCAGCCCGCCGGCATAGAGCAGCGCGCCGACGCACATCACGCGCAGCACGCCGAACCGGTCCGCGATAGCGCCGGCAAGCGGCTGGCCGAGCCCCCACAGCAGGTTCTGCACGGCGATTGCCAAGCCAAACACGTCCCTGCCCCAGGAGAAATCGCGGCTCATCGGCTGCACGAAGAAGCCGAAGCTGGAGCGGGGACCGAAGCTCAACAGTGCGATGGCGCAGCCACAGACGATGATGACCAGCGGCGTGCGCCAATTGGAGGCGGTTGAGGGCGAACCCAGCTCCGTTGCCTGGACCGACATGATGCGTTTCCTCTGCTGCTGGTCGCAAGTCACGGCCGCGACGCCGCCGAGTTAATGCATTTGCATGGAAAGCCTGGCAAGGGCCAATTAATATTTTCGATGCCGCACCGTGAGGTCAGTCCGGTCGGATCGGAGCGGTTTGGCGCGCTTGATACACCATAATACCTCAAAACTGTCCGCCTACGCGAACCTCCGAGGCGATCCTCGCCGGTAGCGCGAGCGACCTTCAGGAAAGCCGCGTTTTGTCGCCAAACACGCTTAAACAGCGACGCTTGTTTCTGAAGAAAGCGTAACCCGCGCTGCCTAATCATGGCGAGCCTGGCGCAAGCTGCGCAGGTGGCGATAGGCGAAGCGGTTTCCCATGGATGGTCGGGCTCATCATCGGATCGAGAGCAATGGTGACGTCGTCATCGTTGGCGCGGGCATAGCCGGCCTGCTCTGCGCGCTGAAGCTGGCGCCGCGGCCGGTGACCCTGGTTTCAGCCCAGCGCTTTGCCGAGCAAGCCTCCTCTTTGTGGGTGACAGGCGGCCCCGTGGCCCCCGGCAGAGTCGACAGTCCGGAGGCCTTCACGGCCGATGTGATCGCTGCCGGCGGCGGCCTGGCCGACACAGAGACGACGCTCGGGTTTGCGCGCGAAGCGGAGCTGCGGATCGACGAGTTGCGCCATTTCGGCATCAGCTTCGATCGCAACCGCGATGACCGACAGGGGCACGTCCGCGTGGCCTCCGCGCCGGTCCGGCGCCTTGTCCCGATCGATGGCGACAGGACCGGACACACGATGCTGACCACGCTGATGCAGGCGGTCCGCAACACGCCGTCGATCCGCGTCGTTGACGGCTATGCGGCAGAAGCGCTGGTGATGGATGGCGATGCCGTCGCCGGCTTGCAGTTGCGCAGATGCGATGACGCCGCAGCCCCGCCCGCTATCCTGGCCGCGCGCAAGGTCGTGCTGGCGACCGGCGGCATCGGCCGTCTCTACGCGGCGACGACGAACGCGCCGCTCGCCAATGGCGCAGGCCTTGCGATCGCCGCGCGCGCGGGCGCCGTGATTGCCGATCCGGAGTTCGTGCAGTTTCATCCCACGGCGATGATGGTCGGCCGCGATCCGGTGCCTGCGATCACGGAGGCCTTGCGCGGCGCGGGCGCCATCCTGGTCAACCGCCGCGGACAGCGGTTCATGCTGCCGCGCCATCCGCTCGCCGACCTCGCGCCGCGCGACATCGTCGCGCGTGGCGTTCTGGCCGAAATCGCCGCCGGCCGCGGCGCCTTTCTCGACGCGCGGGAGGTGCTCGACGACGATGTCGGGAGCGCCTATCCGATGCTTGATGCGAGCTGCCGTGCAGCGGGCATCGACCCGACCCGCCAACCGATTCCGGTGTCTCCGGCGGCACATTTCCATATCGGCGGCATCGCGGTCGATGCACGCGGTCGCAGTTCGCTCGAGGGCCTGTGGGCAGCCGGCGAAGTCGCCGCGACCGGCATTCACGGCGCCAACTGTCTTGCCGGTCACGCGCTGCTCGAAACCGTGGTGCTGACCTCGCGGGTTGCCGAAGACATTGGAGGCCAGATGACGGCGCCCCCACCTGCTCTCGGCAACGTCGCAATCACGGAGTCGAACGGACCATTGCCGCCCTTTGCAGAGAAGGCGCTCCGCGAGACCATGACCGCGCAGGTCGGAGTCGTCCGCGACGAGGAGCGACTTGCGGAAGCCGTGCTGACGACCGCCAAGCTCGAACAAGAAACGCCAAACCTGGCACTGCGCAACATGGCAACGGCGGCGCTCCTGATTGCCGCGAGCGCGTGGAGCCGACGCGAGAGCCGCGGCGCGCATTATCGCGCCGACCATCCGGCCGACAACCCGGCTGCGGCCCAGCGCACGATGACCACCCTCGCAGCGGCGCGACAGGTGGCGGCGGAGATTGCCGCCAATCCGCCGACCCGCAACCCGCGAACGCTGAGCGCGTAGCAGTCGATCGATAAGCTATCGCCGCGTCCAGTTCGGATTGATCTCGGCTTCGCTCTTGGCCTCTTCCGCAAGCTCCTCGGAAATCGCCGCGGTCTGCGCCGGCGTGCCCCAGCTCGGGGCATCGCTGCCGTCACCCCAGGCCTTCGGCCGGTAGAAGGTGTGGACGCCGAACCTGTACATCCGCTTCATTTCGGAGACCCAGAACGGACGCACCCAATACGCGTGGTAGTGCGTCGACTTGCCGACCTCGGGCAGCCAGATCAGGCCGTTGAGCATGGCTTTGGCGATCTTCCTGGCGCGCTCCCACATGTCGGGTTCACGAATGACATCAGGCGTGCCGTCGCAGGCAAAGGTGAACTGACAGGCGTAGTGCCGATACTTATTCTGGTACACCACGCCGCAGACCGTGGTCGGATAGTAGCCGGAGAAGGCACGGTTCAGCACGACCTGTGCCACCGCGATCTGGCCGCGCACCGCTTCACGGCATGATTCGAAATAGACCGCTTCGGCAAGGCATTTCTCGGACTTCGCGCGCGCCTTCTCATCGAACAGGCCGAGCCGCTCGGCCGGCGTCTTGGCGTGCTGATTGTCGGCGTTGATCTCGCCCATATGCGCGATGCTCTCGCCGCTTTCGGAACGCGCTGCCGCATCGTTCGAGGCTGGCGGCAACGCCGCCATCGGCTTCAAGTCGGGGCGACGCGGCTGCGCGTTGGCAGTTGAACCGGAATCTCGAGATGTTGAGACCGAACGCAAGAAAGGTTCGAGATTCCAGGTTCAAGGCTTGCGGCCTTGCCCCGGAATGACGGTGATCGTGGCGAAGCGGCCCTCGCCGGTCGATATAGACATTCGACTCGTTGTTTTTTGCCACCTTGCTGGCATTTGGGGACAAGGCGCGACCTAATTAGTGCGCCCTGTCTCCGTCGTGAACATCCAATTGATCCGCGTTCGCTCGTCGAACAAATTGGCCGTGCCGTTGCGCCGGTCCTCGTCATCATGACGCGCGCGATCCAGGCGGACCTCGCTAGATGAGGTGGACGGGGCCATTTCGTCGAACAGATCAGCAGCTGACGCGGATGGTGCGGCCGGCCCGCCGCACGGATCGAGCACACCCTTCACGCGCGCAACTACTTTCAAGCGACCTTTGGGAGATGCGCCGTGCCGGCGACATTTACCAGCAGTAGCGGAATAGCTGTACAGGCTCGCCATGATTTCGGCAAAAGAACCGCAGAACCTGTACAAATAAGAAAAAGAGATGGTCGGAATTTAGCGGTGCCCAAGTAGTAGCACGTGTTTCTGTCCGTCCTGATGACGAAGGGAATAGAACGTCACGGCAGCAGGAGATCGCGATTCATCGCTTGGCATAGCCATAGAAGCGATCGTCGGTGTCGCGGTCGGCCTGCAAGGCGAGTCGCCGAGCGAAATGGCGGCAAAGGGTCCAAGGAAGGACGCGGGCGGCGTGATGGCGCAGGTCCGCAGGAGTAGTTGGGATGAGTTCTGCATTGCGGAGTGGCGGATCGCGGATCGCCGCGGCTGATGCGCTGAGCGAACGTTGGCCCCCGGCAAAGCCTGCCGCTTTGTTCGACAGCCTCGCGCACGCGACTTCTGCGCCGGATGAGGATGCGACCACCGATCTGCCCCCGCCGTGGTGGCAAACCGCTTCAGCGGTCGACGATGCGGAGATACCGTTGACGCCCGTAGAGGCGGACCGATCCCGGCGGATCCACGCACTCGATCCGGTCGTGATGCCTCCGCCTCCGCCCGAACGACTCGAATTCAGTTCTGTTTTCCCGTTCGGTGTCGCTGCGACTGTACTTTCGTGCCTCACGTTCCTTGCTGTAAGCATCATGCAGGTTCCGAAGATTGAAGCAGTTGCGAATTCCGACGCCACCGCTTCACCGTCTCCCCAAAGCTTCGGGCTGGCGGGGAAATCGAAGTCCTATGCCGGCCAAGCATCTGACGGACAAGCATCGGCGGAGGCCGCGGCGCACGCGATCGGACGGGCCGATTCGGTCGTAGCGACGGTCCAGATCGTCAAGCCGGCTCCGGACGGGGGCGAGCCCCCACAGTCAATTCCGCCGAAAGCGTCTCGCACGATCGCGACCGGGAGCCCTGCACCGTCGGCCGCGTCTACGCTGACCAAGGACGAGATCAGAGAAATGCTGAAGCGCGGACGCGATCTCATCGGCGCAGGCGACATTGCGAGTGCCCGTCTGATCCTGGCGCATGTCGCGGAAGGCGACGCCGAAGCATCACTGATGCTGGCCAATACCTATGACGCCGCGGTCTTGTCCAAGCTGAAAACCGTTGGCGTCGCGCCCGATCCGGCCCAGGCCCGCGCTTGGTACGCGAGAGCCGCCGAACTCCGGTCACTCGAGGCCCGGCGGCACCTCGAGTGACCCGAGCTTCGAGACCGAGTGATCCAGCGCGGTCTGATGCCGGTCGTTGCGCCGCATCTGCGACGGCCCGCGGACCGCTGAACAATGGTCGATTGAGTCGTGCGGGCGATGCGCGTCCCTGCAAAGTGTTTTATTGCGTGATGAGGTCGTGATGGGAATGTTTGATCGATTGTTGCGGCGGGCCCGGTCGTCGGCGTCCTGGGATCCGCGATTGCTTTGCGCGGCGTGTTCTCCGACCGTGGCGTTGCTCCTCGTGCTTGTCGCCGTGCCAGGCCTGGCGCGTGCTGCCGAGGGCGAGATCCGGATCGGCAATACGACGCCTTACACCGGGCCGGCGGCCGCCTACGGTATCGTGGCTAAGGTCATCTCGGCCTATTTCGAGAAGGTGAATGCCGAGGGCGGGATCAGGGGCCGCAAGATCACCTTCATCTCCTATGACGACGGCTATAATCCGCAGAAGACGGTGGAACTAACACGACGGCTCGTGGAGGAAGATAAGGTCGACGTCATCTTTGCGAGCGTAGGAACAGCGACCAGCGCGGCCGTGCGGCCTTATCTCAACGCGAACAAAATACCGCAATTGTTCGTCGGCTCCGGCGCTTCGATCTGGGATCAGCCTCGCGACTATCCTTGGACCATGGGAGCGCAGCCCAGCTACCAGATCGAAGCTCATATCCACGCGCAATATCTGCTCGAGCAACATACCGGTGACGCGCGCATCGGTGTGCTGTATCAGGATGACGAGTTCGGCAAGGACTATCTCAAGGGCTTGAAGGACGGGCTCGGCGGCAAGCTGCCGATCGTCGCTGAAGCGGCTTACACGGTCACCGATACCGACATCAATCTGCAGATCGCGAAGCTGAAGGCCGCCGGCGCCAACATCCTGATCGACGTCAGCACCCCGAAATTCACGGTGCTCGCGATCCGCCGCCTCGCCGAGCTCGGCTGGAAACCCGAGCACATCATCCCGACGATTTCGGATTCGATCGCCACCGTGCTGCAGCCTGCAGGCCTGCAGAACGCGGAAGGACTACTTTCCGCCACGATCCTGTACGAGGGCGGTGTGCAGGGCGGCGATCCCGGCTACGCCGAGTGGTCCGCGTTCATGGACCGCTATGCGCCTTCAGTCAGCAAGATCAACAGCCTCGGAATCGTGGGCTACGCGCTCGCCAACCTGATGGTTGCCGTCCTGCATAATTGCGGCGACGACTTCTCCCGCGACAATATCATGAAGCAGGCGCGTTCCTTGAAAGGGACGCAGCTTCCGATGCTGATTCCCGGGATCGTCGCCAATACCAGCGCCAGCGACCACGCGCCGATCGAGCAGATGCAGATGAAGCGTTTCGTCGGCGGTCACTGGGAACGGTTCGGACCGGTGCGCAGCGGAATCGACCCGGGCGCCGTCAGCGATTCGTTCAAGGCGATCTTCCGCTATGCGTCGGCCAAGCGGGACCTTGCAGGTCAGCTCAACATAAATACGGTGAGCCTGATGACCGGCTCTTATGGCAGCACCTATTCCCAGATGGGCGCCGACGTCGCCTCGGTGCTCAACGACGGGATCAACCTGCGGGTCATGCCGATCCTCGGCAGCGGTTCGGTTCAGGCGGTGGCCGATATCCTGATGCTCAAGGGAGTCGACGCGGGAATTGTGCGCAAGGACACTTTATATTATCTCGAACGCAAGGGCTTCGCGAGCAACATCCGCAATCAGCTGGTCTATGTCACCAAGATGTTCAACGAGGAAATGCATGTTCTGGCGCCGCGATCGATCCGCACCATGAAGGACCTCGACGGCAAGACCGTTGCCGTCGACCTCCCGGATGGCAGCACTTTCGTGACCGCGATCAACGTGTTCGAGCGGCTCCAGATCAAGCCACACCTGCTCTATATCGAGCCGCGCATCGCGCTCGAGATGTTGCGCAAGGGCGAGATCGACGCGATCATTGCGGTCGACGGCAAGCCGGTTCCCTGGCTCAGCCAGGTCACGGATACCAATCTGCATTTCGTTCCGGTCGGCTACGACAAGCCTTTGCGCGAGGAGTATCTTCCTTCTCGGCTCGACGCGGACGACTACCCCAACCTGATCTCCAGATCCGAGCCGGTCGAAACGATCGCGGCTGAAGCGATCCTGGCGTCGTATAATTGGCAGCCGGGAAGCGACCGCTATCGCCGGCTGTCGCTGCTGGTCAAGTCGCTGTTCTCGCGGATGTCGGAGCTGCAGCGGCCTCCCTTCCATCCAAAATGGCGGGAGATGGCGCCGCGTGCGCCGGTGGCCGGATGGACCAGGTTGCGGGTCGCGCAGGAATGGCTCGATGGGACGATTTCCGGACCCGCGGCGACCGCTCCGACCACCATCAGATCGTCGAAGCCGGTCACGGCCGCCGCACCGTCCCCGCGCATTCCCGTCGCCGCGAAGCCGCCGGCCGCAACGCCGCCTGACCAGTCGCGTCAGCCCGAGTTGTACCGCCGCTTTCTCGAGTGGAACGCGACGCATCACTAATTCGGCTCCGCCCGGCATCGACGTCCGCATCGCACCCGGATGCAGGGGACGTTGCAGGACTTAGATCAACCGTCAGAAGCCTGTGCCGAGATCAGCGCCGCGTCCAGTTCGGATTGATCTCGGCTTCGCTCTTGGCCTCTTCCGCAAGCTCCTCGGAGATCGCCGCGGTCTGCGCCGGCGATCCCCAGCTTGGGGCATCGCTGCCGTCGCCCCAGGCCTTCGGCCGGTAGAAGGTGTGGACGCCGAACTTGTACATCCGCTTCATTTCGGACACCCAGGACGGGCGCACCCAGTAAGCATGGTAGTGCGTTGACTTGCCGACCTCGGGAAGCCAGATCAGGCCGTCGAGCATGGCTTTGGCGATCTTCCTGGCGCGCTCCCACATGTCGGGTTCGCGGATGACGTCGGGCGTACCGTCACAGGCAAAGGTGAACTGACAGGCATAGTGCCGGTACTTGTTCTGATACACCACGCCGCAGACCGTGGTCGGATAATAGCCGGAGAAGGCACGGTTCAGCACGACTTGCGCCACCGCGATCTGGCCGCGCACCGCTTCGCCGCGTGATTCGAAATAGACCGCTTCGGCCAGGCATTTCTCGGATTTCGCGCGCGCCTTTTCATCGAACAGGCCGAGCCGCTCGGCCGGCGTCTTGGCGCGCTGATTGTCGGCGTTGACCTCGCCCTTAGGCGCGATGCTCTCGCCACTTTCGGAAGGCGCTGTCGCATCGTTCGACGAAGGCGGCAGTGCCGCCATCGGCTTCAAATCGGGATCCGGCAGCACGATCAGCGGCGCCTCACCGGGCTCCCAGCTTTCGATGCTGCCCGCCGTGCCGCCGAGCGAACTCGTGCCGAAATAGAGACTGGTCGTCTTGATATCGAGGCCGTCGTAGGACACCGCGCTGTCTTCGGGCGAACCAGTCGACAGCTTCGCTTCGTTCGTCGATTGCGACGAGGACGGCGCGCTATACTGCTCGAGCGGCGGCGCGCGCAACGCCTCCTGCAGTTCCGGATCGAGCGGCGCGCGCGAGGCGACTGGCATATCCGTCGGCGCCTCTGCCGTCTTTGCGCCGAACACCGAGGAATTGGAGTTGGCCGGCTGCCCGGGCGGCGACGCGGACTCTGCGGGGGTGGGCTGTTCAGTCTTGTCAGCCGGCACTGTCGGCGGCGTGACCACCAGACGGTCGCCCTTCAAGGTACGATCGACGGTCGGGAAATCCGACGCTTGATACCGCGGCGGCGCCTGCAGCACCGGATTGCGCGGCACCGCGCCGGTGACGTCCGCGTCGCGATTGACGAAGCTTGCGAGCCGGACCATCGCGCTCTGCGGCACGGACGTGCCGATCGGCCGGCTGAAGCTGTAGGTCGCGAGCTGAATGGAAGCGGCTGCGGAGAACACGCGCTTCTGCCAGCGCTCGGCAACGCCGGGCTGCCGGGCAAGCAGTGATGCGATGTCTTGGTAACCGGTCTCCGTCGGCATCAATGCGAAGACGCAGAGACCGAGTCCGAAGGACGCAAATCGCGCGCCCTTCGGACCGGGACGCAAAACTAACATCGATACGCTCAACGCAACGCTTACTGGTTTCGATCGAACACGGTGCGTCCGTGCAATTCGATCGTTTCCCTTCGTAATCGGTTTAGGTTGCTGAGGCGTTAAAGCGCGTTGCAGTCATGAGACACGCAAGTCGGCATGTCATGCCGACCGGAGCAATCGAATAGCTTGGTAAACAGGGCGGCGACGAAAACAGTAAATTCGAGGTCAACGCGCGTGGTGAATAAATTGCTGCGGGAATCGCGCGCAGCACAGCGCGCTTGCTTGAATTGCGGCGTCATTTTCGGGGCGATGCGCGAACACAGTGATGGAACCATTCGCGCAGACCCGTGACGAACGACAGCGCGCATTGCGCCCATGAGAACTGCGGGATTCCGCCTCGGACACATCTCGCGCCAAATCGCTGCGCGATTTTGTCGCACGGCATTGCCGCGGAACGACGCGGCTAGAGCGGTTTGCGATCGGGTTGAATCGCGAGGGATTCCCAAATCGGTTCGGCTCTGATTCAATTTGCTTGCAGCAACGGAGGCAGGCAAAGAATGGCAGGATCGTGCTCGGTCGATCTTCGGAAGCGGGTTGTCGCGGCAGTTAAAGGTGGCATGTCGCGGCGGCAAGCTGCGGCCCATTACCAAGTGGGCGCATCAAGCGCGATCCGGTGGGTCGCGCTTGAGGAAGAAACTGGCGATATAGCGCCGAAGAAGCTTGGCGGCGATCAGCGTTCGAAGGCGATTGAGGCGCAAGCCGATATCATTCTGGCGCTGGTTGCTGATAAGCCCGACATGACACTGGAGGAGTTGAAGGCGGCCCTCTCCGCCAAAGGACATAGCTTCAGCGTGTCAGCCTTGCACCGCTTCTTCGCTCGTCGAAACATCACGTTTAAAAAAAGACAGCGCATGCCGCAGAGCAGGAGCGGCCGGATGTCCTGAGCAAGCGGAAGGACTGGGCAAGCAAGCAGGCCGAGTTGAGCGCTACCAAGCTTATCTTCATCGACGAGACCTGGGCTTCGACCAATATGGCTCGAACCCGCGGCCGCGCCCTTCGCGGCGAACGCCTGCGGGCTTCAATTCCACATGGTCATTGGAAGACGACGACCTTCGTCGCTGGCCTGCGCCAGTCGGGACTGATGGCGCCAATGGTGATCGATGGCCCGATCAACGGTGACGCCTTCCAAGCCTATGTCGATCATGTTCTCGTTCCCGAATTGAAGCAGGACGACATCGTCGTGATGGACAATCTCAGCAGCCACAAAGGTGCAGGCGTGCGAGCGGCGATCGAGGCCGCTGGAGCGAAACTGCTCTATCTTCCGCCGTATAGTCCCGACTTCAACCCGATCGAAAACGCCTTCTCCAAGCTGAAAGCGCTACTTCGAGCCGCCGCGGAACGAACTGTTGATGGTTTATGGAACGCCATCGGACGCTGCCTAGACTGCTTCGAACCGGCCGAATGCGCCAACTACTTCAAAGCCGCAGGATATGACCTAACTTGATCGAAAAACGCTCTAAGAGGAACATCTCGCAAGTTCCACAGGCCGGCATGAAAAAAGGCCGGCAAGTTATGCCGGCCTTTTCCAAACTCCCTGCAACGATCCTTACGCCTGGCTCGCGATCTCCTTGCCGAGCGCGGCCTGCGCGGCAGCCAGACGCGCGATAGGCACGCGATAGGGCGAGCACGACACGTAGTTCATGCCGATCTGATGGCAGAACTCGACGGAGGCGGGATCGCCGCCATGCTCGCCGCAGATGCCGACCTTCAACGCCGGGCGAGTCGCTCGGCCGCGCTCGACGCCGATCTTGACCAGTTCGCCGACGCCGGTGCGATCGATCGAGATGAACGGATCGATTTCGAGAATGCCCTTGGCGATGTAGGTGCCGAGGAAGCTCGCAGCGTCGTCGCGGCTGATGCCGAAGGTGGTCTGGGTGAGGTCGTTGGTGCCGAAGGAGAAGAACTCGGCAGCTTTGGCAACCTCGCCCGCCATCAGCGCCGCGCGCGGCAGCTCGATCATGGTGCCGACCTGGTATTCGAGCTCGGCCCCGGTCTCGCGCATGACTTCCTTAGCCATGGCATCGATGCGCGCCTTGACCAGATCGAACTCGGCCTTGGTCGCAATCAGCGGGACCATGACTTCAAGGCCGACGGCCTCGCCCGTGCGCTTCTCGGCCTCGACCGCCGCCTCGAAGATGGCGCGCGCCTGCATTTCCGCGATCTCCGGATAGGCGATCGCGAGACGACAGCCGCGGAAGCCGAGCATCGGGTTGAACTCCGCGAGCTCGCGGGCGCGATCGGCGAGCCGGCGCGGATCGGTGTTCATCGCGCGCGCGACTTCCTCGACCTCGGCTTGCGTGTGCGGCAGGAACTCGTGCAGGGGCGGATCGAGCAGGCGCACCGTGACCGGCAAGCCCTTCATGATCTCGAACAGCTCGACGAAGTCGGCGCGCTGCATCGGCAGGAGCTTGGCCAGCGCGGCGCGGCGCTCCTGCTCGTCTTCGGCGAGGATCATCTCGCGCACGGTGCGGATGCGGGTCTCTTCGAAGAACATGTGCTCGGTGCGGCAAAGCCCGATGCCCTCGGCACCGAACTTGATCGCAGTGCGGGCATCGTCCGGCGTATCGGCGTTGACCCGCACGCCGAGCTTGCGGACTGCATCAGCCCAGCCCATCAGCGTGCCGAACTCGCCCGACAGCTCCGGCTCGATCATCGGCATCCGGCCGGCAAGCACCTGCCCGAGCGAGCCGTCGATGGTGATGATGTCGCCGGTCTTGAAGGTGCGCGAACCGATGCTCATGGTGCCGCGGCCGTAATCGACGCGGATGTTGCCGCAGCCGGAGACGCAGGGCTTGCCCATGCCGCGCGCGACCACCGCCGCATGCGACGTCATGCCGCCGCGCGTGGTCAAGATGCCCTCGGCCGCGTGCATGCCGTGGATGTCCTCAGGTGAGGTCTCGATGCGGACCAGGATCACCTTGTGGCCGTCGGCCTGCAGCTTGGCCGCTTCTTCCGACGAGAACACGATCTCGCCCGAAGCCGCGCCGGGCGAGGCCGGCAGGCCGGTCGCGATCACGTCGCGCTTGGCCGTGGGATCGATGGTCGGGTGCAGCAGCTGGTCCAGCGAAGCCGGCTCGACGCGCAGCACCGCATCGCTCTTGGAGATCAGCCCCTCATTGGCGAGTTCGACGGCGATGCGCAGCGCGGCGCGCGCCGTGCGCTTGCCGCCGCGGGTCTGCAGCATCCAAAGCTTGCCGCGCTCGACCGTGAACTCCATGTCCTGCATGTCGCGGTAATGCTGCTCGAGCAGCGTGTAGATCCGCGTCAGCTCCGCGAAGGCATCCGGCATCGCCGTTTCCATCGACGGCTTGTCCGAACCCGCCTCGCGCCGCGCTTCCTCGGTGATTTCCTGCGGCGTGCGAATGCCCGCCACCACGTCCTCGCCCTGCGCGTTGATCAGGAATTCGCCGTAGAGCTTGGCCTCGCCGGTGGACGGATTACGGGTGAAGGCGACGCCGGTCGCCGAAGTGTCGCCCATGTTGCCGAACACCATGGCCTGCACGTTGACCGCTGTGCCCCAGGATTCCGGAATGTCGTGCAGCTTGCGATAGGTCACCGCGCGCGCATTCATCCAGGATGAGAACACCGCGCCGATTGCGCCCCAGAGCTGGTCGTGCGGATCCTGCGGGAAATCCTTGCCGGTCTCGTGCGCGACCGCTTCCTTGTATTTGCCGACCAAGTGCTCCCAGTCTTCCGAAGTCAGGTCGGTATCGAGCGTGTAGCCCTTGCTGTCCTTGTAGGTATCGAGGATGTCCTCGAAGTGATGATGCTCGAACCCGAGCACCACGTCGGAATACATCGTGATGAAACGACGATAGCTGTCGTAAGCGAAGCGGCGATCGCCGGACAGCGAAGCCAGGGCCTCGACGGTCTCGTCGTTGAGGCCGAGGTTGAGCACGGTGTCCATCATGCCCGGCATCGAGGCGCGTGCACCGGAGCGCACCGAGACCAGCAGCGGATTCGCGGCATCACCGAATTTCTTGCCGGTCAGCTTGCCGACATAATCGAGCGCCTTCTCGACCTGCGACACGAGCTCCTTCGGGTAGCTCTTGTCGTTGGCGTAGAAATAGGTGCAGACCGAGGTCGGAATGGTGAAGCCGGGGGGCACCGGAAGGCCGAGATTGGCCATCTCGGCGAGATTGGCGCCCTTGCCGCCCAACAGATCGCGCAGGCTCGCTTTGCCCTCGGCCTTGCCGTCGCCGAAGGTATAGACCCACTTGTTCGGCTTGATCGCGCTCGCAGCGCTCTTGGCCGCTGGCTTCGCGACCGGCTTCGACGCTGCCTTTGGTGCAGTCTTCGACGCGGGCTTGGATGCAGTTTTGGGCGCCGTCTTCGGAGCGACCTTTGCAGCGGGCTTCGGAGCCCCCTTCGGTGCAGACTTCAGCGCAGACTTGGGAGCAGCCTTAGCTGCAGCCTTGGCGGGCGCCTTCGCGACCGGCTTGGCAGCAGCCGACTTGAGCGCCTTGCGTGGCGGTGCGAGCGCGGCGGCCTTCGCCTTGGGCTGCTTAGAAGCCATTGATTTCGCTGCGACTTTCTTCGACTTCGCTACCGCTTTAGCCATGAGGTGCTTCGATCCGCAAGTAAGGAGGAGAAATCGCGCGCCTTACACCACTTTGGGGGCGCAGGCGCAAGCGAAAGGGTTCCGGAATCCGGCGTTTAGGCGATTTAGAGGTGAATCCACTTCAACAGGCCAAGCCCGATCAGGCCGTTGAGGATGAGGAAGATCGCGACGATGAAGTTGAGAAGGCGTGGCATGATCAGGATCAACACTCCGGCAACGAGAGACATGATCGGCGACACGTGGGCGACGGTGAGGGTCATCGAAAGACTCTGGCTTTTGCAGATTTGACGGGCGGGACGATTCGAGCGGCTCGGACTTTATCCTCGCTCATCGTGGCGGAATAGAAGACTCCTCCGGGAACATTGGTTCCCGCGCCCGCTGAAATTGCTCAAAAATCCGATCGAAGCGCGCGTCGGCGGAACGATGCGCGGAGAGCTGCATTGGGAAGCGTGTGCCGGCCGCGTGCCGGCTTCACGAAATGCAAGGAGTTCGGTCCAATGCGAAACCATCTCATCGTCGCGGCCCTGATGGCTGCGGTCGTGACGCCGGTGGCGGCGCAGGCGCAATCCTACGGCGTGGTCGTCGACGACGATGCGCCGGCGATTGCCGTGGAACAGCGCCCGGCGTTCCGCGAATATGTGGTGCGCGAACGCGTTCCCAACTATGTGATTCCGGATCGCGTGGTTGTTGGCGGCGTCCTGCCGGACACCGGCGTAACTTATTATGACGTGCCGCCGAGCTTCGGCGCAGCGCGGTACCGCTACACGGTGGTGAACGGTGAAACCGTACTGGTCGAGCCGCGCACACGGCGGATCATTCAAGTCGTCGAATAGGCTTGAACCGAGCATGATCTGCGCAAGGGCTTGAACGGCCTTGTCAGGACGGGAAGCAATCCCCACTTTCCTGGTCATGCTCATGAGCTGCATTCGGTCGCCGACGCCCCCGCAAGTGGCCGGATGTGAAGGCCCTGCCCGGTTCCCCCCGCCGGGCGGGGCTCTTTCGTTGGATGACCTGTCGGAAGGCCTGCGCGGTTCAGTCGGGCTTTCTTGCAACCAGCCGATGGATGGTCTTGCCTGACGACGGACTGACCACCTCCTCATCGAGCAGCAGGACAGCGGCCGACAGCTCGGCGCGCACCGAGGCAACGTCGACCGCAGCGTAGAGGCGTCCCTGCCCGTCACGGACATCATCGCCCTTGGTGACACGCCAGCTCAGATACAGGGTGCCGCCGGGCCTTGCGATCGCCAACATGCGCCGCACCGAAGGCGCCACCAAGGCGCGGTCGAGATGCATGATCACGGTCTCGCACAGCACGTTCTCGAAGCTGGCGTCCGCAATGCCTGGCAACTCCGGCAGTTCGCTGCGATCGAAGACCAGCTGCGGATAGCGCGCGCGAGCTTCGGCTAGCAGGCCCTCCGAAGCGTCGAAGCCCTGTGCCGGATAGCCATTGGCCTCGAGCCAAGCGACCTCGCGGCCGCTGCCGCAGCCGATGTCCACGGTGCGGCCGCCCTTGATGAAGAAGCGCCTGACGATGTCCTGCAGATCCTCGGGCGCCGGCTGCGTATGCCAATCGGCGGCAAACGCCGCCGCAGCCTGGTCATACGCTGCGAGCGTCTGCGGATCAGCCATCGTTAGCCCTCGATCTTGGAGAAATCCGCCACGGCGCGCGTCGCGCTGCGGATCTCGTTCAAGAGCTTCAGGCGGTTCTCGCGGATTTTTGGATCGTCGTCATTGACCTTGACCTTGTCGAAGAACGCATCGACCGCAGGCCGCAGCTTGGCCATGGCGGTCATGGCCGCGGCGAAGTCTTCCCTGGCCACCGCTGCATTCGCGTCCACGGTCACTTCGCCGATCGCCTTCGCCAGCGCCTTCTCCTCGTCGAGCTTGTACAGCGACGCATCAGGCGCGCCCTCGAACTTGCGCTTGTCCTTCTTCTCCTCGATGGCGAGGATGTTGGACGCACGCTTGGTGCCGGCGAGCAGGTTCTTGCCGTCATCGGTATCGAGGAACTTGCCGAGCGCCTCGACGCGGCGGACCACCATCAGAAGATCGTCCTGGCCACCGAGCGCAAAGACGGCATCGACGAGATCATGCCGCGCGCCCTGCTCGCGCAGCTGCACCTTGAGGCGGTCGGCGAAGAAGGAGAGCAGGTCGGCTGCGAGCTTTTCCGGATCGCCGGTGCCTTTGCCCTGCAGCCCCGACAGTGCAGACTTCGCGACCTGCAGCAGTGACAATCGTAGCGTGTTATCAGTAATCAGCCTGATCACACCCAACGCCGCGCGACGCAATGCATACGGGTCCTTCGAGCCGGTCGGCTTCTCGTCGATCGCCCAGAAGCCCACCAGCGTGTCGAGCTTGTCGGCGAGCGCAACCGCGACCGAGACCGGATCGGTCGGCACGCGATCGTTCGGGCCCTGAGGCTTGTAGTGCTCCTCGCAGGCGGCGGCGACCGATGCGTCTTCGCCCTGCGCCAGCGCGTAGTACTTGCCCATCAGGCCCTGCACTTCCGGGAATTCGCCGACGACCTCGGTCAGGAGATCGGCCTTGGCGAGCTTGGCGGCACGTTTGGTTGTCTCGACGTCAGCGCCAACGAGCGGCGCGATCTCGGCGGCGAGGCGCTCGATCCGCTTGATCCGCTCGGCCTGGGTGCCGAGCTTCTCGTGGAACACGATCTGCTCGAATTTCGGCAGGCGATCTTCCAGCCGCGTCTTCAGGTCGGTCTCGTAGAAGAACTTGGCATCGCTCAGCCGCGCGCGGATCACGCGCTCGTTGCCGGCGATGATGGTCTTGCCGCCGTCGCTGGCCTCGATATTGGCGGTGAGGATGAATTTCGGCGCGAGGCCCCCTGTCTTGGGATCACGCACCACGAAGCATTTCTGGTTGTTGCGGATGGTGGCGCGGATCACCTCGCCGGGGACCGACAGGAAGTCCGGATCGAACGAGCCCATCAGCACCACCGGCCATTCGACCAGGCCCGACACCTCGTCGAGCAGCGCCGGATCTTCAACCAGCTCGTAGCCTTGCGCAAAGGCAAGCTGCTTGGCGTCGGTGACGATGGTGTCCTTGCGCCTGTCAGGATCGAGCACGACCTTGGCATCGAGCAGCTTGGCCTCATAATCCTCGAAGCGGCGCACGGAGATCGGCGCAGGCGCCATGAAGCGATGGCCGAACGTCGTCTGCCCGGCTTCGATGCCGTCCACCGCGAAAGTGACGACATCGGGCTCCTCGGTCTCGAGGCCGAACGTGGCGGCGATCGCGTGCAGCGGCCGCACCCAGTTCAGCGCGCCGGGCCGTTCCGAGCGCTTGCCCCAGCGCATCGATTTCGGCCAGGGGAAGGTGCGCACGATCACCGGCAGCATCTCGGCGAGCACATCGAGCGTGGCGCGGCCCGGCTTCTCGATCAGCGCGACGTAGAAATCGCCCTTCTTCGGATCGCGCTGGACGGTGGCTTCCTCGATCGAGGACAGACCGGTGGCTTTCAGAAAGCCCTGGATCGCGGCCTCAGGTCCGCCGACGCGCGGGCCCTTGCGCTCGTCCTTCAGATCGGCCTGCCGCGCGGGGATGCCGTGCACGGTCAGCGCCAGCCGCCGCGGCGTCGCAAACGCCTTGGCGCCCTCATAGACGAGCCCCTCGGCGACGAGCTTGTCCGTCACCATGCGGCGCAGATCCTCGGCCGCCTTCGCCTGCATGCGCGCGGGGATTTCTTCGGAGAACAGTTCAAGAAGGAGATCGGGCATGTCTCAAATCTCTCTGCACGAAGAACCACCCTCCCCTGGAGGGGGAGGGTCGCCTGCCGAAGGCAGGCGGGGTGGGGTGACCGCGATCTCCGCGTAAATGGCTTCGAGCACCGCCTCAGTCCTGGTCATAACGTCGTTGTTCCAAAATCGCAAAACACGAAAGCCTTCCGAGTTGAGCCAATGCGTACGGACTTCGTCGCGTTGGATGTTCGTATGGTCTCCGTGCTGCGAGCCGTCCACTTCGATGATGAGACGCAGGACCAGGCAAGCGGAGTCCGCAACATACGGACCGATGATGACCTGTCTCCTGAAATGCCTCCCATCGATATCGAGGCGTCGCAGGTGCCGCCAAAGAATGTCCTCAGCGGCCGTCGTATTTTCGCGCAGCCTTTTCGCGGTTCGCCGTTTTGAAATCGCTGATCGGCCGTTTGCCCACCTAGCACCTTCACCCCACCCCGCTCGCTCCGCGAGCGACCCTCCCCCTCCAGGGGAGGGTGAACCGCCATCGGCCGAGTTCGTCTTAACCGGCCCCCACCCCGCCAGCCTCCGTGTGCAGCCAGGCTTCGCCGCAGGCCTTGGCGAGTTCGCGGACGCGTAGGATGTAGCTCTGGCGCTCGGTGACGGAGATGACGCCGCGCGCATCCAGGAGGTTGAATACGTGGCTGGCCTTGATGCACTGGTCATAGGCCGGCAGCGCCATCAGGTGTTCCTTGCGATTGCCCAGCTTTGAATTGTCTTGCCAGCCGGCGGCGAGATATTTCTTGCAGGCGTCCTCGGCCATCCGAAACTGCTCGAACAGCATCGCGGTGTCGGCATATTCGAAATTGTGCCGCGAATATTCCTGCTCGGCCTGCAGGAAGACGTCGCCATAGGTGACCTTTGCGTCGCCGTCGCGGCCGTTGAAGTTGAGATCGTAGACGCGGTCGACGCCCTGCACATACATCGCCAGACGCTCGAGCCCGTAGGTGAGTTCGCCCGCGACCGGCGCGCATTCGAAGCCGGCGACCTGCTGGAAATAGGTGAACTGCGACACTTCCATGCCGTCGCACCAGCACTCCCAGCCGAGGCCCCAGGCGCCGAGCGTCGGGCTTTCCCAATCGTCCTCGACGAAGCGGATGTCGTGCACGGCGGCGTCGATGCCGATCGCTCCGAGCGACTTCAGGTACAGCTCCTGAAGGTTTGGCGGCGACGGCTTCATGATCACCTGGAACTGGTAATAATGCTGCATCCGGTTCGGGTTTTCGCCGTACCGGCCGTCCTTCGGCCGCCGTGACGGCTGCACATAGGCCGCATTCCACGGCTTCGGCCCGAGCGCGCGAAGAGTGGTGGCGGGATGGAAGGTGCCGGCCCCCATCTCCATGTCGTAGGGCTGCAGGATGACGCAGCCCTGCTCGGCCCAGAACCGTTGCAGGGCCAGGATGAAGCCCTGGAACGAGCGTTCCGGGCGCATGTGCAGGGGCAGCGAATCCATCGTCGGTATCAGTCTTTGCGCAAAGCGGGGAAAAGCGCGCGGACCGTATCGGCGGGTGGGCCAGGAATCAAGGCAATGGCGGCGACTAGCGCCGCCATTTGCAAGGGTTACTGCAAGGCTTACGGCGAGCCTCAGCCCGGCCGGTAGGCGCCGGTGACGGGGTCGCGGCGCAGCGTCTTGATTTCGCCGGCATGCGCGGTTTCCGCCATGCGCGACAGCCGGACCTCTTCCAGCTCCCGATTGATCCTTTGTGCGGTCTTATAGGCCCAGCGGACCATGGCAAGCCCGCCCAGCACACCAGCAACGGCGACAAACGGCGGCATCGGTCGTTCCTTCATCCTCGTGAGGAGAGCCACCCCCACTGATATATTCGCCGATCCGGGTTCCCCAGGCAATTGGGATCGCTGGGACCAAATGGCGCGGATGGCGCGTGTTTACAGCCCGAATCTGGCCCAAATCGCGCGTGTTTCGACCGCTGAGATCACTTCCTCGGCAAGGCCGCTCCAGCCGCCGAGCGCTCCCGCCAGACTGCCGGCTCCCGGCGAACGGCGGCCGAGCAGCCCGCTCAGCATACCTCCCGGCGGCACCACGACGGGCGTTACGACCTCTTCGCCGAACCGGGTTCGCAAGGTCGCGCGCAGATCGCCGACCGCATCGGCGAGCCCGAGCTGAATGGCGCTGTCGCCGGCCCAATATTCGCCGGTGAACAGCACGTCGTCCGGACCTTTCAGACGGATGCCACGGCTTTCCTTCACCAGCGAGATGAACAGCGCGTGGATCTCGCGCTGGATCTTCTTCAGCCGCGCCACGTCATCCGGGTTTTCAGGCAGGAACGGATCGAGCATCGCCTTGTGCTCGCCGGCCGTATAGAGCCGGCGCTCGATCCCGATCTTCTTGATCAACTCATGAACACCGAACGAACCGCCGACCACCCCGATCGAACCCAGGATCGACGACGGATCGCAGAAGATCTCATCGCCGGCGCAGGCGATCATGTAGCCGCCGGAGGCGGCGACATCCTCGACGAACACCAGCACAGGCAGCTTCTTCTCCGCCGCGAGTTGGCGGATGCGCAAGTAGATCTGGCGGGACTGCACCGGCGAGCCGCCGGGAGAATTGATCACGAGCGCCACCGCCTTGGCGTTGCGCATCGAGAATGCCCGCTCCAGCATCTTGGCGACGCCGGCAAGCGTCAGTCCCGGCCGCAGCGGGGTCACCGCGCCGATCACACCCGACAGGCGGACGACAGGGACGACAGGCGCCCCCCGGAGCCTCGCCGGCAGCATCGCCTTCCAACGCTCGAACAAGGTGGGCGTGCTGTCGGCTTGGGTCAAATTGTCCACCATCGACTTACCTCGAATTAACCATTTTTTATCGCGCCGCTGCCATCCAAACGGCTGGAACGCGCGATGTAATCGCGTGGTTAGCAGATGCAGGGGCGGCGGAGGAACATATGAAGATTTATTTGCTGGTGCTGCTGCTCGGGACGCTCCTCACCGCCATCCGCTTCACCGCGGTCCCCGAGCGCCGCTCGGAAACGCTGCCGCAATAACGCCGAGCCTACCTCAAGCGTTCGCCTTGCGATTCATGGGGGCAAGCGGCAACGTGCCCTGCCCCGCCATCGCGGCCTCGATCACAGCATTTGGCTGGCCCGGGGATGGGTTCAGCGCAATACCAGCCAGGATCTGAAGCGGCGCGCGTCCACCCTTGATGGCGCGCACCAGGATCCGGATCGCAGGCTTCCTCACATCGCCATGAACTGGCAGCAGCACCAGGCTGCCGAAGCCGCGTGACAGTGCCGCCAACACCTCGCCCACCCCATCGGCCCGCCAGATCAGGGTGAGCGCGCCGCCGGATTTCAACATCCGCCGGGCCGCGTGAATCCATGCACCTAAAGTTGCAGGCTCGGCCATATGTGCTAGGGAGCGTGCAGGATCGGGCGATGCCCGGTGCCGGCCGGCATCATGGAACGGTGGATTCATCAGCACGACATCGAAGCTGTCAGGCGCAAGCCCTGCGCCGGCAAGGGCGCTCGCTTCGCCGGTCACATCGCACACGATGACATCAGCCGGAATCGCATTGGCCGCGGCATTGTGGCGCGCGAGAGCTGCGAGATCGGGATCGATCTCGACCAGCGTCAACGCGAGCCCGCCGACCCGCGCCGCTACGGCAAGACCCGCCGCGCCGACGCCTGCGCCGAGATCGACCACACGGTCGTCCGGGCGCACGGCCGTGGCCGCCGCGAGCAGGATCGCATCATGCCCGGCGCGATGACCTGAAATCGGCTGGCGCAGCCGCAACCGCCCGCCGAGAAAGGCATCCTCGGAAAAGGCGGCGGCCTCATTCATCAGGGCGCAACTCATGTGCAAGACCAGCCTCGGTCAGCAGCCGGCGGGCCTGAACATTGTCGTCCTCATGCACCAGGATTCGCCGCGGCAGGATGCCGAGCGAGCCCTCGATGACGCTCATGTTCTGGTCCAGCACCAGGTGATCGATATTGGCGCCCTGCAGCAGCGCCTCGATCGCCGAAACCAGCACGATGTCGTTGGTTCGAACCAATTCCCGCAAGCGTCCTGCCTCCCTGTCCGGCCCGGTCAAGGTTCCGTGTCAAGCCTTGCCGCGCCGCGCCGCAGTTTCTATTGTGCAGCTCATGTCCCGGCTCCGGCATTCGTATAAGCATTCGCCGCAACATGATACGAATGTCAGAGCCGGGACACTAGATTGGCAAGAGCGGAGACCAGCGTGGCGGTGATTGTACCTTTCGAGAGCCCATCGAGCGCTTCGATCGACGGGCTTGTCGCGCTGGTTGCCGCCGACATGGAACGGGTCAACGCCACGATTCTTTCGCGGACCGGATCGGACGTGACGATGATCCCGGAGGTCGCCAACCATCTGATCTCTTCCGGCGGCAAGCGACTGCGGCCGATGCTGACGCTCGCCATGGCCAACCTCGCCGGATACACCGGCGACGGCCACATCAAGCTCGCCGCCGCCGTCGAATTCATGCACACCGCGACGTTGCTGCACGACGACGTCGTCGATGAGAGCGAAATGCGCCGCGGCAAATTGTCCGCGCGCATGCTGTGGGGCAACGAGGCGAGCGTGCTGGTCGGCGACTTCCTGCTCGGCCAGGCCTTCCGCATGATGGTCGAGGTCGGCTCGCTGCGCGCGCTCGACATTCTCTCCGCTGCGGCCGCCACCATCGCCGAGGGCGAGGTGATGCAGCTCGCGGCCGCCAAGAACACCGCGACCACCGAGGACGAATATCTCGCCGTGATCCGCGGCAAGACCGCGGAACTGTTCGCAGCCGCCTGCGAAGTCGGTCCGGTGCTGGCCAACCGGCCCAAGGCCGAGCAGACCGCCTGCCGGTCGGTCGGCATGAATCTCGGCATCGCCTTCCAGCTCGTTGATGACGTGCTCGACTATGGCGGCAAGTCGGCAAAGCTCGGCAAGAACATCGGCGACGATTTCCGCGAGGGCAAGATCACGCTGCCCGTGGTGCTGGCGTTCCGCCGTGGCAGCGACAGCGAGCGCGCCTTCTGGATCCGCGCGCTGGAGCGCGGCGAGATCGGCGATGCCGATCTCGATCACGCGATCGGGCTGATGAACAAGCATCGCGCCCTGGAGGACACCATCAGCCGCGCCCAGCACTACGGCGCCATGGCGGTCGATGCGCTGGCGCTATTCCCGGCCTCGCCCATGAAGACCGCGCTGGAACAAGTAGTCGCGTTCTGCCTGGCGAGGTCGCATTAGCAGTTTCCGTCATTGCGAGCGAAGCGACGCAATCCAGAGCCGACCTGAAGATTCTGGATTGCTTCGTCGCTAGCGCTCTCGCAATGACGAGCGTTACTTAACTCAGCGTCCCCGCATGCACCCACCACTCCGGGTGGTCGGTGCCGATCCGCCGTCCGGCGGTTTGCGCTTCGGCAGCATCGCCGAAGATGGCAAAGCAGGTCGCACCCGAGCCCGACATCCGCACCAGCAGCGCGCCTGCGCAGGTCCCGAGGGTCGCCAGCACGTCGGCGATGACGGGCTGCACTTTGAGCGCTGGCTGCTCGAGATCATTCGGCACCCGCTCGAGGGCATGGACCCAATCGGTTATCGAGGCCCCCGCTTCCGGCCATGCCGGCGCGGTCACCACATCGGTGACACCGACCCGCAGATCTCCCGGCCTCAGCCCCAGCGCCTGGAACACGTCCTTGGTCGCCACCGGCACGCGCGGATTGACCATCACGCACGGCAGGACCGGAATATCGAGCGGCAGCAGCTTCTCACCGACACCGGTCATGTCGCAGGCCTGCGATGCCAGGCACACCGGCACGTCGGCTCCGGTCTTCAGGGCCACCGCCACGAGCCTGGGATCGTCGAGCGCAAGACCGTTCAACCGCGCCAGCAGCCGCAGCGCCGCCGCCGCGTCAGCTGAGCCGCCGCCGATCCCGGCCGCGACCGGCAACACCTTCTCCAGCGTGAACGCACCGAACTTCAGATCAGGAACCGCATCCAACAACAGCCGCGCGGCCTTCAGCACCAGGTTGTCCGAGGTCTCACCGCAGGCTGCGGCCAGCGGCCCGGCCGCGGTCAGGGCCAATTCCGGGCCCGGCGCCAGACCCAGCTGATCGGCGCAATCTGCAAACGCCACGATGCTTTCGAGGTCATGATAGCCGTCGGCACGACGACCGACCACGCGCAAGGTCAGATTGACCTTGGCGCGCGCCTGATCGCTGAGCCAGTCTGCGCTGCACTCTGTCCCGGACGCCGGCATCGGCGGAAAGCCCCCAAGCTGCGGCTCTCAGCCGCCCTTGCCGTCTTCCTTGCCGTCGTCCTTCTTCTTGTCAACAGCGGCGTCCTTATTGTCGGCGGAAGCCGCTGCCGGCGTAGGCTCGTCCGGCAGGCCGTTCTGGATCTTGGCCTCGATCTTCGGCAGGTCGTCCGGCTCGGGCTTGAGGTCGCGCGCATGTGCCCACTGGAACTTGGCTTCCAGCTTGCGACCGATACGCCAATAGGCATCGCCGAGGTGATCGTTGATGGTCGGATCTTCCGGCTTCAGATCGATCGCACGCTCGAGGTTCTTCACCGCCTCCTCGTAATTGCCGAGGCGGTAATAGGCCCAGCCGAGCGAGTCGACGATGTAGCCGTCGTCGGGCCGCTGCTCGACGGCATGCTTGATCATCTTCATGCCTTCGTCGAGGTTGGTGCCCTGGTCGATCCAGGAATAGCCGAGATAGTTGAGGACATGCGGCTGATCGGGCTGCAGCTCCAGCGCCTTGCGCATATCGGCCTCAGCCTTGGGCCACTGCTTGGAACGCTCCTCGCAGATGCCGCGATAGTAGTAATAGATGCTGTTGGCCTTGTCGTTGTTCGGCGGCAGCGAGTCGATGCCGAGCGAATAGGTCTGGGCGCAGTCGGCGAACTTCTTGCGGCCACGCTCGATATTGCCGAGCGCCATGATGGCTTCGAGGTCCTTCGAATCCTGCGCGATCACGTCCTTCAGGATCTTGATCGCCTCGTCGCTGCGGTCGGCCTGGTCGAGATCGGTCGCAAGCTGGATCTGCGCATTGCGCTTCAAGGGCGACGACGCCGGCACCCGCTCATAGACCTTGATCGCCATCTGCGGCTTCTTCACGGTCTCGTAGAGATCCGCGAGCGACAGCAGCGCCAGCGGGTGGTTCGGCTGCAGATGCAGCGCGAGCTGCAGATAGACCAGCGCGAGATCCTCGCCGCCGCGGCGGGTCAGCGTCGCGCCGATTCCATAGAGCGCCTCGGCCGCACCGGCCTGCGCCGAATCCACCAGCGGCGGCAGCTTCTTGCCGGCCTTGGTCTCGCGCAGACCTTCCATCACCAGCGGATGCCGCGCGAGCTTCTTGTCAAACGCCTCATAGATGGCGGTCGCAGAAGCGGCGTCCTTGTTGCGCGAGAGCCAATGCGCATAGGCCTCGGTGATCCGCAGCATCGAATCGTCGAGCTTATAGGCGCGCTCGAAGCGCGCACCGGCGTCCTTCTCCTTGCCGGCGAGCTCATAGATCATGCCCGCATGCAGGTCCTTGAAGATCGGATACCATTCGGGACCAGCGAGCTTGTCGATATTCGCGACCGCCGTCTTGGTATCGCCCGCGCCATAGGCCGCCCAGGCGGACAGCAGCGTGGCGACGAGATCGGTGATCGGACCGCGCACCGACTGGTTGATGTTGGCCTGCGCGGCCGCGTATTTCTTCTGCTTGATGTCCTGCACGCCGACGACGAGGCGCGCGATCTTGTTGGACTTGTCGACGGTCAGGATGCGCTCGGCGAGCTTGACCGCTTCATCGATGTCGCCATCGGCGACCGATGAGATGAACGCGCGGTCGAGCAGTTCGTTGTTCTTCGGATCGCTGCGCAGCGCGGAGCGATAGAAGGCCGCCGCGGAGGCCGCATCGCGCTCGACGCTGGCATGGCGCGCGGCGAGATAGCTGCCGGAGGTGGTGAGCGATTTCAGGTCGTGGCTGGTCGGAAACTGCGCGGCGCTGTCGCTCGGACGATCCGGCGTCTGCGCCGCGGCTGCAACCGGAAGCAGCAATGCGGCAAGGGCGACGGCAGTCCAGCGGTTGCGACGAGTTGATGACATCACGGTTCGCTCTGGTTGGTGGAAATCACGAGAGATCGTTGCGGACACGACCCAAATCGGCAGCTCTCCGAAGCGCCGACAATGCCGCGTTTGGCGGCCAACCGCAAGGACGGCCGGGCGTTTCGATCGAACAGCCCTCCGTGGGACGGGCAAAGTGGCTGCCTGAAACGCGTTTACTATGGCCGTATCGTGACCGGCGGTCGGGGATTCGACAGCCGGCTCACGCAATCGTGCATTACATCGCCTCGTAGTTCGGGCCGCCGCCGCCCTCCGGCGGAACCCAGGTGATGTTGCCGTTCGGATCCTTGATGTCGCAGGTCTTACAGTGGACGCAGTTCTGGGCGTTGATGACGAAGCGCGAGCTCGCGCCCTCCTCGACCCATTCGTAAACCCCGGCCGGGCAATAGCGGCCCGACGGCCCGGCATAGACGTCGCGTTCCGAACTCTTCTGGAGCGCCATGTCGGCCACCTTCAGGTGCACCGGCTGGTCTTCCTCATGATTGGTGTTGGAGAGGAACACCGATGACAGGCGGTCAAAGGTCAGCTTGCCGTCGGGCTTGGCCGCCGGAATCGGCTTGTGCGCCCTGGCGGGATCGAGCGTGGCGCGATCGGGCTTGCCATGCGACTGGGTGCCGAATAGCGAGAAGCCGAGCGTGTTGCACCACATGTCGAGGCCGCCGAGCACGACGCCGATCACGGTGCCGAACTTCGACCACAGCGGCTTGACGTTGCGAACCTTGTAGAGATCCTGGCCGACCGGAGAGCCGCGCCAGGCGTTCTCGTATTCGCCCAACTCGTCATTGGCACGCCCCGCCGCGATCGCGGCGCTGACATGCTCGGCCGCCAGCATGGCGCTGCCCATCGCATTGTGCACGCCCTTGATGCGCGGCACGTTGACGAAGCCGGCCGCGCAGCCGATCAGCACGCCGCCGGCAAAGGACAGCCGCGGCACCGACTGATAGCCGCCTTCGGTGATCGCGCGGGCACCATAGGCCAGCCGCTTGCCGCCTTCGAACACCGCACGAATGGCAGGGTGCGTCTTGAAGCGCTGGAACTCTTCGAACGGCGAGAGGTAGGGATCGCTGTAGTTCAAGTGCACGACGAAGCCGACCGCGACCAGATTGTCGTCGTAGTGATAAAGGAACGAGCCGCCGCCGGTCCTGGTGTCGAGCGGCCAGCCGAAGGAATGCTGGATCAGGCCTTTCTGATGCTTGGCCGGATCGATCTGCCAGACCTCCTTCAGACCGATACCGAATTTCGCAGGCTCGCTGTTGGCGTCGAGCGCAAACTTCGCGATCAGCTGCTTGGACAGGCTGCCGCGCGCGCCTTCGGCAAACAGGGTGTACTTGCCGAGCAGTTCCATGCCGCGGGTGAAGGACGCCTTCAACGAGCCGTCCTTGGCGATGCCCATGTCGCCGGTGGCGATGCCGCGCACGGCACCGTGTTCATCATAGAGCACTTCGGTGGCGGCAAAGCCCGGATAGATCTCGACCCCAAGCGCTTCGGCCTTGCGCGAAAGCCAGCGGCAGACATTGCCGAGCGAGCCGATGTAGCAATGATGATTGTCCATCAGCGGCGGCATCATGAAGGCCGGCAGCGAGATCGCACTGCTCTCGGTCATCCAGAAGAACTTGTCGACCTTGACCTGGGTCTTCAGCGGACAGTCATCGTCCGTGCGCCAATCCGGAATGAGCTTGTCGAGCGCGGTCGGATCGATGACGGCACCGGACAGGATGTGCGCGCCGACCTCGGAGCCTTTCTCAACGACGACGATGTTGAGGTCGGCATTGATCTGCTTGAGCCGGATCGCGGCCGAGAGCCCCGAGGGGCCTGCGCCGACGATGACGACGTCGAACTCCATGGATTCGCGCGGAGGTAATTCTTCGATGCTCATGTTTTTTCGGTCTCAGCCCTTTTGCGAGCGTTTCTTCCCTGGGTTTAAGGGGTATTCGCCCTCTTGTTTCCGATTTTTCCGGGAAGGACAACCACGGAAATGCATTCCGTCAGGGGCGGATGCGGCGTATGCTGGCCTCGACTGACCATTCCCATGACACCCGAGCCCCTCCCCAACATCAGGCAACTGCTCGCCTTCTATTCGGAGGCCGGCGTCGACTGCGCGCTGGACGACGCGCCGGTCAACCGGCTGGCCGAGCCCGAGCCTGCGCCCATGGCCAGCGCTCCTGTAGCCCGCGACGCGCCGCCGCCGCAACCCTTCCGCGCAGCGCCCGCGGTTATTCCGCCGCGCGGCGAACCGCCACCTCCGCCGGATGCCGCGATCGCCTCGGCGCGGGAAGCGGCGCGCACCGCCCCGACCCTGGAGGCACTCCGCGCCCTGCTCGAAACCTTCGACGGCTGTGCGCTGAAGAACACCGCGACGCGTTTGGTCTTCGCCGACGGCAACCCGCAGGCCCGCATCATGTTCGTCGGCGAGGCGCCGGGCCGCGACGAGGACATCGAGGGGCTGCCCTTTGTCGGGCGTTCCGGCAAGCTCCTGGACCGCATGATCGGCGCCATCGGGCTCGACCGCACCAAGGTCTACATCGCCAATGTCATCCCCTGGCGGCCACCGGGCAACCGGACGCCGACGCCGCAGGAGACGCAGATCTGCCTGCCCTTTATCAAGCGCCAGATCGAACTGGTCGACCCTGACGTGCTGGTCACGCTCGGCAATCCCTCGACGCAGGCCATTCTCGGCACCCGCGAGGGCATCATGCGCACGCGCGGGCGTTGGATCGAATATGACACCGGCAAGCGGGTAATCCGCGCGATCGCGACCTTCCACCCCGCCTATCTGTTGCGCTCGCCGTCCTATAAGCGATTGTCCTGGCAGGATCTGCGCGCCATCGAGAAGGTGCTGGCGATTTAAGGCCGCGCCCCCCCCCCGCGTTCCTCGTCTACTTCCCCTTCGGGCGCACGATCGCCCAGCCGATCCGCAATAACGGCTGACGGCCGTTGATCAGCCAATCGAAAGAGCGCGGCACCTCCGGCACGATGCCGGGGAAACGTTGCGCGATCTCGGGGGGCGGCGTGCCGACCGTGTCTGCAGCGCGCCAGACGACGATGCCCCCGGTCTCATTGAACTTGGCGAAGCTCTCCCACGGCGTCCGCTGCGGCGTCGCATCCAGGAACAGATGCGGCCGGCCGTGGCCGAGCGCGATCAGGCCCGCAAGTTCGGGATCGCCGGCGACCACGCGCAAAGGCTGATTGGTACGGCGAGTGAAACTCTCGACGAAGAACTGCGCGATCTGCCGTCTCGGCATCGCCGTCCGAAGCTCGCTGCCGCCGGTCCAGGGCAGCACCAGGGTCGTACCGACCACGAGCACCGCCGGTGCGGCGATTGCGGCGGCCCATACCGCGCGCAACAGCCGCTGTCGGTGCAGGCGGATCACCTCGCCAGACGCAACCACGACGGCCAGTCCCGACATCAACAGGGTGACGCCGGGACCGGTGATCACCGTGTCACGGCCGAACAGGCCCGACAGCAGGCTGAAGGTGAGCGGAGGCGCGAGCGCAAAGCAATAGACGAAGTCCCGTGCAAGCGGCACGAGCGCAGGCCGATAGATGATCGGCGCATCGGTCTCATCGCCGCTGACCCAGCTCGCATTGAGAACAACCAGCAGCCAGATCGCCGCCATGGCGAGCAGGAGGCCGCCAAGCAGCCAAAGCCACAGCACTGCGCGTTCGCCGAGTTCGGCCAGCACAGGCAATGCGGGCCAGGTGACGGTATCGGCGCGAACGACGAAGATCAGGTAAGGCAGCGCCAGGACCAGCACGACCAGCAGAGCAAACAGGGGATCGAACGATCTCAGGATGCGCCGCCCTCGCGCGCTGGACACGACAAAGCCGACGATCAACAACAGCAAGCCGAAGGCCGCCGAGGTCGTCAGCAGCAACAATCCGGCCTCGATCGACCAGGCGAACCAGGCATTGCGCCGGTTCTGTCCCAGGATCTGCCAAGTATGCAGCAGCAGCAGCGCCCAGAGCGGGCGGGTGAGAACGTCTGGGCCGAAATCCAGTGTCGGCGCACCGAACGCGGTCACCGTCATCGTCAGAAGGACTGCGAGCACGGCGTGCTGGCTTCCAACGATCGCGCGTCCGAGCGCAAAGACGGCCCACAAGGTCACCGCCGACGAGAGCGCCGCCAACAGGTACACGCCGATCATGTGATTACCCACCAGCCGATAGGCGATATCGGCCAGCCAGAACGACAGCGGCGGCCCGAGATCGGTGCCGACCTGATATTCCCGGCCGAAGGCGAGGACCGTCGCGAGATTGCCGGGAGGGCTGCGGTAGAACAAGACCGCGACCGCCAGCCACAACAGCGCCTGGCACAACAGCACGATCACCACGACCAGCCGCGGCCGGGCGCGAATCAGTTCGACGACCAGGGATGTGAAACGCATGGGAGGCTGGATCGCTGGCGATCGTCTCTCGTTCACTTGGAGCCGTCTAGGTCGATCTGGCGGTCGAAACCGCGAGGCCGAGGTGGGCGGCGGCCCGTAGCGAGGAGTGACGCTTGGTGCTGGTTGGACGCCAAAATTATTAAGACCGCGGCCCCGCTGAGGCAATCGGCATTACAAGCCAACTGCAACTTCCGCCGATGTGACCACTGCCGTCTCGGCAAACAGGTCAGGCTCGGGCATCACCGTCCAAGGCTGGTGTTTCCGGCGCGCGGCCACTACCGGCGCGAACAGGCTGCGATGATGGACCGAGGGTCCGAGGCGGTCGAGCGCGGCCAAATGCTCCGGGACGGCGTAGCCCTTGTGCTGCTCGAAGCCATAACCCGGACAATCCTGCGCCAGCGCGCACATCAGCCGGTCGCGGGTCACCTTGGCGACGATGGACGCGGCCGCGATCGACATCACCAGGCCATCGCCGCCGATCACAGCCTCGCAATTGCAGTCGACCTCGATCTTGTCACGACCGTCCACGAAAACATGCTTCGGCGGCTCCGGCAGCGCACCGACGGCGCGCGAGAGCGCCCACAGCGAGGCCCGCAGGATGTTGTCGCGATCGATCCGCTGAGGTGAGGCGAAGGCCACTGCAAAGGCCGAGGTCTTGCAGATCTTCTCGAACAGCACCTCGCGCTGCTCGGCCGTGAGCCGTTTCGAATCGTCCAGGCCCTTGGGGATCCGCTTGGGGTCGAGCACCACGGCCGCAGCAACGACCGGACCTGCGAGCGGCCCCCGTCCGGCCTCGTCGCAGCCGGCGACCGGCCAGATCCCCTGCTTCCGCAACGCGCGCTCGCGACGAAAGCTCGGCAGCGCCACCGCAATGACGCCTTTGGCGGGCTTCGCCAACGCGACGTCGCCCGCCTTGGATGCGGTCTTAGCGGCGGTCCTGGCGGCGCCCTTCCCGGCTTTCGCAGGCTTGGCAGGCTTTTTGGCTGGATCCCGAATCATGACCGCGATCGTGCTTAAGCCGGCCGAATCACGCAACCGGGAACTCGGCCGAAATTCCCGCTATCCTCCGCCTCTAATCTGGAAGATGGACCCGTTGGTCCGGACCGACCTCGATTCCGGGCGCGACGACCACCTCCCAAACATGCCCGTCGGGATCGGCAAAATACCCGGCGTAACCGCCATAATCGGTGCTCTGCGCTGGCTTCAGCAGCGTGGCTCCGATTGACAACGCGAGCTGCAAGGCTCGATCGACCTCCTCGATCGACCTGCAATTCCACGCCAATGTCAGGCCACGAAACGTCTCCGGACGGGATTTCCCCGACAGACCCGCCTCCCGCGCGAGATCGTCCCAGGGATAGAGTCCGAGCACGCTGCTGCCTGTGTCGAAGAACGCCACCGCCTCGCCGGTTGCCCGAAATTTTCGGGCAAAACCCAGCGCCTCGTAAAACGAAATGCTGGCGCGCATGTCAGCGACGCCCAGCGTGATGACGGTGAGCCGCGGCGTCGATGGCAACAGGCCTGCGCTCATTGTACTCTCCCTGCAACTGACGTTTCCTAGAACAGGCTGAGCTGCTGCCCGCCCCCCTTCGGGCGCACGAAATGGTCGGTGGTGAGCTTCGACCGGCGCTTGTTCAGCCCCAGTCTTTCACAGGCAATCTCGAAGCGGCGCCCGATCATCCAGGCCATCGGTCCGGTACCCTTCATCCGGGTACCCCATTGCGAGTCGTAATCGCGGCCACCGCGCATATCCCGGATCAGAGTGAAGACGTGGCGATAGCGGTCCGGGTAATGCTCGAGCAGCCATTCCCGGAACAGGTCGCGCACCTCAAGCGGCAGCCGAAGCAAAACATAGGCGGCTTCCTTGACGCCGGCATGGGCGGCCGCATCGAGAATGCGCTCGATCTCACTGTCGTTGAGCGCAGGGATCACCGGTGCGACCATCACCGTGGTGGGGATGCCGGCCTTGGACAAGGCCTGCAGCGCCTCCAGCCGTTTCGACGGCGTCGAAGCGCGCGGCTCCATGGTTCGCGCCAGCTTCGGGTCGAGCGTCGTCACTGAAATCGCCACCTTGGCGAGGTTCTTCTTGGCCATCCGCGCCAGGATGTCGGCGTCACGCACAACTAGCGCCGACTTGGTCACGATCCCGACGGGATGGCCAACCCGCTCCAGCACCTCGAGGATGCCGCGCATGATCTTCCGCTCGCGCTCGATCGGCTGATATGGATCGGTATTGGTGCCGATCGCGATCATCCGAGGTTCGTAGCCCGGCGCGGAAAGCTCCTTCTCCAACAGCGCCGGCGCGTCCGGCTTGGCGAACAGCTTGGACTCGAAATCGAGCCCCGGCGACAGGCCGAGAAAGGCATGGGTCGGCCGGGCAAAACAATAGACGCAGCCATGCTCGCAGCCCCGATAGGGATTGATCGAGCGATCGAACCCGATATCGGGCGAATCGTTGCGGGTGATAACCTTGCGTGAGGTGTCGGTCGCGACCGTAGTCTTGAAGGGCGGTAACTCCTCCAGACTCTGCCAGCCGTCGTCGAAGGCGACCCGCGCCTCAGCCTCATAGCGGCCGCTGGCGTTGGATTGTGCACCCCGGCCGCGTCGCCGGCCCTGGTCGATGGCGACAGCGAGCTCGGGAAAATCAGCAGAACTTGGAGGTGCACCCGCCGGCTCGGAGGGCGCCTTGACCGGCGGGTGCTTGAGGGCATGTGAAGATGCTCGGCTCATGGCCAAGAGATAGCAGACATTACGAACAAAGCAAGAACAAAAGTACAAACAAAGAACAAGAATGCCAATGGTCGAGGTCTGCGCCAGCGCAAGCTCGCTATCACAATCCCGTTCTATCCTACCGACCGGATGGAACGAGCCGGGTTCGCCGTCACTCTTTCCGTGCGCCTACCTTGAACGGAACGGGTCAGCGAGGTCCCATGCAAATCACCCCCACAGAGCAGAACAAGCTGGCCAGCGATCTGGAGCTGCTCGATCGCTACTGGCGTGCGGCCAACTATCTTTCGGTGGGGCAGATCTACCTGCTCGACAATCCGCTGCTGCGCGAACCTCTGCGTCCTGACCACATCAAGCCGCGGCTGCTCGGTCATTGGGGCACCACGCCGGGACTGAACTTCATCTATGCGCATCTGAACCGGGCGATCCGCGCGCAGGACGTCGACGTGATCTATATCTGCGGCCCAGGCCATGGCGGCCCGGGCATGGTGGCGAACACCTATCTGGAAGGCACCTACAGCGAGATCTACCCGGACATCACGCGCGACGTGGACGGCATGCGCAAGCTGTTCCGGCAGTTCTCCTTCCCCGGCGGCATCCCGAGCCACGCGGCGCCGGAGACGCCGGGGTCGATCCACGAGGGCGGCGAGCTCGGCTACGCGCTGGTGCATGCCTATGGCGCAGCCTTCGACAATCCCGACCTGATCGTCGCCTGCGTGGTCGGCGATGGCGAGGCCGAGACCGGGCCGTTGGCCACCTCCTGGCACTCCAACAAATTCCTGAACCCCGCACATGACGGCGCGGTGCTGCCGATCCTGCATCTCAACGGCTACAAGATCGCCAATCCGACCGTGCTCGGCCGCATGAGCGATACCGAGGTCCGGCAGCTATTCGAGGGTTATGGCTACGAGCCATTATTCGTCGAGGGCGATGAACCGGAAGCCATGCACCGCGCGATGGCCGACGCGCTCGATGTCGCACTCGCGAGCATTCGCTCGATCCAGCAGAGCGCTCGCCAGCAGGATGCGAATGTGCGCCGGCCCAAATGGCCCATGATCGTGCTGCGTAGCCCCAAGGGCTGGACCGGGCCAAAGGAGGTCGATGGCCTGAAGGTCGAGGGCTTCTGGCGCGCGCATCAGGTGCCGATCGCCAATCCCCGCGGCAAACCCGAGCACCTCGCTTTGCTCGAATCCTGGATGAAGAGCTATGAGCCGGAGAAGCTGTTCGACGGCGACGGCCGACTGATGCCGGAGCTGCAGGCGTTGGCACCGCATGGTCCGCGCCGGATGGGCGCCAATCCGCACGCCAATGGCGGACTCCTCAAGCGCGAGCTGAAACTGCCGGACTATCACGCCTTCGCGGTGGAGGTGTCCTCACCCGGCGCCGTCATCGCCGAGGCCACTCGCGAGCTCGGCAAGTTCCTGCGTGAGGTCGTCAAGCTGAATGCGGACAACAGAAACTTCCGCATCATGGGTCCCGACGAGACCGCGTCCAACCGGCTCGATGCGGTGTTCGACGCCACCGACCGGGTCTGGATGGAAGGGATCGAGCCTTACGACGTGCACCTCGCCCATGATGGCCGCGTCATGGAAGTGTTGAGCGAGCATCTCTGCCAGGGCTGGCTCGAAGGCTATCTGCTCACCGGCCGCCACGGCTTGTTCTCCTGCTACGAGGCCTTCATCCACATCGTGGATTCCATGTTCAACCAGCATGCCAAGTGGCTGAAGGTCTCGCGCGCCCTGCCCTGGCGGCGGCCGATCGCATCGCTGAACTACCTCCTGACCTCGCATGTCTGGCGCCAGGACCATAACGGCTTCAGCCATCAGGACCCCGGTTTCATCGATCTCGTCTCCAACAAGAAGGCCGACATCGTCCGCACCTACTTCCCGCCGGATGCGAATACGCTGCTATGGATCGCCGACCACTGCTTGCGCACCTATGACCGCATCAACGTGATCGTCGCCGGCAAGCAGCCATCGCCGCAATGGCTGACCATGAAGGAAGCCGCCACGCATTGCGAAGCCGGCATCGGCATCTGGCCGTGGGCCGGCACCGGGCCCGCCGACCAGGAGCCCGACGTCGTGATGGCCTGCGCCGGCGACATCCCTACGTTGGAGACGCTCGCCGCTGTCGACCTCTTGCGCAAGGCGCTGCCGAATTTGAACATCCGCGTCGTCAATGTCGTCGATCTGATGACGCTGCAGCCGAAGGACCAGCATCCGCATGGCCTCAGCGACCGCGATTTCGACAGCATGTTCACGATCGATAGGCCGGTGATCTTCGCCTATCATGGCTATCCGCATCTCATTCACCGGCTGACCTACAACCGCACCAACCATGACGGCATGCACGTGCGCGGCTTCATCGAAGAGGGCACCACGACCACGCCGTTCGACATGGTGGTGCTGAACGAGCTCGACCGCTTTCATCTTGCGATCGAAGCGATCGAGCGCGTGCCGGGGCTCTGCATCTCGGCCGCCCATGTGAAGCAAAAGTTCCGGGACGCCCTGATCGAGCACGCCCGCTACATCCGCCAGCACGGCGAGGACATGCCGGAGATCCGCGACTGGGTGTGGCCGAACAGTGCCGGCGGTCTCACGCCGCAGGAAGCAGGAGATTGATCGGCGGGGCGCGCCAATGTGACGGCTGGATGAATGATCTAGCGCAACAGCCGGCCGGCCCGGTCAGGCAGACTGGCACCATCAGTCTCTGACCAGACGCCGCCATGAAATCGCAGATCATCAAAGAGCTCGGCCAGGCCGACATTCTGCTGCCGCAACTGATTGCGGATGGTCTTGCCGCCAACGACCGCATCAAGGTGCGCCTGAGCGCGCTGCAGGCTGCGAGCCAGCATGCGCGAGCGCCCGAGCGGCGGCTGACGGATCTGTCGGCCGAAAGCCGGGCCGCAGGGATCACATCGGCCGATCTCTCCACCTTGATCGGCGGCGCCCATCGGACTGCGGAGGGACGCTTGGCGGCGCCAGGGCTACCGCAATTGATCAGGCATATCGAAGACGACGCGCGCGCGATGATCCGCGCCGTGGCCGGCGGCCGTCCCACCGAGGGTGACGCCGCCGAGAAGCGGCTCGCCGCCATCCGTGGCGCAGGCCTGCTCGAGGGCGGCAACGACGTCGAATTCGCGCGCGTGGCACGGCTCACCAAGGCGCAGGAAAGCGCCGACAGCCTACACCTCCTGGTGATGGATCTGCACAAGACGCTGAACCGGATGGCTGCCGACTGTGCAGAGGAACTGCTTGACGGCGCCCATGTCTATGGCCTCACCGAAGCGGATCGCCCGGCGGTCGCGGCCTTCATGCGCGGGCTCAACGCCACGCACGCCCTGAAATTCGATCACCCGGGCCTGGACACGATGGCTACCCGCTCCGGCGATCGCCTCCTGATCCAGAACGATATCGGCACCACCGACGCCCATGTCATGGTGATCTCGGTCCGGAATAACGCGGTCACCGTGACCTACACCGACGTGCATCTGGTGCGGGCGAAATTCTTCATCCAGCTGTTCGATGCCTTTGCCGCGCATTGGAGCGGACTCGATCGCCACGACGCCGCAGGTCTTGGTGAAGAGAACGCTTTCTTTCTCGTGACCGGCCAGTTCGACGGCGACAGCGCCAAAGCACGCGATGACTTCCTCGCCGCACTCGGCGCCGCGCTGGTGTTCCTGATCGATTGGAACAAGGCCCGCAAGCTGCTGCGCAGCTGGGTCGCCAAGGACGATGCCGCGCGCATCCTCGATTGGGCTGCGCGCAATCGGGTCGGCCATCGCGCCTTTCTCCAGCTCGGCGGCAATGACCTGCTGGCAGCTGCCGTGCGCAATGCCGCCCCCAATCGGATCGGCTTCGGCGAGCGGCTGGACCAAGCGCTCGGCCGCAACGCTGCGATCGATTTTCTGAAAGCGGCGCTACGCGCCTCGACCGAGGGGCTCTTGGCAGGACGCTCGGTACGGCTGGTCCGCGATCAGATCGAGGCCGATCTGGTGCGCCATCTCGACCGCGCCGATAGCGCCCTGCTGACCATCGTCATGCGGCAGCTTGGGCTCGCCCACGACATCGCCGGCGGCCTCGCCCGTCACCTCTCCGCACTGCAAGCCGGACGCCCCGCAGACGGCAAACTGCTCGCGATGCGCGCCGGCCGGATCGAACAGAAGGCCGATCGCATCGCGATCGAAGCCCGGCACGAGGTCGCACGGCTCAACGCCAAGCCGCTGGTCGGCCAGTTGGTCGACCGCGTCGAGGAGGCGATCGACGAATTGGAGCAGGCGGCCTTCATCGCCTCGCTGGCGCCGGCCTGCATCGGCGGCAAACCGCTCGGGGCGCTGTGCGATCTCTGCGGCGTTGCCATTGCCGCGATCGAGGCTGCGGCCAGCGGCCTCGCCGCAGCAGTCGAAGTGCCCGAGGGCCGCCAGGCCGATGCCGAAGATGCGCTCGCCGCGGTGGTCCGCCTGATGGATACCGAACATGCGGCAGACGCGCAGGAGCGGACGATCACCGCCCTGGTCTTCATCGGCGGCTTCGACGTGGCGACCTCGCTCTCGCTCCTGGAACTGGCGCGCGCGATCGAGCGCTCGACCGATCGCCTCGCCGGTTTCGGCCATCTTCTGCGTCAGCACATCATGACCGATCTCTCTGCGTAAGGATGAGCCCATGTCTATCGTCCGCATCGGCGGCACCGCGACCGAACAGCGCCCGGCCGACATCGTCGGCGCCAAAGCCGCCAATCTGGCGCGGATGGCCGCGCTTGGCCTGCCGGTGCCACCCGCCTTCGTGCTTCCCGTGGAGCTCTGTGCCGACATCATCGCCGGGAAGACACAGGCCGAACATGATCTACGTGACGGTTTGAAGGACGGCGTAGCCTATCTCGAACACTCGACCGGCAAGATCTTCGGCGACCATCGCCGTCCCCTGCTCGTTTCGGTGCGCTCCGGCGCAGCCCGCTCGATGCCGGGCATGCTCGACACCGTGCTCAATGTCGGCTGCACGTCGGCTGCGGTGCGTGGCTTGATCCGCACCACCGGGCGGCCGCGGCTTGCATGGGATTGCCGCCGCCGCTTCATTGAGAGCTATGCGGAGGCGGTGCTCGGTCTCGATCCGGCACCGCTCGCGGCTCAGCTTGCCGAACTCATCGCGCGCGAAGACGTCGCCAGCGATCGCGAGCTCGACAGTGCCGCAATGGAGCGGCTCGCGACCGACGAACAGGCGCTGGTCGAGGTCGGCAGCGACGGCTGGCTGGAAGACGCCGCCGCGCAACTCGAGGCAGCCGCACGCGCCGTCTATCAGTCCTGGATGAGCGAGCGCGCGCGGACCTATCGCAAGCTGCAGAACCTCGACCATCTGCGCGGCACGGCGGTCACGGTTCAGGCGATGGTGTTCGGGAATGGCGGCTTCGCCTCCGGTGCCGGTGTCGCGTTCTCGCGCGATCCCTCGGCCGGTGCGCGCAAGCCGATGATCGATCTGGTGCTGGACGCCCAGGGCGAGGACGTCGTCTCCGGCCGCCGCACGCCCGACACCGAGGAGACCATCGCACGCGCACTACCGAACCTGACGACCGAACTCGGCGCGATACTGGAGCGGCTCGAGCAGGCGTTCTGCGACGTGCAGGACGTCGAGTTCACGGTCGAGGACGGCAAGCTCTGGATCCTGCAAACGCGCGCCGCCAAGCGCACGCCGCGTGCAGCGCTGCGGATCGCGATCGATCTCGTATCGGAGGGCCTGATCACGCCGCGTGAGGCGCTCGCGCGGCTCGCCGACGTCGATCTCGCTGCACTGGTCGAGACCCGGCTCGCCGCCGCGGGCGAACCGGTCCTGACCGGCATCGGCGCCTCCGGTGGGATCGCGGCGGGGCGAGCCGCGTTCGATGCCGAGAATGCAGAGCGGCTCGCCGCCGGCGGCGAACCCGTCATCCTGATGCGGCCGGATACATCGACCGCCGATGTCGCGGGCTTTGCGGTGGCCGCCGGCATCGTCACGTCGGTCGGCGCGCGCACCTCGCACGCTGCACTGGTGGCCCGCCAGCTCGGAAAGCCGTGCATCGTCGGCTGCGGCGCCCTGACGACCGAGCCCGAGGCTGACCGCGCGCGCCTTGGCGCAGCGCAGATCGTCGGCGGGGACTGGATCACCATCGATGGTGATCGGGGCGATATCTATCTCGGCCGGCGCGAGGTCGTCGCCACCCGTCCGGAAGCCGAACTCGCAGAGATTGCGCGCTGGCGCAGTGATGATCAAGACGAGCTGAAACGTCATTCGGCGTGAGCGCGATCCGACGCGACGCGCCTGAGCATCTGCCGCAAAATTCTGCAGCGAAAGGGCTGTTTTGATTGTGACAAGATGCTAACAACGTTCGCAGTGGCCGCTTAGATAACAAATGCCTGCGACATGTTGAGTGTGATCATTCCCACTGACGGTGCGGAGCAGCCCGCGGTGGCGACGTTGTCCGCGCTGGTCCCCGGCGCAGCAGCCGGTGTCATCACCGACGTACTCCTGGTCGATCGCTCATCCGACACCAGCGTGATCGAGCGGGTCGCCGACGTTGCCGGCTGCAACTTCATGAAATTCGAAGGCTCGCATGCGGCCGCGCTGGCCGCTGGCGCCGCCCAGGCCAAGGCGCCATGGCTGATGTTTCTCCCGGTCGGCGCCGTGCTCGATCCCGGCTGGATCGACGAGACCGTGCAGTTCGTCCAGAGCGTGGCGGCGTCTGGACGTCCCCGCGCCGGCGTGTTCCGTTACGCCCGCTCGCCCTATGCGGAGATCAGCTTTCGCGACCGGCTTCGGGCGATCGCACGCACCCTGGTCGGTCCGCTCGGCGACCAGGGGCTATTGATCGCACGCGACCATTACCGGCAGCTCGGCGGCCACGCCCCGAATGCCCGTCGGGCGGAAACCCGCCTTTTGCGTCAGATCGGCCGTTCGCGCACCCTGTTGCGTAGCCGAATGGTCATGATCTAGCGCGGCCCTCAAGATGCTTGCCAAAGTCAATCAATCGATTGACAATGGCAAGTATCGAGGTGCGCCATGCTCAATCCATCACCCCACGGTCAGCAGTCCGACAGCCATGTCTCCGCCGTTCGGGCTTTCAACCGCTTCTATACAAAAAAGCTCGGGGTGCTCGACCAGCACCTGCTGAAGAGTCCCTTCTCGCTCTCCGAGGCGCGGGTGCTCTACGAACTCGCTCAAGGCGAGGGTCTCTCCGCCAAGGAGATCGCCGCCACTCTCGACCTCGATCCCGGCTATCTCAGTCGCATCGTCCAGAGCTTCGACGAGAAGGGATTGATCATCCGTACGCCATTGCCATCGGACCGACGACAGCAGGCGCTCGGCCTGACCGCAAAGGGACGTCAGAGCTTCGCCAAGCTCGACCGTAGTTCGCAGAGCGAGATCGCGGCGATGCTGGACGAACTCACCGGGCGGGACCGCGACCGCCTGGTGCAGGCGATGGCGACAATCGAAGATGTCCTTGAACCGAGGGCGATGCCCCGGTCGGCCTTTCTCCTCCGCAGCCATCGTCCTGGCGATATCGGCTGGGTGGTCTCACGCCATGGCGCCGTCTATGCCGACGAATATGGCTGGGACATCTCATTCGAAGCCTTGGTCGCGGAGATCACCGCGCAATTCCTGCGCGCCTTCGACGCTGAATGGGAGCATTGCTGGATCGCGGAGATCGACGGCGAGCCGGTGGGTTCGATCTTTCTGGTCAAGGGCACGGATGATGTCGCAAAGCTGCGCTTGCTGCTGGTCGAGAAAAAGGCCCGCGGGCTCGGTGTCGGCCGCGCCCTGGTCGAGCAGTGCATCCGCTTCGCACGCGAGAAGAACTACCGGACCATCGTGCTGTGGACGCAGAGCATCCTCACTGCCGCACGCGACATCTACCGGCGCGCGGGCTTCCAGCTCGTCGCCGAAGAGCCGCATCGTTCATTCGGCGTCGATCTCATGGGCGAGACCTGGGAGCTGAAGCTATAGTCGACGAGGCGCGCTCTACACCGTGGCGCCCTGCGCCTTCGGCCGGCGCAGATGCTCATCGAGCCGCGGCATGATCTCGACGAAGTTGCAGGGGCGCGTACGATAATCGAGCTGCGCGGCCAGGATGCCGTCCCAGGCATCGCGGCACGCGCCGGGCGACCCAGGCAGGCAGAAGATGTAGGTCGCGCCGGCAACGCCCGCCGTTGCGCGGCTCTGGATCGTCGAGGTGCCGATCTTGGCATGGCTCAGCATGTGAAAGGCGATCGAGAAGCCGTCCATCCGTTTCTCGAACAACGGCTCGATGGCCTCCGGCGTCACGTCGCGACCGGTGAAGCCGGTGCCGCCGGTGGTAATGACGACGTCGACGCCGGGATCGGCGATCCACCGCCTCACCACGGCACGGATCGCCTCGACATCGTCGGTGACGATCTCACGCGCCGCGAGCTTATGGCCGGCCGTGGTCAATCGATCGCTCAGCGTCGTGCCGGATTTGTCGTCGGCAAGCGAGCGCGTATCGGAAACGGTCAGCACCGCGATGTTGAGCGGAATGAACTGCTTGGCTTCACCGGCCGATGACATCGTCACCTCCTTCATCAACTCCAGGCGCCGACCCGCATCACAGCGAATTTGCGCCGAAAGTATCGCAGGCTTTCACCGTGCCCTGCTGGAAGCCGGTCATGAACCAACGCTTGCGCTGTGCCGCCGAACCGTGGGTGAACGAGTCCGGCACCACGCGGCCCGTCGCCTGCCGCTGCAGCGTATCGTCGCCGATAGCCGAAGCGGTCGTCAGCGCCGCGTCGATATCGCCCTCTTCGAGATAGCCGGGACGCTTCTTCTGCTCGCGATTGGCCCAGACGCCCGACAGGCAATCCGCTTGCAGTTCGACCTTCACCTGCAGCGCATTGGCGTCGGCCTTGCTGCCCGACTGCTGCTGCAGCCGAGTCACCCGCGGCAGGATGCCGAGCAGGTTCTGGATGTGATGGCCGGCCTCATGCGCGATGATATAGGCCGCGGTGAACTTGCAGGCATTGCCTGAACAACCGTGGAAGCGCGTCTCGACCTGGCGGAAGAAATTGGTATCGAGGAAAATCTGGCGATCCGGCGGACAATAGAACGGCCCCATTGCCGACTGCGCCATGCCGCAGCGCCCGCCATTGGTGGCGTTGCGAAACAGCACGACCTTCGGTCCGGTGTAGCTCTGGCCACTGGCCTGGAAAATCTCGCTCCAGCGGTCGTCGATCTCGCCGAGAATCGCGGAGACCATGTCACCCATCTCGTCCTTCGGCGCGCCGGTCTTGCCGGGCGAGCGACGGTCGGCCTGATAGCTCTGCCCGCTGTGGCTGACCATCTCGGCGCCACCGATCAGGATTCGCGGATCGATGCCGAAGGCATAACCGATCAGGCCGAGTACGATGATGGTGCCGATGCCGAGCCCGCCACCGCCCATCGGCAGACCCATACCGCCACCCATTCCGCCTTCGTCGCGACGATCCTCAACGTCGTCGCTGCGGCGAAAATCATCGTAACGCATGGCGGCCTTTCCTCGATTGATCCAACGCGGGCAAACGCAATACCTAACGCCGCAGACAGGTAGAATTTCCACTCCGTTAATCAATAACCCGGCCGGCAAGTTTTTCCTAGCGCCGGCCCGACAAATCACGCCGCGATTGCCCATGCACGCGACGGCAACGCGGCACGCCGTCGGGATAAACCGTCGACAGATCGTCAGCTTAGCGAGCTTGGACCGATGCCACCTGCACGCGGCACATCGGACGGCGCGTGATGAATCAACGCGCAATGATGCGAAAAATTTTCCCGGTTAAGCCGATTTTTACTTTGCGCGATCAAGGTAGCGCCAGTCGGTTGTTAGGTCCCGCGTCGCCGACAGCGTCGCCTGAGTCAGAGTTCTTGAGTCATGGTTGTGTCGCGTCGCGGGGCGTCTGCAAGGGCGCCCCGCACCAAATTTGAGACTCTCGAGAGCTCGAGCATCATCGTCGGCGACTGCGTCGCCGAGATGTCGAAATTGCCGGCCTCATCGGTCGACCTGGTGTTCGCCGATCCGCCCTACAATCTGCAGCTCAAGGGCGAGCTCAAGCGTCCTGACGAATCGCATGTCGATGCGGTCAACGACGATTGGGACAAGTTCTCGTCCTTTGCCGCCTACGACGATTTCACCCGCGCCTGGCTGCTCGCCGCCCGGCGGCTGATGAAGCCGAGCGCGACCTTGTGGGTGATCGGCTCCTATCACAACATCTTCCGCGTCGGCGCCATCATGCAGGATCTCGGCTTCTGGATCCTGAACGACATCGTCTGGCGCAAATCCAATCCGATGCCGAACTTCCGTGGCCGTCGCTTCACCAATGCGCACGAAACCATGATCTGGGCGGCGCGCGACGAGAAGGCCAAAGGTTACACGTTCAACTACGAGGCGCTGAAGGCGGCCAATGAAGACGTGCAGGCGCGCTCCGACTGGCTGATTCCGCTGTGCACCGGCGATGAGCGGCTGAAGGACGAAGACGGCAAGAAGATCCATCCCACCCAGAAGCCGGAAGGCTTGCTGGCGCGGGTGCTGCTCTCGTCCTCAAGACCCGGCGATCTCGTGATCGACCCGTTCAACGGCACCGGCACCACCGGAGCTGTGGCAAAACGCCTCGGCCGCCGCTACGTCGGCTTCGAACGCGACCGCACCTATGCCAAAGCCGCCGAGGCGCGCATCGCGGCAATCGAACCGCTGCCCGAGGCGACGCTGGCCCCGTTCATGACTGCGCGCGAGGCACCGCGCGTCGCGTTCTCCGAGTTGATCGAACGCGGGATGATCCCGCCGGGGACGAAGCTCGTCGATGCCAAGCGTCGGTACGGTGCGCTGGTGCGCGCCGATGGCGCCATCATGCTCGGCGATAAAGTCGGCTCGATCCATCGCATCGGCGCGGTGGCGCAAGGCCTGCCCGCGTGCAACGGCTGGACCTTCTGGCATGTCGAGACCAAGAGCGGGTTGAAACTGATCGACGAATTACGCGCCGAAATTCGCTCCGAACTGGCCGCAAGCTGAACGGGCTAAGATCTCCGGCGGTTCTGTCCTGAGTACCGCGCTAGCAGATCTTCGACCTGATATTGCTCCTCGTAGTGGACGTCGTCCTGCGGGACCACCGACAATCGGGATCGACGCGGCTGTTCGAGATCGCGCGGCTGCGGCAGCGAGGGGTAATCATCCATCGGCGCCAGCTGCATCCGATCGAGCTCCGGTTCAACCGGCCAATGCGCGCTGCGCCGCATCTGCGCTGGCGCAAGCTGGATGCGGCGCCGGGCGCGCGCCCGCGCAAACAGCACACTGGTGGCAAAGCCGGTCAGCGCGATCGCGCTGAGGAAAGCAAACAACTGGGTCCGAGAGGCGTCGTCCGTGCTCAGCGCGGCGGAGAAAGAAGAGGTCGTGTCGCTCACGCGCACCGGCTCAGGCGTCGCCGGAGATGCGCTTGCGTCAGCAGGAATGGCAGGTGCAGAAGCTGCGGCGAGCTTGTAGGACGGCGCAGTCTGCACCGGATCGGCGGGGGCCTGCAGCGTGGTGGAGGTCTGCTCGGGCCACCGGGTCGCGATCGTCGACGTTTCGGCCGGCGCGGCGCTGCCGTCTGCGGCGCCCTGTGTCGGTCCGGCATCCGCGACCGGAGCCGCACCTGATGGGACCATTCCGGAAGGTTTCGCCGACTCAGGCGAGGGCGCAAGCTTCACATCATCGTTACCGGAGCTGGCCTGCGTCTCATATTCAGCATGCGCATTCGCCGTCGCGGAGGAGAGCTTCGCGCGTTCATCTTGCGCAGCAGTTTTTCGCGCTGCGAGAGACGCGCCCTGCCCGCGGTCATCATCGCGCAAATACCAACACTGACGCTTCGTCGCACGGTCGATCCGGTAATACCAATGCTTTCCTGCAACGCCTTCCTTCGGCTTCGCCAGGCAGTCATCAGCACTCCACGCCGGTTGGAACTGGAGCGTCACCAGTGCCGCGCTGGCCAACATGGTCGCCGCGAGACACGGCACCAGACTCGTCGCTCGATTCGTCATCAGACCTCCGACGATTCAGTGCAACCCCCAGCGCCGTTTCGTCGAGGACTTCGTTCGCAATAAGGCTGCGCAGGTTCCATTTGTCGAAAGAATGTTGGGATCACGGTCTCGTTTTGATGGTTTCTAATTTTGTCGCGCTGTTTTGTCGCGGCAACACTTGGCATACGCACCAAAACGGAGCCGATTTGCACCATTCGTCGAACCGCGGCATGCCGGGGCACGTGATGGAGCTCGTTCCGGCCATCCGCGTCGCGAATAGCAGCAATGCGATAAATGCTGTGCACCGAGACAAGACAACTCATTCGGACCCGCCCGGACCAACAAAAATCCATTCCGACTTGGTCGGCGATCCCACGCCGTTAATGTCTACGTGAGATGTCTATCTGCAGCGCGCCGTGCACAACGCCGCAAGTAACACTCCAGGGGAAACACCAATGCTCAAATTCTACTTCAACGGTTCGCCCAATCCGACCAAGGTCGCGCTGTTCCTCGAAGAGTCCGGCTTGGCTTACGAGCCCATCGCCATCGACACCCGCAAAGGCGACCAGTTCAAGCCGGAGTTCCTGCAAATCAATCCGAATGGAAAGGTGCCTGCGATCGATGATGACGGGGTCGTCGTGTTCGACAGCAACGCGATCCTGCTCTATCTCGCCGAGAAGACCGGCAAGTTCCTGCCTGCCGATACGCCGGCGAATCGGGCTGAGCTGCTCTCATGGCTGATGTTCGTCGCGACCGGCGTCGGCCCCTACTCTGGTCAAGCGGTCCATTTCAAGCACTTCGCGCCCAAGGATCAGGACCACGACTACGCCCATAATCGCTATCAATATGAAGGGCACCGCCACTACAAGATCATCGACGATCGCCTGGCGACGCGCCGCTACATCGTCGGGGACACCTATACGATCGTCGACATGGCGCTGTGGGGTTGGGCCCGCATGGCGCCGTTCGCGTTCGGCGACGACGCGCTGACGAAATATCCCAACCTCAAGCGTCTGGTCGACGAAGTCACGAGCCGTCCGGCCGCACAGCGTGCGCTCGCCTTGAAGGACAAGTTCATCTTCAAAGCCGAACTGGACGAGGATGCCCGCAACATCATGTTCGGCCATCTCAAGACCAAGGTGGCGTGAGGACGGGCGCGCATCACCCGCACTTCGCGGCCGGATGCGACGGGGCCATCGGGGGAGGCCCCAGCACGTTTTCGACCAACAGGGTGTCGCAATATTCGATCCATTCCTTGAACTGCCCTGCCTCGAGCCTGATGACATTGCAGTAAGTATTGTCATAGGCCCTGCCCTCCGTTGTCGTGTTGCGGCCGCGCGCCTCGACGACAACGAGATCGCCTTCCGCGATCAGCCGGACCGGGATCGTGGCGATCCGGCCCGCAATCCTCTCCCGCAGCGGAGCAAACAGCTCGGTGAGCACGACGGCCTTGCCGTCGAAGCTGCGCGACCATGATCCGGTCCCCATGATCACGAAGCGGAAATCGTCAGCAAGACGATCCAGCAAGGGCTTCGAATTGCCCTTGGCCAGTTCATCGAACACGCCCTGAACGATCTTCTTGTTCTCGGTGCGATCGTTTTCAATCGTCGTCATCGGCGTCCTCCTGCCATTTATCAGCCGCGCTGTTTCATCGATGCCGGAAACGGGCCGAGCACGGCTTCGGTCAGCGCGGAGTCGCAGTACTCCCTGATTTCGATGATCCGCCCGCTCTGCAGCCGGTAGATCAGGCAATAATCGTTGTTGTAGGGAATACCGGCCTTGGTGCGCATCTCGCCCCTGGCTTCGACGATGACGTAATCGCCGTCTGCGTAGAAGCGCAGCGGGATGGTTCGCCGGTGAGCCAGAATGGTCGCGAGATAGTCGTAGAGATCCCGCACGAGCGCTTCCTTGCCCCTGAACGTCTGCGACCAGGAATAGTGTCCCGTGATCTGCATCGTCACGTCGTCGGCGATATGGTCCACAAACCGTTGGCGGTTGCCGGCAGTGATGTCGGCAAAGAGATCTTGCAGCAACTGCTTGTTGGCGGCGACGGTCATGACGAGTCCTCCTGATGGATGGAGCCGGATGCTGCCGCAGCGCTTCTCATTCTTCCAATCGATAGGCGATATGATATCTATTCGCCTGATGAATTTGACTGCGCTCGATCTCAACCTGCTGATCGCGCTGGATGCGCTGCTGCGCGAGGCCAGCGTGAGCCGCGCCGCTCTCCGGATCGGCTTGTCGCAACCGGCCACCAGCCACGCGCTGCAGCGGCTGCGTGATCTGTTCGGCGATCCGCTGCTGGTGCGCACCGGTGCGCGAATGGAATTGACGCCGCGGGCGCTTGCCTTGCGCGCACCTCTGGCACAGACGCTGGATCAGGTGCGCGGCCTGTTCAAGTCGGATGCGTTCGACGCGGCGAGCAGCGAACGCCAGTTCCGGCTGATGATGCCGGATCTCGCGGTCGAACTGCTGATGCCGATGCTGATGGCGAAGGTGACGCAAGCCGCACCCAACATCCGCATCGACGTGGTGCCATGGCGGGGACCTGCGATCTTCCACGCTGAATTCGCCCGCACCATCGACATGGTGATCTCGATCGGCAACGCCTTCAAAGGCTTTCACCGCCAGCTGCTTTATACCGACAGCGACGCGCTGGCGGTCCGTCGCGGCCATCCGGTGGGCGCAAAACTGAAGCAATGCGACGCCTTCCTGAAGGCCCGCCACGTCGCCGTCGTGCTGCGCGGCCGGAATGAGGACCTGATCGATATCTGGCTGCAGGAGAAAGGCATCGAGCGGCGGATTGCGCTGGTCGTGCCGAGCTATTTCGAGGCGCTCCATGTCGTGGCCCGCACCGATCTGGTCGCCTTCGTGCCACGACGCCTGATCGCCGCACTGACGAGATCATTGTCGCTATTGACGATCTCACCGCCGCTCGATCCCGGCATCGATGAGCAATACATGTTCTATCCGACCCGGGCGCAGGTCGACCCGGGCTCGATCTGGCTGCGCAAGCTGATGCTGGAGACCGCGCGCGAGCTCGATCACGGCAAGCGCGGTTCCGTCTAGCGCTGTTCGGCCAGCGCCTTCTTCACGGCCGGCCGCTCCGACATGCGAGTGAAATGATCAGCGATGCCTGGGAACGCTTTGATGTCGACGCCGTCCCCTTCGAGCCATTGCGCGATCGTAAACAGATAGGGGTCGCAGATCGTATACTGCTCGCCCATCACCCACGGCCCCCTGAACATGGCGCGCTCGATCATCGCGAAGCAGCCACCGACGGTTTCAGGGACTTTGCGCTTCATGTCGGCGAAGGAGGTTTCCTCGCTGGCCCAGCGCGAGCCGCGTACCCGATGCGCATGCGCGACATGAACGGTCGAGCACAGGTAGGAGTTGAACGACTGCACCTCGGCGAACGCAAAGGCATCGTCCACCGGCGCGAGCTTGGCCCGCGGGAAGCTCTGCGCGATGTAGGCGAGCAGCGCCGGCGTCTCGGTCAGGACACCGCGGTCGGTGACCAGCACGGGCACCCGCCCCTTCGGGTTGATCTTAAGATAGTCCGGGCTGTTCTGCTGGTTGGCCTTGAAATCGACCTTCTGCAGCGCGTAGTCCGCGCCGGCTTCAGCCAGCGCGATATGCGAGGCGAGCGCGCAAGTGCCGGGTGTGTAATAGAGCTTGAGCATGGCGATCCTGATCGGTGGACCGCCAGCCTAGCGGGGCTGTGCTCTCACGTCCATCCTGAATGGGCGGGAGCGGCAGCTCCATGACCTTAATCGTTGTCAGCGCAACGCTCGCGCGCTCGCGATCAGTCGCGCGCTGGCGGTTGCGGTCGCAATCAGCGTACCATCGGCCCGCGCGAGCCGGCCCTCCATGAAGGCAATCGTCTTGCCGAGCTGCGTCACCCGCGCTTCGCCGGTGATCGGCCCGGGTTCGGCGGGAGTCATGAAATTGACCGTCATGGTGACGGTTGCCGTATAGAGGCGGCCATCCGTCATCGCGAATACGGCCGGGCCCATGGTGTCGTCGAGCATCGCCGACAGGATGCCGCCCTGGATGAATCCGGCCGGATTGCAGAACTCGTGCTTGCCGTCGAAGCCGACCCGGATCCAGCCTGCGGCGGGCTGCGCATCCAACAGACGCCAGCCTAACAGCTTCGCGGATGGCGGGGCTGGGATGTCATCGAGTGCGGTCTGGATCATGAGCGCGTCTCCCTTTCACGCGCCCTCACTAAGCTGGCGCTGTTGCCACCGCGCTGTCAGCAGCCCGACCAGATGCAAGCTTCAATCGCCGAGCCCGTGGGCGACCACCTTGCGCATCACGTTCGGCAACGCCTCGTCCGCGAGGGTCGCGATCGGCACCCAGCGCATGCCGGATGGCGCACGCGTGCGGGCACGCGCCGTCGCCGTGTAGACCACCAGTTCCAACGGAAAATGCGTGAAGACATGGGTGACGACGCCGGCTTTGCGATGCCAGCGCGACAAGCCGGCAAGCTGCGGCGCCTGCGCCAGCGCGGATTTATCATCCTGACCGGTCAGCCACTCCGAGCCGGGCACCTCGGTCATGCCGCCAAGCAGACCTTTCTCTGGCCGCGAGCGCACCAGAAGCTCGTCGCCCCGGGTCACGACGAAGGCCGCGCCGCGCCGCAGCGCGCCGCTCTTCTTCGGCGCCTTGCGCGGAAAGGTCTCCTGATCGCCGCGCAAGCGAGCCGCGCAATCCTCGCTGAACGGGCACAGGGCGCAAGCCGGCTTTTTCGGCGTGCAGATCGAGGCCCCCAGATCCATCAGCGCCTGGGCGCTATCCCCGGCGCGCGTCTTCGCGTCGCCCGCGCGCGTCTCCGCGTCGCCGGCCAGGGACGGGCTAAGCAGGCCCGCGGCCAATTGCTGAATCCGCGGCTTGGCCTGCGGAAGTGTCTCTTCGACCGCAAACAGGCGGGACACCACGCGCTCGATATTGCCGTCGACGGGCATGGTGCGGCGATCGAACGCGATCGCCGCAATGGCCGCCGCGGTATAGGGCCCGATCCCCGGCAGCGCGCGCAGGCCCTCCTCGGTGTCCGGAAACACGCCGCCATGATCGCGCACCACGGCCACCGCGCAGGCATGCAGGTTGCGCGCGCGCGAGTAATAGCCAAGCCCGGCCCACATTCTCAGGACATCATCGAGCGCTGCGCTGCCGAGCGCCGTCACATCCGGCCATCGGATCAGAAACTTCTCGAAATATGGCCCGACCGCCTTGACCGTGGTCTGCTGCAGCATGATCTCCGACAGCCAGACCCGGTAGGGATCGGCGCGCTCCCCAGCAGGCGCCCGCCAGGGCAGCCGGCGGCGATGGCGGTCGTACCAGGCGAGCAGCCGCACCGGGCGGCCATCCCGAGGATCAGCCTCGGGCGATTTCCGTTGGGAGCGAAGGGCGGATGACATCGTGCCTGCAATCTAGTACGTCAGACGAAACAGTCTCCCGTCATGATCCGTGCTTGTTGCACGCATCCACGGTTTTCTTCTTACGCGCGGCAGTTTCCGAGGCTGCGACGATGCAAAAGTAGACGATGTCCAGGCCCGGACGACTCAGCGCCAAGCCTCTGTCCGTCATGCTGGGGGACCTATTTTCGGCCGCCTATGCCAAGCAGGGCTTCGCCGCCCGCGAGCTTGTCACCCGCTGGGCCGAGATCGCGGGACCCGAGGTCGCGCTGCACGCCGAGCCCCTGAAAATGCAATGGCCGCGACCCGTGGAAGGACAGCCGCAGGAACCGGCGACTCTCGTGCTCAAGGTCGAGGGGCCGATGGCGCTCGAGATCCAGCATTCGTCCGATGTGATCCTGGAGCGGGTCAACCGCTTCTTCGGCTGGCATGCGGTCGGCAAGCTGGCGTTGCGCCAGGGACCGTTGTCGCGGCGCCCGCGGCCGCGCCGGCCGCCCCCGCCGGATCCGACGGCGGTCGCGAAAGTGGCGGAGAGCCTGTCGGCAATCGAGGACGATGCGCTCCGTGACGCGCTCGCCCGGCTCGGCGCCGCCATCAAGCGAAATTGACGCCGGCCGACTGATCGGTCCTCACCCGCCGGCATTGCCAGTCGAGCGGTTTCAAGCTAGCGACATGCCGCGTCTTTAGAGTATCTCGTGCGCAAAGATGCGCCAGTCCGGAGCAGAGCCTTGATCATCACCCGCCGCGCCTTCACTGCCGCTTTGTCCCTGACCGGTCTCGCCGCACTTGCGGGATTCTCGCCGCTGCGGCTGATTTCGGGGGCGATGGCGCAGAGCGCCGCTGACGTCGCCAAGCCGGTGTCGCTGCCGGACATGGTGCTCGGCCCGGCCGACGCCGCCGTGACCATCACCGAATATGCCTCGATGACCTGCCCGCACTGCGCCGCCTTCAATAAGGAGGTGTTCCCGAAGCTGAAGGCGGAATACATCGATACCGGCAAGATCCGCTACATCTTCCGCGAATTCCCGCTCGACATCAAAGCCGCGGCGGGCTCGATGCTGACCCGCTGCATCGCCAATGGCGACGCGCAGAAATATTTCGCCGTGACCGATATGCTGTTCCGCTCCCAGAACGACTGGGTCGTGAAGAACACCACGGAGACGCTGACCCGGATCGGCAAGCAGGCCGGCCTGAGCCAGCAGCAGGTCGAGGCTTGTCTGAAGGACCAGACTTTGCTCGACAAGATCGCGGCCGACCAGAAATACGCCAGCGAAGTTCTCAAAGTCGATTCGACGCCGACCTTCTTCATCAATGGCGAGAAGATCAAGGGCGAGACCTCGATCGAGGAGTTCGAGAAGAAGATCAACCCGCTCCTCAAGAGCTGATCTTTCTCTCCAGGGATTCCCGCCAATGGTTCTCGCGGCCGCATCGATTGCGGCGGCAAGGCTCTGAAGAGCCGAGACATTCCGGCTCGCGGCGATTTCGCCCGGGCCAAGCTTGCGTCCAGAAAGCCTTGGAAAAGCAGGGCCTGCGGGTTGCCCTTGTGCCCGGCCATCGCCATTGTCCCGCCCTCAAGAGGCGCATGAAGCGACTCGGGCCACATTGACATTGCCTTCTATGGTATTGTCACGGCAGGGAGATTCGTCTCCCGCCAACAGAGAATCTGTGCATGAAACTCACGCGTCTTCGTCTCCACGGGTTCAAGACGTTCGTCGAACCCACGGACTTCGTGATCGAGCCGGGCCTTACCGGCGTGGTCGGACCGAACGGCTGCGGCAAGTCGAATCTGGTCGAAGCGCTGCGCTGGGCAATGGGCGAGACCTCGCACAAATCGCTGCGCGCGGCCGACATGGACGCGGTGATTTTCTCCGGCTCGAACACACGGCCCGCGCGTAACCACGCCGAAGTGGTGATGACGATCGACAATGCCGATCGCACCGCACCCGCCGCCGTGAACGACCGGGACATTCTGGAAATCTCGCGCCGGATCGAGCGCGAGGCCGGCTCGGTCTATCGCATCAACGGCCGCGACGTGCGCGCCCGCGACGTGCAGATCCTGTTTGCAGATGCCGCGACCGGCGCCCGCTCGCCGGCCCTCGTCCACCAAGGCAAGATCGGCGAGATCATCCAGGCCAAGCCCGAACAGCGCCGCCGCGTGCTGGAAGATGCTGCCGGTGTCGCCGGCCTCCATGCGCGCCGGCACGAGGCCGAGCTGCGCCTGAAGGCGGCCGAGAGCAACCTCACCCGCGTCGAGGACGTCATCGGCCAGCTCTCCGGTCAGATGGAAGGCCTCAAGAAGCAGGCCCGCCAAGCCATCCGTTTTCGCGAGGTGGCCGCCAAGGTCCGCAAGGCCGAAGCCACGCTCTATCACCTGCGCTGGATGGGGGCCCATGCCGACCTCAATGATGCCGCGCAGGTGCATGACGTTAGCGTGCGCGAAATGGCCGAACGCACCCGCGAGCAGGCCGAATCCGCCCGCGTCCAGGCAATCCGTGCCTCGCAGCTTCCTGCGCTCCGCGATGCCGAGGCCCGCGCCGCTGCGACGTTGCAGCGGCTGAAGAGCGCCCGCGACATCCTCGACCGTGAGGAGCAGCGCGCCAAGGAGCGCGCAAGCGAGCTCGATCGCCGCCTGATGCAGTTGACCGCAGACGTCGCCCGCGAGCAGCAGCAGACCCAGGATGCCCGGGTGGCGCTGCAGCGCCTGGAGACCGAAGACGCCGAGCTGAAGGAAGAGATCAAAGCGCGCGTCGAGATGCGCAGCGGCGTCGACGAACGGGTTGCCGAGGCCGAAGCCAGCCTGACCGAGACCGAGCGGCAGTTCACCGAGCTGACCACGCAGCTGGCCGATCTCACCGCCAAGCGCAATCAGCTTGAGGCCAATGTGCGCAGCCATCGCGACCGGCTGGCGCGGCTCGACCAGGAGATCGCCTCGGTCCAGGCCGACGAACAGCGGTTGGTGCAGGAGACCGCCCATCTCGGCGACCTCGATACTCTCGCCGCCACGCTCGAAGCCGCCGAAGAAGCCGTCGCCGTATCGGAAGGGGCAGCCCAAGCCAGCGAAGCCGCGCAGGCAGCCGCCCGCCAGAAGCTCGAGGCGTCGCGCGCGCCACTCGCAGAAGCCGACAAGCGCGTTCAGCGGCTCGAAACCGAGGCTCGCACCATCTCGAAGATGGTCAACAGCGAGACCAAGAATTTGTGGCCCCCGATCATCGACGGCGTGACCGTCGCCAAGGGGTACGAGAAGGCCTTCGGCGCCGTGCTTGGCGACGATCTCGACGCGCCGGTCGATCCGTCTGCGCCGATGCGCTGGACCATCGCCGGCGCGGAAGGCAGCGATCCCGCGCTTCCCGACGGCGTCGAGCCGCTCGCAGCCCACGTCCAGGCGCCGCCGGAATTGGCGCGGCGCTTGGCGCAGATCGGCGTGGTGCCGCGCGAGCGCGGCGGCCAGCTCGTCTCGCAACTCAAGACCGGCCAGCGGCTGGTGTCGCCGGAGGGCGACGTCTGGCGCTGGGACGGCTTCATCGCGGCTGCGCATGCTCCGACCGGCGCTGCCCGCCGGCTTGCCGAGCGCGCGCGCCTGATCGACATCGAGGCGGATCTCGAGCAGGCCCGCGTTGACGCAGCGAACAGGCGCCAGGAGCTGGAGGCCGCCGAGCGCGAGGTGCAAGCTGCCGGCGCCGCCGAAAGCGCTGCGCGCGAGGCCTGGCGCGCGGCCCAGCGCGAAGTCAACGCAGCGCGGGAGCGCCATGCCAATGCCGAGCGCGAGATCAATCGTCACGCGGCGCGCAAGTCCGCACTGACCGAGGCGCAGAGCCGTCTCGCGTTGGACCGCGAGGAGGTCGCTGCTGCGCATCAGAGCGCGATCGAAGCCATCGAGGAATTGCCGCCGAACACGGATGCCGAAGGCAGGCTGTCGGCCGTGCGCGCCGAGATCGAGGCCAAGCGACGCGCTGCCGCCCAGGTGCGCGCGGAGGCGCAGGCGCTGGCCCGCGAGGCCGAGCTCGCCGACCGCCGCGTGCAGGCGATCATCAAGGAGCGCAACGACTGGCTGGGCCGCATTCACGGCGCCGGCTCGCAGATGGCGACCATCGAGGAGCGCATCGCCGAGGTGCGGGAGGAGCGCGCCGAGCTCGAGAACGCGCCGACGGTTTTTGCCGAGAAGCGCAGCGCGCTGATCGACGAGATCGGCATCGCGGAAGGAGAGCGCCAGGTCGCGGCCGATGCACTCGCCGCAGCCGAGACCGAGATGGGCGACACCGACCGTGCCGCCAAGGCTTCGCTGGAATCGCTGTCGCGTGCCCGCGAGGCCACGGCCCGGGCCGAGGAGCGGCTCGAAAGCGCCAAACGACGCGTGGCCGATGTCGAGCGCGAAATCCACGACATGCTCGAAGTCGAGCCGCAGGCGGTGGCCGCGCTGGCCGAGATCGGGCCGGACACGCAATTGCCGCCGCTCCATGAGATCGAGGACAGCCTCGACAAGCTGCGCCGGGACCGTGAGCGGCTCGGCGCCGTCAACCTGCGCGCCGAGGAAGAGCTGACCGAGGTCGAGGGCCAGCACACCGCGCTCACCACTGAGCGCGACGATCTGGTCGAAGCGATCAAGCGGCTGCGCCAAGGCATCCAGAGCCTGAATAAGGAGGCGCGCGAGCGCCTGCAGGCCTCGTTCGAGAGCGTCAACACCCACTTCAAGCGGCTGTTCACCGAGCTGTTCGGCGGCGGCGAAGCCGCCTTGCACCTGGTCGAGAGCGACGATCCGCTGGAGGCCGGGCTCGAGATCATCGCCAAGCCGCCGGGCAAGAAGCCGCAATCGCTCTCGCTGCTCTCGGGCGGCGAGCAGGCGCTGACGGCGATGGCGCTGATCTTCGCGGTGTTCTTGACCAACCCTTCGCCGATCTGCGTGCTGGACGAGGTCGACGCGCCGCTCGACGACCACAACGTCGAACGCTTCTGCAACCTGCTGCACGAGATGAAGAACTCGACCGAGACCCGCTTCATCATCATCACGCATAACCCGATCACGATGGCGCGCATGAACCGGCTGTTCGGCGTCACTATGGCCGAGCGCGGCGTGTCGCAACTGGTGTCGGTCGCCCTCGATGAGGCCGTGAAGATCCTCGACCAGCAGGTGGCGTGATCCCGCCGGATCTCCCCGCCGCGCTGAGAGCCGCGCTGGAAGCGAAGCTGCACGGCCTGTCGCGTCAGGATGCCGCGGCGCGTGCTGCCCGGATTTCGCAAACCTACCGCAGCGGCGGCACCTCCGGCGCCATCGCCAGCGAAGCCGATGCGGTAGCCTATGCCGTGGTGCGGATGCCCGCGACCTACGCCGCCATTGCAGCCTGTTTGAATGCGCTCATGCGGGCAAGGCCGGACTTTGCACCGACATCGCTGCTCGATGCCGGCGCCGGACCGGGCACGGCGAGCTTTGCCGCAGCCGAGGCGATTGCATCGCTGGCATCGTTCTACGCATTCGACGCCAACCCGGCATTGCGGGCGCTTGCGCTGGAGCTTGCCGACAGTAGCGACGGCCTGAACCGCCTCGAATACGCGCTCGGGCCCGCGCGCACGCAGCTCGGAGCTGCGACGCCTGCCGATCTCGTGGTCGCGAGCTACATGATCGGCGAGGTGCCCGAAGCGGAGCGAGGCGCACTGATCGCAGCGCTGTGGAAGAAGACACGCGATACGCTGTTGCTCGTCGAGCCCGGCACGCCCGCCGGTTACCAGCGGATCGTCGCGGCGCGCGCGCAGTTGATCGCCGCGGGGGCCCACGTGGTCGCGCCCTGTCCGCATGACCATGCCTGTCCGCTCATATCGCCGGACTGGTGTCATTTCGTCCAGCGCCTGTCGCGCTCGCGCGCCCACAAGCAGGTCAAGGATGTCGAGCTCCCCTATGAGGATGAGAAGTTCAGCTACGTGGCGCTGACGCGAGGGCCTGTCCCGCATTCGCCGTCCGCGCGCGTGCTGGCGGAGCCGACTCTGAGCAAGGTGGCAGTCACGGCCAAGCTCTGCTGCGCCGACGGCGCAGCGCGGATCGTCACCATTCCGCGCCGGGACAAGAGCGCCTTCGCCGCCGCGCGCCGCTGGGATTGGGGCGACGCTGTCGAGCCTGGAAGCCTGCCGCAACTCCCGTCGTAAGCGCGGCAGTTGGTTAACGACAGGTGCTGTTCGACGATCAATTCTCCGGGTTTCCGAAACCTGCAACTAATTCGCGCATGCTAGTGTCGCCCTGCAACCGACGTTTTCTTTTGCCGCTCAAACGGGGACCCTTGGAATGCTTCGGACGATGATGATAGCTGCGGCTCTGTTGGCCACGGCGGACACGGCCTTTGCTGGTAGCCACGAGGCCTCGGCTCCGCCCCCGGCCCCGAAACAGGAGGGTCCGCCGGCCAAGGCCATCATCGGCAAGAACGGTCCGATCCTCGTCGACCTCAAGGGCATGACGCTCTACACGTTTGCGCACGACACCACCGGGACCGCCTCGACCTGCGACGCGAAGTGCGCCGAAAAACGGCCGCCGTTGGTCGCGCCGGACAACGCGGTCGCCACCGGCGATTTCACCGTGATCACCCGCAGCGACGGCAAGAAGATGTGGGCCTATCGCTATCGCCCGCTGTACACCTCGCAACTGGATGGCGCGCCGGGCGAGGTCAACGGCAACGATCCGTCGCAGGCCTGGCACATCGCGCGCCCGTATTGAACTCCGCCCATCTCGGACCTGGCGGTTTCGGCGACGGGAACCCCGGTCCGGATTTGAGATCGGCCAAAGCAGTCGACGCTGAGGCATTGAACGTCCGGATCGACTTTGACGACCAATGCACGCCGGATCTGGCGGACCTCCCGTCGCCTGGCGGCATCGGCTAGTCTGTGCCGAGCGCCCTCTTCCCTTCTTCCTCGGAGCCTTTCATGTCCGGCTGGATCGTCCTCGGCATCATCGTCATTCTCGTGCTGTTCGTCCTCGGTGCCTACAATCGGCTGGTGGCGCTCAGCCAGCGCGTCAACCAGGCCTTCGCCGACATCGACGTCCAGCTGAAGCAGCGCCACGACCTGATCCCAAATCTGGTCGAGACTGTAAAGGGCTATGCCGCCCATGAGCGCGGCACGCTCGACGAGGTGATCAAGGCCCGCAATGCCGCGATGTCCGCGCAGGGCCCTGCGCAGGTCTCTGCGGCGGAAAACCAGCTCAGCGGCGCGCTGGGCCGGCTGATCGCATTATCCGAGGCCTATCCCGATCTCAAGGCCAACGCCAATTTCCAGCAGCTCGCGAGCGAGTTGTCCGACATCGAGAACAAGATCGCCGCCAGCCGCCGCTTCTTCAACAACGCGGTACAGGAATACAACACCAGCATCCAGCAGATGCCGGCCGTACTGTTCGCCGCTACGTTCGGCTTCACCCGCAAGGAGTTCTTCGACCTGGGCGCCAGCCGCACCGAGGTCGAGGCTGCGCCCAGCGTGAAGTTTTAAGCTCACGCCATCCACGATGACAGGCCGCGTCGCATGGCCGCCTACGGTCTTTACACCCACATCGCATCGAACAAGTTCCGTTCGACGCTGCTGCTCGGCGGCCTGTTTCTCCTGATCTACGTGCTGGTCTATGCCGGCGCGCTGGTCGCGGAGGTCATGATCAGCAGCGACGGCAATCTTGCCTATTACCTGCGGGCAGCACTCTTCGACCTGATCAAGGCCCTGCCCTGGGCCACGCTCGGCGCCGCGGCGTGGATCGTCATCGCCTATTTCTTCCACCAATCGATCATCGATGCCGTCACCGGCGGGGAAGCGGTGACCCGGCAGGAGCAGCCGCGGCTCTACAATCTTTTGGAAAATCTCTGTATCTCGCGCGGCATTCCGATGCCGAAGCTGAAGATCATGGACAGCGAGGCGCTGAACGCCTTCGCAACCGGCCTCAACCAGAAGCAATATGCGGTGACCGTGACCACGGGGCTTTTGAACGCCCTGAACGATCAGGAGATCGAGGCCGTGCTCGGTCACGAGCTCACCCATATCCGCAACGGCGATGTGCAGATGATGGTCGTCGCGGTCATCATCGCCGGCGTGGTCGGCTTCCTGGGTGAACTGTTCTTCCGCCTCTTCACCAATCTGAGCTGGAGCGGAGGCGGCGGCTCCTGGAGTTCCTCGTCCTCCTCCTCATCATCCTCGTCCTCCTCGTCGGATCGCAAAGGGTCGGGCGGTGCCGCGGTCGTCGTCATCATCATCGCGGTGATTCTGATCCTGCTTGCCTGGCTGTTGTCACAAGTGGTCAAGCTCGCGCTGTCGCGCACGCGCGAATATCTGGCGGACGCCGGTTCGGTCGAACTGACCAAGAATCCGGACGCGATGATCTCCGCGCTGCGCAAGATCGAGGGCCGCGGCGAACTGCCGGGTGCGACTTCGGCGGTGATGGAGCTGTGCGTCGACAATCCCCGCGAAGGCTTCGCCGACCTGTTCGCCACCCACCCCTCGGTCGAATCGCGCATCCAGGCGCTGGTGAAGTTCGCCGGCGGCCACGACCCCGGTCCGCTCGCGCTGCCCTCCGAAGCGGAGCAGCCGTCGGCGACCGAGCCGCCCGATGCCGATGCGCCACCTGCGCCGCCCCGCTCCGGCCCATGGGGCACGGCCGACGGTACAACCAACTCGCCCGCGTCCGAACAACCAGCACAGGATGCGCCGCGAGGTCCGTGGGACGAGCCGGCGAGCGGACCCTGGGGCCGCCGCTGACATCTCACTGTCACATCGATTCGCCTGCCGATACCCTTGATCGTACACGCATTTTCGCCAACCGCTCGCAGCCGTCATCGCCGCGTGGCCATAAGACGGGCAGACTTCCCGCTTCATCCTCCACCTTCACCTGCAGATGGGGAAATTTCACGGACGCCTCGCTTCAATGAATTTGAATTCTCCGTTGTTTCTGCCATGGTCGCGCGCAACGCAGAATGCAAAGCGCCGGCCTCCGCCGGCCCAGATTTCAGGGACATTCCATGGCGAAACCGGCAGTTGTTGTGGTGGGTGCGGACAAAGGCGGGGTCGGCAAGACCACGGTTTCGCGCACCTTGCTCGATTATTTCAGTGCCAATAACGTCCCCACCCGGGCGTTCGACACCGAGCATCCCCGCGGAACGCTGAAGCGCTTTCACCCGGAGATCACCGAGATCGTCGACATGAACGCGACCTCGGACCAGATGAAGATCTTCGACACCTTGAGCGCGGTGGCGCCATCGGTGACCGTGATCGACGTCCGCGCCGGCCTGATGTCCCCAACCCTGGCGGCACTGCGCGACATCGGCTTCCTCGACGCGGCCCGCTCCGGCCAGATCACCTTCGCGGTGTTCCACATCCTGGGCTCGTCGATCGCCTCGCTCGACGAAATCGCCGAAACCGCAAGCTACATGGTCGGCGCAAAGTACTTCCTGGTGAAGAACTTCATCAACAACACGAGCTTCTTCGAGTGGGACCAGTCGACCTACGCGTCCTATTTCAACCGCATCAAGGATGCGACCGAACTCACGATTCCGAAGCTCAACGAAATGGCCTACGAGCAGGTCGAGGTGGCCTCGGTCCCGTTCCTGAAATTCGTCGCCAACAAGGGCCCGCATGACGAGGCGGCCAACTACTCCTTCGTGCTGCGCGGCTATGTCCGGCATTGGCTCGCCAACGTCTGGAGCGAGTACGACCGGATCAAGCTGACCGACATCGTCGGGTCGACCAAGCCGGTCGCGGCGGTGCGGCCCGCAGGGGAAAAATGACAGCTCCGCAAACGAGGGGGCTTTATCGGAGGCGCGTTTGACCTGATATAGGTCAAATGCCCGCGACGCCCGTCTACATCGTCTGCTCGCCCCGACCCCAGATCGGCAAGACGCTGCTTGCGCGCCTTTTGAGCGAATTCCTGCTGCTCAAGAACGGGCAGGTGCTTGCCTTCGACATCTCGGTTCGCGAGCCCTCGCTGGTCGATTTTCTGCCTGCGGTCACCGAGACCGCGGAGATCGAGGACACCTACGGCAAGATCCAGCTGATGGACCAAGTGATCCTGAACGACGGGATCGCCAAGGTCATCGACCTCGGCTACTATTCCTACGGCGAGTTCTTCAAGATGTCCGAGGAGATCGGCTTTTTGAAGGAAGCGGCACGGCGAAATGTCGTCCCGATCGTTCTGTTCTGCGCCGAAGGCGACCGGGTCTCGATGCGCGCCTATGACGAGTTGCGACGCCAAATTCCCAGCTCCCAGCTGATCGTCGTCGAGAACGCGCACGTCCTGCGTGAAGAGTTGCCCCAGCAATTCAGCCATAGCCGCATGCTGCGCATTCCCGCCCTGCCGCTGTTCCTCAAGACCTATATCGACCGGTACTCCTTCTCCTTTACCGGCTATCTGCGCCAGGAACGGGATTCCTCGACCGAGCTCTATCAGTGGATCCGGCGCAACTACTACGCGCTGCGGGAGATCGAAATGGGGCTGCTGATGCAGCGGTCGTGAGCGGATCCTGGTCCGCCCAAGTCCCCCACCAAGTCGCCCAAGCTCCGTCCGACGAGCCCCATTCCGCCGCGCTCAATGCCCCTCGAACGAGATCAGGGTGCGGACCGGCACGTCCATCGCGCGCAACTTGGCGGCGCCGCCGAGATCCGGCAGGTCGATGATGAAACAGGCCGCCACCACCGTGGCGCCGATCTGCTTGAGCAGTTTCACCGCGCCCTCTGCCGTGCCGCCGGTCGCGATCAGATCGTCGACCAGGATCACCCGCTCGCCCGGCTGCACCGCATCGACATGCATCTCCATCTCGTCGGTGCCGTATTCCAGCGCGTAGGACATGCTGACGGTCTTGTGCGGCAGCTTGCCCTTCTTCCGGATCGGCACGAAGCCGGCCGAAAGCTGGTGCGCCACCGCGCCGCCCAGAATGAAGCCGCGCGCCTCGATGCCGGCGACCTTGTCGATCTTGGAGCCGGCCCAAGGGTGTACCAGCTCGTCCACCGCGCGGCGGAACGCGCGCGCATCCGCCAGCAGCGTGGTGATGTCGCGGAACAGGATTCCGGGCTTCGGATAGTCCGGAATGGTGCGGACCGTGTTCTTGATGTCCAGATCGAACGTCATCGTGCTCTCATCCACTCTGTGTGTTTGCCGTCATTGCGAGCGAAGCGAAGCAATCCAGGGCCGCGAGAGAAGAACTGGATTGCTTCGTCGCTTCGCTCCTCGCAATGACGGCATTGATCAATTCCCCGGCCGATTGAGCCGGAACGCATTCTCCACGATCTTCAAGCCGACCTCGTCGCCGAGCGACATCAGCGATTCCGGGTGGAATTGCACGCCACCGACGGGCAGGCTCTTATGCTCGATCGCCATCGCCACCCCGTCCTCGGTCGAGGCGGTGACGGTGAGGACATCGGGCATGCCCTCGCGCTCGACGAAGAGCGAGTGGTAGCGGCCGATCACGATCTCATTCGGCAGACCCTGCATCAGCCGCCCGCCGCGCACCTGCACCCGCGAGGGCCGGCCGTGCGCGGGCTGGCTGAGCTGACCAAGACGCCCGCCGAAATACTCGCCCATCGCTTGAAGCCCCAGGCAGACGCCGAAGATCGGCAGCTTCCTGTCCAGCGCGGCATCGATGGTCTTGGATATCTTGAAGTCCTCGGGCCGGCCCGGGCCGGGCGACAGCACCACCAGATCCCAGCTCCGCTCCTTCAACATCTTCAGCGCGTGCACATGGCGGACCACGGTGACGCTGGCGCCGACCTGGCGGAAATAGTCGGCCAGCATATGCACGAAGCTGTCGTCATGATCGATCAGCAGCACCTGCTTGCCCGAGCCGGTGGCGTCCGGCGCCGTCGACGACAGCGGCTTGGGCGGGTCGCCGCGCAGCGCCTGGAACAGCGCGGCGGCCTTGACCTGGCATTCGCGATCCTCCGCTGCCGGATCGGAGTCGAACAGGCAGGTAGCGCCGACCCGCACTTCGGCGAGCCCATCCTTCATCCGGATGGTGCGGATGGTCAGCCCGGTGTTGATCGAGCCGTCGAAATTGACCACGCCGATCGCGCCGGCATACCAGCGGCGCGGCGAGCGCTCATGGTCCTCGACGAACTGCATCGCCCACAGCTTCGGCGCACCGGTCACGGTCACCGCCCAGGCATGGGTCAAAAAGGCATCCAGCGCATCGAAGCCCGGCCGCAGCATGCCCTCGACGTGGTCGACGGTGTGGAACAGCTTCGAATAGGTTTCGATCTGCCGCCGCGCCAGCACCTTGATGGTGCCGGGCACGCAGATGCGCGCCTTGTCGTTGCGGTCGACGTCGGTGCACATGTTGAGCTCGAACTCGTCCTTCTCCGAGTTCAGGAGCTGGCGGATCTGCTCGGCATCGCCGATGGCATCGCGGCCGCGGGCGATGGTGCCGGAAATCGGGCAGGTCTCGACCCGGCGGCCGTCGGAGCGCACGAACATTTCCGGCGAGGCCGAGACCAGGAATTCGCCCTGCCCGAGATTCATCAGCGCGCCATAGGGCGACGGGTTGATGCGGCAGAGGCGTTGGAAAACTTCGGCCGGCGAGCGTTCGCAGGGCTCGCCGAACAGCTGGCCCGGCACCGCCTCGAACAGGTCGCCGCGGGCGAACGCTGCGCGGGCCAATTCCACAGTCGCCTGGTATTCGCCGGGCGCGTGGTCGGCAAAGCCCTGGCGCGGCTCCTTCAGGTAGACGCTGGCATCGGTCTCGCGCGGCAGGCCGGCTGTCGACTGGCCGTTCCAGGCGAAGTCGTAAGTGAGGATCACGCCGCGACCGGTGGCGCGGTCGTAGGCCAGGAGGCGATCCGGCACGTAAAGCACGATGTCGCGCTGATCCTGCGCGCGCGGCCGCTTCTGGACGAGGTCCTCGATCTGGAACACGAGATCGTAGGCGAAGGCGCCGAACAGCCCGAGCAGCGGGTCGTCACTGGCGGAGAACGCCGCGATCAGCGCCCGCACCAGCGACATCACGCTGGCGCGGCGGGTGCGCTGGTCTTCCTCGACCGGTGCTGGGCCGCGAACGATATGTCCCGCCAGCCGTGCCGGGGTGTGCTCGGTGATGACGACCGCGGAGTCGCGCAGGGTCGCGCCGAGAAAGGCGATCAGCACCTCGCCGCGGCGGTTCAACGCCAGCAGGGCGAAATTCGTCCCCGTCGTCTCCAGTGCCAGCGGCGGATCGGCAAAGCCGAGGTCGAAACTGTCATACCGCCCGGGGACGGTGGTCCCGGACGACAGCACCACCCCGCGGCGCCGATCCAGCAGGTCGATGAGGTCGTCAAGACGGCTGGCGCCGCCGGAAAACTGTTCGGTGGCGCGCGTGATCGCAAGCCCGCCGCGGGTGCGGTACTCGCTCAAGGCCGGCAGGGAAAAAACGGTCCTGTTCATGGGGGTCCTCTTGGCGTCCTCTTACGAAACTTGCCGAGGGAACGCCACACAGGACAAACGGAAGAGCCGCCGCCGGGTGGCGGCCTCAAGCGATTGAATGTCAGGAAATCGCACCGGCCACCTTGTTACAAGGTGCGCCACCAGAGACGGGCTGGGCGGAGGACGGTGCTCATGGGCGGGACCAGACCATGACAGGGGACGGAGGTCAAGGGCGATCAACCTTAGCAAGCTGCTGCAAGCGCCTGCGCGATACAGCACCCTCTCCCCTTGTGGGAGAGGGCATCTCCGGCCCATCCAGGCACTCGGTTGGGTGAGGGGTCTCTCTCCGCAAACAGCGCTCGCGGAGGCATACCCCTCACCCGACCGAGTTTTCCGATCGGTCCGACATGCCCTCCCCCACAAGGAGAGAGGGCGCATCCGCGGCGATACCGCTGTCTCGAAGGTCGCAAACCATCGTTGGATTCCGCTCCACCATTCGGCCACCGAGATTGCGAGCTGAACTGCTCCCGCAGCCCCTCCTCTGGAAGGTGCTGGCGCTCCACTCCGAGTGGCGCGGCGTAGTGGATCCTCGCTGGAGCCTATCCTCGGCCGAGCTGAAAGCGAGACCCGGGATGATGATGAGCATGGGACATGCAGCAGCATTCTCGCGACACCTGATGCCCGAGTGATGATCATCGACATCGCCCTCTCAAAGGCGAGGGCGCAGGGAAGGCCGGGAGCTCGCCGCCCCCATGGCCCGCCTGCGAAAAAAATGCAGGCGGCAGGTACCACAGGTTCGGCCGAGACATCCCGGCCTTCCCTGCACGATGGTCTGACGGGTTATACGTACTCTCCCCGGGGACCGGGCTTTCTTGCCCCCGTTTGCGACAACGCGCCTTCAGCGCGTTGCGCAGACCTCAGCGTCGGGAGGCCAGGACCGTACGACTTCGCCGTGCGCCTCGGGCTGTTCGTCCGCATGATGAGATCATGCTGCGGCCCAGAGCGCCCACCGCATCCCACCCCGCGTGTCGTGACGATCGCGATACGCCCCTCGTGCCGAGGCGGGACGCGCCGACATAAGCACAATTTCGGAAAACAAGAAACAAGAATATTTTCGCGGCGAAGACTGGACAGCCCAAATCAGCTTGATGCGGCTGATGAATTTGGCGTTTCAGGACATCCAGCCAACACAGATCGCGACTCCTCTTGCCGGCAAGACTTCAGAATTGTGGCTCAGGCCGCGCCCATTGTATTGTTCCGTTGCTGCGGACCTGTGGAGCGCCGGTGAAGTTGCAACAGTTTTCGTTCGCCCTGTTGGGAGCCGCGATCGTTGCAGGAGCGCAAACCGCCCCTGCCGGTGCGCAGACCGAACGACAAATCGCCTGGTGCCTAGCCTCCGCCTTCTCGCCAGATTTGCGGATCGAGGGCTGCACATGGGCGATCCAATCCGGCCGATGGTCCGGAAAGGATCAGACCCAGGGCTATTTCAACCGCGGCAATGCCTACTTCGAGAAGAAGGACTACGATCGGGCCATCGCTGACCTCAGCGAGGCGATCCGGCTCGATCCGGATTTCGCGCCGAGTTTCAACAACCGGGGATTCGCGTATTCTGCTATAGCTGATTACGATCGAGCGATTTCCGACTATGACGAGGCAATCAGGCTAAACCCAAAATATGCCCTTGCTTACTATCACCGTGGCCTCATTTACAATTTCAAGAATGATTACGACCGAGCTATCAGTAACTTCAATCGCACACTTGAGTTAAACCCGCGGCATGCCCAAGCATATCACAGTCGCGGCCTCTCGCACCTCGCCAAAAAAGACTATGATCGCGCAATTGAAGACTTCGGAAAAGCGATCGAGCTTGCCCCTCAGTACGTCAGATCTTACTACGATCGCGCCCTCGCCTATGAAGGCAAGGGAGATGACGATCATGCTCTCGCAGACTTTAGTGAAAGTATCAAACGTGATCCGAGCGACGCGCTGGCCTATCAGCATCGTGGTCTCATCTATCGGCACCAGAACGAGCACGACCGCGCCATAGACGATTTCACAACGGCAATCGGCCTTGATTCCAAATCCACGAAAATCCACTATTATAATCGTAGCCTCGAGTTCTACGAAAAGAAGGATTACGAACGCGCCATCGCGGACCTGAGCGAAGCGATCAAGATCGATCCAAGCTACGTCCGCGCCTACAATGTCCGGGGCGTCGCCTACGACGACAAGGGCGATCATGACCGCGCGATTGCCGACTTCGACGCGGCAATCAGGCTCGATCCAAAATATGTGCAGGCCTACAACAACCGTGGCCTTGCCTTTGAGCATAAGGGAAATCTCGATCGCGCCATCGCTGACTTCGATGAGGCAATCAGACTCGATCCCAATTATGCCGAAGCTCGCGCCAATCGAGAAAAGGCGTCCGAGCACAAGCTGGGAAGCGCCCCGGAAGTCTCAGATCCGACGAGGCGATAGGTCTTGCTCCTGCTGCTGCATCAGGCAAGACCGCAGCCGGATCTGAGGCGCCGTTTGGTCACGTCCCCGGCTTCGTCAGCCCATGCTCCTTGAACTTCAGCTCCGTCGCCTGCACCGCGTTCTCGTAGACTTCGCCGCGCTCGACGAAGTAGTTGAAATAGCCGGCCGGCGTTGCCGGCTGGATCTCGATCAGCTCGACCGGCTTATATTTCGGATCGGTGAGAGCGCCTGAAGCGATCAGGTCGTTGATGCGCTTGAGCGTGTCGACCTCGGCCTTGTAGCCGACCGAGAACCACATCTCGTACGTCCAGTCCTGCACCTCGAACCAGTTGGCCGGCGCCTGTCCCTGCCAGCCATTCGCCAGCGGCCGGACCGCGAAGATGCGCTCGAAGCCGTGCAACTCGGAGACGATGCAGGCGCGGTGATAGGCGCCGTCCATCTGTCCGCCCGGCAGGTTCTTGAAGCCGTAAAGCGAAAGCCACAGCGCCGATTTGATCGCCCCGACCGTGATCGGGAGGATCTTGCGTTCCTGCACGACGTCGGACGCATAACGCAGGTCGCGCTTGGCCGCCGAACGCAGCGCCGCGGCGGCGCGCGTGTTGGGAATCGATTTCTGCTCGGGCAACAGCCTGCGCGCGACGTCGTTGCCGTAAAGCAGGCCGACGCCCGACCGCGGATCGTAGGTGTTGAACACCACGCCGGTCGCGCTCTCGTTCAGCACCGTCGCGACATGGGCAAGCTCGTCATCCGAGCGCACCGGCACATATTGCTGCGCCGGAACCAGGCGATCGGCGACCACGTTCAGCAGGCCTTCGCTCCAATCCGGCACCGCCGCCAAGCGGAACAAGGCCTCGGCATAGGCCGGCCTGAAGACGCCGGGATAACCGAACAGAACGGTGCGGGCCTGAGCGACCGGATTGTTCTCGGCCTCGGGCGAGACGAGCAGCGCGCGTAAGTCGTGCCCCTGCAGCCATTCCGCCAGCACCAGGATCTGGCCGGAGGTCGCCGTCACCAGATCCGGCGTCACACCCCAGGCGCGGGCGGTGTCGAGAAAGCCGGCGCCATGTGCATTCAGCCCGCCCAGGCCCGCCAGCGCGAATGCGACGCTCATTCCGCCCCTCCGTTGCCGCGCCAAAATACTATCTTAGATTGTATTCGCCGTACAAACGAGGCGATTTGGAGCTTCGAGCATAGGATTGGCAGTGCCCACATCCGGCAGGCGCTGAGCGCCCTCCGCCCGAATCAGTCAGGCCGCAGGCTCCGAATCGAATGCAGCACGGCATGCGTCCGATACAGCCATCGGCTGTAGAGAGCGTGCGACAACCTCATGTTGCGCGCATGCAACTATGGCCGAGCACACACTGCTAGTTGCTTCACGAGATGGCAAACACCGGAAATAGGGAGATATCTGCGCAACACTGTTGCCAATTTGCGATAGGAGCGCAAAGAATAATTAACCATCTTCCGCTACCAAGAATTCATCATGGCCCGCGGCAAACAGCCTCCTGTGTCGCATGCGCTTCAGAAGCAGCAGACGCTGCTCGATTGCTTCCTCGAGGCGCAGGCCAAGCGGCTCGGTCGCCGCCCCGCAGGATCGCGAGCGGGTAAAGGCCAGCCTGGGGACAACGCCTCTACCGGGAATGAACTCCGCAAGATCGCTGGCGAGGAGCCCGCGGAGTGACGTAACGGGCCGCTGACCATTCGCCACGCCCGCGTCGATTCCCGGACTTCCGCACAACGGCGCCAAGAGGGATGCGCACATCGCCATCCTGCGTGGTGCCGGGAGAGGGTCTTATTCCTCTTTCCCGCCGAGCCCATGTGGGACCTGCCTGTCGCGCATATCTGGCGCCCCCTCCCGGGTCTCCCCCTACCGGGGTAGGTCGCCTACTATTGCAATGCAATATCAACATCGACGCGTCGGTGCTGCTTCACCGCCGGGTGACTGGGAGGATACCCGGCTGTTTCGCGCTGCGACGCCCCGCCTTTCTCCGCCCCTGCCTACCTCGACTGCCTTCCACCCTGATCGACACGCTCGGACATGAACCAGATCGCCGATCCCTCGTCCTTTGATCCCGCCCCATCGGGTACTGCGGCCGGCTCGAAACATCATCATCCGGGCCTCGTCCTGCTGGCACTCGCGATCGGCGGCTTCGCCATCGGCACCACCGAGTTCGCCGCGATGAGCCTGGTGCCGTATTTCGCGCCCGATCTCGGCATCGGGGCCACCACCGCCGGCCATGTCATCAGCGCCTATGCCCTGGGCGTGGTCGTCGGCGCGCCTGTGATCGCGGTGCTCGCGGCACGGTTGGCACGGCGAACGTTGCTCGTGCTGCTGATGCTGCTGTTCGCAGTCGGCAACGGGCTCTCCGCGCTCGCGCCGACCTATGGTTTCCTGGTGGCTTTCCGCTTTCTGGCCGGTCTGCCGCATGGAGCGTATTTCGGCGTCGCCGCGCTGGTTGCGGCATCGCTGGTCCCGCGCGAACGCCGCAGCCAAGCGGTCTCGCGCGTTCTTGCCGGACTGACGGTCGCGACGATGGTCGGCGTGCCGCTCGCCAATCTGATCGGCCAATTCATCGGCTGGCGCTGGAGCTTCGGCTTCGCCGCGCTCCTCGCCCTGTTGACGGCGACTTTGGTGCGGCTCTACGCGCCCTATGGCGCGCCGCTGAAAGGCGCGAGCCCGCTGCGCGAGCTTGGCGCGCTCAGGCGCGGCCAGGTGTGGCTGACGCTGGCCACCGGCGCGATCGGCTTCGGCGGCATGTTCGCGGTGTACACCTATCTCGCATCGACCTTGCTCGAGGTCACGCACGCGCCGCCGTCCATGATCCCGGTGATGCTGACGGTGTTCGGCTTCGGCATGACGATCGGCAATCTCGCCTGCGCCTGGGCCGCGGATCGCGGCGTCATGCGGGCGGCGGGCGCGACCCTGGTCTGGAGCGCGGCGGCGCTCGCCCTCTATCCGTTCGCGACCGGCAACGTCTGGACGTTGGCGCTCGTCGTGTTCCTGATCGGCTGCGGCGGGGGCCTCGGAACCATCCTGCAGACCCGCTTGATGGATGTCGCGGAGGATGCGCAGACCTTGGCGGCCGCACTCAATCACTCCGCGTTCAACACGGCCAATGCGCTCGGTCCGTGGCTCGCCGGTCTCGCACTCTCAGCAGGCTTCGGCTTCCCCGCGACGGGATGGGTCGGCGCCGCGCTGGCGCTCGCGGGGCTCGTGATCTGGGGCGTGTCGGTCGTGACGGATCGGCCGAGGCGCGCGGAGCAGAGGATGTCGCAATCTCGCGCGGCGTGAAGTAGCTCGCGTCCTTGTGGAGCCAAGAGCTCCCGTCCTCACGAAAGCCGGTGGTTATGGGTCCTCGCTTTCGCGAGGACGACGGCAGAGCATTGGGCTGCGCCATTCGCCACACAATTGGTGTCGTCTCGGCTCAAGGCCGGGACGACAGTTGAAATTGCCACGCCAACTACACAAACCGTGACTGCCTCACCCCAGATGCTTATGGAAGAACGCGGTCGCGCGGCCCCAGGCGAGCTCGGCGGCCTCGCGGTCGTGCACCGAGGCGCGCTGCTCGTTCACGAAGGCATGCTCGGCATCGTAGCGATAGAGCTCGAGAGATTTGCCGGCATCCTTCATCGCCTTCTCGAAGCCGTCGACCAGCGCCGGCGTGCACCAATCGTCCTTGTTGGCGAAATGCGCCTGCAGCGGAATCTTCACGTCGGCGGGCTTGGCCGCCTGCTCCGGCGGGATGCCGTAGAACACGACGCCGGCAGCAAGTTCCGGGATCTTGGTGGCGCCGATGATGGTGACGGCGCCGCCGAGGCAGAAGCCGGTCAATCCCACCTTGGCGCCGGTGCGCGACAGATATTGTGCGGCGCCGCGCACCGTCTGCGTGGTGGCATCCATGAAGTCGAGCGAGTTCATCTCGCGGCCTGCGGCGTCCGTGTCGTGATAGGGCACCACCTTGCCCTTGTAGAGATCGGGAGCCAGCGCATCGAAGCCGGCCAGCGCAAAGCGGTCGCACATGCCCTTGATCTGCTCCTGCAGGCCCCACCATTCCTGGATCACGACCACGCCGGGCGCGTTGCCGCCGGCTGCGTTGGCCAGATAGCCGCTCGCGTCCTTGCCGTCGGGGCGCTTGAAGGTGATGAGGGTGCCCATGGATGTCCTCCGTCGTGAGGTTTGTTGTTCAAGTGGGATTGATGGCCATTGTGGCCGCTGCGCGAAGGTCAGGCAACTGGCCTTCGCCGGATCGTGACCGGCCGCAATAGGTGGCGGGTAGCGGACACATGTGACGGGCCGACAACGGCCGATCATCACGCAGCTGCGATCCTTGCCTTGCGGGCTCTGAGTTCGCCGAGCGCCGTGCGCACCCGCGCGATCACGTCGTCCCAGTCGCGGCTGTCGCTCTGCCGGAACAGGCGCGCGGTCCGATACCAGGGACTGTCGTCCCGGTCGAGCAGCCAGCGCCAATCCGGCGCGTGGGTCAGCATGATCCAGACCGGCTTGCCGAGGGCGCCTGCGAGATGCGCAACGCCGGTGTCGACCGAGATGACCAGGTCGAGCTGGGAGATCAGCGCCGCCGTATCGGCGAAATCCCCCAGCCTGTCGCTGACATCGAGAATTCCGCTCTGCGCCAGCAGCTCCGCCTCGCCGTCGCGCAACTGCTTCTGCAGGCTCACGAAGCTCGCATCGATTCCTGAGAGCGGCAGCAGGTGGCGGAGCTCCATCGATCGTTCGCGATCGCGGACATGGTTGGGATTGCCGGCCCAGGCGAGCCCGATCCTCAGAGGGCGCCCGTTGCCAAGCAGCGTCGCCCACTCCGCCGCGGCATTGTCGGGCGCGCACAGATAAGCTCCGTCGGCCGGGATCGTCTCCAGCCCGGTCCCGAATGCCAGCGGCAGGCTCGGCAGCGGGCAGCGGAGATCGACATCGGGAATCGGATCGCCCTTGGCGATGACCTGGCTGCTGCCCGCAAGCGTCTGCATCAAGCGAGAGAGCGGCCGTTCGACCTCCAGCACGACGCGCGCGCCGCGCGCCGCGACCAGAGGCACGTAGCGGCAGAACTGGACGGAGTCGCCGAACCCCTGCTCGCTGTGCAGCAGGATCGTCTTGCCCGTAAGATCTTCGCCGCGCCATGACGGCTGCGGCAGCGCCCGCGGCGTCAGCCGCGCGACCGGCGCCTGGTGCCGCCACTCATAGCCGGCCCATCCGCCGGCGAGGTCGCCGGTGACGAGACTGGCGAGACCCTTCAGGAAGCGCGCATCCGCGTAATCCGGCCGCAGCGCCAGCGCGCGATCGTAGCTCGCCAGCGCCTCGTCGAAGCGTTTGAGATCGGACAGAATGATGCCGCGATTGGCGTGAGCCTCGGCGTAGTCCGGCCGCGCCGAGATCGCCTGGTCCTGGCTGGCCAGCGCCTCCTCCAGCCGCCGCAGCCTGTGCAGAGTCACGCCGCGGTTGTTGAGAGCGGCCGCATCGTCCGGCTGCATGATGACCGCCTGATCGTGGTCCGCCAGCGCCTCGCCATAGCGCGCGAGATCGTGGAGGACGACGCCGCGATTGGTCAGCGCCTGGACATTGTTCGGTTGCAAGACGAGCGCGCGCTCGAAGCTTTGCAGGGCCTCATCCAGACGCCCCAGCTCGTGCAGCAAGGCGCCGCGATTCACGTAGGCCTCGGCATGGCCGGAATCGAGCGCGATCGCCCGATCGTAGCTCGCCAACGCCTCGTCCGGGCGCTTGAGGTCATGCAGCGTGAGCCCGCGCTCGACCAGCGCGTTCGGATCGTTCGCGCGCAAGGCCAGCGCGGCCTGATGGCTTGCGAGCGCCTCCTCGAGCCGGCCGAGCCGGCGCAGCGCGATCGCGCGGTTGTTGAGTGCATCGACGTGCCTGGGCTGCAGCGCAAGCACGCCATCGTAATCCACCACGGCCTCCTCGAACCGCGCCAGCGCACTGTGGGCCATGCCGCGATTGACCAGCGCCTCGACAAAAGCGGGGCGAAGCGCAAGCGCTTGGCCATAGCTCTCCAGCGCCTCGGCTTGGCGGCCCAGGGCCTGCAGCACGACGCCACGATTGTTCAGTGCCTCGGGATAGTCGCCCTGCAGCGCCAGCGCGCGGTCGTAATCGGCCAGCGCCTCATCGAGCCGCCCGAGCTCCTGGAGGACGGCGGCGCGGTTGTTGAGCACGCTGACATGATCGGCGCGCAGGGCGAGCGCGCGATCAAAGCTCTCCAGGGCATCCTTAAGCCGCCCCGTCGCCTTCAACAGCGCGCCGCGATTGCTCCAGGCTTCGACGAAGTCGGGCCGCAGCGCCAACGCACGGTCGTAATGCACGAGCGCCTGCTGGTTGCGCCCGCGCGCCATGTGGATCACGCCCAGCAGGTTGAGGGTGATGGCGGAGGCAGGATCGGCCGACAGGATCTTGAGGCAGGTCTTCTCCGCCTGGCCGAGCTTGCCTGCGGCATAGGCCTTCAGGGCGATATCGAAAACCTGCGAGACGGTAAGGGAGACGGTCTTCATTTCCGATAAGCCGAGCGAGCTGGATCATCCAGATCTATCTGACTCGCGCGGATTCTGGCTAGCTCCCAAGCCCGCCTGTCGCGGGAGAGGAAATGACGCGACAACAAAAAAGCCCCCGAAGGGGCTTTTTCAGATCGCATCAAGCTCGTCCGATCGCATCAATGCGCGGCGGCCCAGACCCTCTTCTTGGTGAAGTACATCAGGCCGGCGAAGATGATCAGGAACACGAAGACCTGATAGCCGAGCTTCTTGCGCGCTTCCATGTGCGGCTCCGCCGCCCACATCAGGAAGGTCGCGACGTCGTGGGCGTATTGCTGCACGGTGGCCGGCGAGCCGTCGTCGAACGTCACCTGGCCGTCGGACAGCGGCGGCGGCATCTTGATCGCGTGCCCCGGGAAGTACTTGTTGTAGTACGAGCCATCGGGAAGCGAGAAGCCGGCCGGCGGATTAGCCTCGAAGCCCTGCAGCAGCGCGTCGATGTAGTTCGGCCCCTGCTCCTGGAACTGGGTGAAGAAGTCGAAGATGAACCAGGGGAAGCCGCGCTCGTAGGAGCGGGCCTTGGCGATCAGCGACAGGTCCGGCGGGGCCGCGCCGCCATTGGCCGCACGCGCCGCCTGCTCGTTCGGGAACGGCGAGGGGAAATAGTCGGCGACCCGGCCCGGACGCTCGAACATGTCGCCGGCGTCGTTGGGGCCGTCCTTGATCTTGTACTCGGCGGCGAAGGCCGCGGCCTGCGCCGCCGTGTAACCAGGTCCACCGTCCTCAGCCAGATTGCGGAACGCCACATAGGACAGCGAGTGGCAGTTCGAGCAGACTTCCTTGTAGACCTTCAATCCGCGCTGCAGCGCACCGCGGTCATAGGTCCCGAAAGGACCGGCGAACGACCATTTCAGCGACGGCGGGGTGCCCTCCTCCGCGGCACGGGCCTGGCCAATCGAGCCCGCGAACAGCGTGGCGGCGACGAACAGCGCGATCACCGTCGAGACCATCGGCACGCGGCCGGACTTGGCCAGCACGTCGTCGGCGATCGAGTTCGGCAGCGGACGCGGCTTCTCGATGCGGGCAAGCAGCGGCAGCACGATCAGGAAGTAGGCGAAGTACAGGAACGTGAGGATGCGGCCGGCGATCACATAGATGCCCTCCGGCGGCTGGGCGCCGAGATAGCCGAGCAGCACGCACACGATCACGAAGATCCAGAAGAACTGCTTGCCCAGCGGCCGGTACTTGTTGGAGCGGGTCTTGGCGGAATCGAGCCAGGGCAGGAACACCAGCACGATGATCGCCGAGAACATCGCGATGACGCCGGCCAGCTTGTTCGGGATCGAGCGCAGGATCGCGTAGAACGGCAGGTAATACCATTCGGGCACGATGTGGGCCGGCGTCACGCCCGGATTGGCCGGGATGTAGTTGTCGGCGTCGCCGAGATAGTTCGGCATGTAGAAGATGAACCAGGAATAGAAGATCAGGAAGCAGGCGACGCCGAAGAAGTCCTTGATCGTCGCATAGGGCGTGAACGGCACCATGTCCTTCTCGGTCTTCGGCTCGACGCCGGCCGGGTTGTTCTGGCCGACCACGTGCAGCGCCCAGACGTGCAGCACCACGACGCCGGCGATCAGGAACGGCAACAGGTAGTGCAGCGAGAAGAAGCGGTTCAGCGTCGGGTTGCCGACCGAATAGCCACCCCACAGCAGGGTCACGATGCTCTCGCCGAAATAGGGCACGGCCGAAAACAGATTGGTGATGACGGTGGCGCCCCAGAAGCTCATCTGGCCCCACGGCAGCACGTAGCCCATGAAGCCGGTCGCCATCATCAGGAGGTAGATGATGACGCCGAGGATCCACAACACTTCGCGCGGCGCCTTGTACGACCCGTAATAGAGGCCGCGGAACATGTGGATGTAGACGGCGAAGAAGAACATCGAGGCGCCGGCGGCGTGCATGTTGCGCAGCAGCCAGCCGTAGTTCACGTCGCGCACGATCAATTCGACCGAGCGGAAGGCGAGATCGGCGTTCGGCGTGTAGTGCATCGCCAGGATGACGCCGGTGACGATCTGCAGACCCAGCATCACCGACAGGATCGCGCCGAACGTCCACCAGTAGTTCAGGTTGCGCGGCGTCGGATAGGCGATGAAGGATGAGTGGACCAGGCTGATGATGGGAAGTCGCTGTTCCAGCCATTTCACGGCAGGATGGCTCGGCTGGTAGTCGGAAGGTCCACTCATGATGCGTTCCTGAAGAAATATTATCTTGGCATGATCAGCGCTGGGCCGCTCGGGCAAACGCCCGATCAGCCGATCTGGATCTTGGTGTCGGAAACGAACTGGTAGGGCGGAACGGGCAGGTTCGCCGGGGCCGGCCCCTGGCGGATGCGGCCGGAGGCGTCGTACTGGGAGCCATGGCAGGGGCAGAAGAAGCCGTCGTAATTGCCCTCATGCGCGATCGGAATGCAGCCGAGATGGGTGCAGATGCCGATCACGACCAGCCACTGCTCGTGGCCCGCCTTGGTGCGGGACTGGTCGGTGGCGGGATCGGGCAGGCTCGACAGCGGCACCGCTTGCACCTCCTCGACCTGCTTCTTGGTGCGGTGGGAGATGTAGATCGGCTTGCCGCGCCAGAACACCTTGATGTCCTGACCTTCGGCGATCGGGGCGAGATCCACCTCGATCGGGGCGCCGGCGGCGATGGTCGAGGCATCGGGGTTCATCTGGGCAATAAAAGGCCAGAGCGTGGCCACTCCCCCGACGGCGGCCACCGCTCCGGTGGCGACGAACAGGAAGTCCCGGCGTGTCGGGTGATCCACAGTAGACGCTGTCACGATTCCAACCCTTTCTTATCGTTGCAGCCGGAGGAACCGCCCCGTTCGACGTCCACCACGTGACCGGGAGATGCCTGCCGGCGCCCGCGACCCCCGCGGCGGCAGAAATGGGCGCGCTCCACCGCCCCTGGTGGAACACCCCGTCCAGAATCGATCTATTGGCACCCTTGCGATACGAGCGCAAGCCCGCTATCGGCCGGTTCGTGCGCCATGCACCACATCCGCCGGGACAAGCGGATTTTCGGCACCATTTTCCTTAAAGCCCTGAGACTCGTTTGCATGCAGATCGCGCTCTATCAGCCGGACATTCCGCAGAATACGGGCACGATTCTGCGGCTGTGCGCCTGCCTCGGTGTGGCCGCACATATCATCGAACCGGCCGGATTTCCGGTCTCCGACCGGCTTTTCCGCCGCGCGGGAATGGACTATCTGGACCGCGTGACGTGGCTGCGACACGACTCGTGGGCGGCTTTCGACGCCTGGCGGACCGAGAGCGGTCATCGCCTGTTGCTGTTCACGACCAAGGGTGCAACCTCCTACCTGGATTTCGCCTATCGGCCGAACGATATCCTGCTGTTCGGACGCGAAAGCGCCGGTGTTCCGGAAGCGGTCAGCGAGGCGGCGGACGCGCGGCTCCTGATCCCGCTCCAGCCGGGATTGCGCTCGCTCAATGTGGCCATGGCCGCTGCCATGGCAATCGGCGAGGCGCTGCGGCAGACGAGGCACGGGGCGGGCGCCGAGTCGTGACCGGCCCGCGCTGAGCATTGTCGCAAGCGATTGCCAAGCTCCCTCTTCCCGCACGCGGGCAGAGGTGACAACCACATGGCGCTGGAAGCTCGAGGAGACCTGACGACGGTGAGCTACGCGGTGAAAGAAATCTTCATGACCCTGCAGGGCGAAGGCGCCCATGCCGGCCGCGCCGCCGTGTTCTGCCGTTTTGCCGGTTGCAACCTGTGGAGCGGCCGGGAGCAGGACCGCACCGACGCCATCTGCCGGTTCTGCGACACCGATTTCGTCGGCACCGACGGCACCCTGGGCGGGCGCTATGCCACGGCCGAGGAGCTCGCCGATACCATCGCGGGGCAATGGACAGGGGGCGAGGCCAACCGCTATACGATCCTGACCGGCGGCGAGCCGCTGCTGCAGGTCGATGCGGCGCTGATCGAGGCCCTGCACGCGCGCGGTTTTGCGGTCGGGCTCGAGACCAACGGCACGCTGCTTCCGCCCGAGGGCATCGACTGGATCTGCGTCAGCCCCAAGGCCGGCGCCGAGCTGAAGCTTCGTCACGGCCACGAATTGAAGCTGGTGTATCCGCAAGCGGGCGCACGGCCTGAGGACTTCGAGACGCTGGCCTTCGAGCGCTTTTCGCTGCAGCCGATGGACGGGCCTGAGGCGGCCGAGAACACCGCGCGCGCAACCGAATACTGCCTGACGCATCCGCAGTGGCGGCTCAGCCTGCAGACGCACAAGATGATCGGGATCAGATAGAGGATTTAGACCTTCACGATGTGGGAATTGACCAAATCGTTCACCTTCGAGGCCGCGCACACGCTGCCGATCACCACGCTCGGCGAAGCGAGCCAGGAGATCCACGGCCATTCCTTTCGCGTCGAGGTGACCGTACGCGGCAACACGACCAATCCGGACACCGGCATGGTGGTCGATTTCGGCGTACTGACGCAGAGCCTCGCCGAGATCCAGAAGATGCTCGACCACAAGTTCCTCAACAAGATCGAGGCGATCGGGCTGCCGACGCTCGAGAACCTGTCGCGTTTCATCTACGAACGGGTCCAGCATATTGGAGAGGTCACCAAGGTCAGCGTCCATCGTGACAGCTGCCACGAGACCTGCACCTATTTCGGACCGCAATCGTAGACCGGGGACAGCCGATGGATACAGCCGCAATCGAGGATCACAAGGCACGCGCGCGGGCCTGGTTCGAGCGTCTGCGCGACGACATCTGTGCCGCCTTCGAACGGCTCGAGGACGAGGCGCCGGCGGAGCTTTATCCCGGTAGTCCCGGCCGTTTCGTGCGCACGCCGTGGGAGCGCACCGACCATTCCGGCGCCAAGGGCGGCGGCGGCGTGATGGGCATCATGCATGGCCGGCTGTTCGAGAAGGTCGGCGTGCATTGCTCGACCGTGCACGGCGAATTCGCCCCCGAATTCCGCAGCCAGATTCCCGGCGCATCCGAAGACCCGCGGTTCTGGGCATCCGGCATCTCGCTGATCGCGCATATGTGGAATCCGAATGTGCCGGCGGTGCACATGAACACCCGCTTCGTCGTGACCACGAAGGCATGGTTCGGCGGTGGGGCCGACCTCACGCCCGTGCTCGACCGGCGGCGCAATCAGGACGATCCTGATACGATCGCCTTCCATGCGGCGATGAAACGGGCCTGCGATGCGCATCACGCAGTGGCGCCTTACGACAAATACAAGAAGTGGTGCGACGAGTATTTCTATCTGCCGCACCGGAAGGAGCCGCGCGGCATCGGCGGCATCTTTTACGACCACCACGATTCCGGCGACTGGGAGGCGGATTTCGCCTTTACCCAGGATGTCGGCCGCGCGTTCCTTGCTGTCTATCCCGACCTGGTCCGGCGCAATTTCGGGGCGCCCTGGACGGAGGCCGATCGCGAGGAGCAGCTGATCCGCCGCGGCCGCTACGTCGAGTTCAACCTGCTCTATGATCGCGGCACCACCTTCGGGCTCAAGACCGGCGGCAATGTCGAGTCCATCCTGTCGTCGATGCCGCCCGCGGTGAAATGGCCCTGAGCCCGATGATCCCTGCCCTGCCCCGCGCCATGCTGATCGACATGGATGACACCATCCTGTCGGCTTATGGCAAGCCCGAGCTCGCCTGGACCATCATCGCCACCGAGTTTGCCGGCGAGATCGCGCCCTACGAGCCGCAGGTCGTCGCGGCGGCCATCACCGGTGCCGCGCGCCAATTCTGGTCGAATGCCGGCGCCGAGTGGCGGCTGAAGCTGATCGAGGCGCGGCAGCTCGTGGTGAAGGGCGGCTTTGCCGCGCTGGCCGCATCCAGCGGTCGCGTGTTGCCAGATGACCTCGCCGTGCGCATCGGCGACCGCTTCACGGCCTATCGCGAGGAGCAGATGTTCGTGTTCCCCGGCGCGCATGAGGCGATCGACGAGTTGAAGGCGCGCGGCGTCAGGCTGGCGCTGGTGACGAACGGCGCCGCCGACATGCAGCGCGCCAAGATCGAACGCTTTGCGCTGGCGCACCGTTTCGACCACATCCAGATCGAAGGCGAGCATGGCTTCGGCAAGCCGGAGGAGCGCGCCTATCGGCATGCGATGGAGGCGCTCGGCGTTGCGCCGCAGGACACCTGGATGGTCGGCGACAATCTGGAATGGGAGATCACAGCTCCCCAGAAGCTCGGCATCTACGCGATCTGGATCGACGTCCACGGCGACGGCCTCCCGGAAGGCTCCGATGTCAAACCCGACCGCATCATCCGCTCACTGACCGAACTGGTGCCGGACGCCTGAACGAACGACCCGGCCACCTTTGGAGCGCCCAGCGCGCCGCAACCTGTCGAAGCCAAGCCCTCCTGGTGGTCGCGCGTCCAGAACTGGGACCGCCGCCTCTCAGTCGCCAAGGGCACCCCGGTCCGGACCGCGGCGAACTAGCGTTCCGGCGCGTGATGCGTGCGACCGATCCGCGCGATGTCCTCTGCCAGACGCTGAGCATGCGTCACCATCACGCCGTGGGCGACGTCCGGGTAGACGATCAGTTCGGCGCCAGGGATGAGCTCGGCATAACGGCGCGCCGTCAGCTCGAGCGGCGCCGAGGCGTCCCGGTCGCCGTGGATCATTGTAACCGGCAGATCAAGTGCCGCCACCTCGGCCCTCAGATCGGCATTGACGATCTCGCGCTGAAAGCCGAGCGCCGAACGGCGCGAGGTATTCATGATCATCGCCGCGATCCAATCCAGTGTGCGGCGGGTGGCTCCGGGGGCAAAGGGCTCGGCATTGGCATCGATCCAGCCCGGCAGATCGGTCGCGAGCTGATGTGCGATGGCGTCGACGACGTCATCGGGAAAGCCGAGCGGATTATCCGGCTGGCGCCGCATGCACGGCCCCGTGGCTCCGACCAGCACCAATCGCGCCAGACGCTGCCGGCCATGGCGCGTCGCGTAGCGGATCGCCTCGCCCGCCGCGCCGGAGTGCGCGACGAGCACGACATCACGCAGCTCGCGACAGCTCAGCACGCAGGCAAGATCATCGGCCAGCGCATCGTAGGTGTAGTTGCCGGGATCGGTGGAGCGGCCGTGACCGCGACGATCATAGGCGAGGGTGCGAAAGCCGCGATCGTTCAAGACCGTCATCGTCGCGCCCCAGATGGAGCTTTCGGTGGCCCAGCCGCCAAGCAGCACCACTGGAGGCCCTGAACCCCAATCACGAACATAGAGGTGATGGCCGCGGTCGGTCGCAACGATGTCTGCGCAGGGCAGCGGCTGTGGGTTGGTGGCAATGGTGTCGGGCATGTGCGTCACTCCTGGAGCGGTCGCAGGAGTTTGCTCCGGCGTCGGCCCCCAACGCGATTACGTCGCGGGTAAACGGGGCTGGACCTTCGACGCGCAACCACCGACCAAGCCGCGGCTGATCGCGTTCGTGTTCTATTGACATCCGCAGGACACGCTTCCTCAACCAGCCGCGCCGGTTACAGGGCGCGCTACGGCAGGAGATCCTGCCGTAACTGATCGGCAACTTGCTCAAGCTTTAGTCGAATGCGGCCTCCGGGGAGGACGCCAGCCCGGTGTGCGCAGCTTCGAGCGATCGGATGATGTCCTTCCAGACGCGGTCGCAATGCAGTTCGATCTCACAGGCGCCGCGTCGGCAGGCGTTCACGACCGCCCGTCGCGGTGGATGCGTGCTGCAGCCTGGTCGGCGATCGCGTGCAGGCGCGGCGCATCGAGCGGAAAATCCGCGGCGAGCCAAGCATCCTCGGCCAGCGTCAGCACGTGACCGAGCAGCGGGCCTTCGGCGATGCCGCGGGCGATGAAGTCGGCGGCTTTGAGCGGAAATTTCGGCGGCGAGAACCGCTGCGGCAGAAGCGCGAGATCGCGCCAGCGTGGCGCGTCGCGGTCGCGCCCGGCCCGCGCCCAGCCAAGCAGCAGCCGGTCGCGATAATTGGTCTCGCCGAGCCGATAGAGCAGCCGCCGCGCCCGCGCCTCGTCGGCCGAGGCGAGCCGCCACCAGCGATGTCCCATCGAATCCAGCGCCTTGGTCTCGGCATTGGAGAGCTTCAGCCGCGTGCCGAGGCGGCGCGCGTCCTCCGTGACGGCGACCGCGAGCGCGGCGAGCCGGCGGATCGGGTTCGGCGAAAGGCCAAGCTCGCGCTCCGCGGCGACCATTGCGGCGAACGGACCGAGATAGGCGACGCCGCCGAGGATCGAGGTCAAGAGGCCGGCATCCACCATCGCGGTCAGCGCGCCGGCCGCGCCGTCGGCGACCAGAAGCTTCAGCATCTCCATGCGCACTCGCTCGGCCGATAGCGTGACCAGGCCGGCACGGGCGGCAATACAGGCGAGATAGCCCTCGCGGTCGGGCTCGCCATGGCCGAAGGCGGCATGGATGCGGAAGAAGCGCAGGATGCGCAAATAGTCCTCGGCGATGCGCTGGGCCGGATCGCCGATGAAGCGAACCCTGCGCACGGCGATGTCGGCGAGACCGCCGACATAATCGTGCACAAGGCCGTCGGCGGTCACCGACAGCGCGTTCATGGTGAAATCGCGCCGATGCGCGTCGCCGACCCAGTCGCGGCCGAACTCGACCTTGGCCTTGCGACCGAAGGTCTCCGTGTCCAGGCGCAAGGTCGTCACCTCGAACGGATGGCCCTCGAGCACCAGCGTCACCGTGCCGTGGTCGATGCCGGTCGGCACGCTCTTGATCGCGGCGACCTTCGCGCGACGGACCACCTCGGCCGGAAGCGCCGTGGTGGCGATGTCGACGTCGCCGATGGGAATGCCGAGCAGCGCGTTGCGCACGGCGCCGCCGACCACGCGCGCCTCCTCGCCGTCGCAGTTCAGGAGCGCCAGCACGCGGGCAGCCGGACCGGATCTGAGCCAGGGCGCATCCAGCATCTGCGCGTCGGTCATCGCTCAACTCCGGGAACGAGTTTGCCGTGCTCGATATGCGCCGGCGTGTAGGTGGAGTTCGGCGGCGCGCCGGAGAACTGAGCGAGCAAAACGAGGCTCACGATCACCAGCACGAGCGCTGCCACCGTGAGCTTCGCGATCAGGGCGAGCGGCCAGGCGGCCGGCACGAACAAGCCGGAGCGGGTCGCCAACAGAAACAGCGCGTAGACGGCAAAAGGAATGAGGAAGATCCCGATTTCCGTCAGAATGGATCGGATCATGAGAGATAGATCCGCTCATACAACAGCCGCAGGATCCCGGCCGTCGCGCCCCAGATATAGCGCTCGGCAAACGGCATTGCGTAATAGGTCCGCTCCATGCCGCGGAATTCCTTCGCATGCAGCTGATGATTGGCAGGGTTCATGAGGAACGACAGCGGCACCTCGAAGGCGTCGTCGACCTCGCCCTGGTTGATCTTGAGCGCAAATCCGGGCCGCACCCGCGCCAAAGTCGGCAGGATACGGAAGCCGAAAGCGGTGCCGTAGACATCGAGATAGCCGATCGGATCGACGAAGCCGCGGTCGAGCCCGACCTCCTCCTCGGCCTCGCGCAAGGCGGCATCGAGCGGCGAGGCGTCGGTCACGTCGATCTTGCCGCCGGGAAAGGCGATCTGCCCGGCATGGTTGGACAGATGCGCGGAGCGCTGGGTCAGGAGCACGGTCGGCTCGGGATGCTCGACCACCGGAATCAGCACGGCGGCGGGACGAATCGGCTGCTCGCGCGCGATGATCTCGAGCATGCGATCGGTGCCGGAATCCCCGCTCTCGGGAATGATGTTCGGATCAAGCAGCGCGGGCGGCACATCGAACCGCAGTCGCTGCCGGCCACGCTCAAAAAAATCGGCTGAGCTGAGCACGGCCGCCCCATTCCTCACCATGGCCTCGGTCAACCTGCGGCCCTCACCTCTTCCGCATCCGCCATCGGGAAGAAGTCGCCGCCCGACTCCAACCCAAACACCGCCCGACCATCGATCATCCGCTCCTCACCCATGTCAACCAGCTCATAGTAGAGCGGCCGCGTGACTTTGGCCCAGAGCCCGGCGCGAACGTGCAGATAGGGGGTGAGCCCGCCGCCCTCGCCCGGCTCGAACCGCAGGCGATGCGCCGCATCGCAGGCCACCCAATCATCAACATTGGTGCGAAAATGCAGCAGCCGGCCGCCTTGGCCTGGTTCGACCCGCATTTCTACGGCCATGAAGGGCGCATCGTCGACGCGGATGCCGACCTTCTCCACCGGCGTGACAAGGAAATATTTGTCGCCCTCGCGCTTGAGAATTGTCGAAAACAGGCGCACCAGCGCAGGCCGGCCGATCGGCGTGCCCATATAGCTCCAGCTACCGTCCGAGCCGATTCGGATGTCGAGATCGCCGCAAAATGGCGGATTCCACAGATGCACCGGCGGCAGCTTTCCGGAGGCGCTCGCCGTGCTGGCGGCGGCGGTCAGACGATCGAGGCCTGGACCGGTCCCGGCATCCGTGCTCTGCCCTTGGTTCGCCATTGTTTCCTCTGAGGTTGCGCTATCGGCCTTGGCACGATTGGTGCAGATTATCTTGGTGCAAATTGTCTTGGTGCAAATCGTCATCGCAGAACGACTGGTAAAAGTTCCGGATGCGGGCGCCCTGACCAGAGGTCGCCATATCGTGATGCGCTCGATACCCCAGAATGCCGATAAGATGGGGATAGTTTAACTCAACGAATACAGAGCCTTCGCGCAATCTGGCCGCGGTTTCATTGGAAAAATGGAGCGGATCGGCGGTCAGGGACTTAAAGGCTGCGGGGCAGAGGAGAAGCGGGAATGGCTGAGAGTGCCGAGAAGCTCGAAGATGCGATCGTCCGGTCGGCCGAACAGGTGTCGGGGCAGATTCGCGCGGCGAAGGACGCCATCTCCGCCGTCATCTTCGGCCAGGACAAAGTGGTGGAAAACACCCTGGTGACGATCCTCTCGGGCGGCCACGCCCTGCTGATCGGCGTTCCCGGCCTTGCCAAGACCAAGCTGGTCGAGACGTTGGGCGTGACGCTCGGGCTCGACGCCAAGCGCATCCAGTTCACCCCGGACCTGATGCCGTCGGACATTCTGGGCGCCGAAGTGCTGGACGAAAGCTCGGCCGGCAAACGCTCCTTCCGCTTCATCGCAGGGCCCGTGTTTGCGCAGCTTCTGATGGCGGACGAGATCAACCGCGCCAGCCCGCGCACCCAGTCGGCGCTGCTGCAGGCCATGCAGGAGCAGCACATCACGGTTGCGGGCGCCCGCCATGATCTGCCCAAGCCCTTCCACGTGCTGGCGACGCAAAACCCGCTGGAGCAGGAAGGCACCTATCCGCTGCCCGAAGCCCAGCTCGACCGCTTCCTGATGGAAATCGACGTGGAATACCCCGACCGCGATGCCGAACGGCGTATTCTGTTCGAGACCACCGGCGCCGAGGAGGCCGCGGCCAAAACTGCCATGACGGCGGACGCGCTGATCGCGGCGCAACGGCTGGTGCGCCGCCTGCCGGTCGGTGATTCCGTGGTGGAAGCGATTCTGTCGCTGGTCCGCTCGGCGCGTCCGGGACCGGATGCGGGCGAAGCGGGCAAGCTGATCGCCTGGGGCCCGGGCCCGCGCGCCAGCCAGTCCCTGATGCTCGCAGTGCGCGCCCGCGCGCTGCTCGACGGCCGCCTTGCGCCCTCGATCGACGACGTGCTCGATTTGGCCGAGCCCGTGCTGAAGCACCGCATGGCGCTGACCTTCCCGGCGCGCGCCGAAGGGCGCACCATTCCGGACGTGATCCGGCAACTCAAAAGCCGGATCGGTTGATGGCCGCAACGCGAGAGCACGCCGACAAGGAGATCGTCGCAATCCGGCGTGCCGATGGCGAAAGTCGCACGCTTTCCGCATCGTTGCCGCGGCTGGTGCTGGAGGCCCGCCAGATCGCCGCCAACGTCATCCATGGCCTGCATGGGCGCCGCCGGTCGGGTCCCGGCGAGAGTTTCTGGCAATATCGCCGCTTCGTCTCGGGCGAACCGTCGCAGCGCGTCGACTGGCGGCGCTCGGCGCGTGACGATCATCTCTATGTCCGCGAGCAGGAATGGGAAGCCGCGCACACCGTGTGGATCTGGCCCGACCGCTCGCCATCGATGAGCTTTGCCTCGAAGGACGCGCGCGACAGCAAGCTCGAGCGCGCATTGATCGTGACCTTTGCGCTCGCCGAGCTGCTCGTCGCCGGCGGCGAACGGGTCGGCATTCCCGGCCTGATGAATCCGACTGCCAGCCGCAGCGTGATCGACCGGATCGCGCAGGCGATGCTGCACGACGAGACGGACCGGCCGAGCCTGCCACCCTCCTTCGTCCCCTCGGCGCTCGCCGAGATCGTCGTGCTATCCGATTTCTGGTCGCCGATCGGAGAGATCAAGACCATGCTGGCGGGCCTTTCCGCCTCCGGGGCGCATGGCACGATGGTGCAGGTGGTCGACCCCGCCGAGGAGAGCTTCCCCTATTCCGGCCGCGTCGAATTCGTCGAGCCCGAAGGCGGGCAGATGATCATTGCGGGCCGCGCCGAGCGCTGGGCCGAGGACTATGTCGCCCGCGTCGCACTGCATCGTGAGGAGATCCGCGCCGAGACCGGCAAACTCGACTGGCTGTTCAGCACGCACACGACCAGCCGTTCGGCGGCTGAGCTGCTGCTTTTCCTGCACGCCGGGATGACCACCAGCAAAGGCGGCATCCGTGGCAACATCAAAGCCGGACATAGCGCATTGGGACCTGGCGCATCAGAATTTGGCGCATCAGGATTTGGCGCATGATGGGTCTGCCGCTCTCTTTTACCGAACCGCTGCTGCTGATCGGACTGGTCAGCCTGCCGGTGCTCTGGTGGCTGCTCAGGCTGATGCCGCCGCGGCCGCGGCGCATCGAGTTTCCGCCGACGCGGCTGTTGTTCGATATCACACCGCGAGAGGAGACGCCCTCGCGCTCACCCTGGTGGCTGACCTTGCTGCGGCTGATCGCAGCCGCGCTCGTCATCTTCGCAGCCGCAGGTCCCATCTGGAATCCGCGCAACCAGGCCGCGGGCAGCAAGGCGCCGTTGGTGCTGCTGATCGACGACAGCTGGAGCGCCGCGGCGAGCTGGGACGCCCGCCTCAGGACCGCCGACGAGACGATCGCCAATGCCGATGCGGACCGCCGCGGCGTCGCGCTGGTGCCGCTGTCGGAGCCTGCGCGTGACATCACGCTGATGCCGGCCGGAGCTGCGCGCGTCGCGCTGCGGCAGATTGCGCCCAAGCCGTTCACCGCCGAGCGTGCCGACGCGCTGCCGATGCTCGATCGCTTCCTGAAAGCGACCGGCGACGCCGAGATTGTCTGGCTGTCGGACGGCGTCGACCCCGGCCGCGGCGGCGAGTTCGTCGCGGGTCTCGGCAAGACCATCGGCGAACGTCCGCTCACGGTCTTCGAAGGCGGCACCCTGTCGCCGCTGGCGCTGGCCGACGCCGAGAATGCCGCCGCCAAGATGACGGTGAAGGTGCTGCGCGCGGATCTGAGCGTGCCCGGCGGCATCGTTCGCGCGCTCGACGCCAAGGGCTCGCCGGTCGGCGACGCCCAGTTCAGCTTCTCCCCGGGTGCGCACGACACCGAAGCGAGCTTCGACCTGCCGGTCGAACTGCGCAACGACATTACGCGCCTGGAGATCGCGGGCGAACGCTCCGCCGGCGCCGTGCAGTTGCTCGACAAACGCTGGCGCCGGCGTGCAGTCGGCATCGTGTCGGGCTCGACCAGCGACACGGCGCAGCCGCTGCTCGCGCCGACTTTCTATTTGACGCGCGCACTGGCGCCCTTCGCCGACCTCAGGCTTGGCGACCGCGGCGCGCCACAGCAGGTGATCAGCCAGTTTCTCGACCAGAAAGTGCCGATGATCGTGATGGCGGACGTCGGCACCCTGTCGCCGGAACTGCGCGACCGGCTCACCGGCTGGATCGAGAACGGCGGCGTCCTCGTCCGCTTCGCCGGGCCGCGGCTGGCGCAGGGCGACGACGACCTCGTGCCGGTCAAGCTGCGCCGCGGCGGCCGCACGCTCGGCGGCAGCCTGACATGGGAGAAGCCGCAGCATCTCGCCGCCTTCGCCGCCGACGGCCCGTTCGCCGGCCTCGCTGTCCCGAAGGATGTCACGGTCAGCCGGCAGGTGCTGGCCGAGCCGGACGCGGTGCTGGCGACCAAGAGCTGGGCCTCGCTGGAAGACGGCACACCTCTGGTCACCGGCGAACACCGCGGCAAGGGTGTGATCGCGCTGTTCCACGTCAGCGCCGACATGCGCTGGTCGGATCTGCCCATGTCGGGCGCGATGGTCGAGATGCTGCGACGGATCGTCGACATGTCCGGCTACACCGGCACACCTGGTGCAGGTCCGGCCGGCGAGACGGCCAAAGCGACGCTTGCCCCGCTCCACGTGCTCGACGGCTTCGGCGCGTTCGGGCCGCCGCCTTCGACCGCCAAACCGCTGCCCGCGAACTTCCAGGACCGCGCCTCGCTGGACCATCCACCTGGCTTCTACGGCCCTGCCGAAGGACCCACTGCCGTGAATACGCTTGCCGCCGCCGATCGGATCCTGCCGCTTGATACGTCGAGCCTCACGGCACGCCGCGCGAGCTACACCAACGCCGAGCCGCGCGATCTGAGGGGCATCCTGCTCTCGACCGCGTTGCTCCTGTTCCTGATCGACGCTGTCATCGTGGCGTTGCTGGGCGGCGGCTTGGCAGCGCTGGTGCGACGGCGCGCCGCGCCGGCGGCCGTCGCCGTCGCGCTGCTCGCCACCGGTGCCATACTCGCGATCGGCGTCCCCTCGCCCGCGCGCGCTGACGCCGCCAGCGACGAGTTCGCGATGCGCGCGGTGTCGCAGACCCGGCTCGCTTATGTCGTGACCGGCAATGCCGACGTCGATTCGATCGTCAAGGCCGGCATGACGGGACTCACCCTGTTCCTGGCTCAGCGCACCGCGCTGGAAGCCGGCGATCCTGTCGGCGTCGATCCCGCCCACGACGAACTCGCGTTCTTTCCGCTGATCTACTGGCCGATCGTGCCGGGCGCGCCAAAGCCGCCGCAGGACGCGATCAACAAGATCGACGCCTACATGAAGCAGGGCGGCACCGTGATCTTCGACACCCGCGACGCCGTCGAGGCGCCGCCCGGCGACAACGGCTCGCAAACTCCCGGCATGCAGGCGCTGCGTGAGATCCTCTCCTCGCTGGATGTGCCCGAACTCGAGCCGGTGCCGCGCGAGCATGTGCTGACCAAAACGTTCTACCTGCTGCGCGACTTTCCGGGGCGCTACACCAACGGCCAGACCTGGGTCGAAGCGCTGCCCAAGGAGGACGAGGACGAGAGTGCGGCGCGCCCGGCGCGCGGCGGCGACGGCGTGTCCCCGATCATCATCACTTCAAACGATCTTGCGGGCGCCTGGGCGATCCGGCCCGACGGCCAGGCCATGCTGCCGCTGGTGCCGGGCGAACCGCGCCAGCGCGAATTCGCCTTCCGCGCCGGGGTCAATATCGTGATGTACACCCTGACCGGCAACTACAAGGCCGACCAGGTGCATGCGCCAGCGCTGATCGAGCGGCTGGGGCAGTAAGGCTTCGCTATGAATTACGGCATCGCGTTCACGCCCCTCGTCCCGTCGATCGTATTGTGGCTTGCGATCGGCGCCATCGTGGTCATCACAGCGCTGCTGCTGATCGGCCGTGCGCGCGGTGCCTGGGTCCGCATCGCGGCGCTGGCTCTGATCGCGTTGGCGCTCGCCAACCCGCAATTCACGCGCGAGGACCGCGAGCCGTTGACGTCGGTCGCCGCCGTCGTCGTCGACAAGAGCCCGAGTCAGAATTTCGGCGACCGCAACAAACAGACCGCGCAGGCGCAGGAGGCGCTGGTCAACGCGCTGAAGAAGATCAAGGGACTTGAGGTGCGCGTGGTCGAGGCCGGACAGGCCGACGGCGAGACCGACGGCACCCATCTGTTCGGCGCGCTCACCTCGGCGCTGTCCGACGTGCCAGTCGAGCGCGTGGCGGGTGCCTTCCTGATCACCGACGGCCGCGTGCACGACATCCCTGCCAATGCGGCGGCGCTCGGCTTCCAGGCCCCGGTACAGGCGCTGATCACCGGACAGAAGGCGGAGCGCGACCGGCGCATCGCCATCACCGCAGCCCCGCGCTTCGGCATCGTCGGCCAACCGCAGACCATCAGCTTCCGCCTCGACGATCAGGGCGTCAGCGGCGAGCGCGCCAAGGTAGTGATCCGGCGCGACGGCGAGGTGATCAGCGAACGCTCCATGACGAGCGGCCAAAGCGGAAAGGTCGATGTCGACATCAAGCATGAAGGGGCCAACATCGTCGAGATCGAGGCCTCCCCGCTCGAAGGCGAGCTGACGCCGGTCAACAACCGCGCCGTCGTCTCGATCGACGGTGTGCGCGACAAGCTGCGCGTGCTGCTGGTCTCGGGCGAGCCGCATTCCGGCGAGCGCACTTGGCGCAACCTCCTGAAGTCCGACGCCAGCGTCGACCTCGTCCACTTCACGATTCTGCGGCCGCCGGAGAAGCAGGACGGGACGCCGATCAACGAATTGTCGCTGATCGCCTTTCCGACCCGCGAGCTGTTCCAGCAGAAGATCAACGAATTCCAGCTGATCATCTTCGACCGCTATGCGCGCCAGGGCGTGCTGCCGATCGGCTATTTCGAGAACATCGCGCAATATGTGCGCAATGGCGGCGCGGTGCTGGTATCGGCGGGTCCGGACTACGCTTCCAACACCAGCATCTGGCGCACGCCTCTGGACTCGGTGTTGCCGGCTGAGCCGGTCGGGGTCACCGAGAAGCCGTTCTATGCGCATCTCTCGGAGATCGGCAAACGCCACCCGGTCACGCGCGGGCTGGAAGGCTCGGACGCCGAACCGCCGCATTGGAGCCGCTTCTTCCGCACCGTCGACACCCGCAACGCGGTCAACCCGCCGGTGATGACCGGTCCCGATGGCAAGCCGCTGCTGTTCCTGTCGCGGTTCGGCGAAGGTCGTGTCGCACTGCTGCTGTCCGACCATATCTGGCTGTGGGCGCGTGGCTACGAGGGCGGCGGACCACATCTCGACCTGCTCCGGCGCATGTCGCATTGGCTGATGAAACAGCCAGACCTCGATGAGGAAGCGCTTCGGCTCAAGGTGGAAGGCCACGATCTCGTCGTCGTCAGGCAGACCATGGCGGACACGGTGTCGCCGGTCACGGTGACCTCGCCGTCCGGCGCTGCCCGCGAACTGACCTTGAGCCAGGGCGAGCCCGGCGAATGGCGCGCCAGCCTGCCGGCCAACGAACTCGGCCTGTGGCAGGCGACCGACGGCACCTTGAAGGCGCTAATCAATGTCGGCCCGACCAACCCGAAGGAATTCTCCGAGGTCACCTCGACCACGGAGACCTTGAAGCCGCTGACGCAAGCGACCGGCGGCGACGCCAAGCGGATCGCGGACGGGTCCGGCGTGGAGATCCCGCGCATCGTGCCGGTGCGCTCGTCCACCTTGTTCAGCGGCGACGGCTGGATGGGCGTGCGCATGCGCGACGCCAGCATCGTGAAGGGCGTCGGTGTGCTGCCGATGTTTGCCGGCCTGATCGGCCTGCTGCTCCTGCTCGGCGCCTTCGCCGCAACCTGGCTACGCGAGGGCCGCTGATCGCACGCCCCGCGATCATTTTGCCGCATGGATCATCTGATGAGCCGGCACCAGCGTCGTGGCGTGAAGGTCACAACGTTGCTGATTTTGTCTGCCGCGTCAGCCGACTGATTGACACTCTCGAACCGTCCCTGCGATGTTACACTATAACATCGGCTGGCTCGCTCCAGCCGAACAGGGGCGTTGGTTCAACTGATTCAGATGACCTGGTTTCGCACGAACATCAGGGCGGGCTCCCTGCTGGCGCTCATGGCGCTCGCGGTGCAGATCGCGCTCGCGTTCGGGCACAACCATTGGCCTCCTGCGCAGACGCCGCCGGCCTCCATCGTCGCAGCCCTGAACGGGGATGGTGTCGCAAGCGGCGCGCAGAGGCTCACGACCGAGCAGAGCCCGAGCAAGCAGGATCGCGATCAGCAGCCGGCTGACGCCTGCGCGATCTGCGCCGTCATGGCGATGGCGCAGACGCTACTGCTGTCGCCACCGCCGGTGCTCGCACCGCCGCAGGCTGTGGCGTTCCATCGCGGCGTCGCGCTGCTCGCCGATGTCGTTGAACTCGCAGCCATCGAGCTCCCCTTCCAGCCCCGCGCGCCTCCTCTCTCCTGACCGTCCGCCGTTTGAGACGCAAACGATCCTGGCGGGTGCGCCCGGATCCTCAGCTCGTTGGAATTGGTCCGTCGCGTGTCGACGGCAGGCGCGCCCGTTCGATCGAAGGAGATCTGGGCCGCCTGACTTAGGGGTCAGGACTTGGAAATCATGTTTTCTAAACGAATGATGTCGGGCTGCAGCATCGCAGCCATGGTGTGCGTGCTCGGCGCCCCCGCGCTGGCCGAGGACAGCAAACCAGCAGCCGAATTGCCCGCGGTCACGGTGACTGCGCCGAGCCCGATCCGGGCACGCAGGCCGGTCGTTCCGCATGCCAACCCGACGCATGTCGCACGCGGCACGCCGAGCCGGCAGTCCACGCCGGCGCAGCAGGCGCAGACCGCGTCACCAGCCGCCCCACAACAAGGCGTGCTGCCGATCGTCACCGATCAGTTCGCCACTGTCACCGTGGTGCCGAAGGACGAGATCCAGCGCTCCGGCGCTGCGACCCTCGGCGACCTCCTGTTCTCCAAGCCCGGCATCACCGGCTCGAGCTTCGCGCCCGGCGCGTCCAGCCGGCCGATCATTCGCGGCCTCGATGTCAACCGGGTCGGCATCGTCGAGAACGGGACCGGCGCCGGCGGCGCCTCCGATCTCGGCGAGGATCACTTCGTGCCGATCGATCCGCTATCGACCGATCAGGTCGAGGTGGTGCGCGGCCCGGCGGCGCTGCGCTACGGCTCGACCTCGATCGGCGGCGTCGTGAGCGCCACCAACAACCGGATTCCGCAGGCGCTGCCGGTCTGTCCCGCGGCGGCGTTCCAGACTTATGGCCTGCCGGCGAAAGCCCCTGCGATCGACGGCGCGCCATGCGTGACGGCGGAGACGCGCACCTCGTTCAACTCGGTCAATCGCGGCGCCGAAGGCGGCGTGCTGATCGATGCAGGCGGCGGCAATTACGCAATCCACGCCGATGCCTACGGCCGCAAGGCCGATGACTACGCCATTCCTGGCTATCCCTACCGCTTCAACCCGAACCTGCCTGTGAACGGTCGCCAGCCGAATTCGTCACTGCGCAACGACGGCGTGTCGCTCGGCGGCAGCTATTTCTTCGACGGCGGTTATGTCGGTGCCGCGCTGACGCAGACCGATGCGCTCTACCACATCCCCGGCATCGACGGTGCCGCGAACAACACCCGCATCGACGCCCATCAGACCAAGATCACGGCCAAGGGCGAATACCGGCCCGATGCGGCGGCGATCGACGCCGTCAGGTTCTGGCTCGGCGCCACCAACTATCGCCACAACGAGCTCGGGCTTGCCGATCCCGCCGTTCCGACCAGCGATGGCGTGCGGCAGACCTTCAGCAATCGCGAGGAGGAGGCGCGGGTCGAGCTGCAGCTCGCCCCGTTCAATGTGCGCTTCGCCAGCCTGACCACGGCGATCGGGGTGCAGGCCGGCCATCAGGAGCTGGATGCGCCGAGCCCGGACAATCCCGGCTCGACCTTCAACGGCCTGTTCGGTCCGAACACCAACAACCGCGGCGCTGCCTATGTGTTCAACGAGCTGACCTTCTCGCCGACGACCAAGGCGCAGATCGCCGGGCGCATCGAGCATGTCGAGCTGCAGGGATCGACGCCGGACTTCCCCGCAGGCTATCTGCCGGACGGCAATCCGCAGAGCAACATCGCCCGCAGCCGGTCGTTCACGCCGAAGAGCGCGAGCGTTGGCCTGCTGCAGGACCTGCCGGGCGATCTGGTGGCGAGCATCACCGCGCAATATGTCGAGCGCGCGCCGAAGCCGGCGGAATTGTTCTCCCGCGGCGGGCATGACGCCACCGCAACCTTCGATATCGGCAATCCCAACCTGACCATCGAGACCGCCAAGACGGTCGAGGTCGGCCTGCGCAAGGCAACCGGTCCGTTCCGGTTCGAGGTCACCGCCTACTACACGCAGTTCAACAATTTCATCTACCGCCGGCTGACCGGGGTGATGTGCAACGACGATTTCGCCTCCTGCGGCGCGCCCGATGCCACGCTCAACCAGGCGATCTATTCGCAGCGCAACGCCATCTTCCGGGGCGGCGAATTCCAGAGCCAGCTCGATATCGGGCCGCTTTATACCGGCATCTGGGGCATCGAGAACCAGTTCGACGTGGTGCGTGCCACGTTTTCCGACGGGACCAACGTGCCGCGGATTCCACCGCTACGCGTCGGCGGCGGCCTGTTCTGGCGCAACGACCATTGGCTGACGCGCATCAACCTGCTGCACGCTTTCGCGCAGAACGACATCGCCCCGATCGCAGAGACGCCGACGCCCGGCTACAATCTTCTGCGGGCCGAGGTGAGCTACAAGACCAAGCTCGACCCGAACATGTTCGGCGCACGCGAGATGCTGGTCGGCCTGGTCGGCGACAACCTGTTGAACGAGCAGATCCGCAACTCGGTGTCCTACACCAAGGACCAGGTGCTGATGCCCGGCCTCGGGGTCAAGGCGTTCGCGAACCTGAAGTTCTGATCACCAACTTGCGTGGATTGCGCGGCAAGCCTGCGCAATCCATTGGTCTTCGTCATTGCGAGGAAGCTTCGCTCGCAATGACGAGACACGCGGATTAAGCCGCCTTCAAACCGGCAAGTCTCGTCGCCTCTTGCGAGGCAGTCAGCGCGCGAAATCCCAGTCGGGACGGATCGCACCGGAGACGCCGTCGAACGCGCCGGCGACGAGTTCGTTCACCAGCAGGCGCTTGGGGTCGACCGGGCCGGGCATGACCGCCCGCCCCTTCTCGATCTGCTTGAAACCGAAGCGCGCGTAATACGGGGCATCGCCGACCAAGATCACCAGGCGGTGCCCTTTGGCTTTGGCATCCGCCAGCGCCCGCTCCATCAGGCGGCCGCCGATGCCGTGCTTGCGGAACGGCGGCTCGACCGTCAGCGGTCCAAGGAGCAGCGCCTTGGTATCGCCGATGCAGATCGGAAGCTGCCGCACCGAGCCGGCCAGCAAGGTGCCGATATGGGCGGTAAAGGACAGGTCGAGCAGATGGTCGACATGCTCGCGCAGCCGGTAGGCGCTGAGCACGAAACGGCCCGGCCCAAAGGTCCGCTCATGCAGCCGCTCGATCACCTGCGCGTCGGACGGCTTTTCGGGTGCAATCGTAATGGACAGATCACTCATGATTCGGACGCGGGATAGCACCTCGTTCAACGAATTTGAAGTCGTGCTCCCTCGATTCCGAAGTTTACGAGCAAGGTTGCCGGGCCGGGATGCGAAGATCGAATTGGAACGCCGGGAAAGGCGCCCATAGCCGTCAGCACGACGTCGGCTCGGAATCTGCTCCCTCCTCTGCGAAACACGAATTTCCCACCCAGACACCTGGAGCGCAGCCCACACGCGACATCCAACCGCGACCACCCGATGCTGAAATTATGGGCACAGAAGGAGCGTGGCATGAAATTGTGCTGAGATGTCAAGTTTTCGGGGTCGGTATCCTTTAGCCTGCACCAGGTCATGAGCGTTGCGGCCGTCATTGCGGCCGTCGGGACCGCTCAGACGCAGCACGAGCGGCAGGTCGAAGATGGCGGGTGCGTTCCGGTCGCGCCATGGTGGCGAAACCCATGTGTTCGACGATCTCAAGACGCTGCTGGGCTGCGCGTCACCGCGCCGCTCCGGCGATGAGCTCGCGGGTATTGCGGCCGACAGCGCAGCGCGGCGGGTGGCGGCGCGCATGGCGCTGGCCGACGTGCCGCTGCGACGCTTCCTGGACGAGCCGCTGGTGCCCTATGAGACCGACGAAGTCACGCGTCTCATCTTCGACAGCCATGATGCCGCCGCCTTCGCGCCCATCGCCTCGCTGACCGTCGGCGAGTTGCGCGAGTGGCTGATGTCGTGGGAAGCGGATGCCGACCGGCTTGCCGCGCTCGCCCCCGGCCTCACGCCGGAGATGGTGGCCGCCGTATCCAAACTGTGCGGCAACGGCGACCTCGTCGCCATCGCCGCCAAATGCCGGGTGGTGACGCGCTTCCGCTCCACCATCGGCCTGCCCGGACGGCTGTCGTCTCGCTTGCAGCCCAATGATCCTACCGACGATCCGCTCGCGATCGCAGCCGGCACGCTCGACGGGCTGTTGTTCGGCATGGGTGATGCCGTGATCGGCATCAACCCGGCGACGGACAACGTCGAGGCCTGCATGAGACTGCTCACCATGCTGGACGAGCTCAGGCTCAAATTCGAAGTGCCGACGCAATCCTGCGTGCTCAGTCACGTCACGACCTCGATCCGTGCGATCGAACAGGGCGCGCCGCTCGATCTCGTGTTCCAGTCCATCGCCGGCACCGAGGCCGCCAACGCCGGCTTCGGCGTGAACCTCGCTGTGCTGGCGGAAGCGCAGCAGGCGGCCTTGTCCCTCAAGCGCGGCACGATCGGCGACAACGTAATGTATTTCGAGACCGGCCAGGGCGCCGCCCTGTCGGCCGATGCCCATCACGGCATCGATCAGCAGACGGTCGAGGCGCGCGCCTACGCGGTGGCGCGCGCCTTCTCGCCGCTGCTGGTCAACACGGTCGTCGGCTTCATCGGGCCGGAATATCTCTACGACGCGAAGGAGATCACGCGCGCGGGCCTTGAGGATCATTTCTGCGCCAAACTGCTCGGCGTGCCCATGGGCTGCGACGTCTGCTACACCAATCACGCCGAGGCCGATCAGGACGACATGGACGATCTGGCGCTGCTGCTCGCGGCGGCGAACGTCAACTTCCTGATCGCGGTGCCCGGCGCCGACGACATCATGCTCAACTATCAGAGCCTGTCGCATCACGACGTGATGCGGCTGCGCCATCTGCTCGGCCGCCGCCCGGCGCCGGAGTTCGAAGCCTGGCTGGCACGGATGGGCCTGCTCGACGCCAGCGGCCGCCTGCCGCCGCTGTCCGGCAGCGCGCCGGCCGTGGCCCGGCTGATCGGCCATGGAGCGCGGGCATGAGGGACGACGCGCTCGACATGCTGCGCCGGATGACGCGCGCCCGTGTTGCGCTCGGCCGTTGCGGCGACGGGCTTCCGACCCAGGCGAAGCTGGAATTCCAGATGGCGCATGCACTCGCACGTGACGCCGTGTGGGGACGAGTGAATTTCGCGAGCATCGCGGCCACGCTCCAGCCGCGCGAGGTGATCCGGGTCGCGAGTGCGGCGGCCGACCGCGCGAGCTATCTGCGCCGCCCCGACCTCGGGCGCCGCCTCGCGGAGGGCGAGGCCGCGAAGCTGCCGTCCGGCCCGTTCGATCTCGTGTTCGTCATTGCCGACGGCCTGTCGGCCGATGCGATCGAAAGCCATGCGGCGGCGGCGGTGATCGCAACCGAAAAGCGGCTCGTTGGACTTGCGATCGGGCCCGTCGTGCTGGCCTCGCAAGCACGTGTTGCACTGGGCGACGAGGTCGGCGCCACGATGGGCGCGCGCCTGGTTGCCGTTCTGATCGGCGAGCGCCCGGGCCTATCGGCCGCCGATTCCCTCGGCATCTATCTCACATTCAATCCGACGCCGGGACTGCGCGACAGCGCGCGCAACTGCATCTCGAACATCCACGGCCATGGGCTCGCGCCCGACCGCGCCGCCGACAAGCTCGCTTGGCTCGCGCACGAGGCGCTGCGGCGCGGCTTAACCGGGATCGCGCTCAAGGAGGCGGCGCCGGACGCCGCGCTCGACACGGCCGCGCCGACCGGGCTGCCGGAGGCGGCGCCCCGCGACATTTCGCACGAGGTCACCGATCGCAAAAACGACAGGAGAGAGTGGACATGAGTGAAGAGACGCAACCGACGCTTTCGAAGAGCCTGACCGGACTCCATCTGTGGGGAATCGCGGTCGGGCTCGTGATCTCCGGCGAGTATTTCGGCTGGAGCTATGGCTGGGACAAGGCCGGCACGCTCGGCTTCCTCATCACCACGATCTTCATTGCGGTGATGTACACCACGTTCATCTTCTCCTTCACTGAACTCACCACCGCGATCCCGCATGCGGGCGGCCCCTTCGCCTATTCGTACCGCGCCTTCGGTCCGCTCGGCGGCTTCGTTGCCGGCTTTGCGACATTGATCGAGTTCGTGTTCGCGCCCCCCGCCATCGCGCTCGCGATCGGTGCCTATCTCAACGTCCAGTTTCCGGCGCTGTCCCCGAAGACGGCCGCACTCGGCGCCTATCTGGTCTTCATGGCGCTCAACATCGCCGGTGTGACGATCGCGGCCACCTTCGAGCTCTTCGTCACGATCCTGGCGATCATCGAACTTTTCGTATTCATGGGCGTGGTATCACCCGGCTTCTCCTTCGCCAATTTCGCCGCGAATGGCTGGGCCGGAGAAAACTCCTTCTCGCTGACGAGCGTCGGCGGCATCATCGCGGCGATCCCGTTCGCGATCTGGTTCTTCCTGGCCATCGAGGGCGCCGCCATGGCCGCGGAAGAGACCAAGAATCCGACCAGGACCATTCCGCTCGCCTACATTGCCGGCATCCTGACCCTGGTCGTGCTCGCCTTCGGCACCATGATCTTGGCGGGCGGCGTCGGCGACTGGTCGAAGCTCTCAAACATCAATGATCCGCTGCCGCAGGCGATGAAGATCGTGGTCGGCGAGAATTCGGGCTGGCTGCACATGCTGGTGTGGATCGGCCTGTTCGGCCTGATCGCCTCGTTCCACGGCATCATCATGGGCTATTCGCGGCAGATCTTCGCGCTGTCGCGGGCCGGCTTCCTGCCGGCGAAACTCGCCGCGCTGCATCCGACCTGCCGCACGCCGCATTGGGCCATCCTGGCCGGCGGCGTGGTCGGCATCGCCGCGATCTATTCCGATGAGTTGATCCAGTTCGCCGGTCAGACGCTGACCGCCAATATCGTGACCATGAGCGTGTTCGGTGCGCTCGTGATGTACATCATGAGCATGGCGGCGCTGTTCCGTCTGCGCGCCTCCGAACCGAACCTGGTGCGGCCGTTCAACGCGCCGCTCTATCCCGTGTTGCCCGCAATCGCGCTGGTGACGGCCACGCTCTCGCTGCTCACCATGATCTGGTTCAATCTGCAGGTGTTCGCGGTCTTCGTGGTGCTCTTTGCCGCCGGCCTGCTGCTCTATCGGCTGACCGCCGGCCAGCGCAGCACCGCGACCAGCGACAGTCTGCTCGACGTCGCACTGAACGAAGCCCGCGCCCTGGTCGATTGAACCGATCCGGAGGATGATCGGCCGCCAACTCCATTGCCTTTCCGTGTGATCGCACCTCGCGATCGAGCGGCCGGCTGGAGTTGGACGGCAGACAGGCATACGACTTGCATAACTCGTGACTGCAGGAGTTAGATGATACATCCTCAAGGCGAGGACCTTCCATGTCCAACGGCTTCGAGATCGAACAGCGCGGTCCAACGGATCGCAGCCGGAACATTCTGGCAGCAGCGGCAACCGGTGTTGCTGATTTCATCGTCCAAACGGGAGGCAGACCCGAGGCCGTATTCGAGCGTGTCGGCATCGATCCCACCTGCCTTGGGCGCAAGCACAGTGCACTCGACCTCGCCGATTACGTGGCCATGATGGAAGAGGCGGCGCGCGAGACCGGCAATGACAATTTCGGCCTTCGGTTCGGTCAGCGTTACCAGCCTCATATGCTTGGGCTGATCGGCGAGATCGCGCTCGCCGCACCGACTCTCGGCTCCGCGATCGAACACCTCGCGCTGTGGTTTCCATGGCACCAGCAGGCGACCGAGACCAGGCTCGCGCGCCGTGACGGTTTTCTCAGGCTCGAATATCGCATTCTCGATGGCTCGATCGTCGACCGCCGGCAGGATGCCGAACTCACCATGGGCATGTTCGCGAACGTCTTCCGGGCCTGTCTTCCGTCGGGCTGGGCACCGGAGATCGTATTGTTCGAACATGCACGGCCCACCGCGTGGCGCGACCATGAGGCGGCCTTCGACGCCGAAGTGGAGTGGTCGCAGGGCACCAACGCACTGGTGTTTCGAGACCGCGGCCTGGACCGGGCCATGCCGCATGCCGACTTGTCCCGCCTGCAGCGGCTGACGACCGACCTTGCTGATGTCGCCGGCTCGCGTGGCACGCCGGCGTTCCTGGATCTGGTCCGCGGCGAGATCCGGCGCCGGCTATCTGCCGGCACCATTCACCTCGAGCAGATCGCCGACGCGCTGTCCACGACGTCCTGGACGCTGCAGCGTCGCCTTGGCGATCTCGGCGCCACGTTCTCCGAACTCATCGAGGCGACGCGCCTCGATCTCGCCCGCCATTATCTGCGCCAGGCGCATCTGCCGCTCGGCGACGTCGCGTTCCTTCTCGGCTATTCGGAAGCGTCGGCCTTCTCCCGCGCATTCTCCCGCTGGACCGGCTGCAGCCCGCGCCAGTGGCGCCGGCTGTCCCGACCGGCGGCTACACCGCAGCTGATGTCCCGCACGTAGCACCGCAGCGAACGCCAGCCGCTGATCGCGGTTGCCAGCGATCAGCGCGTCCAGGCGCCGGCGTCAGCCCACCGGCATCGTCTTCTCGACCAACCGCACCCAATAGGAGGCGCCATGGCCGAGAATATTGTCGTTGAAGCGGTAGGCCGGGTGATGGCAATCCTTGCCGTCGCCCATGCCGAGGAAGACGAAGGCGCCGGGCCGCGCCTCCAGCATGAAGGCGAAATCCTCGCCGCCCATCAGCGGCATCGTCTTGTCGTCGACCCGGTCGGCCCCAACCACGTCGCGTGCGACTTCGGCCGCGATCTGGGCCTCGCGCGCATGGTTCATCGTCACCGGATAGAGCCTCGTGTATTTCGTCGTCGCCGAGCCGCCATAGGCGCGGGCGACGCTGTCGGCGACCTCGGCGATCCGGCGCTCGACGAGATCGCGAACCTCGGGATCGAGCGTGCGCACGGTGCCCTTCAGCTCGACCGTCTCGGGAATGACGTTCAGGGCCTTGCCGGCCTCGAAGACGCAGATCGAGATGACAGCCGATTTGATCGGGTCAACGTTGCGCGACACGATCGACTGCAATGCCGTGATGATGTGCGCGCCGATCAGCACGCTATCGACCGCTTTGTGAGGACCGGCGCCGGCATGACCGCCCTTGCCGTGCACGGTGATCTCCAAATCATCTGACGAGGCGAGCAGAGCGCCCGGCCGGAGTGCAAAATGCCCCTCAGGCAGGCCGGGCATGTTGTGCAAGCCGTAGACCTCCTGGATGCCCCAGCGGGTCATCAGGCCGTCATCCACCATAGCCTTGCCGCCGGCGCCGCCCTCCTCGGCCGGCTGGAAGATCACCACCGCGGTGCCGTCGAAGTTGCGCGTCTCGGCGAGATGTTTGGCGGCGCCGAGCAACATCGCGGTGTGGCCGTCATGGCCGCAGGCGTGCATCAAGCCGGGAGTCTTCGAGGCGTAGGGCACGCCCGAGGTCTCCTCGATCGGCAGCGCGTCCATGTCGGCGCGGAGGCCAATGGTCCGCCCGGACGTCGCCTTGCGGCCGCGGATGATGCCGACGACGCCAGTGCGCCCGATGCCGGTGACCACCTCGTCACAGCCGAATTCACGCAGGCGCTCGGCGACGATACCCGCCGTGCGATGCACCTCGTATTGCAACTCGGGATGCTCGTGGAAATCGTGGCGCCAGGCGGCCATGTCGTCGGCGAGTGCGGCGATGCTATTGAGAATGGGCATGTGGATCGGTGTTCTCGTTGTGGGGAGTGAGCGAAAGACCAGCCCGAACCATGACCGCAGAGGCGGCCGGACACAAGCTTCCGCCTCGCATTGGCAGCACCTCACACGAGAGGTCAGCCTACGACGGGCGATTGTGACAGATAGGCGAGCAGTTTCATCTCGCGCCGGCCGCGCGTGACCGTATCCAGCACCAGGCCCGACGAGGCCGACAGCAGCGCCATGATCATCAGGCCCATGGACAGCACGGCCGTCGGCAGCCGTGGAACGAGCCCGGTCTCGAGATAGGTGACGAACACAGGGATCGCGAAACCGATGGAGATCAGCGCGAAGAAGATCCCGATGACGCCGAAAAAGCGTAAAGGCTTCTCCGAGCGGTAGAGTTTGAGGATCGTGCCGAGGATCCGGAAGCCATCCCGCCAGGTGTTCAGCTTCGAGACGGAGCCTTCGGGGCGCGCGTAATAGGGCGTTGCGATTTCCGCGACCGGCAGCGCCAGCTCCAGCGCATGCACGCTGAGCTCGGTCTCGATCTCGAAGCCGTCGGACAGGACGGGGAAGGATTTGACGAACCGGCGCGAGAACACGCGATAGCCCGACAGGATATCCTTGAACGCCTGGCCGAACACCTCGGCCAGGAACCGCGTCAGCATCCAGTTGCCGGTACGGTGACCCATTCGGTAGGCCGCCTGCTCCTGGTCCACCCGCAAGCCGACCACCATGTCGAGATGTTCGCTGACGAGGCGCTCGATCATCCGCGGCGCACTCGGCGCATCGTAGGTGGCATCGCCGTCGACCAGCACGTAGATGTCAGCATCGACGTCGGCGAACATGCGGCGGACCACGTGGCCCTTGCCCTGCCGCCGCTCGCTGCGCACCTCGGCCCCCGCCTCGCGCGCGATGTCGATGGTACGGTCCTTCGAATTGTTGTCGTAGACGTAAACGGTCGCCGTGGGCAGCGCCTGCTTGAATCCCTTGACCACGGAGGCCACAGCCGCCGCCTCATTGTAGCAGGGCACCAGCACGGCGACCCGTAACGATGGTGGTATCATTGGCCCAACTCCCCTGGTGGGAGAGCCTGCAGCCATTTCGGTGCAAAAAGTCATAACGGCGGATTGGCCACCGCGTTTATCCCGGGCGCCAGGTCGGAATGATCTTAACGCCGTGTAGCACCTCGCGGATGCGCGACAGCGTGCCGAGCGTGGTACCCTCCGGCAGGCCGTCAATGGAAAAAAAGCCGGTCTCGACGATCTCGTGGTTGGGCTCGGGCAGCCGATCCTGGGTGAAATCCTTAACGATGAACACCGCGACATGGTCGCGCCGCGAAACGTGACTGTTGAGGAAGATGCCGTGCAGGACAGGCTCGCCGGCGAGGGCAATCCGTCCCTCCTCGAGCAGCTCCCGCTCCAGCGCCTCGGCAAAGGTCTCGCCGACTTCGACGCCGCCGCCCGGCAGATGCCAGCCGGAGACATAGCTGTGCCGGACCATGAAGACCCGATTGTCCGCGTCGAGCACGACCGCGCGGACACCGAGCGTCATGCCGCGGGCAAAGCGCCAATACAGGTGGAACACGTGCCGCAACCAGGGCTCGAGCCGAGTGCGCAAATTGTTTGGACTTGTCACCGCCGCATCCAGGGTTTGCCGGTTATCCTTGCACCGGCGCCGCAGGCTTGCCAATAGAGCCGTGACCTTCCGGACACCACCTCACGATCGCGGCGCCCCGGTGCCGATCGTCGACAGGCAGACCGATCATGGCGGCGTTCACGCTGGCGCATCTTTCCGACCCGCATCTTTCGCCGCTGCCGCGGCCGCGCTTGATCGAGCTCGCCGGCAAGCGCGCGCTCGGCTACATCAACTGGACACGCAACCGCTACAAATATCACCGCCGCGACGTGCTCGACGTGCTGGTCTCGGACCTGCACACGCAGACGCCGAACCAGATCGCGGTCACCGGCGACCTCGTCAATTTCGCCATGGAGGCGGAGTTTCCGCTGGCGCTGGCCTGGCTCAAAACAATCGGGCCGCCGGATCGCGTCACCGCGATCCCCGGCAATCATGACGCCTATGTGCGCCAGACCCGGCTGCACTTTGCCAAGAGCTTCGCCGACTATTTCTGCGGCGACGAGAATGCCGTCGGCCCGCCCAGCTTTCCTTCCCTGCGCCGGCGGGGGCCGCTGGCGCTGATCAGCCTGTCGTCCGCCGTGCCCACGGCGCCCTTCATGGCCACCGGGCGGATTGGACCCGAACAACTGGCCGCACTGGAGCGGCTACTGGAGACACTGTCGACCGAGCAGGTGTTCCGGGTGCTGCTGGTGCATCATCCGCTGCGCTCGACCAACCGCATGAAGTGGCTGACGGACGCCGCCGATCTGATCGCGCTGCTGAAGCGCCACGGCGTCGAGCTGATCCTGCACGGCCACGACCATGTCCATTCGACGGTCTGGATCGACGGGCCCGAGCGCCAGATCCCCGTCATCGGCGTGCCGTCGGCGTCGAGCATCGCGCATGGGCATTATCCGGCCGCGGCCTACAACCTCTTCGCCATCGCGCGCGAGGGCAATCACTGGCGCTGCGACATGACGGTGCGCGGGATCAACGACGCGCTGCGCGTGCGCGAGATCCGGCAGGTCCGGCTGTTCTGAAGCGATCAGATCAGCTGCAGCGAGGCGAGCAGCGCAAGACCGAACAGCGCCAGTCCGCCGAGCAGGAAGCCGAGCAGGAACAGCCAGACTCCGCGGCGCCGGCGCGGCGCCTCCGCGATCGGTGCAGGCTCGCGCGGCAGGCTGAAGGCGCGCTCGCGCTCGACCATGCGCCGGGCGACGTAGTCGGTCACCGCCCGAACGATCGCCGCCGCCTCATGCGATTCCGCGATCACGATGCGGCCGTTGCGGGTGTCCTGCACGAAGCGATACTGCCGCTTGTCGCGGCCCATCGTGACATGGGCGACCACGTCGATCCACAGCCGCGGCGTCTCGCCTTGGCTGATGCCGCGATCGAACAGATCGATGTCGCCCGGGACCTGTTCGAACAGCGGGTCGAGTGCCTCGTTCAGGATCTCCAGCCGCGCCACCTCCGCGTCGCGCAGGTCGACCACGACGCCGGTGCGGTCGGCGGCCTCGATCCGCGCCTGCCGCAGCGCCTCGCGCAGCCGCACGGGACGGGCTTCGTGACCACTATCGGGCACCTGGGACATGACTGGCTTCGCAGCTCCGGCTTTCAAAGGCTCTCTGCCCGGCAGCCTAGCAGCTACGCGAATTTGCGCAAACGCTTATTATTTCCAAGCACTTACATGTATCGAAATGGACGTGGGCGGCCCCGCCCGGCGTTCACCGGATGAGACCGCCCCGTCCTTGGGCTTAACTTGATGCAGATACCCGACGCCGATCAAGCGGCGGGGGCGCGCTGCGGTTCCTCGACGATCGAGAACCGCACGCCGGCCTTGTGGCGGTGCTCTTCCGACACCTCGCGCCAGCAGTCCTCGGCTTCCTTGCGCGTCTTGAAAGGGCCTTTGACCTGGGCCGACCCTTCCACGAGCTTGTGGAAGTTCATCGAGCCGAACTCGCCGCCAATCACCCAGAAATTGCTGCCTTTGGTCATTGTCAGTCTCCTGTAGCCGAACGGATTGCTAGCCGAACTGGTTCATCGTGTTGTGGGCGCCGCCCGCCTTCAGAGCGGCTTCGCCGGCGAAGTACTCCTTGTGGTCGTCGCCGATGTCGGAGCCGGCCATGTTCTGGTGCTTGACGCAGGCGATGCCCTGACGGATCTCCGCGCGCTGCACGTTCTTCACGTAGCCCAGCATGCCCTGCTCACCGAAATATTCGCGAGACAGATTGTCGGTCGACAGCGCGGCCGTGTGATAGGTCGGCAGCGTGATCAGGTGATGGAAGATGCCGGCGCGCTTGGCCGAATCCGCCTGGAAGGTGCGGATGCGCTCGTCGGCCTCGATCGCCAGCGGCGTGTTGTCGTACTCCGCCTTCATCAGCTCGGCACGGTTGTACTGGCTGACGTCCTTGCCGGCTTCCTTCATCGCGTCGTAGACCTGCCAACGGAAGTTGAGGGTCCAGTTGAAGGACGGCGAGTTGTTGTAGGCGAGCTTCGCGTTCGGCACGACCTCGCGAATGCGATCGACCATCTTGGCGATCTGCTCGATATGCGGCTTCTCGGTCTCGATCCACAAGAGGTCGGCGCCGTTCTGCAACGAGGTGATGCAGTCGAGCACGCAGCGGTCCTCACCGGTGCCGGGACGGAACTGGTAGAGGTTGGAGGCCAGCCGCTTCGGACGCATCATCTTGCCGTTCCGGTTGATGATGACGTCGCCGTTGCGGGCCGTCTCCGGCGTCACGTCCTCGCAATCCAGGAAGCTGTTGTACTGGTCGCCGAGGTCGCCGGGCTTGTGGCTGACCGCGATCTGCTGCGTGAGGCCGGCGCCGAGCGAGTCGGTGCGGGTCACGACGATGCCGTCTTCGACGCCGAGTTCGAGGAAGGCGTGACGGCAGGCGCGGATCTTGGCCAGGAACACCTCGTGCGGCACGGTGACCTTGCCGTCCTGGTGACCGCACTGCTTCTCGTCGGAGACCTGGTTCTCGATCTGCAGGGCGCAGGCGCCCGCCTCGATCATCTTCTTGGCGAGCAGGTAGGTCGCCTCGGCATTGCCGAAGCCGGCGTCGATGTCGGCGATGACGGGGACGACATGGGTCTGGAAATTGTCGATCTTCTCGATCAGCGCCGCTTCCTTCGCCTTGTCGCCGGCCTTGCGGGCCGCATCGAGGCTGCGGAAGATGTCGTTGAGTTCGCGCGAGTCGGCCTGACGCAGGAAGGTATAGAGCTCCTCGATCAGGGCCGGCACGGCGGTCTTCTCATGCATCGACTGATCGGGCAGCGGCCCGAATTCCGATCGAAGCGCGGCGATCATCCAGCCGGACAGATACATATAGCGCCGATCGGTCGTGCCGAAGTGCTTCTTGACCGAGATCAGCTTCTGCTGCGCGATGAAGCCATGCCAGCACCCGAGCGATTGGGTGTACTTGGTGGGATCTTTGTCATAGGCCGCCATGTCGGCGCGCATCAGCGCCGCGGTGTAGCGGGCGACGTCGAGACCGGTCTTGAAGCGGTTCTGCAGACGCATGCGCGCCACGGCCTCGGCGGTGACGCCGTTCCAGGTCGGCTGGGTCTTGAGCAGCGCCTCGGCGGCTGCGACCTCGCTCAGATAGGAGATCGGGCCCTGGACAGCTTGGTCATTGATGCCGCGCGGCTGGTAATTCATGTGCTTGATCCTCTTCGTTACGACCGTTTGCACTCTCGACATTTTTGACAGTGCATCGCGAAATACGTGACCAGAGCTAAACGCGAATCCAGGAAGTTCGTATAGATGGCTTGTATTCGAATGGTGATGTCATGTAACATCACCACTTGTAACAAATGTCATTTTGTAAATTTTGTCACAATATAGGTCAGCAAGACTGACATTCGGGACGGACGATGGCAGCTGAATCCGGGAAGAAACTGTTCGTTGGGCCCCGCTTTCGGCGGATCCGCCAGCAATTGGGCCTGTCGCAGACCCAGATCGCCGAAGGGCTCGGTATCTCGCCGAGCTATGTCAACCTGATCGAGCGCAACCAGCGCCCGGTCACGGCGCAGATCCTGCTGCGGCTGGCCGAAACCTACGACCTCGACCTCCGCGACCTCGCCACCGCCGACGAGGACCGCTTCTTCGCCGAGCTGAACGAGATCTTCTCCGATCCGCTGTTCCGGCAGATCGACCTGCCGAAGCAGGAGCTGCGCGATCTCGCCGAGCTGTGCCCGGGCGTGACCCATGCGCTGCAGCGGCTCTATGCCGCCTATACCGAGGCGCGGCGCGGCGAGACCCTGGTGGCGGCGCAGATGGCCGATCGCAACGAGGGCGGCGCCCGCTTCGAGGCCAACCCGATCGAGCGCGTGCGCGACCTGATCGAGGCCAACCGCAACTACTTCGCCGAGCTCGAGCAGGCGGCGGAGACGTTGCGCGACGAACTGAATGTCCCGGCCGAGGGTCTCTATGCCGCGCTCGCCGCGCGGCTGCGCGAGAAACACGGCATCGTCAGCCGCATCATGCCGGTCGACGTCATGCGCGAGACCTTGCGGCGCTTCGACCGCCACCGCCGCCAGCTGCTGATTTCCGAGCTGATCGATTCCCCCGGCCGCACCTTCCAGCTCGCCTTCCAGCTCGGCATGGCCGAATGCGGCCAGCAGATCCAGGCCATCGTCGGCCGTGCCGGCAGCCTCGACGACACCGCGCGCCGGCTCTACCGCATCACGCTCGCGAACTACTACGCCGCCGCGGTCATGATGCCCTACCCCGCCTTTCTCGCCGCGGCCGAGCAGCTCAGCTACGACATCAACGTGCTGGCGCAGCGCTTCCTGACCGGGTTCGAGCAGGTCTGCCACCGCCTGACCACGCTGTCGCGGCCGAACGCGCGCGGCATTCCCTTCTTCATGCTGCGCGTGGACAACGCCGGCAACGTCTCCAAGCGTTTCTCCTCGGGCACGTTCCCGTTCTCGAAATTCGGCGGCACCTGCCCGCTGTGGAACGTGCATTCGACATTCGACACGCCGGACCGGCTGCTCAAGCAGGTGATCGAGCTGCCGGACGGCACCCGCTATTTCTCGATCGCGCAGATGGTCCGGCGCCCGGTCGCGCCGCATCCCCATCCGCAACCGCGCTTTGCGATCGGCCTGGGATGCGAGATCCGCCATGCCGCGAAGCTGGTCTATGCCGCCGGCACGGATCTCGAAAAGACCGAGGGCACGCCGATCGGCGTCAACTGCCGGCTCTGCGAGCGCGAGAACTGCAGCCAGCGGGCCGAGCCGCCGATCACGCGCACCTTGATCCTGGACGAGACGACGCGACGCGTCAGCTCGTTCGCGTTCAGCAATGCACGGGAGTTGTGAGCGCTGCATCACACCCTCTCGGTCCGAGGCTCGGTGCGCAGAGAAGCCGAATGCACGTAACGCAGAACTCGGTGTCGTCCCCGCGAACGCGGGGACCCATACCCACAGGATGCGTTCGTGGCAGAGGCGCGGTGAGCTCTCGCACACCAACACCATTTGTGGTTATGGGTCCCGGGTCTACGCCCGGGACGACGCTGTGATTGCGGCTTCGTCCTCGCGATCCATGACGAGCAAGGCTCGACAATCATCGTAACACCTACACCCTTGCCTCTGATGCAGACGAGTTCGATCTTCTCGCGGCGCATCTGCGTCCGAGCTTTGCTATTCGTTTCGCCCTCTTCAATATCGAGGGCGCAGGGAAGGCCGGGAGCTCGCCGCCCCCATGGCCCCCGTGCGAATGAAAAGCACGGGGCAGGAACCACAGGTTCGGCCGAGACATCCCGGCCTTCCCTGCGCGATGGCTTTACGGCTTACTCCGCGCTCTCCCCAGGGACCGGCGTTCTTGCCCCTGTCGCCCGCGCAAACGTCGGCGCGAACTTGGCATCAGCACCGGGATGCCAGGACCACGCGGCTTGACCGTGCACATCGGACTGTTCGTCGGCATGATGAGATCACGCTGCAGCCCGACACGCCCACCGCATCCCGCACCCAACGTTTGTGACGATCGCGAAACGCCCCTCTTGATCGAGGCGGGATGCGCATAGACAAACACAATTTCTGAAAAATAGAAACAGGAATATTTTTCAGTTAGAGACTGGACAGGGGTGATCGGATTGAAATCCCGAGCAAAATTAGTTTTTAGGCGCGAGCAGATCGACCGCAACAGCTGCGCCCGGCCGAGGCATGCCGAGGTGATCACCAATTTTGCTGGAACGAGCAATGTTTCCTGCGCCGAGGTGGTTCGTCTTGAAAGCAAAACGAAGTGCCGTGAAAAGCAAAATCGAGCTGCACGAAACGTTTCACTAGGCGCAATGGTCCTAAACGAGCCACCGAGCGCCAAAAGTGCCATCGTGGACAGATACCGGCTATTTTAGCGGATACGACGACTCGAACAACTGAATATCCAAACTGAAGCTGCGGCTATTCGGGAGCGATATACGCAATGGCGCTGATGGGCTATTTCGATGAGAGCGCTGCCGACGCCAGAGCCAACGCAAAGCCGATCAACGTCAACCACCGCACAGTCATTCTCCCTTTTAAGGCAGGTGAATACAACTCGGCGCAAGAAGCAAGAAGGTAGTCAGTCAACCAATCTACCACCTGCTTGCGGCTGCACGGCGTGATGGACACAGGGAACCACAATTTCTAAAAATAAGAAATCTAATCGCAGCAGGACTGGACAGAGGTGATCCGACTGAAAATGCAGGTATAATGAGTTTTTTAGGCGCATGATCGTCGAGATAAAGCGATCGGCCCATCATGTCCTGATGTATCCGTCGAGAATGATCCAGAGCCGCAAGCTCGAATCGAGCCCAGCGCGGCGTTTCTTCGCCGCGGTCCGCTTCCCGGACCCATAGATGAGGGAAAACGGATGACGCAGCCCGCGCAAAGCCGGCCGAGGTTCACCTGTCCGCGACGTCACGCACGGCCGGGCCTGTGCCGGCGACGACCCGCGAGCCCCCCCTCAACGCGCGGTGCGCGCACGGCACTTGCTTCCTTACAAGCACGCCATCGAACAGACTGCGGATCGCGTCCGCTGACAGCTGCTTTACCATCTCGGACGGCACGGCCCTCCCCCGATTGCCAATCGGGAGACAGAACTGCATAGTCCCGCGCGCTTTCAGCCGTTGAATTCGGCTGATTCGTGATGACGCGTGTTTTGTGATTCCTAGGGACGATTGAGGAAGACTATGGCGGATGCCGACCTGGATGCCGTGATCCGGCAGCTGGCCAAACAACAGAACAAGACCATTCTGGCGGCGGCGAAGAAGCGGCGCGACCGCTTCAGCGGCATGGCCGTCAAGGCCAAGGACAAGGACGCCAAGGAACGTTACAAGATGCTGGCGCGGGAGGTCATCGAGCAGGCCAATTCGGCCGCACGCCGGCTCCTGCTCTCGGCCGACAATGCCGCCGACTCCTATGCCCGCGCCATGCGCCAGGCTGCCGCCGCCGAGTTGCCCAAAGCCACTGAAAAGGTCGCCGGGAAGAAGGCGGAGAAGCCGAGCCGGAAGGCCCCTGAGTCGCAAGCCGATGCCAAGGTGGCCAAGAAGGCAGCCAAGAAACCGACGACGAAGACGGGCACAAAAAAGGCTTCCAAGAAAGCCGCCTGAACGGCGTCGCGCGCCTCCGACCACAGCTTCATACTTTCCGGCTCGTCTCGCGCGGCGACTCGCTCGAGGCGGCCAGCATCGGCCGCATCCTTCCCGAACGGCCTTGCCGCCGTCCAAGGCGTCGCGCTGCCGCAGCCGGCGAGCGCGAGCGCAACGTGACGCCGCGCGGGGTGATCACGCCTAGCGGGTGGGCAGCGGGACCTCGAACAACATCAAACCCGCGATCTTGGGAAACGCTTCCGCGACCTCGGGCGTGACCAGCGCGACGACGGCGGCGGCGACTTCGCCACTGGTCAGCCGGCTGATGGCCGTCGACTGGCCTTCCAGCACGAGCACCTCCGGAGCGCCGGCCGCAGCGATGGCCGTCGTGATCCGCCCGTTCGAGGCGACGTAGCGATCATCGATCGCGATCACCTTGCCGCGCAGCTCCGAGACCGCCTTGACGGTTGGTCCTGCCAGCAGCACGGCGACAAGCCGTCCCTTCGTCTTGTCATCCGCCTGGGCCGATGCGGTTGCCGATGCAATCGCGGTCATGCGCTCGGCAAGCGCTGTCGCAACCGTCACCTGCTCCTGAACCTTGTCGGGACTGGCAATGCCGGCCGCGCGTGCTTCACCGCTACCGCTCTGCCTCGGCTGTGCTGGCTGTGGCTGTGCTGACTGCGGCTGGGCTGGCTGCGGCTGGGCTGGCTGCGATGGCTGGACGGCGACCTGGGGAGCGGGTGCGGCCGTCGCGGCCGATATCGGCTTGGCAACCTCCGCGGCCGGGCTCGCATGGGCGACCTTGGGCTTGATCGTGCGATGAACGGCTGGCCGGTGTCGAGCAACACGGCGGTTGGAAGACGGAGCATGGCGGGCTGCGGCTGAACGATGCTGTGTGCCCTGCTCCACACCCGCAAGCTGGCCTGCAGGCGGCTCCGGCGCACAGGCCGTGCCATTCAGATTGACGCATGGCGCAGCGGATTGCTGCGGAGCTGAATGGCTGCAGCCAGCGACTGTCAAGGCCAGGGCGCCTATCATAAGCGCTCTCATTTGCTGCTCCCCAATTGTTGACGCACCCGGTCCCGTTGCGCGCGTGTTGCGTTACGCCCCCAATCTTTTCGACCAAGCGTTAAGTCCAGGCTTATGCGGCCGGCGCCGTACGGCGGCGTGGTTAATGATGCCTCATGGCACAGCGGACGGACGCGTCACGGTGGTTTTCCGTTGATCGAATGGACGCCGCCAGCCATGGTAATCTCATGAGCTCACGCATATGACGTGACGGCGCGGCCTTGTTTCGCTGCGCTACCAGAACGTCAGCGGAACCAAGTGCCGCTGCAGCCGTTTCGAACTTGCGAAGGACGTTCGATGCCGAAGATTGACCCCGCCGCCGGCAAGCCCGCCACCAGCGCCGCGCTTGCCAACATTCCGAGGCTGATCACGGCCTATTACGCGCTCAAGCCCGATCCCACCGAGCCCACCCAGCGCGTTGCCTTCGGCACCTCGGGCCACCGCGGCTCGTCGCTGAAGACCGGCTTCAACGAGGACCACATCCTCGCCACCACCCAAGCGATCTGCGACTACCGTCGCCAGCAAGGCCTGGACGGTCCTCTCTTCATCGGCATCGACACCCATGCGCTGGCCGAGCCGGCGCTGGCGAGCGCGCTGGAGGTGTTCGCCGCCAATGGCGTCGACGTGATGATCGATGCCAATGGCGGCTATACGCCGACGCCTGTCGTCTCGCACGCGATCATCTCCTACAACAAGGGGCGCACGGAGCATCTCGCCGATGGCGTCGTCATCACGCCGTCGCACAATCCGCCCGAGGACGGCGGCTACAAATACAATCCGCCGCATGGCGGGCCGGCCGATACCGACGCCACCGGCGAGATCGAGCGGCAGGCCAACATCTATCTGGCCAACGAGCTCGCCGGCATCTCCCGGATCACCTACGCGAAGGCCCGCAAGCAGGGCTCGGTGCACCTGCACGACTACGTCACGCCCTATGTCGAGGACCTCGCCAATGTCGTCGATCTCGCCGCGATCAAATCGGCCGGCGTCAGGATCGGCATCGATCCGCTCGGCGGCGCCGCCGTGCATTTCTGGCAGCCGATCATCGCGCGATACGGGATCAACGCCGAGATCGTGAACGATCTGGTCGATCCGACCTTCCGTTTCATGACCGTGGATTGGGACGGCAAGATCCGGATGGACTGCTCCTCGCCCTACGCGATGGCGAGCCTGATCGGCATGCGCGAGAAGTTCGACGTCGCCTTCGCCAACGATACCGACGCCGACCGCCATGGCATCGTCACCCGCACGGGCGGGCTGATGAACCCGAACCATTACCTCGCGACCGCGATCGCCTACCTGTTCACGCATCGGCCGAACTGGCGCGCCGACGCGGCGATCGGCAAGACCGTCGTCTCCTCCTCGATCATCGACCGCGTCGCGCGCAAGCTGAACCGCAAGCTGGTCGAGACGCCGGTCGGCTTCAAATGGTTCGTGGAGGGCTTGGGCTCCGGATCGTTCGGCTTCGCCGGCGAGGAAAGCGCCGGTGCCTCGTTCCTCAAGCGCGACGGCACGGTGTGGACCACCGACAAGGACGGCATCATCCTCGGCCTGCTCGCCGCCGAGATCATGGCCAAGCGTGGCCGCGACCCGAGCGAGCTCTACAAGGAACTAACGGCTGAACTCGGCGCGCCCGTCTATGAGCGGATCGATGTGCCGGCCACGCCGCCGCAGAAGGCCGCGCTGAAGGCGCTGACGCCGGACAAGCTCAACCTGACGGAGCTCGCCGGCGATCCGGTGCGCATGGTGCATACCAAGGCGCCGGGCAACGGGCAGTCCTTCGGCGGCATCAAGGTCGAGACCGACTATGGCTGGTTCGCCGCCCGCCCGTCGGGCACCGAGGACGTCAACAAGCTCTACGCCGAAAGCTTTCGCGACGCCGCGCATCTGAAGCGGATTCAAGAGGACGCACAGGCCGCACTGGCGCAGGTGGGGTGAAAAAGGGGGAGTAGCGCGTCAGGGAAGAACTCTCTTCCAATTCGCTGCGCCCCATTCGCTATTCGCCACGCTCCATTCCATTTGCGACGGGTGTCGCGCCGCGTAAAGCCAGTCATACTCCTCCCACAAACAACAAAGTGCTCCAGGGAGGAGACATGACCATCACCGGCGTCGCCGCGTCTGCGGCTACGGCACCATCTGCCGTTTCGCCCCGCAAGATCTTCTGGGTCACATGGCTCGGATGGATGCTCGACGGCTTCGATTCCTCGATCTACGGCTATGTCCTGGTCGCCGCGCTGAGCGAACTGCTGCCGGCCAGCGGGATCGCCGTGAGCCCTGCCAATATCGGACTGTATGGCGGCATCCTGTTCTCGATCTTCATGCTGGGCTGGGCCTGCTCGATGGTGTGGGGCTGGGCTGCCGACCGCTACGGTCGCGTCCGCATCATGTGCTGGACGGTGCTGGTCTATTCGCTGTTCACCGCATTATGCGGCCTCTCCACCGGCATCGTGATGTTCGCGATCTTCCGCTTCATCGCCGGCTTCGGCATCGGCGGGGAATGGGCCGCCGGCACGCCGCTGCTGCATGAATCCGTGCCGGAAGAGACCCGCGTGCGGTACGCGGGCTGGCTGCATACGGCGACGCCAACGGGATTGTTCCTGGCGGCACTGGTCGCGCTCGGGGCGGCCGGAACGCTGGGTTGGCGCGGCATGTTCCTCCTCGGCATCCTGCCGGCTCTGCTGATTGCCTATCTGCGCTTCAACGTCCCCGAACCGCAGCGCTCGCGACCGCTCGACCCGAGCCAGCAATCCGTCACGGCGCTGTTCGCGCCCGGCCAGGCGCAGACGACCTGGGCCGCGGCGATGATGATGGCCTGCATCATCTTCGGCCTATGGTCCTCGAATTTCTGGGCACCCACTGTCATCATCACCAAGCTGACATCGGCCGGCGCCACACACGCGCATGCGCAGGCCATGGGAGCCGTCGCCGGTCTCGTCACCAATGTCGGCACCCTGCTCGGCTGCCTGCTGATGCCCGCCATCACCGAGCGCCTCGGCAGCCGCCGCAAGACGGCCGTGCTGTTCTTCGTCGGTGCGCTGATCTCGGTGGTCGTCGCCTACGAAGTCGCGATCGCCCGTCTCGACAGCCTGACGCTCTTCTTTATCGCTCTGCCGGTGCTCGGCTTCTTCACCAATGGCGTGTTCGGCCTGTTCACGATCTGGCTGCCGGAGATGTTCCCGTCGATGCTGCGCGGCGCAGGCTCAGGCTTCGCGTTCAGCCTGGGCCGCATCCTCGGCGCGGCCGGCCCGACCCTGATCGGCATGCTCGCGGCCGCGACCGGCAGCTTCCCACTGGCGATCTCCGTGCTGTCGCTGATCTATCTCGTCGGCCTGCCCTTCATCGCACTGGCGCCGGAGACTGCGCGTCGGCCGCTGGCGCGATGAGACAGGCGGCGATTTGCCGACCCCAAGGGGGCCTCCTGTCGGCGAGACAGGCGGCCCATGGACTTTGCGGCCCGCCTTTTGCGATTTCCCTTTTCGCCGCGGTTCGGATATCTGTGGTTTCACAAGGACTAACCTGCGATCAGTGAGACCGAATGCGAAGCTTCTCGTCCGCTCTGCGAGCCATGTTCACCGCCGTCGCAGCATCGCTCGCCCTGCCCTTCGCAGCATCGGCGCAATTCGCCCCGGCTCCCGGCCCGGCTGCCGCGGCCGTACATCGTGCCGCAGCGCCCTCGCCGCGCGCGGCGGCCTGCCATAACGGCCAGAGCTTTGCTCAATTCCTCGCCGAGCTGAAACAGCGCGCGGTCGCCGAGGGCGTGTCGCAGCGGGCGATCGCGGAAGCCTCGCCCTATCTCACTTACGACCAGGGCATCGTCAACCGCGACCGCGGCCAGCGCGTGTTCGGCCAGCTGTTCACCGAATTCGCCGGCCGCATGGCGGCGAACTACCGGATGCAGAACGGCCAGCAGCACATCCGCACCTATGCCGCCGCCTTCGCCCGCGCCGAGAAGGAGTATGGCGTGCCGCCGGCGGTGATCGCCGCGTTCTGGGGCCTGGAGAGCGACTTCGGCGCCAACATGGGCAAGCTCCCGGTGCTGCCCTCGCTGGTGTCGCTGGCCTATGACTGCCGCCGGTCCGAGCGCTTCCAGAACGAGACCATCGCCGCGCTGAAGATCATCGACCGCGGCGATCTGTCGCCGTCCGAGATGATCGGCTCCTGGGCCGGTGAGCTCGGCCAGACGCAGTTCCTGCCGACGCATTACGTCACTTACGCGGTGGACTATGACGGCGACGGAAGGCGCAACCTGTTGCGCAGCGCGCCCGATGTGATCGGCTCGACCGCGAACTACATCGCGACGGGGCTGAAATGGCGTCGCGGCGACCCCTGGCTCGAAGAGATCAGGGTGCCGCAGAGCTTCCCCTGGGACCAGGCCGACCTCACCGTCAAGGCGCCGCGCAGCAAATGGAATAGCCTCGGCATCACCTATCCCGATGGGCGACCGCTGCCGAACGATGCGCTCGAAGCCTCGGTGCTGCTGCCGATGGGGCGGAACGGCCCAGCCTTCCTGGCCTACGCGAATTTCGCCGCCTACACCGAGTGGAACAACTCGCTGATCTACTCGACCACGGCGGCCTATCTCGCCACCCGCATCGCCGGCGCGCCGCCGATGCGAAAGGCTACGGGGCCGGTGGTGCAACTGCCGTTCAACGAGATCAAGGAATTGCAGCAGCTCCTGGTCCGCGCCGGCTACGATGTCGGCAAGGTCGATGGCGTGCTCGGACAGCAGAGCCGCATCGCGATCAAGGCGATGCAGGTGAAGTACGGCCTGCCGGCGGATTCCTGGCCGACCGCGGAGCTGTTGGCCCGCATGCGCGGCACGCCGCGGGCGCAAGCCGCGCCTGCCTCCGCCACCGCAACGCGCTAGAACCAACGCATGAGCCGCCTCTGCGGCTCCTATCGTTCAGATCGACCGGCAGCACCGCGGCAGTAGGGATCGTGTCACCGACAAGATCCTCGACATTTCACGGCAAGATGGCGGGCGGTGGGTTTTCAGGACCGCCATACGACGCTAGCATCGCCGTCGCACGTGCCCGCGCGGCGTCGTAGCCGCGATAGCCGGGGCGCAGCCCGATTGCCTCGTCAAAAGCGGCAACCGCCTCGCGCAAGAGCGGCATGCCGGCACGGTGGGCCATCGCTTCGGCGCGTAGCATCAGACAAGTCGCCAGGTTGGCGGCAGCGTCCGCACTACGCGGCGCAATATGACGTGCGATCCGGAGAAGCGACTCGGCGCTCGATAGATCGTCCGCTTCGAGATGCGCCAAGCCTGCATTGACGAAAAGCGTACCGCCGTACAGCGCACACCCTACGCACCAATGCGCGCCGTCCCGTAGAACCGCCTGATGCGGAAACGTGGCGAGGGCCTCCTTGTATAACGCAAGCGCGGGCGCCAGTTCAGCGGGGTCGGTGAGGCGCTTCGAACGATAGGCAGCGAGCAACATGTCGGCCACTGCTCCCAGGTGACACGCTCTCTGCATTGACGCAATCGCCGCGGAATCCTCCTGCAAGGCCGCGGCCCCAGCGATGAGGGGTGTTGCGAAGCTGCTACCGAGCGCGCCCTCGGGCTGAATCAGCGTGTAGTCGGCGGCGTCCGACTGGCTGTAGCCGCTCGGCGGGGACGCCCAGGCGCTTTCGCCGCGCTCGGGATCGGGGATGCGCCGTTCGAGCTGGAAGCCGATCGCGCTGGCGGCTTGCGCCATGGCCGGGCAGAACAGGCTGCCGGCGTCATTCCCGACCGCGGCGAACACCGCGCGATCCCCCACAGACCCGACCGCCTCGCACAGGCAGCCTGAGGGTATGGGGCATTGCCGCGGCCGAGCTGCTAGCAACCGCCGCGCGTCGGCCACCAGCGTGACGTCAGCGATGGGCACGGGCACCCCGAAGCTCATGCACAACACCGTCGCGTCTGAGGCGGCGACCTTGCGCAGCGCGGAGCGAACGGCGTGACGATCCGGCCCGCCAGGACCGCCGATCGCATAGAGGTCGAGCGTGGCTTCGGGGGCGACGGTGCGCACCAGCAGCGCGACCGCAGTGCCGTGCGACAGGTCGGCGCCAGAGCGGTTGGGCAGGCACGCCGCCGCATCGTGCGCGAGCACGGGCACCGAAAGGTCGAACGCCGAATCAAGGATCGCGATGCGCCGCCCAAAACCGCGCTGTCCGCGTCGATGCACCTCGGCGACCGCATCCCAGAACGGGCCCAAGCGCGGAAAGGCCCAACTTCCGCTGGAGCGGTCGTAACCGGCGATCAGCGCCTCGGCCGCCGCGCCCGCATATTGGAGCGCCGGCTCAAAGCTCTTCGTCATAGGGCGAGACCTCCTCGAACGGTGCCATGTCGGCATCTGTCCCGGGCGCCGCTTCGAGTGGCACGACCTTGCCGTCCTGAAAAAAGCCGGTACGCGCCTTGTAGAGGAGCAGGCCGTAGGGATAGAAGGCCTGGCCCTGCGGATCGCCTATCGAGGTCGTGTAGGACGCAGCCGAAGTCGCACCGAACGAGATCGAGGCGTCGGCGATATCCAGCGCTTGCAGTGCCACCGCCTTGCCGGTGAGATCGACGCTGGTGTCACCGGTCTCTGACAGCACCAGCGCGATCGCCTTTGCCAACCGGACCTCCGAAACCAGTACGGTATCTTCGCCGAAATCCTTGCCGCCCCACGGGAGCGCGCGTAGTACCTCGCGCAGGTTGCTGATATAGCGCCGGCGCTGATTGGGGATGTGCAGCACCACGCCACCGCCGCGCCCGATGCTGAGCTTGCCACCGATCTTCGCATTCGGGTCAATCTTCGCCTCGGCGCCGAGCCCGAGCGAGACGGTGACGCCGACCGAGAACTTGCTCTTGGAAGAGACTGGGATTTCCTCCTCGACGATGTTCGCCGTGACCGCCGTATAATCAGAGAAATTGCCCTCACGCATGAAGATGCCGTCGCGCATCACGCCGATATCGCCCGGCACTATGCCTTCGCCCGGCAGCCAGACGGGATGGCAAAGCATCTCTTCGCGGAACTGTTTGGAGAAGAATTTTGGCAGCGACATCGATCGGCTCCCGTTCTTAAGCGGCGGCGCCCCTGGCACACGGTTCACGCATCTCTTGAACGGGACTCGTCAGCGGCAAGAATTCCGAGGCGACAAGGGCGAAAGCGTGCAGTTGGAAAAGAGTGTTGCCAGCGTCGAGGCAGCAGCGCCGTACATTTTCCGTGTAGCGCCCCTACACAATTTAAGATTGCAAAACTCCAAGCTCCTTGCTGTTGATTTAGATCAACGAATGCTCAGTGTTCAGCGAAGCGGCTGAGTTCAATCACTGGCCTTGTCGGCAAGGTCGATGGCGTGCTCGGACAGCAGAGCCGCACCGCGATCAAGGCGGTGCAGGTGAAGTACGGCCTGCCGGCGGATTCCTGGCCGACCGCGGAGCTGTTGGCCCGCATGCGCGGCACGCCGCGGGCGCAAGCCGCGCCTGCCGCTACGGCGACGCGCTAGACGGCGCGCTCAAAAACGCGCCATGTTCGTCCCATAAGAGCAGCACGAACGCGGACTTTGCTCGATGTCGCAGAAGGGGCCAAGGGACTGAACGCGGCAGCAGTGCCGGAAAGATGAGCAACAAAGTATCCTGTCCTGAGACGAGAAGTCGCAAGCTTCATCCAAGACAAGCTTCACTCAAGACAGGAATATTCCCATGACCAGCGAGCGATGAGCTCGTTGCACCGGCGAGGACCAGCGACGGTCATTTGTGCACCGAGCGCTTTTTATATGCTGAGCCGCTCTTGCCAGAACTCTGGCTCGACGAATTCAGAACGTCCCCCTTGCGCCAGATGCGCTGCGAGTGGTCAACTCTTGATCGGAGTGTTCCTGCAGCGTTGGGGAAGAGATGATGCTCAAGAGGATCGCGATTGTGGCCGGTTTGGGACTGGCACTCTCGGTCATGGCGGAGGCCCAGACACCGCACCGGGGCGGGACCATCCGGATGACGGCGCCCTACGGCTCAAGCTTCACCAGCATGGACATTCATACGACCCAGCGCGCCCAGGACGAGATCTATGCCAAAGCTCTGCATCGGTCGCTCTACATCTGGAATTCCGCTGAAGGCAGGCCGGTCTTGGAGCTGGCCAAGGAGGACACCGTCTCGGATGGCGGTCTCGTTCACATCTTCAAGCTGCGCGACGACGCTTATTTCCACAATGGCCGGAAGATGACGGCCGACGACATCATCTGGTCCTACACGCGCATCATGGACGGCAGCAAGGCCTATCCCGGCGCGCGTTTCGTCCGCATCATCGAAGGCGCGGCCGCGGTCGAGAAAGGGCAAGCCAAGGAGATCTCGGGCCTGAGGAAGATCGACGACTTCACGCTCGAAATGAAGCTGACCGAGAAAGTCGATCCGGGCTTCTACTTCTTCACCGCGCTCACGTCGATCTATCCCGCCGACGAGGGCGCCAAGGAGGACTTCATCCAGCATCCGATCGGCCTTGGACCATTCAAGTTCGTCGAGCACGTGCCGGGATCGCGCATCGTCCTCGAGCGATGGGACCGGTTCTACAAGCCGGGCAAGCCCTACGCCGACCGCCTCATCGTGTCGATCATGGGCGAGGCCGCGGCACGCGATGTCGCCTTCCGCAACAAGGAGATCGATACCTCGGTGCTGGGGCCCGCACAGTATGTCGCCTATCAGGCCGACCCCGATCTCAAGGGCACCATCGTCGAGGTCGCCGAGGTCTTCACGCGCTACATGGGCATGAATCCTGCATTCAAGCCGTTCGCTGACAAGCGCGTCCGGCAGGCGATCAATTATGCGATCGATACGGACCTGATCATCAACAAGCTGGTCAAGGGCAAGGCCTATCGCGCCACCAGCTGGCTGCCGCTGACCTCTCCTCTCTACGATAAGACCATGAAGCCCTATGCCTACGACCCCGCCAAGGCCAAGCAGCTGCTCGCCGACGCGGGCTATCCCACGGGCTTTGAATTCGAATGGACCACCAGCCAGAATGAAAGCTGGGGCTTGCCGATCGTCACGGCCGTCATCCCGATGCTCGACAAGGTGGGTATCAAGGTGAAGGTCAAGCAGGTCGAGACCGCGGTGCTGGCGGAGGTCGTTCGCACCGGCGACTACCAGGCCTTCATCTATTCGCAGGCGACTGGCCCGGATCCCCAGGCCGCGCTCAAGTGCTTTCACTCATCGACGCCACCATCGGCCTGCAACTACATGAGCTTCAAAAATGCCGACTTTGACAAGCTGCTCGATGAAGCCGGGCAGACCGACGATTCCGCGAAGCGCACCGAACTGCTGCAAAAGGCCAATGCCCTGCTCTATGACGAGGCGCCGATCTGGTTCTTCAACTACAACAAAGCGGTCATGGCCGTGCAGCCGTGGCTCAAGGGGATTCAGTTGAATCCGACGGAGTTGACGCATCAGAACGTCGAGGAGCTCTGGGTCGACGAGACCTCGCCCGCGAAGTGACCCGCGCTCACGCGCTCCCTCCAGCGCAACCAACGATGGAGGGAGGCAGGAAAAATGTCGATGCTCTCCTTCCTGATTCGCCGAATCCTGCAAGCCATTCCGACCGTGCTCGCTGTCGCGCTGCTGGTCTTTGCGCTGTTCAGCGTCGTTCCCGGCAGCATCGTCTCGACGATGAGCGACGACGGCGATCCGCAGGTCGAGGCGCGCATGAAGAAACAGCTCGGCCTCGACCAGCCCGTCTATATCCGCTTCGGCGGCTACATCGCCGGTCTCGCGGCCGGTGATCTCGGAACCTCGTTCCGGACGCACGAGCCGGTCACGACCATGATCGCAAAGCGGATGGGGCCGACGCTGAAACTGATATTCGCAGCCATGGCGTTTGCGACCGTCGTCGGCGTGCCGCTCGGCTTCGTCGCGGCCTTGCGGCCGGGCAGTCTCGTCGACACGGCCGCGATGGTCCTGGCGGTGTCGGGGCTTTCGATGGCCAAATTCTGGCTCGGGCTGCTGCTGATGTACCTGTTCGCGTTGAAGTTCGGCTGGCTGCCGAGTTTTGGCTATGGCGACGGCAGCCTCAAATATCTGATCTTGCCGGCAATGACCCTCGGCGTCTCGCCGATGGCGCTGCTGGCCCGGACAACGCGCGCTGCGGTCCTCGAGATCATGACCGCCGATTTTGTCCGCACCGCGCGCTCGAAGGGCATGAGCGAGACCCGGGTCGTGAAGTGGCACGTGATGCGCAACGCGCTTGTCCTGATTCTCACGACGACCAGCCTGCAATTCGGCGCGTTGATGGGACAGGCGGTCGTCGTCGAGAAATTGTTCTCGTGGCCGGGCATCGGCTCGCTGCTCGTCGACAGCGTCCTGCAGCGCGACATTCCGGCTGTCCAGGGCTCTATTCTGGTGGTGGTGCTGTTCTTCCTCGCGATCAACTTGCTGATCGACCTGCTCTATGGCGTGATCGATCCCAGGATCAGATACGCATGAAGCTCCGTACCAATCTCATCATCGGCGGGGCGTTGTTCGCGCTTGCGGTCCTCGTCGGCCTGCTCGCGCCCTGGCTGGCGCACACGGACCCGGTCCTGGACGCCAACCTGATGAATGCGGAAGAGGCCCCGAGCTGGCTCTGGTGGTTCGGGACCGACGGCCAGGGCCGCGACATCTATTCCCGCGTCGTGTACGGCGCGCGTGTCTCGCTGACGGTCGGCATCGTCTCGCAGCTGATCAACAGCGTCATCGGCGTGGGACTGGGCCTGAGCGCCGGCTATTGGGGCGGCTGGTGGGACGATGTCGTCAACGGCCTGACCAATCTCATGCTCGCGATCCCCTCGCTGATCTTCGCGCTCGCCATCATGGCGGTGCTTGGACCCGGCCTGACCAGCCTGCTCATCGCCCTCGGGCTGACCAACTGGTCGTTCACCTGCCGGATCGCACGGGCGTCCGCGCTCTCGCTCAAGAGCCAGGGTTATGTGCAGGCTGCAACCGTGCTCGGCTACGGGGATTTGCGCATCATGATCACGCAACTGCTCCCGAACATGCTGGGACCCATCATCGTCATCGGCACGCTCGGCATGGGCAGTGCGGTGCTGTCCGAAGCCTCACTTTCATTCCTCGGCCTCGGTGTCCGCCCGCCCTACCCAAGCTGGGGCAGCATGTTGTCAGAAGCCCGCGACCAGATCACGACGGCGCCGTGGCTCTCGGTCTTTCCGGGCCTCGCCATCTTCCTGACGGTGCTCGGCCTGAACCTGCTCGGCGATGGCCTGCGCGACATTCTCGATCCACAATCGCGGAGCCGGCGGACATGACGGGCGCGCCGCTGATCGACATCGAGGACCTGCGCATCGATCTCGACCAAGGGGCGAGCCAGTCTCCCGCCGTGGAGGGTGTTTCGTTCCGCATCGACCGCGGCGAGACGTTCGGCCTTGTCGGCGAATCCGGCTGCGGCAAGAGCATCACGGCGCTCGCTTTGATCGGCCTGTTGCGGCCCCCCTTGTCGATCGGCGGCGGCGTCATCCGCTTTGACGGGCGAGAAATCCAGAGACTTCCAGCCGCCGCGCAACGGGCGCTGCGCGGCAATCGCATCGCCATGATCTTCCAGGAGCCGATGACGGCGCTGAACCCGGTCTCACCGGTCGGCCGGCAGATTGCCGAAATGTTCGTGCTGCACAAGGGCAAGAGCTGGCGGGACGCCAACGAGCTGGCGGTCGAGGCGCTGGCGAGCGTCCGCATCCCCGCGCCCGAGCGACGCGTGAAGGATTACCCGCACCAGCTTTCGGGCGGCATGCGCCAGCGCGTGATGATTGCCATCGCACTCGCATGCGGCCCGGATCTTCTGATCGCCGACGAGCCCACGACCGCGCTCGACGTCACCGTGCAGGCTGAGATCATCGAGCTGATGCGGACTTTATGCGCCGAGAAAGGAACGGCGATCCTGATGATCAGCCACGATCTCGGCCTGGTCGCCAATGTGTGTCGCCGCGTTGCCGTCATGTATGCTGGCCGCATCGTCGAGGAGCGCGGCTCGGCGGACATTTTCCGGACGCCCTCCCACCCCTATACGCAAGGCCTGATCGACTCGCTGCCGCGGCTGGGCAGTCGCGCTGCGCTTGGCCGGACGCGGCTCAAGGAAATCGCGGGCGTGGTCCCGGCCATCACGAGCTTCCCCGACGGGTGCCGGTTCAATCCGCGCTGTGCCCAAGCGACCGATATCTGCCGGACCTGCGCGCCGGAGACGTCGCTGCTGGAGGCCGGCGGTCTGGTCAGGTGTCATCACCATGCATGACCCCCAGCGAAGGCCGGACGACGACGTCATTCTCAGCGTCGAGGATCTCGCGGTTCATTTTCCCGTGGGTGGCGGGTTGCTGGGCCGCGGCCGGCGGCTGTTGCGTGCCGTCGACGGTGTCGATCTCAAGCTGAAGCGAGGCGAATGCCTCAGCCTGGTCGGCGAGTCCGGCTCCGGCAAGTCGACCGTCGCACTTTCAATGCTTGGTCTGCTGCGGCCTACGCGCGGCCGTATCGTGGTGGACGGACAGGTCGTGGCCGGCCGGCGCTCCCGCGAGCGAAGGACGTTGGCCCGGATCGTGCAAATGGTCTTTCAGGATCCCTACGCTTCGCTCAATCCACGCCAGACCGTTCGTCGCACGCTTGCAGGCCCGTTGCGCGTGCATGGCGTGACCGCCGCAAGCGAGATCGAGGATCGCGTTGCGACGATGTTGCGGCATGTCGGCTTGCGGCCCGAACAGGCCGACCGCTATCCGCATGAATTCTCCGGCGGCCAGCGCCAGCGTATCGGCATTGCGCGCGCGCTGATCCTCAATCCCAGGATCGTCATCTGCGACGAACCCGTATCAGCGCTCGATGTCTCGATCCGCGCCCAGATCATCAACCTGCTGCTGGAATTGAAGGAGACCCTCGGCCTCTCCTATATCATGATCAGCCATGACCTCGGCGTGGTCGAGCATATGAGCGACAGGGTCGCCGTCATGTATCTCGGACGCATGGTGGAGACCGGCGACTGGCGCGACATCTTCGAACGGCCGGCACACCCCTATACGCGAACGCTTATCGGCGCCATTCCCGATCCGTTCCGTCGCGCACCGCTCACAACGACAAAGGGCGAGCTTCCCAATCCCCTCAATCCTCCGGATGGATGTGCGTTCAGCCCGCGCTGTCTTTACGCGGAGGCCGCGTGCCATCGCGAGCCTGGCCCACCGCTTGAGACGCGTCCCGATGGACATACGGTCCGGTGCTGGCGAGCCGACGAGATTGCGGAGCAGACGGCGTCGGCCGTGACAGTCAGTGGACATCCCTAGAGCTGACGGCGTGTCTTCTACTGCGGTCCATCCCCAACATGCCTGTTCGATAACTTGGAATTTTGCCCTGCGATTCGCAGTCGATGTCGACAAAGGTCAACGAGGTCATGGGCCAACAGAGCCGCGATCAAGGCGATGCAGAACGCGCTAGACAGCGCCGCGCATTCGTAAACGCGCGATGTCCGCCCTACCGGTGAAGAGCAGGACAACGCGGGCATCGACAGATGTCGCAGAACGCCAAGTACGGTCATTGCGTTTTATCTGTGACGCCCTGAAACATCGACCGCACCAACCGGATCAAGACAATGCCCGCCCAGCATGCCCCCGCCACGAAAGCCGCGTCGATCGCGATTAAACTGGCCAAATTCAACGGGTGATCTGCGAACGTTATGCGCGTGTAGTTGTTTGGATCACCCCTGCTTCTGAAGTTAGCCCAGTGCTCACCGGTTGAGTACCATTCCAGCAGATTATATGCTCCATAAAAGCCTAAGAAGATAGCGAACAAGAGTACGACTAACTGCTGAAGTTTTTTCCAGAGCATACTCTCGCGCCTCTTCACTTGGCTGCCGATAGCCGTCGTCTGCGACGTTATCAGCACATGCGCCAGCTCGTGTCATGCTTCAGAAAGCCGCAGCACACCTGTCCGGGAGGCCTTGGACAAACATTCACCGTGCCGCTTCCGCCCCGCCCGCCGCGGTGATGACCGCCACGATCACGAGACCAGTCAGCACCAGGCGGACGCCGGCGCTGACGCCGAAGGTGTTGAGCATTGTGAGCAGCAGCACCAGGAACAGCGCCGCACCCCAGAGGCCGGGGACATTGGCCTTGCCGCCGGCGACGGAGGTGCCGCCGATCACGACGACCGCGATCGAGGCCAAGAGATATTCGTTACCGATATCGACGTTGGCGCCGCGGAAATAGCCGGCCAGCAGCGCGCCGTCGATGCCGCCCAGCATTCCTGACAGCGCATAGGCGGCAAAGCGCACCCGGTTGACGCTGATACCAGCCAGCCGCGCGGCTCGCATGTTCTGTCCGATCGCCAGCACGGAGCGGCCGAACACCGTGCGCTGCAGCGCAAGCCCCGCGGCGATCGTGAACAGCACGGTGAGACCAGCCAGGATCGGAATCCCGAAGAGCTGGATGTTGGTGAAATCCGCAAAGCCCGGCGGCGGCTTGATCTGCAGCCCGCGGCCATAGCTGATGTCGATCGACTGGATGACGAAGCTGGCGGACAGCGTCGCGATGATCGGCGGAATCCGCAAGGCCCAGATCAGCAGATAGTTGGCCGTTCCGATCGCCAGACCACACGCCAGCGCGGCGGCAAGCCCGAGAGCGATGCGGCCGTCGTCGCCGGCCATCACCGTCATCGCCACCGCGCTGGCAAGCCCGATATTGGCCGGCAACGATAGATCGACATTCCCAGGGCCAAGCGTGATGACAAACATCTGGCCGACGCCCACGATGACCGTGAACACGGCGAGCGAGAGCGCCGCGGTCAGCATGCCGCCGGCGCCATAGCCGCCGGTGAAGACGACGGCCGCCAGCCAAACCGCGAGCGCTCCGGCGAACGACCAGATCCAGGGTCTGGCGAAAGCTCTGGTGAGCGTCCCCTTCATCGCTCCGCCTCCCTTCGGCTGATCAGGACGCGCGCGGCGAGCACGACAATCAGAATGGCGCCGTTGGCGGCGACCTGCCAATCCGGCGGGATATGCATGAAGGTGAGCAGCGGGGACGCGGCAAGCGCCAGGGTGAGCGCGCCGATGACAGCGCCGATCGGCGAGACCCGGCCGCCGACGAATTCGCCGCCGCCGAGGATGACTCCGGCAATCGACAGCAGCGTGTAGCCGTTGCCGATATTTGCATCGGCCGAGGTGGTGATGCCGATCAGCGCGAGCCCCGACAGCACGCCGAACAGGCCAGTGCATGCGAACAGTGCCATCTTGGCCTTCAGCAGCGACCAGCCGGCGCGGCCGATCGCGACCGCGTTGCCGCCGGAGCCGCGCAGGATGGCGCCGTAGGATGTCCGCATCAGGCCGACATAAGCGAGCGCGGCGATCAGAGCCGCGGCCAGGATCGGAAACGGGACGAGAGGCGGCTTGACGCTCATGATGGCGAGCAGCCAGTCAGGCGCTTTGCCACCGGGCTTCGGCAGCACCAGGATGGCAAGCCCCTGCCAGACGAAGCTCATGCCGAGCGTCACCACGATCGAGGGCAGATTGCGCAGATAGATCAATGCTCCAAGTCCTGCATAGGTCGCAATGCAGCCAAGCAGCACGAGAACTCCCATCAGGGGGGCGTCGCGCAGCCACGTCGCGGTGACGCAGCCGACAAAGCCGACGAAGGCGCCGATCGACAGGTCCAGTTCGTTACCGGCGATGACGAACATCTGCGCGATCGTCGCAAGCGCGATCGGGACCGCAAGGTTGAGCATCAGCGTGAAGCCGAAATAGCTGATCGCACGCGGATTGAGGTAGCTGATCGCCAGCAGCACCAGCGCGAGCGACAATGCGGGCAGCAATGCCCGCAGGAGCCGCGGTGTGCTACCGCTCCCGAGGACGCGCGCGGCCTCCTTCGCTACGACGCTTGCTCCGCTCATGGCCTCAGTTCGCCTCCGCGAAGGAGGACTGGATGACCTTCTGCTCGGTCACCTCGTCGCTGGTCAGGTCGGCGACGATCGCGCCGTTGCGAAAGACATAGACATGGTCGCATTGCTTCAATTCGTCGGTTTCGGTCGTGTACCAGAGGAAAGTCCGCCCCCGGTCCGCCTCTTCGCGGATCAGATCGTAGACCTCAAGCTTGGTGCCGACGTCGACGCCACGCATCGGATCGTCCATCAGCACGATGCGCGCGTCCGAACCGAGCGCGCGGGCGAACAGCGCCTTCTGCTGATTGCCGCCGGACAGCGAGAGAATGTTGTGGTGAACGTCGGGCGTCCGGATTCCGATCTTGTCGCGCCAGACGTTGGCCAGTTCGTCCTCGCGCCGCGGCGAAATCAAGAGGCCCTGGCGTAGGCTGGCGAGGGAACGCACCCCGATATTCTCGGCAATCGACCAGAGCGGGAACACACCGTCCGCCTGGCGATCCCCGGCGACAAAGGCCACGCTGGCCGTGACCTCCGTGCCCGCCTGAGCACGCGTTGCAGCCGAATATACGCCGAGCAGCAGGTCCGTCTGGCCATGGCCGGCGAGGCCGGCAAGGCCGATGATCTCGCCCTCATGCGCAACGAGCTCGGCAATGCCGCTCTGTCGCTTGGGGCGGGCGCGGACGCGGAGGGGCGACCGGCCGCGGACACGCCCGTTGCCGCTCCGCGCCTCGCGGCCGTGAATCTCGACGTCGCCCATGGCCGCGACCAACCCGTCGCGATCGAACGTCGTCGCGGCGGCGTCGGCAACCGTCCGGCCATCGCGCATCACCACGATGCGATCGCAATTCTCGAGCACCTCGCCCAGCAGGTGCGAAATGAAGATGAAGCTCACACCCTCGGCGACGGCACGGCGCATAAAGGCGAGCAGTTGCCCCGCGGTGTGGACATCGAGTGACGACGTCGGCTCGTCGAGGATGATCAGCCGCACCGGCTCGTCGGTCGCGGTGAAGGCGCGCGCGACCTCGACCATTTGACGCCGCCCGATCGGAAGGTCCTGTACCAGGTCAGAGGCACTGACGCCGTGCGCCGGGAAAATGGCGTCGAGCTTCTCGAGGATCAGCCGACCGGCCTTGCGACGCCAGTTGAAGCCGGTCAACGAAGGATGGAAGACGCGGGTGTTCTCGGCGACCGTCAGGTTGGGGCAGAGCGAAAGCTCCTGGAAGACGCAGCGGACCCCGAGCTTCTTCGCCAGCCCGGGCGAATAGCCCGTGGGCTCCTCGCCCAGGATCGCCAGCTGCCCGCGATCTGCAACGGCGGTGCCCGCTAGGACATGCATCAGGGTCGATTTGCCTGCACCATTGTGCCCGACCAACCCGAGGCATTCGCCCTGGTCGAGCGCGAGATCGACGCCACCCAGCGCGCGGACGGCGCCGAAATACTTTTCGACGCCGTCCAGCTTGACGAGCTTCGGACCGGTGACCGTCATTCCATCCTGCGTTTCGCGAACCGCCCGCCGCTTCAGCCGTTACTTCATGTTGGCTTTGATGGCCGCGATCGATTCCGCTTGCGTGTATTCGTGGCTGGCGACGCCCCCCTTCGGGATGTTGGGCAATTCGGCCTCGAAATTGTCCTGCGTGAACGCAAGATAAGGCACCAGCAGATCGTGGGGGATGGTCTTGTTGCCGTCCAGCACCTGCTGCGCGACCCAGAATGCCAGCGTCGATACACCGGGCGCGATCGAGGCGGACCAGGACTTATAGCCGTCCTTGGCCTTCTGCTCCTTCCACCACTGCAACTCGTCCTGCCGGTTGCCCATGATGATGGTGGGGCGCGGCTTGCCGGCGGCTGCGAAGGCCTGCGCCGCGCCATAGCCGTCGCCGCCCTGATCGACCACGCCGACGATGTCCGGCAGCGAAGGCAGAACGGTGGCAACGGCCTTCTGGGCCGTGGTCTGATCCCAGTCGCCGGTCACCGAACTCACGATCTTGAACTCCGGATGCGCCTTGATCCCTTCAAGGATGCCGGTGTGGATGGCGTCGTCGATCGAGGTCCCGGCAAGGCCGCGAATCTCGAGCAGATTGCCGCCCTTGGGCTGGAACTTGGCCATCTCCTCGACTTCCTGCTTCCCCATCGCCTTGAAATCCACGACGACCCGGTAGGCGCAGGGCTCGGTGACGATGCCGTCGAACGACACGACGATGATGCCGGCATCGCAGGCCTGCTTGACGGCGCCGTTCAGCGCATCCGGCGAAGCCGCATCGATGACGATCGCGTCATATCCCTGCAGGATGAGATTTTGGATCTGCGCCGCCTGGGTGGGCACCTCCTTGTCGGCGGTGGTGAAGACATCGGCGGCGGCGACGATCTTGTCGGCGACCGCCTTCTTGGTGACGATGTCATAGCTCTTGAGCATCGCCTGGCGCCAGGAATTGCCCGCATAGTTGTTTGAAAATGCAATCTTCTTTCCGCTCGTGTCAGCGAGCGCCGAGCCGGTGACCATTGCGCTAGCAACGGCGCAAACAGCCACGATCCTGATGCCGGACATCATGCGTTTCCCTTCCCTGCACGGCCACTTCTTCTGGCCGAGACCTTTTTGATTTTTCTCACAAGTCGCACCCGACGATATCGCCGCGTTCGCAGTTCGACAAGCAGACATGTGTCCTGCGTGATCGGTGTGACAACTCCCGGCCTCGCAGCCCAACCGAGGATGCGATGAGTGATCCGCGGACAAGCCACTCAGCCCACCCCACGGGCCATGCAGCGGATCGCGCGGGATCCGCAAAATAGAAAAAGATGCAGTTGCATTCTCTTGGAGGCAACCCCATCTCCGAGGGCGGCGTCTTGCGACGTCTCCTCTTAACGAGAGCATCACATGTCTTTCTACGATTCGACCGTTCCCGCCTATCTGCAGATCCTCACCAGCCTCACCGGCCTGCTTGCCAAGGCAGAAGCCCATTGCGAGGCCAAAAAAATCCAGCCCGAGGTGCTGCTGAACGCGCGACTTTACCCGGACATGCTGCCGTTCACGCGCCAGATCCAGCTCGCCTGCGATTTCGCTGCCAAAGGATGCGCGCGGCTCTCCCATAGCGAAGTGCCCAGCACCCCGGACACCGAAACAAGCTTCGCCGAGCTCCACCAACGCCTGTCGAAGACCATCGACTATCTGAAGACCTTCAAGCCGGCGCAATTCGAGGGCGGCGAGGCCAAGGACGTCACTTTCCCGAGCGCGCCGAACGTCACGACGACACTGAAGGGCCAGGACTTCATCAACCGCGTCTCGTTTCCGAACTTCTATTTCCATGCCGCAATCGCGCACGGAATCCTGCGCCACAACGGCGTCGAGATCGGCAAGCGGGATTTCCTGGGCATGAACTGACCGATGCGGTGAGGCCCGCGGCTACCGATCGCGGCCCTCCTCTGCGTAACGCGAATGGCTCGCCCAATTGTGCCTTACGCGGCAACGCACAATTGTCCCTCATAGTCCATCATCCGGAGATCACATGAGCACGTCGAAACTGTTTGAGCCCTTCAAGCTTGGGCCGATCACGCTGGCCAACCGCGTCGTGATGGCGCCATTGACCCGCAATCGCGCTGTCGAAGGCATGGTGCCGAGCCCCTTGGCGGCCGAATATTACGGTCAACGCGCCTCCGCCGGGCTTCTGATCACCGAAGCCAGCCAGATCTCGCAGCAGGGCCAGGGCTACCAGGACACGCCCGGCATCTATTCCAAGGCGCAGGTCGAGGGCTGGCGCAAGGTCACCGACCGCGTGCACGCCGACGGCGGCCGCATCTTCATCCAGCTCTGGCATGTCGGCCGCATCTCGCACGTCTCGCTGCAGCCGAATGGCGGCGCGCCGGTCGCGCCCTCGGCGATACAGGCGAAGACCAAGACCTTTGTCGGCGGCGCCTTCACCGACGTCTCCGCGCCGCGTGCGCTCGAACTGTCGGAAATCCCCGGCATCATCGAGAGCTACAAGCAGGCGGCGCTGAATGCGATCGAGGCCGGCTTCGACGGCGTCGAGATTCATGGTGCCAACGGCTATCTGCTCGACCAGTTCGCGAAGGACGGCGCCAACAAGCGCACCGATGCCTACGGCGGCTCGATCGAGAACCGCGCCCGACTGATGCTCGAAGTCTCCAAAGTCGTCTCAGATGCGATCGGCGCCGACAAGACCGGCATCCGCATCTCTCCGGTGACGCCCGCCAACGACGTCTCCGATTCCAATCCGCAGCCGCTGTTCGACTACATCGTCGATCAACTCAACGCGCTGAATCTCGTCTATATCCACGTCATCGAGGGCGCGACCGGCGGTCCGCGCGACATCGCGCCGTTCGACTACGCATCCTTGCGCAAGCGCTTCAAGGGCGCCTACATGGCCAACAACGGCTATGACCTCGCGCTCGCCAACAAGGTGCTGGATGCCAATGCGGCCGACCTGATCGCGTTCGGCAAGCTGTTCATCTCCAACCCGGACCTGGTCGAGCGGCTCAAGGCCGGTGCGCCGCTCAACGAGTTCGACAAGTCCACGTTCTATGGCGGCGGCGCCAAGGGCTACATCGATTATCCGACGCTGAAGCAATCGCAGGCGGCGGAATAATCGGGAAGGCTCTCTCACCGTCATTGCGAAGCGCAAGCGAAGCAATCCAGGTGCGAGAGACCTGCTCCTCGCAATGACGAAGAAAAAGGCCGGGATCGCTCCCGGCCTTTTTGCCACGGTGGAGGCGGCCGTGGCGGCGCAGATGCGCCTTGGGATCCGTGTCAGTCCGTTTTCTCAGAACGTCGCCTTGATGCCGGCATAGACCGCGAGAGGCGCGCCCGGCAGCATGCTGCGCGGATCGTTGAAGCTGAGGATGTTGGCACCGCCGGGCGTCGAGTTGTTGAAGCCTGCGGGACTGAACACGGTTCCGGCCGAATAATAATGCTTGTTGAACAGGTTCTGCACCAGCCCGAACACTTCCACGTTCTTCGTCACCTGATAGGACGTGTGCAGGTTGACCACCCAATAGGCCGGCACCTTGGGATAGATGTTGGAGTCGTCGCGCAGCAGATATTGGCTGCCAATATAGTTGAGATCTCCGCCGATCTTCCAGGCGTCGGTCACGGCATATTCCGCACCGAGCTTGAGGCGATGGGCCGGGACCGCAGGGATGTGGCTGCCCGGCAGCACGTCGACCGTCGTCTGCGTGTTCGGGTCGTTGGCAATAAAACTGCTCCGGAAGGTCGCGTCGACGAAGGTGTAGTTGGCGTAAGCCGTCCAGCGATTCCAGGCCAGATCGACCTTGGCTTCGACGCCCTGGCGCAAGGTGGTGCCGGCGTTGGCGAAGTAACCGAAATTCGGGACCGCCAAGCTCGCGATGTTGATGATGTCGTCGCTGTTCTGGGTGCGGAACAGGCTCACGCCCCAGCGCAGCCGCCAGCCATTGTCGATGGCCTTGGCCGGCGCCTTGCTCGGCAGCGGCTCGACGGCAACGGCGCCGCCCGACCACTCACCGCGCAACCCGCCCTCGACCGTATGCGACACCACCTGCTTGAGCGGCGGATCGGCAATCAGGAAGTTGTCGATCTGGCACGGCGTGGCAGGATCGGAGCAGCCGAGCTCGAGCGGCGTCGGCGCGCGGTTGGCCTCCGAATATCCTGCATAGGCCGTGAGATTGGGCGTTACCCGATAAGTCAGGCCGACCACCGGATTGAACCGCGAATAGTTGTTGCGGCTGGTGAGCAGCGGATTGAGGCCGGTCTCGTCCTGCAAATTGATCTGCGCGAAGTTGAAGCGGCCGCCGGCGGTGAACGACAGCTGTGAGGTGATGTCGAAGGTGTTGGTGGCGTAAACACCGACATAGGTGTTCTTGGCGGTGAGGTTGACCGGCGTCAGGTCGGCTGCAGGCTGATCGATGTAGACGCCGGTCCCATTCACGAAAAGAGTGTTGGGATCGACCGTGCCAAGCTCGGAATTGGCCTGGAAGCGCGTCCGGCCATGATCGACGCTGGTGCCGACGACGAAGTGATTATCATGCTCGAACAGCTGATTGGTCGACGTCGCCTGCAACGAGCCGCCATAGCTGTTCGAGCGCGTCCAGTTGCGATCGATCTCGCCGAGCGCGGTGTTGCCGGCCAATGTGTTGAGAACCGCCATATTCTGGTTGAGCGGCGTGGCGCCATCCCCGATACAGAGCTGGCCGGCGAACGCGCCGTTGTCATCGCAAGCCTGCGCATCGGTACCATTACCGTCGACATGGGCGGAACGATAGGCGCGGAAATAGGAGTTGGCCTGCACGGTGAACGTATCCGTCGGCGTCCATTTCGCGTTGGCCTGCAGGAAGACCAGTTGCAGATGGGTGCTCTGCGGCCAGGTGTAGACGCTCGACCAGCGCTGGTTCAGCATCTCGATCGGCGTCGCCGCCACCGAGCCGAGCTTGTTGTCGGCACCCGTGAAGGAGACGTGGAATTCGGTCTGGTCGCCGCGCGCGCCCAGATCGACATACATGCGCCTGATCTGGGACGATGACGAATAGTCGCGCCAGCCCCGATCGTAGGTGCTGTCGGCGGCGACATAGGCCGAAAAGTTTCCGTCCTGATAGCCGGATTGCGCACTCCCCGAAATGCGACCGAAGGAGCCGCCGAACAGCTGCGCCTCGGTGCCGTGGTAGGTGAAGCCGTTCTTCATCTCGATCGACAACGCGCCGCCGGTCGCGTTCAGGCCGAACAGCGGGTTGTTCGGCATCAAGGTCATGCGCGCGATCGCGACCTCGGGGAGCAGATCCCAGTTGACGACGTCGCCGAAGGCTTCGTTGATCCGGGTGCCGTTCTGGTAGACCGCGATGCCCTGCGGCGTGCCCGGCACCGGAGAGGCAGTGAAGCCGCGATAGTCGAGATTGCGCTGGAACGGATTGCCGGACTGATCGCTCAAGGAGACGCCGGGCAACGACTGCAGCATGCCGTCCAGCAGCGTCGGCGTCTTGGTATGATCGAGGTCGTGCGCATCGATCGTCTGAACGTTCGACGGGACTTTTTCCTTGTCGATCTCTCCGCCCCCTGGCACCGGCGCCACGCCGACGACTTCAATGGTCTGCAAGGTCTGCTGCGCGAACGCAGCCCCAGGTAGCATCGTGCAGGTCAACAGCAGCGCACGCTTCAGCGCTCCAAGCTTGGTCAAGACGTCCCCCACTTCAATCTTCGACGATTCCCGTCCGCGGCTGCCCGGCGCCCCGAGCTTCGAACAAATCAGTCGAACTACGTGTTTACATGCATTAACATTGCTAGAGACGGGTTCCGACCGCTTCAATAGGGATTTTTCCCCGACCTCCAGGGACATTTTTCCCGCCGCCAAGAAAGGGGCTGCGATCCCGGCCTAAAGGGCCGCTGCATCGCCTTAGGATCGCGCCATTCGCGGCACCCGATATAAATCGTTTCCCGCTGATGCGTCTTGGCCACACCTTTCTCACCGATGAGCAAAGTTCTTCTTGTCGACGATCATCCGATCGTCATCGCCGCTTGCCGCCTCCTGCTCGAGCAAGCCGGCGTCACCACCGTCCTTCACGCCAACGACTCTGCAACCGCCTACCAGACCTTTCTCGATCGCCAGCCCAACGTCGTCGTCATCGACCTCCGGTTGCATGGCGAAGAATTCGGAGGGCTCGCACTGATCGAGCGTCTCCGATCTCATGCCACCCGACCGGCCATTCTCGTATTCAGCATGCATCTCGATCCGCGCATCGTCAGGGCCGCGATCGCGGCCGGCGCGACCGGCTACCTTGCCAAGGACGCGCCGCCGGAAGAACTGGCCAAAGCCGTCGAGCACGTCCGCTCGGGGCAGCGCTATATGGATCTGGAGCTAGCGAGGAGGGTCGCGCTGGTTCGCGCGGAAACCGAGAACGATCGCTTTGCTGCCCTGACTCCGCGGGAACAACAAGTCGTCCGCCTGCTTGCAGAAGGCAGGCCTTACCAAGCCATCGCCGATCATCTCGGGATCAGCTACAAGACCGTCGTCAACCTTACTTTTCGGCTTCGACGCAAGCTCGGCGCGCGCGGCCTCTCCGATCTGATCCGTCTCGCCGTCGAGATCACGCGTCAGAAATTCGGCTGATGCCCCGCCGACCGCAGGTGCTCCTGCCGGCAAGCAAAATGCGACGGCTTCCGACCGAAGCGCATCGCACTTTAATGTTCAAAACCATGTGGTTGCGCCGATCACCCTGATCGGACGCCTCACTTCAGCAGGCGCGCGACCGATTTCAGCTCTTTCGCATCGAGCGTGCCGTCATTGTCCGGGTCGGCGGTCTTGAAGCGCTTCACGACCAGGGCGAGGAACTCGTCCTTGGTCAGGGTGCCGTCGTTGTCCGGATCAGCCGCGGCAAAATCCTTCGCCGACACCCGGCCGTGCAGTTCCTTGCGATCCAGCGTGCCATCGTGGTCGCGGTCCAACCGGTCGAACAGCAGCGAGGCCGCCGCCTTGGCTTCGTTGACATCGACGGTTCCGTCATTATCGGGATCGATGGACTTCAGGAAGCTGGAGGCTGCCGATGCGCCGGTTGCAATGGTCATCGTGCCGAAAATTGCCGCCGCGCACAAGCCGGCTGCCGTGATCGCCTTTTTCCAATTCATCGAATGTGCCCTCTTGGTCCCACCGCGATCAGCTCTGCGCGGGGGTGAAATGATCAAATTCGCGTTCCACGTGCGCAAGGAAGAGGCAGAGCGCTTCCCTTCAGCCACGCGATCCGCGCGAGCTAACAAGTCTTCGCATATGCCAGATGTCCCGGATCTTCAAGGACGAATGCCCGGCCGTGGCGGGACGATCAGGTAGATTTGCACTTGCGGCCGAAGATCAGAAGCGGGGACCATGAAGGAAATAGGAGCCGGGACGGTCATGGACGTCAGCCCGTGTCGGCTTTGCTACACCGACAGCGCCATGTCGACATCGCATGACAGGATGCGAAGCGCAAGAGCGCGCCACCGTGCTGCGATGGGACGAATGTATACCGACCGGGCCTGGTCGCACCCGCTGCAGATTATCAGCAAAGGCATGGCCGGAGACGATCATCGACATTGCCATAGCCACTGCCGCGGTTCGCAGGCCCCGTTCACGGCAGCCGCGCCGCGCGCGGACGGGATCTTCCAACAATCGAATGCCTCGCATCAACCAAGACTTGCCGGGTGGCGGAGGTGACGTCTGCCATCCGTCTTGGGCTGGAATATGTTGGCAGGCTGCCACATTCGCTCATATCGGCCAGCGTGCGGGTGACAGGGACCTGCCATGTTCCTCGGTCAAAATACCCCTACAACCTTGCCAAAAGCTCCCTATCGACGCCGATCGCGGCACATCTTTAGTAAAATGCGGCGTCGATTGTTTGTAGTTCCTCGATTGGGTCACCTTTCAGCCGAGGCCGACGCATTTTTTCGCCCTGCGCACTCATTAGCTCCGTCGATGAGGGGAGCGCGAGGGCAATGCGGTCGATCATCGGCAAAGAACCGTCTGGTCCGCAGATACAACTTCTGCGACGGCTGATCGTCGTCGCCCTTTTCGCGTCGCCTTGCAGCGTGAGTGCCGAGGAGATCCAGGGCAACGATCCCGCCTCGCCCGGACATTTCCAGGTCGAGCAGCGCTTCGGCTACGTCACCACCTTCAATCCGCCGGCGCAGGCGGGAGGACAGCGCGTACCTCAGCACGCACTGACAGGCGAAACCGAAATCGGCTATTCGCCGACCGAATGGTACGAGATTGCGCTCACATCGCCTTACGCCTTCGCGCGCGCCAACGTGCCGATGACCATGGGCGGCATGGACAACGGCATCCCCGGCTATTCCTTCCAATCCGGCGGCGTGACGATCCGCCAGACTCTCATTCAGGGCGATCGGCTGGAGCGCACCGTATTCCTGGGCCTCGTCTCGCGGACCATCCTCTCGCCGCAGGGCGGATTGACGCCGGACCTGTGGGTTGCGAACAAGGCGGCCGCCGGCAATCCGAACGCGCCGCGGTTCGTGCAGGAAGCCAATCCGCGCGTCGCCCAGATGTTCACGCCGATCATCGGCGTGAACCTGCCGAACGACTACCAGCTCATCTTCAACGCCAACATGACGTTCGGCATCGATGGCGCCGGTTCGGCGTTCGAGCCCTCGATTCGCTTCGTCAAGCGCCTCAACGACAGATGGACGGTCGGGATCGAGCATTTCTCGAACTTGGGGCCGATCGGCACCGTCCTGCCGTGGCATCAGCAGATGCAGACGCTCTATGCCGTCGCCGACACCAGGTTCAAGGGCTTCGAACTCAGCTTCGGCATCGGCTACGGACTGACCAACGCATCGCGCGGCCTCGCGCTCAAGACCAGCATCGGCAAAGATTTCTAGGCATCCCTCCCCTCCATCGCGACGGCGCTGAGCTCGTCCGATCCCGCACCACAAGGAGACGTCCCATGCACCGGACTTTCGTCATCAGCGTTCTGCTTGTCCTCGCGAACTCGGCCGCATGGACCGACGACGGCCCACGTTTCCTCAACCGCACCGGGCAGACCGTAGTGAAGATGCAGCTCGCGCCGGTCGGCTCGAAGAGCTGGGGACCGGACCAGTGCAAGAACGACGACGAAGGCGAGGTCGATCACAACGAACGCATGACGCTGGTCGGCGTCAAGTCTGGGCGTTACGACATCAGGCTCGCCGACAAGAACGGCCGTATCTGCATCGCCAAGAATATCGACCTCAAGGAAGGCACGCAGTTCGTGGTGCGCGATACGGATCTGGCCGATTGCACGAAGTAACGGGACGTATGAGCCCGTGATCGCTAAGTGGTGACGCCACTCAGCGCGGGCGCAGATGCAGCGGAACAGTGCGCGTAACCTGCGCCTCGGTCATGCCGGGTGCAAAAGGCGGATACGGCTGCGCGCGTTCGACAATAGCCAGCGCCGCGCGATCCAACGCCGGTGAGCCGGAGCTGCCGGCCAGCCGGTGCGACCGCAGCCGACCGCCACGATCGATGACGACGCTGACCATCACCGTGCCGCTCGCTCCCCCGCCATCGGCCGGATAAGCCGCGTAACGGCGGATTTGCGCCACCACTTCGCTGTTCCAGGACGCCTGCCCGGCCCGTGCGCCTTCGCTCTGCGCACCGGGATTGGGCGCGGCGGCCATCCGGGTCGGCTTGCTCGCTTCGGCTGCAGGCTTCGCACGCGCCGTCTTGTGCTCGGGCTTATCGTGCTTGTCTTCCGGCTTGCGCTCCGCGCGCTCATGTGGCGTCACCGGCTTGTGCTGCTCCGGCTTCGCCTCGACAGGCTTGGGCGGCGGAGGCGGAGCGACAATGGCGTCCTCCGTGCGCGGCGGCTCCGGCGTGGTCAACGCGAGCGGCGGCGAAGGCTCAGGCGGCAGTTCGACCTTCTCCTGCGGTTCGGCTGGTGCCGGTGCGGGCGCAGTGAGGGCATCCGGCGGGACGACCGGTTCAACTTGCGGCTCGACCTGTGGCGCCTCGAGCGCCGATTGCTCAACCGGCGGAGTCGGCGCGGCCTGTGGGGCGTCCGGCGCGGCAACAGCCGGCGGAGCGGCTGCCGGCACGAAAGCGACGTCGATGGCAGGTGCTTCCGCGCGCCCGTCCGGCACGGGCTTGAGCAGCAGATAGGCCGCGGCCAGCCCGACATGGAGCGCCGCCACCACCAGCGCGCTCACCGTCCACAATGCCGTGTCCCGGCCCTGCTCCGGCTGATACGGATCGACCGTCAGCACGCTCACGGGCTGCCCCGATTTTCCACCGCAACGAGCGCGACCTTGGTGTAGCCCGCATTGCGCAGCAGGTTCATCACATCCATCACCTCGCCATAGGACAGCGCCTGGTCGGCCCGCAGCAGCACGCGCTGATTGCGATCGGAATTCGTTGCGGCATCGAGCGCGGCGGCAAGCTCGTCGCGTGCGACCGTGCCATCATCGACCGCGAGCGAGTGATCCGCCCTGAAAGTGACGAAGATCGGCTTGTCGGGGCGCGCCGCGGGCTCGGCCGAGGCCGACGGCAGGTTGACCGGAATGTCGACCGTCGCAAGGGGCGCCGCGACCATGAAGATGATGAGCAGCACCAGCATGACGTCGATGAACGGCGTCACGTTGATCTCGTGCGTCTCCGCAAACTCGTCGTCGCGCTTGGCAAGCCGGATCGCCATGGCTCACTCCGCGCTATCGGCGATCGACAGAGTAGGCGCATCCGCCGCACGCAAGCCCCGCCTCACATCGAGCGGCATTGCCTGGCGATCGAGATCGCGGCTCAACAGGCGCATAATGGCAACCGAGGAATCGGCCAGCACCGCCCGATACGTGCCGGTGGCGCGCGCGAACACGTTGTAGATCACGACCGCCGGGATCGCTGCGGCAAGACCGAAGGCGGTGGCGAGCAACGCTTCGGCGATGCCGGGCGCCACGACCGCGAGGTTGGTCGTATGCGCCTGCGAGATGCCGATGAAGCTGTTCATGATGCCCCAGACCGTCCCGAACAGCCCGACGAACGGCGCGACCGCGCCGACCGTAGCAAGGAGGCCGATGCCGCGGCCGATGCGCTGCACAGCCGCCGCCTCGATCCGCTCGAACTGCCAGCTGACGCGTTCCTTGATGCCATCGGCGGGCAGGCCGCGCGACTTCTCGATCTCGTCATCCGCCATGCTAAGAAAGCGGCCGGTGACACTGCTCTGCTCACCGAGCTGGCGAATCGCGTCCATCAAGGAGCGGGCGGCAATGACGACCGACAGCGCGCGCCGTGCCTCGCCGCGCACGCTGCGCAGCTGGATCAGCTTGACGACCAGCACGGTCCACGTCGCCACCGACGCCAGCGCAAGCCCAATCATCACCGCCTTCACGACGATATCGGCCTGCATGAACATGCTCCAGGGCGACAGCCCCTGGGGTAGCGGCATGACCAGGCCTACGCCCGCAACCGGCGCTGGCGGCGCCCCCGCCTCCTCAGCCAGGACGGCCGCGGGCATGAGCCCGAGCAACGCCGCGGTAAAGGCGCCGACAAACCGGGATGCAACCAATCTGCGCGGTGGAAGCTGCGCATCACTCATGTTGTCCTCCAGGCGCGGCCAAGCCGTTCGACGTCGCGGCGGATGCCCAGTTCCAATGGGATCTGGCTATCATCTTGTGTTGCCTCGCCTGGCGCGAGATTGCGCACTGTTCTCGACCAGTTCAAGGCGGTCTTGCCTGGAAAGATTTCCCGTTTCAAACGGGAAAAATTCCCGATCTGCTTCGGGACCAGGGCCTGGACTCAGAAGTCCGTGTCCAACGGCGGCTACCTGGTTTGCGAACTTCGGAATCGAAGCGCATTCCGTCGCCGACGGGACACGGCCAACTCTGGCACTCGTTCAAAGTCGGCCAGCATTCCGAGCGCTTCGTGCGAGCTGACAGCCTTGACGCTCCATCTGAGAGAGTGCGTCAGCTTCACCTGGCAAGTGAACTAATCGATCAAAATCAGTAGAACATTACTACATCATCTCGGGATATCTCCATGCCCGCTCCATGATGATTATCCTTCGACGGATATCACCGTCGACTTTTTCGTCGCGATCCGATGTAGTTCGCGCTTTCGTGCAACAATCACGAACTTCCGCCACAGACGTCGAGGAAACTTTCTCGCAATCCCAAACAGCAAGGCCCCTTGTGATGCGCAGAAAACCTTCCAAATCAACACCGACCGATCTCTCCGCACATCACAAATTTCCTGATGGGACTGCAGGCCTCGCACGACGGGCGCTCTTTGCTTCAATGCGTAACAGCTATCGCGCGAGCCTGCTGCTGTTTGCCGGGACCGTCGCCCTGATCACAAATGCGCCTTCTCTGCATCTCGCCGCGGCTCGAGATCTCGACGGCCGCTATGCCAACTCTCCATTGAAAAGCTGGTTCGAAAGTCTTCGTTCGCGCAAAGGGCCCTGCTGTTCCGACGCAGACGGAACGGCGCTGTCGGATGTCGATTGGGATATGACGGCGGGTCATTATCGCGTGCGGATCGAAGGGCAATGGTGGGACGTTCCGGAGGACGCCGTCATCACCGAGCCGAACCGGTCGGGGCGGACGATGGTCTGGCCCATCTACTATCGGGAGCTCGACAAGTGGCTTCACGTGGAGATCCGCTGCTTCCTCCCCGGCAGCATGACGTGAGCGGCTCGATCAGCAGTTCGGCCAGAAGCCGCGCATCAAGATCGCCGCGCCTGTCGTTGCGTCGGGAAGGTCGTACCTGTTCGGCTTCTCGTTGGCGCACGCCGCGGAACGCGATAACGTCCCCGCATGGGATCGACGACTGAAGACATCGTGCGCCGCGCCGCGGCCGCTTTCAACGCGGGACGCGCCGGCGAGGCGCGCCGGCTCTGCGAGCAGGAGCTGAAACGTACGCCCGGCGAACCGAGGCTGAGCCATCTCTTGGCCGCGGTGCTGTATGCGCTGCACGACATTGCACCCGCCCGCCCCCATTTGGCGGCGAGCCTGGCGCAACGCCCCGACAACGCCGCCGCGCAACTGCTTGCCGCGCGCATCGCGCGTGCCGACAAGGATTTCGCTGCCGCGCTCGACCATGTCGACCGCGCGCTGGCGCTGGCCCCGCAGCGGGAAGCCTTCGTCGAGAAGGCGCGCATCCTCGACCAAGCGGGTTACCGCGCCCAGGCGCGCGAAGCCTGGCAGGCCATCCTCAAAGTGGTTCCGCAGCACGGCGAAGCCGCCGCGCGGCTCGGGCGGCTGGCCTTCGAGGATGGCGATCTTGCATCCGCAAGATCGCATCTCGAGCGTGCCGCATCCGATGACGCTCCCGCCTCGACTTGGTTCGATCTCGGCCTGGTTCGCCAGGACCAGCGCGACCACCTCGGCGCGGCCGCAGCCTACAGGAAGGCGCTCGCGCTCAAACCCGATTTCGCCGAGGCCGCACTCAATCTCGGCATCGTGCTGCAGGAAAGCGGCGACCGCGATACCGCGATGCAGGCCTATCGACAGGCCTATCATCTCAGGCCTGAAATGTTCGGATCGATCGCCATGGCCCTGACCTCGGCGTCGCACGGCCGGCTCTGGCTCGACGAGGCCGCCTTGCGGCTCGCTTTAGCTGGTTAGACTAGCCGGCCCCGGCGAGCGCGAAACCGCTTGCGGTAGACGTTCGGCGCAGCCAGCACCTCCGCGACGGTCTTGGAATACGCTGCGCCATGTGCCGGGTCGAACGGCTCGAACGCAAGTTCGATGGTTTCCCGCGGCACCGGAAAACATTGTGCGACCGGCGTTCCTTTCGCAAGCACGCCGCAAAAATCGAGCGCCGTCCACAGCGCCGGAAAATTGATGCCGCCATCATGGAAGCGGTCGGCATCGACGAGCCCGGTCACGGTGCGGAACGGCAGATCGTCGCGGTTGACGGGATGAGTTGCAAACAGCGACCAGCCGTCGGGACATTCGATGGTCCAGAAGCTGTTGAACTTGATCGCCGAGCGTTCGCCTTGCGCAAACGGAGCGCCGGCAAATTGCGCGGCGACGTGAAAGCTGAGCGGCGCGCGGGGATGCCCTTCGGTCGCAGGCTCCGGAATCTCCCAGTCCCAGGAGAATGTACCGCGTTCGACATTGACGTCGCAGGGCAGCAGGATCATCACGCCGTGGGCCATCGCATCGACGAAGGGCGGGCACTGCTTGACGGTGCGGATGTCGCGACCATGCAGATCGGAATGCGCCGACGCCGGCATCCGCCGCAGCCAGTCCGGCAGCATCGTGCGCGCCGGCACAGGTCGCGGCAGATACGGCTCCAGCGCAGGATCGCAGCGGAAAATCATGCGCATGGCAAGCTCCTTAGATCATCATGCGGTTAGAAGGAGCCGCATCATGATCTCATCTGTTTGATTGAGCATGATCTTTTCGGAAAACCGGTTTCCACTTTTCCGGATCATGCTCTAAGGCGATGCGGCGAGCACGCCCGAATAGTAACCGTCATTGCGAGCGAAGCGAAGCAATCCAGTCTTGCGCAGCCAAAGATCTGGATTGCTTCGTCGCTTCCGCTCCTCGCAATGACGAAGGACAGAGCAATGCAAAAGGCCGGGATCGCTCCCGGCCTTTCGTATTCTTTCTCCTCCGTCATGCCCAGCGCAGGCGGGGCATCCAGTACTCCGAGACGGTAGCGGCTCTCGCGGCCGCCGCGGCGTACTGGATCGCCCGGTCAAGCCGGGCGACGACCGTGAGTGTGGACGACCTGACGGCCTGCGGCCGTCACTTCGCCTCGGCGCGCTTCGGGGGAGTCGCCGGCCACGACTTGATCAGGGTGTCGTAATCGATCGTTTCGCCCTTCGGCTTCTCGTTGGCGAGCTTGCGCTGCGGCGCGATGTTGCCGTCCTTCGCCGACTTGTTGAACCAGTACTCGGCGCTCTCCTTCTTGTTCAGCTTCGGACCGCAGTCGCCCTGCACCTTGGATTTCTCCAGGCGTTCGAGCACGGAGTCCTGAGCCGCAGCGAGCGAGTCCATCGCCTGTTGCGGCGTCTTGGCTCCGGAGGCCGCATCACCGATGTTCTGCCACCAGAGCTGCGCGAGCTTCGGATAGTCAGGCACGTTGTTGCCGGTCGGGGTCCACTGCACGCGCGCCGGCGAGCGGTAGAACTCGATCAGGCCGCCGAGCTTCGGCGCACGCTCCGTGAACGACTTGTCCCAGATGTCGGATTCACGGATGAAGGTGAGGCCGACATGGCTCTTCTTCAAGCTCACCGTCTTCGACACGATGAACTGCTGATAGAGCCAGGCTGCCTTTCGGCGGTCGACCGGGGTCGACTTCAGCAGCGTCAGCGAGCCGACGTCCTGATAGCCGAGCTTCATGCCGTCCTTCCAATACGCGCCATGCGGCGACGGGGCCATGCGCCATTTCGGCGTGCCGTCGGCGTTCATGACGGCCAGACCCGGCTTCACCATGTCGGCGGTGAAGGCGGTGTACCAGAAGATCTGCTGGGCGATGTTGCCCTGCGCCGGCACCGGACCCGACTCCGAGAAGGTCATACCCTGCGCCTGCGGCGGAGCGTACTTCTTCAGCCAGTCGAGATATTTGACGATCGAATAGACCGCAGCCGGTCCGTTGACGTCACCACCGCGCTCGACCGAGGAGCCGACCGGACGGCAGCCTTCCATGCGGATGCCCCATTCGTCGACCGGCAGGCCGTTCGGAAGGCCCTTGTCGCCGTTGCCGGCCATCGACAGCCAGGCGTCGGTGAAGCGCCAGCCGAGCGAGGGGTCCTTCTTGCCATAGTCCATGTGGCCATAGACCTTGACGCCGTTGATCTCCTTGATGTCGTTGGTGAAGAAGTCGGCGATGTCCTCATAGGCCGACCAGTTCACGGGCACGCCGAGATCATAGCCGTACTTGGCCTTGAACTTGGCCTTGTACTCCGGGTTGGTGAACCAGTCGTAGCGGAACCAATAGAGGTTCGCGAACTGCTGGTCCGGCAGCTGATAGAGATGGCCGTTCGGAGCAGTGGTGAACGACTTGCCGATGAAGTCGTTGACGTCGAGATAGGGATCGGTGACGTCCTTCGCTTCCTTCGCCATCCAGTCCGTCAGGTCGACCGCCTGGCCGTAACGGAAATGCGTGCCGATGAAGTCGGAATCGTTGATCCAGCCGTCATAGAGGTTCTTGCCGGACTGCATCTGGGTCTGGATCTTCTCGACGACGTCACCCTCCTGGATGATGTCGTGCTTGACCTTGATGCCCGTGATCTCCTCGAACGCCTTGGCCAGCGTCTTGGATTCATATTCGTGCGTGGTCAGGGTCTCGGAGACGATATTGATCTCCATGCCCTTGTAGGGTTGAGCGGCCTTGATGAACCACTCCATTTCCTTCATCTGGTCGTCCTTGGAGAGCGTGGACGGCTGGAATTCGGAATCGATCCATTTCTTTGCGGCCGCTTCGTCCGCATAGGCTGGTCCAGTAACTACGGCGGATGCCGCCAACAGCGCGAGCGCGCTGCTCATCATCAAGGCCTTGACCTTGAGAGCCTTAACCCTCGTCGCAGGCCCCTTTCCTTCCGGCAGATATCGCATGGTGTTCCTCCGTTGCAGCGACAGACTTCTCCAGGCCCGGGTTGCCCCCGGATCTGCTCTTTTTCGCCTGCCTCAGACCGTGCGGAAGATCGCAAAGGCTGACGCAAGTGAAATGACGGTTGCGAGCCACAGGCCCGAAACCTCGATGCCATCCTCGCCGATCGGCAAGGTCGCAATCGTATCGGTGCCGACCAGGCCGATCCACGCGAGGTGGATGACGGCGGCCAGGATCAGCGAAATGAACAGGCGGTCACCGCGCGTGGTCGGGATCCTTAAGACCCCGACACGCTCGGCCTCGGGATAGGCGGCAGCGAGCCAGGTCATAACGCCGAGCATGCAGGCGAGGACCACGAAAAAGATCGCGGTCGGCAGCGTCCAGGCCATCCAGGCGATGCTGTCCATGGCTCAATGCCTCCAGGCAACAATTGACGGAGAGGAACTGGACGCTCTCTCACCGAGGATGGTCCACTCCCCTCCCCGGGGAGGGAGCGCACCGAATTCATTTCGGCGGGCTTGCCAGTTCATGGTCACACCCGACCTAGCGCGAAACCGCGCGCGATGTAGTTGCGGACGAACCAGATCACGAGCGCGCCGGGGATGATGGTGAGCACGCCGGCGGCGGCGAGCAGGCCCCAATCCATGCCGGCGGCGGAGACCGTGCGCGTCATCACCGCCGAGATCGGCTTGGCGTTGACCGAGGTCAGCGTGCGCGCCAGCAGGAGTTCGACCCAGGAGAACATGAAGCAGAAGAAGGCGGCCACCCCGATGCCGCTTGCGATCAGCGGCACCAGGATCTTCACGAAGAAGCGCGGAAACGAATAGCCGTCGAGGAAGGCGGTCTCGTCGATCTCTCGCGGCACCGAGGACACGAAGCCTTCGAGGATCCAGACCGCGAGCGGGACATTGAAGATGCAGTGCGCCAGCGCCACCGCCCACGGCGTATCGAACAGGCCGATCGCGGAATACAGGTTGAAGAACGGCAGCGCATAGACCGCGGCCGGCGCCATCCGGTTGGACAACAGCCAGAAGAACAGATGCTTGTCGCCAAGGAAGCGGTAGCGCGAGAAGGCGTAAGCCGCCGGCAGCGCCACGGCGATCGAGATCACCGTGTTGAGGATGACGTATTTCAAGGAATTGATGTAGCCGGAATACCAGCTCTCGTCGGTGAAGATGAGCTTGTAATTCGCGATCGTCGGCTGATGCGGCCACAGCGTCATGGTCGAGACGATCTCGGCATTGGTCTTGAAGCTCATGTTGACGAGCCAGTAGATCGGCAACAGCAGAAAGACCAGGAAGACCGACATGATGATGCGGCGGCCCGGAATCGAATGCATCACGCGCCTCCCTTCTTCGCCGGTCGGCGATCGGCGCCGGCATTGGTCATGATCGTGTAGAACACCCAGCAGACGATCAGGATGATCAGGTTGTAGACCAGCGACAGTGCCGCCGCCTTGCCGAGGTCGAACTGGCCAAGCGCGATCTTGACGAGTTCGATCGAGATGAAGGTGGTGGAATTGCCGGGTCCGCCACCGGTCACCACGAACGGCTCAGTGTAGATCATGAAGCTGTCCATGAAGCGGAGCAGCACCGCGATCAGGAGCACCCGATGCATCTTCGGCAGCTGGATCGCGGTGAACACCGCCCAGCGCGAGGCGCCGTCGATCTGCGCCGCCTGGTAATAAGCATCCGGAATCGACTTCAGGCCGGCGTAGCAGAGCAGCGCCACCAGGCTGGTCCAATGCCAGACGTCCATGACGATAACGGTTGCCCAGGCGTCGAAGTCGTTTGAGACGTAGTTGTAGTCGATGCCGATCCGGTTCAGCACGTAGCCGAGCAGGCCGATATCCGAGCGGCCGAAGATCTGCCAGATGGTGCCGACCACGTTCCACGGAATCAGCAGCGGCAGCGCGAGCATCACCAGGCAGAAAGCGACGGTCCAGCCGGCGCGCGGCATCGAGAGCGCCACCACGATGCCGAGCGGCACCTCGATCGCGAGCACCACGGCAGAGAAGATGAGGTTGCGCCAGAGCGAGGCGAGGAAGCGGCCGCCGAGATCGGTCGAGGGATCGAGCAACTCCTTGAACCAGCCGACGCCGTTCCAGAAGAACTGGTTGTTGCCGAAGGTATCCTGCAGCGAATAATTCACCACCGTCATCAGCGGGATGATGGCGGAGAACGCCACCAGCAGGAACACCGGCAACACCAGGAGCCAGGCCTTGTTGTTGATGGTCTTCTCCATCAGGCGACTCCCTCGACCAGACGGCTGTCGGCGTAGACGTGCACATGCGACGGATCGAACTTCAGCCCGACGGACGAACCCGACGGCGAGAAGCCGGCCGGCACGCGCGCGGCGAACTTCACGTCACCGACCCGCACGCGGGCGAAGCGGATACGTCCGAGATCGTCGATCCGCTCGAGGTTGGCGGCGAGAAGCCCGGGCCCGGGCTCGGCCACCTCGACGAATTCGGGACGCACGCCGACCTCGATCTTCCCGGCCGCAGCCAGCGCGTCATAGCTGCGCGACAGCGTCAGGGTGTGACCGTCGATGCGCGCCTCGTGCCCTTTGACCTCAGCCGCCAAGATGTTCATGCCGGGCGAGCCGATGAAGTAGCCGACGAAGGTGTGCGCGGGCTTTTCGAACAGTTCGGCCGGCGTGCCGCTCTGCACGACGCGGCCGTCATGCATCACCACGACCGTGTCGGCGAAGGTCAGCGCCTCGGTCTGGTCATGGGTGACGTAGATCATGGTGAGATCGAGTTCCCGATGCAGCGCCTTCAGCTTGGAGCGCAGCTGCCACTTCAGCTCGGGGTCGATCACCGTGAGCGGCTCGTCAAACAGCACGGCGGCGACGTCGGAGCGGACGAGGCCCCGCCCGAGCGAGATCTTCTGCTTGGCATCCGCCGTGAGCCGCGTCGCCTTGCGGTCGAGATCCTGCGTCAGATCCAAGAGATGAGCGATCTCGGCAACGCGCTTGTCGATCTCGGCTCTCGGCACGCCGCGGTTCTTCAGCGGAAATGCGAGATTCTGGCCGACCGTCATGGTGTCGTAGATCACCGGGAACTGGAACACCTGCGCGATGTTGCGCTCACGGGTCGATCGCTGCGTGATGTCGGTCCCGTCAAACAGGATCTTGCCGCGCGAGGGCGTCAGAATGCCAGATATCAGGTTGAGCAGCGTGGTCTTGCCGCAGCCGCTGGGGCCGAGCAGCGCATAGGCGCCACCCTGGCGCCAAGTCATCGTCACCGGTTTCAGCGCGTAGCTTTCGGTGTCGGCAACGTTGCCGTTGTAGGCATGGGCGAGGTCGACGAGGTCAATGCGGGCCATTCGGCATCTCCCTCAGGCGCTGGGGGCCGCGACCAGCCGGTCGGCGGCATCAAAGACAAAGATATTGCCGGGGTCGAGCACGGCGTCCAGCGCCTCGCCGGGTTCGTATTCGTGCACGCCGTGCAATACCGCGACCCAGTTCACGCCGTTGCGGGACAAATGGACGAAGCTCTCGGAGCCCGTGATCTCGGTGACCGAGACGGTCGCCGGGAAAGCGTGGCGGCCGTGGCTGGCGCCGCTCTTGGTCAACCCGAGCTGATGCGGCCGAAAACCGACACGATAGGTCCCGTCGGCCAGACCGGCATAGAGCCCGGTCGCCGGCGCAGCAACGTCGCCGTCATAATGCACCTGGTCGCCGCGCTTCACGATGCCGACGATGTTCATCGGCGGATCGGAGAACACCTGCCCCACCCGCAACGTGTCCGGGCGGCGGTAGACGCTGGCGGTCTCACCGACCTGCAGCGCCTTGCCCTCCCACATGCAGATGGTACGGCCGCCGAGCAGCAACGCCTCCGACGGCTCGGTGGTGGCATAGACGAAGATCGCGCCCGAGGCCTCGAAGATGCGCGGCAACTCCGCGCGCAGCTCCTCGCGCAATTTGTAGTCCAAATTGGCCAGGGGCTCGTCGAGCAGCACGAGGTCGGCGCCCTTCACCAGCGCGCGGGCGATTGCCGTGCGCTGCTGCTGACCGCCGGAGAGTTGCAGCGGCGTGCGCTGCAGATAAGGCTCGAGCCGCAACAGCTTCGCCGCCTCCGCGACGCGCTTTTCGATCTGGTCGCGCGGCTTGCCCTGCACCCGCAGGGGCGAAGCGATGTTCTCATAGACCGTCAGCGACGGATAGTTGATGAACTGCTGATAGACCATCGCGACCGAACGCTGCCGCACGTCGGCGCCGGTGACGTCCTTGCCGTCGACCAGCACGCGACCGGTGGTCGGCTTGTCGAGCCCGGCAAGCAGCCGCATGATCGAGGTCTTGCCCGATAAGGTCGGGCCGAGCAGCACGCTCAAGGTGCCGCGCTGCAGCGTCAACGACACATCGCGAATGGTCGGAAGACCATCGACGACGCGCGTGACCTGGTCGAGCGTCACGCTCATGCGCGTCCTCCCGCCTCACGCGCGGGCGCGACAACGGAGGCGCGGTTGGCCTCGATCCAATGATCGAGCGCCGCGATCTCCTGCGGCGACATCCGCAAACCAAGCTTCGATCGACGCCACACGATGTCCTCGGCCGTGCATGCCCACTCTTCCGCCATCAGGTACCTGACTTCGCGCTCCGTCAAGGTCGCGCCGAAATCCTGGCCGAGATCGGAAGCTGCGGCAGCGTTGCCGAGCATTTTTGCAGCGCGCGTTCCGTAGGCATGGGCAAGCCGGCGCGCATGCGCCTCGGCCAGGAACGGATAGGCCTTGCGCAACTCCGCAGCCAGGGCCGGCACGCCGGAAACCACCATCTCACCGCCGGGCAAGGGCGACTGGCCCGTCCAGCCCGCGCCCGCCTTGCCGCCTTTCAAATATGGCGACAGGCGCTCCAGCGCCTCCTCGGAGAGCCGCCGATAGGTCGTGATCTTGCCGCCATAGATCGACAACAGCGGCAGTCCGTCGGGCGTGTCGAGCTCAAACACATAGTCGCGCGTCGCGGCTTTGGCCTCGGACGCGCCGTCGTCATAGAGCGGGCGCACGCCGGAATAGGTCCACACCACGTCTTCGGGGCGGACCGGCTTGGCGAGATACTCGCCGACCGCCGCGCAGAGATAACGGATTTCCTCCTCCGTCGCCTTCACCTTGGCCGGATCGCCGTGATAGTCGCGATCGGTAGTGCCGATCAGCGTGAAATCCTGCTGGTAGGGAATCGCGAAGACGATGCGGCCATCGGCATTCTGGAAGATGTAGGCCCGATCGTGGTCATAGAGCTTCGGCACGACGATGTGCGAGCCCTGCACCAGGCGGACCTTGGCCTTGGCATTCACGCCGGCGCCGCGCGCCAGCACCTCCTCGACCCAGGGGCCGCCGGCATTCACGAGCGCACGGGCGCGGATGGTTTCGCGCTCGCCGGTCTCGGTATTCACGACGGTCAGTTGCCAGACGCCGCCGGTCTGCCGGATCTCGGTCGCGCGGGTGCGGGTGCGGATGACGGCGCCGCGGTCGGCGGCGTCGCGCGCGGTCAGGACCACGAGACGGGCGTCGTCAACGAAGCAATCCGAATATTCGAAGGCGCGTGAATATCGCCCCGCAAGCAGCGGCTTGCCGACCTCGTCGCTGCGCAGATCGACCGAGCGCGTCGGCGGCAGCAGCTTGCGGCCGCCGAGATGGTCGTAAAGGAAAAGCCCGAGGCGCAGCAGCCAAGCCGGCCGCAGGCCCGCGTGATGCGGCAGAACGAAGCGCAGCGGGCTGATGATGTGAGGCGCGATCCGCCAGAGAACTTCGCGCTCGATCAGCGCCTCGCGCACCAACCGAAACTCGTAATATTCGAGATAGCGCAGGCCGCCATGCACCAGCTTGGTTGACCAGGACGAGGTCCCGCTGGCCAGGTCATTCATCTCGCACAAAAATACCGAATTGCCGCGTCCGGCCGCATCGCGGGCGATGCCGCAACCGTTCACGCCGCCTCCGATAATGGCGAGGTCGTAAATCCGCTCCAACCGACGTTCCCCCGGCAATCGCCTTCACTCCGGCGATTTCACTTTCGTTTGCGAGATAAACACAAACGAAAGTGAAAGCAAACCGAATTTCACAGGAATGTCGCGAATGCGCCGCAGCAAAATGGGCTGGCGAACGTGTCCTCAGGCCCGGCGAAGTATCGTTGAAGTTGAAGCCTCGGGCACATCGCCACCGTCCTCCAAATCGGCAGTGGGCATCGCCGTGACGACCTGGATGCCGCGGCTGTGACACAGGCCGGCGAGCCCATCGGGCAGAGGACGATCAGTAACGAAGGTCTGGATCTGGCTGAGATGCGCGATACGCACCGGCGCGGAACGATGAAGCTTGGTGGAGTCGGCCACCAGCATCACGCTACGCGCGTTGGCGATGATGGCCTGCGCCACCTGCACTTCGCGATAGTCGAAGTCGAGCAGCGCGCCTTCCTCATCGATCGCTGAGGCGCCGATGATCGCGTAGTCGACCTTGAACTGGCCGATCAGTTGCGTCGCCGTCGACCCGACCACGCCGCCATCGGAACGGCGCACTGTGCCGCCGGCGACGATCACCTCGATGCGCGGATGGCGATAGAGCAGCATCGCGACGTTCAGATTGTTGGTGATGACGAGCAGGTCCTGGTGCGCCGAGAGCGCGCTCGCGACCTCCTCCGTCGTGGTGCCGATGTTGATGAACAGCGAGCACCCGTTCGGGATTCGCGCCGCAGCCGCCGCTCCAATCGCCTTCTTCTCCTCGGCTGCGACGAACCGGCGCGCTTCGTAGGCCAGGTTCTCAACGCCGGAGGCGATGATGGCGCCGCCATGGATACGGGTCAGCGCGCGCTGCTCGCAGAGATCGTTCAGGTCCTTGCGGATGGTTTGTGCAGAGACTTCGAAGCGGCGGGCGAGATCTTCGACCATGACACGGCCCGAAGACCGCGCCAGATTGAGGATCTCGGTCTGACGTTGAGAAAGCAGGGCCATGGCACGCCTCTTGATAGAGCGCCATGGTGCGGCGGATTCTCGCAAGCGTCAATCCGCCCGAGCCCTCGAAGCGGCCGCCACTCACGGGAGATGACAGCCGGAACCGCCGCATGCTCTTTGTCCAGAGCCTGCCGTGCTTACGCCGCCGCTGACAATTCACCGTTGACGAGCCGCATCGCCGCGCGCTCCGCCTCGCGCGCATTGCGAAATACCTGGCCCTCGAGTGGGTTGAAGCGATGCGACGCAGCAAAGAAACGATAGCCACCGCAGTCGCGCACGACGATCCCTGCCGCCTGATTGCTGACCTCGATGATGTAGGTGTCCGACATTACCCAGTCCTTCAGCTTAAGTCCGGGCCTATAACGGAGGATGACGGCAGGAGTTCCAGGGACCAGGTGCCGCACCCCGGTGTTCCGATGAAGACGGCCCGGCGGATTTGATCGGAACTTCAAATTCGCCGCACGGCTGGTCATGCTTCCTTATTGGTGGGCGGCGCTGATCCCAGCACAGCAACGACGCCCGCCACAGTCCTGCAGGTCACCGGCGTCCTTTGCTTCTACCCGCCGGCGAGGCCAGCCCATAAGCTCGAACGCACGCCCTTGTCGAACCAATGGAGAGCACTCTCATCGGGATTCATCGCGCGACACCAGCGTCGGCTTCGATGGCCCGCGCGCATGGATCAAGCTTTCGTGGTGCTGGCCGAGCAACTCATAAATCTGGTGCAGATCTCGAAGCACTGAAATCTGCTGCTCTCGAAATAGGTTCAGCTCGATCTCATAATCATCAATCTTGTTCTCGGCACGATGAAGCCGCTGCTGAAGCCTTTTAAGAACTTCCAAAGTCAACCTGTCGTCAACATCGGACATATCCAACTCCACCAATCATAACTCCCGTCGCATTGCTGCTCGCCATCGTATTCGCTTAGCGGAGGCCGAAGCCTCGTCGGATGGCGAGCCACCGTCATGAACTGGACGACGCCGTTGTCTTGATGCGTCAATCTCTGTCCTGCTGGAGCAGCAAGTCACGACTACACACCACAAATCATCATGATAGTAGCTACACAACCACTGGTGCGCAATACGTCACCCGAATGGCGCTACGCTAAGATGACTAACGAAGACCTCGCGCCTTGAACAGACAAACGTAGCGGGCTGCGGCTAAAAGTACCGTCGCAATACGCACGGCAATTCTTGCCGAGTGATCGGCTCACCGGGATCGGCCGCATCGATTGCGCCTGATGCCAATGCGTTCAACCCCGCCACATGCCTGCAAATTCCTAGCAGAAGCGGCTCGCTATAGCGCGAGAAGCAGAACGATTATGCTAACAACTGCATACGTCCAACTGCACGCGCTCCTGGGCCTATCTAGCTGGCCGCCGCCGCGCCGTCCCGTTTGATCATCTGCGGACGACCATCATCGTCGATCGAGACGTAAGTAAAATTACCGTCGGTCACAAGGATCGGCTGCTCCTCTTTGCGTCGCAGCACCCAGGCTTCGAGATGCACCGTCATCGACGTGCGGCCGAGCCGAACGAGGTTGGCATACACGGAGACCAGATCGCCGACATAGACAGCTTTACGAAAATTCATCGCTTCGATCGCCACCGTGACCGTACGCGATCTCGCGACCTTGGAAGCGAACACGCCGCCGCCGACATCCATCTGGCTCAACAGCCAGCCACCGAAAATATCGCCATTGGCGTTGGTATCGGCCGGCATCGCAAGCGTGCGAATGCAGAGATCGCCACCCGGCTCGCTCGATGTGGTGAATGCGGCATGAACAGAAGCTTCGGTCACCTGAAAGTCTCCCAACCGGTATCGGGGGTGAACCGATCACCGAATTTCTGCGCGAGGCTGCGCAAGGTGGTCACGACATCCTCGATGCCGCGCGTGCGCGCATAATTCAAGGGGCCACCGCGAAACGGAGCATAACCTGTGCCGAAGATCATCGCTCCATCCACACTATCAGCATTATCCACAATGCCCTCACGCAGGGCAGCAACGCAGACATTGGAGATCGGCAGGATCAGGCGATCGATCATCTCTTGCGAGGGCTTGCGCTCCGTCGGTTGGCTCGCGATGCGCTGAGGCTTGCCGTCTCGCCAACTATAGAAGCCTTTGCCGGTCTTGCGGCCGAGCTCGCCTCTCGCCACCTTCTCGCGCAGCCACGCCGGCGTCGGCGGCAGCGCGTCGCCGAATTTGGTACGCAGCATGTCGCCGACGTCGAGGCAGATGTCGAGCCCGACCTGGTCGGCGAGCTCGATCGGTCCCATCGGCATGCCGAACCTGCGCGCGGCGGCATCGATGACGGTCTGGTCGATCTTCTCATCCAGGAGCACCATCGCTTCCAGCATGTAGGGCGTCAGCGCGCGATTGACGAGAAAGCCGGGCGAGCTCTTCACCGGTAGCGGCAACCGATCGATCGCGCCGACAAAGGCGAGTGCACGGCTGAACAACGCCTGATCGGTGCCCTCGTGATGGATCACCTCGACGAGCTGCAGCCGCGACACGGGATTGAAGAAGTGCAGCCCCAATAGCCGTTCCGGCCGCAGCAGGCTGGTGCGCAGATCCTGAAGCGGAATGCTCGACGTATTGGTGGCAAGGATCGCATCGCCCTTCATGCGAGGCTCGATCGCGGCGTAGACTTTCTGCTTGAGCTCGAGCTTCTCCGGCACCGCCTCGATAACCAAGTCGGCGTTGCGCACACCTTCGCCCGCCATGTCCGGGATCAGCCGGTCGAGCGCATCGCGCACTTCGGGGCCTGTTCGGATGATCTTATTGAACAGATCGGCGGCGCGCTTGATCGCGCCTGCGATCGGCTCCGGCTTCATGTCGGCGAGCGTGACGCGCAAGCCCTGATTGGCGCACCAGGCCGCGATATCGCCGCCCATCGCGCCGGCACCGATCACGTGGACATGCTGGACCTGGCTGCCGGTGCCGGCGCTCTTCTTCATCTGCTCGCGCAGGAAGAAGACGCGGATCAGGTTCTGCGCGGTCGGCGTCACCATCAGGCCGGCGAACGAGGTCTGCTCCGCCCGCAGCATCGCGACCTTGTCGCCACCATGCCGTTCCCACAAATCGATCAGCGCGTAAGGCGCAGGATAATGCTCGCGCGGCGCGCTCTTCTCCGCTTCGCTCCGCATGCGATTGGCGAGCAGCCCGCGCACCGGGCCGGCATTGAGCAGCGCGTTCAGCATGCCGGGCTTGGCGCGCTTCAGCCGCCCGAACACGGCATCCTTCACCGCGCCGCGGACATGGCGCTCCTGCGTCACCGCATCCACCAGTCCGAGCGATTTGGCGCGGCGCGCATCGATGGTCTTGCCGGTCAGCATCAGGCTCATCGCCTGCACCGGATTGACCGCTTGCGTAAAGCGCGCGGTGCCGCCGAGGCCCGGGTGCAGGCCCAGCATCACCTCGGGGAAACCGAAGCGGGCTCCCTCGATCGCGATCCGTGACTGACAGGCAAGCGCCACTTCGAGCCCGCCGCCGAGACAGAAGCCGTGGATCACGGCGACCGTCGGGACGCGCAGCGCCTCCAACCGGTCGACCACCGCATGCGCGCGCAGCATCTCGGTGCCGACCGCGCGCGCATCGCTCGCGCCGCGGAAAGCATTGACGTCGGCGCCGGCAATGAACCCGGACGCTTTCGCAGAGCGGATGACGAGCCCGGACGGCCGGTGCGCTTCCAGCTCGGCGAGGACGCGATCGAACTCCTCGAGAACGTCCGCAGACAAGGTGTTGGCACTGGTCCCGGGCCGGTCGAACAGCAGCCAGGCGATGCCGTCCTCATCGCGTGTCAGCTTGAAGTTCTTGTACGGGCCTGCCGCATCAGCCACCGGCCCAAGCTCGCGCACGCGATCACTGAGGACATCCATGATTTGCGATTTCATGATCACACCGCCTCGATCAGCATGGCACCACCGAGCCCACCGCCAATACATTCGGTGGCAACGCCGCGCCGCGTGCCGAGCCGCTTCATCGCATTGACCAGATGCAGCACGATCCGGTTGCCCGACGTGCCGACGGGGTGACCGAGACTGATCGCACCACCATCGACGTTGAGCCTGGCGCGATCGATCGATCCGGCCGCGCCGTCGAGGCCGAGCACCTCGCGGCAGAACCGCTCGTCTTGCCAGGCAGCGAGACAGCCAAGCACCTGCGCGGCGAAGGCTTCGTTCAGCTCCCAGGTCTCGACATCCTGCAAAGCGAAATTGTTGCGCTTCAGCAGCGCGGTGGCCGACAGCACCGGACCAAGGCCCATGATCGAGGGATCGAGCGCCGACCACTGGCTGTCGAGAATGACGGCTTTCGGCGACAACCCGTGCTTCGCCACCGCATCTTCCGAGGCCAGGATCACCCAGGACGCGCCATCGGTGATCTGCGAGGAATTGCCCGCGGTCACCTGGCCCCAGGGACGTTCGAACACCGGACGCAATTTCGCCAGCGACTCCGCCGTCGAGTCCGGCCGCACGCCGTCATCGTGATCATAGAACTTGCCGTCGCGCGCGAACGCGGTCTCGACCTCGCCCTTCAGCCAGCCCTCGGCCTGGGCGCGGGCAAGCCGTCGGTGGCTCTCGGCCGCATACTCGTCCGCCTGCGCCCGGGTGATCCCGAACAGATGGCCGACCTTTTCCGCGGTCTGCCCCATGTTGAGCTCGGTGACGGGATCGGTGAGCCCGCGCTCCAGCCCGATGACCGGCTTGAAGTAGCTGGGCCTCACTCTCAACGCGGCCGCGATCTTGGCGGCCAGTGTCTTTGCGGTGGCAAGCCCCGCGAACCAGCGCACGCCCTGCTGCGGCCAGACCAGCGGCGCATGGCTCAACGCTTCGGCGCCGCCGGCGAGGATCAGATCGGCGTGGCCCTCGCGGATATAGCGGTAGGCGGTGTCGATCGATTGCATGCCCGAGCCGCAATTGATTTGCATGGTGAAGGCGACCATCCGCTCGCCCATCCCGAGCCGGAGCGCAGCGACACGAGCCGGGTTCATCTCGTCGGCGATCACATTGACGCAGCCGAGGATCACCTGGTCGAAGCGATCTGGCGCGAAGGGTTGGCGCGCGAGCAGCGGCCGGCCGCATTGCACGGCGAGATCGACCGGCGTGAAGGGCCCCGGCCCGGAACGCGCCTTCAGGAACGGCGTCCTGCTGCCGTCGATGATGTAGACCGCGCGTGCCATCAGCTTGCCGCCCTCTGTTCGCCGAGCTGCTGAAAGAATTGATGCACATCGGCCGGTTTGCCGGCGATCGGCGACAGCGCCTCGGCTGCGAAATCGTCGACCTCGATCACTTTGGCCGCCGCCTCGTGGGCCGCGATAAGCCGGTCTGCATCACTCTGCGTAATGACGCCCTTCTTCACCGCTTCGGCGGGATCGCGCAGCCGCGCGGCGCGCAGCCGCTTCACGATGTCCTCGGCGGCGACGACAAGCCGCAGCGCCTTCTCCAGTCGCGCCACCGGCCCGTCATCATCGACCTCGGCGAGGTCAGGCGTCAGCCGGTCGCGCGCTGCTGATGGCGCGAGCAGGATCTGCGCGCACTGATGAACGATGCGATCAGAGGGCCCGAGCACGCGCGAGCCGAACGGCTGCACCGCGAATTTCAGAAGCCCTGCCACAAACCGGTTCGGCAGATTGGCGATGATCTCGGCGAAACGGTTCTCGATCGTCCTGCAGCCCGATGCCATGCACCATTCGAGCAGCGGCAGGTCTTCGGCTTGACGGCCTTCATCCTGCCAGCGCTTCAGTGCGGCAGATAATAAATAGAGCTCGGAAAGGATGTCGCCAAAGCGCGCCGACAACATCTCCTTGCGCTTCAAGGCGCCGCCCAGCGTGAGCAGCGCCACGTCGGCGCAGAGCGCGAAGGCCGCCGCATAGCGCGAGAGCCGGCGATAATGCCCGGTCGCACTCCCCGCTTCGGGCGCCGGTGCAAAGATCCCAAAGGTCCAGCTGCGGCCCCAGGCACGAAACAGTGTCGTGATACTGTGGCCGACATGCTTCCAGAACGCGGTGTCGAAGGCGTCGAGCCCGGTTTTGCGGTCGCTATCCGCAAGCGCATTCATCTCCTGCAAGAGATAAGGATGCGCGCGGATGGCGCCCTGCCCGAACACGATCAGGTTGCGGGTGAGAATATTGGCGCCTTCGACCGTGATGCCGACCGGCACGGCGCGATAGATGCTGCCGAGATAGTTCTGCGGTCCGTCGATCACTGCCTTGCCGCCATGAATGTCCATCGCATCGTCGATCGCGATCCGCATCCGCTCGGTCGCGTGCAGCTTCATGATGCCGGAGATCACGGCAGGATGATGCCCGGCGTTGAGCGCGGCACAGGTGAGCCGGCGCGCCGCGTCGAGCAGGTAAGCCGTCGCGGCGATCCGCGCCAGCGGCTCCTCGATGCCTTCGAACTTGCCGATCGGGATGTTGAACTGCTCGCGGATGCGCGCATAGGCGCCGGTGGCGCGGGCGGCGAACGCCGCACCCGCGGCCGACAGTGACGGCAAGGAGATGCCGCGCCCGGCAGCCAGCGCCGTCATCAGCATCTGCCAACCCTGCCCAAGCCGCGCCTTGCCGCCGATGATGTAGTCCAGCGGGATGAAGACGTCCTCGCCCCAGTTCGGACCGTTCTGAAACACCTGCATCGACGGCAGATGACGGCGGCCGATGCGGACGCCGGGCAGATGGGTCGGGATCAGCGCCACCGTGATGCCGAGTTCGTCCTGGTGGCCCACGAGGTGATCGGGATCATAGGCCTTGAAGGCGAGCCCGAGCAGCGTCGCGACCGGGCCGAGCGTGATGTAGCGCTTGTGCCAGTTGAGCCTGAGGCCGATCACCTCGCGCCCTTCGAACTCGCCCTTGCAGATGACGCCGCTATCGACCATCGCCGCCGCATCCGAGCCGGCCTCCGGGCTGGTCAGTCCGAAGCAGGGAATGTCACGCCCATCCGCCAGTCGCGGCAGCCACCGCTCCTGTTGCTCGCGGGTGCCGAAGCGCATCAAGAGTTCGCCCGGCCCGAGCGAGTTCGGCACCATCACAGTCACGGCTGCCGCAATCGAGCGTGAGGACAATTTGCGCACGACTTCCGAATGCGCATAGGGCGAGAAGCCGAGCCCGCCGAATTCCTTCGGAATGATCATGCCGAAGAACTTCTTGCGCTTAACGAAGTCCCAGACTTCGCGCGGCAGATCGCGCCATTCCCAATTGATCTTCCAGTCGTCGAGCATTCTGCAGAGCTCTTCGACCTCGCCATCCAGGAAGGCGCGCTCCTCCTCGGTCAAGGTCGCCTGCGGGACAGCGAGCAGCTTGGTCCAATCGGGGTTGCCGGTGAACAGTTCGGCATCCCACCAGACATCGCCCGCCTCCAGCGCCTCGCGCTCGGTCGCCGACATCGACGGCAGGACACCGCGGGCCCAGGAGAAGATCGGCTTGGTGATGAAATCGCGGCGGAACGAATTCATGGCCATGTCCTCGAACGGTTTTGTCCTCGAACGCTCTTTCGACGAAGGTAGCGCCGGCGCCGGAGCGGCGCCATCTTAGCCCAACACCCGGCGATTCAGGTGACAGTTCTCAGCTGACACTTTCGCATGAGAATCGAGTGAGTTACGCGCGCCCCCGATCAACGGCGAGCGAACAATGCGGTTCCGGTCGCCGCAGAGCAGGTCCAGACGCTAGAATAACGCCTCAATCCGGCCGCGCCATCTCGAACATCGCCTCCGGCGTGATCTCGAAATAGTCGCCGCGGCGGCCGGCGCGCACGATCGGATGCGCCAGCGCGGTCTGGTAGACGCCGTCCTTGATCAGCGACCTGTCGATCGTGACGCCGACCACTTCGCCGAGCGTGAGCCAGGCATTGGCCTTGGTGCCGTCGGCGCCCTGCAGCTGGATGATCTGGGAGACCTTGCACTCGAACGCCACCGGGCTCTCGCCGACCCGCGGCACATTCACGAACTTGCAGGGTACGGGGGTGAGGCCGGCCAGCTTGAATTCATCGACGTCGCGAGCGACATGCGCGGCGGTCGCGTTCATGCGTTCGGCCAGGTCGCGGGTGACCAGATTCCAGACGAATTCGCCGGTGTCCTGGATATTGGCGACCGAGTCCTTCCAGTTGGTGGAGGAGAAGCCGACGATCGGCGGGGTGTAATTGAAGGCGTTGAAAAAGCTGTAAGGCGCGAGATTGACGTTGCCGCTCTTGTCGCGCGAGGAGATCCAACCGATCGGACGCGGCGCGATGATGGCGTTGAAGGGATCGTGCTTGAGGCCGTGGCCGTTCTTCGGTTCGTAGAAGTGCAAGTCCTGCTCGGTCACGCCTTCACCCTTCCGTCATTGCGAGGAGCGCAAGCGACGAAGCAATCCAGCGCTTCCTTGCGGCCCTGGATTGCTTCGCTTCGCTCGCAATGACGGGAAACTAGCTCGCAACCTTCCTTGAACCAAGCCCGACCAGCACGAAATCGATCATTTGATCGATGGTCGGTCCAGGCTTCCGCTCGCATTGAGCGATCATCTGCGGGTGGAAGAATCGCAGCATCGCGGTGGTGACGCACTGGGCCGAGAGCGGCAGATCGACCGCCTCGAACTCGCCCGATGCCGCGCCCTGCCCGATCACCCGGCCGATAATCTCCGTGATCAGAAGCATATGCGCCTCGCAGACCTCCCAGCTCTCCTCCATGGCGACCGCAACCATCTCGTGCAACTTGGCGTCGCCGACATAGCGCTCGGTATTCATGATATGGATGGTGGCGAGCAGTTCACGAAGGCGCGGCACCGCCGGTCCGGGACGCGCCGCAATCTCCTCCGCCGCCACCTCGACCTGGCCCATCAGCGTTCGCGCGACACCGTGATGGATCGCCTTCTTGGAATCGAAGAAGCGATAGACATTCGCCGGGCTCATGTGGAGCTCCTTGGCGATGTCGGCCACGGTGGTCTTCTGGTAGCCGATCTGCCGGAACAGCCGCTCCGCCACCACGAGAATCCGCTCGCGCGTATCGGGCTCGATATGGTCGGAAACCAGCGCCATGCTCGCCATCATTCTCCTCTGTCCAACGCGATTTTCAGCGCGATCCATTCAGCGGGATTTATTCAGCAGCCTCGGCGAGCGGAATGGTCTCATCCGCATGCCGCTCATGCTGCGCCGCAGGATCAGTTTCAGCGTCCGTCCCACGCTGATCGAGGCTCTTGCGGAACCAGAGAGCATACAACCCTGGCAAGTACAAGAGCGTGAGGAAGGTTGCGACGAACAACCCGCCCATGATGGTGATCGCCATCGGTCCCCAGAAGGCCGAGCGCGACAGCGGGATCATGGCGAGGATCGCAGCCAGCGCGGTCAGCACCACCGGCCGGGCCCGGCGCACCGTGGCCTCGATGATCGCCTCCTTGCGGGTCAAGCCATGGGCGACGTCGGTCTCGATCTGATCGACCAGGATGACCGTGTTGCGCATGATCATGCCGGCGAGCGCGATCAGGCCGAGCAGCGCGACGAAGCCGAACGGCGCGTTGGCGACGTTGAGGCCGAGCGAAGCGCCGACGATGCCGAGCGGCGCGGTCAGGAACACCAGGATCAGGCGCGAGAAGCTCTGCAGCTGGATCATCAGAAGCGTCAGCATCACGGCGACCATCAGCGGGAATAGCGCGAAGATCGAGGCATTGCCCTTCTGCGATTCCTCGACCGCGCCGCCGATCTCGATCCGGTAGGCCGGCTCGAGATGCGCGCGGATATCGGCAAGCTTCGGCCAGATCTGGTTGGTGACATCAGGCGCCTGCACGCCGTCGGCGACGTCGGAGCGCACGGTGATCGCCATGTCGCGGTTGCGTCGCCACAGGATCGGCTCCTCATGTGAATACTCGATCTTGGCGATCTGCTGCAGCGGCACGGCCAGGCCGTTGCGCGAGGTGATGGTGAGGTCGCCGACATGGGCAAGGTCGAGCCGCTCCGACGGGACCGCGCGGGCAATGACGCCGACCTTCTCGATGCCGTCGCGGATGGTCGTGACCTGCAAGCCCGAGATCAGCATCGCCAGCGACTGCGAGACGTCCTGCGGCGTCAGCCCGAGCGCCCGGGCGCGATCCTGGTCGACGACCAGCTTGAGGTACGGCGACTGCTCGTTCCAGTCGAGCTGCGGATCCCTCACATTCGGATTCTGCCGCATCACGTCGCGCACCTGATAGGCGATGTCGCGCACCTTGGCGGTGTCGGGGCCGATCACGCGGAACTGCACGGGGAAGCCCACCGGCGGACCGAAATTGAAGCGGTCGACGCGGACGCGCGCTTCGTTGATCGCGCCATCGGCGGCGGCGTTCTCGATCTTCGCCTTGATGCGCTCGCGTGCGGCGACATCCTTGGCGACGATCACGATCTCGGCGAAGGCCTCGTTCGGCAGCTGCGGGTTGAGACCGAGCCAGAAGCGCGGCGAGCCCTGGCCGACATAGGCGGTGTAGGTCGCGATGTCCTTGTCGTCCTTCAGCAGCGCTTCCGCCTTCTTCGCCGCCTTTTCGGTGACGTTGAAGGCCGTGCCCTCCGGCAGCCGCAGTTGCAGGAACAGCTCGGGCCGCTCGGACAGCGGGAAAAACTGCTGCTGCACATGGCCGAACGCGACGATCGCGGCGACGAAGACGCCGACGGTCGCCGCGACCGTGGTGATGCGATGCTCGACGCACCAGCGCACGATACGGCGCAAACCGCGATACATGCGGGTGTCGTAGATGGCGTGCTCGTCGTGACCGTGATGCGCCTTCATGTCGGGCAGAAGCTTCACGCCGATGTAGGGGGTGAAGATCACCGCCACGAACCAGGAAGCGATCAGCGCGATGGCGACGATCCAGAAGATGCTGCCGGTATATTCGCCGACCGCCGAATTGGCGAAACCGATCGGCAGGAAGCCTGCGGCCGTCACCAGGGTGCCGGTCAACATCGGGAAAGCGGTTGATTCCCAGGCGAAGGACGCCGCGCGGATCCGGTCCCAGCCCTGCTCCATCTTCACCACCATCATCTCGACCGCGATGATGGCGTCATCGACCAGAAGTCCGAGTGCGATAATGAGGGCACCAAGAGAAATGCGGTGCAGGTCGAGCCCGATCGCGTTCATGACGATGAAGACGATTCCGAGCACCAGCGGTACCGACAGTGCCACGACGATCCCGGTGCGCCAGCCGAGCGCCAGGAACGAGACGAACAGCACGATGACCAGCGCCTCGACGAAGGAATGCACGAACTCGCCGACGGCGTGCTCGACCACGTTGGGCTGATCGGCGATCTGCTTGAGTTCGATGCCCTGCGGCACCGCTTTCATGAAATCGTCGGTCGCGGCATGCACATCCTTCCCGAGCTCGAGGATGTTGGCGCCCTTGGCGGTGACGACGCCGATGCCGAGCGCCGGCTTGCCCTCCTGGCTCACCTTGAAGCTCGGCGGATCGACATAGCCGTGGGTCACGGTTGCGATGTCGCCGAGCCGGAACACGCGACCGTTGCTTTCCACCGGCGTCTCGGCCACCGCCTTGGCGCCGTCGAGCGCACCGGTGACGCGCAGCGGCACCCGCTGCGCCGAGGTCTCGACCGTGCCGGCCGGTGTCACATTGTTCTGCTTGGCGAGCGAGTCGAACAAGGCCTGGGGCGTGATGCCGAGCGTGGCGAGCTTGGCGTGGCTGAACTCGACATAGATGCGCTCGTCCTGGGTGCCGTAGAGATTGACTTTGTTGACGCCGTTGACCTTCAGCAGCCGCTGACGCAGGCCTTCGGCGACCTTCTTCAACTGCGCATAATCGGCGCCATCGCCGGTCATCATGAACAGGATGGAATCGACATCGGAGAACTCGTCGTTGACGAACGGCCCGAGAATGCCCGACGGCAACTGGCCGGCGACGTCGTCGAGCTTCTTGCGCAGCAGATAGAACAGATGCGGCACGTCCTTCGGCGGCGTGGAGTCGCGGAAGGTCACCTGCATCGCCGCGAACGACGGCTTCGAATAGGTCTGCACCTTCTCGAAATAGGGCAGCTCCTGCAGCTTCTTCTCGATCGGATCGGCGACCTGGCTCTGCATCTCGGCGGCCGTGGCGCCCGGCCACATCACGGAGACATTGACCACCTTCACCGTAAAGAACGGGTCCTCGGCGCGGCCGAGCTTCTGATAGGAGAAGAAACCCATCACGCCGAGCGCGAGGATCAAGAACAGCACCAGCGGCGGATGGCTGACCGCCCAGGCCGAGAGATTGAACCGCTTCATGGCACGCTCCGAGAGATGATCCGCTTGGTCACTTGCGATTGCCGATTTGGTTCGTCATTGCGAGCGAAGCGAAGCAATCCAGAATCTTTCCTCAGATATAGTCTGGATTGCTTCGTCGCCTTCGGCTCCTCGCAATGACGAAAGTTGTTATCTCCGTCATTCCGGGACGCCTCGCAGAGGCGAACCCGGAATCTAGAGGTCCGGGTTCGATGCTCCGCATCGCCCCGGAACGACCGCGAATTAGAACGACAGCGCCGACACCACCCGCACCTTCTGGGCGGGGTCGATCTTCTGCACGCCGAGCGCGACCACTTTCGCGCCCTCCTCGACGCCGCCGGTGACCAGCACATCCTTGCTGTCGTAGGATTTCACCGTGACCGGCGTCAGGCTGATCTCGCCCTTGTCGTTGACGACGTAGAGCGACGGCTCCCTGCCCTCGCTGAACAGTGCCGACAGCGGCAGCCGCGCCACGCGCGTGGTGGCGGCATCGGCGAGCGTGAGCGTTGCGGTCATGCCGAGCGAGACATTGTCGTCGGCATCGGGCAGCGAGAATTTGGCGAGATAAGTGCGCGTGGCGGCGTCGGCCGCAGGCGCGATCTCGCGCAGGCGCGCCGCGTATTTCTTGTCGGGGCCCGACCACAAGGTCACGCTGGCCGTACCGGTCTTGGCACGCTCCAGCAGCGTCTCGGGGATCGCCACGACCGCTTCCTTCTCGGCAAAGCGCGCGACCCGGACCGCGGCCTGGCCGGCCGCAACGACCACGCCGGGCTCGATCATGGTCGCCGTGACCACGCCGCGGGCGTCCGATTCGAGCGTGGCGTAGGACAGCGAGTTCTTGGTCAGCTCGACCGAGCGCTCGGCGCGGTTGAGCCGGGCGCGCGCTTCGTCGGCTGACGCCCGCGCCTGGTCCATCTGCGCGTCCGTGGTCCAGCCCCTGGCGCGCAGTTCCCTGGCGCGGGTCTCGGCCGCGGCAGCCTGGGCCAGCACGCCGGTGGCGGCGCGGCGTTCGGCTTCCGCCTGCTCGGCCTGTAGCTTCAGGTCGACCTCGTCGAGGACGGCGAGCGGCTGCCCCACGTCGACGGTCTGGCCGACCTCAACCAGGCGCTTCGCCACCTTGCCGGCGACGCGGAAGCCGATATCGGCTTCGATCCGCGGCTTGACGGTACCGACGAAGCTGCGCTCGGGCGTCTCGGCCTCGTAATGCACGGTCGCGACCAGCACCGGCCGGATCGGCTCGGCCTTCTGGGCGACGGTATCGTTGCAGCCGGCCAGGGCAATCGCGCCGACGGCCAGCGCAGCGCCGGTCAAGAGCTTGGAATCGCTGAGCAAAAAGGATCGGAACAGCATCCGACACTCCCATGTTGCAGTTGCACGGAGTGTCGAATGTTGACTGACGAATGTCAATAATCATCAGTGATCATGACTTCGTGAATGTTAAGACATGTTGCCGCAGGGGGCTTTGGGGTGCAGCGCCCTTTCTGGAGCGCGCGTGACACGCTCGCCCCCGGGATTTCCAGCTTGTTTGCCAGATGGTCGCAACGGCGAAATTCCGGGTTCGGTCACTTGGAGGCCGCCTCGGAAAGACGAGCGACTGGCCTTCACTCTGCCGGGCTCTGCCCCGCAAACTCGACCTTGCTCTCATGCCCGCCAAGGAAGGTGAGCACGCCCGCGACCAAGGGCAGCACGGCAAGCGCCAGCAGGCCGTTGGCGGTCGAGCCGGTGGAATCCTTGATCCAGCCGATCAGATACGGGCCGCCGAACCCCGCGAGATTGCCGATTGAATTGATCAGCGCGATCGCGCCGGCGGCAGCCGTGCCCGACAGCCACGCGGTCGGTAACGTCCAGAACACGCCGAACACGCAGAACACGCCGATCGCGGCCACCGTCAGCACGATCATGGTGACGGTGGGATCGGTGATATAGCTGGAAAGCGCGAGCGCGACCGCGATCAGCATCAGCGGCGCGCCGACATGGAAAACGCGCTCGCGGCTCGCATCCGAATGCCGCGCCCACAGGATCATCGCCACGGTGCCGAACAGATAGGGGATCGCGGTGACGAAGCCGGTCTGCGCGTTGGTGAGGCCGAACGCCTTCACGATCTGCGGCAGCCAGAACTGCATGCCATAGAGCGCGCCAACGAAGCCGAAATAGATCAGGCTCAGCATGATCACCTTGGGCGAGGACAGCGCCTCACCGAGCGTCATCTGATGGGTCGCCTGCTTGGCGGCGATCTCGGCGTCCAGGCGTGCCGCGAGCCACGCCTTCTGCTCGGACGAGAGCCAGTCCGCATGCTCAGGTCTATCGGTGAGATAGAACCAGGTGACCACGCCCAGCAGCACGGACGGGACGCCTTCCAGGATGAACAGCCACTGCCAGCCCTGCAGGCCCATGACACCGTCCAGCCCGAGCAGCAGGCCCGAGATCGGCGCGCCGATCACGGTCGACACCGGCACGGCCACGGCGAAGGCCGCGAGGAAACGGGCGCGATACTGCGCCGGATACCAATAGGTCAGATAGAGGATGATGCCCGGAAAGAAGCCGGCTTCGGCCACACCGAGCAGGAAGCGCAGGATATAGAAGCTGGTGGCGCCGGAGACCATGGCCATCAGCGCCGAGATGATGCCCCAGGTCACCATGATGCGGGCGATCCAGCGGCTGGCGCCGAACTTCTCCAGCGCCAGGTTGCTCGGCACCTCGAAGATGAAATAGCCGATGAAGAAGATGCCGGCGCCCCAGGCGAAGATCAGCGGCGTGAACTTCAGCTCCGCGTTCATCGTGAGCGCCGCGAAGCCGAGATTGACGCGGTCGAGATAGGAGAAGAAATAGGCGAGCACCAGGAACGGGATCAGCCGCCAGGAGATGGCGCGGATGGTCGAGGTCTCGATGTCGCCGGCGCGATCGCGCGCGGCAGATGAAGTGGCGGACAGGCTCATGGCGCTTCTCCCGGACTACTCTTGTCGTTCTGTTGGGATCGGGTTTTCAGCATCGGCGGAGGCAAGTCAATTGGAATTGTGCATATATCAGCCATCATCGACGGAGCGCTGCGAGTTGCCCCGCACATGAGCGTGCTGCCCGTGCCCCGCGCCGCAGCCGCGCGCCGCGCCATCGTGGCCCTTGCGCTGGCGCTGACGGTGATCGCGCTCGGCCTCGGCTTGCGCTTCTACGGCCGCGGGTTCGGCCTGCCCGTCTTCATCGTCAAGTATGGCGGCTCGGCCCTGTGGGCCACGATGGTGTACTTCCTGCTCGCCGCAACGGCGCCTCGCCTGTCGCGGTCGCGACTGGTGGGCATCGCGCTGACGGTCGCGATCCTGGTCGAGCTGATCCGCCTCGTGCATACGCCCTGGCTCGACAGCTTCCGCCTGACGCTCGCCGGCGCCCTGCTGCTCGGAAGGATCTTCTCGGTATGGAATATCGTGGCCTATGCGGTGGGGATCGCGCTGGGCGCGGCGGTAGATCTGAAGGTTTGCGCTGATGCCTCTCGCAATGACGGCAATTGAGCCGTAGCGCCGCCGGATCAATCCCTCAGTTGAAACCGCTCGAACCGGTGCAATTCCTCCTCGATGCGCCGCTTCAGCGCTTTCCGCGCTTCACCCCGTGCCGCTTTGCCGGACCCGACCCAGCTCCATTTCTGCATCAACAGCTTCCGCTTCTGCCGGTCGGTCTTCAGATCGAGCGCCGCAACGATGTCCTCGCCGACCAGGACGGGCAGCGCGAAATAGCCGAACTGCCGCTTCTCCTTCGGTACATAAGCCTCGAAGCGGTGCGCATAGTCGAAGAACAGCTCGGTGCGCTTGCGCTGGATGATCAGAGGATCGAACGGCGACAGGATATGCACACGGTCCGAGCCAAGTTCGCCGATGCGATCGAGCATCTCCGGCCGGGCCCAATGCTGCAGCTTTCCAGCCCCTTCGATATCGACCGGCACAAGTTCCCCGCGCCGCTGCCGCGCCTCGATCAAGCGCCGGACTCCTGGCTTGGCCGGCGCATCGAGATGACAGGCCGAGTCGAGACTGACGACGCCTTGCGCACGCAGCGCACGGTCGAGCAGATAGGCTGTGATCTCAGCCTGGGTTGCGGGCTTGGGCGGCTTGTCCCAACCGAAATGCCGGCTGGTCAGATCATAGGTCTTGAGCATGCCCTCACGGCCGGAGATCGTGAGCGTGCCCTGGTAGAAGCCGAGCTGCAACGCGCGCTTCGACGGCTTGCGGCTCGCCCACAGATGTTCCTTTTCGGTCAGGACATCGTCTTCGATGTCGCGGATCGTCAACGCGCCCTGGCGGATCAACCGCATCACCTTGCGCATGTCCTCCGGCTTGACGGAATTGAGCCAGCGATGGCCATCGCGGCGATGCAGCCGCATCGCCGGCAGGAAGAAGCGGAAATCATGCATCGGCACATAGGCCAGCGCATGCGTCCAGTATTCGAAAACGCTCTTGTCGACGCTCTGGGCCTGGCGGAGATCGGCGCGGCGATAGGCAGGAATGCGCGTGAACAGGATGTGATGATGGCAGCGCTCGATGACGTTGATGGTGTCGATCTGGACATAACCGAGATGGGCCACCGCCGCCGCGACGGCTTCCGGGCCAGCACCGAAGGGCGTCTCCTCATCCAGCCGTTGTGCCCGCAGCCAAATGCGTCTTGCCTGAACCTGTGTCAGATGAACTGAGGGAATCGCGCGCGCCATCGCACCGATTGTAGCGGGATTCGTACCGGCATGGGCAGCCGGCGATCACTGGGGCGTGACCTCGCCGCGTCCCGACGGACGAAAAAAGACCGGCTCCCCCGGGATGAGGGAGCCGGTCTCTCGACGCGCGCACATTACAAAGCCGTCGAGTGAACCTCGCTTAGAGATTCTTGTTGACCGTTGAAGCCGCGCTGTTCGCAGCGTCCTTGGTGGCCTGCTTGGCGTCGCCTACCGCCTTCTGGCCCTTGCCCTTCACTTCCTGCATGGCACCTTCGCCCTGCATGCGATCCGAGCCGACCGCCTCGCCGATGCCCTGCTTGGCCTTGCCGACAGCCTCGTTGGTTGCGCCTTTGATCTTGTCAGTGGTGGCACCCATGGTCATTTCTCCTCCGTTGTGTTGCTCTCCCACAGACAACGCCGGCCATGCCAAAAGGTTCGCGGAACCTTTGTGGCGTTGCCGCGGCCTTTTCGTTAAGCTGCGCGTAGTTCCATCCAAGAAGAAAAGCATCCATGTCCGGTTCTCACCATCACGACGCACACGGCCATTCTCACGATCACGCTGACGAGCGCTGGAAGCACGATGGCATCCGCGTCATTCCCGGCGATCAGCTCGATCCCAACGTGCCGTCGACCGCCGGCATGGACCGCAAGGCCGCGATCAATTTCGCCCGCGTCGGCGCGCAGAAATTGTGGGCCGGCACGGTGACGATCAAACCCGACGCCAAGACCGGCGCGCATCATCACGGCCATCTGGAAAGCATCATCTATGTCGTGAAGGGCAAGGCGCGGATGCGCTGGGGCGAGAAGCTGCAGTTCACCGCCGAAGCCGGCCCCGGCGATTTCATCTTCGTGCCGCCTTACGTGCCGCACCAGGAGATCAACGCCAGCCCGGACGAGGTGCTGGAATGCGTGCTGGTGCGCTCGGACGGCGAGGCGATCGCCGTCAACATCGACATCGAACCGGTCGAAAAACCGGAGACCGTGCTGTGGGTCGATCCCGTGCACCGGGATCCCTCTGAAGGGAAGCCGTAGCGCCCGGTCGAGTGGCTGTTGATCCTGGGCTGGTGCTCTGCCCGGGTGAGATCGCCCTGAGGCACGTCTGGCGCGCCCCAGGGCGCCCTCGCAAAGCCGTAGGCGACGGCGTTTATGCAAGTGGCATGTGAACAGGCCGTTCGGCGGTGCTAGGCCGGCTGGCCGGCGCGGCGCCAATCCGGAAACGGGTCCGACAGCTTGGCCCATGTCGCAACATCCATCGACGGCTGACCCGGCAGCAGGCAATCATCGAGGCGCGCGCGCAGGGCCGCCTCGTCCATGTTGGTGCCGATGAAGACGATCTCCTGCCTGCGGTCGCCATAGATGTCGTCCCAACGTTCGAGCAACCGTGAACGCCAGGCCGGATCCTGCGGCCAAAGCTTGGACGGCACAGCGGCCCACCAGAAGCCGAGCGCATGGGTGCGTACCAGGGCGCCTGCCTGGCTGACTTCGCCGAGCCATTGCGGCCGCGTCGCCAGCCAGAAATGGCCTTTGGCGCGAATGACACCCGGCCAAGATTGCTTGATGAAGCGATCGAACTTCTCGGGAACGAAAGGGCGACGGGCGCGGTAGACGAAGCTGGCCACGCCATAGGCATCGGTCTCCGGCACGTGATCGGCAAAGCCGTACAGTTCGTCGTACCAGAGCGGATGCTGCTGGGCCTTTTCGAAATCGAAGCGGCCGGTCGCCAACACACGGTCGAAGGGCACCACGCCATGATTGGTCTCGATGAGGTCGGCACGCGGATTGAGCGCGCGGATGATCTTGCGCGCAGCATCGCGCTGGTCGTGCGTCGCGTCGTCGGTCTTGTTGAGCACGATGACGTCGGCGAACTCGATCTGCTCGACGAGAAGATCGACCAGCGCACGGTCGTCGCCTTCGAGCGCCTCGCCGCGATGGGCGAGAAAATCCGAGGAGGAATAATCCTTCAGCAGGTTCACGGCATCGACCACGGTGACCATCGTGTCGAGTTGCGCGATGTCGGAAAGGCTCCCGCCGTGCTCGTCGCGGAAATCGAAGGTCGCTGCCACCGGGAGCGGTTCGGCGATGCCGGTGGATTCGATCAGGAGGTAGTCGAACCGGCCGCTCTCGGCCAACGAGCGCACCTCCTTGAGAAGATCGTCGCGTAGCGTGCAGCAGATGCAGCCATTGCTCATCTCGACCAGTTTCTCATCCGTCCGCGACAGGTTGGCACCGCCATCGCGAACGAGGTCCGCATCGATGTTCACCTCGCTCATGTCGTTGACGATCACCGCGACTTTTAGGCCGCGACGATTGTTCAGGATGTGGTTCAGCAAAGTGGTCTTCCCAGCCCCTAGGAAGCCGGACAAGACGGTGACGGGGAGTCTGCGCATGGAGATCGAAGAGCCTCTTCAACGGGATCGGTCGCGGGTGTCGCATGGCTGCATATGTTATGTTATAACATAACATCTCTTGAGCAGCACTCCCTGTCAAGGCGTTGCTGCGGGAGACGCTTCACACCGACTTGATGGCTGCGGCGTCCGGACCAAGTTCTGCGCTTTTCATGTCCTGCGCTGTCGGCCCGGTGGCTTCTCGTTCGTCCTCCGGGCATCGCAAAGCCCGAAAGGAAAATGGATGTCCAAGATCGTCCCCTGCCTGTGGTTCAATGGCGACGCTGAGGAGGCCGCCAATTTCTACGTCTCGCTGCTTCCGGAGTCGCGGATCGAGACGGTGATGCGCGGCCCGATGGACAACCCCTCGGGCTCGGCGGGTGCGGTGCTGGTGGTCGAGTTCACGCTGGCCGGCCAGCGCTTCATGGCGCTCAACGGCGGGATGAAGGTCGAGCACACGGACGCGGTGTCGTTCAAGATCGGCTGCGAGGACCAGGCCGAGGTCGACCGTCTTTGGGATGCGCTCTGCGCCGACGGCGGTGCGCCGGTGCAATGCGGCTGGCTCAAGGACCGCTGGGGCATGCGCTGGCAGATCGTGCCCAATGCGATGATGCGCTATCTTGGCGGGCCCGATCGCGCCGCTGCGCAGCGGGCGATGGCGGCGATGATGAAGATGGTCAAGCTCGACCTCGACGTGCTGCGCCGCGCCTATGAAGGCGTCAGCGCGGCGTAAGGCGCCAGATATGGCCTGACATCAACACCGGGCTGCAGATCGCGGCGTAGGCCAGCAGCGACAGCATCACCATGGCGGCAAGCGCCGCCATGCCGCCGCCGAACTGCGCGACGACAAGCCAGCCGCCTCCGGCCGCGATCAGGATACGCACCACCGAGGCGAGGAACGGCCACAGCACGTGACCGGCGCCCTGTCCGGCAAAGGCCAGCACGAAGCCAAAGCCGAGCGCGGCATAGGCCGGTGCGACGAAGCGGAGATAGATGGCACCTTCGCGCAACACATCCGGCTGATGGCTGAACAGCGTCAGCCAGAGCGGCGGATACAGCGCAACGCCACAGCCGATCGCACCGACGAAACCGGCGCCGACCAGCGCGCTGAGCCTTGCGATATGCCGGGCGCGCGCACCGTGGCCGGCGCCGATATTGATGCCGACCATGGTCAGCGTCGCGGTGCAGAGCCCGAACAGGATCGGGATCATGATGTAGTCGAGCCGCGATGCGATGCCGTAGGCGGCAAGTTCCGAAGTGCCGAAGCGGCCGGCCGCGGAGGTCACCAGGATCACGGTGAGGTTCACCAGCACGGCGCTGGCCGAGGTCGGAAGTCCAACCTTGAGGATATCGGCGAACAGCCGCCACTGCAGCGGCGCGATGCGGCAATGCAGGCTGGAACGCCCTGAGGCCATATAGCGCACCAGGACCAGCATTGCTCCGGCATAGTATAGTCCGAAGGCAATGCCGGCGCCGCCGATGCCGAGGCCAGGCATCGGGCCAAGACCGAAGATCAGGAGCGGCGACAGCGGGATCATTACGCCAGCGCCGATCAGGGTCACCAGCGCCGGCACCCGGACATTGCCCGAACCGCGCAGCGCCGCCGCCTGCAGGTTGACGATCCAGACCGGTATCGCGCCCGCGAACAGGTAATTGGAATATTTCAGCGCCGCGTCCAGCGCGCCGGCGCGTCCGCCGAGCGCGTGGTACAGCGCCGGGCCTCCGAGCGCGGTGCCGATCGAAAAGAGCGCACCCGCCACGACCGAGAGCACGATGGCGTGAAACACGATGGCATCAGCATCCGCCTTCCGACCAGCCCCGATCGCACGCGCGACCGCCGAGGAGACGCCGCTGCCGATGCCGCCGTTCGACATCATCGTCATCAGCATGAAGAGCGGAAACACCATCGCAACGCCCGCCAGCGCGTCGGTGCCGAGGAAGCCGACATAATAGGCCTCGGCGACGTTCACCGCGGTCTGCGCCAGCAGCACCGTCATGGTCGGCAACGCCAGCTTGAACAGCGTCGGCAGCACCGGGCCGGTCAGGAGCGCCGCCCGGGTCCTCTCGGCGTTGGAGGCGGGCTGGCGCGCGGCGCCGCTTACGGGACGCGCCGCTTCGGCGACACCGGGCCGAGACGCAGTGGTGGGGACGTCAATGTCCATCGCTTCACGTCCCTCGCCTCGGCCAGGGTTATTAGATGATACTCATCATTCAATATAGCCGAGCGATTGCCGGCACAAGCGCATACGGGTCATGAAATCTTGAGCGGGCTCAGTAATTGACCCGCAAGCCGACACCGCCATGGATGGTGTTGCCGACCGGCTGCGGTCCCAGCGTTCCGTTGACGAAGAGATCGGCAACCCAGCCCTGGGCGAGGCGAAAACCGAGACGGCCGCCATATTCGAACCAGCCCTGGTTGCCCATGGTCGGTGTCACCGTGCCGTTGCCGGTCACGGTCGCGACGATGCCGGAGCGGGTGGCGAAGGACTGCACATAGCCGCCGTTGAGATTGGCCTCGAGGCTGGCGCCGAACAGATGCGTCCACTGCCCGCCGAGCTTGACCAGGCTGGTGCGGTCGGTGCCACCGGCGACCTGTGCGTCGAACGGGTTGAAGATCACCGCGGGATCGCGATAGCCGGAGATATGCTGCCAGAGCTGCCAGAGTTCGACCGAGGCGGCGAGTTCGTCTCGCGGCGAGATCCGGTTGATCCAGCCGGCACGGCCGTAGATGGCGTAGTTCGAGGCTGTGGTGCTGCTGTCCAGCGTCACCGTGCCGAGGCTCGTCGTATAGCTGCGGCCGTAGCGTAGCTTCTCGTAGGGCGTCAGGACGGTGCCGACGTCGAAGAACGGCCGCGACGAGCCCCAATCGGTGAAATCATAGCGCAAGGCGAACGCGCCGATCGGCGCACTGGTGACGTGATAGCCGCCTTCATTGTATTGCGTGTAGGCGAGGCCGGCGAGCAGCGACAAATTGTTGGTCAGCGTCTTGCGGCCGTGAATGCCGGCTGAGAACGAGCCGGCCGAACCGAACGCGCTGACACAGTCGCTGCAATTGACCTGCTCGTTGACACCGAGCAACACGGTGCCGAGCACGCGGTTGGTGATCATCTGGTTGAAGCGTTGATCGGCAAGGCTATTGATCGAACGTCCACTGGAATCCGAGCCGGTCGGCGTCGGGCTCGGCGAAGGATTCGGTGTCGGGGTCGACGTTGGAGTCGGCGAAGGTGATGAGCTCGGGCTCGGGCTGGGGCTGGACGTCGGGCATGCCGCGGCGACGAGACTGGAGGTCGCCGTGCCGGAGCAGCCCTGGGCGGCCGCGGGCGCTCCCTGCAGCAGGGTCACGGCAATGGCCAATGCCGTGGCGAATATGAGGAATGCTGCGGATCTGTACGCAAATCTCGCCATGATCAGCGCCCGCACAAGATGCCGGTGAAATCCTGGCCCGGCGTGTTGCTGGCAAGATCCGTCACGGTGCACAGTCCCGCCGTGGACGCGCAACTCGCAGCGAAGCTCCAGGGCGGATTATTGGTCTTCTTGATCGTGCTCTTGCCTCCGCCCGTTGCAGTGACGATCGCGGTATCGCCGGGCTGGGTCAGCTGGATGCACTGGAAGGTAAGCGTACAGACGGTGGAGGCGCCCTCTTGCAGCACCACCATGGTCTGGCCGCGCTGCGACTTGATGTCGAGAATGGTGCCGCGCACGCCGATCGTCGCAAGTTGCGTATTGATCTTGTAGGCCGCCTTCTCGGAATGACCGGTCACGAAACGGAAGACGCCGGTGCCGAGCCGGATGGCAATGTCGCGATAGCTCGTCTCGCCGTTGAAGACGGTCCGATCGAGCGTCAGCGTCGCATTGGGACCGAGCGACAGATTGGTACTGTCGATCATCACAAGACGTGCGGCGCTCTCGTTGCCGGTCCGCACCGTCTCGTCGCGGACCACCTGGTCGCCGACATTGATCGGGCTCATTGCAGCACCTGCAATGCGCAACACCTGATTCTGGATGACGGCGGCCTCCCCGATTCGGGTCTCGGCGCATGCAGGGCTCGCTGCAAGCGGTGCAGCGATACAGGAAAAACCGATCATCAGAATGAGGTGACGCGAACGCATTTCAATACCAATGGATTGCCTCTATGATCGTAACCGAAAACCGCGAGCTGCGATGTTGTCGAAGCGCAACAGCGGCGATTCATCCGCGTAGCTTGTTAGTGGCGCCAGGCTCGAACTCAGTTCAAGGCGATGGACACAAAAGTTGCCCCTGACTCGGTCGCGACCGGACGTGCCCGCACGCCTCAGCGCCCTTCAACTCAGCCGAGCCTCTCGGCTCCTCGGTGCGCGGCGATTGCGTTCGCTATTTTCGTAAGCACTCATGTCGCGCTCCTGATCGGCCTGTCCGCACCGGAGAAATTCGTCTTCGACGAGTTGCACTACGTGCCAGCGGCGCGGCAGATGCTCGGCCTCATGCCGGCTACGCCGCAGCTCAACCCGATGCATCCGCCGCTCGCCAAGGAATTGATCGCGCTCTCGATCCGCAGCTTCGGTGACAATGCGTTCGCCTGGCGCTACCCGGGGACGCTGTTCGGCGCGCTTGCGGTGGTGGCTATCTACCTCTGCGGACTTACCCTCTTTGCCGCGCAAGCCCCCGCGCTCGCTGCAGCCCTGATCGCCGTCTTCAATCAGATGCTGTATGTGCAGGCGCGTACCGCGATGCTCGACATCTACGCGCTGGCCTTGAGCCTGCTCGCGATCGCGGCGTTCCTGCATGGCTACAGGCGGCGCAGCCCGCAAGCCGCCTTCGCGCTTGCGGGCGCAGGCTTCGGATTGGCCGCCGCCTGCAAGTGGAGCGGCGCGTTTCCGCTCGTCGCCGTGCTCGGCATCGTTGCGCTGGTCCGACTGCTGCAGCATTGGCGAACATCGTTTGCCGAGCCGCGCGAGGACGACTGGTACCGGCCCGAGCTTTGGGCGAACCTGAAATCCTATCAGATTGCGCTTTGCTTCCTGGTCATTCCCGCCGCTTGCTACTTCGCGACCTTCATCCCGCTGTACGGCCCTTCGGTCGCCGACATCCTCGAGGCGCAGCGTCGCATCTTCGCCGACAACATCACGACCGCGATCGCCGGCCACACCTATATGAGCGCCTGGCCGAGCTGGCCACTGCTGCTGCGGCCGGTGTGGTTCCTGTTCGACAAGACCGATGATCAGCACATCGCCGCGGTGGTGTTTCTCGGCAATCCCGTGGCGCTCTGGCCGGCGCTGCTGGCGCTCCTCGTGTGCGTGCGTGACGTCGTGATGGCGCGCCGAGCCGAGCCGTTCCTGATCGTCGCGTTTTATCTGGGCTGCTACCTGCCGTGGGCCCTGCTGCCGCGCGCACTGAGCTTTCTCTACTACTACCTGCCATCGGCGACGCTCGCGAGCCTGGCGCTGCCTTATGCTCTGGCGAAGTCGCGCAGGTACTGGGCCCTGTGGCTCTATGTGGCTCTCGTCGCCGCCGGCTTCGTGGCGATGCTGCCGATCAGCGCCGCCTTCGTCGGCACCTCGATGCAGACCTTCAACCGCCTGATGCTGTTTCAGAGCTGGATCTGAAACTTTGCTAGCGCGCCGCTAATTGCAGACGGCGCGCGCAAGCCGTCATTTCGTGGCGGTCTTGGTCTCCATGTTGATCACCTGGACACGACGGTTGACGGCGGCAGCCGGATTGGCGGGATCCTTCAACTTGGTCCTGCCATAGCCGACCGTGACGAGATCTTTGCCCACGATGCCGAATCTATCGGCCAGATAACGCTTGATGGTGTCTGCACGACGCTCGGACAGGTCCTGATTGAAACTGTCGCCGCCGATGCCGTCGGTATGACCGGCGACGACGAAGGTCGCGCCCTTCAGGCTCGGATCGGACAGCGCCTTTCCAAGCTCCTGCACCGCCGGCATCGCCGCTTTGCTGATCTGCGCCGAGTTGTAGTCGAACTGGATCTCCAGATCGATCTTCGGCCTGCTCGCCGCAAGCTCGGCGAGTTGCGCGCGTTCGCCGAGCGACAGCGAGCGGGTGTTGCGGTTGCGCACGCTGTCGATAAAGCTCGCCTCCTTGGCTTGCTGGGCTGGGTCGGGCTGCGGCGTCGTCGCTTGCGCGCCGGCTGAAAGGCCGCGCGTGACCGGCTTCGGCTTCAGTGCGTTCAGGATCTGCTCCGCCGAAACGGCCCCCTCGCCCGCCAGCGCGAGACCGCCCCCGACCGAGAACGCGGCACCGAGCGCAATCGCATGCAGTCCAAAGGGTGCAATGAAACGTGTCATCTTCGTCATCCTTGAAATCGCGCCTGACGGCAATTGGATGCCGGAACGATAGGACCGGTTCAAACGCACCGATGTGACGGAGATCACATCGCAGAGGACGAGGAACATGCCGCCCGCGCAGAACGTTCTCAGGTTGAAACGCCAGTGAGTTGCGTTGCTGCGCGCCGGCCGCAAAGCAGTCGTGAGGCTGCCGGCCTGCGGACAAGAAAACGGCCAGAGACCGCTCTACGCGGTTGTTCGATCACAGGATAGGCTTCAGCGCGCGACGACGATCAACCACAGCAAGAAACGACCAGAAAAGCAGACGACGTGTTCAATTCTCCGCGCCGGCGTGACTATCAAAACTACCGCACGGGCAATTCGGATCAGGCTGGCTCCAGTTCCATGTCGATCCTGATCGGCGCCGGCTTGATCGCCGCGGCGATCCTGCTGTCGACATTGATCTCGGCCCTGGGCAGTCGCTATGTCGGCCTTGAGAGTCCGGCAGACGACACGGCCTGGCTGGTCGACCGCCTCACCGGGCGGGTCTACAAATGTCAAGCTGCGGAACCCGGCCGGGCGGCCTGCAAGGCAGACGCCGCAACCGGCAGCATTTCCGACAAGCCCAAACCTTGATGAGGGACATCATCTCGGCATCGTGGGCATGCCGAACGACCCGCCGGCCGTGGTCTTGCTACCGCGCCGCCCGACCCGAGGCGGCGCGGCTTTGGACTACTTCACGCCCAGCAATTCGACGTCGAACATCAGTGTCGCGTTCGGCGGGATCACGCCGCCGGCGCCGCGTGCGCCATAGCCGAGTTGCGGCGGAATGATCAGCGTGCGCTTGCCGCCCACCTTCATCGTGGCGACGCCTTCGTCCCAACCGGCGATCACGCGCTTCATGCCGATCGGGAATTCGAACGGCTCGTTGCGGTCGACGGAGGAGTCGAACTTCTTGCCCTTCTGGCCGTTCTCATAAAGCCAGCCCGTATAATGCATCACGCAGATCTGCCCCGGTTTCGGCGAGGGTCCTGTGCCCTCCTTGATGTCGATGATCTCGAGTCCGGAGGGCGTGGTCATGATCTTTCCTTTGGTCTGAGGAGCAGCACTCTGCGCCGACGCAGAGGTCGGGACAGACGCGGACAAGGCGGCCAGCGCAATTGCCGCCGCCGTGATCGCAAGCTTCGTAAACTTCGGACGCCGCATCGGTCACCGTCTTGGCTTGTTCGAGGGACCGCTGTTTAACGCAAAGCGGCGCCTGTTTCCAGCCGCTCACATCCCGCTCCGCCTGCGCCGAGAAGCAGATCCAGCACCGCACGGAGGCTCTGGATCGTTTCGCTGCGCGCGCGGCGATGACGCTCAAGCCGGCTCAATAGCCCAGCGCGCAGCCGTCCTTGCGCGGATCGGAGCCGCCGGTGAGCGTGCCCTTGTCCCAATCGATCCAGACCGCCTGGCCGCCGCCGAGCGGCGCAACCAGCTTGGTGGTCTTGTGACCGATCTTCTGCAAGCCCTCGACGACATCGGCCGGAATGCCGTCCTCGAGCTGATAGACGCCCTCGTAGTGCAGGCCGCGCGCCATATCGATGGCCTCCTGCACGTCGCAGCCAAAGTCGAGGATGTTGGTCAGCACGTGGGTCTGGCCGGTCGGCTGATACTGGCCACCCATCACGCCATAGGACATCTGGGCGCGGCCGTTTTTCGTCACCAGCGCCGGGATGATCGTGTGCAGCGGCCGCTTGCCGGGCCCGATGCAGTTGGGATGACCGACCTGGATGCGGAAACCGCCGGCGCGGTTCTGCAACAGCACGCCGGTCTTGTTGGAGACGATCGCCGAGCCGAAGGAATGCGCGATCGAATTGATGAAGGAGCAGACGTTGCGGTCGCGGTCGACGACGGTGATGTAGACCGTATCCGGATTCATCGGCGGTGCCACGTTCGGCAGATCGAGCAGACGGTCCATGCTGATACGGCCGATATACTCGTCGGCGAATTCGCGGGCGAGGATCGCGGCGACGTCGACCGTCATATGCGCCGGATCAGCCACATGCTGCTCGCGGATCATATAGGCGATGCGCGCTGCCTCGGCTTCGAGATGCATGCGTTCGACCGAGAGCGGCGCAACCTTGGTGAGGTCGAAACGCGACAGGATGTTGAGCATCACCAGCATGGTGATGCCCGGGCCGTTCGGCGGGCACTGCCAGACGTCGTAATCCTTGTACATGGTGCCGATCGGCGAGGTCACCTCGGTCCTGTGGTTGGCGAAATCCTCCAGGGTGTGGAGGCCGCCGATGCCGCGCAGCGTCTCGACGATGTCGTCCGCGATCGGACCGGTGTAGAAGGCCCGCGGCCCGTCCTTGGCAATCGCACGCAGGGTCTGCCCGAGTTCCGGCTGGCGGATCACATCGCCAGCGACCGCGGGCTTGCCATGCGGCAACAGATACCGTTCGGTGTTGGTGCCGTTCTTCAGCTTCTCGAACTGGTTCTTCCAGTCGAAGGCGATGCGCGGCGCCACCACATAGCCTTCTTCTGCCGCACGAATCGCCGGCTGCAGCAGCCGGTCGAGCCCCAGCCGGCCGTGATCCTGCAGGATGCGATGCCAGGCATCGACCGCGCCGGGGACCGACACCGCGTGCGCCGACGTGAGCGGCACCGAGTGGATCTTGCGCTCCAGATACCACTCGACATTGGCTGCCATCGGAGCCCGGCCGGAGCCGTTATAGGCCGTGATCCTGCCATCGCCCTTCGGCTGCACCAGCGCGAAACAATCGCCGCCGATGCCGGTCGATTGCGGCTCAATCACCGCGAGCAGCGCGGCAGCTGCCACGGCCGCATCTGCCGCAGTGCCGCCGGCCCGCAGCACCTCGATCGCGGCCAAGGCGGCCTGCGGATGCGACGTTGCAACCATGGCGTTGAGGGCGTGAACCGTGGATCGACCGGGGAAGTGGAAGCTTCTCATTCTTGCTCGCTGCGTTCTGCTAGAAGGGCAAAGGAGCCCGCGCTGGCCGCCGTCATGACATATTCTGTCCCGCCTGGGCAATGGCTGGGATACCAGCTTTTCCGATGGCAGTTCTGCTGGTAAACGGCGGCATGGCTTTCAAGGTCGCAGCCTTCTATCAGTTCACCGCACTGCCGGATTTCAGGGCACTCCGTGCGCCGCTGCTGGCGCTGTGCGGCCGGCTGGGAGTGAGGGGCAGCCTGCTGCTGGCGCAGGAAGGGATCAACGGGACCTTGGCCGGCAGCCCCGACGGCATCGACGCCCTGATGCGGGAATTCTGCGATGGACCGCTGTTCGGCGGGCGGCTGGACAACCTCGAACTGAAATTTTCGTCCGCGCGTGCCATGCCGTTCCAGCGGCTGAAGGTGCGGATGAAAAAGGAGATCGTGACGTTAGGCGATCCCGCGGCCGATCCGACCCGGCAGGTCGGGACCTATGTCGATCCCGCCGATTGGAACGCGCTGACATCATCGCCCGACGTTTTCGTGCTCGACACCCGGAACGCGTTCGAAGTGGCGATGGGCACCTTCGAAGGCGCCGTCGATCCCTCCATCAAGAGCTTCGGCCAGTTCAAGGATTTCGCGGCCGCCCATCTCGATCCCGCCAAGCATAAGCGGATCGCGATGTTCTGCACCGGCGGCATCCGCTGCGAGAAGGCGAGTTCGCTGCTGCTCGCGCGCGGCTTTGCCGAGGTCTACCATCTCAAAGGCGGCATCCTCAAATATCTGGAACAGATCCCCCAGGGGGAAAGCCGCTGGCGCGGCGAGTGCTTCGTATTCGATGAACGCGTCGCGCTCGGTCACGGCCTGCGAGAACATTCCGAACGTCGCCAGCAGGAGGGCGCGGGTGATGAGTGAAGCCGGAGAGCTGAATGCGACCAAGGAGTTGAGCGAGCGCATCGACGCGCTGGAAGCGCGCGTGATGTTCCAGGACGACACGATCGAGACGCTGAATCAGACCGTCATGATGCAATGGCGCGAGATCGAGGCGCTGAAGCGGCAGATTGCCGCACTCGGTGAGCGGCTCGATGAAGCCCAGGCAGGTGCGGAAGGGCCTACCAACGAGCCGCCGCCACACTATTAGGGTCTGGCGCGAACACCCGTGCGTTCGCCTAGGCTGGTGTCGCCGTCAGGGGCTAGGCTCGGCGCCAATGGGATCAACTCGCCCGCCATGATGACGCGGTCGCGGCCGCCATCCTTCGCCGCATAGAGCGAGCGATCGGCCGCCTCGATCAACGATGCACGCTCCAGCGAACGCTCGCTGCCCGGCCGGCACACGGCACCGCCGATACTCGCCGTCACGATGCCGAATGGGGCGTTACCCCGATGCGCGATGGCCCTCTCGCGGATCGCGCGGCGAATCCGCTCGCCGATGCGCGCGCAGCCGGCCGCATCGGTGTTTGGCAGCAGAATCGCAAATTCCTCGCCGCCATAGCGCGCGGCAAGATCGGAGGTCCGTTGCACTTCCCCGGCGAGAACGACAGCCACGGTGTGCAGGCATTCGTCACCGGCCTGATGCCCATAGGTATCGTTGAAGGCCTTGAAATGGTCGAGGTCGATCATCAGGAGCCCCAGCGAGGTCTTCTCGCGATAGGCGCGGCTCCATTCCTCGAGCAGCCGTTCGTCGAAACGGCGGCGATTGGCGAGGCCAGTGAGGCCGTCCACGACTGCCAAGGTTTCGAGCTTGCCCTGCAGCGTCATCTGCTGGGTGACATCGCGCGTGATCGCTACAAAGCCATCGAGCGAGCCGTCATCGTTGCGGCTTGCGCTCAATGTGGTCTCGACCCAGATCTCCGATTTGTCGCGCCGCCGGGTACGATAGGTTGCGCGCGCCTCTTCCGTTTCACCGCGCTTGATCGAGAGGATGATCTCTTCGATCGGCGAGGCGTCGAGCGGATGGATGCCGGCGAGCGCACGCTTGCCAAGCAGTTGCGCCGGCCTCCAGCCAAGCACCCGGACCACCGACGGCGAGATGTAGCGGATGCGATCGTCCGGCCCGATCCGAGCGACGATATCGCTCGAATCCTCGGCGAGCAGGCGGAAATTCTTTTCGCTAGAAACCAATGCCGACGCCAAGCGCCGTCCTTGGAGTATCAATCGCACCAGGAAAAGGCCGATTCCCAATATCAGGAGGACGAGGCCAACGATGACCGCGATCCGAACGAATGAATGCCTTTTCCATTCTGCCAGTACATCCTCCTGCGTCCGTGTCACGAGCAGCAGGAATGGATAGCGCTGCCCGCGCTGGTAGAAGCCGATCCGCTCGGAGTCATCCTGCAGGAACTGCACATGCAGGTTTCCGGAGCTCGGATAAAAGGGAATGTCATCGGCGAGTGGCTGCGGTGCCGCATCGGCCACCAGATCGACGCTATGCGCGAGGATCGTTCCGTCGCGGCGCATCAAGCTGATGGTCCCGTGCGGGCCGACATCGAACTGATGGTAGAAATCGGAAAAATAGTCGACCTCGATCGTGGCAAGCACCACGCCCGCAAAGCGGCCGTCAGGATGATTCCACCGGCGCGACAAGCTGATCGCCGATTGGTGGCCGGACTTGCTCTGCACGGGCCCGCCGATCAGGAGCGAGCGGTCCGCCGATTTTCGATGGTAACCGAAGTAATCGCGGTCGGCATTGTTGACGTTCGAAAGAGCGACGTCCTCGGTCGCCGCGAGACAGCGCCCATTCTCATCATAGGCAAAAACGCCCCGGATCCGGCCCAGGCTGGATCTACCGCTCGTGAGAATGGCTTGTAGCCGCAAAACCGTCGTGATGCTTCCATCGTCTGTCTCGAGCGCGCTCACGGCGCCGCGGATGGTTGCTTCAGCGAGTTCAATCGTATCCTCGGCATGTTGCGCAAGCGAGCGTGTCAGATTGCCGAGCTCAACTTCGGCGCTCCGGAGCGTGTTGTCGCGAGAGGCCCATTCGCTCCCGCCGCTCAAAACGACGATGGCTGCGCAAACAGACAGGACAAAGACAGCCGCCCACATAGGCAGGCGGCTCAGTCGGTTATGCGCGACAACATCCATTCCGCGGGACTCTCCAGATCGAGGAAAAATCCCACGCACATCTTATTTATCTCTGAAATGGACGCCGAACGGCGAGGTCGGATGACGGGTACATTCCCGTATGACTACTGTTATCGCCGTATATTTACGGGTCGTGGCACCAGTCAGGACTCGGATGCCGCGACGTTTTGGCGCACGGCGTTTTCCGATACCTCAGCGCACGAAGACGGATCGGAACTTGTCCCACAAAGATGGGGCGTGCGCATCCGCGCTTTCGTCATCGACGCTGCGCCCCCTCTTGGTGACGACCGACGGCTGTTGCGCGCTGACCGGATCGGATGCGGGAAACGTGTCCATCAAACCGTTGTCGAGTTGCGTCGTCGTCTCGCGATCGCGCCGTGCCGCTTCACGCGGATCGTCGGCATGCTTGTCGTGCGGGGCGGGATCGAACTTCTCAGCCATGATCATCTCCCTTTGAGCTCGATAATCTGAGTGAGACAACGCAGGGGGAAAACCGGCGTTCCGACCGGATTTCGCGGGCTCTGCACGGGCACAGGGATCGCTCACGAACGCCGCATCGAGCCCACGTCCGGATGCCGGATTGACCTTGGCCGGAACCGCATCCCCATGTATCACAGCGGTCAATCGTTCCCGATGATTGCGGAGCCTCAAGCTTGACCCAGACCGAGACGAACAAGCCCTTTATCGCCGTGCTCTCCGGTCAGCGACAGGCTGTGCCGCCGATCTGGATGATGCGACAGGCCGGCCGCTATCTGCCGGAATACCGCGAGGTTCGCGCCAAGGCCGGCGCTTTCCTCGACCTGTGCTTTTCGCCCGAGCTTGCGGCCGAAGTGACCTTGCAGCCGATCCGCCGCTTCGGGCTGGACGCAGCAATCATCTTTTCCGACATCCTGGTCATCCCACATGCGCTCAGCCGCAGCGTGCGGTTCGAAGTCGGCGAAGGTCCGCGCCTCGACCCGCTGGACACGCCGGAGAAGATCGCGACGCTGGCGACGGAAGCCGATTTTTCCAAGCTCGAGCCGGTGTTCGAAGCGCTACGCCGCGTCCGCGGCCAGCTGGCGCCGGAGACCGCACTGATCGGCTTCTGCGGCGCGCCATGGACGGTTGCGACTTACATGGTTGCGGGCCAGGGCACGCCCGACCAGGCGCCGGCGCGCCTGCTCGCCTATCGGCATCCTGAGGCCTTCAGCAGGATCATCGACGTGCTGGTCGAGGCCTCGATTGCCTATTTGCTGAAGCAATTGGAGGCCGGCGCCGAGGCGCTGCAAATCTTCGACACCTGGGCCGGCGTGCTTTCGCCGCGCCAATTCGCGCGGTGGTCGATCGAACCAACCCGACGCATCGTCGAGGGCGTGCGCAAGGCGCGGCCACACGCCAAAATCATCGGATTTCCGCGCGGCGCGGGCGCACTGCTGCCGGACTACGTGGCAACAACCGGCGTCGACGCCGTCAGCATCGACTGGACAGCAGAGCCGAACCTGATCCGCGACCGAGTCCAGAGCAAGGTCGCGGTGCAAGGCAACCTCGATCCGCTGGCGCTGATCACCGGCGGCGCAGCGCTCGATCAGGCCGTCGACGATGTGCTGGCGAACTACGCGCAAGGACGGCACATCTTCAATCTCGGCCACGGCATCCTGCCGGAAACGCCGATCGCGCATGTCGAACAGATGCTCGCGCGCGTGCGCGCCTATCGCGGCTGACTGTTAACGCGGCCGGCTGCGCTCGATCAGCTCGGCCGCGCCCTGAGCCAGCAGTTCGAGCCCGACCGCGCGGCCAAGCTCGCGGGGACGATCGGCCGGCCCTGTGCGCTGCGCCTCGATGAAGCGGTCACCGGCTTCGTCGAGCACGGAGGCGGTCAGCGTCATCTGCATGCCGGCGATCGTCGCAAATCCGGCGATCGGCGAATTGCAGTGACCGTTCAAGACCCACAGAACTTCACGCTCGGCGTCCGCACAGCCACGCGCAACCGGGTCGTCGATGGTCGACAGAATGCGCCGCGTCTCCCAATCGGAAGCCGCGCATTCCACCGCAACAATGCCCTGCCCCACTGCGGGCAGCATGTCGGCAATCGGAAAATCGTAGGACGCACGATCCGCAAGGCCGACCCGCTCGAGTCCGGACCGGGCCATGATCAGTGCGTCCGCCGGTCCGACGGCGCCCCCGTCGGGCAAACGCTGCAGCTCGCCACCATCGAGCTTGCGGATGCGAGTGTCGGCGGCGCCGCGAAAATGGATCACGTCCGCGTTTGGAAGCAGCCGCCGCGCATAGGCCGCGCGCCGTACCGCGTTGGTGCCGATCTTGAAGCCCCTGCCGCCCTCGCGGCGGAAATCGTCCAGCGACAGCCCCTGCCGTAGCACCAGCACGTCGCCGGGCGGGTCCCGCGAGAGCAGCGCGGCGACAACCAGTGCCGGCGTTTCCTCATTGCCCGGCATATCTTTCAGCGAATGCATGGCCGCATGCAACTCACCGGTAAGCATCGCGCGGCGGATCTCGGCCACGAAGGCGCCACCTTTGCCGCCATGGGTCAACAGCTTGCTGGTCTGGTCGGTATCCCCCGTCGTCTCGAACCTGACGATCTCGATGTCGAGCGAGGGGATCGCGGCGCTCAGCCGGCGCGCGATCTCCTCGGTCTGGGCCAAGGCCATGGTGCTCTTGCGTGTGCCGATCCGAAAACGAGTCACAACTCTACTTCCTGCTCAGTGCGCATCCTGCAAGATCATGTCGGAGGCCTTTTCCGCAATCATGATCACCGGCGCGTTGGTATTACCCGAGACCAGATCGGGCATGATCGAAGCGTCGACGACGCGCAGACCTTCGATGCCGCGCACCCGCAAGCGCTCATCGACCACGGCCAGCGCATCATTCCCCATCCGGCATGTCGAGGTCGGATGATAGATCGTGCTCCCGGTCTGCCGGCAATAGGCCAGGATGTCCTCGTCGGCAATCACTTTCGATCCCGGATAGGCCTCATCGGTCACATAGGGCTGCAGCGCCGGCGCGGCCAGGATCTTCCGCAGGATGCGGAGGCCGTCGACATTGGCCCGCCGATCGGTTTCGCTGGCCAGATAATTGATGCGGATCTCCGGCGGCGCGGCCGGATCGGCGCTCCTGATCTTGAGCGAGCCGCGGCTTTCGGGCCGCAACTGGCAGACGGAGGCGGTGAAGCCCGAATAGGTATGCAGCTGCTCGCCCATTTTATCCGTCGAAAACGGGATGAAATGGATCTGGATGTCGGGGCTCGCGAGCCGCGGATCGGTCTTGAAGAAGGCACCTGCGGTGCCGGCCGCGATCGTCAGCGGTCCTTTTCGGAACGCGACATAGTGAGCGCCGGCCAGCACCCGGCGTAGCGGATGGTGGACGATATCGTTCAGCGTGATCCGCTGACTGCAGCGCATGACGATCCGCACCTGCATATGGTCCTGCAGATCGTTGCCGACGCCGGGCGCGTCGAGCACGATATCGATGCCATGGCGCTTCAGGAGCTCGGCCGGACCGACGCCGGACAGTTGCAGGAGCTGCGGCGAATTGTAGGCACCGCTGGCAACCAGGATTTCCCTGCGGGCGCGCGCGGTGCGCACACGCCCATGCTGGCGGAATTCGACCGCACGGGCACGGCGGCCTTCGAAAACGATGCGCTGCGCCAGCGCATCGGTCTCGATGTGCAGGTTGGCCCGACGCTTCGCCGGACGCAGATAGCAGAAGGCGCTGCTGGCACGCCGGCCGCGGAGCGTCGTGGTCTGGAAGAAGCCTGCGCCCTCCTGGGTCGCGCCGTTGAAATCGGTGTTGTAGGGAAGGCCGGCCTCGACAGCCGCCTTCACGAAGGCCTCCGAGAGCGGGTCGTCGTGCCGCCAATCCGACACCGGAAGCGGTCCGCTGACCGCGTGGTAATCGTCGGCGCCGCGCTGCTGATTTTCCGCCCGCTTGAAATAAGGCAGCACGTCGTCATAGCCCCAGCCGACATTGCCCCGCTGACGCCACCGATTGTAATCCTCATGCTGGCCGCGAACGTAGAGCAGTCCGTTGATCGAACTGGAGCCGCCGAGCACCTTGCCGCGCGGCTGGAATACCGAGCGGCCATCCAATCCAGGCTCGGGCTCGGTCTGGTACATCCAGTTGACCGTCTTGTCCTTGAACAGCTTGCCGTAGCCGAGCGGCACATGGATCCAGATATTGGTGTCCTTGGGACCTGCTTCCAACAGCAACACCTTGTGCTTGCCGTCGGCGCTCAGCCTGTTTGCTAGCACGCAGCCGGCCGACCCCGCACCGACCACGACGTAGTCGAACTCCAAATCCGCCTGCTGCGACGCCATATGGCTGCTCATGTTTCCCCCGAGCTATCCTGTTCTTATCCTGTCCTGCAGATACCAAATCGGCGGCGCAGGCAAGGGCAATTCGGACAGCCGTCCTCTGCGATGGGCTCGGGCTACCGGCTTGCGGCCAACAGTCGCGCGGTATGGCGCGCAATCATCATCTCCTCATTGGTGTTGATGACGAAGACGCGGGCGCGCGAGCGATCCGACGAGATCACGGACTCGCCGGCCCGGTTCCTGATATCGTCGAGTTCGATACCGAGCCATTCGAAGCCCTGACACAGGCGCTCGCGAATACGCCAGGCATGCTCGCCGATGCCGCCGCAGAACACGACGGCATCAAGGCCCGAGAGGATCGCCGCCATCGAACCGAGCTCGCGCCGGATGCGAAAGACGAAATAGTCGATCGCCTCCGCCGCCTCGCGGCTGCCGGCCGCCTCCAATTCGCGCATGTCCTGCGAAAGACCAGACAGGCCTTTCAGCCCCGAATGCTTGTAGAGCAGGTCTGTGATCTGCTCGGCCGTCATTCCCTTTTCCTGCAGCAGATAGAGCACGACGCCAGGGTCGAGCTGGCCGCAACGGGTGCCCATCGGCAATCCGTCCAGCGCGGTGAATCCCATGGTCGAGCCGACGCTCTGGCCATCGCGAATGGCACACATCGAAGCACCGTTCCCGAGATGCATGACGACCACCCGCCCCTGCTCATAGAGCGGCGCGATCTCTTTCATTCGCTCGACGATGAATTCGTAGGACAGGCCGTGAAAGCCGTAGCGTCGGATGCCCTCGTCATAGAACTCACGCGGCAGAGCATAGACGTCGTTGACCCACGGATGCGAGCGATGGAAGGCGGTATCGAAGCAGGCCACCTGAAGTGCGTCGGGAAACGCCTTGTGGGCGGCTTGGACTCCGGACAGATTGTGCGGCTGGTGCAGCGGCGCCAGCGGGATGAGTTTTGCCAGCTTCTCGATGTTGGCGACGTCGAGCACGATGGATTCGGAGAACTCGATCCCGCCGTGCACGACGCGATGTCCGACCGCCTCGATCGCGGTCTTACCGATCACCTTGCCCAGAAGCGACAATATGAGGTCAAGCGCAGCTTCATGGTCGGCCGCCTTGGCTGCATCGACCTGCTGGTCTGCGACCGTCTCAGCGCCCTGCTTCGCCTTCAAATAAGGAACCGCAGTGCCAAGGCCGTCGATCTGGCCTTCAAGGCGCTGGGCGATTTCGGCATCCGTCTCGAACAGCGCGAATTTGATCGAGGACGAACCTGAATTCAGAGTGAGGATGTGCTGCACTATTGAGCCGCCTCATCGATGTGAACCCGCGCCTGACCGCCATCCTTCCACGCTTTATACAGCGCCGCGATGGCGCAGGACGCGAGCCGCGCCTTCTCGCCGTCGGCGCGACTGGTCAAGATGATCGGAACGGTCGCACCGAGCGCCAGCCCGGCGGCTTCCGCCTGAGCGACGAAAACGAGTTCCTTGGCGAGCATGTTCCCGGCTTCCAGGTTCGGCACGATCAAAATATCGGCGTGGCCGGCAACGAGCGAAGATATCCCCTTCGTCTGGGCAGCGGTGACATCTATGGCGTTGTCCATCGCGAGCGGCCCATCGACCACCGCGCCGCGAATCTGACCGCGATCCGCCATCTTCGCGAGCGCGGCGGCGTCGAGTGTCGATGGAATTTGCGGGTTGACGGTCTCAATCGCGGAGAGCACCCCGACCTTCGGCTTGTCGATGCCGAGCGCTAGCGCCATGTCGATCGCGTTCTGGGTGATGTCGACCTTGGCCGCCAGATCCGGCGTGATATTGATGGCCGCGTCCGAGACGATCAGCACGTGATCGAGCCCCGGCACGTCCATCACGAAGGCGTGGCTGAGGCGTCGGCTGGTACGCAAGCCGCCGTCGTGCTTGACCACGTGATGCAGAAGCGCATCTGTATGCAGGTGCCCCTTCATCAGCGCATCTACCTTCCCGGCCCGCACCAGCGCCACGGCCGCGGCCGCGGCCGCATCATCGCCCCTCACGTCGATGATTTCCACACCGGTCAGGTCGACGCCGATCTCCTTGGCGACCTCAGAGATGATGGCTGCCGCCCCGACCAGAATGGGACGGATCAGGCCATGCTCGGCCGCCAGCATCGCGCCCCCGAGCGAGCTCTTGTCTTCAGGCACGACGACAGCCGTGACAAGCGGCGGCAGCCCTTCGCAGGCCTTCAGCAGACGATCAAAATGCCGATGCCGCTGGATCGGGCACTCAGGCACGGAACTGTCGTCCCAGCAAATTTTTCGGGCTGGCGCCAGCACTTCGGCAACGCCTTCAGCCACGAGATCACCGTTCCGATGAGTAATGGTCGTATCCAATCGGATACAACGATCGGGCAGCTTCTCGCGCACGGTGACGCCGACATGCAACTCGTCTCCGATGTGGACACGGCTGGTAAAGGTGAAGCTCTGAGCTTTGTAGAGCGTTCCGGCGCCTGGCAGGATGTTGCCGAGGACGGCCGACACCAGCGCGCCGACCCACATCGATGGTGCAACGGCATCCGAATACGTCGTGCCATTCTGCTCCGGCAGATGCAGCGGGTTCAAATTCCCCGAAGCGTGCGCAAAGATATAGAGGTCGTTGGCGGTACAGACACGCGTGATTGAGGCGGTATCACCCACCTTCATTTCGTCATACAGCTTGTTCTCGCGGATCATGCCGCGCTCTCTCCTTCAGTGCACAGCTGCTTCAGCTTGGTCTGCGCCCCGTCGACCCGCATTGCCTGCGAAACATATCGACGCCCCAAGGTCGAAGCGTCCATGGCGACGCCCGCCTCGGAAGCCGGTATGAAGCTACGTCGTACGCCGGATATTACCTTGCGGTGCATCAACGAATGCCACGCAAGTCACGGGATGCAAGTGACGAAACGATGACAATTGAACCGGGGGGCAAAAGGGCGCCTCGGCGCGCAAGCAGCCCGGCAAACCGACGGGCAAAAGCCCGTCGGTCGCACGATGACAGCACCCAACGATGGACAATGAAAGGTTGCCGCAAGTAGGCGCTACTCCCTAACCAAATCATCAGGCCTTTTCTGACGCATACTGCGCGAGACCGTTACCGAATGACCAGTTCTCCGGCACGACTTCGACAAGATTGATGAAGATGTCCTCCGGACGCAGCCCGGGATCTTGGCTCAGCTGTGCGACGATCTCGCGATAGAGCGCCTTCTTCTTGGCAAGCGGGCGCGTATTGCTGACCGTCATCTGGATCATGACCAGATCGTCACTGCGGTGAATGCCAAGATAATCGGCGCCGTACCAGAAGTCGGGACCATCATGCTCGTTCACCACCATGAATCGGTCATCCTCGGGCACGTCAAAGACCATCCGTTGCGCGCGGTAAATGCCCTCGAGGATGGCGTGTCGATAGGCCGTCGACTTACCGGACCGAAGTGAGACGCGTGTGAAAGGCATGGCTGGCTCCCGAATGTTTGGACAGATCGAAGATAGCGGCTGCCCTATCATTTAAAAATGCTATGCTATGGTATATCAGTGATATTCATTTCAAATGGTACAGGCATGAAGGCCTTGGATATCGAAGCGGTGCAGGCGTTCGTTTTGGCCGCCGATCTGAAAAGCTTCACGCGCGCGGCGGAGGCGCTGGAAACCGCACAATCGGCGGTCAGTCTCAAGATCAGGCGGCTCGAGCAAGAGCTTGGCCGCAGGCTGCTCGAGCGGACACCGCGCAACGTCCAGCTATCAGCGGATGGCAACGCGTTCCTGGAGCCGGCACGGACGCTCATCGCGGCGCACCAGGCCGCGCTGCAATCGTTCCAGGCCGCGTCACGCCACCGCCTGACCATCGGAATCAGCGATCACATCGTCGGCGCTGATCTGCCGTTGCTGCTACGACGAATGAAGCGCACAGAACCCGGCCTGGTGCTTGAAATCCGCATCGCGGCCTCGCGCGAGGTGCTCGCGGAGTTCGACAGGGGCCTCGTCGATGCGGCGATCGTGTTCCGGCACGACAACCGCCGACGGGGCGGCGAGGCCATCATCAAGGAAGCATTCGGTTGGTTCGCCGCCCCGGACTTCACTCATCAATCCGGCGAGCCGCTGCCGCTGGCGACACAGGCCGAACCCTGCAGCGTGCGGAGCCTGGCTGTCGGCGCCCTGAAGGCCGCCCGAATTCCCTGGCGCGAGGTGTTTGTGGGTGGTGGCATCGGCACCATTGGCGCCGCGGTGGCGGCCGGGCTCGCGGTTGCGGCACTAGGCCGGCGGGTGGCTCCGCGCGGCACAATCGAGGTGGGCGCACAACTTGGCCTGCCGGTGTTGCCGGCGCGTGACGTCGTCATGCATGCGAAGATCGCCGATGCATGGGCTCGCGCCTCGCTGAAGACCCTGGCCGCAACGCTGCGCGCCAGCGTGGGTTAGAGCGAGGCTGGCTGCCCGGCGCCGACGTCAGTCGTTCACACGCCAAGCCGATCTCGCAGCCGGCCCGCCAGCACCGTTGCGGTCACCGCAACCGGCCACAACGCGTGAAACGGCATCGGCTTGATGCCCATGATCGGCATGTCGATGTCGGCCTTGGCACCACCGATCAGCCGCCGCGCGAGCTGCGCGCCCATCGCAGTCGACAAGGCGACGCCGCGGCCATTGCATCCCAGCGAGACCAGGAGATTGTCGGCCGGCTCATGCACGTGCGGATAGTGGTCGGCCGTGATCGCGAGCCGACTGTTCCAGCCATGAGTCCAGACGACGCCCTTCAGCTGCGGCCACAGCCGCTCCGCATAGTGGATCAGGTAGGAGATATCGGTTGGACTCTTGATCCAGCGCATCGGACCGCGGCCGCCCATCAGCAGACGGTGACGCTGGTCCATCCTGTAATAGACGGTGATGTGGCCGCTCTCGTAAAGCACCGAGCGCGTGGGCATGATCGCGCGCGCGATCTCGTCGGGCAGCGGCTCGGTCGCTGCGATCGAGGAGAACACCGGCACGATGGTGCGGCCCAGGCCTGGCCAGAGATCGTCGGTGAAGCCGTTGGTCGCAAGCAGCACCTTGTCTGCATGCACGGTCGCGCGCGGCGTGGTGATACGCCAACGGCCGCCGTCGCGGGAGAGTGACAGCGCCCGCGTCTCGCCATGGACGGAAGCTCCCGCCGAGATCGCGGCGCGCGCGAGCCCACGCGCATAGCTCAACGGATGCAGGTCGCCACCGCGCACATCCAACATCGCGCAGAGATAGCGATCCGTGCCGGTCATCGCGCGCACCTCATCGCGGTTCAGAAGCTTCACCGGCATCCCGCGGCCGATGCACTGCTCGGCGGTGGTCCGGATGCCGACCGCGGCCGCCTCGTTGTAAGCGGCGCGCAGAGTGCCGTTCTGGCGCGCCTCGCAGGGGATCTGATAGCGTCGGATCAGATCCAGGGTGAAATTGGTGGTGCCATAGGCGAAATCGACCATGCGCCGCCCCAACTCAGGCCCGAAATCGGCTTCGATCTTGTCGGGGTCGTGCTTCAGGCCTGGATTGATCTGCCCACCATTGTTGCCGGACGCGCCCCAGCCGGGCTCCTGGGCTTCCAGCACGGTGGCCTCGATGCCCTGCTCGGCCAGATGCAGCGCGGTCGAGAGCCCGGTGAAGCCGCCGCCGATGATCGCGACCGGGACGTGTTTGTCTGCTTCAAGCGGCGGTGAGGCCACCGGCGGGACCGCGGTGTCGGCATAAAGGCTCGGGGGCAGAGGAAGCCGCACGGGTGTGGCCATCGAGTGATCTCTTACAAAGGATGCAGCACGCGACGCAGAAAATCCTGTGTGCGCGGATGCTGCGGCTGGTTGAGCAGGCTCCTCGCCGTCCCCTGCTCCACGATGACACCACCGTCGATGAACAAGACGCGGTCGGCGACCTCGCGGGCAAAGCCCATCTCATGGGTCACGACGACCATGGTCATGCCGTCATCGGCGAGCTTGCGCATTACCGACAGCACCTCGCCGACGAGTTCCGGATCCAGCGCTGAGGTCGGCTCGTCGAACAGGATCGCCTTCGGCTGCATCGCGAGCGCGCGGGCGATCGCAACGCGCTGCTGCTGGCCACCGGAAAAGCTGCGGCGGATGCGCGTCGGCCTTGTCCACCAGCCCGACCTGCGCCAGCAGCGTACGACCACGCTCGATGGCTTGCGCGCGCGGCTCTTTCTTCACGAACACCGGCCCTTCGATCACGTTCTCCAGCGCCGTGCGATGCGGGAACAGGTTGAAGCGTTGAAACACCATCGAAACCTGGGTCCGGACGGCAATGATGGAGGCGGCGGCGCGGTCGACCCGCAAGCCTTCGACGCGAATGTCGCCGCGGTCATAGCTCTCCAGACCGTTGATGCAGCGGAGAATGGTCGATTTGCCCGAGCCCGACGGGCCGATGATGCAGACCACCTCGCCCTTTTCGACCGCGATCGAGATCCCCTTCAACACCTCGTTGCGCCCGAAACGCTTGTGAACCTCCGTGAGCTCGATCATCGGTGGCTCGCCCGCTTTTCGAAGTGACGCACCAGAAGGATCAGCGGAATGCTCATGGTCAGATACATCAACGCCACCAGCGTGAACACGCTGGTATTCTTGAAGGTCGAGGACGCGATCAGCTTGCCTTGCAACGCGAGCTCGGCAACCGTGATGGTCGAGGCCTGCGAGGAATCCTTCAGCATCATGATCATGACGTTGCCGTAGGGCGGCAGCACGATGCGCACCGCCTGCGGCAATATCACCCGGCGCATGGTGAGCCACCAGCCCATGCCGATCGCCTGCGCCGCCTCGATCTGTCCCTTGTCGACCGCAGCGATGCCGGCGCGGAAATTCTCAGCCTGATAGGCCGAATAAGCGACGCCCAGCCCGATGATAGCGGCCTGCAGGGCCGTCAAAGACACGCCGAGATCTGGCATCACGAAATAGAGGTAGAACAGGAGCACAATGATCGGAATGCCGCGGATCACGTTGATGAAGGCGGCACTCAGCCAGGCCAATGCGCTGACGCCCGAGACCCGCATCATGGCCCAGACTAGGCCGAGAAGCGTCGATAGAAGCAACGACCCCAGCGTGACGATGACCGTCAGCGCGACGCCGTGCATCAGGATCGGCAGGAACTCGGCAGCGTCGCGCGCAAACTTCTCCATCAGAGCGCCTGCGCCTTCAGGCCCCATTTGTCGAGGATCTTCGCGATCGTGCCGTTGGCTTTCAGCTTCGCGAGCGAGGTGTTGATCCTGCCCAGCAGCTCAGAATCGCCCTTGCGCATCCCGATGCCCACCGAGCCGATGATCGTTGGCTTGTAGCTCTCGACGATGCGAACATCGGAGAACGCGCCCTGCTTCAGATTGTAGGCGAGGATCGGATAATCGGCGAAGCCGGCCTTCAGCCGTCCCGCATTCACGTCGCGCAGAATATCCGGGATCGTATCGTAGGCCTTCACCTCGCTGAACTGTCCCGACTTCTTCAACGCATCGACGAAGGCGGTGCCGACCTGCGCGCCGACCGCCTGGCCCTTGAAATCATCCTGGCCGATGTAATCCTTGGTGTCGTTCTTCGGCACCACCAAACCCTCGCCATAAGTGTAGATCGGGTCGGAAAAGTCGATCACCTCCTTGCGGGCCGGGGTGATGAACATCGCAGCCGCGATGATGTCGATTTTGTTCGAGGTGAGCGAAGCGATCAGCGCCGAGAACTGCATCGGCTCGATCTGTACGGAAAAACCCGCATCCTTGCCGACCTCGGTGATCAGATCGACCATCACGCCCTGGATCGAGTTGGTCTTGGTGTCGAGAAAGGTGAAGGGAATGCCGGTCGGCGTGCTGCCGACCTTGAGCACCTGCTCCGCCGCAGCCGGAATGCTTGTTGCAGGGCTGGCGAGAAGCAACGTTCCCAGTACCAACTGCGTGAAACGCTTGACGAGCATGGCTCCGCCTCCTCCTGGCCCGGGTCTATTGCGATGGCGCGCTCGGAAAGGGCGTGCATATCGTCAGGGCCATTTTCACCTATATGAAAATTTGATCATCTTGTGCTGGACTTGGCAAGCGGTTTTCATGCAAATGAAAAAGGCTGAAAGAACCGGGTAACGACGCGGGAATGGGCAAACAGGCATCCAGAGCGAAAGCAAAGCAGGCCGAGCCGGCAATGGACGTGGCAGTCGGGCAGCGGCTGCGCGAGCTGCGGCACGGCGCCAATTTGTCGCTGGAGGCAGTCGCAAGCCGCAGCGCGCTCTCGGTCGGCTTCCTCAGCCAGGTCGAGCGCGGCCTGTCCTCGCCGTCATTACGGGTACTGGCGACGCTGGCCGATGTGCTCGGCGTCGGGATCGCCGCGCTGTTCGGCGATGGCACCGGCGGCGCGGAGGCGTCGGCCGGGATCGTCACGCGCGCCACCGAACGCGCGGAGCTGAAACTCTGGCGCAGCGGCATTTCAAAGCAGCTGCTGCACCCGACCGGCACCGACGGCAAGCTCAATTTGTTTCTGGTGCACATGGAGCCCGGCGGCTCGACCGGCGATGAGCTGTACACCCATGACGGCGAAGAGGCCGGGCTCGTGCTCGAAGGCGAGATGACGCTGACCGTCGATGACGAGACCTGGACGCTGAGGAGCGGCGACAGCTTTCGCTTCGCGAGCCGCCGCCCGCACCGGTTCAGCAATCCCGCCAAGCGGGCCAAGGCGGTGGTGTTGTGGGTGAACTCGGTGACCTGACACCGATCAGCCTCAGATCGCGTCGGCGCGCTCCAGCGTATCGATCGTGACCACACCATGGGCGCGCGAGACGCAGGCGCACAGCTTGCGGCTCTCCTGCTTCTGATGCTCGCTGAAGAACACGTCGCGATGATCGAGCTCGCCGTCGACCGCGACCACGTCGACCGCACAGACGCCGCACTCGCCGCGCCGGCAATCGGCCATGATCTCGTGACCAGCCGCGTTCAGGACGTCCAGCATCGAGCGGTCACGCGGCACATCGATCTCCTCGCCGCTGCCGCTCAGGCGGACGCGGAACGGCTCGGCCGCAAACCGGCCCGAGGAGCCGAAGGTCTCGTAGCTGAGATCGGTCGATGCCCGGCCGCTCGCCGCCCAGGCGCTGCGTGCCGTCTCCAGCATACGCATCGGACCGCAAAACAGCACCGCGGCATCGGATGGAAGCGAGGCAAACAGCTGTGCGAGATCGAGCCGCCTGCCTTCATTTGCAGGATAAAGCACGACGCGCTCGCCGAGCACGTCGGATAGCTCCTCGGCATAGGCCGCGTCCTCGCGCGACCGCACCGCATAATGCAGCGAGACGTTCGGCGTCTTGCGCAAGAGCGCCTGCGCGACGCCGACCAGCGGCGTGATGCCGATGCCGCCGGCAACCAGACAATAGTGCTGACGCTGCCAGTCGACCTGCAGCAATGAGGTCGGACTCGTCACCTGCAGCCGGGCGCCCGGCTTCAGCGACCACAGATAACGCGAGCCGCCGCGCGAATCCTCGGCGAGCCGGACCGCGATACGATAGCCGGCCGGATCGGCTTCGCCGACCAGCGAATAGGAGCGCACATCCGGCTGGCCCTCGACGAGAACGCCGGTCTTGATGTGGCTGCCGAGCGGATAGGGCGCGCAGGCGTAACGATCTGGCCGCAGGGTGAATTCGCGGATGCCCGGTGTCAGGTCGCGGATCGCGACCAGCGTGGCGGACTCCCAATTGTCTTCAAACCGCATGCTTGGCTCCTGTCAGCTCGCGTTCGGCGCCTTGATCAGCACCGAGGCCGGGACCAGATCGAAATGGCTGCGCGTCTTCAGCGCGGCCCGCAGATTGCGGGCGGCGAGCCGGGCGTGCTCGCGCATGATGCCTTCAGCCCGCGCACCCTCGCGGTTCTCGATTGCATCGAGCACGATGCGATGGTGATCCTGCGCCAGCAGGAGGATCAAATGCGCCTCCGGCAGCGCCGATTGCGCCATCACGAAGCCACTCGGCGAGGCGAAAGGCAGGGCGCAGGCGCGATCGACCTGGCGGATCACCGGCGGGCTGCGCGAGAGCTCGGCGAGCAGCGCGTGGAAGCGCGCGTTCAGGGCCACATAGGATGAAAACGACTCGATCGAGATCGGGTCCTGCGCCACCAGCTCATCGATCTGCGCCAGGCACTCGCGCAAAGGCACGAGATCGCGCACGGAGACGCCGCGCTCGGCCGCGAGCCGCGCCGCCAGTCCTTCGAGGGTGCCGCGCAGCTCGATGGAATCGAGGATGTCGCGCTCGGAGAAGGATTTCACCATGAACCCGCCGGAGGGGATCGCCTCCAGCAGCCCCTCCTCCTCCAGCCGCACCAATGCCATGCGCACCGGCGTCCGTGATGCACCGGTCGCCTCCACCGCCTGCAGTTCGCTGATGCGCTCACCGGGCCGCAACGATCCGGAAAGGATCAGATCACGCAAGGCGAGCTGCGCCCGCACGGTCTGTGAAACGGAACGGTCGGCGTCACGCTCGGTCATGGTGATTACTCCGCAGCTTCCCTCAACGGCGTTTCGCGCGCGATCAGGCGGTCGATGATCCGCCGCGACCACATCGCTCCCGCATCGATGTTGAGATTGTAGAACACCCGGCCGGGATTCTCATCCATCGCGCGCTGCTGTGCCTCCAGGATCACTTCGTCCTCGCGGAAGATGCCGGAGACGCCCTCGCGGATCTCGGTGGTCAGCCGCTGCTCGGAGAGGCGGTAGTTGCGGACGAACGCCCAAAAATAATGACAGCTGCGTTCGGTCTCCGGCGTGATGGTGTTGAGCACCATGCCGTTGACGCCCTGCGAGCGGTCCCCCTCCGGCGCGCCGGTGCCGGTCGGCGCGACGCCGACATCGATGGCCACCGTGCACGGCGCCTCGAAGCGGATGATCTGCCAGCGGTCGACAAGGCCCGGCTTGCCGAGCTGCTTGGCCCAGAACGGCGGCGGCTCGATGCCGCGCATCCAGCGGGTCACGGTCGCGGTGCGCTCGCCATGGGTGACGTCAAACGGCGCCTCGGCCACGGCATCATTGCCGATCGAAGAGCCGTGCACGAAGGTCTCGTGCGTGAGGTCCATCAGATTGTCGACCACGAGACGATAGTCGCATTTGACATGGATGGTCTTGCCGTCGCCCGCCCAGGCCGGATCATGATTCCAGTGCATGTCCGGGATGGTGGCGGGATCGGCCAAGGCAGGATCGCCCATCCACAGCCAGATGAAGCGGTGCCGCTCGACAGCCGGATAGGCGCGCACGCAGGCCGATGGGTTGATGGTTTCCTGCGAGGGCATGAAGGTGCAGCGGCCCTGCGGGTTGAACTTCAGGCCGTGATAGCCGCAGACGACGGTGTCGCCTTCGAGCCGGCCCTTGGACAGCGGCACCAGGCGGTGCCAGCAGGCATCCTCCAACGCGGTCACCGTGCCGTCGGCCTTGCGGTACATCACGACGTGTTTGCCGCAGATCGTGCGCGGCAGCAGCGCCGGCTTCACCTCGGCGTCCCAGGCGGCAGCGTACCAGGCATTCATGGGAAAGGAGGCGGCCATGGGGATTTCCTCGCGTCGTCCTTATTGGATGCCGTATGTATACAATAACTCCACAATTGAAGGCAAGACCTGGCAAATCAGGCGTTACCAACGGGCGTCATGTATACATGTACGGCCTAGTCGCGACGAAAAACGGTAATAAGAAACCGCAACGTGACAGCTTTCGGCTCAGAGCCCCTCGCCTCTGAGCCAAGCGGCGCCACGCGCGTAGAGCGCCTCGACCTCGGGCCCCTTCAGTCCCGGCATATCCCGCTTCACCGCGTAACCGATCCGGGTCTGCAGATAGGCGAGATGGCGGTAGCCGACCGGAAACTGCTCGAGCAGCGCGCGATCGAGCGCCGGCACGGCGCCCGGTGTCACCGGGTCCATGCGGTCCTTCTCGTAGATCGGCTGGCGCAGCACGATGCCCCATTTGCCATCGCGCTTCTCGATAAAATCATAAAAGCGCCCGGTGCAGAGCACGTCGCACAACACGCCCTCGACCTCGGCGCGCTGCGAGATCGTCATCTTGGTCTGGCTGATCGCACGGGGACCTGAAAGATCGACCGAGATGCCGCCCAGGAAATGCAGGATGTTGACGCCCTTGGCCCAGGCCTGCTTGCTGATCTCGATGAACTCATCGCCGGTGCCTTGCGTCCAGGTCGCCATCATGCGCCCGTCGGGATGCCAGACCGTGCGGAAGCGCTCCCAATCGCCGGCATCGCGCCAGATCGCCCAGTTCTGCAGCAATTCGCGGATCTGCCTGATGTCTTCGATCTCGGCGGCGGTCTGGGTCATGGCGACGTTTCCTCGTTCGTTTTCGGCTGCTGAATACATGTATCTTGCGATCGCGGCAAAGCTGACGTGTCCAAATGCTGACCATGGATGTCCACCATCCATGTCGAAGCAGCCGAGGTGAAAACAGCCGTTTGCACCCCGCAGCACGTCATGCCCGGGCGATGCGGCGGTCATGTCCCTTTCGAAAATCGAGAGGGAGCGGGGAAGGCCGGGAGCTCGCCGCCCCCATGGCCCGCCTGCAGAAAGAAAAGCAGGCGGCAGTCACCACAGGTTCGGCCGAGACCTCCCGGCCTTCCCCGCGCGCATGGTTTTAACGGTGTCCTTCGTGCTCTCCCTGGGGATCGGGCTTTCTTGCCCCCATTTGCGACAACGCGCCTTCAGCGCGTTGCGCAGACCTCAGCGTCGAGAGGCCAGGACCACACGACTTCGCCGTCCGCGCCGGCCTGCGCTCGTCGGGCACAGGCGTCGCGTCCACCGCAGCCCACCTCCACGTATCGTGACGACGCGTACGTCCCTCTGCACGAGGCGGGATGCAAAGAGATAAGCACGATTTCTGAAAAACAGCAATCAAAATCTTTCTCGCCGCAGGACCGGACTGAGCGCCCACCTTGAAGTTGCTTGCGAACTTCGTCGTTTGGCGCAGGCGAAATCAGCGGCATCAGCCTTGCCCTCCGCCTCCGGTCTAAGCGCCATCGCGACTGAGGCGCCCTACGGGCGAGCGCCAGCGGCGCTGACGCTCGCAGATAACATCTCGGACTAACCTCGACGAATTTGCGACGAGGTGCCCGTATCCCGCCTGCTATTCCGGAATCCTGGCAATCAACTGATGATGGGCGGCGATGCCGATCTCGCCACGTTGCGCGCCATGCGCCGTCCCGTCGCTGTGATAGACCAGCAGCACCGCGTTGTCGTGCGTCAGCGGCTGCGGGGCGGCGATCGTCAGTTTCGCAGTGCCATCGGCGGCGGCGACGAAGTCGCTGGTCTTCGCGGTCCCGTCGAGCGGGGTGAAGCCGATGGGCTTCTGATCGAAGTGGTTCTCGAACAGGCTGTAATGGCCGCCCGGCTTCAGATGGTCGAAGCTGAGTGAAATCTCGACCTTGCCTCCGGCCACCGGCGTGAGGATCACGGTGCCGCTCGCCGCAAGCCAGTCACCGAGCGTGAATCCGATCGGTTCCCCCTTCGCATTGGAGACCGCGGCGGTCTTCGGATCCTGATCGATGAAGGCCGGCCGAAAACCAGCAACATGCGAAATGTTCTGCGGTCCGACAGCGGCCGGCGCCGCGGCATCGGCGACGAAGGCATGAGGATCGAGCGGCTTGGGCTGCTTCGTCTCTGCCGAGAAGAACGCAGCATGCGTGGCGAATGTCAGATGGCTTGCATCAGCCGCGACGCTCGCACCGAACGGCGCGACTGCCGCCAGCATGAGCGCCGCGCCGGCCCACAAGGTCAAGTTCTTCGATCGTTGCATTATCCCACTCTCCTGGCGGCAGTGAATGTCGATGTGCGATGCATGTCCGGAATGGGGCTTGTCCGCGCCGAAGCCCGCTGTCTATTCGCTGCGGCCGCGGCAAAGGTTACGCTCGCCACCTGCCCGGCCAGAGCGGGTCGCGCCGCGCGCGACCTCAATCCTGAGCGAACGCGCGCGGCGCGACCCAGAGAAACATCCGCCGGCCGAACAGAGCGGCCGCCCCCATTAGCAGGGCCGCCGTTCCCAGATTCCACATCAGGATCATCACCGTGGCATCGATGGTATGGAACAGGGCCAGGGCAGTCGAGGTGATCGCGGATACGGCAAGGCTTCCCATAAGGGCGACCATCGTCGGACGAAGCCGGGCGGCATAACGCAGCATCACGAGCAAGGCGAGCGACAGCGGCAGGCTCGTCACCAGGAGCGTCGTGAAACACCTCGCGGCTTCTCCCGGGCTCATTCCGTCGGGGCCGATCGAGACCCAGTCCGTGAGGCACTGATAACCGATGTTGGACAGCCAAAGCACGAGGGCGGGCAGCGGCAGAAGCATCCACAATCGTGAGCGGTCGGGAAGGCTGACCAGAAACGCCGCGATGACGGCCAGCACGCCGGTCAGGATCGAGCCGGCGAGGCTCATGACAAAGGGCGTATCGTGCAGACGCTGAGCCAGGTCAGGTCGGATCCCCTGATTGACTGCAAGCAGCGCCACGACGGCGGCCGCCCCGAGCAGCCAGCCGCACGCGCGCAGCAGCGGCGGTCGCAGCCGTTTCACCGGCCGCATGTCGGTCGCAAGAGAGTCGATCAGATCGGTCGTCTTGATCATGGCTCGTCCCGCGGCATGAGCAGCTTCTGAAGGCTCTTCAGAGCGCGGTGCATATTCACCTTCAGTGAGGTCGTGGACATTCCGGTCGCCGCCGAGGCCTCCTTGAGCGACAGCTCCTTCAGCTTGAGCAGCCGCACGGCCTGTTGCTGCGCCGGCGGGAGAATATCGATCGCACGCTCGAGCTCGCGGCGATCGGGCGTTGCCTCCACGCCGGTCTCGGGCTCGGCAGCGACCTCATGCTCCGGCGCCAGCGCGATCTCGCGCCCGCGCTGACGGATCTGTCGTCGCATCCGGTCGATCAGGCGGCGGTTTGCGATGGTCACCAGCCATGGCGCGAAAGGCCTTGTCGGATCATAGGTGTGCCGGATCGAATGAATGGTCAACAGGACGTCCTGCACCGCGTCCTCGATGTCGCTGCGGTCGTTGCAGCGCCGGGCGGCAAGCGAGCGCAGATAGGGCGAGATCTCCTGCAGCAGTCGCTGATACGCCACGCGATCGCCGTCCTGGGCATGCGCCATCAGGATCGCCCAATCGAGCGCACGCCGCCCGGGCTTGACCTCGACGCCCATGCGATCATCCGCGGTGACGAGCCTCAGCCGCGGCGCGGGACCATTCGGGTCACTGCTCATCCAGCGCCTCGGCCTTCCGGCGGAACGATGCGACGAGATGATCGAGACTGAGAGGCCCCGGTCCCAAGGCGATGATCGCCAGGATCATTGCAGCCCAGGGCAGATGAAAATTGGCCCAGCCTTCAGGGACGACGAGCTGGATGATTGCGGTCATGACAAGCAGCATAAGCGCACTGATCCGGGTTGCGAGCCCGGCCATCAGCAGCACGGGCAACACGATCTCGGCGACGCCATCGAAATACGCAAATGCGGCAGGCCACGGAAAGTCGTAGGCGCGCCCGAACAGGTGCAGCTTAAACTCATCCTCAAACAGATAGATCGCGGCCGGCGACAGCGACAGGACTCCGTCCCATTTGGTCAGGCCGGATCTGAAGAACGGGACCGCCAGCGCAACGCGCAGCACCGGCGGGGCCGCGATCCAGGCCAGGCGGGCGAGCCGATCCGTAGCCTCCTGCACGAGGAGCGCGAGCGCCGGGCTGGTTGCGGCCGCGCTCATGCTGTTCCCGCCATCGGCTCGAGGTCGAAGCCGATCGCGGCTCCGCTCTGGATCAGGTCGTGGAGCGTGCCGGCGAGGTTGAAACCGGGATCGGCGCGCAGCGCGCCTTGCAGCGCAGCCAGCATCGATTTGCCGACCACGACCGCCTGGACGAAATCGAAGCTGCCCGGCGGGATCGAGCGGACCACCACATCGGCGTCGGGACGGACGATCAGAACCGCCTCTCCTCCTCCGTCAATATCCACAGAGCCAGGAATACCTCCGGCCGCATTCATCTGCCAGATCGTGAGCACGGGAAAGCGGGAATCGATGAGCCGCAGCGACGGGTGAAAGCGCAGGCGAAGTGCCGGCAGATCGGCCGGCGCGATGGCGGCGAAGGCTGCGGGCGCGATCGGCTCCGCCTCGGCCGCATGGTAGGCCTCGATCCAGGCGCGCTCGAGCCGTGCGACATCGGCCAGATACGGCAGTATCGAGGCCGGTGCAAAGCCGCTGATGAAGGCGGGAAAGCCGGCGCCATAGTCGAGCAGGATCGGAGAGCACGGCGGCTCGGAGACCAGATAGTGGTGCGCCATGGCCTGGAAGAACTCTGCCCCGACGATGCGATGCACCGCCGGATAGGCGTCCTTCAGCGTGTGCGTCAAGCCGACCACGACGTTGTTGCGATAGACGCCGAACCGTCGCCGGCTCGGCCTGCCGTCCGGTCCGACCAGACCGGCCGGCACCGGCTGCTCGGGATCGAGCAGCGCGCGCGCAAAGCCGTCGAGACGTTCAGCAAGCGGCGGCATCACAGGCCACCTCCGTCGCAGGGAGAAGCATGAGCGCCTCGGCGCGGCTGGCTTGTGCGGCGAGCACAGGCCATGGCGGCACATCGGCGTCCCACTCGATCAGCGTCGGCACCGCGCCGGTCGACCGCACGGCGCGTGCGTACAGCGCCCAGACGATGTCGTCGACCGGACGGTCATGCGTGTCGATGAGCAGCGGCTGCCCGTTCTCGTCGACTTCGCGCGCATGTCCGGCGAGATGAATCTGCATCACCTGCGTGAGCGGATAGGCGTCGAGATACGCAAGCGGATCCCACTGCTGATTGGTCGCCGCGACATGAACGTTGTTGACGTCGAGCAGCAGTCCGCAGCCGGTGCGGCGCGCGATTTCGGCAATGAAGGCGGGTTCTGACCAGTTGCTCTCGGCGAACGCGACATAGGTCGAGGGATTTTCGAGCAGCATGCGGCGACCAAGCGCGCTCTGCACCTCGTCGATATGGGCGCAGATGCGGATCATGGTCTCTGTCGTGTAGGGGACCGGAAGCAGGTCATTGAAGAAGGCGGCGTCGTGCGACGACCAGGCCAGATGCTCCGAAAACAGCCCCGGCTCGTAGCGATCGATCAGGTGCCGAAGCCGGCTGAGATGCGCGCGATCCAGCGGGCGATCGGCGCCGATCGATAGTCCGACGCCGTGAAGCGACAGCGGATAGCGCTCGCGAATCGCCGTGAGATAGCGGTGCGGCGGGCCGCCGGCGCCCATGTAATTCTCGGCATGGACTTCGAAGAAGCCGATGTCGGGCCAGGTTTCGACGATGCCGCGGTAATGCTCGGCCTTCAGACCGACGCCTCCGCGGGCAGGTATCTGGCCAGTCGCCTGGAATTGCGAGCGTGACACGTGCAGACTCCGATCGAGAGATGAGGCGGGCCGTGCACAGCCCGCCCGCTGCGTCTCAGGCCTTCGGGGCGAGGCTTCCCGGCCCCTTCGGCGTCTGCATCGTCGTACAGGTACCTTTCGGCTCGAGCTTGAACGCATTGCCCTGATAGTCCGCCGTGCTCGTTCCCGCGCACGTCGTGCCAGCCCCGGCAAAACAGTCGTTCTGTCCCTTGAGCGCAACGCCGAAGCACTTCTCCATCTTGCCGTCCTTCATCGCCTTCATGGTCTCGGCCTGCTTGGCCTTCATCATCTTTTCCATGTCGCCCTTGGGCATCATCTCGGCGGAAGCGGACGTGACGGCGAGCGTGCCGGCGGCGACCGCAAATGCGCTGACGATGAGTGCGGACAGCGTGCGATTGGACATGCGTGTTCCTCCATTTTCCGGGTTCAGCCTGCGGATATGCAGGTGATCTGGCGGCCATCGGCACGCCTGCTCAGTGGTTCGCTGCACGCGCCAAAAGGTTACGTGCCTGTTGCGAGACATCGCCCGACCGCATCCAAGACGCCGGCAGTGCGGCTCCCGACAGCGCCTTGCGGTGCTGCTATACTGCACAAGGTCTATTGATGACCGGAAAGGGACGGAAACGTATGGCGAGAGAACTGGAAGGCAAGGTTGCCGCCGTGACCGGGGCTGCCTCGGGCATCGGGCTGGCCAGTACCGAGGCGATGTTGGCTGCAGGCGCGCGCGTGGTGATGATCGACCGCGACGAAGCGGCGCTGAGCGCGCTGTGCGCCAAGCATGGCGATGCGGCGATCCCGCTCGTCATCGACCTGCTCGACGCGAAGGATTGCGCGACGCTGCTGCCGAGAGTCCTGGAGAAGGCCGGTCAGCTCGACATCTTTCATGCCAATGCCGGAACCTATGTCGGCGGCGACCTGGTCGATGCCGACAGCGCGGCGATCGACCGGATGCTGAACCTGAACGTCAACGTCGTGATGAAGAACGTGCACGACGTGCTGCCGCATATGATCGCGCGCCGGACCGGCGACATCATCGTCACGAGCTCGCTGGCGGCGCATTTTCCGACGCCCTGGGAGCCGGTCTATGCTTCGTCCAAATGGGCCATCAACTGCTTCGTCCAGACGGTCCGGCGCCAGGTCTTCAAGCACGGCATTCGCGTCGGCTCGATCTCGCCCGGTCCCGTCATCACCGCCCTGCTCGCGGACTGGCCGGCCGAGAAGCTGCGGGAAGCGAAGGACCAGGGAAGCCTGCTCGAGGCCGGCGAAGTCGCCGAGGTCGTGATGTTCATGCTGACGCGGCCGCGCGGCATGACCATTCGCGATGTCGTGATGATGCCCACGAATTTCGACCTCTAACGGCAGTCTTCCTACGAAAGGCGTTGGCAGACGCCCCGAATGCAGATGGACTGGGCGACTTGTGTGGCGCGGCGGCCGAAAATCGGACGCGGAGCGCTCGATCGCCGATGACCCCAGAGCGCCGCTTGACGGAACGTGATAGGATCAATCCCACTTGGATGGAATTATCGGACCGTGATCACCCTTTGAGGGAGGCTTCAATGTACCGGCACATCCTCGGACTGACGACATCTGCTCTCATACTGGCGTGCGGCACCGCCGGCGCCTTGGCCCAGAGCCAGACGACACCCCCACCGGGTCAGCAAACGCAATCGCCCGCCATGGGCCAGGACGGCGGAGGGATGATGGGGCCCGGAAGCATGATGGGCGGCGGCATGATGGGACAGATGATGGGGCGCGGCATGATGGGGCGCGGCGCGATGGCACGACCTCTCATCATGCGGGTGATGTTTGCCCTGATGGACACCGACAGCGACGGCACCCTCTCGCTGCAGGAGTTCCAGGCAGCTCACGAACGAATCTTCAAGGCCATGGACACCAACAAGGACGGCAAGCTCACGCCGGAAGAGATGGAAGCCTTCATCCACGGAACCAAGTGATCGGCTTGCGTCGGCGCTCCAGGCAGCCGGAACACCGAGCACGGCGCATTTGAAACGCGGGAAGCGCCAGCAAGAGCTCAGCAGACGGGCGCAGCTTTATCTTCGCGCCCGATGGTGAAAGCGAACCCATCATCGTTCGCGCACCTGTCCGACGGTGATGGACGTCGCTTCACCTATGTGAAGCAGGCGGTTTCAATCCGCGGCTCCTGTCGTGTGGAACCGCATCCCTCAAGACATCGTCATCGGCCCGGACTGCATTGACAGTGACGGCCGAAGGCGATTTGATGAGGCCCACGGGGATTGCGATCTCCCCGCGAGGCGACATGCCCAAGTATCGCGTCCTGATTTTTGAAAGGGCGCAGCATGTCTACTTCATATACCTCCATCTCATCGGAAAAACTGTCCCGGCTGATCGGCACGTCCAACGCGCCGGCGCTGATCGATGTCCGCACCGACGAGGATTTTGCTGCACACCCGCGGCTGATCCCGGGTGCGAGCCGGCACTCGCACCTCGACGTTCAATCGTGGGCTCCAAGCCTTGCTGGGCACTCCGTCGTCGTCATCTGCGAGAGGGGCCAAAAGCTCAGCGAGGGCACAGCCGCATGGCTGCGCTACGCGGGCGTCGCCGCCGAGATCCTGGAAGGCGGCCATGCCGGCTGGGTCCAGGCCGAGCACCCGACCGTCCCGATCGCAAAGATTCCCAAACGGGACGAGCACGGCCGCACCGTCTGGGTCACACGCGCGCGCCCCAAGATCGATCGCATCGCATGCCCCTGGCTGATCCGGCGCTTCGTCGACCCTGCCGCCGTCTTCCTGTTCGTGGCCTCGTCCGAGGTCGCTGCCGTTGCCGAGCGCTTCGAGGCGACGCCCTTCGACATCGAGAACGTGTTCTGGAGCCATCGCGGCGGGCTCTGCACCTTCGATATCATGGTGAAGGAATTCGGCCTGACGACGCCAGCCCTTGAACGTCTCGCCACCATAGTCCGCGCGGCGGACACTGCGCGGCTCGAGCTCTGTCCGGAAGCGCCGGGGCTGCTCGCCGCCTCGCTCGGGCTCTCCCGGATGTTCGACGACGATCTCGCGCAGCTGAATGCCGGCCTGCTCCTCTATGATGCGTTCTATCGCTGGTGCCGAGACGCGACCAAGGAGACGCACAACTGGCCGACCAACAAGGCGATGCCATGACCGATGTCGCGGCAAACCGAAAGGCCGCCCCGCAGGCCCAAGCTCACGGGATCGCCTTCACCGAAGCGCTCGTGGTCTGGATTCGCGTAGCGATCCTCAGCTTCGGCGGGCCGGCCGGTCAGATCGCCGTGATGCACCGGATCCTGGTCGAAGAGAAGAACTGGATTTCGGAAGCGCGTTTCCTGCATGCGCTCAACTACTGCATGCTGCTGCCCGGTCCGGAGGCGCAGCAGCTCGCCACCTATATCGGCTGGCTGCTGCATCGGACCGTCGGCGGCATCGTGGCGGGCGGCCTGTTCATCCTGCCCGGCATCTTCGCGATCATGGGCCTGAGCTACATCTATGCGGCCTATGGCAATGTCGGTTTCGTCGAAGCTCTCTTCTTCGGGCTCAAGGCGGCGGTGCTCGCCATCGTCATCCAGGCAGTGGTGCGCGTCGGCAAGCGGGCGCTGCGCAACCCGGTGATGATCGGCCTCGCGGCGATCGCTTTCGTCGCCATCTTCTTCTTCGCTGCGCCATTTCCGGTGATCGTCATCGCCGCTGCCGCCATCGGCTTTGCCGGCGCGCGGCTCGGCAGGACGGAGTTCGCGCCCGTCGAGCACGGCGGGAAGAGCTCCGCCGCGATCGACAGCATGCTCGGCGAAGCCGTGCCCGATCACATCAGGCCGAATCCGGCCAGGACGCTGCGCGTCGGGGCCGTGTGGCTCGCGCTCTGGCTCATTCCGGTGTTCGCGCTCCTCATCGGCCTCGGGCCCAACGACGTGTTCAGCCAGATCGCGATCTTCTTCAGCAAGATGGCGCTGGTGACGTTCGGCGGCGCCTACGCGGTTCTCGCCTACGTCGCGCAGCAGGCCGCCGAATACTATCATTGGGTCCAGCCGCGCGAGATGCTCGACGGCCTGGGCATGGCGGAGACCACGCCCGGTCCGCTGATCATGGTGGTCCAGTTCGTGGGCTTCATGGCAGCGCTGCGCGAAGCCAGCGGATTGTCACCGATCCTCGCCGGCACGCTCGGCGGCCTGCTCGCGACCTGGGTCACCTTCACGCCGTGCTTTCTCTGGATCTTCGTCGGCGCGCCCTACATCGAAGCCTTGCGCGGCAACAAGGCGCTCGCAGGCGCGCTGTCGGCGATCACGGCCGCGGTGGTCGGGGTGATCCTGAACCTCTCGATATGGTTCGCGCTGCATACGCTGTTCCGGCAGACCGTTGCGATCCAGAGCTTCGGTCTGGCCTTCGATGCGCCGGTGCTACGCAGCGTCGACCTGCCGGCGCTCGCGCTTTCGGTCGCGGCCGCAATTGCGATCTTCCGCTTCAACGCGGGGATGCTCGTCGTCCTCGCCGCTTCATGCATCACCGGCATCCTGCTCCGCTTCGCGGGTGTCATCTGACGAAAGGGGCTGACAAGGATCGGGAGTGAAACATGATGACGATAACGAGAATGATCGCCGCTTTGGCCGTTGCCGCGCTTCTGCCCGGCGCCGCCGCTCAGTCGATCGATTGGAAGAAGGTGGATGCAGCCCTCGGGAAGAGCGCCAGCGTCAGCGGAGAGGTCCACCGTTACGGGCTGCCGCGATCCGACCTGCACGTCACCCTCGATGGCGTCGAGATCAAACCGGCTCTCGCGCTCGGTGGCTGGGTCGCCTTCGCACCGATGCATGGTGAAGCGATGGTGATGGGCGATGTCGTTCTGCTCGATACCGAGATCACGCCCGTCATGACCAAGCTCCTCGGCAGCGGATTGGACATCACGGCCATCCACAACCACCTGCTGCGATCCTCGCCCGCCACGTTCTACATGCATGTCGCCGGCCACGGCGATCCCGAGAAGATGGCGGCGGCGATCCGCGAGGCGCTGTCGACCGGAAGCAAGACCCCGTTCGAGCCGCCGGCCACGACGGCCAGCGCCGCACCGGCGCTTGATCTCGACACCGCAAAGCTCGACGAGACCATGCACGCCAAAGGCAAGGCGGTCGGCGGCGTCTACCAGTTCGGCATCCCGCGCCGGCAAGCGGCCACCGAGGGCGGCATGACGGTCAGCGCGGCGATGGGCGGCGCCAACGGCATCAATTTTCAGCCGACCGGCAACGGCAAGGCGGCCATCACCGGCGACTTCCTGGTGACGGGCGACGAGGTCAATCCGCTGATCCGCAGCTTGCGCGAGGGCGATATCGAGGTGACCGCGATCCACAGCCATATGCTGGACGAGCAGCCGCGCATGTTCTTCATCCATTTCTGGGCCAATGACGACGCGCAGAAACTGGCGCGAGCCGTGCGCGCGGCGCTCGACAAAACAGCGGTCGCACAGAACTGATCGGAGCGGCTGCAGCCGTTCAAAACCGCTTCTCGGACAGAATCCGCGCGGCGTGCTGCAGCCGGTCGACGGAGCGCTCGGTGTCGGTCAGGGCGCAGCAGCTGACCAGGGTGTCGATGATGGCGAGCTGCGCGACTCGGCTGCTCATGGCCTCCGGCCGATATCGGGTTTCGTTGGCGACCGTATAGAGCAGAACGTCGCAATGCGCGGCGAGCGGCGACTTGCCGAGCCGCGTGATGCCGATGGTGCGGGCACCCGCCTCGCGCGCCAGCCGCGTCGCCAGCACGGTCTCGACCGTACTGCCCGAGTGAGACACGGTGACCGTGGTGATGGCCGGGCCGGTCATCCCGGCACTGACCGCCTGAACGTGGGAATCGACGACGGCGCTCGCGGCAAGGCCGAGTTGCAGCAGGCGGTAGGAGAGATCCTGCGCAATCGGCGCCGAGCTTCCGATGCCGTAGATTTCGATCCGCTGCGCTTCCCTCAGCAGGCTCGCCGCCTTCGCCAAGGATTCCATCGAGAGCAGGCGGCGCGTCTCATGCAGCGACGCGGCATGCGCGGCAAAGATGTGGTCGGTGACGGTGGCCGGATCGTCACCACGATGCAGATCCTCTTGGATCAGGCGCACCGGCTCGATCAGATCCCGCGCCAGCAGGATCTTCAGCTCCTGAAACCCGCGTACACCGACCCGACGACAAAAGGAGACGATGGTGCCTTCGCTGACGCCACATGTCTCGGCGACGTCGGTGATCGACATGTGGATGAAGGATTCGGACTGCGCGATGATCAGCTCGGCGATCTGCCTCGCCTTCGGCGGAAGGTCGGTCTGCAATTCACGCACGCGGGAGAGGACACCGTTCACGGACGGTCCTGCATTCAAGGTCGGAAGTGTCACCCGCGCCCCCGCGTACCACGTGAGAATCCGTTTGGTAGATCATCCGGAGCGAAGTGCAGTGCCGGTTGTGATGTCAATGGCTGCTTGTTTGCCGGATGTGTCCGGCGCGACCTGCGCTGTGCTCCGGTCCGCGCGCGAAGGCTCGCTCTCCTGTCTGACGATGTCACCGGCCGGTCGCGCACGGATGCGATCATTCTATTCCTCCTGCCACCCTGCGAATTCCCTATGAATACCCGATACTGAGAAAATCTCATAGCAAATTCTCATAGAAATAAAAAATTCACACCCACGTCAACTCCCGCTGCTACGCCCCGTCCCGCTGACGCGCAGTGCGCCACACGCGCGCACACCGCGATCCGTCGTTTCGAACCGTTTCAACCCAGGGAAGGGCGATACAGGATGACTACACGTCGTAATTTTCTGGCGGGCGCCACCGCGGCGGCTGCCTTTGCCAGCATCCGCCAGGCGCTGGCCATTCCGGCGCGGCGCCGGACCGGCACCATCATGGACGTCAAGCACATCGTGATCCTGATGCAGGAGAACCGCTCGTTCGACCACTATTTCGGTACGATGCGCGGCGTGCGCGGTTTCGGCGATCGCTTCCCGATCCCGCTCGAAAGCGGCAAGCCGGTGTGGTTCCAGTCCGACGGCACCCGTGAGATCCCGCCCTATCACCGCGATTCCTCGACCTCGAACGCGCTGGTGGGCTACGGCACCCCGCACTCCTTCGGCGACAGCCAGCCCGCGTGGAATCAAGGCAAGATGGGCTACTGGCCCAAGTACAAGACTCCCTACGCGATGGGCTATTTCGGCCGCGACGACATCCCGTTCCAGTTTGCGCTCGCCGAGGCGTTCACGCTGTGCGACGCCTATCACGCCTCCGTCACCACCGGCACCGACCCCAACCGGATCGTGTTCTGGTCGGGCTCCAACTTCAATCCGGCGCTGCGCGCGCAGGGCATCAACTGCACGACCAACGATTCCGAGCCCAACAACCTGCGCTGCTGGCCCAACCCTCACACCTGGGTGGACGGCCTGCCGCAGCCCCAGCCGAACTACAAATATGTCGGCAGCGACTTCGCCTGGGACACCCTTCCCGACCTGCTGAACAAGGCCGGCGTCAGCTGGCACATCTATCAGGACATGAACGACAATTGGACCGGCGCCATGCACGGCTGTCTGGCGTTCTCCAGCTTCCGCCATGCCCAGCCCGGCGATCCCAACTACGTCCACGGCCTGACCGGCGGCCCGGACTATCTGGACCGGCTGAAGGCCGACGTGATGGCCGGCACCCTGCCGCAGGTCTCGTGGATCCTGCCGACGCAGGCCAACTCCGAACATCCCGGCGGCGGCAGCCCGACGCGCGCCGGCAATTTCACCGACCAGGTGCTGGAAGCCCTGACCGCCAACCCCGAGGTCTGGAGCCAGACCGTCTTCTTCCTCACCTTCGACGAGAATGACGGCTTCTTCGATCACCTGCCCGCGCCGGCGGTGCCGTCCTATGACATCAACAACAACCTGATGGGCAAGGCCACGCTGCCGCTCGATGGCGAGTATTTCTCCAACACCGTCGGCAACGTCCTGAACAGCGCCGACACCATCAGCGGCAACATCCGGCCGTGGGGTCTCTCCGCGCGCGTGCCGATGTATGTGGTGTCGCCGTGGAGCAAGGGGGGTTGGGTCAACTCGCAGGTGTTCGACCACACCTCGATCGGACGTTTCCTCGAGCAGCGCTTCGGCATCAAGGTCGACGCCATCAGCCCCTGGCACCGCGCCATCTCTGGCGATCTCACCTCCGCCTTCGATTTCGCGAGCCCGAACGATCCGAGCTTCCCGGAGCTGCCCGACCAGAGCAACTGGCAAGCTTCGGATGCGCATCAGAAGACGCTGCCGGCCCCCGTCGCGCCGGCGACGCCGCAGCCGCTGTTCCAGGAGACCGGCGTGCGTTATTCCCGCGCGCTGCCCTACATCCTGCACGCCACCGCGCAGGTCGATGCCGGCAACAACAAAGTCAAGCTGCTGTTCGCCAACACCGGCTTTGCAGGCGCCGTGTTCCACGTCTACGACAAGCTGCACCTCGATCTGATCCCGCGCCGCTACACGGTCGAGGCGGGCAAGATGCTGAACGACGAATGGACGGTGGGCGCCGACGGCCTCTATGATCTCTGGGTGCTCGGCCCCAACGGCTTCCATCGCCAGTTCAAGGGCGACCTCAGCAAGGTCGCGCAGAAGAACGCGCCGAACCCCGAGATCTTCGTCGGCTACAACGTCCACGACGGTGGTCTGCACGTGCAATTCCGCAACGACGGCCACAGCCACGGCGAGGTGGAGTTCACGGTGAAGTCCAACGCGATCTATGGGCCGCTGCTCGGCGTCCGCGCTTCGGTCGCCGCCGCGGATCAGCCGATGTGCCCGGGCTTCGGTCCGCGTCCCGACTTCCATCCTGTGGGCTTCGGCCAGGTGCCTGGTTTCCGGTGGGCGCCGGACTTCCGCGCGCCCGGCTTCGGCTTCGGTCAGCCGGTCTTCTTCCCCGGCCCCGGCCTCGGCGGTCCCGGCACTTCGTGGGAAGTCGAAGTCCACGGCCGTCCCAAGGAACTGTACTGGAATCTGCGCAAGACCGGCTTGTGGTATGACTTCGTCATCACCTGCGAAACCGACGATAGCTTCTATCGTCGCGTCGCCGGCCATGTGGAGACCGGCCGCGCGTCGGTGAGCGACCCCGGCATGGCGCTGACCGATCGTTTCTAAGCTTTAGCAGCGCAATCATCACAGCGACTGAGGCGCCCGCGCCGGCGCCTCTTTCATTTCATGCTGGCCGTCATTCCACGCCTTCCGCCAGCCGGCTCACAGCTTCGGCCGGCATGATCCAGCGTCGCCACTCCGGGTCCTCGGTCGCGCCGAGGCCGCGATAGAACGACTGAGCAGCTGCGTTGTCGTTCAGCACGAACCAGCAGAAGCGCTCATGCCCCGTCGCGCGGGCGTGCCTCGCCATCTGCCGCAGCAGCCTTTGGCCGACGCGAGCGCCTCGCCACTGCGGATCGACGTAGAGCCACTTCAGCATCAGCAGCGGTCGCAGCGTATGCATGAACGGGATCTCGTAGTGCACCGCCATGCCCGCGAGAGCCCCTCCGCCTGCATCCGCGACATAAGCGCCGAATTCGGGCCGCTCCCCGAAGCCGCGGCGAAGCAACTCCGCTTCGGTAAGATTGAAATCCTGACCGCGCTCGAAGCTGACGATCGCATGCATGAGCCGAAGCAGCTCCGGCACGTCACGCTCGGTCATCGGGCGTATCGCGCTCGGCGGGGTGCTGGGCGGGAGGAAGCTTTCGGAACTTTGCATAGAGAGCACCATTGACGATCTGTGGACCAGGACATGGTTCGACAAAAGCACGCCGCGACCTTGAGGATAACGACCGGCATTGCCATAACTCATTACCATTCCACACATTCAATTACCGAGACCGGCTCTTGTGGCCTTCTGCGGTCCAGTGTCGCGCGGATCCGGCAAGACAGTTCTCCTCTTCCGGGTGGCCCCCGCGAGAAATAGCTGCCATAATCGCAGCATAACGGGGGTATGCCGCGTGGCTTCTCACTCTCCGCTGCCAGAAGCAGTGGCTCGCGTGTTCATCACCGACGAGCTGGCGAACCGCGTCTCGCCGCCTCCAGATTACCTGCGCGAGAAGTTGGCCGTCCACGAACTGGCACGGCATATGTCCGGGCCGCCGGATGCCGTGATGACCCATCTGGTCGAACTCGCCAGGGACATCTGCGCAGCGCAATCCGCCGGGATCAGCATTCTGGAAGAGGATACAGATCAATTCCGCTGGTTCGGCCTATCGGGTACGCTGGCCGTGTTCGAAGGGGCCACGACGCCGCGCAATTTCAGCCCGTGCGGCGTCTGCCTCGATGTCGGCGGTCCGATCCTGATGGCGCGGCCGGAGCTGGCCTATGATTGGATCCGGGATGCCGACATCACCGTCCCGGAAGTCCTGCTGGTTCCGCTCAAGATCGAAAACGGCGCTCAGATCGGCACTCTCTGGATCGTATCGGAGACCCCTGGGCACTTCCACCAAGGCCATGCCCGCATCATGACGGAGCTGGCGGCTTTCGCAGGTCTGGCGCTGCGCATGGTGCAAGGCGAGCAGCGGCTACAGGCCGCGCTTGCAAAGCAGGAAATGCTCACACACGAGATGAGCCATCGGGTCAAGAATTTCTTCGCGATCGCAGAGGGACTGGTCCGCATGACCGCGCGGGCCGCCAGCACCAAGGATGAGCTCGAGACCAATCTGTCGGGGCGCTTTCGCGCGCTGTCGGTTGCCAATGCGCTGGTGCGGCGATCCTTCGGAGATGATCAAGCCCAAGGCGTCACCTTCGATGAACTCATCCAGCGCATCCTGCTGCCCTATCACAACGAGACGCCCGTGCCGCATGGGCCGACGCTCGTGGTCGGCGAGCGCGCCATCAACGACCTCGCATTGATCTTCCACGAGATGGCGACGAACGCCGTGAAGTACGGGGCTTTGAGCCAGGACAGCGGGAAGATATCCATCGACTGGTCCGCGGACGATCATCTCGTTCGCGTGGTCTGGAACGAGACCGGCGGCCCCGCGGTCGGTGAACCCGCATCGACCGGCTTCGGCATGCGCCTGCTCCAGGCCACGATCACCAGCCTGGGCGGAACGATCAGCTATGATTGGCAGCCCGAAGGTCTCTCGGCGACCTTGACCCTGCAGCGCGCAGCGTTGCGCTGAGCAGTTGCCCCCGATACGTCGGACCAGCTGATCCGCTCCTCTGCCCAATCTCAAGGCGGTCTCGACGCGCGTCGCGGCTCGCTCTCCAATCGTCCTCCGCTTGGCCCCCTCCTTGCATCGCCTCATCAGCAGGTTGGTTTGATGGAGTGGAGCAATGACAGACGCCCTGCACACAGTCGTCGTGGCCAGGAAGGCCATCGAAGCCTACAACATGGCCTCGTTCGAACTGGTCCCTGCAGACGATCAGCCGCTGCCGGGGTTCACCCCGGGCAGCCATATCGACGTCACCCTGCCGAACGGGCTGATCCGGCAATACTCGCTCTGGAATAGCTCATCCGAGCGCAACCGCTACTGCATCGGCGTGTGGAAGGATGCCAACAGCCGCGGCGGCTCCAAGGCGCTGCATCTCGACATCCAGGAAGGCGACAAGCTACAGGTCAGCCGTCCGCGCAACCGTCTGAAGGTGCCGAAAACCACGACGCGCGCGTTGCTGCTTGCCCGCGGCATCGGCGTGACGCCGATGCTCAGCATTGCCGACGCTTTGAAGGCGAAGAACATCCCGTTCGAGCTGCATTATGTATTCGCGCTGATGTCGCCGGATTCGTTCCGCAGCACCATCGAAGCGTCGTCCTTCGCCGAGAACACCACGTTTTACAAGGAATCCAGCGAGGACAACCAGCTCCTGAAGCCCACGACCGTGCTCGCAGATCGCCCCGAGGATACGCAGCTGTTCATCTGCGGGGTGGATTGGTGGCAGGATCCCATCATCGCGCTCGCCAAGCAGAAGGGCTTCGCCGAGGAGCGCATCCATGTCGAGCGTTTCACCGCCAAGGCAGCGGCGGCCCTGCTCGACAAGGTGTTCGAGGTCAAGATCGCCTCGACCGGCGCGACCTTCAAGATCCCCGGCGACAAGACAGTTACGGCCTTCCTGGAAGAAAGCGGCGTCAAGATCCAGACCTCGTGCGAGCAAGGCATGTGCGGCACCTGCAAGACCAAGGTGCTGGAAGGCGAGATCGATCATCGCGACAAGCGGCTGTCGTCCGAGCAACGCGCGCAGGGCTATTTCCTGCCTTGCGTCTCGCGCGCGAAGGGCGACACGCTGGTGTTGGATTTGTAACAAGGCCGGACACGGGAGCGCTGTTGTGACCTCCGAGGCCGATCATTGGCGGACCGCCTGGATCATCGCCGAGCAATATGGCAGCGATGGCGCCGCCTTTGCGGACCAGATGGCATCGAGCTTCAAGATCGGCCACAAGCTGGAAGCGCACCGGACATGGCTCTCGATCAAGGCCAAGGTCGAAGCCCTGACATTGCGGGAACGCTCCGAGCCTGTCGTGACGCAATGAAGATTACGATGTTCTGAATCGGACAGAGCGCATAGCTCTGTCCGGAATCGAACAATCCTGATCCCGCCCGCAGACGGATTCGCGCTCCCGTTCTGCCCCATGGCCCTCGGCGGAATCGGGAATAGAACTTGCTACATCGGAGACGGCCGGACTACGGCCACCAACCGTGAGCGGGCGCTGTGCGCGCCCGCTCTGCGAGAGGAATATTGCGTGCCGACTTCCATTGCTCCAAGGCCTGCGACGGACGCCGAGCTCACCTTGAGCTATCACGTCCGCACCAAGCATAGCCTCAAAGCCTATGCCGCCGGCCCCGAGACGTTGGATTGGGACGCACAGCCCAATCCATTCCGCGAGTTCGCCGACGCCGCACGCATCGCGCTGCCGCTGACCTCGGATCGGCTGGCGACCACGTTCGCGCAGCTCCATGAGGCGGGCACGCCATCTGCGCCGCTCACGATCGACAACATCGCTTTGCTGCTCGAACTCTCGTTCGGGCTGGCTGCCTGGAAAGAGTTCGCCCCCGATCGCTGGGCGCTGCGCTGCAATCCCTCCAGCGGCAATCTGCATCCGACCGAGGCCTATGTCATCGCGGAGAACGTCGGCGGTCTCGCTGACGGACTCCATCACTATGTGAGCCGCGATCACGTACTCGAGCAGCGCTGCAGACGCACGGCGCCATCGCAAGGACCGTCACGCCTCTGGCTTGGCCTCTCGTCGATCCATTGGCGCGAAGCCTGGAAATACGGCGAGCGCGCCTTCCGCTATTGCCAGCTCGACGTCGGCCACGCGCTCGGCGCCATCGCCTACGCCGCCGCGGCGCTGGGCTGGCGCAGCCGTGTGGTCGAAGATGCCGACAGTCGAGCGCTGGCTGCATCGATGGGACTCGATCGCGCTTCGGATTTTTCCGGCGTCGAAGCGGAAGATGCCGAGTTGTTGCTCGCGATCGAGCCGCGTGATGCGGCTGGTGCTCCGCCTGCCGCGCCCGAGGCTCACGCGGCGGCGGACCAGTGGAGTGGGCAAGCCAACCGGCTCGATCCCCATCCGCTTTATCGCTGGCCGGTGATCACGGAGGTCAGTGCAGCGACGACAGGCGAAGGTCACGGCGACGCCGAGGCCTCGCCGCCCTGCCCGCCTCTCCACACTACGTCGGACGCACGTGCGGCCGAGATCATCCTCGGGCGCCGCAGCGCACAGCGCTTCGATGCCAGGTTCACCATGCGCGGCGATCAGTTCTATCACCTCCTCGATGCGCTGCTGCCACGGCCGACGCTGCCGTGGGATCTCTGGCGCTTCACGCCCCGGCTGCATCCGATCCTATTCGTGCATCGGGTCGAGGGCGTCGCGCCTGGCGTCTATGCGCTGCCGAGGCGTGCCGATGCCGAGCATGCGCTGCGCCGAGCGCTACGCGCCGATTTCGACTGGCGGCGCGTCGACGGCGCTCCCGCGCATCTTCCGCTGTTCCGGCTGCTGCCGACCGACTGCCGCGGCGTGATCCGCACCGCAAGCTGCCACCAGGCGATCGCCGGCGACAGCTGCTTTGCGCTGGCCATGCTCGCCGAGTTCGAAGGCCTCGTGCGCGCCAATCCCTGGCGCTACCGCCAACTGCATTGGGAAGCCGGGCTGCTCGGCCAGGTGCTGTATCTGCAGGCCGAAGCGGCGGGCCTGCGCGGCACCGGCATCGGCTGCTTCTTCGACGATTCCGTGCACGAGATGCTGGGCATCACGACGCAAGAATTCCAGACGATCTATCACTTCACCGTCGGCCAGCCCTTGACCGACAGTCGCATCACAACGCTCGCCGCCTATCCCGGCCGCATGCGCAACGAAGCGGGAGTTCTGTCATGAGACCGCGCATTCCCTTTCAACGCATCGACGTCGGGTTCGCAGCGGAGCTCTTGCAGCGCGGCGACGTGCTGCGCTTCGACGTCCGCGATGCGGCCTCATTCGCACAGGCCCACATCGACGGCGCACAGCATCTCACCCAGCGCAACCTGTCGGAGTTGATCACAACGACGGCTAAGCGCACACCCGTCCTGATCTACTGCTATCACGGCAACGCCAGCCAGGAATATGCCCAGACCTTCTCCGACCTCGGCTTTACCGAGGTCTACAGCCTCGATGGCGGCTTCGAGGCCTGGCGGCTGCAAAGCCCTGCCGGCCGCGCAGTGACTATCAGCGAGCCGCTGGCGCGCTGGCTCGCAGACCATGGCTTCCCCGGGCAGGACGTGAACGCGACCATCGCCAACCGCACGACGCCGCTGATGAAGGCGGCGCATCTCGGCGACGTGGCCATGACGCGCGAACTGCTCGCGGCAGGCGCCGCGATCGCAGCGACCAATGCCGACGGCAACAACGCGTTGTGGCTCGCCTGCGTCGGCAGCCATCTCGACGCCATCGATGTGTTGGTCGAGGCGGGCATCGATATCGACAACCGCAACGACAATGGCGCGACCGCGCTGATGTATGCATCATCATCCGGCAAGGCCGGCGTGGTCGCACACCTGTTGGCCAAGGGCGCCGCCACCGGCACCGAGACGCTCGATGGTTTCACGGCACTCGATATGGCCGCCTCGCTCGAATGCCTGCAGCTGCTGCGCCGCGCGAGGCAAGCAGGCGCTGCCCCCCTGCGCGAGGCGAGCGCATGAGCATCATCGAACACGATTTCGGCCTCAAGCTGCGCCAGACCGAGCGGCGCTTCCGCAAGCTCTTGAGCCTCAACGCGCTGCACGAAGCCAACGTGCGGGCCAACCCGGTGCCGTATCTCGAGCGCGCCAGCGAACGAATCTATCAGCTGGAAAAGGCGCTGTTCGAGGCGGTGCAGGCGGCAACGCCAACCACGGACGAACCGGCTGACACCGTCGTGGTCGGCAAGGCCGAATATCAACGGCTGCTGAACTGCCAAGCGATCGTCGCGGCGGCGTTCAGCAGCCTCGTGTCCGATGATAGCGAGCCCTGAGCTCAGCCCAAGATAGGAGATAAGGTGAATGTCGGAGCCCGCAGGCTTTTTCGTGGATTGGGACGGCAATCTGCGCAGCACCGCCGATCCGGGCGGGGGGTATCTCTGCGAGACGGATATGGTCGCGCGCTATGTCGCAATCACGACCAAGACCGGGACCCTGGTGCACGAAGCCACCTATTTCAAGACGGTCGCCGACGTCGAGAAGGCCGGCATCAAGGCCCCGCTGGTTCCAGGCAGCCACCCATGGGGAAAGAAGGAGGACGGGTTTTAGCGGAGTTGGGACCGTCGATATCGCGCGCCATGACCTGGAGATGCGTAGGGCGGGCAAAGGCGCGAATGCGCCGTGCCCGCCAATGATCTGTTTGCTGCTTACGCTGGGCACGCTTCGCTTTGCCCATCCTACGGATCTAGCATGCCGCCAATTCAAGACCTTGCCCGAGGAGCCGCGCAAAGCGCGGCGTCTCGAAGGGCGCCCCACAACAGCAGCATCAATGGTTGACTAATCCGGATGGATCATGATTTCCATGGTATCGTCCAGCTCCTCGAACGGATCCGGAATTCCGTCGTCCTCGACCAGCGTGACGCCGCACAGGCAGACATCACCGTCCACCACTGCAAGCGCGATGGGCTCGAGACTCTCCCCCTTGCACGGACCGTCGATAGCGGCGCCGCTCTCGATCTCGAACGTCGCGCCGTGGCGGCCGCATTTCAGCAGGCTACGGTCGTCATTGAAGAACTGGCCGCTGCCGATGTTGAGCCACTTGCCCTCATGCGGGCAGGAATTGACGTAACCGACGAAGCCACCAGCGGCCGTATGGACGATCACGATCGGGAACGGCCGCGCCTCACCATTGTCGCCGATGCGCGACAGGCTGAAGGCCTTGGCGTCACCGGGCGCGATGCTCCTCGCGGAACAAATAACGAAGACATCCGGTTCGCGGGGTGTCATGGCTCGCCCTCTCACAATCCTCACGACAGAGACAACTGCACCGATCCTTGCATGAAGCATGCCGGGTGGGCGCGCCGGTGCGCCATCCGGTATGGGGACAATGATGGCCATCATGAAATTCTACATGACGCCGGGCTCGTGCTCGACCGGCATCCACATCATCCTCGAAGAGCTGGAAGAGGTGTTCGAGGCCTACATCGTCAACCTGCCTGCCGGCGACAATTTCAAGCCGGACTATGTCGCGATCAATCCGAAATCGACGATCCCCGCTCTGGTTCGCGATGACGGCAGCGTGCTCACCGAGGTCCCCGCGATCGCCTATTGGCTCGGGCGGACGCGACGGTGCGGCAAGCTTTGGCCTGCCGATGTCGAGACCGAAACCCGGCTGATCGAGGCCATGAGCTACATCGCCGGCACGGTGCACGGCCATGGCTTCGCACGCATCTTCGCCACCCCTACCTTCAGCCGCAATGAAGCCGATCAGGAATCGGTGCGAGCACTCGGCCGCAATATCGTGATCAAGGGCTTTGCGGTCTTGAACAAGATGCTCGATGAGCGCCCCTATCTGGGCGACGCCTTCACCGTCGCCGATCCGATCCTGTTCTATGTCGAATTCTGGGCCGACAAGACCGGCATTACCCTGCCCGCAAACCTCGCCGCGCATTACAAGCGGATGCTCGCGCGCCCCGTCGTTCAGCAAGTCCTACGCGAGGAGGGCTACAATCCGGCCACGCTCGGGCAGGCCGTGTAGACCGCGCCTACTCCGCCGCAAGCGCCACGTCGTCGCCGAGATCGATGCCGCGGAAGATCGCGCAGCGCCGGAACACCTCGATCGTCGGCCGAACGCCTTTGTGGTGGCAATATTTGGCGACCAGTTTCGCCAGGCCCTTGATGTCGCGCCCGGAAGCGCCCGGAAACGTCTCGACCAGGACATCGACCAGCGCGATCTCGACCTTGAGGCCGAACTGCTCGCTCATGACCTGCCAGATGCGGCGGCGCGCCTCGGCGTCCGGGGAGGTGAACTTGATCAGCGCGATGCAGCGCGACACGATGGCCTCGTCGATGTCGTCGATGCGGTTGGTGGTCAGGAACAGAAGCCCATTGAAATATTCGAGCACGCGCAGGAACACGCCGACGACCGCGTTCATGGTCATGTCGTCCTCGCGGCGCTTGATGTAGACGTCGGCCTCGTCGATCAGCATCACCGCGCCCCAGCGCTGCGCACGGGTCAGCGCCTCCTTCAGCGCATTCTCCATCGCGGCGACGTTGAGACCGAGCTGCCCGGAATGCACCCGGTACAGCGGCCGGCCGATGATCTCGGCATAGACTTCCGCCGTCAGCGTCTTACCGACGCCGGGCGGGCCCGCACACAGCACCGTGGTGCCTCCGGATTTGCCGGCGACGATGTCGTCCATCAGCAGATCCATCTCGGCCGTGAGGATGTCGATCAGGTCGGTCTGCTCCTCCGGAAGCACCAGCTTCTGCTTCAGGTCGGGCTGGTAGGCATAAGGCTCCATGTCATCGGCGTGCACCCAGATGTAGTGGTGCAGTTCGAGATGGAACATGAGCATGTAGGGATGCACCGGAATGCGGCAGAACAGGCCCTTCGGAATCGCGGCGCGGGATTGCTCGACCTCCTCCTCGGCTTCATAGATGTTGCTCTTGGCCGCTTTCCGCAGATATTGCCCGAGGATGTCTCCGGTGACTTCCAAGGTCAGGGCCCGCTCCGTCAGAATGCCTTCGTCGTTGACCAGCCGCGCCGCGCCGCCGCCGGACGACAGCACGATCACGTCCTTGCGCGACCAGTCGATGTCGCGATGCGACGAGTTCGGATCGTCGGCGAAGAAGCCGGTGCCGCGGCCGGAAAATTGCGCGCCGTAGCGGCCGCGCCAAGCGAAATAGCTCTCGGTGGTCTCGTCATAGGCCGCAATCAGCTCGGGCGTTTCCTTCAGGAAGCCCTTGGCGGCGAAGATCTCCGCAACCGTCCTGCCGACGATGTCGCCGGCGGAAATCCGCAACGTGGCGGTCGTGATCGCGCCCTTGGCGTTCGCCTTCAGCTCGATAAAGACGCGGCCCGCCTCGTCGTTCGATGGCGCCGTATAGTCGAGCCGAGTGACCACATAGGGCAGCGGCCGGCTCGCGACATTGGCGGTGAACATCCAGCCGCGGATCGCGTCCGCGATCAGATAGCGGGCGATCGCCGGCAACACGGATTCGAGCTCATTCTCTGCGAAGCGCGTTCCGGTATCGGCGAGGGCGCGTTGCAGGGTCGCGAGATGGGCGGCGCGGGCGTGGAACTCGGGTCCGGCCTGCTGATAGGACGCGCGCAGCGCGTCGACTTCAGCGCTCGCAAGCTGCGCAAAGTCGACCTCGACCTTGTCCCCGAACCGCAATTGCTCCTTGAGCGGTGCAAGATGCGGAAACGCCGCGGCCATCGTTTCGATGAAGGGCCGTTCGATCTGCAGCTTCATGCGACATCATACCTGTCAGTTCGGGTCATGCTCACGACGCTACGCCGCTCGGCTGGCGCGCCGCCGCCTCCGCCTTCATCAGCAGCAACCGATTGGCCGCGAGCGAGAATTCCTGCCAGGCGGCGGCGATGTCGCGCAGAATGGCCTGCACGTAGTCCTTCGAGGGCTTGTGCTCGTGCGGGAAGTTCGACAGCGCGCAGGAGGTACGATTGAAGGCGACGGCATCGTCGAGCAGCGACTGCATGAAGTCGCGGAACGGCTTCTGCACCTCCGGCGTCAGGGCGGACCGGCCACGCTCGACCGCGACGTCGCGCATGTCGAAGCTCAGCGCCTCCAGCACCTTGAGTGCAGCGGCGAATACGGATTCCATGACGCCCAGAACAGCCAGCTGCGTCAGCTGCTCGCGCTGCTGCGCGGCGAGGCTGCGCGTGAGCCGTTGCCGGTAATCATCGAAAGCAGGATCGCGCTGCGCGATCACCCAGGAGGCGAACCAGGCCAGACTTGCGGCATTGCCTGACAAACCGGAATCGATCGCGATCTGCGGGCGCGCCGTGCTGCCTTCCGTCGCGGAGTTGCTCCGCGCCAGCGCACGCTCGATCCGCCTGGCGGCGTTGACTGCGCCCTCGAGATAGCCGGCCGCGTGACTTGCGGTCTCGGCGGAGCCGAGATGCAGCCGGCCGTCCCACAGCGCCCTGCGCAGCATCGGATTGGCGATCTCGATGTGCTCGCCAGGCGGATCGGAACGGTCAGCAGCGCTGCAGGTGAAGCGCTCGCTCGCCCAGTCCTGATAATGCTGCTCACCATCGTCGAGTGCCGATCCGAACAGCTGCACCATCTGGCTCGCCATCAGCATCGGAAGCCCGACTGTGAAGGTCTCGCGCAGCTCCGGTGAGAATGCCAGGAAGCCTCCGAGCGCGGCCTTGGCTCCGTCGGCATCGCAGGCGTCGAAGATCTCGCCGACCACCGCCTGTTCATGGCTGACGAACGCGTTGCCGGAATGGCCCTTGTCGCGCCAATGTGCGCGGTCATAGGCAATCAGTACCTTGGCCTGCGCCGCCATCCAGGTCGCGGCATTGTGCATCGCCTCCGACGTCGCCTCGTCGAGCTCCGGCGAAAAGCTGACGCGGTCGGCCAAGAGACGCGGCGGCACGGCCAGGACTGCCCGCTTGGCATCGATGGCGACGGACTCGGTCGCGGTCGCGAAGACGAGCCGGACGTGGGTCGCGCAATCGACGATGCGCGTCAGCTCATAGCCGAGATGGATTTGCTCCTGCGGCAGCTCGCGCGCCAGCGCGGCGACCAGGCTGGCCATGCCGCCCTGCACCCGCTGCGCGCCCTGATGGATTGGCGGCCCGCTGATCTGCTGGGCCGCCTTGTCGGCGTCGGTCAGGTGCAGCACCGTGCCGTCATCATGCTGAGGGAAATGGACCAGCCCGAGTTCGCCGATCAGGCTCGTGAGCAGCGGCTGCGTCTCCGGCCAGAACCAGGTCGGGCCGAGGTCGAGCGCCAGCCCGGAGCCGGCCGCGACCGACAGGATCCGTCCGCCAAGCCTGTGTCGGGCTTCGAACAACGCGAACGTCGTTCCCCTTTGCTGCAGGCTGCGCGCCAGTGCCAATCCGCACAATCCACCCCCGACAATGGCCGTTTCGAGCATGGTCAAGACCTCGCATGATGCGTTGCAAGGACGGCCTTGCAAGATTCGCGCAATGCCCGACGGGCGCGCGTCCGTCCAATTGCTGCTTGATTTCCGCACCACCTTGGCCCAGGCCATGGATATGAGCGACGCCAGCGAGATCATCGCCGCCAATGCGGCCTTCTACGTAGCCTTCGCGGCCGGCGACTTTGTCGCGCTCGCCGCGGTCTGGTCCGATCAGGAGACGATCTCCTGCATTCACCCGGGCTGGCCGGCGATCGTCGGCCGCGCCGGCGTGATCGGCAGCTGGCGCGAGATCCTGAAGAATGCCGCGCGGCCGCAAATCGTCTGCGCGGACCCCTATGCGATCGTCGATGGCGACCACGGCCGCGTCGTCTGCATCGAACTCGTCGACGGTGCGCCGCTCGCAGCCACCAATTATTTCCGGCGCGTCGACGGAGCCTGGCGCATGGTCCATCACCAATCCAGCGCGATTGCCCAATTCGCCGCGAGCGTGGACGACCAGACCGAGCACGGCCGCAGCATCCACTAACTGGCACGAAATTTGATTTGCACGATACAACCGGCCGTATTCACCGGTTTGTCGAATGTCGTGCGTCGGATGTCGGCCAATGTCCGGTTCCGCGCTGGGGTGGTTTGCGCACTGTGGAAGGCAGCGTGCAGATCGCGAGGGAGGAATGCGATGGCGCGTGCACTGACGGCCTATCTGAAACGCGCTGACGTTCCGGCGCGCAAGGCGCTGCAGCAGGCGATCGATCGCCTGCCATTCGCGTTGATGCTCGACGATGCTTATGCCCCGTTCGAAACGGCCGGCTATCTGCCCTGCACGCTCGACGGCGAGGACGCCGGCTTCGACCTGCGATTCAAGGACGCGGCCGCCGAGCTTGCAGCAACGCCCGCGCTGCAGAGCGCGATCGGCGACCGCGACGTGGCGATCTCCTGCAAATGGGGCGGCGATCCGCGCGAGGAAGCGGCCGCGCTGGCCGTGTGTGCGGCTTTCATGCGGGAGTTCGACGCGATCGTCGTGCGCGACGGCGCGCTGCTGACATCCGATGACATGCTCAGGCAGGCAAAGGGAGCACTGGTATGAACATGACGGCTCCGCTGCAACCGAGCGCCATTCAGGCCGAGCCTGCTGAACTGGGCGAGTGCGGCTTCCGCCTGCTGATGATCCGGCAATTCAACTCCGGCGCGGTGCCGCCGGCGTTTGCGATCATCGACCAGCGCGTGATGCGGATGCCGCAGCGGATCGGCCGCCACGGCGTCTCCTTCGCAGCGACCTTCCTGCCCGAGGTGATGAATTGGCTCATCGATCACCTCGGCCGCCCGTCGCTGCACGACGCCTCGGGCCGCGCCTACCGCAATCCGCGCTGGCCCGTCGTCTGCTGGCACGATCAGGAACGCTTGTGGCCCAGCGGCGCGCTCACCGTCGAATGGTTCGCCGAAGTCGCCTTCCAGGACACCGCGTCGTGGCTGGCCTTCAAGACACATTGGCGGGAGCGGCTGCAACCGACGGCCGCGGATCGTGCCGAGGAGACAGCGGAAGCGAACCAGCGCGCAATGCGCGTGATGCAAAATGAATCAGCTGAGGACGCGCTCCAGCAGGCATGATCCTGCCAAACTTGCGCAAGCGCGGATTTGGCTATGTTCGGCGGCAGCAACCTCGTGCTATCCAAACGGGATGCCGAAGCTTGCGTGGAGGTCCTCGTGCGCTACGTCTCGTGGTTCGGTCACTGGATCTATCGCCTCATTCCGACGCACGGCCCGCAAGGGCGGCAGACCGCGAGACATCCGGGCATGCCAGCGCAGCTGTCGGCCGAGGATCTCTTCTACATCGCAATGCTCGGCCCTCACGTGTGAGCGGGAGGACCTTGACTGCGTCGCGCGGTCAGATCCTTAGCTCACTCAGGGACGAACAGGTTTGGGATGAGTGACATTACGAGGTTGCGCACCTTCGTCGTCGACACGGCGCGCCTTTTGCAGAACGAAACCAGCGAAGCCACGATCCTCGCGCAGCTGGCGCCAAGGCTGGAAGACCTGATCCGGCACGATGACTGGCTTCCCGAGGTCTCCGCGAGTACGGCAGGCGACCATTATCGGCAGCATCTGCTCTACGCGGACCCGCTTGACCGCTTCTCGATTGTGAGCTTTGTCTGGGGCCCGGGCCAGGGCACGCCGATCCATGATCATCGCGTCTGGGGCCTGGTCGGGGTGCTGCGGGGAGAAGAGATTTCGGTGCGTTACCAACAGCAGCCTGACGGCTCGCTCCGTGCCGGCGCACCCGAACGGCTGACGGCCGGCCAAGTCGCCGCGGTATCGCCTGCAATCGGCGATATCCACGCGATCTCGAATGGCCTGTCGGACGCGTCCTCGATCAGCATACACGTCTATGGCGGCAATATCGGTCGTATCCGCCGCGCGGTGTACGACGCGGAGACTGGCGCTGCCCGCGATTTCATTTCCGGATATTCGAATGACACTGTACCAAACCTCTGGCCCGGTCACCCTGCCTGAACGGACAGCGCTGTTATCGCCGACCGAGCTGCGCCTGCGCTGGCGCGCAGGCGATGAAGTTGCGCTGCTCGATGTGCGCGAGGAAGGCCCCTACTCGCTGTCGCATCCGTTCTTCGCGGTCTCGCTGCCGCTGTCGCAGATCGAGCTACGGATTCTCGACCTGGTGCCGAGGCTCTCCGCCCCTGTCGTCGTCTATGACGATGGTGAAGGCTATGCCGCGCGCGCGGTGCCGCGGATCAAGGCGCTCGGCTATACGGACGTCGCGATCCTCGACGGCGGGCTTGCCGGGTACGCGTGGGTCGGCGAAGTGTTCCGCGACGTCAACGTGCCGAGCAAGGCCTTTGGCGAATTGGTGGAGGCGGTCAGGCATACGCCGTCCCTTTCGGCCGACGAGGCCAAGGCGCTGATCGAGACGGAGTCCAACCTCGTCGTGCTCGATGCCCGCCGCTTCGAGGAATACCGCACCATGAGCATTCCGCGCGGGATCAGCGTGCCCGGCGGCGAGCTCGCCTATCGCGCACGCGAGATCGCGCCGTCATCCGACACCACGATCATCGTCAACTGCGCCGGGCGCACGCGCTCGATCGTCGGCACCCAGTCGCTGATCAACGCAGGGCTGCCGAACCGAATCTACGCGCTGCGCAACGGCACCATCGGATGGACCCTGGCCGGCCATCAGGTCGAGCGCGGCAAGACCGCGCGGTTTCTGGAGCGGCCGCAGGCGAGCTACGCCGCGGCGTTGGAGGATGCGAAGGCCTGGGCCGAGCGGGTCGGGGTCAAGAGCCTCGATCGCACGGCATTCGAGCGGCTGCGCGCAGAAGCTGGCCAGCGCACGCTGTATTGCCTGGATGTTCGCACGCCCGAGGAATATGCCGCCTCGCATCCAGATGGCTTCGTCTCCGCGCCAGGCGGCCAGCTGGTGCAGGCCCTCGACGAATGGATCGGCGTACGTGGTGCCCGCCTGGTGCTGTTCGATGATGACGGCGTGCGCGCCCGGATGACGGCATCCTGGCTGGTGCAGATGGGATGGGATGCGTCGATCGTCGGTCCCGATGTCATCGCGGCAGACGACGCCGGCGTTCGTCCGCCACGTCGGCCGCGCCTTCCCGATATCGGCGAGGCGGCGATCAGCGCCGATGAGCTTGCCGCCGATCCCTCCGCCTGGACCATCGTCGATCTCACCCGCAGCCCGACCTATAAGGCCGGCCACATTCCCGGCGCGCATTTCGTGCTGGCGTCCCGCTTTGCCGAGGACATCGCGAAGCTGCCGGGTGACGGCGGAATCGTGCTCACCAGTGAGGATGGAGCCGAGGCCGCCTTTGCGCTGGCCGACGCACGAACGGCGACGAAACGCCAGTTCCGCGTGCTCAGCGGCGGCACGCGCGCCTGGACCGCATCCGGCCGTGAGCTCGATCGCGATCGGCCGTCGTGGATCTCGGATGCAAACGACGTCTACAAGCGTCCCTATGAAGGCACCGACAACGCGTCAGCGGCGATGCAGGCCTATATCGACTGGGAGCTGCAGCTGGTGGCACAGCTCGCCAATGACTCGGTGTCGAATTTCCACGTGGTGTAGCAGCGAGATCCGTAGAATCTTAGGGTGAGCAAAGCGAAGAGTGCCCACGCTTCGAGACCAGCGAGCACAACGTGGGCACGGCGCATTCGCGCCTTTGCCCACCCTACGCATCTACTTCAAGGCACGATCTCGACATCGTCATTGCGAGCGAAGCGAAGCAATCCAGGGCCAGGAAAGCAGCCTGGATTGCTTTGTCGCATTCGGCGCCTCGCAAATGACTCGATCGGTTGAACTACGCGCTTGTCAAAGCTGTGCCGGATACAGGTGATTGATCGCGACCAGGATCACCAACAGCACGATGCCGAGGCCGAGGCTGTAGCCGATCAGCTTCTTCTCGATCGGCAGCAGCGGCTCGGCCCCATTGTTGTTCTGCGCATTCAGATCATTGGCTGACATGGCCACTTCTCCTCGAACTCAGCTGGCGAGCGGCGGCTTGATGCCGCTGAAGAACAGCCAGGAAATCAGTAAGCCGACCCAGATCACGAAGCCGAACAGGCTGACCACATAGACCGCGGCGAGCTTGCCGAAACCGTCCTGCCAGAGCTTGCGGAAATCCGACAGCACGCCGATCGAGAAGAAGGTCAGGATGAAGAAGATCACCCGGAACACATTGGCCTCGCCCGCCGCCGCAGGCAGCGCCTTCGCGATCTCGGGCGTGGTGCCGACCGCAAGCCAGAGCGAGATTGCGAACACGACCACGAAGCCGAGAATGAATTTCGGGAATCGCTCCCAGATCTCGGAGGTCTTTGCCTTGTCGGCGCGAGGGGTGATGTAGTTGGTCCAGATATAGCCGAGGATGAAGGCCCAGATGCCGATGAAGATGTCGATGAACACCTTCACGGTGGCGGTGGTCGCGAGAATCCAGCCCGGCTGATATTTGATGCCTTCGGCAGCCGCCTTGGCCATGATCAGCGATTCCGTGATGCCGCCGCCGGCCACCGCCGCGCCATCGGTCTTGATCGCAAGGCCCATCCAGGCGCCGGCGACCAGCGGCTCCTGCCACAGCAAGGTCTGCGCCAGGAACGGCAGGATCAGGATCTCCACCACCGCGAACACGACAACCAGCGAGGAGACCAAAATCGGCACCGAGGGGCGCGCGCGGATGGCGCCGCCGGTGGCGATCGCCGCGGCCACGCCGCAGATCGAGATGCCCGATGCGAGCGGCACCGACCATTCGCGGCTGAAGCCGAAGAATCTGCGGGCGACGAAATACACCACCGACCAATAGATCAGATAGGCCTCGATGATGGCGGCGACGCCGCGCAGCAGGACCGAGGACGCGAGGTTGAGCCGGCCCGCTGCGGTGACCGCGATGGTGGCGCCGAGGATCACGATCGCGATCTTGATGTAGAGTTCGGGGCGGATCGCCTCCTTCAGCCACTCGGCAAAACGCGGGAAGAAATTGGCGATCACCAGGCCCGACAGCAGCGCGACGACGAAGCCGCCCTCATTGGTCAGCTTCAGCGACCAGGCAATGCCGAATTTCTGCTGCTCCGCCGGCGTAACTGCCGCAACATAGGCATAGCTGCCGACGATCCAGCTCGCATAGGCGATCGCGAATACGACGGTGAAAGCGAGCGCGAAACGCTTGACGTCGCCGCCCAGCGCCGCAACCCCGGCTGTGAGTACGACCAGCAGCGATGCAAAGGTCGCAATCAGCGCACCGAGACCGCCGAGCGCCGCATAGCCCTTGGCGACCGGTGCCAGCGCCTTGCCGATGTCGGTATAGACCGACGTCGTCACCGCCCAGCCGAGCAGATCGGTGCCGGCTAGGCTGAACAGAGCGAGTGCGAAGACCAGCACGCCGATCACGAGCGCCAGCCAGTCCTCCGTCAAGCTTCCCTTGGAGACGACCCCTGTGGCGGGTCTCACCGCAATATCCGACATAAAATCCCCTCAGCGCCCAGCGCGGCTCAGCCGCTGCAATCCGCGCGTTATGAAACCATGTCGGGGCAAGCAGGCAATCTTATAGAATTTTTTTCTTCGTCTTATCTGGAGCACAAACACCGCGCCGAAGTCCCCCGGAGTAGGAGAACGTTCCTGTGCGGTGCCTGTTGCGGGCGCGGCTGCGCCACGCAACGGCCTTGGAGCCACGCTAACGGCGCTGGTTGTAGACGTCGATGCAGACCGCGCCCAGCAACACCAGGCCCTTGATCACCTGCTGATAGTCAATGCCGATGCCGAGGATCGACATGCCATTGTTCATCACGCCCATGATCATGGCGCCGATCACCGCACCGCCGACGCGACCGACGCCGCCATAGGCCGACGCGCCGCCGATGAAGCAGGCCGCGATCACGTCGAGCTCGAAACCGAGGCCAGCTTTCGGGGTCGCGGTGTTGAGACGCGCGGCGAACACCAGGCCGGCCAGCGCCGCCAGTACCCCCATGTTGACGAAGGTCATGAACACCAGCCGCTCGGCCTTGATGCCCGAGAGCTTGGCCGCCTTGGCGTTGCCGCCGACCGCATAGATCTGCCGGCCCACCACCGTTCGCCGCGTCATGAAGCCGTAGAGCGCGATCAGCACGGTCATGATCACGAGCACGTTGGGCAAACCGCGATGCGAGGCGATCAGGAAGGTGAAGTACAGGATCACCGCCGCCAGGACGAGGTTCTTCGCAGCGAAGAAGGCGTAAGGCTCGACCTCGATGCCATGCGCCTGCTCACGCGAGCGCCCCTTCACGCTGGCATAGACCAACGCCAAGGTGAGCAGTCCGCCGATCGCGAGCGAGGTCGGATAGAGATGCGCCGCGCTCGGGAACATTTCCGGGATGAAGCCGGAGGACAGTTTCTGGAAGGTTCCTGGGAACGGTCCGACCGACTGCCCCTGCAGCAGCGCCAGCGCCAGGCCCTTGAACACCAGCATGCCCGCCAGCGTGACGATGAAGGAGGGAATGCCGAAATAGGCCACCCAATAGCCCTGCGCCGCGCCGATCGCAGCCCCGACCACGAGACAGGCCAGAATGGCGAGCGGAAAATCGACGTGGTAGCGGACCATCAGCACGGCGGCGACCGCGCCGACGAAACCTGCGACCGATCCGACCGACAGATCGATATGCCCGGTGACGATGACCAGCAGCATGCCCAGCGCCATGATGACGATGTAGCTGTTCTGCAGCACCAGGTTGGTCAGGTTGAGCGGCTGCAGCAACGTGCCGTCGGTCATGAATTGGAAGAACAGCATGATTGCAGCCAACGACAGCATCATGCCGTAGCTGCGCAGATTGTTCTTCAGGAAGCCGCCGTGCGGCCGCTCCTCGGGAAGCGAAACCGTCTTGTCGGTCATGATCGTTATCCTCCCACCCGCTCCACGAGGCGGCCGTCCTGTTGATTGTTAATGGCTTCGTTGCGCATGATAGCACGCATGATCTTCTCCTGCGTCGCCTCATGGCCCGGAAACTCGCCGACAAAGGCGCCGTCGTTCATGACGCAGATCCGGTCGCAGATGCCGAGCAGTTCCGGCATTTCCGACGAGATCACCACCACGCCGCGACCCGCCTCGGCCAGTTCGTTGATGATACAATAAATCTCGTATTTTGCACCGACGTCGATGCCTCGCGTCGGCTCGTCCAAGATCAACACCTTGGGGTCGGTCATCAGCCATTTCGACAGCACGACCTTCTGCTGATTGCCGCCCGAGAGCTGGCCCGTCTCCTGATAGACATCGGAACAGCGGATGCGCATGCGCCCGCGATAGCCGGCGGCGGCCTTGAGTTCCGCGATGTCGTCGATCACCCCCTTCGGCGCGACCTGATCCAAGCTCGCCAAGGTGATGTTCTTGCGGACGTCGTCGGCCAGGATCAGGCCGAGCTGCTTGCGGTCCTCGGTGACGTAGGCGAGGCCTGCATCGATCGCGGCCGGCACGCTGGAGAGATCGACATCGTGTCCCTCGAGCCGGACGCGGCCGGTGATGTGGGTGCCCCAGGAGCGGCCGAACAGGCTCATGGCGAATTCGGTGCGGCCGGCCCCCATCAGGCCGGCGATGCCGACGATCTCGCCGCGGCGCACCGCGAAATTCACGTTCTTGATCACCTGGCGGTCGTGATGCTGCGGATGATAGACGGACCAGTTCTCGACCGTGAAGACGGGCTCTCCGATCTTCGGCTGGCGCTCCGGGAAACGGTGCGCCATATCGCGATTGACCATGCTCTTGATGATCCGGTCCTCCAGGACCGGCTCGGCGTGGCAATCGATGCTGTCGACGGTCCGTCCGTCGCGCAGCACCGTGATGCGATCGGCGACACGGGCGACCTCGTTCAGCTTGTGCGTGATCAGGATCGAGGCAATCCCCTGCTCGCGGAAGGTGATGAGCCGATCGAGCAGCGCCTGGCTGTCGGCTTCGTTCAGGCTCGCCGTCGGCTCGTCCAGGATCAACAGCTTGACCCGCTTGGACAGCGCCTTGGCGATCTCGACCAGTTGCTGCTTGCCGACGCCGAGATCGGTGATCAGCGTATCCGGCGATTCCTTCAGGCCCACCTGCGCCAGCAGCTCCCGGCTGCGCCGGTACACCTCGTCTCGATCGATGACACCCAGGCGTGACGGTGCATGCGACAAGAAGATGTTCTCGGCAATCGACATCAGCGGGATCAGCGCGAGTTCCTGATGGATGATGATGATGCCGAGCGCCTCGGAATCATTGATGTCGCGGAACCGCCGCTCCTCGCCCTCAAAAATGATCTGGCCCTCATAGCGGCCGTGCGGATACACGCCGCTCAGCACCTTCATCAGGGTCGACTTGCCGGCGCCATTCTCGCCGACGAGGGCGTGGATCTCGCCCGCCTCGACCGTAAAGCTAACGTCGCGCAGCGCCTGCACATTGCCAAAGCTCTTGCTGACGCTGCGCATCTCCAGGATTGCCGTCATCGCCTTGTGTCCCTGTCCTTGACCTCATCTCTCCCCGCCTGCGGGGACGGATGAACGGGAGCCGCTGCGAACCCAACCATTCGCGTTCGCGGCGCCTCCCCCTCACCCTGCCCCCTCTCCCCGCAAGCGGGAAGAGGGAATCGAAGGAAGCATCACTCGACCTGCGACTTCTTGTAGTAGCCGCTGCCGACCAGGACCTTCTCCCAATTGCTCTTGTCGACCACCACCGGCTTGAGCAGATAGGCGGGCACGACCTTGACGCCGTTGTTGTAGGTCTTGGTGTCGTTGACCTGCACCTGCTTGCCGTTCAGCACGGCATCGACCATGTCGGCGGTCACCTTGGCGAGGTCGCGGGTGTCCTTGAAGATGGTCGAGTATTGGTCGCCGCGCAGGATCGCCTTGACCGACGGCACCTCGGCATCCTGCCCGGAGATGATCGGCATCGGCTGGTTGCCGCTGCCATAGCCGACGCCCTTCACGGACGAGATGATGCCGATCGAGATGCCGTCATAGGGCGACAGCACGGCGTCGAGACGCTTGTTGCCGTAATAGGCGCTGAGCAGGTTGTCCATGCGGGCCTGCGCGGTGGCGCCATCCCAGCGGAGCGTCGCGACCTTGTCCATGCCCATCTGGCCCGAGGCGACGACCAGCTTGCCGGAGTCGATATAGGGTTTCAGCACCGACATCGCGCCGTTGTAGAAGAAATAGGCGTTGTTGTCGTCGGGCGAACCGCCGAACAGCTCGATGTTGAACGGCCCCTTGCCGTCCTTCAAGCCGAGCTTGTCGACGATCGATTGCGCCTGCAGCACGCCGACCTGGAAGTTGTCGAAGGTCGCGTAGTAATCGACATTCGGCGTATCGCGGATCAGGCGATCATAGGCGATCACGGTGATGCCGGCCGCCTTGGCCTGCTTCAGCACGTCGGACAGCGTGGTGCCGTCGATCGCGGCGATCACCAGCACCTTGGATCCCTTGGTGACCATGTTCTCGACCTGCGAGAGCTGGTTCGGGATGTCGTCCTCGGCATATTGCAGGTCGGTGTTGTAGCCGCGCTCCTTCAGCACCTTCACCATGTTGTTGCCGTCATCGATCCAACGCGCGGACGATTTGGTCGGCATGGCGATGCCGATGGTCGGCTTGCTCTGCGCCATGGCTGCGCCGGACAGCGCGATCGCGCCGAGGCCGGCGAGCGCCGCAGCCATGATGGTCTTTACTCTCAACATGTCTCACTCCCTTTGTCTTTTCGACGTTGAACAAACAAACCTGCGATCCGCGATCGCGATTCCTGGATAGTTCGGTAGCACCCACTCGCCTTGCTGAACGATCCTCCTCTTAGCTCGAGAGCCTGACGTCGGGCTCGGCGCGACCGCGCGCGCCGACCTCCAGCAGAAAGGTTCGCCCGTGCTCGGGATCGGCCGCCTTCGCGGCCTCATCCATGTCCTGCCAGGCAGAAGTCACCAGCAGGCGCGACAGATCGGCGCCAACGAAGGCCGGGCAGCTGGCTTGGCTCGCCGGCACCTTGACGCAGCGCAGGTGCACGCCTTGCGGGCTGTAGACGTCGACACAGCCTGCGCCCCAGCGCGCATTCCAGATCCTGCCCTCCGCATCGACCACCGCACCGTCCAGATCGCCACCGCCGCGATGCCGGACCAATACCGTCGGCGTACTGCGCGGCAGGCCGGTGTCCGGATTGAGTTCGACGCGATAGAGCACGTTCTCGGCACTGTCGGTGAAATAGCCGATCGCGCCGTCGGCACTGAAGCAGATCGCGTTGGGGATGGTGATGTTCGGAAACAGCCGGACGATCTCGCCGCGATGGAGCGCGTAGATCGCGCCCAGCTCGCGTTCCGCCTTGCGGCCCATGGTGCCGATCCAGAACGTACCCGAGGGGTGGACCCGGGAATCGTTGGAGCGCGTCGCCGGATTATCCGCTTCCAGCGACAGATAGAGCGAGAGCGCGCCATTGGTGACGTCGCGGATATAGAGCCCGTCCTCGGCGACGATCAGCTGGCGCACGGCATCGATCCGCCCCAGCGCGCTGGCCATCTTGCCCAGCACATGGCGCCGCACCTCACCGCTGCTCAGTGTCGCCTCGAACAGCAGGCCTTCGCGGATGTCGAACCACCACGCAATGTCGGTCAAGGGATCATAGGTCGGCCCCTCGCCGAGGTGGCAGCGCTCGGCGTGGAGCACGGACGTCGGCACCTGCTCCATCATGCGCGGACCCCCGTGGTGGAGAAGCGATATACAATGGTGTGCTTGTAGGTCTGATCCGGCGAAAGCCGCGGGCTCGGAAAATCCGCCCGGTTGGGCGCGTCGGGCCAGTTCTGCGGCTCCAGGCAGATCGCATCGGACTGGCGATGCAGCCGCCCCTTGCCGCCTTTGGTGCCGTCGAGATAGTTGCCGGAATAGACCTGCAGTCCGGGCTGGTTGGTCAGGAGCTCCATGACGCGGCCGCAGCGCGGCGCTTCCAATCGCGCGGCGAGTCGCAGGCCGCCGGCATCGCGCAGACAGTAATTGTGGTCATAGCCACGCCCGCTGCGAAGCTGCAGATCGGCTGCGCGGATGCGTGCCCCGATGGCGGTCGCTTCGCGGAAGTCGAACGGCGTGCCGGCGACGGGGCGCGGCGGCCCGGGCAGCGGGATCGCGCTCTCGTCGATCGCGAGAAAATGATCCGCGGCGACCGATAACCGATGGCCGAGGATATCCGTCTGCGCCGACACGCCGTCGAGATTGAAGAAACTATGATTGGTCAGGTTGACGATGGTCGGACGGCTGGTCCTGGCCACGAACTCCACCGACAGCTCGGTCGGGCCGGTCAGGCGATAGGTGACGCGAATGTCGAGCCGTCCAGGATAGTTCTCTTCACCGTCAGCGCTGACATAAAGCAAAGTCACCGCCGGCTGGGCGCCTTCCTCGACCTTGGTGATCTGCCACAGCCGGCGATCGAAGCCGTCCGGTCCGCCATGCAGCGCATGCGGCCCGTCATTGGGGTTGAGCCGGACGGTCTGGCCATCGAGCACGAAGCGCGCGTTGGCGATGCGGTTGGCGTAGCGGCCGACGGTGGCGCCGAAAAACTGGCGATGCGCGAGATAGCCCTGGATATCATCATGGCCGAGCAGGACGTCGTCGCAAACACCATTGGCGTCAGGCACGACGAGCGCCTGCAGCGCGGCCCCATAGGTGATGATCCGCGCCTCGAAGCCCTGCGCGCCGCGCAGCGTGACGCGATCCACCGCGCGCCCGTCAGGCAGGGTGCCGAACACATCCTCGGTGATCCGTACGCCTGTCATGCGGTCAATCCTCGAACGGCTCGACGAGGCGGCGGCTGCCGAGCAGGAACGCATCGGCCACCAGCCGCAACGGCACCAGATCGACGTCGATCGCGCCGCGCGCGGTCAGTTCGACGAAGCGACGATAGAGTCCGGGATATTCGGCCTCCTTCTCGTCCACCAGCACCTCGTCGCCCGCCACCAGCCTGGCGCCACCTTTCGACAGCTTCAATGACCCGTCGTCGGTGTCGACGATGATGTCCCAGCTCTGCGGGCCGGTCTGGCGGAAATCGAATTCAGCTATGATCGGCAGCGCGTTGGTATCGGTGAGTTCAAGGGTTGCCGCGATCGGTGCCGCGCGATTGGACGGGAACGACAAATCGGCCGCGGTGACGAATACCGGCTCGGGCAATATCCGCGTAAGGATGGAGAGCGCATTGATGCCGGGATCGAACACCCCGAGCCCGCCGGGCTCCCAGATCCAACCCTGGCCCGGATGCCAGACGCGCACGTCTTCCTTCCATTCGATCTTGACGTTGCGGATCTCGCGCGAGGCCAGCCATTCGCGCGCGGGCTCGACGGCCGGCGCATAGCGGGAATGCCAGGTCGCAAACAGCGTGCGCTTCTGCTCGGCGGCGAGCGCGATCAACGGATCGAGCTCGCTCACCGCCGCGCCCGGCGGCTTCTCCAGCATCACATGTTTGCCGGCCTGCAGCGCGGCGACCGCTTGCGCGCGGCGGACCTGCGGCGGCGTGCAGAGCGCCACCGCATCGATCTCGGGTCCCTCGCGCAACAGATCCTCGATCGTGCTGAAATGCGGCAGGCCCGGCAGCGAGGCATTGCGGCTCGCGACCGCCGCGAGCGTCACGCCATCGGTGGCGGAGATCGCCGGCACATGCTGGTCGCGCGCGATCTTGCCGAAGCCGACAATGGCCACTCGAAGCTCGCCCATGCTCAGCGTCCCCAGCGCAGCACGACCGGATCGAGCCGGCGCGCAAGCTCGATCAGGCCGGCGCGGGTGGCCGGATGCATCGCCGGCTGGGGGCTGCGCAGCGTGTCATGCCTGATGACGCCGCCCTCCTTCATCAACGCCTTGCAGGCGGCAAGCCCGCACTGCCGGTTCTCGTAATTGATCAGCGGCAACCAGCGCTGGTAGGCATCGACCGCCTTGTCGCGCTCGCCGGCAAAGTAGGGATCGGTGATCTGACGGATGCCGTCGGGATAGCCGCCGCCGGTCATGGCGCCGGTCGCGCCGGCATCGAGATCGGCCATCAGGGTGATCGCCTCCTCACCGTCCCACGGGCCTTCGATCGCCGCGCCGCCGGCCTCGATCAGCGCGCGCAGCTTCTCGGCCGCGCGCGGCACCTCGACCTTGAAATAGGCGAGATTCTCGATCTCCTTGGCCATGCGGGCAAGGAAGGCGACCGACAGCGGCGTACCCGCGACCGGCGCATCCTGCACCATGATCGGAATCGAGATCGCATCCGACACACCCTTGTAGAAATCGTAGATCGCGGCCTCCGGCACCCGGAACGTGGCGCCGTGATAGGGCGGCATCACCATGACCATGGCGGCCCCAAGCTCCTGCGCCCGGCGCGAGCGCTCGGCGCAGACGAAGGTCGAGAAATGGGTGGTCGTGACGATGACAGGCACGCGCCCCGCGACATGCTCCAGCACCGCCGTCATCACCGCGTCGCGCTCGTCATCGGTCAGCACGAACTGCTCGGAGAAATTGGCGAGGATGCAGATGCCGTGCGAGCCGGCATCGATCATGAAGTCGATCGCGCGCTTCTGGCCTTCGATGTCGAGGCGTCCGTCGGCATCGAACACGGTCGGCGCGACCGGGAAGACGCCTTTATAGCGCGGGGTGGCGGATGCGGTCATGCAACACCTCTAGTGATTGTCGCGCGGCACGGGCGAGCCGCTGTGGCCGACCAGGAAATCGAAATCGACGCCGCGATCGGCCTGCAACACGTGATCGATGTAGAGCTTCTGATAGCCGCGCGCCGCATGCGGCTTCGGTGGAGTCCAGGCGGCACGGCGCGTCGCGAGCTCCTCGTCACTGACATGCAGATGCAGCGCGCGCGCGGCGACGTCGAGCGTGATCATGTCGCCGTTCTTCACCAGTGCCAGCGGACCGCCGACGGTGGCTTCCGGGGCGACATGCAGCACCACGGTGCCATAGGCGGTGCCGGACATGCGGGCATCCGAGATGCGGATCATGTCGCGCACGCCCTGGCGCAACAGCTTGGCCGGCAGCGGCATGTTGCCGACCTCGGCCATGCCCGGATACCCCTTCGGCCCGCAATTCTTCAGCACCATGATGCAGGAGGCGTCGATGTCGAGGCTCTCGTCATCGACCGCGTCGTGCATTTCCTCGACGCTCTCGAACACGACGGCGCGGCCGGTATGGCGCATCAGCTCCGGCGAGGCGGCCGATGGTTTGATCACGGCACCATTGGGCGCGAGATTGCCGGTGAGGATCGCGATGCCGGCCTCGGTCTTGAACGGCGTCTCGAACGGCGTGATCACTTCGGAATTCCAGTTCGGCGCGGAGGCCACATTCTCCCACAGCGTCTTGCCGTTGACGGTGCGCGCATCCTTGTGCAGCAGCCCGCGCTCGCCGAGCGCGCGCAGCACCGCTGGCAGGCCGCCGGCGTAGTAGAAATCTTCCATCAGGAAGCGGCCGGACGGCATCAGGTCGACCAGGCAGTGCACGTCGCGGCAGAGCCGGTCGAAATCATCGAGCGAGAGCTCTACGCCGAGGCGGCCGGCGATGGCGAGCAGATGCACCACCGCATTGGTCGAGCCGCCGATCGCAGCCAAGGTCCGGATCGCGTTCTCGAAAGCGGCACGGGTCAGGACGTCCGATGGCTTGAGGTCCTCGCCGACCATTTCGACGATCCGCCGGCCGGCCATGCGTGCCAGCAGGTTGCGCCGCGCGTCGGCAGCAGGAATGGCGGCATTCTCCGGCAGGCCGATGCCAAGCGCCTCGACCATCGAGGCCATGGTCGAGGCGGTGCCCATGGTCATGCAGCTGCCGGCGGAGCGGTTCATCGCCGCCTCGGCCTCGTGGAACTCCGCCAAGGTGATCTCGCCAGCGCGCAGCTGCTCGCTCATCGAGATGATGTTGGTGCCGGAGCCGATGATCTGGCCGCGATAGACGCCGCGCAGCTGCGGCCCGCCGGAGACGCCGATGGTCGGCAGGTCGGCGGAGGCAGCGCCCATCAACAGCGCCGGCGTGGTCTTGTCGCAGCCCATCAGGAGCACGACGCCGTCGAGCGGATGGGCGCGGATCGCCTCCTCCACGTCCATCGAGGCGAGATTGCGGAACAGCATCGCAGTCGGGCGCATCGTCACCTCGCCGAGCGAGGAGACCGGAAACTCCAGCGGATAGCCGCCGGCATCGAGCACGCCCTGCCGCACGTGATCTGCAATCACGCGAAAATGCGCGTTGCACGGCGTGAGCTCCGACCAGGTGTTGCAGATGCCGATCACCGGCCGCCCCTCGAAGCGGTCCTGCGGCGTGCCGCTGTTCTTCAGGAACGAGCGATAATAGAAGCCCATCTTGTCCTGGCGGCCAAACCACGCCTGACTGCGCAGCGGTTTCTTGGGTGTGTCGTTGCTCATTTCTGATTCGCCTGTTCGACCGACTGCGCGTGGCGCCGCCGGCCGTTGTGAATGACTTCGATCATTGCCGCCGACGCCGCCTCGGCATCCCGCGCGGCGATGGCATCGACGATGCTCTGGTGCCAGATCAGAACCGTCTCGCGATCGGCGCTCTCCACCGGCGCGCTCAGCACGAAGGAGGCACGTAGCGCCGCCTCGATGACGGCGCCGATCGAGCGCATGAAGGGATTGCCGGCGGCGTTGGCGACCGCAACGTGCAGGCTGAGATCGGCTTCCGCAAAAGCGATCGAGGTGGACGGCTCGCTTCGCATCCACTCCATCGCCTTGCGCATCTCCGACAGGTCGTTCTCAGTGCGACGTTCCGCCGCAAGTGCCGCCGCGCGCGGCTCGACGGCAAGGCGGATCTCGGCGAGGTCGGAAAGGAAGCGCCGGCCAATGCCGGCGTCCAGATGCCAGGCCAGCACGTCGGGATCGAACATGTTCCAGTCCGCCCGCCCGCGCACGACGGTGCCGACGCGGGCCTTGGTCGAGAGCAGGCCCTTGGCGACCAGTGTCTTCACGGCTTCGCGGAGCACCGGTCGCGACACCCCGAACATCGCGATCAGCTCGGCATCGCCCGGCAGCCGCGTGCCTTCAGAATAGCGCCCGGCGATGATGTCGATGCCGATGCTGCGCGCGACTTCCGCGTGGTTGGAATGCGCCCGCCGGGTCGGGATGACGACGATGCTCGAGGTCATGCGTGGCCCCTCACCGTCTTGGCCGCCGAGCTGCGCGAGAGCGCCATCAAGCCCTGCTGCAGTGCAATGAAGGCGAACAGCAGCACGCCGGTCGCGATCTTGGTCCACCAGCTCGAAAGCGTGCCGTCAAAATTGATGTAGGTCTGGATCATGCCCTGGATCAGTACCCCTAAAAAGGTGCCGATCACCGAGCCCTGTCCACCGGTGAGCAGCGTGCCGCCGATCACCACCGCGGCGATGGTGTCGAGCTCGACGCCGACAGCGGAGAGTGAGTAGCCGGCCGCAGTATAGAAGGAGAAGACGATTCCGGCGAGACCCGCGAGTACGCTGGAGAGCATGTAGATGCGCACCGTCATCGCCCCCACCTGGATGCCCATCAGCGCCGTGGTGGCGCGGCTGCCGCCGAGGGCGTAGACATTGGCGCCGAACCGCGTGAGATGCAGCAACAGCGCGCCCGCGATCAGCACCAGCAGCATCGCCATGGCGATCGCGGTCAGCCGCCCGCCGCCAGGAAGGTGGATCGCGAAGTCGGAGACGGTGGAATAGATCGGCGCCGTGATCGGGATCGATTCGGTCGAAAGCAGGAAGCTTACGCCGCGCGCCAGGAACATGCCGGCCAAGGTGACGATGAAGGGCGGCAGGTCGAAGACATGGATGATGGCCCCCATCGCAGCGCCGAACAACGCGCAGAGCAACAGGACCATGGCGAACGCCAGATAAGGCGGAATGCCCCAGCGCTCGATCGCGAGCGCCACGAACACGGTGGTGAAGCCGATCACCGAGCCGACCGACAGGTCGATGCCGCCGGAGATGATCACGAAGGTCATGCCGGTTGCGACGATGCCGAGGAAGGCGTTGTCGGTGAGGAGATTGGCGACCACGCGGGTCGAGGCGATGTTCGGAAACTGCAGCGCGCAAAGGGCGAAGCCGGCGACGAGCACTAGCGCGGTGACGGCGATCGGGGACAGGCGTTTCATGGCTTGCTGCTCCGCCAGCGCGCAACGAATCCGGACCACTCGCCGAGCCGCGGCGATTGCACGAGCAGGACGGTCAGCACCACGACGGCCTTGACCAGCAGGTTGAGCTCCGGCGGATAGCCCGACAACAGGATGCCGGTGTTCATCGCCTGAATGATCAGCGCGCCGGCGACGGCGAGGATCAGGCTGAAACGCCCGCCGAACAGCGAGGTCCCCCCGATCACCACCGCAAGGATCGCATCGAGCTCGAGCCAAAGCCCGGCATTGTTGGCGTCCGCGCCCATGATGTCGGCGGCCGCGATCACGCCGGCGAGCGCGGCGCAGATGCCGCACCAGACATAGACCGAGAGGATCATGGCGCGGGTGCCTACGCCCGAGAGTTCGCTCGCGCGGGCATTGCCGCCGGTCGCCTCGATCAGAAGCCCGAGCGCAGAGCCGCGCACGACGCCGGCGGTCAGCAGCAGCATGCCGATCGCGATGGCGACCGGCGCTGGCAGCCCGAGCACGGCGCCATTGCCGAACCAGACCAGATCTGGCGAGGTAAAGGTGACGATGCGGCCTTCCGTGATCAGCTGCGCGATGCCGCGCCCCGCCACCATCAGGATCAGCGTGGCGACGATCGGCTGAATGCGCAGCACCGCAACAAGGATTCCGTTCCAGAGGCCGCAGAGCAGGCCGACGCCGAGCGCCGCCCCGAGCACGACCGGCAACGAATGGCTATCGGCGAGACTCGCCGCCGTGGCACCGGCAATCGCCATGACCGCGCCGACCGACAGGTCGATGCCGCCGGTTGCGATCACCAGCACCATGCCGAGCGAAAGCAGCGCCACCGGCGTGCCGCGGTTGAGCACGTCGATGACCGAACCGAACAGCCGTCCGTCCTGCAGATGCAGGTTGAAGAATTGCGGCGACACCGCACGATCGACCAGCAGGATCACGAGCAGCGCGAGCACTTGCGCAAGGCCACGGCGCGGCAGGCGGAGCGTCATGACACCGCCTCTTGCGCTGAGGCAGCATCGGCGGCGATCGCGGCCAGGATGCTGGAGACTTCGATCGCCTCGCCCTTCAATTCCTCGACATGGGCGCGGTCGCGCAACACCACGACGCGGTTCGAATAGGTGACGATCTCGTCGAGCTCGGAGGAGATGACGAGCAGCGAGAGGCCCTGGTCGCAGAGCTCACGCACCAGGCGGATGATCTCGGCATGGGCGCCGACATCGATGCCGCGGGTCGGCTCGTCCAGCAGCAACAGCCGCGGCTCGGTGGCGAGCCAGCGCGCCAGCAGCGCCTTCTGCTGATTGCCGCCGGAGAGCAGCCCGATCGGTCGCTCCGGGTCCGGGGGGCGGATGTCGAGCAGACGGATGAAGCGCATCGCGATTTCGTCCTGCTCGCGGCGGGACAGCGGCCGATGCAGGCCGCGCCGCGCCTGCAACGCCAGCACGATGTTCTCGCGCACGGTGAGGTCGGCGACGATGCCCTCGGTCTTGCGCTCTTCCGGACAATAGCCGAAGCCGAGGCGCGCGGCATCGCGCGGCGAATTCAGCCGCACCGGCTTGCCATCGACATTAGCTTCGCCAGTATCGGCGCGCTCGGCGCCGAAGATCAGCCGCGCGGTCTCGGTGCGCCCGGAACCGAGCAGGCCGGCGAGGCCGACGACCTCGCCGCGACGCAGATCCAGATCGAACGGCGCGACATACCCCTGCTTACCGTACCCCTTGAAGCCGGCGCAGACCTCGCCCGCGTTGGCTGATTGTTCGGCTGCGCGCGTCTCCGTGGTCTCGGCGAGCTCGCGCCCCAACATCATCCGGATCAGGTCCAGCCGCGGCAGCGCGGCGGTTTCGCGCTCACCGATCAGGCGGCCGTTGCGCAAGACCGTGATGCGGTCGCAGATCTCATAGACCTGGTCGAGGAAATGGCTGACGAAGATGATGCCGATGCCACCAGCCGCAAGCTGGCGCATCACCTTGAACAGGATCTCGACCTCGTGACGGTCGAGGCTCGCGGTCGGCTCGTCCAGGATCAGCACGCGCGCCGACAGGTCGACGGCGCGCGCGATCGCGGTGACGTGCTGGATCGCGACCGAATAGCTCGACAGCGGCGCGCCGACATCGATATCGAGGCCGAAACCGTTGAGCAGCGCCTTGGCGCGCCGCCGCATCTCGGCCTCGCGCACCACGCCGAAGCGCGTCGGCTGCCGCCCGAGATAGAGGTTTTGCGCCACCGACAGGTTCGGCAGCAAATTCACTTCCTGATAGACCGTGGCGATCCCGGCGTCGAGCGCGGCCTTGGCCGAGCGCGGCGCGATCTCCACTCCTGACAACCTGACGACGCCGGCGTCACACGCGAACACGCCGGTGACAACCTTGATCAGCGTCGACTTGCCGGCGCCGTTCTCGCCGAGCAGCGCGTGGATTTCGCCTTCGCGCAACGTGAAATCGACCTCCTGCAAGGCCTTCAGCGTGCCAAAACTCTTGGCAAGTCCGCGCACTTCAAGCAGCGGCGATATGGGACCGATATTTGTTTGCATCGCAAGGTCAACCACGCCGGCGTCCGCACCATGTACGGACGCCGCGCGATGTATTTGCGTCGTCCCGGCGAAAGCCGGGACCCATACCGCGGACCGATTCAATTAGGCACATGGCCAATACCGCGCGCCTCGCCAGCGTCTGTGGTTATGGGTCCTGGCTTTCGCCAGGACGACGGTGATACGTCCATCAGAGCTCTCGGCTCAGTAGCCGAGGCCCTTCTTGCTGTCGTAGACCTTTTGCGGATCGTCCGCCGCGGTGTAGAGCTTGGACTCGGTCTGGATCCACTTCGGCGGCGTGGTGCCCTTGTCCTTGTAGGCAACGATCGCATCGAGCGCGGGTCCGGCCATGTTCGGCGTCAGCTCGACCGTGGCGTTGGCTTCACCGGCGGCCATCGCTTTGAAGATGTCCGGCACAGCGTCGATCGAGATGGTGAGGATGTCCTTGCCGGGCTTGAGACCCGCTTCCTTCATCGCCTGGATCGCGCCGACCATCATGTCGTCATTATGCGCATAGACCGCGCAGATCGACTTGCCGCCGTTTTCGGCCTTGATGAAGCTCTCCATCACCTCCTTGCCCTTGGCGCGGGTGAAGTCGCCGGTCTGGCTGCGCACCACCTTCAGGTTCGGATGCTTGGCGACGACGGTGTCGAAGCCCTTCTTGCGATTGGTGGCGACACTGGCGCCGACCGTGCCCTGCAGCTCGACGACGTTGCAGGCCTTCTCGCCGACGGTCTTGGCGAGCCACTCGCCGGCAACTTCGCCCTCATGCACGCTGTCGGAGGTGACGGCGGTGAGATACAGATCCTTCCCCGAGGGATCGATGTCGCGGTCGAGCAGCACGACCGGGATCTTGGCTTCCTTGGCTTCCTTCAGCACGGCGTCCCAGCCGCTCGCGACCACGGGAGCAAGGAAGATCGCATCCACGCCTTGCGCGATGAACGAGCGGATCGCCTTGATCTGGTTCTCCTGCTTCTGCTGCGCGTCGGCGATCTTCAGATTGACCTGCCGCTTGGCCGCCTCCTGCTTGGAAACCGAGGTTTCTGCCGCGCGCCAGCCGGATTCCGATCCGATCTGGGAGAAACCAATGGTGAGCTGGGCGGCGCTCGCCGGCTGCGCGAACATCAAAGCGGCGGTAGCGGAGGCCGCAAGAAGAAGGGCTTTAAGAGTCATATGGCGCGTTCTCCCAATAACGATCCGGCGGGTTCGATCCCGCGTCGCAGGTGCTGTTGCACCTTTCCGGCCGGCCTCGTGGCCAGCGCGGCCGTTATTTCACGGAAGCGGCACTCTGACTAGTCATATTATTTGACTATTAGACGTTTTGCGGAAGAGAGGGGGATGCCTGGCTGGCGGCCCTTCGGAACACCAACCGTAAGTTTTAGAAGTTTCCGTAATCTTGGCAAGATTGCTGGCGGCACGACACCGCCAGCGGCTTCAGTCTGAGGATCATGACAGCTCTATCGCAGCGCGGCGGCGGCCCGCGCGCGGCTCTCGATCGCATCCCACGCACCTGCCTTGATGTCGGCCGCAGGTGCCACCCAGGAACCGCCGATCGCGACGACCTTCTTGTGCGCGAGCCATTGCGCGGCGTTACCGGCGTTGATGCCGCCGGTCGGACAGAAGCGGACGGTCGGGAACGGGCCGGTGAGCGCATCGAGCGCAGCCAATCCACCGGCCGGCACCGCGGGGAAGAATTTCACCAGCTCATAGCCTCTGGTGACGCAGGCGATCAGATCCGACGGGGTCTGGATGCCCGGCGCGAACGGCAGCGTGCCCTGCGCCGCTGCTTCCAACAGTTCGATCGACAGGCCGGGACTGATCGCGAAAGCAGCGCCAAGCTTTGCCGCGCGTTCATAGTCGGCTGATGTCAGCACGGTGCCGATGCCGACCGAGGCCTCCGGCACTTCGGCGATGATCGCGCGTGCCGCATCGAGACCGGCTTGGGTACGCAGCGTGATCTCGATCGCGCGCAGTCCGCCTTTGACCAGGGCGCGTGCGAGCGGCACGGCCTGTTTGGCGTCCTCGATGGTGATGACCGGGATCACCGGTGCCAGCGCAAAGATCGCGTCGAGCTTCGCGCGCTTGTCCTGCATGCTCATCATTGCTCTCTTTCGAAAATACGCTGCGGCATCGCCGCACGCGGGATCACCGCGCCTGGCGCCATGATGACCGCAGCCGCCAGCCGGTGCCCGGCATGGGCCGCATCGCCGGGTGAAGCGCCGCTGATGCGGGCGGCGAGATAGCCCGCATTGAAGGAGTCGCCGGCCGCAGTCGTGTCGATCGGCTGCACCACCTGATGCGGCGGAACCTCGGTTCTCTTGCCGCCGGCATGGATCAGGCATCCAAGCGGACCGCGCTTGACGACGATCTCGCTGACGCCGATCGCCTTCAACCGTTCCATGCAGGCGTCGGCTGTCGCATCGCCGAACAGCATCTGCTCGTCTTCCAGCGTCGGCAGCGCGAGATCGACCAACGGCAGGATGGCATCGAACGCCCGCTGCGCGGCTTGCTTGTCGGCCCAGCCGCGCGGGCGATAGTTGCCGTCGAACGCGACCCGGCCGCCGCGCTCGCGCGTGGCGACCAAGAGCTCCCGCAGCCTGGCCCTGCCGGTCTCGCCATACAGGGACAGGCTGATGCCGGAGAAATAGAGCCAATCGAAGCCGGCGAGCCGGTCGAGCATCGCATCGTCGGCCCGATCGAAGAGCTCCCGCGCCGGCGCGCGGTCGCGCCAATACAGGAAACTGCGCTCGCCCTTGGCGTCGCGCTCGATCATGTAGAGCCCGGGCACGCGGCCGGAGATGCACATCACCTCGTCGGTCTTGATGCCCTCGGCGCGCCAGGCCGCCAGCATCATCTCGCTCAGGGGATCGTCGCCGAGCGCCGTCACATAGGAGGTGTCGATCCCGAGACGCGAGAGATAGAGCGCGGTGTTGAGTGTATCGCCGCCGAAGCCGCGCCGGAACAGATCGCCGTCGGCCTGCGCGAATTCCACCATGCACTCGCCGATGCAGGCGATTTTCATCGAAACACCCGTCAAAAGGTGAGCTGAACCTTCATGGATTGCGCGCGGTCGCTGGCGAGCTCGAACGCTGCAACCGCCTGCTCGAACGGCAGCGACGCCGTGATCAGCGGCTTCACATCGATCAGGCCCTCGCCCATCAGCTTGAGCGCCAGCACGAATTCGCGGTCGAAGCGGAAGGTGCCGCGCAACTGCAGTTCCTTGGTGACCAGCGTATTCAGCGGCAAGGTCATCTCGCCGCCGAGCCCGAGCTGCACGATCACGCCGCCGGGCCGCATCACGTCCAGCGCGCTACGGAGCGCGGCCTGATTGCCGGAGGCCTCGAACAGCACGTCGAACGTCCCCTTGCCGGCGCGCCACGGCTCAAGCGCAGCGGGCTCATGTGCGACATTGAGCGCGTGACTTGCGCCGAGCTTTTTGGCGAACGCGAGCGGCGCATCGGCGATATCGGTGACCACGATCTCCGCCGCGCCGCCGTAACGCGCGACCAGAACCGACAGCGCGCCGATCGGCCCGCAGCCGGTCACCAGCACGCGCTTGCCGAGCAGCGATCCGGACTGATGCGCGGCGTGCAGACAGACCGACAACGGCTCTGCCATGGCGGCTTCCGCGAGCGACAATGTCGGGGCGATCGGAACCACCTGCGAGGCCTCGACCGTGACGAATTCACGGAAGCCACCCTGCACATGGGGATTACGCATCGCGCTGCCCATGAAGCGCATATCGAGGCACTGGTTGCGCAGCCCCTCGCGGCAATAGGCGCAGTAGCCGCAAGGCAGGCTCGGATTGACGGCGACGCGCATCCCTTCCGCAAGCTCAGTTGCGCCCGCGCCCACCGCGGCAACCACGCCTGCAATCTCGTGGCCCAGCGCCATCGGCTGTTGAATCCGGACGGTGCCGAAGCCGCCGTGATGATAGTAATGCAGATCGGAGCCGCAGATGCCGCCGTTGGCGATCTGCACGCGCACTTGACCTGCAGCGGGCGCCGAGTCCGGAAACGAGTCGATCCGCAAATCCTTCGGCGCGTGAATGACGACGGCGCGCATGAGCCTCTCTCCGCTTCCCAATTACATCGCGGCGAGCATGCCGCCATCGACATAGATGGTCTGGCCGTTGACATAAGCCGACGCCTCGGAGGCGAGGAAGATGGCTGCGCCTACCAGCTCGTCAGGTCTTCCCCAGCGCTTGGAGGGTATGCGCGACATCAGCCAGCTGTTGAAATCAGGATTTTGCATCAGAGCCTGGTTCATGTCGGTCAGCATGTAGCCCGGACCGATCGCATTGGCCTGGACGCCGTGCTGCGCCCATTCCACCGCCATCGCCCGGGTGAGATTGCGGATGCCGCCCTTCGCCGCCGTATAGGGCCCGACGGTGGGCCGCGCAAGCTCGCTCGCAAGCGAGCCGATATTGATGATTTTGCCGCGGCCGCGCGGGATCATGCGTTTCGCCGCCTCGCGGCCGATAATGAAGGCGCTGGTGAGATTGGTCTCGATCACCCTGCGCCATTCGCTTGAGGTGAACTCCAGCAGCGGCTTGCGATGCTGAATGCCGGCATTGTTGACGAGGATGTCGATCGCAATGCCGGCGGCATCGAGCCGCTCGAACGCCCCGATCACGGCGGCTTCGTCGGTCACATCGAAGGCAGACGCCTCCGCCTGATGACCGGTGGCACGAAACTCCGCGGCAGCCGCGTCCGTGCGCGCCGGATCGGTGCCGTTGATGACAAGCCGCGCGCCGGCGCGTGCAAAGCCTTCGGCAATGGCACGGCCGAGGCCACGGGAGGAACCCGTCACAAGGGCGGTGCGGCCGGTGAGATCGAAGAGCGAGGTCAACATCGGTTCAACTCATGTGAAAAAATTCGGACAGGCATCCTCAATCACGGAACGAGCGCTGACAAGCCGCCGTTCAGCGCGCCGCCCGGTTTCCGTCAGACGGGCAGCCGGTTGATGGCGGCAATCGCCGTCATGACACCGCGTATCTCGGCAAGGCCCTTGAGCCGGCCGACCAGCGGATAGCCGGGATGGGTGCCGCGGCCAATGTCGTCGGCAAGTTCGTGGCCGTGGTCGGGCCGGAACGGAATCCGCCAGTCCGGCTCGCCCTCAGCGTTGCGACGGGCTTGCTCTTTCAACAGCGTCGTCACCACTGAAACCATGTTGACGTCGCCGCGCAGATGTTCCGCCTCCATGAAGGAGCCATCGAGCATCTTGGTGACGTTGCGCAAATGGACGAAACGGATATGCGGCGCGAACCGCTCGGCCAGCGCCGGCACGTTGTTCTGGCCGCCAGCCCCAAGCGCGCCGGTGCAGAAGGTGATGCCGTTGGCCCGCGACGGACAGGCATCCACGATGAACTGCAGATCTTCGGCATTCGACACCACGCGCGGCAGTCCGAACAGATCGCGCGGCGGATCGTCGGGATGGACGCAGAGGCTGACGCCACACTCCTCCGCCGCCGGCACCACCTCACGCAGGAAGCGCGCATAGTTGGCGCGCAGCTCGGCATGACCGATATCGCGATAGCGCTGGAGCATGCGGCGCAAGCCGGGCACATCGTAGCGATCGAACGCCCCGGGCAATCCCGCCATGATGGTCGCAAGCAGACGGTGCTTGTCGGATTCCGAGGCCTGGGCCATCCAGGCCCGGGCGCGGTCGAGCACGTCGGAGGAGAACTCCGCCTCGGCGCCTGGCCGCTCCAGGATGTAGCAATCGAACGCTGCGAACCGATCGGCATCGAAGCGCAACGCGGTTGCGCCTCCGGGAAGCCGAAAGGCGAGCTCCGTGCGCGTCCAGTCCAGCACGGCCATGAAATTGTAGCAGACGGTGGTCACGCCACAGGCGGCGAGATTGCGCAGCGACAGCCGGTAATTGTCGAACAGCGGCGCGAGATCGCCCTCGCCAAGCTTGATCGCTTCCGCCACTGGCAGGCTCTCGACCACGCTCCAGCGCAGCCGGAGCGACGAATCCGCCTCGATCATGCCGATGCGCTTGACGATCTCGTCCGCGCTCCACACCACGCCATAAGGAATGTGATGCAGCGCCGTCACGATGCCGGTCGCGCCGGCCTGACGGACCTGCGGCAGGCTGATCGGATCATCGGGTCCGAACCAGCGCCACGTCTGTTCCATGTCGTCCACCTTTCTGAAAACTGCATGTCACCGCGCCACGACGAGCAACTCGCTTCGCGGCATCAGCGTCGGCGCCGCGCTCGCGTGCGCGGCTCGCCCTGCGCCGTCTCCTCCTGCCGTGCAAAGATGCCGTCGGCGCGACGGAACACCTCTCGCAGATGACGGCGCATCGCCGCCACGGCCTGGGCCTCGTTGCAGGCGGCGAGCCCATCCAGGATCTCCTGATGCTGCGCGATCAGGAGCGGAATGTGGCCGGCGTCCTCCTGCAAGGTCAGATGTCGCACCCGATCGAAATGGATCTTGGTCTGCCGGATCACCTGCCAGACATGCGGGTGGCGGCTGGTGCGGGCGATGGTCTGATGGAACGCCTCGTCATGGGCATAGAACTCCGCCGGCGTGGCGGCCGCCTGCTGCCGTTCGATCAACTCGTTCAATTCACGCAGCGACGTCGCATCGATGTAGCGCACGGCTTCCGACACCAGCGCACATTCCAGGTGCTCGCGAATGAACTGGGCCTCGCTGAACGCCTCGCGCGAGACCGGCGCGACCACGCTACCGCTCTGCGGATAAATGCGCACGAGATCCACGTCGGCAAGCTTGATCAGCGCCTCACGGACCGGCGTCCGGCTGACGCCGAGCCGCTCGCACAGATCGAGCTCGGCCATCGGTGTCCCCGGCGGCAGCGCGCCCGAGACGATGTCGTCCAAGAGCCGCTCATAGACCTGATCGGCGAGCCGCCGTCCGGCCTTGCCATCCATCCTCGTCAGCCGTGGCAAATCGTCATCCATCGCGCCAGTCTATCCGATTCACAGGAAGCCGATCGAGATCCACGGCAGGAACACGATGAGGAGCAGCGCGATCACGAGCGCGGCGAGATGCGGCCAGACGCGGCGAATGACGTCGTCGGGCGAAGCGCGGCCGACCGCGCAGGCGAGATAGAAGCCGACGCCGAAAGGCGGCGTGAACAAGCCGAGCCCCATCGCGAACACCGCGATGACGGCATAGTGCACCTCGTGCACGCCCATCATGCGCGCGATCGGGAACAACAGTGGCCCGAACAGCACCACCGCCGGCACGCCCTCGAGCACGCTGCCGAGCACCACGAAGGCGAGCGCCGAGATCAAGAGGAAGCCCCAGCGGCCGCCGGGCACGGCCACCATCATGTCAACGAGCTGCTGCGAGAAGCCGGACTGGGTCAGCGCCCAGGCCATGCCGGTCGCGGCCCCCACGACCAGCAGGATCGCGCCGGACAGCGAGGCCGTATCGACCAGGATCGGATAGACGCGCTTCCAGTCGAACTGGCGATAGAAGAAGATGCCGACCAGCACCGTGTAGATGACGCCGATGGCTGCGACCTCGGTCGCGGTGGCGACGCCCTCGACGACCGCCGAGCGGATCACGATCGGAAGCCCCAGGCCGGGGATGGCGATCGCGAACAGACGCAATCGCGTCTTGGCGTCGAAGCGCTGCGCCCCGCTCATGTCCTCCTTGCGGGTCTGCATGAAGACCACGACGGAGAGCGCGATGAGGCCAACCACCGCCGGAAGGAGTCCGCCGGTGAACAGCGCCGCAATCGACACGCCGGTGACTGATCCGACCGTGATCAGCACGATCGAGGGCGGGATCGTCTCCGACATCACGGCCGACGCCGACAGGAGCGACACAAGGTCGCCTTCCGGACTGCCGCGCTGCTTCATCTCCGGAAACAGCGCGGGCGCAACCGCCGCCATGTCGGCCGCCTTGGCGCCGGAAATGCCGGAGACCAGATACATCGCGCCGAGCAGTACATATTGCAGGCCGCCCCGCAGATGGCCGATCAGCGAGACCAGGAACGCGATCATGGCCCGCGCCAGCCCCGCGATCTCGACCAAAGCGCCCAGCAGCACGAACATCGGCACGGCCAGCAGCACCATGTGCGACATCCCTTCGCTGACGCGGCCGGGCACGATCAAGACCGGCACCGTCGTGCTGAAATGCAGATAGGCGACGGTTGCGAGCAGGAAGGTGAAGGCGATCGGTGTGCCGATCGCCATCGCTGCCGCGACGAGCGCAAAGAAGAAGATCAGGAGATTGTAGTTGCCGAGATCCTCGAGCACGTGGGCCGCCGCATGGAGCGCGCCAGCCCCGGCCAGCACCACGGCCAGCGCACCGACGATCTGCAACAGGCTCGCTTGCTGGATCAGACGGTCGACTGCGGTCAGCAACATCAGGAGCACGCCGGCCAGCATCGCGGCCTCGCGATAGCCCTCGCTGATCTCGAGCACCGGCATCTGGCTGATTATGTGGCTCTCGAGGTGATCCCAGCACGGCACCATCAGCGCGACCAGAACCGTGCAGACGAGCATCAGGCCGAGCGCATCGGTGCGCGCCCGCCAAGCAGGGGACAGGTTACGCACGAAGGCGGTCAGCCGCATGTGCTCGGTACGGCGGAGCGCGACCACGGCGCCGAGCATTGCCAGCCACACGAACAGCACGGTGGCGAGCTCGTCGGACCAGATCAGCGGTGCGTTGAAGACGTAGCGGGCCATCGTCGCTGCACCCAGCAGGACCAATTCGGCGACCACGAGGGCGGCGGCCAACGCCTCGACCGTACGGCCGAGCAGCTGGTCGAACCGCGCGAATGCGCCATGCGACGGCACAGAGGTCGTCGCCGTGATGTCAACGGCCATTCCATCCTCCCCGCAGGTTTGCTCCGACTCGCGGACGCAGCATCAGGCTCAAAGCTGGCCAGCCGACTGTTCGAGAAGGCCCCAGGCCTCGGCGCCGAACTTCGTCTTCCATTCGGTGTAGAAGCCAGCGGTCCGCAGTGCGTCGCGGAACGGCTTGGTGTCGACCTTGTTGAAGACAACGCCGGCGCCCTGCATCTCGGTCTGCACCTTCTCGTTGAAGCTCTGAATGTCCTGCCGCTCCTTGATGGCCGCATCCGACAGCGCCGCCGTGACCGTCTCCCTGACGTCGGCGGGCAGGCTGCTCCAGCGCGTGGCGTTGGCGAAGATGTAGTGGCCGTCCCAGATATGGCCGGACAGCGCGATGTATTTCTGCACCTCGTAGAGCTTGGCGCTCTGGATCAGGGCCAGCGGATTTTCCTGGCCATCGACGATGTGAGTCTGCAGCGCAGCATAGAGCTCGCCGAAATTGATCGGCGTCGGCGCCGCACCGAGCGTCCTGAACAGCGTCACCCACAGCGGATTGCCAGGCACGCGGATCTTGAAGCCCTTGAGATCATCGGGGGACGTAATCGGCTTGGCGCCGGAGGTGATGTTGCGATAGCCGTTGTCGAGGCATTTCGGCAGCACGTGCAGGCCGACCTTGGCGAACTCGCCACGCACATGGTTACCGAGATCGCCGTCCATCGCCGACCAGACCTGGTCATAGCTCTCGAAAGCGAAAGCGACCGCGTTGATGCCGCCGATCGGAACGATGGTCTGGTTCACGCCCGAGGTCGACATGAAGTCGAGCGCTCCGGTGCGCGCCTGCGAGAACATGTCGGGCTCGCTGCCGAGCTGGCTGTTCGGATAGACTTGCAGATCGACCAGGCCACTGGTCTGCTTCTTGATGATCTCAGCGGCTTCGATGATGCGGATGACGCCGGGATGACTTGCGGGGAAGGCCGTGCCGTAACGCAGGCGGTACTTGGCGGATTGAGCTTGGGCGCGCCCGAGCGCCAGGACTGAAGCCCCCGCGAGCGTGGTGCCGACGAAGCTGCGACGAGACATGGACATTGGCAAACCCTCCCCTGCCGGCCCACTACGGGGCCTTTTTGTATGTCATTCCTATACCCAAGCCCTATAATGGATACCAAATAACGTTTCAATACATAACTTGTATCCAAGTTTTAGCATTGCTATACGACTTCAGCTCACAGTCGAGATGAGCGCGCAAGGGATGGGAGAAACGCGTGAAGAGCCTGGTGGTGGAGCGGCCCGGCCGCCTGTCGATCGAAACGCGCGCCATCCCCGAGCCCGCGAGCGGCGAGGTCCGCATCAAGGTCGAACGCGCCGGCATCTGCGGCTCCGACATCCACATCCTCCACGGCAGCAATCCGTTCGCGCGCTATCCGCGCGTGATCGGCCACGAATTCTTCGGCCGCATCGACAAGCTCGGCGACAGCGTCACCGCACGGCTCGGCGTCCGCGCCGTGATCGATCCCGTGGTCGCCTGCGGCAACTGCTATCCCTGCTCGGTCGGCCGGCCCAATGTCTGCGCGCATCTCGCCGTGCTCGGCGTCCACCGCGACGGCGGCTTCTCCGAATATACCTGCGTGCCAGCCGCTAACGTGCATCTGCTGCCGGACAGCGTCGACGACGACAAGGCGCCGCTGGTCGAGCCGTTCTCGATCGCCGCCAACATCACCGACCATACCCGCGTCTTCGCTTCCGACGTGGCGCTGGTCTATGGCGCGGGCCCCATCGGGCTGACCGTGATCCAGGTGCTCAAGCGCGTCTATGGCGTGAAGGAACTGATCGTCACCGACCGCATCGACGCAAGGCTCGAAGCTGCGCGACACAACGGCGCCGACCGCGTCATCAACACCGCACAGACCGCCCTGCCTGCAGCGCTCGCCGCTGCATCCTTGCCGCCGACGCTGATCATCGATGCCGCCTGCCATCCCGCCATTCTCACTGAGGCGATCGAGATCGCCTCGCCCGCGGCGCGGATCGGCCTGCTCGGCTTCTCGGCCGAGCCGTCGACGATCGTGCAGCAGAAGGTCACGGCCAAGGAGCTTGCGATCCACGCCTCCAGGCTCAACAGCGGCAAGTTTGCCAAGGTGATCGACTGGTTCGCCAGCGGCACCCTGCAACCCGAGCGTCTGATCACCCATCGCTATGGGCTCGATGCTTACGCCACCGCGTTCGACACGTTCGAGCACAATCAGACCGAATGCTGCAAAGTGCAGCTCATCTTCTGACGTACCACATGGACCGCCTCAGCCTCGCCACGCTCGACCGGCTGCCTGCCGGCATCCTCCGGCCGGACTACGACCGCACGACGGTCGCAACCGGGATCGTCCATCTCGGACTAGGTGCCTTCCATCGCGGTCACCAGGCCGTCTATACGGATGCGCTGCTCAAGGACGATCCGCGCTGGGGCATCCTCGGCGTCTCGCTGCGCTCGCCGGACGCCCGCGATGCGCTGCGGCCGCAAGGCGGGCTCTACAGCGTCAGTGCCAGCGACGGCGCCGGCCATCGGCGTCGCGTCATCGGCGCGCTCACCGACGTTGCTGTCGCGCCTGAAAATCCCGCGGGCTTGCTCGCGCGTCTCGCCGATCCCGCCGTGCGCATCGTCTCGACCACCGTGACCGAAAAGGGCTACAGCCATGATCCGGCGACAGGTGCGCTACGCGCCGATGATCCCGATATCCGTCACGATAGCCTCAACCTCACGCATCCTCGCAGCACGCTCGGCGTCATCGTCGGCGGATTGCGCCTGAGGCGGCAGCAGGGACTGCCGCCCTACGTGGTGCTGGCCTGCGACAATCTTCCGACCAACGGCCACACGCTGCGCGGCCTCGTCATCGCCTTTGCCGAACTGGTCGACCGCGATCTCGCCACATGGATCGCGGGCGAAGTCCGCTTCCCCTCGACCATGGTCGATCGCATCGTGCCGGCCACCACCGAGACCGATCGCAACGAGGTCCGCGCTGCGCTCGGCCTCGACGATGCCTGGCCGATCGTGACCGAGCCGTTCAGTCAATGGGTTATCGAGGACGATTTCGGCGGCGACCGTCCCGCATGGGACCGTAGCGGCGCCCAGTTCGTGCGCGACGTTGCGCCGTTCGAACTGATGAAGCTCAGGCTCCTGAACGGTGCACATTCGACGCTCGCCTATCTCGGTTATCTCATGGGATGTCCCACAGTCGCTGCGGCCATGGCTAAGCCCGATCTCGCCGGACTCGTCGAGGACATGATGCGTGACGAAGTCACACCGACCTTGCCGACGCTCGGCGGCTTCGACATCGCCGCCTATCGGACGGCGCTGCTGGCGCGCTTCCGCAATCCCGCGCTGAAGCACCGAACCATGCAGATCGCGATGGACGGTTCGCTGAAGCTGCCGCAGCGCCTGCTCGACACCATCCGCGACCGGCTGGCGCGGGACCAGCCGATCACGCGCCTGGCTCTCGCCGTTGCGGCATGGATGCGCTACGTCAGCGGCACCGACGAGCAGGGCGCACCGATCGAGCTGCGCGACCCTCTGGCAGGGCGACTGCGTGCGCTCGCCGACGACGCCGGTCCAGTCGCCGGCCGCCTTGCTCCCACGCTGCTGTCCCTGACCTCGATCTTCGGCAGCGACCTGCCAGCCGATGCGCGCTTTACGACGGCGGTGATGACGGCGCTGGAAAGTCTTTTGCGAAACGGGACCCGCACGACGGTCGAGCAGACCCGCCGGGCAACACGCTGATCCCGCGCCTTCATACCTGGCTGCGGCGGACGGTCAGGTCGGAGCGGTCGAACACGGCCGGCAAGAGATCGACGCCGAGCCCCGGCCCTTCCATCGGATAGACATAGCCATCCTTGATCACGGGCATGGTGGTGACAAGCTCGTTGTACCAGCCCTTGTAAAAGGCTCGCACCGATTCCTGAATCAGCGTGTTGGGCTGGCTGAACGACATGTGCACCGCGGCAATGAAGCCGACCGGGCCGATGCAATCGTGCGGCGCAAAGGGGCGGTGATAGGTCTCGGCCATGGCCGCGATCTTGCGCCCTTCCGTGAGCCCGCCGGTCCAGCACAGATCGGCCATCACCACATGCGCGGCATCGCGATCGAGCATGTCCTTGTACGGGTAGCGCGAGCCGAGCGTCTCGCTGGCGGTGACCCAGACATGGGTGGAGCGGGCGTATTCGGCGAGCGCCTGCGGCGAGTTCATCCGGATCGGATCCTCGTACCAGGTCGGCTGGTAATCCTCGAGCACGCGCGCGATCTGCTTGGCGGTCGGCAGATTCCACAAGCTGTGGAATTCCACCATGATCTCCATCCTGTCGCCGACGGCCTTCCTGATCTTCTCGAACGGCGCGACCGCCACCTTCATCTGCGCCGCGGTGATGTAGAGGCCCTGGTTCTCCTGTGCCGCCGGATCGAACGGCCAGATCTTCATCGCAGAGATTCCGCTCTCGAGCAGGCTCTCGGCCAGCTGGTCGGCGCGGTTCATGAATGCGTCGAGGTCCTCGTAAGGACTTTGCGTCTCCAGGCTCCAGTTCGATACCGGGCTGATATTGGTCGAGCGCACGTAGCGGGTGCCGGCGCAGGTGTTGTAGATGCGCTGCTTGTCGCGGCAGAGCCCACCCAGCATCTGGTGCACCGGCTGGCCGCAGACCTTGCCGAACAGATCCCAGAGCGCGATGTCGATCGCAGACGCCGCGCGATACTCGACGCCGGTCGAAGACTGCGCCATCGGCAGATTGAGCATATCGCGGTGGATGGCTTCGATCCGCAGCGGATCGCGCCCGAGCAGCCGACCGGCAAAGGTGTCATGGATCTGGGCCTCGACCGCGCCCGCGCCGTAAAACGTCTCACCGAGCCCGATCACGCCGGCATCGGTGTGGACGCGGACCCAGATGACATTGGCGAATTCCTCTGTCCGCAAGGTCTCGATCGCGGTGATCTTCACGGCTGCCGTCCTCCCAATGACCGGTTCTGTCTTGCATGTGTTACATGCGCGGCCCAGGCATACGCCCCCTTGTAATATATCACAATATGTTTATTGCTGATCACCGGGCCCCGAGGAAGAAGTGGCCAGAGGAAACGCCGAGGACACCACAGATGGCGCGCCGCAAAAGCGCTCTCGTAAAACCGGATGCCGACGACGCGGCGCCATCGCGCGGCGCGGGCAATCTGTTCGAGGCCGCCTATCTCAGGATCGAAGAGCTCCTGGTGAATTGCACGCTGAAGCCCGGCCGGTTTCTCACCGTGCAGGAGCTGCAAAGCGTGACCGGCTTCGGCCGCACACCGGTGCATGCCGCCGTCAACAGCCTCGCCGCCGATACGCTGATCATCATCCGGCCACGCCATGGGCTGCAGATCGCGCCGATCGATCTCGCCCGCGAGCGCCTGCTGCTCGGCCTGCGCCGCGACATGGAGCGCTTCGTCGTGCGGCTGGCGGCCGAACGGGCCGGCCTTTCGCACCGCAACCAGATGCAGCACATCGCGCGCGTGCTGAGCGAGCGCCGGAACACGCTGACGATCGACGAGTTCAACCAGCTCGACCGCCGCATCGACGGGCTCATCCTTGCCGCGAGCGGCGAGCCTTTCCTGGTGCACACCATGCGCCCGCTGCACACGATCTATCGCCGCATCGGCTACATCTATCACCGCCTGCTGCCGGATCACGACCTGAGCGGCACGATCGACCGCCATTTGGCGATCCTCAGTGCCGTGGCCAGCCAGCGCGCCGCCGGAGCGGTGAAGGCGAGCGATACGCTGATCGCGTTCATGGATCAGATGTTCGAAGAAATGGAGGCGGGGATCGATCCCGGCCTGCTCGACTGCAGCATCGAGCCGCTGCCGGTCGCTTGAGCTTTCAGACCAATAACAACAAGGAAGGACCAGTTATGAGTATCGCAGCCACGACCGAGGTCCCGCAGCGGGCGGAGATCGATAGCGCAGTCCGCTATCTCATTCAGAACTACAGCCCCAAGGGCAACCGGGTCGGCTGGCTGATGATGGCCTCGATCCTGGTCGAGGCGTGGGATCTCTATTCCATCGCCTTCGTGCTGATCTTCATCAAGGAGCAATATAACCCCGGTCCGCTCGAGCTCGGACTCGCCGCGGCCGGCACGCAAGGCGGCGCGCTGATCGGCGCCCTGCTCGGCGGCTGGCTCTCCGACAAGATCGGCCGCCGCTGGATGTTCCTGGGCACCATGACCATGTTCGTGGTGCTGGCGCTGGCGCAGGCTTTCGTGCCCAGCATGACCTGGCTGATCGTCATCCGCTTCCTGCTCGGCGTGCCGCTCGGCAGCGACATCTCGACCGGCTACACCTACATCATGGAATCGATGGCCAAGGGCCAGCGCGAGGTGATGGGCAATCGCTGGCAGTTCATGTTCGCCGTCGGCGAAGTCTTGACCCTCGGCGTGATCGCGATCTTCCTGGTGATCGAGCTCAACCACGAAACACTGTGGCGCGTCACGCTGGGGCTCGGCGCCGTGCCGGCCCTGATCATCCTGTTCCTGCGCCACGACGTGCCGGAGACCGCCGTGTGGCTGGTGCAGCATGGCCGCTTCAAGGAGGCCAAGGCGGTCGCGCAGCAGATGTATAACGACGATCTGGCGATGCTGCCGAACCACGACGTCGCCGTCGAGAAGCCGAGCACCTGGGATTTCCTCGCCGATTTGCGCAAGGACCCGATCCGCTGGCGCGCCACGATCTACGGCTGGATCGCCTGCTTCGCGCAGGGCAGCGAGTTCTCCACCTTCGCCTTTTATCTGCCGGTGCTGTTTGCGATGGTCGGCGTGTCCAGCGTGCTCGGCAACAATCTCGTCACCATGGCGCTGTTCAGCTTTGCTGCAATCTCGGGCTGGGTCGGACCGCTGTTGACGCCGAAGATCGGCCATCGCGGCATCGGCATCGCCGGCTTCGGCATCGTGCTGGTGTCGCTGCTGGTCGCCGCCGCCGCGCTCTACACCGACCACAAATACATCCTGCCGTTTGCAGCGGCCGGCATGCTGTGGGGCCATTATTGGGATGCCTCGAACTGCATGACGATCCCGACCATGGTGGCGCGGCCGCGCTATCGCGGCACCGCCAGCGGCTTCGCCTACATGTTCGTGAAGCTGCCCTCGTTCCTGGCGATCTTCCTGTTCCCGATGCTGTTCACCGCGATCGGCCAGGCCAACGCGACGCTGTTCGTCGCCATTTTCCCGCTGATTGGACTGCTGGCTGCGATCTTCATCCTGCCGGAGGTCTACGGCTACGAGGCGGATTGAGCGGATTTGCAGTGTAGGGACCTGTAGGGTGGGTAACGGCGCGCAGCGCCGTCCCCACCGCCGCGAGTTCGACAACAAACAGGGCGGCCACGCTTCCGCCGACGCCCTTCGGGCTATGGCGGACAAGTCGCTTTGCCCGCCCTGCGTTCTCTGCGATCCGCAAAGTCGCGAAGGAGACGGCCTCACCAGAAAATGCGCGACGCCAGCAGCAGCGGAGGTTACACTGCGTTCCGAGGGGCAGTGTTAGCGATGCGACGTTTGGCAGCCATTTTCTTCATTTCGTTGTCCAGCCTCACGACCGCTGGTGCGGACGAAGCCACTTACAGGCAGCGGCTGGCCCGCTACCTCTTGGAAAACTCCCAGGAATTTCGCAACGAGCTTAAGGGCCGGCCCGCGGACATCGACGTCATCCTCACGATCGACCGGGACGGCAAGCTCTTGGGTGCCGATATCGCCCGCAGCTCGGGGGTGCCGCAAGACGATCAGAACGTCCTCGCCGGCCTCCGCCGAATGTCCGCGTTTCCGGAGGTTCCTGCCGACGTTCAAGTCCCCTTAAGAGTCAGGATACCGTTCACATTTTTTGCGCAGACGCGCGTCGGCTTCGTCGATCTGAAGTGGACCATGACGTCCAGTACCTCCGGCCCGGAGATCGCATTCCGCGGGGATATCCTTCATTATCTCCAGGCGCATCCGCTGAAGCTGCCCGATGATACGCAGAAGCTGAACGACGCGCACTCGATCGTCGAATTTTCGATCGATCGTGATGGCACGCTTCTGGACGCGAGAATCACGAAGAGCTCCGGCCCCAAAGCCACGAATGACGACACGCTCGCCTGGCTCAGGAAGCTCCAACCCTTTCCTAAGCCGCCATCCGAAGTGAAGGTCCCGATGAAGCTCACGGCAGAAATCGTGTTCAGTCCGAAAAGCATCTGGAACGACGAGGAAACCAGGCGAAAGGTGAGCGGCGTCTGCCGGGGCTGTTAGTTTATTGCCAGCCTTATCGTCATTGCGAGGCGCCCTTGCGCCGAGGCAATCCAGGCTGTTTCCGCGGCGGCAGTCTGGATTGCTTCGCTTCGCTCGCAATGACAGTGGTACTAAACATATCACTAAGCCGGTGCCAATTCTGCCTGCTGGATATGCGGCACGGCCTCGACCAGCTCGCGGGTGTAGTCGGTCTGCGGATTCGCGAACAGTGCCCGGCTCTCGCCCTGCTCGACGATCTGGCCTGCGCGCAGCACGATGGTGCGGTCGCACATCATGCGGACCACGTTGAGGTCGTGGCTGACGAACAGGAAGGCGAGATTGTCCTCGCGGCGCAGCCTGTTCAGAAGCTGCAGCACCACCGCCTGCACCGAGACGTCGAGCGCGGCGGTCGGCTCGTCCAGGACCAGGAGCCGCGGCTTGCAGGCGATCGCCCGCGCAATGCCGACGCGCGCCTTCTGCCCTCCGGACAGCTGGTGCGGAAAGCGCGACAAGAGCTCCCTCGGCAGACCGACGCGATCGGCACATTCCTCGACGCGGCGGCGCAACGCATCGCCCGATCGCATCGCCATCAGCCGGGTCAAAGGATGCGCGATACAATCGAACGCGGTGTAGCGCGGATTGAGGCTGTCGTTCGGATCCTGAAAGACGATCTGGATGTCCTTGCGGAATTCAGAGCGGTGAAAGTCGCGCGCCGGAATCTGGCCGATCGCCTGGCCGTCGAACAGGATCTCGCCCGCGCTCGGATCGATCAGCCGGCAGATCATGCGCGAGGTCGTGCTCTTGCCGGAGCCGGATTCGCCGACCAGACCGATGCTCTCACCGGGACGCATCGTCATCGAGAAATCGGCGACGCCGAGCGTGCCGTCGTCGAAGTGCTTACCAATGCGCTTGACGTCGAGCAGCAGCGGCGTGCCATGCGGTGGAGGCGGCAGTTCGCTCACTTGAACCAGCGGCACCGGCTCGCCATCCGGCACCAGGTCCTCCACCCGCGAGGATGCGGTCGGTGAGGCCGCGACCAGGCGCTTCGTGTACGGATGCTGCGGCCGCTGAAACAGCGCCAGCGGCTCGGCTTCTTCGACCAACCGTCCCTGCTCCATCACCACGGCTCGGCGGCAGTAGCGCGCAGCGAGGCCAAGATCGTGCGTGATCAAGATGGTCGCCATGCCGCGCTCAGCGGCGATGGTCGCAAGCAAATCCATCACCACCTTCTGCGTGGTGACGTCGAGGCCGGTGGTCGGCTCGTCGGCGATCAGAAGCTGCGGATTGCAGGAGATCGCGATCGCGATCATCACGCGCTGGCACATGCCGCCTGACAGCTCGTGCGGATAGGCATTGATGCGCCGCTCGGGCTCGCGGATCTGCACGGCGCGCAACAGCTTCAAGGCCTCGCCGCGCGCTTCCTTCGCCGAGATACGGCGATGCGCGAGGATGGCGTCGGCGATCTGCTCGCCAATGGCGCGGATCGGGTTCAGCGCCGCGCGCGGATTCTGGAAGATCATCGCCATCGCGGCGCCGTGCAGGCTGCGCAGATCGGCGCCGCCGGCGCGGGTGATGTCCTGGCCCTTGAAGCGTATCAAGCCGTCGGTGATCCGGCCGGCCTTGTCGAGCAGATGGGTGATGGCAAAGCCGGTGACCGACTTGCCGGAGCCGCTCTCGCCAACCAGGCCCAGCATCTCGCCCGGCTGCAGTGACAGCGACACGCCGCGCACGGCCTCGACGATGCCGCGACGGGTGGAGAAGGTCACCTTGAGGTTCTCGACCTCGAGCAGCGGCGCGGTGTTTCCCAATGCTATCACGTTCTCATCCTCGGATCGAGGATGTCGCGCAAGCCGTCGCCGAGCAGGTTGAAGCACAGCACCGTCAGCATCAGTGCAAAACCCGGACACGCCACCAGCCACCAACGCCCTGTCGAGATGAAGCGCGCGCCTTCGGCGACCATGATGCCCCATTCCGGTGTAGGCGGCTTGACGCCAAGACCGATGAACGAAAGGCCGGCGGCATTGAGGATGGCCCAGCCGAGATTGAGCGAGATCTGGACGGCCATCGCCGGCAGCACATTCGGCAGCAGGAAGCGCAACACCACCGCAACGTGGCCTTCGCCGCTAGCGCGCGCGGCCTCGACCCAGCCCAAATTGCGGCGGATGTTGACCTCGGCGCGGGCGAAGCGGATGTAGAACGGTAGGTTGATGATCGCGGTTGCGATCACGATGTTCTCGACGCGGTTGCCGAGGGCAGCGACCATCGCCATCGCCAGCACGAACAGCGGAAAGGCCATCAAGACATCGACGAAGCGGCCGATCGCCTTGTCGAGCCGGCCGCCGGCATAGCCGCACAGCGCACCGATCACCGAGCCGATCGCAAAGGAGACCGCGACGGCGCTCACCGCGATCGCCAGATCCAGGCGCGTAGCGATGACCAGGCGGCTGAAGACGTCGCGGCCGAGTTGGTCGGTGCCGGCCCAATGCGCCGCGCTCGGCGCCTGCAAGGCCTGCGGCACATCCGACGCAATGGGATCATAAGGCGCGAGCCAAGGCGCAAGGATGGCGACGATCGCCAGCAGCAGCGCGCCGCAAGCGGCAACGGCGGTCACCGGATTGCCGCGCAACACCCAGGAGGTGTGACGGAGCGTCGAGGATGTTTCCATCGTGCTCATGCAACCGTCGCCCGGGGATCGGCGATGCCGTAGAGCACATCGACGAGCAGATTCACGATGACGAAGATCGTGGCCATCAGCAGCACGAAACCCTGCACCGGCGCGTAGTCGGAGACGAGCAGCGCATCGAGCGCGTAGGAGGCGACGCCCGGCCAGGAGAACACCTTCTCGACCAGCACGTTGGCGCCTAACATGGTGGAGAAGACGATGCCGGCGATGGTAATGACCGGCAGGATGGCGTTGCGCAGCGCATAGGTGACGACGATGCGCCACCCGGACAGTCCGACCGAGCGCGCGGTGCGGACGAAGTCGCTGCCGAGCGAGACCAGCATCGAGGCGCGGGTGATGCGCGCCAGCGGCGCGATCACGAACAGCGCCATGGTGAAGGCCGGCAGCATCAATTGCCGCACCGCCGCCCACCAGCCTTCGAGATCGCCGGCGAGCAGGAAGTCGACGATCAGGAAGCCGGTGCTCGACGGCGGCAGCGTGGTGAAGATGTCGACGCGGCCGGTCGGGTCCGGCGCGAGGCCGAGCAAATAGTAGAATACGTAGATGAGGAGCAGGCCGGACACGAAGGTCGGCACGCAGACGCCGAGCGAGCAGAACAGCCGCACGCCATGGTCGATCAGCGAGCCCGGTCGAAGTGCGGCGATCACGCCGAGCGGCACCGCCGACACCAGCGCAATGAGCAGTGCCGCCAGTGTCAATTCGAGCGAGGCCGGCAGACGTTCGCGCAGGTCCTTGGCGACCGGCTGCCCGGTCATCATCGAGCGGCCGAGATTGCCGCGGCCGACGTCGTAGAGATAGATCGCCAGCTGGTTCGGCAACGGCTTGTCGAGCCCGAGTTGCTTGCGGATCACCTCGATCTCCTCCTTGCCGGCATTGGGCCCGGATGCGAAGAACACGGCGGGATCGCCGGGCAGCACCCGCATCAAGAGGAAGGTGAAGACCAGCACGCCGAACAGCGCCGGCATCGACGAGATGAACCGCCGCCCCGCCCGGATCAGAGTTGCGCCGATCGTGCCCATGCTTCGCGCTGTTCTCGCTCGCCTACTTGCGGCTGAGATTGCGGTAATCCACCTGCCGCGTGAACTGGTAGACATACCCCTCGACGTTCGGCTGCATCACCGCATCCTGCGCCGCCTGCCAGATCGGAATCTGGAACATCTGGTCGAAATGGATGGCATTGAGCGCCCTGCCCTCCTCCTCGTACTTCTCCCTGTCGGGCTCGAAGCGCGCGGCCTGCGCGATCTTCTCCAACTCCGCATTGTCGGTGGAGGAATAGTTCCAGCGCTGATTGCCGGTGTAGAAGTTGCGGTAGAAATAGTCGGTCGACGGCAACCAGGCGACGATTCCTTCCGTGAAGAACGGCAGCTTCTTCTCATTGATCGCGGTCGACATCTGCGCGTCCGGCAGCTTCTGGATGTCGACCTTGATGCCGATCTTGGCCAAGGATTCCTTGACCAGCGCCGCCATCGGCTCGGCGGTCGCAGCCTGGCCGACATTGAAGCTGAACGTCGTGGAGAAGCCGTCCGGCATGCCGGCGTCCTTGAGATAGGCCTTCGCCTTGTCGAGATCGAGCTTGACCGGCTGCGGGATCGGATAGGCGCCGCTCGGCGGCTTGCCATCAGCCCAGGTCACGCCGAACAGCGGCGCGCCACGGCCGAACAGCGCCGCCTTGAACATATCGTCATAGGGCAACGCATAGGCGATCGCGCGCCGCACGTTGACATTGTCGAACGGCGGAATCTTGTTGTTCATCGAGATGAAGTTTACCGCATTGTATTGCGGCGTCGAGATCACCTTCAGCTTGCCCTTCCCTTCCAATGCCTGCACGTCGCTCGCCTGCAGATCGATGACAAGGTCGGCATCGCCGCGCTCGACCAGATTGGCGCGTGTGGCGGGCTCCGGCACCGACTGGATGATCAGTCGCTTGAACCCGGCCGGCTTGTCCGGCGTGCCACGATTCCAGGCCTCGTTACGCTTGGCGATCACCTGCTCGCCTGGCTTGAAGGTCTCGACGAGATAGGCGCCGCTGCCCGCGGCATTCTCCTTGGTCCAGTTCAGCGCCCACGGATCGTCGGCAGTCGCATGCGCCTTCGCGAGCTTGGAGTTGATGATGATCGGATAGACCGTGGCGAGGTTCGGCAGCGCGAGCTTGTCCGGCTTCGGCAAGGTCACTTCGAACGTCAGGGGATCGATCACCTTGAACTGATCGGGGGACGTCAGTGAGCCCGTGAGCAGCTGCGCCTTGCCGAGGATCGGCGCGCTGACGCAGCGGTCGAGCGACCATTTCACGTCCTCGGCGGTGACGGGTGAACCATCCTGGAATTTGGCATCGGGGCGCAGCTTGAAGGTGATCTTCAGGCCATCCGGACTGACCTTGTAGGACTCCGCGAGCTCGCCGGAAATGGTGTCGAGATCGAACACCCATTTGCCATTGAGCTGCTTGCGGCCGAACGACACCAGCCGGTCATAGCTGCTCATCGAGAGCGCGAAGGCCTCGCGGGTCGAGCCCGGAATGTTGGGATCGAGCGTGTTGACGGTGGCGCCAGTGACATAGCGCAGCGTCTCGGCGCGACTCTGCGCATGTGCGCCTGGCACGGCTGGTGCCACCGCAAGCAATGCTGCTGCCGCGACCAATATCCGTTTGGAAATCGAAAAGCTCATGCTCATGCCCTTCGCCTCATCTGTCTGGGCCCAACGGCCCGGCCGTGTCTCGGTCTGCGAGAGTCCGAAAAGCAGCAAATCATGTGCCAGCAGGACACTTCGAAGATCCACTCGTCGGCTCGCGCCGCACCGCCGCCTGGGGAACGTCATAGGCCTGGAATGCCGCCCAGTGCTTGTCGAGGTCAGCGCGGAACAGCCCCCGCGTCAGCCCATGCACCAGCTTCGGCACCGCCGTCGTCATCGCGTTGATCGACGAGCCGGACGCGCCAAAGCTCATGGTGGAGGCGATCGCGAACACGTGGATGTTGGCGATCCACGGCGTTTCCCCGAACGTTCGCTCGCACAGCGCGTAGTCGTCGGCGAGATAGGGGAATGCGCCAAGCCTCGCGTTGCGCTCTTCGGCCGGCGGCGTGTAGCGGTCGCCCCAGCGCGCGATGTTGTGCGCGAAGCGCTTCAGCTCGGCACGGCCGGCGAAATCCGTCGCGATGCCGGTCGCGCTGACGACGAAATCACAAACGATCTCGCCGCGCGGCGTTTGCAACACGACGCCGTCGGGCGTCTCCCGTGCTGCCTCGACCGGCACTCCCTCATGCAGACGGAAGGCCGCATGGCGCGCGCAGCGGTCGTAGGTGTGCTGCGGAAAGCCCTCGCGCAGCTCCAGGACTGCCCGCATGAAACGCCAGCGCCAGACATCGTCGAGCTCGGAGAAGTGCCGCAAGAATCCGCGGAAGGTCAGCCAGCGATAGGGCTGCACCAGCTGGATCTCGGCGCGGCGGCAGAGCAGATCGACGCGCTCTGCGCCTGCTTCCAGTGCCGTCGCCGCATTGTCGAAGGCCGAGGCGCCGGCGCCGATGACGGCAACACGTTTGCCGCGCAGCGTCTCGAAATCGATCGCGGTAGCGGAGTGGACGCAGCGCGTAGCAGGCAGATGGCGCAACGGCGCCGGAATGCTCCAATCGCCCATCCCCTCCTGGCCGGTGGCAAGCACAATCTTGCGCGCATAGAGCGCCTCTTCGCCGGCGCGGCTCCGAACGCTCGCCTGCAACAAGCCATTGGCGGCGGGTGCGATATCGATCGCCTCGCAGCCGTTGCGCACCGGAAGGTCGAGCACGCTCCGATACCACGCGAGATACTCTGCCCAATATTCGCGCGGAATGAGATCAAGATCGCGCCAGCTCTGTTCGCCGAATTTCGCCTCGTGCCAGGACTGATAGGTGAGGCTGGGAATGTCGAGATCCGGACCGGTAAAATCTTTGGGCGAGCGCAGGCGCGGCATACGCGCATAGGTCAGCCACGGCCCCTCGCGCCCCTGCTCCGCTTTGTCCAGCACCATGATGTTGGTGACCTGCGAGCGCATGAGCCCGAAGGCCGTCGCAAGGCCCGACTGGCCGCCGCCAACGATCAGCACGTCCAGCGCGGGGCGACCGTCGGGACCAGGCACCGGCTTCAGCCAAGGCATCTTGGGGTGGGCGATCCTGTCGAGATCGCGCCGGACCTGAGCGGCAAGCGCGGCGAGCCCGTCATTCATGGCGCGCACCGGGACGCGTTGCAGTGTCGCGCCCGACACGATCGATCTCGCCCACGCCCGCTCCATGCATTCCTGATCCGGCCGGCGCAGCCTAGCAAAGCATCTTCAGCGGCAGAAATCTCAATTTGCTGGGGACTATTCACCGGACTTATAGACCGAAGCCTCAGGCCACGAGCCAGCCGCCATCGACCGGCAGCACCACGCCGGTCACGAAAGAGGCTTCATCGCTGGCGAGGTAAAGCACGGCGGAAGCGACCTCCTCGGCCTCACCGAAGCGCTTCATCGCGTGGCGCTGGCGCGAGGCGTCGCGCACGACGTCCGGATCGGCATGGCGCGCGAAGCTGCGGCGAAGCATCGGCGTATCGATAGCTCCCGGGGCGATCGCATTGACGCGAATGCCGTCGGTCGCGAAATCGACCGCCATGGTGCGGGTCAGGCTGATGATCGCGCCCTTGGCGGCGATATAGGCGCTGTTGCCTTTGCCGCCGGCAATCGCCAGCTGCGAGGCCAGCGTGATGATCGCCCCCTTCTGCTGGCGCTGCATGACCGGCACCGCGGCCTTGGCCCACAACCAGGTGCCGCCGACATTGGCGCGGAACACCGCATCCCAATCCGCAGGGGCGGTCGTGACGATGGTGCCGCCGCAGGAGAAGCCAGCCGCACACAGCAGCACATCGAGCCGGCCGCGGCCTGCGGCCACGCTTTCGACCGTCGTCGTGGCGAAATCGATTTCGCCGACGTCGCCGATATGAATGCTGCCCTCGCCGCCAGCCTCCTGCAGCTGCGCCAGCGTTGCCTCAGCGCCTGCCGCGTCGCGGTCCACAAGGGCAACGAAGGCGCCCTCGCGCGTGAACGCGACCGCGCTGGCGCGGCCGATGCCCGAGCCGCCGCCGGTGATGATGACGGTCCTTCCCGCGAGTCTCATGCTATGCTCCAAGGTACTCATCGAACCAGCGGCTCAGATGCGCCGCCGAGTCCTGGCAGCTGAATTGGGCACGCCAGCCGAACTCATCAGCCAGTCGCGCCGTCGACAACGGCGCACGCGCCGGCCCATGCACGGCGATTGTGGGCCTCTCGCCTTGTTCAGCCAGCCGGCAGACGAAGCCCGGCCGCAGGTCAGCAAAGCGGTCGCCCCACGCTTCCACGGTATAGGTTACGCCGCTGGAGATGTTGTAGAGCGTGTACTGCGGCTTAGCCGCCTCCAGCAGCAGCGCAATCGCGTCCGCGACATCGAGCGCATAGACCCAGTCCCTTGCGCCAGCGTCGCTCAAGAGCGCCGGCTCGCCACGCGCAAGGCAACCGAGGATCAGGGCCTGCGGCGATGGCGTATCGCGCACGCCACCTGCGCGCTCGAACGGCCCGAACACGGCTGATAGCCGCACGCTGATCACATCGGTCTGCCAGAGATCGCCCAGGCGCGCGGCGACGCGTTCGGAGGCGAACTTGGTGATGGAATACAATGACACCGGATCGCAAGGCGTTGTCTCATCCAGGAACTGAAAGCGCTGTCCGCTGGCGCCATAGGCTGCGGCGGAGGACAGGTTGATGACACGCTTCACGTTGGCGCGGCGCGCGGCCTGCAGCATGGGCACCTGCGCCAGCAGGTTGACCGCAAGAATACGCTCCGGCTCGGCCGCGTCGCGCTCGACACCGGCCGTGATCGCCGCGCCCAGCACCAGGGTATCGCAACCAGATGCGATCGCGGCGGCAACGGCCTGATGATTGGTTACATCCCCCTGCAGCACGCAAAGCTGTTTGCCATAGACCGCAAAGGCACGCTGCGCGGCGTTCGGCAGATCGGCGTGGTCGAACAAGGTCACCTGATGGCCGCGCGCGAGCAGCGCTTGCGCGACATTGAGTCCGACAAAGCCGCACCCGCCGAAGATCAGGACGTGCATGGCGCTCCGTCCAGCCTACAGCAGCCGCGCGCCAAAATTCTGCTCGGGGTCCATGTCTGCCACCAGGCGTCCGGTCGGCTTCGCTGCCTCGCCGCCGCTGCGGGCCAGGAAGCGGCCTGAGCCGGCCTGCGCCGACAACTTGCCGTCCTCGACGATGACGCGGCCGCGCGACAGCACCGTCACCGGCCAGCCCTGCACGGAGCGGCCGGCGAACGGCGTGTAGCCGGCGCGATCGTGCATCATCGCGTCGCTGATCGTGACACGCTTCTCCGGATCCCAGATCGCGATGTCGGCGTCGGCGCCGATCGCGATCGCGCCTTTCTTCGGATGCAGATTGTAGATCTTGGCCGGCGCCGTCGCGGTCAGCTCGACGAACTTGTTGAGGCCGAGCCGGCCCTTCGACACCATCGCGTCGAACAGCAGCGGCAGCCGCAGCTCCAGCCCCGGCAGGCCGTTGGCGATCTGCTTGAAGTTCGGGTTGGGGCCGGCGCGCAGCTTGCCGGTCTCATCGAAGCGATAGGGCGCATGGTCGGAAGAGATGGTCTGCAGGTCGCCGAGCGAGAGCGCCTGCCACAGCGCATCTTGGTCGGAGGCGCGGCGCGGCGGCGGGCTGCACATCCATTTCGCGCCCTCGACGCCGGGCTTGTCGAGATCATCGGCCGTGAGGAACAGGTATTGCGGGCAGGTCTCGGCGAACACCTTCAGCCCCTGGCCGCGCGCGTCGCGGATGACCTTGGCGCCCTCGGCGGTCGAGACGTGGAAGATCATGATCGGCTGGTCGATCAGCGCAGCCATCCCGATCAGGCGGTTGAAAGCTTCCGCTTCGGAGAAGCGCGCGTGGCTGATGGCGTGGTATTTCGGATGGGTATAGCCGCGCGCCAGCAGCCGCTTCACCATCCACGAGATGATGCCGTGGTTCTCGGCATGCGCGCACAGCATCGCGCCGCCCTCGCGCGCCGCAACCAAAATATCGAGCAACGGCTCATCGTCGATCTTCAGGAGATCATAGGTCATGAAGATCTTGATCGAACCGTGCCCCAGCTTGATCAGCGCGGGCAGATCGTGCTCCAGCGTCTCCTTGGTCGGGTCCGCGACGATCATGTGGAAGGCGTAGTCGATCACGGCACCTTTGCGCGCGAGCGCATGATACTCCTCCAACACCTGCGGCAGTTTCATGCCGATATGCTGGGCGGCAAAGGAGATCACCGAGGTCGTGCCGCCAAAGGCGGCCGAAGTGGTCGCGCTCTCGAACGTATCGGCGTTGACGATGCCGGCTGCCGATAGCTGCTCGATATGGCAATGGCTGTCGACTCCGCCAGGCAATACCAACTTGCCCCGCGCATCGATCTCGCACTTGGCCGGACCAAGGCCACGGCCGATCGCGACGATGCTCTCGCCCGCAATGGCGACGTCGGCCTCGAATATGTCGGTCGTCGTGGCGACGCGCCCTCCCCGGATCATCAACTCATAGGCTGGCTCGGTCATGGCGGTCCCCTTATCAGTTCTGCCCAATGGAACACCGCTGATGTCGCGGCGCGCCGTTGCGCCCGGCGCATGACGATCGCATGCGCCACGTGGCATAGTGATTGCGTTTCACGCTGCGTCAACACGTCTCAAGCAGGAAGCTCCCATGTCCCGCCCGCGCATCACGGTGATCAATCCGAACTCCAATCAGATAGTCACCGACGGCCTCGCCGAGGCACTGAAGCCGCTGATGTTTGCCGACGGACCGGAGATCGTCTGCGAGACCCTGAAGGAAGGCCCGTACGGAATCGAAAGCCAGAAGGACGCCGACAGCGTGACCATGCCGCTGCGGCGGTTCGTCGAAACCGACAACGCGTCGAGCGCCTTCGTGATCGCCTGCTACAGCGATCCCGGCCTGCATGTCTGCCGCGAGGCGACGGCGCGGCCGGTGCTCGGCATCGCCGAATGCGGCGTGCTGACCGCACTGACCCGCGCCGACAGTCTTGGCGTGATCGCGATCGCCCAGCGCTCGATCCGGCGACATCTACGCTATCTCCGCCAGATGGGGCTGATGGACCGGCTCGCCGCCGAGCGGCCGCTCGACATGACGGTGGCCGAGACCGCTTCTGGCGAAGGCACGCTGGCCAGGATGATCGCGGTCGGCCGCGCGCTGAAGGAGCAGGATGGCGCCGGCGCGATCGTGATGGGCTGCGCCGGCATGGCGCGCCATCGCAAGGGCCTGGAAGATGCGCTCGGCATTCCCGTGATCGACCCGACTCAGGCGGCTGTCACCATGGCGCTCGGCGCGGTGGCGTTCGCGCACTGATCTTCACTCCTCCGGGGGAATCGCACCGGTGCGGCTGGTGATCAGGCCGTAATGCTCGATGCGGCGGTGGCTGGCAAAATCGAAGATCGTCTCCTTGCCGAACTTGGTCGCGTCGAGATCGCAACGCGCGACCAGCACCTCATCGCCTTCGGTCGTCGCTTCAGCGACGATCCCGCCGTCCGGATCGACAATCAGACTGCCGCCGATCAGCGGATGACCGTCCTCCACGCCGGCTTTGGCGACCGCGACCACCCAGCAGGAGTTCTGATACGCGCCTGATTGCACCGAGAGACGATTATGGAACAGCCGCTGTTCCGGTCCCTCGGCATTCTTCTGCGAGTTGACCGACGGCGTGTTGTAACCAATCAGCACCATCTCGACGCCCTGCAGGCCCATTACGCGATAGGTCTCGGGCCAGCGGCGGTCGTTGCACACCGCCATGCCGATGATGCCGCCGAGATTGCGCCACACCGGAAAGCCGAGATCGCCGGGCTCGAAATAGCGCTTCTCCAGATGCTGGTGGCTGCGCGTCGGATCGTACTCCTCGTGACCCGGCAGATGCACCTTGCGATATTTGCCGACGATGTTGCTGTCGCGATCGGTCAGGATCGCCGTGTTGTAGTGATGGCCGTCCGGCGTCAGCTCGGCATAGCCGAAGTTCATCGCCATCCGGTGCTGCCTGGCGCGATCGAACAGCGGCTGCACGGCCGCATTCGGCATCGCGCGCTCGAACCAGGTGTCGACCTCGGCCTGATCCTCCATATACCAGCGCGGAAAAAAGGTGGTCAGCGCCAACTCCGGATAGACGATGAGATCGGCGCCTTTGGCTTTGGCCTCGTCCATCAGCGCGATCATCCGCGCGACCACGACCTCGCGGCTGTCGGCCCTCTGGATCGGCCCCATCTGGGCGGCGGCAACATTGATCACGCGCATGGTGTCACTCCTTGGTCGAAAACTCCAACGTCATTACGAGCGATCCAGACGAGGAGAGAGTCCGGATCGCCGCGCTCGCGATGACACCTGACGTCGTAGGGTGGGCAAAGCGACTTGTCCGCCATAGCCCGAAGGGCGTCGGCGGAAGCGTGCCCACCGCGATATCGCGCGGCGCCCGACGGTGGGCACGGCGCTTCGTCCACTTGCGAATGTCGAGACATCGTTGCAACGCGCCTTTGCCCACCCTACGCTTCGGTATCCGTCATTGCGAGCGAAGCGAAGCAATCCAGGGCTGCACGGGGATTCTGGATTGCCTCGTCGCTGCGCTCCTCGCAATGACGGTGAATGACGAGCAATCATCTCATCGTCGCCCGCCCGCATCACCCCGGTCCATGCAGCATCGGCCGCGGGCGCGTGAACGAGGGCCGGCCGCGCTTCAATCCCCACAGCGGCTGCGCAAGCGTTGCGATCGCCTCGGTCGGGCTGCGCGCGTCGATGCAGACGAGATCGGCCGGCGCGCCGAGCTTGACGCCGTAGTCGCCAAGCCGCATCAGCCGCGCGGCATCGCTTGTGATCATGTCGAGGCAGCCGGCGAGATGATCGGGACGCGAGACATGGCAGACATTGGCATAGAGGTTGGCCATGCGGATGAGCGAGCCGTCGCCGTAAGGCGTGAACGGATTCAGCACATTGTTGGTCGAGATCGAGCAGGTGACGCCGGCGGCGCGGAGCGGCTCGAGCGGCACCACGCCGCGGGGAATCGCATGATCCTGCCGTCGTCCCATCAGGTGCAGATCGGTCGACGGCAGCACGGTGACGGCGACGCCGGCATTGGCGAGCTGCATCGCGATCGCGTTGAAGCGCTCCGGCGGCAGCAGCGACAGCTGCGTGACATGGCCGACCGCAACGCGCCCACCCCAGCCATACTCTTCGGTCTTGCGGCAGACATATTCGATCTGCATGCGGTCGAGCGTCTCGGCGAGATCGAGATGCATGTCGATGTCGACATCGAACTCGCGGGCGATGGCGAAGATGCGATCGATCTGCGCCGCGGGATCGGTGTCGAAATACGGTGCGGCTCCGAGCGTGCGCGCGCCGCGCCGCAGCCCTTCGATCAGCAGCTCCTCGGTCCCCGGATAATTCGTCAGCCCTTCCTGCGGGAAGACGCAGAGCTCGATATCCATGGCCCAGGCGTAATCGCGCTTGAGCTGCTCGATGGCATCATAGCTGATCATGCCGATGCCGGGATCGAGCTCGACATGGGTGCGCATGCGCATCGTGCCATGACTGATGCAGCGCTCGACCGTCTGCTTCGCCCTGGCGTAGACATCCTCGGTGGTGAAGTTGCGCTTGGCCGCGGCGGTCTCGCGCACGGCTTCGGCGACGGTGCCTTCCGCAATCCGGCAGCGGTCGAGAATGCAGGTCTTGTCGAGATGGATGTGCGTCTCGATCAGGCCGGGCACGACGAGGCAGGTTTCGGCGTCACGCTCGCGCGCGCCGGCCTGCAGCGCCGCTTCGATCGCGACGATCTTGCCATCGCCGATGCCGATGTCAGTGCAGCGGGTCTCGCCCTCGCACCACAGCGAAGCATTGCGAATGATCAGGTCCAACACGTCATTCCCCGAGGGTGCGGCCCCTGCTGGCCGCAGAGCCCACCAAAGGCAAGGGCCGTGCCACCGCCAGCTGGAAAGCGTATCGCGAAAGCGGATGTGTCAACATGATGAAACGAACTGTCGGCATCCACGTAACCATTTGCCTACAAACAAGGCGCTCGCGGCGTTCGCAGGAGCAGCATCCCGGAACCCTTGTTTTGGGCCGGGAACATGCTATATTGATGCATGGAAACTAACAGCTCTTTTCGGTCAGGCCCGTCATCTCGGCGGGCCGTTGCCGTTTTGGGGGTGGCTCTGATGGGGTTACTCTGAGATGACGCGCTCCAACCGCACTGACCATATCCGCCTGACCTCGCATCCGGTTCCGGGCGCCAAGCACAATTTCCCACTCCAATGGGGCGCCCCGAGCGCGCGCGAACGCGGGCCAATCATCGGCACCGTCTCGCGTCCGCAGGACCGCAACGTGATCGGCAGCCATGGCGGCTCCTACACGGTCTATCGGGCGCTCGCGGTCTCCTCCGGCGCACTCGATCCGATCCGCCGCCCCGACCTCACCAACACCCATCCGGCCGCGAGCATCGGGCCGTTCGCGCAATGGCGCGATCCCGCCAAGATCGTCGCGCTCGATCCATGGGGGCATCTGGTCGCGGAGAATTTCGGCGCCGAGATCGCCGAAGGCATCGATATCAGGCCGACGATCGCGGTGACCAAGGCGCGGCTCGACCTGCCGGAGCTTCACGCAGCGCTGGCGGCAAAACGCATCACGACAGACGGCGATGTCGTGCACGCCAACGGCAGCGTCTCCGTGGTGAAGATCGCGATCGATCCGGTGTGGTACCTACCCGGCGTCGCAGCGCGGTTCGGCACCAGCGAGACCAATCTGCGCCGCGGCCTGTTCGAGCAGACCGGCGGCATGTATCCGGAGCTGGTGACGCGGCCGGACCTGCAGGTATTCCTGCCGCCGATCGGCGGCACCACCGTGTATCTGTTCGGCGATGTCGACAAGCTGAACGATGGCAAGACCAGGATCACCTGCCGCGTCCACGACGAATGCAACGGCTCCGACGTATTCGGCTCGGATATCTGCACCTGCCGCCCCTATCTCATTCACGGCATCGAGGAATGCGTGCGCGCCGGCCAGACCGGCGGTCTCGGCATCATCGTCTATAACCGCAAGGAAGGCCGCGCGCTCGGCGAGGTCACCAAGTTCCTGGTCTACAATGCGCGCAAGCGCCAGGAGGATGGCGATGCCGCGGCCGCCTATTTCGAGCGCACCGAATGCGTCGCCGGCGTGCAGGATGCGCGCTTCCAGCAACTGATGCCCGACGTGATCCACTGGCTCGGCATCACGCGTATCGACCGCTTCATCTCGATGAGCGACATGAAGCATGATGCATTGACGGGCCAGGGCGTCGAGATCGTCGAACGCGTGCCGATCCCGGACGAACTGATTCCGGCCGACGCCCATGTCGAGATCGCGGCCAAGAAGGCGGCGGGCTATTTTTCGCTCGAACCACAGAAGCCGCAGGAGCTCGGAGATACGGTCGGGCGCCCACTCGAGAAGTACTGAGCAAACCAAGATGGTCGATGCCTCCTCCCTCTTGTCGGCCCGGGCGGTGCGCGAGCGGGCGCACCGGCTGCTTGCTCTCGGCCTTGAGGACAAGCTGCCGCATTTCCGTATCGATCTGACCAGGCTCGATGCGGTCGCGGAGCTTGTGCTCGCGGTGACCCACAAGGCCTATCCGAGCGGCGACGTGCCGTTCCATTCGCGCTGGCGGCATTTCGTGATCGCAGGCCAGGATCGCTGGGCAGCGGTCGCCGACAAGGTGAGCTGGCCCGATGCGGCGGCGCGGGCGCGGGCGGAATTCGATCTCGCCATCGTCAGCGTACTGCTCGATGCCGGCGCCGGCGCCGCATGGCGCTATCATGATGCGGTGAGCGGCACCCGCGTCGGCCGGTCCGAGGGACTGGCGCTCGCCAGCCTCGACATGTTCGCGCACGGCGCATTCTCGGATCAGGTCACAGCACCCCTGCGCGCCGACGCTTCAAGGCTTGCGCAGATCACCGTCGCGGATCTCGAACGCGGCTTCCAGGTCAGTGCCGAGAATTCGCTGCTCGGACTTGAAGGACGGACCGACCTGTTACGCCGGCTCGGCGGCCTGATCGGCGGCAAGCCCGACGTCTTCGCGAGGAAAGACAGCGCCCGGCCCGGCGGCTTGTTCGACCATCTCGCCGCGCGCGCGGAGAGCGGCCGCATCGCCGCGCCCGCGATCCTCGCCGAGGTGCTGGTTCAGCTCGGACCGATCTGGCCGTCGCGCATCACGCTCGATGGCGTCGCGCTCGGCGATTGTTGGCGCCATCCAGCGCTCAAAACCGAGAATAGGACGAGCGAGTTGGTGCCGCTGCACAAGCTGTCGCAATGGTTGACCTATTCGCTGATTGAGCCGCTGCAGCGCGCGGGCTTCACCGTGACCGACATCGACGGCCTCACCGGGCTCGCCGAATATCGCAACGGCGGACTGTTCGTTGACGGCGGCGTGCTGGTATTGCGCGACGGGAACGACGCGACGCGCGCACATGCGGTCGACTCCGCGCTGGTGGTCGAGTGGCGAGCGCTTACCGTCGCCCTGCTCGACCGGCTTGCAATCGTCATCCGACAGCGCATGGGGCAAGATGCCGAGAGCCTGCCACTCGCCAAGATTCTCGAAGGCGGCAGCTGGGCCGCAGGACGCAAGCTCGCCTTCGAGTGTCGCCCCGACGGTTCGCCGCCGCTCAAGGTGATCAGTGACGGCACGGTGTTCTAGCGTGATCGCGGAACACATCATTGTGAGCGAAGCGACGTGTCCGCCGAAGCCCAACGGGCGAAGGCGGAAGCAATCCAGCGCCAAGAAGGAAGCCTGGATTGCTTCGTCGCCTCGCTCCTCGCAATGACGACGTTGGTGAGCATAGGAGATAACTGATGCAGGGCGTCACGGTCGTCGATCATCCGCTGGTCCAGCACAAGCTGACGCTGATCCGCGACAAGTCGATCTCGACCAAGTCATTCCGCGAGTTGTTGAAGGAGATCGGCATGCTCCTCTGCTACGAGGTGACGCGCGACCTGCCGCTCACCGAGGTCGAAGTCGAGACGCCGCTGGCGCGCATGCAATCGGCCAAGATCGCCGGGAAGAAACTCGTCTTCGTGCCGGTGCTGCGCGCCGGGGTCACCTTCGTCGACGGCATGCTCGATCTGGTGCCGACGGCGCGCGTCGCCCATATCGGGCTCTATCGCGAGCCGCAGACCTTCGTCGCGGTCGAATATTTCTTCAAGGCGCCGTCTGACCTCGGCGAGCGGCTGGCCGTCGTGGTCTCGCCGGTGCTCGCAACCGGCAATTCAGCGGTCGCCGCCATCGATCGGCTGAAGGAACGCGGCGCCAAGGACATCCGCATGGTCTGCATGATCGCAGCGCCCGAAGGTGTCGAGCGGGTGCGCGGCCTGCACCCGGACGTGCCGCTATGGACCGCTGCGATCGACGACGGCCTCGACGACAACGCCTTCATCGTGCCCGGCCTCGGCGATGCCGGCGACCGGGCCTACGGCACGCGGTGAGACGGCCGGCATCTCTGGATGTCGAGACGTATCGCTCCGCGGCCCGAATTTATCCCGCGAACGCCGCCTGCGCTTCCGGCAGCGCCCAGATTTTCTCGATCGCAGCAGCTCCGGCCGAAGTGATGGCCGCCTCATCGCCATGCAGATAACGACCGTCGTGGATCAGCAACTGGCCGTCGACCATGACCTGATCGATGTTGGCGCGGTTGGCGAGCGCGATCAGGCCGCGGCGGGGATCGTGCAATGGCTGGAGATGCGGATGCGTCATGTCAACGACGGTGAGATCGGCAGTGGCGCCCGGCGCGATCACGCCAAGATCGTCGCGCCTGATCATGGCGGCGGCGGTCGCAGTGACCGCATCGATCAGTTCCGGTGCGCTCGCGGTCTCCGCGTTGCCCAGCGCAACCTTGGAGATCAGCGACGCCGCGTTGAGCTCACCGAGCAGGTCCATGTTGTAGCCGTCGGTGCCGATGGCGGTACGCACGCCATGGGCGGCGAAGCGGCCAAAGGCGGCAGTGACCCCGGCGCGCGCGAACACGCGCGGACAGTTCAGGACGCCGGTGCCGCGCGCCGCCATCAGCGCAAGGTCCGCATCCGTCGAGGCGTGGCAGTGCGCGGCGAGCAGGTCGTCGCCGAGCACGCCGAGCCAATCCAGATATTCCGCCGGGGTGCGGCCATCATAGCGCGCGGCAATGGTGGCGACTTCACCCTGACTCTGCGCCATATGGATCGTGATCGGCACATTCAGTTCGCGCGCACGCGCCGCCGCGGCGCGCAGCAGATCGGGGCCGCAGGTGTCGGTCGCGTGCGGGCTCATCGCCAGGCGAATGCGACCCTGCGCCTGCCCATGCCAGCGCTGATACAGCGCGTTCCAGGTCGCCATGTCGGCCTCGCCGTCGTCGCCGGCATAATGCACGATACCGTCGGCGCCGGCCTTGGCATCGCCGGTCGAGAACAGATAGGGCGCACCATAGAACCGGATCCCCATCTCCTCTGCCGCATCGAACAGCTCGGGGATCGTGTTGCGCGACGGCTCCATCACCGTGGTCGCCCCGCCTTTCAACAGTTGCAGCATGCCCATACGTCCGACCGCGCGCCGTTCCTCAGCCGAGAGGATCTCGGCGCCGCGCTTGGAAAGCGGCAGCAGCACGGTATAGACGATGCTCTTGTTGTTGCGTCGGCCGTTGCCATCCTCGGTCAAGGTCCGCGCGATCGCCTCGCTGAAAATATGGTTGTGCAGATTCAACAGACCCGGCAGCACGAAGCGGCCAGGGCGGTCGAACACCTCATCGGCGGCCGGCTTGTCTGGCGTGATCGCCGCGACACGCCTGCCCTCGATCAGCACCCAATGGTCGCGCAGCACCTTCTGCGCGCCCGCGTCGCGCGTCAGCATATAGCTGCCGAAGATCGCCGTGCTCATGCGGGCCTCACATTCCAGAACACCGCGGTGCCGTCGAGGATGCCGGTGATGCTCTTGCGATACGCCGTCGGCTGCTTGTAGAGACCGATCGGATAATACGGGATCTCCTCGAATGCCAGCGCCTGGATCTCGCGGCAGATGCGCTGCTGCTCGGCAAGATCGGGCGCCGCCAGCCACTGGCTACGCAGCGCGCCCATCTTCTCGCTTCTGTACCAGCCGGCCACCGCGCCCTCGCCGCGCAGATTGGTGTTCCCGGCCGGATTGAGCCAGTCGATGCCCTGCCAATTGCCGACCGCGGCACTCCAGCCGCCCTGCTCGATCGGATCCTTCTTCAGCTGGCGCTGCAAGACGGCAGCGAAATCCAGCGCGACATACTCCACATTCATGCCGGCGCGCCGCATCATGTCGGCCGCCACCTCGCCGAGCGGCCGCTGCGCCTGCGAATTCGCGGGCACCAGCAGCACGACCTTCTCGCCACCGTAGCCGGCGGCCTTCAGGTCCGCTTTCACCTTCTCCATGCTACGCGGGCCGCGGAACACATCGAGGCCGATGTCGCTCGCCATCGAGGTGCCAGGCGCGAAGAAGCCGATCGGCGTGGACTGATAGGCAGGATCGCTGCCGGCGACCGCGGTCATGAAGGCGGCCTGATCGATCGCCCCCAACAGCGCGCGGCGGATCGCCGGATTGTTGAACGGCGGATGCAAGTGGTTGACACGCATCATGCAGGCATAGCCGCGCGGATCGAGGACGCGGACAACGATGTCCTCCTCGGCCTTCAGCACCGGAAGAAGATCGTGTGGGGTCGTCTCCTGCCAGTCCTGTTCGCCGGTGCGCAAAGCCGCGGCTGCGGTGCCGGCATCGGGCATCGTCGACCACACCACGCGGTCGTAGTGCACGATCTTCGGACCGGCGGTCCAATTCGGCTTGCCGTCGCTGCGCGGCCGATAGTGCTCGAATTTGGCGTAGACGTTGCGGATGCCCTGCACGCGCTCGTCCCTCACGAAGCGGAACGGCCCGCTGCCGACCACCTCGGTGAGCGGCTTCATCGGGTCCTGGCTCGCGAGGCGTTCGGGCATCATGAAGGCTGGCTGTACCGCGGCTTTGCCGAGCACCTGCGGCAACAGCGGAAACGGCCGCTTCAGCCGGAAGCGGATGGTCTTGTCGTCGAACGCGGAGAGCTCATCCGTCGCCGCGATCAGCTCGGCGCCGAAGCCATCGCGCGCGGCCCAGCGCTTGATGCTGGCGACGCAGTCGCGCGCCAGCACCTTCTCGCCGTCATGCCAGACCAAGCCCTCGCGCAAGGTCAGATCCCACTGCTTGCCGTCGTTGGAGACGGCATGACCGGCCACCATCTGCGGCGACACGTCGAGCGCGGCATCCATGCCATAGAGCGTGTCGTAGACCATGAAGCCGTGATTGCGCGTGACCTGCGCTGTCGAGAAGATCGGATCGAGGAAGGCGAGATCGATCACCGGAATGAAGCGCAAGGTGGTCTGCGCCTCGGCGCGAACGAGTCCCGGCATCGACAGCGCGGGAAGCGTGGCGGCAGCGCCAAGCAGCGAACGGCGGGAAATGCGCATGGACATCCTTTTGACACCGCTACATCGAAAACGACTTCTTCCCCTCATCCTGAGGGGCTTGCGTAAGCAAGCGTCTCGAAGGAATGAGGTCCGACATCGCCCTCATGGTTCGAGACGGCGCTAACGCACCTCCTCACCATGAGGAACTACCGCTGCCCGGCCGCCTCGTGGTGCCGGTAATTCGCCGCGATCTCAGCCCCCGTCGTGATCCAGACGTCCTTGCAGGACTTGGCGTAGCTGAGGAATTCGCGCAGCAGCCGGAAGCGCATCGGACGGCCGGAGACCTGCGGATGCAGCACGGTCGTGACCATCGCGCCCCACTCCCTGACCTCGTCGAGTTCGTCCTTCCACATCGAGAGCACGTGCTCCTTCGGGAAGATCGAGCGCGGCGAGAACCGCGCCGAGAGCCCGTGCATCCAGTCGTCATAGCTTGCGGTGACCGGAATTTCGATCGTACCGGGCCTGCCGTCGGCGAGGCGATGGCGGTACGGCCTGACATCATCGCGGAACGAGGACGTGTAGACGATGCCATGGCGCATCAGTGCGACGCGCAGCTCTTCCGTGAATTCCCCGAACGGCGCGCGATAGCCGATCGGTGTGACACCGAGCCGTCGCTTGATCGCCTCGAACCCCTTCTCCAATTCCTCTTCGAGGTAGGGATCGCCGGGATCCGGCAGCAGATGATGATAGCCGTGATGGCCGATCTCGTGGCCGGCCTTGAGGATGGCTTCCGCCATCGCCGGGTGTGCGTCGACCGACCAGCCGGTGACGAAGAAGGTCGCCTTCAGATCGAGCTCGCCGAGCAGTTCCAGGAGCTTCGGCGTGCCGACCCGCGCCTCGTAGCCGCCATAACTCATCGTGACCAACCGCGCCGCGTGCGCCGGGTCCTTCGAGGTCCAGGCGGCCTCGGCATCGACATCGAACGACAGGAACATCGCCGAGGTGAACGGCTTCGGCCAGGGATAGTCCGGGGCCGCCGGCGCCGTGTTGGCGGGGATGAGCGGGATGCTTCGAAGCGCCTTACTGTCCAGCATTGATCACCACCTTCTCGATCCCGTTGCCGCTCAACTTCCATTTCGCCAACAACGCCTTGTAGCTGCCCTCGGTGATCAGCTCCTCCAGCGCGCCCTGCAGTGCCTCGCGCAACTCCGCGGCCTTTACCGGCGTGGCAAGCCCCGTATATTGGATCGCGATCATCTCGCCCACCGGCACATAGGCGTTCGGCTCCTGGTCCATGATGTAGGGCAAGGTCTCGTTGCCCTGCACCGCGGCGTCGATACGGCCCTGCCGCAGCTGCGTGCGCGCATCGGCAGAGCCTTCGGTGCCGACGAATTGGATCGGACTCGAGCCACAATTCTTTGCGCTCCAGGCTGCGATCTCTTCGGGAAACTTTGTGCGCCTGCTGGCACCGACCTTCTTGCCGCACAGCGCCTGTGCGTCCTTGAACTCGTCGCCGCGCGACGCCTGCACAAAGAAGCGAGGGCCGCTGCGCAGATAATCGATGAAGGTCGCAGAATCCTGCCGGCTCTTGGTGTCCGTCATCCCCGAGAGAATGATATCGAAACGCTGGGTCGCGAGTCCCGGCATCAGCTGATCGAAGCTGGTCTCCTGCCAGACCGCCTTGACGCCGAGCTTCCTGGCCAGCGCCTCGCCGAGGTCGACGTCGAATCCGGTCAGCGTTGATGTAGCGGGATCCTTGAATTCCATCGGCGGATAGTTCGGCACCACCGCGATCCGAAGGCCATTCTGCTTGATCTCGGCCGGCAACTCTGCCGACAGCGCCGGGCCGGTGACGACAGCGCCAAGCAACGCGGTCAGGGCAAACATAGTCAGTCGCATCGATCCCCCTTCACACTTCCGCAGCCAGGAAGGCGCGGGTGCGCGCCTCGCGCGGCGCATTGAGCACGTCCTTGGCCGGACCAGCCTCCACGATCGCGCCCTGGTCCATGTAGACGACGCGATCGGCCACCTCGCGCGCGAAGCCGAGCTCGTGCGTCACCACCAGCATAGTCATGCCCGACGTCGCAAGCTCCTTCATGACGGCGAGCACTTCGCCGACCAGTTCCGGATCGAGCGCCGAGGTCGGTTCGTCGAACAGCACGAGTTGAGGCCGCATCGCCAGCGCCCGCGCGATCGCGACACGCTGCTGCTGGCCGCCCGAGAGTTGCGAGGGATACGATGTGGCCTTCTCGGCAAGCCCGACGCGGCGGAGCAGCTCCATCGCTTCGAGCTTCGCTTCGGCCGCCTTCCGCCGCTGCACCTGCACCGGCCCTTCGATGACGTTCTCGAGCGCGGTCATATGCGGAAACAGGTTGAAGCGCTGGAACACCATGCCGCATTTCAGCCGCTGCCGCCCGATCTCCCGGTCGTTCAGACGATGCAGTTTACCAGCATCCTCGCGACAGCCGAGCAACTCGCCGTCCAGCCAGATGCCGCCGCTATCGATCGCCGTCAGCTGATTGACGCAGCGGAGCAGCGTGGTCTTGCCCGAGCCGGACTTGCCGATCAGGCACACGACCTCGCCGGCCCAGACGTCCAGCGAGACCTGCTTCAGCGCCTGGAAGTCGCCGAACTGCTTGCTGACCTTGCGGATCGCGACCAACGGCGTGTTCATCGCGCCACCTGGACGATGCCGCGGGCGAAGCGCCGTTCCAGCAGCATCTGCAGCGGGGTGAGGATGGAGACCACAAGCAGATACCAGAGGCCGGCGACGATCAAGAGCTCGATCACACGCGAATTGGCGTAGTAGATGTTCTCCGCCGAGTGCAGCACTTCCGGATATTGGATCACGCTGGCAAGCGAAGTCGCCTTGACGAGCCCAATGAACTCGTTGCCAAGCGGCGGGAGCACGACGCGCATCGCCTGCGGCAGGATGATCCGGCGCAGCGCCTGCAGGCGGCCCATGCCGATCGCCTGCGCCGCCTCATATTGTCCGATGTCGACCGACAGCAGCCCGGCGCGCATCACCTCCGACGTGTAGGCGCCCTGGTTGATGCCGAGCCCTAGCAATGCGGCAAGGAACGGCGTCATCACGTCGACGGCACGCGCGCTCCAGAGCCCGGGAATGCCGATGGTCGGAAACACCAGCGCCAGGTTGAACCACAGCAGCAGTTGCAGGATCAGCGGCGTGCCGCGGAACAGCCACGTATATCCCGCGGCGACCGCCTTCAGCACCGGGTTGGGCGACAGCCGCATGATCGCGACGATGACGCCGAGTGCGATGCCGAGCGCCATCGCCAGCACCGCCATGATCATCGTGTTGACGATGCCGTGCAGGATCACCGGCGCGGTCAGGAAACGGTTGACATAGGACCATTCGATCTGCCCGCGCGCAAAGGCACGGCCGATCGCCACCAGCACGACGAGGATCACGGCAGCCGTGATCCAGCGGCCCCAATGCGCCTGCCGGGCCACCGGCAACGAAGTAAGATCGGGGAAGCCGTCGGCCAGCGCGTCGGCGCGTTTCATTGCGGCGCCGCGTTCAGCATCGGCTCGCGCACCGCATTGGCGCCGAGGCCCCATGTGTCGAGGATCGCCTTGTAGCTGCCGTCGGCGATCATCGCCTTGAGCTGCTCGGTCACCACATCGCGCAACGCGCCGTCGTCCTTGCGGACCATGATGCCCTGATAACCGTACGCGATCGGCTCGCCGACGATGCGATACTTGCCGGCCTCCTGCGACTGCGCATAGGGCAAGGTCTCGCTGCCCTGCACCGCGGCGTCGATGCGGCCCTGCTTCAGCTGGTTGCGCACGTCGATCGAGTTCTCGCCGGGCACATATTGCGCCGCCGGCTTGCCGGCCGCCTCGCAAACCGCCTTGCTCCACTTCTCGATCTCGGCCGGAAAACTGGTCGAGCGCGTGGTGCCGATCTTCTTGCCGCAGAGATCGGCCGCGATCTTGGCCTCGCTCTCGGTGAGCACGAAGAATTGTGGGCCGGTGACGAGATAGTCGACGAAATCGGCGGTCCCGCGGCGCGACGCGCGGTCCGAAATCCCTGAGATGATGAAATCGGCGCGCTTCGTCTGCAGCGAGGGGATCAATTCCGCGAACGGCGTCTCGCTCCAGACGATCTTCAGCTTGAGCCGCTTGGCCAACTCATTGGCGAGATCGATGTCGAGCCCCTTCAGCTCGTTGGTCGCGGGATCGCGATATTCCATCGGCGCGTAGGTCGAATTGACCGTCAGCCGCAACATGCCGGACTGCCTGATCTCGGCCGGGAGTTCCGCCGCCGCTGCGGCCGATATCAGCGAAGCCAGCCCCATCACACAGATGCCGAACCAACGACGCATCATGTCCCTCCCCTCGCCAACGCTAGGCCGGCTCGACTGCGCCGGCGCGTTCGGTGATGACGCGGTACAGCTCGGGCCGGCGATGCGCCGCGAAGTTGAACATCTTCTCCTTGCCCTGCCGGCAAAGATCGAGATCGATGTCGGCCACGATCACCTCGTCGGCGAGCGATGTCGCTTGCGCAACGATCCGCCCGTTGGGATCGACGATGCAGGAGCCGCCGATCAGCCCGGAGCCGTCCTCGTCGCCTGCCTTGGCCACGGCGATGGCCCAGGTCGCGTTCATATAGGCGTTGGCCTGTGCGACCAGCGTCGAGTGGAAGGTGCGCAGCGATGCATCCTCGGTGTTGCCACCGTTCGGATCATAGGCCGCGGAGTTGTAGCCGATGCAGACGAGTTCGACGCCTTGCATTCCGAGCACGCGCCAGGATTCCGGCCAGCGACGATCGTTGCAGATCATCATGCCGATGATGGCGCGGCCCCAATCGGGCCCAGTGCGCACGGCGGGAAAGCCGAGATCGCCATAACCGAAATAGCGCTTCTCGAGCTGCTGATACTTGGCGCCCGGCCGCGGCTCGACCGAGCCCGGCAGATGCACCTTGCGGTACTTGCTGATGATCTGCCCTTCGCGATCGACCAGGATGGAGGAATTGAAGCGCCGGCCCTCGGCGGTCAGTTCGGCGTAGCCGACATAAAAGCCGACGCCGAGCGTACGGGCGCGGTCGAACAAGAATTGCACATCCGCATTCGGCATGCTGCGCTCGAAATGCGTATCGAGCGCATCGTCTTCCAGGAGCCAGCGCGGGAAGAAGGTGGTGAAGGCCAGCTCCGGGAACACCACGAGCCGTGCGCCTTGGCCGGCGGCCTGCTCCAGCAGCGCGATCATGCGCGCCAGCGTGTGCGCGCGGGAATCGGCCCGTTGGGTCGGCCCCATCTGGGCAGCGGCGGCGCGGACAATACGACTCAACATTGCCTCCGATCTGTGCGCATTGCTGAATTCCAAGGCGGCACAGCCTTGCCCTTGGCGCAATGCGAGAGGGGCGATTACGCGGAAGCGGCGCAAGTTTTGCAACGGGCCACGAAAGCCTCGCGCTATGATATTTTGCCCGCGACCATAACGACAGCTTATAAGGCGTTCATCCCATGAACCTGCGCCAGCTCGAAATCCTGCGTGCGGTCATTCGCCACCGCACCACCGTCGCCGCCGCCGAGGAGCTCGCGCTGTCGCAGCCTGCGATCAGCAACGCGTTGAAGGCGATGGAAGCCCAGGCCGGCTTCACGCTGTTCGAGCGCATCAACAACCGGCTGTTCCCGACCGCCGAGGCGATGGCGCTCTATGAGGAGAGCGAGGCGATCTTCACGTTGCATGCGCGGCTGGAGAACCGCGTCCGCGATCTGCGCGAACAGCGCACCGGCCATCTCTCGATCGTGGCGACGCCGCCACTCGCCTACAGCATCATCCCGCCGACGCTGTCGGGCTTCCTGCGCCGGCGCCCGCAGACGCGCGTGTTCTTCGACGTGCGGCGTTATGAGGGAATCATCGACGGCGTGCTCGGCAATGTCGCCGAGCTCGGATTCGCGCTCGGGCTATCCGATCATCCGGGCATCGCCCATGAGGTGGTGCATACCGGTGAAATGGTCTGCGTGCTGCCGCCGAAGCATCCTTTGGCGGAGCGGCTGATGATCTCGGCAGCCGATCTTGCCGGCTTTCCGCTGATCGGGCTCGAACGCGGCACGCGGCTCGGTGAAGCCGTGCGCGAAAGTTTTGCCCAAGCCGGTGCAACGTTCCAGCCCAGCGTCGAGGTGCGCTACTGCAACACGGCTTGCGTGCTCGCCGCGACTGGCGTCGGCGCTGCGGTGGTCGATCCGTTCTCGCCGCAGCAGGGCGGCCACGATCTCGTGGTCCGTCCCTTCACGCCGAAAACGCCTGTGTCGGCCTATATGTTGTGGTCGGAAGCCAAGCCGCTGTCGAACCTCGCCAAGACCTTCCGCAGCGAGGTGCGCAACGCCAGCCGGACATTGACCGGCTGCACATCCACAGAGACTGCATACCAGTCCTCGGCGCAGCCGAGACTGGAATCCGGCCGCGTTTGACCGGGCTCACCCCCTCGCCAGCTCGATCTCCTGTTCCTGGCGGGTCGCCACGTCATAGACTTTGATCTGCAGCATCGGGAAGCGCCGCTTCAGGTCCCTTGCGCCGTTCTGGGCGCCTTCCTTGGTCTTGAATTCGGTCTTGACCTGGCCATCGACAACGACGGCGTAGCCGCCCTGCGACAGATCCTTCGACATATCCTTGGAAGACTTGTCTTGAGCCGATTTCTCTTGGACAGATTTCTCTTGAGCAGGCTTGGGCATTTCGTTGCAGACGTCGATTGAGTTGAGGGGACGCGGTGGCAGCGCTTTGAACGACCTCGATCTAAGGTGAGTCTGCCGGCAGGGGCAAGCGGAGAAGCGTTCTACACAACCGAGCTAGATGCGACTCACTCTCTGCCTGTAAATGACCGCAAAGCGACTTCTGGATGTCAAGCACAGCGAGCCGTCAATGCGCGACCTGGCGATAGATCGCGGGCAGCGCCGCCGGCAGCCGGCGGATATTGCCGACGATCGCGTAGCCGCCGCGGCCGAACAGCGTCGGAAAATAGGATTGCGCCGCTGCATCGATGGTCACGCCGAACACCGAGACACCCTGCCGCCGCGCCTCCTGCACCGCCTTGCGCGTGTCTTCGACGGCGAAGCGGCCTTCATAATGATCGACGTCGTTCGGCTTGCCGTCGGTCAGAACCAGCAGCAGGCGCTTGCGCTGCGGCTGCCCTGACAGTTCCGCCGCGGCGTGACGCACGGCGGCACCGATCCGGGTGTAATAGCCGGGCCGCAGCGCGCCGATTCGCCGCTCGACCTGCGCACTCATCGGCTCGCCGAATCCCTTGACGGTTTCGACACGCACCCAGTCGCGCCGGCGCGAGGTGAAGGTGAGAATGCTGTTGGTGTCGCCGCAGGCCGCAAGTCCATGGGCCAGCACCAGCAGCGCCTCCTTCTCGACGTCGAGCACGCGATAGCCATCGACCCAGGCATCCGTCGACAGCGAGACGTCGACCAGCAGGGTGACGGCGAGATCGTGTCCCTGGGGACGCATCGCCAGATGCACCCGATCCAGCGCGCCGCTTCCGGCCCGCAGATCGCAGCGTGCGCGGACCAGCGCATCGAGGTCGAGATCATGGCCGTCGTCCTGGGCGCGCATCACCTCGTGTCGCGGCCTGAGCGCCTCAAATCTCCGCCGTACCTGGCGGATGCGGCGGCGCATGGCATCATCCGGCATCCAGCTCTCGCCGGTCTCCGGCGCATCGCCGGCGACCACGCGGCAATGATCGGCCATGTAGTTGCCGCTGCGATAGTTCCATTCCGGATAGAGCCGGCCGCTGGCGAGCCGGGAGGGATCGACAGCCTCGGGCGGCAGGTCGAGATCGAATTTCAGCTTGGTGGCCGGCTTGCCCTTGCACCTGGAGATCGCGAGTTCATCGAGGTCATCGGCCGCCTTGCGCGCGTCCTCGTCTTCGCTGTCGTCGGACGGACGATCGACATTGACCATCTCCGCCATGGCCATGATCTTCTCGAAGCGATTGAGGATGAAGGGATCGCGCTTGGCCGCATCGTCGCGCTCGCGCGTGGCGAAGCGCTTGCGCGGGTCCGGTGCTGTGGCCTCCTCGCTCGGTGCGAGGAGATCGTCATCGTCGGCCTGCACAGGGACGGCCTCGCGGGACCAGCAATCGCCCCACAGCGGACAGGGCAACATCGCCTGATAGCCGGGCGGCGCGCGGCCAGGCAATTCGCGCGACCGCATTGCGGCGTCCCACAGCGCGCGCTCGGACGAACCGCCGCTGCTGAGCAGCGCCATCACGATGTGTTCGACCTCCTGTTCGACGCGAGGCAGCGGCCGACGCGGCCGCGCAACCGCCATCGCCTGAGCGAGTCGCGCATACGGCGTGGCGAGCCCTGGAAAACGCGCAATGACCAGCGCCGTGATCCCGCAGGCCCGCCGCAGCGTCGAGAGATCACGCTGCAGCGGATCAAGCGCATCGAGGCCAGGCGACGGCCCGGTCGCAAACCACGCGGCGAGCCAGCGATACAGCATCGCGTTGAGATCAGCGTCCGGAAACAGCGCGATGCACTCCGGAAGAAATATGGTGGCGCCGTCGCGCCCGGGCTGATCGAGACATTCGTCACCCAGCCCGATGCGCTGACGCCAGCCGAGTCGGTGGCCGGATTTGCGCGCCTTGGCTGGCGCGATCTGCACGCCCGTCTCGCCGCCGAGCGCGCGGAACATCACCGCGATCTGGCCCTGGATGTCGGCGAGCGCCACCGCATGCTCGGCGTGAACCGGATAGCTTGCAGTCGCGCCGACGAGGCGGTGCCAGGCCCGTCCGACCGTCTCCTCCAGTTCGAGGAAGTCGAGCATGGCTCACCCAATCACCGCATGAGCAACCTCGCGCAGCGCCATCTTGACCTCGGCATCGTCGGTCAGCGGCTCGATCATGCCCGCGAGCACCGCTTCTTTCACCGACGTTCCCGCCGCCACCAGCGTCGCGCAATAGACCAGCAGCCGGGTCGAGACCCCCTCCTCCAGGTCGTGCCCCTGCAGGGCGCGGAGGCGATGAGCAAGCGCAACCAGCGGCCGCACCCGCTCAGGCGCCAGCCCGCTCTCCGACGCCACTACCGCAATCTCCTGGTCGGCCGGCAGGAAGCCGAACTCGATCGCGATGAAGCGCTGCCGCGTCGATGGCTTCAGCGCCTTGTGCAGGCTCTGGTAACCGGGATTGTAGGAGACCACCAGCATGAAGCCGTCAGGCGCGACCAGTTCCTCACCGGTGCGCTCCAGCGGCAGGATGCGGCGGTCGTCGGTCAGGGGATGCAGCACGACAGTCACGTCCTTGCGCGCCTCCACGACCTCATCGAGATAGCAGATGCCGCCTTCGCGCACCGCCCGGGTCAATGGTCCATCGGTCCAGACCGTGTCGCCGCCCTTCAGCAGATAGCGGCCGGTGAGATCGGCGGCCGTGAGATCGTCGTGGCAGGCCACCGTATGCAGCGGCAGGCCGAGCCGCGCCGCCATATGGCCGACGAAGCGGGTCTTGCCGCAGCCGGTCGGGCCCTTCAACAGCACCGGCAGCCGATGCCGCCAGGCGTGTTCGAACAATGCACATTCATTGCCGCTCGGCGTGTAGGCCGGGAGGTCGAGCGTCGAGGCTTCGACGGCGTGAAGGGCGGCTTTCATCATCATTCTCCGCGATCGGGGATACAGGCGGCCGCGGCAATGCGGCCGCCTGCCGCTTGTCATTCGGCCGGCTGCAGCGCGCCGGAGATCGCCGGCTGCTTGGCGCGGCCCGGCACCAGTACGGCCCAGACGAACATCAAGGCCGAGATCGCGACGAACACGCCGGAGCCAAGCCGGACCCAGTAGAACATCGCAAGCTGATCCTGCACGTCCATGTAGCTCTGGCCGAGCACGCGCTGCAGATGCACCTGGATGATGCCGGCAAAGGTAAGCGCGAAGGTCATCACCATCATCGCCGTGCACATGATCCAGAAGCTCGCGATCGAGAGCCACTGATTATAGGGCGCGCGCTGCCTCAGCTGCGGCACCGCGTAGGCCACGACCGCGAGGTTGAGCATCACATAGGCGCCGAAGAAGGCGAGATGGCCATGGGCGGCGGTGATCTGGGTGCCATGGGTGTAGTAGTTCACGCTCGACAGGGTGTGCAGGAAGCCCCAGACGCCGGCGCCGAGGAAGGCCATCACCGAGCAGCCGACCGACCAGAGCAGCGCCGCCCGGTTCGGATGCCTGCGCCCCGCCTTCAAGGTCATCTGCACGGTGAAGATCACCATGGTGAAGAAGGGCGCGACCTCGAGCGTCGAGAACAGGGAGCCGATCCATTGCCAATAGCCGGGAGCGCCGATCCAGTAGAAGTGGTGACCGGTGCCGAGGATGCCGGAGAACAGCGCCAGCCCGATGATGACGTAGAGCCACTTCTCGACCACCTCGCGATCGATGCCGTTCAGCTTGATCATCAGGAAGGCCAGCACCGAGGCCATGATCAGCTCCCAGACGCCCTCGACCCAGAGATGGACGATGTACCACCAGTACATCTTGTCGACCGCGAGATTGGCCGGGTTGTAGAAGGCGAACAGGAAGAAGATCGCAACGCCCCACAGGCCGAACAGCAGGATGTTGGTCACCGTCGTCTTGCGTCCCTTCAGCGCCGTCATCGTGACGTTGAACAGGAACATCAGGCAGACCACGACGATGCCGATCTTGATCGGGAACGGCTGCTCGAGGAATTCGCGCCCCTCGTGGACATGGAAGAGATAGCCGACCACGGCGGCGCCCGCGGCGCCGAAGAACAGCCAGAACTGGATCTTCGCCAGCAGCGGGCTGTACAGCTCGGTCTCGGTTTCCTCGGGCAGCAGGAAATAGGTCGCGCCCATGAAGCCGATCAGCGACCACACGATCAGCGCGTTGGTGTGGATCATGCGCACGATGTTGAACGGCAGGATCACCGACAGCGTATTCGGCAGCACATAGATGGTGCCGGCCAGCACGCCGAACGCGACCTGGGCGAGGAAAAGCGTCAGCGCGCCGTAGAAATACAGCATCGCGACCTTCTGGGTTTCGTATTTCATCGATGAGGCTCTCTGTGTGGAGGGAGGACGGGATCCGACTCAACCCGCCTTGTTCGGCGGCCAGTCCTGGCGCTTGATGCTGTCGGTCCATTGCAGGAAGTCGGCGAGATCGTTCAGCTCCTGGTCGGAGAGATTGAACTGCGGCATCTGCCGGCGGCCCGGCGCGCCGGAAGGCTGAGACTGCATCCAGGATTTCAGCATCTCGCGCGCGGCCGCAGGGTCCTCCCTGCCGCCCCAACGGTCCCAGACATTGCCGACCTCCGGCGCGAAATAGGCGCCCTCGCCCAGCAGCGTGTGACAGTTGATGCAGGAATTCCTCTCCCACACATGCTTGCCCCGCGCGACGGAGGCGGTCAGCGTCGAGGCGTTGGTCGAGGTCGTGACCATGTAGTAATGGCTGTGCGCCGTGAGCGCGAGAAAGATCACGAAGAAGAAGGCCGAACCGCCATAGAACACGTTTCTGGCGGCCGACTTGGTCAGGCGTTCAGCCATGACACGTCCTTTCCGGTTGGAGGAGTCGAGGTGCTGAAGCAGTCTACCGACGCGCCCGGCCGGTTCTTTGTCGCGGCGCAATCAGCGCGGCGATGGCGTGGGAAGCCTCTCAGATGGAAGTCTCTCAGATGAAGGTGCGCAGCGCAGCTGTCGCCCAGGCGAACGCCGTCACCGCGACGACCCAGGTCGTGATCAGGCCGCGCCACAGCGCCGGTGCTGCACGCAGATCGAGATAGTCGAGGATGATCTTGCGGCCCTTGATCGCGGCCAGGGTCAGCACGAGCGCATTGCCCGTATTGCCAAGCAGCGCGTCGCCGGCGCTCGAGAAGATCGCGATGGTTGCGACCGCGAGGCCGAGCAGCATGATCCAGGCGACATCCAGCCGATCGAGATGGAACATGGCTCACCGCACCAGATAGAGCATTGGGAACATGACGACCCAGACTAGGTCGACCATGTGCCAGAACGCAGTCGCGGTCTCGACGTGCGTGGGCTGCGCGCGGCGGCAGACGACGGCGATGATGACGATGCCGAGCAACACATGCAGCAAGTGAAAGCCGGTCAGCAGGAAGTACAACGTAAAGAACGGACCGCTATCCAGCACAGCGCCGCCGGCGATCTCACCGCGATATTCGGTGAGCTTGATGGCGATGAAGGCGGCGCCAAGCGCCATCGCCAGCAACAAGAAGCGACGCGAACGGCCCGGCCTGGCCGCACCCGCGGCTGCGGTTCCCCGCGCCGCGGCCCAGCCGCTCGTGACCAGCACGATCGTGTTGAGTCCCGCCAAGCGGACGTCGAGCACCGCCTGCCCGGACGCGAACGATGCGGGATTGACGACATGCGCGACCGCGAACGCGCCGAGCAAAAGGCCGAAGGCGACGAGCTCGCTGCCGATCAGCACCCACATCATGGGATCGCCGGGCAGCCCGTCGAAGCCCCCCCAGCTCTCTTGTTCCAGTTCGCAGTCAACCGCCGACATCGCTCTCTCCGCTTCCCGACGCCAGGAGGCTAGCGCTCGTGGCGAGGCGCCTCTTTGTCGGAGCACAAACACGGGGACGGCAGCGAACGGTCCGGATCGTTGCTGGGGCGCAAATTGCCGCGCAGAGAGATGCGATAAGAGCCGCAGCAACGGATCAAGGAACGGCGGACGGAGTCATGAGCGAAGCGCAATGGGGGCTCATCACGGTCACACCCATCATCATCGTCTTTGCAGCAGCTCTCCGGCGCATCGGCGTGCTGTCGACGACCGGCACCGTCTCCGCCGTCGCGCTCTCGGTCGCGATTGCGGTCGTGCTGTTCACCACGCAATGATCGCGGGATTGCCCGTCGTGCCAATCTGCCGCAGAGGTTTTCTCTTGCCGCGTCGGGCAAATCACGACGATCATTCCGTGCATCCCGCCTCGAGCAGAGGGACGTTTCGGCCGATCGTCACGACACGTGAGGCGGGGATGCGATGGCCGTGTTGGAGTTGCAGCGTGATCTGATCGCGCCGACGAACAACGCCGATGCGGACGTGAAATCGTGTGGTCCTGACCTCCCGGTGCTGAGGTCGTGCTGACGCGAAAGCGTCATGCGCAGCGGGGGCAATCAAGCCGGTCCCCGGGGAGATCACGTATAAGCGTTAAAACCATCGCGCAGGGAATGCCGGTTGATCGGCTGCACCTGTGGTAACTGCCGCCTGCTTTCTTTTCTGCAGGCGGGCCATGGGTGAGGCCTTCACCCGGCATTCCCTGCACCCTCTCGCATGCGAGCAGGGTGAACCTCCTGATCAACTCGGGCGCACGGCGCCGCGAGAGGGGTCTTGCTCGCCCATCAACAGGAACTTCCGGTATTGGGAACATTTATGGTGCCCGGACGTAAGAGCCTCGGAGGTGCCACATGGACGAAACAAGATTCGCCCAGTTGCTCGGCCAGGCCGCGATCAGCGTCTGGGGCGACATGCCGCGGGACATTCAGGAAGCGCTGTTCGAGACCGCGATGCGCGATCGCAACGAACTGCGCCATGATCTGGCGAGACTGCTGCACGAACGCCACCCGCGCACCGAACATCCGCCGCGGCCGGTGTGACCGCGCGACCGAACCGCCTGATACCGCGTCAGCGGCTATCAGCCTAGTCGCGGCGGTTCTCGGGCCTGTACTGCGCCTGCTCGTCGTAGCCATGGCGGCTGCTATAAAATACCAGCGCCATCAGTCCGATGCCCACGATCAACGAGAACACGACACCGAGCGTGAGCGCGATCCAGCCCTGGGTCGGCATCGGCTCACCCGGCGTCGTCAGCCCGAGATAGGCGAAGGCCACCGCACCGGCCAGAATGACCAACATTGCCGCGATGGCTGCAATCGATCCTGCTCGCATGAGGCAGCGCTCCTTCGAGCAAGAACGGACCGCGGCCGCAATCGTTCCCGCCGGCCTATTCCCGCAACCGCGTCGGCGCTCCCCACGAGATCGTCGCCACAGCAGAACTCACTGTCTTATCCCCTGGCGAGCCGGCGCCCATGGCTCCCCTGCCCTGAGACGCGCAGCAAGCGCGGCGGTGCAGGCATCGAGCAGCTGCCTGCCCTTTTCGGCGGAGGCCTTGCGCGCATCCCCGGCCACGCCGGATGGCGTGAGCTCGGCAAAGGAGCGGAACATCTTCAGCTCGGGCACCAGGGAGCCCATGATGTCGAATTTCGGCCCATGCGCTTCACCGAGCCGGCCCGCGTCGACGAGGGCAGGATGAACCGCCATCATCATCGATGTCTCGGCCTCGCAGGCGTGCATCACGCCGTCCTGGTCCTCCAAAAGGCCACGCATCCCCTCGCGTCCTTCCATGAAATAAGTCACCGTTGCGATCGGCGCATTCAGCTCGCGCGTCAGCTCGCCGGTGAAGGTCGCCAGCGCCTGGATGTTGCCGCCATGACCATTGACGATGACGATGCGGCGAAAGCCGGCATTGAGGATCGATCGGCAGAGATCCTTGAGTACGGCGTAATAGGTCGCAAGGCTCAGGCTGAAGGTGCCGCCGAACGCGACGTGATGGTCGGCAAGACCGCACCACAGCGTCGGCGCGACTACGACCGGACAGTCCGGCGCAAGCTGCACCGCAACGCGCCGGCAGACCTCGCTGCAGAGGAAATCGTCGACGCCGGTCGGCAGATGCGGCCCATGCTGCTCGGTCGATCCGACCGGCAGCAGGACGATTGCGTCCGCTGTGGCCAGCGCCCGCAGGCGCTCGGCAGACATTCTGTTCCAGGCATTTTCGGTCATGGCGTGCTCGACTGGTCGGATTGCGGAATACGGTCGGTACGCGCCTTCGTCGCCCCTCACCGGCCTTCGTTGCCCATCGTTATATACGATGCGCCGAATCGTCGAAGAGCCATCGCGCCGCCAAGGCGGCGGTCCTCACGTCTTTTGCAAGCGCAGGAGACCCCCGAGCAGTTCCAGAAAACGAGCCTCGACTGGGAGAGAGGCGGCCTGACATCACGGTCAGCGCCGTTGCGCTGCAGAAGGCGGCATGTTGCCCAGTACAATGCACAACGTGCACTCAGATTCGAGCACACAGAGGCGGTCTCATGATGCCGCGCATGGCTGCTAACGGCGAGCGTGCTAGGCGCGGGAAAGCGAAGCTGATAACCATGCAGCATCCCAACCAACATCACACTTCAGGGACCTAAGATGGACAACCGTAGCGACATCTGGCGTGACGTCGACGCAATCAAGCCCCGCTTCATCGAACTCAGCGACAGGGTTTGGGGCATGCCGGAAGTCTGCTACACCGAGGCGCGCTCCGCCGCCGAGCACCTCACCGAGCTGCGCCACCAGGGCTTTCGCATCACCGAGAATGTCGCCGGGATTCCGACTGCGCTGATGGGCGAATGGGGCGAAGGCGGCCCGGTGATCGCGTTTCTCGGCGAGTACGACGCCCTGCCCGGCTTGAGCCAGGAGGCTGGCGTCGCCGAACACCGGCCGGTCGAGACCGGCGGCCACGGCCATGGCTGCGGCCACAACCTGCTTGGCTCCGCCGCGTTGCTTGCCGCCACCGCCGTCAAGGATTGGCTCGCCGCCAACAAGGTGCCGGGGCGCGTGCGCTATTACGGCTGCCCGGCCGAGGAAGGCGGCGCCGCGAAAGCGTTTATGGTGCGCTCGGGCGCTTTCAAAGATGCCGATATCGCGCTCACCTGGCATCCATCGAGCTTCTGGGAAGTGGTGATGACGCCATCGCTCGCCAACACCCGCGCCGATTTCATCTTCACCGGGCGCACCTCGCACGCAGCTGCTTCGCCGCATCTCGGCCGCAGCGCACTCGACGCGGTCGAGCTGATGAATGTCGGCGTCAACTACATGCGCGAGCACATGCCGAGCGATGCCCGCGTGCATTACGCGCTGCTCGACACCGGCGGCATCGCGCCGAACGTGGTGCAGGCGCATGCGCGGGTGCGCTATTCGATCCGCGCCCGCGATCTGCCTGGGATGAACGAGCTGGTCGAGCGCGTGCACAAGATCGCGCAAGGCGCGGCATTGATGACCGAGACCAAGGTCGAGATGAAGATCATCTCGGCCGTCTCCAACATCCTGCCGAATGCGCCGCTGGAGCAGGCGCTCTACAGGATCATGGAAGAGCTCGGGCCGCCGCGCTTCGACGAAACCGACCAGGATTTCGCGCGCCAGATCCAGGCGACGCTGACCGACAAGGACATCTCTTCGGTCTATTACAGCATCGGCATGGAGCCGAGCGACCGGCCGCTTGCGGATTTCCTGGTGCCGCTCGATACCAAGCGCAATCCGCAGATCGGCTCCACCGACGTCGGCGATGTCAGTTGGGTGGTGCCGACCGTCCAGGTGCATGCGCCGACGGTCGCGATCGGCACGCCGTTCCACACCTGGCAGGTGGTGGCGCAGGGCAAGTCGCCGGCCGCGCACAAGGCCATGGTGCAGGCCGCCAAGGCGATGGCGGCGCTCGGCGTCAAGGCGCTGAACGAACCTGAGCTGATCGAAGCCGCCAAGGCCGACTTGAAGCAGCGCACGGCGCGGACGCCCTATGTCAGTCCATTGCCGGACAAGGTCGAGCCGCCGCTGACGATGTCCATCGCTTGAGAAAAGGTGTCCATCGCTTGATGGTAAGGAGGCACGGGAGCTGACCGATGGAAGCAAAGTTTCCATCCCGTGTCTCCGTAAGCTCCGCCCGGCTCTGTCACGCGCGCGTCGTCGTCGCGCAGTCACCATGTCGTCGCCAACTCCATGTCGACTTGCGTCGACGAATATGCGTTGATAGCTGGCGGAAACGGCGATCTGTGGGCTGATCGGCATGAGCGATATCGTCTTGATCGGGGACAGCGAAGAGGCGCGTCTGGCGCCGCATGCGCTGCGGACCGCAATTCTCGGCGAGGTTCATGCCCGGCCGTCGCATCCCGTGACGGTGCCGGCGCGCATCCTGCATTTCGGCTTCGACACGTCCGGTCCGCGGGCGCTCGCCGATCGCACCCAGCTGATCGAATTGTGCAGATCGCGCGGCGTGCCGCCACCGCTGCCGCAGGACAAGCATTTCCGGGTTTCGCTCGGCGGCACCGTGCTGCGCTGGGAGCAGCATTCCGAATTCACGACCTATACCTGGGAAGTGCCGGTCGACCCGAATGCCGGCGCCTTTCATCCGTCGGCTGCTTCGCTTGCCGCGCCGATGCGGCTGGTGCCGCAGCCGGGACCGCTGCTGGTCGCGGTCGATCTCAACGTGCTGCCCGATGACGACGCCAGCAGCAGCCTGCTTGCGATGTTCGATTCCGTCAGTCTCGCCATGGCCGAGATCGCCGACGGCACCGGCATCTACGCCACCGACTTCCAGGCCAATCCGGAAGGCTACGTGCGCATCCTGCTGCTCGATCGCGGCATGAGTCCGGCGCGGATCGGTAGCACCGTCCAGCATCTCCTCGACATCGAAACCTATCGGACGCTCGCGCTGCTCGGCCTGCCCGAGGCGCAACGGCTGGCGCCCTCGATCAACGCGGCGGAAAAGCGCCTTGCCGAGGTCACCGAACGGATGCGCAGCGCCACTGACCTGTCCGACAACAATCAGATGCTCGACGAGTTGACCGCCCTCGCCGCCGAGGTCGAGGCGGGTGCCGCCGCGAGCCTGTTCCGCTTCGGCGCGAGCCGCGCCTATGACGAGATCGTCACGCAGCGCCTTGACAGCATCGGCGAACGCAAGATGCCGGGTTTTCCGACCTGGTCATCGTTCCTGGCGCGGCGCATGGCGCCGGCGATCCGGACCTGCATGACGGCTGAAGCGAGGCAAGCCGCGCTGTCGCTGCGGCTGGCGCGCGCCGCCAATCTGCTGCGCACACGCGTGGACGTCGAGCTCGAGCAACAGAACCAGGAACTGCTGAAGTCGATGAACGCGCGGACCCGGCTGCAGCTGCGGCTGCAGACCACGGTCGAAGGTCTTTCGGTCGCGGCCATCACATACTATTTGACCGGACTGTTCTCCTATCTCGTGAAGGCCGCGCATGAGACCGGCACGCTGCATTTCGAACCGGGCTATGCCATTGCCGTGTTCGTGCCGCTGGCCGCGCTGACGATCTGGCTGCGGGTGCGCCACATCCGCCGCGAACATATCAACGAGCCGTTATGACCAAGCGATCAAATGGCGAGTTCGGTGAGATCGTCGACAACAGCAAGCGCGCCGTCGAAATCGTCATCGCTGAAATAGCGGCTGCGGGTGATCAGCACCGGAATGCCGGCACGCCTTGCGGCGAGAAGGCCGTTGCCGGAATCTTCGATGGCCAAGCAGCGTTCTCCCGAGAGGTCGAGCTGCGACAACACCTCGAGGTAGACATCAGGCGCCGGCTTCTTGCGCGCGACATCGTCGGCCGCAACGACCGCGGCAAACCTGGCTTCCCAGGCCTGGCTCAGCGCCGGCGCGAGCAATGCGTCGAGATTGGCGCGCGTCGTGGTGGTCGCAATCGCCAGCGTTTGCCCGCGCGCCAGCGCCGCATCGAGCAGCGGCCGAACTCCAGGCCGCAACGGACAGCCCTTCTCCGCCATCAGGGCAGCGAAGCGCGCGGTCTTCACACCATGCAACTCGGCGACCACGGCATCGGTCAAAGGTGGACCGGACCGCCGCATCTGGTCGAAAGCGCGGATGCGCTCCTTGCCGCCGGCCACCTGCAGCAGCTCCTTGTAGATGCGTGGTCCCCAATGCCAGTCGAGGCCAAGCTGCACGAAAGCCTCGTTGAAGGCCTCGCGATGCAGCTCCTCGGTCTCGGCCAAGGTGCCGTCGACGTCAAAGATCAGCGCGGAAGCTTCAGTCAGCCGATATCGGATCTCGTCGAGCGGCGTGGTCGCCGTCGCCAGCGCGAGGTTCATGCTTGCTGCTCCGCGTTGCGAAACACCCGGCTCGCCAGCACATCCGCCGCCTCGATCGACATGACGTCATTCGAGGTCAGCACCCGGTCGAGCCGCGACACCAGCCGGTTGGCCTGCCGGAGGCGGACGCGATCCAGTGCGTTGCGGATCGAGCGCGCATTGGAGAACAGCGGCTGCGTCCTGCGCACCGCGATATATTTCTCGAACGCCACGCGAGCCTCGGGGGTGAAACGATAGTTCTGTCCTTCCAGCATCAGCTCGGCGATGGTGAGGAGTTCCGGTTCGGAATAGTCGGGAAAGTCGATGTGATGCGCGATGCGAGAGCGGAAGCCGGGATTGGACTGGAAGAACTTCTCCATCCGGTCGGCATAGCCGGCGAGAATGACCACGAGATCCTCGCGCTGCTGTTCCATGATCTGCAGCAGGATTTCGATCGCCTCCTGGCCGTAATCGCGCTCGTTCTCCGGCCGATAGAGGTAATAGGCCTCGTCGATGAACAGGACGCCGCCCATCGCCTTCTTCAGCACCTCCTTGGTCTTCGGCGCGGTGTGGCCGATATACTGCCCGACCAGGTCGTCGCGCGTCACGCTGATGACGTGGCCGCGGCGAACGAAGCCGAGCCGGTGCAGGATGCCGGCCATGCGCAGCGCCACAGTCGTCTTGCCGGTGCCGGGATTTCCGGTGAACGACATGTGCAAGGTCGGGAAGGTGGTCGCAAGCCCCATTTTCTGCCGAATGCGTTCCATCAGAAGCAGCGAGGCGATCTCGCGGATCCGTGTCTTGACCGGCGCCAGCCCGACCAAGTCGCGATCGAGCTGTTCGAGCACCGGCGCGATGTCGACGTCCTCGAATTCGCGACGCAGGTCGATGGTGTCGACCGGCGTCGCCTGGGCCGCGTTCGCCTGCGTGGTCTGCATCATGAGTACCGTTCGCCCTCGGGCCGCCCGGTCGCATATGCATGCGTGGCATAGCGTACGTTGCGCCCGGCGGCTTCTTGCCGGTCGAGCCGGAAGCCCGGCTCATGCTGTGGCCGGTTGACAATGAAGGAAATACGCACGGATTCCCAGCCGTGGCTGGAATCGAAGCCGGAGATGCGGATATAGCGGTCGCCATAGATCTTCCGACAATCGGCAAGCTCGCGCATGATGCCGGCCGCATCGCGCAGATCGAACATCGGCAGCCCCCACATTTCCCAATAGATGTTGCGTGGATGCGGGTCGTCGGTGAACTCGATGTTCACCGCCCATCCCTTGTCGAGACAGTATTGGACCTGCGCCGTGATCTGCTCGTCGGTCAGATCGGGAAGGAAAGAGAAGCAGCCCTGGGTGACGCGCATTGTGATCTCCTCTCAGACCGCAGCCGTGACGCTCGGCACAAAATCCGGCGTATCGGTCGATTCATAGTTGAAGGTGACGTCCTTCCAGACCTCGAGCGCCTCGCGCAGCGGCGTGCAGCTTTGCGCTGCCTTGGCCAGGATCTCCGGGCCTTCGTGCACGTAGTCCCGCCCTTCGTTACGGGCCAGGATCATCGCTTCCAATGCGACGCGGTTGGCGGTCGCGCCGGCGGCGATGCCGCGCGGATGGCCGATGGTGCCGCCGCCGAACTGCAACACGACATCCTCGCCGAGCAGATCGAGCAGCTGGTGCATCTGGCCGGCATGGATGCCGCCGGAGGCGACCGGCATCATCTTGTTGAGGCTCGCCCAATTCTGGTCGAAGAACACACCGTGCTCGAGCCGCATCGGATTGAAATCCTCGCGGCAGATGTCGTAGTAGCCGCGGGTCGTGTTGGGATCGCCCTCGAGCTTGCCGACCACGGTGCCGGCATGGATGTGGTCGACGCCGGCGAGCCGCATCCACTTGGCGATCACGCGGAACGAGACGCCATGCGAGCGCTGCCGCGTGTAGGTGGAATGGCCGGCGCGGTGCAGGTGCAGGATCATGTCGTTCCTGCGCGCCCACTTCGCCATCGACTGGATCGCGGTGTAGCCGATCACGAGATCGATCATGACGACGACCGAGCCGAGTTCCTTGGCGAACTCGGCGCGCTCATACATGTCTTCCATCGTCGCCGCGGTGATGTTGAGATAGGTGCCCTTGACCTCACCGGTCGCAGCCTGGGCCTTGTTCACCGCCTCCATGCAGTATTGGAACCGCTCGCGCCAATGCATGAAGGGCTGCGAGTTGATGTTCTCATCGTCCTTGGTGAAGTCGAGGCCGCCCTTCAACGCCTCATAGACGACGCGGCCGTAGTTGCGGCCGGAAAGGCCGAGCTTCGGCTTCACCGTGGCGCCGAGCAGCGGCCGGCCAAACTTATCGAGCCGCTCGCGCTCGACCACGATTCCGGTGGCCGGACCCTGGAAGGTCTTCACATAGGCGATCGGCAGCCGCATGTCCTCGAGACGCAGTGCCTTCAGCGGCTTGAAGCCGAACACGTTGCCGATGATCGAGGCGGTGAGATTGGCGATCGAGCCCGGCTCGAACAGGTCCAGATCGTAGGCGATATAGGCGAAATAGCTGCCAGGCGAATTCGGGACCGGCTCGACCCGATAGCATTTCGCACGATACTTTTCGGCCGCGGTGAGCCGGTCGGTCCACACCACGGTCCAGGTCGCGGTGGAGGATTCGCCCGCAACCGCAGCACAGGCCTCGGTCGGGTCGACGCCATCCTGCGGGGTGACGCGGAAGAGCGCGATGACGTCGGTGTCCTTGGGCTGGTAGGACGGCTCCCAATAGCCCATGCGCTTGTATTCCATGACGCCGGACTTGTAACGATCCTTGCCGCGCACCGTGATGGACTGGTCGTTCATGTGTTCCTCCTCGTGTTTCTGCATGCTGGTCCGCTGCTCACGCAGCCTCTGTCATTCCCCCGATGCGTGGATCGAGCGCGCCTGAGCGATAGCGCCTGGCCATCTCCGCCAGCGGGACGACCTTGATCCGGGATGCGTTTCCGGCAGCACCGAACTGCTCGAACCGCTCGCGGCACAGCTCCCGCATCGAATCCATCGCCGGCTTCAGGAATTTGCGCGGATCGAATTCGCTCTTCGACTGCGACGCCACCTTTCGGAATATTGCGGTCATGGCGAGCCGGCAGTCGGTATCGATGTTGACCTTGCGCACACCGTGGCGGATGCCGCGGACGATCTCTTCCACCGGCACGCCCCAGGTCTGCGGCATCTCGCCGCCGAACGCATTGAACATGTCCTGCAGCGCCTGCGGGACCGAAGACGAGCCGTGCATAACCAGATGCGTATTCGGCAGCCGCCGATGGATCTCTTCGATCACATGCATCGCGAGAATGTCGCCGTCCGGCTTGCGCGAGAATTTGTAAGCGCCATGCGATGTGCCCATCGCAATCGCGAGCGCGTCGACCTTGGTGGCGCGGACGAAGTCGACGGCCTGCACGGGATCGGTCAGCAGCTGGTCGTGGCTAACCTTGCCCTCAACGCCGTGGCCGTCCTCCTGCTCGCCGCCGCCATGCTCGAGCGAGCCGAGCACGCCGAGTTCGCCCTCGACGGAAGCGCCGACCCAGTGCGCCATCTCGACCACGCGCCGCGTGATATCGACATTGTAGTCGTAGTCAGCCGCGGTCTTGGCGTCCGCCTTGAGCGAGCCGTCCATCATCACCGAGGTGAAGCCGTGCTTGATCGCCGTGGCGCAGGTGGCCTCGTCGTTGCCGTGGTCCTGATGCAGGCACAGCGGGATCTGCGGATACATCTCCTCCAAGGCATCGATCATCTTCGACAGCATGATGTCGCCGGCATAGGAACGCGCGCCGCGCGAAGCCTGGATGATGACAGGCGCGTCGACAGCCGCCGCCGCCTCCATGATCGCAAGCCCCTGCTCCATATTGTTGATGTTGAAGGCCGGCACGCCGTAGCCTCGCTCGGCCGCATGATCCAATAGCTGCCTCAAAGTGATCCGCGCCATGATCTGTCTCCGTCCCTGTTGTCTGATTGCTTAAGATGCACGCGCGCGGATGATGCAGCGCAAGGCGGCGTCGGCTACCGCCGCGGGCGTGATGCCGAACTCGCGGTAGAGCACCTCGGCCGGCGCCGATGCGCCGAACCCTTGCATGCCGACGAACTCGCCGCTGTCGCCGAGCCAGCGCGCCCAATCGCCTTCGATCGCAGCTTCAATGCCGATCCGCGGCGCCTCCCCGAGAACATCGGCGCGATAGGCGGCAGGCTGCTGCCGGAACAGTTCGAAACAGGGCGCTGAGACCACCGCAGCGCGCACGCCGTCGGCAGCAAGCAGCTTGGCCGCGTCACGTGCGATGGCGACTTCGGAGCCCGTCGCGATCAGCGTGACGTCGCGCCCGCCCTCCGGCTCATCCACGACATAGGCACCGAGCGCGACGCGATTAAGGTCGGATGGCTCGGTCCGGAACGGAGGCAGCGCCTGGCGCGAGAGACAAAGCACGGACGGTGCGGTCTCGGTCCGCAGCGCGCAATCCCAGGCTTCCGCGGTCTCGACTGCATCGGCCGGCCGGAACACCAGAAGGTTCGGAATCGCGCGCAAAGCCGCCAAGTGCTCCACCGGCTGGTGCGTCGGCCCATCCTCGCCGAGGCCGATCGAGTCATGCGTCATCACATGAATGACGCGGATGCCCATCAGCGCCGCCAGCCGGATCGCCGGCCGGCTATAATCGGCGAACGCCAGGAACGTACCGCCGTAGGGAATGAAGCCTCCGTGCAGCGCGATGCCATTCATCGCAGCCGCCATCGCATGCTCACGCACGCCGTAGTGGATGTAGTTGCCGTCCATTGCCTCGGGTGTGACCGGCCTCTGCGTCTTCGCTTTGGTCAAGTTGGAATGGGTCAGGTCGGCCGAGCCGCCCAGCAGATTGGGCAGCGCTTCCGCGATGGCATCGATGGTGACCTGCGAAGCCTGGCGCGTCGCGATCTTCGGCTGTTCGGTCGTCAGTTGCGCCAGCAGGCTGGACATCCGCTCGGCATAGGTCGCCGGCAACTTCTTGTTCAGCGCGTCGTGACAGGGCGAACGGTCGCCCGCGCACAGCCGCCGCGCACGCTCCTTCCAGGCCTGGCGTTCGATCCGCCCGCGCGCACCAGCCGCGCGCCAGTTCGCCAGAATTTCGCCCGGAATCTGGAACGGAGGGTGCGGCCAGTTCAACGCAGCCCGCGTTTTCTCGACCTCTTCCGCGCCGAGCGGCGCGCCATGCGCCTTCTCCGACCCCTGTCGTCCCGGCGAGCCGAAACCGATGGTGGTACGGCAGGCAATCAGGCTCGGACGATCACTTTGCCGCGCCTGCGCAATCGCATTGGAAATCGCACTTGGATCGTGACCATCAATCCGGCACGTCGCCCAGCCTGACGCCGCAAAGCGCGCCAACTGATCATCCGAGCAGGACAGCGAAGTCGAGCCGTCGATCGAGATATGATTGTCGTCGAACAGCACGATCAGGCGGCTGAGCTTGAGATGCCCCGCAAGCGAGATCGCCTCGTGGCTGATGCCTTCCATCAGGCAGCCATCGCCCGCGATCACATAGGTGTAGTGATCGACGAGGTCATCGCCATACCGCGCATTCATCATGCGCTCGGCAAGCGCCATGCCGACCGCGGTCGCAATGCCCTGACCGAGAGGCCCGGTCGTGGTCTCAACGCCCGGCGTATGGCCATACTCGGGATGTCCCGGCGTCTTGGCGCCCCACTGGCGAAAAGATTTCAGCTCGTCCAGCGTAACGGCCTCGTAGCCCGTCAGATGCAACAGCGCATAGAGCAACATCGAGCCGTGCCCTGCCGACAGCACGAAACGGTCGCGATCTGGCCAGGCCGGATCGGTGGGATCGAATCTCAGGAACTCTCGAAAAAGCACGGTGGCGACGTCGGCCATGCCCATCGGCATGCCAGGGTGTCCCGATTTCGCCTTCTCGACGGCGTCGATCGCGAGAAAGCGGATTGCGTTCGCCATCTCGGCGTGGCCGATCTCCGGCTTCGCGGCCACGGTTTGCAGGGCGATTGCGGTCATAGCGTGCGCCTCTTTCGTTCCATCAGTTGCAGGATCATCGGCGTGAGAATCAGCTGCATCGCAAGATCGAGCTTCGCGCCGTGGATCACGATCGAATTGGCACGCGACATGAAGCTCTGCGGGATCATCGAGAGCAGATAGGGAAAGTCGATGCCGCGCGGGTTCTTCAGGCGGATGACCACCATCGATTCGTCCGGCGTCGGGATCCAGCGCGCGATGAAGGGATTCGACGTGTCGACCGTCGGCACGCGCTGGAAGTTGATGTCGGTCTCCGAGAACTGCGGAATGATGTAGTTCACATAGTCCGGCATGCGCCGCAGGATCGTGTCGGTCACCGCTTCAGTGGAATAGCCGCGCGAGGCGCGGTCGCGATGCAGCTTCTGGATCCATTCCAGATTCATCACCGGGACAACGCCGATCTTCAGATCGGCATATTTGGCGATGTTCACCTTCTCGGTGACGACGGCGCCGTGGAGTCCTTCGTAGAATAGCAGATCGGAATCGCCCGGCAGCTGCGTCCAGTCCGTGAAGGTTCCTGGCTTTCCCCCATAAAGGCTCGCCTCCTCGTCATCATGGACATAATGGCGGGTCATGCCGGTGCCGGATTCGGAGTAATCGCGAAACGTCCGTTCCAGTTCCTCGAACAGATTGGTATCGGGGCTGAAGTGGCTGAAATGCTTGTTGCCGCGTTCCTGCTCCTCGACCATCTTGCGCCGCATTTCCTCGCGGTCGTAGCGATGGAAGGCGTCGCCTTCGATGTAGGCAGCTTTGACATTCTCACGACGAAAGATGTTCTCGAACGTCTTCTTGACCGATGTGGTCCCTGCGCCGGATGAGCCGGTGATCGAGATGATGGGATGACGACGTGACATAGCGGCCCCTCAGAGGAACAGGCCGCGGCGCGCGAACAGAGGCGCGTCGCTGCTTTCGAACAAGGGTTCGACACCTTCGTGCAGGATGTCGATATCGCGCACCGCGCGGGAATCGCCCATCATCAACGGTGCACGCTGGTGCGGCGAGCGCGCCGAGAGTTCGAGAACGCGTGATCGCCCGTTGGACGCCGCGCCGCCCGCCCACTCCATGATCAGCGCCATCGGATGCGCTTCGTAGACCAGCCGCAGGCGGCCTTCGCGATAGGCGGGACGAGCATCGGCCGGATAGAGGAACACTCCGCCGCGCATCAGGATGCGATAGGCTTCCGCGACCAGTGATGCGACCCAGCGCATGTTGAAGTCGCGGCCGCGCGGACCGGCTGCGCCGGACAGGCATTCGTCCACGTAATCGCGCACCGCACCATTCCAATGCCGCTTGTTCGATGCGTTGATCGCGAATTCCGGCGAGTCCTGAGGAATCCGTAAGCCGGTCTTCGCGAGCACGAACTCCCGCAATGACGGATGGAACACGAACAGATCGACGCGCCCGTCGATTGCGAGCACCAGCGATGTCTGCGGTCCGTAGATGAAGAACCCCGCCGCGAGCTGGACAGTGCCCGGCTCGAAGAAGCTCGAAACGACATCGCGGCCTCGTGGCCTGATCGAGAAGATCGTACCGACCGAGATGTTGTTCTCGATGTTGGCCGAGCCGTCGAGCGGATCGATCGCGACACAAAGCGGCGCCGCCGCATCGAGCGTTTCCGGCGCATCGACCTCTTCGGACAGGATGCCGGCCACCGGTGCGTTCCGGAGAGCTTCACGCATGAGTCCATCGGCGATCAGATCGAGCGGCTTCTGGCTGTCGCCGTCGGAATTGGTTCCCGCTACACCGCCATTCCCTTCGGACAATGGCGCGATGGCGATCAGCCGAGAGAGATCGCGCGCCGCTCCAGCCAGCGCCACGATGACGGCGGCGCAGGAGGCCTCCGCGCCTTGCGCCGCAAGATGTGCCTGCAATGTCAGATGTCGGTCCATAAAGCCCCTCCCGTGCCGTCAGCCATCGTTGTTCGGGCTTGACGCTTGCGGCGTCTCGGCATCGCCGTCCGCCTATCAAGCCGCGAATTGCATAATTAGTGAAATTTCTTTATCTTTGGAACAACAAAAGAATTTTTTATGGTGGGAGAACAATGGCGAAGCGATTTTCGCGCGACCTGACGATCCGGCAGCTGCGTGCGCTCGCCGCGGTTCAGACCTCCGGTTCCGTGACCTCCGCGGCCGGCCGGCTTCACCTGACCCAGCCCGCGGTGACCCTGCAGATTCGCAACCTGCAGGAGCTTGCCGGCCTGCCGCTGATCCAACGCACCGCCGACGGCATGGTCCTGACGGATGCCGGGCGCAGCGTGCTCGCCTTGACCGAACGCGTCGAGGCTGCGCTGCTCGATTGCGAGCAGGAGCTCGAGATGATCGCCGGCCGCAGCGGCGGACGGGTGTCGATCGGCGCGGTCAGCACCGCAAAATATTTCGTGCCGTTCGCAATCGCCGAATTCTCCCGCCGCTTCCCGAAGATCGACGTGTCGCTGCGAGTGGGCAACCGCGACACGATCCGCGAGGCGCTGCGCGGCTACGATCTCGACATTGCGATCATGGGACGTCCGCCCGCCGACCTTCAGGTCGACATGCGGCCGCTCGGCAAGCATCCGCACGTCGTGATCGCATCCGCCAACCACTGGCTCGCGAAGAAGCGGCGGATTACTGCAGCCGATCTCGCCAGCGAAGTCTTCATCACTCGCGAGATCGGCTCCGGCACGCGCATGCTGATGGAGGACTTTTTCCGGAAGAACAGATTGCAGCCGAAGACCAGCATGGAGATGGACAGCAACGAAACCATCAAGCAGGCCGTGATCGCAGGCCTCGGCGTCGCCTTCATCTCGCAGCATACGGTCTCCCACGAGCTCGAAGAGGGCCGGTTGGTCGCGCTGAAAATCCCGGGGCTGCCGATCATTCGCCAGTGGCACGCCATCCGGCGGGCCGACAAGCTCTTGTTGCCCCCCGCCCAGGCCATGCTCGATTTCCTTGGCCGGGAGGGTGCGCGCTATTTGCCCGATGCCGCCAAGCCCTGACCACTCGCAAAAAGCTTCGTCCGCCTGATTGTCGGATATCCGACAGGCGCGGACGCGCCAGCGGCTACGGTCCACATCGCCCGCTGGCGCACCGACCGCCGAGGGCGGTTGACGATAACGCCGCATCCCATTTACCGTGGTATATACATAGTGATATAGCTTCACTGCTGATCAAGCTGGACGCTTCCCCGACAATGGAACGGCACTTGCACCGCTCTTCGGGTCGCCGATGGCAGCGTCGGCTTCGAGACATTGAGGCCCGGAGGCGATCGAGCCGCGACAGGCAACTGTCGGGTGCGGCGCCGGACCGGCGCGATGAATGAGGTTAATGTGATGAAACTGATCCGTTCGGTACTGGTCGCCGCCCTTTGCGCCACGACATGGCTGTTCACCAGCGCGGCCGCCTTTGCCGGCAGCGCCAACGTCGCGGTTGCCGCCAATTTCACCGAGCCGGCGAAGGAGATCGCGGCGCTGTTCAAGGCCAAGACCGGCCATGAGGTCGTGCTGAGCTTCGGCGCGTCGGGTCAGTTCTACACCCAGATCAAGGAGAACGCGCCCTTCGCCATCCTGCTGTCCGCCGACGATGAACGGCCGAAAAAGCTGGTCGCTGAAGGTCTCGGCGTGCCGGACAGCCGTTTCACCTATGCGATCGGCAAGCTCGTGCTTTGGAGCAAGGATCCGAATGCCGTGAAAGGCGAGGAGACGCTGAAGGCAGGCGCGTTCAACAAGCTCTCGATCGCCAATCCCACAGCCGCCCCCTATGGGGCCGCCGCGGTCGAGACCCTGAAGGCGCTCAAACTCTACGACACGGTGCAGCCCAAGATCGTGATGGGCAATACGATCTCGCAGGCCTTTCAGTTCGTGGACACCGGCAATGCCGAGATCGGCTTCGTCGCCCTGTCGCAGCTGATGCCCAATGCCGGCGGCTCGCGCTGGCTGGTGCCGCAAAATCTGTATACGGAGATTCGCCAGGACGCCGTGCTCTTGAAAACCTCCGCCGGTAACGAAGCCGCCACCGCGTTCCTCACCTTCCTGAGGAGCCCGGAGGCTCGCGCAGTAGTCGAGAAATACGGCTATGCTCTGGATCCGAAGTCGGGTTCGTAGGAGTTGGATGTATACTGATCGCCTGCGCATGTCGGCCACAGAGTTGGCCGCCCCCGTTGGAGAGCGGAAGACCCTGGGCTTGAGCGCGTCATGACTCTCTCCGGCGATATCTGGCAGCCGGTCCGGCTGACGCTGGAGCTTGCCTCGCTCACGACTGTCATTCTGATGATCGTGGGAACGCCCATCGCCTGGTGGCTCGCGCGCTCGAAACGCTGGTGGAAGGAAGCTATCGCCGCGCTGGTGGCGATCCCGCTCGTCCTGCCGCCGACTGTGCTCGGATTCTATCTCCTCGTGGCGCTGGGGCCGAATGGTCCTGGCGGCATGCTTGCGGCGCTATGGGGGGCCCGTACGCTGGCCTTCACATTCCCAGGGCTGGTGATCGGCTCCGTGCTGTTCTCGATGCCGTTTGTCGTGCAACCGATCCGCAACGCGTTCGAGGCGATGGGCGATAAGCCCATCGAAGCTGCGGCAACCTTGCGGGCCTCGCCCTGGCGGGCGTTCTGGACCGTCGCGGTGCCGCTCGCAAGCCCAGGCTTCCTCACCGGCGCCATTCTGGGCTTCGCCCACACGGTCGGCGAGTTCGGGGTGGTCTTGATGATCGGCGGCAACATCCCCGGCAAGACGAAGGTGCTGTCGGTCGCGATCTACGATTATGTCGAGACGTCGCAATGGACCGAGGCCTCGGTGCTCGCGCTCGGCATGGTGATCTTCTCCTTTTGCGTGATCCTCGCCATGATGCTGATCGAGAAGAAGGTCAGCCGATTAGCATCATGACGTCCAACACCATCAAGGTCGATTTTCGCGGGCTCCTTGGAAGCTTCGAACTGAACGCCCAATTCGAGCTGCCGGCGCGCGGCGTGATCGCCATCTTCGGTCCGTCGGGCTGCGGCAAGTCCGCGGTGATGCGCTGTATCGCGGGTCTGAACCGCATGAAGGCCGGGTTCTGTTCGGTTGCCGGCGATGTGTGGCAGGACGAAAAATCCTTCCGTCCGGTTTACCAGCGTCCGATCGGCTACGTGTTCCAGGAAGCCAATCTGTTTCCACACCTCTCGGTCCGCCGCAACCTGACGTACGGCCGTCCCGCGAAAACAGATCCCGGCGCGATCGCCTTCGACGAGGTCGTGGCGCTGCTCGGGATCGACCGGCACTTGGACCGCTCACCGCGCAACCTGTCCGGAGGCGAACGGCAGCGCGTCGCGATCGGCCGCGCATTGCTCAGCCAGCCCAAGCTCCTGCTGATGGACGAGCCGCTCTCGGCACTCGATCAGATGACCAAAGACGAGATCCTGCCCTATCTGGAGCGGCTGCACGGCGCGCTCGACCTGCCGATCCTCTATATCAGCCATGATATGGCGGAGGTCGAACGGCTCGCGGATCAGCTGGTACTGATGAAAAGCGGCCGTGTGATTGCGGCAGGATTGCTCACCGACCTGCAGGCTGATCTGGCGTTGCCGCTCGCAGTATCGCGCGATGCTGCAGTCAGCCTCGATGCAACGGTGGTCGCCCAAGACGAAGCCGATGGCATGACGACGCTGGCAGTGCCCGGCGGCCAATTCCTCTTACCCGCCGAGCCCCTGCGGATTGGCGACCATCGTCGTCTGCGGATCCTGGCCGACGACGTCAGCCTGGCCCGCGAGCAGCCCAGCCGGAGCACGATCGTCAATGTGCTCCGCGCCAAGATCCTGAGCATCCGCAGCCAGTCGGACCACCGGGTGACCGCGCTGCTCGGCCTCGGCCTCGACGGCAGCGGCGCACGTCTGCTCTCGCGCGTCACCCAACGCTCCTGGAAAGAGCTCGATCTCGCGGTGGGACTCGAAGTCTACGCTCAAGTCAAAGGTGTCGCGCTGGTACGCCGCGAACAGCCGTCCGTCTGACGCGCCGCAAATCCAAACGATCATATCGCTGTTATATCCGCGACAATATAGGATGCGTTGTTATATACGAGACAATACAGCTGGAACTCTCGAGAAAACACCAGACCAGCCGTTTCTGATGACAATCCAAATACTTAAGATCGCTCCCGACCGTTGGCGCGGTGCTTGCTATGAAGGATCTCGCAACACGAGGTCTCCCTATGAAGCCCGCCGCCGTCACCTGGCACCCCAACGCACCAAGACCCCTCGCGCTTGTGCTTGGCACAAACGAAATCGCCTCCGCCGTCGCGACCAAGCTCAATGACGCACGGTTTGCGGTGGTGATGTGTCACGACCCCTTTCCCCCGGTGATCCGCCGCGGCATGGCGTTTCACGACGTCTTGTTCGGCGAACGTCGCGAACTCGCAGGCATTGTCGGTGAGCGTGCCGAGGGGGTCGCCGACATCGTCCGGATTCATCGGGAGCCCGACCGCGTTGCCGTCACCGAGATGCATCTCACTGACATCATCGCCTTCCGCTATCCCGCAGTGATCGTCGACGGTCGCATGCAGAAGCGCCTCATAACGCCGGACCTGCGCGGCGTCGCCCGCGTCGCAGTCGGCATCGGACCGCACTTTGCGGTCGGCTTCAACTGCGACGTCGCGATCGAAACCCACCCATGCGCAACGGGGGCGATCATTTCACACGGCACGACGCAACTTGCGGACGGAAAGGCGCGCAGCCTCGGCGGTGCCGGCCGCGAACGCTTCGTCTATTCGGATCATGAGGGCATCTGGCACACGCCGGTCGATATCGGGACCCGCGTCTACAAGGGACTTCAGCTCGGCTCGCTCGGCGGAGTGCCCGTGTTTGCGCCGCTGGACGGTGCGCTCCGGGGCATTGCTCGTGACGGCTCGCGCGTGCCGGCAGATGTCAAGCTGCTGGAGATCGATCCGCGCGGTCGGCACGCATCCTGGAGCGGCATCGACGAGCGCGGCCATGCCATCGGCACCAGCGCGATCGCCGCGATCACCGCCATTATGCAGACCGACCGGAAGGCGGGCCGCGTCTCCGCCAACGCATGAGGAGAATTGCCATGGGTATTGCCGAGATCGCAACGTGTCAGATCGTGGCGCTGCAGGGTGCCGCCTCCGCAGTCATCCAGGGCATGCTGCACGACTTCGCGGCGCGTCTTTCTGCAACCGGCCTGCGGGTCGTCGGCGTGGTCGAGAGCGCAGCCGACCATGACCATCCGTGCAAATCCATGGTCCTGCGCAGCCTCGATGACGACCGTGTGTTCTCGATCTCGCAGGATCTCGGCCCCGGCTCACAGGCTTGCAGTCTCGCCCCCGAAGGACTTGCGCTCGCCTGCGCCGCGGTCCAGGAGCAGATCGCACGCGGCACCGACATCGTGATCCTGAGCAAGTTCGGCAAGCAGGAGGCGATGGGGCGCGGCCTGAGCGATGCCTTCGGCACCGCAATTGCCGCGGGGGTGCCGATCATCACATCGGTATCGCCGGCCTTGATGAGCGAATGGCGGAACTTCGCTGGCGAGTTTGGCCAATGCGTCCAGGCCGAGATCGCACAGCGCCCCGGTTGGCTCGAGGGGTGGTCGGGCCGGGTGGTGACAGCCTCCTACGCACGTGACATGATCAGGCCGGTCAACGACTGGATCGGCACCGGATGAAGGACGCGGCACAGATCGAACTGACGATCAATTTCGGCAATGGCGGCCGCCTCACGCCGGAGGATCTTCTGTTGATTGAGACGATCAGGAGAGAGCGCTCGATTCTCGGGGCAGCGCGCGCAAGCGGCATCTCCTACCGCAAATGCTGGCTGATGGTTGATGCGCTCAACCGCACCTTCGAGACCCCGGTGTTCGAGACCCATCCTGGACGGCGCGGCGGCGGAGCAGAAATCACGCCGTTCGGCGAGCGGCTGATCGCGCTGTACCGCTCGATGGAGCGGCGCACGCGCACGGCGACGACGGCCGCGCTCGGCGAGCTGCAGAAGGCTACTGATCCGGACTATCAGAAGCGGGCCAACGGCGTGGCCGAGGCAGCTCCGAAGGCCGAACCGCGCCGGGTCCGATCGCGACGCTCTTGATCATCGCCCAGGCCGACAGGCCGGCCTCGAGCGCCAGGCGCTCGACCGATTCCAGGGTCACCAACGCGTGTAGCCGCGTTGCGCCGAGACCAAGCGTGACTCGGACGTAAGGCGCCTCCAGCGGCAGGATCTCCTCGATTTTCCCGGGCAGGCGGTTGGTAATGGAAACGTCCATCGGACGCGACAACGCGATCGAGACGTCGCGCGCTTCGATCGTCACCGACACACCCGCGTCGACCGGCGCATCGACCATCGGCACCCGCAACTCGCCGTCGGCAAAGAACAGCGTCGACATCCCGTATTGTGGGTCGTGTCGCAGCACCCGCGCCGGCACTGTCGTGCTCAGAACAGTGGAAGCAGCCGCCACAGGCAACGGTTGACCGGTCATCATCATCTCGACAGCGCGAGGCCGTCGTTCTCAGAGGCAAAGCCAGAACGCGATATCATCGACGCACTCTGCCGCATTGTCAGGCTGTAGGCAAATCAACAGGCCTGTCCCGAAGGCGACAGCGGCCAGGCGGCTTCCTGAGCTGTTTCGCCCATAATACAGCTGGCATGACGATTGCTCCATGAGCACCGCCACGGCATGTGCCGGACAATACGCCAGCGTCCCGTTTCGCGCGGCTCATGCTATATTGACATGGATATAACTTGCGGAGTTCTGCCATGAGTCATTCCGCGCTCCCTCTCCTCTCCCGTCGCAGCCTCGTTGCCGGTGCGGCGCTGGCCGCCCTGCCGCTTGGACGCAGCCTCGCCAAGGTGGTGCCCGGCCTTGAGATCCTGGGGGCGCCGACGGGCGCCACCATTACGCTGGTGCGGGCGCTCGCCTCCGGCGCATTGTCATCGGCGGCACCTGAAGCAACGTTCCGACTCTGGCGGGACACCGACGATCTGCGCGCCGCTGTCGTCAGCGGCCATACCAAACTGTTCTCCACGCCGACCCATGTACCCGCCAACCTCGCCAATCGCGGCATGCCGTTGAAGCTGTTGTGCCTGCTCGGCATGGGGCACCTCACGGTGGTCGCCGAAGACGAGAGGATCAAGAGCTTCGCCGATCTCGCCGGGCAGCCGGTGCTCGGCTTTTTCCGGAACGACATGCCGGATCTGGTCTTCCGCGCCTGTGCCAAGATGGAGGGCCTCGACCCGGACGAGGACCTCAAATTGTCTTATGTGCAGACCGGGATGGAGGCGGCACAAATGCTGGCGGCGGGGCGCGCCACGGCCGCGATCCTGTCGGAGCCGCCAGCCACCGCCGCGATCATGATGGCCGCTCAACAGGGCCGCACGCTTCATCGCGCCATCAGCCTGCAACAGGTCTGGACCAAGCACGGCGCCAAGAATGGCGCTACGACTGGCATTCCCATGGTCGGTGTCGCCGTGCATGCCAGCCTGCTCGACGATTCGCCGGAGCTGATCAATGCGCTGCGCAAGAGCCTGCCGCAGGCGAAGGATTGGGTCCTGGCGAACCGCAGCGAGGCCGCAGCCCTGGCCGAGGCCAAGATGCAGATGCGCCCGATGATCTTCGAGAAGGCGCTGGAGCATTTCAACATGAGCATCGTTCCGGCGGAAGCCGCACGTACCGAACTCACCCGGTTCTACCAAGCCATCCTCGATCTTGCGCCCGACGCGCTGGCAGGCAAGCTGCCGGGCGACGATTTTTATCTGGCACCGTGACCATTCCGGGACGCATCCTGTGGGGAACGGCCGGGCTCGCGACCGTGTGGGTGGCGTGGGAGTTCGGGTCCCGTGCATTCGGTCCGCTGGTGCTGCCTCGACCTTCGGATGCAGCATGGAAGCTGCTGACTCTGACCGAAAGCGGAGAGGTTAGCGCGGCCTTGAAGCTCACGGCCGTGCAGTCGCTGACCGGTTGGAGCTGCGGCTGCGTTCTCGGCACGGGTCTCGCCGCTATCGCGGCAGCATCGCGACGTCTCCGCTTTGCACTGAGGCCGGTTACGACAGCCTTTCTCGGCGTTCCACCGGTCGCCTGGCTCGTGCTCGCCTTTCTCTGGTTCGGGGCGTCGGGCTTCATGCCGGCCTTCACGGTCGCGATCACGATTTTCCCGGTTCTCTTCCTCTCGGCCTTGCAAGGGCTCGATGCGCGCGATCCGGGCCTTGCCGAAATGGCGCGGCTCTATCACGCATCGCGCCGGCAGACATGGATCGACATCGACTTGCCGCAACTGCTCGACCATCTTGTGCCGGCAGCTGCAACCGCGCTCGGCTTCGCCTGGAAGGTCTGCATCATGTCGGAGGTGATGGGGAGCGGGACGGGGATTGGTGGCCGGCTGGCGACCGCCCGCGCCCATCTCGACCTGGCGGAAACGATGGCCTGGATCATTCTCGTGATGCTGCTGGTGCTGGCCTGCGACTTCGCATTGGTTGCTCCGCTCCGTCTGTGGGCGGCGACACGGCGTGCGCCCAGCTTCGAGGCAGGCTGACGCATGCTCCGGATCGAGAACCTCGCCATGCACTTTGCCGACGTAGCCGTGATCCACAGCCTGACGCTTACAGTGCGATCCGGCGAATTCGTTGCCGTACTTGGCCCGTCCGGTTGCGGCAAAACCACGCTGCTGCGGCTTGCAGCCGGCGTGCTCCATCCAAGCGCCGGGACCGTCGGCAACAGCTTCCGGCGCAGCGCGTTCGTGTTCCAAGATGCGCGTCTTGCGGGGTGGATGACCGCGCTCGAAAATGCGGGCTTCGGCCTGAAAGCCGCTGGAATGGCGAGGAGCGCGCGGGAAACCGCCGCGACTCGCATCCTGCTTCGGCTGGGGCTGGAGACTGCCGACCTCGCCAAGCGACCGCACGCATTATCCGGCGGCATGCGTCAACGCGTTGGCCTCGCGCGTGCGCTTGCCGTGGCGCCGGATCTGTTATTGTTGGACGAGCCGTTCTCGGCGCTCGATGTTGGCCTGCGGCGAGATATGCAGCGGCTGATCCGAAACGAGGTCGACACGGCCGGCATCGCTGCCCTGCTGGTCACTCACGACGTCGCCGAGGCCGTACGTCTCGCCGATCGCATCGTTGTGCTGTCGCCTCGCCCCGGACGGATCGTCGCAGAACTGCTCAACCATCCCTGCGACGACGAGGCGTTGATGTTCGAATCCGCGGCGAAGCTGTTGCGCACGCCAGGCGTCGAACAAGCCCTGCTCCGGACTGGGCCGCCGCGACGCCAGAGATCCCTTACATATGCCGCCGAAGGATAGGACGGCTTACGGCCGGTCGTGATCGTACAACACACGCACCCGGATCGTGCCGTCGACCGCCCGCAGCTCGGCGAGCAGTGCCTCGCCCTCCCCGCCGACCACGTCGGTTTCCAGCACGACATAGCCGACTTCCGGATCGGTCTGCAGATATTGCGCCAGGATATTGATGTTGTGGCGAGACACGGCTTCGTTGATCTGGCGGAGCACGCCCGGCACGTTGCGATGGACGTGGATGAAACGCGTGCCCGTCGGGCGCGCCGGCAGCTGCACCTGCGGAAAATTCACCGCACCAAAGGTCGAGCCGACGTCGGAATAGTCGATCAGCTTGCGCGCGACCTCGCCGCCGATCCGGTCCTGCGCTTCCTCGGTGGAACCACCGATGTGAGGCGTGAGGATCACGTTGGGCAGACCCTGCAGCGGCGAGACGAATGGATCGGCGTTCGAGGCCGGCTCAACCGGGAAGACGTCGACCGCGGCACCGGCGAGCTTGCCTTCGCGCAGCGCGCTTGCAAGCGCCTCGATATCCACCACCGTACCGCGCGAATTGTTGATCAGATAGGCGCCATCCTTCATGTGCCTGATCTGCCGCTCGCCGATCATGTTCGCGGTGGCCGGCGTCTCCGGCACATGCAGCGTGACCACATCGCTCATGGCCAACAGCTCGTCGAGGCTCTCGACCGGCTCGGTGTTGCCATGACGAAGCTTGTCGGTGAGATCGTGAAAGATCACGCGCATGCCCATCGCCTCGGCGAGGTTCGATAGTTGCGAACCGATATTGCCGTAGCCGACGATGCCGAGCGTCTTGCCGCGGACCTCACGGCTGCCCGCCGCCGACTTGTCCCAGCCGCCAGCATGCGCCGAGACTGAACGCGGGAAGATGCGGCGGAACAGCATCACGACTTCGGCGATGGTGAGTTCCGCGACGCTGCGCGTGTTCGAATACGGCGCATTGAACACGGGAATGCCGAGCCGCTTCGCCGCGTCGAGATCGACCTGGTTGGTCCCGACGGAAAAGCAGCCGACCACCATCAGGCGATCGGCAGCCTCCAGCACTTCGGCGGTCAGATGGGTCCGCGAGCGAATGCCGAGCATGTGCACGCCGGACAGCATCCGCTTCAGTTCGGCCGCGCCGAGCGCCTTGGGCAGCCGGTCCACCTCGGTATAGCCGTTGGCCTCGAACATGCGAACGGCGGAGTCGTTCACGCCCTCCAGGAGCAGGACACGAATTTTTTGTTTCGGCAGCGATAGCGGCATGGGCGTACCTGAATCAGTCTTCGGTTTGCGACAGTGTAGCGGTTCTGACACCCGCCAAGCGTTAAACTTCACGGACGGCGCTGCCGCAAGGCGCTTTCTGTCGCTTTCTCAAGCCGTTGTCTACAGCGCGCCGGATTTTCACCGGCAATGCAAGATCAGCACCGTCCTGATGTGACCGCAGCGCAGCAATCATAGATTGCTTTCTGGCATGATGACAAATCTCGCGCGCAGAACTAGCCTCCTGTCTCAACCATAAAATCATCGGGAGGAATCGCATGTCAGACGCAACGGTCACGGCAAGTGCTCCACAATCGGGCTCCAGCGAGACGCAACAGGTCGATGTTGCGGTGGTCGGCGCGGGATTCGCCGGCCTCTATGCGCTGTACCGCCTGCGCAAGGCCGGTTTTTCGGTTCTGGCGCTGGACACTGCCGATGACGTCGGGGGCACTTGGTATTGGAACCGCTATCCCGGCGCGCGCTGCGACATCCAGACGGTCGACTACAGCTACACTTTCGACCCAGAGCTCGACAGCGCTTGGCATTGGTCGGAGAAATACGCCACCCAGCCTGAGATCCTGCGTTATCTCGGCTTCGTCGCCGACCGCTACGATCTGAGGCGCGATATCCGTTTCGGCACCAAGGTCATCGCGGCAAATTGGGACGAAACCAGCGAGCGCTGGCTGCTGACCACCGACAAGGGACCTGCCGTATCCTGCCGCCATTACATCATGGCGACCGGCTGCCTGTCGCAGCCGAAGCCGCCGGAGATCGATGGCGTCCAGGACTTCAAGGGTGAGATCCACTTCACCAGCCGCTGGCCGAAAGACGAGGTGACATTCGCCGGCAAGCGCGTTGCCGTCATCGGCACGGGATCGTCCGGGATCCAGTCGATACCCGTGATCGCCGAGCAGGCCGCGCAGCTGATCGTATTTCAGCGCACACCGAACTTCGCGCTTCCAGCACATAACGGCCCGGTGCCGCAGGATCGCGCCGCCCAATTGGCGCAGGATCGCGCCACCTTCCGCGAACAGGCGCGGTGGTCGCTCGCCGGCGTGCCGTTGCCGCCCGCGACCGAATATAGCTGGCAGATGAACGAGGCCGAACGCCGCGCGCGGTTCGAGACGCTGTGGGCGGCAGGCGATCTCGTCGGCATGCTGACTCAGCTCTGGGCGGATCAGGGCGTCGACCCCGACGGCAATGCACTGCTCGCCGATCTGATCCGCGAGAAGATCCACGAGATCGTCAAGAATCCCGACACCGCGGCGGCATTGACCCCACACGATCATCCGTTCGGCGCCAAGCGGCCCTGCCTCGACACCAACTACTACGCCACGTTCAACCGGCCGAATGTCACCTTGGTCAACCTGCGCCAGGAGCCGATCACGGCGATCACCGCGAACGGCATCAAGACGGAGAAGCGCAGCTTCGATATCGACATCATCGTGTTCGCAACCGGCTTCGATGCGATGACCGGCGCGATCAGGGCGGTGCATCCGATCATGGGACGCGGCGGCAAATCGTTGTCCGACCTCTGGGCCCACGGTCCCGAGACTTATCTCGGCCTGACCGTTACCGGCTTCCCCAATCTGTTCCTGATCACCGGGCCGGGCAGCCCGTCGGTGCTCTCCAATATGGCGGTCTCGATCGAGCAGCATGTCGACTGGGTGGTCGATCGGCTGATCGCGATGCGCGAGTCCGGCTTCACTGCCATGGAAGCGACCGAGACCGCGCAGGCCGGTTGGGCGCGACACATGGCCGACTGCGCGATGCTGACGCTGCATCGCCTGGCCAACACCTGGTATACGGGCGCCAACGTGCCGGGCAAACCGCAGGGCGTGATGCCTTATACAGGCGGCGTCGGTCCCTACCGCAGCATCTGCAACGAAATTGTCAGCCGCGGCATGCTCGGCTTCAAGCTGAGCGGACCGAACGGCGCCACGCAATGTAACGACGGCGAAATCGTGCGGCTGCAGCCGGACGTGCGGCTGGTGTTGAACATGCTCGCCGAGATGAACCTGCCGCCGATCGAATCCATGGGCGCGCAAGGCGCGCGCGAGTTCGTCGCGCAGTTCAATACAACGCGGCCGCCGGGCCGGCCGGTCGGTGAAGTCAAGGACGGCACCTTGCAAGGCGCCGATGGTCCCCTGCGCTATCGGCTGTATCGCCCGGCAACACCGGGACCACATCCGATCGTGGTCTATTTCCATGGCGGCGGCTGGGTGCTTGGTGACGAGCAATCCGATGATCCGTTCTGCCGCGACATGTGCCGCCGCTCCAACATGATCTTCGTCAGCGTGGACTACCGCCACGCGCCGGAGCACCGTTTCCCGGCCGCAGCGGAAGACGGCTACGCGGCGACGCGCTGGGTCGCCGACCATGCGGCCGAACTCGGCGGCCGCAACGGCCCGGTGCTGGTCGCGGGCTGGAGCGCGGGCGGCAACATCGCTGCCGCCACCTGCCAGCTCGCGCGCGACCGTGGCGGACCTGCTATCGGCGGGCAGCTGCTTATTTGTCCGGTCACCGACTGCAGCTTCGATCGCCCCTCTTATACCGAGAACGCGACCGGCTACTTCCTGACCCGCTCGCTGATGTACTGGTTCTGGGACATCTATTGCTCGCCGGCCGACCGCACCGATCCGCGCGTCTCGCCCCTGCGCGGCAAGCTCGCCGACCTGCCGCCGGCCTATATCGTCACCTGCGAGTTCGATCCGTTGCGCGACGAAGGCATTGCTTATGCCGAGGCCTTGGCGGCTGCCGGCGTTCCGGTCAGCCAGCTGAAGGCGCATGGTCACTTCCATTCGTCGTTCACGATGGTCGACGTCATCATCACCGGCGTCAGCGGGCGCATGCAGATGGCCGAGGCTCTGCAGGTGTTCGCGCGATCGCATGATGAAGCCGTCAGCGCGCCGCCGGAGATCCATGCCGCGGCCAGCTAATCAGTGGCAGCCCGCAGCTTGCGAAAAGCTGCGGGCCGCTCGATGAGCTTGCCGGCCGCTTGCGCCAGAACCTGCGCGGTGCCGGAGGTCTCCACGGATAACCCTCGCGCGGCAGCGAGTAAGGCCCGCGCCGCGCGTGCGGGGTCCGCGCCCACCCGGTGCAGGCGCTTCAACGTTGCAGTCAGTCGCCGCTGGAGCCCCTGCGAGGAGGCGACGATCGCAAAGTCGGCAAGATGCTCGATTGCCTCTGCGACGCAGAGCAGCGCCAGCGCATCCTCGGCCAGCCGCGACGCCGGCAATGAGGCGCGCTCGCCCCAATAAGTCGCCAGCAGAATGCGATGATGCAGCAGCGCGCGCCATCTCCGTCGCCGTGTCGACCGAAGCGCGCTTGCCGCAAGGTGCTCCAGATCGTCGATCATGGCGGTGCGGACGGCCTCGTAGCGCCCGCGGCTGTCGATGGGATAAATCAGCTGGAACGCGACCAGGCCAACAGCAGGACCGATGATGACGGCAAGGCTTGCCATCAGCGAATGTTCGAGCGTCATCGTCTGCGGCCAGGCCGGCTGCAACATCAAGAGCAGCACCATATTGTAGTCGAACGCCATGCGCTGCGTCAGCCGGTGCGCAAACAAGGGCGCGCCGAGCAGAATGAAGGGCATCATGGCCACGACCAGCTCGAGCGGGCCGTTCGCGAGCGGCCAGACCAGCCAGCGGCAGATCAGGGCGAACGCAGTACCGAGCAATTGTCCGACCAGGACATGGCGCAGCATCGATGCCGGGTTCTCGAAGGTCGAGAAGATCGACAGCATGATCGCGGTGCCCAGCATCATGAAGCCGCCCATGTCCCAGCCGGTCGCAAGCCAGATGGCGCCGGTCGCAAGCAGTCCGATCATGGCCCGCAGCATGGCGCGACGCGCCAGCAGCCAATCGCGATGCAGATCGAGCTCGGCGGCGGAATCGCCTTCGAGGTCACCAAGGTCGCAGGTTGCGGCCGCCAGTTCGTCCAGCACCGTCGTGAGATCATCCCTCGGATCTGCCGCGCCGATGGCCTGACGCAGCAATTCAAGCGCCCGCTCCGGATCCGATGTCGCGCACCGTTCGGCTCCCTCGAGGATTTGGTCGGATAGCATAATCGCTGGGGCCACATCCGATCGCAGCCACAGCACAGCCGCCACCTGCGCGGCCAGCAGCGCCCGAATCTTCTTGACCAGCCGGCGCCCCTGGCGCGAGCCGGCACTGTGCAGATCGAGCGTGCCTTCCAGGGCGGCAATGTCCGAGAGGATCGACCGCTGCTCGTTCTCCGAAACCGGAGCCCCATGCAATCGCGCGACGAGATCGCCAACAATACGGGCGCTCAGACTGCGCGCCTTTTCGATCACCGTGACGTCGTCGCCGGCAGCTGCGAACAGCAGGCCTACGATCAAGGCCGCCACGATACCGACCGCGACCGTGAGCACCCGGTCGATCCCCAATGCCAGCACATGTTCGGGATGGGCGGCATCGAGCAGCGCCACCATCGCAGCGGAATAACCGGACAGCATCGCGGCGTAGGACGCGTAGCCGCGAACCAGATTGCCGATGAAGGCGCAGAGGCCGATCCACGCGGCGATGCCGATCACGAGCACCCAGGGCTCTCCACGCGACATCAGCACCAGGCCCATGCCGAACAGCGCGCCGACGATGGTGCCGGCGAACCGTGCAGCGCTTTTTTCCAGGAGGTGGCCACGCAGCGGCTGCGACGCCGCCCACACCGTCATCGCAGACCACTGCGGATGTTCGAGCCCGAGTAGCCAGGCCAGCAGAAGCCCGAGCGAGGCAGCAATCGCCGTGCGCAAGGCGAAGGCGAGCTTCGGCGGCTCGAAGCCGAGGCGCGCGAGCGCTTGGATCGTCATGGCTTGTCTTCCTTTGCCAGCCGGTGCTCGATCTGCGCGAAGACCTCGAGCGTCGCCTGCAGGTGCTCGTCGTCGACATCCTTCAGCATCGCGACCTCCGCCTGGTGCAGGATGCGATAGACCGACGTCAGCGCGCGCCGCCCCTTTGCGGTGAGAAAGATGAGCCGCGCGCGACGGTCGGTCGGCGACACCCGCCGCTCGACCAGCCCCTGCTCGCCGAGAATGTCGAGCAGCCGCACCAAGGTCGACCCGTCGATGCCGCAGCGGACGGCGAGCTCGTTCTGGGTGATGCCATCGCCGGCCCGATCCAAATGCACCAGCGGCGGCCAGGCGGCATCCGACAGGCCGAGCGCGGCCATTCGCGCGTCGAGCGCGCGCCGCCAACGGCGGCCGAGGCCGACCAGGGCAAAACCGAAGCGCAGACGGGCATTTGAAGCGGAGCCTTGCATTGGGTAATTACTTGAAGTAAAATTGTTTGAATTCAATCTATTTTCCCACAAAATCACGCAACGCTGCCCTGCTTCCCACGCCGCCCTGAACGCGTCTCTGCCCGCAGCCATCGACCTCGCCGCGACGCTCCGGCATGCGACAGCGACTTACCGGACGGACGGATCCGTTCGGGGCTCGCGGTCTCCGTCGCGCGTCGGCGAAGTGCTGCCCGCCACTGTTGGCGGCCCCACCAGACACCGACCGAAACCCCGAGCCATGCAGCGGAGGCTGCAATGAAGGCGGCGGGAATGCTGTGACGGACCAGCAGCAGAAAACAAGCTGCAAAGGCCAGCAGGCCAAGACTGCCAACCGTGGCGCCGACCGAATCCAGGGCCGCAGCCTCTTGCCCGCGCCTGGTCCCACCGAGGCCGGCCTCGCGCTTGCGCCGTTTCTCGTCCCCCTCGATCAGCGTGGCGCTGGCGCAGAAGATCGCGGGCAGAGCCAAGAACAGGCCGCCGAGCGCGGGACCGAACCCGCGCGCAATCAATCCGGCCACCACGGTCACGGCGCCGCCGAGGGCAAAGCGCACGACGTGTTCGTACCAGCGGCCCTCCTTCAGCGAGGACAGCGAGAAGCCGATCAGCATCAGGCGCCTCCCGGAAACAGCGCCTGCAGGCCGAGCGCCGCGATCAGCCAGACCGTGAGCGCAAGCAGGGTCGCGGAGAAGGCGCGCATGCGCGCCCGCATCAGGAGTTGGCAAACAACGATGCTGTAGATCGCGAGCGCGATGGCACCGAACATCATCGAGCGGCTCTGGATGGCGGCATATTCGGCGCCATGGACGGCGATCGCGATGCCAAGTGTCGCCAGCGCCACCGACGGCGCCGCGCTGAACAGGCCGGCAAAAGTCTTTGGACGCAGCACGTCGCCAAGCACGGCGAAAGCGGAGACCACGAGGCCGCCGAGGACGAAGCGAAGCAGATATTCGCTCATGAACGCCCCTCCGGCTTCTTGTCGCGAACAGGCGCCAGCGAGAGCTGCGTCGGACATCCGGTCACCAGGCGGAGAATGCGGTCGAGCGCCACGCCCATGACGAAGCCTGCGACGACGTCGCTGGCCCAATGCGCCAGGATGAGCACCCGTGTCAGCGACAGGCCAACGGCAACGCTGCGAATGAGCGCGCGCGGGCGCGAGGGCAGCAGGCCTGCCGCGGAGGCGACCGCTCCCATGTGCAAGGCGTGGCCGGAGGGGAAAGCGTCCTCGCGTTTGCCGGAACAGGAAATCCCGTTGATATGACCGAGCAGGGTCTCGCGGTCAGGGCGGGTTTGATCGATGTACCTCTTGAGGAGATGCGGCAGCACCGACGCGGCGGCCGTCAGCAGCAGCATGTGATCGGCCACGCGGCGCACCGATTTCTCCTGACCGCGTGTAGCAACCCAGCCCAGAGCAGCCAGTGCAAGCAGCACATGCTCGTCTGCGCCCCAGGAGAGAGCGCGCCCGAGCTTTTCAGGTGCGGGCCTTGCGTGATGTGCGATTGCATCGGCGATGGCGATATCGGGTTTCGTCGGCTGCACCCTCACCAGCGGCTTCGGATGAGCTTTGTCGAACATGCCGGCAAGCGGCGAATGCGTCACCTTCTCCAACGCGTCGAACACGGGCATCCTGGAGCTTCATGAAAGGGTTCCGTTCCAACGCTCCCGCGTCAAAGAAGTTTCACAAAACCGTCGCACGGGTTCCGCTGCTCCCCGCTCGGTTCGCCCTGCTCATCGCGCCATTGCGGCATCATAGGCGCGCACGGAGGCAAGCGCGGTGTCACGCACCTGCGCGGCCGTCATGCCCGGCTTGTAGAGACTTGATCCCAAGCCGAAGGCGCGAACTCCCGCCGCGGCATAATCGGAAAGATTCTTGTCCGACACACCGCCGACGGCGCCGACCACCACGCCCTTCGGAAGCACGGCGAGCTGCGCCGAGATGCCCGAAGGCCCGAGCACGGAAGCCGGAAAAAACTTCAGCGCGGACGCGCCGGAGCGCAGCGCCAGAAAGGCTTCCGTCGGCGAAAACACGCCGGGCATGGTCACCAGGCCCCGCGCGCCCGCCGTCGCCAGCACATCGGGATCGACATTGGGGCTGACCATCAACCGGCCGCCGACATCGGCGAGGCGCGCGCAATCGGCAGCGCTGAGCACGGTGCCGGCGCCGATGAACACGTCGCTGCCGAAGCGCTTGCACAGGCGCTCGATGGACACGAAGGGATCGGGCGAGTTCAGCGGCACCTCGATCAGCTCGAAGCCGCTCTCGATCAGCACACCGACGATTGCCTCCGCTTCCTCCGGCTTGATGCCGCGTAGGATCGCGACCAGCGAACGTTTCACCTTGGGCCAGGATACCGACTGCGTCATGTTCAGAACTGAGCTCCCCAAATCTGCAAAGCGGCCTTGGCAAGGCCTTGCCGCGAGGCCTGCTCGGCATCGACGACGGTGACGGCAAAGCCGGCCTGCGCCAGCGCCTGCTGATAGAGCAGACCGAGCGCGCCGGCGCCAATCAGACGCACGGCCCGCTCGCCGCGGAAACGTCGGGACGCATCGGCGAGTTCCGTGCCGATCAGGAGACCGGACAGGGTCGCAGCCCCGTCGGCGCGCTGCGCGAAGCCGAGCAGCTGCGCGGCCCGCAGCCGAAACAGCGACGTGGTCAATCCGCTCGGAGAGACTTGCGCGGCGGCAAGCGCGTCGCGAAACGCCGTGCTCTCCGCTGCTGGCGCAGCCGACGGCTCCACCGCATGGGCGAGGATGCTGTGCTGTGAGATCACCGCAAACAGCTCTCCCGTCATGTAGGTCGTGAATTCGCTCACGCGGCCGGCTTCGATCGCGATCCACTTGCTGTGCGTGCCGGGAATGCAGACCAGCCCGGTGAAATCGGGCTCGGTGACGCCGAGCAGCTGCGTTTCCTCGCCACGCATGACATCCGGCTGATCAGCTCGCGCCTGGGCGAGCCCAGGCAGGATGCGGATGTCACCACCAGCCTCGAGATGAACCGCTCCTTCATGCAGGCTGTCGAGCCGGGTCGGCGTCCGCACATACGGCGCCTCGACCCAGCCCTGCTTGGCGCCGGCCATGCCGCAAATCAACACCGGCAGATCGTCGGGCGCGCCGAGCTTGGCGCGATGATCGCGCAGCACCGGCGCGAAACCGGTCGCCGCACAATGCAACATGCCTTCGGGCCCGCGGCTTTCGGCAAGCACGTCTCCTGCTGCCGATATCAGCCAGCCGCGAAAGCTCGACGTGCCCCAATCGACAGCAACAAAGGCGGGCTTGGCGTCCACTGACTTTGCGCTCACTCACTTCTCCTCACGCGCGCCTGCACCGGTAAATCCATCTCGCATCCAGCCCCATTTCGACAAAAGGTCAAGCGACCGAACGCCGACGATCCGCAGCATCGGTCACGCCAGTTCCGCCCGGACCGGGACGAGCAAGGCGCGCCTCCTCGCCTTCGCGGCGCGTTCGCGCCCGAATTATGGATCGTGAGCCGCCTCCGAAAGCAAAGAGGCGCAGGGAATGCCGGGCGCTGGCCGCAACCCATGGCCCGCCTGCGAAAAAAATGCAGGCGGCAGGTACCACAGGTCCAGCCGAACGATCCGGCATTCCCTGCGCGATGGGTTTAACGGTTGCTCCGCGCTCTCCCTGGTGCACCGGGCTTGTTGGCCACCATATCCGCGCATGATGCAGACGCATCAGCGCGAGGACACCAGCGTCGGGGTGTCAGGACCACGCGGCTTGGCCGTCCGCAACAGCGTCAGTCGTCTTGCGCAACAGCGCCTGACACTCTCGCGGCCACCGCTCCCCGCCTCCACGTATCGCGACGATGCGCACGTCCCTCTTCATCGAGGCGGGATGCCCTAGACAACCACGATTTCTGAAAAATAGAAATCAAAATATTTTTCGCAGAGCATCTGGACTGGGGTGATCCGCCTGGAAGCTCAAGCAAATTTGGCTTTTTGACGCATCGATATTCAAGGCACGCAGGGAGATCCGGCGAAGGCCGGCAAGGACGATCCGCGCTGACCTTCGGATGTTTGCACGTTTATGCACGTTGTTATTCTTGTTTTTGCATGATAGGGTCTCGGCCATGTCAGACGAAATTCCGATGGCGCGGCGGGACCTGATCGGCGAACGCCTGGCACAGGGACAATCGGTCATTGCAGCAGCGCTGGCGGCCGAATTCGACGTCTCCGAGGACGCGATCCGGCGCGATCTGCGGGCGCTGGCGGCCGAAGGACTTTGTCGCCGCGTCTATGGCGGGGCGCTGCCGATCACGCCGGGATGGTTGCCGATGGCGGCTCGCATCGGCGCAGATCGTGAGCGCAAGCAAGCGCTGGCGCGTGCTGCGGCTACGGCGATCAGGACCGGCGAATTCATTTTTCTCGACAGCGGCAGCACCAATCTGGCGCTGACCGAATTCCTGCCCGAGGATGCCGAGCTCACGATTGCGACCAATTCGATCGACATCGCAACTGCGGTGCTGCAACGCCAGGACCTGAAGCTCATCATGATCGGCGGCGCCGTCGATCCGGTGATCGGCGGCAGTGTCGATGCCGGTGCGGTTCTCACGATCGGGCAGATGAACGTCGACCGGCTGTTTCTCGGCGCCTGTGCGGTGTCAGCCAAGAGCGGGATCAGTGCGATCGACACTGCCGACGCGATATTCAAGCGCACGCTGCTCTCGGTCAGTCGAGAGACTCTCGTGCTGGCCACCACGGACAAGCTCGAGACCCGCGCACCACATCGCGTCGCCGCGATCAAGGACATCGCACACCTCGTCGTGGAGCATGACGCGCCCACCGCTCAGCTCAAGGCCCTTACGAAGGCCGGCGCCTCCATTCTCAAAGCCGGTCCACCGGCATGACGACAGCCAAACCATCATGCGGCCCGATGAACGCGGATCGCACCTGCTCGTCGCTCACCTGTCCCCACTTGCGGGACGAGCGCCCTGCGCCCTAGCCTGAGAGTTCATCATGTCGTCTTCTGTTCAGCGCGCGGCCAAGCTCGCGACACGGCTCGGGTTCTTCGTCGCCGGGTTCGGCATCGCTTGCTGGGCACCGCTGGTGCCGTTCGCCAAGCAGCGGCTCGCGGTCGATGATGCGACGCTAGGCCTGCTTCTGCTCTGCCTCGGCATCGGCGCGGTGGCCGCAATGCTGCTGACGGGCGTGCTGACGAGCCGCCTTGGCAGCAAGCCGATCATCGTCGCGGGCGGCTTTGGGCTCGCAATCATCCTGCCCCTGCTGGCATTTGCAGCCACGCCGGCAATGCTGGGAGCCGCATTATTCGCCTTCGGCGCCTCGCTGGGCTCGCTCGACGTCGCCGTGAACGTTCATGCGATCGAAGTCGAGCGTGCCGAAGGACGGCCGCTGATGTCAGGCTTTCATGCCCAGTTCAGCATCGGCGGCTTCGTCGGAGCCGGCATGATGACGCTGTTGCTGGCCATGGGGGCCGATGCGCTGATCAGCACCCTCGTCTGCTCGAGCCTCATGGGCCTAGCCATGGGGCTCACCACGCCGCGGCTCCTGCGCGCGCGGCCGTCCGAGGCCGGACCGCTCTTCGTTCTCCCACATGGCTTCGTGGTGCTGCTGGCCGCCTTGGCCGGCATCATGTTTCTGGTCGAAGGCGCCATGCTCGACTGGGGCGCGCTGCTGCTCACGGCTGCGGACCACCTGCCCAAGGCGCAAGCGGGCCTCGGCTACATGCTGTTCTCGATCGCCATGACGGCGGGCCGGCTCGGCGGCGATGCCATCGTGAGCCGCACCGGCGACCGCGCCACCCTGTTCTGGGGCAGCCTGATCGCAATCGCGGGCTTCGTCGTCCTGCTCACCATTCCCTTTGCCGCCGTCGCCATCACCGGCTTTCTGTTGATCGGCCTCGGCGCATCCAACCTCGTCCCGATCCTGTTCCGTAAGGCAGGCACGCAGGACGCCATGCCGGTCAGCCTCGCCGTCGCAGCGGTCACCACGACGGGCTATTCCGGCGTTCTGTTAGGACCCGCAGCGATCGGCTTCGTCGCCGAGTTCGTCAGCCTGCAGGCGGCATTCTGGATGCTGGCCGCGCTGCTCGGCATCGTGACGTTGTCGGCGCAGCGCGCCGGCGCGGAACAGAACTGAACGGACCTCCCTATGCATCTCGCCCATGTCGCGCTCTGGACCAGCGATCTCGACGCCGCAGCAGCGTTCTGGCAACGCTACTTCCATGCAACCGTGAGCCCGGCATATCACAGCACGCGCCGCGCCGGCTTCGTCTCGCGCTTCGCCACGCTGCCCGGTGGCGGCACGCGGATCGAACTCATGACCGGCCCGTGGCTTGCCGGTGCGAATGCGTCTGACTGCATCGGTTGGGATCACGTCGCCGTTGCGCTCGGCAGTGCGGCTGACGTCGATGCGCTCGCTGAACGTTGCGCGGTCGATGGCGTCCTCGTCTCGGCGCCACGCACGACCGGCGACGGCTTCTACGAGGCGGTGATCGCCATGCCTGACGGAAGCCGCGTCGAGGTCACGGCGTAGCAGCGCCGACATCGGCGATTTCACGCGATGACAGTTGTTTGAAATTCCTGCACACGTTGTAGGTGCCACAAATCTGCAATGGCAGGCTGCTACTGCTGTCCAACAAGGCAGCGGGACAGTGCAGCGATGATAGGCCGACGACATGGGATGCGCATCCGGCTCGCGGCGTGTCGCGCGCTTGTCTGGGCATCGGTCGCGGCGATCACGTCGCTATCAGCAACGTCGTCGTGCGTGCAGGCGGCCGAATTCTCCATCGTCAACGCATCGCCCGTCCATCTGCAGCACCTCTATGTCTCGCCCTGTCATGTGCGGCAGTGGGGCCCCGACCAGCTCGCCGAGCCGCTTGCGCCGTCCCGGCTTGCAACGGTCTCGAACCTGCCCGCCGGCTGTTACGACATCCAGTTCGTTGTCGCGCCCTGGAACAATTGCGTCATCGCCGGCGCGAACCTGCGCCGACGGACGCTCTGGAAGGTGACGCAGTGGACCGTGTTTGGCTCCCAGAGCGGCGATTGCTCGCATATCGCGGGTTTCGTTCCGACCACGCCGCGGCCGTGGGCCTGGCCGACGGATTCCGCCGCCGTTCCGATCATAAGGAAGGACTGACGTGGCCCGGGTGCTGGTGACCGGCGGCGCCGGATTTCTCGGCTCGCATCTGTGCGAACGCCTGCTCGATCGCGGCGACGACGTGCTCTGCGTCGACAACTACTTCACCGGCCGCCGGGCCAACATCGCGCATCTGATCGGCAATCCGTATTTCGAGGTGATGCGTCACGACGTGACGTTCCCGCTCTATGTCGAGGTCGACCAGATCTATAATCTCGCCTGCCCGGCCTCGCCGGTCCACTATCAGTTCGATCCGGTGCAGACGACCAAGACCAGCGTCCATGGCGCGATCAACATGCTCGGCCTCGCCAAGCGCGTAAAGGCAAAGATCCTGCAGGCCTCGACCTCCGAGGTCTATGGCGACCCGGAAATCCACCCGCAGCCCGAAAGCTATTGGGGCCGCGTCAATCCGATCGGGATCCGCTCCTGTTACGACGAAGGCAAACGCTGCGCCGAGACCTTGTTTTTCGATTACTGGCGCCAGCACGGCTTGCGCATCAAGGTCGTCAGGATCTTCAACACCTACGGGCCGCGAATGCATCCGAACGATGGTCGGGTGGTGTCGAATTTCATCGTGCAGGCCCTGCGCGGCGAGGACATCACCATCTATGGCGACGGCAACCAGACGCGCAGCTTCTGCTACGTCGACGACCTGATCGAGGGCATGATCCAGACCATGGACACGCCGGACGACTTCACCGGCCCGATCAATATCGGCAATCCCAACGAGTTCACCATCCGCGAGCTGGCCGAGCGCGTGATCGCGCTGACGGGATCGCGCAGCTCGCTGATCTTCAAGCCGCTGCCTGCAGACGATCCGCGCCAGCGCCAGCCCGACATTTCGCTGGCCCGCACCGTGCTCGACTGGATGCCACGCGTCCAGCTCGACGAGGGCCTGCAGAAGACCATCGCCGATTTCCGGCGCCTGGTGAACACGGCGGCCGAAGCGGCAGAGTAAGTGCGGCGGTTGCGGCGCGCCGCTCAAGCGCTCGGGCGGCGCCAGAACGCATGCACTGTCAGCGTGACCTTCAACACCGGATCGGCCGCGTTGCGCTCGGTCGAGCCACCGAGCTGCATCAGAAGCGAATCCACGAACACATAGGGCATTCCGCTCTCCAGCCGGTACAGCAGCTCCTGCAGCGCAGGGATCGTCGCCGTCAGTGCGAGCTGGAGCTTGATCGCATCGCTCTTGTCGTCGCGCTCGGCGGCCTGAATCCCCGATGAAACCAGGACCGCCTTCTGATCCGCGATCAGCTGCGACAGATAGGCCTGGAATTGCGCCGCTGCGAGCCCGCCGGTCGGCGCGTCGAGAAAGGCGAGCGCAGGCGCCGCCATGGCTTGCGACTTGCGCTGCTTGACCGTCGCGCCGACGCGCGACTGCAGGCTCGCGAGCTGATCGCGGCGCTCGCCAAGGCTTTGCGCCGCTTCGATCCAGGTCTGCAGCGCGTTGGCAGTGGTGAGCATGCAGATCAGCAGCAGCGCGCCGAAGGCGCCGGCCGCAAGCAGCTGCTCGCGGTTGAGGTCAAGCTTCAGCTTGAGGTTCAGCTTCGGCATGTCAGCCTCCGGCCATCGTCGGATGCGGCTCGACGCGCGCCTCGATGTGAAAGATGAAACGGGCGCCATCGGCGCTGCGCGTGGTCGGTGCGTAGAAATGAACGTCCTTGAACTGGCCTGATTGTTCGAGCGGCGCGATCAGCGCGGGCGCGTCCGTGGCAATACCGGCGATCCGCACCGTCGAACCGTCGATGTTCAGCTCGGTCAGATAGGCGCTGTCGGGCAGCACCCGCGACAGCGCCTCGATCACGATCGCCGACACCAGCGAGGTCTCCTTCAGCGCCCATGCCCGTTCGGCGGCCGGCAGCGATGCGATCGACTGCGGCGAGTAAGTGCCTTTGACCTGGCGCTGCAGTCTGGCGATCTCTGCGACGATCTCGCCGCTCTCGGCATCAGCCGCCGCGGCCGCCATGAACGCCCAGACATTCAGGACCACGGCGAGGCCAACTGCCGCAGCCATCGCACCGCCGATGATCCAGCGCAGCCGGATCAGGCGTGTACCGTCGGCATCCGCAAGCCGCGACCACAGCGTGATGCCGTTGGCTGCTCCCGCCGATGCTCCGCCGGCGACGACCGCGTCGACGTGCAGGCCCAGTGCCGCCATGCGATGACGCGCGTCGTCGACGACCGCGCGCGGCGTGATCAGAACCCGGACATCGAGGTGATTTGGCTCGGCACTATCCTGGACATCGAAGCCGTAACAGGCCTGGGTTGCGCGCCAGGGCGAGAGCCGTTCGATCTGGTTGCGAACGATGCCGGGCAACAGTTCGCGGGCCTGCGCAGGCACGCTCATGCGGCGCGAGACGATCTCCTCGCTGCCGAGCTCCAGCATCACGAAAGCGCGCTGCGCCGAGCGCGCAAGCTCGCCCGGAAGGGCGGCTCCCGGCGACAAGGCGCCGGGCCAGGTCTGCTGCGTCCCGTCGCTCTGCCGCACGATCAGATCGTCATCGTCCTGACGAAGCTTGAGCCAGTTGCGGGCGCGGCGCCGGTCGCGCCAGCCAAGCCAGAGCCGCGCGAGATGATCGATCCAGGCCTTTGCGATCGTCTCAAGGTCCATCGGTATCCCCCGACACCATCGCGGCGTCTCGCGCAACGCGCCGTCCGCCAGGATTCCAGGCCAGAACACGATAGGGCTGTTTGTCGCCCTTGAGCAGGACGATGAAAGCCCTCGCTTTGACCGAATATCCGTCCGTGGTGCGCGCCGCGAGCTCGACCGAGATCACCGATCTCTGCTGAACCTTCAGATATTGCTGGGTGCGGCCAAGCAGAAAGCCGAGCCGCTCGCCATCCACCAGCGGCGTCCCGCGCGTCGCAAGAAAGCTCTCCATGCGGGCTTCCTCAAAGAACGGCAGCGCCCTGATCACCGCGACTGGGGCGGTCAAGGGGTTCACAGCCTCGCTGCCATAGACGGTGATCAAGGGCGCCATCGCCGTGATCCATTCCAGCCGTATGCCGGGCACCGCGGCGAGCTGCCGGATGTCGCTGAACGGCGACTGCGCTTGTGGAGCGGTAGGCTGCTCGGGCTTCTTGTCAACCACCGACCGCTGGCGCTGCGCGCCGTCTGCGGGCGGCGCAGCGTGATCCTGATCGCGCAGCGCCACGATGGCCTTCGCCAGAGCGTCGGCCTCGTCATCATCGGCGCCGACATGGCGCAGCAGCGAAGCCAGCACGTCGGCAGGCGCCCGGCCGATATCGATGCGGCCGGTCTCGTCGCCGACACTCACACGCACCTCCCCGGTCGGCAAGGTCACGACGGTACTGCGCGCGGTGAGCGGCGCATCCTTGAGCGCAGCGGACATGCCGGCCGCGACCTCCAGCCCGGCGCTGAGCAGCACATCGGCCTGGACACGGTCGCGGTCGATCGCCACGATCCCGGCAAGGCTGCGGAAGGTCATCGACGTCGCCATCACCAGCACCGAGCAGAACGCAATCGCCCACAGCACGGCGAACAGAACCATTCCGCGCTCGCGATCCCGCACACTCATCCACGCGCTCCAGCGGGCTCAGTCCTGGGTCGATCCTGCTTTGGCGCAGCCTGCGTCGGCGCGCCTGCCTTCAGGCAATCGGCGCTCGCATCGGCCTGGGCGCAGCCAAGCGGCGCGTCGGAGCGCAGCCGGAACGCAAGACCCGGAAGCAGCTCGGCGCCGCTGGCCCGATCCCGGATCGTGAGCCGAACCAGCCGAGGCAGCAGCGGCTGGCTGCGCCAGCTGTCGCTCCAGATCAGATTGCCGTCGGCTCCGAAGCTGCCAAACGCGAAAGCGATATCGACATTGCCTTCGATCAGATCGATCGGGTCGCGTAGGGCCAGGCTCTCGAACAGCGTACGCGGCCCGGACCACGGCGCGCGGCGTCGGATCAGATGAGCAGTCCCCTCGACATCCTCGACCGTGAGACTGACCACCTCCTCACCTTGCGGTCCGGCAGCAACCCCACCCGCAGCGATGAACCTCAGCTGCCCCGGCTCGCCGACAAAGGCCACGCCCGCCTTGGCGTCGCGCCCGCGCGGAAGCTGGCGCGCCGACCCCAGATCCGCGCCGATCCGCTCCGCCGCCAGCAGCAGCTGATCCGCTTTGCCCGCAAGGCCGGTGCCCCGATCGAAGTTGAGCGCGACATTGTGGATCAACGCCGCCACGCCCGCGATCACCGCCGCCCCGATGGCAAGCGCCGCCAGCACTTCGATCAGGGTAAAGCCGTGCTCGGCTTGGCGGCGCGCGGGAAGCCGGAGGATGATCATTGATCTTCCCCAGGCAGGCCCAGCTGCAATGTGTCGGCAGTGACCGTTCGCCCCGGCGCCCAGGACACTGTCGCGGTCAGGTGATAGGCGATCCAGTTCGGGCGCTTCTCGACGGGTGCGTCCGGCTTCGCGGTCTTGGCCGGGACCAACTCAGCCTTCGGCGGGATCATGGCGTCGATGAACATCGGCTCCGCGGTGATGCGCCAGCGCATGCCGCCGGTTTCGCCGTCGCGAGGTCCCCGCGAAAGCGCGACACGGTCCGGCGGCGCGTCGAGCAGGGAGCGCAGCAGCGCCTGCGCCGCGATACGCCCGTCGATGCGATCGGCAATGCGGCGCGCGTGGAACAGCTGAGGCCCCAGCACGGAGACGAAGGCGAGCAGCAGCGTCATCGCTACCAGCGCCTCGATCAGCGTGAACCCTGCGCGAGCGGCGCGGCGTTCACTGAACATCGACCGCGACACGGCCGTTGTACCAGGAGACATCGACCTCATAACGCACCTTGTCCCAGGAGAATTTGACCGCGGCGCCGGTCGAAGCGCCATCCGGCTCGAACCGCACCACCGCCTGCCGTCCCGCCCACGTTTCGTCCACGCCGACCACATCGACCACCACGTCGCGCGGAATCGCGATCACCCCGCTGTCTCCGACGAGCGTACGCGCGCTCGTATCGAGCGAGATGCGGCGGCTGCTTCCGGTGAGCACCGCCACGAGACGCTCACGCCGCATCATCGCGGCCGTCTGCAATGTGAGCGCCTTCAGCCGGCCGCGGCCGGTGCCCGGCAGCAGCACGCCGACCAGCGAGGCCAGCATGGCGATGATCACCATCACCGCCATCATCTCGATCAAGGTCGAGCCGGCCCGCGGATCTGTCTCGATGGCGTCCGTCATTTGGCGAGCTCGGTGATGCTCAGCAAAGCGCTCATGATGGAGACGATCAACGAGCCGATGCCGATACTGACCAGGATGATGGTGACCGGGCCGATCGCACCCATCATGCGATCGAGACCTATGGCGAGCCGCTGTTCGTAGAACTGCGATGCGTGCTGCGCGATCGCCGAAAGGTCGCCGGTCTCGTCGCCGACGCGGAGCATGCGCACGGCCAGCGGCGGCACCAGGTCGCTGTCGGCCAGCGCCTCGATGAAGCGGCGGCCGTTGCGGACCTGCTCATGCACCTGCTCGACCGCGGCGACATAATCGGGCTCGCTCACGACGTCGCGCAGGATCTTGAGCGCGGCCGGCAGCGCCACGCCGTTCTCCACCAGGAGCCCGAGCGTGCCGATGAAGCGCGCGGCGCGCCGATCGTGCATCAGCCCGGCAATTCCCGGCAGTGCCGTGAACGTGGCCATCAGTCGCGCTCGCGCCGCCGGCTGCCGCAGGACGAGCCAGCCGACCAGCAGCACGCCGGTGCCGACGCCGAGCAGCAGGTCGAGATGGGCGCGCAACCAGGTCGAGGCGGTGAGCGCGAATGCCGCCCCCGCATTCAAATGGCCCTGCATCTCGCTGAAGATGGGCTCGAACTGCGGCACCACGTAAAGCAGGAAGAAGAACAGGATCACGATCGCCGCTCCGACCAGGAACAGCGGATAGCGGACCGCGGTGGTGATCCGTTGCGACATCTGCTCGCGCCGGGTCCGGTCCTCGACGATCGCGCGCAGGACGATTTCGAGCTTGCCCGACGCCTCGCCGGCCCGGACCATGGCGACATACATCGGCTCGAGCAGCGCGGCCTGCCGCTCCAGCGCCTCGGCAAAGCCGTCGCCGCCGGACACGGCGGAGCGAAGGCCGCCCGCAAAGCGCGCCACCGACTTGTTGGTGTCGTCCTCCAGCGTCTGCAGCGAGGCTTCGAGATTCAATCCGGACCGCAGCAGGAGCGCAAGCAGCCGCAGGAACGTCGTCAGCTCGCGACCGCCGAGCGATCCTCGGCTGACGATATTGGTTCGTGTCACGCCGCCGCCGGCGATTTCCGCCTCGACCGGAAGGTGGCCGAGATACTCGATCCGCCGCAGCACCTCCTCGCGCGAGGGCGCCTCGACGTCGCCGAGGATGATCTCTCCGGCCCGGGTCAGCGCGCGGTAGCGATAATGGGGCATGACCGCTACAGGCTCGTGGTGAGGCGAAAGATCTCGTCGAGCGTGGTCTGCCCGGCGCGGAGCTTGATGATGCCGTCCTGCGTCATCGTCGTCATGCCTTCGCGACGCGCCGCGGCTTCGAGATCGCTGGCGTCCGTCTTCGGACCGATTGCACGCCGCAGCGCGGGGCCGATCTCCATGATCTCGAACACGCCCTTGCGGCCGCGAAAGCCGGTGAAGCCGCACCACTCGCAGCCCTTCGGCCGGCAGACGGTCTCCCCCGGTTCGATGCCGAGCGCGGCATAACGCTCGTCGGCGGCGATCTCTGCAGCCGTCAGGCGACAGGCCTCCTTGCAATGGTCGCAGAGGATGCGCACCAGGCGCTGCGCCACGATCACCCGCGCACAGGAGGCCAACAGAAAACTTTCGATTCCCATGTCGATCAGCCGCGTGATCGCGCCGGCTGCGGTGTTGGTGTGCAATGTCGTCAGCACCAGATGCCCGGTAAGCGCGGCATGCACGCCGATATGCGCGGTTTCGGAATCCCGCATTTCGCCGACCATGATGACGTCGGGATCGAGCCGCATGAACGAACGCAGCGCCGATGCAAAAGTCAGTCCGATCGCAGGATGGACCTGGGTCTGGTTGATGCCGGGGATCTGGTATTCGACCGGATCCTCGATGGTCAGGATCTTGCGCGTCGGCTCGTTGATGACGGCGAGCGACGCGGCGAGCGTGGTGGTCTTGCCGGAGCCGGTCGGCCCGGTCACGATGACCATGCCATAAGGCGCGAGCAACGCCTTGCGCAGGATGGCTTCGTCGCGGGGGCTGAGCCCGATCTGGTTCAGCGCGGCGAGGCCCGAGCCCTTGCGCAACAGGCGGATCACGGCGCACTCCCCATGCATGGTCGGCATGGTGGCGACGCGCAGATCGATCTCGGTGCCGCCGACCGCGATATGCGCCCGGCCGTCCTGGGCCAAACGGCGTTCGATAATGTTGAGGCCGGCCAGGATCTTCAGACGCGACAGGATGCCCTTGGCCATGCTCATCGGCGGCGCCGGGACGTTCTTGAGCATGCCATCGACCCGCAGGCGCACCTGCAGGCCTTCGCCGTTGGGCTCGATGTGCAGATCGGTCGCGCGCTGCTCGGCCGCCATTCGAAACAGATCGTCCAGCGCGCGCACGACCGGCGCGCCGCGCGCGAGGTCGCGAAGGTTGTCGAGGTCGTCCTCACCCGCATGCAAGCTGGCCTGCGGCGCAGCCTGGCTCTGCTCCGCCTCAAGTTGCAGCGACAGCGCCGCATCGATATCGTCGGCGGTGGCCACCGCCAACACCACTGGCTCGCGCAACGCGATTTCGATCGATCGCAGCGTTTCGTCGTCGATCGGCGCGGCCACGGCCAGCTTGAACGCGCCGCCTGCACTCTCATAAGGAAACAACCGGCCTTCCTTCAGGAAGCGCATCGACATGTCGCCGCCGGCAAAACGGTTCTGCGTGAGATCGTCGCGCTTCACCCGGCTGCAACCGTAGAAGCTTGCGAGCTCATCGGCCAGCGTCGATGCCGTGAGCTTGGTCAACGCACTCCAATCGGGCGGCCCGGAGAGCCCATCGCCTTGACGGGACGCCCGCGCGACCGCAGCGCCCTGCCCGTCGCGCAACGCACCTCGCGCGGCGAGATGCGTCATGAAATCGGCCGGCAGCGGCCACGGCATTGCAAGCTTTCTCTTCTGCGCAGCCAAGCTCATGCGCGTCCGACCTCATGGCCCCAACGGGCGTGCCGGCACCTTCCGGCCAGGACATCCGGGCGAGGATTCCCAGCCGAGGCGCGCAAATTCACAACGGCTCGTCCGGCGTTGCCGCGCACGACTGATCGCCGATAGCAACTGTCCGGGTCCAGTACACTGCACGGAGCGCGCGACCTTGCTGATAGACGTGATTCCGGGGCCGGAGCGGCGGCGAGTCCTGCGTCGTCCGTTCGAGACGCGCCGCGCAATGGACCAACGCCTGTTTGAGCTCCACCTGCACGGTCCGGACGCTGACGCCGAAGCGCAGCGCCGTTTCCCGCAACGGCACTTCGTCGACAAAGGTCGCCATGAACATCTCGCGGCGGCGGGGCGGCATTTCCGAAATCACCCGCTTCAGTGCGCCGATCTCGGAACGCGCCTCGATCACCCGATCGGGTCCCGGCTTGTCGTCCACCATCTCGAACACTGCATCGCCTTCCGATACGGTGCGACGACGACGTTCCGCGACGCGCCGATTGCTGACGATGCTCAGCGCAACCCGAAACAGATATGCCTTCAGATCGCGGACCGGTCCTATTCCCGTCGCGTTCGAAAGGCGCAGGAATGTATCCTGAAGCGCCTCGTCCGCCAGCTCCGCAGAACCGGCACGTCGCACCAAGCGCGATCTGAGATCGTCGTAGCTCGCGACGAGAAGGCTGAGCAACGCCGCTCGATTGGTGTCGCTCATAGCTGGGACCCCATCCCCGGCCGCAGCGTTCTACTCGCTTGAGTTCAGCCGCGCTGTTCATAACCAAAGTTGATGACATAGCAATGAACTCAACCGCGGAAGCGACATCGCGCGATGCTCGCGACCGCCAACACATACAACGCACGATGAGTGATGCATCGCGCGATCGACTGGACTGTACGGCCACAACAGACACAGGCCCCGCGCCTCGTCGCAAGACGGCACTCGCAGGCCCTGCATTAGTTGCGCGAACTACACGCATGTTACGGCGCTCCGCTTGCCTCGCACGCGCGTACAGAGCGCGCGCGTTCCACACCGCTTTGCGCGTCGGTATCGCTCGGATCGAGAGCGAGCGCGGCGCGAAACGCGGCTTCCGCGTCGGCCGGCCGGCCAAGCCCCAGATACAACTCGCCAAGCGCATGATGGGCGCTCACGCACCTTCGATCGAGCGCGAGCGCGTGCTTCAGGCTGATCTCGGCCCCTTGCGAATTGCCGCGCGCGGCACAGGTCCGGCCCAGGGCTTCGTAGAACCGCGGCGACTGCTGCTGATTGATCCTGGTCGCCGCGAGAAAATGCGTCATCGCGCCGTCGAGATCGCCGAGTTGCCGCAGCGCCATCGCATATTGCGCGTGCGCCAAGTCGCTGTCGGGAAGGAGCTCCAATGCTTTGCGATAATGAGCCCCCGCCTGCTCGAACCTGCCGCCGGCCATCAAGGCATCGGCGAAAGCGATCCGCGCCGGCGCGAGCCCGGGCGCCAGGGTTACGGCAGATTGCAACAAGATCTGCGCTCGCGCGACGTCGCCGCGCGCCAGGGTGATCGATCCGAGATTGCACAGCGCGTTGACGTGAGCCGGATCGATCTCGAGAATGCGCTCGAAGAACCGCCTCGAACGCGCGATATCACCGCCGCGATGGTGGCGGCAGCCTTCCATGAACAGGGCCTCGCACAGCGTGGCGCTGGCGACACGCGGCGTCGCAGTCATCCGCAGCGCTACGGCCGTCACCGGATCGGTCCCCCGGTCGGCGTTGGCGGCCATATCCACGGCGCCTGCAGCCTCTTCGGCGCCATCGGCCGGTTCGGCAGGTTCGTGCGCGATCCGAAGCAACGCCTCATGGTCTGGATGGCGCGCCAGCATCTCGTCCAACAGCGCCTTGGCATCTTCGCGCCCGCCATGCGCGTCGAGCAATTCTGCCAGCGCCGCAGCCGCAGGCGCCTCGGCCGGTTCGGGCGAGGCCGTGAGTCCGTCGCGAAAGGCGGCGACGGCAAGATCGGGCAGGTCGGAGCCGGCCAAGGCGCGCGGCAGGCCGAGCCGCGCCGCGGCGTTATCCGGCTGCAGCGTCAAGGCAGCGGCATAGGCCGCCAGCGCCTGCGGATATTGCCCCGACTTCAACAGCAGCCCGCCGAGATTGGCGTGCGCGTCCGCGTCGGCGGGTTCAAGCCTGATCGCCTCTTCCAGGAAATCGAGCGCGTTCTCGTCCTCGCCGCGATACAGAGCGATCACACCGCGCAGGTGCATGACCCGCTGCCGGACCACGAGCTCCTGCTCCATGGTTTCGAGCAGCACATCCGCACTGTCGAGCTGACCGTTGCGGAACAGCGCGAAAGCGCGGTCCAACACGGCTTGCGCGAATTCGGCCTGGCGCTCGGTCGAGGCCTGCTTCAGCATGGCCGCCGCGGCTCTCGATGCCTGCGCCTCAGAGGTCTCCGCTCCCGCCATCACCACGTCCCTTCCGTGCCCGCCTCACAAACAGTTCAGCAGCCGTGCGCCCCCAACGAAGCTTCAGAGGCCAGCGTCAGGCGGCGCTGCGCGCGGCGCACCACTCGGTCCAGAGCTGCATCAGGGCGCGCGACAGATTGTCGGCAAAGCGCGGCGCGTCGCAGAGCGGCGACGCCGCCACCCGTTCGCGCAGAGAGCGGCGAAGCTCCGCCAGTTCACCGCGCCGTCGCGCCCATTCGACGGCAAGCGCGACATAATCGTCGACGCTCGAGGTGCAGAACTGGCCGAGGCCCGCGGCAGTCAGATGCGTGGCCGAGTGACGACCGGCGAAAGTGTCGCCGGCGAAAGTCACCGTCGGCACGCCCATCCACATGGCTTCGAGCGTGGTGACGCCGGCCGAATAAGGAAACGGATCGAGCGCGAGATCGACCTCGCCATAGGCTTCGAGCAGCTTGGCCTGCTCGCTCTCCCCGACGAGTTCGACGCGCTCGCGCGAAAGGCCGCCGCGCTCCAGCACGGCGTAGACGGCCTCGCGCGTAGAGGCCTCGCCGAGGCCGCCATAGACCATCAGGATGCGCGAATCCGGTACCTCGGCGAGAATGCGCGCCCACGCCTTGCCCACCTCGGCGTTGAGCTTGGCCGGACGATTGAAGCAACCGAAGGTGAAACACGCGCTCGTCTCGCTCGGCAGCGACGCCACATCGGGCGCGCCGATCGGCGGCTGGTAGCAGACGTAGCAATCCGGCAGCCGGATCGCCCGCTCGACATAGCCCGCATCATGCTCCGGCGGAATCTCCACGGGATCGGCGATTAGGCCGTCATAGGTATCGAGCCCGACGGTGCCGACATAGCCGGCCCAGCCGAGCTGGATCGGCGCGGCACGACCGGCGAACAGGGACAGACGGTTGCCGGCGGTGTGACCGGCAAGATCGAACAGGATATCGACCCTATCCTCGGCGATCTGTCGCGCGAGCGCCGCATCGTCGATGCTCGACACGTCGCGCCAGGCGAGCGATATCGCCTTGTAGCGCTCGCTGAAATCGTCATCCTGAATCTTGCTGTCGGTCTTGTAGCAGAAAATCTCATAGCCGAGCGCGGCGAGCTGCTCGAAGGCGCGCAGGGTGAGGAACGACACCGCGTGCCGATGCAGGTCCGCCGAGACCAGACCGAGCCGCAGCTTGCGGGTCGGATCCGGCGGGTTGGCAAACGCCAGCCGGCCGTTCGGCATGCTGGGACGGTACAGCGCGGCCCAGCGCTTGTGCTCGCGCAACAGCTCCTCGCGGGTCACACCCGGCTTGTGCTGGAGCGCAAACAAGACCGTACCGGCGACCGCCGCATTTGCCGGATCGAGCTCGCCGGCACGCCGAAAGGCTGCGACGGCGTCCTCCACCCGGCCCTGGCCAAGGAAACCGAAGCCGCGCGCGATGTGATGCTCGGCCTGCAGCGGATCGAGCGCGAGCGCGCGGTCGACATAGCTGAGCCCGCGCTCGAACTGGCGCTGATTGATCAGGAAGTGGCCGTAGAGATATTGCGGCAACGCGACGTTCGGCGCGCTCTCGGCGGCGAGCTCGAACAGCCGCGCAGCCTGCTGGGGACGCTCTGCCGCGCCGAAGTTCATGCCGAGCTCGAGCATGGCCTTGTAGTTCTGGCTGTCGATGGTCGATGCGGCCTGCAGGTCCTCGACCGCCTTGTCGAACTGACCGTCCATCACATGAGCGAGGCCGCGGGTCCGATAGGCCTCGGCGTAGCCGGCATCGAGAGCAACGGCCTGATCGAGCGCCTCCAGCGCCTCCTTGCGCCGGTTCTCGGTGAGCAGCGCAAGGCCGAGGCTGTATTGCGCCAGCGGCATGTTCGGCAGCAGCCGCAAGCCTTCCTGCAGATAGGGGATGCCCTCGCGCGGGCGGCCGGTGCGCGCAAGACAGGTGCCGATCTCAGCCAGCGCCGGCGCATGCGTCGGCGTCACCTGCAGCTCCGCCATGAAGGCGCGCCGCGCATCGTCGAAGCGATCGAACCGGCACAGCGCCACACCCTTGCAGTAGTTGAAGCCGGGCTGATCGGGCGCAAGCCGCACCGCTTCATTGAATGCGCGTAGCGCCTGGCGCCAGCGCTCCTCCCGTGCATTCGCGATGCCCTGCTGATGCAGCTCCTGCGCACGCCTCACATTGCCCGAAGGCCCCGAATGATGACCGCCATACGACAGCGGGCGGGCCAACAATGCATGACCGCCATGCTCCACGCGAATCGCAAGTCGCCCGCTCGAATTGTCTTCCATGTGGAAGCCCCGCCTCACCGCCACTTGCGCAAAGGTTGCATATTAACGACTAAGCAACACGATCGCGCCGCGTTTCCATAGATCACGTCAGGCGGTATTGCCAAGAGCTTTTTCAAACTATTGCTAGAAATATTCTCTGCGCGAATCTCATCTTCGAGTTGTCTATGAGACGTTAGCCAATCATCGACGAACGGAGACATTCCTTCGGCGCACGAGATACTTAGGCCTATTTTAGATATATCTATTAGGCCTATCAAAATTGACGAATAATACATCAGATATTCTGATGTATACTTGTCGATCTCATGACGACGGAGTGACGCCGCAGCGCCGATGGTTACAACCCTCGAGATGAGTGAGATGAACATGCAATCGACTACCAAGTATCTGCTCGGCACGTCGTCGGCGCTGGTGCTGTCGGCCGCTGCCATGCTCTCGGCCGTTCAGCCGGCCAACGCGCAAGCGACCAACGGCCTCTACTTCGGCGGCAGCACGCTCGCCTCCGAAGCGTTCCGCCAGATCTTCGACTGCTACACCGGCGCGACGGTCGGCAATGACGGCTTCAGCTTCTCGGCGAGCTTCAATGCGGCCGGCCCGACCCCGGGTCTGCTGCCGGCGGCTTGTGCCGGCGTCGACACCACCGTCCAGGGCATGTATGCCGGCGTCGGTTCGGGCAACGGCTTCCGCGGCTATATCAGCAACACTCCGTCGCAGTGGTACAGCGGCAACGTGACCGCGGGCTCCGTCGTCGCGACGCCGTTCCCGGCCGCCCAGCCGCCTTACGTCGACACGCTCAACTCGACCAATTTCGGCAGCTATCCCTATCCGCGCGTCGACGTCGGCCTGTCCGACTCGCCGCTGGCCTCGACCCTTGCGGCGCTGACCACGGCGGCGTTCAGCTTCACTCCGTCGGCCAATTGGGCCAGCGGCGGCGCCACTGCGACCACCCAGGTCGCCGTCGGAAGCAGCAGCCCGGTGAGCTTCAACGTGGCTGCCTGGGGCAACCCGGTCCAGTTGCCGGCGTTCGAGGTTCCGGTCGCGATCCCGGTCAACGTCAACAGCACCCTGCTGACCATCAACTCGCAGATCAAGTCCGGCGGCGCCATCGTGACCGGCGGCGCGATCCAGCTCTCGAGCGCCCAGCTCTGCGCGATCTTCTCGGGCCTGGTCACCGACTGGAACAGCGTCGCCACCATCCCGACGCTTTCCAGCACGGGCACCGTTGTGAACCAAGCGTTCAACTACACCAACGTCGGCAACGGCGTCGGGACCGCGCAGCCCTACGCCAGCGCCTCGCTGCCGATCTCGGTGGCGTACCGCTCGGACGGCAGCGGCACCAGCTTCATCATCACCAACTACCTGAAGGCGGTCTGCCCGCTGATCGACCCGACCGACACCTACAAGTACAAGTCCATCTTCGGTGCTGCGAACCTGCCGAGCACCAGCTTCTCGAACCTGATCTCCAACATCGCCGCGGCCCGTGGCAACGGCCCGTGGAACGCAGCATCGACCGTCGCTGGCGCCTGGGCCGGCAGCAGCGGCAGCGGCGGCGTTCAGGCCGCGGTCGGCACGGCCGCGGCGCAGGCGGGCCGCATCGGCTATGTCAGCGGCGACTTCGTCAAGCCCTATGCGATCGCAACCAACGCGCCGTATGCGGCATCGGTGCAGAACGAGGCCCAGCGTATCGCAGGCGTGACCACTCCGGCCACTGCGGCGACCACGCTGACCTTCATCCCGCCGACGCCGGCGGCGGTGGACCTTGCCTGGGGTGACACCCGCCTGACGCCTCCGTCAGCTACGTCGACCTGGGCGAACTGGAACGTCTACGGCATCAACTTCGCGTCGACCGAACCGCTCCATGGCGGCGTCGCGGTGGCCGGCCTCTCGGTTCTGCCGCTCACCAACCAGACCGGTGCCTATCCGCTCTCGGGCACCACGTTCATGGCGACCTACAGCTGCTATGGCAACGCGACCAATGGCCAGAACCTGCTGAACTTCCTGAACTGGTACTATCAGTATCCAACAAGCGATGTGAACGTCAAAAACATCCTGAACAACAACAGCTTCTCGCCGCTGAATAAGCAGTGGCTGACTGCTGTCCAGGCCGTCTATCTGACCCCGGGCACGGGCGTCGCCCTCGCCCTCGCCTCGGGCGGCAGCGCGGACGGTTGCACCGGTGTCACCGGCGGCGCCAATCCGTGATGCGTGACGATGCAGGATCGGATGACTGCGCCTGATCCGGCATCTCAGCTCTGACGACAGCGACCGGGCGTCTCATCCGAGGCGCCCGGTTTTTCTCTTAATCTCCAAATACGGGCGAGACCGCGCTGGACAGAAAAGAAGTCGGAAGGTCCAGGTGCCGGCCTACAGCCCGGTTCCCCTCGAGCGCAGCTAATCCGTAATACGATCGGACGTGGCTCCGGTCATCCGCGACAACAGGCTCCGCGAGCCCGATCCGGCCCGGGCGTGGGCGGTCCAGAGCCAGCATCTGCAAGCCCAGCAGTAAGCTGGCGCCAGCGCGATCGCAGCAATGCAGCCGGCAGTCAGGTCGACGGTTGCCGCACGTCATCACCCGTGATGGGTCATCACGTGGGACGGCGGCGTGATCCGCGCGTCGTCGCCGGATCGCGCCGCTCTCTCCGATGCGTTGGCCGCCGCTTCAGAGGGACAGGGAGCGCGCTGACGTCACGGATACAAGCAGATGCGACTGCGTAGCCTGAGTGCGGCCGACTCATAAGGCTGCCGCATCGTGCTTCACGGCTGCGGCTGTCCGCGTCGGCGCCCATCGTCCTTGTCGGCCGGCTTGCTCGCAGTGCCTCCGGCCGGAGGCTGGGTATCGAGGCTGGCGCCGCCGCTTCCGCCGCCATAGCCGACCACCTCGACCATGATGATCGACGGCCGGTCGTTGGACTGCGGCTGCGTCACCGGTGCGGCCTGCTGGGTCGCCGCGGTCGCGTTGGAGGCCGAGGTCAATGCCGCCGTGTTTGGCGGCGGCGTGAAGCTGAGGCCGGTGACCGAGGTCGCCTGGACATTGAAGCTGTTGAGCACGGTCAGCGCGGCCAGGGTGACGCTGGTGCCGCGCAGGCCCGCGGAGCCGAGGTCGATGGTGCCGTGCGGCGCCACCAAAGTGACGTTGCTCTTGCTCGGATCCTGGCCCGGCAGGGTCAGCAGCGCGGCGATGCCGGCGCCGGTGACCAGGCCCTGCGGATTGACGTAGCAATAGCCGTCCATGGTGCAGATCTCGCCGACGGCCGGGCTCGAGGCGTAAGTCTTCGGCCCGGAGCCGGCGCTGATGTCGCCATTGGCGACGAACACGCCGATGTCGCCGCCCTCCTGTGTCATGATGCGGCTCTGGTTCACCGCGACGGAATCGTCGGTGAAGATGCGAATGTTGCCGCCGCCGAGCGTCAGGATGCCCTCCTGGCTCGGCGACAGCACGTCGGTGGAGCTGTGGCCGACGGTAATGCCGCCGCCGGGGCCGATGATGTTGACGTCGCCGCCCTTCTGGGTCTCCAGCACCGACGAGGCGACGTTCATCTTGCCGGTTGCGACCTTCGCCGCCGCGCCATTGGCGCCGCCCGTAGCGTTGTCGGTGTAGCCGAGAGCGGCGGGGAACAGGGTCGAAATGGCAGCATAGGCGCGCGCGTACTTTCCAGCATACTGGCTGGCCGGATCCTTGGCGTCCTTGCCGACCCGGATCAGCAGATCCAGCAACGCGCGGTCGACCAGCAGATGCTGCCGCGTCGCCGACAAGCCCTGGAAAGTGGTCCAGGCCTGGTCACGCGACTGGCCCAGCGCGGCCGCGATGTCGGCGAGGAAATCGATGCCGCCGCTGCCGGCCCGGGCCGGATCGACGTACTGCGCGATCGCTGCCGCATAGTCGATACCCGGCTTGACGCCGAACAGGATATCGAGCTCGGCGCCCTGCGATGGGAGATAGTGCTTGACGGTCGCAAGAGTGCTTCCGTTGTTCGCCGCTGTCAGTGCGCTGCCGTCGCCGACCGTGAGGACGCCTTGCCCATTTGTTGTGAAGGGACCGAGGTCACGTCCAGCCTGCAGCAGGAGGGTGCCGGGACCATAGAGCAGGTAGTTGCCACCGACCAGATCGTTGCCGGCGACGATGCTGGTGATGTCGCCGGCATTGTTATTCTGGCCGGTAAATTGGAAGCCTGTGATCTGCGGACCACTGCCCGTTGTCGCCACCACGTTTCCCGTAGCCGTGGCCGCGTAGATGTTGTTGCCAGCCTCGATCCGCGCCGGCTTGATCAGCGTCATGTTCGTGGGGACGGTCGTGGCGGGGTTGACCGCGTAGATATCCTGCCCTGCGGCGATGATCACCGGCTGCGGATCGTTGGCGTGCAGCGCCTCGGTCAAGCTGGGCAGCACCAGCCCGAGCGGGCTGATGTAGCTGGAGAGGCTGACTTGACTGTTGCCGACCACCTGGGTCGACGTCGTGACGAGGTCCGGCATGTTGAGCGAAGGCCCAAGAAAAATCGACTGTGCCGCGACGATACTAAGAGTGCCGGTATCGCTGCCGCTTCGGGTCGGAATCGGGACCAGGTTGGCCGCGGTTGCGCCGCTGAGATCGACATTGCCCTGCAGCGATACCACGTCGAGCGTGGCTGGCAGCGACAATCCTATTCTTGCTCCATTCGAGCTAAATGACGTGAGGGTGTGATAGAATAGACCACCCACGTTATTCTGGGTCGTCGTATCGATGGTCAGGGCGGTCACGTTGCCGGCAGTGCTCGCCAGTGCGATACCGCTGCCGGGACCGAACGTGGTGAAAAGATTGCCCCAGCCCGGTGCCAACGCCCCACTGCCGTTGGGCCAGAAGCCCAACGGCGTGCGCACGTCGCCATCAGACGGAAGGGATGCGGGATCATAGACCCCACCGAGAGTGATCGATCCACGCGCGGTGACGGTCACAAAGCCGTCCTGCACCGCCAGCAGCAGCGGCAGCGGGATTTGTCCGACGACGGCGGGGATGATGATGCTCGACCCCGGCAATGGCGCCACCTGCGACAACATCGTCTGTTGTTGGGTGATCGGATTCGACGGATCGACCTGGACCGAACCGCCGACCTGGATCATGCCGGTACCGCGGCCGACCAGGAAGTCGCTGCTCAGGAGGTCGCGGCCGGCCTTCACCACCAGATTGCCGCCGCCATAATAGGTAGCCACAGGGCCGATCAAATTGCCGCTGGCATCGCGGGCGCCGGTGCCGCCGCTGACCACCAGGGTTTCCGGCAAGGAGGCGCCGACATCGACGATGTCGGCGCCCGACGTCAGCGTGATGTTGCCGCCGCCGAGCGCGCCGAAGCCCTGGAAGAAGGTGTTGAAATTGATCCAGGCGGCCGTCTGGCAGTTCTTGGGGGCGGGGCAATTGACGGTGTTCGTAAATGGCGTCGCCGTTCCGTTCGACAAGCCGTAATGGATGTACCACGAACTCCAGAACTCGCCGGTCGGCCCATTCGGGATGCCGTACTGGCTGCCGGTGGAGTTATCGGTGGGGGTCTCGATGCCGATGATCGAGCCGCCGGCCGTCACCGTCACCGCGCCGCCGCCGCTCGACCAGGCCGGCAGGCCGACGAGGCCGTTCGGAGTGGTCTTGTAGAAAACACCGGCCGCAGGCACGGTGTAGCCAGCCGGCGTCACGACCCTTGCGCCCGCCGTATAGACGGCGCCGGGCGCCGCCTGGTCGATGAAGGCAACGTTGTCGGCTGCGGTCATGTCGATCGATCCGGTGCCGGTCCGGACCAGCGTGGGGATATAGATTTGTGTGCCAGAGACCGCCGCATCCAGATAGGTCGTATGCCCATTGATCAGCACGCTGCCGGTGGTGTTGCTGGCGGACGCCGGATCGGAGATCGCCACCACGGCATTGGGATTGGCCGAAGGCGTGGTGCCGAGCACAGCGCCGGCGACGAAGTCGTAGGAGAACGAGCCGTTGTTGGTCCCCTGCGTGATCGACATCAGGCTCGCCGCTGAGGTGGTGTTGAGGTCTCTGACGACCGCACCGGAAACCGAGGTCTGCGCCGGATTGTTGGCGATCAGGTTGGCGACCAGTCTGTAGCTCGTTGCGGCATTCTTGCTGAAGCCGTCGAACGGCTCGTAGAAGCCGTCGCTGATGGTGGCATTGATGGCGACGTTGTTGGCGGCGCGCAGCGCCAGCGTGCCGGCATCGCCGGCAAAGCCGCTCACGGTGGAGCGATAGGCCGGAGTGTAGCTCGTCAGCGGCACATTTCGGCTCGACGTCGGGACGCTCGCACTCGTCGGCACCATGCCGCCGAGATTCCAGTTGCTGGCGACCGTAATGTTGCCGCCGTTGACGGCCGTCGACGGATTGACGAGGGCGATCTCGGGCCGCAGGTGCAAGGTCGAGCCCGGCGTCAGGCTCTGCGCCGCCGCGCCGGGCGCCGTCGTCCTGATCGTCGCACCGGACAGGTCATAGCCGGTCAGGCTGGTCTGCTGGACGAACTTGACCAGCGTGTTCTGATAGAAATCCAGATGCGCCAGATAGGCGCCCGCGGCCGCGGTCGCATTCCCGGTCGCAGCGTTATAATACGAGGTCGGATAGATGCCCGTCGAGCCGGTCACGGCGGTCGGAGTGACGACCTGCGTACCCGCCCCATTGAAGAAGCCGGCGGGATCGATGATGCCGTCGAAATGCTGGTCCATCTGCGCTTTTTGCGCCGCGCTCAGCGCGTTGTACTGGGCGACCGTGGTGATGGAGCCGCAGCCGGCTGCAATCAGCGAGCATCCGTCCGTGGTGCTCCACACCGCATAGGCATCGAGCACCAGCCCGCCGCCGCTCGGCTGGCCGCTGGCACCCGCGCTGGTGGCGATGGTGCCGTGGAATTGCGCATTGAAGCCGCCGCCGGCCAGGATCGGTGCGCGCAGGATCACCTGCCCGCCGGTGTTCGAGATGTTGGCGCCACCGGGGCCGCCGCTGACATCCAACGTGGTGTTGGCGGCGACCGAAATCGCGCCCGAGGATGTCACGTTCTCATAGCCATAGGTCGAATTCAGCGAGCCGTCTGCCGCCGGCGTACCCGAGGTGCCGAGCTTGATGATGCCGCCATTCTGCACCAGCAGCGAGCTGCCTTTGGCGTAGTTCGGATTGTTCGGATCATCTGCGACCCAGGCCGCAGTCAGCCGCGTCCCGGCCCCGATGCTCACGCCGTTGGAGCCGTAGAGCGAGATCTGGCCGTTGAGGCCGCTGGCATCGAGCACCGTGAGCTGGTTGGCGGGGTTGCCGGCGTCACCGCTGCCATAGACCTGCACGCTGCCGTTCTCGGCATCGAGCATGATCTGCCCGGCGTTCAGGGCCAACGCCCGCGTACCGGCAACATTGCCGATCACGATGTCGCCCTGTTGCAAGGTCACCGCGACGCTGCCGGTGAAGCTCGTCGGCAGCACGCTGCCGGCCTCGAGCGTGCCGGCCTTAAGCGTGAAGTCGCCGCCGAGATCCTTGAAGGCGGCGTGCCCGTCCAGCGAGCCGGCCAGCCTGACAACGCCTGGGGCCTGCATGGTCAGCGACCCGGCAAAGCCGATGCCCACGCCTGAGACGTCGACGCTCGCCCCGTTGTCGATCAGCACGTTGCCGGTGCTCGACACCAGCCGGACCTTGCCGCCCGGCGCATCCTTGACGATGTCGAGCACCGTGACCTCGGAGCCGGACGCACGGATCGAAGCTCCGTTGCCGAGCTCGACGTCGCCCGCGGTCGCGATCAGGCTGACATTGCCGGATAGCGCCTGGATCTTCGCGGTATCGAGGATCGATGCGGCGGTGATGGAGAGGGCGCCGCCGATATTGCTGGCGACGGCGGCAGGCGCGGTCCCCGCCCCTGTCATCAGGTTGACGGCGCCCGTGGTGGTGATGGACTGGGTCGCGCCGCTGTTGACCAGGAGCACCGGGGCCGAAAGCTGCATGTTCGCAGCGCCGGCATTGAGGCTGCCGGTGCCGCTGAACGCGATCGCCCGGCCGGCCTTGAGGACGACCTGGCTGACGCCGCCGATCGTCTTGGCGCCGACATCCTCCGTCAGGGTATCGCCGGCACTCAGCGTCAGGCTGCCGCTGCCCGCGCTGCCGGTCGCCGTGACGCCGCGGCTGTTGGCGAGGCGAATGTTGGTCGCATTGACGGTGGTCTGCCCGCCCTGGCTGATCAGGCCGGCACTATCGAAGATCAGGGTATTGATGGGGTTTGCAGGATCGGCGCCGACGATCAGATTGCCGGAATCGACGAGATTGATCACGGTCGCGCTGCGCAGCCGGACCGTGCTGGCACCGTTGAAGTTGGCGAGCACGGCCGGGTTCAGCGAGATGCCGGACGTGCCATTGCCGATGTTGATGACGGAGCCGGCGATCTCGTAGTTCTTGGCCTTCAGCGAAGCCGTCGCGTCGAGCGCGCCGCCGCCGCTGGTGTCCAGCGTCAGCGCGTTGCCGCCATCGATCACCGCACCGACCCCGATCGAGAACTTGCCTTGAGGCGATGCGGCGGGCGGCAGCGGGCCCGGACCGCCATATTGTCCCGGCAGGTAGGTCCGGGTCACATTCACCAGCTTGCCGTTGGAGACCCGCAGCATCGCGCCGTCGCCACTGACGCCGGCAGTGTAAGTTACGTTGCCAGCGCCGTCTTTCGTCGCCACCGGATTGGTGCCGAACGAAATGTCGCGACTGGTGCCGCCGGGCACAGCGCCTTTGGCTTGAATCACGCTGCCGGCATCGACGGTGAGGCCATTGCCGGACGTGACGCCGGGGATCTGGGCCAGCGAAACCAGGATCAGCTCCGGCCCGGTCAGGGCGTGCGCCGCGTCGGTCTTGACCTCGAGATTGAGCGCGGTCGCGGTGATGTTCTGGACGCCGCCCACGATCGATGCGGTGCCGCCGATCAGGACCGAGCTCGCGCCGAGATTGCTGATCTGGTCGGCGTCGAGCACGAGATAATTCGCCGATCCCGTGCAGCCCGGCGCGCTGCCGGCCAGGCAGTCCGCAAGCGGGAGCGCCTGGTCGGACGCCAGGATCACGATGTTGCTGCCGCCGATCTGCACCTGGCCGCCGCTGCCGACCAGGCCTGGCGCCAGATCGCTGGTGCCGGGGCCGAACAGGTTGGTGCCTGCAAGGTTCAGCGACTTGACGGCTCCGAGCACCAAGGTGCCGCCGTCGATCGGCAGCGGCGGCGGGGTCTGGCCGACGGCGATCGCCTGGTTGCGGAAGAACGTGGTGCCGGAGGTGACGTCGATGCGAGAATATTTCGACCAGACCGACTTCGACTGCACCTGGAACAGCGCCGATTGCGACGAGCTCGCGCCAGTGAGCGCGTTGCCAAGCTTGCCGACGACATATTGCGAGCCGTCGGCGCTCGTCGCGCTCTTGGTCGTGCTGGAGCTGACATTGCTCGCCACCTGGACGACGCGATAGGCGCCGGGCAAAGTCGCATACATGCCGGGCAGCAGCACATAGGTGCCGGCGGCGATGCCGCTGCCGCCGGCGATGGTCACGGTTTGCCCCGGAGCGATCGCGTTCGGACTGTTACCGGCCGTATTGAAATTCGAGCCCGGCGTCACGGTGACGCCGGAATAATAGGGATATTGCGCGAAAGTCGGATCATAGGCGCCGACCGGCGCTTCATAGGTCGGGACCAGGGCGTAGACCTGACGCCCGTCAGAATAGGTTGGTGAAGTGGCGCCGGTGGACACGTTCTGCTGATATGACGTCAGCACGTTGCGGGAACCGCCATTGCCGGCGACGAATTCGGTCGCGTAGATGTCGCCCCCACCGCTGAGGTCGAGCACCGCGCCGGACTGCGTGGTCACGTTGTTGCCGAACAGGCTGATCGACTTGCTCGGCGGCGCGGTCAGGATCGGCGGCAGGACATTGCCGCCGATGCTCGTAGGCACGCCGTAGTACCAGGTGGTGTCGTCGACCGTGATGCCATAGGGGATATCGAGTCCGGCGGCGGAGACCGAGGTGAGGCTACCCTTGCCCAGTGTGACGGTGTCGGTGGTCACGAATTGCGGCTTGGTGCCGGTACCGTCGAACAGCGCCGCAATTGCCGCAGGCATTGTGGTCGGCGTGCCTACGATCATTGTGCCGAGCGGCGCCCAAAGCGTGCCGTCCTGATTGATTGTCTTCGCGCTCAGCACCACCCCGCCTCCGGCGGACAGCGGCGCCGTGGCTTGACCGTTCGGCAGGATGGTCAGCGTGCTCGCGGAGTCGACCGTACCCGTGGAGACCAGCAAGAACTGTGTCCCGGTGACCGGATAGATCTCCGTTGCCTGCAGGGTCAGATTGCCCGACGTGACCAGCGCGCCGGCATTGACGATTTGGTTGGTTCCGACGAAGCCGTAATCGGAGGACAGTAGCCGAATGGCGCTGCTGCTCACGAAATTTGCGTTTGCGACGTTGTCCAGCGCGATCGAACGTTGCAGATCGATCCATTTGGCCGAGACGTTCAATGTGCCGTCGGCAAGCGACGGCGCCGTGAGCATTCCATCTACCCGCGAAATCCCAACCAAACGGGCATAGCTCGCCTTCAGATTGACCGTCGTACCGCCGACGCTGGGGATGCATGCCGTCGTGCCGCAACTCGGCGCGGTATACGCGGCCGCATCACTCACTCCCGCAGGCAGCAACCCGCCGCTATTCGGCAGCAGAACGACATGTCCATTGCCGGCGATCAGCGTCAGCGCGCCGGGCACGGACACATCGACCGAGCCGCCGAATGCGATGCTGCGATTCGCGGAGAGCGTGACGGAATCGAAGCCGCTGTTATTCAGGGTGTCGGCGCCGATGAAGGCGCCCGCCGGGCCTGCGCCGAGCGCCGGCAGGTTTGCGGCGACGATGCCGGCCGGCTCGATCACGAGCGAACCAGACCCGACCGCGACGCTCAAGCTGCCGCCTGTGGCCTGCGGCGCGCCGCCGGCCGCGTCGACCACGCTGGCGAAGTAGATTTTGTTGCCGCTAAGCTGCAGGCTGCCGCCATTGCTCCAGGCATCCTGCCCGCTATCGCGTGGCGAGAAGCGGACCAGCCCGCTCGCAGCGGAAACCGCAGATCCCCGCAGATCGAACTGCGCACCGGACTGCGCGATGATGCTGCCAGTGGTGCCGATCGTGGCATTGACCGTTGCGGTCAGCGTAACGGTGCCGCCGTCGAGCACAGTTCCAGTGGAATAGGCCACGACCTTGGGATTGGGCACGAAGGTGCCGCTCACATCGAGCAGCGCCGTCGAGCCGATCAGGATGTCACCGCCCGACACGTTGATGGTGCCGCCCGATGCGATGACGCTGCCGCGGATGTCGGCCGTCGTTGTCGCGCTCAGCGCCACGACGGCCTGCGGGTCTGCCTCGATGCTCGCGCCAACATCGAGCAGAACGCCCGCATTGGCCGAGGCCAGCGTCAGGCCGGCCGGCTTGCGCCAGCCATCAGGCAGCAGCCCAACCGAAGCATAGTTGCGTACCAGCGCCCCTGTCGGCGCCGCGAGCAGGTTGCCGTTCACGATCGCGTTGATCTGGCGCGGGGTCACATGCGTGCCGGACGTCACTTTGGCGCCGCCATCGGCACCATTGACGACGACCTGTGAGAAGCCGCTGGTGAAGAACGAATTCGGCAGCACCAGTTCGCCGGCATGCGCATCCGAAACCGCGTAGCTCGCTACTGCGGACGCGCCGGTGCCGGCCAATGCGGCTGCGGTCTTGCTCGACACGTAGGACGTCGCCTGCGTGGCCTTGCCATCGACGGTCACGGTCGGCACCTGCAGGGTCAGCGTGCCGCCGCCGTCGAGCCCGTCGGCATAGATCGTACTGCCGAGCACCACGCTCGCGAAGTTCGCCGGGCTCGAAGTCCCGTCGGCTCCCTGGGGACGAACGTTGAAACTATTGTTGCCGCCGGTCCCTGAACCCGGGGTCACAATCGAACCGTTGAAACCGCCGGCATAGGTCACGAGAGACAGGCTACCGCCTTTGCCGACCGGCAGCGCATCGGATCCGGTCTTCAGTTTGCCCGTAGTCCCGACATAGCCGCCGCCGGACACGTCGATGATGCTGCCCGCTGCCAACACGATGCTCTGCGTCGCGTCGGTGAACACGCCGGTGCCGGTCGACGGCCCATTGCTGGCGGCGAGCGTGCTGATGCTGACGCTGCCCCCATTGACGAAGCCGGCGCCCTGCACCTCGTCGCCCGACAGGCCGCTGTCGTTGACCCAGAGCCCGTGCACGTCGAGCACGGCCCGGGAGCCGATCACGACCGCAGCGACTGGCGGCGTCTGCGGCCGGTTGACGGGATAAGTGAAGCCGGTGAGCCTGATGCTGCCGGCGGGCGCCGACAACGTGCCATCGATGGTGGCCACGTTATCCAGCGTGATGCTGCCGCCCGCGCGCACGGACAGGGTCGCCCCCGTCTCCATGCTCAGCGTGTGAGCGCCCTTGATCGAGATCGAGCCAAGCGACAGGTTCGACAGCGAATCGGTAAAGATCGGCAACATGCCGTTCGCCAAGGTCGGCGACCATGTCGCGGCGGTCGCAAAGCTCACCCCCGCAAGGCCATAGGGATCGGCGCCAGCATTGGCCTGCGATTCCAGCGACACGTCGTATGCAGTGGCACCGGCGGGGGTCAAGGTGAGGCCCAGCGAGGCACCGCTCGGCATCTTGTCGGCAGCGGCGACATTCGACGATCCGGCCAGGGCGCGCTGGCGGCTTCCGGCGATCACGGTAGCCACGATGTCGCCGGCGAGGATCGGCGCCTGCGCCGTCACATTGATCGCACCGCCATTGGCGCCCGCGACGTAGCTGCGTTCGTAATGCGCCCCGCTGCCGGCCAGCCCCGCATAGGTCTCCGTAACGCCCCAGCGCGAATGATCGACCGTGAAGCCCGTATAAACCGTGTATGACAGGTTCGGATCGGCACTGCCGATATCGTAGAGCCGCCCGTTGGAGCCGAGCAATCGCGTCGTGGTGATGACGCCGCCGGCATATTGCACATAGCCGCCGGAGACGTTGACGCTCGAGCCCGGCATCTGCACGACGTTCTTGGCCGACGAGGTAAAGCTGCCGCCCACCGTCAGGATCTGGTCGATGCTTTGCGGAATCAGGCCGACATAGCCGGACGCATTGAGCAGCGGGGATCCCACCCATTGCAGGCCGTCGGCGCGGGTGCCGGTCAACCGCGCATCGATGCTCACGGTCTTGCCAATCAGGGCGGCGGCCAGCGGCGTGTCGGCCACCTCGGCCTGGGTCACCAGGATGTCGATCTGGTTGACCGACATCGGCAGGGTCACACCGGCGATGCCGGAGACATCCACGGCGCTGCCGGCCTCGAGCAGAACGCTGCCACTGGTACCGTCGCCGCTGATGGTCAACGTCGCGCTTGGCGCCTTGATGAAGGCGCCGCCGAGGCCCGAACCGTGGCCCTGGACATCGACGCCGCCCAAAGCTTGGATCGTGAGCTGCGGCTGCAGCACGGTCTTGAAATAATCCGCGTTATTGGCGCCGTTCGCATTGGTGGGGGATGTGAGGGTCGATGTCGGCAGCGTGCCGCTGCTCTCGTCGGGCAGGATCGCGGTCAAGCTGTCGGCACCGAGCACGATATTCCCGGTGGTGGCCGTGATGCCGCTGGTGACCGTGCTGAGCAGGATCGAGCCGGTGCGCGTGGTGCTGGTGGTCGATACGATGGCGCCGAGCTGGTCGATCTGCCCGCCGGCCAGCGTGACCGCGCCATCATTGGAGATCAAGAGGCCGTTGGCGGCATTGGCGACGGGCGTGGTGCTGCCCTCGACGCGCACCTGCTGTGCAGTCTTGACGCCGACTAGGCTCGACAGCGGCGTCATCAGCGTGATCTGAGCGCCCGCAGCCAGAATGATCTGGCCGTTTTGCGTGGTGATCGCGCCGGCGTTGCTGACGCCGCCGGCGCCGAGCAGCGCCACATAACCGCCATCGCCACCGGAGCTCAGACTTCCGGTGGTGTCGATCCGCGCGCCGGCCTGAACCACGACCGTGCCGCCGCTCCCCTGCGAGAACACTGCGGCTCCTGCAACCTGATTGTTGAAGTCGGACGGAATGGTGTCCGAAAACAACCCGCTCTGGAGATACTGCTGATAATTGTTGCCGCTGAGATTGGCCGACAGGTCGAGCGTCGATGCGACCAGCGTATGCACATTGATCTGGCTGGTGCCGGTGAAGATGATGCCGTTCTGGTTGATGATGTAGACGGCGCCATCCGCCTTGATCGCACCCTGGATCTGGCTCGGCGCGATCCCCGACGCGATCCTGTTCAGCGCCGACCAATCGCGGTGGCCCTGCTGGTTGAACACGACCGTGGTATCGCGCGATACGTTGAAACTCTGCCAATTCAACAGCGCCTGCGACTGGGTCTGGTCGATGGTGACCGTGGTCTGGCCGTTGCCTTTGCTCTGGGTCGGGGTATTCGCGCCGACCCAGGTGGTGACGGGGTTGGCGACGCCCGGAGCGGCAAGGCCACTGTCCGGCACCAGCCCGCCGGCTGCCAACCCGCTTGGGATGGCCCCCTGCGCCGCCGCAGCAGCAGCGCGAGCCGCGCTCTGCGCCGCCTGCATGGCCTGGATCGCACTCAACGCCCGCGTCATCGATTGCTGACTGTTCTGCGCTGCCTGCTGGGCCTGTTGCGCCGCCGCTGCGGCCGCGGCTGCTGCGGCGGCGGTCGCCGACGACACCGGCCCGGCGCCTCCCAACGGACGCGCGCTCACTGCCGAACTCGCCGCAATCGCGATCGCAATCGTACTCACGCCGACGAGCAGCAAGGCACGACGTGAAGCGAAGCGGGTCCAGAAATGCGCAGGCATGCGGGGGCCTTTCGAAGCGACAACAAATCAGACCCACAGGCGCATCGGCCGGCGGCAGCCGGCCTGTGACGCAATCGACAGGCTGCGTCATCAGATCAACGTAAGCAGGTCGAGCGATCAGCCCTCCCCAAACCGCCGCGACGCCCGCCTGCACCCAAGCGAACGCGCCCGACGACTCGGGGATGCGCCTCTCCTCATCTCTAAGACTGTCTGCAGACCCCTAACACGCAGCCCCGGCGACAAAAATTTTCGGCTATATTGATTGAGTTCAGCCAGGAGCAGGAGCCGCGACATGAACGCGAACATCGAGAGAACGCGGAGTTGAACGCTGCCGATCTGGAGCTCGCTTGCGCGCTTGCGGCAGCCTCTCCTCAGGCAGTTCAGATCGAAAGCGTACCGGCCTCGCTGATCGGACCGTCATATTCGCCGCGACTAGCGATCGCGCCGCGCTCTCGCCGTCGCATCCGCCGACTTGATGCCTTTTTCAGCAGCCCCAAACAGGACGAAGTCGACTGAGCGCTCGCCCTGGGTCAGCACGATCCGCCGCGACTCGACCTTGTCGACCTTCCAGCCGCCGATGTCGTCACCGGTCCGCACGCGGACAACCTTGTCGGCCGGACGTCTATCGGCCGCACGGATCATCGCACGGCCCTCCCCGTTCTCGCTGACGATGCCAAGCACAACCAGGCTGGGCGGCGGCGCCGGCGGCGCTGCCTCTTGCCGCACCACAACTGGGGTCGCCACCTTCGGTGGCGGTCGCCGGGACGGTGAGAATAGCGGACGCTGATGCGTGGCCGTCAATTGCTGCAACGGCTGCAGTTCAACGGGATTACGGATGGCAACCTCCTCGCCGGCAGCGAGTGGAGCGATCGCGATCAGCGCGATGCCGAGGACCAGGGTGACGGAGATAAAAAGCCGACCGCCGGCAGCATGCTTGCGTGTCGTCAGCCCGACCATGCCTATTCTCCCACCGCCCGTCGATATGAGCGTCATCCGAACATGCGAGCATAACCTGCGTCAGGCGACGACGTCTTGCAAGTCCTGCAAATTGCAGGTCTTGCAAACCAATCTGCGGAGGTTCCGAGCGAACCAAGGCTGTTTGCGTCAAATCGATGAAGGCGAATCACAACTAAGCATTCTCGCTATGCGCGAGATGAGCTCATCGTCGTTACAACGACGTCATCGAATTCGAACACACTCCGCATGCTTCAGCGAAAGCGGCTTGCTGACGTTGCAGTCCACGATCGGCACCAAGACAATCATCAAAGACACATCCATCAAAGACCCATCGCGTCATGCGTTCGCGTCGCACTTCCGCCGGCCTCTCGGCCGGTCTCGCATCCTTACTGCGCGGAGGTGTGACGTTCGCCTCGCTCGCGGTCGTGGGATGCACATTGGGTCTTGGGCAAGCGCTCGCGGCCTGCGAACTGCACGCGCGGATGGGAACGATCACGCGCGTGGTGCAGATCCAGCTCGACAATGTGCATCTTTCTCGCGACGAACCGCTCGTCCCCTCGGATCTCGAACAGATGCCGCGCTTGCGTGCGTTTCTCGCCAGCAACGGAACCATCGGCAGCAATCGCCCGACTGCGCCGCCGTCACAGCGGGCTCCTGATGTCCTGGCCGTCCTGACTGGACTGCTTGGCGACCGCATGGGCGTTTCCATCGGCGACAGTTACGGCAGCTTTCGCAGCGACGGCAGCGTCGATTTCTCACCGGCCTTCGGCTACTGGACAGCAAGCGGAGGCGACGGCAAGCCGCTGATGCTGGCCGACAGCGGCAAGATGGCGGCGGCGCCGTGGGTTCCCTTCACCCGAGCGGGCTGCGACGTAGGCGCGTTCGCAGTGACCGGCCTCACGCTTCAGGCGCTGGACGCTGAGGTCGCGAACGTACTGGGGAGCTCGGAAGCAGAGGCCGCTGCCCGCGATCCCGCCAGCGCCGAGGCGGATCTCCTCGGCATCGCCATCCATTGTGCGCGCAACAGCCAAATTTGCGCTGATGGCCACGCACGACCCGATGTGCTGCCTGACGAACCCAACGGCTATATCGGCTTTAGCGGATTGCTCGGCAATCGTCATGTGCAACCAGCGATATCACCCGACGGCCCGGTGAAGGGGCTCGACGGCAGGGTGATTGCGGATCACGCCGGCCATGCCGGTTTTCCCGGCTCGAATCCAACGGCAGCCCAGTCGCTCGGCTACGCCGTGGCGATGCTCGAAGCCGGCGTGCAGGTAGTCTATGTCGCAATCGGTGATGCTCACAAAGACGGCGACCCGCGTGGCTCTGGCCCCGGTGAGCCGGACTATCTGATAAGGCTTGCCGATTACGATGCTGCGTTCGGATCGCTCGTGGACAGACTCGCCAAGCGCGGAATCACGAAGAGCAACACGCTGTTTGTCGTCATTTCGACCGGCAATGACCGCTTCACCGGCGGACCACCGCAAACACCGACATGCGACAGCTCTCACGCGCCGTGCGGCTACGGACCTATCGGCGCAATCGATGTCGCGATCGATCGACTGGTCGCCTCCCAGCGCCGCAATGTGACCAGCTTCGATATCCAGCGCAGCAGTACACCCGCCTTCTACATCCAGGGCAACCCGCGGCCGACCGATCCACTGACCCGCACCCTCGAGCAGGACGTCGGCAAGCTCACGGCTTTGAATCCGGTAACGACGAAGACCGACAGGCTCGCGGCCCAGCTCGCCGACCGCGCACAGATGCAACTGATGCACATGATCACGGCGAGCCCGAAGCGGACGCCGAGTTTCCTCATGTTCGGCGATACGAACTATGTGTATCGCACCACGAACAGTCATGATGATTGCGCTGCCTCTCCTGCTTGTGTCGCGATCAACCCTCGGGCTCCCTGGGTCGCCGGGGACCTCCAGCAAGCCGACGGCGGCGGCTGGTTCGGCCTCGTCGGGCCCGGCGTTGCGAAGCTCGGACAAACCGACATTGTCTCGTATCCTGCCGATCTGCGACCCACACTGCTTGCTTTGCTCGGGCTCGATGATGCTTACGTCCATGACGGCGTCGTGCTCGCCGACGCACTTGAAAGCCAGGCGCTGCCGCCGGAGATAGCCAGGTCCCGCGACGTCTACGCCGGGCTGGCCCGGGCCTACTGGAATTTGAACGCGCCATTCGGGCCGCTTGGCCGGGCCGGCCTGGCGCTCGCGACGCAGGCCATCAGAGGCAGCGATCTCTTCTACGAACGCTATCTCGGCGCCATTGGCGCTGTCCAAACGCGGCGCGATGCGCTGGCTCTGGAGATGAAAACGCTGCTCGACGGTGCCGCATTTGCGCACGTCGCAATCGACCCTGCTTATGCGGGCAGGCTCGTCACCCGCGCCGAGACGTTGATCAACGAGGTCGAGGACCTTGCCGGACAGAGCCTGGGACCTGCGGATCGTCCGTGGAAAGCGGCGCGCGATGCGCAATGACCACAGCGATGCCGGTCTGGACCGCGCATTACAGGGGAGAGCAGCCGTGCCCTTCATCGAACAGTCCCACCGAGGGCGCATCGCCTCGCTCGGCGCCCTGGCCGGCGCCTGGCTCGCAATCGGCGGCCTGCTGGGTGGCTGCATGATCGACAAGAGCATCGATCTGCCGGCGCGTGACCAGGTGACGGATCCGATCCGCGATGCCGATCTTCGTGCCCGCTGGAACGGTCCGGTCAATGTCCAACCGGGTGCTGCAGCGGCGTCCCGTCCGATCCAGCCGATGATGTACCCGGGCATCGAGCAAAATCCCGCTACCCCGTCCTTGCTCCGGGAAGCGACGGGATCAACGCGCCTCGCGACCGCGCTCGACGGCGATCTCCCGAACAAGGCCGGCGAGGTCGAGCTGAATTTCGAGAATGCCGACATCCAGTCGGTCGCGAAGTCCGTGCTGGGCGACAGCCTCGGGCTGAACTACGTGATCGATCCGCGCGTCCAGGGCGTGATCACGCTCGCTTCCGCGCAGGCCATCCCGCGCAAGGACGTGCTGCCGGTGTTCGAGAGTGTCCTGCGGATGACGAACGTCGCCCTGCTGCGCGAGGACAACCTGATCCGCATCGTGCCATTGCCCGAGGCGTCGGGTGCCGGTCCCGCGAGCTTCGGCACGGGACAACCAGGCTTTGGCGTGTCGATCGTGCCGCTGCGCTACGTGTCCGCGGCCTCGACCGCCAAGACGGCGGAGAGCTTCCTGTCACGGCCTGGCGCAGTGCGCGCCGACCAGGCCCGCAACCTGCTTCTGATCCAGGGCACCACGTCCGAACGCCAAGCGGTCCTCGGCGTAATCGCAACGCTCGATGTCGAATGGCTACGCAATCAGTCGGTGGCGCTTTATCCGCTGAAATCGACCGCGCCCGAGACCATGATCCGCGAGCTCGACAAGGTATTCGATACAGCAGAAGGCGGCCAAGGCCAGGGCGTGATCAAATTCCAGCCGGTGTCGCGGATGAACGCCGTACTGGCCGTGAGCCGCAACAGCAAGGTGCTCGAACGCGCGACCCAGTGGGTGCAACGGCTGGATCGCTCCGATCTCAGCGGCACCACGGTGCGAACCTATGGATTGCGGTTCGGCAATGCACGCGCCATTGCCCGAATTCTCAACGAGATGTTCGTCGGCCGTTCCGGGCAAGGCAGCCCAGACAGCAGCCAACAAAGCCCAACCGCTCCGGGACAGACGGCGGCCACCTCGCGCATCGACTCGCTCGGGAGCGGAACGCTGAGCAATCAAGGCAACAGCGGGACGACAGCCGCCGACAGCTCCGGCACGCCGGGCAAGGGCAGCACGCCGATCCAGGCCGCCTTCGACAGCTTTGGCGACCGCAAGGACGCACAGCAGGATGACGCGAACGGGCTCGGCAGCTCAGGCACCGGCGCAATGCCACGCGGGCTGTTCCAGAACGTCCGGATCACGGCCGACACCACCACCAATTCGGTCATGATCTACTCCAATCAGGAGGACTATCGTGTGATCGAACGGGCATTGGAATCGCTCGATCGACCCAGGCTTCAGGTGGCGGTGGATGCCATGGTCGCCGAAGTCACGCTGACCGATCAGTTGCAATATGGCGTGCAGGCCTATCTCACCAGCGCGAACGCTGGCCTCGGGACCGATAAAGGCTCGGTCGGCCTGTTCAACGCGGCACAGTCAGCGACGCAATCGGCCCTGCTCGCGCGGGTGCTGCCCGGCTTCAATCTCCTGCTCGGGGCCGAAGCAAATCCCAAGCTGATCCTGAACGCATTGTCGACCTTGACCACCGTCAAGGTGCTGTCGGCCCCCTCTCTCGTGGTCGCAGACAACCAGCCGGCCATTCTCGAGGTCGGCAATCAGGTTCCGATCTCGACCGGCACAGCCACCGTATTGTCGAGCTCGAACACGGTGGTCAACACGATCACGCTGCACAACACCGGCATCATCCTCAAGGTCCTGCCGCATGTGCATCCGAACGGAGCGATCGATCTGGAGATCGAGCAGGAGATCTCCAACGTGGTCAACCCCGCCGGGATCAGTGCGCAAAACCTCACGCCGACGATCTCGCAGCGGCGCATCCATTCGACCATCGGCACGAGCAGCGGCCAGACCGTGCTGCTCGGGGGCCTGATCAAGGAGGATGACGAGCGGACCGTGGAAGGCATTCCGGGGCTCGCCCAGATCAGATATCTCGGCGACCTGCTGAGCCAAAAAACCGACATCAAGAGCCGCTCCGAGATCATCGTGTTCGTCACCACCAAGCTGATCCGCAACAGCCAGGATGCCCAAGTGGTCGCGGAAGAATTCCGCGAGCGGTTGGATACGATGCGTCGAAATCCATCGAGCTTCGGAGCAAACGCGACAGCAGCGGGCCCACGCAGATAGCAAAGCACGCGCCGATGTATCTGCGCAGGTCCATGCTGGGCATTCTGGGGGCGGCGGTTGCAGCCGGCACGGTCGCAGCAGCCGAACTGACCGGGGTGCGGACGGAGGATAACGCCACGATCATCGCCCTCCGCGGAGACATCGAGGAAGGCGACGCCGACGGGACCGAGGCGCTGATCAAGACCGCGAATGACGACGGGCGGCTGGTGATGGCGATCCGGCTCGACTCGCCGGGAGGCAGCCTCGCCGAGGGGATCAAGCTCGCCGAACTCATTCGTAGGGCCAAGCTGCCGACCGTGGTGGTGAGCGGAGCCCGCTGCGCGTCGGCCTGCTTCATCGTGTTCGCGGCCGGAGTTGAAAAATTTGCAAGCTTCGGTGCCGCCATCGGGGTTCACGGCGTCTCCGACAGATTGGGCCACCAGAGCGCACAAACCGAAGCGGCGACCTTGGCGATGGCGCGTATTGCCGGCCTGTTCGGCGTCCCGCCCCGCATCGTCGGCCGCATGATCGTCACGCGGCCCGATGCCATCGCATGGCTCTCGCCGGACGACCTCCGCTCCATGGGAGCAATCATGACGGACCGCGTGGAGCAGCCTGCTCCGCCCGTTTCGGCCAGCAAACCGGCAGGGCCGGCCCGGCGATGGCTGGTACGTGCACCGCATCGCGCCGATGAACCGTAGCTGTTGTGGCGGCTAACGGGTCATGCTCGCCGGCTCAACTCAACAGCACCACCCCGGCCGGCAGCGAAACCGCGCGAGCGCCGAACAGTTGCTCCACCTGGGCGACGAAATTGTCGAGCCGATCGAGCTGGAACGTGCCGTTCACGAGGCGGCGCTTGAGATCGTCATTCGTGATGATGATCTTGCCGGAGCGATAGCGATTCACCTCCTCCACCACGCTGGCGAGCGGCCGATCGCGAAAGATCAGCAACCCGGTTCGCCACGCCGACACCTGGGCCGTGTCGACCGGTATGACGGCCTGCAGACCTGCTGCCGAATAGCTCACCTGCTCGGATGCCCGCAGCTGAACCACGCGGCCGTCCTGCGCGACGGCAACGCTGCCGTCGAGGCAGGTGACCGCGACGACGCCATCCAGGCATCGTGCATTGAAATCCGCTTGGGATGCGCTGACGCGCCCGCCCGCGGCGACAAGCTCGACCGGTTTCTGCGACGCGAGCCGCGCTGTGACTGATGCCTCTCCGGCGATCAACTCGATGCGGAGTTGGTCCGGCGCAGGCCGCAACGCAACGCTGGTCTGCGTGCTGAGTTCGAGCGCGATGTCGGGCGTCAGCATCACTTTGCGATGCTCGCCCTTGGTGGTGCGGTAATCGGCCGAGAACTCGCTGATCGAAGGCCAGAGGCCGAATGGCGGGTGCACGACCATGTAGGCGGCCGCCGCGGCGATCGAGCCGCTGAGGACCAGACGACGCGTCACGCTACGCGACGGCAATTGCGGTGACGAGGCCCCGCGAGGCGCCCTCGTCGCCCGCTGGTCCTCCTGCTCGTGGGCGAGCTCGCGCGCAGCAACGCCCGCCTGGCGAAACAAGCGCGCCGCTGTCTTGAACGCCTCATCATGCGCAGCACTTTGCTCGCGCCAGTGCCGTAGAGCGTCCAGATCGGACCGAAGCGGCGCGCCCGTCTTCAGACGAATGACCCAATCGAGAGCCTCGTCCAGTAACGGATCGAATTCGGGCGTCCACGTCGGCACGGTCACAATCGATCGCTCATATCCAATTCCGCCAGCTCCAAGCTCGGCCCGCTTGGCAATCCCGCCATGGGAAAAGTTCTGCGCCGGACGCCGCAACACGCGTCCATCGCATCCGGCGCGATCGAGCTCTTACCCGATAGACGACTGGAGCCTCGCTATCCCGCAGAAAAAACCTGCCGAAACCAACAAATTTCAGCCGGCCATGACGGAAATGCCACTTCTGCTTACCGAAATACCCGGTCGTTCCGGCCTGCGGGCCTCTCATCGCGTCCGTTTCATGCGTGTCATGAGCGAGGCCGCGGACCGCCGAGCCGGCGAACCAGGGTGTAGTCCAGCGACGTTGCGCAGTGCTTGAGCGCCAGCCTCAGATCATTGTCGATGGTGCGCGGGCTGACTCCAAGCCGCGTGGCGACCTCGCGCGCCGGCTCCCCGTCGATCGCGATGCTCTGCAGCACCTCGCGCGCCCGCGTCGGCAATTCGGCGAGAGCGCGTTTCAAGGCATCGACCTCCGAGCGTGCCTCGACCACCCGCGCCGGATCTGGCTCCTCGTCACAAAAATCCAACAGCGCGTCGATCTCCGAGCTGCTGACCCGGTAATTCTGCGCCTTGCGGCGGTCATTGGCGATGTTGACGGCGATGCGAAAGATATAGTCGGCGGGGCTGCGCACCGTCACGCCGTCGGTCACCCGCTCGAGCCGCAAAAATGTTTCGTGCAACGCCTCATAGGCGAAGTCGGCGGATCCGAGGCACCGCGTCAGCCTCCTGATCAAGCTATCGTAATTCTCGACGAGCTGCCCCCGCAGCCGGATACGATTGACGTCAGCCACGTTCCGCCGCCCCCCAAGGCCGGCTCAAGCCCGGCTCGCTCGTGCGCGCGAGCCATGTCCGCAGCGCCCCTGGAGGTAGCGGCGCTGGACGACACATTTATGACGCGAGTCCAGCGCGTGTGGAAACACAGGCCGGGCAGGCCCCTCCGTTCCCTCCGTGAGCTGCGGTCGCCGGATCATGACGGATCGAACTCGAGCGTGATCCGCTCATTGAGCAGGTCGGGCAATTCCGGTGGAATCGGCGGCAGCGGCTGCGCCCGGCGGATGGCGTCCATCGCTTCCTTGTCGAGCACGGCTTGACCCGAACTGGTCTTCACCCAGACGCCGAGCAGCGTGCCATCCCGGCGCATCGAAAACAGCACATCCACCGCGCCGCGCAGCCGCGCCGAGCGAGCAGCCCTGGGATAGCGCTGGTAGCGCGCAACGTGACGCAGCAAGGCCTGCTGGAAGCGCGCCGTGGCTCCGTTCGGCGGAGCTTCCAGCGGCGCCGGCAAGGCAACCGCGCCCGACGCGGGTCGCTCGGTCGGCAGCGACGGAGTCATCGGCGTCAATGCGGCGAGATCAACTGTGGCGGCGTCCGCATCGTTGATCGGGCTATCGACGCGGCTCGCAACGTGGCCGGCCGAAGGTAGCTCCGTTGCGGCAACGGGAATCGACGCCGGCGCCGGCCGGGGCAGCAATTGGACCTGCACCATCGCACTTCGCTCCCGTGCGGACGTCTCCGCCGACAGTTGCGAGCGGATCCAATAGATGCCGCCGACATAGAGCAAGGTGACGACCGTCGGAACCAGCACCAGCCGGAGCGCTTCGCTTTGGGTCCAGGATTCTTGAGACGCGGCCGCGACGAAAGGACTCGTCGCCCACAGCGCGGGAGCCCGCTCCTGTCCGCCGCCGGCCTCGCCCTTCATTGCATCGACCTCACGACGATGACGACCCGCACCGGCTGTGCTGCGTGCGCCGGTGTCGGTCGGCTGACGGTGAGGCCTCGTAGCGCCGCCTCCACTGCAGCGTCGCGGCCCTCACTGCCGGTTGAGCGGACCAGCGCGACCCGCTGAACGGTGCGCAGCGGATCAATCCACAGATCGAGCGTCGCGCGATAATTGCCGCCGCGCGTCTCCGAATTCTTTTGCAGCACTTTCTGAATGTCGGCCTGCAGGCCCTCGCTGTAATCGCGCAGCCGGCCGGCATCGTCTGCTTCTTCCGTCGCGCGCACGCGAAGCGTGCCCAAGGACAGCTCCGTTGCTGCCGGCACGCTCATCAAAGCAGCCCCGGACGGCGCGTCGCGCAGAGCGAGCGTGACGGCGTTCGGTCGGGCATACTGAACCTTCAGGTCGGTCCCGCTCAAGAGCGTCGCAAGCGCTTCTGCCGGCGTGTAGTTGCCCTCGACAGCGGCTGACGTGCGACCGACTGCGGAATGGCTTTCATACAGCACCTGTACGCCGGCTTTTTCCCCATAGACCTGCAAGGCGTTCGCCAGCGGTTGCGCAGGGATATGAAAGGCGATCGCCACCTGGCTGGACCGGAGCCCATCCTCTGCTGCTGCAGCGGCGATCCCGATGACCAGGATCGATCCCAGCATCGCAGCCAGCCAGCTCTTGCGTGCGCCGAACGACGAACGTGGGACGCAGTGACCTGCGTTGCGCACGCACCGCATCGCGAGGCTTTCTCCGAGTCGGCTCGAAGTCAATGGCAGAGCGGTGATGCAGGCCTTCGCATGTCGGGTGCATTCGGTCATGACAGCGAGACGCCATTCAGCTCTTCATTATGCACGACTTGAGATCGGAAGAGCCGGCAGCGCGTGAACCGCGGGGTCGGCTTGCGCTGTGGTATCGCTCAAATGTGACAGCCGTCTAACCACCCGTTCCAAGTGAGTTCCATTTAAGAAGCTTCTGAAGGTTGAAAACCTTGGCTCGGCAGTGACTTCATGACGATGCCGACGTCTCTTTTCATTCGAGGGGGCTGCCCCCAACAATCATTATTTCTGAAAATAAGAAATCCGAATATCTTTCGCCAAGGGCGGAGCGACATATGCTCCGTCGATCCCAGTTCGCTCGTTCCGCCGAATACGCGGTGGCGCAATACAGATGAATGTGCCACCCGGAATACACCTGCGCCCGCTCCGATCGGTCTTACCCGCAACCTCGCTAGTGGAGGAAGCGGAGACGGCTCGGCATACGCCGACGGCCGTCCTATCGGCGAGAGGCAACAGAGCTTCGCTGCTGAAGCAGTCTATGCCGCCACGCTGGATACGGGCTCGGAGCCTGCGCGCTCCGCCCGACGATCATCGCTCGAAATGCGTGAGTGTTTCGGAGAGAAGATTGATCGTCGCTTCCAGATTGTCACGCCGCGCACGCAACGACTTTGCGAGCGTCGGATAGCTGACATGGGCCACGTCCGAGATCTGGCATTGCCGCTCCTCGGCCTCGATGTCGGCAGTCATGGTGTCGAGATTGACCCTGAGACTGTCGATGAGACCGCGGACGCGCGTGACCTCATTAGACGGCTGTCGATCGATTGTTTCGGAACGGAGCAAGGGCATCATCACATTGACCTCGATTGTCCGGCATTGGCACAGATCACGGACCACTCCGTGACCCCAGCGCCGACAGCAGCAAGCGGGGTGCCAGTCAGGTTCGGGCGGAACGAGCGGCCTCTGCCGTCGAATACCTCCCTATCGTCCACAGCTCATTGGGAATTCGGGCTGGACATGGGTTAAAGGGCGCGGACGAGCGCGGTAGACTCACCGCATCATCACTGCAGGATTCGCAACGTGCCCGATCCCCAGATCGTCTGCCCGAACTGTCGCACCGAGATCCATCTGACCGAGCAGCTCGCCGCCCCGCTGATCGAGGAGACGCGCCGCAGGTTCCAGGCCCAGCTCGCTGCCAAGGAGGCCGATTTCGGCCGTCGCGAGCAGATCATCAAGAAGGCGCAGGATGAGCTTGCCAAGGCAAAGGCTGCGATCGAAGAGCAGGTCGCAAGCCGGCTGAAGACCGAGCGTGGGGCGATAGTGCAGGCCGAAGCCACGAAGGCACGGCAGGCGCTGGCGGACGAGATCGGCGCCCGCGATCAGAAGCTCGCCGAGCTGCAGCAGGTTCTCTCCAACCAGGACGCCAAGCTCGCCGAGGCCCAGAAGGCCCAGGCCGAGATGCTTCGCAAGCAGCGCGAGCTCGACGAAGCGAGGCGCGAGATCGAGCTCACGGTCGAGAAGAAAGTCCAGGAGAGTCTCACAGCCGTGCGCGACAAGGCGCGGCTCGAAGCCGAGGACGCGTTGAAGGCCAAGGTCGCGGAGAAGGAGACGCAGATCGCCGGCATGCAGCGCCAGATCGAAGAGCTGCGCCGCAAGGCCGAACAGGGCTCGCAGCAGCTGCAGGGCGAGACCCTGGAGATCGCGTTGGAGTCGCAGCTGCGCGCGCGCTTTCCCCGCGACCTGATCGAGCCGGTGCCGAAAGGCGAATTCGGCGGCGACGTAGTGCACCGGGTGGTCGGGCCGAACGGCCAGGCCTGCGGCGCGATCCTGTGGGAATCCAAGCGCACCAAGAATTGGAGCGACGGTTGGCTTGCCAAGCTGCGCGACGATCAGCGCGCCGCCAAAGCGGATATCGCGATGATCGTCTCCACGGCGTTGCCCAAAGGCGTCGACGGATTCGACCTGATCGACGGGGTCTGGGTGGCGGAGCCGCGCTTCGCGATTCCGCTGTCGCTGGCGTTACGCCAGTCGCTGATCGACTTGGCGAGCAGCCGGCTCGCGCAGGAAGGCCAGCAGAGCAAGATGGAGCTGGTCTATGTCTATCTCACCGGCCCTAGGTTCCGTCACCGCATCGATGCGATCGTCGAGCGCTTCACCGAGATGCAGTCCGATCTCGACCGCGAGCGCAAGACCATGATGCGGCTATGGGCCAAGCGCGAAGAGCAGCTCCGGGGCGTGCTCGACTCGACCGCGGGACTCTATGGCGATCTTCAAGGCATCGCCGGACGCGCCATGCAGGAGATCGAGAGCCTGGACGTTCTCCTCATTGAGGCAAACGGCGAGGCCGCGGAATAAAGCACGCCTGATCGGTTGTAACGGCGCGTAGGGTGGGCAAAGCGCGTAGCGCGTCCCCACCACCGATCAACGCATGATGGCGGGCACGGCGCTTGTTCCATCGCATGTGGTCGGCACCGGGCGGTAAACTCGCCCTTGCCTACTCTGCACGATCTGCAATTGACCCAGCGGCGAACGATCGTTCGAGTCCCCGCCCATCCGCCGGCGCAAATCTTTTCTCGTTCGTGCGCATGCTGGTCTGCTAAGATTGGCCGATCACGGTCGTACCGGTTCCTGTCCGTCATGGTTGTCGACGAGCGCCTCCGTCTCCTCGCCCCAACGCTACTGAGCTACGTCATGATCGCAGCAGCGATCGGGGCGCCATACGGATATGCGACGTCGATTGCCGCCGGCGCGGGCCTTCATGGGCTGATCCGGGGCGCCGTGACCGGCGTGCTCATAGGCACCGCCGTGAGCTGGCTCAGCTTCTTCGTCCTGCAGGCGCCCGGCTCGCGGCTTGCGCGCACGTCGTTCATGGTCATCGTCGCCGTGCGCTCCCTGGTCTATCTCGTGGTCTTCCTGGTGGCCATGGCTATCGGGCAGCTGCTGATTCCCAACCATCCGCCGGCCCGGCCGATCAGTATCTCCGGCGATGACGTCCTGTTCTGCTTTGCCGCCACCTTCGTAGTCAGCTTCCTGTTCGAGGTGAGCGGTCTTCTGGGCCAGAACGTGCTGCTGTCCTTCGTAACCGGACGCTATCATCGTCCAAAGGTCGAGCAGCGCGTGTTCCTGATCATGGACATGAAGAACTCGACCGCAGCGGCCGAACGACTGGGCGAAGTCGACTTTCATCGGCTGCTCAATCGCCTCGTGACCGATCTCAGCGGGCCGATCGTGCTGCACCACGGCCGGATCTACAAATATGTCGGCGACGAGCTGATCGCCACCTGGCCGCTCGCCCAAGGGCTGAAGGACGCGGCATGCGTGCGCGCCTGCTTCGCCGCGCTCGCGCGGCTGGCTGCGCACAAAGCGGACTATGAGCGCGAGTTCGGAATCACGGCGCAGATGCGCGCCGCCCTGAATTGCGGACAGGTGGTGGTCGGCGAAATGGGATCGATCAAGAAGGAGATCGCTTTGTCGGGCGATGCGCTCAACACCACGGCGCGCCTGGTCGACGCCTGCCGCGAGCGCGGTGAAACGGTGATTGCCTCGGCCGAGCTTCTCGATGGCCTGACGCTTCCGCCGGGAATTGCAGCGCGGTCGCTGGGCCTGATCCGGCTGCGCGGCAAGGAACAGGCCATCGGCCTGTGTGCGCTGGCAGAGGCTAAGACCGATACGCGCGCCGCGGCCTTGTGAGAGAGGGCACCCGCGACTTTAAGACTCGTATCGAACCACTGGCGGGCCGATCCGATCGAGCCGCGTCAACTATCGAACAGCGCAGCTTCGGTGAAGGCGAGGTCGCCGAGCCGCGGCGGATGCGGGCCCTTGGCGTACTTGCGGCCTCGCTGTTCCGAGTACCAGCCGATCAGGCCCGGCACCGGCGCGTTCGAATCGAAGCGCACGAGGAGACCGCCGCGGCGGACCAGGAAGCGGCCGAGATTGCCGGCGAAGCGGATGAGATCACCAATATCGCGGCAATAGAGCAGCCGGAACACCGGCACGCGATTCCTGACCAAGTGCTTTTGAAACACGAAAGGATGATAGTTGTTGCCATCCTGCACGACGAGGCTGAGGCAGCCGAACTCTTCATGCCGCCGCAGCAAGTCGACCTCATAGTCGGAAAGGCCGGCGCTCTCGCCTGCAGCGAGCGGCCGCACCGTCGCCCGCGACACCGGCTTCGACAGTGCGAGCGCCGCGTAGATCTGGCCGCGGCAATAGACCGAGAATCCCTGCGCCTCGACCTGCGGCCAAGTGTGCGGCGCCGGCGTGATGTTGAAATAGGTCACACGCTTGTCGCGGGTGGCGGCCCTCACCAGGAGCGAGCTGAAGGCGCGAAACTCAGGCTCGACATACCAGCTCGAGACATTGCAGCGGACGACGGTCTCAGATCCCGCGAGCACCTCGGAGAACAACAGCAGGATCACGCCGACCGCGGCTCCGTCCTGTTCGAGACAGTATCCGAATGCCGGATAGCCGTGCGGACGCGGGCGCGTTGCGTGCCGCTGCAGGCCTCGCAGCCAATATTGCTGCGAGCAATGCGGAAAGCCACGGTTCAACAGCGCGGCGATCGCCGCCAGATCGGCCTCGCCGATCTCACGCACGCGAACGCCCGGGCGAGTTGCCGTCACGGGCTGCGCTGCATTGGAATTGTCTGCTTCACGACCGAATTGCATTCAGCGACGCTCAGGTCTCCACGGGCTCACCTCGAACACGGCATTGTCAGCAATTCTAATCAAAGATGCCGTGCTGCGCGAGCAACCGGTTCCCTAGGCTCGCCTTTACGTTAATCGATCGCTGCGTGAGGCCCTCGTATTTTGAGCTGTGCGGCAACAGACTGACCACCGCGTAGTTCGCGCAGCGGAAAGATGCCGGCCATCGGGCTAGCTGCCGACGCCGAGCAGCTGTGTCGGCTTCAGCCGCGCGGCGGCCCTATCGCTGGCGGCGGCGCGGCAGGCCGCTTCGATCGCCGTCGCTACGGCGTCATAGGTGAATCGCGCCAGCACATTGGCACGCGCGGCACTCGCCTTTGCCCGCAGCACGGCGGGATCGGCGGCCAGCCTGTCGAGCAGTTGCCGCAGGCTTTCGGGATCACGCTCCGGCACGATCCAGCCGCCCTCGCGGACCACATCCGGAATCGCACCACCGCTCGACCCGATCACCGGAATGCCGCAAGCCTGCGCCTCGATGATCACCCGCCCGAACTGCTCGCGCACTGCCTTGGTGGTGCGGGTCAGCAGCACCAACGCATCGAGCTCCTGTAGGAACGCGGCGACCTTCTGCGGCGAGCCCCAGCCGCGGAACGTCACGCAATCGCCAAGCCCCAAGGCTTTCGCGCGCCGGCGCAAGCGGACTTCATCGGGCCCCTCGCCCATGATGTTAAGGAGGACCGGCGATGTGGCCTGCGCAATCGCGTCCAGCGCATCGTCGAGTCCCTTTTCCTCAACCAGCCTGCCGACATAGCCGATCGTCAGCGGCCGGGTGCGCGGCGTGCTGACCGGCTCGGCGCTGGGCACGAAGGTCGCCAGATCCACGCCATAGCCGATCGGCGTCACTGGGCCCGTATAGCCGCACGCGCGAACCACCTCGGTCGCATCGGGGCTGCGCGACAGGATGTGATCGGTCCGGCCCAGCACAAATCCGCGGATGGTCTCGAACGGCGGCGGCAGCCGCTTGAGGATATTCTGATCGACCTCGAGCACGACAGCCGCACGCCGCCGCAGCAGCTGCGCCTGCAGCGCGACGACGCTCCACGGCTCCTCCCAGAGATGGATCACGTCGGGATCGATCTCGGACAGCAGGTGCCGCAGTGCCGGATAGAAGTGCAGATACCATTTCATCGGCCCGGCCTGCGGCAAACGAATCGGCAGCACATGAATGGAGAAGCCCTCCGCACGCGGTGGCTCGGCGACGATGGTGCGGCCGAACTCCTTCCAGACCGCCGGCATTACCAGATGCAGATCGATGTTGGTCCTGGCTGCGAGCGAGCGGTAACGCAGGAAGCCGGCCTCGCTGCTTGCGGCCGGATGCGCGATCGACACGATCCGTATGGGCATCCGATTAGACACGGCCAATGATCCTCGCCGCCGTGCCGCTGAGGCCGGTCAGATGCATCTCCATGACCGCAAGATCACGATGCGCGCCATTGATGGTATTGCGAGGCAGCGAGAACGGATCCTGGCCGTGACGAACCAGGCCCTTGCGCGTGGTCGCGGCGCTGCTGAATCCGGCCTGCCGGGCGAGCGCAAAATCGCGCGCACCGCAATCGGCTGCACGGCCATAGGGAAATGCGAAGTGCTGCACATCGATCCCGAGCCGTTCGTTCAAACGGCGGCGCGACTGCACCAGCTCGTCGAAGGCCGCTTGCGGCGAGAGATCCGAAACCCGCGCATGCGTGACGGTGTGAGCCCCGATCTCCGCCAAAGGATCCGTGGCCAACTCCTGCAGCATGTCCCAGGAGATCGCGTGCTTCCAGTGCATCGTGGTCATATCGATGTCGTTCGCCGCACAGAACGCAGCATAGTGGCGGCCGGCCTCGGGACCATCCCAGGACGCGGCTATCAACGCAAAGGCTGCGCGGCGCTGCTCGGACGTCGTCAGTTCGACCACCCCGTCATCGACCCGCACGCCGTCGTGGTGGAGCAGCACATCCTCCAGACCGGCCGTCCACAGCGGCAGCGTGCCGTCGGGAATCCCAGTGCTCACGAACAGCGTCACCGGCACCGCGTGCCGACGAAACAGCGGCAGCACCCATTCGTATGTGTCGCGATAGCAATCGTCGATCGAGAAATTGACGTAACGGCTGCGATCAGTTGCGTCCGCCGCGCGGCGCAGCGCTTCGCTCATCGTCACCACGTCCCAGCCGTCGCGGCGCAGATGTGTCAGGAACCGATCGAGAAAATCGAGGTCGATATGGAAGTCGCGGTTCGGCAGCCGCTCCCAGAGCGCAGACGGCGCGGCGCGGTGAAAGGTGAAAAAACATCCGCGGCGGCCCAGCACGCGATCATAGGCCTTGGCGAACGGCAGGACGAAGGCTTTGGTTCCCATCATGGCTTTTGCGACAGCGAGTGCGGCCAGGCTCAACTCAGCTCTCCCCTCACCTTGAATGATCTGCGGACCTGATTGAATGCCGCGCTGAATTGCGCCGGCATCAGCAAGCCCACGGCGAAAGCGAGACAGAGGAGATAGGCAAACCCGCCGGCGATTAAGCGCGGCAGCAGGCCGGCAATGGCATCCTGGATGAACTGACCCAGCACCGCCATCAACAAAGTCGGCACAAGCGCGAGGCCGATCGATGTCAGCACCTTCCGCCGCTCGCCGAGCACGACCACGACGCCGAGCAGAAGGACGAGACTGCGCAGCGCCTCGCCGATGCCGAGTAGTTGCATGCCCGACGCGGGCGAGGTCTCGACCATCGGGATCAGGAGGTTGAAGCCCATATTGACCGCGTAGCCCGACACGATGATCAGCGCGGCCGCGCCGTTGCGGCCCGCGCCGTTGAGCAGGCGGATCAGGATCCAGCCGAGCGTCGCCGCCCAGACACCGCAGGCGATGCCCTTCAGCGCGTGCGAGGTCAGCAGCAGGGCCTCGTCGCCGAAGGCACCGCGGAAATAGATCAGGCGCACGATATCGGTCGCGAACATCAGGAGGAACGCCGAGGCGGGCAAGGTCAACGCCAACAGCGGCCGCAGCAGCGTATCCAACTGGCTGCGCGGATCCTGAGGCGCATGATGCGACAGGACCGCCATGCCGAGCGGCTGGCTGATGAGCAGCAGCGCGCTTTCGGTCAATGAGCGGGCGTAATCGAGCGAGGCCACTGCGCCGGTCGTGAGGCGGGAGGCGGTCAGCCGCTCGATCCAGACATTGCCCTGCTCGGCGAGCGGTAGCGCCAGAAGGACGCGTAGCCTGCGGAAGAAATCAGTGGCCTTGGCAAAAATGATCGGGACTGTCAGGCCGGAGAAGCCGAGCACGCCCTCGCGCCACAGCGTGATCAGGCCCCACAGCGCCAGCGCGTTGAAGGCCAAGGTGAAGGAACAGGCCAGGACGTAGGCGTCGCCGGTGAGCATCAAAAGCGCGATGCCGGCGAGCACGGCGAGGTTCAACAGGCTGGCGCGGATATTGGTGAGGCGCGTACGACCAAGCGCGATCTCGCCGGCTGCGAGCACATTGAGCACGGCGGAGGCCGGCATGCTGAACGCCATCATCCGCACGAAATGCAAGGTCAGGTCGCGGCCCTCGCGCGAAAATCCGCCGACGATGGTATCGACCCATATCTCGCCGAGCAAGAGCACGATCAGCATCACCAGCGTGGATAGCGCTCCGATCACGATCGTCAGCGCGCCGAGGCTGCGCGACGGGTTGTCGCCCTGCAGCGCCGCGCGATGCATCGGGATCATGATCGCGGGCACACTTTCGTTCTGCAGGAAAGCGATCGGGATCAGCACGGCGGTCGTGGCGGAGCGGAAGCCGTCGGCGATCAGCGAGGCGCCGAGCACATGCGCCATCATCACTTCGCGCGCGAAGCCGAGCAGTTTGCTCGCCAGCGCGCCGCTGATCAGCAGTGCACTGAAGCGCCGCAGCGAATGCTGATGCGCACTCACGCGGCAGCTCCGGCCTGCGCCTTGGCGATCAGAAGCCCGATCGCCTCGCACATGCGCGCCAGGCTGTATTCGGCACGCGCGCGCTGCGCAGCATATTCCAGCTGGGTTGCGAGCTGATCCGGCCTTGCCAATACGGCGGCGATCGCGGCCGCCAGCGCGCGCGGATTGGCCGGCGGGATCAAGGTTCCAGCGCGACCGCGCTCCAGGATGTCAGGAGCCGCGCCGGCATCGGTCGCGATCACCGGCACGCCCGACAGCATCGCTTCGACCAGGGTACGGCCGAACGGCTCGGGATCGATCGAGGGATGCACCATCGCGTCGACCGCCTGCATCAGTTTCGGCACGTCGCTGCGATGGCCGAGGAAATGCACGCGCCCGGCCAAGCCGAGCTCGGCCACCATCTGCTGCAGCTGCGCCGCATAGTCCTGCTCGCCGAACAGCGCATCGCCGACCACGATACAGCCGACACCTGGAAGCGCCGCGAGCGCTTCGAGCAGGACGTGCTGGCCTTTCCAGGGCGCGAGCCGGCTGAACACACCGACGAGCGGCCCCTCCGGCAGGCCGAGCGCCTGTCGGAGGTCGCAGCGCAGGGTCTGCTCCCGCTGCAAGGCAAGCCCATTGGGTACGACCTCGACGAGGCTGCGCCGCCCGCCGGCGGCGATGAAAGCCGCGGCCGCCGCGTCGGATGGAACGATCACCTTCAGTGCACACCGGTTTGCAAGGAGGACTTGCATGCGCCGCTGCGCGGCGCCGAAATGTGCCGGGCTGATGATGTCGTGCAGATGCCAGATCAGCGGCCGCCGCGCCACGACACTGGCGAGCGCCGCCAGCACGAATGCCTTCTGCGAATTGGCATAGACGAGATCGTGGCCGCGCGCCGCTTTCGCGATCTCGACCACGATCGCCGCGAGCCGGCCGAGCAGCGGCAGCGCCGCCAATGCTGAGCTATCACGGCGGAAGCGCGACAGGCCGCGGCCATGCTGCGAGATGATGAGCTTCAGACCGCGTCCGGCCAGCGCCGCGCTCAGCGGTCCGTCCTCGAACAGAAAGGCGGATGAGTTCTGCCGGCCCGCGACGACGTCGAGCAGGATCAGCTCGGCGCCGCCGATCTGGCCGGTGTGATCAACAAACAGCACGCGCGCGCTTGACATCACCCTGCCCTGGCATAGGCGTCTGTTGCCGTGAACGCCGGTTGCGGCCGACCACCGTGTTCTGCGTCGGTCATCGTGACGACGATGGCGAGGTCGTCGGCCCCCAGCAATTTGACACGGGTGATCGCGGAGATCACCGGCTCGATGACGGAGCGATCGCTCCTGACGCATAGCAGCAGGTTATCAATCTTAGAGAGACACAAGCTCTCGAGCGCAGGCAGCGGACTGTCGATCAGCACCGCATCGTAGTCACCCAGTCCGGACAACAGCTCGGCAATCTTCGCTCCGAACAGCACACTGGCGACCCGCCCGGTTCTCTCGCCGAACGGCAGCACGTGCAGGTTGGGACGGTCCGTCCTGATCACTGCCTGGCTCACCGCTGCCGCGCCGGACAGTACGCCGGACAATCCGGGACTCGCCGGCAGCGATAACACCTGCGCAAAATCAGGATGGACGGGCTCGCACTCGACCATCAGGACGCGGCGGCCCGCGGCGGCCAGATGCTCGGCGAGCGACAATACGCAGGTCGTCTTGCCCTCGCCGTCCCCCGCCGACGTCACCACGATGCGCCGTGTCGGCCCGGATTCGACGAGGCCAAGCGCCTGGACCAGCGCACGCATACCGGCCTGAAACTCGGCGTCTTCCGACGCCAGCCGCAGTACCTGCGGAAGGGCGAGGTTGCGGTAATCCTGGAGAATGGCGCCGACCGCCGACAGCTGCCGCAATGTCTTGAGCCGTGGCAGGCAGGCCAGGATCGGTACATCGGCGATCTTCGGCAGCTGCGACCTTGGGACCTCCGCGATGGGCGGATCGGGCGTTTGCTCCACACTTTGTGGCGCCAGCGCCGGCGCCTGCTCGATCTCGGCGACGGCAGGCGCGGACGGTGGCATCGGCTGAGGCGCGACCGGCTGCGCAGATTGGGGCGCGGCCTCGCCCGTCGCGGAACGGCTGAGCTTATCGGCCAGCATGGTGGCGCCGATGCCGAAGATCAGCGCCAGCGTGGTGCCTGCGGCCAGGAATGGGATCTTCTTGGGAAAGAACGGCTTGTTCGGCAGTTCGGCCAGACTCACCAGCCGGGTGCTGCCTTGCAGGACCCGCCGCTCGGTCTCGAGCTCGCTCGCCTTCTTGTACAGCTCGGCATATTGCTGGCGCTTGATCTCGGTGTCGCGCACCATGCTCTCGATCGAGGCTTCGTCGAGCGTGGCCGAGCCGGCCTCCGCCTTCGCCGCATCCATCTGCGTCTTGAGCGAATTCACCAGGGCATCGTTCGCGTCATAGGCCTTCTTGGCGCTTGCGGCGATGTTTTGCATCTCCTCGACCAGCCGCTGCTGGATCATCGCCTGCTCGCGGCTCAGCGCCAGCATCGAGGGATGCTTCGGGCCGAGCATCGTCGCCGCGCTGGCGAGCTGCGCGCTGACTGCCGTCAGCTGCTGCTTCAAATCCGCAATGGTTCGGCTCGACAGTACCGAGGGCGCATCAGTCGGCCCCCGCTCCTGCTCCGACTTGATCTCCTGCAGCCGCGCAGCGGCTTCGGCCCGCGCGGCTTCCGCCTGCGAAAGCTGCTGGCCGATGCTGGTGAGCCGCTCCGACGAGATCGGCGCATTGGCGCCGCGCATCAGCCCCTTGGTGCGGCGGAACTGCTGGATCTTCTCGTCGGCAGCGCGCAGCTGCTGATCGAGCTGTTTCAGCTCCCGCCAGATCCAGGAGCTTGCGACCTCGCGACTGTTGGCGCCTTCGTTGCGCTGGTCGTCGAGAAACGCCTGGGTCAGTGCATTGGCCAGCGTCTGCGCCACTTCGGGAATGCCCGACTGATACGAGATATTGATCACGCGGGAGCGGCCGGCGGATGCGACACTGAAGCGACCGTCGACATGCTCGATGAAGGCGCCCGCATCGGTCTTGAGCTTGTCGCAGCTGCCCGCGCCACCCAGCAGCCGTCCGCGCTCGCACTCCTCGACCACCGCCGGAATGACGCCCGGGGTGCTCATCACCAGCCGCAACAGCCGGGGCGAACGAATGACGAGCAGCTGGCTCTCCATATCGGCGGGATCGCCGACCTTCTGGGCCCACGCCGAAGAGGCATTGGCGGCCGCGCCAGGTTCCTGCTCGGCGACGATGACGGATGCAGTGCCGAGATAGCGCACCGGCAACAAGACCAGCGCGAGCACGGCCAAGCCCAGAATGGCGGCGAACACCGCGCCGAACACGCGGCGGCGACGCCACACCGTGCCGGCAATCGCAAGGCCGGCCAGGCTATCGGATCTGCTCGCGTGGCTCATCTTCCTGGTCTCACCCCAACGGTCCCGTTACGCGATCAGCCGCGCTGCCTGGCTCTGATCCCCCCCATGCAGGCGTTCGAACTCTTCGTTCACGGCCGCAACGAACTGGCTGCGGAACCGCTCGGCAGAGAAGAAGGCCGCCCGCTGGCGACAGTCGAGCCGCGAGATCGACCGTTCCTTGGCGACGAACGACAGCACGCATGCGGCGATCGACTGCGGATCGGCCGCCTCGAAGAACATTCCGGTCGGCCGCGGTCCGCCGGCCAGGATCGACTCGCGCGCGCCGCCGCGGCCTAAAGCCAGCACGGGCGCGCCTTCGGACTGCGCCTCGACGAGAACGATGCCGAAATCCTCCTCCGCCGCGAACACGAATGCCCGCGCGGTCGCCATCAGGTCACGCAGCTGTTTGTCGGGGACAAAGCCGACGAACTTGATGTTCGGCCCGGCAATCGCCTTGAGCCGATCAGCTTCCGGGCCGTCGCCGGCGACGATCAGCTCCAGATCCGGCAGCCCGTTGAAGGCGTGCACGATCGGCTCGATGCGCTTGTAGGGGACGAGCCGGCTGGCGGCTAGGAAGTGATTGCCCACGGGAAGGATGACATCGCGATTGGCCAGCGATACCGGCGGATAGATCACCTTGGCCTCGCGCCCATAGATCTTCTTGATCCGGCGGGCGACGAATTGCGAATTCGTGAAGATCGCATCGGGACCATGCGCGGTGCGTGCGTCCCAGATCCGCATCCGGTGCAGGAGCATGCGCGCCATCGCGCCTTTCAGGCCGGTCGCGTAGCCGCTTTCGTTCAGATAGACGTGCTGCAGATCCCAGGCATATCGCATCGGCGAATGCACATAGGCGACATGCAGCTGCTCCGGTCCGGTGAGCACGCCCTTGGCGACGGCGCAACTGCTCGAAATGACGAGATCGTAGCTCGACAGGTCGAACTGCTCGATCGCAAGCGGCATCAGCGGCAGATAGGAGCGGTGGCGCTTGTGCAGAAACGGCATCTTCTGCAGGAAGCTGGTGTGGGACGTCTCGAACCCCAGCTTGCGCCGGTCTTCGGGACGAAGAAGATCGAACAGCGTGAAGACGTCCGCATTCGGATAGCAGCGCAGGATTTCGCGCAGGACCTGCTCGGCGCCGCCCAGGACGTACAGCCAATCGTGAACTATAGCGACGCGCATCGGGACCTCCGAGTCCAGGGCAATTTAATGAAACCCTTAAGGGAGGTATCGACGCGCACAACCCGATCCTAAATTCCTAGTTAATCGCTGTTCGCTTCACGCCCGCTGTTTTTGGGTTAACAGGTAAGGAAGCGGAAAGGACACGCGCAGGAAAGTCCGCGTCATGCCGGAACATCTTTGCGTGCACCGAGCACAGATACGCGCGGGTCCTGTTCTGGCACACGTGCTGATCGTAGAATTTTTAGATTAACAGGCCATTGCCTGGATCAGATCCGCAGCCCTGGTCGTCAGACGGGCGCCTACCTGACCTGCCGCTTCTCGAGCTTGCGGGCCAAGGTACGGCGATGCATGCCGAGCCGCCGCGCGGTCTCCGAGATGTTGAAGTCGGTCTCGATCAGGGTCTGATGGATCCGCTCCCATTCCAGCGTTTTGATCGAGGTCGACCGGTCGGCGAGCGCGACCTGCGGATTGCCCTGCGCCTTGCGAAACGCGTCCTCGATGTCATCGGTATTGGACGGTTTTGCCAGGTAATGGCAGGCCCCGAGCTTGATGGCTTCCACGGCCGTAGCTATGCTGGCATAGCCGGTCAGCACGACGATCAGCATCTGCGGATCATGCGCATGCAACGTCTCGACGCAGACGAGGCCCGATGCGCCGCCGAGCTTGAGATCGACCACGGCGTAACCGGGCGACTTCACTTTCAGGATCTCGCCGACTTCATCGCAAGACACGGCAACCACGACGTCGTAGCCGCGCCGCTCGAAGGAGCGCTTCAAAGTGCGCGCAAAACCCTCGTCGTCCTCGACGATGAGCAGGGATCGGTCACTCTCCACCGCATTCTCCAATCGCAAGCATCGACAGCGGCAATGACAATCGCACCGTCGCGCCACGCCCCCGATGGTTCCAGGCCGAAACGACACCGCCAAGCTTGCGGATCACGTTGACCACCAGGAACAGGCCGAGACCGCCGCCCGGCCGTCCTTTGCTGCTTTGATACGGCCGGCCGAGTTGCGCGAGAATGGCACGGTCGAAGCCGGGGCCGCGGTCGCTGATGCTCAGAAGCAGCATGTCGCCGTCACGTTCGACGACAAGCTCTACCCAATCGCGCGAAACTTCGTAGGCGTTGTCAAGCACGTTCACGATCGCCTGCTTCAGCGCGACGTCGGAGACGATCGCGAGGTCATCGCCAAACTCGTTCCGGAAGATCAGATTGCGGGCCGAGCGCGCGGTGCGCCACTCGTCGACCAGGGCGGCGAGAAAGCGCTTCAGCGTGGTCGGCGCAGATCCCTCGCCGCGCGCCTGCCCGGCCGATACCAGGATGTCCGTGACGATGGATTTGCAGCGCTGCACCGAGGCTTCCATCTCGGCGAAATCGTCCGCGATCGCGGGATCGGAGGCGATCGCCGGCATACGCCGCCAGTCGTTCAGAATCACGGACAGCGAGGCGAGCGGCGTGCCGAGTTCGTGCGCCGCGCCCGAGGCCAGCAGGCCCATCCGGATGATGTGATCCTGCTCGGCGGCATGTTGGCGCAAGGCGGCAAGCTTGGCATCGCGCTCGCGGAGGTTCCGGTTGATACGGGTCACGAATACGACGAGCAGAACGGCGTCGAGCACGAAGCCGACGAAGGTGCCTGTGACATACAGGCTGAAGACCTCGCTGGCGCTGTGGTGCGGCAGCTGCAACGGCCGATAGGAGACGACGAGCCAGATGAAGCTGACGCATGTCAGCGCGACCAGAGACCAGCTCGAACGTGCGTCGAGCAGCACTGCGCCGAGTGTCACCTGAAGCAGATAGAGGCAGGTGAACGGATTGGAGGCGCCGCCGGCCAGATGCAGTTCGGCCGTCAACGCCACGACGTCGAGCATCAGCGCGATCAGGAGATCGCGGTTGTTGACGTCGTCACGGTATCTGAGCCAGGTCTCGCTGATCACATTCAACGCAATCAGCGCGCAGATCACGGCCGCCATCGGTGCAAGCGGCAAGCTGATATCGAACCACCAGGTGACGAACGTGATGGTGGCGATCTGTCCGGCCACCGCGGTCCAGCGCAGCTGAATCAGCAGCGCCATGTTCTTGCGGTTGGTCGTATCCGCGGCCGGCAGCGGCGAACCGAGCGCCTCGGTGGCATTGGCTGCGACCGGCAAGGTCGCGGCTTCGTTCCTCATGGCAAGTCCCGAGATCTCATCGTGTCGACTGCGCATCAACCTCAAAGCTTGGCCTATCAGAAGACCTTCAGCTTGTCCCGGCGGCATTGCCGCTAAGTTGCCTCCTGCGGACGGCGGCCGGGCGACCGGCGCAACTGGACAAGGCGGTGCAGTCCAGCCCCCGCCAGCATGGTTGCCAAGCTAAACCAGGTCAGCGCGTAGACCAGGTGATTGTTCGGAAAGGAGATCACGGTCAAGCCGCCCCGCGGCCAACCGCCCGGATTTGGGGTCGCATCGGCGTCGATGAAGAACGGCGCAACCTGCGGCAGGCCCCGCGCCGCCGCGATCGCCCCGACGTCACGTGAATACCAGCGGTTGGTAGCCGGATCATTCTTGCGCAGGAAGCCCCCGCCCGGTTCCGAGATCCGCAGCAGCCCGGTCACCGCGACGGGTTCCATCGGGTTCCCTTCCGCTCGCGTCGCGGGATTGCGACGGTCTACTGGGACGAAGCCCCGGTTGATCAGCACGATCGTGTGATCGGTTGTCTCGAGAGGTGTGACGACCCAATAGCCCGGGCCCTCGACGGTCAGGGCCTGCACCAACGTCTCGCGATCATTCAGGAAGCGGCCGCTGGCGATAACCCGGCGGTATTCGTCCTCACTGCGATTGACTGCCGACCACGATGCCAGGCCGGGCATTGGCACCGCCGCGGCATGGACGCGCTGTTCGACCCGGTCGATGAGATCGAGCTTCCAGACGCGCCGCTCCAGCTGCCAGACACCGAGCGCCAGCAGCACCGCAACGCAAACGCCCCACGCGAGCCCGAGCAACAGGGACGACAGCCGGCGCGCGTTGCGGCGCTCACAATCGATCCCCTCGTGCTCGGCCCCCTCCGTGGGAGGCTCTGTCACGGCGATGGGCTCATCTCGTGTACGGGCATCATGTTGGTGGTCAAATGGTGCATGACCCACAATGAACCGCTCAGGGCGATCACCACCACGATGATCGTGAAGATCAGCGCCATCATGGTCCAGCCGCCTTCCGCGCGCGAGTTCATGTGCAGGAAGTAGACCATATGGACCACGACCTGCACAGCCGCCAGCGCCATGATGACGAGCGCAGCCACCTGCTTGTCGAGCGTTCCGCTCATCACCAGCCAGAACGGCAGCGCGGTCAGGACGACCGAAGCTGCAAAGCCGATCCACAGATCGGACCGGGTGCCGTGGCTGTGGTCCCCGGCATCCGCGCCGTGGATGTGGGCTTGGGCGTGGACATCCGTGCTCATCGCAGCATTCCCATGAGATAGACGACGGTGAAGACGCCGATCCAGATGACGTCGAGGAAGTGCCAGAACATGCTCAGGCAGAACAGCCGGCGGCGGTTGGCCTCGATCAGACCATGGGTCCGGACCTGCACCATCAGGGTCACCAGCCAGATCAGGCCAAAGGTGACGTGCAGGCCGTGGGTGCCAACCAGGGTGAAGAATGACGACAGGAAGGCGCTGCGCTGGGGCGTCGCGCCTTCATGGATCATGTGCGCGAACTCGGACAGCTCGATGCCGAGGAAGCCGAGACCGAACAGGCCGGTCACCACCAGCCAAGCCTGCATCGCGCCGGCGCGCGACTGTCCCATGGCGAGCATGGCAAGACCATAGGTGAGCGACGACAGCAGCAGGAACGTGGTGTTGACCGCGACCAGCGACAGGTCGAACAGATCCTTCGGCGCCGGGCCCGCGGCATATTTGCCGCCGAGCACGCCATAGACGGCGAACAGCATCGCGAAGATGAGGCAGTCGCTCATCAGATAGATCCAGAAGCCCAGCATGGTGCTGTGGCCTTCCGGATGCTCGTGCTCGTCGACGACGTAGAAGACCGGCTCGCCGGCCTTCATCGATCCCATCGCAATGGTCATGCCTTCCCTCCTGCCGCGAGCAGCTCGGTCCGTGCACGCTCGGTGCGCACGACCTCGTCGGCGGCGATATGGAAACTCTGATGATAGTTGAAGGTGTGGCGGATCGCGACCGCAAGCAGCGCAACGAAGCTCACCGCCGCCAGCCACCAGATGTACCAGATCAAGCCGAACGCCATCGCGGTCGCAAGCCCCGCCAGGATCACGCCAGTGCCGGTGTTGCTCGGCATGTGGATCGCCTTGAAGCCGGCCAAGGGCCGCGCGTAGCCGCGACGCTTCATGTCCCACCAGGCATCGTTGTCATGCACCATGGGCGTGAAGGCGAAGTTGTAGGCCGGCGGCGGCGAGGAGGTCGCCCACTCCAAGGTGCGGGCGTCCCAGGGATCGCCGGTGACGTCAGCAAGCTCCTTGCGGCGGAGAATGCTGACCGCGATCTGGACCAGGAAGCAGCCGATGCCGCAGGCGATCAAAAGCGCACCGATGCCGGCGATGACGAACCAGATCTGCAACGACGGATCATCGAACACGCGCAGCCGCCGCGTCACGCCCATCAGCCCCAGCACATAGAGCGGCATGAAGGCGAAGTAGAAGCCGACCACCCAGAACCAGAACGACATCTTGCCCCAGAACGGATCCAGCTTGAAGCCGAACGCCTTCGGGAACCAGTAGGCGATGGCGGCAAACACGCCGAACACCACGCCGCCGATGATCACGTTGTGGAAATGCGCGATCAGAAACAGGCTGTTGTGCAGCACGAAGTCCGCCGGCGGCACCGCGAGCAGCACGCCGGTCATGCCGCCGATCACGAAGGTCAGCATGAAGGCGACCGTCCACATCATCGGCAGTTCGAAGCGGATTCGCCCCCGGTACATCGTGAACAGCCAATTGAACATCTTCGCCCCCGTCGGGATCGAGATGATCATGGTGGTGATGCCGAAGAACGAGTTGACGCTCGCCCCCGAGCCCATCGTGAAGAAATGGTGCAGCCACACCAGGTAGGACAGGACGGTGATGACGACGCTGGCGTAGACCATCGAGGTGTAGCCGAACAGGCGTTTGCCGGAGAAGGTCGCGGTCACCTCAGAGAACACGCCGAAGACCGGCAGCACGAGGATGTAGACCTCCGGATGGCCCCAGATCCAGATGAGGTTCACGTACATCATCGGATCGCCACCGAAATCGTTGGTGAAGAAATTGGTGCCGACGTAGCGGTCCAGCGACAGCAGCGCGAGAACCGCGGTCAAGACCGGGAAGGAGGCGACGATCAGCACGTTGGTGCAGAGCGAGGTCCAGGTGAACACCGGCATCTTCATCATGGTCATGCCGGGCGCACGCATCTTCACGACGGTGCAGATCAGGTTGATGCCCGACAGCGTCGTGCCGACGCCCGCCACCTGCAGCCCCCAGATGTAGTAATCGACGCCGACGTCTGGACTATAGGCAAGATTCGACAGCGGCGGATAAGCGAGCCAGCCGGTGCGCGCGAACTCGCCGATGAACAGCGAGGCCATCACCAGCACCGCGCCGCCGACCGTCATCCAGAAGCTGAAATTGTTCAGGAACGGGAACGACACGTCGCGGGCCCCGATCTGCAGCGGCACCACGAAGTTCATCAGCCCGGTGACCAGCGGCATCGCCACGAAGAAGATCATGATGACGCCATGCGCCGTGAAGACCTGATCGTAGTGATGGGCCGGCAGGAAACCGTCCGAGCCGTTGAAGGCCATCGCCTGCTGCATGCGCATCATCAGCGCATCTGCAAAGCCGCGCAGCAGCATGACGATGCCGAGCACCATGTACATGATACCGATGCGCTTATGGTCGACGCTGGTGAACCATTCGCGCCACAGATAGGCCCAGAGCCGGAAATAGGTGATGGCGCCGAGCAGCGCGATGCCGCCGAGCGCGACCACCGCGAAGGTGCCGACGATGATCGGCTCGTGCAGCGGCAGCGACTCCAGCGTGAGCCGTCCGAAGATCAGCCTGGTGAGATCGTGGGTGTCAAACATGGCTCTATCTCACGAATCCGATCTGGAGCTGCGGCCGAAGATGAAGGAGGTCGAAGACTTCAACGCGAAACCGGGACGCGCCAATCCGCTGCCGCGCAACGGCGTCGCATCGCGCGGCGCGGGAACGATGATCGAGGCGTCCGACATCCGGCTGATCTGGTCGCCGGGCAGACAGACCCCGCCCGTGATATAGCTGGGCTCGGGACCGAACACGGCGCCGCGCGCGGCGAACTTGTCGTAGGTCAGCGGCAGCGTGTTCCGGATGCCGGCAAGGCCCATGCCGCCCTTGGCGTCGATCGCCATCATCTCACTGGTGCACATCTTGCCGGTCTCGACGCACATGTTGAGGATCGCCGGGAACAGCTCCTCGTCCACCGGCGCGTAGAAGCGGACCGGCTCGTTCTCGCTGGGGCGCTCAAGCGCGAGATACTCCTGCCGGCCGAGCCGGCTGTTGGCCGACTTCGCTTTGGCGATCCATTTGTCAAAATCGGCATCGGCCAGCGCCTGGAAGGTGAAGCGCATGTGCGAGAAGCCGGCGCCGGAATAGTTGGCGGAGAAGCCGCGATAGCTGCCGGGCGCATTGATCACCGCGTTCAGCCGCGTCTGCATGCCCGGCATCGCGTAGATCTGGCCGGCGAGCGCGGGAATGTAGAATGAGTTCATCACCGAAGAGGCCGTGATCTTGAAATCGAGCGGCCGGTTGACGGGTGCGGCAAGCTCGTTGAGGCTGGCGACGCCATATTCCGGGTAGATGAACAGCCACTTCCAGTCGAGCGCGACGACATCGACCTCCAGCGGCCTGTTGTCCGGGCTCGCCGGACGATCCGAGGCGATGCGCCCGAGCGTCCGGTAGGGATCGAGCAGATGCGTGCCCATCCAGGTCACGGCGCCAAGGCAGATGATGATCAGAAGCGGCGCCGCCCAGATCATCAACTCGAGTTGAGTGGAGTGATCCCACTCCGGCGTGTACGTAGCCGACGTATTCGACTGCCGGTAGCGCCAGGCGATCACGGCGGTCGCCACCATGACGGGCACCACGATCAACAGCATCAGGACGGTGGCGATAACAACGAGGTCGCGCTGTTGCGCGGCCACGTCGCCAGCCGGCGACAGGACCACGAAATCACACCCGCCAAGAGCGAGACCAAGCGGCAATAAAGCCAAGAGTTTCAGATGACGCACGCTTAACCCCATCAAGCGACGGATTTTTTCCGGCGGAGAGGTAGCGATGCTGCAGCGCATCCAACATTGGACAATTTGTCCAATACCGAGCCCGCGGCAGCGCGGCCAAACACAAGCAGGGCTCAAGGCCCGACAGGATCACTTAAGGTAGACTGGAATCGTGATGACACATGCGGCGGCAACGGCTGATGCGATCCCCGGCGCTTCCCACGGCCACGAAGCCCATCCGGGCGAGATCGCCATCGGCGTCATCATCGGGCGCACGTCCGAATTCTTTGACTTCTTCGTCTATGCCATCGCCTCGGTGATCGTGTTCCCGCGGCTGGTGTTTCCGTTCGCCGACGATTTGCACCAGACCCTTTATTCTTTCGCGCTATTTGCGCTCGCCTTCATCGCCCGCCCCTTCGGCAGCGTGATCTTTATGGCGATCGACCGCCGCCACGGCAAGAATGCCAAGCTGATCACCGCGCTGGTCCTGCTCGGGACCTCGACGGTCGCGATCGCCTTCCTGCCGAGCTATTACACGATCGGCGCCTCGGCGATCTGGCTGCTGGCACTGGCGCGCATCGGCCAGGGTCTGTCCTGGGGCGGCAGCTGGGATGGCATGGCCTCGCTGCTCGCCATGAACGCGCCGGAAAACCAGCGCGGCTGGTATGCGATGATCCCGCAGCTCGGCGCACCGCTCGGCCTGATCGTCGCCAGCACGCTGTTTGCGTTCTTCGCCGGCTATCTGTCCGCCGCGGACTTCTTCGACTGGGGCTGGCGCTATCCGTTCTTCGTGGCCTTCGCGATCAACGTGGTCGCGCTGTTTGCCCGGCTGCGCATGGTGGCGACGCCTGAATATGCCGAGCTGTTCGAGAGCCGTGAGCTGCAGCCGGCCCGCATCTCCAACACCATTCGTCACGAGGGCCGCAACATCGTCATCGGCGCATTCGCACCGCTGGCGAGCTTCGCGCTGTTTCATATGGTGACGGTGTTTCCGCTTTCCTGGGTGTTCCTGTTCACGCGGGAGAGCCCGACGCGCTTCCTCGTGATCGAGACCGTCGGCGCAGTGTTTGGCGTGATCGCGATCGTGGCCTCCGGCCTCTTGGCCGACCGGATCGGACGCAAGCCGCTGCTGATGGGCTCGGCGATTGCAATCGCCGTGTTCTCCGGCTTTGCCCCACAACTGCTCGACGCCGGCGCAATCGGCGAGACGACCTACATGGTGCTCGGCTTCGTCCTGCTCGGGCTGTCGTTCGGGCAATCCTCAGGCGCGATCGCCTCCAACTTCGCCCGCGCCTATCGCTACACCGCCTCGGCGCTGACTTCCGATCTTGCCTGGCTGTTCGGCGCGGGATTTGCCCCGCTCGCGGCGCTGCTGCTGGCTGCCAATTTCGGGCTGATGTCGGCCGGCGCCTATCTGCTGTCCGGCGCGATCTGGACCGTGCTCGCGCTGTGGCTCAGCGGGCCGCAGCAGATCCAGCGTTAGAGCGGCGATCGGTCATCAGGCCGCGGGCAATGCGAAGGAAAACGTTGCGCCGCCCTCGGGCGCGTTGCCGGCAATGAGTTCGCCGCCGTGCTCGCGCACGATGCCATAGCTGATCCAGAGCCCGAGGCCCGTTCCCTCGCCGACCCGCTTGGTGGTGAAGAACGGCTCGAAGACGTGGCTCAAGTGATCCTGGTCGATGCCGGGGCCGTTGTCGGAGACCCTGAACAGGATCTCATTGCCCTCGCGCTGGGCCGATACTATGAGCCGCGGCACCTCCGTCGTACGCATCGCATGGATCGCGTTCTCGACCAGGTTGACGATCACCTGATGCAACTGGCCTTCATTGCCCGAGATCCAGAGATCCGGCCCGACCTCGATCTGGACATCCAGATGCCGCTGCTTGGTCCGAACCGCCCACAGCACTGCGGTATTGATAAGCCGCTCGATGTTGACCCGCTCGACCTCGCCGATCTTGGAAAATGACAGCCGGCGCAGGTTCTTGACGATTTCGCTGATGCGGACTGCGCCCTCCAGGGTGCCCTCAATCAGCGAGCCGAAATCCTCCAGGATGGCATCGATGCGAAGCTCGCTCTTCAGCTGGGCAACCTCGGGAGCGATCGGCTGCTCGTGAATCGCATCGAGATAGGTGACGAGCGCCGTCCGATAGCGCATCAAGGTATGGATGTTGCCGTAGACGAAGCTGATCGGATTGTTCAGCTCATGCGCGACGCCGGCGACGAGCCGGCCGAGGCTCGCCATCTTCTCCTGCTCGACCAGCTGGCGCTGCGCCCGCTGGAGTTCCCGATGCGCCTTGTGGAGCGCCTCATAAGCGCGGCGGAGCTCGCCGATCGGGCGACCGGTCAGCACGACGCCGATAAAGCGGCCGCGATGATCATGCCGGGGCGAGCTGTTGATGGCGAACAGATCGGAACTGCCCTGCTCGTTGAGGAAGCGCAGCTCGCTGTCGACCACCTCCGCCGCACCGCGCGGCTTCAGCAGCGGCGGCAGCTTGGTCCTGTCGCCGGCATCGATCACATCGGCGACGTTGCCGCCGACGATCTCCTGCATGGCGCGGCCAGTGGTCTGCTGAAACGCTGAATTTGCCTGCTGCACCGTGCCGCCGGCATCGCAGACCACCAGGATGTCGGACACCGATTCGATCACATTGGTGACGAAGGCCTGCGCCTCTTCGAGCTCGGCGTTCTTGTGCTCGAGATCGACCTCGTAGCGGAGGAGATCGGAATAGACCTCGTCCATCTTGCGGATCACTTCGATCCACACCCCTTCGCGCTCGCTGTCGAACTCAAGCGAGCCACGGCCGGCGATCAGCTTCAACAGGGTTTCTGACCCCGGCATCTCAGGAGAGGACGTGGCCTTTGCCATTTTTTCTCAAATCATATCGGGACAATTTATTGCGTAAGCCCACGCGCGACAGGCCGAGCTCGTTCGCGACCCGGCTGATATTCCCCTCGTATTTCTCAAGATAGCTGACGATGACCGTCTTTTCGAGATCTTCCACCTTGTCCTTGAGGGTCGCTGAGCCGTTGAGCTTGCCATTGGCCGCCGAAGCTACACGGCGCGCGCTGCGGCGTCCGGCGAAGGGCGGACAGCGCAGCTCGTCGGCATCGGCCAACACGGCCATGCGCTGGATCTCATTCTGCAGCTCGCGCACATTGCCGGGCCAGTGATATCTGGAGAACTCCTCCAGCACCGATGACACGAAGCGCAGATGCGGCCGGTTGAACGAGGTCTTGACTGCCGACAGGACCCCTTCGGCAATCAACGGAATGTCCATGGGGCGGTCGCGCAGCGCCGGCATATGCACGGGAAACGCCGCAAGCCGGTAGTAAAGATCACGACGGAAGCGGCCAGCCTCGACCTCGGCTTCCAGATCGCGATTGGTGGCGGCGACGACGCGGACATCGACCTTGCGCACCCGCTGCGCGCCTAATGGCCTGATCTCGCTCTCCTGCAGCACGCGCAGCAGCTTCACCTGAAAGGCGGGCGAGGTCTCCCCGATCTCATCGAGGAAGATGGTGCCGCCATCGGCGACCTCGAACAGGCCGATACGATCCTGATAAGCGCCGGTGAACGCACCCTTCTTGCAGCCGAACAATTCGCTCTCCAGCAGTTCGTCCGGCAGAGCACCGCAATTCTGGATCACAAAGGCCTTGGTTGCGCGCGCGGAGCCATAGTGGATGGCGCGCGCCAGGAGCTCCTTGCCGGTTCCGGACTCGCCGGTGATCAGCACCGAGATGTCGTAATCCGCCGCGCGCCGGCCGAGCTCGATCACGCCGCGCATGGGACTGTCAGGCGCGTGCAGGATGCGCTCGAAATCATAGAGCTGCTTGGCGGCGCCGCGCTTGACCGAGACCACCTTCTTGACATGCGCAGGCCGCGCCTTGACGTCGACGCCGGCGGTCTCGGTCTCCTTCTGCAGCCGATAGAGCTGGACGGCCTCGCGGACGATCTCGATCAGTCGCTCCGGCTGCCAGGGCTTGGTGATGTATTGATAGATGCCGGCCTCGTTCAGGCCGGCAATGATGTCTTCCGAATCCGAATAGCCGGAGATGATCATCCGGACCGGATCGGGCCACAACTCGCGAACACGCTTGAGGAAGCTGACGCCGGATTCCTGCGGCATGCGCTGGTCGCAGATCACGGCGTGCACGATCTCGCCTTCGAGCAGCTTCTCGGCATCTGCCGTGCTGCCGGCGCAGAGCACCTCGAAATCCTGATTGAGGACCCGTCGCAGCGCCTCCTGCGAGCGAACCTCGTCGTCGACGATCAGTATCGTCCCCTGCACGCTCATCGCCTCAACAGATCCCTGCTCAACAAATCCTTGGCAACTGCTCGCCAGACAGCCAGTCGACAATCCGCCCGCCGCCAAAGCTCGTCGCCATCTGGACGAAGCGGTGGTCGTCAGCCACCGCCTCACCGACATCGGCAGCATCGCGACCGAGCGGATGCGCTCTCATGGCAGCCAGGACGGACGCCGCCACTTCCGGCGCGACCACCGCGACCAGCTTACCTTCGTTGGCGATATGCAACGGATCAAGCCCGAGCAGTTCGCAGGCGGCGGCCACGGCCGGCTTCACCGGGATAGCTTCCTCCTGCAAGCGGAAGCCAAGCCGCGATTGCTGGGCAATCTCGTTCATAGTCGCCGCAAGCCCACCACGAGTGGGATCGCGCATCAACCGGATGCCCTGCCCTCCCGCCGCGACCATGACATCGACGAGGTCGTGCAGTGCCGCAGAATCGGACACGATCTCGGTTTCGAAAGCGAGGTTCTGGCGTTTCGACATGATGGCGACGCCGTGATCGCCGAGGCTGCCCGACAGCAGCACGCGATCGCCCGGGCGCGCCTTGTCCGCGGACAGATCGAGACCATCGGGCAGCACGCCGACGCCCGCAGTGGAGATGAAGAGACCGTCGGCCTTGCCGCGCTCGACCACCTTGGTATCGCCGGTGATGATGGCAATGCCGGCGGACCGCGCCGCCTCGCCCATCGCATCGGCAATTCGCTTCAGATCGGAAAGGCCGAAGCCTTCCTCGATGATGAAGCTCGCCGAGAGATAAAGCGGCTTCGCACCCGCCATCGCGATGTCGTTGACCGTACCATGCACCGCGAGCGAGCCGATATTGCCGCCGGGAAAGAACAAGGGCGACACCACGTAGCCGTCAGTGGTCATCACCATGCGCCCGGGCCGCACGTCGAAGGCCGACTGATCGTTGCCTCGCGCCAGCCATTCATTGCCGAATGCCTCATGAAAGATGCCGGAGATGAGCTGTCCCATCGCCCGTCCACCGGCGCCATGCGACAGGTCGACACAGCCGTTCCTGAGATCGAGTCGGCGCTGCGGGGCGCTCATGATGCGAGCCTCCGCTGGTGGTCCCGGAAGCGGCCATAAGTCCAATGCGCAGCACACGCGCCCTCCGACGACACCATGCAGGAACCGATCGGGGTTTCCGGCGTGCAGGCGGAGCCGAACAGCTTGCAGTCGACCGGCTTCTTCAGCCCGCGCAGAATCGCCGGGCACTCGCAGGCGGGATTGTCGGCGACGATCTTCTCGCCCATCGCAAAGCGCAGCTCGGCGTCGAAGCGCGCGAAGGCCGGGCTCAACTTGAGTCCGCTATGCGGGATCGATCCCAAGCCCCGCCATTCGAACGAATCACGCAGCGCGAAGATCTCAGCCACATCGGCCTTGGCCCGCGGATTGCCGTCGCGAGCCACGGCGCGGCGATATTGGTTCTCCACCTCGTGGCGGCCGTCATTGACCTGCTCGACCAGCATCAGGATCGCCTGCATCATGTCAAGCGGCTCGAAACCCGCGATCACCACCGGCTTGCCATCCTCCTCGGCGAATGGCGCATAAGGCGCGGTGCCGATCACGGTCGACACATGCGCCGGGCCAACGAAGCCGTCGATCTCGACCGGATTCTCGCTATCCAGGATCGCGCGCATCGCCGGCGGGGTCAGCACGTGATTGCAGAACACGCTGAAGTTCGGCAGATCCTTCTTCGCAGCGAGCTTGAGCATGACTGCGGTCGGCGGCGTCGTAGTCTCGAAGCCGATGGCGAAGAACACGATTTCGCGGGCCGGATTGTCTTCTGCGATCCTGATCGCATCGAGGGTCGAATAGACCATGCGGATGTCGGCGCCACGCGCTTTCGCCCGTAGCAGCGAGGTGCCGCGCGAGCCGGGCACCCGCATCAGATCGCCGTAGACGCAAAGAATGACCTCGGGCCGCTCGGCAAGCTGGATCGCCATGTCGATGCGTCCCGCCGGCAGCACGCAAACCGGGCAGCCGGGGCCATGGATCATGCGGACATTGGCGGGCAGCATGTCCTCGAGACCGTAGCGCGCGATCGCATGGGTGTGGCCGCCGCAGAACTCCATGAAGCGGTAAGACCTCTGCGGGTCCGCCTTGGCACGGATCGCGCGCGCCAGTCCTGTTGCAATCTCCTTGTCGCGAAACTCGTCGGCATATTTCATGGCTGCGCCTCCGCCTGTTCGCCGAACTGCCGGAGCAGATTGAGCGTCTCTTGAGCTTCCGCCGGATCGATCTTGGCCAGCGCATAGCCGACATGGAGGATGACGTAGTCGCCGACCGCGAGGTCCTCGACCAGCGCGACCGAGACCTCTTTGCTGACGCCGTCGATCGAGACGATCGCCATGTCGTCGGGCAAGAGCTTGATCACCTCAGCGGGAATGGCAAGGCACATCAGGTCGATCCTCCAAGATGCGATTGCGGGGCAAGCGTGAGCGCGGCGACCCAGGCCTGCCCCAGACTTAAACCACCGTCATTGGGCGGCAGCTGGCGTGGCCGCAGCGGATTCAATCTGGCGGCGCGGCAGCCATGCTCGATCTGCTCCACCAGGTGAGCATTCAGGAAACAGCCGCCGCTCAACACGATGTCGGAGACGTTCAGCCAACGCGCAGCGCCAACAACCCAATCAACGCAAGCGGCAGCGAAGGTGCCGTGGAAGAGGCCGGCGGCTTCGACCGCATCGCCGTCAGCGAGCAGGCGTTCAAACAAGGGCCTCAGCGACAGCACACGGTTGCGAATCTCCCAGCCGCCATCGAGCACCGAGGCTTTGCGTACCAGCGCTTCGAGCTTCATCGCCGCTTCGCCCTCGTAGCTCTGCACGGCACAAACACCGAGCAGCCCGGCCGCCGCATCGAAGAGCCGTCCGGCGCTGGTCGTCACCGGCACATCGGCCCGTTCGAGCAATGGCAGCAGATATTTCGCCTGCAGGTGAGCGGAAAACCGGCGCGGGATCTCGTTGCCCCGTCCGAGTCCATGCAACAGCGCCGCCGCCATCCGCCAGGGCTCCCGTGCTGCGCGATCGCCGCCCGGCATTTTCAGCGGGGCCAGATGGCCGATGCGGCGAAAGCCTGCGCCGTCACAGAGCAGCAGCTCGCCGCCCCAATTGCCGCCGTCCGAACCATAGCCGTAGCCGTCCAGCACCAGTGCAAGCGCAGGCCCAACGTGACCATGTTCGGCCAGCACGGACGCGGCATGGGCGTGGTGATGCTGTACAGCCATTGTCGGCCGCCCGCTGGCCTCGGCAAAGCGCGTCGAAGCCATGTCGGGATGCAGATCATGCGCGATCGCCACCGGCTCGACGTCGAGAACGCGGGTCTGATGATCGATCGTCTCTTCGAAAAAGCGGATAGCCGCTGCAGTATCGAGGTCGCCGATGTGCTGGGAGACGAAGGCCTCGTCGCCACGCGTCAAGGTCACGGTCGTTTTGAAATGCCCGCCCACCGCCAGGATCGGCGGCACCTTGCGCGCAAGCCGGATCGGCTCGGGCACATAGCCACGCGCGCGGCGGATGAATTGCGGCCGCCCCGCCACCACCGACAGCACGGAATCGTCGGCGCGGGTCACGACGGCGCGGTCATGGGTCACGACCAGATCGGCGATGCCGGCAAGCCGCTGTTCAGCCTCCATGTTGTCGATCAGGAGCGGATCGCCGCTGAGGTTGGCGCTGGTGCAGACGAGCGCCCAATGCGCCACTTCACCCGGCGCGTCGCGCAGGGCGAGCGCATGGAAGATCAGATGATGCAGCGGCGCCACCGGCAGCATCACTCCAATTCTATCGAGCCCCGGCGCGATCGATGGCGCCACAGCGTGACGCGACTTCAGCAGCACGATCGGTCGTGCGACGGATTGAAGCAAAGCCCGCTCGGTTGCATCGACCTCGGCGAACGCGACCGCCGCATCCGCTACTGCCACCATCACGGCGAATGGCTTCTGGTCGCGCTGCTTGCGTGATCTCAGTTGCCCCACCGTCGCTTCGTTGCGCGCATCGCAGAGCAGCTGATACCCGCCGAGCCCCTTAATCGCGACGATGCGGCCCTCCTCAAGCGCTGCGGCAATCTCGTCGAGGCCGTGGCTGAGTTGCGGCCCGCAGCACGGGCATGAGATCGCCTCGGCGTGAAAGCGCCGGCCGGCTGGATTCTCGTATTCGGCAGCGCAGGCCTCGCACAACGGAAACCGCTTCATCGCCGTGGTGGCGCGGTCGTAGGGCAGCCGTTCGGCAATGGTGAAGCGCGGACCGCAGTCGGTGCAGGTCACGAACGGATAGAGGTGGAAGCGGCTCTTGGGGTCGAACAGTTCGGCCAAGCATTGCGGACAAGTCGCGGCGTCCGGCGCGATCCGTGTCGCGATCTGTCCGCGTCCGCTCTCGCGAATTTGGAAGGCATCGCTTGCGGCAGGCGCGACGCGCTCCACCGAGATGTCGTCGATGCGCGCCAAAGGCGGCGTCTGGCGCGGCAAGGCTTCGACGAAATCGGCAGCGTTGTCGCCCTCGACCTCGATCAGGACTCCCTGCGGATCATTGGCGACGAAGCCGCCGAGCCGGTAGTGCTTCGCCAATCCATAGACATAGGGACGAAAGCCGACGCCCTGCACGGCGCCGCGAACGCGCAGCCGCAGCCTGGTGCCATGCTGTGCCTGGGCGCCGCCGTTCATGATCAGCCCGTAACTGCGCTCAGGGCGCGTGCCTCGATGTTTGCCCTGGCCTTTTCCGACTGCTTCCTGATCCAGGCGTAGAAGGTGGCAAAGCCTTCGCCGGTGCGCGCCGAGATCGTCAACACCTCGATCTTCGGATTGACGCGGCGGGCATATTCGATCGTCTGCGCCAGATCGAAATCGACCGCCGGCGCGAGATCGATCTTGTTGATCAGCATCAGCGCGGAGGCCGCGAACATATCGGGGTACTTCAGCGGCTTGTCCTCGCCCTCGGTCGTCGAGAACACCACGACCTTGCAGGCCTCCCCGAGGTCGAAGGCCGCCGGGCACACCAGATTGCCCACATTCTCGATGAACAGGATGCCGCCGCGCAAAGACGGCAGCTTGCGATAGGCCTCATCCACCATTGCCGCATCAAGATGACAGCCCTTGCCGGTATTGACCTGGACTGCCGGCACGCCGGTCGCACGGATGCGCTCGGCATCGTTGGAGGTCTGCTGATCGCCTTCGATGACGGCAACGGGCCGGCTCTGCTTCAGCTCGGAGACCGCGCGGACCAGCAGCGTGGTCTTGCCCGCCCCCGGGCTGGAAACGAAATTGAAGGCGAGTACCTCGTCGGCGGCAAAGCGGGCGCGATTATCGGAAGCGATGCCGTTGTTCTTGCCGAGAATGTCGCGCTCGATCTGAATGATGCGCGATGAGGAGAGACCCGCGATCTCCTGACCGGCCGGATTGGCGGCGCAGTCGATACGGTCGGCATCGCTGTGGTCATGATGATGATGGTCATCGTGAGCGTGATCATGGTGATGATGGCCGTGCCCGTGGTGGTGATGGTGGCCGTGATCACCATGGTCGTGGTCGTGATCATGTACATGATCACCATGGTGATGGTGGCCATGGGAATGATCATGATCGCCGTGATGATGGTGCCGGTCATCTCCGGCCTCGATGGAAGCCTTGCCCTCACTGCAGCCGCAAACCGTGCACATCACTCGACCTCCAATTCCCTGACCCGCATGTCTTCGCCGCCAGTGACCTGCAGCTGATAGCTGCCGCAGGACGGGCACGGTTCATAGCGCTGGGCGATCTCGACGCTTTGCGAGCAGTTGAGACACCAAGCAGTTCCAGGCTGCGCGATGATCTCGAGCGCGGCACCTTGCGCCACCGTCCGCGCAGTGACCGCTTCGAAGCAGAAACGCAATGCCTCCGGCGCGACATGACTGAGCGCCCCGATTTCGAGCCACACCGTCTTGACCTTCGAGAACGCGCCTTTGCGCGCCTCCTGCTCGACGATCTCAACGATGCCTTGGCACAGGGCCATCTCATGCATCGGCCAGCTCCCTGATGTCGAGGCGAACGCCGACGCACGCGTCGAAGGCGCTGACCAGCGCTTCGACGGTGTTGCGGCCGCAGGTGGAGATCATGGCACCGGTCAAACGCCTCACCACTGGCCCGCGCGGATGGAAATTCCATTCGGTCGGCGCCAGGAATTCGCAGTGAACAAGCCGGCCGGCATCGTCGAGTTCGACGGCGTGATAGAGTCGGCCTCGGGCGCATTCGACCGCCGCGGCGCCACGCCCGACGCCGAGCGCATAGTTCTCGATGCTACCGCGCTCGAATGTCTCATCATCGCCCTGCCCGTCCTCCAGCCAACGCAGGAGTAGGACGATTTCGGAGACCTTGGCCTGCAGCCGTTCCACCAGCGTCCCGTGCGAAGCAACACAGGCACTCCGAGCGTAGCGGGCCCAGACCCCGGTTTCGGGCACGCTTCCCTCAAGATCGGGATGCTCGGCGAACGAAGCGCCTTCGTCCAGCAGACGCGTCACGACGCCGAGATCGTTGTCCGCCGACAAGTAGCCTCGATCCGCGGGCATGTCCTGGTTCCATTCCCGGCTATGGGCGGCCGTCATGATCGATGCCAGCGGACGTCCCGGAACGATCCCCTCCGGCTCAAAGCATAAGCCGAGCGCCGCCAGCCCGCTCTTGATCTGTGACAAGGTTTCGACGCGAGCGCCATCTGCCGTTTCCACGACGAGAGACGACGCTGCCTGCAGCAGCGTACGGACCGCCGCGGCCATACGCCGGTCCTGCGCGAGACATTCCATCAGCAAACCGCGCAGCAGTTCGGCAAGCCGCTCGGCGAGGACGGCGTTGAGGCGGCGTTGGCGCGCCGGCGGGGCGAGATCGTGTCCTTGTGCTGCGTCCAGCGCGGAGAGAAATGCCACCTGATGCGCGGCAGCACACAATGAAAACAAACGCGGCAACGCCGCCAAGGCGATTTCCGCGGGCTTGGCTGCGAAAAGCCGGCCCAAAGGCGGGCGCGTTCTCGGCCCGATGTCGACCGCGGCGATCCGGCCGTCGGCGATCGACAGCGTCAGATCGATCTGATCGCGGACACCCAGGCTCACGGACGCCGCTCCGTCAACGTGCCACGGAGAAAGGCGCGGCGGTCGATCGCGCTCGCTTTCGGCTCGACGGCGGCCGGCGACCGCTCGTCACTGCTCATCATCAATTCGACCAGCGCCGCATGCGCCGCGGCACGTGCCGCGTCCATATCGGCGAACTCGAACATCGGCGAGAACAGCGAACAGCTCGCGATGAGCCCCAGCGGCGGGATTTCACTGACCGTGAACGGGATCGTGCCTGCGGGAAAGCTTATCTGCAGGACTGTGCCGGGAGGATCCACGGCGAGCCCGTCAGCAGGCGTGACCACATTCAAGAACCAGGGCGTGACGATGATGCCGACAATGTTGTCTTGTATCCGCTGGAATCCGATCGCCTCCACATCGAGCGCATCGTGATAGATCGGCAGCTCGCGCATGCTGCGCGCGCCGATGTCGCGATAGGCTGCAGCAAGGCGTTCGCCCCATGCGACCGGATCGTCAAGGGGAGCCCACCCTGGCTGTACCGCGACCGCGCTCATGACTCGACCGCCATGAATTTCGATTTCGGCGCGTCGCAGGTCGGACAGCGCCAGTCCTCCGGCAAGGCTGAGAATGGCGTGCCGGCGGGAATCTGCGCCACCGCATCGCCCTGCGCCGGATCATAGTGGGTCCAGCAGATGCCGCATTCCATGCTGACGTCGTCGGCGAGGCCGCTGGGAATGCCGAAATTCTCGAAGCCGCTCATGTGAAATAGGCCTCGATGATCTCCTTCAGCCGCTCGGCCGAATCCTCGAAATCCTCGTCAGCCGCAAGCGCCACCACCGGCACGCCGCCAACCTCCAGCGTGTCGAGGATGATCGTGTCCATCGCGTTGAAGAATTGCACAGACCACACATTGCGCACCCCGGTCGCCAGCACGCGGCAGGTCCCGTAACCGCGCGACACCAGCTGGATCGGCCCGTTCTTCAACGTGTCCTGCAGAAAACCCATGTCGGCCGGGCTCATCGGCAGCAGCGTAAAATTGATGGTCTGCGTGCGCATGCCGGGCTTCCAGGCGAGCGCACGCTCATGGATTTCGGCAAGCACCGGCAGCGCATTCATGATGCCCTCGGGCGGCGTCCCGATCTGAAAATCCGGCGCGGTCAGATCGGCCGCCGCGCGGGTCACGATTTCCGGCACCGGGCCGATCTCGATGTAGTCGAGCTGGCCATCCGCCTCAAAGCGCACGCGCCAGACTCCGGCCAGCACCGATTCCTGGATCTGCGCCAGCGATCCGTCGGGCAAAGCGACCAGACCGGCCACCTCGCCCTCGCCCAGCACGTCGTCGATCAGCTGCCGTTCCAGATCGTTGAGGCCTGCGAGCCGGAACAACTGGGTCGGTGCATCGCTGGTCTGGCGCGCAAGGCTTTCGGCGACCTGCGACAGCAGCGTGATCGCGTTCGGGCAGCTGCGTGCAAGCTCGGCGCTATCCAAGGTCGCAAGCTTCGCGAGCGCCCCCGCTGCGGTCAGGCCCTTATGCGTCGCATCCAGGCTCTCTTCCCCGATCGGAAAGATGTTGACCGGCTGCTCGGCCCCTTCCGGGGCAATCCAGAAACCTGCTTTCATCGCTCGGCACCTTGCGCGCTGTGGGTGGGAATGATGCTGGCGACGACGGTCGCCACGCCGGATGTCGGCCGGTCGATCAACCGCGAGATGCGCTCGACATAAACGGACCAGTCCTGAATCTTGGCGATCAGACCGAGCGTCGCGCCGCCGCGGCAGAAGATCAGGCTCGGTTGCACCCGCACGCCAAAGCGCTCGCCCAGCGCAGCCTCCGCGTCGCGCGCGATGACGGCTCCTTGCAGCCGGCCCTGAAACGCCGTGATCAGTTCGGGGAGCACGATGGCAACGTCGAGCGCTTCGGGGAAGCGCGCCGGATCGCCCGCGGACAACAGGACCGCGACGCTCCCAGCCCGATCGGTTGCGGCAAGAAATTCATCAATATTCGCGCCATCGACTTCGGGCAGCCCGCCTCGCCCGAGCCCACTCCGCCCATGCGCGCGACCGCGCTCCTGAAACTCCATTCGGCGCTCCTTCCTGTCCAGTTTCTCGTTGCCTCCCCAGCGGGTTAGCAATCGATGTGCCAGAGCGGCCCGATCGCGACGGACGCTCTAACCTATTGAAAATGAGAATAATTTCTATTGATCTGTCTCAAACCTTGCCAGCCGGAAAGCAGATTTCCGTATCGGACTGGAAAGATAATTTCCATATCGGACACTAAGTTACCGGCTGACGGCCAGCTATCGCAGATGCTCGGGCAATTCCGGCTCGCGATCGACCAGATCGGCGAAGAAGCGGTCGCAATCCTCGCCATTGAGCGCCGCCTGCAGCCCCTCGATGGCGTCGCCGATCAAGCGGGCCTCTTCGTCGCCGAGCAGGCGGACGGCATTGTCCAGATAGACCAGCACCTTCGCGCCGACCGGCGGATCGGACAGCAGCAGCACCGAGACCCGCCGCAGCTCATCGGCGTAGCGGCAGAGCGCCGACGTGCCGTCAGTCTCGACAATGGTCATCGGCAGGCCCAGGCACATCGCTATGTTCTCCAACGGCGAGCGACTCAAGCCGAGCGCGCCCGCATCTCGTAATTCTGATGGTCGATATCGTTCGCGAGCAGCCGCTCGGCCGGCACAAGCGGCTCAGTGCGCGCGACCGCCGGCGCGCCCCACTGCGCCAGCAACTCGCAGGCGAGCTGGATCGCCGGCTCGATCTGCGCCCGCACCGGCTCCGTCAGCGGCCCGCCCCAATCTTCCAGGTCGAGCGGCTGGCAGCCGATCAAGGCCAGACGCTTCGGATAGCGGCCGAGCAGGTCGGCCGCGCTCAGGACCTCCTGAAATCCGGTCTGATGCAGGCTCATCTTCTTGGCACCGGTGAAGCGCGGCACCTCGTCGTCGCGGACCAGCTTCAATTCACCCGGCGTAAGACCGTAATCGATCGCATCGAACACGATGAGACTGTCGGCCTCCTCGACATAGTTCACGAGATAGAGACCCTGGGTGCCGCCATCGAGAATGGTGACGTTGTCGGGAACGGCGTAGCGGCGGTGGAATTCCTCCACCACCCGCACGCCGAAGCCTTCATCCGCCCAGAGGATATTGCCGATCCCCAGCACCAGGATCCGCTCCTGCCTGGCCTCACTCATATCGAAGCCCTTATTTGCGGAATTGCCGCTCGCCGGAGATCATCGACGAGACGATGCTCTGGCGCGACATGATGTCTTCGCGGATCGCGGCGTAGATATGCACCGTCACGAACATGACGAGCGCCCACATGCCGAGATGGTGCCAAGTGTGGACATCCTGGCTGTTCGGCCAGATCACAAATACCCAGCCGAACAGCTTGTGCTGCCAGCTGTCGATGCCCGTGCCTTCCGAATAGAGCGCAAAGCCGGTGATGATCATGAAGGCCACGAACAGCGTGAAGCCCGTGAACATCGCGGTCTGCGCCAGCGGATTGTGGCCGACATACATTTTCGGCTCGCGCTCCAGGAACGCGTACCAGCGGATCTCGTGCAGCACTTCCTTCCAGAACTGCAGGCGGTGGACCGGCAAGTAGAAGATCTGCCGGGAGTGATGATTGCCGACAAAGGCCCACAGGATGCGGGCGAGGAAGAACACCGCCAGCACCTGCCCCGCCGCGAAATGCGTGAAGCGGATATAGCCCATCACGAAATGAGCCGAAGCCTCGCCGCCGACCGAGGGCAACGGCGTTCCGATCAAATAGCCGGTGACCATCAGCACGACGATCGCGAGAGCGTTCACCCAATGGCAGATGCGCACCGGCGCTTCATAGACATAGACAGTGGGGCGGCCGATCGCATGCTCACCGGCAGCGTCGGCCGCGATCGCGGCAAGGTTCTGTTCGGACTCCGCCGGACGTGCAACTGCATCCATCATGGCACCGCTCCCACGTTATCGCACCTTGACGGTGGCCAGCTCCTGGCCGTCCGGACTCATCACATGGGTCGAGCATGCCAGGCACGGATCGAAGGAATGGATCGTGCGGAGAATCTCCAACGGCTTCTCGGGATCCGCCATCGGCGTATCCATCAGCGATGCTTCGAAGGCGCCGATATTGCCCTTGGGATCGCGCGGCGAGCCGTTCCAGGTGGTCGGCACCACGCACTGGTAGTTGTCGATCTTGGTATCCTTGATCTTGATCCAGTGCGCGAGCGCGCCGCGCGGCGCCTCGGTGAAGCCGAAGCCCTTGGCTTCCTTCGGCCAGCTCTCCGGCTTCCACTTGTCGACATTGGCGGTCGAGGAATCGCCGGCCTTGATGCGACCCACCAGCTTGTCCTGGAAATAGCGCATCTGCCGCGCCGCCCATTGGCACTCCAGCGCGCGCGCCGCTGTGCGGCCGAGCGTCGAGAACAGCGCCGTGACCGGCAGGTTCAGATCCTTCAAGAACTTCTCGGTCGGCTCCTTAAACTCCGGCTTGCCTTGGGCATAGCCGACGATGTAGCGCGCGAGCGGCCCGACCTCGACCGCATTGCCGCGCCAACGCGGCGCCTTGATCCAGGAATATTTGCCGCCTTCGTCGAGCTCCTTGATGTCGGTCTTGGTGCCCTTGGCGTTCGGCCCGAGCTGGTAGTTGGGCTCGGTGACGCCATCCCAGGGATGGAGGCCCTTGGTCTCGTCAGGGTATTTGTACCAGGAGTGGGTCACGAACTCCTGGATCTGCTCGGGATCGGCGTGGTCGATCGGCAGCACCTCGTTGAGATTGCCATTGAGAATGACGCCACGCGGCAGCTTGAGGTTCTTGGCCGAATAGTCGTTGGCGTTTTCCGGGATGTCGCCATAGGCCATCACGCTCTTGCCCGAGAGCCCGCCGCCATAGAGCCAGTCCTTGTAGAACGAGCCGATCGCGGCGACATCCGGCAGATAGACCTGCTCGGTGAACTCGATGCAGCGGTCGATGATGGAGGAGACGAGGTTCAGCCGCTCCATGTTGATGGCGCCGACCGCGCCGGTGCCGTCGACATTGATCGCGCAGGGCACGCCCCCGACCAACCAGTTCGGATGCGGATTCTTGCCGCCATAGATGGTGTGGACCTTGACGATCTCCTTCTGGAAGTCGAGCGCTTCCAGATAATGCGCCACCGCCATCAGGTTGGCTTCGGGCGGCAGCTTGTAGGCCGCATGGCCCCAATAGGCGTTCTTGAACGGACCCAGCTGACCGGACTCGACGAACTTGGTCAGGCGGATCTGCAGGTCCTTGAAATAGCCGGGCGAAGACAGCGGCCAATCGGAAATCGACTGCGCCAGCGCCGAGGTCGCCTTCGGGTCCGCCTTCAGCGCGGAGACCACGTCGACCCAGTCGAGCGCGTGCAGATGATAGAAATGCACGAGGTGGTCATGCACCTGCAGGCAGAGCTGCATGATGTTGCGGATCGAGTTGGCGTTCTCGGGGATCGAGATGCCGAGCGCGTTCTCGACCGCGCGCACCGAAGTCAGCGCATGGGTTCCGGTGCAGACGCCGCAGATCCGCTCGGTGAAGGCCCAGGCGTCGCGCGGATCGCGGTTGCGCAGGATGGTCTCGATGCCGCGCCACATCGTGCCGGTCGAAACCGCGTTGCGGATCACGTTGTCGGAGTCGACGTTGACCTCGACGCGGAGATGCCCCTCGATCCGGGTCAAGGGATCGACAACGATCCGCTTGCCGGAATTGTCGAGATTGAACCCATTGGGTGTCTGAATGCCCATCGTTACCTACCCTGAAGAGAATTAGTTGTCCTGGCCGGCGTTTTCTTTGGTGTCCTCGCGCTTGCCCGCGAGCCGCTTCACCGCTGTGGCCGCCGCATGCGCGGCAACCGCAACGCCAACCGCGCCGGCCGCAACCATGCCGACCTGGTCCGCATTGTGCTCGATGCCGAACTGATTGATCGTGGTCAGGCGATCGTAGAACGAGCCCTTGTCCCAGAAACCGTCCTCCGAGCAGCCGATGCAGCCATGGCCGGATTGGATCGGGAACGAAACGCCGCCGTTCCAGCGTACCGTCGAACAGGCGTTGTAGGTGGTCGGGCCCTTGCAGCCCATCTTGTAGAGGCAGAAGCCCTTGCGAGCGTTCTCGTCGTCCCATTCCTCAACGAACTGGCCGGCATCGAAATGCGGTCGGCGGTAGCACTTGTCGTGGATGCGCTGCGAATAGAACATCTTCGGCCGCCCCTGGCGGTCGAGCTCGGGCAGCCTGCCGAAGGTCGTGATGAACGTGATGACGCCGGTCATCACTTCCGCAATCGGCGGACAGCCCGGCACCTTGATGATCGGCTTGTTGGTGATGACCTTATCGATCGGGGTGGCTTGGGTGGGATTGGGTTTTGCGGCCTGCACGCAGCCCCACGAGGCGCAGGCGCCCCAGGCGATGATGGCCATGGCATCTTCCGCCATCATCTTCAGCTTCTCGACGAACGGCTTGCCGCCGTCGATGCAGAACATGCCACCTTCGTTGAGCGGCGGGTTGCCTTCGACCGCGAGCACATATTGACCTTTGTACTTGGCGCGAGTCTCTTCGAGAATCTCTTCGGCCTGATGGCCGGCGGCCGCCATAATCGTGTCGTCATAGTCGAGCGAGATCATCGACAGCACGGCATCCTTCACCAGCGGATGCGCGGAACGGATGAAGCTCTCCGAGCAGCAGGTGCATTCGAGCCCATGCATCCAGATCACGGGGATGCGCGGCTTGGTTTCCAGCGCGTTCGCAATGCGGCTTGCCGCGAGCGGGCCGAGTCCAAGGCTCGTTGCCGTCAGACTGCAGAACTTATGAAAGCTGCGTCGCGTAATGCCCTGACGCCTGATCACGCTGTAAAAGGTTTCCGTTGCCGCGCCCATGAGCCCTCCCTGGAATAATCGCGTTGGCGACCGAAACTGGTCGCGATCGTTCGAAGGCGGACAGCAAGAAGCAGGCCAGGATTGGCTGCTATTTAAAATCAGAATGATTCCAAGCAGTTGAAAACGTGCTGCAGTTTCGGGCGTGAGCGTATGGGCGCGAGATCAAGAGAAAGCGGAAACAACGGACTTTACAGTCGATAACGAAGTTTCCGGCGCCCTGATCGACGCCTCGCGATGCAGCAACGTCAATGCGCGGTGCACACCATGCAGGGATCGAACGAGCGCACCACGTGCTGAATCGTCACGGCGCGCGCACCGGCCGCGCCGACTTCCGTCCCGACCAGCGCCTGCTCGAGCGGTCCGGCCACACCATCCGCATCGCGCGGCGAGAAGTTCCAGCTAGTCGGCGCGATGATCTGATAGCGCGCGATCTGACCGTCGCGGACCGCAAGCCAGTGGCCAAGACTGCCACGCGCCGCTTCGACCAGACCGGTACAGCAACCATCCGGGATCTCGCGGGCGCTGACGCAGAATGGCTCGTTGAGGCGCAGCGCCTTGATCCAAGTCTCGATCGCGATCGCCAGACGCGCCGTCTCAATCAGGCGTGCAACGACACGGTTGCGGACATTGCTGCCGCTCTCGGCGACCAGCGCTGCGATCAGCGTTTGACCATCGACGGCCTGTCGCGCCAGCGCACCGACCTCGACTGGCTGGCCGGCAAGCCGCGGCGCCTTGCACCAGCTATAGGCGTCCGGCCTGTCGGCATCAGGCACGCTCGAGCTCTCCGCCGGATCTGGCGATGTGTCGCGCATCCAGGCGTGCGAGACATCTTCGGTGATCTGATCGAGCGGCAGCGCTCCAACCAGCGCTGACGAGCTGAGGACGCCCGCGCTGAAATATGTGCCCTCATGATGATAGGCACCAAAGCTCATCAGGCGCCCGATGCCGTTGCCGAGATCGGCGAGCGCAAGCCCATCGGCAATCCGCAGGAAATGCGCGAAATCACCGCTACGGCCTGCGCGCCAGCGATCGAGTTCGCTGGGGCTGGAGATGGCCAGCACATTCTCCAGCGTGTCGGCGAACACCACGCGCTCGAGAAAGCCGCGAAACGCCGCGGCGATCGCGGTCAGCCGGATGCGCTCGCCAAGCTCGATCGCGCGTGTCGTGCCGCCCGGCTGGAAGGCCAGGCTGTGCGGCCATTTGCCGGCGATCACGCCCATGATCTCCAACAGCCGCGCGCGGGCGGGCAGCGCCTCGCGCGCCGCGCTGCCGTGCGTCGCCTTGAAGCGCTCTACTGCCGCAGCGTGCCACGCTTGCGCGGCATAGGCTTCACGCGCAAAGTCCGGCATGAAGAACACATAGAAATGCGTCAGATGATCGGCCGCATTCTCGGCTGCATGCGCAATATTGGTCGCGAGCAGGCCGTTGGGCGCCGCCTCGAGCGCCATTGCAGCCCGCAAAGCGCTTGCTGCGGCAATCGACTGCGAGACCGAGCAGATGCCGCAGATGCGCGGCGCAATCACCAGCGCGTCGAGCGGCGGACGTCCCTCCAGGATCTGTTCGAAACCGCGATAGAGCGGGGCCGTCACCTCGGCCCGCGCCACGCGCCCGTCCGCGATGTCGAGCCGAACCTCGAGGTCACCCTCGACGCGATTGAACGGACCGACCGTGATCCGGGTCATGGCGCGCGTTTGCCGCTGGTCCGGCTCGGCGGCACCACGACGTGGTCCGACGTCGCGTTCACCCGCACCCGCCGCGGAGTTGCGGATTTCGACAGCGCCGCCAGCGCCACGAACCACGCCTTCGGCATGTCGGTCGGCAGCCCCACAGGTATGCCGGCGAGCTTTGCCGTCTCCAGATAATTCTGCGCCGTCTCGAAACCCGGTGAGGTGCAGGCGATACAGGCATAGCCGCCCTTGGTGCAGGAGCCACCGCCGTTCCAAGAGCGCTGATTGCAGTCGCCGACCGCCTGCGTTGCGCGGCAGCCGAGATGCTCCATCAGGCAGCCGCGCTCCGACATCGCCTCGGCGCTCGCCTTGAACTCATAGAATTCGTTGCGGGAGCAGCCATGATGCGCCAGATGGTTGGCGATGAATTTCGGCCGGCCATATCCGTCGAGATCGGAACCTGCGAGATCACCCGTACTGAGTGCCAACAGGGTTTCCATGATCCAGCCCGGATGCGGCGCGCATCCCGCGATATTGATGACCGGCAACCCTCGCCTCGACTTGAATCCAGCGCCGAGCGCGCCGCCGCTGTCCGTGCCCTCGAACTGCAGCCCGACCGCGTCGGTCGGATTGGAGCCGGCGGCCGGAATCCCGCCATAGGCGGCGCAGCTACCGACCGCGACCACATAATCGGCCAGCGGCGCGAGCTCCGAGATCCAGTGAAAGATCGAGCGGTTGGTCCCGGCGAGCATGTTGAAGCGGCCGGTCAGGTTGGGCCCGCGCGCCACCGAACCTTCGAGCACCAGCAGATCGAGCCGTTCACGTCCGTCGCGCACGGCTTCCAAGAGGTCCAGCACTTCCTCGCCGGTCTGCTCGCTGACCGAAGGATGCCACAACAATTCGAGACCGGACTGCCGGAGTTCGTCGAACCAGCCAGAGGCGCCGCTCTCCAGGATCGACATGGTGCATCCGCCGCAGCTCGCTCCCTGCAGCCAGAGCATCCTGGCAGTCCGCTTCGCGACCATATCGAGCGTCCTTCGGCTCCACCAATGGAGCGCCGCCCACGTTTAACGCGGCTCTCGCGCGAACGCCAGCGCCGCTGGCGAAACACTGAGGGGGACCTCCGGACCGGTCCCTGCCCGCGTCAATGCCAGGGCGGGCCACTCCCCGCAACTGCAGGAAGTGATCCGACAGGCCCCGCGGTGGCCGATTACTTCGCCGAAGACGGATTATGAATTGATCCGGCCGAATATTCGGATTGATCAATGGTTAAGGTACTGTCGTCAAGGTTGTAGATGCTTGCTCCTTGCGCCGCTCTGTTTCCGACGAACCGGCTCTGTTTGATGGAGACAACCGTTGCCTCCAATTGCGAGGCGCGGCTGAGCAGGTAGATTGCGCCGCCGTCGTGCCGCGCCCGATTTGCCTTGAACTCGGACTGATCGAACGCAACGTGCGAACCATAGTCCTCATAGGTCGCTCCGCCGTCTTGCGCGGCCCGGTTGTCCAAGAACAATGACTTCCGGTGCGCGGCCTTCGAGCCTTCGCGATCGACGACGGCGCCGCCATAGCTTGCACGATTGCGCTGGAAGGTCGTGTCGGAGATCGACAAGGTGGCCTTGCCGAAAGTATAGATCGCACCGCCCTCCAAGGCCACGTTGTCCTCAAACCGGCAGTTCTGGATCGTCATCGTGAAGCCGATCGGATTGTCGTGAGGCCGGAAGGTCTTTCCAGCGTGGTAGGCGAGCAGGCCTCCACCCTTGCCGTTGTAGGTGAAACCGGTCGCATTGCCATCGCGCACCGTCAGCCGATCCAGCACGACGTCGTCGGCACCGTAGAGCACATGCGGATAGCGATAGCCTCCCCCCGCAGCCTTCGCAGTCAGCACCGTCTGCCGCCCAGACGTGGAACGTTGCTCCAAGGTCGTTTCAGAGCCTGCAAAGCCGCCATAGAGCTTCACGCCGTCATACAGGATGAAGGCCGCGATCCGGCCATCCCGCTTGGTCGGACGGTATGTGCCTGCCTTGATCCAGACCGGAAGTTTCGAGACCGACGCCAGCTCGACTGCCGCCTGAAGATCGGTCAACGCAGTCGCCCAGGAACGTCCATCCTTCGTCTTCGCCGAAGATCGCGGGACCACATAAATGGCCGCCCCCGAAACCGCCTCGCGGCTGATGCTCGGCCGCGTATATTCGTCGCGATATTCGACCGCGCCATTGTTCTTTTCATAAAGCGCGACCAGTTTTTCGATCAGGCCGTTTTTGAGCAGGATGGAGCCGTCCCAGCCTGCGCGATAGCCGCGCCCAGATCGCGGGGCGGACTGCAGATCGTTCGGCTGCAACTCCCCTTTCAAGTTGCTGATGGCCAAGAACGCGCGAAGCGCGATGGTCTTGCCGCGCGGTGCGATTGAGCCGATTTCCGCGACCACATCCTCGTGCCAGTTATAGATGTTGTCGACCATGCTGTTGACGAGGATGGGATTGCTGTTCCTACCCGTCCCCTGATAAAGGTCCGGCCCCAACTCGCTGCTCGCTTTGTTCCCGGCAATGGTCACGTTGACGAGCAATGGCGCCGATCCGCCGTCGTTGCCGATCGCTCCGGCGGTGATCGCGGAGTTGTCCTTGAAGAGAACGTTGAACAGCAGCGGCGAGGCGGCAAAATCGTTATAGAGACCGCCGCCCTTGTCCATGCTCTTATTGCCGATGAACCGGCAGTTGACGAAGTGCGGCATGGCGCCGAGATCGTTGCTCACGCCGCCGCCACGAAGCTCGGCGACATTATCGATGAAATCGACATTGATGAATGTCGCTTGGTCCGCGCCGGGTTTGTGGACGTTGTAGACGCCTCCGCCCTTCGGAGAATAATTGTTCTTGAAAACGGCGTTTCGAACGATCGGACTCGTCATGAAGTTGCGCATGCCGCCGCCGGCGACCATGTTGCCCTTGAGAATGTCGTCGGGCACGAGATGCATGCGGGCGGTATCGGTTGCGTAGGCATCCGAGACCGTGAAGCCGTCGAGGATCGCGCCATCGGCGCCCACCACGACGGTCCTGCTGTTCTTGATCTTGTCGCCTTTGCCGATGTTGCCGCTGAGTGTTGTCAGGTTCTTTCGAAAATCTCGCTCGCCCCGCGAGGTCTCCTTGCCGGTGAAGCCGCCGTACAAAGCGACGCCTTGTTTGAGTACAAAGGACTTCGATACGTCGTTGACATCCGGATAGTAAGTGCCGGCCGCCACCCAGATCTCATCACCCGTCGCGGCTGCGGATAAGGCATCCTGCAAAGATGCGAATGCCGCCTTCCAGCTCCGCCCATCACCCGGCGCCGCACTGTTCTGATTGACATACCAGACCTTGTCCGACTGAGGCGCGGCCCAGGCTGTCCCGACGAGCGCGAAAACTGCCGCAAATGCCGCCACTAAAAGTGCGTGAAAATTCTGTACCGTTCTTCTCATTTCATGAATCCATAGCGGCCACGGCTTCTCATGTCGTGGCCTCGAAAGAACCGATTCGGATCGCCTTATCAATACTCGGGGCGAGCTCGAAACGATCATTGATCCTCGTCAATATGGATTCGCGGGCCTCCTCTGGGACCCGATTCGAATGGCTCGTGACGCGATGTGCAGGCGAACAATGCCCTGGGCTTGCCGAAGGCCCTGGGCTTACACTGGCTCTGCCGTGAGACAGTCGCCGGCGCCCGGCTTGTCGTCGATGCGGCAAGCCGCTACAGCGCTCGCGCGTCGGGAGATCACAACCGCTCCGATCCAAGCCATGGCAAAGAGGCCGATCGCGACGATACCGAGATTGGCGAGATTGGTATTCAGAACCGCGATTGCCTCCCATGTCCCGCCGACAAGGCCCAGCCGCGGCGCGAGCAGGCTGAACACCTCGACGCTGCCGATCAGCAATGCGATCACGACCGAGGCTCCGGTGATCAGCAGGTTGTAGCGCAGCCTGCGATCCGGGTCCGTCTGCGCCCAGCGGTAGGCCTCGGTCATCACCATGCTGTCGGCCGTGTCGACCGTTGCCATCGCTGCGGCGAACAGCGCCGGGAAGACGAGGACATGCACCAGCGGCGCCCCGCGCGCGGCCTCGGTCGCCGACATACTCAACAGGCCGATCTCGGTTGCGGTGTCGAAGCCGAGACCGAAGACGAAACCGAGCGGGTACATATGCCAGCTGCGGCTCACCATCCGCAACACGGGACCCAGCAAGCGAACCAGAAATCCGTTGGCCGGGATCGCGGGGCTAACATCCTGCGCGCTCGGCTCGGAGCGGCCGCGTGCCCGCAACTTCCGCCAAAGGCCGAACAGCACGACGAGATTGGCGACGGCGATCAGCAGCAGAAATGCCGCCGATACCGAGGTGCCGACCACGCTGCCGAACGATCGGAGCAGACTCTCGCTGTCTGCGAGGCCGATCGCCACGGCGCTCGCCAACGCCACCGTGGCCGCAACCACGACGGTGGAATGGCCGAGCGCAAAATACAGGCCCGCGGCACGGGGTGCCTGGCCGTCATGCATCAGCTTCCTGACCACGTTGTCGATCGCGGCAATGTGGTCCGCATCGACCGCATGGCGGAAGCCCAACAGCCAGGCCAGCAGGGCCGGCCCGACGATCGCGGGATTGTCCCCGTAGAGCAGAAAGGCCCAAATCCAAGCCAGCCCGTTCGCAACCGCGAGTCCGGCCACCAGCAGCGAAGCCGCGCCGCTACGGAGCCAGAAACGGGGGAGCCCCAAGCGGAGGAGCCATCGACGGGACTGCGAATGATGTTTTGGAGAAATCGTCATACTGTCGCTAAAGCAAAGCTCGCGCCAATCCGCAACTGTGCGCGTGCGGCAAAATATCGTGATGATTCAATGCCGGCCGCCCGAATGATGGCCGTCCGGGCTGGTAAGCTGCTGTCCGCCGGAGTGGAAAGCTGTTGGAGAAGCCGCGGGGGTGGTTCTGCTCGCGTGTGTCGAGACGGCTCGCTCGAACGATGCAGCGAATCGGAGGCGCTAGAGCCGGCGGTCACGGAAAGACAGCTTGGACACGTGCAACGATCGTGCGGTGGATTGAAGGTCCCTGCAGCGAACGCTCGTAGCCCCGTCCTCGACGCGACGGCTCATTCATGGAAACCCTGCGCGAGGTGCAGCCGATAGTTCGGGCTAACGCCCGAGTGCGGATTCACCCGCTTCCCGACCCGGCACGCTCAGACGGACCGCATGGCCCTGGCGTATGGCAAGCGAGGCGGCTGCGGCGGCAGTTTCGAACGCAGCTTCCTTGGTGGCATATTCCCCTTTGATCTCGCCGTCGTGCAGCACGCCCCATTGATCCCGAACCGATACGATCGCGTATTCAGCGACAGCCATGTTCCTCTCCTCCCGCGATGGCGATGCAACGCATGCAGTAGCGCGATGTTCCAGCTACGTTCGCGCCGGCGACGTTGCGGAGTTCCGCTGTGGCAGCTGACCGCTTCTAACAAAGGTTAAAGACGAAACCGACTTACCCTGTAGCATTTGCCAGGCAGGAAATCATACGAACAGGTCAGAGTATGCAAAGTGGGTTTCCATTCACAAAATTCGCCGACCGACTCGCAAGCCTCGTAGAACTCTCTCCAGATGACCTCGATCTCCTTGCCAAGATGCCCGCCACGATCGGCCATTTCGGATCGCGCGACATCGTCGCGCGCAAGGGCGACCTGCCGTCGACCTGCTCTCTTTTGCTGCAGGGCTATCTCTGCTGGACCGCCGACGGGGAGAGTCAGCAGCAGATCACTTCGCTCCACGTCCCAGGCGATGTCCCGGACCTTCAATCCATCTCCGCTCCTCAGCTTCAATTCGATCTGACCGCATTCGGACCGGTGGTGGTCGCCTTTGTCCCCCACCGCTTTTTTCGCGAGGTGAACGAGTCGTCGGCGCGGCTGGCGCGTGCGCTGTCATTGCTGATGCTGACAGATGTCTGGTGCTTGCGGAACTGGATCTGCAACCTCGCAACGCGGGATGCATTGGCGCGCGTCGCCCATCTGCTCTGCGAGTTGACGGTGCGACTGCAAGCCGTCGGCCAGGCTCGGGACTTTCGCTTCCTGTCTCCCTTCACCCAGACCGATCTTGCGGCCGCCTGCGCCATCTCTGCAGTCCATGCCAACAGGACCATTCAGGAATTGCGGCGGCGCCGCCTGCTGCAATGGACGTCCCGAACCATCGAGATCACGGATTGGGGCGGCCTTGCCCGCTTGGCCGGATTCCAGCCGGACTATCTCGGCTTGCGCAAGCCGCCACTGCCGACAACAAAGGACTTCCTTCCGGCCATCACCGAACTGCGCGCCTGACTGCGCCGTCAAGGTCCTGATCGCGGCGATCACCGCGTCGAGCGTTCTTGCGTCGCGGCGCGCACTCGTCCGAAAACGCCCTTCCAGTCGCCGGTGGCGTCCTGATGAAACAGACGCGCGCTCGGATACCAATAAGTGTACTCGCCCGTCGTCGGCCAGCGCCAATCGCAATCCGAATGAAGCAGGATCCAAGTGTCGATGCCAAGTGCCCCCGCCAGATGCGGCCACCATGGTATCGACCGAAATGACAAGGTCGAGCTGTCGCATCCGGCAACCAAGTTCGTTCAGATCTGGGGTACTGATGTCGATCGCCTCGATCTGCGGTGCGGCCGCCGCGGCCCTCCCCCGCTGAAGCGAGTAGAGTTGGGCGCCAGGTATCCGAAGTCCGCTGACCAACGACGGTGGCAATGCGCGCCTGGCGTCCCAGGCTCCGCCTTCCCAAACCACCCCGACGGCAAGCTGGCCGTGCTTTGGCAGGACGAAGGCCCTGACCGTGGACGCCCCCTAACGCCGCAAACCCACGATCGACGCGGCGAAGCATGTATTGGGCTGGCAACCGACGATCCCGATCGAAAAGGGTATCGAGGCCACGATTGCCTATTTCACCCTGTCGCTAGCGACGCAAGATCCCAAGCCGTGCACGGCGCCGCCGCGTAAGCGACAGGTTCGGCGGCAGGGTGGCGCCGCGGCGGCCGACGTGCGGTGACGATCGGCCAAGCGGCCGAAACAGGTGACAAGCGGCAGGCTCTCCGAATTGGGAACAAACGTTCCGGGCCCCGGTTTGGTTGTGCAGGTCGCGGCCAGTGAAACTTCAGTGGACCCGCGGTGAAACCCAGAGGAACGACATCATGAAACGCTTGATGATTGTTGCGGGCTGCATGCTGCTCGCAGGCCCGGCGCTTGCTCAATCGGTCGGTGAAAAGACCAGCGTCAACTCCGCACTTGGCGTTGCGCCAGCCACCGCCGACTTCGTCAAGGAAGTCGCGATCAGCGACATGTTCGAGATCGAATCGAGCAAGCTTGGGGAGGAGAAGGGCACCGCGCAGGAGAAAACCTTCGCTCGCCAGATGGTGACCGATCACACCAAGACCAGCAGCGGGCTCAAGAGCATGGTCACCTCCGGCAAGGTCAAGGCGGAGCTGCCGACCGCGCTCGACAACTCCCATCAGAGCAAGCTCGACAAGCTCAAGGGCGAAAGCGGCAAGGACTTCAGCTCGGATTTCGCCTCGGACCAGGTCAGTGCCCATAAGGATGCGGTCTCGCTGTTCGAGCGCTATGCCAAGGGCGGCGACAACGCCGAACTGAAGGATTGGGCCGGCAAGACCCTGCCGACGCTGCGCCAGCACCTGGACATGGCGCAGGAGCTGAACAAGGCGCCGAGCGTAGGCCAGTCCAGAAAATAGACGGCCTCAACGTGATCGAAGAAAAATGCCGGCGCATTCCGCCGGCGTTTTTCTTCGTGCGAGCGAACCGCGCTGCGGTGGACCCCGGGCCGCGATTCCGCGCTGTGGCAGCGGCGCCCCGCCACCGCCGCTGTATTCGCACTCGCACCAGATTTGCGCCGTCTCCACTGCAGCGGACCGGCATTCGCATTTGGAGCGTGAGTTGATCGGAAGAGTTCAACACCTTGGCCGCGGCTACTCGGCTGCCCCTATCGTTTATCTCCGGCAGCGATCCCTGCCGCATCCAGGCAAACCCGCTGCAGCGATCGCTTCGTACGGCGCGGGTTGCTCCTGACCTTTCGACGGTGGGGAGGAAATGGGAGATGCCGTGCGAATGAAAATTGCGAGCGGCCTTGCAGCGCGCGCGGCGCTGGATGACAACGCCTACAGAGAACGAAGCTCGCGCTCTTGCATTTGGCCAGGCGCTGTTCGCGCTCGGCTAGTCTGCCATGTGGGCGGTCAGAGCGGACTGGCTGATTGAAACTTCAAATGGCCGCAAGAGAACGAACTGGCGCCGTTCAGCGCCACATCGTCGGCACCACGAGTTGCACCTTCTCCGCGCCAGCGTGATCGGCGGCAACCGGAACGTCATGATTCGCGCCTGGGCCAGATGAATCGGATGGCTCACGATTCGGCTGCAGCGCGGGCGAGGCTTCGAGCCGCCGCGCGGTTTGGAAACCGCTGGCCGCAGCATGTTGATCCGAGCGCTTGTCGCTCTCGTGTGTGCCGGGATTTTCGTACGGGTCGTGCATCATCAGCTCCGTACCCAGGCTTCGCAAGTTAATCCGGATCGGCAAGCCGCAATATCAAATATGTTAAGCTCTCGGCTGCTGTCACGCTCGCGGGAAAGATGGCGTGACGCAGCGGCCGATGCGCGGCCTGATGCCATGATTTTGTGGCCCCCTCATGACAGGCGACACGTGTGAAGGATGCGACCGGCCGCCGCAGGTTCGCGCAGCATGCGGGTGTTTGAGCGCCTGCTCGTCGCACATCGCGGGCTGCGTCGCAAGGGAGTACCGACACCATCGGGCACCGTTTGCTTGTCCGGCACGAATCAGAGCAACCTCTGTTCAGCTCGACGCTGCGGCGGCCTCGCGGCTGAAACGCCCGGCCTTGCGCCTGACCTTCCGGATGCTCACGGTCGGACTTGAAGACTGTCGGAATCGGATTTCTGTACTTGGACTTTTGAATTTGCCCCCCGGACTTGGACCGGGTTGCCTTTTCCGAGTGTTATTGCGTATGAGGTCCGGAAGGCCTGGACCAGGAAACCAAGGGATCGCGCGCTGGTTCAGCTCAAAACGGGGGTCTTGATGAAGAACAAGCAAGTGGCCGCCTTGCCGTTCCGGATCGAGGACATGGAGCTCAGCATCCTCCTGATCACGACTCGCGGGAAACGGCGCTGGTCCGTGCCAAAAGGCTGGCCCATCGCGCGCAAGCGTCCGCACCGGACCGCTGCGGTCGAAGCCTATGAGGAGGCCGGCCTGCGCGGCAAGATCAGCCGCAGGGCGGTCGGGCAGTTCAAGCATCGCAAGCGCAAGGGCAAGCGAAAGATCACCTGCGAGGTCCAACTGTTTCCGCTCGAGGTGAGGAAGCAGCACACGCGCTGGCCCGAGCGCGGGCAACGCAAGGTGATCTGGCTTCCGGCAGCCAAGGCCGCGCGCCGTATCCGCCAAGCAAAGCTGCGGGAGCTGATCGAGAGCTTCGCGCGCAAGCAGACGAAGCGGCACTGATTCGCTGCTGAGTAAAGCCCTCACCCGCGCCTCCTGGAAGCACCGGTCGCGAGCCGCCCGGCAACCTGCGCAGGTCGGCGGTGTGACGAAGAGCACAAAGACGCGCGGAGTCGCTTGCGCATCTCGCTCTCGACCGCAACGGCGGCCCGCTCGATGCCTTCGGCGGATTCGACCTCGGTTGACGCTTTGGCAATTTCGAGAACGGATCGCGCGGGCTCCGGCCCGGCGGCCGCAGCTTGCCAGACCGCTTGGCGAGACATGTGGCTCCTGCTACTTCGACGGTACGACTTCGGAATCGGAGCACGCGTCAACGGATCGGACAGAAGGTGGGTAAGGGGCCGCAGAAGACCGTCACGGCTTTGGATGCGATCACCGCGGACCTGGTGGCCGTGCTGGTCGCGGTGACCGAGGGAAATCCCAAGATCATGACGATCGCGAACGCCGGCGCGTTGCCGAGCGGTCCGTTTCAGTTCGCGCATCGCTCGCTGCAGATGGGCCTGCGCGCCTGGGTCGAAGCCCAGACCGGCCATCCGCTCGGCTACGTCGAGCAACTCTATACTTTCGCCGATCGCGGCCGCTCCGGAGACCCCGAAGCGCCGCATCGCATTTCGATCAGCTATCTCGGTCTCACCCGCGAGGAACTGATCCGCGAGGGGTCCGAGGCGCGATGGTCGTCCTGGTACGACTATTTCCCTTGGGAGGACCATCGCGCCGGACCGCCCGCGCTGATCGCAAAGACCATCGCGCCGAAGCTGCGTGGCTGGGCCAAAGCCGAGGCCAATCCGGGGCTTCAGAAGGAGCGATGGCGCCGCGCTGCCATCACCTTCGGCCTTGACGGCCGCGACTGGAATGAAGAGCTGGCGCTGCAGCGTTATGAGTTGCTCTACGAAACTTCGCTGATCGCCGAGGCCGTGCGCGACAAGGGGCACGGCGAGCCGGCGGTGCCCGGCCGCGCCATGACCGCCGACCACCGCCGCATCCTCGCCACCGGCATCGCCCGTCTCCGCGCCAAGATCAAATATCGCCCCGTGGTGTTCGAGCTGATGCCGGTGGAGTTCACCCTGCTGCAGCTGCAACGCAGCGTTGAGGCGCTCGCAGGGCGGCTGGTTCACAAGCAGAATTTCCGCCGCCTCATCGAGCAGCAGGAACTCGTTGAAGAGACTGGCGCAATTGCCGCGGACACGATCGGGCGTCCGGCCAAGCTGTTTCGCTTCCGCCAGGGTGTGCTCGCCGAACGGGCCGTGATCGGAACCAAGCTCCCGCTGTCCCGCTCTTGACTTCGGTTATGCTCAGGATAAGTATAAGCCATGTTATGCTCATGGAGAGTATAAATGGCCTCACTTCGATCGGATGCGCTTGCGCGCACTGCGCCGCTTTATGACCGTGTCAAACGCGTGATCCCGCCGCCCGAATGGGCGACCTTCGCCGAGGATGTCGAGGCCATCCTCGAACTGAAGCGCAAGCGCAACGCGGTGGTGCTCGCGCACAATTACCAGACGCCGGAGATTTTCCACGGCGTGGCCGATATCGTCGGCGACAGCCTGTTGCTCGCGCGTGAGGCGACCAAGGTCGACGCCGACATCATCGTGCTCGCGGGCGTGCACTTCATGGCCGAGACAGCCAAGCTGCTCAATCCCGAGAAGACGGTGCTGATCCCCGACCTCGAGGCCGGCTGTTCGCTGGCGGATTCCATCACCGCGCAGGACGTGCGGCTGATGCGCGAGCACTATCCGGATGCGCCCGTCGTCGCCTACGTCAACACCTCGACCGCGGTGAAGGCGGAATCCGATATCTGCTGCACATCCGGCAATGCGCTCGCCGTCGTCGAGTCGCTCGGCACCGAGCACGTCATCATGCTGCCGGACGAATATCTCGCTCGCAACGTCGCCACGCAGACCAAGGTGAAGATCACGGCGTGGAAGGGTCACTGCGAGGTTCATGAGCGGTTCAGCGCCGACGACGTCCGTGCGCTTCGCGAGAGCCATCCCGGCATCACGGTCCTGGCGCATCCGGAGTGTCCACCGGAGGTGGTGGATGTGGCTGACTTCTCGGGTTCAACGGCCGCGATGTCGAACTTCGTCGGCAGAGAGCGGCCTTCGCGCGTGGTGCTGCTGACTGAATGCTCGATGAGCGACAATGTCGCCGTGCTGCATCCCGACATCGAATTCATCCGGCCGTGCAATCTGTGCCCGCACATGAAGCGGATCACGCTGAAGAACATCCGCCACGCGCTCGAAGCCAATGCGCATGAGGTCACCATCGATCCGGGAATGGTCGATCGCGCCCGGCGTTCGGTGGAAAGGATGCTGGCGATATGAGCATCGACATTTCAGGACTGACCGGGCAGCCCGTGATCATCGGCGGAGGTGCCGCCGGCCTGATGACCGCGTTGCAGCTCGCCCCCGAGCCCGTCGTGCTCCTCTCGAAGTCGCCGCTCGGGGCCGAGGCCTCGAGCATGTGGGCGCAAGGCGGTCTCGCCGCAGCGGTGGGTAAGGACGATTCCCCTGCCCTGCATCTGCAGGACACGATCGCCGCGGGTGCTGGGCTGTGCGACGAGGCGGCCGCGGCCCGCATCGTGAGGGAGGCGCCGGCCGCGGCCGATCGCCTGGCGCAGCTCGGAGTCGCGTTCGATCGTGGGGCTGACGAGGGTAGCTGGCGATTGGGCCTTGAAGCCGCGCACAGCCGTAAGCGGATCGTGCACGCGACCGGCGACGGTACCGGCCGCGAAATCATGCGCGCGCTGATCGCCACCGCGCGCCGCTGCCCGTCGATCACGCTGCTGGAGAGATTCGAGGCGCGCAGGCTGATCGTCGAGGACAACGCGATCCGGGGCGTAATCGCCGCTGGTCCTGACGGCCCGGTGATCCTCGCCACCGCGCGCGTGGTCATCGCGACAGGCGGCATCGGTGGCCTGTTCCTCGACAGCACCAATCCAGCCGGCTGCTTCGGCCAGGGTCTCGCGCTTGCTGCCCGTGCCGGCGCTGCACTGTCCGACCTCGAATTCGTACAGTTTCACCCCACCGCTTTTGACGGGCCATCGCGGCCGATGCCGCTTTTGACCGAAGCGATCCGCGGCGATGGCGCGATCCTGATCGACGAAACGGGATCGCGCTTCATGGAGGACGAGCTTGCGCCACGCGACGTCGTGGCGCGAGCAGTCTGGCGCCATCGCGCGCAAGGACATCGCGTGTTCCTCGATACGCGCATGAAGCCAGGCAAGGATTTTGCTGCACGCTACCCTGTAATCAGCAGCTTCTGCCGAATGGCGGGCATCGACCCGGCCGCCGATCCGATCCCGGTGCGGCCCGCTGTGCACTACCACATGGGCGGCATCGCCGTTGACCATGTGGGCCGCAGCTCGGTCGAGGGCCTTTGGGCTTGCGGCGAAGCGAGCCGCACCGGGCTGCACGGCGCCAACCGGCTCGCGAGCAACTCGCTGATGGAAGCGATCGTCTGCGCGCAATGGGTTGCCGAGAGCGTCGCCGGAGCGCCCGGCCGCACTGGCAAGTCGAGTGGAGCGGTCGCGCTTCCGCCCACATCGGACCCGTCCGCGGTTCGGCCGCTGCTGTCAAAAGCGCTCGGCGTCCTGCGTGATCGCCAATCAATGGCAGACGCGCTTCGTAATCTCCTCCCGACGGCGAAAGGCTCCAGCGCCGCGGCCGATCCCGCCCTGGTCGGGCTGATGATCGCGGTCGCGGCCTACAATCGCCAAGAGAGTCGCGGCGCACATTTTCGCAACGATTTTCCCGAGCCGCTGCCAGCTGCGGAATCGTCCCCCCTCACGCTTTCACAAGCGCTCGGCGCTGCACGCGACATCGCCGAGGCCGAGCGCCCGCTCAGGAGCGTCCTGCCATGACTCTCGCCCCGCTCTCACCCTTGCTTTACGAACCGCTGGTGCGCACAGCTCTGCTGGAGGATCTCGGGCGCGCCGGCGACATCACCACGGACGCGATCGTCCCTGTCGAGCAGCGCGGTTCGCTCGCACTCAGGGCGCGTCAGAACGGGGTCATTGCCGGCCTCGAGGTGGCGCGCTGCGCGTTTCAAATGATCTCACCGGCCGTCCGGATGGAGGTGGAGCGCCCCGACGGAAGCGCAGTTGCGCCCGGCGAGACGATCGCGACCATCGATGGTCCAGCGCGTGCGCTCCTGACCGGCGAGCGCACCGCGCTCAACTTCCTCTGCCGTTTGAGCGGGGTCGCGACTGCGACCGCCTCCCTTGTGGCGGCCGTGAAGGATACGCGAGCGCAGATCGTCTGCACCCGCAAGACCACGCCAGGCTTACGCGCCCTGGAAAAATACGCGGTGCGCGCCGGTGGCGGCAGCAATCATCGCTTTGGGCTCGACGATGCCGTCCTGATCAAGGACAATCACATCGCGCTTGCCGGTGGCATCCGCGCCGCCATCGCGCGCGCAAAGGCCCATGTCGGCCATCTCGTCAAGATCGAGGTCGAGGTCGACAATCTGGCACAACTCGAGGAGGCGCTGGCACTCGGCATCGATGCGGTGCTGCTCGACAACATGACGGTCGAGGATCTCAAGCACGCGGTTGCCATGGCGCACGGCACGGTGATCACCGAAGCCTCAGGGCGTATCACTGCGGCCACGGCGCCCGCGATCGCCGCAACCGGCGTCGACCTGATCTCGGCCGGCTGGATCACGCATTCCGCCGCCGCGCTGGATATCGGGCTGGACCACCTTTGAGACGGGAGCGGCTATTCCGCGCGTCGAGATGATCACCAAGCGACCGGTGGAAGATTCTGTTTTGTTCTAATTGAGTTGATGACGGTAACTGCTCGGCCTCTGCCCAGCAAGCCGGTGAAAGGCTGTCGTGAAGGTGCTGGTTTCGCTGAAACCGAGCGCCATCGCAATCGCGGTGATCGACATGTCGCGGTTCGCCAACAGCAGTTTCGCCCGTTCGATGCGGCGAACCGCGTGATATCGATGTGGCGGAATGCCGAATGACCTCTTGAACGAGCGACAGAAATGATACGGACTTAGCTGCGCCAGCTCAGCCAAGGTTGCGAGCCCGATGTCCTCAGCCAGATGCTCCTCGATGTACTCGGTCACGCGCCGCTGCTGCCATCCCGCCAACCCGCCTCTGTCGAAAGGTCCTCCGCCCCGGCGGGCATTGCCGTTGAAGCGAACGAGTTCGTGCGCGAGCAGGATCGAAAGCGCCTCGCCATATTGTCGGTGCATCAGGCCGGGTCTTTCGATCTGAAACTTGAATTTGATAGCAGTCTCCCAGAGGTCCCGATCATGGAAGAACAAACGGGGTCTGAACTCGATCTCGCTGAAGCGTAGCGCAGGATCGGCAAGAGATCCGTCCGGATCGATGTAGAAGCACGCGATACGGGTCAATGCACGCGGCTGCTGCGAGCCCCGGAAGTCGTGTCCGGCAGGAACAAAGGTCAATTTTCGAGTGAAAATGCGTTGGGTCGAGCGAGGCAGACCTTCGACGAAAGTCTCTCCGCCATCTCGCTCCGCAAGCTCTGCCGCGATCAGGAGATGGCAAGGCGCCCGAAACCGATACTCAAACGGCGATAGCTTCAGCGCTTGAACAGTCTCGACTCTCACGCCAGGCCAACTTCCGAATTCTCGCTGGACCGTCTCCGACGAGCGTCACCGACCACCGCGGCGGTACCGGCGCCGATAAACACGAATGCGAAGGTGCCGACGAACTCGGCCAGAAGTTTGGGTGCAAGTCGAATTGGCATCAGTTCCTCCGGAATAATGAGATACGAGCTGCGCGTCATCGGTCGGCACTGGCCGCACGCCGAATTGCAGAGAAGGACAAGCGATCACGATCGGTTCTCCCGTCGCACTCGGTAAGTACGCAATCCTGTCGCGGGGACTTTGGCCGCATTGCTGCGAGTTGCCCCGGCTTGCGTTAACAGCAATAGCTCGCCATGCGGCGGCAAGGGTCGAAAGTGATCGCACAGCAGAATCGAGACAAGCCAGCGAAGCCAAGCTTCGGCTCATCACGCGTGCGGGCATACTCCGGCCCCGGTCGATATGGCGGGCATCAAGCACCAGGCGAGAGCGGCGGACGCGGGATCTTCCGCCGCGCGACACCCCCTCGACAGGCCTCCAGACCAAATGCCGCGACGAGACTCTCGAAGCGCCTGCGAATCGCCAGCAGGGGGCTGCCGGCAGCAACAAATGCGCGCGCGATCTCGTGCATGCCCGACTCGAACTCTGCGATCTTAAGCGCTTCCAAGGGGAAGGGCTGAGCTCCAACTCCAACCGGCCGGAGCCTACAATCGAGGTCTGCCGACGGATCGGATGAGCCTCGGCGCGCAGCTCTGGACATCAAAAATCCCGGCAAGCCCCGGAAACAGCGCGTGAATCGGCGTTCAACGCCCGCGCGTCGGCCTACTACCTTCCGCCTATGAGAGCCCGGAAGAGGTGGTGGTGTAATTCACCCCGATGTTTGCAGCGCGACTGCACATCGGGGCTCGGCGCGGCGCGCGCTACGCGACCACAACAAAGACAAACGCGGAGGGAACTGATGAATTTCACGAACAGGAGATTCTTGGCTGGCATCTCGGTCGTCGGCCTGCTTGTGACCGGCACCGCAGGTGTCCGCGCCAATGATTCGGCGCTGAAGGCCGCCAGCGAGCCCGGGGCCTGGGCAATGGCGGGTCATGATTACAGCAACACCCGGTTCAGCCCGCTCAAGGAGATCAACACCGGGAACGCAAGCAAGCTGTCACTGGTCTATTCGTTTTCGCTCGCCTCGCTGCGCTCGAACGAAGCCTCGCCGATCGTGATCGGCAACACGCTCTATGTATCAACCTCCTGGGGCCCGAAATACGTCTATGCGCTCGACGCCGCCACCGGCGCGCGCAAATGGACCTATGAGCCGGACATTCCGGATGACGTGCTGCAATACGCCTGCTGCGACGTCAACAACCGCGGCATCTCCTACGCCGACGGCAAGCTGTTCGTCGGACGGCTCGACGGCAAGCTGACCGCGCTCGATGCCGCAACCGGCAAGGAACTCTGGACGTCGAAGGTGGTCGACTACAAGCAGGGTTCGGTCATCACATCACCGCCGCTGGTCGTGCGCGACAAGGTCATCACCGGCTTCGGCGGCGGCGAGTATGGCGTGCGCGGGTCGCTGCAGGCCTTCGACATCAACTCCGGCAAGGCGCTGTGGCAGACCTACACCGTCCCTGCTCCCGGCGAGCCCGGCAGCGAGACCTGGAAAGGCGACACCAGCCTGCACGGCGGCGGGGCGGCGTGGCTGGTCGGCTCCTATGATCCGAAGAGCGACACGGTCTATTGGGGCACCAGCAATCCCGGTCCCTGGAACACCGCCGTGCGCTCGACCGGCAATGGTGATTTCGGCAAGCTGACCAATCTGTATACCGCGTCCACGCTGGCGCTCGATCCGAACACCGGCAAGATCAAGTGGCACATCCAGACCACCCCTGCCGACGCCTGGGATTATGACGGCGTCAACGAGGCCATCCTTGCCGACCTGAAGATCGGCGGCGCGTCGGTTCCGACCCTGATGAAGGCCGACCGCAACGGCTTCTTCTTCGTGGCAAACCGCGAAACCGGCAAGGTGATCTCGGCCGAGAAATACGTCTTCGCCAACTGGGCGCAGAAATGGGACATTTCGACCTTGCGCGCGGTCGAGGACCCGGACAAGCGGCCGGGCCCAGGACATCCCGTCAAGGACGTTTGTCCGAACCTGATCGGCGGCAAGAACTGGCAGCCGATGTCGTACAATCCGCAGACCGGCCTCGTCTATATCCCGGCCAACAATGTCTGCATGGACTGGGCGGTCAGCGACGTCTCGTACAAGCGCGGCGTGTTCTATCTCGGTGCTGAATTCCCTACCAAGGAAGGTCCGGGCGGCTTCCTCGGTCAGCTCATCGCCTGGGATCCCGTGAACAACAAAAAGGTCTGGTCCATCCAGGAAGACCTTCCCTTCAACGGAGGCACACTCAGCACCGCAGGCGGCTTGGTCTTCTCCGGCAATCTGCACGGTGATTTCCGCGCCATCGATGCCAAATCCGGAAAGATCCTGTGGAAGCGCAATCTCGGCTCCGGCATTGGCGCCGGTCCGGTGACCTACTCGGTCGACGGCAAGCAGTACGTCGCCGTCGTTGTCGGACGCACCGCGTCGATCCCGGCGTTCCTGGGCGAGATCGGCAAAAAGATAACGAACGCGGCTCCCGAGGGCGGCGCATTGTTCGTCTTCGCGGTCCAATAACCGCGGCGGCCACGACAGAAGCGCGTGTCCCTGGAACCGGGACACGCGCACCGCCCAGTCAATCCGCACGAAGCGAAAGAGCATGGCGCGGCCGCGAGGACCGAGCCGGCCCGGACAAACAACAAACAAGATGACAAGATCGAGGGATCGAGGATGCGCCTGAATCGTCGTCAAACCGGCTCGAATTGGCAGGCCGCCGCCGAATTGTCAGCACGTGCGACGTCTCTCGCCGTATTGACGGTCTCCACCCTGCTGGCATCGTCGGTCGCCGGATTGGCAAACCAGGCGGCCCCGCTGCGGCTATGCGCGGATCCGACCAATCTCCCGTTCTCGAGCGACGATCCATCGCAGCCGGGATTTTATCTCGAGGTCGGCCAGGCCCTGTCGCAGCAGCTCGGCCGCCCCGTCACTTACGACTGGTACAAATCCTATTTCGGCAAGCGAACTGTACGCGTGACGCTGCTGGGCAAACAGTGCGACGCCATGATAGGCCTACCGCTGTCGTCGGATTTCATGGGACCAACGGTGATCTTCTCGCAGAAGATTACGACCGAGACCTATGCGCTCGTCAGCCGAGGAACATTTGTGGTCAGCAGCATCGACGACCTCCGAGGCAAGCGCGTCGCGGTGCAATACCAGACCACACCGCAAAATCTGCTGGCCGAGCGCGACGACATCAAGAAGATCACCGTGCTGACGCCGGACGAGGGCATGACAGCTCTCGCCCAGGGCAATGCCGACGTCGCTTTCATCTGGGCGCCGATTGCAGGCTGGCTGAACAAGACGGCCTACGAAAGTCGCTTCCGGATCCAGCCGGTCGAAGGCGCCGGCCTGTCCTGGGATGTTGCGATCGGGTTCGCCAGAACCTCCACGCAATTGCGCGATCAGATTGACGCTGCCTTGGCGCAGCTCGGACCACGAATTGCCGAATTGGCTATCAAATACGGGCTGCCGGGCGATCCGCCGATCAGGCTCGGCGCTGTGCCGAGCCCGATCAAGCTGGCCTCGCTTGCGGGTCCTGCTTCCCCCGTCCAGGAGCCGGCAGCTGAGGCCTCGGTGATCAGGGTTTCGGAATCCAATGCGACCGATCCCAGGGCCGAGACGATGACGCTCGGCAAAGAGATCTTCAACGGGACCTGCGCACATTGTCATGGCCCTGATGCCGTGCAGGCGGAGCGCCGGATCGACTTGCGACGGCTGCGCATTCGCTACGGCGAGGACATGCGCGATAAATTCTGGACCACGGTGCATGAAGGCCGCCCGTCCAAAGGCATGCCGGCATGGAAGGAGGTCTTTACCGACGACCAGTTCGAGAGCATCTATACGTTCCTGCTGACTGTGCAGTCGCCGGAAACGACGAATTGAAGCAGGCGGGTGCCGCCGGTCGCCCGAAGTCTGCCGGCGATACGACCGAGGTCGGGAATGACGCGCTTTCTGATCATCGACGATCATCCGCTGTTTCGCGAGGCTCTCGGCAACGCCGTGCGCCTTGCGCATCCGGAGGCGGAGATCTTCGAGGCCGTCTCGATCGCCGATGCACTTCACGTCCTCGCCTCCGACCCCGGAATTGATCTGGCGCTGCTCGACCTGACGCTGCCCGATGCGGTTGGCTTCGCTGGCTTCCTGCGGCTGCGCGCAAGCCATCCGCGGCTTCCGGTCGCGATCGTGTCGAGTGACGAGGATCAGAATATCGTGCGGGAGGCGCTCTCGCTTGGCGCTGCCGGCTATCTGCCGAAGTCAACCTCGAAGCGCGAGCTGACCTCCTCGATCGAACGCGTGCTCAGCGGTTCGATCTCCGTTCCAAAGGACTTCTTGCCCACGGCCGAACGGGACGGCGATCGCTCCGCGCGCGCGTTACAGGCCCGCCTTGAACAGCTGACGCCACAGCAGCTCCGTGTTCTGGACTTGATCAGGCGGGGCTTCCAGAATCGCGAAATCGCCACCGAATTGCGGCTTTCGGAATCGACCATCAAGGCGCACATTACCGAAATCCTGCGAAAACTCCGGCTGTTCAGCCGCAACAAGGCCGTGATCGAAATCGGCAAGATCGAACTGCGCCTTCAGACAGGCCGCCCGGGATCGAGGACCGCGGTCCGCGGAAAGCAGCAGTAGTCACGCCGCGGAAACAGACCACGGACGTCGCGATGTCGATGGAGCGCGATGATCGATCTGGACAGAACAGAACCGCGGGTGTCCCGGCTTTGACAATCGTATCCGTTTGCCACAAGCTACATTTGCAAATGTAGGATCCGCCACACCAGAAAGACGGGATCTTCGATCAGGACGGGGAGTGACAGGCAGTGGCTCGATTGCTGATGGTCGAGGATCATCCACTCTTTCGCGAGGCGTTGGAGAACGCAATACGCATCACCCTGCCGGATGCCGAGCTGTCCGAGGCGACGTCCATCGACATCGCCACCGATCTTCTGTCATCCGCGCCGGGATTTGACCTGATCCTGCTCGACCTCTCGATTCCCGGCACGAGCGGATTATCCGGCCTTCTTCGCATCCGCAAGACCGCGCCGCGGACTCCGGTCCTCGTGGTTTCAGCGCATCAGGACCCGCGGCTTGTCGCCCATGTCCTCTCTCTGGGAGTTGCCGGCTACATCTCGAAATCGACATCGAAGGAGCAACTGGCTGATGCGATCCGGAGCGTCCTTCGCGGCGAGGCTCACGTTCAGGCCGGCGCAGTCGGTCCTGCAAGTGCGCGGCGGGTCAAGCTTCCTGCTCGAGATCTGCTGAAGCGTCTTCATGAGTTGACGCCGCAGCAGCTACGGGTGCTCGACATGATCCGCTGCGGACTACAGAACAAGCAGATCGCCTACGAACTGAGGATTTGCGAGACCACGGTGAAGGGCCACGTGTCGGAGATCCTGCGAAAGCTCCAAGTCATGAGCCGGACCAAGGCGATCATCGAAATGGAAAGGATCGATTTCGTGAATCTGATCGGCGAGACGCGTAGCCGCGCGCCGATCCACGCCCGCGGAGAAGACACCGAGACGCTCATGACAGCAGAAACGACAACAGAGCGCGAAGCTCCGCCGGCCTGACCGGCTTGGTCAGAACCTCGAGCCCGTAAAGGCTGGCTTCTTGGGCCGCAGCTTCCGAATAATCTGCGGTCACGATCATGGCCGGAACGTCGCCGATGAGTTGCCGGATGCTCCACACCGCGGCAAGTCCGCTCTCGTTGCCGTCCAGATGGAGATCGGCAATGATTGTCTCAGGGACCGCGCCGAGCGCGCTCAAGCGCTGCAATGCGTCCTTCAACGACACGGTGGCCACGACGTCGCAGCCCCATTTCTCCAGCAGACTGACCATGGCCTCGGCGCTCGCCAGGTCGTTTTCGATCAGCAGGATCTTGGCACCTTCGAGCCCGCCATATTCATGGTCGACGTCATTCGACGGATGCGAGTCCGGCAGGACCGCTGCTGGGTCTGCCCGGTCGAGTTCGAGCGTGAAAGTGGATCCGTAGCCGCCCCGTGAGGCCAACCGGACCTCGTGATTCAATGCTTTGGCGAACCGCCGGACAATGGAGAGGCCGAGTCCAAAGCCGGCCTGATCCTCGGCGCTCGGCCGACCGCGCTGGAATTCGAGGAAGATCGCCTCCTGCTGCGGTTTGGGAATGCCCGGGCCGGTATCGTGGACCTCGATACGAACACGGCTGGCCCCCGGCCGACAGCCCATGACCACGCCACCGCGCCTAGTGTAGCGCAGGGCATTGGCCAGCAGGTTCTGCAAAATACGCCGCAACATCATGGCGTCTGAGACGACGGCAACCGAGGACGGACAGATGCGCAACGTCAGTCCGCGTTTCGCAGCGATCGGAGCGAATTCGCGTTCGAGCGGCTCGAACAAGGTGGTGAGCAGAACGGGCCGGAGATCCGGGCGCAAGGCGCCGGCATCCAGCTTGGCAATTTCGAGCAGAGATCGCAGCAGATCCTCGAGCATGGCTAGCGAGTGGTCGATCTGCCCGACCATGGTCGTTCCGCGCTCGGACTGGACCTCGTCCGCCAGGGCCGACAGCGTCAGGCGCGCGGCATTCAGCGGCTGGAGCAGGTCATGTGTCACCGAGATGAGAACCGATGATTTCAGCGAGCTGGCCGCTTCGGCCTGCTGCTTGGCCCGGTAGAGGTCCTTGTTGGCCGTTTCGATCGAATGCAGCGCATCCCGCAACTGCCGCGTCCGTTCGCGGACCTGCTGATCGAGCGCGATCGCCGTTTCGAACAGCGAGAACGCGTTGAACTGCTGGTCCATCGAGCGTTCGACCCGGGACATCAGCGCAGCGTTGATCTTCCTTAGCTTGGCCGCTTCGCGCTGCAGGTGTTCCAGCGAGCCGGACGCCGTCATCGCTCCGCCCCTGCCCGTATGCCGATCGCGACACCCGTCAGCGTCTGATTGACGTGCATGGAACCGTACTGCTCGCCATAGGTATGGAATCCGACGATCCGGTTGTCGCGATAGAGTTCGGACATTTCCCGGGCGAACTGATGCTGCTCCGCGTCGAGACGCCTGAGAATGCACTCGAAGCCGATGAAGATCGAGACTTCGCCAATCTCGTCGCGGACCTCAGCCAGCATCTCGCGTGCGGCGGCCACCGAGTTGCGCGACCTCGCGGCCGTCAGCACCATTCCTTCGTCGATCGCGCAAAAGAATCGGAGCGAGCCGTCAGGGCTCACGCGCTGAATCGAGCGCGCGAAATAAGAGCCGCCGACACGCACCAGGACCGGATGGGCTGCAAACAGAAACGGGTCTAGCTCGGAATCCGCGATACCGACCGCGCGGCAATATTCCTCCGCCGCCGGCTCGGCGTTAAGCTGCTTGACGATACGCTGTTCGAGATCGGCTTCCGTCACCACCATCTTGACCGAGGTCGGCTCGAAATTGTCGCACTTGAACAACCGGAACGGCAAAGACGTCCTGATCAAGATCAACACCGCCATGTCGGTATGAGCTTTGCCATCGTGGAAAACCCAGGTGCGCTCAAAGCGCAGGCCATCGCCAGCCGACCCGCCAACCAGAGGAATATTGTCAAGCGACGCATAAATCGCCGACATGATCGCCTCTTCCCGCTGGCACATGCCGTCGATCAAAACTAGTCCGAACACGCCTTCGTCGTCACGACCACCATGCCGAAACAATTCCTGCCTCAACTGGTTGCCGAGGCGACGCCCTTCATCGACGCGAAAGCCCGATAACCCGAAGATGGGCTGCGCGAACACGGTGAAATCGTCTGCGGCAAAGGCGAGAGCAACGACGCTGTTGTCTTCCCAGCCATCCGGCGAGAGCTCTCCCGCTGTCGTACAGCCATACACCGGGATGCCTGTAAGACGCGTCGTCACCTCCGCGATGAATTCGTTCGGATCATAGTGGGGCGACAGGAAGACCAGCACCATGGCCAAGCCGTCGGCCGCTAATTGGTCGCAGATGTCAGCCGCCGCAGCTTTCTCCGTTGCAGCCTTCGACTTTGCAGCGATCACACCAGACGGGCGTGCAGGCCGAGGATCGGCATCTCCCACCAGGCACCTCCCATAGTATTCGTTGTTTTTTTTAAGATTAGGGCAATTGAGCAGCAACGGCAACTACGCGGCTTGATCCAGAACAAGGACTTGAGCCTGGCTTTTGTCCAATCATCTGCGCCGATCTACTGAGCGGCGTAGCCGTGAGGCTTGTCCGCTCGCTCCGGGTCGAGAGGAAGAGATTCGCATGCTCCGCCGCGTCGTTCTTATCGTTGTTTTCGCAAGTCTTGCGTCCAGCGCCGGGGCGCTGGATGGCGACCCTGTCGCAGGAAAGAGCATCTTTCAGCGCATCTGCCAGAACTGCCACTCCTCCGAGATCGGGATCAACAAGGTCGGTCCGAGCCTCTGGAATATCGTCGGACGCCAGCCGGCGGCCGTACCGGACTATGCCTATTCCGAAGGCATGAAGAACAACAAGACACCTTGGACCGCCGCGGCGTTGGATGCCTACATCGCCGATCCGCGCGGGGACGTCCACGGCGTCAAGATGTACTTCAAGGGGCTGGCGGACGGGAAGGAGCGGGCCGACATCGTCGCCTATCTGTCGACGTTGAGATAGCGGGGCTTGCGGCGTCGCATTCTCATCGCCGATCGCATCGAGGTTCTTCGCCGAGTGCCCACGCTTCTGCGAACTGACCAAAGCCGAAATACGAAAGTCGTCCGTTAAGAAGCCGGCTTGACCGCAGGACGGCCTACGCCTGCGTGCCAAAGAGCGACCGGAATTGCGGCCAGCCAAGTCCTCGGCCATGCGAGGACGCGGCGGATTGTGACCGACGGTAGTGAGGACGAGTTGACCGCGTCGCCCTCAGGTCCGAGCGTTTGTGCGGAAATGCGTGCTGGAAAAACATCTCGCCGGTGAAGGGGAATCTCAAGCTGCAAATGCAGGCTTCCGAGGAGGCCCTACAGAGCCTGCAATCCCAAATTCACCAATGTCCGAAAACCGACTCCCGATCGCTCACTTATCCGTTCTTCACGGATGGCGACGGCGAGAGACACCTAAGCTATTGAAAACCTTGGTGGGCGCACTAGGGCTCGAACCTAGGACCCGCTGATTAAGAGTCAGCTGCTCTACCAACTGAGCTATGCGCCCGGAGCTTGCGTCCGGAAGGCCTTCGCAAGAGCCGGTCGTTTAGCAAAGCGATTCCCGGATGTCCAGCAAGAGAAGGCGATTTTTTGCCTTTCCACACCAGGAAAACCGGCCGCTACCGGCGGTTTTCCCAATATAGCCCGGCTCGCTGAGGGCGAACGGCCCATCGGCGCCCCCCGTTCAGAGCCGTCCGGAGTCGCCCTCTTCATCCAGACGTCCCATATGCTCCATGGGAGGACCCATGTGGTCCATCGCTCCCATGTGCGGCATCGGCCCCATGCCGAAGCGGCGCTCGCCAAAGCCCGGACCGTCCCCCTCGCCTCGCTCCCGCCAATGATGGCGCCACCCCTCCGGACCGAACCGGTCGGCATGATGGGTGAGTATCGACAGCCGGCGCTTCTGGCCATCGTCCAGGGTCTTGTAGAGCGGGTCGGCCGCATCGGCGATCTTCTTCATGGCCTCGGCGGTCGCGGCCATCGTGTCGGCGCGCTCGCGCAGGCGGGCCACCGGATCGTCCGCCTTCTGCCCATCCTGATTGTCGTCGGCCGCCTTCATGCGGGCATTGGCACGATCGAAGCGCAGCTTGACCAAGTCGCGCACGGCGCTCTCGACCGGCGGCCACGATTTCTCCTGGTCGGGCGTCAGCTTCAGCCCGGCATGGACGGCAGCGATCCGCGCGTCCAGGAACGCGGCACGGTCTTCAGGACTCATTCGCATGTGGTGCATGTGATCGGCAAACCACGAGCGCTGAGCGTAAACAGCCGTGGAGCCCGCGATGGCGAGCACGGCGACTGCGGCAAGAGTGAACCTTTTCATGCGAACCTCCGTTGGAAAGGCTGCCGCAGCATGAGCGCCTGTCCGGGCGCGATCAACTTACAGTTTGGATAGAGTCGTCCGCATTACGCCGATGTAACCACCTGTCAGCAAAGCGAAATCTTGGCGATTTGTTTCAGATCATTGCGATACCGTTCAGATCATGCCGAGCGCTTTCGGCAACCACAGCGAGATTTCCGGCACGTAAGTAATCAGTCCGAGGAAGGCCAGCATCGCCAGCAGCCAAGGCAGCACCGCGATGGTGATCTCGCTGATGCCCATCTTGGCGATGCTGGAAGCGATGTAGAGATTGAGCCCGACCGGAGGATGACAGAGGCCGACCTCGGTATTGACGATCATCAGCACGCCGAGATGCACGGGATGCACGCCGAGCTTGGTCGCCAGCGGAAACAGGATCGGCGCCATGATCAAGAGGATCGATGACGGGTCCATCACATTGCCGGCAAGCAACAGGATGACGTTGACCACGAGCAAGAACATCCAGATCGAGAAGTGCTTGTCGACGATCCACGCCGCCATCGCCTGCGGAATCTGCTCATGCGTCATCAGGAACGAGAACAGCACCGCGTTGGTGATGATGTAGAGCAGCATGGAGCTCATGCTGGCGGCCTGCAGCAACACCTTCGGAACCTCGGTGAGCTTCAGCTCCTTGTAGACGAAGACGGTGATGAAGAAGGCGTAGACCGCGGCGACCGCGGCCGCCTCGGTGGGCGTGAAGACGCCGCCATAGATGCCGCCGAGCACGATGGCGATCAGCAGCAGCCCCCACAGGCTCTCGCGGAAGGCCGTAAACTGCTGGCTCAGCGTCGCCCGCTTCATCCGCGGATAGCCGTTGCGATAGGCGACGAACCAGGTGACCGCGGCTAACATCAAGGCGAGAATGACGCCGGGCACGATGCCCGCCATGAACAGCGCGCCGATCGAGGTGTTGGTGGAGACGCCGTAGAGCACCAGGATGATCGAGGGCGGCACCAGGATGCCGAGCGCACCGGAGGTCGAGATCACGCCGACGCCGAAGCGGCGGGGATAGCCGTAATCGACCATCGCCGGCATCATGATCGAGCCGATCGCGACCACGGTCGCCACGCTCGAGCCGGAGATCGCCGCGAACATCGCGCAGGCAGCGACACCCGCAAGGCCAAGACCGCCCGGCAGATGCCCGACCAGCGAGGTCGTGAACGCGATCATCCGCCGCGCGACGCCGCCGCGGGTCAGGAACGTGCCGGCCAGGATGAAGAACGGGATCGCCATGATCCCGAAATTGTCGAGGCCGGAGAACAATTTCAGACCGACGCTCTCGATCGGCACTTCCGTCATCGTGAACAGGAAGGTGAGCACGGTGAGGCCGAGCGAGATCGAGATCGGCATGCCCGTCAGCATCAGGGCAAACAGCAGTCCGAAGATCAGCGCCGCACTCATCAGGCCTCTCCGAGCGCGATCGGCGCCTTGGGACTGACCTCGATGTCGTCGACATGGGACGCGTCGTGATGCGGCAGGTCGTCGGTCCAGAAGTACGTCCACATCACCTGCATGAAGCGGAAGCACATCAGGTAGGAGCCGAGCGGGATGCAGGCATAGACGATCCAGCTTGGGATCTCGAGATCGGGCGAGGTCTGGTCGGTGTGCATCAGCTCGATCACGAACTTCGCGCCCATGGTGCCGACGACGGCGGTAAACACCGCGCCACCGAGCAGGCCGAACAGGATCACCCATTTGCGCCAGCGGTCGTTGAGGCGGTTGATCAAGACGTCGACGCCGACATGGATGCCGGTGCGCACGCCGTAGGCGGCGCCGAACTTGGCCATCCAGATGAACATGTAGATGCAGAGCTCCTGCGACCAGGAGAGATCGATCTGGAACAGGTAAGGGTAGAGAAACGGCACATCGACCAGGAAGCGATGCGCAACCGTAATGAAGGTGATCAGGGTCGCGGCGCCCATCAGGCTGGCGATGATGATCTCCTCGAGCCGGTCGAGAATACGTAGCAGCATCAGAGGTCCCCAAGCGACCGGACGGCGCCCATCAGCGCCCGATCAGACGTTTTCCGCGGCGCGCCGCCGCGGAAAGTCTCGGCTATTCCCATTCAGCCGTTCATCGGGCTGCGGCCGGTCTCCTTGAAGAATTCGTCGATCAGCGACTGGCTGACCCGCGAGGCGACCTCCTTGTAGACCGGCATCATCGCCTTGCGCATCGCCTCGTCCTGCTCGGGGGTGAGGGTCACGATCTCGGTCTTGCCGGCCTTCTTGATCTCCTCCAGCGCCTCGTCGTTCTCCTTGGCCGACTGGCTGTTGCCGAAGTCGGTCGCCTCCTTCATCGCCTTCTCGCAGGCGGCGCGAACATCCGGCGGCATGCCATCCCAGAACTTCTTGTTCACGACCACGACGTAGCCGATGTAGCCGTGATTGGTGACGGTGGCGTATTTCTGCACCTCGTGCATTTTCTGGGTGTAGATGTTGGACCAGGTGTTCTCCTGGCCGTCGACCACGCCGGTCTGCAGCGCCTGGTACACGTCCGAGAACGCCATCACCTGCGGGATTGCGCCGAGCGCCCGGAACTGCGCCTCCAGTACCTTCGACGACTGGATGCGGAATTTCAGGCCTTTGTAGTCGGCGGGCGTGATCAGCTTCTTGTTCGCGGTCATCTGCTTGAAGCCGTTGTCCCAATAGGCAAGGCCGCTCATGCCCTTGGAATCCAGCAGCTTGAGCAGCCTGCCGCCGAGCGGGCCGTCGGTCACCTTGCGCAGGCTCTTCAGGTCGGGAAGGATATAGGGCAGATCGAACACCTCGAACTGCTTGATCCCGATCGGGCCGAACTTGGAGTTCGACGGCGCCAGCATCTGCACGGCGCCGAGTTGCAGCGCCTCCAGCTCTTCCTTGTCCTTGTAGAGCGTCGAATTCGGATAGACTTCGACCTTGACCCGGCCGTTGGTGTATTTCTCGGCCAGCTCCTTGAACTTGTCGGCGGCCTTGCCCTTCGGCGTGTCGGACGCCACGACGTGGCTGAACTTGATGACGATGGGCTCATCTGCGGCCGCAGCCGGGCCGATCTTGGCGGCCGCCGCGAGCGACGCGGCGGAGACGAGCAAGTGACGACGTGTCAGATCACGCAAAGCATGCCTCCCGAATTTTCCGGGGAGCCGTGCAACGCAGCTCCCGCTTGTATGCCAAGGCATCAATAGCCATAAGGCCGACGGAAAGCCATTGCCCGTTAGGAGGAGCTACCGGAATCTGTCGCTGCAGCGCAAAATTGCGCACCGCGTTGTCGTCCTTGTCCTTCCGTCATTCCGGGGCAGCAGCGCCAGCGGCTGAACCCGGAATCTCGACGTGGCAGGCGCCCTCGCAAGACAATCTCGAGATTCCGGGTTCGAGGCCTGACGGCCTCGCCCCGGAATGACGGAATGTGAGGCGGTCCGGCATCGTGGGCCGACCGCCCCCCTATCAGCTCGCCGCAGCCGCCGCGTTGGCCTGCGTCACATCGCGCTGGCGCTTCATCACCAGCTTGTTGAGCGCACCGAGATAGGCCTTGGCAGACGCGACCAGCGTATCGGGATCGGCGGCGCGCGCCGTCATCGAGCGGCCGTCCTGCGACAGCCGCACCGACACCTCGGCCTGCGCATCGGTGCCCTCGGTCACCGCATGCACCTGATAGAGCTCCAGCTTGGCTTCATGCGGCACCAGCGCCTTGATGCAGTTGAACACCGCATCCACCGGGCCGTTGCCCTCGGTCTCCTCGATGCGGGTCTCGCCGTCGACATCGAGCTTCATGGTGGCGCGTTGCGGCCCGCGGGTGCCGGCGATCACGCTCAAGGACACCAGCTTGATGCGGTCATGGGCATGCACCATGCCTTCGTCGATCAGCGCGTCCAGATCCTCGTCGTAGATCTGCTTCTTGCGATCGGCCAGCGCCTTGAAGCGGACGAAGGCGTCTTCCAGCTGGTTGCCGGACAGCTTGTGGCCCATCTCCTCCAGCTTGTGGATGAAGGCGTGGCGGCCGGAGTGCTTGCCCATCACCAGCGAGGTCTGCTTCACGCCGACCGTCTCCGGCAGCATGATCTCGTAGGTCTGCGCGTTCTTCAGCATGCCGTCCTGATGGATGCCGCTCTCATGCGCGAACGCGTTCCGGCCGACGATCGCCTTGTTGTACTGCACCGGGAACGATGTCGCTGCCGACACCACCTTCGAGGCATGGGTCAGCTGGGTGGTGTCGATGTTGTTCCAGAACGGCAGCTTGTCGTTGCGCACCCGCATCGCCATCACGACTTCTTCCAGCGCCGCATTGCCGGCGCGCTCGCCGATGCCGTTGATGGTGCATTCGATCTGCCGCGCACCGGCGCGCACGCCGGCCATCGAGTTCGCCACCGCCATGCCGAGATCGTTGTGACAGTGTACCGAGAACACCGCCTTGTCGGAGTTCGGCACGGTCTCGCGCACGCGCTTGAACAGGTCGTAATATTCCTCCGGCACGGCATAGCCGACCGTATCCGGGATATTGATCGTGGTGGCGCCGGCCTTGATCGCGGCCTCGACGCAGCGGCACAGGAAGTCGAACTCGGTGCGGGTGCCGTCCTCCGACGACCACTCGACGTCATCGGTATGGTTGCGCGCGCGCGTCACCGAGGAGATCACCAGCTCATAGACCTGCTGCGCGTCCATCTGCAGCTTGTACTTCATGTGCACGGGCGAGGTGGACAGGAAGGTGTGGATGCGGCCGCGCCTGGCGGGGCGGATCGCCTCCGCGCAGCGGTCGATGTCCTTGGCGCCGGCCCGCGACAGGCCGCAGACCACCGCGTTCTGGGTGCGCTTGGCGATCTCGTTGACCGCCTCGAAGTCGCCGTCCGAGGCGATCGGGAAGCCGGCCTCGATCACGTCGACGCCCATGCCGTCCAGGAGCGCTGCGATGTTGAGCTTCTCCTCGAAGGTCATGGTGGCGCCGGGGCACTGCTCGCCGTCGCGCAGGGTGGTATCGAAAATGATGACGCGGTCCTTGTCGGACTTCGGTGCGGTGGACATGGATTTAAGTTCCTTGTTCGCTGGTGCGCTTATCTTGACGGCGCTGGAGGGTTTTCGTGATCTCGCGCGAACCCCTGAGTGCCCAGGCGCATCGCGCCCAGCCGGCCCTCAGGGGCGGCTAAGAAGCAGGAGCCCAAGCGAAAGGGTCGGGCCAAGGGGGCCATGGGCGCCACGGGTGGGCAGCAGCGGCGCGGCAGCAATCGTCGGTGCGGAAACCGCTCCGTCGCATGCTCCAATCCTTGCGCCGCGAATCAGCATTGCCAGACCCTTCGAGAACGCCAACAGCGTGCGGCAAAACCATTGATGCTTGGTTGCCGACGCGTCCTCTGGCGTCTTTTTAGCCGAGAAAACCCGACCACCGCAACGCCGAATAAGGGTCAGAATGGGTGACGTATTGGGAGCCCCGCTCCCCGTCGTTACCCGCGAAGGCGGGTGACCCAGTATCCCAGAGACGGTAAAGTGAGCCGGGATAGCGCCCCGAGCCCGAGCCATTTGCGAGCAGGAGGCCGGCTGATTGTAGGGCACCAACTGCATCCTAGAACGAAGCCTCTGGGATACTGGATCATCCGCTTTCGCGGATGATGACACCGAGCGTTGTGGCTTCGGCATCGCACTCCTCCTACGTCCAATCAAACACATCTTCACCGTCCCGCGGCACGGCGTGCCCGGGTCATGCTCGGCAACGCCCCCTCGTAAACGGAGGGCGCAGGGAAGGCCGGGAGCTTGCCGCCCCCATGGCCCCCGTGCAGTGAAGAATGCACGGGGCAGGAACCACAGGTTCGGCCAAGACATCCCGGCCTTCCCCGCGCGAATGGCTTTACGGCTTATACGTGGTCTCCCTGGTGCGCCGGGCTTGTTGGCCACCATTGCGCATGATGCTTGCGCATCAGCGCGTGATACCAGCGTCGGGGTATCAGGACCGCACGACTTCGCCGTCCGTGCCAGACTGCGCTCGTCCGGCGCAGCCTTCACGTCCATCGCAGCCCGCTTCCACGTATCGTGACGACGCGTACGCCCCTTCCATGAGGCGGGCTGGCTTCAGGAAAGCAGAATTTCTGAAAAACGAAAGCTGAATATTTTTCACGAGTCGTCTGGACAGCCGAGTCGGCCTTGATTGCGTTCACGAAATCTCCCGTTTGGCGCAACGCCTTTCAGCCGCCTCTCGTCCCGCAGCGCCAGGCCGGCGCGGCGAAACCTCACGGTGATTTGCCCGCCAGGCAGGCCCCTCTCCTATCGGTTGACCAGCCAGAGCACGAGGCTCACGACGACGCTGAGGAGCAACGACGTCATCAGGGGAAAATAGAACGAGAAGCCCGGCCGCTCGACGACGATGTCGCCGGGAAGTCGGCCGAGGCCGAGCTTGCCGATGTAGGGCCACAGCAAGCCGACCACGACCAAGACAAGGCCGAAGAGGATGAGCGCACGAGACATCGGTGTTCTCCATGTCGCCCGCGAGATGCCGGATCCTGCTTCGGGCGAACCGAGACCATCTCGGACCAACACGTGTCATCTATGAATCCCGGCCGATCTTTCCACCTGCATGGGCCGGCCATTGCCGTCTTCGGACGTTAAAGAATGGGCGCCAGCAGCGAGCGAGCCGCGCCGCGGCGGCGCGCACACGCGATCAAGGAGAACTCTATGTCCGATCGCACCATACCGCGCCGCAAGGTCGTCGCACTCCTTTCGACGATCGGCATCGGCGGTTGGCTCGGCTACACTCCCAGCCGCGGCAATGCCGCCTCTCCGGCCGCGTCCACATCCCTCGGTAGCACCGTCCGTGCAAATGTCACCGTCCGGCTCGACCGCGATACGCCCGGCGTAACGCTGACCAGCCGTTTCGTCGGCCTGAGCTACGAGAAGGACAAGCTCGGGCAACCGATGTTCACGGCGGATAATGGCGCCCAGCTCAGACTTTGCCGGCTGCTCGGTCCGGGCGTCTTGCGCATCGGGGCCAATGCGGTGGATCGCTGCGTCTGGCTCGGCGCGATCCCAGGGCTGATGCCGATTCAGCCGGCGATGGTCGACGCGCTCGCCGCTTTTGCCAAACAAACCGGCTGGCACGTGATCTATGGCATCAACCTCGCCAATAACACCACCGCGCTCGGCGCGGCCGAAGCCGCCTATGCCGCCCGGATTCTCGGGGATCAGTTGCTCGCCTTCGAGATCGGCAACGAGCCGGACCTCTATGCGCACAACGGCTATCGTCCCATGAGCTGGCGCTATGATGATTTCCTGTCCGAGTGGCGCGCGATGGCCGAGGCGATCACAGCTGCTGCTCCGTCGGCCCGCCTTGCGGGCCCTGCAGCCGCCTCCTTCGCGACCGAATTCGCCCTGCCCTTCGCGCGTGACGCCGCCGCGCAGATCAGCCTGGTGACCCAGCACTATTACCGTGCCGATGGCCGCGACCCAGGCTCCACGCTCGACCTGCTGCTGCGGGACGACCCTGCTCTGGCCGGCGAACTCCGACACATCAGCCAGGCGGTCCGCGACAACAACCTGCCGCTGGGCTGGCGCATGGCGGAGTGCAATTCCTTCTTCAACGGCGGCGCGCCCCACATCTCCAACGCGTATGGCACCGCGCTCTGGGTCATCGATTTCATGTTCCAGTGTGCGCTGAACGGCTGCAACGGCGTCAACCTGCACGGCGGAGGCCACGGCCCTGGCTATACGCCGATCGCCGACGACAATGGCGGGGTCGTCGAGGTGAGGCCTGTCTATGATGGCCTGCTGCTGTTCGCTCTGGGCGCGCAAGGCACCAGCGTTCGCGGCGTTATCGAAGGCTCTCCGCATCTTCGCGTCAATGCCTACGGCACGCTGCGCGAGGATGGCGGCGTCAACGTGGTGATGATCAACAAGGAAGCCGAGACTGCGGTCGATGCGCAGCTGACGCTCGGTCAGAGCGCCTCGACGCTGGAGTCGTTCTGGCTGACCGGCGCGGCCCTCGCCGCGACCAGCGGGCAGACGCTCAACAACGCCATCGTGTCTGCCGACGGCAGCTGGTCGCCACACAATCAGACGATGGTGCCCATCACCGCGCAGACGACGCTGATCCACATGCCGCCCGCCAGCGCCGTGCTGCTACGTTCGAGATCGTGACCGGCCATGGACCTGCCGCAAAGACGGCGAGACGGAGTCGAGAGTGGCGCATTCTGACTTCGGCGTCAGAAACTGGCGCATTTGTAAGTTGAAGGAGAGGCTGCCGTCGCTTCATCTGGTCCTCATCCCGCAGCGAGACGCTCGCGCAATGGCATGGAGGATCTTCCGATGACCAACAGGCTTCTCACCGGCCTCGTCACGGCGGCGCTCGCCGCTTCGCTGACAGTTGCTTCACCCGTGCTCGCGCGCGGCGGCGGTGGCTTTGGCGGTGGCGGACATGGCGGCTTTGGCGGCGGTGGCGGACATTTCGGTGGCGGCGGTATGCACATGGGCGGCATGGGCGGCATGGGCGGGCCTCATTTTGGAGGGTCTTTCGGTGGCGCTCGCTTCGGCGGCGCGGGCTTCGCCGGTGGACCCATCGGCGCGCATGCGGCGTTCGGACCGCGCTTCGCCGGCGCCGGCTGGCACGGCGGGCACTTCGGCGGCCGCCACGCCTTCTTCTTCCACCATCATCGCCGCTTCGCCTTCTTCGGCGGGCCGTTCATCTATGCCGGCTATGGCTATTACGACGGCTGCTGGCACCGCAGGTGGACACCCTGGGGCTGGCAGTGGTTCAATGCGTGCGGCGAATATTGGTACTAGATCAAATGATTGCTAGTGCTCTCAATTTGCGACGCTCGCACGAATTCGCCGCGATATGATGCGAACTTCGCCAATCGGAGCACTCGCGTTCCGCCGCCACCGCGGAGTTGAGCCATGACGGGAGGTCACCGCCGCATTCTCGTCGTCGAGGACGATTCGGAGACCTCCGGGCAGCTTGCTGACGAGCTCACGAAATCCGGCTACGAGGTCGATCTTGCCGGGACCGGCCTCGAGGCGCTCAGGTGCGGCAGCGAACGCGACTATGCCGTCATCACCATCGACCGCATGCTGCCCGATACCGACGGCATCACGGTGATGCGGCAGCTGCGCGAGGATGGCATCGCCGCGCCCTTCCTGATCATCTCCGCGCTCGGTGAGGTCGACGAGCGCGTCCGCGGTCTGCGCGCCGGCGGCGACGACTATCTGGTGAAGCCGTTCTCGTTCGTCGAGCTGCTGGCGCGCCTGGAGGCGCTCGGACGCCGCAGCGAAACGATCGCCAAGGAGACGATCCTGCGCGTCGGCGATCTCGCCATCGACCTGATCTCGCGCAGCGCCAGCCGGGGCGGCAAGAAGATCCCGCTGTTGCCGCGCGAATTCCAGTTGCTTGAATACCTCGTCCGCAACGAGGGCCGCGTCGTTTCCCGCGCGATGCTGCTGCGGCATGTCTGGGACCTGCATTTCGATCCGTCCACCAACATCATCGACGTCTATGTCGGTCGGATCAGACGCAAGGTCGACGATGCCCAAGCCTATCCGCTGATCCACACCATCCGCGGCATCGGGTATCGCCTCCGTGCTCCTGGCTAAGACACTCCGCTCATCGACGTTTCGCCTGGCGCTGATCGCGATCGGGATCTTCGGCCTGATCGTCGGCGCGATGATCGCCTATGTCTATTTCGGAACCCTGGCCTATGTGCGCGGCCGGGTCGGCGACCTCGGCGATCATGACGGCTTCACGGAGACGATTGCGCTGGCCCTGATCGCGGTCGCGGTGCTGGTCCTCGTGCTGGCTATCGTCGCCGCCGTGCTGGTAACGCGGCGGACGGTCGGACGAATCGAGCAGATCAATGCCACCAGCCGCGCCATCATGCTCTCCGGCCTCGACCAGCGTATCCCCCTCCGCGGCAGCTATGACGAATGGGACCGTGTCGCGGAGAACCTCAATCAGATGCTCGACCGTATCGAGACATTGATGAGCGAGGTCAAGCAGGTCGGTGACAACGTCGCGCACGACCTGCGCACACCGCTCACGCGCATGCGCGGACGGCTCGAGAAAGCCTATCATGCCCCGCGCAATAGCGAAGCCGACGCGGCGCTGATCGGCGACACTATCGCCGACCTCGATGCCGTGCTCGGCATGTTCGCCTCCATCACCCGGATCTCCGAGATCGAGAGCAGAGCGCGCAAGGGCGCATTCCGCGAGCTGAACCTGGTCGACATCGCGGGCGAAGTCGTCGAGCTCTACGATGCCGCGGCCGAGCAGGTTGCGACCCGTCTCAGCCTTGCGGGCGAGCGCGAGGTGAAGGTCACCGGCGACCGCGACCTGCTGTTCGATGCCATCGCCAATCTCGTCGACAACGCCATCAAGCACGGCCGCGCGCACGGCCAGGTGACCGTAACCTGCGCGACGAAGAATGGCGGCGCGGCGATCGCCATCGCCGACAATGGCCCCGGCATCCCCGCAGACCAGTACGACCAGGTGTTCAAGCGCTTCTACCGGCTGGAGCGCAGCCGCTACACGCCGGGAAATGGACTGGGCTTGAGCCTCGCGGCGGCGGTCGCGCAGCTGCATGGTGCCGGCATCGCGCTGCACGACAATGCTCCCGGGCTGATCGTCGAGCTCAGATTTCCGCCGCCATCCGCGCTCTAGCCCAGGGATCAGACGAGATTTGATATCCGCGCGTGATTGAGACAAATACGATCCGTGTTAGTCTCGGCAGCATCGTGCAGAAAACGCGATCGCCACCGTGAACCGGACGCTGGCCGAGTTGCGCGCGAGCCGGACCGTCGATTTCCGCGCCGGCACGCTGACGATCCACAACTGGCCGAAGCTCGCCGGGCTAGGCGAATTCGAACCGGGCTACCTGCACCTGAACAAGCCGCCGCTGTGAGGCGATCCCAGCCTGCCACGCCGCCAACTCACGGGACGTCAGGCGTCAGATGCACAGGCCCAGCAGCTTGATATTGAGATGGCACTCTTTCGGCGAGGCGCCCCATTTGTGGGCCGCTTCGGACTTGGTTTCAGTCTTGGTCTCGGATTTGCCGGTCGACTTCGCCTGCGCGACGACGGCCGGCTTGCCCTTGTCGTTCTTGTTCTTGTCGGGCTTGCCCTTGTCGTTCTTCTTGACCGGCGGCTTGGTCTCGTAATCGCCGGCGATGACCATCGCCCAATAGGTGCGCTTGCCGCTGGCATTCCTGGCGCTGGCGATGCCGACCTTGGTCGCGTTGTGCAGAAGCAGATTCTTGCGATGCGGCGGCGAATTGATCCACTGCCCGAGCGTCTTGTCGAAGGTCTCATAACCATAGGCGATGTTCTCCGCCGCGCGGCCGGCCTTCGACGGGGCGACACGGCGCGTGAACGGGCCGAGCACCTCGTGGCTCAGATCGTCCTTCTCGGCCATCGCCCGCGCCTGCTCGGCGGCGATGCGGTCGAGCGTGGCATCCCGCGCCACGCGAACCTCGCCATGCTTCAGGCGGAACTCGGAGATCTGCTCGGCCGGCGAGCTATCGGCCGCGATGGCCGTATGGATCGACACGGCGAGAATCAGCGCGGTCACGGCCGCGTTCCATGCACGGAACATCATCGATTGAATGCCCCCACTTGGACAACAAGGCAGGCCCGGCCCGACAACGGCACGTCCCCCTCTCGAGGAGCGGCTATACAGACCTTTTCGCTGATCGCAAAGTCCGGCCCACGTGCGCCGTCTCAGCGTCCCGCTGCCGCCCGCAGGCCGTAGATCAAGCCCAGGATCACGGGAACGGACAGCGCCAGCCACGACAGGCCGTCCCAGAGGCCATCGCCGAACAGTGCCGACACCAAGCCAAGCGTGGCGGCCAGGGCAACCATCAGCGGCGCACGAAACACCTGCTGGGGACGCCGATGTCCGAGGTGCCGCAGCGCCGCTGTGCGGCCCGCATCCTGCTTCACGGCAAGGCGCCCCTCGCGGCCGCGGGCCGTAACCGGCGGCGCCCGTCGACCCTGCACGATGCGCGTCCGCGCCGCCCAAAGATAAAGTCCGCTGCCAAGCACGACGATGGCGATCAGGTCGAGCAGCGCCCAGACGATCTTCAGCGGCAAGCCGCCATAGTCGCCGAAATGCAAAGGACGCGACAGCTGAAGCGCCTGCAGATACCACGGCATCGCCGGCGCGACGATACGCTCCGCGTTCTCCGCCTCGACCAGCACCGGCCGCAACATCCGCGCCGACAATGGCGTGCTGCCCTTGGTCCAGACGATCAGATGCTGCGGGCTGCCAAAGCGGGCTGCAGTCGGCAAGGTCACGGAGGTGATCGACCGGTCCGGAAACAGCGTTCTCGCCTTGGCCAAGGCCGCTTCGACCGATGCGGCCTTCGCGACCGGCCTGCCCTGATAAGGGGAGAGCAGGCTCGGAAGCAGCTGCGCCCGCCAGAGGTCGAACAGCGGCGTCGCCAGCGTGTTGACGATGCCGGTCAATCCGACCGCAAGCATCCAGCTCACGGCGAGGATGCCGAGCAGATTGTGGCCGTCGAGCCACGTCAGCCGCGGCGAGGCCCGGCTGCGAATGGTGCCGAAATCCAGCTTCCGCATGAACGGCCCATAGAGCACGAGGCCGGAGATCAGCGACAGCACGAAGAGAAGTCCCATCGCCCCCAGGAACAGTTCGCCGGGCAGCCCGGTGAACATGTCCCGGTGGACGCTCAGCACGATGTCCATCAGGTCCAGATGCGGCACCTCCTCGCCTAGTACCGCCGCGGAGCGGGCATCGACGGTGATGCGATGAAACGCGCCCGGCGCAGGGACCGGGGTCGGCGACAGCGCGACGGTCACCAGCGGTTCGCTCTGCTTCAGGTTCGCAAACAGCACGTATTGTCCGGGAAAGCGCGCCTGTGCCACTGCGATCACCTGGTCCAGCGAGACGCGTGGCGTGGTCGCCGGCATTTCCGGCGCCGCGATCTCCCGTTCGAGCAGGTCGTCGATCTCGTCATGAAAGATCAGCGGCAGTCCGGTGATGCACAGCATCAGCAGGAACAGCATGCTGACGAGCGACGTCCAGGTGTGGACGAACGACCATATGCGGACGGTGCGCGCGCGTGCCATGCCTGCTTGCCCTTCGATTACCAGCGATAGCTGATGGTGCCGGTGATGGTGCGCGGGCTGGTGTATTGGCAGCCGCCGGACGTCGTGCAGGCGGTCGTCACGCGGTCAGCGATATTCTTCACGTTCAAAGCCAGATTGATGCCTTTCGGCTGACGATAATGGAGGCCTGCGTCGAACACGACGTAGCCCTCGTTGACGATCGTATTCGTGGTGTTGGCGAAGGTCTCGCCGTTGTAACGGAAGCCCCCGCCCAATCCCCAATTGGCGAGGACGCCGCTCTGGAACGTGTAGTCCAGATAGACGGAGGCCATGTTGGCCGGCACCAAGGTCGGCACCTTGCCGATCTCGGCCGCGGTGGAGCTCTGGGTCACCTTGACATCCTGGCTGGTGAAGGTCGCGATAGCGTTGAGACCCGGAATGAGCTCAGCCACCGCCTCAAGTTCGAAGCCGCGAGAATTCACCTCGCCAAGTTGCACGGAGAACCCGATATGGCTGGGGTCCGTCGTCAATGAGTTCTGCCGGGTCAGGTCATAGGCCGCTGCCGTGACCAACAGCCTGCGCGACGGCTGAAACTTGACGCCGACCTCATGCTGCTGCGCGGTCGTGGGCTTGAACGGCGAGCCATTGAAGTCGGTGCCGGGCGTCGGCAGGAAGGATTCCGAATAGCTGTAGTAAGGAACCAGCCCGCCATCGAACTCATAGGCGATGGCGCCGCGCTTGGTGAAAGCAGTGTCCTGCGTCTTCGTACGCGTGCTTGTCGCCACGCCGTTGGTCACGAGGCTGAGCGTGTCCTGTTCCGCCACATCGAACCGGCCACCGAGCGTCAGGATCCAGTTCCGGATCCTGATCTGATCCTGCAGATAGACCCCGACCTGGTCGATCTTCTGGTCCGCCGATCCCGAGTAAAGTGTCGTCGGAAAAGGAATTGCCTGACCGTAGACCGGATTGAGGCTGTTGAGCGCCGGCACGCCGGCCGTCGCCGTGTAGGTCCGGTCCGTCAGGCTCAGCATCTGGTAATCGAGGCCGGACACCAGCGTATGCTGGAACGGTCCGGTGCCGAGCTTGGCGACGAGGTGATTGTCGGTCGAAAAGGAATCGCTGGTCACATCGATGCGATTGGCGCGCCGCGAGAAGGAGGTCAGCGTATCGAGCGGATTGGCCAGGAAGGTCAGATAGCGATAGTCGAGATCGGAGTGCCCATAGCGGGATTTCGACTCGAAAACCAGGTTGTTGCTGAAGCGGTGCTCGAACTGATAGCCGACCCGCTCCTGTTCCTGCGCGAATCCATTGTAGCTGGGATCGCCGAGAAAGATCGGCAGCGCCTTCACGCCGGCGATCCCGGCCGAGGTGACATGAAACACCGACAGCGGAAACGCACTGCCTGTGAGATCCTTGGTGTAGTCGGCGAGGATCGTCAGCGTGGTGTCGCTGGTCGGCTTCCAGGTCACCGCCGGCGCGATATACGTCCGATTGTCCTTCACATCGTTGGAGAAATGCGCAATCGGGGCATCCGCATCGCGGAACACCCCGGTGACGCGATAGAGCAGCGAGCCGTCCTTGGTGACGGGACCACCGACATCGAACGCGCCCTGGTAGCGATCGTAATTGCCGAACAGGCCGACGACCTCACCGAAGGCCTTGTCCGGCGGACGTTTGCTGATGCTGTCGACGAGACCGCCCGGCGCGCCCTGCCCGTACATGACCGAGCTCGGTCCCTTGATCACGTCGATGCGCTCCAGCCCATAGGGCTCGGTGCGAAAGAGCGAGAAGTAGTTGGGATCGCCGACCTCACGCAGGCCGTCGCGATAATTGCCGTAGCCGTTGATGTCGAAGCCGCGGATCTGGACGTTCTCGAAGCGAGGATCGGTGCCGCCGGTCTGCACGGCAAGGCCTGCGACATATTGCAGACCTTCCACCAGGGTCGTGACCCCGCGCGCATCGAGCTGATCGCGGCTGACGACGGAGACCGACTGCGGCGTTTCCAGGATCGGCGTATCGGATTTCATCGCGGCCGAGCTCACGGTGGGTACGAAGCCGCGGACCGGATCGGTACCGCGCTCGAATGCAGACGACGACCGAGCGGCCTGCGCCGGGACGTGCATCGCCCCGGCCGCGCGCTGACGTGCGGTGTTGGCCGCAGCACCGGCCCCGCGCTTTGGACGGCGCGCCTGGCGGACGCGCAGCGCGGGCGAATCGACGGTGACAGGCGGCAACGTGTGCGCATCGGCCGCCGTCTGCGCCGGAGCGGCAGCCGAGGTTTGCATGATGAACGGAAGCAAACAGACACTCGTCAGCAAACAACAACAATACGCTCGCGCGCCGCTATACGCGGGCGCGTTGAACCCAACGCCTGACATAACGTCCCCCGAAATTTCTCGGTAGTACGTTGCCGCTGCGCTCACAGCGCATCAACGGATTTTCGGAACCTGCCCGCTGGAATCCATCCAGATTAGAACGGCTAAAGATCGCGGGCTAATTGCGACCGCCGTTCGTCGACAACTTACAAACTAGAGCAAAAACGCGATCGCTCAGTCCAGCCGGTATCGAAAGCGGCAGCGGCGCAAGCGATCGGCGAAGCGCCTGAACAGATGGTGCTTGGAGGATGATCAACTAATCGATCAATTCGATCGGGTAGACGTCGATCGCGGGCTCCTCATAAGGATGCGCGGCCCGGATCGCTCTCAACACACCGCGCAGCCGATCCTCGGCGCAGACGGTCTCGATGCGCTCTTCCTCCACCGTCTCCAGCCGTCCGAGCGCGCCGATCGTCGGGTTGGCTCCGGCAAGCGGCCGGAACCGGCCGGTGCCCTTCACGGTAAAGGAGCAGTAATCATAATTGCCGATGCGCCCGGCGCCGGCCTCACCCATCGCGGCCCGGACCGCCTCGCCCTGCGCCTCAGGCACGTAAACGACGATCTTGTAGCTCTTCATCTCCAGGCCCTCGAAGCCGCGATCACGCGCCCGTTATCATGGTAATCGAAACGACGCGATTTGCGCCAAATGCTGCCGCGCTCACGATCATGCCAGTCGATCTGGGGCTGAGCTCGTTGACCTGCCATTCCGAAACGTGGGTTGTGCGACGCAGCAAAGCCAATCAAAATCGCTTGCATCCCAAGCATGCACACCTGGAAGGCTCTCGACTTGGCCGACACCAATGCCGACACCCTCGTCGTCGTCCGACACCGGCCGATGGGGTTCGCCGAATTCGTCATCGTGATCGCGACCATCATGTCGCTGAACCCGCTGGCCATGGACATGATGCTGCCGGCGCTGCCGAATATCGGCGCGGCATTCGATATCGATATGGCCAACCGGCTGCAGCTGGTGCTCTCGGCATTCATGGTCGGCTTCGGCGCTGGGCAATTCGCCATCGGCCCATTGTCGGACAGTTTCGGCCGCCGTCCTGTGCTGCTCGGCGGCATGGTGCTGTATTCCTGCGCCAGCGTGCTCGCGATCACCGCACACTCCTTCGAGATGCTGCTGCTGGCGCGCGTGCTGGAAGGTCTCGGCACCGCTGCAACGCGGGTGATCGCGACGTCGATCGTGCGCGACTGCTATGCCGGGCGGCGCATGGCGAGCGTCGTCTCGCTCGCGATGATGGTGTTCATCGCGGTGCCCGTGGTGGCGCCGTCGTTCGGCCAGGCGGTGATGCTGCTCACGCAATGGCGCGGCATCTTCATCGTGCTGACGGTGTACGGGCTGGTGGCGCTGGTCTGGACCATGGCGCGGCTGCCCGAAACGCTGCCGCCCTCCGAGCGCAAGCCGTTCTCGGCCGGCGAAATTCTCGACGCGTTCCGCAAGACCCTGACCAATCGCCAGACGCTCGGCTATGCGCTCGCTGCCAGCGGCGTCTTCGGTGCGCTGCTCGGCTACGTCTTCTCCTCGCAGCAGCTGTTCACCGGGATCTATCATCTCGGCCGTTATTTCCCGCTCGCTTTTGCTGCCATCGCGGCGTCGATCGCAATCGCGGGCTTTCTCAATGCGCGGCTGGTCGGCCGGCTCGGCATGCGGATGATTTCGCATTGCGCACTGCTCGGCAGCTTCGCTACGGCGATCGTGACGTTCGCCGCGGCGTGTCTGAACATGCTGTCCCTACCGCTATTCATGGCCGTGTCGGCCGGCATGATGTTCGCTTCGGGTTTGATATTCGCGAACTTCACGGCGCTGGCGATGGAGCCGCAGCGTGCCAATGCCGGCACCGCCTCCTCGCTCTATGGCTCAATCACGACACTGCTCGGCATGGGAGCCGGCGCCATCGTCGGCCAGGCGTTCGACGGCACGCCCCTCCCGTTCGCGACCGGCTTCCTGGCCTGCAGCGCGACCGCGCTTGTGATCGTGCTGATCACGGAGAAGGGCCGGCTGTTCCATTCGCACCAGCCAGGCGCAGTTTAGCCACAAGCTAGAGGCACGGCCCCTGGCCGCGCTGCGGACAGAGCTTCAGCGCGCTCGACAGCGTCAGCAGGAAGCGCGCGCTGCGTGTCTCGTTGGAGGGGGCGCGATAGGAGAGCGGGAACGCGACGCCCAGATCGGCGCGCCATTCGTTCGGAAAGGTGAGGCGTACGCCGGCGCCCACCGAGGTCAACGCGGCGCCGTCCGAGGGCCGGTAGCCGTCGTTCCAGACCAGACCGGCGTCGGCGAAGCTGTAGAGCTGATAGCCGGACAGATAGGCCCAGTTCAGCTTCTGGTCGAAGCGCAGCTCGAACGTTCCGGCAAGCGCATTGTCGCCGCTGATCTCCGCGCTGCCATAGCCGCGGCCGAAGGCGAAACCGCCGAGATAGAATTGCTGCGAGTTATAGAGCGGCCCCGAGGCCAGCTGGCCGGCGCCGGCGATCTTGATCGACCAGGCATCGGACAGGGTCTGGTAGCGCGTGAACCACGCATTGAGCACGGAGAAGCTGGGCGAGGCACCGTCGCGCGAGGCCATCGGATCGCCGGACGGTGTCGCGCCAAGAATATCGAGGCCTTGGCGATAGCTCACGGCCAGGTAGCTGTCGCCGCCGAACCGATCACCCCAGCGATAGTCCGAGGTCAGCGTGAGGAAGCGGATACGATCCTGGTAGATCGTCCCGAACACGTCCCGCTCAGATACGTTGCTGAACGCCACGGCTGCGGTGAGGATCAACGAGGACTGCTGCGACTGGATCGGCGCGATGCTGCCATGCACCTCGAATGTCTCGGTCGTGGTGTCGTCGTTGTAGATCCGGCGAATGTCGCCGGGCCGCACCTCGCTATAGAGCGCGGAGGCGCCGACACGGGCGCCGTCAGTGCCGACGGGAGCGTCATAGGACAGCCGTCCGAAGCTGAGCTGGCGCGGATCGCCCGGCGTGGTCGACAGGTTCACTGCGAGCGTATCGCCCGGCAGCAGATAGGAGTTGAAGGCGGCGGTGGCGTAGCTCTGCCACGGGCCGACCGTGGATGAGCCGAGATTATCGAGGCCGACGAAGCCATAGACGTGCCAGGTCTTCAGTTCGAGCACCAGACGGAAGCGTCCGGTCGTGCCGCCGATCTCCTCCAGAGCGGAATCCGCAATGCGCACGCCGCCGCGGCTGTTGATCAGCAGCAACTGGCGTTCCAGTGTCGAAAGGCGCGACGGCTGCTCGGCCAGCACGGGATCGAGCAGCGGCCGCACGCCGAACTCCTCGGCGCCGGCGCCTTTCAGGCTCACCTCGGTGATGCTGCCCTCGATCACCTCGACGCGGACCCGGCCGCCCGTGATGTCCTGCGGCGGCACGATGGCGCGGCTGAGATGAAATCCGGCCGCGCGATATTGCCCGGTGATGGCAGCCGCGATCGCGGCCAGATCATCCTGCGATACCGGCTTGCCGAGATAAGGCTGGTAGGCGGCGGCCAGCTGATCGCGACCGAGAGTTGCTGCACCGTGGAGCACGACGCCGCGCAGCACGAACAGCGGTCGTCCCTTGCCCTGCACCTCCGGCTGCGGCGCAGTCGTAAGGCGTGGCCTTGCCGGCGGTGCCGGTGCCGGTCGCGACTGCAGGTCCTCGAAGAACTTCTCGGTCTGCCGCGGATCGAACGCAGGGGCGCTGGCAGGGTCCGCTTGCGCCGTCGCGCTACCTGCGGCAGCAAGAACAACCGCCACAATCAGTGTGCGAGTTCGTCTCCGGCTGAGGGCAATCGGCGGTGGAGCGCCAGCATCGATAAAGGGAATAGATATCGTGAGTACCGGAACGCCCGAAGACCGCATAATTTTTTCTTAACTTCTTATGGTCAACGAACGGTTAAGGCGGCGCTGAAAGACCGAAGCATCGCTCAAGGGTCTCTTGAAACATTTCCGTTAGTTTGCGGCCTCGGCAACCAACGCGAGAGGCCACCATGCTGGGAATCCGCAGCCTGAAACGGATCGTGACGGCCGCGCTCATCGCCGGCTCGACTGGAGCCGCCTGGGCGGCCGATGGCGAGGTCTGGTCGGTGAGCAAATCCTCCGGTGACGTATGGGTCAGCACGCAAGGCGCAGCACAGGTTTCGCTCGGCCGTGACGACGTGCTCAATCCCGGCGATACGATCCGCACCGGCCGCAATGGCCGCGTACTGCTGACACGCGGCGCGGAGACCATTCTGATCGCGCCGAACTCGGTCATTGGCCTGCCGACCGAAGCCAAGGACGGCATGGCGACCACCATTCTGCAGCGCGCCGGCTCCATCCTGCTCGACGTCGAGAAGCGCAACGTCAAACATTTCGAGGTCGAGACGCCCTATCTGGCTGCCGTGGTGAAGGGCACGCATTTCAGCGTCACCATCAGTGCCAACAGCACACGCGTCGAAGTCAGCCGCGGCCAGGTCGAGGTCGCGGATTTCAAGTCCGGCCAGATCGCGCAGGTGCTGCCCGGTCAGACCGCGACTGCGTTCGCCAATGGCAAGACCGGATTGAGCCTGAGCGGCTCCGGCGCTTTCAGCCCGATCGAGCAGGGTCGCCCGCGCGCCTCGAGCATCGAGCGCGTCCCGGTCCCGAAAGGCGGCCTGCAGGCACCACGTGACACGGCCAAGGGGCAAATCATCCACGCGCTCAACGCGACCGGCGGTTCCGTGATCAACTCTGCCGCCGCGCCGCTGGCGTCGCAAGCCGGCAAGGCCGCGGGCCTCGCGAAGCCGAACGTGGTGCGGATTTCGACCACCATCGGCGAGGTGAAGTTGAATGTGCACCAGGCCACGCATGGGCTCGCCCACGGCGAGACCAAACCCGGGGTTCGTAGCGCATCGCGAAACGATACGGTCTGGAGCGACGCCAAAACGAGAGTGAGCAACCCCGGCAACAGCAGCAGCACCAGCGCCAGCAACGCCAGCACCAGCGCAACCGGAGACGCTTCGATCGCGACGGCCGTGACGACCGCGGTCGGCTCGTCCAGCGGACTGATCGGCGTCGGCAACGGCAATGCCGGCAACGGCAATGGTGGCAATGGTGGCAATGGCAATGGCGGCAATGGCAACGGCGGCAATGGAAACGGCAACGCCGCTGCGAACAATGGCGGCGGCAATGCCGGCGGCAGCGGCAATGCCAGCAACAACGCCGGCGGCAATGCCAACGACAACGCGAACGCCAATGGAAATAGCGGCAACAATTCCGGCCACGGAAACAGCGGTGCGCAGGGCAACGGCAACGGTCACGCTTCCGGGCACAACAAGAGCTAACTGAAGGCGCGACGCGCGCGAATGGGGACCAGGGGAGGATGCTGAAGCATTTGCGGCCGCATATTCTGGTGCTGATCGCACTCGTGACGGTCGGCCTGTCCGGCTGGCACGAGGTGCTGCGCAACGGCCTGGACGACCTCCGGCTCGCATGGGACCAACGCCAGGCGAGCGGAGAGATTGCCATCGTCGCGATCGACGCGCGCTCGATCACACGCATCGGCGCCTGGCCTTGGCCTCGCACATTGCACGCCGAACTGTTGCATCAGCTCGTCCGCGCCGGCGCCCAGGACATCGCCTTCGATGTCGACTTCAGTGCGCCGTCGAATCCTCTCTCCGATCTGGCTTTCAGTGAAGCGTTGCGGGAGGCGGATGGGTCGGTGCTCCTGCCGACCTTCAAACAGCCGGCGGCGAATGACCCGACGGCCCTTCATATCAATCGCCCCTTGCCGCAATTCGAGGCCAATGCCTGGCCGGTCTTGGTCAACGTCACGGTATCGCCCGACGGCCGCGTCCGGCGGTACAGGTTTGGCGAAAAGCTCGACGGCAACTTCGTGCCCTCGATGGCCGCAGCCTTGACCGGACAGAGTTTCGCCAGCGACAGCTCATTTTTGATCGATTTCGGCATCGCTCCCGCCTCGGTGCTGAGGGTGTCCTATGCCGACGTGATCGATGGCGACCCGGCAACGCTGGCGCAGCTCAGAGGCAAGAAGGTGATCATCGGCGGCACCGCGCTCGAGCTTGGCGATCGCTTCAGCGTGCCCAACGGAAAGATCGTGTCCGGCCCGCTGTTGCAGGCGCTCGCGGCGGAGTCGATACTGCAGGGGCGGACCCTGCGGGCAACTTCGTCTGCCGTCACGCTCGCGGGTCTTGCCGTCATCCTTACGCTCATGATGCTGACCTGGCGCCGGCTCGCCGCCGGATGGCGCGCCTTGTTCCTGGTTGGGACAGCGATCTCGATCGAAGCCGTCGCGCTGTGGCTACATGTGCGGTACGCCCTCATCGTCGACAGCTCGCTGCTGCAGATCGCCGTCGTCGTCTACCTCGCGACGATCGCGCTCGATGAGATCGACTTCCGCGGCCTGCTCCGCCGGGTCGCCGAGAACCGTTTCCAGCGGATCGCGATGTCGCTTGGCGACGGACTCGTCTGCACCGATCGGGATGGACTGATCACGCTGTGGAATCCGGGCGCCACGGCGATCTTCGGTTATCAGCCGGCGGAGATGGTCGGCCAGCCGTTGCGGATGCTTTGCGCCGATCCGGCCGTGGGCATTGAGCTGTTCACCACGCGAGATGCCGCGCAAGCCCAGACACCTGCGGCAAGCGGATCGGTGGTGGAATTCGAGGCGCGCCGCAAGGACGGCGAATCGTTTCCCGCCGAGGCCAGCGTCTCCGCCTGGCACGGGCCGGACGGGCTGCAATATGGCACGATCCTGCGCGACATCTCCGTCCGCAAGCGCGAGGCCGAGCGCATCCGCTATCTCGCCGAGCACGACGCGCTCACCGGGCTGTTCAACCGCATCACGCTGCAGGCCAGGATCAACGCCATGCTCAGCGCCGCGGACGCCCGCGACCGCGATATCGCGCTGCTCGTGATCGGGCTCGACGGCTTCCATCAGATCAACGACACGCTCGGTCACGCCTATGGCGACCTCGTGCTGAAGGGCGTAGCCGAGCGGCTGACGGCCGAGATCGGCGACACCGGCATTGTCGCTCGCTTGAGCGGCGATGAGTTCGCCATTGCGGTTCCCTGCGCGGCGGTCGGCGGCACGGTCGCGGAGCTTGCCGAACATGTTGCCCGTCTATTCGACCTGCCGCTGCAGGCCGGGCCGCGCCAGCACCACGTCAAGGTGAGCATCGGCGTCGCAGTCCATCCCGAAGGCGGACGCACCGCGGACGAGCTCTTGGGCAACAGCCACCTCGCGTTCTGCCGCGCCAAGTCCGTGCGGCGCGGCAGTCATGTGATCTTCGAGGAGACGATCCGCAGCGAGCTCGAGACGCGCCTCACCTTGGAGGCCGAGCTTGCGCTCGCGGTCGAACGCAACGAGTTCGAACTGTTCTACCAGCCGCAGGTGAACCTGCTCGACGGACGCCCGATCGGGGCGGAAGCGCTGATCCGCTGGCGCCATCCGACCCGTGGCCTCGTGCCGCCCGGCGTCTTCATTCCCGTGGTCAACACATCGGCGCTGTCCGAGGCGGTCGCGGGCTGGGTGCTGGTGACGGCATGCCGGCAGGCGCGGCAATGGGAGCTCGCCGGCACCCCCGTCCGTGTCGGCATCAACCTCTCGCCCTCGCAGCTGCACGCTGGCGATCTTGCCGCCACCGTCGGCAAGCTCCTGCACGAAACCGGCCTCTCGCCGGCTCTGCTCGAACTCGAGGTGACCGAGGACATCCTGCTGCATGACGAGCCGCGCGCGCTCGACATCTTCAAGCGCCTCAAGGCCCTCGGCATCAGCATCGTGTTCGACGATTTCGGCACCGGCTACGCCAGCCTGAGCTACCTGAAGAAATTCCGTCTCGACGGCCTCAAGATCGATCGTTCCTTCGTGCTCGATATCCTGACCGACAGCGACGATGCGGCGATCGTCGGCTCCACCGTCAGCCTCAGCCGTCAATTGGGGCTCGCGGTGATCGCTGAAGGCATCGAGAACCAGGCCACCGCCGACCTGTTGTTGCGGCTCGGCTGCGAACACGGACAGGGCTATTTCTTCGGCAAACCGATGCCGGCCGCCGATTTCGAACGTCAATTCCTGGCGAAGCATGTCGGCGAGAGCCCCACAGAGGACCAGCGCGGCGCGGCGTGAGGTCTTGCCGGCGATTTGTAGGGTGGGCAAAGCGCAGCGTGCCCACCGAGATAGAAACCAGAGATCATGGTGGGCACGTCGCTGACGCGCCTTTGCCCACCTTAACGTCTCGCTAATCGTCGTTACGCCTTCTTCCGCCCCTTCGCTTCCGCTTCCAACGCCTTACGGACCGCCTTGAACTCCTTGAGCGAAGCGGGATCGGCGCGCGGATAGCGCAGATCGAGACTCTCGAGCGCCGCCACGATCGCCGAGCCGATCACCACCCGCGCGAACCATTTATGATCCGCCGGGACCACATACCAGGGCGCAAAGGACGTCGATGTGTGGCGCACGATCTCCTGATAGACGGCCTGGTAGCGCTGCCAGCGCGTCCGCTCGCTGATATCGTTCATCGAGAACTTCCAGTTCTTCGCCGGCTGATCCAGCCGGTCGAGGAAACGCTGGCGCTGCTCCTCCTTGGAGACGTTGAGGAAGAACTTCAGCACCACGGTGCCGTTGCGGGTGAGGTACCGCTCGAACGCGGAAATATCCTCGAAGCGCTCGCGCCAGATGTTCTTGGTGACGAGCCTGGGCGGCAGCTTCTCCGCCTTCAGCAATTCGGGATGCACCCGCGTCACCAGGCACTCCTCGTAATAGGAGCGATTGAAGATGCCGATGCGGCCGCGCTCGGGCAGCGCAAGAAAGCTGCGCCACATGAAATCGTGATCCAGCTCCTTCGAGGTCGGCTGCTTGAACGATGTCACCTCGCAGCCCTGCGGATTGACGCCCTCGAAGATGCTCTTGATCGCGCTGTCCTTGCCGGAGGCGTCCATGCCCTGAAAGATCAAGAGCAGCGACCAGCGGTCCTGGGCGTAGAGCTTGTCCTGAAAATCGGACAGCCGCTTGCGGTTCTGCTCGATGATCGCCTCGCCTTCCTCCTTGTCGATGCCGCCCTTGGCACTGGTCTTGTGCGACTTCAGGTGAAATCGCTCGGCCCCATCGACACGGAACGGCGAGATGAACCGGTCGAGCGAGGGCGTCGTTGTCTTGCTCATGAGATGGTTTCGCCGTGGTGAAATTGCGCTTCGAGAAAGGCGGTGACGAAGCGCGGCATCGTCGCCGTCAGATCGTCCCTCGATCGAACCAACACGATCGCGGAGAGTTCCGGCTCGGCCTGCCCGGCGAGATTGGCCTCGATGCGGCTTTGCAGTTGACCGCCCGGGCTTTCGACGTCGAGCATACGCATCATCGCAATGGTTGCGCCGGTGACGACGCAATCCCAATGGGCGCTGCCCCTATAATCCGACGGCAGCAGCCCCGTTTCCTCCTCGACCTCGCGCGCCACATTGGCCGCGAGATCGAGGCTGCCGTCGCTGACGTCCTCGGGATCGGGCGTGCCGGCCGGAAAATAGATGCGGCCGGCATTGGCGGTTTGCCCGCCCATCACGCCGAGCACGAAGGCGCCGTCGGCCGCGCGCAGCGCGCCCATGCCAAACCCGTTGAACACGGAGCGATCCGGAAAGCCCCAATCGCGCCAGGCGAGCAGGTTGGCGAAGTCGGTCTCGAAATAGCTCGCCGATAGCCGCCCATCCGCGAAAACGGGGGCGCGCCCGAGCAGCACGCGGCCGTTGAATAGCGCGGGTATCGCGCGCTGCCGCTGCTCAAAATGAGCGTCGATGTCGGCGCGCCGCTCGCGTGCGAACGGCCAGTCCCACGGCTCGACCTTCAAGTCGAGCGCGGTCACGCGATGGATGACGACATCGCTCATGCACAGCCCTGCTTTCTATTTGGGGCTCGCAGCCGTGGCGCCCTTCGCCTTCTCGACGAACGCATTGGTGAAGGTCTTGCTGACGTCGACATTGGCCTTGGCAACCTCAGGCGAGCCGACGCTGAACACGGCGAGCACGGCGTCCGCGCCCTTCGGGTCCATCTTGCCGGTCTCCGAATACATTGGAATCGTGTTCTTCAGCGCGGCCAGATAAAGCGCCTTGTCCTTGCCGACGATCTCGGCAGGCATCTTCGCCATGATCTCTTCCGGCGTATGCGAATGGATCCAGGCGAGCGTCGCCAACATGGCGTTGGTCAGCGCCTGCGTTTCGGTCGGATGTGCGGCCACCCAGGTCGCCGTCGAATACAGCGCGCCGCCCGGATATTCGCCGCCGAACACGTCGAGCGTATCATGCTGGGTGCGGGTGTCGCTCAGGATCTTCAGGTCCGGATGGCTGCCCTGCAGCACGGTCACCGAGGGATCGAGCATCACGGCGGCATCGATCTGCCCCTGCTCCATCGCGGCGACCGCAGTGGCGCCGAGACCGACGCCGATCACGGCCGTCGCGGTGGGATCGACCCCGTTCTTCTTCAACAGATATTTCAGGAAGAAGTCGGTCGAGGAGCCCGGCGCGCTGACGCCGACCTTCTTGCCAGCGAGATCCTTGATCGAATTGATCTCCTTGCTGTGGCCGGGAGCCACCACCAGCACCAGGCCGGGATAGCGGTCATAGACCACGAAGGATTGCAGCTCCTGCTTCTTGGCAGCGAGGTTCACGCAATGATCGAAATAGCCGGAGACGACGTCGGCGCTGCCGCCGAGCACGGCTTTCAGCGCATCCGAGCCGCCCTTGAGATCGACCAGTTCGACCGCGAGCCCCGCTTTGTCATATTCCCCGAGCTGCTTGGCCAGCACGGTCGGCAGATAGCACAAGCAGGCACCGCCGCCGACGGCGATCGTCACCTTGCTCGCGGCGCTCGCGAGGCCGGTGGTCAGGGTCAAGGCGAGCAGCGAGCCCGCGAGTCGGCCGATGATGGTTTTCATTGTTTCCTCCGTTCAGATTGTCTCGAGCCCAAAGCGGCGGGCCTGGATCGACACCGTCGCACCAAACATAACGTCATCCCCTCGAACGCGGGGATCCATAACCACCGGCTGGCGTGGGTCGCATGGTCGTCGGCCAGCATCGTCCCACGATGAATTCCGCGGTATGGGTCCCAGCTTGCGCCGGGACGACGCCGAATGTGTCGTCCTTAGCTTCGCGCATCACCGTTCCTCCACCCGCTCCGGCCGCCACACCAGGAGCCGGCGCTCGACCAGCGTGACGCCGATGTCGATCAGGATCACGAACGCCGACAGCACGAACATGCCGGCGAACACGCCGGCCACGTCGAACACGCCCTCGGCCTGCTGGATCAGATAACCGAGCCCGGCTGCGGAGCCGAGATATTCGCCGACCACCGCGCCGACCACGGCAAAGCCGACCGAGGTGTGCAGCGAGGAGAACATCCACGACAGCGCCGAGGGCCAATAGACGTGGCGCATCAATTGCCGCTCGTTCATGCCGAGCATGCGGCCGTTGTCGCGCACCACGGTCGAGACTTCCTTGACGCCCTGGTAGACGTTGAAGAAGACGATGAAGAACACCAACGTGACGCCGAGCGCGACCTTGGACCAGATGCCGAGGCCGAGCCACAGCGTGAAGATCGGTGCCAGCACCACGCGCGGCAGCGCATTGGCCATCTTCACGTAAGGATCGAACACGGCCGCGACCAGCGGCTTGCGCGCGAACCAGAAACCGACCAGCACGCCACCGAGCGAGCCGATCACGAAGGCCAGGATCGATTCCCACAGCGTGATCGCAAGATGCTTCCAGATCGCGCCGGTCGCGAACCAATCGATCACCTGCGCGAAGACGTCGAGCGGATTGGAGAAGAAGAACGGCGGCAGCAGGATGCGGCCGAACACCGGCACGGTGGAGAACAGCTGCCACAGCGCGATGATCACGACGGCGACGAGCAGTTGCAGCGCGAGCAGACCGAGACGCGACATCAAAGGACTCCACCACTTGCTCGGTGCGCTCCCTCCCCGCTTGCGGGGGAGGGTTGGGGTGGGGGGTCCACGAGGACAGCTGTGCGTGAGGTCCCCCCTACCCCCTCCCCGCAACGGGGAGGGGAGTTCGGCCCCAGCGCTTGGCGGACAGTCGAGATCGACGAGGACACCATCACACCGCCTCTGCCTGCTTGTAAGTCTTCTCGACCTCCGCCTTCAGCATGTGCCAGATCTCGCGATGCAGCTCATGGAACTCGTGGCGGAGCCGCACCTCGAAAATGTCGCGCGGGCGCGGCAGCTCGACCCGCCAGTCGCCGATGATCCGCGATGCCGGTCCTGCCGACATGATGACGACGCGGTCGGCCAGCGCGATCGCCTCTTCGAGATCATGAGTGACGAACAGCACCGCCTTGCGGTCGGCGCTCCAGAGCTCGAGCAGGAGATTGCCCATGATCTGCCGGGTCTGCGCATCCAGCGGACCGAACGGCTCGTCCATCAGGATGATCTTGGGATCGCGGATCAGGACCTGGGCGAGGCCGACGCGCTTGCGCTGGCCACCGGAAAGTATGTGCGGATAGCGATTGCCGAAGCTTGCAAGACCGACCGACGCCAGCCAGGCCTGTGCCCGCTCGTGCGCCTCGGCGCGCGGCGTGCCCGCTGTTTCCAGGCCGATCGCCACATTCTCCAGCGCGGTTTTCCAGGGAAACAGCGCATCGGCCTGAAACAGATAACCCGCGTCGCGGTTGAGTCCGGCGAGCGGCCGGTCGAAGATCCGTACCGCGCCGCCCGCGGGCTTCAGCAGCCCCGCGGCGACGTTGAGCAGCGTGGACTTGCCACAGCCGGTCGGCCCGACGATGGCCACGAACTCGCCGTCGCCGACGTTCAGATCCGCCTTGTCCACCGCGGTATAGACCCGTCCGCCGGCGAGACGGAACGCCACCGTCGTCTCCGCCAGCGCGACGGCCGCGGTCCTTGCCTGCGTCACCTTATCGTCCTCCCAATTGCGGATGATGGCTTAGCGTCTTGAGCGGCGAAGTTCAACGCGGCCGCAGGACGTGCTAGGCAGGGCGGGGTGCGCCGCAAGATCGTGCCCAGCCGTCAACGAGAGAGTGAAGACGTGAGTTGCTGCTCCAACCTGAGCTCGAACGGCCGATGCAGCAGACGCCGCTGATCACCTACAGCCATGTCTCCAAAAGTTTTGCCGGCAACGGTGAGCGCGTGCATGCGGTCAAGGACGTCTCGCTTGGCATCGCGGACGGCGAATTCCTCGCCATCGTCGGCACCTCAGGCTCCGGCAAGACCACGCTGCTCCGGCTGACCAACCGGCTGATCGAGGCGGATTCCGGCGAGATCCGAATCGCAGGCGAGGATATCAGCCGCCTCGATCCGGTCACCTTGCGGCGGCGCATCGGCATCGTGTTTCAGAGCGGCGGACTGTTTCCGCATATGAGCGTCGCCGCCAATATCGGCATCACGCCGCGATTGCTCGGCACCTCGCCCCCGGACATCTCGGCGCGTGTCGACGAATTGCTCGACCTGGTGAGGCTCGATCGCGCCGCCTATCGCGACCGCTTCCCGCATGAGCTCTCCGGCGGCCAGCGCCAGCGTGTCGGCGTGGCGCGCGCGCTCGCCGCGCGCCCTCGCATCGTGCTGATGGACGAGCCGTTCGGCGCGCTCGATCCGTTGACGCGCGACGCGCTTGGCGACGACTATCGCGCTCTGCACGATCGGCTCGAGCTCACCACGGTCATGATCACCCATGACATGACGGAAGCAATTCTTTTGGCCGACCGCATCGCCGTGATGCACGCCGGTCGACTGGTCGCAACCGGCACGCCGGCCGAGTTGGCCGCCAACCCTGAGCCCTACGTGACGGAGCTGCTGCAGACGCCGCGCCGACAGGCCGAGCGGCTGCAAAGGCAGCTCGCGGAGCGCGGCACCGCATGAACTTGCTGTCCGATCCCCGCATCATTCAAGCGTCGTCGCATCTTGCGGACTATCTCGGCAGTCATCTGCGGGTCAGCATCGCAGCACTGGCGCTCGGGCTCGTCGTCAGCTTTCCGCTGGCGCTGATCGTCCGCAACCGGCCGCTGCCGCGCGGCCTGCTGCTCGGCGCCGCCAGCGTGGTGCAGACCGTGCCGGGACTGGCGCTGCTCGCGCTGTTCTATCCGCTGCTGCTTGCGCTCGGCGCGCTCGCGATTCGGTGGCTTGGCGTCGGCTTCTCCGCCTTCGGCTTTCTACCCGCGGTACTAGCGCTTGCGCTGTATTCGATGCTGCCGGTGCTGCGCAACACCATCACCGGCCTCAACGGCATCGAGCCGGCCCTCCTCGAAGCAGCGAAGGGCGTCGGCATGACCGCGCGGCAATCGCTCGTCATGGTGGAGCTGCCGCTCGCGCTGCCCGTCATCATGGCCGGCATCCGGACATCGGCCGTGTGGGTGATCGGGACCGCAACGCTGTCGACGCCGATCGGACAGACCAGCCTCGGCAACTATATTTTCGCCGGGCTGCAGACGCAGAACTGGGTGCTGGTCGTGTTCGGCTGCGTCGCAGCCGCGGCGCTGGCGCTCGCGGTCGATCAGTTGCTGGCGCTGATCGAGACCGGCCTGCGCAATGGCAGCCGCATCCGCGCGAGCCTGGGCAGTGCCGGCATTGCGGCGCTGGTCGCAGCCAGCCTTGTGCCGGCGCTGGCCGGATCGGGCGCGCGCTATGTCGTCGGCGCGAAGACCTTCACCGAACAATATGTGCTGGCGGCCCTGATCAGCGAGCGGCTGCAGGCAGCTCGACTGCCGGCGACGACGCGCGCCGGGCTCGGCTCCAGCGTGATCTACGAGGCGCTCCGGAGCGGCGACATCGACGTCTACGTCGACTATTCCGGCACGCTGTGGGCCAATCAGTTCCACCACAGCGAGCAGCTGTCGCGCGACGCCTTGCTCGAGGCCCTGAAGAACGAGCTTGCGCGCGAGCGCGTGACCCTGCTCGGCGAGCTCGGTTTCGAGAACGCCTATGCGCTGGTGATGCCGAGGGCGCGTGCGGAGGCGCTTCATATTCATACGATCGCAGATCTCGCAAGCCATGCCGGCACCATGACCATTGCGGGGGACTACGAGTTCTTCTCGCGGCCGGAATGGGCCGGGCTGCAAAAGGCCTACGGCCTTGCATTTCGCGCCCAGCGCCAGATGCAGCCGGACTTCATGTATGCGGCGGCAGCTTCCGGCGAGGTCGACGTGATCGCGGGCTACACCAGCGACGGGCTGATCAAGAAATACGACCTCGTCGTGCTCGATGACGTCAGGCACGCCATTCCGCCCTACGACGCGATCATGCTGCTATCGCCGAAGCGCGCTTCCGATCAGGCCCTGCAGAAGGCGCTGCTGCCTCTGCTCGGCAGGATCGACATCGCCACGATGCGCGAGGCCAACCTGCGCGCCTCCGGCAGCGACGCGAACTCCTCGCCCGAGGCCGTAGCGCGCTGGCTGTGGGACAAAGTGGCGCGGACGAAATAGCGCGATGGCTGCGGCAGGCGCGGTCATCTTATCTCATCGCCAAGCAAGCGCTCCTGCACCAGACGCACCGCGCCGCGCCCCCAGGAATAGTTGGCGCCCATGCGAAGCCCGCTGTCGCCCGTGGCGATGACGGCTCCAGTCTTGGCATCGCGGAGCTGGAAGCGGATCGTGTATTCGGTGCGGCTGATCCGCCCGACCACGCCGATCAGCGACTGGTCCGCACCCAGCTCCTGGGCGAGCCGCAGTTCGCAGTCAGCGCAGCCGTTCTGCGGCTTTGCCGCAGCATTCACCTCGACGAGCCGATAGCGGCCGGATCGATCGAGGAGCTGGCGAACGGCTTCGGTCGCGTCAGTCAGGCCCTTGAGATCGGACTCCGTCTCGGCGACTGCCCCGGCCGCAGCGCTGGTGTCCTCCAGCGTGAACGGCAGCAGCGCAAGCCGGAGCGGTGCTGGCGCAGTGGCAACCGCATCGCGGATCTCACGGGAGACGAAGGTCTCGGCCCGCTCCCACGCCTCGTCGTTGTCGCCGCGGAACGTGAACAGCTTCTCGAAGATCACGCGGTTGGATGCGACATCGATCGCGGCGGCGCGGGCCCACTGCACCAGCGTGCTCATCTTCTGAATACTGCCGATGACGACGACCTGGGCTCCGGCCTCGCGAGCGATGCGACGAAGCTGGTCCGGCGAGGTGTCGGCGGAAAGACAGGACGGTGCACAGGACGGATCGCGCAAATGGAGGCGCTGGTCGGCGGCAACGTCGCGGTGGAGTGCGGCGATGAAGGCCTGCAGCCGCCGCTGATGGACGGCGCTCTGATCGGTCGGCTCGCCGGATGTATCGAGATAGCTGAAATCTCCCACCACGACGGCCGGAACAGGAGCGGACTGCGGCTCCGCCCCGGCCGGGCGGAAGCCCGGTGCAAATATCAGGCTCGCAATCGCGAGATGGCGCAGCAGGCGTGAATGGCTGATCATGAGAGCTCCTTCCGAATTGCTGGTCCGCCGGGCAGAGGCGAGAAGCATCGGCAAGCTAGGGGCGCGGTCCGCGGCCCGAAACGGCGCGCATCCCGGTCGGGAGCGGGAAAATTTCACGACGTCAGGTCGCTGCGCCCGGCCGTCCTTTTCGCCGCATCGTTTCTGCCGTTAAATGCCACGGCGGCGCATGCCGTGAAGCAAGCCCCACGCGCGAGGCCTCGACGATGTGGACCTTCGCCAACAGCGATCTGAAATACCGCCTGACCTTGCGGATATCGGCCGTCTCGGCGCTGTGCTTTGCAGCAATCTCCGCAGTCGTCCTGTATGACATCGACCGGTCCGTTCGCACTGAGCTCGGCGACATTGCCGACATCACGGCCAGGACGCTGCAATTGCAGCTCAGCAAGACGCATTGGGTCAACAATCCGCCGTCGACCTTTCCCGACCTCGACAGCATCGCCGCCCCGGTGATGAGGCCGGGCCTGTGCATCGCCTACCGCGCAGGCAACGGCCAGATGGTTCAGCAGTTCTGCGGCGGAGCGCAAACCGCGGCCGATCCGCCGCGCGCCTTTGCCGTCTTGCATCGCACGATCTTCGATCCGGGACAGGAGACCGCAAGACCTGTGCTATCGCGCGACCGGCGGGTCGGCGAGGCCGTAGCCTGGATCGATCCCTCCATCGTGACCGCGGAGGCATGGCGCGACCTCAGTCGGCTGCTGCCCGTGCTCGCGGGTGCGCTCGTGCTGCTCTGCCTGCTGACCTATGCGGCGCTGGCGCGGGCGCTACGGCCGACGCGGCTGATCCATGCAGGGATCGAGCGGATCGCCGCGGGCGACCTGACGGCGCGGCTGCCGCCGTTCGATCTTGCCGAGCTGTCGGCGATCCGCGACGCCTTCAACCAGCTTGCCGAAAACCTCACGGCGGCCATCGCAGAGCGCAACGCGCTGACGCGGCGGCTGATCGCATTGCAGGACGACGAGCGCCGCCATCTTGCCCGCGAGCTCCACGACGAGTTCGGCCAGTCTCTCGCCGCCATCCGCGCGCTGGCCTCCGCTGCCGGCCAGAGCGCCGCCCAGACCTGTCCCGAACTGTCGTCCGAATGCGACAGCATCGCGCGAACGGCGACCGGCATGATGACCGCGCTGCGCGGCGCGCTGTTTCGGCTGCGGCCGCCCGATATCGATGAACTTGGACTGGCCGCAAGCCTCGAAGGCCTGGTCGCGGGTTGGAGCAAACGCCAGTGCGGGCGGACGCGCTTCGAGATCAGCCTTTCGGGGGCTGTCGACAGCTTGCCCAGCACGATCGGCCTGAACCTCTATCGCATCGCGCAGGAGGCGCTGACCAATGCGGCAAGGCACGCCGACGCCAAGCGGGTGCTGCTGCAGCTGATATTGCAGGAGCCAGACGACGCGGCCGCAACGATCGAGCTCACGGTCGAGGATGACGGCCGTTCTGCCGATCCGCCCGGCAAGCCGGGAATGGGGCTGCTCGGCATGCGCGAACGCGTGGCGGCGCTGGGCGGGCAATTGAATTTCGAGGCGAGGGCAACCGGCGGCACGCGCCTGCTTGTCGCCATCCCCTTCGCCGCGCGCAGCGAGCCTTTGCGCGACGAGCGCGCGGCCGCGGAGTGCGCCGCGTGAGCATCTCCGAGGCGACCATCCTGCTGGTCGACGATCATGCGGTCGTGCGCGAAGGCTACCGGTCGGTGCTGCAGAAACAGCCGGGCTTGCGGGTGGTCGCCGAAGCCTCCGACGGCGCGGAAGCCTACCGGCTGTTCAAGGAAGCGAAGCCGGATCTCGTCATCATGGATCTCAGCATGCGGGAGGTCGGCGGCATCGAAGCGATCCGCCGCATCCGGCAATGGGACCGCAATGCCAGGATCCTGGTGTTCACCATGCATGAGAATGCCGGCTTCGCCGTGCAGGCCATTCGTGCCGGCGCCAAGGGCTATGTGACCAAGAGCAGCCCGCCGGAAGTGCTGGTGCAGGCGGCGCGCGACGTGCTCGCCGGACGCGTGGCCGTCAGCCCGGACATCTCTCATGAGCTCGCGCTCGGCAGGCTCGCGGGCGAGACTTCGGCCGCCGACGTGTTGACGGCGCGCGAATTCGAGGTGCTGCAGATGCTGCTGGCGGAACGGACCACGGACGAGATCGCAGACGCGCTCCATCTCAGTCCGAAGACGGTCGCCAATCTGCATTCGATCATCAAGGACAAGCTCGGCGTCGGATCGGATATCGAGCTCGTCAGGCTGGCGCTCCGGCAAGGCCTGCTCTCGCAGCCCCTGCCGCCGGCCTGACCTCGAGCTGCACCGAACTACATGCCGGGCTCGATCGGCTTCTCGATCGCACCGCCGCTCTCGGCCCAGTCCTTGAACGCGCCGACGTTGTAGACCTTGTCGTAGCCGAGATCCTTCAGCGTCTTGCCCGATAGCGCCGAACGGCCGCCCGAGGCGCAATACAGAATCACGGTCTTGTCCTTGGCAAAGTTCTTGTCGTGATAGGGCGAGTCGGGATCGGCGCGGAATTCCAGCATGCCGCGCGACACGTGCACCGCGCCGGCAACCTTGCCGCTCTTCTCGACCTCCGGCGCATCGCGCACATCGACCACGAGCGTGTTGCCCTTGGCGATCATCGCCTGCGCTTCGCCAGGTGTGATCTTGGGGACTGCGGCATTAGCCGCCTCCAGCATCTGCTTGACCGTCGTTGACATTTCGGGACCTCCAGCGATGAGCGGAGATTATGCCCGCGATCTGCGGCGTCGGTCGTCAAAACTAGCTTATGTCCATATAATGGACATATACGATAATTCTTATCAGCTATGTAGACAGATGATGTGAAATGTCCCATTCATATGGACATGTCTACCCTCACCGATCCCCGGCCGAGTGCCGTTCGCCCCCTCCCCGTCGATGCCATGCTCGCCGACAGCGCCGGCGACGCCGCCTTTGCCACCACGCTCGCCAAAGGGCTGATGGTGCTGGAGGCGTTCAAGGCGGGGTCACCCGTGCTCGGCAACATGGAGATCGCCGCACGCACCGGCATCCCGCGCCCCACGGTGGCGCGGCTGACGCACACGCTGGCCGAGCTCGGCTATCTCGACTACGACGCCGACCGCGCCCGGTATCGCGTCGGCATCCGCGCGCTGCGGATCGCCCACCCGTTGCTCGCCGACATGCCTTTCCGCCAGAGCGCGCGGCCCCTGATGCAGGAGGTGGCGCAGAGCGTGCGCGGCACCGTGTCGATCGGGCTGCTCGACGGCACCTCCATGATCTATGTCGAGACGGCCCGCTCGGGCGATGTCGGGCCGCATGTGCCCGATATCGGCATGCCGATCCCGGTCGTCGGCACCGCGATGGGCCGCGCCGCCGCATCCCTGCTGCCGGCGCGCGATGCCGCACGGCTCGAACAGCAGCTCGATGCGTCCGACGCGGAGCAATGGTCGGCCTACCGTGACGCCTATCGCGCCGGCATCGCGCAATGCGCCGAGCGCGGCTTCTGCACCTGCTTCGGCGAATACATGGCCGCGATCCACGCCGTGGCGGTGCCGCTGTTTCAGGCCGCCAACACGACGCGATGCTACTCGATCAATTGCGGCATTCCCGCCTTCCGCCTGCAGCCCGGGCAGCTCGAGGCCGAAATCGGCCCGCGCATCCGGGCACTCGCCGCCAGCATCCGCGCCCAGATGAACGAGCGGGAGCCGACGCTCGCCGCGCAGGACGCAAAACTCAGGAAATGAGCGGCAGGACACGCCGGACCAGGAGGCCGAGGTGAGCGGGCCGCTTGAAGGATTGAAGGTTCTCGACATCGCGACCATCGTCGCCGCGCCCTTGTCGCAACGGCTGCTCGCCCGCGGCGTCTCCAGCCGCATCTCGCGCGGCGTGCTCACCTGCTGCTGCGTGATGCTGGCGGGCGTGGCGATGATGCTGCTGTCGAAATCGACCGGCGAGCTCGTGCAGATTCCGCTGGTGATGGTCGCTTTCGCCGTCGGCAGTGTCACCTATGCGCTCGGACCGCCATTGATCGGCGAGATCAGCCCTGTGCACCAGCGCGGCGCCATGCTCGGCATCTGCAACGGCACCTTCACGCTGGCCGGCCTGATCGCGCCCTGGCTGATGGGCCATATCGTCGATATCGGCGCCAATCCGGCCCAGGGCTTTCGCGACGGCTTCATGTTTGCGGGCCTGCTGATCGTCGCCGGCGGCGCGCTGGCGATGGTCATCATCAATCCGAAGGACGACCTCAGGCGCTTTGCGCGGCGCGAGCGCGCAGCTGTCGGCAGCGGCGTGCCGGCACTTCAGTCGTAGCGCTGGGCTGCACGTTGGCGAAGCCGGCATCAAGGCCGAAACAAATACAAGAAGAAGGGAGACACCTCATGAGGATCAGCCTTAGGATCAGCCTTGCAAACCTGATCACGGCCAGCGCACTTGTCTGGGCCACGTTCTGTTCGTCTGCGGCCGCGGAGAAGACATACGACACCGGCGCCAGCGACACCGAGATCAAGGTCGGCCAGACCATCCCGGCGAGCGGCCCTGCGTCGGCCTATGCGACGATCGCCAAGGCGCAAGCCGCCTATATCAAGATGATCAACGACCAGGGTGGCGTGAACGGCCGCAAGATCAACCTGATCCAGTACGACGATGCCTATTCGCCGCCGAAGACGGTCGAGCAGGTGCGCCGGCTGGTCGAAGGCGACGAGGTGCTGCTGACGTTCCAGATCATCGGCACCGCGCCGAATGTCGCGGTGCAGAAATATCTGAACGGCAAGAAGGTGCCGCAGCTGTTTGCGGCCACCGGTGCCGCGCGCTTCACTGATCCCAAGCACTTTCCCTGGACGATGGGCTTCAATCCCTCCTACCTGGTCGAAGGCCGCATCTACGGCCAGTACATTCTGAAGACCTATCCCAACGCCAAGATCGGCGTGCTCTATCAGAACGACGATCTCGGCAAGGACTATCTCGCGGGACTGAAGGCGGGGCTCGGCGACAAGGCCGCCAAGATGATCGTCGCCGAGACCTCCTATGAGATCACCGAGCCCACCATCGACTCGCAGATCCTCAAGCTGAAGGATGCCGGCGCGGACCTGTTGTTCAGCGCCTCGACCCCGAAGCAGGCGGCCCAAGCCATCAAGAAGGTCGCCGAGCTCGGCTGGCATCCGGTGCACATCGTCGACATCAATGCCAACTCCTTGACCGCCACGCTGAAGCCGGCGGGGCCGGAGAACGCCAAGGGTCTGATCAGCGTCAACTACGTCAAGGACCCGCTCGAGCAGACGTTCAAGAACGATCCCGGCGTGCAGCGCTATCTCGACTTCATGGCGAAGTATTATCCCGACGGCGACAAGGGCTCGAACTTCAACGTCTACGGCTACATCACCGCCGAGCTTCTGGTTCAGGTGCTGAAGCAGTGCGGTGACGATCTCACCCGCGAGAACGTGTTGAAGCAGGCCACGCATCTCGACCACGTCCAGCTCGACCTGCTGCTGCCGGGCATCACCATCTCGACCTCGCCAACCGACTATCGCGTCAACAAGCAGCTGCAGATGATCCAGTTCGACGGCGAGCGCTGGCAGAACATCGGCGGCATCATCACCGACGAAGCGCCGGAGTAGAGCGAGCCGCTGCGGAAGCAGGGCCACGGCATATGGCCGTGGCGCCTCGGGCCTCATGGTTCGAGACGCGCGGTTTCGCCGCGCCCTCACCATGAGGGTCTATCGGCCGCAAAATGGGCCCTCGTCCTGAGGAGCTCGCCGCAGGCGAGCGTCTCGAAGGACGGCCGCAGAAGAGATCGTCGGTCGAGTTCGTCCCATATGCGATAGCCTTGCTGCGGAAGGGACGGTCGAGAGGTCGTCCCCTTCCGCATTCCCTCGCCTCGCGCTCAGCGGGCGTTCTGCCCCGCGACATTCCTAAGCCTGGAAGTTCTTGCCGCCGCGCTGCGGTAACGTTCACGCATTCGTTAAGTTAAACTTATAAGTCTAGCTGTACAATTTGACTCCGGTAGCCTATTTGCTGCCCCCATGAACCGCGCCCCAGGGGATGCCGTCCCCGGCCCGCGCGCCTCGGCGCTTGCAGCCGAGCTGCGCGGGTTGATCGGCAAATTGAAACGCAGGCTGCGTGAGCAGGCCAATGTCGGCGACCTGACGGTCTCGCAGATCGCCGTGCTGCTGCGGCTCGAAAAGGACGGCCCGGCGACGGCGTCGCAACTCGCGCGCGCCGAGGGCATGCGCGCCCAGTCGATGGGTCCGATCGTCGCTGCGCTCGAGGCAGCGGGTCTGGTGAAGGGCGCGCCGGACCCAAGTGACGGACGGCAGACCATCATCGCACTGACGGACCAGTGCCTGGACAGGATCAGAGAGGGACGCGCGGCGCGGCAGGACTGGCTGTCACGCACGATCGACCAGCGCCTCTCCGCTGAGGAACAGGAGCAGCTGCGCGCAGCCATCGCGCTACTCAAGCGGCTGATCGACGACTGATGGCGCTTGCGCGCAATCGAGGCGCGGCAATTGAAGGACACACCATGGCGCTCACGACGCTCGATTCCAACACCGCTCTCATCGTCGTCGATCTGCAGAAGGGCCTCGTCGGACTTCCCTGCGTTCATCCAATCAATGAGATCGTGGAGCACGCCCGTGTGCTGGCCGATGCGTTCCGCGCACGTGCCCTCCCGGTCGTGCTCATCAACGTCGCCGGAAGTGCACCAGGCCGCACCGAGCAGCCGCGCCGTATCGATGCACTCCCGGAAGGATGGACCGAACTCCTCCCCGAGCTGAACCGGCAACCGAACGATATCGTGGTGACCAAGCGCACATGGGGCGCCTTCGCGAGCACCGATCTCGAACGGCAGCTGAAGGCACGCAATGTCACGCAGGTCGTGGTGGCCGGTGTCGCCACCGGCACCGGCGTGGAGTCGACCGCGCGGCAGGCCTATGAGCAGGGCTTCAACGTCACGCTCGCCCTCGATGCCATGACCGACACGCGCGCCGAAGCGCATGAGTACAGCACGACACAGGTCTTTCCGCGACTAGGCGAGACCGGAACGACCCGAGAGATCATTGGACTCCTGAACACGAGGACGGCCTGACATGACCTTGCTGCATCTGGTTTCCTATTTCTTCGGCGGCGCCTTCCTCAGCAATGCCGTGCCGCACTTCGTCAGCGGCGTGACGGGCATGCCATTCCAGACGCCGTTCGCATCGCCGCCGGGGCGCGGCCTCTCCACCTCGACGCTGAACGTGCTCTGGGGCTTTCTCAACCTTGTCGTCTTCTATCTGCTGGTCTGCCGGGTCGGCGATTTCGGACTGCGGCATACGGCTGACGCGCTTGCGCTGGGCTTCGGCATGCTGGTGATGGCTCTCTATGCGGCGCGGCACTTCGGCTCCCTCCACGGCGGCGATCTGCGGGAGCGCCCATGAGGCGCGCTGCGGCGGACATGTTCCGTTCGCTGCGCAGCCGCAACTATCGCGTCTGGACCGCCGGCGCCTTCATCTCCAATGTCGGCACCTGGATGCAGCGGACCGCGCAAAGCTGGCTGGTGCTGGTCCAGCTCACCGACCGCAACGCTTCGGCGGTCGGCATCGTGATGGCGCTGCAGTTCGGACCGCAGCTTCTGCTATTGCCCTGGACCGGCTACGCAGCCGATCACTTCAACCAGCGCAAGCTCCTGATGGCGACACAGGCGACGATGGGCGCATTGGCGCTCGCGCTCGGCCTGCTCACCGTCGGCGGCGTGGTCCAGCTGTGGCATGTCTACGGCTTCGCCTTCCTGTTCGGCTGCGCGGCCGCCTTCGATGCGCCAGTGCGCCAGACCTTCGTCGGCGAACTGGTCGGCGATGCCGACCTGCCCAACGCGGTGGCGCTCAATTCGACCTCGTTCAACGCCGCCCGCATGATCGGACCGGCGATCGCAGGCATCGTCATTGCAGCCGCCGGCACCGGCTGGGCCTTCCTGATCAACGGCGCCTCCTTCGCCGCCGTGCTGGCTTCGCTGTCTCTGCTGCGCAGTTCCGAACTGCGCAGCCATGCCCGCGCCCCTCGCGACCAGGGCAGCCTCGGGAGCAGGCTGACCGGCGGCCTGCGCTATGTGTGGTCGCGCGCCGACCTCAAGGCGGTCCTGATCATGCTGTTCCTGATCGGCACCTTCGGCCTGAACTTCCAGATCTTCATCGCGACCATGGCGACCCGGGTTTTCCATGCCGATGCCCGCGGCTATGGTTTGCTGTCATCGGTGATGGCGGTCGGCACCGTCGCGGGAGCTCTGCTAGGCGCTGCGCGGGCGCGGCCGAACTTCGCCGCGCTGCTCGTCGGCGCCCTGCTGTTCGGGCTGGGCTGCAGCTTCGCCGCGCTCGCGCCGACCTACTGGATGTTCGCAGCCGCCCTGGTGCTGATCGGCCTGGCCGCGCTGACCTTCACCAACACCACCAACAGCCTGATGCAACTTTCGACCGCACCCGCGATGCGCGGGCGGGTGATGGCGCTCCGCGTCGGTGTCGCCCTCGGCGGCACCCCGATCGGGGCGCCGATCGTCGGCTGGATCGCGGACCAGTTCGGGCCACGCTGGGCGCTCGGCGTCGGCGCGGCATCCGGCTTCGCCGCCGCGATCGTCGCCGTCACCACCATGATGCGACGCGATCATCTGCCGCACGAGGACATGTTGAGCGGCGGCCACGTGCGACGCTGACCGCCTGCGTCGCTCCAGCAATCTCAGCGTTGGGCTTCCTCACGATCGGACTCGTCCGCGATCAGATGAAACTCGCGCCCCAGCCGGCGCTGCACGCTCAGCACGGCGCGATCGACATCGCTGATCAGGCTGTCCCCGAGCACGACCTGCGGAATCTGCCAATTGCGCCCCTCGCGGACATGCGGCAGCAGCGTCACCGCACGAACCTGCGCGGTCTCGCATCCCGGCTCGCTGCGGATCGCGTCCTCGACCAGCCGGGTCAACTCCGCCGGCGTCTTGCCGATCGTCGCCATCAGGATTGGCCTCCCGGAATCAGACGCACGCCGAGACCGCAAGCAGCTGGCCATCTGAAGCCGGCGTGATGATGGTCGACGTCCCGAAACACCTTCCGCCCGGCGCCCGATACAAAACAAACACGCCCGCGTCTCGGGCGCACCCGACCGACACAAGAATGTGCATTAAAGCACAATTCTATCAAGCTCCGATCTGGAGCGGGCGATATTCCGATCAAGGAAGAAGATGAAGAAGCCGGGCTTGCTGCTTGTTCCTGCAGGCGGTTTGCCGACAGAGCGCGCCATCGAGCAAGCCTTGCGAAGATTGCGGATCAGCTCCCAATCCTTGGCCGCCTCAGCTTTCGGAACGCCTCACAGCCCGTATCATCGGCGGCTGACACATCACGTGAAGCACTGCATCCGACATCGAAAACAAAGCTAGCCCGCCCGGCTTAATTTTCCGTCTCCATTAGCCCGGGTTTCTACGGAGCTTCGATCCGGCGACGGTTAGTTCGGTCCGCAAAACGCAGATGGCCGGGCAAGAGCGACAACGCACTCTGCCCGGCCATCGAGGTCAGCATCGCCCGCCTGAAAGCGCGTCCAGGCGATCTGGCGCCCGCGAGCTTAGTTCTTGCTCTTGTCGACCAGCGCGCCCTTCTTGATCCAGGGCATCATGTCGCGGAGGCGAGCGCCGACTTCCTCGATCGGGTGCTGAGCGAGCTTGGCGCGGGTCGCCTTGAACGAGGTCTGGTTGACCTTGTTCTCCAGCATCCAGTCGCGCGCGAAGCGGCCGGACTGGATGTCGTCGAGCACCTTCTTCATCTCCTTCTTGGTCTCGGCCGTGACGATGCGCGGTCCCGTGACATATTCGCCGTATTCGGCGGTGTTGGAGATCGAGTAGTTCATGTTGGCGATGCCACCTTCATAGATCAGGTCGACGATCAGCTTCACCTCGTGCAGGCACTCGAAATACGCCATCTCCGGCGCGTAGCCGGCCTCGGTCAGCGTCTCGTAGCCGGCCTTGATCAGCTCGACCAGGCCGCCGCAGAGCACGGCCTGCTCGCCGAACAGGTCGGTCTCGCATTCCTCCTTGAACGTGGTCTCGATGATGCCGGCGCGGCCGCCGCCGATCGCCGACGCATAGGACAGGCCGAGATCATGCGCGTTGCCGGAGGAATCCTTGGCGATCGCGATCAGGCAGGGCACGCCGCCGCCGCGCTGATATTCCGAACGCACGGTGTGGCCGGGGCCCTTCGGCGCGATCATCAGCACGTCGAGATCCGCCCGTGGATCAAGAAGATTGAAGTGCACGTTGAGGCCGTGGGCGAAGACGAGCGCGGCGCCCTTCTTCATGTTGTCGTGCAGGTGCTCGCGATAGATGTCGCCTTGCAGCTCGTCCGGGGTCAGCATCATGACGAGGTCGGCCCATTTGGCGGCCTCGGCGACTTCCATCACCTTGAAGCCGGCGGCTTCCGCCTTCTTGGCCGATGCGGAGCCCTTGCGCAGCGCGATCGCGACCTCCTTGACGCCGGAATCCTTCAGGTTCAGCGCATGGGCGTGGCCCTGGCTGCCATAGCCGACGATGACGACCTTCTTGCCCTTGATCAGGTTCAGATCGGCGTCGCGATCGTAGTAAACACGCATTGTCGTTTCCTCTTTGAGATGGCCGGAATTGGCTGGAAAGTCAGACGCTTGGGTGAGGCACGGGCGGCTGCGCCCGGACGAAATCCGGCCCGTGTCTAGAGCATTTTGGGCCGGCTTGGAAACCCCGATCTCGCATGGTGGAGGCGCCCCTCATGCGTCCATGAACACGGGGTAGAGCGAGGCAAGCAGCAGCACGGCCATGACGATGTTGAAGGCCCGCACGGCACGTTCGGAGCTCAAGAGCGGCCGCAGCGCAGTCCCGAACAGGGTCCAGGTGATGGTCGAGCCGATGCCCATGGCGAGGCTGATCGCGGTCTGGATCAGGATGTTGAACGGAAAGCGCGCGATCGCGGCGTAGGCCGTGATGGTGCCGATCACCATCACCCAGCCCTTGGCATTGACCCATTGGAAGATCGCCGCGCCCCAGAATGTCATGGGACCGCGCGAACTGCTCGCGCCCGCCTCGACCCGCCCTGACAGCGCGATCGCGATGGCGAGGTAGATCAGATAGGCGGCGCCAAGATATTTCAGGATGGTCTGCAGCACGGGATAGGCGATGAACACGGTGCCGAGCCCGAAGCCGACCGCGGCAACCATAAAGGCGAAGCCGAAAGTGATGCCCGCCATGTGCGGCACCGTGCGGCGAAAGCCGAACGTGACCCCGGAGGACAACAGCATGACGTTGTTCGGCCCCGGCGTGAAGAACATCACCAGCGCGAAGATCACGAAGGCAAACAGCAATTGTTGCGACATGGCGCTCAGCCCTGCCCCACTGGCTTCTGCAAGAGATAGGTCCCGTGCAGCGGCGCGTGATAGTCGGCAGACACGAGCCTGAAGCCGGCTTCTATCAGCAGCCGCTCCATCACCCAGGCGAAGGTCGAGTTCTCGTCGCGCATATGCGCGATGACGCTGTCGCGCGAGAAATCATGGTTCTTGATGTTGAAATCGGCCCATTGCTCGACCGAGCGCTCGGCGCCATCGGGCGCGCTGACATAGACGATGTCGCGCAGGTAGAAATGGGCCCCGGGCTTCAGCGCGGCGAAGATCCGCGACAGCGCCACCGCCTTCCAGAAATCGGGCAGGTGATGCAGCGTGAACTCGCTGACGATCAGATCGTAGCTTTCCGGCGCATAAGCGAACGAGAGCAAACCCGCGGATTGCGGCCGCACAGTTGCACGCCGGTCGCGGGCGTAGAGCTTGGCCAGCGCCAGCATCGCAGGCGAAATATCGATGGCGTCGACCTCGGCCCCCATCAGCGCAGCCTCGCAGGCGAGCACGCCGTTGCCGCACCCGATATCGGCCACGCGCCAGCCGGGCTTGACCCCGAGCATCGTCAGCGCCGCGCGGGCGCGCAGGTCGGCATCGTCGGCCGATCCGTAGATCGAGGCGACGGCATGGTCCAGACCGATCCGGCTTCCCTCGTTATAGTACCAGTCGCGCGCCAGCATGGTTCACATCCCCTCAGGTCCCCGCCCGATCGCAGCCACACCCGTCCGCGACACCTCGACCAGCCCGAGCGGGCGCATCAGGTCGATGAACTGATTGATCTTGCCGGTGTTGCCGGTGATCTCGAACACGAAGCTTTCGGTGGTGGCGTCGATCACCCGGGCCCGGAACGCATCCGCGAGCCGCAGCGCCTCGACGCGGGCATCGCCCGTGCCGTGCACCTTGACCATCGCAAGCTCGCGCTCGATGGCGCGGCCCGACAGCGTCATGTCGACGACGCGGTAGACCGGGATCATGCGATCGAGCTGGTGCTTGATCTGCTCGATCACCATCGGCGTTCCGGTGGTGACGATAGTGATGCGCGAGAGATGCTTCTGGCTCTCGGTCTCCGAGACCGTGAGGCTCTCGATGTTGTAGCCGCGCCCCGAGAACAGGCCGATGACGCGCGCCAGCACGCCGGGCTCGTTCTGCACCAGGATCGCAAGCGTGTGCGTCTCGTTCGGATCCTGACGGTCTTCGATGAAATAGGCCGATGCGGGCTGTGTCATGATTGTCCCCGTGTCTCGCGTCCGTCATGGCCGGGCTTGTCCCGGCCATCCACGTCTTAATAGAGAAGGCGCGCTTTCCTGGATGCCCGAGTCAAGCCCGGGCATGACGACAGTATTTGTGGCAGGCCGAATGCCCTCATGAATGTGCCCCTCACACCAGCGCCTTGCCGCTGGCGAAAAAGGCGGCCGGATCAGAGGCTTCCGTGGGCAGGATCATCTCGTTATGCGCCTTGCCGGAGGGGATCATCGGGAAGCAGTTTTCCAGCGCGGCGACGCGGCAGTCGAACAGCACCGGCTTCTTGACCGAGATCATCTCCTTGATGGCACCGTCGAGATCGGCAGGCTTAGAGACCTGCAGCCCGACGCCGCCATAGGCTTCCGCGAGCTTGACGAAATCCGGCAGCGCCTCGGAGTAGGAATGCGACAGCCGGTTGCCGTGCAGCAGCTGCTGCCACTGCCGCACCATGCCCATGTAGCTGTTGTTGAGGATGAAGATCTTGACCGGCAGATCGAACTGCACGGCGGTCGACATCTCCTGCATCGTCATCTGCACCGAGGCGTCGCCTCCGATGTCGATGACGAGGCTGTCGGGATGGGCGACCTGCACGCCGATCGCGGCCGGCAGGCCGTAGCCCATGGTCCCGAGACCGCCCGACGTCATCCAGCGGTGCGGCTCCTCGAAGCCGTAGAACTGCGCCGCCCACATCTGGTGCTGTCCGACCTCGGTGGTGATGTAGGTGTCGCGCCCGCGCGTCAGCTCGAACAGCCGCTGGATCGCATATTGCGGCATGATGACCTCGCGGTTGGCCCTGTAGGCCAGCGAGTTGCGCGCGCGCCAGGCGGCGATCTCGCCCCACCACTCCTTGATGTCGGGCTTCTTCGCTTCCGCCTTGAACACCTGCAGGATATCGCCGAGCACGTCGCCGCAATCGCCGATGATCGGGACGTCGACGCGGATGTTCTTGTTGATCGAGGACGGATCGATGTCGATGTGGATCTTCTTCGAGCCCGGCGAGAACGCGTCGGTGCGGCCGGTGATGCGGTCGTCGAAGCGCGCACCGACGCACAGCATGACGTCGCAATCATGCATCGCCATGTTGGCCTCGTAGGTGCCATGCATGCCGAGCATGCCGAGCCAGTTCTTGCCCGACGCGGGATAAGCGCCGAGTCCCATCAGCGTCGAGGTGATCGGAACGCCGGTGACTTCGACCAGCTCGCGCAGCAGCTTCGAGGCTTCCGGCCCCGAATTGATGACGCCGCCGCCGGAATAGATGATCGGGCGCTTGGCCGAGGCGAGCAGCGCCACCGCCTTCCTGATCTGCATCGCATCGCCCTTGAGGCGCGGTGCGTAGGAGACGTGAACGTCGGACTTGCGCGGCGGATGATAGGTGCCGGTGGCGAACTGCACGTCCTTCGGCACGTCGACGACGACCGGCCCCGGCCGGCCTGAGGTCGCGACATAGAACGCCTCGTGCAGGACCTTGGCGAGATCGTTGACGTTGCGGACCAGCCAATTGTGCTTGGTGCAGGGCCTCGTGATGCCGACCGTGTCGCATTCCTGGAACGCGTCGTTGCCGATCAGATGCGTGGGCACCTGCCCGGTGATGCAGACCAACGGAATCGAATCCATCAACGCATCCGCCAGCGGCGTCACCATGTTGGTGGCGCCGGGGCCGGAGGTCACCAGCACCACGCCGGGCTTGCCGGTCGAGCGCGCATAGCCTTCGGCCGCGTGGCCGGCGCCCTGCTCGTGGCGGACCAGGATGTGCTGGACCTCGCTCTGCTGGAAGATCTCGTCATAGATCGGAAGCACCGCGCCGCCGGGATAGCCGAAGATGTGCTGCACGCCGTGATCGATGAGCGCGCGCACGATCATGGCGGCGCCGGTCATCTGGTTCGGATCGTGGCTCTTGTCGGTCATGGCTGGCTCCGGATCGCTGTCTTGTACGGCTTTCGAGGTATCCTGGTGGTCGGTCGGCTTCGTGGTCGTTCGGGCAATAAAAAAGGGCCCCTGGAGGCCCTGCGCACCGCTCGGATTTCAGATGGCCGCTAGCCATCCCCGGCGGTGCGCCTGGATACGACGGCGATAAGGAGAATGGTAATAAAGTTGCGCATGATGCCGAGCGGACTTCCCAAAGGTTGCGCGAACATAGCCCGAGATGCCTCAATGTCAAGGCGAAGCAGGGCTACCCGCGCGATTTTGTCAGGTTAACGCGGTTTGAGCGGTTCGGCGAGAGGGAATTTAGTCAGCTGTCACCCCAGGGCGACGCGCCACCGTCGAACCCGACTCTTGAGATTGCTGCTCCCGGTGGTTGGCCGAACCGACAGCCTGCTCAGACGTCTAGGTCTCGGGTTGGCGTTCCGCGCTCCCGGAAGGACAAGGGATCGCGCCACCATCGGGCAGCACCGATCGCCGATCACTCCCAAGGATTGATCAACCCCAGTCCCAATCCGTCGAAGTCGCCGACGTTACGTGTAGCAAGCTGAAGTCCATAGGCCGATGCGATGCCGGCGATCTGAAGGTCCGCGAGCTTCTTTGGAACTTGGTGCAGTGCATGTCCTTGCGCACGCGCCTGCGCCAACAGCAGTGCGGCCGATTGGGCGGCAGCAGCGTCGAACGCGTATACGCGCGTTCCGAAGCGGCGGATCGCCCTGCCGATAGCGTTCTGAAGCTTGTCTTTTCGCCGTCCGTCACTCAGCCACGCCAGCCCGGCGCCAAGCTCGAAGATCGTAATGCTTGAAATAGCAGTGTTCGAAAAATTTGCGTCGAGCCAGCCGATGACTTGTGGTGCCGGCGCCAGTTTCAGCACCTCCGAGATGACGTTGGTGTCCAGGAGGATCATTCGAACGAAACTGGCCGAACAGGCGCTGACCGAATCAGCTCAAGCGCCTCGTCAAGGTCGACACCTGGTCTCGAAATCGCAAAGAGCCACTTGCCAAACGGCTCTGCGTCATCAGGGGATTCCGCTTCCTCGCGGGCCAGCTTTTCGAGCGTCTCGCGCAGGTCAGCTTCCAGGCTCTTGCCGCGCCGTTCGGCGCGAAGCCGCAGCAGCTCCTTCGTCGCCTCGTCCACTTTGCGGATCAGGATATCGGCCATTCGAACCTCAGACGTAGATGATATCACGATATCATCTCATCATCAATGCCGAGACAGAGACCCTCGCCTCTTCCGGCGTCATCCACTGGAACTCCGGCAGCTGGTGCCGGAACCAGGTGAATTGGCGCTTGGCATAATGACGGGTGTCGGCCTTGCCGATCGCCGCGGCCTCCTCCAGCGTCAGCTCTCCCTTCAGGTAACGGATCAGCGCCGGCACGCCATGCGCCTTCATCGCCGGCAACAGCGGATCGAGGCCACGCGCAGCCAAAGCCTCGACCTCCGCGATCGCGCCCGCCTTCAGCATGATGTCGAACCGTGCATCGATCCGCGCATAGAGCGCGTCGCGCTCGGGCGCCAGGAACAACGCTTGATACTCACCTTCCCGCAAGAGCGGCGGCTGGGCCTGATCATGCCAGTCGGCCAGCGGCCGGCCGGTGGCCTCGATCACTTCGAGCGCGCGGGCAATGCGGGTGCGATCGCGCGGTTTCAGCCGTTCGGCCGCTTCGGGATCGCGCCGCGCCAGTTCCGCGTGCAGCGCCTCGACGCCATCGCGATCGAGCCGCGCGCGCACGGCGTCACGGATCTGCTCGGGCACCGGCGGCACCTGCGACAAACCGCGCGTCAATGCCTTGAAATAGAGGCCGGTGCCGCCGACGAAGATCGGCCGCCGCCCCGCGCCGCGCGCCTCGTCCAGCACCTTTGCGGCATCCGCGACATAAAGTCCGGCCGAATAGTTCACGCTGGCATCGACATGGCCATACAGCCGATGCGGCACGCGCGCTTCTTCCTCGCGCGTCGGCCTCGCCGTCAAGACGCGGAGGTCGCGATAGACCTGCATCGAATCGGTGTTGATGACGACGCCGCCGTTTTTTTCCGCAAGCTCGAGCGCGAGCGCCGACTTGCCGCTGGCGGTCGGGCCTGCGATAAGCACGGCTTTGTTGTCAGTCTCCGAAGTCACCTCAAGAAAACCCTAGATGTCTCTCGTCGCCACCTTCATCTGCAATCCGGCCGATCCGGCACTCGATACCACGATTGTCGAGGCCTTCCTCGCCGTCCTGCCCTCGCCTGGCACCCCGCAATGGCTGTTCGACGAGGTCGCCATCGATATCCCGTTCGGCGGTGAGGGCGAGGTTCACGCGATCGAGGCTCGCCTGCGCGACCTGCGCGGCGACATGCCGATCGACATCGTCGTGCAGCCTGCCGCGTTCCGGCGCAAGAAGCTTTTTCTCGCCGACATGGATTCCACCATGATCGGCCAGGAATGCATCGACGAGCTCGCCGATTTCGCCGGGCTGAAGCCACGCGTCGCCGCCATCACCGAACGCGCGATGCGCGGCGAGATCGCCTTCGAGCCGGCGCTGCGCGAACGCGTCGCACTGCTGAAAGACTTGCCGGTCAGCGTGGTCGACGAGGTGCTGAAGAAACGGATCGTGGCGACGCCGGGCGGCCGCGAGCTCGTGATGACGATGCGCGCGCACGGTGCCTATACCTGCCTGATCTCGGGCGGCTTCACCTTGTTCACCAACGCGATCGCAGCCAAGCTCGGCTTCCAGGAGAACCGCGCCAATGAGCTGGTGATCGACGGCGGCAAGTTCGCTGGCGAAGTGCGCGAGCCCATCATTGGCCGCGCCGCCAAGCTCGCCACCCTGCTCGAACTGCGCGAGTCGTTCGATCTCGACGAGATCGACACGCTGGCGGTGGGCGACGGCGCCAACGATCTCGGCATGATCGAGGCGGCCGGCCTCGGCGTTGCCTATCACGCCAAGCCCGCAGTCTCGGCGGCGGCGAGCGCGCGCATCGACCATGGCGACCTCACCGCGCTGCTCTACGCGCAAGGCTACAAGCGCGACGAATTCGTGGATTGATCAGCCGACGTGGGATGTGAACTGGCCGCTCGCCAAGACGGAGCGTGCTCCCAAGTCACAGGAGCTGGCATTGACCACGATAGTCAAGATTCGGGCCACTGATCAGCTCATGTCCGCGGTATATGCCTTGCGACGGCAAGTGTTCGTCATTGAACAAGGTGTCCCCGAAGACCTTGAAGTCGATGAGAACGACAAGGCCGCCACTCATCTTGCGGCACTTTCTGACGGCCACGTCATTGGAACGCTGCGCATTGTGCGCCATGAACGCACGGCGCAGATCGGCAGGATGGCGGTATCGGCACATTCACGGAAAAAAGGGATTGGACGAGAGTTGATGGAGTTCGCCGCGGCCGCGGCTTCCCGCGACGGCGCCCAGGAAATCATCCTAGCCGCGCAATTCACGGCACGTGAGTTTTATAAGCAGCTTGGATACATCGAAGAAGGAGCGGTCTTCGACGAAGCAGGCATCTCCCACGTGATGATGCGCAAGAGGCTTCGGCCTTGAGCTCCACCGTAACCGGATCGCACGCGCGGATCCCGCGTGGTTAATGGAGTGAATCGAGCGACAATGATCACGGCTTGCAATCGCGTCATTGGCCGATCGAATTGAACAGGTACCAAACTGCCTTTTGCTGCACTGCAAAAAAATCGTTGTCAAAAGAGCTCTTATGAGTTAGAAGGGATGCACGTTTAGGGAGCGGCCAAGGAAGGCGGAATGCGATTGCGGATCACGCGATCGACCAATCGCCAACCATAGGACCAGCTTCCATGACCTTCGCCAAACATCTCCTCCCCGGCGCACTCGTTGCTTTCGCTGTCCTGCACGGCGCTGCCGCAGTTGCAGCCGAACTCCCCACCTACGACGTCTCGTCGTTTCCGGCCACGCCGCTCCAGCTCACCGTAGTCGGTGCCTCTGCCGCCGACGAGCAGGCCCCCGTTGCGACGCTGACCCGCGCCAACATGCCGGCCACCCCTGTCCAGCTTTCGGTGCTCACGCCGCATCACCGCAGCGCCGCGGCTGCAACCGTCACCACGGTCGGCGCCGCACGCAACTAATCAACACCTGCTTCTCGATCTGAAGTCCGTGTATCGATTTCGCCACACGCGAATCATGGACTTCAGATCGGCGGTAAGGAGTGAAATGGTCACGACCAGCGCCGGAACACGATGCTGGCGTTGACCCCACCAAAGCCGAACCCATTCGAGATCGCATGGTCCATTCTCATGGGCCGAGCTTCGCCGCCGACGATATCCACGCCTTCGGCCGCCGCGTCGGGCGTATCAAGATTACGGGTCGGAGGCGCGACCTGATCGCGCAGCGCCAGAACGGTGTAGATCGATTCCACTCCGCCGGCAGCCCCAAGCAGATGGCCGGTCGCCGATTTGGTGGCGCTCACGGCAATGCGCCCGTCACGTCCGAACACCGACTTGATCGCTTCAAGTTCGCTGCTATCGCCGGACGGCGTCGAGCTCGAATGGGCATTGAGATGCTGGACATCCGCCGGCGCGAGCCCAGCTTGCCGCAGTGCGAACTCCATCGCCCGACGCGCGCCTTCGCCATCCTCGGGCCCGGACGTGATGTGAAAAGCGTCAGCCGTCGTGCCGTAGCCAACGATCTCGGCGATCGGCTCGGCTCCGCGCGCCTGAGCGCTCGCCAAATCCTCGATCACCAGGATGCCCGCGCCTTCCCCCATGACGAAGCCATCCCGATCCTTGTCGAACGGCCGCGACGCGCGCTCTGGTGCGTCGTTGAAGTGGGTCGATAGTGCACGAGCGGCGGCGAAGCCTCCCAGGCTGACCGGGTGGATGCATGCTTCTGCGCCACCGCACACCGCGATGTCGGCTTCGCCTGATCGGATCAGGCGTGCGGCGTCTCCAATCGCCTGCACGCCCGCCGCGCACGCCGTCACCGGCGTTCCGATGGGCCCCTTGAATCCATGCCGAATGCTGACATGACCAGAGGCGAGATTGGGCAGGAACGACGGTACGGTGAACGGCGATAACCTGTGTACGCCCCGCTGCTCGGTCGTCCTGACTGCCTCGGCGATAGCCGGAAATCCACCGATGCCCGAAGCGATGATCGTCGCCGTTCGCTCGGCCGCGTGCGCGTCAGCGGGAGCCCACCCGGCCTGTGCGATCGCCTCGGCGGCAGCGGCCAACGCGAAAAGTATGAACCGATCCATCCTGCGCTGGTCCTTGGGCGGGATCGCACGGTCGGCGTCGAAGCCGCCTTCGGCATCCTCAACCTTGCTGGGTACGATCCCGGCGACCTTAGCCGGCAGCGCCGCGGCCCAGGCGGGCAACGAGCGAAGCCCTGATCGGCCGGCGAGGAGGCGCGACCACGCGAGTTCGACACCGCATCCCAAAGGGGACACCACACCCAAGCCGGTGACGACGATCCGACGCATGCTGTTTCCCTACTATGTTGGCGAAGACGACGTTGGCGATGACGACGCGTCCGCGCGCAGCGCCCTGATCGAGGCAAGACGACTGCGCATGCCTGTGCTTGCGCGTGGACCGGGGAGCAGCACGGCATTCGCCGGCGTGATCGGCGTCTTGCTGCGGGCGTCCGCCACGATCGGATCGAGCGTGCGTCCGGTTTTGCGATCGGCCAGCACGACCGATTTGCCTTCGGGGGCCAGGTGCTTGTTTCCCCACGCGAACATCGCCACCACGACCGGGAAGAAGTCTCGGCCCTTGGCGGTGAGGATGTACTCGTATCTGGGCGGACGTTCATTATAGAGCCGTCGCTCGAACAAGCCGGCCTCGGTCAGATGCGCAAGGCGCCGTGACAGGATGTTGGAGGCGATGCCCAGGCTGTTCTGAAACTCGTCGAAGCGCGTGAATCCCTGGAAGGCATCGCGCAAAATCAGAATGCTCCACCACTCGCCGACGCACTCGACTGCGCGTGCGGCCGGACATTCCGCAAGTGTGAACTCCTTCGACTGCATGCGCGAAGCTTAGCCTAGTAACTTTCATTTTGCAAGTTAGTTACGAGAACGGACAGCACCTAATATGCGCTATTGCGCAAATGCGCATTAGCGCATATTATGGATGGATGTTGAACACCGTTTCAATTCTGGCTGCCCTTGCCGAACCGACCCGCCTCGCCGCGCTGCGCATCCTGTGGGATGGCGGCGAGCACTGTGTCTGCGAGCTCATGACCAGGCTCGGCGCGAGTCAGTCGCGCATGAGCCGGCATATGTCCGCCCTGAAAGCCGTCGGTCTCGTGATCGATCGGCGCGACGCACAGTGGGTTCGATACCACCTCAGCCCCGAATTGACGCCGGACGAGCGCGCGATCCTCGCCGCGGTCATGGCGACCGTCCCGGAGCCGGCAAGGAGGGCAGCATGAGGATTGAGCTTTCGGCTGAGCCGGCGCGCACGGCTTCATCGCTGATGTGGGCCGCGGGGACGGTGGCGGCGATCGGCCTCTGGTTCGCGATCTACTGGCAATTGGAAGACTTCTCGGCGCGGGTCGTTTCGTCGCTGCCGATCACGCCCGGCAGTCATCTGGACGAAGCGGCGCGCTTCTTCGTGTTCGACGCGCCAAAAGTCCTGATGCTGCTGACGCTGGTCGTTTTCGGCATGGGTGTCGTGCGCAGCTTCTTTTCACCGGAGCGCACGCGCGCGCTGCTTGCCGGCGAGCGCCAGGGCCTCGGCAATGTTGCTGCCGCAATCCTCGGCGTTTTCACCCCGTTCTGCTCCTGCTCGGCCGTCCCGCTGTTCGTCGGCTTCGTGTCGGCTGGCGTGCCGCTCGGCGTCACCTTCTCGTTCCTGATTTCCGCACCCATGGTGAATGAGGTCGCGCTCGGCCTGTTGTTCGCGCTCGTCGGCTGGAAGGTGGCCGCGATCTATCTTGGTTTTGGTCTGGCCGTCGCGATCGTTGCAGGATGGATCATCGGACACCTCCACCTCGAAGGCTGGCTCGAGGATTGGGTCCGCAACGTGCGTGCCGGCGAAACGGATCTGCCGCCGGATGCTCAAACGGTCGTCGACCGAATTCAGGCCGGCCTCGAGGCGGTGCGCGACATCGTCGGACGTGTCTGGCTCTGGATCGTTGTCGGCATCGCCGCCGGCGCGTTCATTCACGGCTATGTCCCGAACGATCTGCTCGCCTCGATCATGGGCAAGGGGCGGTGGTGGTCCGTGCCGGCAGTCGTGCTGATCGGCGTGCCCATGTACTCGAATGCCGCGGGGATCATTCCGGTGGTGGAAGCGCTGCTTGGAAAGGGCGCGGCGCTCGGGACCGTGCTCGCGTTCATGATGAGCGTGATCGCGCTTTCGTTCCCCGAAATGCTCATCCTGCGCAAAGTGCTGAAGCTGCGGCTGATCGCCGTCTTTGTCGGCGTCGTCGCCACCGGCATCGTCGCAGTCGGCTATCTCTTCAACGCCCTGTTCTCCTGAAAGGACAAACCCATGAAGAACGTGAAAATTCTAGGCTCCGGTTGCAAGCGCTGCGTCCAGACCGCCGAAATGGCTTCGGCCGAAGCAAAGAGGCTCGGCATCGAGATCGAGCTCGAAAAGATGACGGACTTCGCCGAGATTGCGAAGTTCGGGATCGCCTCAACCCCGGGTGTCGTGATCGACGGCAAGGTTGTTCATGCCGGTGGCCTGCCGAAGCCCCAAGACATGGCGAAATGGCTGGGGGCGTAATGGCAGCGCGTTCTTCATGCAACCTTGCTTCGATTAGTTGTTCCTGTTCTAACGTTCGCAAATAGGCCCGCCGGTGATCCGAACGTCCAAATGGGACATGGACCTCCTCGACCACGCCGCCGGGGATCGTTCGAAAGAGTATGGCCTATCGCTGACCGATACCGGAGGAAGCCGGGTTGCCTGACACGACGCCACAGTTGGACGAAGCCTCTTTCCGACCGATCGATCAGGCGAAGCTCCTGGAGCCCCAGCGATCCTCGCATCCTCCGCGTATCCTGCTGCTGTATGGATCGCTTCGGCAGCGCTCGTTCAGTCGGCTCCTGACCGAAGAAGCCGCGCGGATCCTGGCTCGCTACGGCGCGGCGACACGGACCTTCAACCCACGCGGACTGCCATTGGTGGATGACGCCGAGCCCGATCATCCGAAGGTTCGGGAGTTGCTGGATCTCGTGACCTGGTGCGAAGGCATGGTCTGGTGCTCGCCCGAGCGGCACGGCGCAGTGACTGGCGTGATGAAAACCCAGATCGACTGGATCCCTCTGTCGCTCGGAGCCGTGCGACCGACGCAAGGGAAGACACTCGCCGTCATGCAGGTCAGCGGCGGTTCGCAGTCGTTCAACGCGGTCAATCAGCTGCGCGTGCTCGGTCGCTGGATGCGCCTGATCACCATCCCGAACCAGTCGTCGGTCCCCAAAGCCTTCATGGAATTCGACGGTGCCGATCGCATGAAGCCGTCGGCCTATTACGACCGCCTCGTCGACGTGATGGAAGAGCTGACCAAGTTCACGCTTCTGACACGCGACCGGGCCGACTATCTGGTCGATCGCTATTCCGAGCGCAAGGAAAGTGCGGAAGAACTGTCAAGGCGGGTCAATCAAACCTCCATTTGAGTCGCGTGGCCGAAAACGGGTCGCGCCTAAAAGCCAATTTCAGCAGGGATTTCAATCTGATTTGCCCTGTCCAGTCCGGCGGCAACAAAATAAATCGCTTTCTCTTTTTCAGAAATTGAGCTCTACTCCATCCATCCCGCCTCGAGCAGAGGGACGTTGCGCGCGATCGTCACGACACGTGAGGCGGGGATGCGGTGGACGTGACCGCCTTGGCGCGTGATCTTCACGCGGACGAACGAGGCGGATGCGGACGTGAAGTCGCGTGGTCCCGGCGCCCCGACGCTGGCGCTAAGTTCGCAGGTGATGATTCTGCTGACGACGGTGGCTAACAAGCCCGGCACACCGAGGAGATCGCGATATATGCGTTAAAACCGCCGCGCGGGGAATGCCGGTTGATCGGCTGCACCTGTGGTGACTGCCGCCTGCTTTTTTCTGCAGGCGGGCCATGGGTGAGGCCTTCACCCGGCATTCCCCGCGCCCTCTCGATTTTCGAAAGGGCATGTCGTTCGCAGAACTCGGGCGTGATCCGCCGCGGGAATGCGATGTCGTGTCCGCCGTTGTTTGAGATGTGAATCTGGTCAGAGATGGTGGGTGCGGTGCTCACCTGAAATACGGTGGTCGTCCCCGCGAACGCGGGGACGACCACCGTCTTCTATAGGAATGCTGGCGGCCCCCCATGGAGAGCTCGCGGCTTTCCATGGAAGCTGGCCGCGCAGCGCGACGAGGCGTTGCTACTGCAAACTCACCGCGACGAAGCGGAGCTCGCCGTCGGCGTTGGCGACGAGCAGCAGCACCGATTTCTTGCCGTCCTTCTTCAGCTGATCGACACGCTTCTTGATGTCGGCGCCGGATGTCACCGCCTCCTGCGCCACCTCGACGATGACGTCACCGGCGGAGAGCCGCTTGTCGGCGGCGTCCGAGCTGGCGTCGACGCCGGTGATGACGACGCCCTTGACGCTGTCCTTGATCTTGTAGCGCGTGCGCAGGTCCTTCGAGAGCGCGGCGAGATCGAGGCCGAGCGCCTTTTGCGTCACCGGCTTATCGACCGGCTCATCCTTCTTGATCGCGGCCGGCTGCGCCTTGTCGGGATCCTCGAGTCGGCCCAGCGTGACCTTGCGGGTCTCCTCCTGGCCCTTGCGGATGATGACGACGTCGACCTCCTTGCCGACCGCGGTGTCGGCGACGATGCGCGACAAGTCCTTCGGCTCCTTGATGTCGTGACCGTCGAACTTGACGACGACGTCGCCGGGCTCGATGCCGGCCGGCTTGGCCGGGCCCTTGTCGTCGACGCCAGCGACGAGCGCGCCGCGTGCGGGCTTGATGTTGAGGCTCTCGGCGATCTCGTCCGTGACGCCCTGGATGCGCACGCCGAGCCAGCCACGGCGCAGCTCGCCGAACTGGCGAAGCTGATCGACCACGCCCGCCACCGTCTTCGACGGCACGGCGAAGCCGATGCCGATCGAGCCGCCGGACGGCGAGATGATCAAGGTGTTGACGCCGATCACCTCGCCATCGAGGTTGAACAGCGGACCGCCGGAATTGCCGCGGTTGATGGCCGCGTCGGTCTGGATGTAGCTGTCATAGGGACCGGAGGAGATGTCGCGGTTCTTGGCCGAGACGATGCCCGCCGTCACCGTGCCACCGAGGCTGAAGGGGTTGCCGATCGCGACCACCCAGTCGCCGAGCCTGAGCTTGTCGGAATCGCCGAACTTGACCACGGTCAGCGGCCGCGGCGGCTTGAACTTCAGCACCGCGAGGTCGGTCTTCTTGTCGATGCCGACGATATCGGCCTTGATCTTGGTGCCGTCGTTCATGATGACGTTGATCTCGTCGGCGTCGGCGATGACGTGATTGTTGGTCACCACGATACCGGACTCGTCGATGATGAAGCCGGAGCCGAGCGAATTGGTCCGCCGCGGCGTCAGGTCACCGCCGCCCTTGCCGCCGGGACCGCGCCGGTTCTTGAAGAAGTCATCGAAGAACTCCTCGAAGGGCGAGCCGGGCGGCAATTGCGGAACTGCGCCCTTGCCCTCGCTCCCACCCTTGACCTCGACGGTCTGCGAGGTCGAGATGTTGACGACGGCGTCGATCACCTTTTCGGCGACATCGGCGATGCCCTCGGGCCCCCGCGCCTGCGCCGGTGCCGACACCAGCGCGCCGGCCACCGCAACACAGGCGGCGGTCAGGATCGGGCGCAGGCGCTGGCTGAAAGCAAGGGTGGGTATCATAGGGGCGGATCTCCAAAAGGGCGAAATACGAAAGACTACAGTGCGCCCGAAGCGGGCGACGGCGCAAGCGCCGCGGGCGAGCGCGGCGGATTCCTCATTGAAGACAACCTAATACGGCAAAACGGGGCCTGTCGCGCGTCACAATGGCGTGGATGCGCCAACGTTCCTAATCCGGGAGCGCTTCAGATGCCGATCAGATCGGCCGCCGGACCACCCAGATCAGGATCAGGCCGGCCAGCGCTGAGCCGATTCCGACCATACGCAGGATATTGTCCGGCGTGGTCATCGCGCTCTTCATGGCCTTGCGCATCCACTCCGGGCTGGCTGCGAACATCAGGCCTTCGAGCACGAACAGGATTCCCAATCCGATGAGGAAATCGGAAAACGCAAAGGACCTCATCGGATTGGAACCTCCCTTTAACCTTGTTAGCCCCGTGTCGGTCTTCTCTGGGCTTTCCGTGAGCTTTGGGGGCGAAGCAACGACGCCTCGCCCCCGTCAACTCTGATGGACCCGCCCCGCGATCACGGCTTGCCGGGTTGTGTGGCCGTGTTTGCCGGCGCAGCAGTCCCGGTAGCCGGCTTGCCGGCGGGGTTGGCGAAGTAGCGGAAGAAGTCCGAATCCGGCCGCAGCAGGAAGCGGGTCTCGCCCGGCTTGAGCCCGTTCTCATAGGCCGTCATCGAGCGATAGAAGGCGAAGAAATCCGGGTCGTTGCCGTAGGCTTCGGCGAACAGCCGGTTGCGCTCGGCATCGCCGGTGCCGCGAATCTGCTCGGCCTGGGAATTGGCCTCCGCCACGATCACGGTCGCCTCACGGTCGGCCTTCGACCTGATCTCCTGCGCCTTCTGGCCGCCGAGCGCGCGGAACTCGGCCGCTTCACGTTGACGCTCGCTGTTCATGCGGTCATAGACCGCCTGGCTGTTGGCGTCGGGCAGGTCGGCACGGCGGATACGGACGTCGACCACTTCGATGCCGTAGGCGTCGGCCTCGTGGTCGAGCTGGTCGCGAATCTTGCGCATCAGCGCTTCGCGCTCGTCGCGTACGACCTGGATGAAGGTCACTTCGCCGAGCACGCGGCGCAGGGCCGCGTTGAGCAGCGTTCCGAGCTGCAGATTGCCGGTCTGGATCGAGCCGACGGTCTGGTAGAACTGCAGCGGGTTCTTGATCCGGTAGCGCGCGAAGGCGTCGACCACAAGCCGCTTCTGATCCGAAGCGATCACCTCCTGAGAAGGGTTCTCCAGGTCGAGGATACGCTTGTCGATCGAGATGACCGTGTCAACGAACGGCGCCTTGAAGTGCAGGCCGGGCTCGGTCGCGACGTCGACCGGCTTGCCGAACCGCACCACCAGCGCCTGCTCGGTCTGTTGCACGGTGAAGACCGAGCTGTAGCCGATGATCGCAAGCACGAGCACCGCCACCAGCGTGACGATTCCTGCAACGGGAGACCTCATCGGACGCCTCCGCTCTGCGACGTGCTCGATCCGGTGGTCGCGCCGAGCGCGCCGGTTACGCCTTGCCGACGCGGCGCAAGATCGCCGAGCGGCAGCAGCGGCACGGGGCCCTGGCCGCTGTCGAGCACGAGCTTGTCGGCCCCGCCGAGCACGCGCTCCATGGTTTCGAGATAGATGCGTTCGCGGGTCACGTCGGGCGCCTTCTTGTATTCCTCATAGACCTTGAGAAAACGCGCGCTCTGGCCCTTGGCTTCGGCAATCGCCTGCTGCTGGTAGCCCTCGGCGTTCTGCACGATCTGCGCGCCGCGACCACGAGCGTCGGGGACGACCTTGTTGGCGTAGGTCTGGGCCTCGTTCTGCGCCTTTTCGAGATCGGCGCGCGCCGCCTGTACGTCGCGGAACGCCGCGATCACCTGCGCCGGCGGATCGACCTTCTGCATCTGCACCTGCGTCACCTGGATGCCCGAGCCGTAATTGTCGAGCGTCTTCTGCATCAGTTCCTGCACGTTCTGCTCGATCTGGGTGCGGGCACCGGTCAGGATCGGCTGGATGTTGGAGCGACCGACCACCTCGCGCATCGCGCTTTCGGCCACCGCCTTCACGGTGCCTTCGGGGTTCTGGATGTTGAACAGGAAATCCGCCGCGCCCTTCGGCTTGATGCGCCACAGCACGGTGAAATCGACGTCGACGATGTTCTCGTCGCCGGTCAGCATCAGGCTTTCTTCCGGCACGTCGCGACCGCCGCGATTGCGTCGTCCCGCATCGTCGCCAAGGGTCACCCCGATCGCGATCGTGTTCACGCGCAGCGCCTTCGGCAGATAGACGGTTTCGATCGGGTACGGCAGGTGATAACGGAGGCCGGGCTGCTCATCGCGGACATATTTGCCGAAGCGCAGCACGACGCCGAGCTCCTCCGACTGCACGCGATAGAAGCCCGACAACAGCCAGATCGCGATCGCGCCGAACACGATCAGCGCGACGCCGACGCTGCCGAACTGTCCGCCCGGCAGCATCTGCTGCAGGCGGTCCTGGCCACGCCGCAGGAGATCCTCCAGGTCGGGGGGCCTTGGACCGCCCGGTTGCGGTCCGGAGCCCCAGGGCCCCTTCGGACCCTGACCCCAAGGGCCTCCGCCCTGATTCTTCCACGGCATCGATGATCTCCTTCGAGAGGCGGATGGCGCCTGAGGCAGCCAGCCTCGCAACGTCGGCGGGCTTTATAAGGGACGGCCAAGCCCCTTACAATGTAGCGCTCCAGCTAAGCCCGAACCGGCTTTTGTCAATGTAAACAGAGGCACAGCGTTGCTTTGCCGCGGCCTGACGGTCGGTCGCGCGCCCTCAAGCGGCGCAAGTTCATCCTTAACGGATTATCTTGACAGCCACTCGCGATGCGGCGCGCGCGCAATCAGCTTACCGCTTGCGGCGGTAAGTCACATAGGAAAATGCGGCTTGATCGTCCGGGCCCGAGGGGTGGGTTTCGCGCGCGACTTCCTTCCATTGCGAACGCTCGATCGAGGGAAAAACAGTGTCGCCGGTCGGGCTCATATGCACTTCGGTGATCTCAAGCCGGTCTGCGTGCGGCATCGTTTGCACATAGATCTCGGCGCCCCCAATGACCGCGATCTCCGCGGCTGAACGCCGCAGCGCATCGCCGCGGGCGATGCTCAGCGCCTCCGCGACCGAATGGGTGACGACGGCGCCCGGGGCGCGAAAATCTGGATCACGGGTGACGACGATGTTGGTCCGCCCCGGCAGCGGCCGGCGCGGAAACGAGGTAAACGTCTTGCGGCCCATCACGATCGGCCGCCCCATCGTCATCCCCTTGAAGCGGAGCATGTCGCTCTTCTGCCGCCACGGGATCGCGCCGGCCGCGCCGATGACACCGTTGTCGGCCATGGCGACGATGAGCACGATCTCGATCATGGCGCGCGCTCGGCGAGCTTGCTTAGTGCGGGTCCCGTCACCTTGCAGAGCGTCCAGTCGTCCATCAGCTCGGCCCCGAGCGATTTGTAGAACGTGATCGACGGCGCGTTCCAATCGAGCACCGACCATTGCAGCCGCGCCCAGCCGCGCGCGACGCATTCCAGCGCGAGATAGCCGAGCAGCGCCTGGCCGATGCGGTTGCGGCGGAATGCCGGCCGCACATAGAGGTCCTCGAGATAGATGCCGTGGCGGCCTGCGAAGGTGGAGAAATTCATGAACCACACCGCAAAACCCGCGACCTCGCCGTTCCATTCGGCGATCTCGCAGAACAGACGCGGGCTCTCGCCAAACAGCGCCTCGGCGATGTCAGACTCTGTCGCCTCGACCTCGTGCGACAGCTTCTCGTAGTCAGCCAATTCCTTGACGAGAGCGAACACCGTTGCAGCGTCGCCCGGCCTGGCGCGGCGGATCAGAAGCGTCATGCCCTCACACCGCCACTTCGGCCTTGATGTGCGGATGCGGGTCGTAGCCCTCCAGCGTGAAGTCCTCGTAAGTGAAGGCGAAGAGGTCGTTCACGTCCGGATTGAGCTTGATCACCGGAAGCGGACGCGGCGCGCGGGTGAGCTGCAGACGGGCCTGCTCGATGTGGTTGGAATAGAGGTGCACGTCGCCGAAGGAGTGCACGAACTCGCCCGGCTTCAAGCCCGTGACCTGCGCCACCATCAGCGTCAACAGCGCATAGGAGGCGATGTTGAACGGCACACCGAGGAAGACGTCGGCCGAGCGCTGATAGAGCTGGCACGACAGCTTCCCGTTCACCACGTAGAACTGGAACAGGCAATGGCACGGCGGCAACGCCATCTTGCCGACATCGGCCGGATTCCAGGCGGTGACGATCAGGCGCCGCGAATCCGGGTTGCGCTTGATCATGTCGATCACATCGGTGATCTGATCGATATGACCGCCGTCAGGGGTCGGCCATGACCGCCACTGATAGCCATAGACCGGGCCGAGATCGCCATTGGCATCGGCCCACTCGTCCCAGATGGTGACGCCGTGATCGTGCAGATATTTGATGTTGGTGTCGCCCTTGAGGAACCACAGGAGCTCGTGCACGATCGCCTTCAGCGGCAGGCGCTTGGTGGTCAGCAGCGGAAAGCCGGCCGCAAGATTGAAGCGCATCTGGTGGCCGAACACCGACAGCGTGCCGGTGCCGGTGCGGTCATGCTTCTCCGCGCCATCGGCGAGGATGCGTTCAAGCAGGTCGTGATATTGGTGCATGGCCGGATGCCGCTTTCAAAGGCGCAGGTGTAGCGGAGCCGGTGCCGGACCGACAGCCGCGACTCGCCGCTCTCCCCAGCAAATATACACCGGAAAGCATCGGCACCAGCCCGCAAGTCCGGCGACGGAACCCACAACCGCCAGCTTTCGTCAGGATTCCACGAACACCTCGTCGCGCTTGCGGCGCAGGATCGGCAACACCGCCAGCACCAGGAGCACGGCGGCTACCACCAGAAGCGAGGCCGAGAGCGGGCGGGTGAGAAACACCGACCAGTCGCCGCGCGAGATCAAGAGCGCCCGGCGCAGGTTCTCCTCCATCAACGGCCCGAGCACCATGCCGAGCAGCAGCGGCGCCGGCTCGAAATCGTGCTTGATCAGCCAGTAGCCGAACAGACCGAAGGCACCGGCCAGGATGACGTCCACGGGCGCATTGTTGATCGAGTAGATGCCGATCACGCAGAACACCACGATGGAGGGAAACATCAGCCGGTAGGGCACCCGCAACAGCCGCACCCAGATCCCGACCAGCGGCAGGTTGATGATGATCAGCATCAGATTGCCGATCCACATCGAGGCGATCATGCCCCAGACCAGGTCCGGCTGCTTCTGCATCACCTGCGGTCCCGGCACGATGCCATGGATGGTCATCGCACCGACCATCAGAGCCATCACCGCATTCGGGGGAATGCCGAGCGTGAGCAGCGGAATGAAGGAGGTCTGCGCTGCCGCATTGTTGGCGCTCTCCGGCGCCGCAACGCCTGCGATGGCGCCGCGGCCGAAGCGCGACGGATCGCGCGCAATCTTCTTCTCGAAAGTGTAGGCGGCAAAGGACGCGATCACCGCGCCTCCGCCGGGCAGGATGCCGAGAATCGAGCCCAGCACGGTGCCGCGAAAGATTGCCGGCGCGGATTCGATCAGGTCCTTCCGCGTCGGCATCAGGCCGGTGATCTTCTGCTGCACCAGTTCGCGATCCCCCTCCGCACCAGCATCGAGGTTGCGAATGATCTCGGCAAAGCCGAACACGCCCATCGCGACGGTGGCGAAGCCGAGCCCGTCGGCGAGCTCCGGAATGTTGAAGGCCATGCGCGAGGCCCCGGTCTCGATGTCGGAGCCGACCATCGAGAGCAGCAGTCCGAGCGCGATCATCGCGACCGCCTTGAGAACACTGCCCTTGGCGAGCACCACGGCGAAGATCAGGCCGAGCACCATCAGCGAAAAATATTCAGCCGGGCCGAAAGCCAGCGCAATCGACGTCAGCGGGGCGCCGAGTACGGCGATCAGCACGGTCGCAGCACAGCCGGCAATGAACGAGCCGATCGCGGCAATCGACAGCGCAGGTCCCGCGCGCCCCTGCTTGGCCATCTGGAACCCGTCGAGCGTGGTGACGACGGAGGTCGCCTCACCCGGGATGTTCACCAGGATCGAGGTCGTCGAGCCGCCATATTGCGCCCCGTAATAGATGCCGGCGAGCATGATCAGCGCGCCGACCGGCGGCAGCCCGAAGGTGATCGGCAGCAGCATCGCCACCGTGGCGATGGTGCCGATGCCGGGCAGCACGCCGACCAAAGTGCCGACCAGCGCACCGATCAGGCAGAGCAGCAGATTGAGCGGGCTGACGGCGACTGCGAAACCGTGCCCGAGGTTCGTGAACAGCTCCAGCATTCAAGCCCTCACGGCACCAGGAAACGCGGAACCAGCGGCATCGGCAGCCCCAGCACATAGGGGAACAGCAGCGCACAGCCGATGGTGAGCGCGATGCCCACGACCAGCGTCTCACCCCAGCGTGTCTCCGAACTGCCGAGTGCGGAGATCAGAAAGCTGGCGAGCCCGGCGATCACCAGTCCCAAAGGACGAATAGCGACAGCAAAGGTCAGAATGGCCAAGAACACGAACAGAGGGCCGCGCCAGTGATACGGCATGATATCCGGGCCGTCGGCGATCACACCGATGGTAGCGACCACGGCGCCCAGCCCCAACAGCAGCACGCCCAGCATGCGCGGCGCGGTCCCCGGGCCAAATGAAAAGCCGCGCATGCCCTGCAGGTCGCTCGAGGCCCACAACGCAAACAAGGCGAGGGCCATCAGCGCCACGCCGCCATAATAGTCCTGCGGCGCGCGAATCCGGGCGAGCCGCGTGAACAGCGCGAGGGCGAGCAGCGGAGTGGTGTAGATCACCGCCAGCAGCATATCGGACGACAGCGCAATCCTGCTCCCTCCGGCCGCTTGCTGCACCAATGTCGGAATTGCTTGCGTGAGCGCGCCCGAATGGGCGGAGAGGACCTGCAACGGGCCGCGCCCGGACAGAGGCACGATCAATCCAGCCAGCGCGATCAGCAATTCGACAAGCTGCGGCGCGAAGGCGAGCAGCAGAATGACCAGGGCGCCGGTCAGGTTGCGCGCGGACGATGCCGCAGTTGCTCCACCCGGCAGATGGCCCGTTGTTTCGGCCATGTCCGATGTTCCTCCCCGGTCGGCCTTTGTGGCCGAAAATCTTCTTGTTCGTCGGTTGGGCTCGGCGAGGAGCCACTTCGTACTGCGTAATCGCTTTCCCTAGAGAAGGCCAGCGAAACCCAGGCAACCGCCGGCGACAAGCAGCCACACCGGATTGAGACGTGTCAGGGAGGCAACGAGCGCCGCGGCGATCGTGATCGAGACGGCTGTCCAGGTCCGGTCGGAGGTCTGCGCCAGAACCAATGCGCTTGCGGCCATCAGTCCGATCGAGAGCGGCACCAGGGCCGCCTGCAGGATCGCAGGCCAGCGCGCATTGCGCGAATGGGAGAGCCATCGGCTGACGACATAGGCGAGCGCGGCAGTCGGCCCGCACATTGCGACCGTAGCGACGACGGCGCCAGTGACACCAGCGACCACATAGCCGATCAAGGTGACAATAAGGACGTTAGGGCCCGGCGACATCTGCGAGATCGCAAACGCATCGGCGAACTGTTTGTCGGTCATCCAATGCCGGACGTCGACGGCGATGCGGTGCATCTCCGGAATCGCGGCGTTGGCCCCACCGACCGCGAACAGCGAGATCAGGGCAAAGGTCCAGAACAGCTGGAACAGCGGATTGCCGTCATCACTCATCTGGCCCACCGGATCTTGGCATAGGTGATCGCAAGGCTGACCGGGATGGCGACCAACAGCACGGCCGGCAGCGGTAGCCGCGACAGCCCGATCGCGGCGAAGACCGCCCCCATCACGAGCAGACCCAGCACGTCACGTTTTTTCAAGAGCGGCAACATCATCCGGAACACGGCGGAGACGAGCAGGCCCACCGCCGCGCAGGAGACCCCGGCGAGCACGCGCCTCAGGCCGTCGACCTGACCGAAATGGCTGTAGATGGCGGCCAAAGCCGTGACCAGCAGCATCGGCGGACCGACCAGCCCGGCAAAGGCGGCCACTCCGCCGGCGATGCCTCGAAACCTCGAGCCGAACACCAGGGAAAGATTGACGATGTTCGGCCCGGGCAGGAAATGACACAGCGCGAAGGTCTCGTTGAACTCCTCCGCAGTCATCCAGCGATGTTCCTCGACGATGGCACGGCGGGCGAACACGAGGACGCCGCCGAAGCCCGACAGGGACATCTTCGCAAATGCGATAAAGAGCACAGCCAGACTGGGCGGAGAGTTGTGGATATCCGGTGCGGCAGGAGCCGCCGGCACGGCTTGGGACGACATACGGCCAATCTAGGGCCGCTTCGTCGGCTGGACCAATCCAAATCGATCTGTTCCCGCGATCGCCCACATTTTTGTCCGCCAATGCGGCCCCAAGGGCACTGTCATTCTCACCGCCCTCCCCCTATATTGGGGGTGCCGGCTTGCCGGCTATGGAAATAAATCGCCGTCGAAATAAACCATTCGGACCCGGGGGCGGTACCCGGCGCCTCCACCCAAGCCCGCCATTTCCGGCGGGTTTCGGCGGGGGCGAAATAGGATCGACGAGGGCGTAAAGGGCGAGCTTTTTCCCGGTATTGTTCCGCCGTTATCGGGCTACTGCAATAGTTGCCAACGACAACTTTGCTCCGGTTGCTCAGGCTGCGTAACGCAGTTTGAAAGACCACTTTAAAGTCCTAGCGGGTTAAGCTCCGCTAGGCGGGGTCCGGAGGCACCTGGCAACAGAAGCCTCCACTTCTTCCTTGCGGCGATCCGGCCTTTTCTGTCGGGATCTCCGCTCTCATTTCTCACCTGATCATGTGACCGCGGGCATGGGATGGATGCTGACCTCTGCCGCCCGTCGGGTTACGATGGCAAAAATCCCGAGTCGGTCCCCTTAGGCGCAGGCCGGCTCTCGGCACCATCAGAATACAGGACCGATCATGGCGACGGATCATATTCGTTACGACGTGTTGGCACGCGACGCCCTGCGCGGCGTACTGCGCCGGGTGTTGAGCGATGCTGCCGCGCATGGCCTTCCCGGCGAGCACCATTTCTTCATCACTTTCCTCTCGAAGGCCGAAGGGGTGAAGCTGTCGCCACGGCTGCTCGCCCAGTATCCGGACGAGATGACGATCATCCTGCAGCACCAGTTCTGGGATCTCGAGGTCACCGAGGACCGCTTCGAGGTCGGCCTGTCGTTCGGCGGCATTCCGGAGCGGCTGGTCGTCCCCTTCCACGCCATCAAGAGCTTCTTCGACCCTTCGGTGCAGTTCGGCCTGCAATTCGAGCCGTCCGAAACGGGGGCCGAGACGACGTCCGGCACGACATTGCCGGCATCCCCTGCCGCCTCCGCGACTGTCGCCCCTGCTCCGGCAGCGGCGTCCGAGCCGGAGAAGCCCGAGCCGCCGAGCGAGGGTGCGGAGGTCGTGCGGCTGGATCGTTTCCGCAAGAAATAGGCCGTATCCGCAAAAATAGGTCCCGCGGAACGGCCACGATTTCAGTTAATTGAAGCATGCTTGAACCGGCCGGCGCCGGTTCGCGACCAAGGGCATGTTTCATGGCGCCATCAGCTGAATCCCCCCATCCCCCGTCCACTCGCACAGAGACGGACAGTTTCGGCCCGATCGAGGTGCCGGCAGACCGCTATTGGGGCGCACAGACCGAACGCTCGCGGCAGAATTTCCGCATTGGCCAGGACCGGATGCCGATGCAGATCGTCCGTGCGCTGGCCGTCGTCAAATTGGCCGCTGCCCGGACCAACCTCGAGCTTGGCCTTCTCGATCGGAAGCTCGCCGAGGCGATCGCACGGGCCGCCGAAGAGGTCACCGAGGGCAAGCTCGACGACCACTTTCCGCTGGTCGTTTGGCAGACCGGCTCCGGCACCCAGACCAACATGAACCTGAATGAGGTCATCGCCAACCGCGCCAACGAGCTGCTTGGCGGCGAACGCGGCGCCAAGGCGCCGGTTCACCCGAACGACCACGTCAATATGAGCCAGTCATCGAACGACTCGTTCCCGACGGCGATGCACATCGCTGCGGCTCGCGCGATCTTTGGCCACCTGATCCCGGCCCTGACCGAACTCCTTGCTGCGTTGCGTGCCAAGCAAGAAGCCTTCGCCGACATCGTCAAGATCGGACGTACTCACACCCAGGACGCCACGCCTTTGACGCTCGGCCAAGAGTTTTCCGGCTACGCTGCGCAGGTCGAAAGCGGCATCGCTCGGATTCGAACGGCTGCAAGCGACCTTTTCCCGCTCGCCCAGGGCGGCACCGCCGTCGGCACCGGCCTCAATGCAGATCCGCGATTTGCAGAACTATTTGCTAGGCATGTTGCTGGGATTACCGGACTCGCCTTTGTCAGTGCTGTAAACAAATTCGAGGCGCTGGCATCGAACGACGCCTACGTATTCGTGCATGGCGCACTCAATTCCGCAGCAACTGGTCTCTTTAAGATCGCAAACGACATTCGCTTGTTAGGATCCGGACCGCGCTCAGGTCTGGGTGAACTAATCCTGCCGGAAAACGAACCGGGCTCCTCAATCATGCCGGGCAAGGTCAACCCTACACAATGCGAAGCGATGACCATGGTGTGCTGTCAGGTGTTCGGCAACCACACCGCGATCACGGTCGCCGGCAGCCAGGGGCACTTCGAATTAAACGTCTACAAGCCGCTCATGGCGCATTGCATGATCAGCTCCATTCAACTGCTGGGTGATGCCGCCCGTTCGTTTACCGAACATTGCGTGACAGGCATTCGCGCCGACGAGAAGCGGATCTTTGAACTGATGGAGCGATCGCTGATGCTGGTCACCGCCCTCGCGCCAAAGATCGGCTACGACAACGCCGCAAAGGTGGCCAAGGCGGCGCATCAGCACGGAACAACCTTGAAGGAGGAGGCAACACGGCTGGGCTTCGTGTCAGACGAGGAATTCGATCGGCTCGTCCAGCCCGAAAAGATGACCAGGCCTGGACGATCATAAAGGTAGTTCCGTAGTACTACGGGGGCTAATGCATTTGTTGCCGTTAACTCGTAAAGGATAGTGTCAACTAGCTAGTTCTGCTGCGTGCGCGGACACAACTATGTTCATCTTTCGCAAAGCGGGATCGGAAGTCTGGCAGTATGAGGGCGATGGCATGATGGTCTACCTGACGGTTGAGCCGACTGCGCGATGCGCGGCAGGTCATGCCTTTCGTTATGACTGTCGCGCTCTGCGATCTCTGTAATGATGGAGCGAGCATGGGAGAGGTGATCAATTTGAAGCGTTTCAAGAAGCGCATGGCACGCGATCAGGTCGGCAAGGTGGCCGACGCCAATCGCGCAAGCTTCGGCAGAACGAAGGCCGAGCGCACAGCCGACGCGCAACGCGAAAAGCGTGCGAACGAGTTATTGGATCAACATCGCATCAATGGCGAGGACGCGTGATGAAGTCGCCGGTCGTAAAACGTTCAATTGTCGTCGCGGGTCACAAGACCAGCGTCAGCCTCGAGGAGGCGTTCTGGAACGGCATGAAGGAGATATCCGGATTGCGTAACATGACGCTCTCCGAACTGGTGGGAGAGATCGACAGCAACCGTCAGCAGGGCAACCTGTCGTCGGCCATCCGGCTGTTCGTGCTCGATCACTTCAAGAACCGCGCAGCCGCTTCATCTGCGGCCGAGCCGAAGCCGTCGGCCGAGAGCCGGCATCCGGCCTCCGCCCCGGCTGCTTGAGCCAGATCAGAAGCCGCTCGCTCGGTCCTGTTTAAAATCGCTCTAAGGTGCAGTGGCGTCGTGCACGCGGCGCTTGACCTTGTGCGTTGCGATTGAAAATACAGGTTATGAGCGAAATCTGCGATGATCGGCAGCACCTGCCACTTGGCTTGGCGCGGCGCGGCTATACCGGAACGATCCAACACCTGGCGGCGAGCGGGACCAGCTCGTCCCTACCCGAAGTTGAACTCGAAAGCCGCCTGATCGAGCTCGGCTTCGTCGAGGGCGCTCGGGTGGAAATCCTGCACGAAGGCATCGTCGGACGTGATCCGATCGCAGTTCGGGTCGACAACATCACCGTTGCTGTCCGCCGACGCGAGGCGATGGCCATTATCGTGGCATAGCGCCAGGGGCGCCGGTCGATGGAAAGTGCGTTGATGCATGTCGCCCTGGTGGGCACCCCCAACAGCGGCAAGACCTCGCTGTTCAACGCTCTGACCGGAAGCCGCCAGAAGGTCGCCAACTATCCCGGCGTCACGGTCGAGCGGAAGGAAGGCGCCTTCGTGACCCCGCAAGGGCGCCAAGTCTCCGTGGTCGACCTCCCGGGCACCTATTCGCTGCGCGGGCGTAGCCCGGACGAGGAAATCACCCGCGATTTCGTGCTTGGACGCGCCACGGGCGAGATATTGCCCGACCTGGTGTTGTGCGTTGCCGACTCTACCAACCTACGGTTGACGATCCGGCTTCTGCTCGAGCTGAAGAGCACCGGCCGGCCGCTGGCGCTGGTGCTCAACATGTTCGACATCGCCAAGCGCCGCGGCGTCACCGTCGACGTGCCCAAGCTCTCCGAGGCGCTCGGCGTGCCTGTCGTCACCTCGATTGCCGTGCGCAAGGGCGGCACTGCCGACCTGCTCCAGCTGACGGATGAACTGCTGGCGCAAAGCCCCTCCCCCGACCGTCAGAATACCTGGTGTCCGCTGACCGTGTCGGAACTCCGCGCCACGCAGCGCGAAGCCGATCGCATCATCGCCTCCGCCGTGACCCTGCCGGAGCGGCCGGACACCTGGACGGGGCGGATCGACGCGGTCGTCCTGCACCCGGTCGGCGGCCTCTTCATCCTGCTGCTGATCCTGTTCGTGATGTTTCAGGCAGTATTCGCCTGGGCACAGCCCTTGATGCAGCTGTTATCCGCGGCCTTCGATGCCGCCGGCCAGCTCGTCCATGACCAACTGCCCGAAGGACTTCTGCAAAGCTTTCTGCAGAACGGCGTGATCTCCGGTGTCGGCAGCGTCATCGTCTTCCTGCCGCAGATCGTCATCATCTTCCTGTTCATCCTGCTATTGGAAGATTTCGGCTACATGGCGCGCGCCGCCTTCCTGATGGACCGCATCATGGGCGGCGCGGGGCTGCACGGCCGTGCCTTCATTCCACTGCTGTCGAGCTTCGCCTGCGCCATTCCCGGCATCATGGCGACGCGCGTGATCGACAACCGCCGCGACCGGCTGACCACGATCCTGATCGCGCCGTTGATGACCTGCTCGGCGCGCATTCCGGTCTATACGCTGATCATCTCGGCCTTCATCCCGCCAACGCAGGTCTGGGGCTTCGCCAATCTGCAGGGCCTCGTGATGTTCGGGCTCTACGCCGCCGGCATCGTCAGCGCGCTTTTGATGTCCTTCCTGATCAAGTTCTTCATGATGCGCGACTACCAGCCCGCGCCGTTCATGCTGGAACTGCCCGATTACAAGATGCCGCGGCTGCGCAGCATTGCGATCGGCGTCTATACCCGGGCCAAGATGTTCCTGCAGCGCGCCGGCACCACGATCTTCGCGATGATGGTGCTGATCTGGTTTCTGGCATCCTTCCCGCAGCCGCCGACGGGCGCGACCGAGCCCGCGATCAATTACAGCCTTGCTGCCATGATCGGGCAGGCCATCGCGCCGTTGCTGTCGCCGATCGGCTTCAACTGGCAAATCGCCGTCGCCCTGGTCCCGGGCATGGCAGCCCGCGAGGTCGCCGTCGCAGCGCTCGGCACCGTCTATGCCATCGAAGGCGGCAAAGAGGCCGCCGAACAGATCGGTCAGGTGCTGGCGGCCAAATGGAGCCTCGCCACCGCTTTGTCGCTGCTCGCTTGGTACATCTTCGCGCCGCAATGCGCCTCAACGCTGGCAGTCATCCGCCGCGAGACCGGCAGCTGGCGCTGGATGGCCATCACCTTCGGCTACATGCTGGCACTCGCCTATGCCGCGAGCTTTGCCACCTACCACATCGCCGTCGCGATGGGCGCGGGTTAGTCCCGCGCCCATGACAGCCGTCACTCCGCGGCATCGTCCACGTGCAGCGCGAAGCCGTGCGCAGCTCGATCGCCGAGTTCGGAGCGCAGCTGCATGGTGGGGATCAGGTAGTCGCCGTGGTTCTGCCGCCGGTACGGAATTGGCGTCGCGGTGAACAGCGTACGCATCCGCTCACGAAGCCGCTCCGCGATCGCGGCGAAGCCCGCCTCATCGAGCCGATTGACCCGATGCGCCACGAAGGCCGGCAGCACGTCGAATCCGGGATAGAACAGGATGCCGTGGTTGATCGGGAACAGCAGATCCTCGATCGGACCGTTGATGCCGCGCGCTGAATAGTGCTCCTCCCATCCGCCGGTGGTCACAATGAGCATCGCGCGCTTGCCGGCGAACACACCCTCGCCGTAGCGGTTGCCCCACCGCTTATCGCTATGCTCGCCAACACCGTAGGTGAAGCCGTAGGAATAGACGCGATCGACCCAGCCTTTCAGGATCGCGGGCATCGTAAACCACCACAGCGGAAACTGCAGGATCACGGCATCGGCCCACAGCAGCTTCTCCTGTTCCGCCCTGACGTCGTCCGTCAACCTATGTGCCGCGAACGCCTCGCCGGACGCAGCGGCGACGTTCAGCCTGGCGTCCGGCGCGAGTTGCGGAAAATCGGCGCGATCGGCGGCGCCTTTCCAACCCATGGCATAGAGATCCGAGATCCTGACCTCGTGGCCCTGGGCCTTGAGTTCAGCTACGGCGGCGTCGCGCAAGGCGCCATTCAGCGAGCGAGGTTCTGGGTGGGCGAAAACGAGCAGGACATTCATGGCATCGATCCTTCGGTGGAACCGAGCCATGACATAGACCCGCATACATTTATCCACTATATGGCGCATATCGATAATATAATGCCGTAATATGGATAAGTCTGACGTCAGCTTCGCGCATATGCGCAGCTTCGTGCGGGTGGCCGAACGCGGCAGCCTGTCGGCTGTGGCCCGCGAGTTCGGCGTCGGGCAGTCCACGATCACGCGCCACCTGCACGAGTTGGAAGACGCCATTGGCGTGCCGCTGCTCAGCCGCACCACGCGCCGGGTAATGCTGACCGACGAGGGCAGCCGCTATTACGCGAACTGCATCCAGATCCTGCGGCTGATTGAGGAGGCCGGCGACGAAGCGCGCGGGAGACGCGGCGCCGCTGCAGGCATGATCCGGATCTCCTGCACGGCAGCCTTCGGCATCCTGCACATCACCCGGCTCGTCTTTGCCTTCCAGGATCGCTATCCGGAGATCGCGATCGATCTCAGCCTGACGGATGAGCGGATCGACCTGGTGCGCGAGGGCGTCGACATCGCGCTGCGCCTCGCCCCACTCGCCGATAGCGCGATGAAGCTGCGCGGGCTCGGTCACTCGCACCGCCTGATGGTCGCCTCCCCCGACTATCTGGACAGGCACGGCACGCCGCGGGTGCCCCAGGACCTGATCGGCCATGAAGGCATCCGCATGACGAACGTCGCGGGCAGCGACCTTCTGACGCTCCAGACGGCCGATGGCCGGCATCATGACGTGCCGTTCATGGGACGCTTCCGTGCCAATCACGGCCTTGCCGTGCGCGAAGCGTTGCTGGCCGGACGCGGCATCGCGGCCGCACACCACTGGCTGGTCCACGACCTCCTCGCGGCCGGGCGCCTGACCGCGATCCTGCCCGACTACCGGCTGTCTTCAGTGCCGCTCAACATGCTGATCGTGCCGGAGCGCGCCGGCATCGCGCGCGTCAGACTGGCAATCGACTATCTCGCTGACGAGATCGGCCGCCTGCCGGGTATCCGCAGAGAACGCTGACCCTACATGCGCGGCATCGATTCCGGCCGGACCTCGCGCGCCTGCGCGGCGAGCCGGATCGAAGCATTCGGCGCGCCGAACCCTTGATAGTTTCGCCGCTGCACGATTTCAAAGAAGAAGCGCTCCTGGAAGATGTGGGTATAGACCTGGAAGAATTCGCCGTCGCCCTCGCGATCGTAGAGGATCTTATTGGCGCGCAGGGCCGCCAAGGTGCCGGCGTCGAAATCATATCTGGCTTCGAGATCATCATAATAGTTGTCGGGAATGTCGAGAAAGCCGGCACCGCGGGCCCGCATCTCCGCAACCGCGGCAAAGATGTCCTCCGTGGAAAATGCGATGTGCTGGACGCCGGAGCCGAAGAACTCCGAGATGAAGCGCGACGGCAGCGTGCGCCTCGCTGCCGAACCGTTGAGGATGAAGCGCAGGCTGCGGTCGTCATTGACGATGGCCTGGCTTTGCACGAGACCTCTTGGGTCGGCGATTTCCATCTGTGGCAAGCGTTTGAGGTCGATGATTCCGGCATAGAACAGCAGCCATGACAGCATCTCGTCATAAGCCATCGATTGGGCGATGTGATCGACCGCCTGGAGGCGCGCCGCGCTGTCGTCGTTGGCCACGGCCTCGAAATCCACGTCCCAATGCTTTCCGTGAGTGTCGAGGAAATACAAGAGGCTGCCTCCCACGCCGTGGATGGCCGGAATTTCCAGCTCGCCCGGCCCGACCGGCTGGGAGAAGGTGCGCGTCTTCAACGCTTGCGCCCGCACCATGGCCCGCTCGGCACTGTCGACATCGAGCGCGATGGCGCAGACGCCGGGACCATGCGTTACATAATGCGAATGGGCAAAGCTCGCCGGCTCGCAATTGATGACGAGATCGACGCTGCCCTGCGACCACCGTTCCACCGCCTTGCTGCGATGACGGCCGGTCTTCCGGAAGCCGAGCTGGGCGAACAGCTCGGCGAGCCCGCCCGCGTTATCCGGACTGACCGCAAACTCGATGAAGCCGATGCCCCTGGCCGTCACTCTGGGAGCGAGCCGCTCATAAGATGCCGCTGGCGTTCGCGCAGCGAGCGCATCGTCCAGCAGCAAGAGCGAGCGCATGCCATCTATGGCAGTGCGCGCGGCCGACCCGGCGCGGAACTGGTCGTTGAATATCTCGAGCGACAGAGGTCCGGCATAGCCGGTTGCAGCCACCGCTTCCATGAAGTCCAGCACCGGCAGATCACCCTGCCCCGGAAAGCTGCGGAAGTGCCGGCTCCAGGACAAGACGTCGAGTTCGAGCCGCGGCGCATCGGCGAGCTGCACCAGAAAGATCTTGTCGGCGGGAATCGCGCGGATCGCGTTGATCGGCAGTGCCGGCGCCAGGGCATGGAAACTGTCGAGAATGACGCCGATCGCTTTGTGGTCGGCACGGCGCACGATCTCCCATGCATCGCGATAATCGCTGACATGCCGGCCCCAGGCCAGCGCCTCGTAACCGACCCGCAGATTGCGGCGCGCCGCCCGCTCGCCGAGCTCACGCAGGTCCTCTGCGGCGCGATCGATGCCGCCAAGCGAAGCCGGAGACACATTGCTGCAGATCAGGAGCAGATCCGTACCCAGCTCCTGCATCAAGTCGAACTTGCGCTCGGCGCGAACGAAGTTGCGCGCACGCTGCGGCTCGGGCATGCCTTCGAAATCGCGAAATGGCTGATAAGCGCAGATCGCCAGACCGAGGTCACGGCACATCTGGCCGATGTCGCGCGGACTGGCGCCGAACGACACGAGGTCGCTTTCGAAAATCTCGACCGCTTCGAAGCCCGCCGCTGCGATGGCCCGCAACTTCTCGTCCAGGGCACCACTCAGCGAGACGGTCGCGATCGAACGCTTGCTCATGCTGCGGTCTCCTCCATGGCGCCGCCCAGGAACAGCTGTCCGATCCGCGGATCGGACAGCACGCGGTCTGCCTTGTCGATGAGCCGGGTACGACCAAGCTCCAGTACAATGCCGTAGTCGGAGATCTCCAGCGCGGAGCGCGCATTCTGCTCGATCAGGAGCACGGAGACGCCGCGATCGCGCAGCTGCTTGAGGATATCGAAGGTCTGCTGCACCATCAGAGGCGACAGTCCGATCGACGGCTCGTCGATCAGCACGAGCTGCGGCTCGAGCAAGAGGCCGCGCACGATCTCGAGCTGTTTCTGTTCTCCGCCGGACAGGGTCGAGGCTTGCCGCTCCGCCTTCTTCCGCAACACCGGAAAGATATCGAGCGCGGTCTCGACCCGGGCGGCGATGTCGATATCGCGAGGAGCGGCCACGCCGCCAAGCTCGATATTGTGGCGGACCGACAGTTCGCCGAAGATGTTGCGTCCCTGCGGGATGTAGCAGACGCCGGCAGCGAGCAGCGCGCGCTGGCTCTGCCCGGTGACATCGCACCCCTTGAAGATCACCTTGCCCTCGCGCAGCTTGAGCAAGCCGAAGATCGCCTTGAATACGGTCGACTTGCCGGCGCCGTTGGGACCGATGACCGTGGTGATCGAGCCCGCCGGCACCGAGAAGCTGGTGCCGTTCAGGATCGTCATCTTGCCGTAGCCGCCGACGAGGTTCTGAACGTCGAGGATGGTGTCGCTCACGACCGCCTCCATCAGTGTCCGAGATAGGCTTCGATCACGGCAGGGTTCGCACGAATCTCGTCGGGTTTGCCGATCGCAAGCACCCTGCCTTCCGCCATCACCATGACGCGCGAGCACAGCGACATCACGAATTCCATGTTGTGCTCGATCACCACGAAGGTCGCGCGCCGCTCGCGATTGATCGCGATCAGCCGTTCCTTCAGATCGCCGAGCATTGTCGGGTTGACGCCACCGGCGGGTTCATCGAGTAACACCAGCCGAGGGCCGCCCATGAAGGCCATCGCCGCATCCAGCAGCTTCTGCTGTCCATAGGACAGGCCGCCGGCCGGCTCATTGGCGAGATGCTCGAGCTTGAAAAAGCCGATCATCTGCTCGGCAGTTGCGGTGAGTCCGGCGTCCGACGGGCCGAACAGGCGGGACAGCATGCTGCCGCGATGCTCCTGGCCGGCGAGGATGAGATTGTCCCGCACCGAGAGTTTCGGGAACACCTGCAGCAACTGGAAGGTCCGGCTGACACCGAGACGGTTCAGCTCGGACGGCCGCTGCCCGGTGACGACCTTGCCGTCGACGCGGACCTCGCCCGAACTCGGCACGAGCTGACCGAGGATGCAGTTAAACAGGGTCGACTTGCCGCAGCCGTTGGGACCGATCAAGCCGAGAATCTCCCCTTCCTGCACGTCGAAGCTGACGCCGTTCACCGCTGTGATACCGCCAAAGCTCTTCTTCACCTCGCGAACGTCCAGAACCGCGGTCATCGCACCGCCTCCAGCTTGGACTGCGCAGCGGCACGCAGCGTCGATGCCGCCTGGGTACGGCGTGCGCTGAGATAGCGATCGAGGATGCCGAGGATACCGGTGGGCGAGTAGATCAGCAGCAGGATCACCGCTGCCGCATAGAGCATCAAATAATAACCTTCAACCACGCGCAGCCATTCCGGCAGCAGCACCGCGATCATGGCCCCCAGGAACGGACCGAACAGGAAGCCGGAGCCGCCCACGATCACCATCATGAGGAGATCGAGCGAGAGCTGCAGGTTGAACGGCACCGGATCGATGTACTGTGTCAGCGGCGCATAGAGCACGCCGGCAACGCCGCCGAGCACCGAACCGATCGCGAAAGCCATCAAGGTGTAGCGCCGGGTATCGACGCCAAGCGATTGCGCACGGATCGGGTTCTCGCGCAAGGCCATGAAGGCTCGCCCCCAGGGGGAGCGGATCAGCCACCACATTGCAAGCGTGACGAGACCTAGCGAGCCGAGACAGAGATAGTAGAACGGCAAAGGCTTGCGGGTCGCAAAGCCGAAGATCTCCGGCCGTGGAATGTTGCTGATGCCGTAGATGCCGTTCGTCAGCCAGCTCTCATTGCGGAACACCAGGAACATCAGCGTCGAGAAGGCGAGCGTGACAAAGGCCAGATAATGATGCTGGACGCGCAATGCGGGATAGCCGAGCAGCCAGCCAACGGCGAAGCACAGCAGGACGACCACGCCCAGCGCAGCAGCCAGCGGCCAGCCATGCGTAGTCAGGATCGCGGCACCATAGGCGCCGATGCCGACGAAGGCGCCCTGCGCCAAAGACACCTGTCCGGCATACCCCAGCGTGAGGTTGAGCCCCATGGCCGCGACGGTCATGACGGCCCATTGGCTCAGGATGAACAGTCCATAGCGGTTGAAGTTCATCGGGACGATGATCAGGCCCGCGATCACGGCGAGGCCGATGGCGATGCGAAGCACTTTACCGTTCGTGCTCATACGGTGCGCTCCTCTGCGCGTCCGAGCAACCCCTGCGGTCGGAACAGGATCACCAGGATCAACAGCACCATCGGGACCGCGGCGCGGTATTGCGTCGACACATAGGCTGCGGCGAGATTGTCGACCACACCGATCAACAGGCCGCCCGCGATCGCGCCGCGCACCTGGTTGAAGCCACCGACGATGGCTGCGACGAACGCCGCCTGCCCCAGCACCTCGCCGCTCGAGAACTTGGCGAGGTAGATCGGCGTTATTAGCAGCGATGCGAGTGCCACCAGCACCGCATTGATCAGAAACGTCAGCAGGATCATGCGCTCGACCGGCACGCCGATGATACGTGCCACCGTCGGATTCTGCGCGGCCGCCTGCATCTGGTGACCGAGTGAGGTACGATTCAACAGCATCGTCAAGCCGAACACGGCGAGAACCGCGACCGCGAGCACGCCGAGGCTTTGCAGCGAGACCGATCGGCCGAGCAGGACAATATCATCCACCGGCACGATCGACGGGAACGGGGACGCCTCAGCGCTGAAGAACTGCTTCACCGCTTCCTTGATCCCGATCGCCAAGGCCATCGTCGCGATCGCCAGCGGCAGCACGCCATGCCGCAGCATCGGATCGACCAGGAGCATCTTGAAGGCGAGCCCGAGCAGCAGCGCAGACAGCAGAATGCCGACGAGGACCGCGAGCCAGAACGGCGCACCGAGATGCATGACCGCGAGCATCAGGAACGCCGGCAGCATCACGAACTCGCCCTGGGCGAAGTTGATGGTCTGTGAAGTCTGCCACAGCAGCGTGAAGCCGACCGCGATCAGCGCGTAGATTGCGCCGGTGGCGAGACCCGCCACGATCAGATCGAGCAGATTGGACATGGTTTCCCCGTGAGCCTTGGGTGAGGCGGCGCCCGACATCCCGACCGGCGCCACCGGCCGCCCGTTCGCCTCAGTTGAGCTTTGGCAACACCTGCTCCACGACTTGCTTGCCGTCGACCACTTCGACCAGAAAGCCCTGCCGGTCGATATCGCCGTTCTGATCGAAGGTCACATCCATCAGGATGTTCGGCTCGTCAGACGTCTTGATGGTCAATCCGTGCAGGGTATCCGCGAACGCCTTGGAATCGACCTTGCCCATCTTCTCGGTGGTCGCCTTGATCATGTAGACCGCGAGATAGCCCTTGAGGCCGTTGTGATCGGGCACGTAGTTGTACTTCTTCACGAAGCGGTCCCGGAACGCCTTGATGGCCTCGACCGGCGCGTCGGTGGTCAGGCCGACATGGCCGCGGGCGCCATTGGCGGCATCGCCGGCGAGCTCGATGACCTTCTGCCCAACCAGCGTGGTCTCGCCGATCAGCGGCGCCGTCACGCCCTGGCGCTTGATCTCCTTGAGGATGCGCGCGCTTTCCTCTTCGTTGACATAGATGAAGACGGCGTCCGGGGCTGCGGCCTTGATCTTGCTGACATCGGCTGCGAAGTCCGCCTGGCCTGCCTCGGTCGACAGGTCCGCGACGACCTTGATGCCGAGGCGATTGAACTCCTTGGTGATGACGTCGCGTCCGCCGCGGCCAAAATCGTTGTTCACCCAGACGACCGCCACCGACTTCGCCTTCAACTCATCATTGATGTACTTGGCCACCTTCGGCATCGACGACTGCTGACCGAAGGATGTGCGAAACAGAAACTTATTGCCGGCCTGCGTCAGTTCGGCCGCCTCGCCGCCCATGATCTGAGTGATGCCCGCTTCGGCAGCGAGCGGGGCGGTGACCTTGACGGAGCCGGAATAGCCCGGCCCGAGCAGGACGTAAGGCTCGGCGTCGAGCGCCTTCTGTACCTGCGCGCGCGCCACGCCCGGGTTGGACTGGGAATCGGCGTGGCTGACCTCGATCTTGCGCCCGAGAATACCGCCCTTGGCATTGATCTCCTCGACGGCCAGATCGATGCCATTCTTCCAATTGTTACCGACGGTGGCGCCACCGCCCGACAGCTCGGCAACATCAGCAATCTTGATGGGTGCCCCGGACTGTGCGCACGCAGAGCCGGACAGCAATACAGCCGAGCAAAAGCTCGCCAAAATGAACGATCGCACGCGTCTCCTCCTCGTTTCTACTCTTCTTGCGTTTCTTGAATTCGATGTTCCGGCTCGTATTGGCCGGTTTGCTCAGGCGGCGTCAACCGCCGGATATCTCTCCGCCATGTGGTCGTCGAAAGCTCGCCCCATGACGTCGGTCGAAGGCGTAAGCCCAGTGAACAGCTCGAACGCGTCGGCCGCCTGATAGATCGCAAGCTCGCGTCCAAGCAGGACCCGCGCGCCCTTGGCTTTGGCCGCCTTCAAGAGAGGCGTCCAGAGCGGCGAGTACACTGCGTCCGCCACCCATAAACCGTCATGCAGCAGCGCGTCGGGTATCGGCGTGCCGCGGTTCGGCAGCATCCCGATCGGAGTTCCATTCACGATCCCCACAGCGCCCTGCACCGCCTGCTCGATGCTGTCGGCTACCACGATGCCTTTCCCGGAAGGCAGCACGCTGGCGAGCCTCTCTGCTCGCGCCCGCTCGGTATCGAAGATGCGCAAGCCCGCGACATCAACGTTCGCAAGTGCAAACGCGATCGCCTTGCCAACGCCGCCAGCGCCGATCAATGCCACGACGCCGTTGCCCGAACCCGCAACAAGGGGCGCCACTGCACGCGCAAAGCCCGTCGTGTCGGTATTATGGCCGATCAGCCGCCCATCACGCACCACGACGGTATTGACGGCGCGCATCGCGGCTGCCTTGGGCGCGAGCTCGTCGAGCAGGTCGACGACCGCCTCCTTGTAGGGATAGGTGACGTTGACACCGGCAAAGCCAAGCCGCCTGACACCTTCGAGCAGGATCGCAAGCTCGGCACGGTCGGCGCCGGCGACCTCGATGAGCTGGTAGTGACAGCGGACCCCGAGCGCCGCGGCAGCCGTCTCGTGCATCGCGGGTGAAGCCGAGTGCGCGATCGGGGCACCGAGCAACCCGGTCAGGAATTTGCGGCCTCCGGATGCGGAAATATCTGGCACGATGGTCGTCGTCTCCGGTTGGAGCTGTCGCGGCTCCGTAAGGACGGTGAAATCAGATGCGGACGATAATGTTTTCGCCAGCTAACACAATTACCCAAATATCCGCCGAACCTAACATGATGTTATCTTTTGCGGCCGGCCGCGCTGGCCCTTGCCACCTGACGTCGTCCCGGCTCCAGCGCGCGCATCTCCGCGCGCAGGCCATCGATGAAGTATTCCGCATAGAGCGATAGCGGGGCGCCGCGCTTGACCGCGACATAGGTGTCGAACCGGGTCGGCTCGGCGATCTTCAGAAGCTCGATGCCGGGATAGCCGCCGTGGGCCACCGTGAACTGGTCTATGATGGCGATGCCGAGCCCTGCCTTTACCAGCGCGCACACGGTGGTGCCGAAGCGAGCCTTGATCGAGATGTTGTAGTCGAGTTTGTTGCGCTCGAAGATCTCGGCCATGATCCGGCCGTAAGGATCGTTGGGATCGATGCCGATCAGCGGATAGCGCGTCATCTCGGCGGCGGAGACCTGCTTGCGGCCGGCGAGTTCGTGCCCCGGCGGCACGATGCAGAACAATTCGCCGGAGGCGAGCGGCAGGAAATCAAGCCCGGAGTGGTCGAGCCGGTAGCTCATCGCTACGCATTCGCCCTTGCCGAGCATCAGATAATCGATCGCTTCCTCGATCTTGAGGATATTGATGTCGATGCCGAGATCGGGATAGCGCCGGCGCACGCGCTCGATGGCGCGCGGCACCATCACCTGCGCGATGCTTGGCACCGAGCCGACACGCAATTCCGAGAGCGCGCCGCGGCCAATGTTAGAGATGATGTAGCTGAGATCATCGACCTTCTCGTAGACGCTGTTGATCTGCTCGAAGATGTTCTGCGCCTCGGGGGTCGGAAAGTACCGGCCGTTCTGGCGTTGAAAGAAACGAATGCCGAGCGAGCGTTCGGTGTATTTCACGAGTCGGCTGACGCCCGGCGCCGACACCTTCAACAGCTTCGCCGCGCCGTTGATGGTGCCGGTCACCATCACGGCCCGAATGACCTCCACTTGACGCAACGTCATCATCGGCGCGGATGCTCCCCGAGATGCACCGAGATCAAGGACTGCCAGGCGGCGTCAGCACCAGCGGCGGGCGCAGCATCGGCTTGGGCCTAGGCGGCAGGGCTCCCGGCGGGGGCTTAACCTCAACCGGCGGCGGCAAGGGGGCGACCTGCTGGTTCGCTGCCACCGGCGGCACCGGAAGCGGCGGCGATCCGGGCGGAGGACCGGACAGCGGCGGCTGCGGCGGTGGTTGCTGGCGGGGCCCACCCGGCCTTGTGCGGCGCGGATCGCGTCCAGGCACCGGCACATCGGTCAGGCTTGGCGGTGCGCTCCCGGCCCCCGAGGGCGACGGCAGGGAGGCGGTGGACGAGGGATAGGACGGCGGCGGCTCGCCCCGCGCGATCGCATCCAACCGCCGCGTCTCGCGATCGATGGCGCGCACCGCAAGCCAGGACGACAGCGAGGTGACATCGACACTGCGCTGCAGCCCGTCGGGCGTCCCGACCACGAACAGCTGGATTTCCGGGCGGCTGCTCTCGTTGCCGATCGTCGTCGTGATCAGGCTGGCGCGAATATCCGCCTGATCGGCCGGGATATCATAACCGCCGGAGACGATCGCGCGCGCGTCCTTGGCGTCCAAAGTCGTCGCACTGACGCGCAGCCGCCCATCGCGGATGACGAACGGAATCTGCGCGGACGCCACCGCCAGCGATCCCGTGGTCAGCAGCGGCTCCACGATCTGCCGAAGCTTCACATCGTCGGTGATCTGGCCGGCGTCGAAGGCACGCAGCGCCACATCGAAGGCGCGTGGATCGAGACCCGGAATCGAAACACCATCCAGCGTGACGGTGCCGTTGCCGGCAAAGGCGCTGGTCAGCGCCTGCACGCTGCGCCCCTCGCTCGCAAGCGCCATCTGCGCGGAGATGCGGCCGGCGGGCATCGCCAAGCTGCGGTAGTGCAACGCGTTGCCATCCACGTTCGACAGCTCCAGGCGGCCGCTCAGCGCCAATCCATTGGCATTCGGCCGTGCATCGAGCGTCGCCGCGACGTCGCCGCCGCCAAGCCGCCCCTTCAAATTCTCGACCGTCAGGCTCTGCCCATCGCTCTTGATCGTGCCGCCAATCGGGCGCAATTCGCCACCGCCCGGCAGCGCAGCGCTGAGCGCCTGGAATGACACCCGACCTCTCCACCCCTTCAAGAACCCCGGACCGAGCGGCTCGGCGGCATCATGGCCGGTCGCACCGACCACAAGCGCGAACATCTGCGGCAGGTTCAGCGCGTCCAGCCCAAGCTCGCCGTCGATCTGCCTGTCGTCGTCGAGCGTGAGCGCGAGGCGCCCGCGCAGCCGTGCTCCGCCGATGAGGCCATCGATGTCGTCCAGGCTGAGCCGGCCAGCGACCAAACCGACGCGAGCGAACAGCCGCGCGTTCTGCGCCGCCGCAGCCTGCGCGCCGAATCCGGCGAGCGGCGCCAGGTTCGCATTACGGACCCGCAGGTTCAGATTAGCCTTGAGCAAATCGGCCGCGGGCAAGGACCAGGACCCGGACGTGGTCTCGAGCGTGCCCTGCACATCCCCGTCGAGACCCACGCCTGCGATCTTCGCGGTGACGCGCAAGGGCGCGCGCCAATTGCCCTTGATGTCGGCATCGAGCACGGCCGGGCCGCTGCCCGCCGCGGCGATGCGATTCACGCCAAGCAAAGCGAGCAACAGGTTGCCCTGCTCCGCCGAGATCTTCGCATCCAACCCGACATCGGTGCGGCTGATCGCATCTAGATCGAAATTGCGCAGCGCCGAGGCCGCCGGCTTTGCGGTCAGCGTCGTCGTCCCTTTGATTTGCGGAGCTTCAAGGTCGAGCACGGCTTTGGCCTGCGCGCGATCGGCGCTCGCCGGATCCCTGGCAAGATCAAGCGCAAGCTTGAACCGCGCCGGCCCTGGTTGAACCGCGGCCTTCTCGAGTTGCGCAGCCAGGTTCGGCGCAAATGGCTGCAGCAGAGCCGTGATGTCGTGGAGCGACGCCGCGTTCGTGGTCAGGCTGAGCCGTCCGGTTGCGTCCGTGCGGTCGAACCGGCCCGATCCCTCGCTGGTCACCCCTCCCTGGCTGAACTTGACCTGATCGACCGTGATGCTCTTCGGCCCGTACGACGCTTTGGCTGTGAACGGACGAAAGTCCTGGCCGCTCCATGTCGCGCGTCCAACGTCGATCGCGATGCTCGCTTCGTCAGGCCACTGCCCCGATGATCCGGCGAGCGAGCGGGCCAGCGCCGTGGCGGCATCGACGTCGAGCCGCTCGCCCTTCAACGCCGCCTCGAAGCGCGATCCTGCGCCGCTGGACGGGGTGATCAGTGCCATCCGGCCCTCGACCGCCCCGCTGTCCATCTCGGCCTTCAGACTTTCGATAGCGACACGGTCGGACCCGATATTGACATTGCCACGCAAGCGTAGCGGCCGTTGGCTGCGATAGCTGGTCTCGGTGCGGCCCTGCAGCCAGGCGACCAGCGCGTCGGGATCAGCCGAATCGAGATCGAGTGCGCCAGAAACACTCGACGTCGAAGCGGCCGACGCCCCCGCTGTCCTGAACGTCAGATGGGTTGCGCCGGGCGCCTTGAGATCGACCTGTTCCAGGCTCCATGACGCAGGCTCGTTGTGCAGCCTCGCTGAAAAATCCTGCACCGGACGTCCGGCGAGTGTGATCTGTTCGGTCGAAATCTGGATGTCCGCAGGCAGCGGCAAGGTCGGCAGCCGCGCCAGCCAGTTGCGCAGCTCCGGCAGCGCCTGTGCCGGAACGGTCGCCTTGCGATCCGTATTGCCGTCGATGCCAAGCAACCGGTCGGCATCGAGCCGGCGCGCCGATAATGCGGCGCGCAGCAGCGGTGCCGCGCCAAAGCGCACATCGCCGTTGCCGGCAAATTTCAGCGCCCGCTCCTCCCGGCCGAAGCTGAACTCGATCTGGTCCAGTTTGGCGACCGAAGAATCGGCTGCCACCTTGGCCGTCATCCGCCAGGGCGCATCGCCGATGGCTTGGTCCTTGGCATCGACCGGCTTGGCCTTGCCTTGTTCCTTGGACTGTCCTTTGGGCGGCGGCGAGGACAAGGTCAGCGCACCGGCAAAGCGCGGCGAGCGGTTGGCAAAGCTGATCAGGCCCTCGACATCGGCGGCCACCGGACGCTCGCCCGGATCGATGTTGAGATGCACGCGCAGGCCGCTGGAATCCTTGTCCTGGCTAGAGGACACGCGGAACGGATAGCGCACGCCGAGAACCGAAACCGCGCCGTCGCCGCGCAGCGAGCCGGCAAGCGAGCGGACATCGCCGGAAAACACGATGTCGGTGAGCTCGAGCGTCGAGTGGCTGACCGCGTCATGCAGCGCGACGCGGCCGGTCAGGTTCAGACGATCGATCGACAGCGCAGCCAGATTGAACCGGCCGCCTCCGCCCGCCAGATCGACGCGGCCCTTCGGATCGAGCCCGAGATCGGCGGCCATGCCGCTGACCGTGAGCTCATTGGCGCGCCATTCTCCCCGCATCAGGTCGCCGAGGCTGAACTCGACATCGAGCTTGTCGGCGCGCAGCTTGCCGAGATCATTCGCCCCGCCGAACGTAACCTGGCGCAGCCGCAAGGTCGGCGTCGGCAACAGGCGCGCATCGAGCGCGCCCGCGACCCGCACAGGCACCCCGATCACCTGACTGGCTTCGGCCTCGAACTGCGGCCGGAACTGGTTCCAATCGACGAAATAAGGCCCAATCAGCGCAGCCAGGAGCGCAAGGATGAAGGCAATCGCCAATCCGAGCAGGGTCGTCTGCACGGGGTCTCCCTCAAAGGACAACGCTCCGGCGCCTAACCCTCAAACCCGCGGTGCGGCGCCGCCCCACCAGATATCGATGCCGGAGCGCCACATCATATAGGACGAAGTGCGGCGAAGTCACAGCATCATGCGATAAATGGCCTGCGCCGCACAACCGCCGTTAGCGAAATGGTTACCAATGGGCCGGCAGCCGTTTCAGGCCGCGCAGCACGAAGGTCGGCCGCCAATCCGGATTGTCCGGATCGTCCAGCTTCAGCTCCGGCAGCCGGCGCAGCAGCGTTCCGATCGCCACCTCCGCTTCGATGCGGGCGAGCTGCGCGCCGAGGCAATGATGGATGCCGCCGCCGAACGACAAGGGTTTCACATTGGGCCGGGCGATATCGAGTTGTTCCGGGCGGTCGGGATAGACGGCCGGGTCGCGATTGGCTGAGCCGAGCAGGCACAGCACGGTCTCGCCCTTGGGGATGCGCTTGCCGCCGAGATCCTCGATATCCTCCAGCGCGACGCGGCCGGTCAGTTGCACCGAGGAGTCGTAGCGCAGGAACTCCTCGATCGCATTGGTGATCAGCTCCGGGCGCGCCTTCAACAGCGCCAGCTGATCCGGATTGCGATAGAGCGCGAGCAGGCCATTGCCGATCAGGTTGACGGTGGTCTCATGTCCGGCGCCGAACAACAGGATGATATTCGCGGTCAGTTCCTCATGGCTGAGCTTGGCGCCGTCTTCCTCGGCCTGCAGCAGCTGCGTTGTCAGATCGTCGCCGGGCTGGCGTCGCCGCAACTCGAACAGCTGCTGGAAATAGGCCTTCGAGACCGCGTTGCCGGCATTGCCCTCCGCGATCTCGGCCGGCGAGAGCGGCACCGGATCGAGCAGGCGTCCGCCTTCGCGCGAACTCTTATAGAAAGCTTCGCAGTGCTCCTCCGGAATTCCGAGCATCTCGCAGATCACGGTCACCGGAAGGCGGAACGCGAAATCCTCGATCAGGTCCATGTTCCCGCGCGGGATCACCTCGTCGAGCGTCTGGTCGACGATCTGCTGGATCCGCGGGCGCATGTCCTCCACCCGCCGCGCCGTGAACGCTTTCACGACGAGGTTGCGCAGGCGCGTGTGATCGGGCGGATCCTGCTGCAGCATCCACAGGCTCATACTGCGGAAAATCGGCTCGTCCATGATCTTCGGGCCGTAGCGGCGGATGCTGCGGGGGACGAAGTCCTTGCCGAAACGCTTGTCGCGCAGGACGAGGCTCGATTCCGCATGGCGGCTCGCGAGGAAGGCGCCGAACGGCGTCACATGCATCGGGTCAGTTTCGCGCAGCTGCTGATAGAAAGGATAGGGATCGCGGATGAACTGCGGCGACAACGGATTGAACAGCGGCGCGGCCGGCTTCGCCTGGACAGTCTCGGCCTGGACATGCTCGTTCATGGTCGTTCCTCTCCTGATTTTTCGTTTTGGCCGATTAGCTCATCTGGAGAGGGGCATGGCAAGCGAAATCCTGATCACCTAAATCCATCATGGGACCTCGGTGGCCGGCTTCAGCCGGTGCAATTGGCCGGCGACCGCGCGGACTTTCCGCGGCGCGGCACACCACACTGCGACCGCCGAGACGAGACACGCAGCGATCGCGATCGCAAAACCGGCCGTGTAGCTCGCCGTGAGATCGTAGAGCACGCCGGTGACCCAGGGGCCTGCCGCGCCGCCGCACAGGCCGATCAGCATGATCGTGCCGAAGATCGCCCCGAAATGCGGTCCTTGAAAGATCTCCAGGACCACGGCGCCCATCACCGAGGTGATGCCGTAGCCGAGCACGCCCTGGCTCGCCACCATGACATAGACCAGCAGCAGGGTCGGCGAAGCCTTGAGCGCGATCAGGGCGGCGAAGCAGATGGCAAAGCCGACACAGCTCAAGACCCAGACGGCCTCGCGTCCGATCCGATCCGACACATGACCGAGTGCGATCTGGCCGGGAATGCCGAGCAGGCTGACCGCACCGAGCGCCCACACCGCGACGTTCGGGCTGAAGCCGATCTCGAGCAGATATTTGGTCTGGTGGACCTGGACCGCGTACCAGATGTACAGGCCAAAGAAATAGCCGATCGCAAGCCACCAGAACCTCATCGTGCGCAGCGCGCGCGGCAAGGTCCAATCGACGGCGGCCCAGGCAGGATCGACGATGTTGGAGACCGGCTTCGCCGCCGAAGCCAATGGGACGGCATCGCCATCGGGCCGCAGGCCGAGCTCGTCCGGCTTTTTGCGCAGGAGCAGATTGATCGGCGCGAGCACGATCAGCACGAGGAGGCCCATGGCGGTGCAGGCGGTGCGCCAGCCGGTTTCGGCAATCATATGCTGCACCCAGGGGAGCAGCGTGACCGAGCCGATGCCGACGCCTGCAAAGGCAACGCCGATCGCAAGGCCGCGCCGGCGGATGAACCAGTTCGGCAGGAACAGCGATTGCCCGGAATAACCGAGGCAGACGCTGCCGGCGCCGACCATGACGCCTATGGTGACGTAGAGATGCCAGGGCTGCGACGTCAGTGGGGCCAGCAACAGCCCGCCGGCCATCAGCGCCACGCCCAGCTCCATCACCGCGCGCGGGCCGGTGCGGTCCATCAGCCGGCCGATCAAGGGACTGACGATTCCCGATATCACGAAACCGAAGGAGAACGCGCCGGCGGTGATACCGCGCTCCCAGCCGAATTCGGACAGGATCGGCGGGAAGAACAGCGAGAAGGCGGTTCGTGCATTGACGCCGATCGCCATCGTGACGAAGGTCACGGCGACGACGACCCAGCCATAGAAGAAGGGCAGTCGCATTGTGTCGTTTCTCTCCCTGGTCACTCTTCGCATCATTTGTGCGCGAACGGGTCAAGGACTTTGTGGGTTGGAGCGGCTGATGTCACTTACGTCGGAGGTCAAGACGGCCATGTTTGTTTGCAACGCGCTCGCGGCGTCATTGCGATGAGCGTGAGCTCCGAAGGAATCCAGAATCGTCGCCAAAATCTTCACTGGGTTCTGGATTGCTTCGCTTCGCTCGCAATGACGGAAGCGGCATGCGTTCATAGTCCCGCGGCGCGATTTGCGTCCGAGCTTTGCTCATTCGGTGACCCTCTTCAAGAAAGAGGGTGCAGGGAAGGCCGGGCATCGACTGATACCCGCGGCCCCCGTGCGATAAAAATGCACGGGGCAGGAACCACAGGCTCAGCCGGATGATCCGGCCTTCCCTGCGCGATGGCTTTAACGGCTGCTTCGCGTTCTCCTCGGTGCACCGGGCTTTTTGGCCACCGTAACCGCGCGAGGCGAAGCCTCGTCGCGACCGCGACAACGCGCTTTCGCGCGTTGCGCGGGATACCAGCGTCGGGGTATCAGGACCGCGCGACTTGACCGTACGTGATGACATCGTTCGTCCGCGCATGAGATGCGCTGCAATGACATCACGTCCACCGCATCCCGCGCTCAACGTTCGTGACGATCGCGAAACGCCCTCTTATCGAGTGCAGGACGCACGGATCATCGTTGTGATTTGCCCGACGCCGCAAGCGAAATTGGCCGCGACACGTTGGCACGACGGGCAGTCACACATCACTCACACCGCCGCCATCTCGCGGATCTGACGTGTGGCGGCCTGCGCGATCAGCTTGCCGAGCGCGGCAAAGTCCTCCTTGCGCGGTGAGGTCTTGCGGAAGGCGAGTCCGACCACGCGCTTCGGCTCCGGATCGGAGAAGCGCATCAGCTTGATGTCGCCGCGGCGGCATTCGACGTCGACCGAGAGCTCGGGCAGCAAGGTCATGCCGAGCCCGTTCGAGACCATCTGCACGATGGTCGAGAGATTCGAGGCGCCGAAGGTGTCGATGTTGTCGACGCGGCGCAGGTTGCAGAACGACAGCGCCTGGTCGCGCAGACAGTGCCCCTCCTCCAACAGCAGCAGCCGGTCCTGCTGCAACAGCTCGGGCGTCGCGCGCACGCGATTGGTCGAAATCTCCCGCGATTTCGGCAGCGCCAGCAGGAAGCGATCGGTAAACAGGCGAATGGTTTCGATATCGGGGTGATCGACCGGCAGCGCCAGCAGCAACAGATCGAGCCCGCCGTCGAGCAACTGCGCGATCAGGGTTTGTGTCTGGGTCTCGCGCAAATGCAGGTCCAGATCGGGAAAGCTTCTGCGGATCAAGGGCAGTGCGACCGGCAGCACGTAAGGCGCGAGCGTCGGGATGACACCGAGATGCAGCGTGCCGGCGAGCACGCCGCGGTGACAGTGCGCGGTGTCGATGATGTCGCGCACACTGGCGAGCACGCGTTCGGCGCGCGCGGCGATCTCGCGGCCCGCCTCGGTCAGGATCACGCCCTTCCGGCTGCGCTCCAGAAGCTGCACGCCGAGCGTCTGCTCCAGCTCCTGGATCTGCATCGAGAGCGCCGGCTGTGTCACCGCGCACCGTTCGGCAGCCCTGCCGAAATGCGACAAACGCGCGACCGCATCGAAATAACGCAGCTGCTTGAGGGAGATATTCATGATCAGAATTCCTTATTATGTCCAAAAAATACTACGATTGGAGCTGATCATCAATCGTCTGTAGGTTCCGGTCAGATCTGGAGACATCACTCATGCGCAGACGGTCGATGGTTTTTCGCGTCCTTGCCTCCGCCGGTGCGGCAAGCGTCGCTACGCTCGTGTATCTCGGAACGGCGCTGGACTTGCGGGCCGGCGCGGCGGACGAGCCGGTATCGTACGTTCCGAGCGTCAGCGATCTCATGATCGCGACCATCCAGCCGCGTCACATCAGGCTATGGATCGCGGCTCACGAGGGAAATTGGGAGTTCGGCGCCTATGAGCTCGGCAACCTCAGGGGCGCCTTCAATCGCCTGGGGCGCGCCCATCCGACCGTCGAGAACAATTCGCTTCCCGACATGGTCAGTGCTGTCACGCAGCAGCCGTTCGCCGAACTTGCAGCGGCGGTGAAGGCGAAAGACATGGCCGCATTCGACAAGGCCTATGCCGACCTGACCTCTGGCTGCAACTCCTGCCACCAGGCCCTCAATCGTGGCGTCGTCGCAATCAAGGTCCCGCAGGATGCGGCCCTGGACGACCAGGATTTCGGTCCGAGGTCACAGTGACTCGATCGGAATCGTGACCGCCTGACCTGCGAGCTTTCGTACAAGACGCGCAGGGTTGGGCAGAGCGGAGCGTGCCCCCTGCAGGCCCGATCACGCGGCCGCGGCAGTCTCATTCGCCGCATGGAACGCGTACACGTCCATGCGCAGCACGCCGTAATTGGCACTGTTGTGCAGCCGCTCGACGCGCGCCCCCTCGCCGGCCGCCCCGAGCGCGGCAAACAGCGGCAGGAAGTGCTCCTCGGTCGGATGGTTGTTGCGGGCATATGGCGCGAGCTGGCGATAGTCGAGCAGATCCGCGATGCGACCGGCGATCGCCGCCTCATGCACCCAATCGGCGAAGGCATCGACCCAGGGCAGCGCCGGAGCGTTCAGCTCGGGCCGCCGTATCCGGAACTCGGCGAGATTGTGGGTGAAGCTGCCGCTGCCGATGATCAGTACGCCCTGCTCACTGAGCGGCGCCAGCGCCCGGCCGAGCGCGAGATGGTGCTGCGGCCCGCGCTCGGTCTGGATCGAGAGCTGCAGCACCGGAATATCGGCCTCCGGATACATCAGAAGCAGCGGCACCCAGGCGCCGTGATCGAGACCGCGGCTGCGGTCGATCGATGCCGCGAAGCCGGCGCTCTTGAGCCGTGCCGCGATGTCTTGTGCGAGCTCCGGCGCGCCGGGCGCGGGATAGCGCAGCTCATAGAGCGCACGCGGGAAGCCGTAGAAGTCGTAGATGGTGTCGTTCACGGCGACCGCGTTCACCTCGGGCTCGGCCGTCTCCCAATGTGCCGAGATCACCAGGATGGCCTTGGGCCGCGGCAGGCTGCGGCCCAGATCGATCAGAAACTGCCGCGCTGGCGCGTCTGTCAGCGGCAGCATCGGCGACCCGTGCGACACGAACAGGCTCGGCAGTGTCATGTTCAACCCTCGGCTAATGGAGCGGGCTCGCAAGCCGTCAATGTGCGCTGCGCAGCGCGCCGCTGGCAAGGTTCGCGCGCGGCGCACGCAACGCGAAGGCACCATCACCGAGCAGCGCCTGCACGATCAGCGCCACGGCCCAGAACGCCGGATATTCCCAGCCGCCCCTCGGATTGTTGAAGAAGAAACCGGCCGCGCCATGCACGGTGAAGATGGCGCCGAGCAGGATCGGCACCGCGGCGAGCGCCGCCCAGCGGGTGTAGAGACCGAGAATGAGCGCGATGCCGGCCAGGATCTCGGCGGCGATGACGAGGTAAGCGAGCTCCGCCGGCAGGCCGATGCTGCCGAAGAATTTGGCCGTCCCGGCCGGGGTGAACACGAACAGTTTCAGGCTGGCGTGGGCCAGGAACAGTCCGCCCAGGGTCAGGCGAAGCAGAAGCGCGGCATAGGGTGCGGTGCGGGAATCGATCATCTCAGCCTCCAGTAGGAATCGCTCGCAAAGATATGGATCATTTCCCGAGGGGCGATAATCTGGTATCCGGGAAAGATAGTTCACACCAATAGAGTGAAGTGAATGCTCGACCGCCTGACCGGGCTCGAAGTGATGTCCAAGATCGCCGGGAGCGGCAGCCTCTCGGCCGCCGCCCGGGCGCTCGGGATGTCGCAGACCATGGTGACCAAGCATCTGGCGGCGCTGGAAAGCCGGCTCGGCACCAAGCTGTTTCATCGCACCACGCGCCGGCTCGCCATCACCGATGATGGCCGGCGCTATCTGGAGCTCGCCGAACGCGTGCTCGGCGATTTCGAGGCGGCCGAGGCGGCGGTCTCGGCCGATCGGATCGAGCCGCGCGGGCTGCTCCGCCTCAACGTGCCGCTCGCCTTCGGTATCCGTCAGATCGCGCCGCGGCTCGCCGAATTCGCCCGGCACTATCCCGGCGTCACGGTCGAACTCGGTCTTAACGACCGCCTGGTCGACCTCACCGAGGAGGGCTGGGATCTGGCGATCCGCATCGGGACCTTGCGCGATTCCAGCCTGGTCGCGCGGCGGCTGGCGCCCTGCCGCATGGAGGTCTGCGCCGCGCCATCCTATCTCGCAGCCCATGGGACCCCGCGCACGACCGCGGAGCTCGCAGGTCACAACTGCCTCGGCTACACCCTGGCGCAGGCAGGCGCAGGACGCTGGCGCATGGGCACCTCCAGGAGTGTCGACATCTCCATCACCGGCAATCTGCGCGCCAACAATGGCGATGCGCTGCTGGCGGCCGCGCTCGCCGGCCAGGGCATCATCTATCAGCCGACCTTCATCGTCGCCGACGCGCTCCGTGAGGGACGGCTGGTGCCGATCACGCTGGAGCTGCCGGCCTCCGATCTGCTTGCGGTCTATGCCGTGTACCTGCCGGATCGCTCGCCCTCGGCCAAGGTCCGCGCCTTTATCGACTTCATCGCCGCCGCCTTCGCGCCGGAGCCGCCATGGGATCACGGGCTTGCCTGACCCGATGAATCGCTCTTGTGTGGCACGACAGGAGGTGACCGTGATCCGACAAACATCGAACGCAGGCAACAAACGCTGGCCGCTGCTGCGCTCGCTGCGGGGCTGGAGCTTGAGCGCCCTGCCCGCCGACCTCGTCGCCGGGCTCACCCTGGCGGCGATCGCGATCCCCGAGCAGATGGCGACCAGCCGGCTCGGCGGCTTCGCGCCCGAGATCGGCTTCTTCGCCTTCATCGCAGGATCGCTCGGCTTCGCATTGTTCGGCGCCAACCGCTATCTGTCGTGCGGCGCGGATTCCACCATCACGCCGATCTTCGCCGGCGGCCTTGCGCTGCTCGCAACGAGCGGCACGCTGGATTATTTCGCGCTGGCGGCTGCGCTCGCGCTGCTGGTCGGGCTGATGCTGGCCTGCGCCGGCGCGTTCAAGCTCGGCGGCATCGCCGATCTGCTCTCCGTGCCGGTCACCGTCGGCTTTCTCGCGGGCATCGCGATCCACATCATCGTCTCGCAGCTGCCCGGGGTGCTCGGCGTCCCCTCGCCCGCCGGGCCGACGCTCGAACGCATCGCCGTGCTGGCCCGGCACGTCACGGACGCCAACCCGTTCACGATGACGATCGGCTTCGGGGTGGTCGCCATCGTCACGACATCGGAGATGATCAGCGTGCGGATTCCCGGCGCGCTGATCGCGCTGATGGCCGCCACCCTGCTGGTGATCGTGGCGCATCTGAAGGACAAGGGCGTGCACGTGGTCGGCGCGCTGTCCGGCAATCTGCCAACGCCGAAAATTCCGGAGATCGCTCCCGAGCAATGGGCGAAGCTGGTGCCGCTTAGCTTTCTGATCACCATTGTCGTGATGGTGCAGTCCGCGGCGACCTCGCGCGCGTTTCCGTCCGACTCAGACCAGCCGGCCGACATCGATCGCGATTTCATCGGCGCCGCCGCGGGCAGCCTGCTGGCCGGCCTGATCGGCGCCTTTCCCGTCAATGCAAGCCCACCGCGCACCGGCATCGTCGCCGAAACCGGCGGCCGCTCGCAATTGTCCGGCCTGGTCGCAGCCGCGCTCGTGCTGGCGCTGATCGGCTTCGGTGCGCGGCTGCTCGCCCATGTGCCCGAGGCTGCGCTCGGCGGCGTGCTCCTGTTCATCGCGCTGCGCATCATCCGCCTGTCGCAGATCCTGCGCATCTACCGGCAGTCGAAAGGCGAGTTCCTGCTGATCCTCGCGACCGCGGCTGCCATCGTCGTGCTGCCGATCGAACAGGGCGTGGCGCTCGGCATCGGCTTGTCGCTGTTGCACGGCATCTGGAGCACGACGCGCGCGCACCTCGTCCGGTTCGAACGCGTCCCGGGCACGACGATCTGGTGGCCGGCGCATCCGAGCATCAAGGGCGAAAGGTCGGCCGACGTAGCGGTGGTTGGCTTCCAGGCGCCGCTCAGCTTCCTGAATGCGACGACGTTCCGCGCCGGTGTTCAGCATCTGCTGCAGAACCAACAGCCGCGGCTGCTGGTGCTGGAAGCGAGCAGCATTCCCGAGATCGACTTCACGGCGGCACAGGCGCTGCTGGAGCTGATCAAGCTGTGCAACCGACAGGGCGTCAGCTTCGCGGTGGCGCGGCTGGAATCGTTGCGCGCCCAGGACGCGTTCGAACGCTTCGGCCTGTACGGCGTGCTGCCGCGCGATCACATGTTCCACAGCGTCGATGAAGCCGTGCGCGCGCTCGCGCCGCCGGGCGGCTGATCTATGCCGCCGGCATGATCTTGCCGGGGTTGAAGATGTTCTGCGGATCGAGCGCCTGCTTCAGCGCGCGCATCGTGTCCAGCGCCTCGGGCCCGAGCTCGGCCTCCAGATATTTCTGCTTGCCTTGGCCGATGCCGTGCTCGCCTGTGCAGGTGCCGCCCATGCCTTGCGCGCGCTCCACCAGGCGATGCATGAACTCCTCGCCGCGCGCCATCTCCTCGGCGTCGTCGACATCGCACATCAAGGAGCAGTGGAAATTGCCGTCGCCGACATGGCCGACGATCGGCGAGGTCAAATTGAGGCGCTTGAGATCCTCTTCGGTCTCGGTGACGCAGTCGGCCAGCCGCGAGATCGGCACGCAGACGTCGGTCGCCACCACGCCGGCGCCGGGCCGGATCGCCTTCACCGACCAATAGGCGTCGTGCCGCGCCTGCCACAGCCTGGTGCGATCCTCCGGCCTGGTGGTCCAGGTGAACTCGCCGCCACCGCATTCGCGCGCGATCTCGCCGAAATTCCGCGACTGCTCCGCCACCTCGGCCTCGCTGCCGTGGAATTCGAGCAGCAAGAGCGGCGTTTCCGGCAGGCTCAGCTTCGAATAGGCGTTGCAGGCCTTCACCTGCGCGGCGTTCAGAAGTTCGATGCGTGCCACCGGAATGCCGGTCTGGATCGCCAGGATCGTGGCCTGGCAGGCGCCGCGCACGGTCTCGAAGGAGCAAGCCGCGGCCGCGATCGTCTCCGGAATTCCGCGCAGGCGAATGGTCAGCTCGGCGATGATGCCGAGGGTGCCTTCGGCGCCGATGAAGAGGTGAGTCAGATCGTAGCCGGCGGCGGATTTCTTGGCGCGCGTGCCGGTCTTGATGATCTCGCCGTCGCCGCGCACCACTTTCAGCGCCAGCACGTTCTCGCGGATGGTGCCGTAGCGCACCGCATTGGTGCCCGACGCGCGCGTGGAGGCCATGCCGCCGAGCGAGGCATCGGCGCCGGGATCGATCGGAAAGAACAGGCCCTGGTCGCGCAAATATTCGTTCAGCGCCTTGCGGGTGACGCCGGGTTGGATCACGCAGTCGAGATCCTCGGCATGGACCTCCAGCACCTTGTTCATGTCGCGCAGATCGATGCAGATGCCCCCCGCAGGTGCATTGACCTGGCCCTCGAGCGAGGTGCCGGTGCCGAACGGGATGATCGGCACGCCATGGCTTGCGCAAATCCGCACCACGTCCTGGATGTCGGCGGTCTCCTGCGCCAGCACCACGCCGTCCGGCGGCTGCGTCGGCAGCCAGGTCGTGGTATGGCCATGCTGCTCGCGCACGGCCTGCGAGGTGATGAGGCGGTTGCCGAAGCGCGCGGCAAGAGCGTCCAGCGCGTTCTTCAGCGCTTGCGGCTCGGGCCGTTTCAGGTCGTGATGGGGGATCGTCGTCGCCACTGTTTCCTCCGCGATTTGCGGCGGACCGTGACAAAGGACGACACAGGGGTCAAGGGAGCAAACGGAAGAGCCGATGAGCGATAATGCAGTGCCCACCACGCGAGGGACCGGGCCGTTCCTGTCCTCGGTGATGCAGATCGAGCCGCAATGGATCGACTACAACGGCCATCTCAACATGGCCTATTACAACGTGATGTTCGACCGCGCCATCGATCAACTCTGGGCTGCGCTCGGCATCGGCCCGGCCTATATGAACGACCGGCAGGGCTCGACCTTCACCGCGGAATGCCACGTGCGCTATTTGCGCGAGATCCACCTGGGCGATCCCGTGCAGATCGCGGTGTGGCTGATCGCCGCCGACGAAAAGCGCCTGCACACCTTCGAAGAGCTGCGCCACGCCGGCGAAGGCTGGCTCTCAGCCACCTCGGAGAACATGTCCGTCCATATCGACATGAGCAAGCGCAAGGTCGCGCCGTTTCCCGACGACATCCAGGCGCGCATCCAGGAGGTGGCACGCCAGCACGCGGCGCTGCCGCGCCCTGACGGGCTCGGCCGCGCCATCGGCATGCCGGTCAAGACATAGCGCTATGCCTGCGTGACCCAGGCCGGCAGCTTGTCGAACCAGGGCTGCGCCTGTTCGAGCTGATGCGCGAGCTGCAGCAGCCGTGTCTCGTCGCCGAGCCGGCCGACGAACTGCACGCCGAGCGGCAGGCCATCGGCCGTCCAGTGCAGGGGCACGCTCATCGCCGGCGTGCCGGTGAGATTGGCGAGCTGCGTGAACGGCACATATTGCAGGCTGTCGCGCGCGATCTTGTCGATGGTGCCGTCGAGCAGGCCGGCGCGGCCGAGCAATCCGAGCAGCCCGATGCGATCGAGCCAATCGAGCAGCGTCTGCTCTGCCGCGCTCGGATCGCCCTGGCCGTGCCGGACCGGCGGATGCGCGAGCGTCGGCGTCAACAACAGGTCGTAACGCTGATGGAAGCGCGCCAGCGCCCGCGCGAACTCGTTCCACTTCAACAGCTGCGTGGTCAGCGCGCCGGCGGAAATCGCGCCGCCGAGCGTGGCCAGCACCCGCGTCAGCAGCTCGAAATCCTGACGCTTTGCGCCTTTGGCGCGCGCATCGGCCACGAGGGCTGCGACCTGGCCGAAGTAGATGTGCAGGAAGGATTTCGCGAGCGCTGCGCCATCGATATCGGGCGAGGCTTCTTCGACCTCGTGGCCGAGATTGCTCAGGAGCTTCGCTGCATTCTCGACCGCCGCCTTCGCCTCCGCGTGAACCGCGGTGCCGATCGGCGAGGCCGCCGTGAAGCCGATGCGCAGGCGGCCGGGCTCGCGGCTCATCGCCTGTGCGAAGACGACGCCGGGCTCTGCGACGAGAAACGGATCGCCGGGCTCGGCTCCGGCGATGACGTCGAGCGCCGCCGCGGTGTCGCGCACGCTGCGCGAGATCACGCCTTCGCTTGCCGCACCATACCAATATTCGCCGAACGCCGGCCCGGCCGAGACCAAGCCGCGCGACGGCTTCAGGCCGAACAGGCCGCAGCAGGCGGCGGGAATGCGGATCGAGCCGCCGCCATCGCTGCCGGCCGCCATCGGCACCACGCCGGAGGCGACCGCCGCCGCGGCGCCACCGCTGGAGCCGCCCGGCGTGTGATCGCCATTCCAGGGATTGCAGGTCCGCCCGAACAGGCGGCTATCCGATACGCCCTTCAGCGCCAGCTCCGGCAGGTTGGTCTTGCCGAAGATCACGAAGCCCGCTTCGAGATAGCGCCGGACCACATGGGCATGCTCGGCGGCGACGAGGCCCGACAGCGCCTTGCTGCCATAGCTGGTCGGCAGGCCCGCATAATCCTGCGCGGCATCCTTGATCAGAAAGGGAACGCCCGTAAACGGTCCCTTGGACGGATTTGCGAACTGGGCTCGCGCCTGGCCCGCCATCATCAGGCAAATCGCGTTCGTTCGCGGCTGCGCCCGCTCGCTCTGCGCCAATGCGATCTGCAGAAGTTCTGCCGCCGAGGTTTCGCCGCGGTCGACGCATTCGGCGAGCGCGACGGCATCGCGCTGCACATATTCCGTGAACTTCACGTGGCCTCCCCCTCATCATCGTCTTGGTTCGTCGTCCCCGCCAGCGTCGGCTAACATTGCGGCCGCTGCCCATGGGGCAGCCGCGGCAGCGGCACAGACGCGGCGATGCGATGCGTACTTTGCGAAGATTGCCTGCAGTCCGTCGTATCACCGGACCGGTTTGAGTCGCACCTGCAAATCACCTGCGACGACTCCTCCCGCAAATCGGTGAACTCTTACCACGGAGGGTATCCCGGGAAGATTGTGATCTTATTGTGATTTGATTCAGATCATTCGGGCCGAGGTGAGACACAAGTTACGCTGCCGATCAGTTGTGTTGCGTTGAGTAGGATGAGAGTAGCTGTGGGCATCGCAAACCTCTTACGGAGGTCGCAAGGCTCGGAAGAGGAACCGTTCGTCAATCGCGTGACGACGGCCGACTACTTCATCCTATTGTCGCGCGCGATGGACAGCTTGCCGGACGCCAATCCCGCGCGCCGGGCCGAGTTCTATCAATCGGCGCGGGCCGCGTTGATCTCCCAGCTCAATTCAATGACGCCTCCGGTCTCGAAGGCCCGGATCAAGGCCGAACAGCGCGCCCTCGATGACGCGGTCGAGACCATCGAGGCGCGCGCCGCCGCAAGCGACGGCCCCCGATCGGACGCCGACGACACAGCAGCGCCGCTGCCGGCAGCCACAGCTCCGGACAATTCCACGCCAACAATCGAGCACGACGATATGGCCAAGAGTCAATTTCAATCCATGTTTTCCCCCCGTATTGTCGAGGAGAAGCCGATGTCACGGCTCGATGAAATCAACCGCGTTCTGCGCAAGCTGCAAAGCGACTCCTTCGGGGTCGAGGCGTGCGCGCTGATCTCGGAAGATGGATTGATGATCGCCAGCGTGCTCGCAGCCGACATGGAAGAGAGCCGCGTCGCCGGCATGACCGCGACGCTTCTCAGCCTTGGCGGACGCGCTTCGATGGAGCTCGGCCGCAGCCATCTGCAGGAGGTGATCATCCGCGGCGAGTCCGGCTATGCCGTTCTCGTCAGTGCCGGCCGCGGCGCCCTGCTGCTGGCATTGACCAACGAGAACAGCAAACTGGGGCTCACCTTCTTCGACATGCGCGAGGCAGTCCGCTCGCTGCAGAAGGTGCTCTAAGCCGGTCACATCAGTCAGGCCGGCGCGTGCTTCACATGGCGGCACCGGCGCGGAGTACGCGTTCATGCCCAATACCGTCCTGTACGACGACGGCGTTCACAAGAACATCCTGCTGGAAGACTTCGCCGCGGGCGATCTCGCGGTGCAGACCAACCAGCATCTGATCATTCACGACGGGGTCGGCATGATTCTCGATCCCGGCGGCCACAAGGTCTACGCCAAGGTGTTGTCGGAGACTTTCAGCCAGCTCTCCGGCGGCAAGCTGAAATATCTGTTCCTGTCGCACCAGGACCCGGACATCGTCGCGGCGATCAACGGCTGGCTGATGACCACCGATGCCGACGCCTATATCTCCTCGATCTGGACCCGGTTCGTTTCGCATTTCTGCTTCGACCACATGGTCCTCGACCGGATGAAGCCGATCCCGGACGAGGGCATGGTGTTCGATCTCGCCGGCAGCAAGCTGTATGCGCTGCCCGCGCATTTCCTGCACAGCGAAGGCAACTTCCAGCTCTACGATCCGATCTCGAAGATCCTCTACTCCGGCGACCTCGGCGCCTCCTTGGGAACGGACTACAGGGTGGTCCGCGATTTCCAGGCGCATGTGCAGTACATGGAAGGATTCCATCGGCGCTTCATCGCGTCCAACAAGGTGATGAAGGCCTGGGCAGACATGGTCCGGCCGCTCGATATCGAGATCATCGCCCCGCAGCACGGCGCGCTGTTCCCCACCGCAGCGATGAGCCGGCAGTTCATCGACTGGTGTGCGCAGCTCGAATGCGGCATCGACCTGATCACGCCGAAATTCAAGATTCCTGTTGGCTGAAGATGCTGGCTCCGCCTTCCATTGCCGGCCCGCCACCACCTGAAAGGCTGACCCAGCGCGTGCCGTTTCCCCGGCACGACGCCGGCGGCATCGATCCGTGTGCGGTCGCCGGCGAGGACGCCCCCGCCTGGCTCGCAATCGCCTTTGCGATCGCCGGCACGATGATCGCGATGGCGTCGGCAGAGCTCTCGCTGCAGAGCTTCAGCGCGCAGCTCCGCACAGCCACCGTGGCAACAGTGCCGGCCGAGCCGCCGCGGCCGCGGGTCAATCCGCCGGCTGAACGCCAGCCGGTCGCGCAGCAGGACATTCGACCTCCGGAGCCGCCTCGGCCGCCGCAACCGGCGGAAGCGCGTCCCGCACCTGCGACGGTGGCCGCTCAGGTTGCGCCAGAAACGCCTCCAGCGCCGGTTGTCGTGCCGGAGGCAAAGACGACGCTCAGTGTGACCGAGCCGCCTGCCCCGAAGCCGACGCCGACGGAATGTTTCCAGCCGCTGACGATCGCCTTCGATCGCAACAGTAGCCGGCCGGACCCGAGCGACATGCGGCGATCGCTGGAGGTGCTGCACCGCTGGCTGCCGCGGCATGGTGAGGCGACGGTGCTGATCGAAGGCCATTCCGACACGACCGGCACCGAGGACTACAATCTGCTGCTCAGCTATGCCCGTGCCAAGGCGATCGCGGGCGAGCTCAAGCGCGTCGGAGTTCCGGCCAAACAGATCGCGGTTCGTGCCGCCGGAGCGGGCGAAGCCCCGAGCGGCCGCGGCACGGGCTCTGCAAGCGAGCGCAGCGCCATCCTGCGCATGGCCGGGGTTGAGGAGTGCGGCCGACCTGAGGCGGCAGCGAAAAAACCATGACGATCTTTGCCATCGCGAGCGGCCTCGGCGCCGCTATTCTATTACTGAGCGCGGGCTATCTGTTCGGCGCCCGCAAGGGTGCAACGGCGCGCGACCTTCTGCGCCGGCAGGTGCAGCTTCAGGCCGCCAGCCTCGACCAGCTGCGCGAGCAGAGCCGGCAGAAGGTGACGGAGCAGGATGCAAATCTGCGAAATACGATCCAGGACGTGCTGGCCCCGCTGGTCGAACGTGAGCGCATCTCGCTAGACTTGGCGCAGCTTGCGAGCGAAGCCGGCGAGCGTCGCGAGCTGGTGCCGCTGCTCGACAAGATCGCCGAGGTCGGACGTTTCGAGACGGTCCTGCTGACCAATGAGGAGGGATTGCCGCTCGCGGCCAATTCCGCCGCACGTCACCAGGAGCGGCTCGCGGCCGCGGCGACACGGATGGCGCTGGTGGCGGAGAAGATCGCAGAGGCGCATGGCGCCGCGCCGCTCTCGGTCATGCTGCGCGATTCCTCCGATGCCACGACGCTGTGCCGGATTTTCCGCGTGCAGGACCAGAAGCTGACGCTGACCGCCCTGTCAAACGATTCGCGGCTCGCCTCGGTGGCGCTCGATCCGGCGGTGACGAAGATCGAGCTGGCACTCATGCCCGCCTGAGGTTCGCCAGCAGCGCTTGCGCGCAGCGCGAGCGAACGGGACCACGTCATCAACTCAAAGCAAAGAGCGCAGCACCTCCGCCGAGGCACTGCGCCCTTGACGCGACCTCACTGTCAGGGATGAGGCCGGACTACACGCGGCTGCGTCCGCGGGCCACGCCGACCACGGCGGACACCAGGAACAGCACGACGGCGATGAAGAAGATGATCTTGGCGATCTCGATCGACGCTCCGGCGACGCCGCCAAAGCCGAGAATGCCAGCGATCAATGCGATGACCAGGAAGGTGACAACCCAGCCTAACATGACGCGACCTCTATCTCTCGAAGCTGTCTTTCCAATTGCGGCCGGAGCGCTCCGACGCTGTGGCGTTGCCAGGACAATCCGCCCCTGGAACAATGGTTCCGGGCCCGGAAACGGCTAAAATTCGCCGGTCACTGGAACGAATCGGCGGTAGCAGGCGCAATCCCCGCATCGGCGGGCGCATTTAGGTCTGTAAAACGGGGACAGGCGGCCCCATATGGCCATCAATCCCTGCTATGAGGCTCCCCTTTGACGCTCCGCGGTGCCATCGTGGAGATGAGATTGATTCGCTGATGACCGAGCCGAATAAGCTGAGCCATTTTCCCGCGCCCGACCACCAGCCGCTCGCCGGCGGCATCGCGGCGCGCGCCCGTGCGGCTGCAACCGGCGGCCCGCGCTATCTCGCAGGGCTCAATCCGGAGCAGCGCGAGGCGGTGGAGACGCTGGACGGGCCGGTGCTGGTGCTCGCCGGAGCGGGCACCGGAAAGACGCGCGTCCTCACCACGCGCATCGCGCATATCCTGAGTCAGGGCCGGGCGCGTCCGAGCGAAATCCTCTCCGTGACCTTCACCAACAAGGCGGCGCGCGAGATGAAGGCGCGCCTTGCTGACATGCTCGGCCAGGCGGTCGAAGGCATGCCCTGGCTCGGCACCTTCCACTCGATCGCCGGCCGCATCCTGCGCAGCCATGCGGAACTGGTGCAGCTGAAATCCAATTTCACCGTGCTCGATGTCGATGACCAGATCCGGCTGTTGAAGCAGCTGTTGCAGGCCGAGAACATCGACGACAAGCGCTGGCCCGCGCGCATGCTGGCCGGCCTGATCGACGGCTGGAAGAACCGCGGCCTGATGCCGTCGCAGGTGCCCTCCGGCGAGGCCGCCGTGTTCGGCAACGGCAAGGGCGGCAAGCTGTATGCGAGCTATCAGGAGCGGCTGAAGATCCTCAACGCCGCCGATTTCGGCGATCTGCTGCTCGAGAACATCCGGCTGTTTCGCGAGAACCCGGACGTGCTGCGGCAGTATCAGACCCGCTTCAAGTTCATCCTGGTCGACGAATATCAGGACACCAACGTCGCGCAATATCTCTGGCTGCGGCTGCTGGCGCAGGCGCCGAGTCAGTCACGCGCAGTCACCCCATCCTCCGTCATTCCGGGGCGGCTCGAAGAGCCGAGCCCGGAATCTCGAACTGATGGGGACTCATCTCGAGATTCCGGGTTCGCACCTGGCGGCGCGCCCCGGAATGACGATGCCGCGCAGTCTCCCACGCCCCCCAAGAACATCTGCTGCGTCGGCGACGACGATCAGTCGATCTATGGCTGGCGTGGCGCCGAGGTCGACAACATCCTGCGCTTCGATCACGATTTCCCCGGTGCGAAGGTCATTCGGCTGGAGCGCAACTATCGCTCGACCGGCCATATCCTCGCCGCCGCTTCGCATCTGATCACCCATAATGAAGGCCGGCTCGGCAAGACCCTGCGCACCGAAGATGCCGAGGGCGAGAAGGTGACGGTCACCGGCGCCTGGGACTCCGAAGAGGAGGCCCGCGCGATCGGCGAGGAGATCGAGGATCTGCAGCGCAAGGGCGAGCATCTCAACGAGATCGCCATCCTGGTCCGCGCCTCCTATCAAATGCGCGAGTTCGAAGACCGCTTCGTCACCCTCGGCCTGCCCTATCGGGTGATCGGCGGCCCGCGCTTCTACGAACGTTCCGAAATCCGCGACGCGTTGGCTTACCTGCGCGTGATCAATTCGCCCGCCGACGACCTCGCCTTCGAACGCATCGTCAACGTGCCGAAGCGCGGGCTCGGCGATGCCACCGTGCAGATGCTGCACGACCATGCGCGCAAGCGCCGCATCCCGCTGTTCGAGGCAGCGCGCGCCGTGGTCGAGACCGACGAGCTGAAGCCGAAAGCGCGCGGAAGCTTACGTGGGCTCCTCCTGCAGTTCGACCGCTGGCGCAAGCAGAGCGAGGTCACGCCGCACACCCAGCTCGCCGAGATCGTGCTCGACGAGAGCGGCTATACCGAGATGTGGCAGAAGGACCGTTCGGCCGATGCCGCAGGGCGGCTCGACAACTTGAAAGAACTCGTCCGCTCGATGGAGGAGTTCGAGAACCTGCACGGCTTCCTCGAGCACATCTCGCTGGTGATGGACCGCGAGGGTGCCGCCGACGAACAAGCGGTGTCGCTGATGACGCTGCATTCGGCCAAGGGGCTGGAATTCGAGAACGTCTTCCTGCCGGGCTGGGAGGAAGGGCTGTTTCCGAGCCAGCGCACGCTCGACGAACAGGGCCGCGCCGGCCTGGAAGAGGAGCGCCGCCTCGCCCATGTCGGGCTGACGCGCGCGCGCCGCCGCGCCAAGATCTATTTCGCCACCAACCGCCGCATCCACGGCACCTGGACCACGACCATCCCCTCGCGCTTCCTCGACGAACTGCCGGCGGCGAGCGTCGAGATCACCGAATCGAAGGGCGGCTCGGGCTGGGGCGGCGCCGGCGGCTACGGGCCGTCGCGCTTCGACAATGTCGAGGCGTTCGGCTCGACCTATGCGACGCCGGGCTGGCAGCGCGCCCAGGCCCGCAATCGCGGCCCAAGCGGACGCGGCCCGGGTCAGGCGCAAAGTCAGGAGCGCGGCGGCTTCGAGGAAAGCCAGTCCCCCTTCGGCGGCCGCGATCCGTTCGGCGGCGGCTTCTCGTCACGCAACCGGCGCGGTCCGCTGACGATCGAGGGCGAACTGGTGGCGAAATCCACGGGCACGACCTCGGAATTCGCCCTGGACGACCGCGTCTTCCACCAGAAATTCGGCTATGGCCATGTGGTGAAGATCGACGGCAACAAGCTGACCATCGCCTTCGACAAGGCCGGCGAGAAGAAGGTCGTCGACAGTTTCGTGCAGCGGGCGTGACGAGACACATTGTGCAGCGTCCTGCCGCATGGACGCACAACTTCGCCCTTGTTGGGCCTTGACCGTGGCGGCCGCCATCGTATGAGATGCGGCCATGGTCCGGGGAGGCATCATTCCACTCATCGCAGCACTCGTCGTGCCGTCGCTTGCGGCGGCCGAGACGATGAGCTTTGGCGATGCAGCCGCAATGATCGCGGCGAACTGCGCGGCCGACATCACCACCAATTGCCGAGGCGTCAACCTCGATGCCTCGCGTCTGAAGGAGTGCCTGTCGCGCAACCGCGACGTCCTCTCTGCCCAATGCAGCGCGACCTATCCGAGCGCCTTCGACGCCATTCAAAAGCGGATCGGCGCACGGGTGGCCGTCGCCAATGCCTGCCAACGCGAAATCGTCAAGCTGTGCGGGGGCTCGACCAAGGAAACCAGCAAGTCTGTTCCCTGTCTGGTGACCAGCAACGGCGTCAACGCCCGCTGTCAGCAGGCCATCGGGGACGCGGGGTATCGCTGATGCGTCAGACCGCGAAAGCTGCGTTCGGCGCGGTCGTGATCCTGCTGCTGATCTGCGCGGCGTGGAGCCTGCCTGCACGCGCGCAGGAGGCGACGCGCGACGCCATCATCGGCCAGCTCGATCATCTGGACGCGGCCCCGACACTGGACCTGCCCGCCCTCAAGCAGCAGACCCAGGACCGCTCGAAATCGCGCGGCCGCAACGAGCCGCCGCCACAAAAGCGGCCGCCGATCGCGCCTGAATTGATGAACCTGCCGACGTTCAATGTGGATATCGCCTTCGACGTCGACACGCCGATCGTGAAGCCGGAATCCTACCAGACCGTGGGGCGCATTGCGGACGCGATGGTGCATTCCTCGCTGCTGCCCTACAACTTCCTGATCGTCGGCCACGTCGAGGCGAACGGCAAGCGCGAGGCCAACGTGATCTTGAGCCAGCGCCGGGCAGACGCCATTCGCGACATCCTCGTCAACACCTTCAAGATTTCCGCCAAGCGACTGCAATCGATCGGGCTCGGCGAGGAGCAGTTGCTCGATCCGACGCGTCCGACCGCGCCGGTCAACCAGCAGATCCAGATCATCACGATCGCCAAGGCTGAAGAAAACACAGCGCCGGCGGTCCCTGCCGAGCCCAAGAATGATGCGAAGGGCGGCACCAAGGCTGGAAAGAGCGCCAAGACTGACGGGCTGCGAAGCCATCGCAGATAATTCGCGACGCGCTCTTGAAGCTGGCACACGGACTGCGCGACGATTTCTGTGCGATGCGAGAATTGAAACGCAGTTGAAACAAGACCATCGGTAAAATGCCGTGTTCATGTCGCGGTGGACCCGGGTTTCCCGCCCGCAGCAGGAGTCCGGCTCCCGAATCCGCAGCTTCAAAATCGTACTGAAATCAGGGATTTGCTACCATCTCTGCGTTGGCCGGAGCATGCACTGGAGCCGGGACTCGGCATGTCCTTCAGCCTCAGACATGCCGCACCGGACCTGGAACCCGCATTCGCCGGTCTGCACCAGAGGCCAGCGCGACAAAATAGCCGGTTGAGGAGCGGCGATTCGCGGTTTGTCGATGTTGCCTCTTGATGGTATAGGCCCATCTTTGCGGCCGTCGATTGCGCGGCATCGATGTCATCATTGACGAGCGAGTCCGACATGAACGCCTTGTTCCGACGCCAGATGATCGATTACGTCGAGTACCACCGAGATCCCCGCAACGCCCTGATGCATGTCTGCGGCATCCTTCTCCTGTTCACGGGTGCCGTCCTGCCACTCAGCCTGTGGCATTTCGATGTGTTGGGCTTGAGAATCAGCCTCGGCGCCGTGCTGGCGCTGCCGGTTTTCGCCTACTGGCTCCTGCTCGATGCTGCGCTCGGCGCCGGCATTCTCGCCTTCGCGGTCCTGCTCCTTGCTGTGGCCATGATGATTGCGGATCACGTCCACGGAACGGCCCTATGGATCCTGTTTGCCGGACTTGTGATCCTTGGTTTCGTGTCCCAGACGGTCGGTCACAAGGTCTTCGAGCGGAACAATCCTTCGCTGCTGGACCACCCGGCCCATCTGTTTCTCGGACCGATGTTTGTGATGGCGAAATTGTACATGGCGTTTGGTTTCCGACCTTCCGTGGCAGACCTCATCGCGCCCACCTGGTCAGCGGATCAGAGCGCATCGGACCGGCTTCAAGGCGATCAGCACTCACATTCCTAAATGAAAGTCCTCGTCACCGGCGGTAGCGGCTTCATCGGACACCACCTCGTCTCCGCCCTCGTCGCGCGGAACGTGGACGTGCGCGTGCTCGATATCCGTTGCCCCACGCATATGACCGCCGAAGTCCAGTATCTCGAGGGCTCGGTGCTCGATGCGGCCGCCGTGCGCGAGGCCGTCAACGGCGTCGATCAGGTTTACCACCTCGCCGGCCTGCCCGGGATGTGGATGCCCGATCGCGAGGATTTCCACCGCGTCAACTGTATCGGCACGGAAACCGTGCTGGCGGCCGCGCGCAATGCCAATGTGCGGCGGTTCCTGCACTGCTCGACCGAATCGATCCTGTTCGACTATCCGGGCACCCAGGGCGCCGCGACCGCCCTGACCGCGCCGCCCGCCGCGGCCATGCCGGGCGCCTATACGCGCTCCAAGGCGCTCGCCGAACAGCGCGCGATGCAGGCCGCAGCCGAGGGATTCCCGGTCGTGATCGGCACGCCGACCATGCCGATCGGACCGCATGACAGCAACCTGACCCCGCCCTCGCAGATGCTGCGCCATTTCCTCGACAGCCGGGTCCAGCTCTATCTCGACTTCATCGTCAATCTGGTCGATGTCCGCGACGTCGCCGCAGGCCTGATCCTGGCGATGGAACGCGGCAGGATCGGCGGCCGCTACGTGTTCGGCGGCGAAAGCCTGCGGCTCAGCCGGATTCTCGACCTGGTCGCGGCGATCAGCGGTCGCAAGCATCTGGCGATCCCGGTGCCGGGCAAGCTCGCCGAAGTCTCCGCATGGCTGCTGGAATTCATCTCCGATCAGGTGACGCGGCGCGCCCCCTCCGGCACCGCCGAAGGCGTACGGATCGCGCTTTATGCCTCGGACCTGTCGATCGACCGCGCCCGGCGGGAACTCGGCTATACGCCCCGCCCGATCGAACCGACCTTGCGGGAGACCATCGCCTTCCTGCTCGCCGCCGAACAAGGCAGCGGACTCGAGGTCAAACAACACCCTTTTCGTACGGCGGCCGAATAGGTAAGAGCGGCCGCATCTAAATCGAAATAACGGTTTCAGGACATGTCCGGCGAGTTCAGCCACGTCATTACGTTCGCGTTCAGCGGGTGGACCACCACTTGGCCGACCTCCCTGCTTGCCACCATCTGGCTGATCTGGCTGGCGAGCTGGGTCGGTGCCTCGTTCTGGTCGGGCCAGACCCGTAAGCATGTCGCCACGCTGCATGCGAGCCGCTACCACATCCTGATCGTGGCCGGCGGCATCCTGTTCACGCCGTGGACGTCGCGCGTGCTCGGCGAGAAGCCGATCTGGAACCCCGGCACGACGGGCGTCTACCTGCTGACAATCGTCACCTTGGCAGGGATCGCCTTCACCTGGTGGGCGCGGATCCATCTCGGCCGCTTCTGGTCGAACGCGATCACCCACAAGGAAGGCCATAAGGTCATCGATACCGGGCCTTACGGCATGGTACGCCACCCGATCTATACCGGGCTCATCCTCGGCATGCTGGCGACGGGTATCGCGGTCGGCACGATCTCCGCGATCCTGGGGGCGATCCTGATCTCGCTCGGCATGAGCCTGAAGGCCAAGATGGAAGAGGTCTTCCTCTCCGCCGAGCTCGGCCCGGATTACACGGCCTATCGCCGCCGGGTGCCGATGATCATCCCATTCTTGCCGGCCGGCTGAGCCGGAGCGGGCGCCGCGTCGGCGCCCTGCTGGCCCTGCGCCGCACTGATTGGGGTCGGCAAAAGATGCCGCGGGATCACGATGCGCTCGCCCGGAACCAGCGGCGTGCCGCCCGCTCCGGGATTGGCCTGCTGCACTGCCCACAGCGGCAGACCATAATTCGTCGCAATCTGCTCCAACGTGTCGCCCGGCCGTACCGTCAGCGGAGTGCCGCTATCCCATAGCTCCACCGACACGCTGGGCGGCACCAGGTAGCGCAGCGGCACGGGATCGGGGTCCGCCGTCGCCGAGATCTGATTGAGCTGGCTGATCATGTTGACCAGCTGCGCGTGGACATCATTCATCTTGTCGATGTTGATATGCGTGACCTCGTCATGATCCTTCATGTCGTAGCTCGCATAATGGCCGTGATAGCCCGACTGCGGCTTCACATCGCCGCCACCCAGCACATTGTCCGACAGGAAGATGTTGAAGAAGCGCTCCACGTTGGGCGGCACGTCCTTGGTCGCATGCGCGGGATCGATCGTCACCACCAGGCTGACCGGAATATGCTCCTCCTGCAGTGCGATCGCGATCCGCACGCTGCACAGGCCGCCCATCGAGTGGCCGATCAGGACGATCGGGGCGGGCTCGGCACGGTAGCTCTTGGCGACCTGAAGAGCGATGAAATCGCACAGCGTGAATTCGTAGACGCTGGCCCAGAAGCCGGCCTTTTCGATCTTTTCGGCCAGACGATCCATGCCGGTGGAGAAGATCGGCCCCAGGGCGCCGCGAAACAGATAGACCTTCGGCGGGAATTGCGGGGCCGCCGGCGCGGTGTCGGCGGGGACGACGGCCGCAGGTGCCGCCGCAACGGCCGCGCGTGCGGCCGGCTTGCCGCCGGTCGCCACGGGAGAGGCCGGACCGGCGAGGCATGCCGTCGGCGTGAGCGCTGCGACATCGGCGAGCAGCAATGCCCCGACCAGCCAAATGGCCGCCTTGCAGGCGCGAAGCTTCACGGAATTCTTGGAAGTTGGTCGTCCCAGACCGATCATGGGCGCCGTCCTGCAACATTAAACGCAGGGCGAATGGTATCGCCTTGCGCCGCCGCTTGTCGCCCTGGAATCAGCACAATTTGAGGCGCGCCCGGGCCCCAGGCCCGAACGGAACAGCCCAATACCTCAGTTGCGGGCGCCGACCGCGCTCGCCGCGCGCTGCGGACGACCGACGGTCGTGGGCTGGGGCCGCCCACCCTTGCCGCTGAACACCACCGAATCGATCGCCCCGATCACCTTCTGCTGCATGATCAGGTTCTTATCGATCGTGATGTGGCCGACGCCAGGCACCGCTTCGACGTCGACATTTTCCAGCTTGCCCCGGAAACCATCGTCACGGCGGACCGGCTCGCCGGCACCATTGGCGATGTAGAAGTTGATGTACCGCTCGGCATTGCCCGCGGCCAGCTTGGTCTTGAATACCGAATCTAGCCCGATCGCCAGCTTCACCGGCACGCCGAGCTGGCCAAGCTTGGCGATCATGTCCGGCAGCGCCGTGGCACCTGAGGAGTGCCCGACCAGGATGACCGTCTTGATCCGGCCGGAACGGTAACCCGCCGCCGCCTCGTCGGCCAGCGAGGACCAGGACACGAAATTGGCGACGGTCACGGGGATGCCCTGGGATTCCAGCTTGGCGGCGATGTCGTCGAGCCCGAGCGAGAAGATGTTGAGCACGCCGCGCAGCAGATAGACGTGGGTCGTGCTGGCCGGATTCACGGGCGCCGTCGGCGCAGCCCGCGCCGAGACGCCGCCGAGCGGCAGCAGCAACAGCAACGCAAGCGCACCCGCGCTCAACCAGCGGACAACCGGAACAATCCCAGCACCCGTTCCCATGGTGCGGCTTCGTAGCGTCATCGATGGCCTCCGCGGCGAATAAGGCGAATAAAATGTCGCGACGGCGCGACCGTAGTCCCGCAACGCTCGCAGACGCAACACGGACGAACCTGCCAAGCCATGTTACCGCCGAATCGTGTCGCACTTGCAACACATCATCGCTTTCAGCCTTTAAAAAACCCCGAAAGCGACCGAATTGCGCGGCGGCTCGCGATTGCGTGCGACCCGCTGCCTTCCTATCTGTCGCCTGCCCTTCGGCAGTTGCCCGACCGCCGCCCGTTTGCCTGCCGTCCCCTCCCAATCCAGCCCCATCTTATGGCCCCTGTCATTTCCGTTTCAGGTCTGACGAAGACCTACGCATCCGGCTTCACCGCGCTGAAGAAGATCGATCTCGAGATCCAGCGCGGCGAAATCTTTGCGCTGCTCGGCCCCAACGGGGCGGGCAAGACCACGCTGATCAGCATCATCTGCGGCATCGCCAATCCGAGCGCCGGCAAGGTCACGGTCGGCGGCCACGATATCATCAGCGATTATCGGGCCGCCCGTTCGCAGATCGGGCTGGTGCCGCAGGAGTTGCACACCGATTCGTTCGAGAGCGTTTGGGGAACCGTCAGCTTCAGCCGCGGCCTGTTCGGCAAGCCGAAGGATCCGGCGCTGGTCGAGAAGATCCTGAAGGACCTCTCGCTGTGGGACAAGAAGGACTCCAAGATCATCACGCTGTCGGGCGGGATGAAGCGGCGCGTGATGATCGCCAAGGCGCTCGCGCACGAGCCGCAGGTGCTGTTCCTGGACGAGCCGACCGCAGGCGTCGACGTCGAGCTGCGCAAGGGCATGTGGGATGTCGTGCGCGAACTCCGCGCCAACGGCGTCACCATCATCCTGACCACGCATTACATCGAGGAAGCCGAGGAGATGGCGGACCGCGTCGGCGTCATCAACAAGGGCGAGATCATCCTGGTCGAGGACAAGGCCGATCTGATGCAGAAGCTCGGCCAGAAGCGCCTGACGCTGTATCTGCAGCACAAGATCGATGCCGTGCCGAACGCTTTGAGCGCCTACCAGCTCGCGCTGTCCGACGACGGCTGGCGCTTGAGCTATGATTACGATGCGAAGGGCGAGCGCACCGGCATCACCAGCCTGCTCGGCGATCTCAGGACCGCCGGCATCCGTTTCGTCGATCTCGAGACCGAGCAATCGTCGCTCGAGGACATTTTCGTCAGTTTGGTGCGGCAATGAATTTCCGGGCAATCGGCGCGATCTACAAGTTCGAGATGGCGCGCACCTGGCGCACGCTCCTGCAGAGCATCGTCTCGCCGGTGGTATCCACCTCGCTCTATTTCGTGGTGTTCGGGGCTGCGATCGGCTCGCGCATCAGCCATGTCGAAGGCGTGAGCTATGGCACCTTCATCGTGCCAGGGCTGGTGATGCTGTCGGTGCTGACGCAGAGCATCGCCAATGCCTCGTTCGGGATCTACTTCCCGAAATTCATCGGCACGATCTATGAGATCCTCTCCGCGCCGATCTCCCATTTCGAGATCGTGCTCGGCTATGTCGGCGCGGCCGCCACCAAATCGATCATTCTCGGCCTGATCATCCTGGCGACCGCCGCCCTGTTCGTACCGCTGCAGATTCATCATCCGGTGTGGATGCTGATCTTCCTGGTGCTGACCGCCGTCACCTTCAGCCTGTTCGGCTTCATTATCGGCATCTGGGCGGATGGCTTCGAGAAGCTGCAGATGATCCCGATGCTGGTGGTGACGCCGCTGACCTTCCTCGGCGGCAGCTTCTACTCCGTCAACATGCTGCCGCCGACCTGGCGCTCGATCGCCCTGCTCAATCCGGTGGTCTATCTGATCTCCGGCTTCCGCTGGAGCTTCTACGAGATCGCCGACGTCAACGTCGTCGTCAGCATCGTCATGACGCTGACCTTCCTCGCCATCTGCATGGCGCTGGTGTGGTGGATCTTCAAGACCGGTTACCGGCTCAAGCGCTGAGCCGCGACAGCCCGATCTCAGCGATAGCAGTGGAAGCGGCCATAACGGTCGCGATAACCGCGGCAGCGGTAGTGCCGGTGGTAATAGGAGCGGTGTGGGACGCCGAACACGCCCTCGACCGCACCAACCGCCCCGCCTACACCGGCGCCGACCGCGCCGCCGACGACGCCGCCCACCGGGCCGCCGATCCGATTGCCTTCGTAGGAACCCTCCCGCGCTCCGCCCACGATGCCCTGGGCATGGGCGAGGGGTGGCAACGACAGCCACGCAGCTGCAAGGGCGGCAAGAGCGAGCGCCGCGAGGGCACCCGTCAGACGTTGCGGCGAGCGGTCGCGGACCGTCGCCGTCCTGGCTCTGTCTTTTTGCATTGTCATCCTGCTTCGGAAGGTGGACGGGGAAGGATCAATATAACGCAGATCCGGCCAAATGGTTGCAGGCATATGACGGCCGCAGTGCTGGTGAACGCCGACTCGCGAAAATGTCACTCGCGCCGCCGCGCCCACGACTTGCTTGCGCCGCGCGGGCCATTAAGGATGAGAGGGTCCTGAGGCTGGAACAAATATGCAATTTCCGACATATTGCAGGCCGAGGGACACGAGCTCGGTGGGGACTAGAACTGCAAAGGCCCGGAGGCCAGAGGTCACATGCGTACCACCCTTTTTGCGCTTGCCGGATTGATTCTGCTGACCGGCACGCCTGCGTTGGCAAAGGTCGACATCACCGTCGATAAGAACAACCAGATGATGACGGTCGCGGTCGACGGCGTGGAGCGCTATCACTGGCCGGTCTCGACCGGCATTCCCTCGCGCGAAACGCCGAGCGGCACCTTCCGCGCCTTCCGCATGGAAGAGGACCACTACTCCAAGGAATTCGACGACGCGCCGATGCCGCACTCGATCTTCTTCACCAAGATCGGGCACGCGATCCATGGCACGGATTCGGAAGGCCGCCTCGGCACGCCTGCTTCGCATGGCTGCGTGCGACTGTCGAAGGCCAATGCCACCACGCTCTACGATCTCGTCCAAAGGGACGGCGTCCTCAACACCACCGTGACCTTGACCGGCTCCGCTGCGGTGGCGCTGGCGCGCAATCCGCACCGAGGCACTGCGCTGGCGCGCCGCGACACGCAACAATATGAGGACGCCGGCCAGCCGGTGGTGCTGACGCCGCAGCCGCAATTGCTTCCAGGTCGCCAGATCGTGCCGCAGCAGCGGCCCGACGACGGCTACATCTACCCGGCCGACGGCAGCGACCACGGTGCGCGCTATCCCGCGCCGCGTGGGGTAACCCGTCGGGTCTACGATGCGCAGGCTTATCCGCAGCCGCAGCCCCAGTATTACGGCAACAACGCTCCGGCTTATCAGCAGCCCCAGCGTTATTATCAGCCGCGGGACTACTACTACGGCGGCACATATCGGGACTGAGCTGGTCCTGACATCGACACATGAAAGGCGGCCCTAAAGCCCGCCGTTCATGTTTTTTAGCCCACTAAAAAGAAGGTTCGATCGGCGAAGGAGCGGAAACGCGACGACGCCGACGCTCCGCGGCTAGTCGCCATCCCTGAGCCGGCGGTAGACCGCGCCGAGAATGTTCGAATAGTCGTCAGTCCACACCCGCTCGCCCTCGGTCGGCTCGGTCTCGGTCCACTTGTCCGACGAGGCGAGCTTGCCCACATCGGCCTCCTCCCGCGCCGACACCACGACATCGGTGGGGAAGATGTATTCGTCGTCGCGGCCGGAATCCTCGTCATAGACCCAGCTCTTCAGATCGTTGGCATCGGCAATGCCGACGACGACGCTTTCGAGTTCGAGGTGGCGGTTCGACACGTGCATGACGACAGCGCCCTGCGGCGCGAGCTTCGCCTTGTAGATCGCCATTGCCTCTTCGGTCGCAAGGTGAATCGGGATCGCATCCGATGAATAGGCGTCCACGATGATGAGGTCATAGATGCCGTCCGGTTCCTTGGCGAAGGTCAGCCTGGCATCGCCGATCACCGGCTTGAAGTCGGGCGCGCAATTCCTGACATAGCTGAAATATTTCGGGTCGCTCGCCGTATCCACCATGGTCTGGTCGATCTCGAAGAATTTCCAGCTCTCGCCGGGCTCGGCCGCGCAAGTCAGCGTGCCGGCGCCAACCCCAATGACGGCAACCCTGAGCGGCGCACCCTTGCGTTCACGAATGGCGGTGATGGCGCGGCCGATGCCACCGTCCTTGTGATAGTAGGTGATCGGCTCGGGGCGTCCGGCGACCGGCGAGCCGTCGTCGTTCTGATATTTCTGCGCGCCGTGAATGGTCGTGCCGTGCATCAGCACGTGATATTGGCCGTTCGCCGTGACCACGATCTTGTGCACACCGAAGAAGCTGCGGACAGTCTCGATCCGCCCGTCATCCGCCGGATAAAGCCGGATCAGCACCAGCGCAGCGACCACGGTCGCAAAGATCTTCCAGCGGTCGGCATTGAGCAAAATCGCGAGCAGCGCCGCCAGCACCCCGACCGATCCCACCACCCAAACGCGATGCTCCTCCAGATAGCCCGTGACCTTGCTCGTCATCTCCGCCGGCACCATCAGCGCCAGTGCAAGCACCGCCAACACCAGCCAGTACCAGCGGGTCACGAGCGGGAGTCGCTCGCCCTTCTCCGCCGGCCGGCATAGCGCCGCGAGCGCGAGCAGGATCGGGTATTCGGCGACCCAGGAGAATGTGAACGGCGCGATGAGCCCGGCGAACAGACCGCCGACCATGCCGCCGAACGACAGCGCCACATAGAAGCCGGTCAGATATTTCGCCGCGGGGCGCGTGCGTGCCAGCTCGCCATGACAGGCCATCGCGATCAGGAAGAAGCAGAGCTGATGACCGCCGAGCGTCAGCAACAGGTTCTGCTCGCCGCCGACCGCCAGCAGCACGACGACGCCGGCGATCGCCAGCGGCTGCAGCGCCAGCATCCATTTGTGCGGCAGCAGCGGGCGCGACTGGAACACCAGCACCCAGGTCAGCAGATAGAGCGACAGCGGCAGCACCCAGAGCAGCGGCGCCGCCGCGACGTCGGTCGAGATATGCGCGGTGACCGCAATCAGAAGGCCTGAGGGTACCGCGGCCAGGAAGATCCAGCGCCCGCGCAACAGCCAGCTCGGCGGCGGCAGATCGCTCCCCTCCGCCTCCAGCTGGACGGCGGTCTGCACCGGCGCGCGCAACAGCAAGGCCCCGCACGCGGCAATCAGCACGATCAGCACGCCATAGCCGGCCGTCCAGATCAGGTTCTGCGTGCGCAAGGTGAAGATCGGCTCGATCACGAACGGATAGGACAACAGCGCCAGGAAGCTGCCGATGTTAGACGACGCGTAGAGAAAATAGGGGTCGGGCGCGGCCGGATGGCCTGTTCGCACGAACCAGGCTTGCAACAGCGGGTTGTTGGCCGCCAGCGCGAAGAACGGCAATCCGATCGAGACCACGAACAGCCCGAGCAGCCACAGCGCGTAGCCCGAGGTCGGCGGATCGCCCCAGCTGCTTGCGATCGACAGCGGCAGGGTCAGGATCGCCACCATGAGCAGCACGAGATGCACGACCACCGGCACCACCCGGCTGCGAAGCTGCATCAGGAAATGCGCATAGGCATAGCCGGCGAGCAGCAGCGCCTGGAAGAACACCATGGCGACCGACCACACCGCAGGCGAGCCGCCGAGCCGCGGCAACACCATCTTGGTGAACAGCGGCTGCACCGAGAATAACAGCAGCGCGCTGACGAAGATCGCGGCGGTATAGACCACCAGGATCAGGCTATTCCGCGCGGCAGAGGGCTGATGGGCGACGGACGACGCGACTGAGGTCATGGAAACTCCGGCGGTGATCCGGCCAAGGTCGGTGCGGATGGCCCGTCCGCAACGTCCCGGCAACACATAGCGGATGGAAGGCCAGTAAGGCGACAGCGCCGGCAGCACACTTTCGCTTGACGGCATGCCGCAGCGGCGCGAGAGCACGGTCCCGGACAACCGGTTCCGGTCGCCGTAACCGTGCTTCTTTAATCAGGGCTTTTTGAAGCGGACATGAACGAAACCGACGTCGTCGTCATCGGGGCCGGCCATAACGGCCTGACCTGCGCCGCCTATCTCGCGATGGCGGGCTTGCGGGTGCATGTCGTGGAGCGGCGCAAGGTTGTCGGCGGGGCCGCCGTGACCGAGGAATTTCACCCGGGCTTTCGCAATTCGGTCGCCGCCTACACGGTAAGCCTGCTCAATCCGCGCGTCATCGCCGATCTCAAGCTGCACGAGCGGGGGCTCAAGATCGTCGAGCGGCGGGCGCAGAATTTCCTCCCCGCCCCCGATGGCCGCTATCTGTTGACGGGAGAGGGCCGCACGCTCGCCTCGGTTGCCAAGTTGAGCGCGCATGATGCTGAGGCGATCGGCTCGTTTTCGTACAGGCTCGAGGCGATCGCGGACGTCCTGCGCGCCTTCGTGCTGCGCGCTCCGCCGAACCTGGTGGAAGGCCTTGGCCTCGCCGCCATGCGCGAGACCGTCAATGCGCTGACTACGGCCAACGCGCTGCGCGCGCTGACGCTGGAGCAGCAGCGCGACCTGCTCGATCTCTTCACCCGCTCGGCGGGCGAGATGCTCGACGAGGTCTTCGAGAATGACCTGGTAAAGGCGCTGTTCGGCTTCGACGCCATCGTCGGCAATTACGCAAGCCCGTACGCGGCAGGCTCGGCCTATGTCATGCTGCATCATGCCTTTGGCGAAGTGAACGGCAAGAAGGGCGCATGGGGCCACGCGATCGGCGGCATGGGCGCGATCACGCAAGCCATGGCGCGTGCGTTGCGCGACCTTGGCGCGCTGATCGAACTCGATACCGGCGTGCGCGAAGTCATCGTCGAGCGCGACCGTGCCGTGGGCGTGGTGCTGGAGGATGGCAGGACCATCCGCGCCAAATATGTCGTCGCGAATGTGAACCCCAAGCTGCTCTACACGCAGCTGGTCCCCGCCGATGCGCTGCCCGACGACTTCCTTGCGCGCATCAAGCACTGGCGCAACGGATCCGGCACCTTCCGCATGAATCTGGCGCTGAGCCGCCTGCCCTCTTTCACAGTGCTCCCCGGCGATGGCGACCACCTTTCGGCCGGCATCATCCTCGCTCCGAGCCTCGCCTATATGGACCGGGCCTATCGCGATGCGCGCGAGCATGGCTGGAGCCGCGAGCCGGTGGTCGAGATGCTGATCCCCTCCACGCTCGACGACAGCCTGGCGCCGACCGGCCAGCACGTGGCGAGCCTGTTCTGCCAGCATGTCGCCCCGGAGCTGCCGGAGGGCCGTTCCTGGGATGATCATCGCGACGAGGTTGCCGATCTCATGATCGCGACCGTCGACCGCTACGCGCCCGGCTTCGCCTCGACCGTGCTCGGGCGCCAGATTCTCTCGCCGCTCGATCTGGAACGGCAGTTCGGGCTGCTCGGCGGCGACATCTTCCACGGCGCGCTCAGCCTCAACCAGCTGTTCTCGGCCCGGCCCATGCTTGGCCATGCCGATTACCGCTCTCCGCTCAAGGGGCTCTATCACTGCGGCTCCGGCAGCCACCCTGGCGGCGGCGTAACCGGTGCGCCCGGCCACAACGCCGCGCAGGCCATCCTGGCCGACCATCGGGCGCTGTTCGCCTGGGGGTAAGTGGCTAATAGCTCGTGAACGAGGCTGTGGATGAGCGTTGGACAAGTCTGGGGATAGGTCGTGGAAAAGGCCTGCTTCTGCGGTGGACAGGTTCGCCCCGCGATCCCGCTTGCGCGCGGTGACAAACAAAAAGGCCGAGCGCAAGCGCCCGGCCCAAGCATTCCGCGCCGAAAAGATTATTTCAGCGACGTGTTGATCGAGTCGAACTTGCTGCCCAGCGACGTGCCGAGCCCATTGACGGCCGCGATGATCGCGAGCGAGATGCCAGCCGCGATCAGGCCATATTCGATGGCAGTGGCACCGGATTCGTTGCGCAAAAACTTAAAAATCATTGATTTCATGCTCACCTTACTCCCCCTGTCGTTGGATCAGAGCTGGTCGGGATCGTGATGGAACAATACCCGCAGGAAGCTAAAATCGCTTAAACGGGGATCATCCAACTTTCCCGAACATTCCACGCAATTTCCCGGTGATTTCCGACCATGCCGAGCGGCCCGCGCTCCGCCGTCGTGAGCCGTGCGGGAAATTGGCGGGTGCTCCAGGATTCCGAAGTTCGCAACCGAAGCCACTCCGTATGCGGCTTCCGATCCCGCTTGCTTTGGTGCCCAAAACGCTTCACCACGGCGGCCAATTGCCTGCGGATCCCGTGATGCCCCTATCTCCCACCCCAGCCACTTATCGCGCCAGCTTCACCTTGCCCGACGAGAGTGCGGGCCGTCGTGCCGTCGACGTCCTGACCGAGATATTCTTCGAAAGCGATGCCGCCGTGGCCTCTTTCGAGCGGCCGGACGGACACTGGGATGTCGCGGTGCATTTCGCCGAAGAGCCGGATCGCGAGCTGGTTCGCGAGCTCATCGCGGCAGCGGCTGGCCAGCACATTGCCCAAACCGTCGCTTTCGACGTGGTGGAGGCCAAGGATTGGGTCAAGGCCAGCCTCGACGATCTGGTGCCGGTGCCTGCTGGCCGCTTCATCGTCCATGGCAGCCATGACCGCGCCCGGGTACCGCCGAACAAGCTCGGGATCGAGATCGAGGCGGCGCTCGCCTTCGGTACCGGCCATCACGGCACGACCCGCGGCTGCCTGCTGCTGCTCGATCATCTGTTGAAGTCGTATCAGCCCCGCCGTGTGCTCGACCTTGGCACCGGGACTGGCGTGCTCGCGATCGCCGCGGCCAAGGCGCGCCGCCAAGCCATCCTGGCCAGCGATATCGACCCGGCCTCGGTTGCGGTCGCCCGTGACAATGCCCGGATCAACGGTGTGGCACCGCTGGTGCAGGTCATCGGCGCCACGGGCTTCTCCGCACCCGACTTCGGCCGCCGGGGCCCTTTCGACCTGGTGATGGCGAACATCCTCGCCAACCCGCTGCGGCAGCTGGCAGGTCCGATGCGGCGCCACCTGGCGCCCTCCGCCCACGTCATCCTATCCGGCCTGTTGACCCCGCAGGCGCGCGGGGTGGTCGCAGCCTATCGCGCACGCGGACTGGTGCCGGTGCGCGAATGGCGTATCGAAGGCTGGAGCAGCTTGCTGCTGCGATATGTCGGGGAAACGCCTGATCGGGGATGAGCCGGAGCCGGCCGGCGCGGCGACTACTTCGAGATCGGACGAGTGGAAGATTCATCTCTTGCTGGCTGATCGCGTCTGACGCGTGGCGCCACCAAACGATTGACCAGCTGAACCAGCGTACTGCGTTGCTTCTCGGCGGGCGCTTCTACCGGTCCTCCCGGTGCGGGAGTCGATAACTTCTCGAAGGTAAAGGCAGGCATCGTGCGTCCCCTCGCCGCTGAGTTGAGGCACTCCTTGAAGGCGCTACAGCGTGGTCATTCGACCTTCGTCGCAACGTCTTTATGTTTCCCCGCAGCATCTCTTTCGGATGACTAGCGTAAGACAGCAAATCGTTTTGCACAGGCGAATGCAAGGAGATTCTTCATGCGCTGCACACGACGGGTGGGGAAGGTTGATTGCGGATGCGCGTGCGCGACCGTAGACTGACGGACGATGTTCGAAGCTCACTTCCAGACATTCGAGGACCCCGAAGCCGGGGTCGCTCTCACCGCACGCCTGTCCGCGCTGCGCGAGGAACTCGCCAAGCGCAAGCTGACGGGCTTCATCGTTCCGCGCGCCGACCAGCAGCAGAACGAATATGTTCCGGGCTCCGAGGAGCGGCTGGCTTGGCTAACCGGCTTCACCGGATCGGCAGGTGCGGCAGTCGTGCTGCCACATAAGGCGGCGGTTTTCGTCGACGGCCGCTACACCTTGCAGGCCGCCAAGCAGGTCGACGGCAAGGCGTGGACCGTCGAACCGCTGATCGAGCCACCGCTGGAGACCTGGCTTTCCGCCCATTTGCAGCCGGGCGACCGGTTCGGCTTCGATCCCTGGCTGCACACAAGCGCTGCGGCAGAACGGCTGGCGGCGGCCTGCGCCAAGGCCGGAGCCGAACTGGTCGCGGTCGACAGCAATCCGGTCGATACGATCTGGACCGAGCGGCCGCAGCCGCCGTTGGCGCCGGTCGCGATCCATGCAGCGGAATTTTCCGGCGAGAGCGAGGCCGGCAAGCTCGCGCGGATCCGCCAGGAGATCGACAAGCTCGGCGTCGAGGCGCTGGTGCTCTCGGACGCGCACAACGTCGCCTGGGCCCTCAACATCCGTGGCGCCGACGTAGCGCATACGCCGCTGCCGTTGTCCTATGCGCTGGTGCCGAAGACCGGCCGGCCGACGATCTTCATCGACCACCGCAAACTCTCCAACCTCACCCGCGACCATCTCGAACAGTCCGCCGATGTCGTCGAGCCCGATGCCCTGGGGCCGAGCCTGACCAAGCTCGCCCAATCCGGTGCCACGATTGCGCTGGACAGCGCGACCGCGGCCGACGCGCTCACCCGGCTGATCCAGACCGCCGGCGGCAAGCCGGTGCGAGGTCCCGATCCCGTCAGCCTGCTCAAGGCCGCCAAGAACGCGACCGAGATCGAGGGAACAAGGCGCGCTCACCGTCGCGATGCGATCGCGCTGGCCCGCTTCCTGGCCTGGATCGACCGCGAGGCCCCCAAGGGCAGCCTGACCGAGATCGACGCAGTGGAAGCGCTGGAGACGTTTCGCCGCGACACCGGTGCGCTCAAGGACGTCTCGTTTCCGACCATCGCCGGCACCGGTCCGAACGGCGCGATCGTGCATTACCGCGTCACCCGCAAGACCAACCGGCGCATCATGCCCGGCGATCTGCTGCTGATCGATTCCGGCGCGCAATATCAGGACGGCACCACCGACGTCACCCGCACCATCGCGATCGGCATCCCGACCGACGAAATGCGCGACCGCTTCACCCGCGTGCTGCGCGGGCATCTCGCGATCGCCCGCGCGATCTTTCCCGATGGCGCCACCGGCGCGCAGCTCGACAGTCTGGCGCGGCAGTTCCTCTGGCAGGCCGGGCTCGATTTCGAGCACGGCACCGGCCATGGGGTCGGCAGCTATCTCTCGGTGCATGAGGGGCCGGCGCGGATCTCCAAGCTCGGCACGACCGCGCTGAAGCGCGGCATGATCCTCTCCAACGAGCCCGGATACTACAAGACCGACGGCTTCGGCATCCGGATCGAGAATCTGGAGCTGGTCGTCGCAAAGGACATTGCCGGAGCCGAGAAGCCGATGAACGGCTTCGAGGCGCTGACGCTCGCGCCGATCGATCGGCGCCTGATCGACACCGCGATGTTGAGCGAGGACGAGCGCGCCTGGCTCGATGCGTATCATGCGCGGGTCAGAAACGCCGTCCGCGACGCGTTGGACGAGGCCGATCAGCGCTGGATCGATGCGGTCACCGCGGCGCTGTAGCCGCAAGGGATGTCCTTTCGGGACGCGCATCAGCACGCCCTCATTCCGGGACGAGGCCAAAGGTCTCGAACCCGGAATGATGAGGTTGTAGCTGCCGTGTTTTGCATCACCGCCTGCAACATCCTTGCGCGTGCGATGATAACAGTCCCGCTGGCGGCATAGGCGTATGCCGAAACAGCCATTTCGGCGAAGTGGCAGCTCGCTACAGTCGGCCGCGTTCGCAACGACCTGAGCGCCACCGCAATGCACGGAATGATCAGCAAGCCGGCCGAGGCTGCGGCGCAAGCCGGCGTCGCGAATTCGCGCCTGCTGCTGGTCCTGTTGGTCGTGATGACCGGGCTCGCGCCGATCTCGCTATATCTGCTGGTTCCGGCGCTGCCAATGCTGGCCACCACCTTCGGCCGCGATGCCTCCGTGGTGCAGATGACCGTATCCTGCTACATGGTCGGTATCGCGCTATCACAGCTGCTGTTAGGACCGCTGTCGGACCGCTACGGCCGCCGCCCGGTGATGTTGGCCGGCCTTGCGCTGTCGATCGTCGCAAGCCTCGGCTGCATCCTCGCGCAAACCCTGCCGCAACTGATCGTCGCCCGCTTCCTGCAGGCCCTGGGCGGAGCGAGCGGCATGGTGATCAGCCGCGCCATCATCCGCGACCTCTATCCGCGCGAGCGCATCGGCGCCATGATCAGCCTGGTCGTCGCGGTCATGATGATCGCGCAGATGCTCTCGCCGCTGACCGGCGGCCTGATCGAGACGGCGCTAGGCTGGCACGCCATCTTCTACGTCGTGGCGGCGCTGTCGGTCGCGATCGCGGTCGCGGTGACGCTGGCGCTGCCGGAAACCCGGCGGACCCGCACCGAAGGAGCCAGCTTCCGCGGCGACGTTGTCGTGCTGCTCAAGAGCCGCGCTTTCGTCGGCTATATGCTGTGCCAAGTGCTGGCATCGCAGATCATCTTCACCTTCGCCGGCGGCGGCCCCTACATCGTCGAGATCCAGATGGGACGCTCGAGCGCCGAATATGGCGCCTGGTTTGCGACCACCGGCTTTGCGTATTTCGTCGGCAACCTGTTCTGCGTCCGCTTCTCGCCGCGACATTCGCTCGACAGGCTGATCTGGTTCGGACTAGCGCTACAGCTTGCGGGCAGCTCCTTGAATGTGTGCTGGAGCCTGCTCGGCCTCAATCAGGTCCCCGTCATGCTGTTCGGCACCCAGATGCTGGTGATGTTTGCGAATGCGATGGTCATGGCCAACTCGGCGGCGGGCGCGATCAGCGTGCGCCCGAGCGCGGCCGGCACCGCATCGGGCGCCATGGGGTTTCTGCAGATGGGAATCGGCGCCTTGGTGTCGCAGTTTGGCGCCTATCTCGGCGGACATTTCACCACGACCCGACCGCTGACATCCGCCATCCTTGCGATGTCGTTCGCCTGCGCCGGCAGCATGATCTTCCTGGTGCCGCGCGGCAACGCGACCGTGAGCGAGGAGATGATCAAGGAAGCAGAAGAGGATGAGGCCGGCGTGATGTGAGGGCGCTTCGTCATCCGAGCGAAGCTGCACGCCCGAGCACAAGGTCGGCATGCCCCGCGCAGGCGGGGCATCCAGTACGCCGCGGTCTATCAGTTGAACAATCACTGGCTCTGGGATACTGGGTCACCCGCCTTCGCGGGTAACGACAGCGGAGCGTGGAACGTGGGTCGGCCACGATGGCGAAAGCAACAAACGCTACTCCCCGATCAGCTTCAGCCACTCGTCCTCGGTCAAGACCCGCACGCCGTGCTTCTCGGCTTCCGCGAGCTTCGAGCCGGCGCCGGGCCCCGCCACCACATAGTCGGTCTTCTTCGACACCGAGCTTGCCGCCTTCGCACCAAGTCGCTCGGCTGTGGCTTTGGCCTCGTCGCGCGTCATCTTCTCCAGCGAGCCGGTGAACACCACGGTCTTGCCGGCGATCGCCGAATTGCGCTTCGGCTTCTCCGCATCCTGGATCGTGACCTGCCCGGTCAGGCGCTCGACGATGCCGCGGTTGTGACTCTCGCCGAAATAGGCGGCGATGCTCTTGATCACGGTATCGCCGATCTGGTCCAGCGCATCCATCTCGGCGATCGCCTCCTCGTCGCCGTGAGCGACCTTCAGGCAGGCTTCGTGGAAGGCCTCCCACGAGCCATAGCCGCGGGCCAGCGCCAAAGCCGTGGTCTCGCCGACATGGCGCATGCCGAGCGCGTAGATGAAGCGCTCGAGCGGGATGTTGCGGCGCGCCTCGATCGCGTTGAACAGATTGCGCACCGAGGTCTCGCCGTACCCCTCGATCTCTTCCAGCTTCAGTTTCGCGTTGCGGGCGGCAAGGGTGAAAATCTCGGCCGGCTCCTTCACCCAGCCTTGCGCGAAGAAATACTCGATCTGCTTCTCGCCGAGGCCGTCGATGTCGAAGGCGCGCCGCGAGACGAACAGCAGCAGATGCTGGATCTTCTGGAACGGACAGGCGAACTCGCCGGTGCAGCGCGCGCGCGAACCTTCTTCACCAGTCGCAGTCTCCTCGCGCACCACATCGGTATGCAAGGGACACGGGCACTTCTTCGGGAAATGGAATTCCTTGGCGTCCTTCGGGCGTTTGTCGATGATGACGTCCACCACCTGCGGGATGACGTCGCCGGCGCGCTGGATCACGACCGTGTCGCCGATCCTGATATCGCGCCCCTCGCGCAACACCTCGCCCTTGTTGCCGATGCCCTTGATGTAGTCCTCATTGTGCAGGGTGACGTTCTGCACGATGACGCCACCGACCCCGACCGGCTCCAGCTTGCCGACCGGCGTGAACGAGCCGGTGCGGCCGACCTGGATCTCGATGTCCTTCAGCACCGTCATGGCGCGTTCGGCCGGAAACTTGTGCGCGATGCCCCAGCGCGGCGTGCGCGACACGAAGCCGAGCCGCTCCTGCCAATCGATGCGGTCAACCTTGTAGACCACGCCGTCGATGTCGTAGTCGAGCTCAGCGCGCTGCTCCTCGATCGAACGATGGAACGCGAGCAGTTCCTCGACCGAATGACACAGCCGTGTCAGCGGATTGGTCGTAAAGCCGCAATGCTCGAACCATTTGATCATGCCGCTCTGCGTGTCCGCAGGCATTGCGCCCGCGCTCATCTCGCCCCAGGCATAGGCGAAGAACCCCAAGGGGCGCGACGCCGTGATGGCAGGGTCTTTCTGCCGCAATGACCCAGCGGCCGAATTGCGCGGATTGGCGAACACCGTGTCGCCTGCCGCCTTCTGCCGCTCGTTCAGCGCCAGGAACGCCTGCTTGGTCATGTAGACCTCGCCGCGCACCTCGCAGATCTCGGGGATCTTTCGGCCATGCAGCTTGTGCGGCACATCCTTGAGTGTGCGGATGTTGGCGGTGACGTCCTCGCCTTCCGCACCATCGCCGCGTGTCGCCGCAGTGACGAGTTCGCCGCCCTCATAGCGCAGGGACATCGAGAGGCCATCGATCTTCGGCTCGGCGGAGAAGTCGATCTTGTCGTCCGCGAGCTTCAGAAAGCGAACGATGCGGCCGACGAAGTCGCGCACGTCCTCCTCGGCAAAGGCGTTGTCGAGCGACAGCATCGGCACCGCATGACGCACCTTCTTGAAGCGGCCGGACGGCGCGGCGCCGACCTTCTGCGACGGCGATTCGGGCGTAACGAATTCCGGGAAACGCTTTTCGATCGCGTTGAAGCGCTGACGCAGCGCGTCATACTCGGCATCCGAGATCTTCGGCGCGTCTTCCTGATAGTAGAGCCGGTCGTGGGTCGCGAGCTCCAGCGCGAGCCGCTTCCATTCCACCTTGGCCTGCGCCTTGGTGAGATCGGCGACGTCGACGGGCTTCCTTGCTTTTGCTGCTCTGGCCATTGCTTACTACAGTCCGTCATTCCGGGGCGATGCGAAGCATCGAACCCGGAATCTAGAGATGATGGGCATGATCCTATGGCCTACTCTGTGTACATTTTCGCGAGCCGAAAGGATGGGGCAATCTATGTCGGCGTCACCAACGACCTTGTGCGCAGAGTTTATGAACACCAGCAGAAGGCCGTACCGGGATTTACGTCTAGGTACAATATCACACGGCTCGTTTGGTTCGAGATCTACGAGGATCCGATCTCCACGATTGCCAGGGAGAAAGAGCTGAAGAAGTGGAAGCGGGACTGGAAGGTGAAGTTGATCGAGGCCGGCAATCCGGAGTGGAAAGACCTATACGAGACGATCTGCCGTTAAAGAACCGTCATTCCGGAGCGGTTCGCAGGACCGAATCCGGAATCTCGAGATTCCGGGTTCGATGCTTCGCATCGCCCCGGAATGACGTAGCAAGTCGCACCATCGACTGAGCAGCAATTAAGCCGCCATCTCGAGCAACCGTGCCGCCGCGGCGCGGGCCTCGGCGGTAATCTCGGCGCCGGCGAGCATGCGCGCGATCTCCTCGCGGCGGTGCTCGGCCGGCAGGGCATTGACGCGCGTGGCAACGCGCTTGCCCTTGTCGAGCGCAGCTTTGGAGATCAACAGATGCTGGTCGGCACGGGCTGCGACCTGCGGCGCGTGGGTCACCGCCATCACCTGGACTTGGCCGGCCAGCCGCGCCAGGCGGGCGCCGATCGCATCGGCCACCGCGCCGCCCACTCCGGTATCGATCTCGTCGAACACCAGGGTCGGCGCCGAGCCGCGATCGGACAGCACCACCTTCAACGCCAGCAGGAACCGCGACAGCTCGCCGCCCGATGCCACTTTCATCATCGGCCCTGGCCTGGTGCCCGGATTGGTTTGCACCCAGAACTCGACGCGATCGATCCCCTGCGGTCCCGGCATCTCGGCATCGGCCTCGACCTGGGTCATGAACTTGGCGCGTTCGAGCTTGAGCGGCGCGAGCTCGGCGTTGACGGCCCTATTGAGCTTCTCGGCAACCTTGCTGCGCGCCGCCGAGAGTTTTGCAGCCGCTGCGGCGTAGCGCGAACCGGCATCGGCGGCTGCGGCTTCCAGCTTCTTCAGCTGCTCGGCGCCGGCATCGATCAGCACGACGTCGGCGGCATATTTCGCCGCGAGCGCCGCAAGACCATCGACCGGCGTGGAGTATTTGCGCGAAGCCGCACGCAGCGCGAACAGCCGCTCTTCGATGCGCTCCAGCTCCAGCGGATCGAAGTCCGTCGCGGCAAGCGCAGCCGTCAGATGCTGGTCAGCCTCCTCCAGCGCGTTGATTGCGGCATCGATGGCCTTCACGGCCGGCTCGATCAGGGCCGGCGAGCTGCCGGCCCGCCGCTCCAAGCGCCGCACGGCAGCCGAAAGACTGGCGATCGGCGACTGGTTGCCACCGACAGCTTCCTGGGCGTCGCGCAGATCGGAAGCGATCTTCTCGCCCTGCATCATCGCGGTGCGGCGCGCGGCAAGCTGGGTCTCCTCGCCGTCTTTTGGCGCCAACGCCCTCAGTTCGTCCGAGGCATGGCGCAGATAATCGGCCTCGCGGGCGGCACGCTCCATGCCGGCGCGATGTGCCTCCAGCGCCGCGCCCGCGCTGCGCCGGGCCGCCCAAAGCAGTTCGACCGCCGCGACGTCTTTCTCCAGCCCTGCAAAGGCGTCGAGCAGGCGGCGGTGGGTGGCGGCATCGACCAGCGCCCGCTCGTCGTGCTGGCCATGGATCTCGACCAGCGCCGCGCCGACCGCCTTCAGGGTCTGCACGCTGACGGACTGGTCGTTGATGAAGGCCCGGGTCCGGCCGTCACCGAACTGGACGCGGCGCAGGATCATCTCGCCGTCGTCCTCAAGGCCGTTATCCGCCAATATCTTCGCTGCAGGATGGTTCTTGGCCACCTCGAACACGGCCGTCACCTGGCCCTGTTCGGCGCCCTGGCGGACGAGGCTCGCATCGCCTCGACCACCCAGCGCCAGCGCAAAGGCGTCGAGCAGGATCGACTTGCCGGCGCCGGTCTCTCCGGTCAGCACCGCAAGCCCTTGCGAAAACTCGATATCAAGCCGCTCGATCAGAACAATGTCACGGATCGACAAACGCGCCAGCATGGCAGTTGAGTCCTCGTTGAGGGCGAGAGCCCTGAAGCGATCGACTCAAATGCTAGCAGGATTCGTAGAACAAAACAAGAACACACCTCCGCGGAGGCCGGACGGCGCTCTCGCATTCAGCCTCGCCCGCGAGCGGCCGGAGGGGCGCCCAATACGCAGCGTCTCGATCGAGACGCGCCGGGTTCAGCCCAGGCCCAGCTTCTTGAAGGCCTTGGAGATGTAGGAGCCTTTGTTCTCTTCCGGCTCCACGCCGCCGTTCTTCACGAGATCATAGGCGTCTTTGTACCATTTGCTGTCCGGAAAATTGTGCCCGAGCACGGCAGCCGCGGTCTGCGCCTCGCCGACGATGCCGATCGCCATGTAGGCCTCGGTCAGCCGAAACAGCGCTTCCTCGACGTGACGGGTGGTCTGATATTGCGTAACCACGGTCTTGAACCGGTTGATGGCCGCCGTGTAGTCGCGCTTTTGCATATAGTAGCGGCCGATATCCATTTCCTTGCCGGCGAGCTGGTCACGCGCGCCCTCCAGCTTGGCCTTGGCGCTGACCGCATATTCGGAGGTCGGATATTTGCGAACCACCTCGTCCAGCGCTGCGATCGCCTTTTCGGTGCGCCCCTGATCTCGGCTGATGTCCGGGATCTGGTCGTAATGCGAGGCCGCGATCAGATATTGCGCATAGGCCGCGTCCGGGCTGCCCGGATGCAGCGTTACGTAGCGCGTCGCCGAACCGATGCAGCCATCATAATCGCCGGCCTGATACGAGGCATAGGCGGACATCAAAAGCGATTTGCGGGCCCAGTCGGAATAAGGATGCTCACGGTCGACTTCCTCGAACTTCTTGACCGCGCCCTTGGGATCCTTCTTCTCGTTCATCATGTACAAGCCCTGATTATAGAGCTTGTCCGCCGGCTCATCGACGAAGGTGTCGTCCTTGGCCAGGAACTTGTCCCACAGTCCGCCGGTGCCGCATCCGCTCAAGGGCAGTGCGAGCACAATCAGCGATGCAGCCAGCCTGATGCGGCCGGCTAATGGGGTGCAGAGTTCGTGCGGAAGACGCTGTGTCGACATGAGCTTCTCAGAACCTGACGCCTGTGATCCGGTGTGTGCCGCGCGTCATGAACTTTACGATCATGAACGCCGGTCAGGGCTTGTCCAGGCGCCTGCCGTGCAGCCATCGCCTCTTTAGCCGAAACGCCCTTGTTAACCAACCGCATAGGCAGGCATTTCGCCCGGATTAAGGCGGCATCGGGACGCACCCGTCCACATGGTTACCTGGCAAAGCCCTGGAAAGCCTATGAAGTTTGGCGCTCCCGGCAGCCCGCTCGCGCCCGGCAATCATCGGCAACGAAAATCCCGTGGAGGACTCGCCGGGCGAAACGAGCAGTCATCAGAGACTCACTCGGGTGAGCCGGCTCTGCCAAGCCGCGAATCGAGGCGTCCCGTCAGGACACGTCCGGGCCGTAAGCCGGAGCGATCATGCCGCCGACCATTCCACCCACCGCGACCTCGGTCGCAACGCGCGGACGCCGCACCGCCGGCTCGCCTTCGACCACCCGCCAGGCCGTGCGGTCGGCAAGCAGCGCGGTCAGCACCGCGTGATTGAGCTTATGGCCCCCGCGCACCGAACGGTAAGTCCCAAGCAGCGGCAGGCCAGCGAGTGCGAGGTCGCCGAGGGCATCCAGCACCTTGTGACGGGCGCATTCATCGGCGTAGCGCAGCCCTTCTGGGTTCAGGAGCCGCTCCTCATCGAACACGACGGTGTTCTCGAAGGACGACCCCAGCGCGAAGCCGGCGCTCCAGAGCTTCGCTACGTCGCTCATGCAGCCGAAGGTGCGGGCGCGGGCGATCTCGCGGCGGAAACGCTCCGGATTGAGATCGAATTGGTAGGCTTGGCGGCCGATCACCGGATTGGTGAAGTCGATCTCAACCTCGACCCGGAATCCGGTCGCATTCGGACGGAGCTCGCCGGAACAAGCGCCGATCGCGACCTGCACCGGCTTGAGGACCTGGATGAAGCGGCGCGCCGCCGACTGCGAAACAACGCCCGCCTGCTCGATCGCCGCAACGAAGGGCGCTGCCGAGCCGTCCATGATCGGAACTTCGGGACCGTCGATCTCGATGGTGGCGTTGTCGACGCCCATGCCGCGCAGCGCGGCCAGCACATGTTCAGCGGTGGAAACCAGCGGACCTTCGGAGTCGCCGAGGACCGTTGCAAATTCGGTGGCGATCACCGAGCCAGCGGTGGCCCTCACCTCTCGGTCGGCGCCATCGAGACCGGTGCGGACAAAAACAAGGCCTGCATCGATCGGCGCAGGCCCAACAGTCAAGCTCACGGGCGCCCCGGAATGGACACCAACACCGGTGACGGTGGCCTGCGAACGAAGCGTGGTTTGCCGGCTGAATTTCATCGACTATCGCCCAAGACCCCACCTTAACACCGGGCTGGCAGCTACTTCGCGCCGACTCAATGTCAGGTATTCCCCAAGTCACGCCAAACCTTAATCACGGGCTCCGAAGGGCGCCAACTCACGCTTCTTTACGGATTGTTACCCTATCTCCGCCGTATTCGCGCCAAGGCTTAACCAAATTGGAACGCGCCCTTTACCCTCCATGGCCCCTATCACAGCACCGAAAGAATAATTAATCATTTAAAATCAGTCGCTTGAACGACGCCGAGTGTTCGGTCCCTCCAAGCGAAGAGGCCCGGCTCTTGCGAGCCGGGCCTCTTTTCCACAGCCAGGGCTGTAACAATTCTCAGGTTGCCTGCCGGCGGAGGAAGGCCGGGATATCCAAATGATCGTCGCCCTGTGGCGCCGGCGACACAGGTGCGGGGCGGCCGTGAATGTCCAGACCTTGCGGCGCCGGACGACGAGCATATTCCGAAACCGGCTCGTGGGCTGCGACCTGCTGGGCCACCGTGCGCTGCTGCGGCTTGCGCTCGGGCAGCGGCGGCATCACCGGCATGGCCGGTCCTGCCCCACGGCCAGCGACCGGAGCCTCGCTCTCCTCATCGCGACGGCCGAGACCGACATTGGCCAGCCGCTGCAACAGCGACATCCGGGACTTCTGCGGATGCTCGTCGGCCTCGTCACCCCGCGCCTGGCGAATCTCGGCCTGGGCCGGCATCGGCAGGTCCTCGAATTTCGGCATCCGCGGGGCCCGGACCGGCAACCGTTCGGCGGCCTGCGGGATGAAGGTCTCCGGAGGCGCCGCCGGTTCCACCGGTGCGGCGCGCATGGTCTCGGGCTCCGGGAATAGCGACGGCTTCTGAGCGATCGGACGCACGGTCACGTCACCGTAGGAGGCCGGATGTACAGGAGCCGCGGCGGCGGGCTCGCTCGCCATCGCCGCGGCAACGGCCGCCAGCGTATCGCGTTCGAGATTCGGTGCCGGGCGAGGCGCCGGCGCGACCGGTGCCGGGGCTGCGGGCGCCATCTGCGCCGCCTGGGCTTCGAGCTTGGCCGCGCGATCGGCGAGGCGCTGATTGTCGGCGCGCAACCGCGCCGTGAGATCGGCGAGCCGGCTCTCCGGGGCGCCCATCGCAACCGACGGAGCCGGCGCGACGGCTGGCTGCACCGGCGCAGAAGGCGGCGCCACGCCGCGGTTGAACTGCGCCTGCTCGATGCCGGTCGCGACCACGGAGACCCGAATCAGCCCGTCGAGCGATTCGTCGAAGGTGGCGCCGACGATGATGTTGGCGTCCTGGTCAACCTCCTCGCGGATGCGGGTCGCGGCCTCGTCCACCTCGAACAAGGTGAGGTCCTTGCCGCCGGTGATCGAGATCAAGAGCCCCCTGGCGCCCTTCATCGAGGAATCGTCGATCAAGGGGTTGGCGATCGCAGCTTCGGCGGCGGTGAGCGCGCGCTTCTCGCCGGAGGCTTCGCCAGTGCCCATCATCGCCTTGCCCATCTCCCTCATCACCGCTCTGACGTCGGCGAAGTCGAGGTTGATCAGGCCTTCCTTGACCATCAGGTCGGTGATGCAGGCCACGCCCGAATAGAGCACCTGGTCGGCCATCGCGAAGGCGTCGGCGAAGGTGGTCTTCTCGTTGGCCACCCGGAACAGATTCTGGTTCGGGATGATCAGCAGCGTATCGACGACCTTGTGCAGTTCCCCGATGCCCGATTCCGCCGTGCGCATGCGGCGCTGGCCTTCGAAGTGGAACGGCTTGGTGACGACGCCCACGGTGAGGATGCCCATTTCGCGCGCGGTCTTGGCGATCACCGGTGCTGCGCCGGTGCCCGTTCCGCCCCCCATGCCGGCGGTGACGAACACCATGTTGGCGCCAGAAAGGTGGTCGCGGATCTCGTCGATCACCTCTTGTGCGGCAGCCGCGCCGACATCGGGCTGCGAACCGGCGCCCAACCCTTGCGTCACCTGCGTGCCCATCTGGATGATGCGCTGCGCCTTCGACATCGTCAGTGCCTGGGCATCGGTGTTGGCGACGACGAAGTCGACACCCTGCAGGCCTGCGGTGATCATGTTGTTGACGGCGTTGCCGCCCGCGCCACCGACGCCGAACACAGTAATCCGCGGCTTCAGCTCATGGATATCAGGAGGTGTAATAGTGAGTGCCATGGTTGCCTCTCGATCACGCGCGCGTGGGTTCGCCACGGCCGCCGGCCGCGGGTGTTGGTGAAAATCGCATGGGGCGGAAAAAATTCATCAGAAGCCCTCGCGTAGCCATCGTCCGACCTTTCCGAAATAGCCGTCGGTCCCTGTTCCAAGCTGCCGCGTATGCCGCGGTTCGACATGTTCGAGGTGCGCGTATTGCGGATAGACCAGGAGCCCGGTGGGCACAGCAAAGGCGGCGTTCTTGGCTTCGTTCGGCAGGCGGCCAAAGCCGAGCGGACGGCCGACCCGCACGGGGCGGCCGAGAATCCGACTGCCGAGTTCGACAAGGCCGGTCAGTTGCGAAGCCCCGCCGCTCAGAACGACACGGGCCTTGGGCTCTGCCGCAAAGGGAGAATCCTTCAGCCGGTCCCGGACCATTTCAAAAATCTCCTCGGCGCGGTGCCTGACAATATTCGCGATGGTGGCGCGGGACACGATCTGCGGGAGATCCCGCTCATTGTCCCCGGCCGTCGGAACAGACATCAACTCACGCGCGTCAGACCCGCCGGTCAGCACCGTGCCATATAACGTCTTGATTCGCTCGGCATCCGCAATGCACGCTGATAGTCCGCGCGCAAGATCCATGGTCACGTGGTACCCGCCGAGCGCAAATCCGGAGGCGTGGATGAATCGACCGCCGGAAAAGATCGCGATCGTCGTGGTGCCCGCGCCCATTTCGACCACGGCCGCGCCGAGATCGGCCTCGTCATCGGTCAAGACCGACAATCCGGCAACATACGGGCTCGCAGCCATGGCCTCGACATTGAGATGGCAGCGCTCGACAACCAGCATCAGGTTCTTGGCGACCGTGGCATCGCTGGTCACGACATTCATGTCGACGCCGAACTGGCGCGCCAGCATGCCCCTGGGATCACGGATGCCCTTCACGCCATCCAGCGTGTAGCCGACGGGCAGCGCGTGCAGCACTGCACGGCCCTCGCCCGTCGCATGATGCATGCCGGTCGAGGTCACCCGGCTGACATCGGCCTGGGTCACGGCGCCGCCGCGAATGTCGGACGTCGCTTCGATCAGGTGCCCCATGAGCCGGCCACCCGCCACCGGCAACAACACGGATTCGACTCTCACCTTCGCCATGCGTTCGGCAAGCGCCACCGCCTGACGCACCGCCTGCTCGCACGCGACCGGATCGACGACGGCGCCCGCCTTGACGCCGCGGGACTGGATCTGGCTGTAGCCGATCAGTTCCACCGCATGACTGCGGCCCCGCAGCGCGTCGCTCGGCGGCGCCGGCCTGAGCCGTGCGATCATGCAGGCGATCTTGCTGGTGCCGACGTCGAGCGAGGCCACCAGCGCAGTCCGCTTCTGCGACATCGGACGGGTCTTCGGGGTCTGGCGATCGAAGCCGGTCATGCGTCACCGGCTTTCTTCTTGGACTTCTTGTCCTTGAACAGCTCTTCGCGCGCCTTCGCCGCATCATCGGACAATTGCACCATGAGCCGGTCCGGCAGGCGCATGTCGATCGCGACGATATCGCGCGAGAACAGATGATCCTCCTGATCCAGCTGGGAGAGCGCGGCCAGCGCATTGCCGACGTCGTACTCCGGCAGGCGGATGTCGAGCCCGTCCTTGGTGCGCAGGTTCCAGCGGCGCTCGCCGACGAAGACGGCCGCCTTGGTCACCGCGCGCACCTGCGGGTAGCGCGCAAGCAGCGCCAGGAAATCGCGGGCATGACTCTCGGCGCCCTTGCCGACCACGAGCGGCAGGGTCAGGAACGGGCGCGACACATAGGGTTCGAGCACGGCGCCGTCATCGGCGATGACGGACAGCCGCCCGTTCTCCTGCCACAAGGCGAACGCCTTGCGCTCGACGATGTCGATCCGCAGCTGGTTCGGAAAGAATTTCTGCACGGTCGCATCGGCGATCCAGGGATTGGACTTGAGCCGGTCACGCACGGCGGCGGCATCCAGGAACAACAGCGAGGAACGGCCGGTCACGCCGCCCACCGCGAGCACCTCGTCCTGGGTCAATTGCTTGCGGCCGTTGATCGCGACCGCGGTGATGCGGAAGCCGACCGAATTGGCGAGCGCGTTGCGCGCATCGCTGAAGGCGGTGCTGAACTCCTCGGCGTGTCCGCCCTTGACGATGCCGAGCCAGACGCTGCCGAACAGCAACGCCACCGTCATGGTGGAACCGACACGGCGGGGCAGATAGCGTTCGACCAGCTCCACGATGCGCGGCGGCGCCTCGCGCTCGACCAGCGGCGCGAGCGGAACGGGCCTCGCTGAGTTGGCAGCAATGTGCGCGGACCGGCGCGCAGATTTGAGGCGGATGAACTGGGCGGACAGATACTCGCGCAGCAAGATCGCCGCGCCAAGGGCAGCGGCCTTCAGGTCAGCTTGAGGCCTCTGCGATCGAGCGAGGCGTCCTGCACCATCCATTGCACGAGCTCATCAACTGTTATGCCCACAGATACGTTGCGGGCCCCGACCCTCGCGGCTCGAACCGGCCGGAGCGCTGATCTCGATCGCCATGCAGATCGTCACGACAGCGCGGACCGGCGGCCGAGCACCGCTGGATCGCCAGCGTTAACCTTCGGACGTCCTGGTAAACAAAAGGTAAAGCCGATCCGGGGAGACGTATTTTTTCTCCGATTTATGAGCACCTTGAGCCGGATTCTTAAGTATTTTACGGACCGTTGGAACTCGCGGGCCGGAACCCGGGCGGGTTCCCCCGGTCAAACGACCGCCGCTACTTGCGGACGCGACGCTCGGCGAGCGCAATCTGCTGATGCAGGAATTCCACGAAGGCAATCCCCTGCGCGTTCAGCGCTTTCGGATAGAGCGAGGCGGCGGTGAGCCCCGGCAAGGTATTGGTCTCGAGATAGACCGGGCCATCGGCCGAGACGATGAAGTCGGTCCGCGAATATCCCCCGCAGGACAATGCGCGGTGCGCCTTGATCGCCTCGGCCTGGATCGCCGCCGTGACATCGGGACTGAAACGGCCTGGACAGATCTCCTGCGTGGTCTTGGCGAGGTATTTCGCAAAATAATTGAAGGCACCTTCCGCCGGCACGATCTCGATCGGCGGCAGCGCGATCAGCGAGCCGTCGAGCTGCTCGAGCACGGCGCAGGTTGCTTCGGCACCGGAGACGAATGGCTCGATCAGATAATCCTCGGCTTCGGCCGCGGTGCGGACCGCGACGAGATCCTGCTTCGCGTTGACGAAGATCAACCCATAGCTCGAGCCGTCCTTCACCGGTTTGGCGATCAGCCTGCCATACCTCGCCAGCGCAGCTTCCGCATCGTCGAGCACCACGCCTTCCGCGGCGCGGACGCCGCCGAGCACGGCGAAGCGTTTGGCCGCGATCTTGTCGAAGGCGAGATGCGATGACGCCGAGCCCGAGCCCGTAAACGGGATACCCCGCATCTCGCACATGACTTGAAGCTCGCCGTTCTCGGCGCGACCGCCATGTAGACCGAGCACCAGCACGCGATCTTCGGCCTTGGCGCGGTCGAGCGCCTCGGCGAGGCCGCCGAGTTTCCCGCCATCGGCCTTGAACGGCTCTTCGAACGGCTTGGTGTGGAAGGTCAGCGCCTTGCTACTGGCCTCATGCACCGTATCGTCGGCGTCCCAGAACCAGAGATCAGCCTCGGGGAGCGCTACGTGCAGCGCCTGCGCGCTCGCCACCGAGACGAGCCGCTCCTTGTTGGAGCCGCCGAACAGAATCGTGATGCGCATCAATACGTTCCCGGGTTGATCTCAGGCTGGGCTCTCAGACGCCATGACAATTCTTCAAGCAGGCGAATTAGCTCGCGTTGATTCCAATGCGCTTGATCTCCCACTGCAATTCAATTCCCGAACTCGCCTTCACCCGCTCACGCACGGTCTCGCCGAGCGCCTCGATATCGTGGCCGGTTGCGGTGCCGGTATTGATCAGGAAGTTGCAGTGCATTTCGGAGACCTGCGCGCCGCCGACCTTGAGGCCTCGGCAGCCGGCCGCATCGATCAGCTTCCAGGCGCTGTGGCCGGGTGGATTCTTGAAGGTCGAGCCGCCGGTCTTCTCGCGGATCGGCTGCGCGGTCTCGCGATGGGCCTGCACCTCCGCCATCCGGGCGCGGATCGCCTCGGGCGCGGCAGGCTTGCCGCGGAAGCGCGCCGACGTGAAGATCAGCGCCGGATCCGTGCCGCTCGACCGATAGCTGAACTTCATGTCGGCATTGCTGAAGCGATGGGTGTTGCCCTGGCGGTCCAGCGCCGTCGCCTCGACCAAAACGTCCTTGGTCTCGCCGCCATTGGCGCCGGCATTCATGCGTAGCGCGCCGCCGATCGTGCCGGGAATGCCGAACAGGAACTCGAGCCCGGACAGATTGGCGGCGGCCGCCGCCTCGGCAACACGCTTGTCCAGCGCTGCCGTGCCCGCGGTGACGATGTCGCCCTCGGTTTTGACATCTCCGAACGCGCGGGCTGCGAGCCGGATCACCACCCCGGGGACGCCGCCGTCGCGTACGATCAGGTTGGAGCCGACGCCGATCACATAGACAGGCAGCTCGGCCGGCAGGTGTTTCAGAAAGTAGGCGAGGTCGCCGGCGTCGGCCGGCGTGAACAGCACCTGCGCCGGTCCGCCGACACGAAACCAGGTGAGCGGCGCCAGCGGCTCGTTGGCGAGCAGCCGGCCGCGGAGCTGCGGCATGGCGGCTTTCAGCTCGGGCGTGATGTCGGGAAGGGTCAATGCCCGCCTCTTAGTACGCAACCCGATCGGGTCAGGCCCGGCACGCTCTCTCCGTTCCCTCCCCCCTTGTGGGGGAGGGTCAGGGAGGGGGGTAAGCCACAAGCACCTGCGTTTGTGACACCCCCCTCTCTAGCTCTCCCCCACAAGGGGGGAGAGAACAGAGTAGTTTGCCTTGCCGTGAGTTCGGAGCTCACCACGCTCATATTTATTTACCCCAGAGCCTTCAATTCGCCGGGCAGCGCGTAGGCCCACTGCGTGATGTTGCCGGCTCCCAAGCAGACGACGAGATCGCCTGTCTTCGCCAAGCTCTTGACGATGCCGGCGAGATCGGCGGGCTTCGGCAGCGGCACCACATCGCGATGGCCATGTGCGCGCAGGCCGAGCACGAAGTGATCGCGGTCGATGCCCTCGATCGGCGCCTCGCCGGCCGGATAGACCTCGGCGACCACGACGGCATCGGCGTCGTTGAAGCAGGTGCAGAACTCCTCGAACAGCGATTGCAGGCGGGTGTAGCGGTGCGGCTGCACCACCGCGATGATCCGGCCGCTGGTGGATTCGCGCGCCGCCTTGAGTACCGCGGCGATCTCCACCGGATGATGGCCGTAATCGTCAATGACGGTGACACCGTTCCACTCGCCGGTCCGGGTAAAACGGCGCTTGACGCCGCCGAAGCCGGCGATCGCCTTGCGGATGGCTTCATCGGAGATGCCGAGCTGATGGGCGACTGCGATCGCGGCGGTCGCGTTCGAGGCGTTGTGACGGCCCGGCATCGGCAGCTCGATGTCGGAGATTTCGTGGGTCGCCCCGGTCTTGCGATCGCGGAAGACGACCGTGAATCGCGAGCCGCCGCTTGCCGGCGTCAGATCGACCAGCCGCGCATCGGCCTGCGGGTTCTGGCCGTAGGTGATGATGCGGCGGTCCTCGATCTTGCCGACGAGAGCCTGCACCACCGGATGATCGATGCACATCACCGCAAAGCCATAGAACGGCACGTTCTCGACGAAGGCGCGGAACGCGTCCTGCACCGCGTCGAAGGTCTTGAAGTGATCGAGATGCTCAGGATCGACATTGGTGACGATCGCGACATCGGCGGGCAGCTTCAGGAAGGTGCCGTCGCTTTCGTCGGCCTCGACCACCATCCAGTCGCCCGCGCCAAGTCGCGCATTGGTGCCGTAGGCGTTGATGATGCCGCCATTGATCACGGTCGGATCGAGGCCGCCGGCATCGAGCAGCGCCGCGACCATCGAGGTGGTTGTGGTCTTGCCGTGGGTGCCGGCGATCGCGACGCAGCTCTTCAGCCGCATCAGTTCCGCCAGCATTTCCGCGCGCCGTACCACCGGGATGCGCTGTGCGCGCGCCGCCATCAATTCCGGATTGTCGCGCTTGATCGCGGTCGAAACCACGACCACGTCAGCGCCGGCGATGTTCTCCGCCTTGTGGCCGACGTTGACGGTGATGCCCTTCTCCCGCAGCCGCGCGACATTGGCGTTGTCGGCCGCATCCGAGCCCTGCACCGTATAGCCGAGATTGCAGAGCACCTCGGCGATGCCGCTCATGCCGATGCCGCCGATCCCGACGAAGTGAATGGGTCCGATCTCGCGCGGCAGTCTCATGGCCAAGTCCTTGCGTCATCGTCCTTGCGTCATCGCCGCACCGGCGGACGATCGAATGTCCGGGCGGCGGTCTGCCAAGCAGACCAAATCAGCCACGTCGAAACACTGGATGCCCCGCCTTCGCGGGGCGTGACAAGGGAATATTTCAGTGCCGCGGGCCTAAATTCCGGCGATTTTGACCACCAGATCGGCCAGCCGTTCCGCCGCATCGAGCCGTCCGGCCCCGCGCGCCGCCTGCGCCATGGCAGCCAAGCGCGCCGGCTCGGCTGCGAGCGCCGAGATTTCCGAGGCCAGGCGGTCCGGCGTGAACTCGGTCTGCACGATACGCATCGCGCCCCCCGCCTGCGACAACACCCCGGCATTGGCGAACTGGTCCTGATCGATCGCGCCGGGCAACGGCACCAGGATCGCAGGCCGGCCGATGGCGGCGAGCTCGGCCACGGTGCCGGCGCCCGAGCGCGAGATCACCAGGTGATTGGCAGCGAGCCGCGCCGGCAGATCGGTGAAGAACGGCGCGAGTTCGGCTTGGATCTTGAGCCTGTCATAGACCGCCCGCACCCGCGCCATGTCCTCCGGCCGGACCTGCTGGGTCAGCACCAGCCGTCCCCAGAGCGCCGGCTCCAGCCGCTCGATCGCGCCGGGGACGATGTCGCTCATCACCCGCGCGCCCTGGCTGCCGCCGACGACGAGCAGCCGAAACGGTCCGGATGCCGCCGGCGCGGTGTAGCCGACTGCCGCCGCTTCCAGGATCGCCGGCCGCATCGGCGTGCCGACGGTGGTGGTCTTGGGCGCAAGTGCCGGATCGCGATCGAGCACGCCGGGCAGCGAGGTTGCGATCGCTTTGACGTAAGAGGACAGCAGGCGGTTGGCGCGGCCGAGCACCGCATTGGCGTCGTGGATGATGCCGGGCACCCCGGCGAGCCGTGCCGCGACGAGCGGCGGCACCGTCGGATAACCGCCGAAGCCCACCACGGCCACTGGCTTCAGGCGGCGCATCAGCCTGAACGCCGCGAGCGTTCCGGTCCCCAGCATCAACGCGGTGCGCGCCAACGCCAGCGGCGAGCGGCCGCGCACCGTCTCGCTCGGCACCACGTCGATCATGTCCTTGGTGAACAGGCCGCTATAGCGCTGCGCGCGCATGTCGGTGACGAGGCGGACGCGAAGGCCGCGCTTGATCAATTCGACGCCGAGCGCTTCGGCGGGAAACAGATGGCCGCCGGTGCCGCCGGCGGCCAGCAGGATGAGAGGCGCAGTGGTCATGATGGCCCCTCTTTACACACAAAGAGTCGCCATTGCGAGGCGCGGAGCGACGAAGCAAATCCGGGAGCTCAGGGCTTGCACTGCATGGCTTCGCTCGCAGGGCGCCGGCTAGGCGTAGCTGCGCGCAGCCCCGGCGGCGTCGGTGGCCTCGATCTCCATGCGCGGCCGCTGTCGCGTCAGCGCCAGCATCATGCCGACCCCATAGGCCAGCGAGACCATCGACGAGCCGCCATAGGAAATGAACGGCAGGGTCATGCCCTTGGCCGGAATCAGTTGCAGATTGACCGAGATGTTGATCGCCGCCTGCACGCCCATCAGGATCGCAAGCCCCGAGGCGCCAAAGCGCGCAAAGCCATCCTCGGTCGCATAGGCGCGCGACAGCGTGCGAATGACAATGAATGCGAACAATGCGACCAGGGCGAGGCACAGCACGATGCCGAACTCCTCGGCCGCCACCGCGAACACGAAGTCGGTATGACTGTCGGGCAGGCTGCGCTTGGCGATGCCTTCACCCGGCCCAAGCCCGAACCAGCCGCCGTTCGAAAATGCTTCCATTGCGGTGTCGACCTGGAAGGTGTCGCCGGAAGCCGGGTTCATGAAGCGCTTGATGCGGCCGGCGACGTGCGGGACGAACAGATAAGCGCCGAACAGCCCGGCGGCGGCGGCGCCGGCAAGGCCGGCGACCCAGATCATCCGCATGCCCGCGATGAAGAACAGTGCGCCCCACACCATCAGGACCAGCATGGTCTGGCCGAAGTCCGGCTCCATGACCAAAAGCGAGACCAGCGTCAGCAGCAGCACCAGCGCAATCGAGGTGGCCGGCATGTCCGGCCGCCGCGCCGATTCCGAGAACAGCCAGGCCGCGACCACCACGAAGGCCGGCTTGGCCGCTTCGGAGGCCTGGATGTTGACGCCGAGCAGCGTGATCCAGCGGCGCGATCCCTTCACTTCGGGTCCGATCGCCAGCGTCACCACGATCAGCGCAAGGCTGATCAGCAGGATGACCAGTGCGCTGCGGCGGATCTGCCGCGGCGACAAGAAGGAGACGCCGATCAGCACCACGAAGGACGGTAGCAGGAACAGCACGTGCCGATTGAAGAAATGGAACGGATCGAGCCCGATGCGGGTCGCGACCGGGGGACTTGCGGCCAGCGACAGGATGACCCCGCACAGCATCAGCCCGATGATCGCACCGAGCAGCGGTCGATCCACCGTCCACCACCAGTCCGACAGCGGATTGCGTTCTTCACGGGAAAGCATGGGTGGTCCCTTCGGCCAAAGGCGGCCCTCATTGGTCGCCCATGATGGTTTCCGAAAGGTTAAGGAAATTCCTTACGTCGGGTGGCAAGCAGGCGCGTCGCCCACGCGCTCCCTCTATGTCCCAGCGTTGAGTGCGGCATCGGCCCACGGAAACACCATTCTCAGACAAGCCCCCTTGGACGGCCCGACGACAATTTCGGCATGACCGCCATGGAGGCGCATGATCTTTTGGACGAGATCGAGACCGAGGCCTGCACCGCGGCCACCTTGTCTGAGGCGGTAAAACGGCTCGAAGACCTGATGGTGATCGGTAGAAGGAATGCCATTTCCTTCGTCGCAAACCTCGATCCATCCTGCACGAGCCACACGGACCGTGATCGTGCCACGCCGGCCCCCGTGGTCGATGGCGTTCTGCACGAGGTTGGTCAGGGCCCGGTCCAGCGCCGTCTGGTCTCCGTCGACCATGACATGCTCGATCTCCGCTTCAAAGGTCATCTCATAGCCGGCCGCGAAGGCGAGCGGCGCCAAGTCGAGGACGACACGCTCAGCGACACCGACGAGATCCACCGGGGCAGACTGCAGGCCTTGTTGATCGAGGCGCTGAAGGTCGAGGAGTTGCCCGGTCAAGACGGTGAGCCGGGTAGTGTCTTCAAGCAGGCGTATCTTCTCGGGGCCGGGCGGAAGCGAGGATACGCGCGCCGTCAGGATCGCAATCGGGGTTCGAAGCTCATGGGCAGCGTCAGCAAGGAAGCGCTTATGCCCCTCATATCCCTTGTCGAGACGACCGAGGGCATCATTGACAGCTCTCACGAGGGAGACGACCTCGATCGGGACGTCATCCATGGTTAATCGCACGCCGCTGCGATCGATATCGATTCGTTTCGCCTCGTCGGCCGCTCGCCCCAATCCAGCCATGGCGCGTCGGACCACGAATGGGGTTACGAGGAGAGTCGCAAGCGTCATAAGCCCGATGATCGGCAAGACGACGTTGAGAAACAAGGGCTGCGCGGTGGCGATGACCTTGCGCACCGAAACGCGGCCCTTCGCCGCCGTCAGCATCTGGACCTTGCCTGCGGCCGTATCAACCCATCTCACGATAGCCGCCGGCGGAACGGCCTCTCCGCGCCCCTGCCCCAGGCGAGCTTCACCGATCTGATCGAGTGCATTGGCGATCTGGGCCAAGTCTGCCGGCACGATTCCTTCCGACAGCCGATGCCCCTGACCGTCGCGCACGATAAACCAGAGATCGGCATTCTCCGACCGTAGACGGGCGAGATCGGACGTCGGGCGCAGGACCAATTCACCATCGGCGTTGCGTCCCACGGCCTCGGTGAGGACGTCGATCGCGGTACCTTCATAGTCGTCCCCCAGGACCCCGCTTCGCCACATCGCGCCGAGGACGACGAGAACGAGCACGCCAAGTAGTCCCAGCATCGCCGCCTGCATCACGGCAAGGCGCACGACAAGCTGCCATTTCAGCGAACGGGGATGCCACCAGTTCATGACATCTCCCGCAAGAGATAGCCGACGCCGCGCACTCCGTTGATGATCACGCCACTGTCAGCATCCGCAAGCTTGCGGCGTAGTCGCGACACCTGGGTATCGAGCGCATTGGGTTGAACCTCGTCGTCCAGCGCGAACACAGCGTCCATCAACGATGATCGCGGCACCATGCGTCCCATGCGGCGGAGCAGCGCTTCCAGAACCAGGATTTCGCGCCGCGTCAGGTCGATGACGCGGCCCTCGATGCTGGCCTCACGGTTCATGAAATCAAACGACAGGCGTCCGACCCGAAAGACATCGGATTGCACGTTCGCAGGCCGACGCAGGAGCGCACGAAGTCGGGCCAGGAACTCCTCGAAGGCGAACGGCTTGGCCAGATAATCGTCCGCCCCCCGGTCGAGCCCTGCAACACGGTCAGCAAGATCACCTCGAACCGTGAGGACAAGCACTGGCACAACGTTACCCTGGGCGCGCAACTTCGGGATCAACGTCAGGCCATCTCCATCCGGCAACTGACGGTCCAGAACCAAGACGTCATAACTGCACGCTGCGGCGATCTCCTCGGCCTCAAAGAGGCTGGGGGCGTGATCCACGATCATGTCATGGCGCATGAGAGCGGCGCGTAGCGCCGACACCATCTCGGGCTCATCCTCGACCAACAGCACCCGCATCAGGGAATTTCCTAAACCTCAAAGCCCGGTCGCCTCACGCGGAGCCCTTCTAGAGCACCTTCATGGCGTCAACCTTGCAAGAACCTCCGCAAACGCGATTTCTCCAGAAATACCCGGTGGATGGACACACGACAGACTGCCGACATGCACGCACGATACACGGCTCAATACAGCGGTTGCAAACAGCCAATCAATCAGGCGCCGCGCGCGATGGGTCTTTCCCGAGTAGTGGGTTTTCCGAGAATTGGGCTTTCACAATGTTCTCCAAAGAAACGTGCAGTCCCAACGTCGAGCACACGACAACCGTGGATATTCGGCAGACGGGGGCGGTTGGCGGCCTTGATCTGCCGGTCGACGAGCCGCAACCGCGGGGCCAAGCCGTCCTGACAACGACAGCAACGAGCCCAAAAAGATGGACATCCAGACCTAATGAGACCGTCCATCACATCGCCGAGGCGGGCCTTGCCCGATTGGCTCAGATCGACCTCGCGCTCGTTCGGCTGGTCTCCATCTGCGCCCGACCGAGCCCGATTCGATTCTCAGCGATCACTTTCAGTCGCTTGGGGAACGGCGGTATCTATGTCATCGTTCTGATCTTTGTCTTCGCGCGGCTCGGGAAAGGCGCGCTCCACGTTATCGCCATCGCGATCTGCACCGTTGCCACGCTGCATGCGTTCTATCCGTCTTTCAAGCGACGGGTCGGCCGTCAGCGCCCCTATAAGATCGACCGCAATGTGCCGTCTCTACTGGACGTGCTCGACGAGCACTCCTTCCCGAGTGGCCACATCATGACACTTACGGCGACTCTCGTACCGACCTTCTACGTCGATCCAGGCTCGGCCGCCTATGGCGCGGGAGTGCTGGTGGCCATGGCCTGGGCTCGGGTCGCCTCGGGCCACCACTATCCAACCGACGTCATTGCCGGCGCGTTCTTTGCTTTTGTAACCGGCTATCCGCTGACCGTCATTTGGTTCGGGCAATGATGACTCGCGTTGACCGATGCTTCGGACATCGTCCAACCGGCCGAGATTCTCCGGATGTGACAGCAGGGGCGGAGCGGAGAGCGTCATGACCAAGGTCGTGGTGGCGACGGATGCTTGGCACCCGCAAATCAACGGCGTAGTCCGCACGTTGGAAAATCTGGCATCGGCGGCGTCAGCGTTCGGTGCATCGTTCCGCTTCTTGACGCCGCAGAACTTCAGAACAATCGGCCTTCCTATTTATCCCGAGATCCGACTTTCCCTGGTCGGAGCCTCGACGGCAGGTCGGCTGGTCGAGGCAGAGCCATTCGACTTTGTACATCTGGCGACCGAAGGCCCCCTTGGCCTCGCGGTGCGTCTTCATTGTCTTCGGGGGGGCATCCCCTTCACGACAAGCTATCATACCAACTTCCCGGCCTACGTGGCCAAACGGACTCGCATCCCACCCCGCTGGACGTACGCTCTGCTACGGCGCTTTCACAATGCGGGCGCCGCCACGTTCGTGGCAACGAGATCCATCGAAAACGATCTGAGGTGCCGCGGATTTGAACGGCTAATGCTATGGTCGCGCGGGGTCGACCACGATCAGTTTCGTCAACGACCGGGTGCGTGTCTCGGGTTGCCTGGCCCCGTTTTCCTTTACGTAGGCCGGCTCGCGATCGAAAAGAACCTGCCCGCCTTCCTGGGCCTCGACCTTCCGGGAACGAAAGTGGTGGTCGGCGACGGGCCGGCCCGGCGCGCGCTCGAGGTCGCCTATCCCCACGCGATCTTCCTAGGTCGCCGGTCCGGCAACGACCTGGCACGTGTCTATGCAGGCGCCGACGTCTTCGTTTTCCCGAGCCTCACCGACACCTTCGGCCTCGTGCTGCTCGAAGCAATGTCCAGCGGACTCCCAGTGGCGGCCTTTCCGGTGGCCGGCCCGCACGATGTCGTCGGCACATCCGGCGCCGGCGTGCTCGATCAGGATCTCAGGCGCGCTTGTCTATCGGCCTTGGAGATTCCCCGATGGAAAGCGCGGGCGCATGCAGAAACTTTCAGTTGGCGCGAGAGCGCCCGCCAGTTCCTCGACAACCTGGCCGCATCGCAGAAAGAAGAATTCCGTAGCATCACAGACTAACTGCCGCTGTCGCGAACTGTATAGCGCCGATAGTCCCGGCAATCCGAAGTCCGAGCACCATCTCAGCAAGCAGCTTTCACAAGCTAAGGAAACCTACGAGTACCAACAAACCCGCGATTCAATTACCGCTCTTAAATCCGACGAGCCAGGACCGCGGCCTGTTGCGCGGCCTTATCAGGACGTGTGCGTTCGTGCGGCACCGTCTCGGCCATGTCTTCCTATCCGTCATATGCATCGGCGAAGTTCGTGCTCCACCGGACTTCGCGCGGCATCCGGGAATCCCTACGAAGATTTCTTCACGGCAACAGCCATGCAGAGAATTCTACGAATGGGAAAAAACGCTTGAAGATCGGCGCACGACAGACCGCCGACATGCACGCATGAGACATTGCTCAAACGGCACCCCCACAAGCATGGACCGGGCGCCGTACTTTGATTTTCACCACAACTCGGGTTTTCGCAATGCTCTCAAAAATAATGTGCGGCACTCACGCCGTATCACACGTCATGGCCATGGGGATTGCGCATGTCGATCGCTGACGTGTTTCCGTTCTTTCGAGAGTGGCTTCGCAATCCGCGGAGCGTCGCGGCCGTCGCTCCCTCAGGTCGCGCCCTCGCATTGCTGATCACAAGGGAAATCTCGGCAAAGACCGGTCCCGTTCTCGAGCTTGGTCCAGGAACCGGGGCCTTCACTTATGTGCTGCTGGAGCGCGGCGTCCGGCAAGGGGACCTGACGCTGGTCGAATACGGCTCTGATTTCGCACGTATGCTCCAGATGCGGTTTCCCCACGCACGTGTCCTGTGGATGGATGCCGCATGGCTGGACAAGCAGCCGCTATATGAGGGGGCGCCAGTCGGCGCGATCGTGAGCGGACTGGGATTCCTGAACATGCCGCAGCAAAAGATCGCGGCAATCCTCAAGGGAGCGTTCGGCTATCTACGGCCGGAGGGAGCGTTCTTTCTCTTCACTTACGGTCCGCGCTGCTCGGTATCAGACGCTACCCTCGACGAGCTGGGCCTTCATGCGACCTGTATCGGCACGACATTCCGAAACTTTCCTCCGGCATCCGTTTATCGGATCGTGCGTCGCCAGGTCACGACGGGTTGATATGGATGCAAGACTCATACGCCGTCGCGCTCTTCCTAAACTCCGGGCTCCTGGGGGCGTTCTGCATCGCCATGGCAGAAAAATTCGCGCCGATGATCCCATCCTATGTCACGCTAATGCTGCTTGGCATGACGGCGTCCGACGGAGCCTGCCTCGTCATGACAATCCTGGCCACGGCGACCGGCTCTCTTGTCAGCTCCATCGGCTGGTACGGGATTGGCCGCGTCCTGGGAGAGGAACGCGTCGAGGCGGCTGTCGCGCGATTTGGAAAGTATGCCTTTCTCAGCTCGCGCGCCTATGGACGCCTCGCCTGCGCTTATCGCCGAAACCGGTTCTGGGTCACTCTGATGGGGCAGACCGTACCCGTGGCACGTGTCTATCTCGCGTTGCCGGCCGGCGTGCTGAAGCTCCGGCCTGCTTCCTTCACCGCAGCGACCGCCCTCGGCATCCTGTTGTGGAATACGCCATTCCTGACGCTCGGATACGCCCTGCGCGGCAGCAATCATGATCCGGTCAATGTCGGCTTTTGGGCTTCGATCGCCCTCATCGGACTTGAGATGACGATCCTCTTGGGATTGCGGCTCCACAGAAGTATGACCAAGTGAAATGCAGTGCCTCAACGACATTGACCTCTATTCGTCATGAGCAGTGTGGCAGGACCGGCCTGCCCCCTGAGATTCAGGGGCATACGCAAGCAACGATCCCTGTTCAGTCATTCACGGCTCCTCGCAAAGGCTGGTCCGCCACCGAAGTCGGCTGGCCTCCCATAGACCGAGGAGCGCCCCCGTCGAATCGCAGTCCAATTGCTCAATGGACCGTCGTTACGGGCAAATGCAGTGGAAAAGTGTATCCGCGGCCTCACACCACCGGTGTGACGCCCGGCAGCGCCTGGACCAGCTCGCGGAACTTGGCCCCGCGGATCTCGAAATTGCGGAACTGATCGAACGAGGCGCAGGCCGGCGACAGCAATACCACGGCATCCCTGAGCCCGGAGGCTTCGGCATCGGCGGCGGCCTGCGCCACCGCAACATCGAGTGTGCCGGACATCGCATGCGGCACCTCGTGGCCAAGTGTCTTCGCGAACTCCTCGGCGGCCTCCCCGATCAGATAGGCTTTTCGGATGCGCGGGAACAAACCGGTGAGGCTGGTGATGCCGCCAGCCTTGGGCTTGCCGCCGGCGATCCAGAAGATGTCGGCGAAGGACGACAGCGCATGCGCGGCCGCATCGGCATTGGTGCCCTTGGAGTCGTTGACGAACAGCACGTTACCGCGACGCCCGACCTGCTCCATGCGATGCGCAAGGCCCGGGAAGCTGCGCAGCCCCTGTTGCAACACATCCTCGCGCACGCCGAGCGCGAGCGCGCAGGCCGCTGCGCAAGCGGCATTCTGCGCGTTGTGCAGGCCCCGCAGCGAGCCGATGCCGCCGATCCGCGCGACCTCGTTGCGGGCACCGCCCGCGGCGCGCAGGATCGTCTCGCGTTCGACATAGATGCCGTCAGGCAGCGGGTTCTTCACGGAGACACGCACGACGCGCTTGCCGGCCTGATCGAGCCGGTCCGCGACAGCGCGCGAGAAACCGTCATCCACGCCGACGATCGCTGTGCCCTGCGATGTCACTCCCGCAACCAGGCGCTCCTTCACCGCGGCGTAGTTCTCGATCGTGCCGTGACGGTCGATGTGGTCCTCACTGACATTGATGAGAATACCGACGGTCGGGTCTAGCGAGGGCGTCAGGTCGATCTGATAGGACGACATCTCGATGACATGCACGCGGCCCATCCGGGGCGGCTCCAGCGACAGGATGGCAGTGCCGATATTGCCGCCCATCTGCGTGTCGTAGCCGGCAACCCGCATCAGATGCGCGATCAGCGCCGTCGTGGTCGATTTGCCGTTGGTACCGGTGATGGCGACGAACGGCGCATCCGGCGCATGGCGCTTGCGCTCGCGGCAGAACAGCTCGATATCGCCGATCACCTCGATGCCGGCTTCACGCGCTTTCAGCACGCTCCAATGCGGCGCCGGATGGGTGAGCGGGATACCGGGTGCGAGCACCAGCGCGGCGAAATTCGCCCAGGAGACGCTGCGCAAATCGGCGGTGGCGAAGCCCGCTTTGGCGGCCTCTGCGAGCCGGTCCGCGCCGTCATCGCCAGCGATCACTTCGGCGCCGCCGGCGCGCAGCGCGTGACAGGACGCAAGCCCGGAGCCGCCGAGACCGAACACGGCGACCGTTTTTCCGGCGAAGGAAGTGACGGGGATCATGTTAGCGCAGCTTCAGCGTGGACAGGCCGACGAGCGCCAGCATTACCGAGATGATCCAGAAGCGGATCACGACCTGCGGCTCGGTCCAGCCAAGCTGCTCGAAATGATGATGGATGGGCGCCATCTTGAACACGCGCTTGCCGGTCAGCTTGAACGAGACCACCTGCACGATCACCGACACCGCCTCCAGGACGAAAAGCCCACCGATCACCGCCAGCACGATCTCGTGCTTCACCGCGACCGCGACCGCCCCGAGCATCCCGCCCAGCGCAAGCGAGCCGGTATCGCCCATGAAGATCGAGGCCGGCGGCGCGTTGAACCAGAGAAATCCCAGGCCCGCGCCGAGCACCGCACCGCAGAGCACCGCGAGCTCGCCGGTGCCGGCGACATAATGGATCTGCAGATATTCGGAAAACACGGCATTGCCGGCGAGATAGGCGATCAGGCCGAAGCTGGCGGATGCGATCATCACCGGCACGATGGCAAGACCATCGAGCCCGTCAGTGAGGTTCACCGAGTTGCCGGCGCCCACGATGACGAAGGCGCCGAAGAGCACGTAGAACCAGCCGAACTTGATGACTAGATCCTTGAAGAAGGGAATGGCGAGCCCGGTTGAGGACGGATCGCGACCGAGCCGGACCAGCGCATAGCAGGCTACCAGCGCGATGGCCCCCTCGATCAACAATCGGAAACGGCCGGCGAAGCCCGAATGCGACTGCTTGGTCACCTTCAGATAATCGTCATAGAAACCGACGAAGCCGAAACCGAGCGTGACCGCCAGCACGATCCAGACATAGGGGTTGAGCGGGTTGGCCCATAATACCGTCGAGACCACGAGCCCCGACAGGATCATCAGCCCGCCCATGGTGGGCGTGCCCTTCTTGGAAATGATGTGCGACTGCGGACCGTCGGTGCGGATCGGCTGGCCCTTGCCCTGTCGCAGCCTGAGATGGTCGATGATCCAGGGGCCGAACAGGAACACGAACAGTGCACCGGTCACAACCGCGCCGCCGGTCCGGAAAGTGATGTACCGGAAGACGTTCAGGGCGGTGCGGAACATCCCGAGGCTCGGGAAAGTGTTGGTGAGGTCGATCAACCAGTAAAACATACAGTCCGCCTGTGCCGTCCCGCCGAGGCCGCCCGGTCCGCGGCGCTTATCGCGAATCCACGTTTGGGGGAATCTTTAACCACGAACGAGGCCTCCGTGCGAATCGTCGCAATCAGCTCGTGCCTGTGCGGGCATACCTGCCCCGCTCACGCAAGGGAAGAGCAACGCACACGCGCCGCGATCTCGCCCTATTTCGAGCTCCCGATCTCAGACTGATGCTTGCAATGCCGCGGCAAGCCGTGGGACGAACTTGTTCACCCAGAATATCTTCTTGCTGCCCTTGATGACAACGACGTCGCCGCGCTTCAGAAGCGCCGCAACCGACGCAGGATCGAGCGTCACCGGGTCATCATGGCAGCCGAACCGCTTGCCCTCCGGCAGGATCTCGAACAGGTGGCGCATGAGAGGGCCCACACAGTAGACTCCGTCGATGCCGGTGAGATGGCGGAGCAGCCCTTCGTGATAGGCCCGGGCTTCCGCGCCAAGTTCCAGCATGTCGCCGATGACCGCGATCCGCCGTCCACCGACGGGACGCGCCTGCAGGCTGTCCAATGCCGCGGCCATGCTCGCCGGATTGCCGTTGAAACTGTCGTCGATCAGCACCACGCCGCCGGCAGTCTGCTCGACGCCGCGCCCGGTCATGATGCCGACATCACCGAGCTCTTCGGCAAGCCGCGCCGGGTCGAGGCCGGCGGCCGCAACTGACGCAAGCGCGGCCAGCGCATTCTGCACCCGATGCGGCGCACCTGGGGTGAGCGTGAATTGAACATTGCGGCCGCACACCTCTGCGCTGACGTCCCAACTGTCACCCCGCGGGGCATGCGAGAGTTCACGCACCTCGCCGCCCTCGCCGAAGCGGACCATCTTGCCGCTCCATTCCGGCGCGGACAGCTGCGCGGGCAGCACCAAAATCCCGTCGTCAGAAAGGCCGCGCGCGATCGAGACCTTCTCCTTGCGGATCGCCTCCAGGCTGCCGAGTTTCTCCAGATGCACCGGCTGGACATTGACGACGAGCGCGACGGTCGGCCGGGTCAGCTCGGTCAGCCGCGCGATCTCGTCCCGCTGGTTCATGCCCATCTCGACCACCCACACCGACGCACTCGGATCGGCGTTGCAAAGCGTCAGCGGCACGCCCCAGAAATTATTGAAGCTGGACGGACTTGCGGACGCGTTCGGATAGGCGGCGATGAATTCCTTGGTCGAGGTCTTGCCGGCGCTGCCGGTCAGCCCGATCACCGGTCCAGAAAAGCGGGCACGCGCAGCGCGTGCGAGCCGCCACAATCCATCGATCAATGTGTCTGATACGATCAGCTGCGGCACGCTGATGCCGTCGATGGCGTGCGGCACGATCATCGCGACGGCACCGGCCTGTTGCGCATTCGCCGCAAACTCCCAGCCGTCGCGGCTCGAGGCAAAGCTCGAGATGAAGCCGCCGCTCGGCGTGCCGCTCAAGGCCACGAACAGGCTGCCGGGCTTCACGGCGCGGCTGTCCTGGGTGACGAAATCGATCGGCGTATCCGGGAAATCGCCGGCCAGATTCAGCGCGCGCGCCACTTCGGCCACGGTCCACAACGGCGCCTTCGTCATATCGTCCTCGATGCTTGGGTTCCGAGGCTTGCCAACGCTTCGGCGACCGCTTCGTGATCGCTGAAGTGCAGAACCTTGTCGCCGATGATCTGGCCGGTCTCGTGGCCCTTGCCGGCGACGACGAGCGCATCACCCTGTTCAAGTCCGTCGACCGCCACGCGGATTGCCTCGGCACGATCGCCGATCTCGCGCGCTTCCGTAGCTTTCGCCAGGATCGCCGCGCGGATTGCCACGGGATCTTCGCTGCGCGGATTGTCGTCGGTGACGATGATGCTGTCAGCATTCTCGGTCGCGATCGCGCCCATCAATGGCCGCTTGCCAGTATCGCGGTCGCCGCCGGCGCCGAATACGACGACCAGCCTGCGCTTCGCGTAGGGCCGCAGCGCCTGCAGCGCCTTCGCCAGCGCGTCGGGCTTGTGCGCATAGTCGATGAAAATCGGCGCGCCGTTACGTTCGCCGACCAGTTCGAGCCGGCCTTTGGCGCCTTCAAGAGTGGTGAGCGCGTCGAACACGGCATCAGCATCACTGCCAGTGCCGATCGCAAGCCCGGCGGCAACCAGCGCATTCTCGATCTGGAAAGCGCCGACCAGCGGAAGGCGGATGTTATGAATGCGGCCGCGATGCTCGATCGCAAGTGCTTGCGCGAAACCTTCGATCGCAGCACTCACCAGCCGGATGCCCTCGCCCGCCCCGTCGCCCTTGGCGCCCACCGTCATCACGCGCAGACCACGGGCTTTCGCCGCGTCGATCACCTGTTGCGAGCAGTCGTGGTCGGCCGAGATCACCGCGGCGCCGCCGGTCGGAATCAGATCCCGGAACAGGCGGAGCTTGGCATTGAGGTAATGCGCGACGTCAGGATGGTAGTCCATATGATCGCGGGACAGGTTGGTGAAGCCGCCGGCCGCGATGCGCACGCCGTCGAGCCGATATTGATCGAGCCCGTGCGACGACGCCTCGAAAGCGAGATGGGTGACACCACCGTGCGCGATCTCATCGAGCTGACGATGCAGTGCGATCGGATCGGGCGTCGTCAACGAGCCATAGACCGTACGTTTGTCCGAGACGAGGCCGATGGTGCCGATACTCGCTGAGGAATGGCCGAGCCGCTGCCAGATCTGCCGCGTGAAGGCGGCAACCGAGGTCTTGCCGCTGGTGCCGGTGACAGCTGCGATCGTGGACGGTTGCGCGGGAAAGAAGCGCGCGGCGGCCAGCGCCAGCGCACGCCGCGCATTCGGCAGCACGACAAACGGAACGGCAAGCTCGCCGGAGGGCGCATGCTCGCCCGCGACAGCGACGGCGCCGGCAGCGACGGCCGCGTCGACGAAGCGCGCACCATCCGTCTTGGCGCCGGCCAGCGCGAAAAACAGATTTCCCGGCTTGACCACGCGGCTGTCGACGGCAAGCCCGGTGACATCGGTCGCAGCGACGCGCGGATCGAGCCGCGTCTCGTCACCCAGGAGGTCGCCAAGTTTCATCGTCATCCCATGCAGCGCCGCGGAACCTGCGGCGCCTTCAAGTCAGGCTTACTGCGTCAGCCGCGATGCCGCAAGAATTTGACGGTCGGACGGCGGCAGATCGAACCGCGGCTCGATGCCGAGCAGCGGCCCGATCCGGGAAATCACGTTGCCGGCCGTCGGCACCGCGTTCCAGCCGGAGGTGATGAAGCCGTAAGTCTCCTTCAGCGGCTGCGGCTCGTCGAGCATGATCAAAAGCTGATAGCGCGGCTTGTCGGCCGGGATGATGGCGGTGAAGGCGGTCAGCACCTTTTTCTTGGCATAGCGGCCGTTGATGACCTTCTCCGCGGTGCCGGTCTTGCCGCCGATATAATAGCCCTTGACGTCGGCCTTGCGCGCGGTGCCCACCTCGGCGTTCAGGCGCATCAGGTAGCGCATCTTCTCCGAGGTCTCCGGCTTGATCACGCGCTTGGCGATCGCGCGCGCCTCTTCCTCGCTGCGCTTCAGGAAGGTCGGCGGAATCAGCAGCCCGCCATTGGCGAGCGCACTCACGCCCATCACGGCCTGCAACGGCGCCACCGCCATACCGTGACCGAAGGCGATCGTGATCGTGTTCAAGTCGCCCCAGCGCTTTGGAACGAGCGGCGACGCGCTCTCGGGCAGCTCGGTGCGCAGGCGGTCGAGCTGTCCCATCTTGCGCAGGAACGCCTTATGCGCGTCCACGCCTTGCGACAGCGCGATGCGCGCCGCACCGACGTTGGAGGAGAAATAGAACACCTCCTTCATGCTGAGGAAGCGACCCTTCGGCTCGTCGTCATGGATCGTGAACTTGCCGTAATGCAGCGGCCCGCGCGCATCCCACATCGAATCCAGTCCGTATTTTCCGGTATCGAGCGCCATCGCCAGCGTAAAGGCCTTGAAAGTCGAGCCCATTTCATAGACGCCGGTGGTCAGGCGGTTGATGCGGTCTGGGTCGTGCGCCTCCTTCGGACTATTCGGATCGAAATCCGGCAGCGACACCATCGCGACGATCTCGCCCGTATTCACGTTGGCGACAATGCCGGAGGCTGCCTTGGCATGGAACTTGTCCTTCGCCTTGAGCAACTCATCGCGCAACGCGTGCTCGACGCGCAGATCGACGGACAATTCGATCGGACGCTGCAGCCGGTCGGTCGCGAAGCCCGCGCGATGAAGGTCGGCCAGGCCCTGATTGTCCAGCCATTTCTCCATTCCGGCGATGCCCTGATTGTCGATGTTGACGAGGCCGATCACATGGGCGACCTCGTTGCCGGTCGGATAGACGCGCTTGTTCTCGCGCAGGAAGCCGATGCCGGGAATGCCCAGCTTGTGAATCTCGAATTGCTGCTGGGGCGTGATCTCGCGCTTGAGCCAGACAAACCCCTTCTTGGACGACAGCCGGTCGCGCACCTCGGCGGTGTCGAGATCGGGCAAGGTCGCGGTCAGAAGCTCGATCGCCTCGTCCTTGTCGATCAGCCGACGCGGCTCGCCGAACAGGCTCGGCGTCTTGACGTCGGTCGCCAGCACCTCGCCGTTGCGGTCGACAATGTCGGGCCTCGCGGTGGCGACTGCGTCCTGCTGCGCGGCGCGGCGCGAATTCGGACCATCGGCACCGAGCGCAAACATCACGAGTCGTCCGCCGATGATGGCATAGACCGCGGCGAAGGCGATCATGGCAAGACCAACGCGTGCGCGGGCCTTCGCCGCGCGATCGACATTGCGGCCGTAAAGCAGCGTGCGCACCAGCCGCTGATGCCAGGGCTCCTTCGTCCGCTCCTTGTTGACCCGCCCCTGCGGCACCAGAGCACGGTTTGCTGGATTGGTCATTGCTGGTCCTCCGGATGAGGCACCGAACTCGTCACGGCGGGGTCGTCCTGATTGGCGGAGTCGATCGCATCGATCATGGAGCCGATCGGGTCCGGATTGTTCGGCCGGGCGAACCTCGGCGGCCGCTCGGGAAGGTTTTTCAGGTTGTCATATTGGTTCGCGTTGAGCGGCTTGAGCGGCAGATGCCGCTCGACCAGCCCTTGCAGCCGAAGCGGCGCATCGAGCTTGGCCCATTCGGCCCGCAGCACCGCGATGGCCTCGCGCTGCTCGCGGATCTCGGCGCGCAGCTGCAGCACGCGTTCGACCCGCGCCGTCGAATCCATCTTGATCCGGTAGACATAGGCCGCAGCGAAGATCAGCGCGCCGATCACGAGCAGGTGGATGAGACGCATGGCTCAGCCTCCCCTCATCACGTCGGCGAGCCGCGGCCAAGACGGCAGATCCGCCGCGCGATGGGCGGGCGCAGCGGTGCGCTCGGCGGCGCGCAGCTTCGCCGAGCGCGCCCGCGGATTGGCGGAGATCTCGGCGTCCCCCGGCGTCATGGGGCGGCGCGTGAGCAGGTGAAAGCTCGGCGCGATCTGCGCGACTTCCGGCAGATGCCGCGAGCCGCCGCCGGTCTTGCTGCGCTCGGCCAGGAAAGTCTTGACGATCCGGTCTTCCAGCGAATGGAACGAGACCACGGCAAGCCGGCCGCCAGGCTTCAGCACGCGCTCGGCAGCCGACAGCGCGAGCTGCAGTTCGTCGAGCTCCTCATTGACCAAGATACGAAGCGCCTGAAAGGTTCGCGTCGCCGGATGAATCTCGCCGGGCTTGCTGCGCACCACGCGCGCGACAATGTCGGCGAGCTGCCGGGTCGTCGTGATCGGCTGGTCCTTGCGCGCGGCCACGATGGCACGGGCCACGGCGCGCGAATGCCGCTCCTCGCCGAAGATGTAGATGACGTCTGCGAGGTCGCGCTCCGAGCCGCGCGCGACGACATCCGCCGCAGTCGGCCCGTCACTGCCCATGCGCATGTCGAGTGGGCCATCGGACCGGAACGAGAAGCCGCGCCCCGCCTCATCGAGCTGCATCGAGGAGACGCCGACATCCATGACGATGCCGTCAACGGCATCGCGCCCTTGCGCCGCACAGATCTCGGCGAGCTGCGAAAAGCGGCCTTCGACCAGCGTCAGCCGCCCCGCGACTTCTCCGACCAGCGCAGCACCACCGGCAATCGCGGTATGGTCGCGATCGATGCCGATCACTTCGGTTCCCGCCACCGACAAAAGCAGCCGGCTGTAGCCGCCGGCCCCGAAGGTGGCGTCGACATAAATGCCCCCCTCGCGCGGCGACAGCATCTCGACCGCCTCGGGCCCGAGCACGGAGATATGGCGCTGGCCAGCCGCGCTCATCGGCCGGCTCCGGTCAGGAAGCGGCGAGACATACAGCCATTGGTCGGCAGCGAGTTCATCGCGCCCTCGATCCTCGCGCCAAGTCCACGCGTCAAGCTGCCAGGCAGCGCCGTGCACCGAGCGGCATCCCCGCCACGCCTGCGACCTTCGAAAGGCCACGCACGCGCGAATGAGGTCCAATCGCCCGGAATCCGGTGTTCCCCACACCTCGAACTATCCTTCCTTCGCGTGCAGGAACGTCAATCATTGCCACTTGCCGACCTTTCGACCTGATCGGCCCATCACCCCTGAGTAACGACCGTTAGCGTTAAGAAACCGTTGACGATCTCGGGCGGATTTGAGGCGGACTGCATCGAGCCACGGGATTGTCAATGCCGATTGTCAATGCGCGGACGGCATTGCCGGCTTGGCGCAGGCCATGCATGCAAGTTCGATCGCGAGTGGTGCATGCAAAGGAATAGTGGCAGGCTCCATCGGATTTGAGCTATGGCCGTCCGCCGAAATCTTGCTTTGAGTCGCTCCATGCCGCCTGCCCCACCCGACAAGTCCGATTCAAAGCCGGCACTGCCGATTCCAAAGGGCAGCGAAGGTGTGGAACCGTTCACGCCGGATTCGTCGATTGCCTCCGATGTCGTCCCCTCGCCTAATTTTGGCGAGCGCAACGACATCCGCCAACCCGATATGATCCTGTTGCACTACACCGGGATGCCCGATGTGGAGGCTGCGATCACCAAACTGTGCACGGCCGGCACCGACGTTTCCGCACATTACATCGTGCTGGAAGACGGCCGGATCATCCAGTCCGTGCCGGAAGCCAAGCGTGCCTGGCACGCTGGCGTCGCGTCCTGGGCCGGCGAGGAGGATATCAATTCCTGCTCGATCGGCATCGAGATCGCCAACCGCGGCCATGAATGGGGCTACCCGGATTTTCCGTCACGGCAGATCGCGGCCGTGATCGCGCTTTGCCGCGGCATCATGCTGCGCCGGAACATTCCGCCGCATCGCGTGCTTGGCCATTCCGACGTCGCGCCTGCGCGGAAGAAGGACCCCGGCGAGAAATTCCCATGGCATTCGCTGGCCAATTCCGGCGTCGGGCACTGGGTGCAGCCGGCCCCGATCACGCGCGGCGCATCGCTCAAGCTCGGGAGCATCGGCGACGACGTGCGCGACCTGCAAAAGGCCCTCGCCAAATATGGCTACGGCGTGCCGATCAGCGGCAAGTTCGACGGCCCGACCCTGGAAGTGGTGACGGCGTTCCAGCGCCATTTCCGTCCCGAACGTGTCGATGGCATCGCCGACCATTCGACGTTGCTGACCCTGGGCGCCCTGCTGACGAGCCTGCCGACCGAGGTCGTGGCGCGGTGACGAATCAATCCTCTGCGCTCAGCTCGGCGAGCCGGCGCGCATAAAGCCGCTTGAGCGGCGCAAGTTGCGTGGCTTCGGACGCGGCGAGATAAGCGCCGCGCGCCTCGTCCCGCCGGTTCAGGCGACGCAACAAGTCGGCGCGAACGGCGGGCACAAGGTCGTAATCCTTCAATCCACCGCGCGCGGCGAGAGCGTCGACCAGCGCCAGCGCTCGCGTCGGTCCGTCGACCATCGAAACCGCCGCCGCATGGTTGAGCTCGACGACCGGCGACGGCGCGATGCGCAGCAACACCTCGTAGAGGCCTGCGATCTGCGGCCAATCCGTTGCGTCGTAACTGGGCGCGCGGGCGTGAAGCGCGGCAATCGCAGCCTGTACGAGATAGGCATGTGGCCGGCCCTTGATATTGAGAGCCTCATCGACCAGCTGCAAGCCCTCCTCGATCTGCCCGCGATCCCAAAGGCTCCGATCTTGTTCTTCCAATAATACGATATCGCCCGACGAGGTCGCGCGCCCCTCCCGGCGCGCATCATGCAACAGCATCAAGGCCAATAGCCCCTTGATCTCTCCCCTCGCCGGCAACAGACAATCGAGCAGACGTGCGAGCCGGATCGCCTCGCGCGCGAGACTGGGCCGCATCAAATCGTCACCCGAGGTCGCAACATATCCTTCGGTGAACACGAGATAGATGACGGCGAGCACGCCGTTGAGGCGTTCCTCCAGCGCCTCGCGCCCAGGCACCTCATAGGGAATGCCGGCCAGCCGGATCTTCTGCTTGGCACGGACCAGGCGCTGCGCCATCGCCTCCTCGCCGACCAGGAACGCCCGCGCGACCTCACCGTTGGTCAGGCCGCAGACGGTGCGCAAAGTGAGCGCGATCTGGACCTCGGGCGCGAAAGACGGGTGGCAGCAGGTGAAGATCAATCGCAGCATGTCGTCGTCGATCTGCTGCGGATCGACCGCCTCCTCAACTGCTGCCGCGTCGAGCTCGATCGTGAGCGCCAGTTGCTGCTGCTTGTCGCGAAAGGCATTTCTCCGTCGGATGCGATCGATCGCCTTGTTGCGGCCGACATTGACCAGCCATGCCCGCGGATTGGCTGGCAGTTCGCCGCCGCGCCAATTTGCGATCGCCGCGGCGAACGCATCCTGCAAGGCGTCCTCAGCGAGATCGAAATCGCCAACCAGCCGGATCAGCGTGGCGAGCGCACGGCCGGACTCGTCGCGGAAGATCTGTTCGATGGCGGCTGGGGTCATGCGCGTACGCCTACAGCATTCGTCATTCCGCGGCGTCCGAAGGACGAGCCTGGAATCCATAATCACGATCGGGAGTATGGATTAATCACGATCGGGAGTATGGATTCCGGGTCTGCGGCTGACGGCGCAGCTCGGAATGACGGCGGAGAGAGCTGGCTAATTATACACCCAGATAGGCCGCACCTCGATCGAACCGAAGCGCGCACTGGGGATCCGTGCGGCGATGCCGATCGCCTCATCGAGATCCTTGGCCTCGATCAGGTAGTAGCCGCCGAGTTGCTCGCGGGTCTCGGCAAACGGACCGTCGGTGGTCAGGATCTTGCCATCGCGAACGCGCACGGTGGTCGCGGTCGTCGTCGGCCGCAGCCGGTCACCGGCCTTGAAGTTGCCGTTCTGGATGATGGACTGGGTGAAGGCCTGATATTCGGCGAGCGTCTTCTCGGCTTCGGCCGGGTCCCGCTTCGCATATTCGACCTCGTTCTGATAGATCATCAGCAGATACTGCATGGCTTGCTCCTTGTGATCGGCTGGATTGCCGACATCCTGTCGAACGGCCAACGCTGGAAACGACAACGCAGGATAAAATATTCTGGACGAAAGCTGGCGACTTGACGGGCGGCGCGCAAACCCCCATGCAGAGCGGGTCAGTCGGCCGGACGGCCGCTCCGGCAGGTGCCGAAAGGGCGCCGGGGAGGAAAGTCCGGGCTCCATCGACATGCGGTGCCGGATAACGTCCGGCGGGGGCGACCCCAGGGACAGTGCCACAGAGAACGAACCGCCTCGCCTTCGCCCATCAGGGCTTCGGCGCGGTAAGGGTGAAAAGGTGCGGTAAGAGCGCACCGCGGGTCCGGCAACGGAACCGGCATGGTAAACCCCACCGGGAGCAAGACCGAATAGGGACGGCAACGCGGGCCCTTCGCGCAAGCGATAACACCCGCGGGAGCGATGTCAGGCTCGTCGTCCGGGTAGGTTGCTCGAGGTTGCGTGTAAGCGCGATCCCAGAGGAATGGCCGTCACGTACCATGTCCGCGCAAGCGGCGCGGTGCCCTACAAAACCCGGCTTACAGGCCGGCTGATATGTTCAATGAGGGGTTCGGCGCGATAAGCGCCGGACTCCTCGCCATTTCCAATCTGTTCATATAGCCGCCTCTCATACGGCCGCTTCGAGCTTGCCGATCTCGATGGCCTGCCGCTCGAACAGTCCGCGATAGAGCCCGTCCGGCCGTCCGACCAGCGCAGCATGATTGCCCTGCTCGACGATCCTGCCGCGGTCGAACACCAGGATCCGATCAAGGCCGCGCACGGTGGCAAGCCGGTGCGCGATCACGATCGCGGTTCGTCCCTTCATCAGCCGTTCCATCGCTTCCTGGATCAGCGCCTCCGATTCCGAATCCAGGCTCGAGGTCGCTTCGTCCAGGATCAGGACCGGCGCGTCGGCCAGGAACGCGCGTGCCAGCGCCACGCGCTGCCGCTCGCCGCCCGACAGTTTCACGCCGCGCTCACCGACCAGGGTGCCGTAGTCCTTGGGCAGGCGCATGATGAACTCATGCGCGTTGGCCAGTTTCGCCGCCTGCTCGATCGCAGCCTGGCTCGCCCCGGGACGCGCATAGGCGATGTTCTCGGCCAGCGAGCGGTGGAACAGGATCGGCTCCTGCTGCACGATCGCGATCTGGCCGCGCAGCGACTCCTGTGTCGCGAGTGCGATGTCCTGCCCGTCGATCAGGATCCGCCCGCCACTGACGTCGTACAGCCGCTGCAGCAGCTTGACGAAGGTGGTCTTGCCGGACCCGGACCGGCCGACCAGCCCGACGCGCTCGCCGGGACGGATGTCGACCGACAGCCGCTCATACAGCGGCGCGCGATGGCCGCCATAATGGAACGTGACCTCGTCGAACACGATATGCCCGCCCGTGATCCGGATCGGCCTGGCCGCCGCAGCATCGACGATGCCGATCGGCTCATCATGGATCGCCACCAGCTCGTCCATGTCGTTGACCGCGCGCTGCAGGTTGTTGATGTGCATTCCGACATCGCGCAGGTAAGCGTGGATCACGTAGTAGCTGGTGAGCACGTAGGTGACGTCGCCCGGCGAGGCGTGGCCCGCGATCCACAGCAGCACCGAGCCGCCGATCACCGAGGCACGCAAGCACAGCAGCACGAACAGCTGCACGGCAGCCGTGGTGTTGTAGCGCAGCCAGGTGCGATTGACGCGCTTGCGCCAGCGGCTGATCACCCGGGCCAGCCTGACATCCTCTCGCGCTTCGGCGCCGAACGACTTCACCACCGCGTTGCAGCTGATCGCATCGGCCAACGTGCCGCCGACCTTGGTGTCCCAGGCGTTGGACACGCGCGCCGCCGGTGCGATGTAGCGGGTCGAGAACACGACCGTCATCGTCACATACAGCACGGCGCCCAGCGCGATCACCGCGCCCAGCGAGGTCCAATGCAGGCCGAGCAGCACCATCGAGCCCAGCAACACCGCCAGCGACGGCAACAGCGCCAGCAGGATGGTGTCGTTGTAGAGATCGAGCGCCCACATGCCGCGGGTGATCTTGCGCACGGTCGAGCCGGCGAAGCTGTTGGCGTGCCAATCGGTCGAGAAGCGCTGCACGCGCACGAAGGCGTCGCGCGCCACATCCGACATGAGGCGCAAGGTGAAGGGCACGATCAGCTGCAGCCCGGCAAGCCGCAGCACGATCGACACGAAGCCGAGTGCGACGATCGCGCCGAACGCCGTCAGCGCGGCATCGCGCGCGGCCGCATCGGCCGGGCCGAGCGTCAGTGCGTCGACCAGCTTGCCGGAGAACACCGGCATGAACAGGTCGGCGACGGTGGCGGCGAGCAAAGCCGCGCCGATGCCGAGCGTCATGCCTGGCTGCTTCAGCCAGTGCCGGAATACGAACGGCATCACGACGCGGATGGCGGCGGGTCGCTCCTTGGCTTTCGACTTAGTGACTTCAATGGTCATGGCATCATCCGGCCACGCGTGTCGCGCGGATCGGCTCCAGTTCAATGCCAGCGCGCGCGGCAGGCCGCGCAAGCGTCAGGCGTAATATCAGTGACTTAGTGGGAAGTGCGGCGACCGCGCTAGCAGTCGTAGCGGGTGTCGGCAGCGCTCAACGAAAAGAGCGGGACCCCGGCGCAAGCTTCGGACGCGGGCATGTGATCTGCAGATGCGACATATCCATGCAAATCTCCCCGGTTCGAGCGACAATGATCGTTCTATATACGCGGCGGTATGATTTGGCAACACGCATGCATCACATGCGCGTGCGCAGTCAGTGATCCCCGCCCACAGCGGCCATCGGCGAGCTCGGCTTGTTCAACAGCATCACGGTCAGGCTGAGGCCGATATAGAACAGGGTCAGCATGAAAAACGCATCGCCATAGCCCATCACCACGGCCTGGCGATGCACGATCTGCGACAGCTGCTTCATCGCCATCACGGTGGAATCGCCCATGCCCTGCAGCCGCTGCTGCAGCATGTTCAAGGTCTCGACCGCGGCGGCATTGCCCCAGGTGACGCGGTCATGCAGCCGGCTGATGTGCAGGTCGGTGCGGTCGTTCAGCACCTCGTTGATGACGGCGAGCCCGACCGCGCCGCCGAGATTGCGCATCAGGTTGAACAGGCCGGAGGCGTTCTTGACCCGGTCCGGCGGCAGCGTGCCGAGCGCAATATTGTTGGTCGGCACCATCGCGCACATCATGCCGATGCCGCGCAAGACCTGCGGCAGGAACAGCTCCCAGAAATCGTAGTCGCGGGTGATGCCGGTCATCTGATAGGAGCCCATCGCGAACACGACGAGGCCGAAGGCGATGATGTAGCGCATGTCGAAGCGCTGCATCAGCCGCCCCACGATCGGCGCCATCAGGAACATGGTGACGCCGGAGACGAACATCGTCTCGCCGATCATCATCGCGCTGTAGCCGCGCACTTCCGCGAGATAGCGCGGATAGATGTAGGTGAGCCCATAGAGCCCGATGCCGATGCAGAACTGCAGCAGGCAGCCGACCGCGAAATTGCGATTGCCGAACGCGTAGAGGTCGACGATCGGCACCCGCGCCGTCAGCACGCGCCAGAAAAACGCCACTGCCGAGACGATACAGATCGCGGCGCAGACGGCGACACTGGTGTCCTGGATCCATTCATATTGCGGCCCCTCCTCCAGCACATATTCGAGCGAGCCGAGGAAGCCGCCCATGAACAAGAGGCCCCACCAGTCGAAATGGTCGAGCAACTCGAAATGCGGCTCGTCGAAATCGACCAGCGCCAGGACGCCGATTGTGATGAGGATGCCCGGCGGGATGTTGATGAAGAACAGCCAATGCCAGGACATCGCATCGGTGATGTAACCGCCGATGGTCGGACCTATGGTCGGCGCCAAGGTCGCGACCAGGCCGATGATGGGACCGACGATGTAGAATTTCGAACGCGGAAACACCGTATAGGCCGAGGCGAACACGGTCGGGATCATGCCGGCGCCGAGGAAGCCCTGCAGCGCGCGCCACAGGATCATCTCCTCGATGCTCGAGGCGAAACCGCACAAAAAGCTCGACAGTGTGAAGCCGGCCGCCGAAATCGCAAACAACAGCCGCGTGCCCAATGCGCGCGACAAGAAGCCGGACAGCGGAATCGCGATCACTTCCGCGATCAGATAGGCGGTCTGCACCCAGGAGACTTCGCTCGAGCTCGCAGACAGCCCGGCCTGGATCTCCGTCAGCGAAGCCGAGACGATCTGGATGTCCAGGATCGACATGAACATCCCGAACACCATGATCAGGAACGCGAACAACCGTCGCGGCGCCACGTAGTCGGACGCGGCGCCCGGCGCTTCGATCATGGTTGGGTTGGCTGTCGTCGCGTTGGCCATGGGTGTGTTCGGTTGTCGAGAGGAACCTCAACGCCGCCGCATCTTCCGCTCTGCTCCCCTCCCCCTTGCGGGGCCAAGACGAGCAAAGCTCGCTCTGAGGGGTCGGGGGTGGGGGTCCACAACTGCAGTCTCGCTTGGAGTACCCCCCTTCCCAACCCTCCCCCGCAAAGGGGGGAGGGAGCTCACTTCCGATGCTGCAGCATCTCACAAGAAATCAGTCATGCGCGTTCGAACGCGTCGTGACCATGAGTCGAAAGCGGCCGCGTCACTGCGGATGGATCATCATCGGCGAGTCCAGGTCCTCCTCGCTGTCGGCATCCTTGGCTCCATCCGTGCTGTCGACGGTGACGTAGACAGACATGCCCGCGCGCAGGAGATTCTGCCGCGCCACCGCCTTCGGCACGCGGATGCGCACCGGCAGCCGCTGCACGATCTTGGTGAAATTGCCGGTCGCATTGTCCGGCGGCAGCAGCGTGAACACCGAGCCGGCGGCCGGCGAGATGCTGTCGACCGTGCCCTTGAACTTGCGCGAGCCGTAGGCATCGACCTTGATCGTCACCGGCTGGCCGGGACGGATGCGCCTTAGCTGCGTCTCCTTGAAATTGGCGTCGATATAGACGTCCTCGAGCGGCACGACATTGCCGAGCCGCTGGCCGACCGCGACGAAATCACCGGTGTTGACCAGACGGTTGGAGAAGGTGCCGTCGACCGGCGCGCGCACAGTCGCGAAATCGAGATCGCGCTCGGCTTTCGCCAGCGACGTCTTCAATTCCGCAAGCTGCGCCTGCGCCTCGACCTGCTGTGCCTTGGTCACCTCGACATTGTCGCGCGCGGCATCGTAGGCGGCCACTGCCGCCTTCACTGCCGCCACACCCTGGGCGCGGGCGGCCTCGGACTGTTCGAAGACCGCGTGCGAGGCGAAACCCTTGGTGCTCAGCGCCTGCTGGCGATCATAGTCGAGATCGGCCCGCTTCTGCCCGGCTTCCGCCGAGGCAAGATTGGCCTGCGCCTGCTCGACCGCGCTCTGCTGGGCCGCGACCTGGCGGCCGATGCGGGCGATCGTCGCCTCCTGCGTTCCGATCTTGGTACGGGCGGCATCGACGGCGATCCGGTAATCGCCGTCATCGATCCGGAAGATCACGTCGCCCTTCCTCACCACCGCGTTGTCGCGCGGCAGGATCTCGACGATGTGGCCGGACACGCGCGCTCCCAGCATGGTGTTGTTGGCGCGGACATAGGCGTCGTCGGTCGAAACAAAGAAGCGGCCGACCAGATAATAATGCACGCCATATCCGGCGGCCGCCAGCGCGAGCAGAAGGCCGACGCCCATCATCACCCGCTTGCGCTTGCCGGATTTCGGCGGCGCCGATGCGGCGGCTTCCGTGGCTGCGGGCGGCTCGTCGGCGGGCGGAGTGGCTGCCGGCGGGGTGCCGGCGGGCGCCTCGTTCGAGGTCTCCAGTCCGCGGCGCTTGGCCTCGTCACCGACATGGCCGCGCAGCTGTTCACCCAGCCCGGCGCTCTCGCGCGCGGCCGAGCCCGTCGCCTCCTCCGGCTCCGGACGGCGCACTCGTGCGGCCTGATCTCTCGCTACGGCCATAAGACACCCCTGAACGATCGCATGAGCGATCACGAAACCATCACCTGGGCCGGCATCCGGCCCGTTGCCAATCAATAGCATTGACCGAACGGTTCGGTCAATATATCCATTCGCACGTGCAAACTAGGCGGTCACATCCTTCCCTGACCTTTTCGTCCGACAGAATCTTTGCCAAGACGCTGAACCAATGATTGAAGCCCACCCAGACACCGTCCAGGCCCATGGCGAGGAAGAGACCTCGAAGCGGCGCCAGATCCTCGAAGGCGCCCGCAAGGTGTTCATGGATCTCGGGTTCGACGGCGCCAGCATGGGGGAGATCGCGCGTTCCGCCGGCGTGTCCAAGGGCACGCTCTATGTCTATTTCACCGACAAATACGCGCTGTTCCAGGCCATCGTCGAGGAGGAGACGCGCACCTCTCTTTTGTTCAGGTTCGACCTTTCGCGCGACGTTTCCGCCAATCTCGCCGGCTTCGGCGAGGCGTACCTCGCGCTGATCTGCCGCCCCGGCGGCGGCTCGGCCATCCGCACGGTGATGGCGATCGCCGAGCGGATGCCGGATGTCGGCCGGCGCTATTACGACCGCGTGCTGGAGGGCACCATCAACCGCCTCGCCGCCTATCTCGACGGCCGTGTGAAAGCCGGCGAGCTCGCCATTGACGACTGCCAGCTTGCCGCCTCGCAATTCCAGCTGATGTGCCAGGCCACCCTGTTCCTGCCCTTCATCTTCCAGGCCGCGCCGGCGCCCTCCTCCGAACGCATCCGCGAAGTGGTCGCCAGCGCCGTCAGGATGTTCCTGGCGGCGTATGGAGTGAAAGGGTAGCGGCCGGACAGAGCGGCGTGGGCGCTGCCGCTCGGTTACCTCGCTGTCGTCGTTCGGCTTGCCGCCTTCGCTGACGCTTCGGCGTGCCATGAACCTGTAGCCTCGTCGAGGCCTTGGCGAAGACGTGACCGGACGACGACGTACTCTAGGGACCGCAGTGATTGAGCCGGCGGAGCGCGGAGTACGAGACCGTCCGCTGGAGCCTGCCCTCGGGTAAGCCGAAGGCGAGACCCTGCGGCGGACAATGACGCCGGGGATTGCGCCACGGGCATCGTGGACGTCAACAGACACGCGCTCTCCTTCTCGCGACGCTCATGCGCCCGAGCCTTGCAGATCGATCACCCTCGAAAAGGCAGAGGGTGCAGGGAAGGCCGGGAGCTCGCCGCCCCCATGGCCCGCCTGCAGAAAGAAAAGCAGGCGGCAGTCACCACAGGATCGGCCGAGACATCCCGGCCTTCCCCGCGCGATGGTCTTAACGGCTGCTTCGTGCTCTCCTCAGGGACCGGCTTTCTTGCCCCTGTCCGCGTGATGCGAAGCATCATCGCGTCGCGACAATGCGCGAAGCGCATTGCGCAGGCATCAGCACCGGGATGCCAGGACCACACGACTTGACCGTACGCATCGGGCCGTTCGTCGGCGTGAAAGATCACGCTGCAGCTCGAGACGTCCACCGCATTCCCGCACTCCACGTATCGTGACGACCGCGCGTACGCCCCTTGCATGAGGCGGGATGGCCATAGACAAGCACAATTTCTGAAAAAGAGAAATATGAATATTTTTAGCGGAAGGACTGGACAGGCGGAGTCGCGTTGAAACTGCTGGCGAACTTCGCGTTTCGGCGCACGCGTTTTGGGACGCGACTCTGCGGCCTTCGCGCGATTTCGGCTGGCGGGATCGACGCTCTGCTCGACCGCCATCTCCTCGAAGGTGCGCACCGGGGGCCGCGGGGCTATCCGCTGTCGAGGGCCATCCGACCCACCATCGGTGATTGCGGACCTATCGCTCTCACGTCGCGGGCGTCTTCGGCAGGGAGACATTTGCGGTCACTTCACATGGTTCTCGTCCGTCTACAGATGAAAGACTACAAAGCCGGCGGTTGATCTCACCTGTTGGGCGGCCTATGAGGCGCGCAGCGGCGGGTTTGGAAAAAGACGAGAGAAGCCGATGTCGAGACGTATCGATAGCTCGTGGACGGTCTTCGTCAGCGTCGAGAATTCGGAGCACGACAGGTGCGTGGATTTCTTCTGCAGGGCAGACCGCAGCTACGGATTTGAGGAATTCAGACGGGACGTTGAAGATGGCGGCCGATGGACGCCCGTTCAGTTCTATTCCGATGCGACCTACGCTTCATCAATTGACGCACTAGACGCCGCGCAGCGATGTGTATCGTGGCTGATACCCCTTCTCGTCCGGAAGCCGGACCTCAAAAATCGTATCAGCTTAGGTTAGGCGCCAAGCACCTCGCGCAGCAAAACCGCTTCGACATGCCCCGGCTATCGGTCATGAGGCTTGCTCAGCCGTGTAGCCTGGATGAGCGAAGCGATATCCGGGACTTTGACCTCGCATGTCGCTGCGCTCATGCGGGCTACTCGCTGTTCACGTCGATCAGGGCGGCCTGTGAACAGTGAGACCTCGTCAAACACCTTCGGCTTTCCAGGGGGAGACGTGGAAGCCAGCCGCCAAATTCCATGGTCACGCCGCTGAGCATCGATGCTCGTCGTCATTCAGCAGGTCAGAACCGGCCTTAGCCAGGGCTATGCTTAGTCAGCATTGACAGAACGGCGGAAGGCAGATCCGAGGCCTGTTCCACCAGCCGGTCCGCTCCGGCGGTTTCAAGCTCGTCTCGGCTGCCATACCCCCAAAGCACACCGAGGCTGCGCATCCCGACTGCATGAGCGCCGGCGATGTCGTAGCGGCGGTCTCCGATCATCAGGCAGCGCGAGGCCGGAATCCTCTGTTCGGATAGGATGTGCGCGAGCAGCTCCGGCTTATGATCCAGCTCTCCGCTCGGCACCGAGCCGTAGATGCCGTCGAAGCATGCAGCCAATTCCAGGTGCTGCAGGATGCGACGCGCGAAAGCTTCGCGCTTTGACGTCGCCAGAAGGAGACGCAATCCGACTTCTCGCAATTGCTGAAGGGCACGGCCAATTCCCGGATACGACTCGCTGCCGAGCAGACCGCTTTCGCCGTAGTGCTGACGAAAGGCGAGCACCGCCTCGTCAACCCGATCATCTCCATAGGACTGCAGCAAGACCTGCATGACGTCCTGAAGCGGCGGTCCAATGAAGCGCTTCACATCGAGCGCTTCGTCCGGCTCGTGGCCGAGCGCGCGCAGCGCAGCCAGGCAGCTTGCGACAATGCCGGGCTGCGAATCGATCAGAGTACCGTCGAGGTCTAGAAGAACGGCGTGGGTCGCGGACATGACCGAAGATAGCGATCAGCCAGAGACCGGTAAACGGCTATTTGATCCGCGCCGGCGTCGGGGGAAAGTGTCCGTTTTGGACCAGCGGCGTAGCCCTGATGAAGGAAGCAAGATCCGGGACTCTGCCCCCGCATGTCGCTTCGCTCATGAGGGCTACAAGCTACCATCTCGGTGGCCGATGCGGCAGTCGACGCAACTGCAAGCTGGCGTCGGAAGCGTCCGGGCTCCTCCCAGGCTGGCTCGACATTCCGAGCCTGTGGGCGATGAGAGTGCCCCCCGCGCTTCCCTAGTTGTTTTGGGCCAGGATGGCGGGAGTGCGGATTCAATTCGCGGCTATCTGTCGATGCATTCCTTGAAGTCGCACAAAGGACGCCCATGCCTTTCGATATTCCGTGTCCAAGGTATCGATCGTAAGCAAGGCTCTGCAGGCTTCATGGATTTCTTCCGCTGAAGGCCGCTTGGTCGTATCTCTGGCGGCCTCCGATCGGTGCCAGCGATCCTCGACATCTTCCGCCAAAGCCAGTGCCTCGGACGTGGTCCGCTTCCGGGTCGGCTTGGCCAAAGGATGGGCCGACGGGAAAGTGGGCCAAGCGAGCGGAGGCTGATCGACTCGCCAGTCAACGGCGTTGCCGCCGCCGGCCTGCTCGGTCGAATGCGGCTGCTGCCCAGTCACCTGGTCCGCGGCCATTGCCGTCCGTCCAGCCAGCTGGCCGATCTGCTGCTCCATGGTATCGCCACTCGACGTGCCGCCGGCTGAGGGGGCCAGCGTTGCCAGGGTCGATAGCGTCGAAGGATCAGCCTTGGGAGGAGTGATCTTCTGGACGGCCTTCACCATCGACATCGCTCCGGGTGATATCGCCACATCCGGCTTGCCTGCCTTTTCCTCCGCGGTCGCCGGGCAGGGTCTGAACGAAGAGCGCTGGTGCGTCAGCCGTCCGTCATCGTCGATGTAGGCAAAGTCGAGCGACACGGCATAGGCAAAGGCGACATCGGCGAAGCTTCCGTCTTTGTCGCGTGCTTTGACCGCACCACAAACGTATTTCGCAGCATCCGCCTCGACCGAACGCAATCCGTTGAATTGCGCAGAATCCGGATCGATCAGCACCCGTCGAACCGCCGCGCGAGCTCTCATGTGTTCTGTCGAGAAGGTGCTCTTCAGAACAGCCGGGTTGATCACGTCGGGCTGGTAGTACCACCTGCAGCCCGCAGCGAAGAACGCTGCGCCGACGCCTGCTGCAATCACGAGGGCAGGCACATTCATCTGGTTGCTTCTATTTAACTAAACACGTTAAAATTGATATTCTGCGCAATCACGCTCCGGAGAGCGCGCGCAATCTCGCTCTTTCTAACCGGTACGGTGATACTCAAAAATGGAGGAGAAAAGCAATCTTTACGTGTGTTCTATCATGATACCGCAAGACGTAGTTAATAGATCCTTCCATCGTGAGATATGCAAATCACGCGTCTGGGTGGCGTACGATGGAGAGCTGATGGAGTGAAGCCGAATGCAGCGATCTGGCTCGTGACGGCTCGGGCTCCGGTTGGGCTCTCATCCTGCGCCGGATGAAAGGTCGATGCCCTGGAATCGGCGCGCTCATCCGCATCATGATGCGCACAACGTTGGCGTCTCTGCGCGTGACGGTGTCCGGCTTTCAGCCGGGCTCGGCACCGAACCCCAGATCGCGCAGGGACGCCTGATCGTCGTACCGGCCCTTGGTCGTGCGCTTCGGCAGCTTGACCTTGTCGTGCTTCACGCGACTGAACGGAATCGAATTCAGGATATGTGAAATGCAATTGAGGCGTGCGCTCTTCTTGTCGTCGGAGTGGACGACGTGCCACGGCGCATGCATCGAATGCGTGGCCTTGAGCATCTGGTCGCGCGCCCGCGAATAGTCATACCATCGCCGGTACGATTCGAGGTCCATCGGGCTCAGCTTCCACTGCCGCAACGGATCGTCGATCCGGGCCATGAAGCGGCGCTCCTGCTCCCTCATGCCAACCTCGAGCCACAGCTTGATGAGAATGATGCCGCCGTCGGTGATGTACTTCTCCACTGCGGGGCAGAGCGCGAGAAACCGGTCGTGCTCCGTGGACGTGCAGAAGCCCATGACGTACTCCACGCCGGCGCGGTTATACCAGCTGCGGTCGAAGATCACGATCTCGCCGGCGGCGGGAAAGTGCTCGATGTAACGTTGCATGAACAGCTGCGTCTTCTCCCGGTCCGATGGGGCCGGAAGCGCGACGACCCGAAACACCCGCGGACTGACACGCTCCGTGATCGCCTTGATGGCACCGCCCTTGCCGGCGGCGTCGCGGCCCTCGAACACGATGATGACGCGCAGCCCCTTGAGCTTGATCCAATCCTGCAGATAGCACAGCTCGATCTGAAGCTTGCGCAGCGCCGTTTCATAGGCCTTCCGCTTCATCTTCGTCGGCGCCTGGATGTCCGTCTGCCGTCTTGCCATCGCCATCTCTCCGAAAATTGTCGCCGGACCTGTCTTCCTTTCGTCGCGACGCGTCGGGCCTTTCAGCTTCCGAAAATGACGCGGCGGAAACGACTGAGAGCGAATACGAAATAGACGCTGCCGATCAGGAGCATCGCCACCAGCGGCTGCCACACCAGGGAAAGATCGGCGCCCCGAAACAGAACCGCCTGCCCGAAAGCGACGAAATGAGGCGTCGGGCTGACCGTCTGCACCAGGTATTGCAGCCAGACCGGCATGCTCTCCATGGGCGTGCTGCTGCCGGACAACAGCTGCGTGACCATCAGGACCGGCATCGCGAGCAGACCGAACTGTCCCATCGTGGTCGCGAGCGTGCCGAGCAGGATGCCCAGCGCCGCAACCACCAGCGCGTATTCCGCCGCGCCGAGCAGAAACAGCAACCGCGACCCCGCGATCGGCGAGCCGATCCACCAATGGACCACGAACTGCAGCGACAGCATCGCGGCGACCAGGATGACGAGACCGTTGGCGAGCATCTTGGCGAGCATGATCTCGGCCGGCACCACCGGCATCACGAGAAGATGCTCCACCGTGCCCTGCTCGCGTTCGCGAATGAGTGCGGCGCCGGTGAGAATGACCGTAAGCAGCGTGATCTGATTGATCACCTGGGTCATGGCCGAGAACCACGAGGTGATGAGATTGGGGTTGAAATCGGTCCGTACGACGAGATTGATCGGCGCCGACTTCGCGCCCGGACGCCCTGAGAGAAAGCTCCGGATCTCGTTGCTGATCGCGGTCTTGAGGTAGTTGGCGCCGTTGCCGGCCTGCGCCACCACCGTGGCGTCGATGTTGATCTGCAGCGACGTCTTGTGCTGCGCCCGAAGATCCGCCTCGAAGTTCGGGGGGATCTCGACCACGAAGAGGAGGTCACCATGATTCATCTTGGCGTCGATCTCGGTGGCGCGGATCTGGACCGCGGGCTGGAAGGTCGGCGGCAGCAACGCCTCGGCGATCTGGCGCGAAAGCGAGGAGCCGTCCTCGTCGACGATGCCGACCGACATGTGAGTGGCATCGGTCACGGCGCCGGTCGCGACCGTGTTCACCGAGATGCTGAAGGCGTAGACCACGAGCACCAGCATGGTCGGGTCGGCGCGGATGCTGCGAAGCTCCTTCACCACCAGCCTGAGGGTGTTGACGACATGATCGACGAGCGTTAGCGGCTTGGCTTTGACGAGGGGCGAGGCTGGCGTGTCGGAGGATGCGGCCATATCACGCCTCCTGCTTGCGAAGGAACAGCAGCGACAGCAGCAGGAACGCGACCGCGATGACGGTGATGGCGACGATATCGGGCCACAGATCCGCCATGCCGAGATCTTTCGCGAACACGCCGACCGCGATCGGCTGGTACCATGCGGAAGGAAAGGTAAGGCCCATCAGCTTGGCCGTTCCCGACAACGACGACACCGGGGCGAGCAGGCCGGACAGGTTGACGGCCGGCACCATCGACAGGATCGCGGTGGCGAACACCGCCGCGACCTGCGTCTGCGTGAATGACGACACCAGCTGCCCAAATCCGGTGGTCGCGATCACATAGATGACCGTGCTGAGCAGCAGGACGAGGAGCGGCCCCTTCGGCGGCACGTCGAAGACGAACACCGCCAGCAACATCAGCGCGACGAAGCTCACGAGCGAGATCGCCACGTAGGGAAGCTGCTTGCCGAGCAGGAATTCGAGCCGCGTGATGGGCGTCGAGCGGAAATTGGCGATCGAACCGGTCTCCTTCTCGCGCACCACGGCGATCGCCGACATGATCGCCGGGATCAGGCACAGCAGCAGCATCAGGACGCCCGGCACCATGGCGTTGACGCTGAGGAACGCCTGATTGTAGCGGAAGCGCAATTCGATGTTGTCATCGCTCCAGGCCGTGGTCTTGGCCGCGCGTCTGGAGGTCAGCTCATCCCCTTCCTTGCGGATGACGCCGTTGACGTAGTTCACCGCGGTCTGGCCGCGGAACGTCATGGCGCCGTCGATGCGGGCGTCGACTTCGGGTTGCCGCTTGTTCAAGAGGTCGCGGCCGAACCCCGCGGGCACTTCGACCACGATTTGCGTGTTGCCGCTGCGCAGGCGCTGGTCGGCCTCCTGGGCAGATCGGATCGGCGGCTGAACCGAGAAATAGCGCGAGCCGTTGAAGCCGTCGAGCAACTGCCGGCTCTGCGGCGTGTCGTCCTGGTCGAACGCCGCCATCTGCAGGTTTTCGATGTCGAAGGAAATGCCGTAGCCGAACGCCAGCATGAGCAGGACCGGACCCAGCACCGCGAACGCAAGGCGGATCGGATCGCGCAGCAATTCCAGCGTCTCACGCCGCGCATAGGCCCAGAGCCGGCCGGGATTGAAGGCGTGCATCGGCGTCGCCGGGCCAGCCGCCGCCGCCGTCGCGCCCTGCTGCGGAGGCTCGACCTTCTTGGAACGGTCGATCCCTGCGGCATCGGCGAGGTAGCCGATGAAGGCGTCCTCGATCGAGCTGCTGCCTCGCGCGGCAACCAGCTCCTTCGGCGTGCCGACCGCCAACACCTTGCCTGCATGCATCAGCGAGATGCGGTCGCAGCGCTCGGCCTCATTCGAGAAATGCGTCGACAGGAAGATCGTCACGCCGTCATCGCGCGAGAGATCGATCAGCGTCCGCCAGAAGGCGTCGCGCGCGATCGGATCGACGCCCGAGGTCGGCTCGTCCAGAATGAGCAGCGGCGGTTCGTGCAGCACGGCGACGGCGAGCTGCAACCGCTGCTTCAGGCCGAGCGGCAGGCTCTCGGGCCTGCTATCGGCGACGCCGCGAAGATCATAGCGCTCCAGCAGCAGCGCGATCCGAGCCGCGGCCTTGTCAGCCGGCAGACGGTAGAGTTGCGCGTGCAGTTCGAGATTCTGCCGGACGGTGAGCTCACCGTAGAGCGAGAACGCCTGCGACATGTAGCCGACATTACGCCGCATCTCCATGTCGTTGGCGCCCATCGGGCTGCCGAACAGCGTCGCGCGGCCTTCCGATGCCGGCAACAGGCCGGTCAGCATCTTCATCGTCGTCGACTTGCCGCACCCGTTCGAGCCGAGGAAGCCGAAGATCTCGCCGCGGCCGATGCGGAAGTCGACATGATCGACCGCGACGAAGTCGCCGAACCGCCGCGTCAGTCCTTCGGCCTCGATCGCCGGGGTCTCGTCCAGCGGCGCGACGCGCGGACGCACCACGACCTTCTCGTATCCGACGCGCTTGGCTTCCGGCAGCAGGCGGATGAAGGCGTCGTCGAGGCTGCTCTCGCCGGCCCTGGCGAGCAGCTGCTGCGGAGTGTCTTCGGCGATGATCCTGCCGTCGTCCATCGCCACCAGCCAATCGAAGCCCTGCGCCTCGTCCATATACGCGGTCGCCACGACGACGCTCATCTGCGGTCGCCGCCCGCGGATGGTGTTGATGAGATCCCAGAACTGGCCCCGGGACAGCGGATCGACGCCGGTGGTCGGCTCATCGAGAATGAGCAGATCGGGATCGTTGACCAGCGCGCAGCAGAGGCTGAGCTTCTGCTTCATGCCCCCTGACAGCTTGCCGGCGGGACGCGCCTCGAAGGGGCTCATTCCGGTGGCGCCGAGCAGTTCGGTGATGCGCGCCCGCCGCTCAGGCTCGCTTTGTCCGAACAGGCGTCCGAAGAAGTCGATATTCTCGAACACGCTGAGGGTGGGGTAGAGATTGCGACCGAGCCCCTGCGGCATATAGGCGATGCGTTGCCGTATGCTGGTCAGATGCCGTTGGTCGGCCATGTCGCCGCCGAACACCGAGACTGCGCCGGACTGGATCCTGCGCACGCCGGAAATGAGGGCCAGCAGGGTCGATTTGCCGACGCCGTCAGGGCCGATGAGTCCGACCATCGCGCGCTGGGGGATCGCGACGGTGATGTCATTCACCGCGATCGTGGCGCCGTATCGGTGCGATACGTTCACGAGTCTGGCGACGGCCTCGGTCATTTGGGCCGCGAGACCTGAAGATCTGCCGGCCAGGGCGTCTCGCTATCCGTGCGCACGATGCCCATGCCGCGCACACCGGTCTTCACCTTGCTGATATGCTCCAGCAGCATCTTCGGATCGATCTTCAGCTTGACGCGGAACATCAGCTTTTCGCGCTCGTCCTTGGTCTCGACGGTTTTCGGCGTGAACTGCGCGTCGGCGGCAACGAAGCTCACCGTCGCGGGAATCACGAACTGTGGAGCGGCGTCCAGGATGATGCGGGCTTCGCCTCCCAACTCGAGTTTGGCGGCCGCGTCGGCCGGCAGGAAGATCGTCATATAGACGTCGGTCAGATCGAGGACGGTGAGGACCGGGGCGCCGGCGGCGACCATTTCACCGCTGCGCAAGAGCAGATACTGCACCCGTCCGATCCGCGGAGAGACGAGCACAAGGTCCTGCAGTATCGACTGGATACGTTCGACCTCGGCTTGCGCCTTGCGGATGGCAGACAGCGCCTGGTCCCGTTGCGCGAGCATCGCCTTGAGCGATGCGTCCGCCGATTCATAGTTGCGACGGCGCTGATCCAGGTCCTTCTGGGTGATGGCGCCGGTCTTGATCAATTCGCCGCCGCGGTCGAACTCGGTCTTGGCATAGTCCAGCGAACTCTGGCGCGAAGCGATCTCCGCCTCGGCCTGGGTCAAGGTCTGCTTGGCCCGGTCAACGTCGGATAGCGCCGCCTTCAGCTGGGCCTCGACTTCCGGAGACGAAACACGCCCGACGACCTGCCCCGCCTTGACGCTGGAGCCTTCCTCGACGGTGACATCGGCCAGCCGCCCCGCGTATTTGGCAGAGACATCGACCTGGGTCGCCTCGATGCGTCCGTTGGTCTGCACGATGCCGGCCGGCATCTTCTTGCCGCGGAGCCGTGCGATCATGTTGCGTACCGGCTGGGGGCGCGCTGCGGCAGAGGCGAACCAGTCAACTCCCGAACAGCAGGTCGTAGATGGTGCAAGCGATAGGACCGCGGCGCTCACGAAAGCCGCCAACAGCGTGCCGCATAGACGAGAACGCATTATGAGCCTCTTCCGAATGCGAAAACCTTCTCACGAAACGAGGTCGAATATCGCTGGCCGATACGATCCGGCCGAAAATCCAATTGTTGAAACTATGGAAGCTATTGATCCCGGCGTTGTTGCGCTGGATCAAAACCGGACCGGTCTGGCAGTCGCTCCGGCCGACGCACGCGCAGATGTTGGCGCCGGATCAGCCGGCGTCCAAGTTCCTCATTGCGATAGAGACTGAGCTGAGGCGTGCTACTTCCTGCCGCCCTTCCCGCCATGGGCGTGGCTGTGGCCATGCTCATGCGCGTGGCCGTGCCCGTGAGGATGAGAATGCGAAGCCTCGATCGGCATCATCGCGACATGGCCGTGGCGCACGCCGCGCTCGGCGATGACGTGATCGGCGAAGGCCTTCACTTCGGTGCTCTTGCCTTTCAGCACCGTCACTTCGAGGCAGCTCTCGTGATCGATATGCACGTGCAAGGTCGCCTGGGCGAGGCCGGAGTGATCGTGCGCCTCCTGCGTCAGCCGCTTCGGCAGTTCGCGCGCCGCGTGATCATAGACATAGCTCAAGGTGGCGATGCAGTTGCGGCTGTCGCTGCTCTCGGTGTTGGCGCGCTCCAGCCCACCGCGCAACAGGTCGCGGAACGCTTCCGACCGGTTGGCATAGCCACGCTGCGCCATGAAGTCGTCGACTTCGGCCAAGAGGTCGTGGTCGATCGTGATCGTCAGGCGTTGCATGCATCGTCTCCCGGGCGCACTGAAGCGCGTTTTCCACCCGCCTGAGTATGATCTTTCCACGTTGACATCATACCAGCGTCACCTTAGCGTTGTTTAACATTCGACAAGCGGGCGATCCAAGCGACCTCGCCGCAGGCCAGTCAAACGTCTGCGGCGAATGACGATGCATGCCCGCATCGGACGGTGGGGCTCGGTTACGGAATGCGTTTGCGTGGGATGGGGGCCGGTCTGCTGGCATTGTCAATCGCCCAGCAGGTCGGAGTGGCATGTGCACAAACGGCGACGGTGCCAACGGCCGACAAGCCGTCAGCCGCTGCAGCCACGCTGCCGGCGGTGAATGTCGAGGCGCCTGCGCACAGTGCCAGGCCGAAACCCCAGATCAAGCGCGAGGCGCGGCGACTGCAATCCAGCGGCACCCGCAGCACCGCGGCGACGGCACCCACGCCGCAGCCGACGGCCGGCGGTCCCTCCGGTGCGCCCAACGTCGCTTCAGGCCCTACCCCTGTGCAGAGCATGGCGAGCGAGGTGGTGATCTCAGGCGAGGAGATCAATGCGCGCCCTGTGTCGCGGCCGGGCGAAGTGCTGGAAGCCGTGCCCGGACTGATCGTGACCCAGCATTCCGGCGAAGGCAAAGCCAATCAGTATTTTTTGCGCGGCTATAATCTGGACCATGGCACCGACCTCGCCCTCTATGTCGACGACGTGCCGGTCAACATGCGCACCCACGCGCACGGCCAGGGCTATGCCGACCTCAATTGGCTGATGCCGGAGACGATCGGCCGGATCGACGTGCGCAAGGGCCCCTATTACGCCGACGAGGGCGATTTCGCGTCCGCCGGCAGCGTGCATATCGGCCTGATCGACAGCGTGCCGAAGGCGATCGCGCAGGTCACGGCCGGCAGCTTCGACTATCGCCGCTTCTTCGGCATGGATTCGACCAAGGTCGGCAACGGCAATCTTCTGATCGCGGGCGAAGCGGCGCATTACGACGGGCCGTGGACGACGCCCGACGACATGCAGAAGCTCAACAGCCTGGTGCGCTACACCCAGGGCACGGCGACCGATGGCCTCTCGATCACCGGCATGGCCTATGCCAACCGCTGGACCTCGACCGACCAGGTGCCGGAACGTGCGATCACCTCTGGCCTGCTCGGCCGCTACGATTCGGGAGACCCGACCGACGGCGGCAAGACCAACCGCTTCGCGCTGTCGACCCGCATGGCAGGGACCGACGATGCTGGCTCGTGGAAGGCGAACGCCTACGCCGTGAAGAGCCAGCTCGATCTCTACAACAACTTCACCTACTATCTTCGCGATCAGCAGGCCGGCGACCAGTTCCACCAGCACGACGACCGGCTCATGCTCGGCGCCAACGCCTCGCGCACGCTCGACGGCAGCCTCAATGGATTGCCGATGCAGACCACATTCGGCGTACAGACGCGTTACGACGATATCGCGCTCGCCCTCAGCTACACGGCCCAGCGCGCGTTCCTCTCGAACGTCCGCAGCGACAAGGTCGGCGAAGGCTCGATCGGGATCTATGTCGAGAACACGGTCAAATGGACCGATTGGCTGCGCACCACTGTCGGTTATCGCGGCGACGCCTACCAGGCACACGTCTATTCGCTGTTCAACGGCAACAACACCGGGAATGCCGGCGCCGGGATCGGCAGCCCGAAATTCCGCATGACCATCGGACCCTTCAACAAGACCGAGTTCTTCGTCGGTGCAGGCTATGGCATGCATAGCAACGACGCGCGCGGCGCCACCACGACCGAGGATCCGGCCGATCCGACCAACAAGCTCGCCTCCTCGCCGCTGCTGGTCCGCACCAAGGGCGCGGAGGTCGGCGTCCGCACACGGGTCATCCCGGGGCTCGATTCGTCGCTGAGCCTGTTCATGCTCGACCAGGATTCCGAGATCCTGTTCTCGGGCGATGCCGGAGATACCGAGGCCAGCCGGCCGAGCCGGCGCTATGGCTTCGAGCTCACCAACCATTACCGCCCGGCCTCCTGGATCGATGTCGACGCCGATCTCGCCATGACCCATGCCCGGTTCGTCGGTTATGACAGCGCGCAGGCTGCGACCTATGCTTCGCTCGCCGGTTACCCGGAAGCCCAGCTCGGCAACGCGCCCGGCAACTACATCCCGAACGCGCCGGCGATGGTGGCTTCCGCCGGCATCACGCTCGGCGAGAAGACCGGCTGGTTCGGCACCTTGCGCTGGCGCTATCTCGGCTCCACGCCGCTGACCGAGGACAATTACTTCCGCTCGACCGCGACCAGCATCTTCAACGGCCGCATCGGCTTTCGCGACGCCAATGGCTGGCGCATCCAGCTCGACGTGCTGAATCTGTTGAACAGCAAGGCCAACCAGATCTCCTACGGTTACGGCTCGCTGCTCCCGACCGACCAGCTCTACAAGGCCTGCTACGGGGCGCCGACGAGCACTGTGCCCACAGCGGTGTGCCAGAACGGGGTCATGGACCGGGTGCTGCATCCGGTCGAGCCGCTGGCGTTTCGGGTGACCGTGGCGGGGACGTTTTGAAGCGTGCTACTCTGCACCTCGCCCCTCAACCTGACGCAGCCCATGTCCGACCGCACATCACATTGGCAGAACGTCTACACCACAAAGGCCGAGACCGACGTCAGCTGGTATCAGGATGACCCTGCGACATCGCTGCGCCTGATCCACGATGCGAACGCGACGCCGGCTTCGCGTATCATCGATATCGGGGGTGGCGCTTCGCGGCTGGTCGACGCGCTGCTCGCCGCCGGGTTCCGCGCAGTGACAGTGCTCGACATTTCCGCCGCGGCGCTCGAGGTGGCGCGGGCGCGGATCGGCGAGCGCGCCGCGGAGGTGGACTGGATCGCGGCCGACGTCACCACATGGACGCCGCAGCGGCAGTACGACATCTGGCACGACCGCGCGGCGTTTCATTTTCTCACCGAGGAGCGCGATCGCCGCGCCTATATCGAGAACCTGCGCCGAGCGGTGATGCCTGGCGGACAGATCGTCATCGGCACCTTTGCACTTGATGGTCCGGAGAAATGCAGCGGGCTTCCGGTGCAGCGCTATGACGCTGCCAGTCTCGCCGGCACGCTCGGGCCGGCTTTCGAGCTGCTCGACAGCTGCAGCGAGGCACATCACACGCCATGGGGCGCGGTCCAGCAGTTCCAGTTCAGCCGCTTTCGGCTGAAGTAAGCTCGCAGCAAAAGACGCCGTTCCTCACGCGGTACGCCACATCAGGTCCGCATCATCCAGCTCGGCAACGTCGACGAATTCGGCGCCAGCCTCGTCGCAGGCGGGCGATGCGCGCGAAGGAATCGGACGCCGCGGTGTTCGCTCCAGGCGCACGGCGTCGGCCACGATCCGACGCGCGGCCCTCATGGTCCTGCACAGCAAGACGGCGCCCTCCTCGCTGCCGACCGCGAAGCCCGAGCCCAGCGCCTCGATGCGATACACTGCCATATGCGCCTCCAACCCCCGGCAACACGATCCCGCGCGCCTTGTTCCTGGCGACTGTGGCAGGTCTAGTGTCGGCCAAAGGCGGACCTCTGATCTGGTAAACGAGTGGTTAGCAGGCTCGCCGAACCGCAGCGCTCTGCCTCAAACCAGGACGTCGTGCGGGTGGGATCGCGCCTGTGCGACAGCGGCTCAATCCTCGCGGCTCATTCGTCCCGGAATTCGTCTTCCTCGTTGATCCTCTCCCGCTTCGAGCGCGCCTCCTTGCGGCTCGAGATGGAGCTCGTGAGATCGGGATCGCGCACCCCATAGCCAAAGCGGCGCTGCTGGGCGCGCGCGGCGACCACTTCGCCCGAGATCGCTGCAGGCTCGCAAATCAGACGGCGGCTGGCACGGCGCATCAGATCGACATGGATGTGATCGTAATGATAGACGTTCGATCCCGGCGCGAGCACGGTGGTGAATTCCCGGCAGGCGCCGCCCTGCACATCGCGCAGAAAGCCCTGCTCCTCCGGCAAGCCATGCCAGCCGTCCTTCACCGTGATCCGCCGGCCGTCGGCGAGCGTGAACGCGGCGATGTCGAGCGCATTGCCGAAGGCATGCTCGGAGATATGGGCGTGCGAATTGCCGTTCATGCCACGGCAGGAATAGGCAGAGATCTGCTTGATCTCGACGACGCGATTGCCGAACCAGCGCATCGCCGCCGGCTGCACCGTCTCGGCAATCCAGCGGTCGAGCACCGAGACGATCGGGCACGCCAAGGTCGCGGTCGGCTTCACCGCGACGGGTCCGACCGCCGCGACAGGATCGCCGCGCGATGGCCCGAGCCGGGGCGGCGCATCGGACTGCTGGCCATAGGGCCGCAGCGGCGCGGCCGCAGACGGCGGATAGGATCCGCCCGGCGTGCCTTCCGGCGGCAAATTGATGTCGTCCTCACCGGGCGCCGTGCCGGGCGGGTTGAGCGACAGCGGGCCGCTCGGCGCCGCGTAAGAGGGTTGCCGCACTGTGTCGGCTGGATAGGCGGCCGGCGGTTGATAGGACGACTGCGGATATGACGACTGCTGCGGATAAGGCGGCCGCGCGGGATAGGGCTGCGGCGCCGGATAGGACGACGGCGAATAGGTCGGCGGCGGCGAGCTCTGTTGCTGATTGATCGGCCAGCGCGGCTGATTGCCGATCGGAGCCGGCGGACGCAAATCCTCGTCGGCAAAGCCGTATGAGCTCGCGCTGTCGCCGAGCGCGGCCACCTTCAGCGGATAGTCCGCGCCACAAATCCCGGGCCCGGAGATCGGCTCGATGCGCACGATCTCGGCGCTTTCCTTCACCGCACCGGATTTCAGGCAGGCGATCTCGGCCTCGGCACGCCACGGTTCGCGCTCCTGGAAAAATCCACGGCCGCAACCCGCAAGCGTGACAAGGACGATGGAGCCGACGAGATACAAACGAACTCCGCGCGTCATACGCAGAGATTTGCGGCAATTTGCTTAAGGACTTGTCAATGCCGTGCATTGATACCGCGTGCCCCGCACAGCGACGGAAGTGGCAATGCGGCTGTCCTTTTTGCCGCCTCTGATCCGCTATGATCCGGTGCTCGCAGAGTTGATCGCGAAAACGGAGCCATTCCGATGACCGTAGCCGGTCGGCTGAGCATGGTCGCCGCCTATTTCGCGTTTGCATTCGTCGCCGCCATCGTGCTCGGCCTGCTCTGAACAAGAAAACTTGATCTGTTTCAGCTTCGCAGAGCTGCTGTGACGCCCGTCACAGAGCATGCTCCTGCGGGCGCCTAGGGTCGGCTTGTCGATGCCGCCGAGGAGCCCTCCATGAAATCCGTCTGTATTGCCGCTGTGCTCGTGCTGGCCAGCCAGGCCGCTCATGCCGGCAGTTCGATCGCCTTCGATGTTGACGGCCACACGATCCGCGTCACCGCGCCGCGCAACTGTCAGTCACTGTCCTGCCTGCAGATTTCCGGAATCGATCTGCAGGGCCTGACATCCGGCGGCAGGAGCGCCGATGACGACGATGCGCCGCGCACGACTCCTGCCTCTGCACCGAGCGCAGCGGCCACGCTTACCGCTCCGGCCGCTCCGATGAATCCACCGGCCACCGCCCCTGCTCCGGCGACGCCCGCGCCGGTCGCAGCGACTGCGGTCCCTCCGGCCGTTACGCCCGCGACGGCCGCCTCGACATCGGCCCCGGTCGCAACCAGCACCGCGGCACCTGTCGCGCCCGCGGTCACCGCGCCGGCTGCTTCAGCCGCCGCGCTTTCGCCTGGGCAGAACTCTCCGACCGGCCTATGGGCGACCGAGGACAACAAAGGCAATGTGCGGATCGAGCCCTGCGGCGCCAATCTCTGCGGCTTCGCCGAGAAGAGCGGCGAGAAGGTTCTCATCAACATGAAGCCAAAGGAGAACAAATGGGTCGGCCGCATCCATGATCCCGACGGCGGCGGCAATTACGACTCGACCATCGCGCTGAAGGGGCCGAATACGCTGAGGGTCCAGGGCTGCGCGTTCGGCGGCCTGTTCTGCGGCGGCCAGACCTGGAAGCGCATCAGCTAAGCGATCTTCGCCATTAGGAGAAGGCGCCGGACTGCCGGGCCTTTCGCATTCATCACGCATTCAGCCATGTGCCGCTGAAATCCGCGCGAGTCTCCCTTCACCTCCTCCCGCGGACTTGATCGTGATCGTTTTTCGGCTTGCCTTCGCAACCTGGCTGGTCGCCGCCGTGCTGATCGGCGCCCCCGCTGGTGCGGCCCCGTCGCTGCCACCGGCGGCAAGCGCGACAGCACCGGGCGGCACGCAGATCGCACAGGCGCAGCCGGCACAACAGCCGGTGACGCCGCCATCCGCTGATAGCGCGGCAGCGCCCGCCATCTCCGAGCCGATCGGCAATGTCGCCGCGCTCACCGGCACCGTCACGGTGATCCGCAACAAGGATTCGCGGCCACTCAAGCTGCGCGACGACATCTTCCTCAACGACGTCGTGCAGACCTCGGCCTCCTCCTCGCTCGGCATCACCTTCGACGATGGCACCACGTTTCACCTGTCGGCCAATGCCAAGATCGCGATCGACAACTACGTCTATAAGGACGGCGGCAAGCAGAATAGCGCCGTATTCAATATCGGCCGCGGCACGGTCGCCTTCGTCGCCGCCGCGGTGGCGAGGACCGGCGACATGAAGATCGACACACCGACCGCAACGCTCGGCATTCGCGGCACCACCGGCGTGGTCGACGTGCCCAAAACCATCTCGGCCGCAAGCGGGGCCGCTAACAACGTCGCGATCAAGCTCTATCCGGACGCGGATGGACGCGTCGGGCACATCGAGGTGAACGACCGTAACGGCGCACGGCTGGGCGCGCTGACGACGGCGGCGAGCGGCTTCTCGATCCGGCCTGGCGCGGCCGGCGCGCGCTTTGCCGCTGTGCCGATGGTGATCGCCGCGCGCGAGATCCAGCGCGACCAAGGCATCGTACGGCAGGTGCATACGACGCAAAGCGTCGGCCGCCAGATCGTGACCGAACAGCGCGCCTTCCGCAGAGCCAATCCCGGCCTCGCGCCGAACCGCAACGCGCCGCAAGCACCGCAGCGGCCGACTCCAACGCCCGGCCAGAACAACAACCGTCCGGGTGGACAGCCGCCCGTCGCGCCGAACAGCCGACAGGGCCAGCCGCAGCAGAAGCAGCTGCCGCAGCCCGATCGCCGCGGCGGCCGGCTGGATCATCCACAAGGCGGGCAGCATCAGCAGCCAGCTCAACCGCAACCGCCGACGCTGCCGGGCCGGCAGGGCCAGCGTCAGCCGCAGCAGCCAAATCCAAATGATGTGGCACGCCCGGCCGCGACCACCTTGCCTCCGCCTCCTGCGCAAGTGCGGCCCGGGGCCGCGCAACGGCTCGCACCGCGGCTGCAGCGGCCGGCTTTGCCACCGCGGCCGGCACAACAGCGCCGGCGTCCGGCGCCGAAGGACGGCCGTCAGCTGGAGCCGCGATGAGACTGCAGGACCGGAGCATCCGATCTCGGCCGCGCCGGTTCGAATTTTCGGATCAAGCGACCTTTGCCGGTCGGTCGGCTGCCGCAACGGGTGCAGCCACGCGCAACGGCAGGGACAGCCGGACCCGCAATCCCCTCGGCTCGTTCGGCATCAGCGCGATGCTGCCGTCGTGCTTCTTCAGGATCTCGTGCGCGATCGAGAGGCCCAGGCCGAAGCCGCTGCCACTGGCGGAGCGCGCCTGATCGAGCTTGACGAACGGCTCCAGCGCCCGCGCCTGCAACGCCGGCGGAATGCCCGGGCCGTCATCGGCGACCTCGATCGCAATCACGCCATCAGCCGACGCGGCCAGACTGACGACGACTTCGGTCCCGTGTTTCACGGCGTTCTCGACCACATTGGTCACCGCGCGCGCCAGCGCCCGCGGCCGGCATTCACAGACCAGCCGATCCGGTCCGCCATAGGATACGGCATGGCCGACGTCGGAGAAGTCGCAGCAGATCGTTTCGAGCAGGCTTGATAGCTCGATCCGCGACAGCTGCTCGGCCTTGGAATCGTCGCGCAGGTAATCGAGCGTCTCGTCCAGCATGCGGCTGACCTGATCGATGTCGCGTAACATCGCGTTGCGCAGCTCGAGCTGAGCGATGCGTTCGGAGCGCAGCCGGAGCCGGGTCAGCGGCGTGCGCAGATCGTGGCTGATCGCAGCCAGCATCCGCGTCCGATCGTCCAGCAGGGCGCGGATGCGCGCCCGCATCTCGTTCAGGGCCTCGCTGACCTGCACGATCTCGCGCGGCCCGCGGTCGGTGAGGCGCACATGCGCATCCGGCGAACGGCCGAAGGCTGCGGCCGCGCCGGCCACCGCCGACAACGGCTGGATGATCGCCCGCGCCACATAGATCGAGAGCAACAGCGCCATCAACACGGTGATGATCAGAGCCCCCACCGTGGGCTTCAGGAGCAGCGGCCAGATGCGCGGGCGGGGAATGTCCTCGAACACCAGCGCCCGCTCCGCGTCGACCTGGACGACGACCTGCGTCGGCGGTCCGTCGGCATAGCGCACGCCGCTGAGGACGCCGATGTCACGCTGCGCGGCAAGCTGGCGCCGCGCCAGCTGCGAGGTCCAGGGTCCTTGCTTATCGCCGCGCCCGACCGGCGTGAGCGCGGCCAACGGCGCGAGCGAGACGTTGATCCCGGAGGCGCGCGCCCCCGAGAGCACGCTCTCGACGGCACCCGCATCCTTCGCCGCCCGAATGAAATGGGTAATGTCGGCGACGCGGACGATGCCATAGGCCGGCGATTCCTGCTCGTCCGGCGGATCGAAGATCAGCATCACCGCCGCGATCACCAGCGCCACGCCGAGCAGCACCGACAGCGAGGCGAGCGCGACGATCTGGGTGGTGATGCCGAACGGCAATCGCAACCGTTTAAATTCCATCATCGATCGTCTCGACTCGTGGCGTGAAGACATAACCGCCCAGTCGGACGGTCTTGATCATGGTCCAGCTCTTCGCGCCCGGCTCCATCTTCTGCCGGATGCGGCTGATATGCACGTCGATGCTGCGCTCGACCGGCCCGGCCTGGCCGCCATGCGCCAGCTCGATCAGCTGCTCGCGCGACATCACCCGCCCGGCATTGCGACAAAACGCGAGCAGGATGTCGAACTCCGCGCTGGTCAGCGTGATCTTGACGCCGTCGGGGTCCACCAGCGAGCGCGCCACCGGCTCGATGCGCCAGCCGTCGAACGACATCGGCGGCAAGCGGCGTGCGCCTGCCGCGCCGGGATAGCCCTGGGCGCGGCGCAGCAGCGCGCGAATGCGCGCCACCAGCTCACGCGGATTGAATGGCTTGACGACATAGTCGTCGGCACCGAGCTCGAGCCCGAGGATGCGGTCGATGTCCTCGCCCTTGGCGGTGACCATGATGATCGGAACGCGCGAGGTCTGGCGCAATCGCCGACAAATGCTCATGCCGTCCTCGTCGGGCAGCATCAGGTCGAGCATGATGAGATCGACCGGCTCCCGCTGCAGGACGTCGCTCATCGCAGCGGCGGAAGTGACGAAGCGTGGCGAGAAACCGTGATCCTGCAGCACCTCGGTCAGAAGGCTGGCGATCTCCCGATCGTCCTCCACGCAGAGGATGCGCGCACTGCCCGGCAGGGCCACATCCGCAGCAGCCGCGGTCGCGTTATGTGACGACATCATGGGCGTAACATGGTCGATTTCCGTCGCAAAGAATAGTGCGAAGCCCAGCCAAACATGGCGAAAACAAGTTGAATTGTTAACGCGGAAACATTTCTTGACACCTCTTAATCCAGCGCAATCGGCACTGCGCCTATCGTGCGGCCTCATCGAACCGATCACAGGGATGTCTTCGCAGCAAGGCTGATTGGCCGGCGCGGCCATCTTCGAAAAGCGCAGCAAAATTGTCGAACGTGAAGGCTCCTCTCCTCCTGTTGTGTTTCGCCACCCTGCCGCTCGCCGGCTGCGCCGTTGGTCCCGATTATGTAACGCCTGCGCTCACGCTGCCGACCGCCTGGAGCGGCGATCGCCACACGCGGCCGAAACCGGCGGCGCTGGCGCGTTGGTGGCGCAATCTGAAGGACCCGTTGCTGGACGACCTGATCGCGGAAGCCGTCAACGGCAATCTCGATGTCGCTGCGGCGAAGGCCCGCATCCGCGAGGCGCGCGCGACGCGGCAGCAAGCCGTGGGCGCGCTGTTTCCGACCATCACGGGCTCCGGCTCTGCGACCGAGAACCGCACGGCAGCGAGTTCGACCGGCGGCTTCGACGTCAGTCCGGCGACTTATGGCCAATACCAGGCCGGCTTCGATGCGAGCTGGGAGCTCGATCTGTTCGGCGCCAACCGTCGCGCCGTCGAAGCGGCAACGTACGGCGTCGATGCCGCCGACGACGATCTGCGCGCGACGCTGCTCACCTTGGTCGGCGACGTCGCGTCCTATTACATCGACGCGCGCGGCTATCAGGCCCGCGCGGCGCTTGCGCGCCGGACCGCCGCCTCGCAGCGGCAAACCGCGGCGCTGACCGAGCGCAAGCTCGCCGCCGGCTCGGCCTCCGCGGTCGACAGCGAGAAGGCCAACGCGCTCGCCGCCAGCACCGAAGCTACGATCCCGACCTATGAGGCCTCCTATCAGCAGCAGGTGCATCGGCTCGGCGTACTGCTCGGGCGCGACCCGACCGCGCTCGCGGCGTCGCTCGCCAAAACCGCGCCGATCCCCGCGCCAACCCTGCCGCTGCCGAAGGGCATCCCCGCCGACGTGCTGACGCTGCGCCCCGACGTGCGCAAGGCCGAGCGCCAGCTCGCGCAATACACCGCCAAGATCGGCCAGGCCGAGGCCGCGCTCTATCCCGATGTCAGCCTGAGCGGCTCGGTCTCCACCACGGCGCTGAAGCTCGGCGACCTCGGCAAGACGTCGACCATCGGCTGGTCGATCGGGCCGAGCGTGAGCGTTCCTATTTTCAACGGCGGCAAGCTGCAGGCCGCGGTCGAGATCGCGCAAGCCCAGCGCGATGAGTATCACGTCGCCTGGCGCAGCGCGGTGTTGAGCGCCCTCGAAGACGTCGAGAACGCGATCGTGAATCTGAGCCAGGAACGGCGGCGCATTGTAAGCCTCGCCGATTCGGCCAAGCGCTATGGCGAGGCGGCGCGATTGTCCCGCGCGCTCTACGAGACCGGATCGAACACCTTTCTCGACGTGCTCGATGCCGAGCGCTCGCAATTCTCCGCCGAAGACAGCCTGCTCGCCAGCCGCGCCAACGTCGCGAAGTATTATGTCGCGCTCGCCAAGGCGCTTGGCGGCGGCTGGGACGGTGAGATCGACGTCCGCAAGCCGGAGGTCGTCGATGTCGGCACCGGCCCGCATCTGAGTCAGAGCCGCTGATGAGCCGCTGTGAGAGGCTGACCGCATGAACGCTCCCTTTGCCAATCCGCCGCGTCCGATCGAGGCGGCGCAGCCGCAAGATCCCGGCAAGCCGTCGCAGCCAAAGCCGCGTCAGCCGCGCCGCTGGCTGTTATGGGTCCTCGTTGCCGGCGCGGTCGCCTCTGCCGGCCTGTTTGCCCGCGCCAGATGGCCGGACAACACCGCCTCCAAGCTTACCACCGCGTCGGTCACGATCGGGAATGTCGAGCAGACGGTGCTTGCGACCGGCACGTTGAAGCCCGTGAAGCTGGTCGCCGTCGGCGCCCAAGCCTCCGGCCGGCTGGTGAAGCTGAACGTCCAGCTCGGCCAGAGCGTCAAGGCCGGCGACCTGATCGGCCAGATCGACTCGCTGACCCAGCAATACACGCTGCGCACCAATGAGGCCGCCCTGCGCAACGTCCGCGCCCAGCGCGATGAGAAGGTGGCGACATTGGCGCTCGCCGAAGCCAACCTGGTGCGACAGCAGACCACGCTGGCGCAGAAGGCTTCGTCCCGCGCCGATTATGATTCCGCCGAGGCGACCAAGAAGCAGACCGAAGCCCAGATCGCGCAGCTCGATGCGCAGATCGTCGAGGCCGAGGTCGCGATCGAGACGGCGAAGGTCAATCTCGGCTACACCCGCATCACCGCGCCGATCGACGGCACCGTGCTGGCGATCGTGACCCAGGAGGGACAGACCGTCAACGCGGTGCAGTCGGCGCCGACCATCGTGGTCCTCGGCCAGGTCGACACCATGACCGTACGGACCGAGATTTCCGAAGCCGACGTCGTCAAGGTGAAGCCGGGACAGAAGGTCTACTTCACCATCCTCGGCGATCCCGATCACCGCTTCGAGGCAACACTCCACCATATCGAGCCGGCCCCGGAATCGATCAAGAGCGACTCGAGCTTCTCGTCGTCGAGCACCACGACATCCTCGAGCAGCAGCTCCTCGTCCTCCTCCTCATCGTCAACCAGCTCGTCGGCGATCTACTACATCGGCGTCTTCGACATCGGAAATGCCGACGGCAAGCTGATGACCTACATGACGGCCGAGGTGCACATCCTGCTCGGCGAAGCGCATCGCGTACTGACTATGCCCGCATCCGCGCTCGGCCGTGCCGGTCCGGACGGCAGCTATTCCGTCCGCGTCGTCGGCAACAACGGCAATGTCGAGAAGCGCGCGGTCAGAATCGGCCTCAACAACAAGATCACGGCCGAGGTGCAGTCGGGCCTGCGTGAGGGCGAGCGCGTCGTGACCAGCGCGGTCGAGGACACGACGCCGAAGAAGACGACCATGCCCCCGCCGGGAGGGCCATAGGCATGGCCGAGCCTCTCATCGCGATCGAGAAGGTCAGCCGTGTCTATGCCTCCGGCGAGAACACGGTCTATGCCCTGCGCGAGCTCGACATCACCATCTCGCGCGGCGAGATGGTGGCGATCATCGGCGCTTCCGGCTCCGGCAAATCGACCTTGATGAACATCCTCGGCTGTCTCGACCGGCCGAGTTCGGGCAGCTACCGGATCGCAGGACGCGAGATGAACTCGCTCGATCCGGACGAACTGGCGGAGCTGCGCCGCGAGCATTTCGGCTTCATTTTCCAGCGCTACCATCTGCTCGGCGAGCTCACGGCCGCCGACAATGCCGAGGTGCCTGCGGTCTATGCCGGACTGTCGCCGAGCGCCCGTCGCCGCAAGGCGGTGGGGCTGCTCGAGCGGCTCGGCATGGGCGGCCGGGTCGAACACCGGCCGGGCCAGCTCTCCGGCGGCCAGCAGCAGCGCGTCTCGATCGCGCGCGCGCTGGTCAACGACCCCGACGTCATCCTGGCGGATGAGCCGACCGGCGCGCTCGACAGCAGCAGCGGCGAGGAGGTCCTGCGGATCCTCGACGAGATCAGCGCCACCGGCCGCACCGTGATCATCGTGACGCATGATCCGGGCGTCGCCCGTCGCGCCCGCCGCATCATCGAGCTTCAGGACGGCCGCATCCTGTCCGATCGCGCCAATACGGAACGCACAGGGATGGCTGTCTCGCGCGCGTCCGACATAGCCGCGCAGGAGACCGCCGCATCAGGCGATGCGACGTCAGGTTCCTGGCACGCCCGGCTCGACCGCTTCCGCGAAGCCGCGCGAATGGCGCTGCTGGCGATGAACGCGCACCGGCTGCGCGCCTTCCTGACCATGCTCGGCATCATCATCGGTGTCGCCTCGGTGGTCTGCGTGCTGGCGCTCGGGCTCGGCTCGCAGGAACGCGTGCTGGAAAACATCAACAGCCTCGGCACCAACACGCTCGAGGTGTTTCCGGGCAAGGATTTCGGCGACACCCGCTCCGGCAAGATCAGGACCTTGGTGCTGGCGGATGCGCGTGTGCTCGCGCAAGAGACCTATGTCGACGCGATCTCGCCGACGGTCTCGACCACCAGCACGCTGCGCTTCGGCGCGATTGAGGTCAGCGCGCAGGTCAGCGGCGTCAGCGAAGATTATTTTCAAGTCAAGGGCACCAAGCTCGCTGACGGCAGCTTCTTCGATCATGATACCGTGCGCTCCTACGCCCAGGATGCCGTCATCGACGACAATGCACGCAAGGCGCTGTTTCCTGATCCCGACGTCAGTCCGCTCGGCAGCGTGATCCTGATCGGCAAGGTGCCCTGCCGGGTGGTCGGCGTCACCAAGCAGCAGCAGGGTGGCTTCGGCTCCAGCGCCAACCCGACCGTCTACCTGCCCTATACCACGGTGGAGGCGCGCTTCCTCGGCAATCAGATCTTGCGCTCGATCAGCATTCGCGTCGCCGAAACCACGCCGATGGACGCTGCCGAGCGCGCCGTCACCTCGCTGCTGACGGCGCGCCACAACACCAAGGACTTCTTCATCCTCAACACCGACGACATCCGCCAGACCATTCAGAGCACCGCGCAGGTGCTGACGCTCCTGGTCGCCGCCATCGCCGTGATCTCGCTTCTGGTCGGCGGCATCGGCGTGATGAACATCATGCTGGTTTCGGTCTCCGAGCGCGTCGGCGAGATCGGCGTGCGCATGGCGGTCGGCGCCCGCCGCAGCGACATCCTGATGCAGTTCCTGATCGAGGCGGTGTTGATCTGCCTGCTCGGCGGCTCGCTCGGCATCGCCGCCGCGCTGCTCTTCGGCACGGTCTTCAACGCCTTCGATGTCGGCTTCCGCCTGATCTATTCGCCACTCGCCATGGTCGGCGCAGCCGCGAGCTCGATGGCGATCGGGATCGGCTTCGGCTACATGCCGGCCCGCAGCGCCTCGCAGCTCGATCCGGCGACCGCATTGGCAAGAGAGTAGATGCTGGCTGGCGGCACTATTATCGCGACGCCGTCTCGGTCACCTGTTGGTCAGCCGGCGCGCCCTTGTCGGCCCATTCCGGCGGTGCGCCCAGCCGGTTGGCCACCAGTCCGATGACGCCGGGATCGCGACCGAATGCGTCGCAGGCTGCGTATTTCGGCTTGCCGCCGAGCGACGATCCGATCTTGTCCAGCGACGGCAGCTGCGGCAGCTTGCCGAACGGCGTCGTGCCCGTGACCAGCATCTGGCCGAAATCGTCGCCAAAGGCGACGGCGAGCTCGTAGGCATCGCCGGCGATCGACAGCGTCGGGGAGTTGGTGAAGGAGTTGGCGCCGCGCCCCCAGACCATCGCGGCCTGCTGCTTGCCGGCATGATCGAGCGCTTCGGCCTCGATGGTCAGGCTGCCGAGCCCGATCGGCAACCGCGGCACCGGGACGGGCGCCGCGACACCGAGCGCCGCGGGCACCACCGAGACCACTTTCGATGCTCCCGCCGCTATCCTGTCCGTCGGGGTCGCCTGCGTGATCACGGCGTGGGTGGTCAGATCGGCAGGCTCGCCGCGCCCCACCACGACGAAACGTTCGCTCAAATCAACGCACAGCGCGCGGTCGACGGCATTGGCAACGAGCCTGCGCTGCTCGTCCGACAATGCGGGCGCCGCGTTTTGCGGAAAGACCGCCGGCGACACGCGGATGGTTTTCGCGGCGAGCACGCTATCCTTGTTGACATGGAGCAGCGACTTCGCGAGCACGCCGTTCGACGGCGCCAGCTCCTGATAGGAGGCGAGCGTGCCGCTCTGCGTCATCGGAGCAGTTGCGCAGCCGCATAATATGAGGGCGAGCGCGAAACTGACGAGACGCGCCCTGTTGCATACCGAAGCGCAGGCCTTGCCAATACCGACTGCGGTGGCGGACTGCCGCTCGACGTCTTCATCACGCATCCGGCTGCCCCAACATCACATCCCACACGCAAGCGCGCGATCTCTGTGTGAAAAATAGTGAGTGCATGGGAGTGGCGTGATTAAGAATATTGCGCGGCCTAACGAAGTGTTGAGGCGCTTAGTTCGCTTCTCTTGCTGCCGCGCCGTCGCCGTCACTCTGCCGGCGCGCTGCGCGCTTTTTCCGCTTTGGACACGCTTTCGCTACAACTGAGCCTCGATTGCTGCCTTATCGACGACCGACCAGACCCGCCAGATCCTGGCCTCACGAAACAGATAGAATACATTTTCGCCGAACGAGACTTTCTTTTCGTCGACCGGAAGGCCTAAGAATTCTCCTTTCGGCGTGCATTCGAACCGCAGCCGGCTCGCGATATGGGGCGGATCCGAGATCAACAGATCGATGTTGAAATGAAGGTCGGGTATCTCGCGAAAATCCTGCTCCAGCATCGCGCGATAGCCTGACAGCCCGATCAGCCGGCCATTGTGGTGCACGTCGTCCGCGACGAACTGCCCGAGCTGCGGCCAGTCCTGCCGGTTGAGATAGGCGATGTAGTCACGGTAGACGTCAGAGAGTTCGTTCCTGGTCATGGCAGTCCTCCGTGCTCCCGTTCTTCGGTTGCATGCCGCAGCGCCTCGCGGCTTCATCGAGCCACCGCGCTGGCGCGGGGAGTAGTGCCTCCCGGTCAGTATCCGCCCGCGATCACGGCAACGCCAGCGACAGCGAACGCGGCACCGAGCCAGGCCACGGCCGGCGGCCGAACTCCGCTCGTCATCCAGAGCAGCGGCAGGATCGCAATCGGCGTGGTCGAGGACAGCGTCGAGACGATGCCGACCGGTTGGCCGGCGAGCGCGAACAGCACCAATGTCATGCCGACGCCCATCCCCAACACACCGCTCGCGGCTGATCGGAACGCGATCGCGGCGGTCCATGGCGCAGACACACGAAAACCCGGCAGGCGAGACATTGCGACAAGGCCGAGCAGGCCGACCGCGGCCCGGATCGCGGTGGCGGTTGGCGGATCGACGCCGGCGGCCATGACCGGCCGCGCGATCAGGACCGCGCCGGCCGCGCACAGCGCTGCGGCCAGCCCGAACAACACGCCTGAGATTGAGATTCCCTTGCTGCCGTCAGCCGCATCCGCTGCGGCAGACGGTCGATACATGACGGCCAGCACGATCCCGCCCACGACAAAGCCCATGCCGACGGCCTTGATGAGCGACACTCTCTCGCCGAGCACGAGGTAACCCAGAATCGTCGCAAAGGCCGCCCAGCTGGTGTAGACCACCGCGCTCCGTCGCGGGCCAAGCCGCGCCAGCGCGGCATAAAAGCAGGAATCCGCGATCACGATGCCGAGCGCGCCGGAGGCGGCGAGCAGCACGATCTGGTCCGCCGGCGGCCAGACCCAGCGGCCACGGATCGCAACGAGGCCGATTACGACGGCCAGCGCCGCCGCAAGCCGACAGCCGTTGAAGACGACGGGACCGAGATGACGTACGGCGCTGGGAGCAATCAAATTGCTCAGCGCAATACTGAACGCAGCTGCGAGCGCCGCCAGATCGTACAGCACGAATGAAAGCCCATTCCCGACCGGACGATGTTACGCGTCCAATGAGCCGAGCTTACGATTAAACTGCTCTATTGTCGTGATGCGGTCTCGGTTGCTTGCTGCTCGGGAGGCGCGCCCTTGTCGGACCACTCCGGCGGCGCGCCAAGCCGGTTGGCCACCATGCCGACGAGGCCGGGATCACGACCGAACATCTCACAGGCGGCATATTTCGGCTTGCCGCCGAGCGAGGAGCCCATCTTATCGAACGACGGCAATTTCGGCGGCTTGCCGAACGGCGTCTCGCCCGTCACCAGCAGCTGACCGAAGTCGCCGCCGAACGCGACCGCGAGCTCATAAGCGTCGCCGGCACTCGATACGGTCGGCGAGTTGGTGAAGGAATCGGCGCCGCGCGCCCAGACCATCGCGGCCTGCTGCCGGCCGGTCTGGTCCAGCGCCTCGGCCTCGATCGTGAGGCTGCCGAGCCCGATCGGCAGCCTCGGCACCGGCGCCGGCACACCGAGCACACTCGGGACCACCGAAACCACCTTCGAGGCGCCGGCAGCCACCTTGTCGGTCGGCGATGCCTGCGTGACAACGGCACGCGTCGTCAGATCGGCCGGCTCACCCGGCCCCACGATCTTGAAACGCTCGCTCAAGTCCATGCAAAGCGCCCGGTTCACCGCGTTGGCGACCAGCTTGCGCTGCTCGTCCGACAACGCAGGTGCGGCAGTCGGCGAGAATGCGGCAGGCGAGATGCGGACCGTCTTCGCGGCCAGCACGGCGTCCTTGTCAATGCGGAGCAACGACTTCGCCAGCACGCCGTTCGACGGCGCGAGATCCTGATAGGAGGCAAGCGCGCCGCTCTGGGTGATCGGCGCTGTTGCGCAGCCGCACAACGTGATCGCAAGGCCGAGGCCGATGAAGCCCGCGCCATGCGTCGCAATGCGCGCCAGACGGGCAGCCACGCAAATGCCGACCGCGGCCGCCGGCTGCGACACGACGTCTTCCCCACGCATCCGGCTACCCCCACTCTCATCGTTGCGCGCGTGACACGCGGACGCACGACATCTATGTGAGCAATAGTGAATACATGGGAGCGACGAGATTAAGAAATATTACGAAGCGTAATGAATTATTGCAGCCAGCTCGCCGCCACCGATGCGGCGCCATCGCAGCTTGCAGGCGCAGCCATAACGACAGGCGCCTATTATTCCCATTCTTTTCACTTAGTTCGTTGGAGCATCGGCAAGTAACGGGAGGCGGATTTCCGTTTCCGGACCCTCCCGTGAGTGCCAGATTTGTTTCGTTTCCTTTTTCCCGCGCCAGACCCGATGCGCTCTCCCGTTCAAGCACGCGTCGCGCAATGCCTGCGTTGATCCGTTGAGTTTTCGGAATGGCGTCGAAAGGATACCCGGTGAACAGCGTCGGACGGTTCTCGCCACGACCATTGCGTCGATGGCTCTCAATCCTCCTTGTCTCGGTCGTCCTCTCGCGCCTTGGAGAGGCCATGGCAGGAGCCGATCATTCGCCCCCCGCGCAGGCTGGGCCGGCGGCGCATCAATCCAACCCGCGTTTCCTATCACTCGGCGTCGGTCAATCGATCGTGGTGGATCTGCCGCGCGACGCCAAGGATGTCCTGGTCGCCGATCCCAAGATCGCGAATGCGGTGGTGCGCTCGGCAAGGCGCGCCTACATCATCGGCGCGACGATCGGCCAAACCAGCGTGGTGTTTTTCGACGCGAGCGGCGACCAGATGGTCGCCTACGACATCGCCGTGAAGCGTGACCTGAACGGTGCTCGTGCGGCCCTGAGACAGCTCTTGCCCCATTCCAATATCCAAATCGACGGTCTCGGCGACGGCGTCGTCCTGACCGGCGTGGTTGCGAGCCCGATCGAAGCGCAACAAGCAAACGACATTGCCGCTCGCCTGGTGGGCTCGTCGGACAAAGTCATGAATTCCATCGCCGTCCAAGGCCGTGACCAGGTCACCTTGAAGGTCACGGTCGCGGAGGTCTCGCGGTCGATCGTCAAACAGCTTGGAATCGATCTCAGCTCGAGCCTGAGTTCAGGCACGACCGCCGTGAGCCTCACCAACTCGAATCCGTTCACCGCATACGGACAAAACCTGGTGTCGGGCAACAACGTGACGCTTTCCGCGGGAGGAACGACCGCGACCTTGAGGGCGATGGAAAGCACCGGAGTCGTGCGCACCCTGGCAGAGCCGACGCTCACGGCGATATCGGGAGAGTCGGCGACCTTCACTTCCGGCGGCGAGTTCCCGGTTCCGGCCGGCTATTCATGCGACCCGACCACGCATGTCTGCACGACCCAGATCAGCTACAAGAAGTTTGGGATCTCGCTGAATTTCACGCCGGTGGTCCTGTCAGGAGGACGCATCAGCATGCATCTCATGACCGAGGTCTCAGAGACCTCGAATGACAACGCGATAACGCTCTCCCAAGCGGTAAGCTCGACGACGACCAACTCGCTGACTGTCCCGTCCATCAAGACGCGCCGGGCCGAAAGCACACTCGAGATTCCTTCCGGCGGCGCGATGGCCATCGCCGGACTGATACAAAATCAGACCAAGCGAGCCGTCAACGGCCTGCCTGGACTGGCGCAGGTGCCAGTTCTCGGCGCGCTGTTTCGAAGCCAAGACTTCGTCAACAACGAAACCGAGCTGATGGTTCTTGTGACCCCCTATATCGTCCGCGCGGTGGCCCCGCGAGACCTCTCGCGGCCCGACGACGGCTTCGTTACGGAACGCGATTCAAACGCCAATCTCATTGGCGCCATTAACCGCATTTACGGCACCAAGGGCAGCCCGCCTCCAAGCGAATCCCGCGGCAGCGCCATCGGTTTCATCATCGACTGATCCGCGTGCCGGAATCCGCGCACGATCAGCCCGCGAGCTTATCCAGCGTGATCGGCAGGTCGCGCACGCGCTTTCCCGTCGCGTGGTAGACCGCGTTCGCGATCGCCGCTGCCACGCCGACGATGCCGATCTCGCCGACGCCCTTGATGCCCATCCGGTTGATGGCGCTATCGGGCTCGTCGACGAAGATCACCTTGATGTGGCATTCATGACGCGGCCGAAGCGGTGGTCGATCGACGCCTCTTCGTGCAGGGCCATGCCGATGCCCCAAACTACGCCGCCCCTGATCTGGCTCGCCGCGCTCTTGGTGTTGATGATGCATCCGGCCGCGACCGCGCTCACCACCCGCGTCACCCTGATGACGCCGAGCTCCTCGGCGACCTTCACTTCCGCGAATACCGCCGAGTGGGCGTTGTGGGCGTGCTTATGGACCCGTTCGAAATCCGAGCCGCGCTCCTTCTCGATGCGCTCCAGCCCGCCGTGCCGCATCACGTCCGCCATGGCCAAGCTGCGGTTGCGATCCGCGATCGCAACGATGGCGCCGCATGGGGCGGCGGAGGCGAGCTCATCCACATCTCTCCGGAGTGGCGGCGGCAGACCGGTGCCTCTCCGGGCATGTCTCGACCGCCGCAAAACAGCTCACCTTAACCCGGGATGAGAGAGAGGAAGTTCTTCGCCAACTGGCAACAGCCTGGCGCAGGCGTGCCATTTGGAAGAATGCAGCGCACTTTGGAAAAAACGAGCGGCCTCGTCTCAGGCCGCGCGTCCGAGCCAGGCACGCATCTTCTGCGCCAAGGTCGGGCGTGGCGGATCGTCGGGATCGCGCGGATCGTCGGAGTCATCACCCGCACCATCATCGGATTGGCCGCCGGCAGACCCCCTATCCTGCTCCGGGAATCCTGGATCGATGGCATCGTTCGACGGCCTTGATGACGGCCTTACGTCGGGGATCATCGACTTGATCTCGGCAGCCACGGCCTCGACCCGATCGACATCGTCCAGCATGGACGTCGCGGTTTCTGGCGGCTCGGCTCCTGCATCTGCCGTCGCAGCCGGTGTTGCTTCGGCGCTCGCCATCGGAGCCTCCTCCGCGACCGCCGAGCGCCCGGCTTCGATGATGTCAGCGGCGATCTGCGCGAAGGCCGCATCTGCGGCCAGCAAACTCGGTGGCTCCGCAGGGGCAGCCGCAACTTCCGGCAGCGGCTGTGCCGGCTCCTCAGCGACCCGGCCGCGGCGCTTGCGTGTTGCAACGGGCTTGCTCGCCGGCGCAGCCTTCGCGGCCGGCTTGGCCACGGCCGCCGCAGGCTTGCTCGTGGCGGCGACCTTGTCCTTGGTCTTGCGGATCAGCCCTGCCAGCGCATACGGACCGACATTCTCCAGAAACGTCTTCTCATGGTCACGCGACAGCCGCTCCACCGCGGCGTCGAGCGGCAGCCAATCGACCGCGCGGACATCGTCCATCAACGCGCGGGCCGGTGCGCCGCTCGCTTCCATGCGCCAGTAATGCACGATCTTGGCGCGCGCGCCGGTGTCGTAAACCAAGGTGCCGAGGAACTCGTGCACCGTGACATTGTGGCCGGTTTCTTCCAGCACCTCGCGCTTGGCAGCCTCGCGCGGAGTCTCGCCCTCATCGAGCTTGCCCTTCGGCAAAACCCATTCGTCGCGCTTGCGCAGGCGTACGACCGCGATCCGCGGCGGTTGCTCCCGCCGCAGCACAATGCCGCCCGCCGCCATGACCGGCGCTCTCGCCATCGCGTCTCCCAGATCTTCAGTTTCGCATCCGCAGGTTTGGAACGCCCGCTGCGATTCGTCGATTAAGGCAAACGATATAGCGACGGTGAACGGCGAAATCGAGGTTTTGCCGCCGCACCGTTTGCATTCGCCGCTCTCAGGCGCGCCGGCGCCACAGCTTCTCGCCGGCCTTGATCCGCGCCCCTTCCTGCACCTCGCCGCAGAATTCGAAATCCTGCGGCGCGAGCAGGATGATGGTCGAGCCGTGCTCGAACCAGCCGAGTTCGTCGCCTTTACGCACGGACGTGGCGCAGGAATATGTCAGCGGACGTTCGGTCTGGGCATTCAGGACGCGTCCCAGCGCATGCAGGCGGATGCTCGCAACCAGGATCGCCGCGACGGGCACGATGGTGAACGGCTCGCCGGTGGCGAGATGGGTGCGGATGACGGCGCGCTCGTTCTTGCAGAACAGCCGCTCGACCCGCTTCAAGGCGATCGGATTGACATTCCAGGTGTCGCCGTGGATCAGGCCGACGTGCTCGAGCGTCATGTCGTAGGGCGCATGAAAGCGGTGATACATGCTCGAGGTCAGCCGCAGGGTCACGAAGCGGCCGTTGCGGTGGGTTTCAACCACCGCGGGATCGGCGACCAGCTCGGCCAGCGAATACGGCGCGCCCTTGATCTGATACAGTTGCCCGTCCTCGATCGTGCCATGAGCGCCGATGATGCCGTCGGACGGGCTCGTCACGATGGCGGGATCCGGATCGAACGGCCGCAGACCAGGCTTCAACTCCCGGGTGAAACAGTCGTGCAGGCTCTTGAACTGCGTCTGCCTGGCCTCCGAGAGGTCGAGATCGGAGAACAGCTTCCACAGGGCGATCGAGGCATCCGCAACCAGCGGGTTCTCGATCTTGCTGAACCAGCCCATGAAGCGGGTCAGCGCCGCCCGCGGGACGCGATTGGTCAGCAGGAAGTTGAGGTCTTCCTGCTGGGTGAAGGTGGAGATCAGGCTCTTGACTGTCATGAATCTGTCAGCAGGACTGGGTAGCGCTTGTGGACATGGAAAACTCGATTCCTCTGTTGTCGCTCGCGGCCGGCGCGGTTGCTGTCACAGCCGCTGTCGCCCCGAAGGTCAAGGCCCGCATCGAATTATCACGGGCCAAGCACCGCTCGCTCGCCGGGCATTCCAAGATGTCGCGCCGGATCTCGAAACTGATCCCGCGCTACGAATTCGAGATCGACGATTTCTTCCGTTCGGACGGCGCGCCGGGCGATGTCGCGACCAGGCGGCAGGACGGATTCTTCCGGCTCGGCGCCCAGTTCCAGGAAAAATTCGCCAAGAGCCGGGCCCTGACGTCCGAGGCGGCCGCCGGCATCTCCGACCTGCAGTTCACGCAAGTCTACCGGGTGCCGTTCCAATACAGCCGGCTGGTCAAGGAACATCTCGGCGCCGGCTCCTTCATGCAGGCTTCGTCGGGCGTCACTTTGACCGACCTCGATGGCAATGTCTTCTACGATCTGGCCGGGTCCTACGGCGTCAACATCTTCGGCTATGATTTCTACAAGGAATGCATCGCCAACGCCGACAAGCGCGCGCAGACCTTGGGTCCGGTGCTCGGCTTCTATCACCCGGTCGTGGCCGAGAATGTGAAGCGGCTGCTCGAACTGTCCGGCATGGACGAGGTCTCGTTCCACATGTCCGGGACCGAAGCCGTGATGCAGGCGGTGCGGCTCGCCCGCTATCACACCGGCCGGACGCATCTGGTGCGCTTCGCCGGTGCCTATCACGGCTGGTGGGGCGATGTGCAGCCCGGCGTCGGCAATCCGATCGCGCCGCATGAGACCTATACGCTGGCGGAGATGTCGGAGCGGACGCTGCATGTGCTGCGGACGCGGCGCGACATCGCCTGCGTGCTGGTCAATCCGCTGCAGGGGCTGCATCCGAACGGCAACGCGCCCGGCGATTCCGCGCTGGTCGATTCCTCGCGCAAGGGCGGCTTCGACCGCGAGGCCTACACCGAATGGCTGAAGAAGCTGCGCGAGGTCTGCACCGAGCGCGGTATCATCTTGATCTTCGACGAGGTGTTTCTGGGCTTCCGGCTCGCGCCGGGCGGCTGCCAGGAATATTTCGGCGTCCCCGCCGACATGGTCACCTACGGCAAGAGCCTCGGCGGCGGCCTGCCGATCGGTGTCGTCTGCGGCAAGTCCAGGTTCATGCGGCGCTTCCGCGACGACGCACCGGCCGACATCTGCTTTGCCCGCGGCACCTTCAACTCGCATCCTTACGTCATGACGGCGATGGACGAGTTCCTGAGCCGGCTGAAAAGCCCGAACTTCTCGGCGATCTACAACGGCCTCGACGAGACCTGGAACGGTCGCGCCAAACAGCTCAACGACATGCTGAAGGCGCGCGACCTGCCGGTCCACGTCTCCAATTTGCAGTCGATCTGGATGGTGGAGTACACGACCCCCTCGCGTTACAACTGGATGCTGCAATATTACCTCCGCGCCGAGGGCCTGGCCCTGAGCTGGGTCGGCACCGGCCGCTTCATCTTCAGCCTCAACTACACCGACGCCGACTTTGCCGAAGTTTCCAAACGTTTCGTCGCCGCGGCGGAGAAGATGAAGCAGGACCAATGGTGGTGGAACGACGGCTCGCTGACCAACAAAGCGATCAAGCGCAAGATCCTGAGAGAGATGCTCGGCCACGCCTTCGGGCGGTAAGGGCGCTCCTCTCACGTCATCGTCGTCTTGCGGCCGGGTCTCGTCCCGGCCGTCTGCGTTTAAGAAGTTCGTCGCTTCGGCGCCCTGCGCTCTGCTCCCCTCCCCCTTTGCGGGGTCGAGACGAGCGAAGCTCGCTCTGAGGGCTCGGGGTGGGAGGAGCCCCCAAGGACTGCCGTTGAGGACACCCACCCCAACCCTCCCCGCAAGGGAGGAGGGAGCGCACTTGCGCTGGGGCAACGACACCGGATCAAGGCGAGTACCAAAAGCGACAATGCCCGGGACCAGCCCGGGCATCATCTTAATCCAGAACCGGAAGCCGCTCAGGCGTGCTGTTCCTCGAGGCCATGCTCTTCCATCAGGTGCACGCCGGGATCGATCAGCTCGCCGCGGAGCAGCGCCAGCGGCGCCTTGTGATAGAGCATGAAGTCGTTGAAGGGATCGGTGATGATCTTGGTCATCCAGACGAGGCCGGTCTCGACATCGCGGATGAAGAACAGATGCACGGTGCGGAACAGCAGGCCGCCGATGCCGATCACAAGCCACAGCTTGCCGGTCTCGCGGGCGAAGTCGATCGCCGAGGTCCAGGGCGAGAGCAGGCCGAAAAAGCTCGGCTGCAGGTAGAGCACGACCGGCGCCGCGGCCCAGATCGACATCAGCACCACCTTGCGCTGCAGGTTGTAGCCGACCTTGATCTCTTCCTTGTGCTCGTGGGTCGCCTGGTTGACGTGGTCATAGCCCTTCGGCTCGAAGAAGAAATGCCCGGCCTGGCGCGAGGTCATGGAGACGAGCCAGCCGATCAGGGCCGACACCAGCGGATCGAACCACATCATGACGTAAGCAACCATGAAGCTGATGGCGCTGACGAAGTGCAGACTCTGGTTGATGCGGCTGTGATGATAGTAGCGGTGGTCATCCCAGCGCTGGATCCGCAGCTGCTCCAGGAAATTCTTGATCATCGGTGGCTCCTAAGAGTGAGTTGCACGTCCAATACAGAGATTCGGTGTAAATCATGTGACATCATCATAATGTCACATAGCCAGACGCAACAACACGCGAGGGAAAAGGGAGGCAAAAGCGCCCTGAGGGGGGAGCTGCCGCGCGGTTACGCGGCGGCAGCGAGCTCGACCTTGCGGAAGCGCACCAGCGAGAAGTGCCCGAGCGGCGGGATCAGGCGACGCTCGACGAGCTCCATGTCCTTCGCGCCCGACAGCCACTTGGTATAGCGCGACCAGGCGAACTCGGCGGTGCGGAAGCCGAGCCGGCGCACCACCGGCTGCAGCGCCTGCTCGATGACGCGGCGCAGGCCGTCGTCGGCGCTGACGCGGGTCAGGATGACCAGCTCGCCGCCGGGGCGGAGCACGCGGGCGAACTCGTCCAGTGCGGCTTCCGGGTTCGGCACGGCGGTGACGACATATTGCGCCATCACAACGTCGAAGGAGTTGTCGGGGAATTCGAGATGCTCGGCATCCATCACCGCCAGCCCCTCGACGGTCTTCAGCCGCTGCTCGGCGACGCGGCGCTTGGCCTTGGCCAGCATGGCTTCCGAGATATCGGTACCGAAGACGCGGACATTGGGCGCGTAGAGCGGCAGCGAGATGCCGGTGCCGACACCGACTTCCAGCACGCGGCCGCCCATCTTGTTGGTGGCTGATATCGCGGCTTTGCGGCCCTTCTCGAACACCCCCCCGAACACGAGGTCGTAGATCGGAGCCCAGCGGTCATAGGCCTGTTCGACCGACTGGCGGTCGAAGTCCAGCTCCCGTGCACCGTCAAGCTTCATGGTTTCTGCCATCGTTAGATCTCGCTTACTTTAGACGTGGTTTGTGGACGCGAAGTTCTGTCAGCCGCGCACCGCGCTCTGTGCCGCGACGACGGGCGCCGGCCGCGGCGCCCGGTTCGGCTGCAGCACGGCCAGATTGCCGATGAATTGGCGCGCGCTGTTTTCCCAGGAGCGTTCGAGCGCGAACGCCCGGCAGGTCTGCCGCGACATGGTCAGCGCACGCATGCACGCGGCGTGCAGATCGTTGTCGATGGCGCCGATCGGGTTGTCCGCGATCACGTCCAGCGGACCGGTCACCGGAAAGGCCGCCACCGGCGTGCCGCAGGCGAGCGACTCCAATTGCACCACGCCGAAGGTATCGGTGAGGCTCGGGAACACGAAGACGTCGGCGGCCGCCATATGCGAGGTGAGATCCTTGCCGCTCTTCTCGCCGAGGAAATGTGCCGCCGGGAAACGGCGTGCCAGCTCGTCCTTCTGCGGGCCGTTGCCGATCACGACCTTCGAGCCCGGCAGATCGAGCGACAGGAACGCCTCGAGGTTCTTTTCGACCGCGACGCGTCCGACGGTCATGAACACCGGGCGCGGCAGATCGAGCTTGGCCGGCTCATCCGGATTGAACAGGTTGGTGTCGACGCCGCGGGTCCAGAAGCCGAGCCGCTTGAAGCCGCGCGCGGCCAGATCCTGCTTCAGCGAGTTAGTCGCGACCATGGTCATCGCCGCCGCATCGTGGAAGCGGCGCATCACCCAATAGCCGACTGCATCGGGAATGCCGGTGCGCACCGAGACATATTCGGGAAAGCGCGTCGTGTAGGAGGTGGTGAAGGCGAGCTTGTTGCGCAGGCAGTAGCTGCGCACGGCCCAGCCGATCGTGCCTTCGGTGGCGATGTGGATCGCCTCGGGCGCGGCCTGTTCGATCCGCCTGGCGATCTCGCGGCGGTTGGTGATGGCGAGCCGCAAGCCCGGATAGGTCGGCACCTGGAACGACGGGAACCCCTCCGGTGTCAGGAACGTGATCTCGGCACCAAGCCCGCTTGCCGCGCGGGCCAGCGACGTCAAGGTCCGTACGACACCGTTCACCTGCGGGTGCCAGGCATCGGTCGCGATTAAAATCCGCATGAGCGATCCGAATAAGCTGCATCGATTCTTAACGGCTGCAAAATCCGACATTGATATTTCAAACGTGTGACGTCATCGAACTGTTGAAGATTCTTTTTGCGGTCCAACGCGACGCGACGCGTCGCGAAACCGTCATAAAGACCAAATGGCTGGACTGGAGCGCGCGACCGGCGACGATCCCGCTCCAATCCTCTCTGCCGCGCTAAAATGGCCAGAGTCCCGGCAATCCGCACGACGCGTGGGCGATGAACTTCGACGGCCTCCTATGACCAATTCATTCATGGCCCCGATGCTCGTATCTTCCTGTTAGTTGTTAGCTCGAGCGATCCCCGCGTAGCCCCCCGCCGACCCGAAGAGTGATACCAGCGCAATGGCGGTCGTGACGCACGCCTCGATCCGGCGCTCTCGTCATCTGTTGCCATATGTGTCGACATGTTCGGAAGGCCTGCCCTTCATGGCCGACCGCCCCACGGCATTTTTGGCCGATCTGGCGCCGCGGTCCCCTCCCCTATAGACTTGCTGGTTCGGCCGATGACCTCGCCGCCGGTTCCGCACGATGCGGCGCCGGCAGCCCGATCGGGGCCGATCATGATTTCTCGTTAAGTGTTGAGACCGACATGAAGCTTCCGACGTCGCGCCCCGATTGGCAGGCCAAGCCGCATCCGCTCGCGCCGAAATCGCCGCGGCCGCCGCGCGGCCCAGGCCGGCTGAACCTCATCCTGATCGGCACGGCGGCGGCCACTGCGCTGGTTCTGCTCGGCGTCATCGCCATCGAGCTGATTTCGGGGGGCGGCACGACGCCGACGCCACCGATCGTCGCGCTGCCGCCGCTGCCGCCGATGACGAAGAGTTCGATCATCATGGCGCCGGTGTCGATCTCCTTGAGCGCGATCCGCGACGTCGCGGAAAAGGCCACCCCGCGCAGCTTCGCCGGCAAAGCCGACAATCCGGCGTCTCAACTGCTGCAGAATGCCGACATCGGTTGGACCGCATCACGCGGGGCGATCGCCGTAGCCGGCGCGCAGGACACGCTGTCGCTGGCGACGCCTTTGACCGGCAAACTCAATGTGACGGGAACGCTGTCGGGGAAAGCGACCGGCGCGGTCACCGACGCCATCGGCAGCCTGCTCGGCGCCGACGCCGCCAGCAAGGTCGGCGCCATCAACATCAAGAATCTCAACGCGACGGCCGAGATCAAGGGCAATGTCATCATCACGATGCGGCCGCGGCTCGCGGCGGCGTGGTTCCTGGAGCCGAATTTCGGCGCCCAGGTCAACCTCGGCGACACCACGCTGTCGGTCGCCGGCGCCCGCGTCAACGTTCCGGCCCAGGTCAAGCCGGTGATCGACAAGACCGTTGGTGAGCAGCTCAACCAGCTCGGCGAGCGCATCCGCAAGGATCAGACCCTGATGCGCAGCGCACAGGCGCAATGGACCAGGGCCTGCCGCTCGGTGCCGCTGCAGGGCTCTGCCGTCGGGCTGCCCACGGTCTGGCTGGAGATCAAGCCGACGCGGGCGCTGGCGGCGCAGCCTGCGATCGACGCCAATACGGTGACCACCGTGATCGGCATCGAGGCTGAAACGCGCGTGACGCCGACCGAGACCAGGCCCGACTGCCCCTTCCCGGACAAGCTCACCGTGATCCCGCCGACATCGGGCGGCGTCAACGTCGCGGTGCCGATCGACGTACCCTTCACCGAACTGACCAAGCTGGTCGACAGCCAGCTGTCGGGCCGCACCTTTCCCGAGGACGGCTCGGGTCAGGTCGCCGTCACGGTCAAGCATGCGAGCGTGATCCCGTCCGGCAATCGGCTGCTGATCTCGCTGCAGGTCCGGGCCAAGGAGAAGACGAGCTTCTTCGGCCTCGGTGCCGACGCCACCCTGCATATCTGGGGCCGCCCGCTCGTCAACCAGGCGCGGCAGACCTTGCAGTTGGCCGACCTGCAGCTCGCCGTCGAATCGGATGCCGCATTCGGGCTGCTGGGCGCGGCCGCCCGCGCCGCGGTGCCATATCTCCAGGACGCGCTGCTGCAGAAATCCGTGATCGACTTGAAGCCCTTCGCGGACAATCTGCGCGAGCGGATCGGCGCATCGATCGCCGAGTTCCAGAAGAACGATAACGGTATCCGGATCGATACCGACATCAACAATCTTGCTTTGACCGACATTGCCTTCGACGCGACCGTACTTCGCGTCATCGCCTCGGCGGAGGGTACGATGACCGTTCGCGTCAACGCGCTGCCGGCCCTATAGGCCCCGCGAGCATCGCCTCTCATCACGCGCGAGCCGCGACCGCGTTGGATCATGCGGGAATTCGATCAGCAGCGAAAAGTGGCGATCGGCGCGCAACGCAAAGGCGCCAAAACCACAAACCTCCGGCGGGGCATCGCCGGAGGTCCGTGGTGCTGTTGGAGGTTTAACAGATCAACTTCACCAATTCCGCTGAGCGCGGAGCAGCAAGCTCACGGTGTTCTGGTCCTTGAGCTCATAAACGGCGGCCGGCTTGGCAACGCTCGCCAATGTCGGTGCGATCGCCGTGCCGGAGAACTTCTGGTCCAGATGGCTGTAGGTCACGTCCGCCGAGAAGGTCAGGTTCCTGACCGGAGTCCAGCGCGTGATCAGGCCGATCTGACCCAGGTTGAAGTCCGGATTGCAGGTCGAACCGGCGGACAGCACGCCGCTCGCGGCAATGCCGGCGCAGATCAGAGCAGAGCCGGTGCTGCCATAACGCACCTGGGCATAAGCGCCGTAAAGCGCCGTATTCCAGTGCGGATCCCAATTGTGGCTATAGGCGCCGCGCATGCCCCAGGTCTGCACCGTGGAGAGACCGCGTCCAGGCGCGAACACCGCATCCGCAACGCCGGCGAAGCCGATGCTCTGATAGGCATTGGCCATGCCGGTGCCGCCATACATCGCATAGGAGGTCGCGGCGAGGCTCTGGAAGTTGTAACGGCTTGCGCCATCGGTATAGACGCCCTGGATGTTCACAGTGTCGCCAGGACCGGTCGGGATGTTCTTGATCGACAGCGCCAGCTGTGCGGCCCACCCCCATTTGTCCTCGGGGTGCCCCGTGACCTCGGTCGCACCATTGTAAGCGGCGTGGTTGTCATGCGCCGCGAACGACGCCTGGAACAGGCCCCAGGCCTGGTCGACCCGTACCATGCCGATAATGTCCGGCGCCACATTGCCGCCGAAGCTGCTCGTCCCGTAGGTTCCGCTCAGGACCCCGGCGGCGGTGATGCCGGCAGTGTTCCAGAGGTTGCTGGTGAAGAACTGAGCCTGGTCCTCCAGCGAGATCGCAGCCGTGATGCCCTGGCCGAAATCGGCGGTATAGGTGAACTGGTTGACGCCATTGACGGTACCGCCGCCGCCCACCAGACCGTCGAAATTGTTGCCGGGATAGTTGGTCCAGGGCGCGTCGAACTGCGACACCGCCTTACCCATCGTGAATCCCGCGAACTGGATGAAGGCGTAGTAGACGCCGAGCGTGCCGCCGGAGATGCCGTCGCCGCTGTAGGAGGTCGCACCGCCGCCCGCACCGCTGGTGGTGCCTGAAGTCCAGGTGAGCACGGCATCGAAATACGTCCGAACGACGCCGTATTCCGTCGCGGTCCGGGTGTCGATGTTGAAGTCTTCACGCGAACGAGCCTGGTAACGATTGCTCAGACGGTTGTCGGCGCCGGCCACGCCATTATAGGCGCCGCCATAATTGCTGTTGGTCCAAAGCGCGGTTTCGGCGCGCAGGTAACCGCCCAGCTTGATGCAGGTGTCGGTGCCGGGAATATAATAGAAGCCGGCACCGTAAAGCGAACAAACCTTCACATATTCGACCGCCTTGGCCTTCAACGGAAGATCGGCGGCATGAGCCCCCACGGACGCCATCATCACTGCTCCCGAACCGAGAAGCAGGCCCCGAATCGTTTTCATTTGAGAAAATCTCCAACTTGACCGGCGGCGCGCGCGAACCCCCGCGCGGCCGCCTCTTGCTCAGCGAAATTTTCGCGCCTGCCCTCCGCTTGGTTTCGGATGACACCCGCGCGAAATGTCGCCGTAATATCTGATGACGGTCATCATATAAAATGACGAACCGGTTACGTCTGAAATATGGCGATCAACAAATCGCGAAAACGGAAACATGCACGCACTCCACGCAAGAAGGACATGCGAACGCGCATGCTTCACTACCGCTGATGGAAGGTCGGCACATGAACTCGCAAATCACGCGAGCAATTCGTCAACTAATAACACTTATAAAATCACAGAACTAAAAAAGATGACAATTCATTTGTAGACAAACGATATCGTCCGCAACCGGACCGTGTCCGATTCGCGGACGAGTGCGTGCGATCGGGGCACCCGAGGCATTCGCGAACACGCCGTCACACAACGAACGCTCAGCCGGCGCACGCCCCCGAGAAGCGCTCGGGCGTGTACGCATCGCGAACGCCCCCCGTACGCGGCGGGACTCTCGGCTGCTCTCCTCTGGCGGGAAGGACAGGGTAGTCCGGCCAATGCCATCGCCGTTTTCAGGCGGATAGCCAGCGTGTCGCGGGCCATTTGGCTTTGCACAGAGCCTGAAGGCCGGGTAAAACTCCATGCGCTCGCCAAAACGTTCAAGAAGAGCACATCAGGGAGAGAAGCATGAAATCCGCGGCCCAAGCCGTCATCGCTATTCTTGCGCTTGCAGCCTTGTGCGCGCCTGCCACGGCGCAGACCATTTCCGACGATGTCGTCAAGATCGGCGTGCTCACGGACATGTCGAGCCTTTATGCCGATGCCACCGGCAAGGGCTCGCTCGCGGCGGTGCAGATGGCGGTGGAGGATTACGGCGCCAAGGTCAGAGGCAAGCCGATCGTCGTGGTCGCCGCCGACCACCAGAACAAGCCGGACGTCGGCGTCAACATCGCCCGCAACTGGTATGACAACGAAAAAGTGGACGCCATCTTCGATGTGCCGACCTCCTCGGTCGCGCTGCCGATCTCCGCGCTCACGCGTGAGAAGAACAAGATCAACATCAATTCCGGCGGCGGCTCCTCCGACATCACCGGCAAGCAGTGCTCGCCCAACACGGTGCATTGGACCTACGACACTTATGCGCTCTCGAACGTCGCCGGCAAGGCGATGGTCAAGCGTGGCGAGGACACCTGGTTCTTCATCACCGCGGACTACGCCTTCGGCCAGGCGCTGCAGCGGGACGCGGCCAACGTCGTCAAGGAGAACGGCGGCACGGTGCTCGGCGATGTCCGCCATCCCCTCAACAATTCCGATTTCTCCTCCTTCCTGCTGCAGGCGCAAGCGTCGAAAGCCAAGGTGGTCGCGCTCGCCAATGCCGGCGGCGATACCACCAATGCGCTGAAACAGGCTTCCGAGTTCGGGCTCACGCAAGGCGGCCAGAAGATGATCGCGCTGCTGCAGGAGATCACCGACACCCATTCGCTCGGCATCAATGCCACCCAGGGGCTCATCGTCACCGACGGCTTCTATTGGGACATGAACGACGAGACCCGAGCCTTCTCCAAGCGCTTCAACGAACGCGTCGGGCATATGCCGACCATGATCCAGGCCGGGCTGTATTCGGCGACGATGCATTATCTCAAGGCGATCGAGGCGATCGGCACCGACGAGGCGCCCAAGGTGATGGCGCAGATGCGGGCGACCCCGGTCAACGACTTCTTCGCCAAGAACGGCAAGATCCGCATCGACGGCCGCATGGTGCACGACATGTATCTGTTCGAGGTCAAGAAGCCCTCGGAGTCCAAGAGCGAGTGGGATCTCTACAAGCTGATCGCGACCGTGCCCGGCGACGAGGCCTTCCGCCCGCTCGACAAGGGCGGCTGTCCGCTGGTGAAGACGAACTGACGGGGTCGGCTCCGCCAGCCTAACCTTGAGCTGCCAGATCCCGACATCTGGCAGCCTCGTCACGGTGAGCTTTGGACGCCCGCCTCCGGCGGGCGGCCGGCGATCCGGCTTCAAGCGTCCCGCGTCATGCCGCTCAGCGAACAGCAGAACTGTTCGATGAGCGGGACCAGCGCATCGGCGGACTCCCTCCGAACTACGACCGCCCCATCCAGATGGTGCGCCCCGCCGGCTCGCCGAGTGGCAGGCCGCGAAAACCCATTTTCTCCCAGAAGCGCAGTGCGCCGGAGTTGGCGCCATTCACCGCGACATGCGTTGCCGCCGCTCGCTGGCCATCGAGGGTAGTCAGCCATTGATCAAAGAGCTTCTTGCCGAGACCGCGTCCCCGCAGCCGCGGCAGCAGGTTCAGATGCAGATGCGCGGGGAAATTGGCGGCGACCGAGGCGAGCGCAGCTGTAGGGTGGTGAATCATGACGATCCGTTGCTGATCATGGCTCCAGCGCGCCGGATCCTCTTCAACGGGGAATGCGTATTGCTTGCGGAGCGCGGGCCACCAGAGCGTTTCGAGCCTGTCTTCCCACTCGATCGTATCGGCCGTGCCGACTGCGAAACCGGCGACGCCGTCCGGATCTTCAACGACCAGGGCAAGCCGCGGCTCAAGCACCGCATAGTGAGCGGAATAGATGTGACCCATCAGCCTCGGATCGGCATAGAGCTGCGAGGCATCCTGGCCTGCCAAGCCGGTCGCAAGCGAGATGCGGTAGAGCGCATCGAGATCATCGGCGTGAAGCGGCCGGATTGTCGGCATGACGAGGTCCGATTGCCTGCAGCGAGCCTCTATAATCGGCGTTTCGACGTGCCGTCGGTAGCATCATGCAGGTGGAGGGGCTGCGCTCGCCCAGTATGGCCGCTAACCATCATGTCTGAGTGTGAACGTGCTTTCCGGATCTCCACCACGGTCGGATTGACGCGCGCCGCCTCATCTGCCAGCTGATGTGCAGGGATTGTCCTGCTGTTTCAGTGCACTGGATGGAAATATTCCGAAACAAAATTCTTCGCAAACCGTCCCAATCTTAGGTCAATGCTGAGCTTATGGCCCAGACACCACCCCATATCCTTGTCGTCGAGGACGACCGCGAGACGCGGACGCTGATCGCGAAATATCTGCGCAACAACTCCTGCAACGTGACCACCGCGACCGACGGCCGCGAGATGACGAAGATCATGGGCGACCACCGCGTCGATCTGCTGATCCTCGACGTGATGCTGCCGGGCGAAGACGGCTTGACGCTGTGCCGCAAGCTGCGTGCGGAATCGCAGGTGCCGATCATCATGCTGACCGCACGCGGCGAGGACGTCGACCGCATCCTCGGCCTGGAGATGGGCGCCGACGACTACCTGCCGAAACCCTTCAATCCGCGCGAACTGCTCGCCCGCATCAATGCGGTGCTGCGCCGTCAGGCCGCGGCCATGACCGCGAGCACGACCGAAGGCGCAAGCGCGCTGACCTTCCTCGGCTGGAAGATCGACTTCCGCCTGCGCGAATTGCGCAACCCGGAGGGCGCCCGCGTCGCGATGACCAGCGCCGAGTTCGACCTGTTGCGCACCTTCTGCGAGCGGCCCGGCCGGGTGCTGTCGCGCGACAGCCTCCTCGACCTGACGCAAGGCCGCAGCGCAGGTTCGTTCGAGCGGTCGATCGACGTGCTGGTCAGCCGCATCCGCCGCAAGATCGAGCCGGACCCGCAGGAAGCGACCATGATCAAGACCGTGCGCTCCGGCGGCTACATGTTCACTCCCGTGGTCGAGGTGCTGACAACGACCACACAGAGCCACTGACCTTCGCAGGAGTGCGGATGACGGCAACCGGCAAACGCGCGCGATGAGGTTGTTTCGCTCTCTCAGGCTCGTAGGAATCCGCAGCCAGATCACGGCACTGGTGGCGGCCTCGATCATCGCGCTGCACGTCATCATCACCGCCGTCTTCGTGTTCCACCGCGCGGAGCAGCGTGAGCCGGACAGCGAATTCGGACCGTCGCAGCTCACCACCGTGGTTCGGATTCTCGCCCACGCGCCTGCATCCGACCGGCCGAGGGTCATGGCCGACGTCACGCGGGCCTTTCCGGATTTCGACATCAAGAGCTATTCAGGGCCGCTGCCGAGCGGCGAAGCACCGCGGCCAGTGTACCACGGGTTTCGGGCGCTCGGGCCGAGCTACCAGTTTTTCCCATTGCCGCCAGAGGGCGAGAGGCCGGGCGAGATCGTCGTCTTTCCCGACGGCAGCATGATCTCCGCAAGATTCGGCAACCGTTCGCACCGCCCACCGTTCTGGGGCGGTCCGTGGTTCACCACGGTGATGTTCGCGCTGATCAGCATCACCATGCTCGGCCTGTGGGCGGCGCGTGCGTTGACCGCCCCTCTGACCTCGTTTGCGAGGGCGGCCGAAAGCTTCAGCCTCGACGGCGACGCGCCGCTGTTGCCCGAACGCGGGCCGCAGGAGATCCGCTCCCTGGCGCGCGCCCTCAATCGCATGCGCGAGCGCATCACCACCCTGATCGACGATCGCACCAAGATGCTGGCCGCCATCAGTCACGATCTGCGCACGCCGCTGACGCGCATGCGGCTGCGCTGCGAATTCGTCGAGGACGAGATCCAGCGCGGCCGCATGCTCGCCGATCTCAACCAGATGCATGCGATGCTCGGTTCGGTGCTGTCGTTCCTGCGTCACGGCCGCAAGCTCGAACCGATGACCCTGGTCGAGGTCGCCAGCATCCTGCAGCTCGTGGCCGATCAGTTCACCGACATGGGACACAAGGTCTGCTATGTCGGTCCCGCGCATGCGATGGCAACCGTACGGCCCGACGATTTGCTGCGCACCGTCACCAACCTGGTCGACAATGCGGTCAAGTTCGGAACCGAGACCGTCATCCGCCTCACGGTCGCGCCGGATGTCTTGACCATCGATGTCGAGGACGACGGCCCCGGCATTTCGGATGCGCATAAGCCGCAGATGCTGGAGCCGTTCGTGCGCGGCGACCAGGCCCGCAACATGGATGAGGCCACCGGCTTCGGATTGGGGCTGTCGATCGCAAAATCGATCGTTGCGGCGCATGGCGGGGAACTATCATTGCACGATCGCGAGCCGCACGGGCTGATCGCCCGCATTCGCCTCCCCCTCCGCCAGGCGCCGCGGCTGCGTCCCGCGGCATAGTAAAGCGCGCCCGGACAGGCCGAGCGCGCTCTTGTCATGACACAGCCGAGATCACCCGGACCCGCTTACTCCGAGTACTTGAACTGGGGCATCTGCTTGAGCTGATCCTTGGTCGCGTTGACCATCGCGTGGTCCGGATACCAGCGGCTCGCGCGCGAGGTGCTCGAAGACGAAGAGCCCGTGACGGCGCCCGTCGTGGTGGTCGAAGCCGGCGGGGCTGCCGAGTTGGAGCCCGAAGCCGGTGCATTGGAGGCCGTATTCGCGGCGACCGGCTGCTCGGAGAACTTCACCTGGTCGAACGGGATCGCAACGAGGTGCTCGCCCATGCCGAGGAAGCCGCCGACGCCGATGACGACCGCCTTGATCTGCCCGTTCTTGTCGGTCAGCAGATCATCGATCGAACCGATATTCTCGTTGTTGTTGTTGTAGACCTTGACGCCAGAGAGCTTCGAGGCACGCCAGTCGCCCTTGTAAGACGCTGCGGTGGTATCGCCGCGAACCGTCGTTGTCGTGCTGGTGGTTGAGGTCTCTGCAGCGAATGCTGCGCTTGCAAGCAGCAGTGAGCCGGCAAGGCCGGTCAAAACAGTCTTCGTCACCATCGGATGTCTCCCTCTCGGTGAATGGTGACGAGAGAACTGCAAGAGCCTGTCAGCGTTCCGCGGGAACCACGATTTCGCAATTGGCGGCGCCGTCCATCGTGCACCGCGATATGGCGCGAACGCCGCAATCGGAATGAGCACCGCACGCCGGTCGTATCAGGCCGCAAGCGCGCCGTGGCCGTAATCAGCATCGGGAGAAAATGCGAACGCCTCGAAGTGGTAATCACATGCGCTGCAGTACCAAAGATAGGCCGTACCGTTCTCCCTGCTCTCCACCCATTCGGGCAGAGCGATCGGCTTGCCACATTGGGCGCAGGGGTTGTTATGCGGCAGCTCCGCGACAAACGCGGCAAGAGTTGAGCGGAGAAAGCCATTCGACAGATCGGCGGATGACATGCGGGCCATGGCGCGCTCCCTCTCGGTTTTAAGATTTTTTGATGAGTAAGCTCGAGTGAGTAAGCTTGGCTGTCCAACTCATCTGCTTGTCATGAAGCATACGGCCGGACCGCGGCTTTTTCACGACGTTTCGGCACGCGTGCGACACCTCGCCTCGCCTGATCGACTTTATTTGATGGAACTGATCTGTAGCGGAACTAATTTCCTCAACTAACAGTTTGGAATGGTTGCGCGCCGAAATCGGCGACGAGCAGGCCGAAGACGAAGCCGCCGTGCAGATCGGCCCGCAGCGCCACCAGCAGCGGGAACGGCCCAACACAGGTGGCTGCGCGAGCAGATGCGGCGAGACCAGGAGCAGCGCGTAGAGGCCCCGCCCGACCCAGAGCGGCAATAGGCCGCCTGCGGGGTGAGCGGCAGTCTCAGCGTAGGCGACGAACGGCGTCATCGCGTGCAGGTCCCTGGACGGCATCCGCCAACCCATCGCCGGCGAGAATTCGGGTAAATGCCCCCCAAGCATGCCTGCCACGGCAATGTAAGTCCGATTTTCGCCATATTCTTGCCCGGCGAACGCGCCATTTACGGTGCGTAAATCATGTATGCGCGCGGGCGGGGGTTGCTTCGCGCGCCTGGTTCCCGGGGGATCCTGAAACGATGAAACGTCTCGTGCTGTCGGCCTGGCTCGCAGGCCTTGTGCTCGCGGGCGCTGCGCCGGTCACCGCGGCTGAAGATGCCTCCACCGAAGCCGCCGCCAAGCCGGGCAAAAGTGACGCGGGAAAGACCGGCAGCTCGGCCGCGGCGAAGCTGGCCGGTGCCAAAACCCAGACCAAGACCGGCAAGGCTCAGAGCAAGACGTCCGCCGCCGCGCTGCGCAAAATGCCGACCGCGGTGACCAAGACGGCGCGGGAGGCGGAAGCCATCGAGGCCGTCAGCACCACCGACCCTTCATCCGTGCCGCTGGCGAGCGCAACCGAGACGGCCGAGGCGCCAGCCTCCGAGGCGAGCAGCCAGCCGCAAACGGCGGACGCCAGCGCCACCGAACGACCTGACGATGCCGCCGCGAGCCCGGATGCCGACAAAAAGGCGGCCGAGGCAGAGCCGAAGCACATGAACACCGGCCATCCGCAGATCGACGCGCTGGTCGCGATCCACGCCAAGGCCAACAATGTGCCGGAAGCGCTGGTGCATCGGGTGATCGTGCGCGAGAGCAAATACCGGAAGGATCTGGTCGGCAGCTGCGGCTGCATCGGGCTGATGCAGATCAAGCTCGGCACCGCGCGCGGGCTCGGCTACGCCGGCGATGCGCAGGGCCTGCACGATCCCAACACCAACCTGACCTATGGCGTGAAATACCTGGCCGGCGCCTATCGCGCCGCCAATGGCGATCACGACCGCGCCGTGCATTATTTCGCCAAGGGCTACTACGAGGTGGCCAAGCGCCAACGCTTCGCCGAGGCGTCCGCCATCGGCAGGCCCGAGCGCGTCCACGCGCCGCTCGATATCACCCCGAAGCTCGCGGGCCTGAAGCATGTCGCCCAGGCCATGCCGGCCAAGCCGGCCAAGCACGCCGGGACCGCGGCGAGATAGCCTCGCCGGGCATAGCCGGTTCCCGCGGGCATGACAGTCCGTTGACAGACGCGGCGATCGGTCTACATTAGCGCCGTTCCGAGGGGAGCTCCGAGGGGGAGCTGAGATACCGCAGCGAGATGCGGTGACCCTTTGAACCTGATCCGGGTCATGCCGGCGAAGGGACAGGGATGCAGCAGACCAAATCTCCACGCGGGGAGTCCCCCGTTTCCATCATCGGCGCGGGCATTGCCGGTGCCTGGCAGGCTTTGCTCTTCGCCAAGGCCGGCCATGCGGTCACCCTGCATGAGCGCAGCAACGCCGATTTGATGCTCTCCACCAGCCATTGGGCCGGCGGCATGCTGGCGCCCTATTGCGAGAGCGAGATTTCCGAACCGGTGATCAGCCGGCTCGGGCTCGCCTCGCTGGAGCTGTGGCGGCGCGAACTGCCGGACACCCCGTTCAACGGCTCGCTGGTGATCGCCCATCCGCGCGACCGCTCCGACTATGAGCGCTTCGCCCGCCGCACTTCCGGCTATCGGCGGCTCGATGCCGCGCAGCTCGCCGAACTCGAGCCGTCGCTGGAAGGCCGCTTCCGCGAGGGCCTGTTCTATCCGACCGAAGGCCATGTCGAGCCGCGCCGCGTGCTGCCGAAGCTGCATGAACGCATCATCGCGGCCGGCGGCACGATTCTGTTCAACAGCGACGTCGCCGCCGACGACCTCGATGGCCTCGTAATCGACTGCCGCGGCCTCGAAGCCCGCGACACCGAGCCGGAGCTGCGCGGCGTCAAGGGCGAGATGATCCTGATCGAGACCTCGGAGGTGCAACTCGCCCGCCCGATCAGGCTGATGCATCCGCGCTGGCCGCTGTACCTGATCCCGCGCGCCGACAATCTGTTCATGCTGGGCGCGACCTCGCTGGAAGCCGAGGACACCGGCGTCAGCTTACGCTCGGCGCTGGAGCTGCTCGGCGCCGCCTATTCGGTGCACCCCGCTTTCGGCGAAGCGCGCATCCTGGCATTCGGCTCGGGCCTGCGTCCTGCCTACCCGGACAATCTGCCGCGCATCACGGTGAAGGGCGAGACCGAGATCCGCGTCAACGGGCTCTATCGCCACGGTTTCCTGATCGCGCCGGCACTGGCCGAACTCACGCTCAATTATGTCGCGCGCGGCCAGATCGACAATGAGGTGATGCGATGCGCGTGACCGTCAACGGCGAGGCGCGCGACATCTCCTCGACCTCGGTCGCCGCGCTGCTCTCCGAGCTCGACTACGAAGGCACGCATTTCGCGATCGCGCTGAACTACGACGTCGTGCCGAAGAGCCGCTGGGCGGAGACGCCTGTGAAGGCCGGCGACGAGATCGAGATCATCACGCCACGGCAGGGAGGGTGATCATCATGTGTCGCTCGCTCACGCCACATACTTCACTGTCGTCCCCGCGAAAGCGGGGACCCATAGCCACCGGCCGTCGTAGGAGCGCTCGATATCTGCCACTCTGCCCGATCGCGAAATCACGCGGTATGGGTCCCGGCCTGCGCCGGGACGACATGGAGAGAAAGAACGCGCCACCCGCTCTATCGTCGTCGCTCGGCTTGACTGGGCGATCCAGTACGCCGCGGCCGATCGATTTGGCCGAACCGTCTCTGGAATACTGGATCCCCGCCTTCGCAGGGATGACGGCTTCCGTTGCGAACACAGTCTGGAATGACAGAGACCGCTGATGCCCAGCTTCTACGACAAGACCTTCGCCTCGCGCCTCCTGATCGGCACCGCGCTGTATCCCTCGCCGGCAATCATGCAGGAGGCGATCCGCGCCTCCGGCGCCGAGATCGTCACGGTGTCGCTGCGGCGCGAATCCGCCGGCGGCAAGTCGGGCGATGCGTTCTGGAAGCTGATCCGCGAGTTGAACGTGACCGTGCTGCCGAACACCGCCGGCTGCCGCAGCGTGCGCGAGGCGGTGACCACGGCCAAGCTCGCGCGCGAATTGTTCGGCACCTCCTGGATCAAGCTCGAGGTGATCGCCGATAACGACACCTTGCAGCCCGACGTGGTCGGCCTGGTCGAAGCGGCGAACATCCTGGTCAAGGAGGGCTTCGAGGTCTTCCCCTATTGCACCGAGGATCTCTCCGTCGCCATGCGCCTGGTCGATGCCGGCTGCAAGGTGGTGATGCCGTGGGCGGCGCCGATCGGCAGCGCGAAAGGCATCATCAACCGCGATGCCCTGAGACTCATGCGCGACCGCCTGCCCGACATCACGCTGGTGGTCGATGCCGGGCTGGGCGCGCCGAGCCACGCGGCGCACGCGCTCGAACTCGGCTATGACGCCGTGCTGCTCAACACCGCGGTCGCCAAGGCCGCCGATCCGGTCGCGATGGCGCGCGCCTTCAGGCTCGGCTGCGAGGCCGGCCGCACCGCCTACGAGGCCGGGCTGATGGACGCCCGCGATTTCGCCTCGCCCTCCACCCCTGTCGTTGGGACCCCGTTCTGGCATGCCGTATCCTGATCGCTACGCGTATCCTGATAAATTCTATCCGGTCGTCGACTCGCTCGCCTGGGTCGAGCGCCTGACCAAATTGGGCGTCGGCACGGTGCAGCTACGCGCCAAGAACCTCAACGACGGCGAGGCGCTGCAGATCGTCACCGACGCGCTCGCCATCACCAAGGGCAGCAACACCAAGCTGGTGGTCAACGACTACTGGCGCGCCGCGATCGTCGCCGGCGCCGCGCATGTCCATCTCGGCCAGGAGGATCTGGTCGACGCCGATGTCGCGGCGATCAAGGAGGCCGGGCTGACGCTCGGGCTCTCCACCCATGACGATGCCGAGCTTGCGACCGCGCTCGCCGCCAAGCCGGACTACATCGCGCTCGGCCCGATCTTCCCGACCACCTTGAAGGCGATGCGCTTCGCGCCGCAGGGCATCCCGAAGATCACCGAATGGAAACAGCGCGCCGGCAGCATTCCGCTGGTCGCGATCGGCGGCATCAAGCTGGAGCAGGCCGCAGATATCTTCGCCGCCGGTGCCGATTCCATCGCCGTCGTCAGTGACGTCACGCAGAACGCCGATCCAGATGCGCGCGTGCGCGCCTGGCTCGAAGCCACCGCGGAGCTGGCATGATGCGCGCCGATATTGCGAATGCGTCTGAGAGTGAGTGCTGGCGGCAGCCAGCCGCGAACACGGTGTCCTCCCCTCCCCCTTGCGGGGAGGGGTCGGGGGTGGGGGTCCACGCAAAAACTGTCGGTGTTGCGACCAAACCCCTCGGCACTTTGCATTCCAGAAGAGCGCTCAATCGTAGGCACCGCCTTCCTGATACCCCCACCCCCAACCCCTCCCCGCAAGGGGGAGGGGGGCGCACCGCATTTCGCGCTGACATCTCGCTTCAATCCATCAACGCCTCTGGATTCCGGACTCGCGTCTTCGCGCCCCGGAACAACAACAATTGAGAGAAGGAGGACTCCATGAACGTCCGCTCCAATCCCGATACGACCGTTCCCGCCGTCACCACTGGTCCCCTGCCCTCCTCGCGCAAGATCTATGCGACGCCGGATACGGCGCCCGATCTGCGGGTGCCGCTGCGCGAGATCATCCTCTCCGACGCCGCCGCCGAGCCGAACCTGCCGGTCTACGACACCTCCGGTCCCTACACCGACCCCAACGTCACCATCGACGTCAATGCGGGCCTTGCTCGCAACCGCCAGGCCTGGGTGCTCGAGCGCGGCGGCGTCGAGGAATATGAGGGCCGCGTCATCAAGCCGGAGGACAACGGCAATGTCGGCGCCACGCATGCAGCGAAAGCCTTCTCCGCCTATCACAAGCCGCTGCGTGGCCTTCCCGGCCACAAGGTGACGCAGCTCGAATTCGCCCGCGCCGGCATCATCACCAAGGAGATGATCTACGTTGCCGAGCGCGAGAATCTCGGCCGCAAGCAGCAGCTCGCGCGCGCCGAGGCCGCGCTCGCCGACGGCGAGAGCTTCGGCGCCTCCGTGCCCGCCTTCATCACCCCGGAATTCGTCCGCGACGAGATCGCGCGCGGCCGCGCCATCATCCCCTGCAACATCAACCACGCCGAGCTGGAGCCGATGATCATCGGCCGCAACTTCCTCACTAAGATCAACGCCAATATCGGCAACTCGGCGGTGACTTCGTCCGTGGAAGAGGAAGTGGACAAGATGGTGTGGGCGATCCGCTGGGGCGCAGACACCGTGATGGACCTCTCGACGGGCCGCAACATCCACACCACCCGCGAATGGATCCTGCGCAACGCGCCGGTGCCGATCGGCACCGTGCCGATCTACCAGGCGCTGGAGAAGTGCGAAGGCGATCCGGTGAAGCTGACCTGGGAGCTCTACAAGGACACCCTGATCGAGCAGTGCGAGCAGGGCGTCGACTACTTCACCATCCATGCCGGCGTGCGCCTGCAATACATCCACCTCACCGCCAGCCGTGTCACCGGCATCGTCAGCCGCGGCGGCTCGATCATGGCGAAGTGGTGCCTGGCGCATCACAAGGAGAGCTTCCTCTACACCCATTTCGACGAGATCTGCGACCTCATGCGCAAGTATGACGTCTCGTTCTCGCTCGGCGACGGCCTGCGTCCGGGCTCGATCGCGGACGCCAACGACCGCGCGCAGTTCGCGGAGCTGGAGACGCTTGGCGAGCTCACCAAGATCGCCTGGGACAAGGGCTGCCAGGTCATGATCGAGGGCCCCGGCCACGTGCCGATGCACAAGATCAAGATCAACATGGACAAGCAGCTCAAGGAATGCGGCGAGGCGCCGTTCTATACGCTCGGGCCGCTGACCACCGACATCGCGCCGGGCTACGACCACATCACCTCAGGGATCGGCGCCGCCATGATCGGCTGGTTCGGCTGCGCCATGCTCTGCTACGTGACGCCGAAGGAGCATCTCGGCCTGCCCGACCGCAACGACGTCAAGACCGGCGTCATCACCTACAAGATCGCCGCCCACGCCGCCGATCTCGCCAAGGGCCACCCGGCCGCGCAGCTCCGCGACGACGCGCTGTCCCGCGCCCGGTTCGAATTCCGCTGGACCGACCAGTTCAACCTCGGCCTCGATCCCGACACCGCCAAAAGCTTCCACGACGAGACCCTGCCCAAGGAAGCCCACAAGGTCGCGCATTTCTGCTCGATGTGCGGGCCGAAATTCTGCTCGATGAAGATCACCCAGGACGTGCGCGACTATGCGGCGACCTTGAACGATCCGGCGAGCGTGGGTCTGAGCATCTCAGGCACCATCGAAGACGGCATGGCGCAGATGAGCGCCAAGTTCAAGGAGATGGGCTCCAGCGTCTATCTCGATGCGGAGAAGGTGAAGGAGAGCAACAAGGCGTTGTGAGGCGGCCTGCTCAGCTCTCTCCACCGTCATGGCCGGGCGCAGACCCGGCCATCCATCATAGCCGGGCGAAAGCCCGGCTTTTTTTGTGAGTAAAGATACGGGCCGCAGGCAATCTCATGCGGAGGAGTAACGCACACGTTTACTTTCAAGTGCTTAGCGCGATTTTGAAGGACTAGCGAGTTATCCACAGGGAACACCCTTAGCGGACGACAGCACCCTTCGCGCGAACGAAGCAGGAGACTCCGATGCCCGGGCGATCTTCACGCGCGTCGCAGCAACACTGGCTGTTCGGCTTGGCCGCTTGCTTGTGGCCGATAGCTTTCGCGCTGGTAGGAATTTTTGGAAGCCTCCCCAAGTCTACGGGGGAAATCATGGCGCGTGCTCTTCGGTTATGATGAGTTAAAGCCCCCTACGTAGGGTGGGCAAAGGCGCGCAAGCGCCGTGCCCACCTTACTTGCTCCGCGAGGGACGTGGACGCCATGTCGCGATATCGCCGGGCCGGGATCGCCGGCGGCACATTCTTCTTCACTGTCACCCTAGCCGACCGCTCCAGCGATCTGCTGATCAACGAGATCGAACGATTCCGGTCTGCCTACCGTGCCGCCAAGAATCGCGATCCATTCGAGACGATCGCAATCTGCGTTCTTCCCGACCACGTGCACGCGCTATGGTCACTGCCGGTGAACGACAGTGATTTCGCGACGCGATGGATGCTGATCAAATCTGGATTTTCGCGCGGCCTGCCAGCCGCTGCCGCCCGGTCCAACAGTAAGATCGCCAAGCGCGAGAAAGGCATCTGGCAGCGTCGCTATTGGGAGCACGCGATCCGCGACGACCGAGACTTCGAGCGCCACGTCGATTACATCCACTACAATCCGGTCAAGCACGGCTTGGTGTCCCGTGTCATGGACTGGTCGCACTCCAGCTTCCATCGGTTTGTTGAACGCGGCCTCTTGCCATCGGATTGGAGCGGCGATGCTGCAGATACGACCCGCAGCTTCGGAGAGTGACGCCGCGTGGGCTCGGCGCAAACGCGCCTTTGCCCACCCTACGCTTGCTCAACCGATCTTAGACAATCTCCGAACCCAGGTGCGGGCAAGCATCACTGGCTTGAAGCCCAAACGAGCGTAAAGGCGCTTGGGTTGTTCGGTGGCGAGCGCTCCAAGAAAAATGGTGTGGCAGCCAGCGGCGCGCAGGCGCTCGGTGAATGCGGCTATAATGGCGCTCGCGATGCCACGACGCCGGGCAGATTGTAGTGTGAACAGATCCTCAATCATGCCTACGCCATTGGGCGCAGCAGCGTAGGCACCGTACGCGACCGGAACACCGTTGTGTGCCCCAAGATGAAAATGATACGTGCGGCTCTTGGCGCGATAGCCGGCCACCATGCCAGCACTAACGTCCGGCGGCACGTGAGTGTTGCTAGTGCGCCGGCCCTCGGCATGATCGGCGAGAACGAGTTGTAGCAATATCTGCCAATCAGCATCGCTAATGACGGGGCGCAGCTCGACTTCTGTATCCCGATTTGCGAGGTCGCCTTGTAAGGCCATCTGGATGGTGACGGGACGTTCTTCGAAATCATCGAAGGCGAGGCGGGCGAGAAACGGATCTGGTGTGAAGCAATCGGTATGGATCACGCGCCAGGGCGTGTGATCGAGATGTCGATCCATAGCTGCAAAAACGGCGTCAATCTCGGCGTCGGTCCGAGCAGTGACCTCGTCGGCATGATTAGAGTCCCACACATCCGGGTGTGCCGGATCGACCACGAGGTGGCAACCCGGTCCCATGATCTTCGTGTTACCGAGCCGACGCTGCCACCGGTAAGCTTCGGCGATCTCCTGAGCCAGATCAGCGGTCATAATTTGTGGTCCTAAGATCAGATGAATGTTCTGTCTAAGGCATTCGACCTCGAAAGTCAGCAATTGGCGCATCGCGTCAGTTGCTATGGCTGCACATCGATGGTCACTATCGGAGCGAAGCGGACATGGTCGCAATTATGAGTACGCACCCTAGTTTACGCATGCCCCTCCACCACATCCCCGCTCCATCGAACGTCGAGGCGCCGCCGCTGTCGTTCGGCACTCGGATCGGCGATCTCCTCTTCATCTCCGGCATTCCCGGCTTCGACGCTGATAGCGCGCTGCCCGACAGCTTCGAGGCGCAGTTCGCCAACGTCGTGACCAACTTCACGCGCGTGCTCACCGAAGGCGGCGCCACGATGCGCGATCTCGTCAAGGTCAATGTGCTGTTGACCCGCGCCTCCGATGTCGCGACCATGAACAAGCTCTACGCCGAGGCGTTCGGCCCGGCGCCCTATCCGGCCCGCACCACCTGCGTCGTCGCCGCGCTGCCCGACCCGAAGATGCTGATCGAGATCGAGGGCGTGGCGGCGCTGGTCAGGTGAAGCTACTATCTACTAGATGCGTCTGTCAGCAATACGCTTGGGTTGCGCCGAGAGCTGCCCCGACACCGTTTCCAAAATTCCCTGAAGCAACTTTATCTGACGAATAAATTCCAGAGCGTCGGCTGACGACAATGCATCACTAGCCGTCCCATGAGCGGCCGCGTTCCGCGCTTCGCGCAGCGTTTGGAACAAGGCGATCACGCTTGCAGGGATGTACTGCTGCTTTTCTAACGCTCGCAACACCTCATACAGATTCCTGTATGGCTTGCCATCCGGGAGCTTCGTACGAATCTCGAGAAGAAGCTGTTCGAGTTGCTTGAAAGACTTAATGAAAGCCATATCCGGCGCGGACTTGACAAGCTCCAGAGTTGCAGGATCCAAGGACGGGTCTGGCGCTTCCACGCCCTGCTCCGACTGCAGAGCTGCGCCAGCAGCCTCGACTTGTTCGAGTTTCTCCGAGAGTTCTACATTCAGCGGTCCGGCGCCAAATTTCCGAATATGGCGAACTATGAGCCGCAATTGTTCCCTAAACACCAGAACGATTATCACCGTTGCCGCCGGCCAAGCCAATGCGCCGATAACACTGGCAAAGAATTGCTTCCAGTCCATGCATGCCTCGTAAGTCTAGAGGATTTGCAATCGATCATAAGTTGAGCGAATTGCCAAGCGCTGCCCGATCCGAAGATGCTGATCGAGATCGAGGGCATCGCCACGCTTCGGAAATGATAGCTCCGGTATCACGGCGAACGACCCGGCAGCGGCTGAGGGCGCCGACACTCCCTTAGATTTGATACATGTCAACGCAACGACATCCACAGGTTGTGGTAGCCTTTTTCCCATTCTGACAAGCCGTGGGAGGATGGGATGGAGGTTCGCTCGCTGGGCCAGGGGATCGAAGTCGAGATCGACGTCCGCCCGACGTCGCACGGCTACATGCTGATCCACCGCTTGCGCGGCAAGGGCAGCTACACGGTCACCTGCTGCTGTGAAGGCATGGGCTGCGTCAGCAAGACCTGCACATATCCCGACGGCGAGCCACCGTCGCCGACCTGCGACTGCACGGGGTCTTTGCCGTCGATCACGTGCTGAGGCCTTCGCCGTCTGAACGTCACGAGACCTGCGCGTATGGCCCGCCTGCGAGCCGGGCCGGTCCAACACTCCATAGGCCCGACGCACGACAGTCCTGGTGCCAGACAGTTCCTCCCAGCCGGAGACTAACGGATGTCGAATCAAAAGCGCGAAACCCTGACCATCTCACCCGACGGACGATTCCTGCTCGATGCCACCGGCAAACCCGTGCGACAATTCGTTGAACGGGTCCGCTCCTTCGGCCCGATGACCGCGACGATCGGCGGAGGGGTCGAGATCGATCCAGTTGCCGTGCTGGAGAAGGGCCAGTTCGGCCAGGGCTTCAACATCCATCCGTGCAACTTCCGAAAGGAATGCATCGGCTGGGACGCGAACGGCAACTGCACGCAGTGGATCACGACCCACGACATCTGCTACGACGACCCCGAGTGAGACTAAGGATCGGTTCAATGCAGGACATCCTGATCACGCGCATCTGGCACGACCGAGAAGCACGCCTCTGATCTTGCCCCACATTGCGGCGTCGCCGCACTGCCCCTCCCCTGACATCGCTGTGAGCGGTCACGCTGCCACCTTGCCAGCAGCGCGCTTTTGTCGCAGGAGTCCATCGCCCATCCGCAGGCGCGGATCGGCGTCGTCGCGCGCGTTGTCGGCCGTGGCGGCTGGGGTTCTGTTCGTTAGGGGAGATTTCCGATGCGTCGCTTGACCGCTCTCGTTGCCGCCACCGGTATTGCTGCCGCTTCCGTCGTGCCCGCACTCGCCGCGCCTCGGCATGCTGCGCCCGTGGCCGGCTATTACGTGATCCGCTGGGATAACACCGGCATCTGCCAGATCTGGAATACCAACTTGCAGTCCAAGCCGGTCGAATGGCCGTCGACCTACAAGGTCGTGAGCCAGCCGGTTGCGACCTTCGGCGAAGCCAACGCCATCCAGCTCAAGCTGCGCGACGAGCGCCGCTGCACCCTGTAAGGTCCGGCCCGGCGTATGCCTCCGTGCCACGGCGGCCGCCACATGGCGGTCGCCGATCCATGGGCGGAGCGCTGACAGTTCTGCCGCGGGCCATGTGACGGGGGACAATCGCGTTCGACGCCGGCTCCCGGCCTCGCTTGGACGGTCGCGGCCGTATATGCTGGTCGCGGGCGTGCTGCTGCCGCTCGCCCGGGGAGACCGGCATGGCTCAGACCGAGACGTTCATCCTCCGCGCCGCGCTCGACGGCGGGCGCTCGGTCTATCGGGACATCGAAATCGATCCGACCAAGTCGCTGTACAGGCTGGCCGAAGCGATCGTGCAGGCGTTCGGTTTCGACTTCGACCACGCCTTCGGCTTCTACACCGGATTGACGCTGTCGAAGATCAAGGTCGTCCATCCGCAATATGAGCTGTTTGCCGATATCGGCGAGGCCGCCGCCGGAGTGCTCGGCGTCGAGAAGACGCGGATCGCGCAGGCTTTCCCGGAGGTCGGCCATACGCTGCTGTTCCTGTTCGATTATGGCGACGACTGGCTGTTCCGGATCACGCTGAAGGCCACCGGGACGAAGCAGCCGAAGCTGCGCTATCCGCGCGTGGTTGCGGCCAAGGGCAAGGCGCCCGAGCAATATCCCGGGCCGGACGAGGATGATGACGACGAGGATGGGCCGCCCCGTGCGATCAATCCGCGCACCGGCGAAATCATCAAGATCGGAAAATCTTGAAAGAAGCGCCTGGGCATGCCGGCGCGGACGTGCGGCACCGCCTGCCCGACCAGCTCGCACCGAACCTCCGCCTCGTCTTCGTCGGCACGGCGGCGAGCGAGCGGTCGGCCGCGACTGGCCACTATTACGCGCATCCCGGCAACCGCTTTTGGCGCACTCTGCACGCGACAGGGCTGACGCCGCGGCTGTATCAGCCGCATGAGTTTCCCGAATTGCTGAAGCTCGGCATCGGCTTCACCGATCTCTGCAAGCACGGCGCCGGCATGGACCATGTCGCGCTGCAGGCCGGCGTCGATGTCGCCGGCTTGGTCGAGAAGATGCGGCGCCATCGGCCGCGCACGGTCGCTTTCACCAGCAAGAAGGCTGCAAGCCTGTTCTATGGCCGGCCGACGACCCGGATCGCACTCGGCCGGCAGCCGCCGGCGGCTGACTTCCCCGACATCTTCGTGCTTGCTTCCCCCTCCGGCGCCGCGTCGGGCGCCTGGACGCTTCAGCCGTGGCTGGAACTGGCGGCGCATGTGGCGAGCGCTTAGCTGCTCTCCTCTCGTTCCGGGACGCACAGCGAGCGCGCGCGCAATGACGGCGATGGATTGGCCAGGTCCTGTGCCCGCCGGGCAAATCGATGCGCGATGGCCTCACGACGGCCTCGCGGAAAGCCGGAAAATCGCACCGAAAATCCTCGCGCCGACAGACGAATTTCATCCGCACTTTCAACGCGTCGCGCGATGTAAAGCCGCCGGGCAAAAAATATTCTACTTCCGTTTTTCAGAAATTGTGCTTTCCTACGCCTGACCCGCCTCCATGCAGAGGGCGTACGCGTCGTCACGATACGCGGAGCCGGGCTGCGATGGCCGTGAGCGCCGCGTTGGACGAACGCCGGCGTTTCGCGGACGGTGAAGTCGTGTGGTCCTGGCATCCCGGTGCTGATGCCTGCGCAACGCGTCAGCGTTGTCGCACGCGATGCGCTCCGCGCATTGTCGCAACGGGGGCAAGAAAGCCGGTCCCCGAGGAGATCACGTATAAGCCGTAAAGCCTTCGCGCAGGGAAGGCCGGTTGTTCGGCCGTACCTGTGGTACCTGCCGCCTGCATTTTTTTCGCAGGCGGGCCATGGGTGCTGGCCAAGCATCCGGCCTTCCCTGCGCCCTCTCGATTTTCAGGAGGGACTGACTGCCGCATCACTCGGGCGTCATGCGCCGCGAGACTGCGAAGCCGTGCCAGGCTGTTTGGAGGGGGAGTTCGGGATGTCGCCAGACGTGTCATGTACCGGCGTGAGCGATGTCGCTTCGCTCGACACGACGGAGCACGTGGCAGGCCGCAAGCCGGCCCCTCAGCTGTCAGCGCCCACCTTGCCCGCCGATCCCGTGCGCCGAGACGGCTTGGATGACGACAAGCGTCTCTGGAATGCTGGATCACCCGCTTTCGCGGGTGACGACAGCTGGTTCGGTCGAAAGACCCGCCGTCTACCGCAGCGTAATCGCAAGCCCCGACAGATCGACATTGGCCAGCAGGCCGACCTGCTCGCCGGAGAGCTCCAGCACCGCGCCCTTCTGGTTGGTGAGCACGATGCCGCGCACGCCGCGGCCGACCGCAAGGCCGGCGCCGGCCGCGCCATAGACACCCTCGACGTCCGACGGACGGTAGATGTTGCTGACGCGGCCGCGCAGCACGGTGCGCGAGCCGCCGAACACCAGGCCGTAGTCGAGGCCGCCGGTCGAAAGCGGATAGGCGCGGCCGTGGAAGTTCAGAACGCCGCTGCCGCCGGAGCCGCCGATGATCCATCCGGCCTTGTAGATGGTCAGCGTGATGAAGCCGCCATCCGCATGCGCCGTGGTGGGCAGCACGGCGGCGGCGGCAGTCGTGAGTGCCACCAGCGCAGTGCGAAGGAAGGACGCAATGGTCATTGAAAAACGCTCCAGTGGGTGTCGAACGGGAGATGCCGCGGTGAGACCAATCGAATCGGTAGGGCCGAATTTAGCTCCTGGCACGGCGAAGTACATGTGGCGCCTGGCGTAGACGCCCATGACGGAGACCGCGAGGCAAAATACAACCTCAGCGAGCTTTCATCAGCGCATCCTGCGCGGCCGCGAGCTCGCGAAACGCCTCCGCGCTGCCGCCTGTATCCGGATGCATCAGCTTGGCGGCACGGCGAAAGGCGCCGCGGATCTCGGCGCTGGACAGCGGGCCGTCGATCGGCAGGCCCAACAGCTTGCGGGCGCGCTGGTCGGGGCTGAGCGGCTTCGGCTGGGTGCCGCGCCGGCCGAACCGCGGCGTGGTCAATTCGACCAGCACGTCGAGCACGACGAGCAGGCGCCGGCGCGCCGCCTCGTGCGTGGCATGGTCAGCGAGGGACATCGCCGCCGCGCGCACGATCGACAGCGCCTGGCTTGCCGCCTGGCGCAAGGCCAGCTCGGAGCTGTCCCGGGCAATCTCGGAGACGAGCTCGGCCGCCTCTTGCCAATCGATCTCGGGCGCCTGCAGCAGCCGTTCGAGCCCGGCTCTGAGCGATGCGGCGGATATCGTGGTGGTCGCGGCCATGGCGGCCACACTGGCGCGCGGTTGCCGGGCTGCCAAGCATCGGCTGGCGCGGCCGTTAATTTTGCATTTCGCCACATTCCGCGCCGAAATGGGTCGGAGATCTCGCGAAAGAATGGCATTTTGGCGATTTCCCACGCCAATACCCGCAATGGTAGTCCTCGTTAAGGTCTCGTTAACTTTGTCGGACCAGTTTGTTTACGGGCAGGTGCTAGTTGAGTCTCGACTCCACATACAACTTAGGCGGGACTTCAATCCGGAGGTTTACATGTCACGCGAGTTCACACCCTATGCCGCAAGCCCATTCATCATCGAGCCTGGCTCGATCGCGGCGGCGGCGCGCCCCGCCAACGAGGTCGTTCCGCTCCTGATCGGAATGCCGCTCTCGGAGGTCGAGCGCGAGCTGATCGTGCAGACGCTCGCGCGCTGCCACGGCAACCGGACCCATGCTGCCAGGCTGCTTGGGATGCCGGTCCGCACCTTGCGCAACAAGATCCGGATCTATGCGGCTGATGGCGTCGACGTGCCGGCCTATGGGACGTAAGCACAGGGCTTACAGCGCGGCGCCGGCCATCGTTTGATGTTGATCGATCGGGCAAGGCCGGCGCGTATAATTGCTGGTCTCGTCGCGCGTCTGCTAGATTCGCGTGCGAATCAGGAGTTGTACGCGTGGCGCGAAATCCGGCGAGTCGAGGGCATCAGGGACCTGCGGGTCCGCGAGGACCACAGGGGCAGCCGGGACGACGCGGAGCGGACGGCCAGCGCGGCAAGCCGGGGCCGGACGGCAAGCCCGGTCCACAGGGCAAGCCGGGGCCGCAAGGACCGCGGGGAGAAGCCGGCAAACCGGGCCCGATCGGTCCGCAGGGTCCGGCCGGCGCCCCGGGTCCGCAAGGGCCCCGCGGCGAGCAGGGTCCGCCCGGCACCCTGCCGACGATCGATCAGATCATGCCCTGGCTGCATCAGCTCTTCGAGGCGTATGAAGAGTACAAGCGGACGCGCGAGCGCGAGGCGCATGAGCGCGACGCCACCCAGCTTGCGGTGCGCGACATCTTTGCCGCCGTCGAACACGACGATGCGCTGGACGACGCCTTCGAGGACGACGATCCGCATCTCGACGACGCGCACCATCACAAGAAGAAAAAAGACAAGAAAAAGAAGAAGCACAAGAAGCATAAGCCCGACGAGGCGTTCTGACGCTGTCGCACGCCGCGCGCCGATCGTGCTGTTTCAGCGGCCGGCAAATCTCGCCCGCGAGCGCTCCTTGGCCTTGGCCGCTTCGATCGCGCGTCGGCGCCTGGGTGTGCAGCGAGGTAAGCAGCCGCCGCGCCGCCTCGGAGACCTCCTGCACCGCCCGTTCGAACGCCGCTTCGTTGGCCTGCGACGGCTTGTTGAAGCCGGACAGCTTACGCACGAATTGCAGCGCGGAGGCGTGGATCTCATCCTCCGTCGCCGGCGGCTCGAAATTGAACAGCGTCTTGATGTTGCGGCACATCCCGTTTCTCCGCTCGGATAGGGGTTCCCGGTCTCGAAAGACATCGCCTCGCGCTTATCTTGGCCTAGAATGACGGCCGTTTCACCTGCGGCAATCGACGTCGACAAAGCGAGGCATGAATGACACACGTGACCTATCGGATCGTTCAGCATGATGGCGGTTGGGCCTACACGGTGGACGGCGCTTTTTCGGAGAGTTTTCCGTCCCATGCCGAAGCGCTCGCCGCCGCCAAGCGCGCCGCTGAGGAACAGCGCACGCCGGGCCGTACCGAGGCGATCGAATACGAGACGGCCGATGGAAAATGGCACACCGAGACGGCCTCCGGCGGCGATCGCCCCGAGACCGAGATCGAGGACAAGCCGTGAATCGCCCTTTCGGCTGCCGGATGGTTCCGTGCTAATCTGCGACCAAGGCCCGCCATCAGAGCGCGTCCATCCGGGGGAGACGAACATGACACGATCAGTCATCGCCGCTATTGCGGCGCTGCTGCTGAGCTCGATAGCGGCACTGGCGAGCGACTATCCGGCACCCAAGCAAGGCGACTTCGTCGTCAAGGATTTCAAGTTCCACACCGGCGAGCGCCTGCCGGAGCTGCGGCTACATTATGTGACCGTCGGCGAGCCCAGCGGCCAACCGGTGCTGGTGTTGCATGGCACCGGCGGCTCGGCGGCAAGCATGCTGTCACCTGCCTTTGCCGGCGAGCTGTTCGGCAAGGACCAGCCGCTCGACGCCACAAAATACTACATCATTCTTCCCGACAGCATCGGCCACGGCAAATCGTCCAAGCCGTCCGACGGGCTGAAGACAAAGTTCCCCGCTTACGACTATGCCGACATGGTCGACGCGCAATACCGGCTGGTGACCGAAGGACTGGGCATCAAGCATCTCAGGCTCGTGATCGGCAATTCGATGGGCGGCATGCACAGCTGGATCTGGGGCACGCGCTACCCTGATTTCATGGATGCGCTGGCGCCGATGGCTTCACAGCCGACCGAGATGGCGGCGCGCAACTGGATGCTGCGCCGGATCATGCTGGACACGATCCGTAACGATCCGGACTACAATGGCGGCAACTACACGAGCCAGCCGCGCATGATGAAATACGCCGTCGTGGCCTACGGCATCGCGTCGGCCGGCGGCACGCTGGCCTATCAGGCGCAGGCTCCGACCGCCGCCAAGGCCGACAAGATGGTCGATGCGCGCCTTGCCGCGCCGATGCCGGCCGATGCCAACGACTTCATCTACCAGTGGGAGTCCTCGCACGACTACAATCCGTCGGCGGACCTCGAGAAGATCGAGGCGCGCGTACTCCTGATCAACTCAGCCGATGACGAGCGCAATCCGCCGGAGACCGGCGTCACCGCTGAGGCTATGAAGCGGGTCAAGAACGGCAGGGTCTACCTGATCCCGGCTTCCACGGAGACGCGAGGCCATCTGACGACGGGCTCGGCGAAATTCTATCTCGAGCCGCTGCGCGAGCTGCTCGCGACGGCGCCGCGGCGGGCGGAGTGACGTGTTCCACGGAGGCTGCCATGCCAAGACTCCCGCAGGTCGCGATGCTGACATGTCTGGCGGCCTTCGCAACGGCAGCCTTCGCTTTCGACAACGGCCAGTTCGAGAACGTGCCGCCGGATATCCGCGCATGGTTCAAGAGCGTGATCGCGCCGAATGGTGTCCCCTGCTGCGACATCTCCGATGGCCATCGGACGGACTACCAAGTGCGCGACGGCAGCTATTGGGTTCCGATCGAGGGGCAATGGATGCAGGTTCCCGCGCATGCCGTCATCCGCGACCGCGGCAATCCCGTCGGTGAGGCCGTGGTGTGGTACGTCCACCACCGCGGCAGCATCGTCATCAGCTGCTTCGTTCCGGCCGACGCCGTGTAAGAGGGCCGAGCGCAGCACCATCACGTAACGAGCCGGCACGGCGATCTGTCCGGAGCCGGCTTTCAATCACTTGCTGGTGCTCTCTACGATCCGAAGTTCGCCAGCGAGAGTGCCTCGATTTAAATGCGAACTTCGGACGCGGAGCACGAGCAGGACTACGAAGATTCGAGACCGCCGACGTGTTTCTGCGTGTAAAGCTCGAGGCCGATCCGATTGATCAGGTCGAGCTGCGTCTCGAGGAAGTCGATGTGGTGTTCTTCGTCCTTCATCAGGTCTTCGAACAGGTCGCGCGTGACGTAGTCCTTGACGCCATGGCAATACGTTGCGGCTTCCTGATAAAGCAAGCGCGCCGAAACTTCGGCCGCGAGATCGCACTCGATGATCTCTTTGACGTTCTGGCCGATCCGCAACGGGTCCAGCACCTGCATGTTCGGAAAGCCATCCAGAAAGATGATGCGGTCGGTGAAGCGGTCCGCGTGGTTCATCTCCTCGATCGATTCCTTGCGCCACACCTTGGCCATCTCGAGCAGACCCCAGTTCTGCAACAAACGGTAATGCAGCCAATATTGATTGATGGCCGTCAGCTCGCTCCGCAGTCCCTTGTTGAGATATTCGATGACCTTGGGGTCGCCCTGCATTGATGTGCTCCGAAAATTAGACACCGCGGCTCGGTCAATAACAGGTTCGCCGAGCCGAGACGACTCCGATCATGCCTCCGCCAGGGACAACCACGACGGATGCTTGGGTGAGGGGGGGTTAGCAGGCAGCCAGCGCAAACCGGCTCTGGACGTCTTCGGCGGGAGTCTCGGCGTGGGCATGATCCTGGCGGTGCAGGCAGCCAGCCTGGCAGGCACGTGCGCAGGGGCCCAACGCGTCGTCGATGATGGTCTTGATCGTACGGGCACACCGGCCGCACTCCGCGCTGCATCCGAGACAGCCGTAAAGCTGCTTGGGGTTGCGTGGCAGTTCCTCCGCCGTTTCCACCGCCTGGCGGATGTCGTGGTCGCTGAGGACGTTGCAGGAGCAGACAATCATGAACCGTCTAGCCTTCCGAGATGCTCCATCATCGATAGTGATCCGCGCCGGGCGGCGCAAAGGCAAAACAGGTCTTTTGAAGCGATTCCAAACTGCCTGTTCAACCTAGAACGAATCCAAGTGAGACCTGTTGCTGCAGATCAAACCCGGTCAGTGAAGACATGGCCCGGTAGCCCTCGGAAGGGCGGGCCTTCAATCACCGCCACCGCCGCCATCTCCCCCGCCGCCATCGCTACCGCCGTCCGAGCCCCCGCTATCGAGCGGATTACCCATGCTGTCGGTCGCGGAATGACCCGACCAACCTGCCGAGTTGAAGCTGTCGCGATGATCGGAGGAACTGCCTCCGTCTGGGCCGGAAGTATCGCCTCTCGATCGTCCTCGGAATCCTTGCCGATCCGCCGGGGTCGTCAGGAGCAGGTAGAAGAACACCGAGGTCATTCCGACTGCGACAATCAGGCCTATGGCGCTGGTCATGCTTCATTCCGGGTCATTTGCGATACGAAAATCGAACCATTTCTCCTGTCGAGTCGTCCTATGGAGGCTGCCCGTTCATTGAATATTCAAGCGGAGTGTGAAATTTTTCGCGCCGAAAGGTCTTTTCGCCGCGAAGACCCTGTGAGAAAGGTACGGTCATGAAGAAGACACTCACGGCCCTCGTCGCCACCGCCGCGCTGGCCGCATCGGCCATGGCACCTGCCCCAGCCGAAGCGGGGGGCGGTCGGGTTGCTGCAGGCGTCGCCGCCGGCCTTATTGGTGGTGCCCTGATCGGCGGCGCCATTGCTGGCGGCGGTCCCTACTATGGGTACGGCTACGGCCCCGGCTATTATTACGCGCCAGGCCCCTATTATTACGGCGGCCCGGCCTATGTCGCGGATCCCGGCTATGCCTGCTACTGGCAGCGGCAGCGGTTCTGGGACGGCTATGGCTGGCGGGTCCGTCGCGTCAGGGTGTGCGAATAGCGGTTCACCTTCATTAAATCGCTGAAGGTCCACTGGAACTTCGGCCTTCGGCGCGCGGGATGACCAGAAAAAACCGCTTTTCCAGCGCACCTGAACGGACAAAGTTTACGGAGGGTTGACAGATTCGCGTGTTTCCTTGCGAGCTGCCGCCCCTGATCGTGTGTCTGTCACCCTAACCCGGCGTCCGGATCGGGCGCCTCCTCGAGGAGATCGCGGAAGATGAAGAAGATCCTGACCGCCCTGGTGGCGGTTGCCACAATCGCAGGCTCGATGGCCGTGTCTGCACCCGCCGCCAAGGCTGGCGACGTCGGTGCGGGCGTTGCGGCCGGCCTGATCGGCGGTGCGCTGCTCGGCGGTGCGATCGCCTCAAGCCGCCCGGCCTATGGCGGCCCGGTCTACGTCGAAGAAGCCCCGCCCCCGGCTCCCCCGCCGTGCTATTGGCGCCGTGAGCGCTATTGGGACGGTTACGGCTGGGTGGTCCGCCCGGTTCGCGTCTGCTACTGATCGCTATTCTGTTCGATAACACGCAAAGCCCGGCCTCGACGGCCGGGCTTTTGCTATCTGCTGCTATCTGCGCTCAGCGAGCCGCATCGATCGCCTGCAGCACTGCTTCACTCGGCCAGCAGTCCACTTTCAGACCTGCAGATTTCTGAAACGCGCCGAGCGCGGCGCGGGTCTGCATGCCCGCCTTACCGTCGAGCTTGTCTTTGTAGAGACCCACCCGAGTCAGGCCCTTCTGCATGGCCTCGACATCCTTCGTGCGCAATTGTTCGGAGGCCGCCCAAGGCGTCGCAAATGGCAGCGGGCTCGTCATGCGGTCGGCGAGATGGCCGACGAACAGCACGTACAGATCGGAGAAGTTATACTCCTTGATCACGAAGTAGTTCGCCGTGGTCAGGAAGGCCGGGCCATAGATGCCTTCAGGCTGCAACAATGAGGCTGGCTGCGCCTTCTCAGCCGTGCTGAGCCTCTGCCCGCGCACGGGGACGAAGCCGGCGCGCAGCCACTCGCCGATTGGCTTCTTCACCTCAGGCACGCCCATCGTACAGTCGACATTGGCCGGCGCTTTCACCTCATAGGCCCAGCGCAACCCGCTCTGCCAGCCCTTGTTGACAAGCTGCTGCGCTGCCGACGCAAGCGCGTCGGGTACCGAGTGCCAGAGATCGACCTTGCCGTCACCGTCGAGATCGACGCCATGCTTGAAATATTCCGATGGCAGGAACTGCGTGAGGCCGACGGCACCGCCCCAGGATGCCCGCAAATCCTGGCGCGTCACGACATGATCGCTGAGCATCTTCAGCGCCAGGATGAATTCGGTGCGATACTGGTCCTTGCGGCGACCGACATAGGCCTGCGTCGCCAGCACGCGCAGCGCGTCATAGGGCAACTTGTACCGGCCGAAATCGGTCTCCCGGCCCCAGATCGCCAGAACGAACGGCGCCGGCACGCCGAAGCGCCGTTCGATTTCGGACAGCGCCGGACGATATTGTTGCATCAGCTTTTGGCCATACGCCGCAAGCCGTGCGATCCCAGCTTCCTTGATATAGTCGGCCGGGACCTGCACGAACTCGGCCTGGGCTGGAGCGCCCGTCGCCGGACGACCAGGCAGCAGCAGATCCGGCAGCTTGTAGTCGGGCTCAAGCCCGCGCGTCTCGGCCTCGAAGGTCGCGCGGGAGACGCCCTGCTCTTTGGCTTCCGGCCACAGCAAGGCAACGAATTGTGTGAAGGCCGCATCGGCGGCGCGTGATGGTGGCGCACAACATAAGGCGGCGATGGCTATCGCAACGAGCGCCACGCCCCTCATGAGATCCGTCACCGCGTCAACTTCTTGTACTTCAGCCGATGCGGGATGACGCTGTCCTGGCCCAGCCGGCGCATCTTGTCCTTCTCATAGTCCTGGAAGTTGCCTTCGAACCATTCGACGTGACTGTCGCCTTCGAACGCCAACATGTGCGTGGCGATACGGTCGAGGAACCAGCGATCGTGGCTGATGATCACGGCGCAGCCGGCGAAATCCTCCAGCGCTTCTTCGAGCGCTCGCAGCGTGTCGACATCGAGATCGTTCGTGGGCTCGTCGAGCAGCAGCACGTTGGCGCCTGACTTCAGCATCTTGGCAAGGTGCACACGGTTGCGCTCACCGCCCGATAGCGAGCCGACCTTCTTCTGCTGGTCCGCCCCTTTGAAGTTGAACGCCGAACAATAGCCGCGCGAATTGACTTCGCGCTTGCCGAGCAGGATCAGCTCATTGCCGCCGGAGATCTCTTCCCAGACGGTCTTGCTGCCGTCGAGCGCATCGCGCGACTGGTCGACATAGCCGAGATGCACGGATTCGCCGATCGTGATCGTGCCCGCATCGGGCTTCTCCTGTCCGGTAATCATCCGGAACAGCGTGGTCTTGCCGGCACCGTTAGGTCCGATCACACCGACGATGCCGCCGGGCGGCAGCTTGAAGGTGAGATTGTCGATCAGGAGCCGATCGCCGAAACTCTTGGTCAAGCCTTCAAAATCGATGACGTTGTTGCCCAGTCGCTCCGCGACGGGAATGATGATCTGCGCAGTCTGGCTTTGTTTCTCGCTCGCCTTCTTCAGCAGGTCCTCGTAGCGCTGATAGCGGGCCTTGGATTTGGCCTGACGAGCCTTCGGCGAAGCCGCGATCCACTCCTGCTCGCGCGCCAGCGTGCGCTGATGCGCCGCTTCCTCGCGGCCCTCCTGCTCCAGCCGCTTCTGCTTCTGCACCAGCCAGGACGAATAATTTCCCTCGTAGGGGATGCCCTTGCCGCGGTCGAGCTCCAGGATCCAGCTGGTGACGTTGTCGAGGAAGTAGCGATCGTGGGTGACGATCAGGATCGCACCCGGGTAGTTGCGCAGATGCCCTTCGAGCCAGGACACGGACTCCGCATCGAGATGGTTGGTCGGCTCGTCCAGCAGCAGCAGTTCAGGCTGATCGAGCAGCAGTCGGCAGAGCGCGACGCGACGGCGCTCGCCGCCGGAGAGCTTTGTGACGTCGGCATCGTCCGGCGGACAACGCAACGCGTCCATGGCCTGGTCGACCTTGCTGTCGAGATCCCACAGGCCATGGGCCTCGATCTCGTCCTGAAGCTTGGTCATCTCGTCGGCGGTCTCGTCCGAATAATTGACCGCGAGTTCGTTGTAACGGTCGAGGATCGCTTTCTGCTTGGCGACGCCCCGCATCACATTCTCGCGGACGCTCAACTTCGGATCGAGCTGCGGCTCCTGCTCGAGATAGCCGACGCGCGCACCTTCGGCGACCCAGGCTTCACCCGTATAATCCTTGTCGATGCCGGCCATGATCCGCAGCAGGGTCGACTTGCCGGCGCCGTTGACGCCGAGCACGCCAATCTTGGCATCCGGGTAGAATGACAGGTGGATGTTATCGAGCACCTTGCGGTTGCCCGGATAGGTCTTGGACAGACCCTGCATGAAATAGACGAATTGGCGCGCCATCGCGTGTCCTTGGAAACCACCGGATTTACGGAAAATTGTTGCCGCTGATGTAACTGCGCCGCACCCAAAGGGCAACCCGGCGAGCCGGTGTTCGGACCGGGCAAAGATCGGAGAATGCCAGCGCCAAGCCTCCGCGCACCACGGATGACTACGGGATCATAACCATGTGTGCGGTCGATCACGACAATTGAAACCATCTTTTAATCAACTGGGCGGGAAACTCGCTTCCGGCGCGCTAATGCGCGTCCAACGGCGAAAAGCCGAGAGTGACAACAGCGAGAGCCCGTCATGGCGACCCTTACGTCAACCTCCCTGCCCTCTGGGCGGGTCAAACCCGTTGAACCATCCGGCATAGTCGCCGAGATCAAGAGCTTCTGGCGCGCCTTTTTCGCCCAGGCTTTCAGCCCCTATCGGCCGGAACTGCACTATATGCGCGGGCCGGGGCCAGCGTGGCACGCGAAATACGGCAACACCGCAGCCTTCCGCCTGAAGGCCGATCTGGACTGATTTCCCGTCGTCCCGCACCGGCTTTTGAAGCTGGGGTCCTTGCGCAGCGTTCCTCCGCGCGCGACCATCGCGTCCATCCCGCGACGTTTCCCGTCGCTGTTCCACGCCATGAATGGACCTTTGCCGATGACGCGGCTGCGCTGTGCGATCCTTGATGACTATTACGATACAGCCCTGTCCCTGGCTGACTGGCCAAAACTCGGCGACCGCCTCGACGTAACCACCTTCGTACATCCTTTCGCCTCCGAACAGGCGGCGGCCAGTGCGCTCGCGGACGTCGACGTCGTCTGCGCGATGCGGGAGCGGACGCCCTTTCCCCGTCCGCTGATCGAGGCTCTGCCGAAACTGAAACTCCTGATTACCTCAGGGATGCGCAATGCAGCCATCAACATGGACGCCGCGAAAGCGCGCGGCGTGATCGTCTGCGGTACCCAATATGGCCGCGATCCGACCGCGCCATTGACCATGGGTCTGATCCTGGAGCTGACGCGCAAGATCGGGCAGGAGAATGCGCGCATGCATGCCGGGGAGCCCTGGCAGAAGCTCGGCGGCACCGAGATCGAAGGTAAGACGCTGGGCGTGATCGGGCTCGGCAAGCTCGGCACCAAGGTGGCAAGCCTCGCCAAGGCATTCGGGATGAAGGTGATCGCCTGGAGTCCGAACCTGACGCCCGAGCGCTGCGCCGAAGCCGGGGTCGGCTACGCGAGCAAGGACGAGCTCTTTGCCACGGCCGACATCATTACCATCCATGTGGTCCTGAGCGAGCGCTCGCGCGGGCTGTTGAGCGCTGCCGATATCGCGCGGATGAAACCGACCGCCTATCTCGTCAACAGTGCGCGCGGGCCGATCGTGGATGAAACCGCGTTGCTCCAGGCCTTGCAGCAAAAGAGGATCGCGGGAGCCGCGCTCGACACCTTCTCTGTCGAGCCGCTGCCGGTCGAGCACCCGCTCCGCAAGCTCGACAACGTGGTGCTGACACCGCATCTCGGCTACGTGACCGAGGAAAGCTTCCGGGCTCATTATGGCCAGATGGTCGACTGCATCGATACCTGGCTCAAGGGCGGCGAGCCGCCGCGCCGGCTGGCGTGAACCGCTCCCACAAATAAAAACAGCCTCCCGACCGGGAGGCTGTTTTTATTTCAGGAGAGTTTGGCTCAGCGAATCGTCACTGCCGGGGGCAGCGGCTGCATCGTGGATGGCTGCGTGCCGGGAACAGCCGCCTGGGCCTGCACAGGAGTGGCGGCCGTAGAGCCCGGCACCGGCGCGGCCGAGGCGGTCGCCGTGTTGGCTCCGCCCGGCGGCGGACCGCCCGGCAGCACGACCACGCGGGTGCCGACCTTGACGCGGTCGAACAGGTCGGAAACGTCGTCGTTCAGCATGCCGATGCAGCCGGAGGAAACGAACTTACCGATGGTCGACGGCTGGTTGGTGCCGTGGATGCGATAAACGGTCGAGCCGAGATACATCGCACGTGCGCCAAGCGGATTACCCGGACCGCCAGCCATGAAGCGCGGAAGATAAGGCTGGCGTTCGATCATCTCGCTCGGCGGATACCAATCCGGCCATTCCTTCTTGCGCGAGATCTTTTGCACGCCGGTCCAGGTGAAACCGTCACGACCGACGCGGACGCCGTAGCGCATCGCCCGCCCATTGCCGAGGACCAGGTAGAGGTAAGTGTGCGGCGTATCGACGACGATGGTGCCCGGCGGCTCCTTGGTGACGAAATCGACCTCCTGCCGACGCAGGTTCGGCGGCAGCTCGGCGGGAGCCGCGTCCGGCTGCTCCTCAGGCGGCAGGGCCGCGACGGTCATCGGGCGATTGTCTGGCGTTGCGCCGGCGGGCGGCTGCGTAGCACCAGTGACGGCGGCACCGACACCCTCGGGCGGCCGCGGTGCAGAGCCGTCGCCATTGGGCGCACTGTTGCCATACACGCCACCATAGGGCTGCGGAGACGCCGGACGGTCGGCATAGATCACGGGCGGAGGTCCGGCCGGCCGGCCATAGCGCGGATCGTCAGGCGACATCACCGGACCGGTGGGCGCAGCGCCATAGACCGGCGCGTTGGCAGGGCGGCCGTAGCGCGGATCATCGGGGGAAAGAATCGGTCCGGTCGGGACGTTGCTATAGGCGGGCGCATTCGCCGGTCGGCCATATCGCGGATCGTCCGGCGACAGCACCGGTCCAGGCGGCGGCAATGCAGCTCCGTTCGCATTGGCTTCGTCGTCGGTCGCATCGAAATCAGGCCCCGCGCCGCGCGCGTCCACCGGATAGGGAGTTGGGGCCGGAGAGTAGGCGCCGGGTGCGGTCTGATAGACCTGCTGTGCCTCGGCATGCGAAACCGCCGTCGCGCCCGCCGCCGCCGCGACAGCGCAAATCGTCAGGATCTGTCTGATCATCATTGCCCTTGCAAAATCCCCAAGCCGACCGGGATTGTTATCCGCCAAATGGCCGAAGATAGCGGCGCATTCAAGACAATTTCGACCAACCCTGCCCCATTTCGGCAATTTGTGATCGGTTTCCGTCGTTGCACGGAAGTCTCACGCCGCCAAAAAATCGCTTCCAGCGCCTACGATGGCATTCTGGGCCTTCGAATTAACAAGCCAAACAAGTCGCCTGCGGTAATCTGATTGCAGCCTGATTCGCGACCCGGCAGCAATGGCTGCCCGATCGCGAACGCGGCCATCCCTGTGATCACCGCGTTCCCGCTGACTCGATGGCATCGGCCCGATTGCCGAGGCGAGAGTTCGTCATCCATGCTTCCCGGCTTTCGTTTTCTGCTCGCCGCGATCATCTGCTCGCTGTCGCTTCTCGTCTTCGGCCTCGGCGCCGCCGCGCTGCTGCGGGCGGCCCACGAGCAATTCGCCAGCAATGCGACATGGCGGGCGGCACCTGCGACAGGCTTCGGCACCTTGCTGCCACAGCCAGATCCGCCGGTTCTGGCCATGTTGCAGGTCGAGCCGAAACCGGCCGATCCGATGGCTGCCCCGACGACGGTGACCGAACTGGCACCCAAGTCGGCAGAAGATACCGTCGGCGTTGTGGCATCCGCCAACCGCCCCGCTGCTGCCGATCCCAGCAACTCGCCCAAGCAGGCCACCGACGCCGCTCCGGTCACAACACCTCCGGAGACGGTAGCGGCGACCGCCGACCAGCCGGCATCTCCGCCAGCTGAGGCTCGGGCCGACATCGCGAGCGTCGAAACCAGTGCTTCCGAGGCCACCCGCAGCGTCCCGACGGTTCCCGATCCGGCCCCGCCGGAAACTGCCAAATCCGCCGTTGTACCGGCCGCGCAGAGCGCCGACGCAACACCAATCGTAACCGAGGCCGTCCGCTCTCAGCCCGACGCAACGTCACCCGCCGCCCAACCGGCTGCGAGCGCCGAGCCGGCAAGCAGCGCGACGGCGACATCACCTGTATCTGCCGCGGCAGAGCCCGAGAGGAAGACGTCGGATCCGATCGCACTGAAGCTCGCGGCACTCGCGGAGCAGTCCACACCCAGCGACAGGCACGCGGCGGATAGCGAGAAGAAGGCATCGGTGAAGGTCGCGAGCGTGCAGTTGCGCCGCAGCGTCGCGAAGAGACGGATCGCCAAGGAACGGGAGCGGCTGGCGGCACGGCGCGTCCAACAGCAGCGCCGCCTCGCGCAGCGGGCGCGCGCGGCGCAGGAGGCCGCGATTGCCCAGCAGCAGCAAGCTGCCAATCCGTTCGGCCCGCAGGCGACCTTTGGTCAACAAGCCGCCTTTGGTCAGCAAGCCGCCTTTGGGCAACAGCCTGGGTTTGGGCAACAGCCCGCCATGCCACGAAGGCGATAGCAGGCGCTTGCATCAGGCCGGTCCGGTCGCGACCGGCGGGCCGGCGTCGAGCCCCCATTCCGACCATGAGCCGTCATAGAGCGCGGTGTCGCGGAGACCGAGCCGGTACAGCGCGAGCGTCAGCACCGCCGCCGACACGCCCGAGCCGCAGGAGGTGACGATCGGCTTCGCCAGATCGACACCGGCCGTGGCGAATGCCTGGCGCAGCTGATCGAGCGGCTTCATCATGCCGGTCGCGGCATCGAACAATTCGGCATAGGGCAGATTGCGGCTGCCGGGGATGTGACCCGAACGCAGGCCCGGCCGCGGCTCAGGCACTGCTCCTGCAAAACGCGGCGCCTGCCGGGCGTCGATCACTTGCTCGGCCTGGCTTGCGAGGTTTGCCACCATCTGCTCGATCTTGCGCACGCGAGCCTGATCGAACGTCGCGGTGAAGCTCTCAGGCTTCGGCGTGACCGCACCGCTCTCGACCGGACGGCCCTCCGCCAGCCACTTCTTCAGGCCGCCGTCGAGCACGCGCACATCGCGGTGGCCGAACGACAGGAACATCCACCAGGCGCGCGGGCCCGCAACCCAACCACCGGCATCATAGATCACGACCGTGTCGTCATTGCTGATTCCAAGACGACCGACGTCGCGGCCGAACTGCTCGGCACTCGGAAACATATGCGGCAGCGAGCTCGAATGATCGGCGACCTCGTCGACATCGAAGAACACCGCGCCTGGGATATGCGCCTTCAGGTAATCGTCCTTCGGCAGCGGCAGCACGCCCGGCATCTTGAAGGTGGCGTCGAGGACTTTCACCTTGGGATCGCCGAGATGCGCGGCAAGCCATTCCGTTGAGACGAGAGGATGGTCGGGGGTGGTCATTTGCGAGACTCCAGCATCGCTTTCGATCGTCATGACCGGATCCGATCCGGCCGTCCATCCTGTGAAAATGATGGACACGCGGGTCAAGCCCGCGTGTGACAGATGTCATCAATCCTTCTTCTTCGGCTCCCATCTCTCCACCGGCCCGCCCGCCTCGCGCCATGCGGCGAAGCCGCCGCCGATATGGGCGACCGGCTTCAGCCCCATATCCTGCGCGGTCTTGGCCGCCAGCGCGGAACGTAAGCCACCGGCGCAGTGGAAGATGAAGGTCTTGTCCTGCTGAAAGATCGGCTTGGCGTAAGGGCTCTGCGGATCGATCCAAAATTCCAGCATGCCGCGCGTGCAGGAGAAGGCGCCGGGGATGCGCCCCTCGCGCTCGATCTCGCGCGGATCCCTGATGTCGACGATCACGACGTCGTCGCGCGTGGCGGCCTCGATCGCCTCCGCAGCCGACAGCGTCTTGATCTCGGCATTGGCCTCATCGAGTAGCGCCTTGATGCCGCGGGTGATGCTCTGGGCCATTCTTGGACCTCCCTGCTCCGTCGTTCCGGGGCGGTCCGCCAGGACCGAACCCGGAATCTGGAGCTAATGAAACAATCTCGAGATTCCGGGTTCGCGGCTTCGCCGCGCCCCGGAATGACCGGATTGAATTAGCGCACCAATTCCCTCATCGCGTTCTCCAGTCCCTCGATCGTGATCGGATACATCCGGTCGGAGAAGATGCGGCGGATGAGCGTGGTGGATTCCGAATAGTCCCAATGCTTCTGCGCCACCGGATTGAGCCAGACCGCATGCGGATAGGTGCGGACGATGCGATCGAGCCACACCGAGCCCGGCTCCTCGTTGACATGCTCGACCGAGCCGCCGGGCACCATGATCTCATATGGCGACATCGAGGCGTCGCCGACGAACACGACCTTGTAGTCGTGCGGATATTTGTGCAGCACGTCCCAGGTCGGCGTGCGGTCGGTGAAGCGCCGCTTGTTCTGCTTCCACACGCCCTCGTAAAGGCAGTTGTGGAAGTAGAAATATTCCATGTGCTTGAATTCGCTCTTCGCCGCGGAGAACAGCTCCTCGACCTGCTCGACATGAGAATCCATCGAACCGCCGATATCGAAGAACACCAGGACCTTCACGGCGTTGCGCCGCTCGGGCCGCATGTGCACGTCGAGATAGCCGTGGTTCGCGGTCTCGCGAATGGTGGTGTCGAGATCGAGCTCGTCCGGCGCACCGGTGCGGGCGAATTTGCGCAAGCGGCGCAGCGCCACCTTGATGTTGCGGATGCCGAGCTCGACATTGCCGTCGAGATCCTTGAACTCGCGGCGATCCCACACCTTCACGGCGCGATTGTTGCGGTTCTTCTCCTGGCCGATCCGGACCCCTTCGGGGTTATAGCCATACGCACCGAACGGCGAGGTCCCGGCGGTGCCGATCCACTTGCTGCCGCCCTGATGCCGCTCCTTCTGCTCCTCGAGACGCTTGCGCAAGGTTTCCATGAGCTTGTCCCAGCCCATGGCCTCGATCTGCTGCTTCTCCTCTTCGGTGAGGTATTTCTCGGCGAGCTTCTTCAGCCATTCCTCGGGGATTTCGGCCTTCTCCATCGCATCCAGAAGGCTCTCCAAACCTTTGAACACGGTGCCGAACACGCGGTCGAACTTGTCGAGATTGCGCTCGTCCTTCACCAGCGCGGCGCGCGACAAGTAATAAAAATTCTCGACCGACTGCTCGGCCAGATCGGCGTCGATCGCCTCCATCAGCGTGAGATATTCACGCAAGGAGACCGGGACCTGCGCCTCGCGCAGTGCTGTGAAGAATTGCAGGAACATGGCTCTTAGATTGCCCGCCTCCGCTGACACGTCAAGGGCTGCGGAAACCTGCAGCACTGGACCGGTCGCCTTTTTGCTCTACAATCGCTGGAACAGAGTTCTGAATGGGGGCTTCCTATGAGTCTTATCGCGGCAATCATCATCGGCGCCATCGCCGGCTGGCTGGCCGGCCTGATCGTGCGCGGCGCCGGCTTCGGGCTGATCGGCAATATCGTGATCGGCATCATCGGCGCCCTGGTCGCAAGCTACCTGCTGCCGGCGCTGCATATTGCGCTCGCCAGCGGCACGCTCGGGGCCATCCTCGACGCCACGATCGGCGCCGTGATCGTGCTCGTGATCCTCTCGCTGATCCGGCGCGCTTGATTAAATCGGTCAGCAATGGCAGCGATACCGCCAGCACAGCGCGCGGCGGAACGGTCGCGTAGCCACTCAACGCAAGTAACAAGACAGGCAACGCTCGATGAAATTTACCGGTACCCAGGATTACGTCGCCACCGATGACCTGAAAGTGGCCGTCAACGCGGCGATCGTGCTTGAACGGCCGCTGCTGGTGAAGGGCGAGCCGGGCACCGGAAAGACCGTGCTGGCCGAGGAAGTGGCGAAAGCGATCGGTGCGCCGCTGCTCACCTGGCATATCAAGTCGACCACCAAGGCGCAGCAGGGCCTTTACGAATATGACGCGGTGTCGCGGCTGCGCGACAGCCAGCTCGGCGACAGCCGCGTCTCCGACATCAAGAACTACATCAAGCGCGGCAAGCTGTGGGAAGCCTTCACCGCGGAGAAACGCCCTGTCCTCCTGATCGACGAGGTCGACAAGGCCGACATCGAATTCCCCAACGACCTGCTGCTCGAGCTCGACCGGATGGAGTTCTTCGTCTACGAGACCGGCGAGACGATCAAGGCGAAGCTGCGCCCGATCGTCATCATCACCTCGAACAACGAGAAGGAGCTGCCCGACGCCTTCCTGCGCCGCTGCTTCTTCCACTACATCAAGTTCCCCGATGCGCCCACGATGGAGCGCATCGTCGACGTGCACTTCCCCAACATCAAGAAGCGCCTGGTCGAGGAAGCCCTGCGCATCTTCTTCGAGGTGCGTGACGTTCCCGGCCTGAAGAAGAAGCCTTCGACCTCCGAGCTGCTGGACTGGTTGAAGCTGCTTCTCAACGAGGACATCGGCCCGGAGCAGCTGCGCGAGCGCGACCCACGCAAGCTGATCCCGCCACTGCACGGTGCACTGCTCAAGAACGAGCAGGACGTGCATCTGTTCGAGCGGCTGGCGTTCCTCAGCCGGCGAGAAGTGTGAGACCTCGACGGGGCGACAACTACGGCCGTCATCGCGAGTCGCCGAAGGCGACGAAGCAATCCAGACTTTCCTTGCGACTCTGGATTGCTTCGCTTTGCTCGCAATAACGAACGCAGGGATCGCAGGTCCGTAGATCGTAGGTCCGCAGGGTGGGTTGAGCGTAGCGAAACCCACCGATAGATCTGCACGATGGAGGTGGGTATCGCTTCGCTCAACCCATCCTACACCACCATCGCCAATCTTCAGCGCTCCACAAGCAGTGACGCTACCCACGAGATCACCGTCAGCACGATGATGACGGCACCATAGACATAGGCCACCATCGACAGCCCGATCCACGGCACCGCGAGCCCGGCGGCAACAGCGGGGATGGCAAACGCCAGATAGGACTGCAGGTAGAACGCCGAGAGCAGCCCGGCGCGCTCGTGGGCGTGAGCCGTCGGCAGCAATGTGCGGAGCGTCCCAGAGAACGTCGCACCGAAGCCTACACCCGCGATCATGGTGCCGGCGAACAGCGCCGCCACCTGCTGCTGCCCAATCCCAAGCATCGAGACCGCGACTCCGACGGGGACCATGCTGGTGCCGCTCAGGATCAGCCGGCGCGCCGGCCAGTTCCGGAACGCCGCGACCGCAACGGCTGCCGTCAGCATCAATGCTGAGACCACGAGGCCGCCGACCCAGGGCGAGTTGACGTGCATCGCCGTCGCGACCACGGTCGGCATCAGCGACAGATAGAACCCGCCGAGCGACCAAGCCGCCACATTGGCCGGCGTCAACCGCGCAAGAACCGGCTTCGACTGCGCGGGGACGGCCACATGCGGACGCAGCGAGGCCAGCGCACCGTCCTTGGGCGAGCAACTCTCCGGCATGAACCGGAGCAGCAGGAGCAGGAGCAGCGTAAGGCCCAGCAGCACGTAATAGACGGCATGCAGCGGATCGGGAACGAACATCATCAGTGCCACCGTCCCGAGTGCTCCGGCCGTCAGACCCAGAAAGGCGGTGACGCTGTTCAGCAACGGACCGCGCATCCGGCTGGTATCGAGGATGGCCGCGCCAAACGCCGTGGTGCCGATGCCGACCGACAGCCCCTGGACCATGCGCGCCGCAATAAGCTGCCACAGACCGCCGGCCTCGGCGAAGATCAGCATCGCCGCGGCGTTCAGGAGCAGCGCCACGAAAATGACCGGCCGTCGCCCGACATAGTCGGACAGCCCGCCGACGGTCAGCAGCGCGGCGAGCAGACTCACGACATAGCTTGCGAAGACGACCGTGATCCAGAACGGCGTCAGCTGCATCGATTGCTGATAGAGCCGGTACAGCGGCGTCACCGCGCTGCTGCTGGCCCCGATCAGCATCGCGCCGGCAAAGCTGTATGGGGTCATCGCGGCCAGCGAAAACGCCCGGGCCGCTGGTTTGGGCGTCGCGGATACCTCCACTGCTGGAGCCACCGCTGGGGCCGGACCACCTTGCATGGGACCTCCTAAAGCCAATATATTGCTTTAAGGATAGGTGAACCCGTACGCTAAAGCAAATTATTTGCTTTAAGATCGGCTTCGCTTTTCGCATGGCAAGGCTGCACGGAGCAGGATGGTGGCGGTCAAAGAACGTGTCCGGGTTGGCGGCCGCAGCGCGCGCATCCAAGCGGCCGTGCACGAGGCGGTGAAGCGCCTGAGCGCGACGACCGACCGCGAGGCGCTGACGGTGCCGCAGATCGCCACTGAAGCCGGCGTGACCCCATCGACCATCTACCGGCGCTGGGGCGACCTGCCCGCCTTGCTGGCGGACGTCGCGGTCGAACGGCTGCGGCCGGCCTGCGATCCCGAGGACACCGGCGCGGTCGCGACCGACCTGCGCGCCTTCATCGAGCAATATGCGGAAGAAATGTCCTCGCCGGTCGGGCAATCCCTGTTGCGCGACGTGCTGTCGGCCTCGGGCGAAAGCTTCCCCGCACAATGCTGCAGCTTCACGCGCGCGCATCTTGCAACCATCGTGGCACGGGCGAAGGCGCGAGGCGAACAGCCGTTCGACATCGAAGAGGTGATCGACCACGTGGTGGCCCCGATCGTCTATCACATCCTGTTTGACGACTGCGCGCTGACGCCGGCCTATTGCCGTCAACTGCTGGCGCGGCTGCGGTCGCTGCCCGCGGCAGCCAAGCCCGCTGACTGACCTGGGCCTGCGCCGACGTCGAGAGGCTCTCTCCGTTGTCATCGCGTCGCACCGAACGCGTCCCCCGAATGACGGTGAGCTTGTTGGACGACCGTTCCAAACATGCCATTTCATTCTCGCGGCACGTTGTGCCCGAGTGATGCTGCCGGTTTGCCTCCTCTCGAAATCGAGAGGGAGCAGGGAAGGCCGGGAGCTCGCCGCCCCCATGGCCCGCCTGCAGAAAGAAAAGCAGGCGGCAGTCACCACAGGTTTGGCCGAAACATCCCGGCCTTCCCTGCGCGATGGCTTTACGGCTTACTCCGCGCTCTCCCCAGGGACCGGCTTTCTTGCCCCTGTCGTCCGTGACGCGCCAAACGCATCATCGCGAACTTAGCGCCAGCACCGGGGCGCCAGGACCACGCGGCTTGACCGTGCGCGTCGCGCTGTTCGTCGGCGTGAATGAACACGCTGCAGCCCGACACGCCCACCGCATCCCGCACCCAACGTTCGTGACGATCGCGAAGCGCCCCTTGCTCGAGGCGGGATGCACATAGAGAACCACAATTTCTGAAAAAACGAAACAGAAAAATTTTTCGCAGAAGGACTGGACAGGCCGAGTCAGGTTGAAATCGCTGGCGAACTTCGCGTTTTGGCGCACGGCTTGCGCAGCTTCGATGTCCTGACATTGCGTTCGCATATACCAGCCCTGTTATGCGAATAGTGCATTTCGTCAGCCGTCGCGAATGGGCTGGCGGCAGCAACCGAGCTGAAGCCGGCAATCATTCCTCCTCTTCCTCTTCGGTATATTCGCCCGAGAGCTTCAGCCCCTCGATCCCCGTAGCGCCCGTGGACTTGATGACGCGGCGAGCCTGCTTGCCGGTCTCCTCCTGCAGATGACGCGCGAGATCTTCGGAATGCGTGACGATCCAGATGCGTGCGCGGCCTGCAGCGCGCGCGATCAGGCGGGCGAGCGGCGCGAGCAGCGAGGGGTGCAGGCTCGCCTCCGGCTCGTTCAGCGCGATCAGCGGCGGCAGCCGATAACCCATCAGCGCACCGAGCAGGCAGAGATATTTGAGTGTCCCGTCCGACAATTCATGAGCCTGGAACGGCCGCGGCATGTCCGGGAAGGTCAGGCTGAACCGGCACCAGCTGCCTTTGGCCCATGCACGAAGCCTCGCCCTAGGGAAGGCATCATCGATCGCGGCATCGAGGTCGGTCGTGTCCTGGCGAATGACCGACAAGGTCGCCAGCACCGCCGCGAGATCACGTCCATCGGCTGAAAGCGTCGGCGTGGTGATGGCATGGCACGGCTGGCGGATCAGCGAGGCGGCGTCGGTGCGGAAATCGTGATAGAGTCGCCATTCCAGCATCTCGCGCCTGATCGCTTCGAGTTCCGGATAGCGGGCCGCGTCGCGGAAGGAGGCGAGCGCGGTTTCCGACGCCAGCACCGCGGATTTGTGAGTTTCCCGTTCGCCGTTGTCGTTGCGCAGCATGACCATCGGCCCCTTGCGCTCCATCATCACGGCGTCGCGGCGGCCATGGCGAACGACGACGCGCTCGGTCTTGACCAGTGGCTCCAGCCCGAACGCTGCCTCGGTGGGCTGCGACAGGCCGAGTTCGATCTCATAGGAATGCGGCAGCCCGATCTCGAGGCCATATTCGAGTTCGTCGAACTGCGCCTTGAGCACCAGCCGCATCGGCTTGCCATGCCTGCGCCGGCCGGCCCAGAGCACGGATTCGAGGCCCCCCTCCTCTGCAATGGCACGCGTGATGTTGCCCTCGGCGGCGGCGCGCAGCAGCGCCAGCGCTTTGTACAGGTTGGTCTTACCGACGCCGTTGGCGCCGACGAAGATGGTCAGCTGCTCGACGGGCAGCCAGAGATGACGCACCGAGCGGTAGTTCTCGATATGGACGGCTGAGAGCGGCATGACGGGTTCGTCCTAAGCCTCGCGCGAGGCTCGCGGCCTGCCGTCCGCTCCCCCGAGCAGCGTCGCATTCAGCCGGCCACCCATGAACAGCATATCGTCCAGTGCCTCCGAAAGGTCCTCCGAGGTTACGAGTCCGCCGTCGCCGCGCATGATGTTCGATTGCGCGGTCCTCCGCATCAGCTCCTTGATGAAGGCGGCGCTGGTGCCCGCCGTGCGGACGACGGCCTCCGCCACAACGGCATTCGCCAGCGTCAGTCCACCGCCATAGAGGCGCACCAGCCTCTCGCGACCGATCTCGTCAGGTAGCGGCACTTCTATGGCCTGGTCGATCCGACCGGGTCGTCCGGCAAGCGCGGCCTCGAGTTGCTCCGGCCGATTGGTCGTCAGCACGAACAGGATATCGGCGTTGTCCTTGAGCCCATCCATTTCGTTGAGCAGTGCATTGAGCAAGGTTTCCTCGCATCCGCCGTTCATGGACTCGCGATTCCGGGCAATCAGATCCACGTCCTCGATCACCACCATGGCCGGCTGCAACAGACGCGCCAGCGCCATGTAATGCGACAGAAGCCCCATCTGATCGGCCGTGATGATCAGCGTCGTGTGACCGGGAAGGTTAGCCGCAAGGTAGCGGATCGTATGCGTCTTGCCGGTGCCCGGCGGTCCATACAGCAGAATGCCCTTGCGCGTCGACTGCCCGAGCTTTCGCAATGCGTCCCGGCTCTCGACGAAGCTGATTACGTTGCGATCGAGCAGATTTAATGTCTGCGTGGGCAGAACCACCTCTTCGCGCCGGACCTGCGGCAGCCGGTGAACCAGGATGCCCTTGGCACGGCCGCGGTAATTGGTCTCGCCTTCGAGCGACAGCACCTTGCCGCGATATGATCGCGCGACGGCGATCGCCGCTTCCAGCTCTGCGAAACAACGTTGCACCAGATCGAGGCCGTCCTCTCCGACCGGAACGGCGATTTCGACGCAGATGCCGAGCTCCCGGCTGTATTCGCGGTGGAACGACAGCACGACCGCGTAGGGGCAATCGTCCTCGCGGCCCAACCACAAGCCATTGTTGAGGCACCTGATCGGCGCATCCTCGCCGACATCGACCTCCTGAAATTGCGCCGCCGCGATCGCGACCGGATACTGGTTCTCCTTCATCAAGGTCGCGTAGCCGAGCGTCTCATAGCGATACTGGTCATAGAGCCCGAAGAAGCGCAGCCGCGACGCCGAAAACAGTTTGTCGAACGCGATCTGGACGTCGGCGCGCATATGCCCTGGAAACTGTCGCGATGTCGTGACGATCTCATCCTGCTGCCGTCCGGCAAAATGCCAGGCGATCGCTTCGTGAGCATATTTGAACTTCCCGCTCGGCAAGGCATGGGACAGATGAGTGCTGGCAGCCAGAGCGCACGGCGCACAAATGAAACCACGCTCTCCCTTGAAGGAATCCTGCTGCGCCTCACCGCTGCCGCCACACAGCGCGCAGCGAGGCTCGCCATCTTCAGCCGTCGCGCCGAAAGCCATCGTGGTCACCAGCAACGGATGGCGTGCCGCCTCAATTCGCTGCCGGGCCGCCTGCAGCATCGCTTCGGCGACAGCCGCGGGATAGGTGCCGCACACCGCTCTGCCGAGCTGACCGACGCTCGCTGCAAAGGCGGCAGCCTCGATCTCCGAGCGCCCAAAGACGAAACGAAGGAGATCGACGACGAACTCGAACGGAGTCTCGTCGTCATCGTGGAAAATGATCTGCAGATCGCCGATCCCGACCGGACTATCACGCATCAAAAAAAATCCGTGATTGAAATTGCAACCTCAAATGTTCTGATTACGCGCCCTCGCGCACGACTGCAAGAGAGCCCGCGCAGGGAGCTCAGAGATTGCAGCGATCAACGCGCGGGTTAGTCCCCTCCGCGTCACACTGCAGCTTGCGTTGCTTTGTCGCACCTGCATCGGCGTTACTTCGGCTAGCCGTAAACGATGCTCCGAACAGCAGACACACCCGTTCGCGAACTCACAGCACCATGACGGGGCGAAGCGATCCTGATCGGCGAGAGCCGCATGTCGCCGAAGGTGGCCGTCCTGAAGCCGCTCTCCTCCGCCATCTCGATCGGCTCGGGCGGACCGTTCGGCGCCGAAGGGCCGATCATCATGACCGGCGGCGCGATCGGCTCGCTGTTTGCACAGTGCTTCAGCCTCAGCGCCAACGAACGCAAGACCCTGCTGGTGGCCGGCGCGACCGCCGGCATGACCGCGATTTTCGGCACGCCGATCGCCGCCGTGCTGCTGGCGGTGGAGCTGCTGCTGTTCGAATGGAAGCCGCGCAGCCTGATTCCGGTGCTCACGGCATGCGCACTCTCGGCCGTGTTGCGTCCTTACGTGCTCGGCTCCGGGCCGTTGTTCGCATTTTCCGGGAGTCTGAACCTCTCAGGCTGGGTCCCGCTGATCTGCGTCGGCGTGGGTCTCGTCGCTGGACTGCAATCGGGCCTGCTGACCGGGCTGCTCTACAAGGCCGAGGATCTGTTCGGCGCGCTGCCGATCCACTGGATGTGGTGGCCGGCGCTCGGCGGGCTTGCCGTCGGGCTCGGCGGTCTGATCGAGCCGAGGGCGCTGGCGGTCGGCTATGACGTGATCGGCGACCTGCTCGCAAACCATGTGACGGCCAAGGAGGTCGCGCTCATCCTCATCGTCAAATCGACGATCTGGATCGTCGCGCTGGCCTCCGGCACCTCCGGTGGCGTATTGGCGCCCCTGCTCATCTTCGGCGGATGCCTGGGCTGGCTCGAAGGGCAATACCTGCCCGGCGATGCCAGCGCCTGGGCGCTGGTCGGCATGGCCGCCATGATGGGCGGCACCATGCGCTCGCCCTTGACCGGCGTGCTGTTCGCGGTCGAGCTGACCGGCAATCTCTCTTTGCTCATGCCGTTGCTGATCGCGACCGGCACGAGCTACGCCATCACCGTCCTGATGCTCAAGCGATCGATCCTGACCGAGAAGATCGCGCGGCGCGGCCAGCACATCGTGCGTGAATACGCCATCGATCCGTTCGAGCTGCTGCGCGCCGGCGACGTCATGGTGCGCGATGTCGACACGCTTCCGGCCGAGATGCGCCTGGAAGAGGCAATCGATTTCTTCTCGACCGAGGAGCCGCGCCACAAATCCTATCCGATCCGGACCGAGGACGGCCGCATCGTCGGCATGGTCAGCCGGGCCGACATCCTGCGCTGGCGCACGGAAGCGCCCGCCGGCGAGGTCACCCTCGCCGACCGCTTGTCGGGCGATGCCATGATCTTGGGATATGCAGACGAGACCGTGTCCCAGCTCGCCGATCGCATGGCGGCCGAGGGCGTCGGCCGGGTGCCGATCGTCGATCCCGCCACGATGCAGCTCGTCGGGCTGGTTGCGCGCAAGGACCTGCTGCACATCCGCCGCACCTGGCGGGCCGCGGAGGAGACAAGGGTGGCCTATTTCACCTCGTTCGCCCGCCCGGCCGCGGTGGAGTGATCGGGCGCGCCGTCCCGATCGATCCAAGAATCCACACCCGCATGTGGAACGCGGGACAACCCGCCTTCACCGCTCGACGCGGCGGCTGCGGCTTGCTAACCGCCTCTCTCTTCGAGGCTGGTCTTGAGTCGGGGCACATGACGGTAGCGATCGAGATGGGGCAGACGATGGCAGGGGGCCCTGCGTCTGTCGACCTCGAGGAACTGCTGGCGACGCGCCTGCTGGTGCAAGGCAATTCGGGCTCCGGCAAGTCGCATCTGCTGCGGCGCCTGTTGGAGCAGAGCGCACCCTGGGTGCAGCAGACGATCATCGATCCCGAGGGCGATTTCGTCACGCTGGCGGAACGGTTCGACCATCTCGTCATCGATGGCGAGGAGCAGACCGAGCGCGGCCTGGAAGTCGCGGGCGAACGCGCGCGCATCCATCGCGTCTCCACCGTGCTCAATCTCGAAGGGCTGGACGCCGAGAACCAGATGCGGCGCGCGGCTGCGTTCCTGAACGGGCTGTTCGATGTCGGGCGCGACCATTGGTATCCGATGCTGGTGGTGGTGGACGAGGCGCAGCTGTTCGCCCCGGCGGTGGCCGGCGAAGTCTCGGACGAAGCGCGCAAGCTGTCGCTGTCGGCGATGACCAACCTGATGTGCCGCGGCCGCAAGCGCGGGCTGGCCGGCGTGATCGCCACGCAGCGGCTGGCGAAGCTCGCCAAGAACGTCGCGGCGGAAGCCTCGAACTTCCTGATGGGGCGCACCTTCCTGGATATCGACATGGCGCGCGCGGCCGATCTGCTCGGCATGGAGCGGCGGCAGGCGGAGGCCTTCCGCGACCTCGAGCGCGGGCATTTCATGGCGCTCGGCCCTGCCCTCTCGCGCCGGCCGCTGGCCCTGCGCATCGGTGCGACCGAGACCAAGCCGCGCAATGCGACGCCGCGGCTGTTGCCGCTGCCGGAAGCGAGCCTCGAAGACGCACGCGCCATCATCCTGGCCGCGCCGCCGCCGGACACCACCCGGCCGCAGCGCCGCACGCCGGCGCCCGACCTGCTGGAGCAGCTGATGGCGGCGAAATCAGCCGCGCTGGAGGCGGCGCCTGAGCCGGCCATTCAGCCGCTCAGCGCCGAGGAGATCGCCGAGCGGCGCGCGCGCGTCGACCGCGTCCTGGTCGCGCTGCTCGCGGAGCCCGAGGCGGGCTTTCGCGCCGTCGGCGTGCTGTATCAGGAATTCGTGGTCCGCTGCCGCATCGAGGGTCTCGGCACCGACGTGCCCGACTTGAGCGACTTCCGCCGCATGCTGGCGCGCGCCCGCGCCGGCCTCGGCGCCGATGTGGCGGAGGACGAGGCCTGGCAGGATGTCTCGCTACGCGCCTCGCTGCTGCCGGAGGACATGCAGGGCGTGTTCATGATGATCGCGCGTGCGGCGAAGGAAGGCCGGCCGTGCCCGAGCGATGCCGCGATCGCACGGGCCTATGGCTCGCATTCGCTGCGCCGCGCGCAGCGCCTGCTGACCTACATGGAGGACCAGGGCCTCATCGTCTGCCAGCTCGACGGCGCCGGACGGCGCACCGTGACGCTGGTCGAGCTCGCCTGGGCCACCGCGCCGGCCGATCCCAACGCCGAGGAGATGCCGGCCGAGCAAGGCTGCGGCTCTTAGATCATGATGCGAGGAAGGAATCGCATCATCTCATCTCTTTCAGAGGCGCAACAAGCCGCCATAAGATAGCCGCCGCAAATTTGCGGCGGACCATGCTTTCACATGTGACGCCAGGCGCTACAGGCGTGGGTGAAGCGAGGCGCTTCATGAGCGCAAAATTTCATGGCCAAACAGGTGCGCCGTCCAGTCCCGCGGTTTCTGGCAGGCCGCAGATCAGGTTCGCATTCTGCACCGCCTGACCGGCCGCTCCCTTGCCGAGATTGTCGACCACGCCCATCGCGATCACCAAGTTGCGCTCTGGATCCGCCGCATAGCTGACGAAGGCGAGGTTCGAGCCGGTAGCCCATTTGGTCTGCGGCGGCTTGTCGGTCACGCGGACGAACGCCCGCCCGGCGTAGAAGCCCCTAGCCGCGTCCAGGCACTGGCCCGTGGTGGCGCTGCCGCGGCAGTAAATGGTGGCGAGTACGCCGCGGGTCATCGGCACCAAGTGTGGCGTGAACACCAGCCCGGCCGCGCTGCCACCGCTCAGCCGCTCGATCGTCTTGGCAATCTCGGGCATGTGGACGTGCTTGAGCAAACCGTAGGGCTGCAAGTTCTCGTTGCTCTCGGCGTAGCCGAACTTGCTGTCGGCACCACCCCGACCGGCACCGGAGATGCCGGTCTTGACGTCGATCACGATGTTGCCAGGCTCGATCAGCTTGTTGACCAGCAGCGGCGCCAGCGCGTTCAGCGTCGCCGCGGGGAAGCAGCCGGGGTTGGCAACGCGGATCTGGCCCTCGATCTGGGCTGGCCAGACGTCGGCCAGGCCGTACGCCCAACCCTCGACGTAGCGGTGGTCGCCGCCGATGTCGACGATCTTCACGTCCTTCGGGACGCGCGCCAGCGCCTCGGCCGAGGCGCCCGTGGGCAGCGACGCGAACAGCACGTCGAGCTTCGGCAGGCTCGCAGGGTCCCACTTCTCGATCACCAGCTCGGCCAGCTTGGCCGGCACACCGGGGAAGCGGTCCACCAACCGGCTGCCGGCGCTGCCCTCGCCCGCGGCGTAGATCAGCTCGAAAGACGGATGGCTCGCGACCAAGCGCATCGCCTCGCCGCCGCCAAAACCGCTGATCCCGACAATGCCGACGCGAATGCTCATGGTGGTGTCCTACTGCTGAGTGAGCGACAAGTTTAGCGAACTCGCGCAGCCGGCAGGGTGGCTCAGGCCAGGCTGGCGTTCCACGAACACCAGCCAGTTGCGCGGGTCGCCGGGCATGTCAAGCGAACCGGTCGCGATTCTTGCTGAACGGCACATCCATCGCCAGGCTGACAAACCAGCGGATTGCTCCGTCAGTTGCCGGTCCGAGCGGATCGGGTGGAGGTGATTGCAGCGGCAGCTTGCGCAGCAGCGAGAGTTTCTCAGCAGCCTGCTAGACCTCCAGCCACTCCTTGCGGACGGCGTCGTTGGCGCGGAGCGCCTCGGGCGTGCCTTCGAACACGATGCGGCCGTGGCCCATGATGTAGACCCGGTGCGAGATCCGCAGCGCGATCGACAGCTTCTGCTCGACCAGGAGGATCGCCACGCCTGCCTTGGCGATATGCGCGATCAGATCGCCGACCTGCTGCACGATCAGCGGCGCCAAGCCTTCGGTCGGCTCGTCGATCATGATCAGGTCGGGGTCGCCCATCAGCGTCCGGCAGGTCGTCAGCATCTGCTTTTCGCCGCCGGACAACACGCCGGCCGCAGTGTCGGCGCGCGCCGCGAGATTGGGAAACATCTCCAGCATCTGCTCCAACCGCCACTTGCCGGGACGGCGGGTGTCCTTGATGCCGAGCAGGAGATTCTGCCGCACCGTGAGCCCGGGGAAGATGTCGCGATGCTCCGGCACGTAGCCGAGCCCGAGCCGCGCGATCTTGTAGCTCGGCAGGCCCGCGATATCCTTGCCCTTGAAGCGGATGGCGCCCTGCGGCGGCACCTCGCCCATGATCGCCTTCACCGTGGTGGAGCGGCCGACGCCGTTGCGGCCGAGCAGGCTCACGACCTCGCCGGCCGCAATCGACATGTCGACGCCCTGCAGGATGTGGCTCTTGCCGTAATAGGCGTGCAGGTCCCTGACCTCGATCATCAGTTCGCCTCCTGCCCGAGATAGGCTTCCTTGACCTTGGGATTGCCGCGGATCTCCTCCGGCGTGCCGGAGGCGATGATGCGGCCATAGACCAGGACCGAGATGCGGTCGGCCAGGCCGAACACCACGCTCATGTCGTGCTCGACGATGACAAGCGTGCGCCCTTCCGTGAGCCGGCGGATCAGCGCCACCGCGCGCTCGGTCTCGGCATGGCTCATGCCCGCGGTCGGCTCGTCCAGGATGATGACATTGGCGCCGCCGGCGATGGTGATGCCGATCTCCAGTTCGCGCTGCTCGGCATAGGTCAAAAGGCCCGCCGGCACGTCGCGGCGATGGCTCAGATGAATGTCCTCCAGGATCTCGGCGGTTCGCTGGCGCACCTCCGGCAGATCGTCGACATTCTTCCAGAAGGCATAGCGATGGCCGGTGGCCCACAGCACGGCGCAGCGGACGTTCTCCCACACGCTCATGCGCGCGAAGACGTTGGTGACCTGGAACGAACGCGACAGGCCGCGCCGGTTGATCTCGAACGGCCGCAGGCCGGAGATGAGGTCGCCGTTCAGCCGGATCTCGCCCGAGGTCGGCTTGATGTAGCCGCTGATCAGGTTGAACGTCGTGGACTTGCCGGCGCCGTTGGGGCCGATGATGGCGTGCCGCTCGCCTTGCGCGACGCTCAGATTGAGGTCGTGGATGATGCTGACATTGCCGAAGCGCTTTTCGACGGCACGGACTTCGATGGCTGCGGTCACGCGAGAACCCCCCGGTCACGGGCAACAGTGGTGGCACGGTCCCAGGCTTCCGCAATCCGCCGCCAGGTGATGCGCGCCGCGATGCCGCCGCCGACGACCAGGACGGCAGCCACCGCCCAGGTCGCGGGCTTGGTCGCATCGAAAGCGATGCCGAACAGGTTGATGATGCTGCCCTCGCTTGCGGTCGCACTATAGCGGGCCACCGTCTCGATCGAGAGGATGACGCCGCAGGCGAGCGCCAGGGTCGGCAGCGCCGCGACCAGGTAGGACGGGATCACCAGCCCAAGCGACCGCGCCCGGATCAGCGGCCGGTGCATCATCAGGAGGCCGGCGATGCCGTTCGGCGCGAACATCACGATGCCGATGAAGATGATGCCGAAATAGAGCTGCCACACGCTGGTGAGGTTGGTCAGCCCAAGCTGCAGGTAGGTCACGAGAATGGCGCCGACGATCGGACCGAAGAAATAGGAGGTGCCGCCGATGAAGGTCGCAAACAGCACCAGGCCCGACTGCACCGCGCCGAGATAGGCGGAGTTCGCGATCTCGAAATTGATGGCGGCAAGGCTACCGGCAATGCCGGCGAAGAACCCGGCAAAGCCGAAGGCGAGATAGCGCACGACGTGCGGATCGTAGCCGATGAACTCGACGCGGCCGGGATTGTCGCGCACCGCATTGCAGATGCGGCCGAGCGGCGTGCGCGTCAGCGCATACATCGCGATCGCCGAGATCAACAGCCAGGCGGCGATGAGATAGTAGACCTGGATCTGCGGCCCGAAACTCCAGCCGAACACATGCGGCAGCGCCGTGCGATCAGTGGTGATGCCGGATTCGCCCCCGAACACGCTGCGCAGAATCAGCGAGGACGATGCGACCAATTCGCCGATGCCGAGCGAGATCATCGCAAACACGGTGCCGGCGCGCCGCGTCATCACCCAGCCGATCAGAAGCGCAAAGCAGAGCCCGCCAAGCCCGCCGGCCAGCGGAATCAGCGGCAGCGGGATCGGCCAGCCATAGCTGGTGACCGCATTCATGACGTGGACGGCAGCGAAGGCGCCGAGCCCGTAATGCACGGCATGGCCGAACGACAACAGCCCGGTCTCGCCGAGCAGGATGTTGTAGGACAGCGCGAAGATGATCGCGATGCCGATCAGGCTGAAGGAGGTGAGCGAGCCGCCCGAGGAGAAGATCAGCGGCAGCACGACGAGCGCGAGGCCGCCGATCACCCAGATGCCATAGAAGCGCAGGCTCTGGGTGGATGGGGTTGCGGCGATGGGCGGAGCTGAGGTCACGGTCGAGGTCATGTTTCGCGGGTTCCGAGCAGGCCCATGGGACGCACGATCAGGATCACCACCAACAGCACATAGGGCAGGACCGGGGCGATCTGAGCGATCGTGACATTCCAGATGTCGGTGAGGACCGAGGGGCCGACGCCCGGATCGAGCGGCCCGAACGCGCTCGAGAGCGAGCCGTTGAGCGCAACCGCAAAGGTCTGCACCAGCCCGATGAAGAGCGAGGCGATGAAGGCGCCGGGCAGCGAGCCGAGGCCGCCGAACACGATGACGACGAACAGGATCGGCCCCAGCAAGGCCGCCATGTCCGATTGCGTCACCAGCGCCGGCCCGGCAATGACGCCGGCCAGCCCGGCCAATGCGCTGCCGACCCCGAACACCAGCATGAAGACACGCCCGACATTGTGGCCGAGATGCCCGACCATGTGGGGATGCGTCAGCGCCGCCTGCACGATCAGCCCGACCCGGGTGCGCTTGAGCACGACCAGGAGTGCGACGAAGATCGCGATCGAGACCGCGAGCATGAAGAGCTTGTAGGCGGGATAGTTGGTGGAGAAGATCGTAAACGCCGGGAAATCCAGCGCCGCCGGCACGCGATAATCCACCGGACTCTTGCCCCAGATCATCGAGACGATTTCCTCGATGGCGAAGGCAAGACCGAAGGTCAGCAGCAATTCCGCGACGTGGCCATGCTTATGGGCGTTGCGCAGGCCGTAGCGCTCGACCGCCATGCCGACCGCGCCCACCAGCAAAGGCGCGAGCACCAGGGCCGGCCAGAAGCCGATCCAGACCGTGAGCTGATAACCGAAGAATGCGCCCAGCATGTAGAAGCTGGCATGGGCGAAGTTCAAGACGCCCATCATGCTGAAGATCACAGTCAGCCCGCTGGACAACAGGAACAACAGCATCCCAAACAGGACGCCGTTGAGCGTCGAAATCACGATCAACTCGAGCACGATTCATCCATAAGCATTCGCTCCGCTAAGCGCGGAGCAGCAGAATTGAAAGCGGCCCCGCCCGGCCCCGCGGGCAGGACGGCGGCGCAAATCTCGGCGCCTGCTCCGGCCATCCGGAACAGGCGCCGGGCACGCATCAGGGCCGCGCCATCTTGCAGGTGGTGGGCAACATCGTCTGCGGCGTGTCGACCTTCGCCACTAGGCGCCAGCCCCAGCCGGTATTCTCCTCGTCGAACGGCTCCTTCTCGCTGCGGCTGCCGAAGGAGGAGATGTAGATCGGCTGGAAGAACTGATGGTCGTCCTTGCGCATCACGCCGCTGCCGCCATCGAGAACGTCGAACTTCATGTCCTCGAGCGCGGCCGCGACCTTCACCGGGTCGAGCGAATTGGCCTTTTCGGCCGCAGCCTTGAACATGCGCATCTCGTTGACTGCGCGCGGATACCACAGCGACAGGCCGGTCTTGGCGCGGAACGCCTTTTCGAAATCCATCGCGGCCTGATCGCCCGAGTTCGCAAAGCCCTCGGTGATTTGGAACACCTGATGGTCGAGCCCCGTCTGCTTGATCGCGGTCGGGCCGCCGGCGCCGCCGGCATAGTAGGTGTACCAGTTGACCTTGAGGCCCGCATCGGCCGCGGCCTTGAGCAGCAGCGCGATGTCCTGGCCCCAATTGCCGGACACGACGCTGTCGGCGCCGGACGCCTTGATCTTGGCGATGTAGGGCGAAAAGTCGGTGATCTTGAGCAGCGGATGCAGCTCGTCGCCGACGATCTGGACGTCGGGGCGCTTGGCGGCCAACATCTTGCGCGCCTCGGTGCGGACCGACTGACCGAACGAATAGTCCTGGTTGATCAAATAGACCTTCTTGATGGACGGAATGCCCTTCATGTAGTTGGTGAGCGCTTCCATCTTGATGTCGGAGTTCGCATCCCAACGGAAATGCCAGAAGCTGCACTTCTCGTTGGTCATGCTCGGATCGACCGCGGCATAGTTGAAGTAGAGCACTTCCTTGCCGGGATTTCGCGTGTTGTTCTTGGCGACGAAATCCTCCAGCGCCGCGCCGACCGAGGAGCCGTTGCCCTGGGTGATGTAGTGGGCACCGGCGTCGATCGCCTTCTGCGCCTGGACCAGGCTTTCCTGTGGGTTGGTCTTGTTGTCGAGCGGCAGGATCTCGACCTTGCGGCCGAGAATGCCGCCCTTGGCGTTGATCTCGTCGGCGAGAAACTGGAACGTCTTCAGTCCGCCTTCGCCAACGCTGGCACCGCCACCGGAGAGCGGATCGATATAGCCGATCTTGACCGTATCCTCCGCGTAGGCGGTTCCACACAGCATCGGCAGGGTCAAGGCGATGACCCTCGTCATCTTCAGCATCTTCTTCGTTTCCTCACTGACATGATCGCTTGGCATTGGTGCCTCTCGCACGGCACAATTGCGGTCATACTGCGGGAACGAAACCGCGTTGACAAGTCCTGCTGCGACGCAAGCTGTGCGCCTGCTTCAGAATGTCTCGCGATATTTAACGGCGAAGCGCGAGAGCCGCTGCCTCTCGGCCACTGTCGCCTCGGCCGATGGCGCCGTTATCTCGCGTGCTGGAAATTCCGTGAGCCGCACACGACAGGCAACTGCGATCCGGCACCTGCCGCGCCAACCGAACGCGTCCGCATGCTGGACGCGGACGATTGCCGGGTAGGATCGGCAGCGTCAGTTTCAAAAAGCGGAACGCCCGGACTTCCGCCCGGGCGTTCCTCGATGGCTGCCGAACCAAATGTCAGGTCGCCGCGATCTTGCCCATCGCGGGATCGCTGGTCGTGCTCCGGCCGTTCTCGACGTGACCGGCGAGCTGCCACCTGAAGCCGGCATCGGTATCGGTCGTCACCGTCAGGTCGTACCAGCCGTTGTTGTTGTGCACATGGACCATGGTCTCAAACTTCTCGCCATGGCGCAGCCGGTGCGTCCGGCTCCTGCCGGTGTAGTTATCGACGAGCGTCACGGTGCAGATCGCGCCCTTGTTGGTCAGGATCAGACCGAGACCGTACACGTCGTTGTCGGCGTCCTCATTGGAGAAATCCAACGAATCGATGTCGACGTTGGCGACATTGGCCCCCAAGCCGCCGCCCTTGAAGCTGCGGAAGAAGCCGTTCGGCCCGTAGACCGAGAGATCATACTGACCGGCAGTGCCGGCAAGATCCCAGACATCGTTCAGCGATTTGTCCTGCTCGACCGTGTAGCTCCACGGACCCAGATTGCTGTTACCCGAACGCACGTGGAAGCAGACGCCGGCATCGCCCGGATTGGCGAAGCGGATCGCGAACCTCTTCTGCGCGAGATTGGCAGAGCCGTCGACCTGAAGATTATAGGGCAGCGGCCGGGCGGGACGGACGCCCTGCTCCTGCACCGGCATCACCTGCTTGGCCGGCGGGACCGGATGATAGTTATCATAGCGGGTGCCGGTGGTGACGTCGCTGGCGGGCGGCGCAACCGTCGGCGGCAGCGGCGGCAAACCTTCGTTCGGCGAACGGAAGTTGAAGGCCGAGGTGAGGTCGCCGCAGACCGCGCGACGCCATGCCGGGACGTTCTTCTCGAACAGGCCGGGCGCCGTGCGATGGAAGCGTTTCTCGATGAACTGGATCACCGAAGTGTGGTCGAACACTTGCGAGCAGACGAAGCCGCCGCGCGACCAAGGCGAGACGGCCAGCATCGGCACGCGGACGCCAAGCCCGTACGGACCCGGGACATGACTGCCGTCGCCGGCGAACAGATCGGTGCTGGTGTCCACCGTCGACTGGCCATACGCCTTGGACGGCGCCGGATAAGGCCCGACCACGTGGTCGAAGAAACCGCCGCCCTCGTCATAATTGATCAGCAGAACGGTTTTGCTCCAGAGCTCCGGATTGGAGGTCAGGATGTCCAGCACCTTCGATACGTACCAGGCCCCGGGGCCGGGCAGCCAGTTCGGGTGCTCGCTGAAGGCCTCCGGCGCCGCGATCCACGACACCTGCGGCAGCGTGCCGTTCCTGACATCGTTGCGCAGAATGTCGAACAGGTTCTCGAAGTTGCCGCCATTGGCGATGTTGGTGCCGCGCAGCGCCTTCTCATAGAGCGGGCTGCCGGGCTGCGAGTTCTGGTACTGGTGGAAATAGAGCAGCGAGTTGTCGCCGTAATTGCCGATCCAGGGATTTTCGGTCCAGCCCCAATAGCCGGAAGCGGTCAGGCCGACGCCGATATCCTGATAGATCTTCCAGGAGATCCCAGCCTTTTCCAACAGTTCAGGGAAGGTCGACCAATCGTAGCCGGCTTCCGCGTTGGTGATGACCGGGCCGCCGTTCTTGCCGTCATTGCCGTCCCAGCCGGTCCACATGTAATAGCGGTTCGGATCGGTCGGCCCCATCACCGAGCAGAAATACGAATCGCAGACGGTGAAGGCATCAGCCAGCGCGTAGTGCCAGGGCAGATCCTGACGGTTCATATAGGTCATGGTCGTGGTCCCCTTGTTCGGGAGCCACTGGTCATAGTTGCCGTGATTCCAGGCCCTCTGGCCGTCGTTCCAGCCGTGGGCCACGTCTTCGACGTAAGTGTTGGCCGCATTGTCGACGCGGAACGGCATCACGCTGGTGTTGCCGTTCGGCTGCTGCCAGACCGGATTGCCGTTCGGCAGCTTCACCGCACGCGGATCGTTGAAGCCGCGGACGCCGCGCATGCTGCCGAAATAATGATCGAACGCCCGGTTCTCCTGCATGAGAACCACGATGTGCTTGACGTCCTCGATGGTGCCTTGACGGTTGAAGGCCGGAATCGCATGCGCCCGCTCGATGCTCTGAGTCAGCGCGGCCGTAGCGGCCGACGCGCCCAGCAGGCGCAAGAATTCACGACGATCATGACGCTTGTCATTCGACATCTATTCACTCCCCAAAGTGATGCGTCGGCTCGATTAGGGGCGCCCGGTAACAGCTGCGTGACCGAACGATTAAAGATGTGTGGCGGGAGCGCGAACTGGTCGAGCAGAGGCGCGTCGATTGACCGCACGCGCAACAGCACGCGAGCCCCGCGCCCTGAACGAGGCTGCAGACAGTTGGCCGCTTGCGTCACGAGAGGCCGCCCTGGGATGATGTTCGCGGTCGCTATTGGAGCGGCGGCAATGGTCGCAGCGTTTCCGACGGTGTCTCGCCAAACATCTTCCGGTACTCCTTGGCGAAATGACCGGGATTGTTGAACCCGCACTTCAGCGCGATCGATGTCACCGTTTCGCCCGGATCGGGATTGCAGAGCATGCGGCGCGCATGCTGCATCCGGTTCTGCTTGATCTTCTCTCCCAGGGAGGCGCCGTGCGCGGAAAAATATTGATAAACCGCGCGCGGGCTGATCCCGTACTGAGCTGCGAGCTGCTCGATCGAAATCTTCTGGTTCCAGTGCTTCTCGATGTGATCCAGGATCTTGCGGATCGGCTCCGGCGTGTTCGCTTCGCCGCCTGCCCTGGTTTCGGTGATGTCGATCGTCGAGCCGACGAGGTGCGTGCATGCTTCCGACGGGCTGTAGACGCACGTCCCGATGGCGCGAACCCAGCGGATGGCACCGCTATCGGCGACAATCCGGTATTCCTGCGTGTAGCCGGTCCGCTTCACGATCGCCCGACGAAGCACCTTCTCCAGCGCGTCCCTGTCGTCCGGGTGAACGTGTCGCATCATATCCGCCAGACTTGGAGATGACGACATCGAAGCCCCGGGCGATCGCCCTTCGGCCTCGACGACGAGGTTGAACGTCTCGAGGCCGGCCAGTTTTTCGGCCGCCGCAAGCTGGCCTTCCAGGATCTTCTTTTCCGTGATGTCTTCGACGACAGCGCAATACCATCGGATGCTGCCGTCGACGTCGCGTATCGGACTGGCGGTCACGCGGGCCCATACCAGGCTTCCATCCTTGCGAAGGTAGCGCTCGTCGATCTGGTACAGATCGATCTCGCCGGCGAGAAGGCGGGCATGCTGGAGGCGGTTCCGCTCCCGATCATCGGGATGGGTCAGTTCGAGAAAGCAGATCCGGTCCGTCCTCAACTGATCGAACGTATAGCCGACGATGCGACAATACTCCGCGTTGGCGAAGCGAATACGGCCTTCCTCGACATCCGTCACGGAAATGCCGATGCCTAGGCTGTCGAGAAACACCCTCGGCATCTGGATGATTTCGGCAAGATCTTTCTCTGGCATGGAGTGAGACGGAGGCGCTCCTGGATTGGCCGCGCAATTTAACGCGCGCAATCGCTGAAAATTTGATTCAACACAAGCTAGTACGATTCCGAGTGATTGTCGGATCTCCGACGCCGGGCATCCGTGCACAATTCCAACCGAGCTGCAGAAAACTGCCTAACCAAATCTTACTGCCGAGCTGATAGATTGAGATAACCCCGGAATTTCCCGGATATTTTGAAAGTTCGAACGCGCGCGACGAAGCGTTCCCTGCATCTCCGGACCGCCAGCAATGCGATCTCGCGGAGATGTGGACGACTCAGACCGCCGGTATTTTCGAACTCGGTCGATTGGAGATATTCATGTTTGGCCGCAAGAACCAAAGCGAGGTGCTGGCCTCCCTGGCCGCGAGCGCGATCAGTGCCAAGGTCATGGTCGCAGACGACAAGCTCAACATCGTCTACATGAACGAGGCGGTGAAGACGCTGTTGCGCGAAGCCGAAGCTGACCTGCAGAAGCAGTTGCCGAATTTCAGCGTCGACAGACTGATCGGAACCAACATCGACGGTTTCCACAAGGAGCCGGCACGCCAAAGGCGCATGCTCCAGGCGCTCAATTCCGAGCACCGCGCAACGATCAAGATCGGCAACCGGGTCTTTGACCTCGTCGCGACGCCGCTGAAGCATCCGGACGGAACCCGCGCCGGGACGGTGGTCGAGTGGTCCGATGCCAGCGTTCGCCTGCAGAACCTCGATTATGCGGCGCAGGTGGCGGCGATCGGCCGGTCGCAGGCGGTGATCGAATTCAATCTCGACGGTACCGTCGTGACCGCCAACGACAACTTCCTGAAAGCGCTCGGCTACACCCTGCCCGAGATCCAGGGCAAGCATCACAGCATGTTCGTCGATCCGCGCGAGCGCGACAGCGCCGCCTATCGCGAGTTCTGGGCGGCGCTGAACCGCGGCGAATACCAGGCGGCCGAATACAAGCGCATCGGCAAAGGCGGTAAAGAAGTATGGATCCAGGCCTCCTATAATCCGATCTTCAACGAGCAGAACCAGCCCTTCAAGGTGGTCAAGTTCGCGACCGAAGTGACCGAGCAGAAGCTCCGCAATGCCGATCTCGCCGGTCAGATCGCGGCGATCAGCAAGTCGCAGGCCGTGATCGAATTCAATCTCGACGGCACCATCATCACGGCCAACGATAATTTCCTTCACGCGCTCGGCTACACACTCGCCGAGATCAAGGGCCGCCACCACTCGATGTTCGTCGATCCGGACGAGCGCGGCAGCGCCGCCTATCGCGAGTTCTGGGCCTCGCTGAACCGCGGCGAATATCAGGCCAACGAGTACAAGCGCATCGGCAAGGGCGGGCGCGAGGTCTGGATTCAGGCGTCCTATAACCCGATCCTCGATCTCAACGGCAAGCCGTTCAAGGTGGTGAAATACGCGAGCGACGTCACCAAGCAGGTGCTGGTGCGGATGGGCAATGAGCGCGTCCGCGGCATGATGGAATCGGTCGCAGCAGGCGCCGAGGAGCTGAACGCCTCCGTCCGCGAGATCTCCGAAGCTATGACGAAGTCGCGCGAGACCGCGATGGGTGCGGTGGAGCGCGTTGCATCGGCCGACTCGCAGGCCAAGCGCCTGAGCGACGCTGCACAGGCGATGAGCGGGATCGTCGAGATCATCAGCGACATCACCGGACAGATCAACCTGCTGGCGCTCAACGCCACGATCGAATCGGCGCGCGCCGGCGATGCCGGACGCGGCTTTGCCGTGGTGGCCTCGGAGGTCAAGAACCTGGCCAATCAGGCCAAGGCGGCCACCGACAAGATCGGTGCGGAGATCGGCGGCCTGACCGGGATCTCGAGCGAGGTCGTGAGCGCCTTGAACGCGATCAAGACGGAAATCCAGAACGTCAGCGAATACGTCACCTCGACGGCGGCCGCGATCGAAGAGCAGAGCACGGTGACCGGCGAGATGTCGTCCAGCATGCAAAGAGCCGCTGCGGAAGCCCAGGCAATCGCCGCACGCGCCAACGCGTAAGGACCAAGCCTGCCTGCCGGCGTCGTTAAGCGCCAAGCTCCGCGGCGACAGTGCCCTTGCCCAGGATCAGATCGCCGGCCTTGTCGGCTATCATCATGGTCGAGGCATTGAGGTTGGCCGAGATCATGCGCGGCATCACCGAGGCATCGACCACGCGCAGACCATCGAGCCCGTGCACGCGCAGGCGATCGTCGACCACGGCCCAGGTCGAGTCGGCCGGTCCCATCCGGCAGCTGCAGCCAGGATGGAACGTCGTGGTGGCGCGCTGCGTGGCGGCGGCGAGAAACTCGTCGTCGCTCTGCACCTTGGGGCCGGGGAAATCCTCATAAGCAAAATACGGCGCAAGCGGCGCCGACGCCAGCAGCCGTCGCGCGAGCTTCATGCCCGCGACGACGACGCGGCGATCGAGCTCGGCCGCGAGATAATTGGTCTGAATGACCGGCGGATCGAACGGATCGGCCGAGCGCAACCGCACATAGCCCCGGCTCTCGGGGCGCTGCTGCCAGGAGGCAACCGTCATGCCCGGCTCGTCCTCCAGCTGACCCTGCACGCCCTCCTTGTAGCTTGCGGGCGTGAAGGTCAGTTGCAGGTCGGAGCTCTCGGCGGTCTCGCCTGAGTGCCAGAAGCAGTAGACCATGGTCGGAGACAGCGACAGGATGCCGCGCCGTGTCACCGCCCATTTCAGCGCCTCGCCCCAGAGGTTGAGACCGCGCGCCAGTTCGTTGATGGTCTTGATGTTCTTGACCCGCGCCACCGTGCGCGGCGCGTAATGGTCCTGCAGGCCTTCGCCGACGCTTGAAAGCGCGTGGCGGACTTCGATGCCGCGCTCACGCAACAAATCCGGTGCGCCGATGCCGGACAGCTGCAGCAGTTGCGGCGAGTTGTAGGCGCCGCCGGAGAGGATCACCTCTTTGCGCGCGCGCACCTCCATTGGCACGCCGCCGCGACCACCGCGACTGTAACGCACGCCGGCGGCGCGCTTACCTTCGAGGATGACGCCGGTCGCATGCGCATGCGTGCGGATCTCGACATTCGGCCGGCGGCTGGCCGGACGCAGGAACGCGGTCGCCGACGACACGCGGCGGCCGTTCTGGATCGTGCGCTGGACGTAGGAGACGCCCTCCTGGATGGCGCCGTTGTAATCGGGGTTGCGCGGAATGCCGAGCGAGACCGCGCCATCCATGAAGGCCTCGCACAATCGGTCTTTCCACTCCATGGTGGTGACCGTCAGGTTGCCGTCACGGCCGCGATATTCGGCTTCGCCGACCCCGATCCGCCGCTCCATGCGTTTGAAGTAAGGCAGCACGTCGGCATAGCTCCAGCCGCGATTGCCCATCTGCGCCCAGGTGTCGAAGTCCTGGTGCTGGCCGCGATTATAGATATGGCCGTTGATCGAGGAGGAGCCGCCCAGCGTCTTGCCGCGCGGAGCGTAGATGCTGCGACCGGCGGTATAGGGCCCGGGCTCCTGCTGATAGCCCCAATTGATGCTCTTCATGTAGAAGGTCTTGATGAAGCCGGCCGGCACATGAATGTAAGGGTGCCAGTCGCGTGGCCCCGCCTCCAGCACACACACCGTTACCGACGGATCCTCGCTCAGACGATTGGCGAGCACGCAGCCGGCCGATCCGGCGCCCACGATCACATAGTCGAATGTATCCATCTTGATCTTCTGTTCACTCATCATCTGCCGCACGAACACATCATGCGCGCACCTCGCGCCTTAGCGCGATCAGCGCAGCTTGTCATGCAGCTGATGGTCGAGATGGGCTTTCACGGTCGGCCATTCGGAGGCGATGATGCTGAAGACCACGGTATCGCGCAACGTGCCGTTCGGCGCAACCTGATGGCTGCGCAGGACGCCGTCCTGCTTGGCGCCGAGCCGCTCGATCGCGCGCCGGCTCTGGTGGTTGAAGAAATGGGTGCGGAACTCCACCGCGATGCAATCGAGCGCCTCGAATGCATGTGCGAGAAGCAGGCGTTTGCACTGCGTATTCAGCGCGCTGCGCTGCACACGCTTCGCATACCAGGTCGAGCCGATCTCGACCCGGCGATTGGTCGCATCGACATTCATGTAGGTGGTCATACCCGAGATGCGGCCCTCGGCGTCGAATACGGTGAAGGGCAGCATGGTGCCTGCCGCCTGCAGGCCCAGCCGGCGCTCGATCTCCTTGGCCATGGTCTCGGGCGATGGCACCGACGTGTACCAAAGCTTCCACAGCTCGCCGTCCTTCACCGCCTCGACGAGCGCGTCGTGATGCGCGGGCGAGAGCGGTTGGAGGCTGGCGTGTTGGCCGCGGAGGGTGATGGGATTGAGGAACGGCATTGCTGACTTCCGTCATTGCGAGGAGCGCAAGCGACGAAGCAATCCGGTGCCATCCTGCTCGGGCGCTGGATTGCTTCGCTTCGCTCGCAATGACGGCGGGACTACCACGCCCTCGTCACTTGTTCAAAAAATTCAGCGGCAATCCGGGCCTCGACCAGTCCATGGCGACGAGCTCGCCCTTGCCGGACAGCGTGATATAGGCCGTCTTCAGTCCCGGCCCGCCAAAGGCGATGTTGGTCGTGACACGATCGCCGGTCGGCACCTGCTCGACGATGGTGCCGTCCGGCGCGATCACGCTGATGCAGCCGCTCACCAGAGTCGCGACGCAGACATTGCCGCACGCCTCCACCGCGAGCGAATCGAACATCTGATAGCCGCCCAGTCCCGCGATCGGCTTGCCGCGTTCGCCGCGGTAGATCACGTCGCGCGGCTTCAGCGTGCCCGGCTCGGAGAGCTCATACGCCCAGAGCCGCGCGGTCGGCGTCTCCGCGACATAGACCGTGTTTTCGTCCGGGGACAGGCCGATGCCGTTGGCCGGCAGCATGCCGTGCACCACCTCGACGATCTCGGTCATCCCCGGCTTGAGATAGTAGACGGCGCCGAGATCCATGTCGCGCGCGCGACGCTTGCCGAGATCGGAGAACCACAAGCCGCCATGCCGGTCGAACACCAGGTCGTTCGGCCCGCGCAACGCATGCTCGCCGCATCTGGTGACGACGGTCTCGATCGTGCCGCTCTGCAGGTCGACGCGCTGGATCGAGCCGCCGAGATAATCCTCCGGCTGTGGCCCGGGCATGACGGTATTGCGCGTCGGAATCCAGGAGAAGCCGCCATTGTTGCAGATATAGATCTTGCCATCGGGACCGAGCGCAGCGCCGTTCGGACCGCCGGGAATCTGCGCCACCACCTCCTTGCGGCCGTCGGGCCAAACGCGGGTCAGGCGCCGGCCGCGGATCTCCACCAGCACGACCGAGCCGTCCGGCATCGCGACCGGACCTTCCGGAAATTCCAGATCGGTAGCAAGCACCCGCAGATTGGACATCGGACAACCTCCCGCTTCTATGACTGCAAGCGGATGTTCGATCGCCCGCCGCACGTTCTTATGCGGGCTCTTATGGCAAAGGCGCACGAGCTTGCCAAGCAAGCCGGCTTGCCATGCGCTGCAGGGCTGAGTTGCAGGGCTGCGTTGCAAGGCTGCGTTGCAAGCTACGCCGCGGCCTTCTGCGCCGGGTTCTATAGCTACTTACCGGCTGCTGCCGGCGCGGCATCCTTCGCAACCGGAGCATCTGCTTTTTTCTTCAGCTCATCGAGCAGCTTTGCCTGCGCCGATTTGAGCTCGTCGATCGTCCCTTGCTGGCTGATCAACGCAGCCTTCAGCGCCTGGATCTGACGGCTTGCGACGTCGATCTTCTGCTGATGGTCGAGTGAGAGCTTGGTGATCGTCTTCTGCAGGAAATCCACATTGCTCTGCAGGCACGAGGTGCGACGTTCCATCGTCTTCTCGACCGTGCAGATCTCGATTCCCGGAACGTCCTGCGCATGTGCCGTTTGACCAGCAAGAGCAACGCAGAAACAAAGCGGAGACAAGCCGCGAATCAACCACATCACAATTTCCTCATCACGTCGCCAAACACATGAATTTGCATGGAACAGACCGCTTGTCCTGATGATACCATACTGCGACCTCAATCCCGCATTGAGGTTGCAAGCGCTGGGACCCGTTTCGAGGGAGATGCACAGAATGGCTACGCGCGAAAAACGGCTGGCGCAGTTCGATGGCAGCGGCGAACCGCCGCCGGGACAAGCGGTCGAGGTGCTCTGCGAAGATCACAGCGGCACCTACCAACTGCCGTTTCCATGTCTCTATGTCGATGGCAAGTGGCACAATCAGGAATCCGGCGGCATGCTGGAAGCGACCGTCGTCGCCTGGCGCTTTCCGCGCGTGGGCTTTCAATCGCGCAACGGGCGCTCCGAGCGCGGCGGCGCTGCTTTCGCGGCAGCTCGCGCAACATCCTATTGATCGTACCGCGCCACCTGAGCGCTGCTTAGGAATGGTCTTGCCGGAAATATGGTTTTGAACGCAAATTGAGCATCACGACGGGATAGGCCATCAGCAGCGCGCCAATCGCAATTGCTGACACGGCCGTCCCGCCGTCAAGCACTCCGTCGATCGCCGCCCGACGCCAGACCGCAAGAGCCGTGGGCAGGAACAGCACGACAGCCGTCGCAAGTCCCGGCGAGAAGCGCCCGCCGCTCCGCACGAACGGCAGAATATGAAAGAAGATGGCGTTGATGATCATCAGCGCGGCATAAGCAAGCGGCGCCAACGGCAGCGCGTGGGCCACGATGGCCTGCACCGCGCCGAGCACGATCACCAGCGCATTGGTGACGTAGAAATCGCTCCACTCCACCGGAAGCTTCATGACGGCGCGCGCCCAATTGCGCCAATCGAAGGTGTATTCTTCGAGAATGTGCATGCCGTAGGCGGCCAGCGCGAGCCAGGCCCATGTCGTCAGATCCATGATGGCTCCTCCCCCGGCCGCCGGTGTAGCGGCCCGCGATCAATCCGCAAAGAGCCAGGCATGCCGATCGCAGTAAAAGCGACAGATTAGAATGCGCAGCCTGTCTCGAAACGTAACGCTCGGATGCGGGCTGTTAACCTCCGGAACGCGACTGGAACGAATCGCGCCCGAATCAGCCGCGAGGCACGGTACAAGATCTGTTCACGGCCAGCTCTGGTGCTGAGCCTGGAAGGACTTACAACATGCAGCGCATGACAGTTCCGGGAATGGCTTGCGGCGGCCCGCAGTTGTTAATTCCTGCGATCGGTTGAGGGGCCGGCATCGCGATAGGATTCCGCATCAGGGAATATTTCGAAGCGACCGTGCTGGCAGCAAGATGAGTGCAACTCGCGTCAGTATTCCACCTCGAGCTCCTCGATCTCTGCGGGCTCGGCCTTGGCCGCCTCGACCCATTCCCGCATCTCCGGCATCGCCATGATCACATCGGCATAGGCCCGAAGCCGCGGCTCCAGCTTGACATCGTAGGTTATGAAGCGGGTCACGACCGGGGCGTACATCGCGTCCGCCATGCAGCGCTCGCCGAACAGGAACGGCCCGCCCGAAGCCTCCAGGCATTCACGCCAGATCGTGCAGACGCGGTCGATATCGGCCTGGGCCCGGCTCCAGATCTTGAAGCCCGGGAGATGCGCTTTCAGATTAACCGGGAGCGAGGCGCGCAAGGTGGTGAAGCCGGAATGGATCTCGCCCGATATCGAGCGGCAATGCGCGCGCTGGATGCGATCCGCCGGCAGCAGGCCGGCCTGCGGGAAAGTCTCGTTGAGGTATTCGGCAATCGCCAGCGTATCCCAGACGGTCGCGCCCTCGTGGCGCAGGCACGGCACCAGGATCGAGGACGAGAGCAGCAGGATTTCCGCGCGCGCCGCCGGGTCGTCGGGTGCCACGATGATTTCCTCGAACTCCAGCCCCGCAAACCTGGCAAGCAGCCAGCCGCGCAGCGACCACGACGAATAATTCTTGCTGCTGATCGTCAACGTCGCCTTGGCCATGCCGTTTACCTCCCTCTCGTCTCCGGCTCAGGCCGATCGCCCATCGCGACGGGGCGGCGATGAGCGCCGGACATGGCCTGATGCGCCGACGTTTCACGCAGCAAGCGACATGCCAGTTCTCGAGGCGGCGCGCGTCAGCCTTGGCTCCGATATTGCATGCGAGCAATTGGAGTGACGGACCCGAGCATGGCGCTGCTGTACCAAGCTTTTCAGAACCACATGGACCTGACCGAGCCCTGGCGCCAGGGAGCGACGGCGGCGCTGCGCGCGCTCAACCTGATCCCACCCGGGCTTTCGCATCGCGCCTGGCGGCGCCTTGCTGCGGCGCTGGAGCTGATTTCGCGCTCCGCCCTGACCTATTCGCGGCCGGCCTACGGGATCGACAGTGTCATGGTGGGCAACCGCGAATGGCCGGTCAGTGAAGAGGTGACGTTCAGGACGCCGTTCGGCTCGCTGCTGCGTTTCAAGAAGGAGGGCGCGCCTGAACAGCCCCGCATCTTGCTGGTGGCGCCGATGTCCGGCCATTTCGCCACGCTGCTCCGCGGCACGGTCAAGACGCTGCTGCAGGACCACGACGTCTACATCACCGACTGGCACAATCCACGGAACATTCCGCAGGCGCATGGCCGCTTCGGCCTGGACGACTACACCGAGCACCTGATCACCTTCCTGGGCCAGCTCGGGCCGCGGCCGCATATGGTCGCGATCTGTCAGCCCTCAGTGCCCGCGCTCGCCGCCACCGCGATCATGTGCGAGGACGACCATCCCTCGCGCCCGGCAACGCTCACTTTGATGGCCGGCCCGATCGACACCCGCATCCAGCCGACCAAGGTCAACGAGTTCGCCAAGAGCAAGCCGATCAAATGGTTCGAGGACAATCTGATCCATTACGTGCCGCTGCAGTGCAAGGGCGCCTTCCGCAAGGTCTATCCCGGCTTCGTGCAGCTGACCGCCTTCGTGTCGATGAACCTCGAGCGGCACCTCAAGCAGCACATCGACCTCGCCAACCATCTCGCCAAAGGCGAGACCGAGAAGGCCGAGGTGATCAAGACTTTCTATGACGAATATTTCGCCGTGATGGACCTGCCCGCGGAGTTCTACATCGAGACCGTGCGCGACGTCTTCCAGGAGCATCTGTTGCCGCAGGGCAAGCTGACCTATCGCGGCCGCCCGGTGAATCCGGCCGCCGTGCGCCGGATGGGCCTGATGACGGTGGAAGGCGAGCGCGACGACATCTGCTCGATCGGTCAGACCCTGGCCGCGCAGGAGCTCTGCACCGGCGTGCGCAACTATCGCCGCGTGCATCACATGCAGGCCGGCGTCGGCCATTACGGCGTCTTCAGCGGCAGGAAGTGGAACAACGAGATCTATCCGCTGCTGCGCGATTTCGTTCACGTCAATTCGTGAAGGCGCGGCTCGGCATCGCAGGACCACAGGCACGCCGCCGCGTCGCCGATGGCGTCTCGCCGAACTTCGCCTTGTAAGCACCGGCCATCCGCCCGAGATGGCTGAAGCCGAGATCGAAGGCGATATCGATGATATGTGCCTCCGGGGGCGCATTCATCAATCGCGCATTCAGCTGCGCCAGCCTGAGATCCTGCAGCATCTCCGAGATCGAACTGCCGAAATGGCGGCGGAAGCCGCATTGCAGCGCGCGGATGCCGATACCAGCTATCTCCGCCAGTCGCACAAGATCCAACGGTTCCGCGGCATGCGCGTGCAGAAAGTCCCGCGCCCTTTGCAAGCCGCGGGGCAGCGCCTCCGATCGGCCGGAAAACCTGCGGATGGCATCCGACAGATCGTGACTGCGGTGAATGAGCAGGAGTTCGAGCAGCGCCTCCCGCCGATCCGCGGCCGCCACGGCGGACAGCTCGCGATCGGGGCCGATCCGCTCGGCCAGCCCGGCGAGCTCATGCATCCGCGCCGCCAGCATCGATCCGGCGCCCTTCGACACATCGATAGACGGGTCGAACACGACCGGCTGCACCGCCTTGCCAGACAACGCTGCGGCACGCTGCTCGAGAACGCGACGATCCACGAGCAGGATCAATTGCTCGCAATCCTCCCAGAGCATCCGCGTCGGCACCGTCGGCGACAGCAGCGAGGCGGCAAGACCGGGACAGCTCGCCACCTCGCGCGACCCTGCGTGGATGCGCGCCGTTCCGGACAGGGGAAGCTGGATCAGGAAGAAGCGCTCGAGGTAGCCGGGATCGATGGTCACCACGCTGCCATAGGCCACGTAGTTGATCGAGAAGCCGTCAAATGGCGCGCAATTGTGCACAGCGCAGAAATGCTGGGCGGTCCGGACGGCCGGTTGCAGCCGATGTGGACAGAAGATGCGACCTATTTGTTCGGCCGCCTCGTCGACAGAGGTTGTTGCAACGCGGCGAAACTCGGCAAGCCGCATCGTTGCGGAGCCACCAGGAGTGCAATCAATGCCCGCTGCTACAGACAACATTGCCGTCATCGCCATCACGAGATCATTTTAAGCCTATAATAATTAGCTGATCCGGTCGAGGGATTCGTTTTCCGGATAGACAGTGCGTGCCGGCCGCCCGATCCTTTCGCAAGGTCCATGAGAGAGACGAGCCATGACACCACTCGAGAAAGGCATCACCGCGGCCGGCACCGGCTATGGCGGCAAGAGTTGGAACATCCTCGGCCAGCTCTATTTTCCGAAGGCCATCACCGACTCCGCCTTTGCGTTCGAGACCAACAGCGAGCCCGGCCAGTTCGTACCCGTCCACATCCACCCCACTCAGGACGAGTTCATCCTGGTTCAGGAAGGCGTCCTCGACCTCAAGCTCGACGGTGTCTGGGTCAAGGCTCACGCCGGCGATCTGGTCCGGATGCCGCGCGGCATTCCACACGGCTATTTCAACAAGTCCGACAAGCCGGCGCGGGCGCTGTTCTGGGTGTCGCCGATGCAGAAGCTCGAAGCGCTGTTCAATAAACTGCATGACCTCACCGATCCGGCCGAGGTCGTCAGGATCTCGGCCGAGCATGAGGTCGACTTCCTGCCGCCCGAGGCCAACGATTAGGTCTAACGACGCGCTGCGATCTTGGCGTCTGGCCTATGACGCGGCGCGTCGATCGCGCATGCGGCCGATTGCAGGCGTAACCAAACTGCTCTCGACGCGGAGGAGGCAAGCGGCGAGCTTCGTGCCACCTGCATTCGATGCGGCTCGCCCGCACGCCCCGCCAATCATTCGATGAGGTAACCTGCCATGATCATTCGGAAGAACGTGTGCGTAATCGGTGCCGGCGTCTCGGGCCTCGCGGCTGCGAAGGCGTTTTCGAAACGAGGTCACAAGGTCACGATCATCGAGAAGAGCGGCGATCTCGGCGGCGTCTGGGAGCCGGCCCGATCCTATCCCGACGTTCAGACCCAGAGCCCGAAAGAGCTCTATCGCTACACCGACAAGCCGATGCCGGAGTCGTACCCGGAATGGCCAAAGGGTCCGCAGGTCCACGCCTACCTCACCGGCTATGCGCGAGACCACGGCCTCGACCGCATGCTGCGCCTGAACACGGCGGTGGTGGCGATGAACCGCCGCGCCGACGGCAAGCCGGGCTGGACGCTCGATCTCGCAGCAAAGGATGGCGGGACCAGCCGCGAAGATTTCGACTTCGTCGCGATCTGCATCGGCCAGTTCAACGAGCCGCAAAGCTTGAACCTGCCGGGCGAGGACAGCTTCACGGCGGCCGGCGGCGAGATCATCCACTCGTCGAAATACAACGATGCAGCCCTGGCCAAGGGCAGAAGCGTCGTGGTGCTCGGCGGCTCCAAGTCGGCAACCGACATCGCGGTGAACGCCGTGAAGTCCGGCGCGCGCGAGGTGACGCTGGTCTATCGTGAGCCGGTCTGGCGCATTCCGTATTTCATCGGCGGCCTGATCAACTTCAAGCGGATCCTCTACATTCGCGCGCAGGAGCAGATGTTCGCGAGTTGGAACATCGGTCCGCTCGCCCGCCTCGCCCACGCCATCGCCAAGCCTTTCGTCTGGGCCAATTGGCGCGGCTTGGAGGCGCTGCTCAAGGCGCAGCTACAGCTTGAGAAATGCAAGATGGTCCCCAAAGAGCCGATCGAGGTCGGGGTCAACTGCTCAGTCCCGATCGCAACTCCGGACTTCTTCCCGATGGTGGCCGACGGCCGGATCAAGGCCATCCGCGGCACCTTCGATCACTACGAGCCGAACACGATCGTGACCAGCGGCGGCGAGCGGGTCAAGGCTGACATTGCCGTGCTCGCGATCGGCTACAGACTGGGCGTGCCGTTCCTCTCCGAGGCCGATCGCGCCAGGCTGGTCGACGCGGACGGGCAATATCGGCTGTATCGGTTGATCGCCAATCCGGACCTGCCCGAGCTCGGCTTCGTCGGTTTCAACTCGAGCTTCTGCACCGTGCTATGTGCCGACATGGCGGCCAACTGGCTGGTGCGTTACGCCGACGGACAGCTCGCGCACCAGCCCACCGACCGCCAGATGCGCGACAACATCGAGATGATGCTGCACTTCAAGCGTGTCGAGCGGCCGGCGGCGGGCGTCTATGGCGGGCTCTGCGTCGCCCCCTATCACTTCAAACATTTCGACGAGCTGCTGGCCGACATCGGTGCCGCGAAACGACGCCGCAGTCCGCTGGCCGAGAAGTTCGCCCCGCCGGATGCCGACGCCTATGCCGGCTTCCTGGCCTCCGCCCCTGACTACCAGGTCGGCACCTGACGCCAGCCTGCGTGCCGCGATCCGACAGCGGCGGATGCCACCAAATGGCGCGCGCCCCTGGGACGCATCGCAAAATCTGTCGTTCAACTCCCCCTCTGGTCCTCGTCTGAGAAGCGGGATAAGCAAGCTGCGCGGCGCAGCCAACGAACTGCGCGCAACGCTCGTCTGGGGAGGATTCCATATGACAATTTCCGCACGCGTCCGCATTCTTGCGCTCGGTGTCGCCACCGCCCTTGCGGTCAGCACCGGCGCGAGCGCCGCCGATGTTCACGTGATGATCTCCGGCGGGCTGACCGCGGCGTTCAAGAAGCTGGCGCCGGAGTTCGAGCGGACCACCGGCAACAAGGTCGTGGTCGCCTACGGGCCCTCGATGGGCACGACCGTGAATGCGATCCCGATGCGACTCGAGCGCGGCGAGCCGGCCGACGTCCTCATCATGGTCGGCTATGCGCTGGGCGACCTCATCACAAAGGGCAAGGTCGCGGCCGACAGCCGCGTCGATCTGGTGAAATCTCCGATCGGCATCGCGGTGAAATCCGGTACGCCGCACCCTGACATTTCAACCGCTGACGCGGTGAAGCGCGCCTTGCTGGCGACGAAATCGGTCGCCTACTCCGACAGCGCCAGCGGCGTTTACGTCTCGACCGAGATGTTCGACAAGCTCGGCATCAAGGACCAGATGAAAGACAAAGCGCGAATGATCCCGGCGACCCCGGTCGGCGAGATCGTCGCCCATGGCGAGGCCGAACTCGGCTTTCAGCAGATCAGCGAATTGAAGCCGGTCGCCGGCATCGATATCGTCGGACCGTTGCCGGACGAGTTGCAGAAGATCACGATCTTCTCGGCCGGCATCGCCACATCGTCGAAGGAGCCCGAGGCCGGAAAGGCGCTGATCAGGTTTCTGGCCTCCCCGGCCGCCCGCACGACGATCGTCGACAGCGGGCTCGATCCCATCGCGCCCGCCGCGAACTGATCACTGCGTGCGTAGCGGCGTGTCCTTGAGGCCGTTGTCATCATAGGCCTTGCGCAACACGCCGTTCGACTTGGCGTCGGTCATGAACTTGGTGACGAAGGCAAGCGCCTGCGGATGGCTGGGCGGCACCGCGACCGCGGTGAACGTCTTCTTGAAGGTCTCGTCGAGCACTTTCGTGCCCGGCAGCTTCTTCGCCATTTCGTTGAGCTGATCGCGCGACAATGCGAAGGCGTCGATCTCGCCGGCGGCGAGCAGGCTGTAGACCTCGTCATAGGTCTTGAAGGGCGTTACCGTCGCCTTCTTCAGATGCGCCTTCGCGCCGCGCAGCGTGGTCGTGTCCTCGATCGCCGCAACCTCGGTGCCGCCCTGGTCGAGCGTTGCAAAATTCGTCGCAGTCGAGCCCGCCCGGACGATGTAGGTCGCATCGCCGACCTCATAGATCGGGCCAAACGACAACTTGCCCTCGCGCTCCGGATCCTTGGGCAGGAAGGCGACACTCCAGCCGCCCTTGGAGGCCGCATCGGCGATCTCGCCGGAATTGTGGTATTCGACATATTCGACCGGCACGCCAAGCTGTGCAGCCATGGCCTTGCCGAGATCGACCGGAACGCCCGCGTAACCATTCTCCGCCTTCGTGCACCAGAAGGCGCCTCCGGCCGGACTGATCGCGATCGCGACGCGCAGCTTGCCGCCCGGGGCGATCTCGTCCTTCAAGTTCGCAGCATGTGCGCTGTTCGTTACCGCCGCCGCGGCGGTAAACGCAAAGACTGCAGCGCATAGGCCGCGCCACTTCAACAACATGGCCTCTCCCATCAATTTGCACGGGTGGAAACAGCGTCCACCATGGCGAGGGGCTCGTTAAATACAAATTACTTCGGCAACGTAAAGGCAAAGGCAACGCGTAAAATCTGCATCGTTGTCATCGCGAAATCAAATCAATCGATGCAGAATTTTGATCAAATGCGGCGACGCAGACGACTGCGACACGCGAGGCAGATTTCGCCGTTTTGTAGGTGCTGCGACGGTGCCGCCGCCCGAGGCAGGGCTATCGCATATGGCCCAAACCGGACCGGCCTCATGGTTCGCGGCGCGCCGCAGGCGGCGCCCCTCACCATGAGGGTCTGTCCTTTTGCCGCAAAGCAAGCCCTCGTCCCGAGGCACTCGCCGGAGGCGAACGTCGGGAAGGACGGCCGAGAGAGAGCTTCGGCCGGCACATGCAGCATTGATAATCACTCGCTCATCGAGCGGACCCAGCCGCAGCAGGAACCTCGGCGTTGCCGGAATAGCCACCGGTCCGATGCCCCCGCGGCAGGAACAACTGGTACCGCCGATGGGCTGCAGATGGAGATGCAGGTGCCGCAGCACCGCCCGCCCCCTGCCCGCGGCTGGCTTGCTTTCAGCGACCGAGCCAGGCACCGGCTTCGCCTCCGGCTCGGCCGGTGGCGCGACACGACATCGCGTGCGCGCCTATGCGGAAAAGGACCGGTGCGGCGAGCGCAATCACGACGACGGTCGAGAGCGGCGGGCAGCGTTCAAGCGCTGGATCGACCATCGGCCGGCCTCCCAATCAGTTGACGATCCGGCGACATATCCGCGCGGTCATGCAACTTTCCGGTGACATATCGGCTTTCGTGTTTCGCTCCAGGTGGATTGTTGGTAGGAAACACAACGGATAGACTCTATCCGATGCCTTTTTTTGGTGCGCGTGGTCTCAAAGCCTGTTCAAATGGTTTTCCGGAGATGATGTCGACGCACTTGTCATCGCATTCCCAGCCAAGGTCTGCTCGGCAACATCTGCCGAGCATCATGTCGATTGCGCTCACAGCAACGCTGCTGGCCGGGTGCGAACAGAATTCGTTCCAGCCACCGCCTCCGCCCAAGGTGGACGTCGCACAGCCGGTGCAACGCGCGGTCACGCGCTACCTCGACGCGACCGGCAATACCGCGCCCGTGAAGAGCGTCGATCTGGTGGCGCGGGTCCAAGGCTTCCTGCAGTCGATCGACTACAAGGACGGCGACGCGGTGAAGGAAGGCACGACGCTGTTCACCATCGAGCCCGAGACCTACAAGTTCAAGCTCGACCAGGCCCAAGCCGCCGAGGCCGGCGCGCAGGCCTCGCTGAAGCAGGCCGAAGCGGACTACAGACGCCAGTCCGAGCTCGTCGCCCGGCAGGCCGTGTCACAGGCAACGCTCGATAGCTCCACCGCGGCGCGCGACAACGCCAAGGCCAATCTGGCGCAAGCCGAGGCCAACACACGAATCGCCCAAGTCAACTACGACTATACCAAGGTGACCGCGCCGTTCGACGGCGTGGTCAGCGCGCATCTGGTCTCGGTGGGCGAACTTGTCGGCGTTGCCTCGCCGACACAGCTTGCGACCATCGTCGCGCTCGACCCGATTTACGTGAACTTCAATGTCAACGAGCAGGACGTGTTGCGGATCCGGGCTGACGCGCGGCAGCGCGGGTTGACGGAGTCCGACTTCAAACAAATTCCGATCGAGATCGGGCTGCAGACGGAGGACGGTTATCCGCACCAAGGCAAGCTCGACTACGCTGCGCCGACGATCAATCAGGCCACCGGTACACTCGCCGTCCGCGGCATCGTCCCGAACCCGAACCGCGTGCTGCTGCCCGGCTATTTCGTCCGCATCCGCGTTCCGCTGGAGCGCGTGCCGAATGCGCTTCTCGTTCCGGACACCGCGCTCGGCAGCGACCAAAGTGGCCGCTATGTTCTCATCGTCAACGGCGACAATACGGTCGAGCAGCGCACTGTGACGGTCGGAGCGCGCGAAGGGGAGTTGCGCGTGATCGAAAGCGGACTGAAGCCCGACGATCGCGTGGTCATCGCCGGGCTGCTGCGGGCAATTCCGGGCCAGAAAGTCGACCCACAAGTCAAGACGATCGAACAGCAGGCCTCCGCCGGCAAATAGGAGCGGCGATGATCTCCAAATTCTTCATCGAACGCCCGGTCCTCTCCAACGTCATCGCGATCCTGATGATGCTGATCGGCGCGGTCGCGCTGTTCAACCTCGCGGTCGCGCAATACCCCGATGTGGTGCCGCCGACCGTGCAGGTCACAACGCGCTATCCCGGCGCCAGCGCCAAGACCGTGATCGACACGGTCGCGTTGCCGATCGAGCAGCAGGTCAACGGCGTCGAGGACATGCTCTATATGCAGTCCTACAGCGCCGCCGACGGCACCTACACGCTGACAGTGACCTTCAAGATCGGCACCGATCTCAACTTCGCGCAAGTGCTGGTGCAGAACCGCGTCTCCAGCGCGCTGTCGCAATTGCCGCCGGCGGTGCAGAACCAGGGCGTCACCGTGCAGAAGCGGTCGACCTCGATTCTGTTGTTCGTCACCTTGACTTCGCCGGACGCCAAATATGACAGCCTGTACCTGAGCAACTATGCCGCCATCAATCTGAAGGACGAACTGGCGCGGCTGCCCGGCGTCGGCAACGTCACGGTGTTCGGGTCCGGCCAGTATTCGATGCGCATCTGGCTCGATCCGAGCAAACTGCAGGTGCGCGGGCTGGTGCCGCAGGACGTGATCCAGGCCATTCAGCAGCAAAGCCAGCAGGTCGCGGCCGGCCAGATCGGCGCACCGCCGACTCCGCCGGGCCAGGCCTTTCAGTACACCCTCAACGTCGCCGGCCGACTCGACGATGTCAGGCAATTCGAAGACATCATCGTCAAGACCGGCGACAATGGCGACGTGACGCGCGTGCGCGACGTCGGCTCGGTCGAGCTCGGCGCACAGACTTACAGCCAGATCTTTTCGCTCAACCGGCAACCGGCCGCCGGCATCGGCATCTTCCAATCTCCCGGGGCCAATGCGCTCGAGGTCGAGCAGACCGTCGAGAAGAAGATGGCGGAACTCGCAAGAGCCTTCCCGCCGGGGGTCAAATACGAGACGCCGTTCGACACGACGAAATTCGTCAGCGCCTCCGTCCACGAGGTCTACAAGACCTTGATCGAGGCCGGCGTGCTGGTGCTGATCGTCATCCTGGTGTTCCTGCAGGACTGGCGCGCGATGCTGGTGCCGACCACGACGGTTCCGGTCACCATCATCGGCGCGTTCGCCGCGATGGCGGCGCTCGGCTTCACCATCAACATGTCGACCCTGTTTGCGATCGTGCTCGCGATCGGCATCGTGGTCGACGACGCCATCGTGGTGGTCGAAGGCGCCGCCCACAACATCGAGCGCGGCATGAACGGCCATGACGCGGCGATCCGCGCCATGGACCAGCTGTTCGCCCCGATCGTCGGCATCACCCTGGTGCTGATCTCGGTGTTCCTGCCGGCCGCATTCCTGCCGGGACTGACGGGACGGATCTACGCGCAGTTTGCCCTGGTGATCGCCGCGACCGCGCTGCTCTCCGCCATCAATGCTGCGACCTTGAAGCCGACGCAATGCGCGCTTTGGCTGCGCCCGCCGGTGCCGCCGGAGCAGCGCAATGTCTTCTACCGCGCCTTCAACAACGTCTACGCGCGGCTGGAGCGGCGCTATGAATCGCTGATCGGCTGGCTGGTCGCACACAGCAACATGTCGGTGATCGCAGCGCTGCTCCTGATCGCGATCGGCGGTTATGGCCTGTCGCGCGTCCCGACCGGCTTTCTCCCGATCGAGGACCAGGGCTACCTGATCGCCGCCGTCCAATTGCCCGACGGCGCCGCGCTGGACCGGACACAGAAGGCGCTGGAGAAGGTGAGCGAGATCGCGGGCCAGACGCCCGGCGTCGCCCAGGTCACCACCATCGCCGGCATATCCGCGTTGGACAATAGCGCAAGCCTGGCCAATGCCGGCGTCGCCTATATCGTCTTGAAGGATTGGGACGCCCGCGGCAAGGGCGAAGACCTGCGTTCACTGGTCTATGGGCTGAACGACAAGATGGCGGCGGTAATGGAGGCGCAAGTCTCGGTGCTGCCGCCGCCACCGATTCAAGGCATCGGCAATGCCGCGGGCTTTTCCATGCAGGTCGAGCTGCGCGACGGCAACAACGATTATGCCAAGCTGCAAGCCTTGACCTCCGCCATGGTCACCAACGCCGAGAGCCAAAGCGCGCTGCAGCACGTGCAATCGCCGTTCCGCGCCATGGTGCCGCAATTCGATATCGAGATCGACCGCATCAAGACGCAGACCTTGCACGTCACCACCGATGCCGTGTTCTCGGCGCTCTCGTCCTATCTCGGCTCCTCTTTCGTCAATCAGTTCAACAAATTCGGCCGCGTGTTCCAGGTCTATGTGCAGGCCGACGCCAGCGCCCGGCTGACCACGCGCGAGATCGAGAACCTGATGGTGCGCAACCAGGCCGGCGACATGATCCCGCTCGGCACCGTTGCCACGATCCGTCCGAGCGTCGGCCCCTCGCTGATCAGCCTGTACAATCTCTATCCCTCCGCCACCATCGTCGGCCTGCCGGCGCAGGGCTACAGCTCCGGACAATCGCTGACACTGATGGAGCAGGTCGCGGACCGGACCTTGCCGCCGGGCGCCGGTTACGAGTGGACCGCGATGTCCTATCAGGAGAAGGCGGTCTCGAACCAGATCTACCTGACCTTCGGTCTTGCGCTGCTGCTCGTCTATCTCGTGCTCGCCGGCCAATATGAAAGCTGGTACGCGCCGATCTCGGTGATATTGGCCGTACCGCTGTCGCTGCTCGGCCCGATGGCGGTGCTCTCGGCGCTCAAGATCGACAACAATCTCTATGTCCAGATCGGGCTGATCCTGCTCATCGCGCTGTCGGCCAAGAACGCGATCCTGATCGTCGAGGTCGGCCTCGAACTACATGGCCGCGACGGCAAGCCGCTGCTGGAATCGGCGATCGAGGCGGCCCGCGCCCGTTTCCGCCCGATCCTGATGACGTCGTTCGCATTCATCCTCGGCGTGGCGCCGCTGGTGTTCGCAACCGGCGCCGGCGCGAGCGCCCGCAAGTCGATCGGCATCACTGTGTTCTCCGGCATGCTGGCCTCGACCTGCCTCGCCGTGCTGTTCGTGCCGGCGTTCTTCGTCGTGGTGCAACGGTTCGAGAACTGGCTGGCAGAGCGCAAGGCGCCGGTGGATGTCGCAAGCGCGCAGACACTGCCGTAATTCTCCGTCATTGCGAGGAGCCGAAGGCGACGTTCTCAATTCGTGGGCGCGGGCACCCTGATCTCAGGCGGCAGGATCAGCGCCGCTGCGACCGCGAACAGGCAGAGGCCGGCGAAGGCGTGCAGCATGGTCGAAAAGCCGCCATGCTCATGGAGCCAGGCGACCAGACCGACCGAGGCGCCCGCGGCGGTGAAGCCGACGAAATAGCGCACCGCATAAGCGCGCGAGCGCCATTCTTCCGATGTGTACTTGCCGACCATGGCGTCATTGACCGTAACCTGGCCGAACGCGCCCATCACGATGCCGACCGAGACCAGGATCAAGGCCAGATCGGTGAAATCGGCGGCGAGATAAAGCAGCGGCGCCAGCACGACCGACAGCGGCAGCGCCACCGCCTTCAGCGCATGCCGGTCCAGCAGCCGCCCGATCGTGTATTGGGTCATCGCGCCGAACACATAGACCCCGGCCGCGATCAGGCCCAGCAGCGCCGGGCTCTGCGTCAGGCCGGCGAGCCGCTCGGCGAACAGCTTCGGCAGCGCCACCGTGACCGCATTGAAGGTGGTCGAGATCGCGATGACGACCATCAGCAGCGCGACGACGACCCGCCACATGTGCTCGCGCGCGACCCGCGCCTGCGCCGCCGCCTGCCGCGCGCCGCGACGGTCCTCATGCGTCACGGCGCATGCGAAGGCGACGCCGATCAGCATCGTGAGAACGCCCGGAACGATGAACGCAAAGCGCCAGCCGAGATATTCGCCGATCACGCCCGTCACCAGCGCCGACGAGGCCACGCCGAGATTGCCCCACACGCCGTTGATCCCCATCTCGCGCCCCAGTCTCTCCGCATAGGAGACGATCATCGCGGTGCCGACCGGATGGTAGATCGAGGCGAACAGGCCGATGGCGAGCAAGGCTGTGCCGAGCTGCACCGGCGTCCGGACCAGCCCGACCGCGACCATGGACGCGCCGATGCCGAGATAGAAGATGAGCATCATATGACGGCGGCTCCAGCGGTCGCCGAGCCAGCCCGTCAGCAGCGATCCGGCGCCGAAGGCGATGAAGCCAGGCGTGGCGTAAGGCAATAGTTCCGCATAGCTCATGTCGAGGGCCGGGCCCATGATGACGACCGCGGCGGCAAAAATCAGCATCGCATAGTGATCGATGAAGTGACCGGCATTGACAAAGCCGATCACCCGGCTCGGATGGTTCATGGGGCTGGCGCTCATGTTGTCTTGAAATCGATTATAGTCGCTTGCCCTGACGGGATGCCGCCAATGACCATCGTCGAAACGCCAATCCGCCCTCTTGTCGCCGACCGCCGCGCCGTGCAGGCCGGGGTTCACCTGGTCGCCCGCAGCTACAAGAAAGGCATGCGGCTCGCGCCGCATATGCACCGCGAGGCACAGCTGGTCTATGCCGCGAGCGGCACGATGCAGGTCACGACACCGAAAGGCCGCTGGCTGGTGCCCCCCGACCGCGCGGTCTGGGTGCCCGCGCACCACGCACATGCGATCGACATGTTGTCCGATAGCGAAATGCGGACGATCTTCTTCGACGGCGATTTGCTGCAGGGCCATATGCGCAAGCCGCGGCTCAGCAAGGAATTCGTGGTGCTGGTGTCGCCGCTGTTGCATCATGCGATCCTGGCGCTGTTCGAAGACCGGAAAGACCGCGAACGCGCCGACCTGCTGGTCCGGCTGGCGATGCTGGAATTGCGCCGCACCGAGGATTCCGCGACCTTCATTCCGCTTCCGCAGGAGCCGCGCTGCCGGCGCGCCGCCGACATCGTGCTGGCCACGCCGGCGATGACGCATGAAATCGAGACGCTTGCACGCAAGGTCGGCACATCCGCACGCACGCTGTCGCGGCTGTTTGCCGCAGAGACCAAGCTGAGCTTCAAAGCCTGGTGCCGACGGGCGCGGATCGCCACCGCCATCGAACGGCTGTCGACCGAGCGTCATCTCTCGATCAAGGCGCTGGCGTCCGATCTCGGCTATGCCAGCATGCCGGCCTTTTCACACGCCTTCCGGCAAGTGACCGGCAAGTCGCCGACAGATTTCGTCCGACGACTTTGACCAATTCTTATACTTGATTGTGACAAGCTTTGCCATAAATCCATGTAAGATCGACCTTCTCCGCGGGGGATTCGACGAGATCAGATGGCCAACGCTTTTTTCACCGACCTGCTCACCACAATCTCCGAGCGTGGCCGCACGTTTCTTCGCCGCGGCGGATCGCCAGCCGAAAAACACGATGCAGAGAGCCTGGCCGAGCTCTGCCAGGCCCTGCTATCGGGGGCCGGCGAAGCATCCGGCACCGCGATGGCCCGCGACGTGCTCGACGGCTACCATGATCTCGATGCCGATGGACGCAAGGCGTTCTTCACGGCGCTGGTGCATGAATTCGGACCTGACAAGGCCAAGCTCACCAAGGCCATCGAGAACTGGCGCGCGCATCCGACCGACGAGGACGCCAGCGAGTTGCATTTCGCCTCCGAGCCGCGGCGGCAGGAATTGATCCGCCGGCTCAACCGTGCGCCGGGCGGGACCGGCGAACTGGTCGCGATGCGGACCGATCTGCTCGGCTTGACGAAGGCCACCCCCGAGCTCGTGGCGCTCGATCGGGATATCGTCCATCTCTTGAGCTCTTGGTTTAACAGGGGGTTTCTCGTGTTACGCCGGATCGATTGGTCGACACCTGCCAACATCCTGGAACAGATCATCCGCTACGAGGCCGTGCACGAAATTCATGACTGGGACGATCTGCGCCGCCGCATCGACCCGGCCGATCGCCGTTGCTACGCCTTTTTCCATCCGGCACTGCCGGATGCGCCCTTGATTTTCGTCGAGGTGGCGCTGACCGAAACGATACCCGGCGCAATCTCGCCGCTGCTCGCGGTCGATCGTCAGCCGGTCCCGATCGATCGCGCGCGCACCGCAGTGTTCTACTCGATTTCCAATACCCAGCGCGGGCTCGGCGGCATTTCCTTCGGCAACTTCCTGATCAAGCAGGTGGTCGAAGAGCTCCGGCGCGAGCTGCCGAAGCTCGACACGTTCGTGACGCTGTCGCCGGTGCCGGGCTTCATGGGCTGGCTGAAGCAGACCACCGAGGTCAGCGATGAAGACCGTGCGGTGCTCAAGCTGCTGGACGAGCCCAAATGGTTCGAGGATCCCGAGATCGCTGCGCAATTGCGCACGGTGCTGGAGCCGATCGCCGCCTATTATTTCCTGAAAGCGCGCACGCCCAAGGGCAAGCTGATCGACTCCGTCGCGCGCTTCCATCTCGGCAACGGCGCGCGGTTGGAGCGCATCAACTGGCTCGGCGATCTCTCGGCCAAGGGTTTGCGCGAATCCGCCGGCATCATGGTCAACTATCTCTACCGCCTCGACGATATCGAGAAGAACCACGAGGCCTACGCCAATGAAGGCGAGGTGGTCGCCTCCAGCGCGGTGAAGAAGCTGATCAAGACGGAAGGTCGCAGGCTTCTGGACATGCGGCTGTCGTAAGCGGTCGCAGCATCGGCGCGGCAGTGGCCCGCCTAGCCGATGGACGGGAAGAGGCAGGTCTTCCGAAGGGCTCCATGCGATGACGCCGTTGCAGGGAGCATCGGCGACGAGGCAATCCAGATGTCTCGTGTGGTTCCTGGATTGCGCCGCCGAGCTTGTCATCCGGCCGCGCTTCGCGCGGACCGGGTCGCTCGCAATGCCGCCTGAGCGCGTCAGGACGAGCTCAGATCCCTGAAATACGGCTCGACCGGCCCGTGCACCTTGATGGTGAGCGGATTGCCGTGACGATCCTTGGCATTGCCCGCGGTCACGCGGACCCAGCCCTCGCTCACGCAATATTCCTCGACATTGGTCTTCTCGACGCCCTTGAAGCGGATGCCGACGTCGCGGGCCAGAACCTCCGCATTGTAGTACGGGCTCTTCGGATCGACCGACAAACGGTCCGGCAGTTCGTTCGCAGTGGTCTTCGTTTCGCTCACAACAGCGCCTCGATCTCTTTCTTCAATGCCTCAGGCTTGGTGGTCGGCGCATAGCGACCCACCACCTGCCCCGACCGGTCGACCAGGAATTTGGTGAAATTCCATTTGATCGCCGAACCCAATAGCCCGCTCTTCTCACGTTTCAGGAACTTGAACAGCGGATGCGCGGCCGCGCCGTTGACGGCGACCTTCGCAAACAGCGGAAACGTCACGTCGTACTTGCCCGCGCAAAACGCGCCAATCTCCTCTGCGGTGCCCGGCTCCTGGGCGCCGAACTGGTTACAGGGAAATCCCAGCACGGCAAAGCCCCGGCTCGCATACTCCCGGTAAAGTGCTTCGAGGCCGCGATATTGCGGCGTGAAGCCGCAGGCGCTCGCGGTGTTCACGACCAGCAACACCTGCCCCTCGAAGCGCTTCAGCGGCACCTCTTCACCACTGAGCGACGCCGCGGTGAAATCGTAGATGCTCGGCATCAGCTAGCCCACGGGATCGATCGGCATGGGTGGGGTTCCGCCAGCCTCGATCGCCTCGCCGGCGGCAAGGCACAAATCCTCCCGGAAGCGCTGCGACACGAGCTGCACGCCGACCGGGAGGCGCCCGACCAGGCCGGTCGAGACCGTCAGGGCCGGAACGCCGAAAAACGGGATCGCGATCTGGGTCAGCTGTGCGTGCCAGACTCGCTGGAACGATTCTTCGTCCTTGCGATCGAGCTGATCTGCGAACGGCAGTTCACCCGAGACCGGCATCAACAGCACCGGATGTTGTTCGAGGAACAGCAGCCACTCGCGGGTCAGCGTCGCCCGGCGGGTCAGCGCCCTGGAAAGCTCGGTGGAGTCGAACGGAAACACCTTTGCACGGTTGCCGCGCAGGCAGGCCAGCGCGCCGGGATCGCCTTCCTTCTCGGCGAGAGCGAGTTGCGCCTCATAGCCGTCACCGAGCCAGAGCTTTGTCTGCAGAATCGCGGCCTCCTGCATCGGCGGGGTGTCCTTGATCTCCTCCACCGTCCAACCCGCCCGCTCCAGCCGCTGGCCCGCATCGCGCACCGCGGCCTGCACCTCCGGCACCGGATTGAGCCCATCCGGATTGACGCAGAGCGCCACGCGCTTCGGCATCGGCGGACCTTCCAGCGGCACCGGCATCCACCAGGGATCGCGCACATCGCGCGCGGACATGGCTGCCAAGGCAAGCCGGACGTCCTTGATGGTACGCGCCAGGGGGCCGGAGACGGCACTGATCTGCGGTCCGATCGGGCGTTCCGGAAGGGAGGCGTTGAACGCGGGAATGCGCCCGACGGTCGGACGCAGGCCATGAATGCCGCAGGCATAGGCCGGGTAACGGACGGAGCCGGCAATGTCGGTGCCGTGGCCGATATGGCCGATGCCCGCGGCTGTCGCCGATCCCGCACCGCCCGAGGAGCCGCCCGGCGTGATCGCCGGATCACGCGGATTCTTGGTGTCGCCGTGGACGAGGTTGCTTGTGAACCAGCGGTAGGACACCGCCGGCGTATTGGTCCGGCCGAGCAGCACGGCCCCCGCCTTGACCAGGTTCTCCACCACCGGATTGTTGCTCTTGGCGATCGCGTCCTTCTGCAGCTTCAACCCATTGGTGGTGGCGAAGCCGGCCTGATCGACATTGACCTTGATCGTGACCGGCACGCCGGCCAAGGGGCCCGGATCTTCGCCGCGCGAAAGCGCCGCGTCGATGCTCTCGGCCTGTCGCAGCACCTGCTCGGGACGATGGTCGATCACCGCGTTGACCTTCGGATTGACCGCGCCGAGACGCGCCAGCGCCGACGTGGCCGCTTCCTTGGCGGAAACCTGCTTGGACTTGATGAGGGCGGCGAGGTCAGCGGCCGAAAGGCGCCAGAGGTCGGTCATGGGCAACTCCGTGATGTGGTCCGCTTTTAGCGCCGGAGCGGCGGAGGAACCAGCGCCGTGCCCTGCCCGTCCCGGCACACGGCCATGCGTGGAAGAGATGGGCGCCCGCCCGTCCGGCCTCCCTCCCGACCAATGCTAATTCTGAATTGATTCATACGACATCGATCTTGGCCAGCACCGACAATCGAGACTAAGAATCCGCAACTAAATTACGGGGGGGAACAACATGCTCGGATCGGGCACCGTCGTAGCAACGACGTTGATGATCGCCGCGCTCGCGACCGCACTGGCGCCGCGTATGTCCAGCGCCGAAACGTTCGCCTATATCGGCAATGCCGACAGCAACGATATCAGCGTATTCCGGCTCGATTCCGGTACGGGAGAGATGACGCCGGTCCAAACCGCGGCCTTCCCTGCTATCGAAACGCCCGGCTCATCGACGCCGCTGGCGATCAGCCCCGATCGTCGCACGCTGATCGCAGGCATCCGCTCCAAGCCCTTCCTGGCCGTGAGCTTCGCGATCGATCCCATAAGCGGGCACCTGAGCCATCTGGGTAACGGCCCGCTGGCCGACAGCATGGCCAATATCGCCTTCGACCGGTCCGGCAGGTTCCTGTTCAGCGCCTCTTATGGCGGCAACAAAGTCGCGGTCAACCCGGTGCAGGCGAACAGCGTCGTTGCCGCGCCTGCACAGGTGATTCCGACCGGGCTGAACGCGCACGCATTCCTGCCTGCGCCCGACAACCGCTTCGTGTTCGTGACCAATCTCGGCTCCGACCAGGTGCTCAGCTTCACCTTCGACGCGAGCTCCGGGGCGCTGACGCCCAACGCGGCGGGGACGATCAAAACGCCGGAAAAATCAGGGCCACGCCACTTCATCTTTCACCCGAACGGCAAGTTCATCTATCTCTTGCACGAGCTGAACGCCGATCTCGCGGTCTATGCCTACGATGCCGACAAAGGCACCTGGCGCGAGGAGCAGCGCACCTCCGTGCTGCCGCCGGGCTTCTCAGGAAAACCCTGGGCGGCGGATCTGCACGTGACCGCGGACGGCCGCTTTCTCTATGCCTCGGAGCGGACCTCGAACACGTTGGCGGCCTTCAAGGTCGACGCCTCGACCGGCCATCTCACCACGATCGGCAGCGTTCCGACCGAGACCCAGCCGCGCGGCTTCAACATCGATCCGAGCGGCCGTTATCTTGCAGCCGTCGGCGAGGTCTCCAACGGCATGACTGTCTACGGTATCGATCAGACCAGCGGAGCCTTGCGCAGGTTGAAGTCCTATTCCGTAGGCAAGAAGCCGAACTGGGTGGAGTTCGTCAGCCTGCCGTAAACGGCGGCGGAATCAGGGAACCAACGGCCGACTGAGGCACCGATTGGCCATTTCAATGCACGTTGTGGCTGCTTATATACAGCGCCATGACCGCCAAGCCCACGACCACCCCCTCCCGCCACCCGCTCGCCGTTCAACATCCGGAACTTGATGAGGGATCCATCCGGCTCCTGGTCGAGACCTTCTATGGTCGCGCCCGGCAGGATGAACTGATCGGCCCGATCTTCAATACGACGGTACAGGACTGGGACGAGCATATCGGCAAGATCGCCGATTTCTGGTCATCGATGCTCTTGAAGACCGGCCGCTACAGCGGCGCCCCCATGCGCCCACACCTGCTGCTGTCCCTGCAGGGCGCGCATTTCGACCGCTGGCTCAAACTGTTCGAAGCCACGGCGCGCGAGCTGTTCTCGCCCGAGATCGCCGAGATCTTCATTCTGCGCGCCCGACGCATCGCCGACAGCTTCGAGATGGGGATCGCAACCACGCGCGGAGAGATCATCCAGCCGCGGCATTCGGTCTGAGCGACGGGTCGGCAAGGGGCCACAGCCTCAGTGCCGCGTCATCGATCGGGCGGGCACGTCGAAGATCGCCTCCGAGAACGGAAATTCCAGGACGATGTCGCCTTCCTCGTCCGTCACCTCGATGACGGCCGAGAGGAGCGCCGCGTTGGCGCCTTCCGTGCGCAGCAGCTCCCGGATCATGTCGCGCGCGACTTCCCAGGCGCGGTCGGGATTGCGCAGCAGCTCACCATCGGTATCGGAGACCAGCTCGTCGCCAATCCGGGTGTTGAAGAAATATCGGGGCATGGACAGATTCCAATCGGGTCGCGCGTTGAGATAGAAAGCTCCAAGAACTCACAACTGCCTTATCCGGGCGGTTCCCCGCAGCCTAGGAGGAGAACCGGACGCGGTTGCGAAGCGATCGATCACGAATTCGTTGTATTGACAGCCCTGCTTTCCCGACATTGCCACTCGTTCTCCTCTGCCACGTCGCACTGCAATAAATAGGCCGACCGGTTCAAACGAAAAAGATTCCACTGGCGAACTTTTCATGGCGCGGTAGTTTATCGTTGAGGACGAAAATCGTCCCGATCGAAAAGGAGAGGACAATGGCCTGGAAAGCCCCCAAGATCGTTGAAGTGCCGGTCGGCATGGAAATCAACATGTATGCCTGCGCCGCTCGCAAATAATTTGCGAGTGTGACGTCAACACCGTGAGGGTGGACGCCGAAGGTCAGCGCATTGGCGAAACCCAAGGCACGGGATCGGGCGTTCACCCTCGGCTTCTTCGCCGCTTCGCCCCGTCCCGCCGGTTACGGCTTGCGGATGCGCCTGAAGCCATTATCCGAAGCCCCGCATTGAAGTCCCTCGTTTGACTTCCAGGAGACGGATTATGCTGCGCGTCGTCGTCCTGGGCGCCGCTGCCGGCGGCGGAGTGCCGCAATGGAATTGCGGCTGTGCGGTATGCCAGGCCGCCAGGACTGATCATCCTGAGATCCGGAATAGCCAGGCCTCGATCGCGGTGAGCGCCGACGGCGAGCATTGGTTCCTGGTCAATGCGTCACCAGACCTGCGCCAACAGGTTACCGATACACCGCAGCTTCATCCCAAGCCGGGCGCGCTCCGCCACAGCCCGATCGCCGGCGTGATCCTGACCAATGGCGAGATCGATGCGGTCACCGGCCTGCTGTCGATGCGCGAGAGTTCGCCCTTCACGATCTATGGGCATCCCAAGGTGCTTGCGATCCTGAAATCGAACAGCATCTTCGATGTGTTGAAGGAAGAGAACGTCCGGCGGGTACCGATCGAGGTTGATGCCGCCTTCGCCCCGCAATTGCCGGACGGCACCCCATCCGGGCTCGAAATCCTGCCCTTTGCGGTATCGGGTACCAGCGCCTGGTATCTGCGCGGGAAGGAGCATCCGGGGGGCAGCGCATCGACCGGCGACACGCTGGGCCTGAAGATTGCGGACAAGGCCAGCGGCCAATATTTCTATGTCATCGCCGCCTGCGCCGACGTGGACGATGCCCTGAGGCAGCGGCTGAAGGGCGCGCCGCTGGTGTTCTTCGACGGCACGGTATGGCGGGACGACGAAATGATCCAAGCCGGTCTTGGCAACAAGACCGGGCAGAGCATGGGGCATATCGCGATGTCCGGAGAAAGCGGCGCAATCAAGTCGCTGGCGGACATCGGGATCGGCAGGAAGCTTTTCCTGCACATCAACAACTCAAATCCGGCGTGGCTCCACGCCTCACTCGAGCGGCAGACATTGGAACGCGAGGGATGGGAAATCCCCGCTCAAGGGATGGAGATCTTGCTGTGAGTGATGTGAATTTGAGTGAAATGACCGCGCTGTCGATCGGCAACAATGTGAGGCTGAACAGCGCCGGCGAATTGGAGGCCGCGCTCCGCCATATCGGCGCGACCCGCTATCACAACCTGCATCCGTTCCATAAGCTCTTGCATGGCGGCAAGCTCAACAAGGGCCAGGTGCAGGCCTGGGCGCTGAACCGCTACTACTATCAGAGCACGATCCCGATCAAGGATGCAGTGGTGATCTCGCGCTTCCGCGATCGCGCTACCCGGCTGGAATGGCGGCACCGGATCGAGGATCATGACGGCGACGTCGGCAGCGAGGGCGGGATCGAACGCTGGATCAAGCTGACGGAAGGCCTCGGGCTCGACACCGCTTACGTCGAGTCGACCGAAGGCATCCTGCCCGCGACGCGTTTTGCGGTCGAGGCCTATGTACATTTCTGTCGCGACCGGTCGCCGCTCGAAGCGATCGCCTCCTCGCTCACCGAACTGTTCGCGCCCAGCATCCACGAGGAGCGCATCGCCGGCATGCTCGAGCACTACAATTTCGTCAACCACGACACGATGAGCTATTTCAAGCGCCGGCTGACGCAGGCGCCACGCGACGCCAACTTTGCGCTGCATTACGTGAAGGAGCACGCGACCACGCCCGAGCAGCGCGCCGCGGTCTGCAACGCGCTGATATTCAAGACCAACGTGCTCTGGGTGCAGCTCGACGCGCTCTATCACGCCTATGTCGACGGCCATATTCCGCCCGGCGCCTTCGTGCCGAAAGAGGGCTGAGACGCCATGGCAGCACCACGCAACATCCAAGTCACCGAAGTAAGCCGCGTGGTGCTGCCGCGTCACACCAAGCTGAGATACGACGAGACGCGGCAGGTGTGGGTGATCCTGGCGCCGGAACGGGTGCTGGCGCCGGACGAGATCGCGGTCGAGGTGCTCAAGCTCTGCGACGGCGCACGCGACGTCGCAGCGATCGTGAACGAGCTTGCGGAAAAATACGCCGCACCGCGCGACATGATCGCCACCGATGTGGTCGCCATGCTGCAGGATTTGGCTGACAAGGGATTTTTGACCGAGGTTCGGGAGAAGACGCTATGACCGAACTGACAGACGTGCATCCGCGGACCGACAGCAATGACGGGTTGACCGTGCTGGAACAGCGCCGCTCGGTCGCGGAGACCTATGGCATTCCGCTTGCGGTGCTGGCCGAACTGACTCACCGTTGCCCGCTGCAATGCCCCTATTGCTCCAACCCGCTGGAGCTCGACCGCGGCGCAAGCGAGCTCACCACGGCTGAATGGAAGAAGGTGCTGTCCGAGCTCGCCGAGATCGGCGTGCTGCAGATACATTTCTCCGGCGGCGAGCCGACCGCGCGCAAGGACCTGGTCGAACTGGTGCAGCATGCCAACGATGTCGGGCTCTACACCAATCTGATCACCTCTGCGGTGCTGCTGACGCGCGAGCGGCTGCAGGCGCTGGCCGACGCCGGGCTCTGCCACGTTCAGATCAGCTTCCAGGCCTCGGAGGCTCCTCTTGCCGATCGCGTTGGTGGCTACAAAGGCGGCCACGCCAAGAAGCTCGAAGTCGCGCGCTGGACGCGCGAGCTCGACCTCCCGCTCACCGTCAACGCGGTGATGCACCGGCAGAACCTGCACCAGCTGCCCGACATGATCCAGATGGCGATCAATCTCGATGCCGACCGGCTGGAAGTCGCCAATGTGCAGTATTACGGCTGGGCCTTGAAGAACCGCGCCAGCCTGATGCCGACCTACGCGCAACTCGAAGAAACCGATCGCCTGGTTGCCGAAGCGCGCGAACGGCTGAAGGGCGTCCTCACGATCGACTACGTGGTGCCGGACTACTACGCGCTGCGGCCGAAGAAATGCATGGGCGGGTGGGGCCGCCAGTTCTTCAACATCTCGCCTTCCGGCAAGATCCTGCCCTGCCACGCCGCCGAGAGCATTACCGGACTCGAGTTCGAATCCGTGCGCTCGAACCATTCGATCGCCTGGATCTGGCAGAATTCGGAGGCCTTCAATCGCTATCGCGGCACCGGCTGGATGAAGGAGCCGTGCAAGAGTTGCGAATTCCGCGAGATCGATTTCGGCGGCTGCCGCTGCCAGGCCTTTGCGCTCACCGGGGACGCCGGCAACACCGACCCGGCCTGCACCTTGTCGCCGCTGCACGAGAGCATTTTCAAGCAGGCCGAGCGCGACGCGGCTTCCGGCCAGGACCGCTTCCTCTACCGCAATTTTGCCGGCGGCAGCTGGGAAGGCGATCCGGCCGAGCACAACGACAATGCCTGACGCCGAGGCCGGCAAAGCTTCGGCGCGCCGCGCTGATCCCTTCGCACCGCTGACTTCGGAATGGCTGCAGGTCTCCGGCGGCCACGAGATCTATGTCGAAAGCGTCGGCCGCGTCGGCGGCATTCCGGCGGTGTATCTGCATGGCGGCCCCGGTTCCGGCTGCCAGCCCGATCACCGCCGCCTGTTCGATCCCGAGCGTTTCCATGCCGTGCTGTTCGATCAGCGCGGCGCCGGGCGCAGCCGGCCGGCCCGCAGCCGCGACAACAACACCCTGCCCGATCTGATCGCAGACATGGAGTTGATCCGCGAGAAGTTCGGTTTCTCGCGGTGGATCGTGGCCGGCGGGTCCTGGGGCGCAACCTTGGCGCTGGCCTACGCGCAGGCGCATCCGAGCCGCGTCGCGGGACTGGTGCTGCGGGCGACGTTTCTGGGCACAAGGGCCGAGGTGGAAACCGCGTTCGGCGAGACACTGGCCCGGTTCTACCCGGCCCTGCATCGCGACTTCCTCGAAGTGCTTCCCGAAGCCGAACGCGGTGCGCCCTGCGCGGCCTATTGGCGGCGTATCCTCGATCCAGATCCGGCCGTCCATGCGCCCGCTGCACGCTCCTGGCATGACACCGAGCGTGCGCTTTCGGAAGTGAGACCCGCCCGCTTCAGGCTCGATCAAGCGACGCTGCGCGCGACCGGTCCGCTGCCGGCGACAGCCTTCATGGAGGCGCATTACTTCCAGAACGACTGTTTCATGGCGCCGGACCAATTGCTGCGCGAAGCCGGCAGGCTCACCGGCATCCCCGGCATCGTCGTGCAGGGCCGCTACGACCTGCTCTGCCCGCCCGCGACCTCCGCGGCGCTCGCCGACCTGTGGCACGAGGCCGAAATCCGTGTCATCGAAGCCGCAGGTCACAATCTTTATGATCCCGGCATCCGCGATGCGGTCATGAAATCGATCGCCGATATGGCGTCTCGCACGGCTGCGCCTTAAACACGTCGCCATCACCTCGTCCTGAGGAGCGATGCGGAGCATGGCGTCTCGAAGGATGAGGCCCTCCAAATGCATCCGGCCCCGATGGTTGAGACGCGTCTGCGAAGGCGCTCCTCACGACGAGGAACGAACTGCAGTAAGGACACCTCCCAATGCCCATCGCCGGAAAAGGCATGCTGCTGACATCGATGAACATCGATGCGGCTGACGAAGCCGATTTCAACCGCTGGTACGACCGCGAGCATCTGGAGGAGCGCGTGGCGATCCCGGGCTTCATCGAGGCCAGGCGCTATGTCGCCGAGCAGGCGAGCCCGAAATATCTCTGCCTCTACTCCACCGAAACCATCGACGTGCTGAGCAGCGAAGCCTATCGCGCTCGGCTCAATGCACCGACCGACTGGTCGAAGACGACGATGGCGCGGTTCAAGAACATGATCCGGTCAGTCGCCCGCATCACGATCTCGAAGGGCACCGGCCGCGGCGCCATCCTCGGCATCATCCGCCTGCGACCGAAACCGGGACAAGACGCGGCACTGCGTGCTGCGTTGCAGGTCGAGCTCGATCCTGACGATCTCGACAGCATCATCTCGATGCATCTGCTCGAAGGCGACGCAGCCCTGTCCGGACCGAGCGCCGAGCTGCCCGCAACCGATCGCGGCGCGGATTGGTTTGTCCTGATCGACGGCACCGAAAGCCACGCCATCGCCACGCTGATGACGACGCGCTTTGCTGCGATCGACGGACCACTGGCAACCCAGATGTCGGTCGGCATCTACCGTCTGATGTGGGATCTAAGCCGGACCGACATCACGCAGAGCTGATGGCGCCTTGTGATGGATCAATGACGTCCCCTCGCCGCGGCGCATGCTTGGCTTCGGCGGGGTGATGGCATTCAACAGCATAGATACGCCGCAGTGCAGCACGCGCGCTGCAGCGCATCGGTTGCACAAATTTGCCTTTGTGCCCGCCTTGGAATGGCTCTAGTCTAATAGGACAACGATATTGAACCATTTCAAAAACAGAAGGACGGCAGCCAGGGTGTGATCCGGAAGAGCAGGTAACCGCCTCCGATCCGATGATGCCGAATGGCTAGTCATCCTCACGTCAGGAAGGCCGCGCGTCCGTTTATGCGCGCGGGCGAGGTGGGAATGAAACCGACTGATATTTCGGCTCCCGACTACTTTCATAAAGTAGTCGACTGCCAATGGGCTTGCCCCGCTCATACTCCCGTCCCGGAATATATCCGCCTGATCGCCGAGGGTCGCTATAGCGACGCCTACATGATCAACTGGAAATCGAACGTGTTCCCGGGCATTCTCGGCCGCACCTGCGATCGTCCGTGCGAGCCGGCCTGTCGGCGCGGCCGCGTCGAAGAGAGCCCGGTGGCGATCTGCCGCTTGAAACGCGTCGCGGCCGACTTCAAAGACGATGTGACGCAGCGGATGCCGCGGCCGGTCGCAAAGAACGGCAAGCGGATCGCGCTGGTCGGCGGCGGCCCGGCCTCACTCACCGTGGCGCGCGATCTCGCCCCGCTCGGCTATCACTGCACCGTATTCGATGCCGACCCGAAGCCCGGCGGCATGATGCGCTCCCAGATTCCGAAGTTCCGTCTGCCCGACAGCGTGGTCGACGAAGAGACGGACTACGTCCTGAACCTCGGCGTCGAGTTCAAGGGCGGCCACCGCATCGACAGCCTGAAGCAGCTGCTCGCGGACAAATATGACGCTGTTTTCATCGGCTCCGGCGCGCCGCGCGGTCGCGAGCTCAACATTCCTGGCCGGAAGGAAGCTGCGGCCAATATCCACATCGGTATCGAGTGGCTCGCCAACGTCTCATTCGGCCACACCGACAAGATCGGCCGCCGGGTGATCGTGCTCGGCGGCGGCAACACCGCGATGGATTGCTGCCGCACCGCGCGTCGGCTCGGCGGCGAAGACGTCAAGGTGATCGTGCGCTCCGCCTTCGAGGAGATGAAGGCGTCTCCCTGGGAGAAGGAAGACGCGATGCACGAGGACATCCCGATCCTCAACTATCTGGTGCCGGTCGCGTTCAACCACGACAACGGCAGGCTCACCGGGGTGACCTTCCAGAAGGTCCGCGCCGAATATGATGCCGAGGGCCGCCGCAACCTGGTGCCGTCAGGCGAGCCGGACCAGACCTTCGAATGCGACGACGTGCTGGTCGCGGTCGGTCAGGAGAATGCGTTCCCCTGGATCGAGCCGGACTGCGGCGTCGCCTTCGACAAATGGCACATGCCGGTGGTCGATCCCAATACGTTCGTCTCGACCAATCCGAAAGTGTTCTTCGGCGGCGACGCCGCATTCGGTCCGAAGAACATCATCTGGGCGGTGGCGCACGGCCATGAGGCGGCGCTGTCGATCCATCGCCTGCTGTCCGGCGAGGATATCAGCGAGCGGCCGCTGCCCGAGGTGCACGTCACCTCGCAGAAGATGGGCATTCACGATTGGAGCTACGACAACGACGTCTCGCCCGAGAAGCGCTACCAGGTGCCGCATCGCGACAAAGTGGTGGCGCTCAAGGACATCCGCGCCGAGGTCGAACTCGGCTATGACGTCAAGCTCGCGCTCGGCGAGGCGCACCGTTGCCTGAATTGCGACGTGCAGACGGTGTTCTCGAACACGCTCTGCATCGAGTGCGACGCCTGCGTCGACATCTGTCCGATGGATTGCATCACCTTCACCCAGAATGGCGACGAGGCCGATCTGCGGCAGCGGCTGAAGGCGCCGTCGCTGCATCCGGACCAGAGCCTCTATGTGTCGGGTGATCTGAAGACCGGCCGCGTGATGGTGAAGGACGAGGACGTCTGCCTCCATTGCGGCCTGTGCGCCGAGCGCTGCCCCACCGGTGCGTGGGACATGCAGAAATATTTCCTCGAGATGACTCACGCAGGTCACGCATGCCCCAGCAAGCGCCGCTCAGCCGCGTAAACGACTTCGTCGTCCGCTTCGCCAACATCAACGGCTCGGGCTCGGCGAGCGCCAACGAGCTGTTCGCGCGTGCCGTGCTGCGCCATGGCGTGCCGGTCAGCCCGCGCAACATCTTCCCCTCCAACATCCAGGGCCTGCCGACCTGGTACGAGGTGCGCGTCACGGAGGCCGGTCATCTCGGCGCCCGCGGGGGCGGCACCGACCTGATGGTCGCGATGAACCCGCAGACCTGGGACAAGGATGTCGCCGGCATCGTGCCCGGCGGCTATCTGTTCTACGACTCGACCAAGCCGATGCCGTCGAGCAAATTCCGCGACGACATTACGGTGATCGGCGTGCCGCTGACGGCAATCACCAATTCGACCTATAGCGACCCGCGACAACGCCAGCTGTTCAAGAACATCATCTATCTCGGCGCGCTCTGCGCGCTGCTCGACATGGACCCGAAGCTCGTCGAGCAGCTGATCGGCGAGCAATACAAGGGCAAGGAGAAGCTGCTCTCCTCGAACGTGCATGCGCTGCATCTCGGGCGCGACTGGGCGCTGCAGAACCTGAAATGTCCGATCGGACTGAAGATCAGGAAGGCCGACAAGGTCGGCGACCGCATCTTCATCGAGGGCAACAATGCCGCTGCGCTCGGCGCGGTCTATGGCGGCGCCACCGTCTGCGCCTGGTATCCGATCACGCCGTCCTCGTCGCTGGCGGAAGCCTTCACCAACCATTGCAAGAAGCTGCGGCACGATCCGGAGACCGGACAGGCCAAATATGCGATCGTGCAAGCAGAGGACGAGCTGGCTTCGATCGGCATGGTGATCGGCGCGTCCTGGAACGGCGCGCGAGCCTTCACCACGACCTCCGGTCCCGGCATCTCGCTGATGACGGAATTCATCGGCCTGTCCTACTTCGCCGAGATTCCAGCCGTCATCATGAACGTGCAGCGCGCCGGGCCATCAACGGGGATGCCGACCCGCACCCAGCAATGCGACATCATCGCCTGCGCCTATGCGTCGCATGGCGACACCAAGCATGTGCTGCTCTTCCCCGAGGATCCCGCCGAAGCGTTCGAATTCGCGGCGACAGCCTTCGATCTCGCCGAGCGGATGCAGACCGTGATCTTCCTGATGCTCGACCTCGACATCGGCATGAATCAGCGGCTGTGCCGGCCGCTGAAATGGGACGATGCGCGGCAGTATGACCGCGGCAAGATCATGACCGCGGAGATGCTCGAGGAAGGCCGCGACTTCGGCCGCTATCTCGATGTCGACGGCGACGGCATCCCTTATCGCACCGATCCCGGCACCCACCCGACCAAGGGCTCCTACTTCACCCGCGGCACCTCGCGCGATCCTTACGCACGCTATTCGGAGGAAGGCGCCGTCTACGCCGACAATGTGCAGCGGCTGCTGCGCAAGTTCGAGACCGCGCGGGACCTCGTGCCGCGGCCGCTGCAGGCCAATGCGGCGAAGCCCACCAAATACGGCGTCATCTATTTCGGCTCGACGGCGCCGGCGATGGACGAGGCGATCGAGATCCTGGAAGCGCGCGGCCATCTGCTTGATCGCCTGCGCATCCGCGCCTTCCCGTTCCATTCGAGCGTAGCGAGCTTCCTCGCCGAACACGACTTCGTCTATGTGGTCGAGCAGAACCGTGACGCCCAACTACGCCAGTTGATCGTCAACGAGAACGGCATCGATCCGGTCCGGCTGATCCCGATCCTGCACTATGATGGCACCCCGATCACGGCGCGCTTCATTGCAGATAGCATCGGCGATCACCAGGATCACCTCAAAGTCACACCGCTGCGCAAGGCCGTGTCATGACTTTGGCCAAGAGCTCTCCGCCGTCATGCCCGGCCTTGTGCCGGGCATCCACGTCTTTCTTTTTCCTGGCCCAGACACGGATGGCCGGGACAAGCCCGGCCATGACGAGCCTGGGATGCGAGGTGCTCTCATGACCTACATTGCCAAGCCGAAATTCCATCATCCCGGCATCAAGACCAACGCGCTCGGCTTCACCCACCGCGACTACGAGGGCAAGATCTCGACGCTGTGCGCCGGCTGCGGTCATGATTCGATCACTGCCTCGATCATCGAAGCCTGTTTCGAGCTGTCGATCGAACCGCACCGGGTCGCGAAGATCTCCGGCATCGGCTGTTCGTCGAAAACGCCGGACTATTTCCTCGGCAATTCGCACGGATTCAATTCGGTCCATGGCCGCATGCCGTCGGTGCTGACCGGCGCCAATCTCGCCAATCGCGAGCTGATCTATCTTGGCGTCTCCGGCGACGGCGATTCCGCCTCGATCGGCTTCGGCCAGTTCGCGCACGCGATCCGGCGTGGCGTCAACATGACCTATATCGTCGAGAACAACGGCGTCTACGGCCTCACCAAGGGCCAGTTCTCGGCAACCGCTGACCGCGGTTCGAAATCGAAGAAGGGCGTGACCAACACCGACAATGCCATCGACCTGGTCGGGATCGCGCTGCAGCTGGGCGCGACCTATGTCGCCCGTTCCTTCTCCGGCGACAAGAAGCAGCTGGTGCCGATCATTGCCGGCGCGATCCAGCACAAAGGCGCGGCCTTCATCGACGTCGTCAGCCCCTGTATCGCCTTCAACAATCACGCGGGCTCGACCAAGAGCTACGACTACGTGCGCGAGCACAACGACGCCGTAAACCGGCTCGACGTGTTCACCGGGCGAGATCCGATCACGGTCGACTACGCGCCCGGCACGGTGCAGATCGTCGAGCAGCATGACGGCAGCAGGCTGGCGCTACGCAAGATCGACGCGGACTACGATCCGCATGACCGGCTTGGGGCCATGACTTTCCTGCAGAAGCACGCCGCCCAAGGCCAGATCGTTACCGGCCTGCTCTATGTCGATCCGGACGCAGAGGATCTGCACAGCCATCTCAATACGGTTGAGCGGCCGCTGAACCGGATGGAAGCTGCGGATCTCTGTCCGGGCTCGGCGGTCCTGGACAAGATCAACGCCAGCCTGCGCTGATCGACCGTAGCTGCCGGCTATCCGGCCGACAGCCTTGCCCCGACATCGGGCGTCCTCTGCGCATTGACGACCTGATTGATGATACGAAGCACCTCTGAGCGCGTGTCGAGCTTGGCGAATTCACGCGCCATCCTCCTGGCCCGGGCGCGATAGTTCGGCCGATCGAGCACCGCCCTGACCGCCTCGCGTACCGCTTGCGGGGTGGGCTGATTGGTGGCGAGATCGATGCCGACGCCGGACCAGGCGACACGCATGTTCACGTCCGCCTTGTCTTCGGTCAGACCCGCGCTGACGATCGGCAGCCCGTAGCTCAAAGCCTGGTTGACGCTGCCATAGCCGCCGTTGGTGACGAACACGTCCGCCTTCGCCAGCGCCCATTCGAACGGCAGAAAGCGGGATACGCGAGCGTTGGCGGGAATCGCTCCTGGAATGGTGTCCGTCGGACGGCCGCCGGTGGTCACCATGACCAGCAGATCCTTTTCGTCGGCAAGCGCCGCGAGCGTCGGTGCTACCAGAAGCCCGAAATCGTGATTGGCGACTGTTCCCTGCGTGACCAGGACGACCTTGCGCGAACCGCCGAGATCATCCGCCCACGGCGGCAGCGGCGCCTGATTTGGGACGATCGGCGGCCGGCCCACGAAATGGACCGTCGGAGGCAGTTTGCGGGGGAATTCGAAGCCCGGTACCGTCAGCTGGAGATAGGCATCGGCAAGTACGGAAACGGAATCGAACATCACCATGTCCAGCGGACGGCCGCCGAGCTCCGCCAGAATCTCGTTCAACCGACGGCCGACTGGCTCGTTGACGGCACGATCGTAATCCCTGGCGATCTCAGCATAGCGTTTGCGCTCGGCCTGCGTGGTGGCATGTGGCAGCCCGAGAAAATGCGGCGCGCCGTCATCTCGCGTCGAATGCAGGATCGACGTTCCACAGAGCACGACAGGAGGCCGGTTCGCACGCGGGCCGAGCAGCATCGGCAGCACGCCGAAGACCATGTCGTCACCGACGATGACGTCGGGTTGGCCGTCGCGCAACGCCTGCTGCAAGCCCTCGTATTGCGCCGGAATAGTTTCCACGAAGACCCGTTGTAGACACAGCCGCAGCCATTCCGGACCAGGCTCCATGGTCTTCAGCTCGGGCGCAATCGCATGAACATCGCTCGGATCGATATCGGCACCGTCCGGAAGCGCCCTGAACCTCGCTCCACTCGCCTCGACCCGCTGACGCAGCCTGCTTCCTGTCAGAATCGTCACCTCATGCCCGTCCTCGAGGAGGTCGTGGGTGATCGAAAGCAAAGGATTGAGATGACCGGTCGCGGGCGTCGAAGCGATCAGAACTTTCATGGGGGTCTCCTCCTGCCGTGAATATCGGCACGGAAGAGCGGCTCGCGCCCATTTTCCCGTGTCGATCCGGTGAAGGACATTGTCGCCGCAGCGCTACAATTGAGCTGCCGACGCCAGGAAAACGGTTACGCACGAAATCCAATTGCGACCAGCGGACACAATCGCCCGGCCCGCACCCGCCTCGTCGGTCGGCAGGTCCATGCGGCCAGAGGACAATCAAATCCGTCCCCAACCGGAGTTGGGATCAGGTGCGTAGAAGGGCGACCCAGTTGCGCTCGAGCCCTGTGAGCGCATCCGCCAGCGGCAGCACGGCGAGATGGTTGCCGTCCTTGCGGAGCAGGCCAAGGCTCGTTAGCCGAGCCAACGCGTCGTCAACACCAAATGTGATCTGCAGGCCGAACCGCTGCATCACAAAATCCTCGGCGCGCAACTTCACTTCGTCGCGGCTCAGCGATGCGGGCGGCGCGAGCAAGCTGCAATAAGCGAGCAGTGCTTCTTTCCAGTCCTGCTCCTCAGCCTCGCCGATCAGATAGTTGAAAATCCCGGAATTGTTGTTGACGTTGCGGTAATAGATGTTGTCGGTAAGCTGCTTCTGATGGATCAGCGACTGGCGATGGAAATTGCTCCATTGCCGCAGAACGAATGCGCCCAGCGCGAACAGACCACTGATCGCGGCCAGCGCCTGCTCGGCGTCATTGTCGTGCAGCTTGCCACTGAGGCCGAGATAGAAGCCGGCGACAACGAATAAAACGGTCAGGGTCGAGGCGAGCTTGAGCAGGATCGGCACGCCGCCGACCAGCGCCGGCACGCCGAGGGTCAGCTGGTCGCGGATCCCCATCACGACGCGCACGTTCGGAAACAGCGCCTCCAGGTCCCAGCGCGGGATGTGGCGGAAATATTTGAACAGCACGGCGCCACCGCGAGCCTTCGTCGTGCTACGGCGGGCGCTCAGCAGCGATAGACGCGGCTCCGCGCCTGCGATGTCCGGCCTGGTCGCGACCATCAGCACCACGTCGTCATAGACTTCGACCTCGACCGAGCGGCGGCGCAAGCCGAACAGGGACGGGATGGATACCGTTTCCCGGTGGTACCCGCGGCGGAACATTCGGACATCCCGATAATCCCCGAGCGGCACCTTGACCTTGACCCGCACCAGCGCGTGCTCGGCGAACGCGCGCAGGATCTCCTCGTGACCGATCTCGACGAAGTTGGCCTCGGTGAGAACGCGGACAAATTCCTCGCGCAGATCGCGATAGGCGGATTCGAGCGACTCGGCAGAGAGATGCCCGGGTGGCCTCAACTCCGGATCGAAATAGAAATAGGTCTGTCGCAGCCGGTCGAGCTCGGTGAAATATTGGTGGTGGAGGATGGCACCGAGCATCTGAGCGAACTGCCGGAGCTGCCTCGCCCGATCGTCATTCAAGCCAAAATGGGCGATGACCCCGTCCAGAATGTCCGACTTCCGCAAGGGAATGAAACGATCCCGCGGCCCAGACAAGGCCGCACCATCATCCGGCTCACTCACACAGTCCCTGCCAAAGGTTCGGATATGGCCCCGAGGCCGGCGAGAAGCTTCCCGGCCCTTCTCGTCGCATCATAACCCGAAAAATAGCGAGGTTGCGACGAGAGAATCTAGCAGGCATCACGGAGCGGCGGCCGCGTCAGGCGGCCGCCGGTTGTATCCGCGGATTGAGCACATACTCCTTCAGCACCTTGTCGGTCGCTGCATCGACTTCCGTGAGCGAGACGTCGTAAGTCCAGAGGTCGGCGAGATGCTGCAGGACGCGCTTGGTATCCGTCTCGTTAAGCTGCGCGCCCTTGACGACGGTGTGACGCAGCATCAGCCGGCGGTCGCCGGCGAGGTCGACATCGATCACCTCGATATTGGGATCGATATATCCGACGTCATACTGCTTGGATAATTCGCGGCGGATGCGGCGATAGCCGCGCTCGTCGTGAATGGCATCGACCCGGATGCCGGCGCGCTCGGCCGGATCGTCGTGCAGGTGGAAGAGGCGCAACTGCCGCATCAGATGCGGGCTCATGAACTGGCTGACGAAGCTCTCGTCGCGATAGTTGGCCCAGACATCGCGCAGCACGGCCATCGCGTCCCCAGTGCCGGCGATCTCCGGGAACCATTCGCGATCCTCGTCGGTCGGCTGGGTCACGATGCGCGCGATATCCTGCATCATCGCAAAGCCGAGCGCGTAAGGATTGAAGCCGGAGAAGCGCGGATCGTCAAACTCCGGCTGAAACACCACATTGGTGTGCGACTGCAGGAACTCCAGGAAGTTGCCGTCGGTCAGGCGCCCGTCCTGGTGCAGCCGGCTCATGATCCGATAATGCACGTAGGTCGCTGTGCCCTCGTTCATGACCTTGGTCTGGCCCTGCGGATAGAAGTACTGCGCGATATGGCGCACGATCCGCAGGAGCTCACGCTGCCACGGGGCGAGGCGCGGCGCGGTCTTTTCCAGGAAGTAGAGCAGGTTCTCCTGCGGCAAGCCGAGCAGCGCGCGGCGTCGCTCGACATTGAGGACGGCCTTGGTCTTGGCCGGTCCGCTCGGCACCGTGCGCCACAGATCGTTGAAGGCAGCCTCTTCATAAAGCCTGCGCTTGCCGGCCCGCTTCTCCTCGTCCCGCAGATCGAGCTTCTTCTTGCCGGGATAGCGATCGACGCCATGCGACATCAGCGCATGCGCGGCATCCAGCGTGTGTTCCACCGCGAGCCGGCCATGCCGCTCCTCGCATTGCGCGACATAGCCGCGGGCGAATTCGAGATAGTCGAGGATGCCGTCGGCGTCGGTCCACTGCTTGAACAGATAATTGTTCTTGAAGAAGTGGTTGTGACCGAAGGCCGCATGCGCGATGACCAGCGTCTGCATCGTCGCCGTGTTCTCCTCCATCAGGTAGGAGATACAGGGCGAGGAGTTGATCACGATCTCATAAGCGAGCCCCATCAGCCCCTTGCGGTAAGAGGCTTCGTGGAACGCGAAGTGCTTGCCGAACGACCAGTGCTTGTAGAACAGCGGCATGCCGACCGAGGAATAGGCGTCGAGCATCTGCTCGGCGGTGATCACCTCGATCTGGTTGGGATAGGTGTCCAGCCCGAGCTCGCCACGTGCGATGCCCTCGCAGACATCGTGGATGCGCTGCAAGGTCGCAAAATTCCAGTCCGCGCCTTCGAACAGAAGCTCGCTCATGAGGCGGCCCTTTCCTGGGTCTTGCGGCGCTGAAACAGGTCGTGGAAGACCGGAAAGATCTCGCTGCGGTCGCGCACCTTGCGCATCGACAGCGGCTCGCCCCCCGCGCGCAGCCGCTCATAGAGCGACCACAATGCCGAGTCCGGCATTTCGAACGAATAGGTGCCGGACTCGCCGACCTCCAGATAGGCAAAGAATTGCGACACCGGCAGGATGTTGCTGGTCAGGATGCGCGCGACGTTCTCGGAATCCGAGGTCGCATTGTCGCCGTCGGAGGCCTGCGCCGCGTAGATGTTCCAGTCTGACGGGCTGAAGCGCGACCGGACGATCTCGTGCATACATTGCAGCGCGCTCGACACCAGCGTGCCGCCCGAGGCCGGACCATAGAAAAAGGTCTGCTCGTCAACCTCCTCGGCACGATCGGTGTGGCGGATGAAGACGATCTCGACGTGGCGATAGCGCCGCGTCAGAAACACGTAGAGCAGCATGTAGAACCGCTTGGCGAGGTCCTTCATGTGCTCGGACATCGAGCCCGAGACGTCCATCAGACAGAACATGACGGCCTGCGCAATCGGCTTCGGCACCGTCTCGAATCTGCGGTAGCGGATATCGATCGGATCGATGAATGGGATGCGCTTGGCCTTGGCCTTCAAGGCCTCGATCTTGGCCGCCAGCGCTACGCGGCGCTCTTCATCCGTCTCCTCCGCCAGTTCGGCCTCCAGCTCTGCAATCTCCTCCGGCCGCGGCCGCCTGAGCGCGACGCGGCGCGCGAGCGCGCGGGTGACGGTACGGCTGATCGAGATGTTGGCGGGCGAGCCGGAGGTCGCATAGCCGGCGCGCTGCAGGCCCTCGCTCTCGGCCTCGGCGAATTTGCGCTTGGCGAGATCGGGAAGTTCGAGATCGTCGAGGAAGAGATTGACGAACTCTTCCTTGGTGAGCACGAAGCGGAACGCGTCCTCGCTGTCGCCCTGTCCCGGCGCCGATTTCCGACCGCTGCCCTCGCCGGACCGCGGCAGGATGTCGCCTTCGACGAACTTCTTGTTGCCCGGCAGCACCATGTCACGGGTGCCGCCTTCGCGGCGAAAGCGCGGCTCGTCCATGCCGTCGAGCGGGATGCTCACCTCCCCGCCCTCCAACACGTCTTTGATGTCGCGGTCCTGCGACGTCTTCTTGACCGCGCCCTGGACCAGCGCCTTGGCCCTGCGCAAAAATCGCTGACGGTTCTCCAGACTCTTGCCGCCGGGATTCAGGCGCCGATCAATGATGTGCATGACCACGTTTCATACGCCTCCGTCTCAGCCGGCCTGCTTCACGCGCATGTACCACTCGACCAGGCGGCGCACCTGCCGCTCGGTGTAGCCGCGCTCGACCATGCGCGCGACGAAGTCGGCGTGCTTCTTCTCGGTCTCGCCGTCCTTCTTGGTCCCGAACGAGATGACCGGGAGAAGATCCTCGACTTGCGAGAATATCCGCTTTTCGATGACTTCGCGGATCTTTTCGTAGGAGGTCCAGCCGGGATTTTTGCCGCCGTTCTGGGCCCGCGAGCGCAAAGAGAACTTGACAACCTCGTTGCGGAAGTCTTTCGGATTCGCAATCCCAGCCGGCTTCTCGATCTTGGTCAGCTCCTGGTTCAACAGCTCGCGATTGAGCAGCTGGCCCGTATCGGGATCCTTGAAATCCTGATCCTCGATCCACGCGTCCGCGTAATCGACATAGCGGTCGAACAGGTTCTGGCCGTAATCGGAGTAGGATTCCAGATAGGCCTTCTGGATCTCGTGACCGATGAACTCGGCGTAACGCGGGACGAGGTCGGCCTTGATGAATTCGAGGTAGCGCTTCTCGACTTCTTCCGGCAGTTGCTCGCGGCGGATCGACTGCTCCAGCACATACATCAGGTGCACGGCATCCGCCGAGATTTCCGCGGTGTCGTGATTGTAGGTCGCAGCCAGAACCTTGAAGGCAAAGCGGGTGGAGACGCCGTCCATGCCCTCGTCGACGCCGGCGGCATCGCGATATTCCTGGACGCTGCGCGCCTTGGGATCCGACTCCTTCAGGCTTTCGCCGTCATAGACCCGCATCTTGGCGTAGAGCGTCGAGTTCTCGTGCTTGCGCAGGCGTGACATCACCGAGAAGCGGGCCAGCGTATCCAGCGTCGCCGGCGCGCAAGGCGCGGTGGCGAGTTCGGAGCTCTGGATCAGCTTTTCGTAGATCTTGCGCTCCTCGGTGACACGCAGGCAGTACGGCACCTTGATCACGCAGATGCGGTCGATGAAGGCTTCGTTGTTCTTGTTGGTCTTGAAGCTCTGCCACTCCGCCTCATTGGAATGGGCGAGAATGATGCCGTTGAACGGGATCGCACCGATATTCTCGGTCCCGATGTAATTGCCTTCCTGCGTCGCGGTCAGCAGCGGATGCAACATCTTGATCGGCGCCTTGAACATCTCGACGAATTCAAGCACGCCCTGGTTGGCGCGGTTAAGCCCGCCGGAATAGCTGTAGGCGTCGGGATCGTTCTGCGCGTAAGTCTCGAGCTTGCGGATATCGACCTTGCCGACCAGCGAGGAGATGTCCTGGTTGTTCTCGTCGCCCGGCTCGGTCTTGGCAATGCCAATCTGGCGCAACCGCGACGGCTGCAACTTGGCCACGCGGAATTGCGAGATGTCGCCGCCGAACGCTTCGAGCCGCTTGTAGCACCACGGGCTCATCAAGCCGGTGAGCCGGCGGCGCGGAATGCCGTACTTCTCTTCCAGCATCGGCCCGAGGGCATCGGGGTCGAACAGCCCGAGCGGCGACTCGAACACCGGACTCAACTCATCGCCGGCCTTGAGCACGTAGATCGGATGCACCTCCATCAACTGCTTCAGGCGCTCGGCGAGCGACGATTTGCCGCCGCCGACCGGTCCGAGCAGATAGAGGATCTGCTTGCGCTCTTCCAAGCCCTGCGCGGCGTGGCGGAAGAATCCAACGATACGCTCGATCGTATCTTCCATCCCGTAGAAGCCGGAAAACGCCGGATACATCCGTATAGTCCGGTTCAAAAAGATACGGCCAAGGCGTGGGTCCTTGGCCGTGTCGATCATCTGAGGCTCACCGATCGCAGCTAGTAGTCGTTCAGCGGCATTCGCATATCGCATCGGGTCGGTTCGACACGATTCAAGATATTCCGCCATCGACATGTCGGTCTGGCTTCTCGCCTCGAACGACCTCGCGAACGCGTTGAACAACGAATCGTTGTACATGATCCCTCTCCACGTAGGTTCCGCTGCACTGCTGCAACGAGGCGAGATCAGACTACGTTCCTCCTGATCTCGACACCGACTCAGAGTGAAGCGCGCCAGCCCCTATTGGGCACCCTCTTGACCCTCTTCCGCAACGCAAAGCGCAAGCAGCAACTGCCCTATCAACAAGCAGTTCGCTCAATAGTTCGGCAAAATCGAGCCGTAGCGGTCATTTGTAACCCATTGTCTCTGCTTCGCAACATCCGCAAAACCCCGGCACGCTCGTCGCCTTGCGCCGCACAAGACATTGTGAAGCCGGGCAAACCTCGCCGCCCTTGCGCGACGGCATCAGTCTCCTGTCGCACGTGAACCGCGGCTGAACGCAGATCTTCCCTGAAGCGACGAATATTTGGAACGAATCTCGCGCGGTCCCTGCAGCCCATGATGCCGAGACATCGAGGAGTCGTATTGAGGAAGATCAGATCGAAGCTGGAGATCGCGCTTGCCTGCACCAAGCTCGTGGCCGGGAGCCGGATCTGCTCTCCAGGCTGCGTTCGCGCGAACACGATGATCAGCAAGCCGAGAGCCGGCGCCGTCGTGAATGTTCGTGGCGTTGCTGCGGCTATCCCGCCGAGTTTAGTTCGAGCCGCTCGTGCGATCACATGTTGGCCGAAGATGCGCAGGGCGCAATCAGCTACGCCCATCCCGTCGGTAGGGATGGCTGCGGCAACGACGACAAGATCCTTCCTCTCGTCAGCACCGATATCAGTGATCGCACAGACGTCCTCACTGGTCGTAAGGAGCTTGCGACTCTCAGACACAAACAACACCATCTCGAATCAAAACATGTGATGATGTTGTTGGCTTTGCAAGGAGAGCAAGAATGCTTCGAAGCAATTTAATTTGTTGTTTTGCTCAGCGTGCTGTCCGCCATTGGCGGCATTTTCGTGGCCTCGGACGCCAGCAGCGACCGACCATTGTACTGGTGGTGCACGGCTCTGCGTTGCTCGCCATCGTCGCATCCGACGGGGGGCCACAACGTCAACCGCCGCATTGGCCAGATCTCAAGCGGCGGCCTCGAACGCGCGGCATGTGGCAATACGATGAAAGCGCACAACATCACCTTGGCAGATCCGCGATCCGGATTCATGGAAAGCGGAGAAAGGCAGCGAGCTCCGAATCGCCGAACTGCGGCGAAAGGCTATCTGCAGGCCCCGACGCGCCGAGCCGCGGGGGGCGGGCGGCTCGCATCCGCCGGGTTTTCACAGGGATCAATCCGATATGAATGGCGTTATCCGGGGTGGTAGCGCATAGTCGTCAGGGGCCCGCCCGGGCCGGTATCCTGCCCGCCCCGGAACCCAAAAAAGCAAGCCAGCGCACATAGATAGGCACCATGAATCCCGTCAAAACACTCGAACAGCACGGCCAGGCAGTCTGGCTCGATTTCCTCGCCCGCGGCTTCATTGCGAAAGGCGACCTGAAGCGGCTGATCGACCAGGACGGCGTCAAAGGGGTGACGTCCAACCCGTCGATCTTCGAAAAAGCGATCGGCAGCTCGGACGAATATGACGCGCCGATCGGCAAGGCGCTGAAGAGCGGCGACCGCTCGGTCGCAGACCTGTTCGAGGCGCTGGCCATCGAAGATATCCGGCATGCCGCCGACGTGCTGGACCCGGTCTACGATCGCTTCGACGGCAACGACGGCTTCGTCAGTCTCGAGGTCTCGCCCTATCTGGCGATGGACACGAAGGGCACGATCGCCGAGGCGAAACACCTCTGGAAAGCGGTCGATCGCAGGAATCTGATGATCAAGGTGCCGGCCACCGATGCCGGCCTGCCGGCGATCCAGCACCTGATCTCGAAGGGCATCAGCGTCAACATCACGCTCCTGTTCTCGCAGGCGGTGTATCGCCAGGTCGCCGAAGCCTATCTGGCGGGCCTCGAGGCCTACGTTGCCGACGGCGGCGATCCGTCCCACGTCGCCAGCGTGGCGTCGTTCTTCGTCAGCCGCATCGACACCATGGTTGACAAGCAGCTGGACCAGAAGATCGCTCAGGCCAACGATCCGACCGAGAAAGAGCGGCTGGCCGACCTGAAGGGGCGTATCGCCATCGCCAACGCCAAGATGGCCTATCAGGACTACAAGCAGCTATTTGCCGGGGAGCGCTGGGAGCGACTTGCCGCCAAGGGCGCCAAACCGCAGCGGTTGCTCTGGGCCTCCACCGGCACCAAGAACAAGGATTACAGCGACGTCCTTTACGTCGAGGAGCTGATCGGGCCGAACACCGTGAACACGGTCCCGCCGGCGACCCTCGACGCCTTCCGTGATCACGGCAAAGTACGCGACAGCCTCGAGGAGAATGTCGAAGACGCGCAGGCCGCGCTCGAGGAGCTGGAGCGGTCCGGTATCTCGCTCGACCAGATCACGGCCGATCTGGTCATCGATGGGGTCAAGCAGTTCGCCGATGCCGCCGACAAGCTCTATGGCGCGGTCGCGCACAAGCGGGCCAAAGTCCTCGGCGTTGAGCTTGGCGAACAGACGGTCGCAACGGCGGCCGACCTCGGCAAGAAGATCGAGAAAACCACCGAGGAGTGGCGGGCGGACGCCAAGATCCGCCGCCTCTGGTCGAGGGACTCCGCGATCTGGACCGGCCACGACGAGCATAAATGGCTGGGCTGGCTGACCAGCCCGGCAAAAGCCGATCTCGCCGATTACGAGGATTATTCGCGGCGCGTGAAAGGACAGAAATTCTCCGACGCCGTGGTGCTCGGCATGGGCGGCTCGAGCCTGGGGCCCGAGGTGTTCGCCGAGACTTTCCCGCGCAAGGCCGGCTTCCCCAAGCTGCATGTGCTCGATTCGACCGATCCGGCGCAGGTACGCGCGATGGAGAAGGCGATCGATATTTCGAAAACCCTGTTCATCGTCTCCTCGAAATCGGGCGGCACCACCGAGCCGAATGCAATGAAGGATTACTTCTTTGCGCGGGTGTCCGAGGCGATCGGCGCGGCCAAGGCCGGCCACCGCTTCATCGCGGTCACCGACCCCGGCTCGTCGTTGGAAAAGGCGGCCAAGCACCAAGGCTTCGCGCGCATCTTCTATGGCGAACCGAGCATCGGGGGCCGCTACTCCGTGCTTTCCCCCTTCGGTCTGGTGCCGGCGGCGACAGCCGGAATCGACGTCAAGAAGCTGATCACGCACGCGCTGTCGATGGTGCGCTCCTGCGGGGCCGATGTGCCACCGCACGAGAATCCGGGCGTGCAGCTTGGGCTCGCCATGGGCCTCGCGGGTCTCGAGGGCCGCGACAAGGTGACGATCTTCGCATCGCCGAAGCTTGCCGATTTCGGCGCCTGGGCGGAGCAGCTGATTGCGGAATCGACGGGCAAGGAGGGCAAGGGCCTGATTCCGATCGACGGGGAGCCGCCCGGGGAGCTCGCGCTTTACGGCGACGACCGCTTCTTCATCGACATCCGCACCGAGGGCGAACAGGACGCCGCCCATGAGGAGAAGTTGGCCGCGCTGGAACAAGCCGGCCATCCGCTGGCGCGGATCGTGGTGAAATCGATCGACCACATCGGCCAGGAGTTCTTCCGCTTCGAGATGGCGACCGCGGTCGCCGGCGCCGTGCTGGGGATCAACCCGTTCGATCAGCCGGACGTCGAATCCGCAAAGATCAAGACGCGGGAGCTCACTGCCGCGTTCGAGAAGACCGGTGCGCTGCCGGAGGAAGAGCCTGTGATGTCGGCCAAGGGCTGCGAGCTCTACACCGACGCGCACAATGCGGAGGCGCTGCGCGGGCATGGCGCCGACGGCAGCCTGGCCTCCTGGCTCAAGGCACATCTCGCGCGCGCCGGCGAACGGGACTATGTCGCCCTGCTCGGTTATATCCAGCGCAACGAAGGCAACATCGACGCGCTGCAGGCCATGCGACTCAAGTTGCGCGATGCCAAACATGTCGCCACCTGCGCCGAGTTCGGCCCGCGCTTCCTGCATTCGACCGGCCAAGCCTACAAGGGCGGCCCCGACAGCGGTGTGTTCCTGCAGATCACCGCTGACGACGCCAAGGACTTGCCGATCCCCGGCTGGAAGGCGAGCTTCGGCGTGGTCAAGGCGGCGCAGGCGCGTGGCGATTTCGACGTGCTGACCGAGCGCGGCCGCCGTGCGCTCCGCGTACATCTGAAAGGCGATTTGAAGTCCGGCCTGAAGATGCTGGATGCCGCGATCACGGACGCGCTGAGTTAAGTACAAGGAAGCAAGTGATGCAGCTCGGCATGATTGGCCTTGGGCGGATGGGCGGCAACATCGTCCGCCGCCTGATGCGCGCAGGACACTCTACCGTCGTTTATGACCGCGACCCGAAAGCGGTCGCGGCGCTCGCCGCGGACGGATCGATCGGTACCGGTGGTTTGGACGAGTTCGTTGCCAAGCTCGACAAGCCTCGTACCGTTTGGGTCATGCTGCCGGCGGGCAAGATCACTGAGGCGACCATCGAGCAACTCACCAAGCTGACGGAGCCCGACGACGTCATCATCGACGGCGGCAACAGCTTCTGGCAGGATGACGTTCGCCGCGGCAAGGCTCTGAAGGAGCGCGGCCTGCATTATGTCGACGTCGGCACGTCCGGCGGCGTCTGGGGCCTGGAGCGCGGTTATTGCATGATGATCGGCGGCGAGAAGGCCGTGGTGGACCGGCTCGATCCGATTTTCGCCGCGCTTGCTCCGGGCGTCGGCGAGATCCCGCGTACGCCCGGCCGTGACAAGCGTGACCGACGCGTCGAGCAGGGATATCTCCATGCCGGTCCGATCGGTGCTGGCCACTTCGTCAAGATGATCCATAACGGCATCGAATATGGCCTGATGCAGGCCTATGCCGAGGGGTTCGACATCCTCAAGAATGCCAGCAGCGAGGTGCTGCCGGCCGATCACCGCTTCGATTTCGATCTTGCCGATATCGCGGAGGTCTGGCGCAGGGGCAGCGTCATCCCATCCTGGCTGCTCGATCTCACCGCGATCGCGCTCGCAAGGCAGCCCAGCCTCGAGACATATTCGGGCTTTGTGGAAGATTCCGGCGAAGGCCGCTGGACAGTGAACGCCGCGATCGACGAGGCCGTGCCGGCCGAAGTGTTGACCGCAGCGCTGTTCGCCCGCTTCCGCTCCCGACAGGAACACACCTTCGCAGAAAAAATTCTATCCGCAATGCGGGAAGGGTTCGGTGGCCACAAGGAGCCCGAGCAGCATGCTGATCCGGCGCGCCAAGCGGCCCCCGAGATGGTCAAGCCAAAGGCATGAGCGATGGCGAACGGATCATATGAGTATCAGAAGCCGGACTCCTGCGCCTTCGTGATCTTCGGCGTGACCGGGGATCTCACCCATCGCCTCGTGATCCCTTCGCTCTATAATCTCGCCGCCGCCAATCTGCTGCCGGATCGCTTCTGCATCGTCGGCATCACCCGCAAAGGTATGCCGAGCGAGAAGCTGCGCGACGACCTGATGGAGGGTTTGCGCAAATTCGCGACCCGGCCGATCGAGGACGAGATCGCGAAGCGGCTGCTCCAATGCGTCACCGCGATCGAGGCCGATCCATCGGAGCCCGACAGTTTCGATGCGTTGAAGTCACGGCTGGAGAAGCTGGAAGCCAATCGCGAGACCGGCGGCAACCGTCTGTTTTATCTGGCGACGCCACCCAGCGCGTTTGCGCCGATTGCCCGCCAGCTCGGCCGCGTCGGCCTGCTGCGTGAGGAAGGCGGCGCGTGGCGGCGGCTCGTGGTGGAGAAACCTTTCGGCACCGACCTCGCCTCCGCCAAGGCACTCAACGACGAGCTCCTGAAGCTCGTGACCGAGCACCAGATCTACCGGATCGATCACTACCTCGGCAAGGAGACGGTGCAGAACATCCTGGTGCTGCGCTTTGCCAATGGCATGTTCGAGCCGATCTGGAACCGCCACCACATCGACCACATCCAGATCACGGTCGAAGAGAAGCTTGGCGTCGGCACCCGCGGCAGCTTCTATGATGCGACCGGCGCGCTGCGCGACATGGTCCCGAACCATCTTTTCCAACTGTTGTCGCTGGTCGCCATGGAGCCTCCGGCGCGGTTCGATGCGCATACCGTGCGCTCGGAGAAGGCGGAGGTGCTGTCCGCGATCCAGATCCAGACCGAAGCCGAGGCGCTGCAAAACTCGGTCCGAGGCCAATATACCAGCGGTCACATCGGCGACACCAGGCTTCCCGACTATCGCAGCACCCGGGAGGTCGATCCGGAAAGCACGACCGAGACCTATGCCGCGCTGAAGCTCACGATCGACAATTGGCGCTGGGCCGGCGTGCCGTTCTACTTGCGGACGGGCAAAGCGCTCGGCCTGAAGCGCACGGAAGTTGCGATCAAGTTCCGCCAGGCGCCGTTCGCGATGTTCAGCTGCACGCCGGTCGAGACGCTTGCCGAGAACTATCTCGTCATCGGCATCGAGCCTGCCCAGGGTATCACCCTGCAGTTCAACACCAAGGTGCCGGGGCCGTCGGTCCGCACCGACGGCGTGCAGATGAAGTTCAACTACAAGGACTATTTCCAGGCCGAGCCCGCAACCGGTTACGAAACGCTGATCTATGACTGCATGATTGGTGACAATATCCTGTTCCAGCGCGCCGACAGTGTGGAAGCTGGCTGGAGGGCTGTGCAGCCATTCATCGAGGCGTGGAAGAAGGCCGGCCATCACGGCCTGCAGACCTATGCAGCCGGCAGCGACGGCCCGGCCACCGCCGCCGAGCTGCTGACGCGCGACGGCCGCAGCTGGCGAAAGCTCGATTGACGATGTCGGGTTCAGGACGCCAGCTGGTTCGTCTCGCCGACAAGGAAGCGATGGCGAGGGCGGCCGCCGAGCACTTGTTGGCGCAGATCGATGCCAATCCAGGCCGTGTCGCAATCTGCCTCACCGGCGGCTCCAGCCCGAAACAGTTGTATCAGTTGCTGGGGGCCGAGCCCTTCCGTCGCCGCCTGCCATGGGATCGCGTCCACTGGTTCATAGGGGACGAGCGCTTCGTCGCGCCCGGCGATGCACTCCACAACATGACAATGGCGCGGCAGGCGTTCCTGGACGCCTGCGCACCGGCTGCGAATATCCACCCTATTCCGACGGGAGCAGGGGATGTGCATGAGAGCGCCCGCGCCTATCAGCGCACGCTGCAGGAATTTTACGGTGCAGATGCCCTCGATCCGGCGCGACCACTGTTCGACCTGGTGCTGCTCGGCATCGGGCCGGATGGGCATGTCGCCTCACTCTTCCCCGGCTTTCCGGCCACCGAGGTGCGCGATCGCTGGGTCGTTGGCGTCGGAAAGGCCAACGTCGCACCGTTGGTACCTCGGGTGACCCTGACCTTCCCCGCCCTGAACGCCTGCCGCAAAATGCTGTTCGAGGTGGCGGGCGCGGACAAGCGTTCGATCTTGACGCGCGTGCTTTCGGGCGAGAATCTGCCGGCCAATCACGCCCGTTCGGATCAGGAGACCATCTTCCTGATCGATGCGGCGGCCTGGCCGGAGAACTTGAGTGAACAACCTGACGTCTGACCTGCCTTCCGCACTGGTGATCATGGGCGTGTCGGGCTCAGGAAAAAGCACGATCGGCGAAGCACTGAGTGCCCGGCTCGGCTGGCGCTACGAAGACGGCGATCGTTTTCACCCCGCCGCCAACGTCGCCAAGATGAGCGCTGGCCATCCCCTGACCGACGCGGATCGGTGGCCTTGGCTGCAGGCGATCGCGGCCGAAATCGAGCGCTGCCGCGCCGCCGGCGAGCACGTCATCATTGCCTGCTCGGCGCTCAAGAAGGCCTATCGCGACATCCTCGTGCATGGCCGCGACGACATCCGCATGGTCTACCTCAAGGGCAGCGAGGCGCTCATCGCGGACCGGATAGGTCATCGCAAGGGGCATTTCATGCCGCCCGGTCTCCTTGCCAGCCAATTCGCGACCTTGGAACCACCTGCCGATCAAGAGCATCCCGTCACGGTCTCCGTCGACGCACCGGTCGAGGTGATCGTGGATCGCATCTTGCAGCAGCTCGACATCGATCCAGGCTATCAGCCAAACAGGAGTTCCTGATGTCCCGTATTGCGCTCGTCGTCTCGGACGTCGACGGCACCCTGCTGACCAAAGACAAGGTCCTGACCGATCGCGCGCGGAGCGCAGCTCAGCGCCTGCACGAGGCAGGCATCGCCTTCACCATCACCTCAAGCCGGCCCGCGATCGGCATGCGCTTCCTGGTCGAGCCGCTGCAGATCAGCCTTCCGGTCGGTCCTTTCAACGGCAGTTCGATCGTCAGCCCCAACATGGATCCGATCGAGCAGAGCCTGATCCCGCGATCGGCCGCGGAGCGCAGTCTCGATCTGTTCCATCAGTTCGGCGTCGATACCTGGCTGTTCACCAACGATGCCTGGCTGACGCGCAAGCCGGATGGCGACTACGTGCCGAACGAGAAGCGCGCGATCCGGGCCGATCCGACCGTCATCGACGACTTCTCGCCTTACGTCTCCGACGCCTGCAAGATCGTGGGCTCGAGCCGAGATTTCGAACTCCTGGTCCGCTGCGAGGGGGCGATGCGCGAGGCCCTCGGCGCCGAGGCGCTCGCCGTGCGCTCGCAAAGCTATTATCTCGACATCACCCCGCCCGGCCGCGACAAAGGCACCTTCGTCACCGCGACCGCCGAGCGGCTCGGGATTCCGCTGGAATCCGTCGCGACCATCGGCGACATGCACAACGACGTCGCGATGTTCAAGGTGAGCGGGTTATCGATTGCGATGGGCAATGCCAGCGACGACGTGAAGGGCTATGCCAGCCGTATCACCACCTCGAACGAGGATGAGGGCTTTGCCAACGCGATCGAGATGATCTTGGGCGAGAACGCCAAGCGTTAAGACGCGGGGCCGCTGTGTTTTAACTATCAGGACTCCGACCGCTGTATGGCCGGCTTCTTGCTCATGGCTTTCGCAGCGCTCAGATTGTGCGCAGTATTGATAAGCGCGATGTGCGTCAAGGCCTGCGGGAAGTTCCCGGTCTGACGCCGCGCGCGGGTGTCGTACTCCTCGGCGAGCAGCCCGACATCGTTGGCGATCTCGACCACACGCGTGAACAGGGCTTCGGCCTTCGCGGCGTTGCCCGCAAGAACATGTGCGTCGGCGAGCCACAGCGTGCAGGCCAGAAACGCGCCTTCGATCGGCTCCTGCTCATCGGCCCGCAGCTCGCGGGGGTCGTGGCGCAGCACGAAACCGTCTCGCATCAGATGACGCTCGACCGCTTCGACGGTGCCGCGAATGCGCGCGTCCGAACACGGCAGGAAGCCAACCGCCGGCAGCAACAACAGGCTCGCGTCGAGCAGTTTCGAACCGTAGGACTCGACAAAGGTGTTCAGCGCGGAATCGAAGCCTTTCGCGCACACATCCTCGTGGATCGTCTCGCGCAGGCGGCACCAGCGATCGAGCGGCGCGTCGAGATCGAACTTCTCCGCGCTCTTGATCGCGCGATCGAACGCCACCCAGGCCATCACCTTGGAGAAAACGTAGTGGCGGCCATCCCCGCGGATTTCCCAGATGCCGTGATCGGGCTCGTCCCACACATCCGTGAGATGATCCAGCACGGCGCATTCCAGCGCCCAGGTGCCATCATAGAGCTTGAGCTTGGCCATGCGCGCCTGATGGAAGGCGTCGATCAGTTCTCCGAAGACATCGATCTGCAGCTGCGCATGCGCGGCATTGCCGATCCGCACCGGCTGCGACCCTTCATAGCCCGAGAGCCACTCCGCAATCCATTCGGTCAGCCGCCGTTGTCCCATGATGCCGTACATGATCTGCATATGAGCCGGAGCTCCGGCTGCGGCGCGCAACAGCCAATTGTGCCACGCCACCGCCTCTTCGGTATAGCCGGAGTTCATCAGCGCCAGCAGGGTGAAAGTCGCATCGCGCAGCCAGCAGAACCGGTAGTCCCAGTTCCTCTTGCCGCCGAGCTTCTCCGGCAGCGACGTGGTCGGCGCCGCCACGATGCCGCCGGTCGGCGCATAGGTCAGCGCCTTGAGCGTGATGAGCGAGCGCAGCACGAGCTCGCGGCAGTGGCCCCGATAGCTGCAGTGGCTGGACCAGCTGTGCCAGAACTTTTCGGTGTCGGCGAGGGCGCAATCAGGATCGATCGGGCGCGCCGGCGGCAGGTGCGATGGCGTATAGGTCAGCACGAAGGGCACGGTCTCGCCCGTCTTGACCGTGAAGTCGGCGACCGTTGTCATGTTTTCACCGCGGGTTTCGACCGGGGTGCGCAACACCGCCATGTCCTGCCCGCAGATCGCGAGCAGCGCGGTACGGTCCTCCGAGCGCCTGACCCAGGGAATATCGACGCCGAAGCCGAAGCGAATGATCATATCCATCCGCATCGTCACAGTGCCGCTGACGCCCCGAACCATTCGGACGATGTCCGAGGCGTGGCCGCGCGGAGGCATGAAGTCGATCAGTTCGACCACGCCTTCATCCGTCTCGAACCGCGTTTCCAGGATGAGGGTGTCGCCGCGATAGCGCCGGGAGCAGCTCTTGACCTCATCCTTGGGCGCGATCAGCCAGCGACCGTTATTGTGATCGCCCAGCAGAGCTGCAAAGCAGGCATCCGAATCGAAAGCTGGCCAGCACAGCCAGTCGATCGATCCATTGCGGCTGACGAGCGCAGCGGTCTCACAATCGCCAATCAGGGCATAGTCTTCGATTCTGCAGGACATTCCACCCTCTGATGCAAACGCCCACCATGTCAGAGTGCCCCGCTCTGTTCGGTTACTTCATCGCCGCCGCACTGATCCGCTCGGCGGTTGCCGTCGTCAACGCGGTGCAGTCCACAGCGTTGGTGATGTCTTCCAATGCAACTGGAATTTTCTGGCGCCAGTTCGGATGCTCATCGATGGTGCCGGGAATATTGGGCTGATCGACCACGCCGAGCAGATCCTCCAGCGAGATGGCCAGCAGGCGGGAGCGCGTACGGGACAGGAAGCCGATGGCCGAATAGACATCGTTCTTGTGGATCGCGTTGTGCCCCAGCACCTCGTCCAGCATGCCGAGCGCACGCCAGCGTTGCTCGTCGGTCTCGCCGGGATCGATTCCCAGCGACCGCTTGGTCTTGAGGTCGCCGAACGAGCGCCAGCCGGCGTAGGTCGAGAGATCGTGTGTGTTCAGCGTCACCAGTGCATTCGGCGGGTAATAATCGACGTCACGGAAATGGCCGTTGTCTTCGCGCTCGAAGATCAGGACCTTATAGGACCAAACGCCCCAGTCGACCATCTGCTCGCGAAAACCTTGCGGCACCGTGCCGAGGTCTTCCCCGATGACCACGCATGCGTTGGCGTCGCTTTCCAGTGCAGTGGCCGCAAGCAGCGCATCGAACGGCATCTGCACATAGGCGCCTTGCCGCGCCGGAAAGCCATGCGGCACGAGATAGAGCCGCTTCAATCCGAGGACGTGATCGAGCCGGATCGCGCCGGCGTGGCGCATCGAGGCGCGGATCATCTCCCTGAACGGCTCGAACGACCTGAGCTCGAGACCCGGCGCATTGAAACCGGCAAGGCCCCAGTTCTGTCCGAGCGTGTTCAACGGGTCGGGCGGCGCGCCGACCGATAAGGTTCGCGAGATCGCCTCCTGCTCGTTCCAGGCATCGAAACCGTCGGCCTGCACGCCCACGGCCACGTCGAGATAGAGCCCGACCTTCATGCCGAGCCGGCCGGCGAGCTCCTTACAGGCGCGCAATTGGCGCTCAGCAAGCCATTGCACATAGGCCACGAAGTCGGCTTCGTCGCGCTCAGGGCCTTGCAGCAGCTTACGGCATCGGGCCGCATCTGGCTGCCGCCATTCCTGCGGCCACTCCCACCAGGGCTGATTGAACCGGTGACGCAGCACCTCGAAGCAGCAGAACCGTTCGAGGAGCTCGCCGCGTTCAGCGCGATAGGCTGCGAACTCAGCCGCATCCGCGGCCGCACCGCCACGACGAAAGGCGGCGAAAGCTGCGCGCAAGGCCGGCCACTTCAAGGCCGCAACGTTCTTATAATCCACATGCTCGGTCTGCCTGACGGCCTTCAGCCCGGCACGATCGATCCCGCCCTGGAAACCCGGCGCCTTCTCGACATCGATGTAAAGTGCATTGAGAAACAGCCGGCTGTTCGGCGCATAAGGACTGAAGTCCCCGGGCCGGTCGTCGAACAGCGCATGCAGCGGATTGAGCCCGACCCCATCGGCCCCGAGCTGCGCGCCAAGCTCGACCAGGCCGGCAAGATCGGTGAAATCGCCCATGCCCCAATTGCGGCCGGAGCGAATGCTGTAAAGCTGCACGGCAAGCAGCCAGCCGCGGTCGAAGTCGCCACCGAATGCCTTCTGCGGTGCCACGATCAGCGGTAGCTCCTCACGGCACAATGACGCATCGATGAGTTGCAGCCGATAGGAGCCGACAGGAAGATCGTCCGGCCACTCGATCATCGGCTCGTCGGCCTTGCCGACCGCAATCGGCTCGTCTCCGCTTCTGATGGTCCAGCTGACCGGCAGCTTGGCGGCCTCGCCGAGCCGACTGCGCGCCGGCTGACCGGTACGAATCACCACGGTGCCGTCGAGCAGCCGGCGCGGCGTCGGTTGGGGAAAGGCTTCGATGATGATCTTCAGCGCTGCTTCATCGGTGACATGGCGGCGCCCCTGACCATCGAAAAATTCGGTCAGGATTCCGAGGCTTTGGGCTTGGCTGAAGAGATCCATTCGGCACGCAGTTTCCCCGCAACGGGGTCAGACGTCACGGAATTGTTGTGGGACCACAAGAGGATAGTCTCGCCTAACGCACCGCCCGGCCTTGGGTTCCGCAGGGAACCAAGGCCGGACGAGCGGCTTTGTATAGGGTCGGCGTCTCGTTTCGGCAACGAAACGGGACGTCAGTTTCTTGTCAATGGCATCACCGTGAACAAATTCTCTCAAACCGTCGGGAGCGGCTCCATTCCCGACCGATTTTCCCCTATTTTGCCCTCTTGTCGGGAGAGCCGCATCCGGCGGATCGAACCCACCTTTCTCTCTGTCCGCCACTTCGTCCGCAGCTGAGAAGCGTGAGGGTCTCATGAACCTTTTGTCGTCCCTGGATGCGACCGATCTCGCCCCCGACCTGGAAGGCGACGGCCTCTGGTACAAGGATGCCATCATCTACCAACTGCACGTGAAGGCCTTCGCCGACAGCAACAATGACGGCATCGGCGACTTCGTCGGGCTGACCGAGAAGCTCGATTATCTGCAGGACCTCGGCGTGACGGCACTCTGGCTGTTGCCGTTCTATCCCTCCCCCGGCCGCGATGACGGCTACGACATCTCCGATTACGGCAGCGTCAATCCCGATTTCGGGACGATGAAGGATTTCAAGCGCTTCATCCAGGAGGCGAAGCGCCGGGGCTTGCGGGTGATCACCGAGCTCGTCGTCAACCACACCTCGGACCAGCACCACTGGTTCAAGCGCGCCCGCCGAAGCGCGCCGGGCTCGAGTGCCCGCAACTGGTATGTCTGGAGCGATACCGACCAGAAATATCTGGGCACGCGGATTATTTTTACGGACACCGAGAAGTCGAACTGGACCTGGGACCATGAAGCCGGCCAGTTCTACTGGCATCGTTTCTTCTCGCACCAGCCGGATCTCAATTTCGACAATCCGCGCGTGGTCAACGCCATCATCCAGGTGATGAAGCGATGGCTGGACGCCGGCGTCGACGGCTTCCGGCTGGACGCCATTCCCTATCTCTGCGAGCGTGATGGCACCAACAACGAGAACCTTCCCGAGACGCATGCCGTCATCAAGCGGCTCCGGACCGAGCTCGACAATTACGCGCAAGGCAAGCTCTTGCTCGCCGAAGCCAATCAGTGGCCGGAGGATGTGCAGGAATATTTCGGCCAGGGCGACGAATGCCACATGGCCTATCATTTCCCGCTTATGCCGCGCATCTATATGGCGATCGCCCAGGAAGACCGTTTTCCGATCACCGACATCCTGCGCCAGACCCCGGACATTCCGACGAACTGCCAATGGGCGCTGTTCCTGCGCAACCATGACGAGCTGACGCTGGAAATGGTTACCGATGTCGAGCGCGATTATCTGTGGTCGACCTATGCCAACGATCCGCGGGCGCGGATCAATGTCGGCATCCGCCGCCGGCTCGCCCCCTTGATGGATAATGATCGGCGCAAGATCGAGCTGATGAACTCGCTCCTGCTGTCGTTCCCGGGCACGCCGATCATCTATTACGGCGACGAGATCGGCATGGGCGACAACATCTATCTCGGCGACCGCAACGGTGTACGCACGCCGATGCAGTGGACGCCGGACCGCAATGGTGGCTTCTCGCGCGCCGACCCTGCCCGGCTCTACGCGCCGATGATCATGGACCCGGTCTATGGCTATGAGGCGGTCAATGTCGAGGCGCAGTCGCGTAGCCTGTCCTCGCTGTTGAATGCCACCAAGAAGCTGATCTCGGTGCGCAAGAGCACGCTCGCCTTTGGCCGCGGCGCCATGAGCTTCATCCGGCCGGCCAACCGGGCGGTGCTCGCCTATGTCCGGCAATATAAGGATGAGGTGATCCTTTGCGTCGCCAACCTCTCACGCTCGGCGCAGGCGACCGAGCTCGATCTCTCCGCATTCAAGGACCGCATCCCGATCGAGATGCTGGGCCGCTCGCGCTTTCCCGCGATCGGCGAGCTGCCCTATATGATCACGCTGGGGCCTTACGGCTTCTACTGGTTCCAACTGAAGGAGCGCGACAAGTCCGAGCCGGTCGTCCAGCGCGTGGTGCCGGAATTCGAAACGCTGGTGGTGCCGCTCGGCTCCACCTGGGTGTCGCTCGCGCGCACCCGCAGCGTCTTCGAGCGCGACGTTCTACCGGGCTTCCTGGCACGGACCCGCTGGTACCCCGTCCACCAGGCAGAGGAGATTCATCCGACGCTCACCGCCGCGATTCCATTCTGCGATATCGGCGACAATCGGCCCTGGCTGATCTTTTTCAAAGCCGCGGAACGGCCGCAGTCGCTTCGCTATCTGCTGCCGATGCAGATCGAATGGGTGCGCTTCGACCGGGAGCGTTACAATCCGCAAGCCTTTGCCGCCGTCCGCCAGGGCGCGCGCGAAGGCACCTTGCTTGATGTCCCGACCAGCCCAATCTTCCTGGCGCTGCTGCTGCGCAATCTGCGGCAGTCGCTGACGGTGGAAGAGAACGGTCTGCGGCTGGAATTCCGCCCGACCAGCAGATTTCCCCACAAGCCGATCCGCGAAACGGACCAGATCAAAGTCATCGAGACCGATCGCTGCAGCAGCAAGGCCGTGGTCGACAGCGCGTTCTTCATCAAGATCTACCGCCAGCTCGAGGCCGGCCCACATCCCGAGATCGAGATCGGCCGCTTCCTCACCGAGATCGCCCCCTTCCCCAATGTCCCGCCGCTGCTCGGCAGCGTCGAGCTGATCCACGAGGACGAACATCAGGCGGTCGGGATCGTACACGGCTTTATCGAGAATCAGGGCGACGGCTGGACCGTGAGCGCGGCTTACCTCGATCGTTTCATCGACGAACAGCGCATCCGGGCGACGAACGACGACCCGCGCTCGAGCCAGGAACAGCCGCCTTACCTGCGCTATATGATGCAGGCCGGCCGTCGCGTCGGCGAACTGCACGCCGTGCTCGCATCGCGCGCAGACCTCCCTGATTTCGCGCCCGAATCGATCCGCCCCGATGATATCGAGCATTGGGTCGACGGCATCCGCGCCCAAGCCGACCGGGTGTTCGCGACCTTGAGTGAGCGCCGTGACCGCTTCAAGGACGCCGACCGCGCCCTGGTCGATCAGGTGCTCGCAAGACAGTCAGATCTCTCCGAGCAGCTCGGTGCGCTGCGGCCCCAGGACATTGATGGTCTCAAGATTCGCGGTCATGGCGACTTCGATCTGAGACAGGTCCTGATCGTGAAGGACGACATCTTCATTGTCGACTTCGACGGCGACGAAGAGCTGCCGCTCGCCGAGCGCCGTCGCAAGACGCCGCCGGCGCGCGACGTTGCCGGCTTCGTCCGGTCGATCGATTGCTCGGCGCGGGCAGCGCTCGAGCGCGCCCTGGCCACCGCTTCCGACGATCATGGCCGGCTCGGTACAGCGCTGATGGCTTGGCGTGATCACGCTGTCGCCGCCTTTCTGGCCGGATACCGCGAGATCAAGGCGAATCAACGCCTCTGGCCGGCCGATCCACACGCGGCCGAGGCAATGTTGCGCTTTTTCATGCTGGAAAGGGCTGTCGCAGAACTCGATTATGATCTGGCTCACCGGCCAGATCGGCTGCGTATTGCTTTCAGTAACCTGCTTCGCGTTATGTCTCTGTCAGCCAGCGAGTCCTCATGACCCATCTTTCCCCCGAGGCGTTTGCGATCATTGAGGGTCGGCATGCCGACCCGTTTCGCTATCTCGGCCAACACCTAGTTGAGGATAAGACGGTCGTCCGCGCGCTGCTGCCCGAAGCGTCGCGCGTTGACGTGGTCGGCGAACACGGTGAGGTCGCGCCGCTGGCGCGTATCCACGAATCCGGCCTGTTCGCCGGGGCGATCGCAGGCGGCCCGCAACGCTACCGCCTGCGGGCGCATTTCGGCGAGCACGTGGTCGACCTCGATGATCCCTATCGCTTCCCGCCGATCTTGAGCGATTTCGACCTGCATCTGCTCGGCGAGGGCACGCACCAGCGGTTCTACGACAAGCTCGGCGCACATCCGATGGTGCTGGAGGGCGTCGACGGCGTCGGTTTCGTCGTGCTCGCGCCGAACGCACGGCGGGTCAGCGTGGTCGGAGATTTCAACTTCTGGAATGCGCGGCGGCATCCGATGCGGGTGCGGGGCAATGGCTACTGGGAGCTGTTTATTCCGCACGCCAAGACCGGCGACAAATACAAATTCGACATCATCGGCCCGCATGGCGAGCACCTGCCGCTCAAGTCGGACCCGATGGCTTTCGCGGCCGAACTGCGCCCGAAGACGGCTTCGATCGTGATCGACGAGACCAGGCTGCCGCACCCGCAACCGGCGCCATCCGGCATCAACGCGCTGGACAGGCCGATCTCGATCTACGAAGTGCATCTCGGCTCCTGGCGACGCAAGGCGGGGGATCAGTGGCTGAGCTATCGCGAGCTCGCCGAGCAATTGCCGAGCTATGCCCGCGACATGGGCTTCACCCATATCGAGTTCTTGCCAGTCAGCGAGCACCCGTTCGACGGCTCCTGGGGCTACCAGCCGACAGGCCTGTTCGCGCCGACCAGCCGGTTCGGCAGCCCGGAGGACTTCTGCGCTCTCGTCGATGCCTGTCATCGTGAGGGGCTCGGCGTCTGGCTCGACTGGGTCCCCGGCCATTTCCCCGACGATCCACATGGGCTCGGCCATTTCGACGGCACCGCGCTTTATGAGCACGCCAACCCGATGCAGGGCCGCCATCTCGATTGGGGCACCCTGATCTACAATTATGGCCGCACCGAAGTTGCGAACTTCCTGCGCTCGAACGCGCTGTTCTGGCTTGAGCGCTATGCGATCGACGGGCTGCGCGTCGATGCCGTCGCATCGATGCTCTATCTCGACTATAGCCGTCCCTCGGGCGGCTGGATCCCGAACAAATATGGCGGACGGGAAAATCTCGAGGCCATCGAGTTTCTTCGTCGCGTGAACACCGAAGTGTTTCATCATTTCCCCCAAGCCACCACCGCGGCGGAGGAATCCACGGCCTGGCCGCAAGTGTCACGCCCGGTCGAGCTCGGCGGCCTCGGCTTCGGCTACAAGTGGAACATGGGCTGGATGCACGACACCTTGCGCTACATCAGCAAGGATCCGATCCACCGCAAATATCACCACGGCGAAATCCTGTTCGGCCTGCATTACGCATTTTCCGAGAATTTCATCCTGCCGCTCTCGCACGACGAGGTCGTGCACGGCAAGCGCTCGATCCTGGGCCGGATGCCGGGCGACGACTGGCAGCGCTTTGCCAACCTGCGCACCTATTACAGCTTCATGTTCGGCCATCCCGGCAAAAAGCTCCTGTTCATGGGATGCGAGCTCGCCCAGGAGCGCGAATGGAACCACGATCAGTCGCTCGACTGGCATCTCCTCAGCCAACCGAAATATGCCGGCATCCAAGCGCTGATCCGAGACCTCAACCGGCTCTACCGCAATCAGCCTGCGCTGTACGAGCGCGATTGCGAGCCGGACGGTTTCGAATGGCTCATCACCGACGATGCCGACCGCAACGTGTTCGCCTGGCTGCGCAAGGGGCGCGACCCGCGCGCGCGCTGCGTCGTCGTCGTGAATTTCTCGCCGAACGTGTATTATAACTACAAAGTCCGCGTGCCCTTCGGTGGCATATGGCGGGAAGTTTTCAATTCGGATTCCGTTCATTACGGCGGCAGCAATGTCGGGAATGTCGGCGAGGTCCATGCCTCTGAAGGTCAAAACGAGCTCAACCTCATCCTCCCTCCCCTGGCAGCGGTATTTCTCGTCCCGGAAGGCTGACTCGATGCGGCTGTTGGCCGGAACTCCCACCCGTCTCGGTGCAAGCTGGGACGGGCGAGGGACCAATTTTGCATTGTTTTCAGCCAACGCAGAAAAGGTCGAACTCTGCCTGTTCGACAGCCAGGGCCGGCGCGAAATCGAGCGCATCGAGCTGCCGGAACGGACCGAGGATGTCTGGCACGGCTATCTCAACGACGTGTCGCCGGGACAGCTCTACGGCTATCGGGTCTATGGCCCTTATGAGCCCGAGCGCGGCCACCGGTTCAATCCGCACAAGCTGCTGCTCGATCCCTATGCCAAGCGGCTCGCCGGCCGCCTGGTCTGGAGCGATGCCCATTTCGCCTATCGCGCCGGAAGCCCGCGGGAGGATCTCTCCTTCGACCGGCGCGACAATGCACGCGGCATGCCGAAGGCCGTCGTCGTCGACGAGACCTTCAATTGGGGGCGGCGCGAGATGCGCCCCTCGATTCCATGGGAAGACACGATCATCTACGAGGCCCATGTCAAAGGGCTGACCATCAAGCGCGAGGATGTGCCGCCGAACCTGCGCGGCACCTATGGCGGGTTGTCGTCGCCGGCCATGGTCAAACACCTCAAACGGCTCGGCGTCACGACCATCGAGCTGTTGCCGGCTCACGCCTTCATCGACGACCGCATGCTGGTCGAGAAGAAGCTCGTGAACTATTGGGGCTACAACACGATCTCCTATTTCGCCCCTGAGCCGCGCTATGCGCAGGACAATCCGCTCGATTCGTTCAGAACGATGGTGGCGAGGCTCCACGATGCCGGCATCGAAGTGATGCTGGACGTCGTCTACAATCATACGGCCGAGGGCAATCACCTCGGCCCGACACTTTGCTATCGCGGGATCGACAACGCCTCCTATTATTGGCTGAAGCCGGACAATCCGCGCTACTATGACGACTTCACCGGCTGCGGCTCATCGGTCAACCTGACCCATCCGCGCGTACTGCAGATGGTGATGGACTCGCTGCGCTATTGGGTCGAAGTCTGCCACGTCGACGGTTTCCGCTTCGATCTTGCAACCACGCTGGCACGCGGGTCACGCGGCTACGACCGCTCCAGCGGCTTCCTCACTGCGGTCCGTCAGGACCCCGTCCTGTCCGGCGTGAAGCTCGTCGCCGAACCCTGGGACGTCGGTCTCGGCGGCTATCAGGTCGGCGCGTTTCCCTCGCAATGGTCGGAATGGAACGATCGTTATCGTAGCGCGATGCGCCGCTACTGGAGCGGCCAAGGCAGCCTGATCGGAGAGGTGTCGAGCCGGATGACCGGCTCCTCCGACCTCTTCAATCACGACGGTCGCACCCAGCGCGCCAGCGTCAATCACGTCACCGTCCATGACGGCTTCACCCTGGCCGACCTCTTCAGCTACAATTCCAAACACAACGAAGCCAACGGCGAAGACAATCGCGACGGCTCCAACGACAACCATAGCAACAATTGCGGTGTCGAGGGCCCGACTGACGATCCCGCGATCAACGCATTGCGCCGGCAGTTGCGCAAGAACCAGCTCGCCTGTCTGTTCCTCGCGCAAGGCCTGCCGCTTCTGCTCGCAGGCGATGAGGTCGGCAATTCGCAGAATGGCAATAACAACGCCTACTGTCAGGACAACGAGGTCGGCTGGGTCGATTGGAGCGGGATGGGCGGCGAGGGCGACGATCTCATCGACTTCATCGGCCATCTGACCGAGCTGCGGCGTCGATTCGGCCAGATCCGCGCACGCCGATGGCTCGATGGCCGGCGCCCGGATGACAGCTTCGGCGTGCTGTGGCTCACTCCCTCCGCGGAGGAAATGACGCAGGCGGACTGGACATTTCCTGACGGTCGATTTCTCGCCTATGTGCTCGGTCCGGTGGAACCGGAGCAAGCTCCGATCTTTATCGTTCTGAACGCTGCCCCCGAACAGATCGGATTCAAATTGCCTAAGCTCGCCGAATACAAGACGTGGCAACAGGTGCTCAATACCGCGGAAGTCAAGCAGATGCCGGTTGACTTCGCTTCCGGCACCGAGCTCGAGGCACCACCCCGCTCGGTTCTGGCTTTTGCGGGCCTGTCATGAGGCCCCGTCAGTTTGGTCCTCACCTGACCAAGGACGGCGTCTCATTCCGCCTCTGGGCTCCTGGCGCCAAGCGCGTGGATCTTGTGCTCGACACGCTGCGGCCGATGCAGCGCACTGAAGACGGGTGGTATGTCCTCCACGTGACGGGCCTCGGCGCCGGCGCGCGCTACAAGTTCCGGATCGATGACGATCTCGATGTGCCGGACCCCGGCTCGGACTTCCAGCCAGAGGACGTTTCCGGCCCGAGCGAGGTGATCGATCACGCCAGCTTTCCTTGGCGCGCCAAGGACTGGCGCGGCCGCCCGTGGCAGGACGCGGTGTTTCTGGAAAGCCATGTCGGCGCTTTCACACCTGACGGCACCTACCGCGCCATGATCGACAAGCTCGACCACCTGGTCGAGACCGGCATCACGGCGCTCGAGCTGATGCCGCTGGCGGACTTCGCAGGCTGCCGCAACTGGGGCTATGACGGCGTGCTGCTTTATGCGCCCGACAGCAGCTATGGCCGTCCCGACGATCTGCGCACCCTGATTGACGAAGCGCATCTGCGCGGGCTGATGGTGTTCGTGGACGTCGTCTACAACCATTTCGGCCCGGAAGGGAATTATCTCGGCCGCTACGCGCCGACCTTCTTCACCGATGCGCATACCCCCTGGGGTGCGGCGATCGATTATGGCCGGCCCGAGGTGCGCGCCTATGCGATCGAGAACGCGCTGCACTGGCTGTCCGACTACCGCTTCGATGGGCTCAGGTTCGATGCCATCAACCATATCCTGACGCCGCCAGGCGAGGTGCCGATGCTGCACGAACTCAGCGCGGCGGTCGGCGAATTCGCCGAGCAGAGCGGACGGCACATCCATTTGGTGCTGGAAAATGGCGACAATCGCGCCAGCATGCTGGATTCGAACGAGGAGCCGCCGCGCGGCAAGTTTCGGGCGCAATGGAACGACGACTATCACCACGTCTGGCATGTGATGCTGACCGGCGAAAGCGCCGGCTATTATGGCGACTATCAGGACTCTCCGCGCGACGGTCTCGCGCGCGCCCTCGGCTCCGGCTTCGTCTACCAGGGCGAGCGCGCCGCGTTCTGGGGTGGTGAGCCCCGCGGCGAGCCGAGCGGTCACCTCGCACCCGGCGCCTTCGTCAACTTTCTGCAAAACCACGACCAAATCGGCAACCGCGTATTCGGCGACCGGCTCGAAGCCTTGGCAAAGCCGGAGGGCATTGCCGCCGCGCTCGCAGTGACGCTGCTGGCGCCGACAGTGCCGATGCTGTTCATGGGCGAGGAATGGGGGTCAACGCGAACCTTCCCGTTCTTCTGCGACTTCAAGGGCGACCTCGCGCACGCCGTGCGCAAGGGACGCCGCACCGAGTACGAGTGGGCCTACGCCAAATATGGCGACGAGGTGCCGGACCCGCTCGATATCGAAACGTTCAAATCAGCCGTCATCGATTGGGACGCCTGCAATGCAAGCCCGGGCAAGGAACGCCTGGCGCTGGTCCGCGGGCTGCTGACGCTGCGCCACAAGGAGATCGCGCCAAGGCTTCCCGGCGCGCATTTCGGCGAGGCCCATGTCAGCGACGAAGGACTCCTGACTGCTTACTGGGTCATGGGCGACGGTACCAAATTGCGCCTGCTCGCCAATGTTTCAGACAAGGAGATCGCTGGCCCTTCATCGCCTTTACCGGGCACGCTGATCTGGGGCGGACCACCCGCGGATCGCCTGCCACCCTGGTCGGTGTACTGGAGCATCGGAGGATAGCATGCCTCCGGCCATTCCCCTTGCCACCTATCGCCTGCAGCTCACCGCGGATTTCAACTTCGATGAGGCTGCGCGCGTCGTCCCCTATCTGAAGGCGCTTGGCATCAGCCATCTCTATGCCTCGCCCTTCATGAAGGCGCGCAAAGGCTCGACGCATGGCTACGACATCACCGATCACACCAAACTCAATCCGGAGCTGGGTGGCGAAGAAGGCTTTGCGCGGCTGGGCGCCGCGCTGAAGCAGAACGATCTCGGGCTCATCCTCGACTTCGTGCCGAACCATGTCGGCGTGCATTATGACGACAATCCCTGGTGGCTCGACGTGCTCGAATGGGGCCAGGCATCGCCGCATGCCGTCTCTTTCGATATCGATTGGGATCAGTTGCCTTATCGTGCCCGCGGCGGCGTGCTGCTGCCGATCATCGGCTCGTTCTACGGCGAGGCGCTCGAACGTGGCGAGATCGAGCTGCACTACGATCCCGAGGAAGGCAGCTTCTCCTGCTGGTATTTCGAGCATCGCCTGCCGATCGCACCGGAGCGCTACGCCGAGATCCTGCGGGTGATCGTCAAGGAGGCTGGTGCCGAACAGAGCGACGCCGGCCAGCGAATCCTGGAGCTCGCCTCGCGCTATCACGGCCTCCGCCATCCGAACCGAAAGGAAGCACCGACCTTCAAGGCGGCCCTGAAGGATATATCCGGCGGGGCCGAGATCATCGTGAAAGGGCTTGAGGCCTATCGCGCCGGCCCCGATCGTCCGGCGCAGACGCTGGCTCTGCACCACCTCCTGGAGCGGCAGCATTACAAGCTCGGCCATTGGCGGCTCGCATCCAGCGACATCAATTATCGGCGCTTCTTCGACGTCAACACGCTGGCCGGCCTGCGGGTGGAGGACGCCCGCACTTTCGAAGCGATCCACCGTCTGGTGAAGAAGCTGATGGCCGAAGGTCAGTTGCATGGCCTTCGTCTCGATCATATCGACGGCCTGCGCGACCCCGCACAATATTTTCAGCGACTGCGCCGGCTCATCCGCGACGCGCGCAGCCCGGCCGTGCAGCCACTCTACATCGTCGTCGAGAAGATCGTCTGCGAGCAAGAGAAGCTGCCGCGCTTCGTCGGCGTGCACGGCACTACCGGCTACGAGTGGATGAATGTGATCACCCAGGTGCTGATCGATCGCAAGGGCCTGGAGCCGCTCGACGAGATCTGGCGCCAGATCAGCAGCACTTCGCCTCGGCTCGAGCCGGTGTTGAAGGAAGCCAAGCGGCGCGTGCTCGAAACGCTGCTGACGAGCGAGTTCATCGTGCTGACACGGCTGCTCGCGCGCATCGCCAACGGTCACTACTCGACCCGGGACTATTCGGAAGACAGTCTGCGTCAGGCGCTCGAGCTCTATGTACTGCACTTTCCCGTCTACCGCACTTATTTGACCGCCGCGAGCCCGACGGCGGCCGATCGGGCCATGATCGATCGCACGATCGAGCGCGCGCGGGCCGAGTGGTTTGCATCAGATGGCTCCATCTTCGACTTCCTGCGTGACGCGCTCACCATGGACCTCATCAAGCGCGACCGTCGCACCTCACATAGCGTTCCACGCGTGCGGCGCTTTGCCCTGAAGGTGCAGCAGTTCACGGGTCCGATGATGGCGAAGTCGCTGGAAGACACCAGCTTCTACCGCTTCCATCGTCTCCTGGCATTGAATGAAGTCGGCGGCGATGCGGCGGCGACAGGTCTGTCGATTGCGGATTTTCACGAGCTCATGCGCCAGCGTGCTAAGGGTTGGCCGCATGGCATGACAGCAACGGCAACGCACGATACCAAGCGCGGCGAAGACGCCCGCGCGCGGCTGATGGCGCTGACCGAACTTCCCAACGAGTGGACCTCCGCGGTTGCGCGCTGGAAGCTATTGAATGCGCCGAATGTCGTGACGGAAGGCGATATCCGCGCGCCCTCGGCCACCTTCGAATATATGTTGTACCAGACCTTGGTCGCCATATGGCCTGCCCACGGGCATGACGATGCATTGCCGGAGCGGCTCCAGGCCTATGCACTGAAGGCTGCGCGCGAGGGTAAGCAGGAGACGTCCTGGCTCAATCCCAACGAGGCTTACGAGAAGGGCTTGCACCTCTTCATCGAACGCATGCTAGACCGCGGGCGATCGCCGGAATTCCTGCAATCGCTGCATACTCTGGCCAAACGTCTTGCGCTGCTGGGGGCGCTCAACTCGTTGAGCCAGGTTACGCTGAAGGTGACCATGCCGGGCGTCCCCGACTTCTACCAGGGCACCGAGTTCTGGGATCTGTCGATGGTCGACCCCGACAACCGGCGGCCGGTCGATTTTGCGGCGCGCGCGGCCGCATTGCGCGACGTCGAGAACCCGGATTGGGTGGACTTGGTGCAAAACTGGCCGGATGGCCGGATCAAATTGGCCTGGACAAGACAGTTGCTCAAGCTGCGAACTGAATTTGCAGCCGTGTTCACGGAGGGCAACTACGAACCGCTTGCGGTCAGCGGGCCGCATCGCGACCACATCATCGCATTCGCACGTCGCCGCGGCCGCGATGCCGCCATCACGGTCGTTCCCCGTACCTTTGCACCGCTGACCGACGGCGGCCGCGTCTGGCCCCGTGCGGAGGCATTCGATGCGACGGTGCGCATCGAGGGCTATAGGATTGCAGGCCGAGAGCGTACGAGCGAGCTTCCGGTCTCATCGCTGTTCAACCATTTGCCGATCGCCGTCGTGAACGCGCGCGTCGAGGGTGCAGCGCACCCAGCGCAGAAACAAATGCCCGCGCGAGCCGACGCCTCATCTGGCTAGCTCTTCTTCGAGAGGAGCAACTGCCCGCGGTTGCGAATGGCGGCTTGCGCCGCTTCAGCAAAGCGCTGCAATAGCCAGGGTAGGACGAGCTCCACACGGACGTATTCGTCCGCCACGTCGATGCGGCCTGACGCAGCCTGCCCAAGCGCACGGACACGAAAGAACATCTGGTCGCCCTCCCAGCGTTCCTCATCGACCTTCAGGACAGGCACACTTGCCGCAGCGCGCGTCAGTCCATTCTGCAGGCGACGTACTGCCTCATCTTTGCCGAGACGGTGCGGAATTGAGATGACAAGCGGCGCTGACATCGAAATCTCCTTCCTGCCCAATCGATCAGATGTAGTTACGCCGGGCGCGACCGCAAAGACACAGAGTGATTTTCCTGGCTCCGGTTCCGGAACTTTCGAAGTTCCGACCAGTTTCCTCGGCGAAGGCAGAGCAAATGGCCGCCCCGCTGCCGGGCGGAGGAGGGATACGTCATGACAATCGGAACCATCATCCTGATCATTCTCGTGATTGCGTTGCTCGGCGGCTTCTCGGGCATTGGCGGCGGACCGTTCTATGGCACCGGCTATTATGGCGGCGGCGGCTTGGGCCTGATCGTCATCATCGTGCTGATCCTGGTCCTGCTCGGACGCATCTGAGCCGACAGCATTTTCGATGATCGAGCGAGGCGGGCGTGGTGACACCATGCCCCCTCCTTTCAGCCCCCCTCAATGATAGCAAGAGCCGTATTCGAGGCAGTGCCTTCGCCAACTCATAGCTTCTTCGCGAGCTGCTTGATTGCCGCCTTGATGGCGCCTGCAGCCTCGTCATAGCCCGCCCAGGCCGTCGTCTTGGCAAGCAGCGCTGGCACCGTGCGGATGGTGTAACGCTTGGGATCAAGCCCGTCCTTCACCTGAGTCCAGGTCAGCGGCATCGAGACAGTGGCGCCCTCACGCGCGCGCGGCGACAGGACGGCTACCGCCGTCGACATCCGGTCATTGCGCAGGTAGTCAAGGAAGATCTTACCCTTGCGTAGACGCTTGGACATGTTGAGCAGAAACTGCTCCGGGTTGTCATTCGCCATCCACTGGCAAACGCCTTGTGCGAACTTCTTCGCTTCCGGCCACGTCACCTTGTCACGCGCGCCATATTGCAAGGGCGTCACCACGTGCAGGCCCTTGCCGCCGGTCGTCTTGCAGAAGCTTTCAAGCCCCAAGCTCTTGAGCCGCTGCCGCATCTCCTTTGCCGCCGCGATCACTTCATCGAACGGGACATTCGGCGCGGGATCGAGATCGAATACGAGCCGACCTGGTACGTCATAGGCGTAAGGCGCGCAATTCCAGGGATGCAGTTCGACCGCGGCAACCTGCGCCACCGCAGCCAATCCCTCGATGCGATCGATCTCGAGGTACGGCTTGCGGTCACCAGAGACCTTCGCAAGCTCAAGCAGCTCCGATGTGCCCTGCATGCCATGACGCTGGAAGAATATCTCGCCGTGGATGCCGTCGGGAGCACGCACGATGGAGCATGGCCGGCCTTTGAGGTGGCCAATCATCCACTCGCCGACGCTCTCGAAATAGCGCGCGAGGTCGAGCTTGCTGACCGGCTCGCCATCGCCGTCGTCCGGCCACAGCGCCTTGTCGGGGTTCGAAATCACCACGCCCATCACTTCGGCGCCGCGCTTCGACCGAGATGGCGTCTCGAACACGGCGCTGCCGGCGCTGGCGACGGTCGCCGCCGCGCGCGCGACCGGCTTCCTGACCTTTGTCATGACCGGCTCTTCGGCTACGACCTCCTTCGCGGGCTTGTCCTGACGCAGCCCTTTGAACGACGCCTGCCGCACGTTGCCACCATCGGTCCATCCGGCGAACTCGATCTCAGCGACCAGCTCCGGCTTCAGCCAATGCATATCGCGCGACTTGCGCGGGGCATTCTCGCCGCTGAACGGGTTCTTGTCGGACGCCGCCGCTTTCAACGCCGGCATGATCTGCTTGACCTTGTCCTGGCCGAAGCCGGTCCCCACGACGCCGACGTAAGCGAGATGATCATCCTTGTTGACGCCGACCATCAGCGAGCGGAATTTGCCGTTCGTCGTCTTCCAACCGCCGATCACGACCTCATGGCCCGGCCGCGTCTTCGCCTTGGTCCAGCTCTCGCTGCGACCGGAATGATAGGGCGCATCAAGCCGCTTCGAAACGATACCCTCCAGCTTCAGCTTGCGCGCGGACTCCAGCACCGTCTCACCGTCGCTCTCGAAATGCTCGACATAACGGATGGGCGGGTTCTTGCCCTTGATATTTGCCTTCAGCAGCTTCTGCAGACGCGCCTTACGCTCGCGCAGCGGCAGTCGGCGGAGATCCAGCCCCTCAGCAAATAGCAGGTCGAACGCAAAATAGATCAGCTGGTCGGTCCTCCCTTCCGAGAGGGCGGCCTGCAAGGCAGAGAAATTCGGATTCCCTTCCGCATCCAGGGCCACGACCTCGCCATCGATGAGCACGTCCGGAAGTTTCGTTGCCTGATCCGCAATCGCACCGAACTTCGGGGTCCAGTCCAAGCCCTTGCGAGTCTTCAGCGTCACCTCGCCGCTTTCAACCCTGATCTGGACCCGATAGCCGTCAAACTTGATTTCATGCCCCCAATCCGCTCCTGCCGGCGGCTGCTCCACCGAGGTGCAAAGCTCCGGCGCAACGAAGTCCGGCATCACCGCGACCTTCTTAGGCTCGACGCTCTTCGCGGCAGGCTTGTTCGCAGTCGCCTTCCGCGGGCGCTCCTGCATCTCCTCGTAATTGGAGTGCCAGACCGCGTCTGCGCTCGCCGACTTCGCCTTCGCCAGCATGAACGGCTTCGGCGCCCTGCCCTTGCCGGCCGCAATCTGCGCCATCGTGCGACCCGAGGCGACCGATCTGTCCTGTGCCAGGATGTCGTTGGCCTCGCCTTCGCGCGCGAATTCGTCGCGATGCTTGATCAGAAGCCAATTGGTCCGCTTGCTACCGGTACGATCGTGGCGCATGCGCACCAGCACCCAGCTGCCGTGCAGCTTCTTGCCGCTCAACGTGAACTTCAAATCGCCGTTCTTGAAGCCACGCTCGGGATCGTCGCTTTCCCAATAGCCACGATCCCATAACATCACGGTGCCACCGCCATATTCACCTTCCGGAATCATGCCTTCGAAGTCGCCGTAATCGAGCGGATGATCCTCGACCTCCACCGCCAGCCGCTTGTCGTGCGGGTCGAGCGACGGACCCTTGGTGACCGCCCAGGATTTGAACACGCCACCATATTCCAGACGCAGATCGTAATGCAGGCGCGTCGCATCGTGCTTCTGGATCACGAAGCGCAACCGTCCGGCAGGCGTGACTTTGACGTCGCCCGAAGGCTCGGCGGTCTTGTCGAAATCCCGCTTCTTACGATAGGCAGATAGCTTTCTCAGCGCCACGGCTTTTGATCCTACTCGACGAGAGGCGCGCGAGCCTAACACGTCGCGGCCGCCGCCCGGAACCAAAACCCCTGAGATCAGTTGGGGTTCCCGATCCGCGCCGAGCCTTCCCGGGAGAGACATCATGGCCCCTCGCGCCTATTGGAAAGGGACACTCAAGCTGTCGCTGGTGAGCTGCCCGATTGTCCTCTATCCCGCCGCGACATCGACCGAGAAGACCCGCTTTCACCTGATCAACCGCGAGACTGGCAACCGCCTCAAGCAGCAGATGATCGATGCCGAGACCGGTGACATCGTCGAGGGTGAGCAGAAGGGCCGCGGATATGAGCTCTCGAAAGGACGGTATGTCGAGGTCGAGCCGGAGGAGCTCGAGGCCGTCCAGATCGAGAGCAACCACACCATCGACATCGACAGCTTCGTGCCCAGGCGCGAGATCGACCAGCGGTACCTCAACCACCCCTATTATATCGCACCCGACGGCAAGGCCGCGCTCGACGCCTTCGCGGTAATCCGCGACGCCATGAAGGACCAGGATCGCGTGGCGCTGGCGCGGATCGTCCTGACCAACCGCGAGCACGTCATCGCGATCGAGCCGCTCGGCAAAGGCATGCTCGGTACCACTTTGCGCTTTCCTTACGAGCTGCGCGACGAGGGTGAGTTTTTCGATGACATCAAAAGCCCGAGGATCAGCAAGGATATGGTCGAGCTCGCCGGCCATATCCTCCAGACCAAGGCCGCGCATTTCGATCCGTCGACATTCAAGGACGACTACGAGACCGCGCTGAAGGCCCTGGTGAAGCGCAAGGCCGCCGGCAAGCCGATCAAGCTGCCCGCGCCCGAGGAGCGGCCGAGCAACGTGATCAACCTGATGGATGCGTTGAAACGAAGCCTGAAAGGCAAGCACGCAGCCAAGCCTTCGCGCGCGCCGGCCCGACGACCGCGCACGCAGCGTCGCTCCGCGAAGAAATCGCATCGTTCGACCGCGCGGCAGCGGCGGGCGGGGTAAGACGCCTGTGGATCGCTCTCCCGAAGTCGCTATTCCCCGAAGCGAAGCAATCCAGTTGGGTCGCGATAGCAACTGGATTGCTTCGCAGCTATCGGTCCGCCCAATGACGGCCGAGAGGATTTCGCTCTCAGCGCTTCGAGCCTCGCTTCTTGGTAGTCTTCTTGCTGGACTTCTTTGATGACGCTCTGGCGGTCTTCTTCTTCGGTACCTTCTTGCCTTCGCGCCGCGCTTCGGACAAACCGATGGCGATCGCCTGCTTGCGGCTCTTCACCTTGCGTCCCGAACGGCCGCTTCTCAACGTGCCGGCCTTGCGCTTCTTCATCGCGCGCCCGACTTTGGCGGATGCTCCCTTGGAATATTTTCGTGCTGTGCGTGCCATGAAAATAATCTCCTGTGGCACCAAAGCAATCACGATGCCTGCAGAAGGTTCCCGATAAGCTCTGTCGAGCTGTCATACGTGGTCCTGATCCGGCGCGCGCAGCCGATAGCCGATTCCGGTTTCGGTGAGCACATAATGAGGGCGCTCCGGGTCGGCCTCGATCTTCTGCCGCAGCTGCCGCACATAGACGCGCAAGTATTGCGCATCGGTCAGCTCGTCCCACAGCTCCTTCAAGAGGAAACGATGGGTGAGCACCTTGCCGGCGTGCTGGACCAGAACACGCAGCAGGTCGTACTCCTTTGGCGACAGTTTGATCTCGCGCTCACCGACCTTGACGATGCGGCGCACCAGGTCGACCGAGAGATCGCCGGTGCGAAACACCGGACGCTCGCCCTTGACCTGCAGCTGATGCCTCAGCGCGGCGCGCAGACGGGCGAGCAGCTCATCCATGCCGAACGGCTTTGTCACATAATCATCAGCGCCGAGGTCGAGCGCCTGCACCTTGCCCGCCTCGTCGCCGCGGCTCGACAGCACCACGATCGGCACGCTGTCGTTGCGGCTCCGGATCGTTCGCAGCAGCTCGTGGCCGTCGATATCGGGCAGGCCGAGATCGAGGATGATCAGCGCGGGATGCTGCGCGAGCAGCTCCAATGCGCTTCTGCCGTTCGGCGCCTCCAGGATCTCATACCCCTGGGTGCTCAGCCCCATCCGGAGCAGCTTGCGGATCGGCGGCTCGTCGTCGATCACGAGGACTTTGGTCGGCGCACCCGTCATGCCGCGGTATCCAACGATTTGAGCAGCGCCGGGATGGGTAATCGGATCGTCAGCATCGCGCCGCTGCGATCTGGGCGATTGCCGGCCGAGATCCGGCCATGCATGGCCTCGATGAACCCCCGCGAAATGGCGAGCCCGAGCCCCGTGCCTGGGCGGACCTGATCGCCCTTCTGCACACGATAGAATTTGTCGAAGACATGCTCGACCTCGCCCGGCGGAATCCCCTCGCCTTCGTCGCAGATGTCGAGCACCACCCATTGCTCGTCCCGGCGCGAGCGAATGGCAATCAGCGTGTCCGACGGGGAATATTTGGCGGCGTTATCCAACAGATTGAACAAGACCTGTTCGAACAGCACGGCATCCAGCTCGAGCATCGGCAGATCGGCGGCAAGCTCCAACGAGACCTTGTGGTGGGCCAGGATCTTGCTGGCGCGGCGGAGCGCGCTGCCGACGATCTCGCCGAGATCATGCGGCGCGGTATTGGGTATGATCGCGCCGGATTCCAGCTTGGTCATGTCGAGCAGATTGGCGATGAAGCGGTTGAGACGCTCGGACTCATCGATCACAGTCGCGAGCAGGTCCAGTTTCTCCTTGTCGGTCAACCGCGCCGCAAGGTCGCGCATGGTCGAGGCGGCGCCGAGCACCGAGGCCAGCGGCGTCTTCAGATCGTGCGAGATCGAGGTCAGCAGCGCCGAGCGCAGCCGGTCCTGTTCCATCGTGCGCTTGACCTTGTCCATGTCCTCGACCAGGAGCACCCGCTCGATCGCGAGCGCCCCCTGGTCCACCAGCGCATTGAGCAGGCGCCGCTGATCCGGCGTCAACAATGGCCCGGTCCGGTCGTCATCGATACCGATGACACCGATCGATCCGCGGCCGGTGCGCATCGGCAGAAACAACCGCTTGGCGCCGGGCAACGTGTCCGAGCCACGGCCTGCCGCGCGATCGTTGCTCCAGGCCCAGCTCGCCGCCGCAAGGTCGGCGTCGTCGAGCTGGTCCTCCGGCGGGTAGCCCGCCATCACCGTCAGCTTGCCGTCCTGCGGCAACAGCAGCACCACGCGCACCTTCAACATCAGCGCTGCCTGGTAGGCGGTCGCCCACAGCACGTCGTCGAGCGTCGCGGTGCCCGCGAGCTTGCGGCTGAAGGCATAGAGCTGCTCGGTGGTGCGGATGCGGCCGATCGCGGAATCCGCCTGCACGCGCACCCGCGAGGCCAGATTGGACACCAGGATGGCGATCAGCATGAAGAAGAAGAACGCCGCGATATTGGTCGGGTCGGTGATCGTGAAGGTGTAGATCGGCGGCAGGAAGAAGAAATTGTAGCAGAGCGAGGCGAGCACGCTCGCCAGCAGCGACGGCCATCGGCCGTAGCGCGCGGCGACGCCGACCACCGCGGTCAGGAACACCAGATCGACATTCTCGACGCCGAAGCCGGGCTGGATCAGCTCCGCGACGCCAAGACCGATCGCCGTGATCAGCGCCGCCATCAGATAGGGCCGCGGCTGAAACGGCTCGCTGCGAGCGCGCGTCTGCACCGATGTGCTCGCATTGCTCGGCAGCGCGTCGCCCGCGATCACATGAACGCTGATGTTGCCAGCCCGCCGAACCAGATCGTGCACCACCGAGCCTCTTATGATCTCGAACAGGCGCGAGCGACTGGACTTGCCGATGACGATCTGAGTGACATTGTTGGCTTGGGCGAAGCTGATGAGATCGTCAGCGATATGGCGCCCGCCGGCAGGAATGGCCAGCGCCTCAGCTCCGAGCGATTCAGCAAGGCGGAGCGTATCGGCCAGCCGGTCGCGCTCTGCATCGGAGAGCTGCAGGGTGCGCCGGGTTTCGATCGTGATCGCGGTCCACGGCGCATGCACGCGGTCGGCGAGACGCTTGGTATAGCGGACCAGCCCGGCCGCACGGGGATCCTCGCTGACGCAGACCAGAATGCGCTCGCCAGCGGCCCACGGGCCGGCGATCGCGTTTGCCTGCATATGGGTGAGCAGCTGCTCGTCGACCCGCTCGGCGGTCCGGCGCAGCGCGAGTTCGCGCAGCGCCGTGAGATTACCCGGCGAGAAATAATGCTCCAGCGCGCGCTCGGCCTGCCTGGGGACATAAACCTTACCCTCCTTCAGCCGCTGGATCAGGTCATCGGGCGTGAGATCGATCAGCTCGATCGCATCGGCGCGGTCCAAGACGGAATCAGGAACGGTCTCTCGTACCCGCACATGCGTGATTTGTGCGACGACGTCGTTGAGGCTTTCGATATGCTGGATATTGACCGCGGTATAGACGTCGATGCCATGCGACAGCAGCTCCTCGACATCGAGGTAGCGCTTGGGATGCCGGCTGCCGGGCACGTTGGTGTGGGCGAGTTCGTCGACCAGCGCGAGCTGCGGGCGCCGTGCGATCACCGCATCGAGGTCCATCTCCTCCAGGACCTGATCCTTGTAGGCGATACGCTTACGCGGGATCACCTCCAGCCCTTGGACCAGGGCCTCGGTCTCGGCGCGGCCGTGAGTCTCGACGAAACCGATGACCACATCGACGCCGGCCCTCAGCTTGGCCTGCGCGCTGGAGAGCATCTCGTAGGTCTTGCCGACGCCGGGCGCCGCGCCGACAAAAATCTTGAGGCGCCCGGCAGGACTGTCCTCCCGCCGGGCGGCTTCAAGCAGCGCGTCCGGCGAGGGACGTTGATCAGGATCGCGGCGTTGACTGGCCATGACGCATTATAGATGAGCGCCCCGTCACGCCAAGCCCGACGCCTTGCGGCTCCTACGGTTCAGCCCAGTCATTTGGCCGCTGCGGTATCGAGAGCCAGGTTGAGCGCCAGCACGTTGACACGGGGCTCGCCGAGCAGGCCGAGGAAGCGGCCCTGCGTGTTCAGGACAACCAATGCGCGGACCTTGTCCTCGGGCAGGTTGCGCGCCTTCGCCACCCGCGGCACCTGGAAGAGCGCGGCGCCCGGCGAGACGTCCGGGTCCAACCCGCTCGCCGAGGTCGTGACGAGATCGACGGGCACGGCTTGCGACGGGTTCTCCGCCTTCAGCTTCTCGACATCGTCCTTGATGCGATCGGCCAGCGCCTTGCTGGTCGGCCCGAGATTGGAGCCGCCCGAATTGGCCGCGTTGTAGGGCGCCGGCACTGTCTTGGTCGAGTCGTTCGGGTCGGGCGCCGTCGTCGCCGACGGACGGCCGTGGAAATATTTGTCGTCCTTGAACTCCTGCCCGATCAGGGCTGAGCCGACCACCTGACCGTTGCGCATCATCAGGCTGCCGCCCGCCTGGGCCGGGAAGACCGCGCCGGCGATGCCGGTCATGGCGAGCGGATAGATCAGCCCGGTGATCAAGGTCAGCGCCAGCAGAACGAAAATGGCGGGACGGATTTCTCTGAGCATTGTCGTGTCTCCTATTTGTTTCCGTCATTGCGAGGCGCGAAGCGACGAAGCAATCCAGACCACCTGCTTCGTCATTCCGGGGCGATGCGCAGCATCGAACCCGGAATCTCGAGATTCCGGGCTCGCCTCTTCGAGGCGCCCCGGAACGACGGTGGACGTATTGATAGCTTCGCTCGCCATCACGGTTGTCGCTTAGGCTAAGTGCAAGGCGGTCACGATCAGGTCGATCGCCTTGATGCCGATGAAGGGAATGATGATGCCGCCTAACCCGTAGATCATCAGGTTGCGGCCGAGCAGCGCGCCGGCGCCGATGGCGCGGTAGGCGACGCCCTTCAGGGCCAGCGGGATCAGCGCGATGATGATCAGCGCGTTGAAGATGATCGCTGACAGGATCGCACTCTGCGGGCTCGCCAGATGCATGACATTGAGCACGTCGAGCTGCGGGTAGAACGCCAGGAACATCGCCGGGATGATCGCGAAATACTTGGCGACGTCGTTGGCGATCGAAAACGTCGTCAGTGCGCCGCGCGTCATCAGAAGCTGCTTGCCGATCTCGACCACCTCGATCAGCTTGGTCGGATTGGAATCGAGGTCGACCATGTTGCCGGCCTCGCGCGCGGCCTGCGTGCCGGTGTTCATGGCAACGCCGACATCGGCCTGCGCCAGTGCGGGTGCGTCGTTGGTGCCGTCGCCGCACATCGCGACCAGCTTGCCCTTGGCCTGCTCGTCGCGGATCAGCTTCAACTTGTCCTCGGGCGTCGCCTGCGCCAGGAAGTCGTCGACGCCGGCCTCGGCCGCAATGGCGGCAGCCGTCATCGGGTTGTCGCCGGTGATCATGATGGTGCGAATGCCCATCCGACGAAGCTCGGCGAAGCGTTCGCGAATACCGCCCTTGACGATATCCTTCAGCTGCACGACCCCGAGCAGTCGGCCATCCTTGGCCACCGCCAGCGGCGTACCGCCGGTCTTGGCGATCTCGTCGGCGATCGCCTGCACCTCGCGCGCCACGTCCGAATTGGGCGTCGGCTGAATCGCCCGGACCGTATTGCCGGAGGCGAGCTGGGTCGCTCCGCCGCCGATATAGTTCAGGATCGCATCGACCGCGCCCTTGCGGACCGAGGAGCCGCCGGCATCGACGCCGCTCATGCGGGTCTGCGCCGTGAACGGCACGAAGGTGGCGCCGAGCTCGGCCATGTCGCGGCCACGGATGCCATATTTCTCCTTGGCCAATACCACGATGGAGCGGCCCTCCGGCGTCTCATCGGCCAGCGAGGCGAGCTGAGCGGCGTCCGCCAGTTCCTGCTCGCCGACCCCGCGCACCGGACGGAAGGCGGTCGCCTGGCGGTTGCCGAGCGTGATCGTTCCGGTCTTGTCGAGCAGGAGCGTATCGACGTCACCGGCGGCTTCCACCGCGCGGCCCGACATGGCCAGCACGTTGAAGCGGACCAGGCGATCCATGCCGGCGATGCCGATCGCCGACAACAGCGCACCGATGGTGGTGGGGATCAGGGTGACGAACAACGCGACCAGCACCACCACCGAGATCGAGCCGCCCGCATAGGCGGCGTAGCTCGGGATCGTCACGGTGGCGAACACGAAGATGATGGTCAGCCCTGCCAGCAGGATGTTCAGCGCGATCTCGTTCGGCGTCTTCTGCCGCTCTGCGCCCTCGACCAGCCGGATCATGCGGTCGATGAAGGTCGAACCTTGCGCCGCCGTGATCTTGACCCGGATCCAGTCGGACAGCACCTGCGTGCCGCCGGTCACGGCCGAGCGATCGCCGCCGGATTCGCGGATCACGGGAGCCGACTCGCCGGTGATGGCGGCCTCGTTCACGGAGGCAACGCCTTCGATCACCTCGCCGTCCGACGGAATGGTATCGCCGGCTTCGACCAGCACGATGTCGCCGACCTTGAGGCTGGTGCCCGGTACCAGCCGATAGGTACGGTCGATGCCGGTCAAGAGCTTGGCCTGGCTCTCTGAGCGCGTCTTGCGCAGCGAGTCCGCCTGCGCCTTGCCGCGGCCCTCGGCCACGGCTTCCGCAAAATTGGCGAACAGCACCGTGAACCAGAGCCAGAGGATGATCTGGAAGGTGAAGCCGAGATTGGCTCCTCCGGTGACGAGATCGCGCAGGAAGATCACGGTGGTCAGCGCAGCCACGACCTCGACCACGAACATCACGGGGTTCTTGATCATGAGCCGGGGATCGAGCTTGGCGAACGCTGCAGCGAACGCCGGCGTCACGATTTTCGGATCCAGCATCGTGGCGACCGGCATCCGCTTGTTGGTCTTGTGAACAGCTTCCATGGAAGTCACTCCGAAAAGAGCCCGATCAGAATAAGGTGCCGGCGTTCATCGCGAGATGCTCGACGATCGGCCCGAGCGCCAGCGCCGGGAAGAAGGTCAGGCCGCCGATGATCAGAATGACGCCGACGACGAGGCCGACGAACAGGCCGCCGGTGGTCGGGAACGTCCCTGCCGAGGGCGGGATCGACTTCTTGCCCGCCAGCGAGCCGGCAATCGCCATTGCCGGGATGATCATGAAGAAGCGGCCGACGAACATCGCACTGGCAAGCGTCAGGTTGTAGAAGAAGGTGTTGCCTGTCAGACCGGCGAAAGCGGAACCGTTGTTGGCGGTCGCCGACGTGTAGGCATAGAGCACTTCAGTAAAGCCGTGCGGGCCGGCATTGGCCATCGATGCGACGGCTGACGGCAGCACCACGGCGACCGCGGACCAGCCGAGATACATCAAGGGCAGAACCAGGATCGCCAGCATCGCCATCTTCACTTCGCGCGCCTCGATCTTCTTACCGACATATTCCGGCGTGCGACCGACCATCAGGCCCGCCACGAAGATCGCGAGCACCACGAACAGCAGCATGCCGTAGAGCCCAGCGCCGACGCCGCCGACGATGATCTCGCCGAGCTGCATGTTGATCAGCGGGATCATGCCGCCGAGCGCGGTGAAGCTGTCATGCATCGCATTGACTGCACCGCAGGATGCCGCCGTGGTGATGACGGCGAACAGCGAGGACGCAACGATGCCGAAGCGGACTTCCTTGCCTTCCATGTTGCCGCCGGTCAGTCCCAGCGCATCGAGCGTGGTGGTGCCGTTGGCCTCGGCCCAATAGGTCACGAACACGCCGGCGACGAACAGCACGCCCATGACGGCGAGGATGGCCCAGCCCTGGCGCTGGTTGCCGACCATGCGGCCGAACACGTTGGTCAGCGCCGCACCGAGCACGAAGATCGAGATCATCTGCACGAAGTTCGATAGTGCAGTCGGGTTTTCGAACGGATGCGCCGCATTGGCATTGAAGAAACCGCCGCCATTGGTGCCGAGCATCTTGATCGCGACCTGGGAGGCGACCGGGCCGACCGCGATGGTCTGCTTGGTGCCCTCGAGGGTGGTCGCCTCGACATAGTCGCCGAGTGTCTGCGGCATGCCCTGCCAGACCAGGAACAGTGTGTAGACGACACAGATCGGCAGCAGCACGTAGAGAGTGCAGCGCGTCACGTCGACCCAGAAATTGCCGACCGTGCGGGCGGAGGCCCGCGAAAAGCCGCGGATCAGCGCAATCGCCAAGACGATACCCGTCGCCGCCGACAAAAAGTTCTGATGGGTCAGGCCCAGCATCTGCACGAGATAGGAAACCGTGCTCTCGCCGCCGTAGTTCTGCCAGTTGGTGTTGGTGAGGAAGCTGATTGCGGTGTTGAACGACAGATCCTCGGCGACCGCCGACTGCCCCGCGGGATTGAACGGCAGGACGGCCTGCAGCCGCATCACGCCGTAGATGATCAGGAAGCCGCCGACGTGGAACAGCAGCATTGCGACTGTGTAGGTCAGCCAGTGCTGCTCGCGCCGCTCATCGACGCCGCTGATCCAGTAGATCGCGGACTCGACCGGGCGCAGCACCGGCGAGAGAAAGGTGCGCTCGCCCGAGAACACGCGGGTCATGTACCAGCCGAGCGGTTTTGTGAGCGCGATGACGATCGCGCAGTAAAGGAGGATTTGAATCCAGCCGATAGCGGTCATGGAAGGTGCCCTTGATTGCGCAGGTCGTAAGCGGTCAGAACCGCTCGGGCCGCAGCAGCGCGTAAGTGAGGTAAACGAGAAGGCCGAGCGAGACGGCGGCCGCAAGCGAATAGTCGAACATCATGGCTCGCCTCCTCTAAAGCCGCTCGCAGGCGTAGGTGTAGCCGATCGCCAGTGCGAACAGGCCGGCGGCAAGCGCCAGCATCAGAATGTCAAGCATGGTTTGCTCCAGGTCGTGCGCGGAATAGGCAGCGCACAAAGCTGCCCTGATCCGGACGAGCAGCGTTGCGATGGATCAATCGCGGGTCGCTTCTGCTACGCCCGGATCCGTCGCCCGGAAGTGCCATTGGAGACATAGGTTTTCGAGACGGTGCCCGCGGCAAACTTATAGGAATCTCATAAAGACGGTCGGCGCTTGGCTGACCTCGGTACCGCGTGCAGCCACACGCTCACCTTCTCGCGGCGCCAGGCGTCCGAGGTTTTGAGATGATCCCCCCTTGATTCAGAGGGAGCAGGGAATGCCGGGTGAAGGCCTCACCCATGGCCCGCCTGCAAAGAAAATAGCAGGCGGCAGTCACCACAGGTTCCGCCGATCAACCGGCATTCCCTGCGCGATGGTTTTAACGCTTATACGAGTTCTCCCCGGGGACCGGCTTTCTTGCCCCCGTCATCGGCACGATGCACTGAGCATCGCCGCCAACTTGGCGCCAGCACCGGGGCGCCAGGACGACACGACTTCACGTCCGCGATCCTTGCGCTCGTCTCATCGCAAGCAACCACGTCCACCGCATCCCGCCTCACGTTCGTGACGACGCGTACGCCCCTCCGACGAAACAGGACGAAACAAGCATAGCACATTTCCGAAAAAACGAAACAAGATTTATACTGGGAGAGCTGAACCGGAAGATCGGCTTGGAAACACCGCAGAAACCGGCTTTTTGGCGCGTGTGGGACCTAAAGCACAAGCGCCGCAAGTCACACGAAACCATAAGGGCCGACCGCCGCAGACCTCTCGCCTTCGCTGCGAACAACGCGTGGGAACGGATCACCTCTGCCCTCCTCTGCCTATGCGGCATTTATATCCGGCGCCCGGCGATCATCTCGTTTTCCTACGGCGATCTTGCCATGCTGCCGGGCGCAGTCCGAAGCGGGCTGCAGCAATATGACCTTCGGGACGACGTCATGTCGCTTGCGAGCAGATATCAGGAACTTGCCGGACATGATGTCGCCGCGACGACATCGGCCCTGATGGACGACATCCTCGGCAGCTCGAGGCGCGAGTCGCCTGCCCTGGAGCGTGACCATCGCAGAGCGCGGATCGAAGACCTGATGAGGTCGGGCGCCCGGATCGACGCCGCCCTCGAGCTGATCGCGCTGGAATTGCCGCAATGGCAGCTGCGCCGGATCGCCTACGACGCCGGCGAGTGGCATTGCGCATTGTCGCGCATGCGCGAGCTGCCCGACTGGCTCGACCGTTCGGTCGAGGGCCGGCATGCCGACCTCGCGCTGGCGGTTCTCGAGGCCTGTTTGGAGGCCCGCGGATCCAGCGAGCCGAGGAGCGCCCCGCATGTGCCACCTGCCGACGCAGGCGCTGCGACGATGCCCTTCTGCTGTGACAACTTCGCTTAGCGACCCCGGGGAAAGCAGTGGTGCCAACTGCAGACACATCGACCGAGCTTTCGCCGCTACGGGTCGTGCTTCGCTTCGTCGTACGAACCTCCATCCTGCTGGTCTTCGCCGCGTTCGGCACGATCAGCTTCGGCCGCAGCCTCGCTGCGCTGCTGTGGATGACGATCATCCTCTGCGCCGTGCTTGGCACGATGCGGCGCGAGCGCGTCTTCACCGCCGGGCTGAACCATTGGGATGAGATGGTTGCCTATACCGCACTCTATTGCGGCGTCATGGAATTGAACCAGCTGACGGCCTCCTGAGGCGCGCCCTATACGCGACGCTTATGACGTCGACCGTCGCGCCGTCTCGAATTCCTATCCACCCCCTTCGATATTTGAACGACCACAGCCACGGATCTCGCAAGGGATTCGCGCGCCGCAGCTGAAAGGACCATTTCCGTGAAATTCGTCGAACCTCCCTCGCACAATCAATCCGCTGCCGCCCTCGTCTTCATTGGCAGGAACAGGAGCGGCCAATGGGTCGCCCAGGAGCAGAACGGCCTCTATGGCGGCCTGTTCGTCAGCCGCGCCGAGGCCATGAAATATGCGCTGTTCGAGAACGGCCATCATCCCGAGACCATCGTCGAATTGCACCGCACGATCGAACTCGACACGCAAGGCCGGCTCGCGCCGATCGGAATGCTGTTCGGCGCCGGCAAACGGCCCGTCGCATGACGTCGCAAGTCACCAGCTATCGTTGGGGCGGCCATCCGGCCAGATGGCTGGCAGGCTATATTCCAGACATCCCGACGCCGTTCGATGCCGAGGGTACGGTCGACCTCGCGGCTCTCGGCAGGCTTTGCGAGCGGCAGATCGAGGCCGGCGCCCTCGCGATCGTGGTGTGCGATATCGTCGGCGAAGCCGCGACACTCACTCCCGCCGAACGCGACGCGATCATCCGCACGGCCGTCGAGGCCTCGCGCAAGCGCGTCCATGTCATCGCCGGCGCCGGCTCGAACTCCACCGGCCTTGCGGTGGAAAACACAAAGCAGGCCGCCGCCGCAGGCGCGGACGCAATCCTCTCGGTGGTGCCTTACTACAACAGGCCCATGCAGGAAGGACTTGACGCGCATTTCCGCGCCGTGGCCGCAGCCACAGCACTGCCGATCATCCTGCACGACTGTCCCGCGCGAACCGCGCGCGGGCTGTCCGACGACACGCTGGCCCGGCTCGCGCAGTCCAGCCAGTTCGTCGGCCTGCGAGACGGCACCGGGGATATCATGCGTACGGCGCGGCTGCGTTCGCTGCTCCCGGCCGGCTTCCGGCTCCTATCCGGCGATGATGCAACGGCCCTGCCGTTCATCGCCGCAGGCGGCGACGGCTGCATCTCCCAGGTCATGAACATTGCGCCACATCAATGCGCCGCGATGCTTGCGTATGGTCAGCGGGCGCGCTGGCGCGCGGCACGACGGCTGTATCGGCAGATGCTGCCGATGGTCGAAGCTCTTGCAAGCGATACGCCCGCGGCGCTCAAATATGCTTTGAGCCTGCAAGACCTGATGCGCCCGGATGTGCGGCTGCCGCTGGTCGCGTTGGATGAGGAGGCCAAGACCACCGTGGCCAAGGCGAACGCCTTGCTTCTCTCTCAGGAGATCGCCGACGCGCCTGCCTGCAATATCCGCGCGCAGGCTTAAACCAGAATTGCGATGCGCCCGGATATCCCGGGCGCATCGATCACTTCAGAAATCCCATTTGTCAGAGAGGATCAGCGGCACCTGAGGCTGCCGGATCGGATCAGGGACAATCGAGGGCGCGCCGGCAGGGCTGCCGCGCAACATCAGCTCGTTGCGCAGCCGCCGGATCTTCGCCGCGGCAATCGCCGCATGGATCGTTCTGAAGGCGGCGCGAATCCGGCTGATGGTACGAGCGAGCGGCGCCGCACTGCCCTTGCCGAAGCCGCGCGCGGTACCGCGGTGCAGATCGATCGAAGTCATGGCCAGTCTCCTGACGCCGGCGCATAACGACGTGCCAGCAGAGAGGAACGATGGACATGATCGGCGTAGGAATGCGAGACGGCGTCCGGCCGTCCCTCATAGGAAACTCATAAGCGCTGCCTGCGCGCGCCCGGCGGGCTACTCCGCGGCCGCGTTGCGCAGCTCGGCGCGCGCGACGCGGACCGCGCAGAACTTGAACTCCGGGATCTTGCCGAACGGATCGAGCGCGGGATTGGTGAGGAGATTGGCGGCGGCTTCCGCATAGCAGAACGGCATGAACACCATGTTCTCGGGCACGTCGCGGTCGGAGCGCACCTTGACCTCGACCGCGCCGCGGCGGGTCTCCAGCCGGATGAAATCGCCCGGCACCACCTGCAGGCGCCGCATGTCCTTCGGCGACATGAAGGCGACCGCCTCCGGCTCGATCTGGTCGAGCACGTTGGAGCGGCGCGTCATCGATCCGGTGTGCCAATGCTCGAGCACGCGCCCGGTCGACAGCACCATCGGGTACTCGTCGTCGGGCACCTCGTCCGGCGGGATGATGTGCGCCGGCACGATCTTGCCGCGGCCGCTTTCGGTCGGGAAGCCGGTGGTGAAGATGATCTCGTTGCCGGGCTTGTTCGGATCGTCGGCCGGATAGGTCACCGCGCCCTCGCGCACCAGCCGCTCCCAGGTGATGTTCTTCAACGACGGCATCAGCTCGGCCATCTCGGCGAACACCTCACCGGGTCCGGAATAGTTCCACGGCAGACCCATCCGCTTGCCGATCTCCTGGATGATCCAGAGATCCTGACGGGCATCACCCGGCGGCTTGATCACCTCGCGCGCCAGCTGCACGCGGCGATCAGTGTTGGTGAAGGAGCCGGATTTCTCCGCGAAGGCAGATGCCGGCAGGATCACATCGGCATGGAAAGCAGTCTCAGTGACGAACAGGTCCTGCACCACGAGATGGTCGAGCTTCGCCAGCGCCTCGCGGGCGTGCTGCAGGTCGGGATCCGACATCGCCGGATTTTCGCCCTCGATATACATGCCATGGATTTCGCCGGCGTGGATCGCGTTCATGATCTCGACCACGGTGAGCCCGCGCACGGGGTCGAGCTCCTGTCCCCATAGCTTTTCGAAGGCGCCGCGCAGGTCGGCGCGGCCGACTGGCTGATAGTCCGGAAAGAACATCGGGATCAGGCCAGCGTCCGATGCGCCCTGCACGTTGTTCTGCCCGCGCAGCGGATGCAGACCGGTACCGGGACGGCCGACCTGGCCGGTGATCAGCGCCAGCGCGATCAAGCAGCGCGCATTGTCGGTGCCGTGGACATGCTGGCTGATGCCCATGCCCCAGAAGATGATCGAGGATTTGGCAGTGGCGTAGGCCCGTGCGACCTCGCGCAGCGTTTCCGCGGGAATGCCGCAGACCGGAGCCATGCGCTCGGGGGTGAACTCCTGGATTTTCGCCTTCAGCTCGTCATAGCCTTCGGTGTAGCCCGCGATGTACTGCTCGTCGGTCAGGCCCTCCGTGATGATGGTGTTGATCATCGCATTCAGCATCGCGACGTCGCTGCCCGGCTTGAAGGCGAGATGCTTGGTGGCATGGCGCGACAGCACCTGCCGCCGCGGATCCATGACGTAGAGCTTGGCGCCGCGCTTGGCCGCGTTCTTGATATAGGTCGCGGCGACCGGATGGTTCACGGTCGGGTTCGCGCCGATCACCCAGATCACCTCGGCATCGGCGGCGGCCGCAAACGGCGCCGACACTGCGCCGGAGCTCAGACCTTCGAACAGCGCGGCGACCGAGGAGGCATGGCAGAGCCGCGTGCAGTGGTCGACATTGTTGGAGCCGAAACCCGTGCGCACGAGCTTCTGGAACAGATAGGCTTCCTCATTGGAGCCCTTGGCCGAGCCGAAGCCGGCCAGCGCCTTTGCTCCCCTCTCGTCGCGGATCTTGACGAGACCCTTGGCGGCGATATCGAGCGCTTCGTCCCAGCTCGCCTCGCGGAAATGCGTGAACGGATTGGCCGGATCGACCTGGTCGTTGGCGTCCTTCTTGGCGTTCGGCAGCCGCACCAAGGGCTTGGTCAGCCGGTGCGGATGGTGGATGTAGTCGAAACCGAAGCGGCCCTTGACGCAGAGCCGGTTGTGATTGGCCGGACCGTCGCGCCCTTCCGCATAGATCACCTTCTCGTCCTTGACCTGATAGGTGACCTGGCAGCCGACACCGCAGAACGGGCACAGCGAATCGACCTTGCGATCGGCATAGGTGACGCGGGTCTGCTTGTCGTCCAGCATCACGGCCGGCATCAGCGCGCCGGTCGGGCAGGCCTGCACGCATTCGCCGCAGGCGACGCAGGTGGATTCGCCCATCGGATCGTCGAAATCGAACACGATCTTGGCGTCGGCATTGCGATAGGCCATGCCGATGACGTCGTTGACCTGCACTTCGCGGCAGGCGCGCACGCACAAGCCGCACTGGATGCAGGCATCGAGATTGACGCGCATCGCCGGATGGCTCGGGTCGGCCTGCCACCGCTCCACGGAGGGGAAGCGGCTCTCGGTGACGCCGGTCTTTTCCGCCCAATGCCAGAACTTGGAATCCGGATCGTGCGAGGTCTCGCGCGCCGGCTGGTCGGCGACCAAGAGCTCCATCACCATCTTCTGCGCGGCAACGGCACGGCTGCTTGCCGTCTTCACCTTCATGCCGACGGTCGGCGTGCGCTTGCAGGAGGCGGCGAGCACGCGCTCGCCTTCGATCTCCACCATGCAGGCGCGGCAATTGCCGTCCGGGCGATAATCCGGCGCCGGCGAGTAGCAGAGATGCGGGATCTCCTTGCCCTGACGCTGCGCGACCTGCCAGATCGTCTCGCCAGGTTTGGCTTCGACGTTGACGCCATCGAGCTCGAACAGAATCGCGGTCATTCGGCTGCGTCCTTGAATTCGTCGGGGAAGTATTTGATCACCGAGGTCAGCGGGTTCGAGGCGGCCTGGCCGAGCCCGCAAATCGAAGCATCGCGCATCGCCTGGCTCAATTCGTCGAGCAGAGCCCGGTTCCAGACCGGCTGTTGCATCAATAGCGCCGCCTTCTGGGTGCCGACCCGGCACGGCGTGCACTGGCCGCAGCTCTCATCCTCGAAGAACTTCATCAGGTTCAGCGCGGCTGCCCGCACGCTGTCGTGCTGCGACAGGATGATCACCGCGGCCGAACCGATGAAGCAGCCATATTTCTCCAGCGTGCCGAAATCGAGCGGGATGTCGTCCATCGATGCGGGGAGGATGCCGCCGGAGGCGCCGCCCGGCAGATAGGCGTAGAAGCTGTGGCCGTCGGCCATGCCGCCGCAGAACTCATCGATCAGCTCGCGCACGGTGATGCCGGCCGGCGCCAGCTTGACGCCGGGATTCTTGACGCGCCCCGAGACCGAATAGCTGCGCAGTCCCTTGCGGCCGTTGCGGCCATGGCTGGTCCACCAGCCCGCGCCCTTCTCGACGAGGTCGCGCACCCACCACAAGGTCTCGATATTGTTGATCAGGGTCGGCAGGCCGAACAGGCCGACCTGGAACGGGTAAGGCGGCTTGTGCCGCGGCAGGCCGCGCTTGCCCTCGATGCTCTCCAGCAGCGAGGATTCCTCGCCGCAGATATAGGCGCCGGCGCCGCGGCGCAGATGCAGCACCGGGCCGCCCGGCGGCAGCTTGGCAATCTCCCGCGCGAGGATCTCGCGTGCCGCCGGATACTCGTCGCGGATGTAGATGTAGACCTCGCCCGCCTCGACGATATGGGCGCCGATCAGGGTGCCTTCGAGGAAGCGGTGCGGATCGCTGTTGAGATAGTGCCGGTCCTTGAAGGTGCCCGGCTCGCCCTCGTCGCCATTGACCGCCATCAGCCGCGGTCCAGGCTCGCCGAGCACCGCGCGCCATTTGCGCCCCGTCGGGAAGCCAGCACCGCCGAGCCCACGCAGGCTGGCATCATCCAGCACCTTCAGGATGTCATCGCGGCTGACGCGGCCGGCGCGCAGGTCGTTCAGCAACTTGTAGCCGCCGCCAGCGACATAGGCTCCGTAGTCGATATAGTCGGGGATATGCGGGTGACTATCGTCGCGGGCGGCGGTCGCCAGCACCTCGGCCGGCGTGGCCTGGTGCACGAAATGATGCCCGACCTCGGCCACCGGCGCGCAGTCGCACAGGCCAACGCAGGGTGCGCGCACGACGCGGATACCGGGACCGGCCTGGGCCTGGAGATCGGCCAGCAGCTGCTCGCCGCCCATCATGGCGCAGCTCAAGGAATCGCAAACTCGGACCGTGAGCGGCGGCAGGTTCGGCTCGCCTTCCTTCACCACGTCGAAATGCGCATAGAAGGTCGCGGTCTCGAACACTTCGGCAAAGGACAGCTTCATCTCGTCGGCGAGGGCGGCCAGATGCGCCGCCGAAATCTGACGATACGTGTCCTGGATCAGGTGCAGGTGCTCGATCAGAAGATCGCGCCGGCGCGGGCGTTCGCAGAGCAACTCCACGATCTCATGCGCGGCGGTGGGATCGACCTGCCGGCCTTTCGGCGTGGCCTTGGCTCGCCGGCGGCCCTCTCCTGGATGGTCGAAGGCACGAACTTGATGCACATCGTGAGCCATTAGCGCTTCATTCCCTGAAATCTTTAGGCCACTCTAATCCCTGGCATGCCAGAGGCAAGTGCAACTCGCAATTTACGAGGTCATCGCTCCATGAGCGGAAACGAGGGAACCCATTTCCGCCCGCGGCTGATGCGGGCCGAGCCTCAGCCCTTGCTCGTGCAATCCTCGATATAGAACCAGCGTTCGTCGCCCAGGAGACCCTTTGCCTTGACCTGCTTCCGGCAGGCCTTCAGCTTCGGCCTGTTCGCGCTCCACTTGGCCTTCATCTCCTTCAGCCTCTGCATCGACAGCTTCACGCGCGACGGCTTCACGCGCGACGGCTTCGCGCCATCGGAGGCGGCCGCAGCAGCCGGCGCCGTCTGGGCAAAGCCGGTCGAAAGCGGATTGGCGACCAGCACCGCTGGCAAGACAACAAATCCAAAGCCGAGACATTTCGATCCCCTAAAATCATTCATCAACAATGGCGCAAAAAAAATGCGGGACGCGCCGGGCTGGCGCGTCCCGCAATCAATAACGCAAGGCGATCAGAAAATCTTGACCGCGCTTTCCAAGGTCTTCCAGACACCCCACAACAACGGGATACCGACGAAGAGCCAGAACAGGCCGGCCTTGGCGTCGAGGCCGCCCTTGCCGATGCCGAACGAGCCGTGCTGGATTCCAGCTTCGGTCTTGGCGGTCTCGGCCTGATACCGGGCGACTTCCTCCGGGCTCATGTTCCACTTGTGATCGACCGGCTTGATCAGGAAATTGCAGATCAGGCCGGCGAGCAGCATGGCGCAGAGAATGTACATCGTCGAGTTATAGAGCTGGTCGCGCGGCACGCCGGCAGCCAGCTGGAACTCGCGGATGTAGTTCACCACGACAGGGCCGATGATGCCGGCCGTCGCCCACGCCGTCAGCAGCCGGCCGTGAATGGCACCCACGAATTGGGTTCCGAACAGGTCGGCGAGATAGGCCGGCACCGTCGAGAAACCACCGCCATACATCGACAGGATGACGGCGAACGCTCCCACGAACAGCAGTTTAGAGCCCATTGCCGCAAAGGTCGGCGCCAGCGCGTAGAGCACGATGCCGATCAGGAAGAAGCAATAGTAGGTGTTCTTGCGGCCGATGTGATCGGACAGCGACGCCCAGAAGAAACGGCCGCCGATGTTGAACAGTGACAGCAGACCGGCAAAGCCGGCCGCGATCCCCGCGATCGTTGCCTTCTGCGCAGCGTCGAGCTGGTTGAAGCTGACGTCGGGCAGGCCGATCAGCTTGCCGGCGAAGATCTCCTGCAGCATCGGCGAGGCCATGCCGATCACGCCGATGCCGGCGGACACGTTGAGACACAGCACCCACCAGACCAGCCAGAACTGCGGCGTCTTGTGAGCATCCCGCAGATGGACATGGTGCTCGGAGATCATCGCCTTCTTGGTCGTCGGCGGTGTCCAGCCATCAGGCTGCCAACCGGCCGGAGCCACGCGATAGGCGAAGGCGCCGATCATCATGAAGATGAAGTAGATCACGCCCATCGCGACGAAGGTCTCCCAGACGCCGACCGAGGTCGGAGTCTTGAAGTAGTTCATCAGCAGGTTCGCCAACGGCGCACCGATCATGGCGCCACCGCCGAAACCCATGATGGCCATGCCGGTCGCCATGCCGCGCCGGTCCGGGAACCACTTCACCAGCGTCGAAACCGGCGAGATGTAGCCGAGGCCAAGCCCGACGCCGCCGATCACGCCGGCGCCGAGCCACATGATCCAGAGCTGGTGAATATAGATCCCGAACGCAGCGATCAGCAGGCCACCACCCCAGCAGCATGCTGCAACCGCACCCGCTTTTCGCGGACCCGCGCGCTCGAGCCAGCCGCCCCAGATCGCAGCGGAGACGCCGAGCAGCACGAAGAACAGCGTGAACATCCACCCCAGGCTCGCGACCTTCCAGTCGCAGGTCGTGGTGAACAGCTCCTCGACCAGCGACATGTCCGGGCAGGCTTTGGTCTGGGTGATGCCGATCGACCGCGACAGCGGTAGCCAGAACACGGAAAAACCGTAGGCCATGCCTATGCACAAATGGATGCATAGCGCCGCAGGCGGCACCAGCCACCGATTAAAGCCGGCCTTGGCGACGGTATGCTCGCGGTCAAAAATTCCCGGGCTTTCCTCGACCATGGTTCCAGCACTCTCAACGCTAGCCATTCAAACCTCCCCTACTTGCGCCCGTCCCAAGGCTAAGTCCCATCTTCAGTCCCCTTGATTTGAATCAACGCGGTCAGTCGCGGCCGTCCGTAATGGATGCACCACGACATGTCGCGATGCACAAGGCCCCAAGGTCGGCTTCGACACGCATAACACCCCTGCCGACCTCTTATGCCGCCTGCCATCATTGTGTCGGGGTTTGCTTCCGCCTCGATTCACAACGGGCATGACTGATCCTCCGCAACCTCTGCGGAGAAACCGTGATTGGTGCAGAAGCCGCGGAAGATGTCGAGTCGCAAAAGCTGATATCGAAACAAACAACGTAGATTCGTCGCGGCGCAGCAACAAACATTGCTCATTGTTACGTTGCAGCGCGTGCAAATCATTAGTTCGCCACTAACAGCTGCAGGCAAAGGTGCGACCGAATGACGCGAGTCATTCGAGTTCTCGATCAAATCATCCGAATCTCAAATGGAACCGCGGGCCAGACGTTGGTAGTTTGATTCTACGTGTCGCGCTATCCCAATCTCGAGCGGCTCTACCACGCTGGCACAGTGCGAGTTTGACGCCGCCAGGATGTCAGGAGCAGGGCGAAACCCAGCCCGCCCGGGTAACAAAGATGCGATCAGCCAACCTGCGCACGATCGCATTTCTCGATCAGGAACACGATCTGCCGCTCGCTGCGCTCGGCGATTTCGACCTTGTCGCCGGTCTCACGAATCAGATTCGGGATATCGATCACCGACAAGGGATCGGTGCAATGCACTTCGAGGCGGTCACCAGGCTTGAGGGGCTTCAGCGCCTTGCGGGTCTTCAGCGCCGGCAGCGGGCACTTCAAGCCCTTGAGATCGAGCATCGTCGTTGTCATCGGCGGACCATGGCGAAGCAAGACCGCAGCGTCAACCGACGGCCGAAAAGGCCGTGGCCCAAATTGCGCATGGCTGAGCACGCGCCTTCAAATCAGTTCGGCATAAGAGAGGAAGCCGACGCTCTGGCCGGGCTCGACCTTGATGATCTCCTCGCCGAGTTCTGCCAGCCCGTCAGTCTCGATCAGGGACGAGAGGAGGCCAGCGCCCTCGCGTGGGAACTTGGTCGCCTCGAACGAGCCATCCGCCGCCTTGCGCAAGGTCACGCGAACATATTCGCGGCGGCCGGCCTTCTTCTTGTAGCTGAAGGCGGCGCGCACCGGCATCGGCATGAGCACCTCCGGCAGGCCGCCGGCAAGGGCCAGCACGGTCGGCCGGACCACGTGGACGAAGGTGACAAAACTCGCCACCGGATTGCCGGGCAGGCCGATGAACGGAGTACCCGAGATGATGCCCATCGCGACCGGACGTCCCGGCTTGATCGCCATCCGCCACAGCACCAGCGAGCCGACACTCTCGACCGCAGCTTTGACGTGATCCTCCTCGCCGGTCGAGACGCCGCCGGTGGTCAGAAGCAGATCGTGCCGGGCAGCGACGTCGCGCAGGGACGTTGCGAGCGGCGCCCGCTCATCGCTGAAGATGCCGAGGTCGGACACCTCGCAGCCGAGGCGTTTCAACATCGCCATCAGCATGAAGCGGTTGGAATCGTAGAGCTGCGCCGGCCCGCGCGAAGCGCCGGGTGAGGCCAGTTCATCGCCGGTGGAAAACACCGCCACCCGGATGCGGCGCCGCACGGTCAGCGCCGGCAGGCCAAAGGCGGCGGCCACCGCCAGATGTTGCGGGTTCAGGCGCAGGCCTGCTTTGAGTGCGACGGCGCCGGCCGCGATGTCCTCGCCTGCGGGACGCACATTGGCGCCCGGCTTCAGCCCGGCAGGCAGCCTGACGCGGCCGTCGTCGGCGAGGCCCACATCCTCCTGCATGAACACGGTGTCCGCGCCGTCAGGCATGGGCGCACCGGTGAAAATGCGCACGGCGTGCGCGCCCACAATAGGAGCTGCTGCCGCGCTGCCGGCGGCGACGCGCCCCGCGACTGCGAATGTCGCCTCACGTCCGACCGGCAGATCGGCCGCGCGCACCGCGTAACCGTCAACGGCCGAATTCGTGAATGGCGGCAGCGGCAATGGCGCCGCCACATCGCCGGCAAGGATGCGCCCATCGGCCGCGATCAGCGGCACGGTCTCGGTTTCCGAGACCGCGCTCACTCTCGCTGTGATGATGCCGACGGCATCGTCGATCGACATCAAGGGGCCGCCGAAGGCAAAACAATCGTCGGAGAGCTGCGCCATGATGTCTCTGCCTCTTAATGTCGGGCCATCGCAATGATGTCGGCGACCGGCATTGCCGCCTGCAACATCAATGCTGCAATCGCCGGGATGTCGTCGAGATGGACGGTCGGCAGCGACGTTTTGATCGCGGCATCGCTGGCGATCCCGATGATGGCGGGGTCGTTCGGGAACAGCAGCGGTTTGTCGTTGGCTGCGCGATGCACCTCGATCTTGCGATGCGGATCGGCCTTGTAGCCCTCGACCACCACGAGATCGACCGGGGACAATTTGGCCAGCAGGTCGGCGAGCGCGGGCTCCGCGTCACCGCGCAACTCATGCATCAAGGCCCAGCGCGCGGCTGAAGACACCAGGACCTCCTCCGCCCCTGCCTCCCGATGCCGCCAGGAATCCTTGCCGGGCACGTCGACATCGAATCTGTGGTGGGCATGCTTGATCACGGACACGCGCAGGCCCTGCGCTTTCAGATACGGAATCGCGCGGGTCAGCAGGGTGGTCTTGCCGGCACCACTCCAGCCGGCGAGGCCAATCACGTTCATGTCTTGTCTACTCCGCAACCGGTTCGCTCCGAAGCTTCCCGTCATTGCGAGGCGCATCAGCGCCGAAGCAATCCAGAATGGTTCCGCGGAGAAGATCTGGATTGCTTCGGCGCTGGCGCTCCTCGCAATGACGAGCAAGCGCTGCTTCGCGCCCGGAGCCATCATTATATCGGCGGGATCGCCTTGTCATGCTAAGCTGAGACTATGGTGAAACTCGAAAGATCCCCCGCCCCGCGCATCCTGCCTGACCCAAGCGATCCGCGGCTGACCGAGCGCGTCAGCGGCATCGACCAGACCGGCGCGCGGGTCGAAATCAAGGTGCCGGTGGAGCGGCCGCTGACGCTCTACCTGAACGCCCAGGAGATCGTCACGATGATGACCATCGGCGATTATCCGGACTATCTGGCGCTCGGCTATCTGCTCAATCAGAACATGCTGAAATACGACGACGTCGTCACCGAGGTCGAGTATGACGACGATCTGCAGGTCGTGGTCGTGCGCACCGAACATCACACCAATTTCGAAGCGAAGCTGAAGAAGCGCACGCAGACGTCCGGCTGCGCGCAAGGCACCGCCTTCGGCGACCTGATGGAGGCGATCGAGAGCATCGTGCTGCCCAAGGCCGAGCTGCGTACCTCGTGGCTCTATCAGATGACGCAGACCATCAACACGATGCCTTCGCTCTATCTCGAGGCCGGCGCGATCCATGGCTGCGTGCTGTGCGAGCAAGGCACGCCGATCTGCTACACCGAGGATGTCGGACGTCACAACGCCGTGGACAAGATCGCAGGCTGGCTCTTCCGCCACGGCGTCGATCCCGCCGACAAGATCCTCTACACCACGGGCCGGCTGACCTCCGAGATGGTGATCAAGACGGTGCGGATGGGCATTCCAATCCTGGTGTCGCGCTCCGGATTCACGGCGTGGGGCGTCGACCTCGCGCGCCAGGTCGGGCTGACCCTGGTCGGTCGTACCAGGGGCAAACGCTTCATCGCGCTTTCGGGCGCGGAGCGGATCGTCTACGACCAGGATCTGGCCTATGTCGAAGAAGAATCGGCCAAACACCGGCGCAAGGGCGAAGGCGGCGATGACTGAATCCATGACCGCGATGGACATTCCGGGCGTGGTGCTGGCCGGCGGGCTGGCGCGGCGGATGGGCGGCGGCGACAAGCCGATGCGCGTCATCGCCGGCCGCACCATCCTGGAGCGCGTGATCGCGCGGCTTGCGCCGCAATGCAGCCGCCTGATCCTCAATGCCAATGGCGATCCCGCCCGCTTTGCAGCGTTCGGCCTGCCGGTCGTGGCGGACAGCGTCACCGACTTTCCCGGACCGTTGGCAGGAATCCTCGCCGGGCTGGACTGGGTCGCAGCCAACCTGCCGTCCGCACCATGGATGCTGAGCGCAGCCGGCGACTGCCCATTCCTGCCGCGGGATCTGGTGACGCGGCTGCACGCCGCGGTATGCGCCGACGGCACCGAGCTCGCCGTGGCGGCATCGGACGGCCAGTCGCATCCGGTGATCGGGCTGTGGAAAGTATCCTTGCGCGATCAGCTGCGTCACGCGCTGGTGGTCGAGGACATCAGGAAGATCGACCGCTTCACCGCGCGCTATAGGCTCGCGACCGTGACCTGGCCGACGACACCGCTCGATCCCTTCTTCAATGCCAACACCGCCGAGGATCTGGCGGAAGCTGAGCGACTGGCGGCATCCAATGGCGGTTGACGACATCACTGACGATCCGCGAACGACCGCGGTGCGGCGCGCGGTGATCGCCGTTGCGCTGCTCAATCTCGGCTATTTCGGCATCGAATTCGCGGTGGCGCTCGCGATCGGATCGGTGTCGCTGTTCGCCGACAGCGTCGACTTCCTCGAAGATGCTTCGGTCAATCTCCTCATCCTGTTTGCGCTGCGCTGGAGCGCGCCGGCCCGCGCGTGGCTCGGCATGGTGCTCGCGGTCGTCCTGCTGGTGCCGGCACTCGCCGGGCTGTGGACCGCGGGCGAGAAGTTCTTCACGCCCGCCGTCCCCGAGCCGCTGCCACTGACCATCACCGGCTTAGGTGCGCTCATCGTGAATCTCTCCTGCGCGATCATGCTCGCGCGGGTCCGGCATCACCATGGCAGCCTGACGAGAGCGGCGTTCCTGTCGGCGCGCAACGACGCGTTTGCCAACCTCGCGATCATCGCCGCAGGGCTGATCAGCGCCTTTCTGTGGCACTCGATCTGGCCCGACCTGATCGTCGGCGTCGGCATCGCCTGCCTCAATGCGGACGCCGCGCACGAGGTGTGGGAAGCCGCGCATGCCGAACGCAAGGCGGCGAAGGCGTAGCGGCGTTGCGGAAGGAAAACTGCGACCGCGGCGAAGGTGTGGTCCCTCCCCCCTTGGGGGCCGCGACTAGCCTCGCTCGCGCTGAGAGGGTTGGGGAGGGGGTGCCCCAAGCGACGCTGCCGTTGTGGCCCCCACCCCCGCCCCGCAAGGGAAACTATATACTTTACAAAAGTGACCTTAGACTTTTTCTTTTGCGCCTCCATTTACTCGTGCGGCTTCAATCCGCACGAGCGCTCCCTTCAAAGCCTTTGTGCCCTCCAAATCATCTGACTTGCTCATGAACAATGATCCACTGCTCAGTTGTTGGATAAAGATCGATCGAGCCAACAAACACCTTAACGACCTCATAAAGGCGATGGAGGCGTTCCAGCATAGATATACGCAAGATTTCGTTGCTGATGAGGAGTCGGAACCCACGATAAAAATCTACCGCGTTCGCATCTTGGAAGATATCCCAGCCAATTTAAGCGGGTACATCGGAGATGTTGTTCACAACCTTCGGAGCGCGCTGGACTGTCTTGCGGTCGCCCTCATTAAACGAGTCGATCCTACAGTCGGCGATGATGTGCTGCGTGACACCTATTTCCCAATCGCCTGGGATGAGTCAGGCCTGTCCAATGAAAGGCGTACCAGGTTCTTCAATCGGGTGGGAGCGCCCGTCGAAAAACTTATTCGCCGAGTGCAGCCGTACCGAGGAGGCAAGGGCCACGTTCTCTGGCAGCTGGAACATCTCGACATTACCGACAAACATCGGCAAATAATTCCCGGGCTGCTTAACGTCAGCCACATTACATTTTACGTGATGCAGCCAGTGAACGGGAATCCCATCAGCCGGCCGAAGTATGAGCCGCCATTTCCGCTCAAAGATGGCGACGAAATTTGCCGCGTGGCATTCTCTGAGCCGAATTACAACTCCAGCGTACATTTCCAGCTTGAGATAGCGTTCAATGAACCTCCGTTCGTCGTGGCAAAGCCGGTCGCCATAACGCTCAAGCAATTCGTCTATTTCGTGCACCGCCTCATCGATATCTTCCGAGAGCAATTCTTTTGAAAATGTATGCACTATTCCCCCCTAGGGGAGAGCCACGCTCTCAACCTGCGACGATCCGGAGAGCCATCTTGGAATCTAAGCGGCAGAAACGTACGCCCGCTATCGCGCTTTTGTTAAATATGTCCCTCGCAAGGCGGACTGGTGAGTACAGAGCTTGCGGCAACCGCTGCCAAACACCGATCAGGGCTTCGCATTCGGGAAGAACAGCTGCTGGCCGTCGATCTTGTAGTTGGCGATCGCGGCCTGACCTTCCGGGGAGATCAGCCAGTCGACGAAGGCCTGGCCGTCCGCCTTCTTCACATGGGGAAATTTCTCCGGGTTCACCAGCATCACGCCGTACTGGTTAAACAGATGCGTGTCGCCTTGGACCAGGATGGCAAGATCGCCGCGGTTCTTGAATGAAATCCAGGTGCCGCGGTCCGAGAGCACATAGGCGTTCATCGCACTTGCGGTGTTCAGCGCCGCTCCCATGCCCTGCCCGATCTCGCGATACCAGGGCCCTTTTTGCGCTGTTATGTCGATGCCGGCGTCCTTCCACAGCGCAAGCTCGGCCTGATGGGTACCGGAGCGGTCGCCGCGCGAGACGAAGGGCGCAGCCTTGGCGGCGATCGCCTTGAACGCGGCGAGGATGTCGTTGCCCTTGACATGCGCCGGGTCGCTGCTCGGACCGATCAGCACGAAATCATTGTACATGACGTCATAACGCTTCACGCCGTAGCCTTCGGCCAGGAATTTCTCCTCCTGCGCCTTGGCGTGGACGAACACGACGTCGGCATCGCCGCGCCGCGCAGTATCGAGCGCCTGGCCCGTGCCTTGCGCGACCACCTTCACGTCGATGCCGGTCTTGGCCTTGAACAGCGGCAGCAGATAGCCGAACAGGCCGGAATCCTGCGTCGATGTCGTCGAGGCGACCACGATCGAGTGGTCCGCGGCGCGCGCAGGCGCAAGCGCCGCGACCGCCGCGACGAAGCCGATGACGAGCAAGGAGCCGAGGCGAGCGCGCATCACGATGTCCTTCTTGTTATTGTGAGCTTGTCGTTGTGAGCGTTCAGAGCACGAGATCGCCGCGGATGAACGCCGCAGCGTCCGGCGTTGCCGGATTGTCGAGGAAATCGATCACGAGGCTGCGTTCGCGCAGCGCGCCGCGCACCAGAAAGATCACGTCGCCGGCAAGCCTGCGCACCTGGCCGAGATCGTGCGTACTCATCACGACCTTGATGCCCGATTGCGCCGCCCTCAGTACGATGTCTTCCACCGCGCGGGTCGCGGCAGGGTCGAGGCTCGCGGTCGGCTCGTCCAAGAACAGGATCTCAGGCTCGCGCGCCAGCGCACGCGCCAGCGCCAGACGCTGCTGCTCACCGCCGGACAATCTTCGCGCCGGACGCTCCGAAAGCTCGGACAAGCCGACGCGATCGAGCAGTTCCGCAATGCGCGCGGGGCGCTCGGCACGCGCCACACCCGCATGCGCCAGCGCGTAATCCACATTGGCCGCAGCACTTCGCCGCAGCATCACCGGACGCTGGAACACGAAGGCGCGCCGCGCCGGCGCGCTCTCCTCCCGGCCGCCCCAGGTCATACGGCCTTCGCTCGCGCGCGCCAGGCCCATGCACAGCCGCAACAGGCTGGTCTTGCCCGAGCCATTGGGGCCGACGATCATGGTCGGCGGTCCTTGCGTGATCCTGAGGCTCACACCCTCGAGGAGAGGCGTGCGCCCGGCGCGCAGCGAGACATCCTCAAGCAGCAGCGGCAGGTCGCTAAGGGGCGCGCGCATCTCTAACCTGCCTGCCGTTCCGACCAGGCGCGCATGGCCCAGGCAGCGGCGTTGATCGCCGCCACGATGGCGAGAAGAATGAGCCCGAGCCCCATCGCGAGCGGCAGGTCGCCCTTGGAGGTCTCCAAGGCCACTGCCGTCGTCATGGTGCGGGTGAAGCCATCGATATTGCCGCCGACGATCATCACCGCGCCGACCTCGGCCGCCGCGCGGCCGAAGCCCGCCAGCAGCGCCGTGAGCAGACTGAAGCGCGCATCCCATAAGACGGTCGTCAGCCGCCCGACCGGGCCGACCGCCATCGCCGCGAGCTCATCACGATATTCGACCCAAAGATCGGCGATGGTCTGACGTGTCAATGCCGCAAGGATCGGCACGATCAGCACGGTCTGCGCAATCACCATCGCGCTCGGCGTAAACAGGATGCCAAGTTCGCCAAGCGGGCCCGAGCGCGACAGCAACAAATAGATCGCAAGCCCGACCACGACCGGCGGCAGCCCCATCATCGCATTCAGTCCGACCACGATCGCTTCGCGGCCCGGAAAACGGGCCAGCGCCAGCCAGGCGCCGAGCGGCAACCCGATCAGGGTCGAGAGCGCAACTGCGGCGAGGCTGACGATCAGCGACAAGCGGACGATTGCGAACAAGGTCGCATCGCCGCTCGCGATCAACTCCCAAGCGCTGCCGTGATCTACCATCTGCCGCTCCGCCTGCCCTGTTCGGCATAATTTCCCGGTGCTGTCAAACAATTGAGCAGGACCCAAAATATGCATATAGATGCAGGATGGAATTCCTCACTACCAGCGAAGCGGCCGACTACCTTCGGTTGGGCGAGCGCAAGCTCTATGAGCTCGTGACCTCGGGAGCGATTCCCTGCAGCAAGGTCACCGGTAAGTGGCTATTCCCGCGGCATGAGCTAGATCTGTGGGTGCTGGCAGGCATGGCACGGCCGCCCGGCATGCCGGCAGCCGACCCGCCGCCGATCGTCGGCGGCAGTCAGGACGATCTGCTCGAATGGTGCCTGCGCGAATCCGGCTCGGCTCTGGCCTCGCTGACAGAAGGCACGCTGCGCGGCGTCGAGCGGTTGCAGCGCGGCGAGGTGATCGCCACCGCGCTTCACTTTCACGGCAGCGGACCTGAGCAGAGCGACGCCAACGTCGCGGCGGTGCAGGCGATGCCGGGCCTTTACGACGCCGTGCTGGTCGGGGTTGTCAGGCGGGAACAGGGACTGTTGGTGCCGCTCGGCAATCCGCGGCATCTCTTGAGCCTGGCCGACGTGCTGGCCTCTGGCGCGCTGGTTGCCGTGCGGCAGCCCGGCGCGGGTGCGCAGCTTCTGCTGGAAAGCCTGCTCGCACGCACCGGCGCCAGATTGAGAGATTTGAAGCGCCGCGAGCCCGCCTGCTTGACCGGACCAGATCTGGCTGCCGCAATCCGCAACGGCAGTGCCGATTGCGGCATCGCCACGCGCGCGGCGGCCAAGGCGGCCGGGCTCGATTTCGTGCCGCTCACCTGGGAAAATTTCGACCTCCTGACGCGGCAGCGCAGCTATTTCCGCCCCGCGATGCAGGCCCTGATCCGCTTCCTCGCCGACAAGCGCACGCAGCAGCGCGCCGCCGAACTGACCGGCTATGATACCTCTCCCGCCGGGCAGATCCGTTTTGCCGCCTGATTGACTGGAACCGCCGGTTGATTGCACAAAGGGCGACCGGCCGAGAGAGCCGGAGATATCGGGGGAGGACGGATTGCCTTTTATCGACGCCAAACGCGCGACCAAGGCCGCGATCATGGGCGCGGCCCTGCTTTGCGTTGCGCCCACAGCCCGCGCCGAGATTTCAGACGGCGTCGTCAAGATCGGCGTGCTCTCGGACATGAACGGCCCGGCATCGACGCCGACCGGCCAGGGCTCGGTGACGGCCGCGCAGATGGCGGTCGACGATTTCGGCGGCAAAGTGCTGGACAAGCCGATCAGCGTCATCGTCGGCGACCATCAGGACAAGCCGGATATCGGCGCTGCGATCGCGCGGCGCTGGTATGACACCGAACAGGTCGACCTGATCGTCGACGTGCCGGTCTCGGCGGTCGGCCTCGCGGTGCAGACCATCGCCAACGAGAAGCACCGGCTGTTCATCACGCATTCGACCGGCGCGGCCGATTTCCATGGCAAGTTCTGCTCGCCTTACGCCATGCAATGGGTGTTCGACACCCGCGCGCTCGCGACCGGGACGGCGAAAGAGGTGGTGAAGCGCGGCGGCGACAGCTGGTTCTTCATCACCGACGATTATGCCTTCGGCCATTCGCTGGAGCGAGATGCCTCCAGCGTCGTGACCGCCAATGGCGGCAAGGTGGTCGGCGCGGTACGCCCCCCCTTCGCGACGCCTGATCTCTCCTCCTTCGTCCTGCAGGCCCAGGCCTCCAAGGCGAAGATCATCGGCATCGCCGCCGGGCCGCCGAACAACATCAACGAGATCAAGACGGCGGCCGAATTCGGCGTGCTCAAGGGCGGCCAGCAGATGGCGGCCTTGCTGGCGCTGATCACCGACATCCACTCGCTCGGCCTGCAGGCGGCACAGGGCCTGCTCCTGACCACCTCGTTCTACTGGGACATGGACGACAAGACCCGCGAATGGTCGAAGCGCTATTTCGCCAAGATGAACCGGATGCCGACGATGTGGCAGGCCGGCGTCTATTCCGCCGTGACGCATTACCTGAACGCCATCAAGGCCGCAGGCAGCGACGATCCGCTTGTCGTCGCGGCGAAGATGCGCGAGACGCCTGTGGAGGATTTCTTCGCCCGCCACGGCAAGCTGCGCGCCGACAATCTGATGGTGCACGATCTCGTGCTGGCGCAGGTCAAGTCGCCGGAGGAAAGCAAATATCCGTGGGACTATTACAAGATCCTGGCGACGATTTCCGGCGAGGACGCCTTCGGCCCGCCCGATCCGGCCTGTCCGCTGGTGAAGCGGCGCGAATAGCGATTGGCGAGTAGCGAATGGGAATTTTTCCTGTTCGTTACCCCCTACCCGCCATTCCGCGAGCTTCGCCGGCATCATCAGGGTTCGGCGAGAGATCCGGCAGGCGGCATTGCCGGATCGGACGCCACGCGGTAAACGGGGCCCGCACCGTCGCCCGGCCTCCCACCGGCATTGGTCGAACCAGCCGTGCCGGTTCGATACCACAGATGTCGTTGTGGGTAGCGCCAGCGCCGCGGGGCCTGTAGCTCAATGGTTAGAGCCGGCCGCTCATAACGGTCTGGTTGCAGGTTCGAGTCCTGCCGGGCCCACCAATGAACCAAGAGCTTATCGGGTCTCGTCTTCTCGCAGTTGAATACCGCACCAGAAACACCTGGTTTTGTCGTTCATTGCTCTACTTCAACGCCCACCAAATTGTCGCGCCACGATGACAGTCAGTCGCTCAAGCGGCTCCTGGTTGCGCGAAGAATGTCGTCCGATAGCTTGGGATCGTTCACGGCCCGGGCGAGCACGAGCGCTCCGACCAGCGAGGCCAGAGTCGCCAGCGCTTTTTCCTCGCGCTGCCGTGGCTTCAGCTGGGACTCCATTCGGCCGCTCAGGAGCGCGACCACGCCCCGCACTCCGGCCGTGAAGCGCTCTCTCACGCCACCACTTTGACGCGGCATTTCACAACACAGCGCTGCTAATGGGCAGCCGCTTCCCGGCTCGTCGCGATGCGCCGCCGAGAGATATTCTGAAACGTAGTCGCCGAGCGCAAAGACCTTGGGCACGTCCTGCCCGTTGGTGGCGATTGCGTGGGCCACCGCTTCTTCGACGAGCCGTTCCTTGGAACCGAACTGACTGTACAGGCTGCCATGGGTCATCCCGGCCGCCTCCGCCAGCGCGTCGACACCGACGCCGGAGATGCCGCGCTCTCGCATGAGGCGGGAGGCGGCATTGAGAATGCGCTCGCGGTTCTTGGCTGCCTGTTCTTTTGAAACGCGCATGTTCGCTGGTCCTCAGTCTCGGGACTTGACAAATATAGTGGCGACCGTCATCTATATCAATAATTACGATCGCAATCAAACTGGTTCAGAATCGGCCCCCTGCCGTCAGGAGACTCTTATGAACAGCACCCAAACAAAGATAGCGCTCGTTACCGGCGCTTCGTCAGGCATCGGCCAAGCCACGGCGGAGCGGCTCGCGAAAGGCGGCTACAAGGTCTACGGCACGAGCAGACGGGCAGCCCGGGCAAACAAGCAATCGTTCGAGATGCTGTCGCTTGATGTAACCAGCGATGAGTCCGTCGAAGCCGCAGTTGCCGAAGTGATACGGCGCGATGGCCGCATTGATCTGCTCGTGAACAACGCCGGATTCGGTGTTGCCCCTGCTGGGGCGGAGGAGAGCTCGATCAGTCAGGCCCGATCGATTTTCGAGACGAACTTTTTCGGACTGATCCGGATGACGCGCGCCGTCGTGCCTCACATGCGACGCCAGGGGAAGGGCCGCATCATCAATATCGGCTCCGTGCTCGGCTTTCTGCCGATGCCTTATGGCGCGCTCTATGCCGCAACCAAGCACGCAGTGGAAGGCTATTCGGAATCGCTCGACCATGAGCTGCGCACGAAAGGCATCCGGGTCTCGGTCATCGAACCCGCGTACACGAAGACGCCGTTTGACGCGAACTTCATGGAGCCGGATGCCAAGCTCGATGCGTATCGCGAGGCACGCGAGGGCGTGACCAAGAGAATGCACGAGGTGATGGCAACCGCCGAACAGCCCGGCGTCGTTGCCGACACCGTCCTGAAGGCGGCCAGCGCGGCGCACCCAAAAATCCGATACGCGGCCGGCAAACTCGCAAACCGCCTGCGGTTGCTCCACCGATTTGCTCCCGCCGCCCTGGTGGACGCCGGGATTCGAAAGGACCTGCGGCTTGACGCGCTACCGGCGGCGCAGCCGGCCCGCACTGCCCGAGCTTTCTAACTGCGTGCGGCGGATCCAAGCGCCGCGCCCCCAAACGCAGTCGATCTCAATCGAAGGCTCAGCAAATTCAACCACGCCGACCGTTGTCCTCCCGCTCATAACGGTCTGGTTGCAGGTTCGAGTCCTGCCGGGCCCACCACTGAATCACGGGTGATCGCGCGACTAGCCGAACGCCGCCTGGCCCGCGATCTTCGTCCCCGCGCTACGCGGCAGGTCTTTCCAACGAGTGCAGCCCTACCGTCGCCGACGGACGGGCGGCACGACCGGCGGAAGCTCCCGTTGCCAGATGGTCCCGTTATCGAACTGGATCAGCATGCCATCCGGCGAGTAGACCGCGCTCTCGTTGAAGGCATCGATCCAGATCCGGTTGGCCGGCGAATACCAGTCCGGCCACGCGCGCGAAGGCACCCCCGCCTCGGTCAGAATGTTGAGCTCGGGGCCATTCTGGGTGACGTAGGCCGGCAAGCCGCCGCGGCACATCTGAATGCACCTGAAGATGCCGGTGAGATTGATCGACTGGGCCGACGCGCCAGAAGCCGGAATCACGGTCGCGGCAATGATGCCGGCGACGAGTGCGAAACGCTTGATGCTCATAGATTTGCTCCATCGATAATTTGATTCACTATCGCTTGTTTCGATTCTTGCTGGCGCCCCTGAGTGGCGCCGCCGACGTCATCGCGCTTGCCGTGTCCGTCATCTGAATGCAGGTGAGCAGATCGACATAGCTTTGAGTCCCGTCCGACATGGCCTCACTTTCGCATTCATTGCGGACGGCCGGTTTGGTCGCCGACCATGCAACCTCGAGCTGCTGCCGCGCCGCTGTCTCATCGCGCATGCAATCGGAGACACTCTGCGCCAACGCCAATCCCATCGCCTTGTCCGTGTCGGAGGTCGCCTGGCAAAGCGCTTCGACTTTCAGTTCGGGAACGCGATCGGACACCGCTATCAACGATTGGCCTGCAAGCATGGCAGCTGAAATCAGAACAATCTTCATGCATCTCTCCGTTCGCTAAAATGTACGAAACGAGCCACGCGAGCGGATGCCAAGCGTTGATGCAGATCAAAACTGTTAGAGCGATCTATCTTGCTGATCAGCTCCGCCGATGACAGCATTACGTCGACCCAATCTTACAATCTATAGTAGATTCAATGAATTGAGAGACCGAAAGGCAATGCCTTGCACCTGGCTGCCGCGCGTTTCTCCTGATTAGATTTCGACGTCTGCATAGGCGCTGGCACAGTGATCCCGACTTAAAGCGGCCGGTCCGGCAGCAGGGCGCACCTAAGATCGGTTGATCTGCGTCAAGTTCAGAGAGCGGAAACAAAGTGAGGATTGGCCGTTTTCGAGGAGGCATTGCAGTGCATTGTCGTCGACATTTAGTTGCCGCATGCGCATTGTTTGTTGGCGCGCTATCGATGTCCGCATCGAGTGAGGCGCAGCAGATACGTGGCACTCCGGGAGCGCCAAGCACCGTGATGACATTGCCGGGCCTGCAATTGCCGGCACCCACGCCGCAGTTTTCGGGAGCGATCCAGCCTAATGCGGTTGATAGTACACCCGCTTGGCCGCCGCAGATCATGCCTCCAGTCAATGCGCCGAACGTCCTCCTCATTCTGACCGACGACGTCGGCTTCGGAGCGCCTTCGACGTTTGGCGGCGTGATCCCAACTCCGACGCTTGACCGGGTCGCAGCGGACGGCCTGCGTTACACCAGCTTCCACACCACCGCATTGTGCTCGCCAACCCGCTCGGCGCTCCTGCAGGGCGGCCGGTTCGGCGGATGGGGATTCTACCTGAAGGACGGCAGGCCGACCTTCACCATGAACCTCCTGAACGTCGAACGGCCCAAGTGGCAAGCACGAGAGGCGTTGAAGCCGGGCCGACATACGATCGTTTTCGACTTTGCACTGGAGCAGAAGGGGGAAGTCCCGTTCGGACATGGCGGCACGGGCGTGATGTCCGTGGACGGTCAGGAAGCCGCGCGCATCACGCTTCCCCACACGACGCCCTTCACCTTCGCCTGGGACGAGACCTTCGACGTCGGAATGGATACCGGCACCGCCGTCGACGACAAGGACTATCAGACCCCGTTCGTCTTCTCGGGCAAGCTTGAGAAGATCACGGTGGATCTCGGCGAGGGGCCGGTGTCGGAAGAGTCGATGACGGCCTGGATGAAGGCGATCTCGACTCGCGATGTGGAACGGGCGGCTCCCGGCGTGTCGCCGCCGTCCCATCCGGCAGCCCCGACGAAATAGATCCCGACGGATGGAGGGTGCTTTCCACGAAGGGCACCCTCTGGCGCGACTTCGGAATCGGACCAACACATCCTCTCGATTCCGCAATTGGAGGGCTTCATGATAAGTCGTCACGCAATGTGCATCTCAACCATGATGCTGGCCGACCTGCTGGCTCCCGGCGGCGCTTCCGCGCAAACCGCCGACGAGACCGTGCAAAACATGCTCGCCGCACAAATCCGAGCGCAGGGCTTTGTCTGCGAGAAGCCGCTGAGCGCCACACAAGATACGAATCTCTCCAAACCCGATCATGCGGTTTGGGTGCTCAAATGCAGCAATGCGAGTTATCAGGTGAGCCGTGCCCCCGACATGGCTGCGAAGGTTCAGCAGCTTCAATAGGTGCGTTGCCGATGTTCCGGCTCGGGTCCAGCCCTTCTGCTCGGAAAGACCTTCGCGACGGAAGCGAGACTCGTGCTTCACGCAGACGATCTTGGCGTGTAATCCAAACGGATAGACGACGCACGGATCGGTAAAGAGACGTGGCCAAGGGCTCTCGAAGGAACCGTAAACGAAAAAGGACCGACGCCGATACGCGACCGCAGGTGCTGTCTGGCGCGTCGCAACAGCCCGAAGCGGTCGCCAGCAAACGCATTCTCTGGCTGGGGATTGGCCCGAGCCTGCTTCTTCTCGCCCTGGTCATAGGCGGCGCACTCTACTGGCTCACGAAGTCCGACCTCCCGCCTGCGCCGCATCAAACCGCGGAGTTGAGCTTTGTCGGCAGCCAGGCCTGCGCTGGGTGCCATCAAGCCGAGACGAAGCTCTGGCAGACCTCGCAACACCGGCACGCGATGGATCACGCGACCGGACGGTCGGTGCGCGGCGATTTCAATGACGCAACGTTCGAATATGCCGGCACGCGCTCCCGCTTCTTCCGCGAGGGAGAAAAATTCATTGTCGAGACCGACGGCCCGGACGGCAAACTCGGGACGTTCGAAATCAAATACGCGTTCGGCGTGGAGCCATTGCAACAATACCTGATCGAATTCGCCGATGGCCGTATTCAGGCCCTGTCCATTGCTTGGGATACACGGCCGAAGGATCAAGGCGGACAGCGCTGGTTTCACCTGTATCCGGATGCAGCGGTCACCAACAAAGATCCCCTGCACTGGACCAAACTGAACCAGAACTGGAACTTCATGTGCGCCGAGTGCCACTCGACCGACGTTCACAAGAACTATGACGCGGCCAAGGGTCGGTTCGCAACGACCTTCGCCGAGATCAGTGTAGGCTGCGAAGCCTGCCACGGTGCCGGTTCGCGCCACGTCGAATGGGCTCGCCAGAAGCCGGCGTCGCGCGGCTCCGACCCCGGCTTGCTGGTGAAATTCGACGAACGAACGGGCATCACCTGGTCGACCGAGGCCGGAACGTTGAGGCCGATCCGCAGCGCGCCGGCGCCGGCCTTGCGCAAGGAGGTCGAAACCTGCGGGCGCTGCCACGCGCGCCGCGGCCAGCTTTCGGAAGACTGGATTCCGGGACGCCCACTCTCGGAGACCCATCGAGTCTCGCTCCTCGATCAGCAGCGCTTCCATCCCGACGGCCAGATGCGCGACGACGAGGAGACCTACAATTACGCCCCGTTCAAGCAGAGCAGGATGTTCGCCAAGGGCGTGACCTGCAGCGACTGCCACGACCCGCACAGTGCGGCCCTGAAGGCACCCGGCGATGGCATCTGTGCGCAGTGTCATGCTGCCGCGACATATGAAACGGCCGCGCACCGGCACCATGCCGATGTCTCGCCGGCGCCGGGCTGCCCCTCCTGCCACATGCCGGAACGCCGCTACATGGTCGTCGACCGACGCCATGACCATGGCTTCCGGATTCCCCGCCCCGATCTCTCCATGCAGACAGGCGCACCCAATGCCTGCAACGACTGCCACCGCGACAAGTCGGCGGCCTGGGCAGCACAACAGATCGAGAGCTGGTTCGGGCCGGAGCGACACGGCTATCAGAGCTATGCATCGGCATTTCATGCCGCCTGGACCGAAGCCGCTGATGCGCAAGCCCTGCTTGCGACTGTTGCTGGCGCAGGCGAACTGCCTGGCATCGTCCGCGCCAGCGCTCTGGCCGAGCTTCCCACGCCGGACCTCGACCTGATCCGCCGCGGCCTCTCAGACCCGGATCCACTGGTCAGGCTGGGGGCGCTCGACGGGCTGGAAGGAGTGCCGGCCGATCGGCTCTGGGCGCTCGCCTCCGCGCAATTGACCGACCCGATCCGTGGCGTGCGCATCCGTGCCGCCGAGCTTCTCGCATCGGTTCCCGCCGCACGTCAGCCTGTCGCCGAGCGCGACAAGTTTGCACAAGCCGCAGCCGAATTCGTTGCGGCGCAGAATCTCAACGCCGACCGTCCGGACGCCCGAACGGCACTCGGCAACTTCTTCGTCCGCCAAGCGAGAGCCGCTGACGCCGAAGCCGAGTACCAGGCTGCGCTGAAGCTCGATCCCTCGTTTGCAGCCGCCGCCATCAATCTGGCCGACCTGTATCGGCAGCTCGGACGTGACGGTGACGGCGAGCGGGTCCTGCGCGAGGCTCTCTCCACATCGGCGCAAGACGCCTCGCTTCACCACGCGCTCGGCTTGACGCTCGTCCGCCTGAAGCGCAACGAGGCGGCGCTCGACGAGCTGCGTCAAGCAGCCTCGCTCGACCCCGGCCAGGCACGCTACGCCTATGTCTATGCCGTGGGGCTAAATTCCTCCGGCCGCCGCGACGAGGCTCTTGCCGTCTTGAGGAATGGTTTGCAAAGTCATCCCAATGATCGCGACATCCTTGCTGCGGCGCTCGCACTGAGCCGCGAAAGCGGCGATACGGCATCTGCCCTGAACTATGCAGCCCAGCTCTCGCGCTTGATGCCCGGCAACAGCGAACTTGAAGCCCTGATCAAGCAGCTGAAGCGATAGCGTGCGACGAAAGAGGCTGCGACCGAGCTAGTTCCGCACCGCGTAGAGCGGCGTTCTGAGCGTGAGCTGGAATGCCGGTTTCGGTACCCACATGATCTCGGCGGTCACGCCAAACAGCCGGTTGTCGTTGTCATCCATACGGTCCAGATCGAGCCGCACGATGGGCTGCGTGAATGGCCGGACCGGCGTGAGGCTCAGAAGCTGGGCGCCGTCGAACGACTGCACGCCCACGCGGCCCGTGAACTTCCAGTTGTTGGGCCATTGATAATAGCCGCCGACATAGCCGATCGTATTTGGGTTGATCCTTACCGCTGCGGTGGCCATTTCGACGCGCGTGTACTGGACGCCTGCGAGCAGACCGCGTGTCTCGTCCTTGTCCAGGGCATAGTCGAACTCGACAATATTGTTGAAGGACGTTGCGGCCAGGGGGCCGTTCGGTATCGATTGGGTGATTGTCGATTGCAGAGTTACGGTCGGAAACGTCCCACCATTCTGCTCGTAGACGTCGGCCTGGAACCCGACATTCCAGCTCGTGATGTCAAATGAGGACCAGCCGCTTCCCGCGAATTGCGTGGAGCTGCCGGACACACCGGCGTAGAGCGAGATGTGGTCGGTGACGTCGACCGTAAATGGAACATCGACGTTCAGGGACTTCGCCGCCGGCAATCCGGCCGACAATGCCGCGCCGTTGGGCCCGCCAAGCGTCTGCACTGCGCTGAACAAGGAGGGATGACCGAAGCCGAACGCCAGAGTCCCAGCAGGCAGCTGCGAATAATAGGTCCTGAGGTCCAGATACATCGTCGGCGCAGCTGGCTTTGTATCGCTGCCGTCGTCGTTATCCGCGGCCCAAGCGTTCGCTGCCGGGCAGATCAGGACGAGGCCGAGCGCCGCCATCATAGCGGCCCGAACCCCATTCGATATGCGGCTCGAATTGAACACGACCATGGCGTTCCAGCAATTCGGTTCGAAACAATGAAGCCATCTTGTCACGAATCGCGCGCTTTGTCCGCCCGGTCCCGGCGACAAATTTCGTCAGCTGCAGATTTCGAGGATCGTCAGCATATAGATTCGGATCATATCCAGGAAATCTGCGATATCGACCCGCTCGTCCGGCATGGTGTTGTAGCGGCCGCCCGGTCCGCACACGATACCCTCCATGCCGCCGTAGGTATAGAGATGGCCGGCATCCGTCCCGTAGAAGCAGCTCGGTGCGACCGGTCCGGTCGGTTGCTGCTCGCCACGCACTGCGCGGTAAGCCTGGTTGATCGCAAGGACGATCGGACTTTCAGGAGCCACCTCGAAAGGCGGCATGGTCGGTACGCCGGCGCGGTCCTCCGACATGATCTCGGCCTTCAGGCCGGGAAAGCGCGCCTGCAGCGCATCGAGTTCCCGGCGCATGTCGGCGATGGCGCCGGCTTCGGTCTGGCCCGGCGCATAGCGTCCCGAGCCCTTGATGCGGACAAAATCGGCGACCTGCGGCGTGCGCCATTCGTGCAGCTCGCGGCCGAGGGCGCCGTGGACGACACCGACATGAACGCGATTGATCCCTTCGTGCGCAGGCGAGCGCGCACCGGAAAATTTCATCGCGTTGAGACGCGGAATGAGATCGCAAGCCGCCGCGATCGCATCGACGGCCTCTTCGCGCTTGGAAAGATGGCGGGTATTGCCCGTGAGCTCGATGATGAACATGAACGCGGCCGCGTGCATGGTCATCGCCTTCAGGTCGGTCGGCTCGGAATTGACGAAGTAGTCGGCGCGCAGCCCCTGTTCGAGCAGCGAATAGGTCCCGACGCCGCCCTGCAGCTCGCCGACCACATAGGTGAGGATGACGTCCCCCTTCAGCTTCACGCCGGCATCGATCAGCGTCTTGACCGCGCAGAAATAGGCGGCATCGCCAGCCTTCATGTTGGAGACGCCGATGCCGTAGATGAAGTCGTCGTCGACCTTGCCGGCCCAGGGATCGACGGTCCACCCCTCCGTTACCGGGTTGGTGTCGACATGGCCGTTGAACAACAGGCTCTTGCCACCGCCGGAGCCCTTCCAGCGACCGACCGCGTTGACCCGGCCCTCGTTGCCGAACGGCGCGAGCTCGGAATCCAGACCGATCTCGCGCATGCGCTCCGCCATGAAGGCCGCGAGCTGCTTCTCGCCTTCGGTCTTGGAGTAGCTCTTGTGCTGAACCATGCGCGACAGCAGCTCCAGAGAGCCCGCGACGTCGATCCGAGCGAAAAGCGCGTTGTGGTCCATGAAGTCAAATCCTTGCAAATCAGCCGACCGGTGCCGGCGAGGCAGCCATCAGCTCGCGGGTATACGGATGAACGTGGTCCGTATCGAAGTCCTCGACAGGCAGACAATCGACCAAATGGCCGTGCCGCATCACGGCAATCCGGTGCGCGATCTGCCTGATCAGGTTGAGGTCGTGGGTGATGAAGAGATAGGCTGCGCCGGTCTCGGCGCGTAGCGTGAGCAGCAGCTCGATGATCTGGGCCTGCACCGAAACATCGAGGGGCGCGGTGATCTCGTCGCAGATCACGAGCTTTGGACGCGCTGCAAAGGCGCGCGCGATCGCCACCCGCTGCTTCTCACCGCCGGAGAGCTGATGCGGCCAGCGCGAGGCATAGGACCGGGGCAGCTTGACCTGCTCGAGCAGCCGGGGAACCTCCGCCGCATCGCCGCCATAGAGCTTGAGCGGGCGCGACAGGATCTCGCCGATCCGGTGACGCGGATTGAGCGAGGAATCCGGATGCTGGAATATGATCTGAACGTCACGCCGATACGCCGCGTTCATGTCGCGGCCGCCATGCAGCGTGCGGTTGGCGAATGCGATCTCACCGGAAAAGCGCGCCAGGCCGGTGAGCGCGCGCGCAATGGACGACTTGCCCGAACCGGACTCGCCGACCAGGCCGAGGATTTCGCCAGCCCGGATCGAAAGGTCGACGGCATGCGTCGCTGGCGGCGGCGCGGCCCGAAACAGTCCGCCGCGGCCATAGTGCACGCCGATGCGGTTTGCGGCGAGAAGAACACGTTGCTCCGGACTGTCGTGCACCAGACGGCGTTCGGGTCGCGGCACCGCCGCGACCAAGGCACGCGTATCGGCCTGCCGGGGGAAGCGGAAAATCTCGGACGCCCGCCCCTGCTCGACCACGCGACCGTGTTTGATCACCGCGACGCGGTCGGCGACGCGCGTCATCATCGCGAGATCATGCGAGATATAGAGCGCGGCGACCTTGGTCTCGGCACGCAGCCGCGCAAACAGGTCGAGGATACGGGCGCCGGTGATGACGTCGAGCGCAGTGGTCGGCTCGTCGAACAGGATGACGTCCGGCCTGCAGCCGAAAGCCGTGGCGATGATGACGCGCTGCTTCTCGCCACCCGAGATCTCGTGCGGGTAGCGCTGCATGATCGCCGCGGGATTGCGCAGTTCGACATGACCGAGCAGCTCAATGGCGAGCGCCTCGGCCTCGCGCGCCCGCAAGCCGCGATGCCGGATCAGCGCTTCCGTGACTTGGCGTCCGACCGTCAGCGTTGGGTTCAGCGCAGTGGACGGATCCTGGAACACCATGCCGAGCCTGCGGCCGCGAACATGCGTCAACTGCTTGGCCGTCAAACGCTGCAAATCGATGTCACCGAGCGTCAGCGAGCCAGCCACCTCACGGGCGTTGGCCGGCAGATGACGCATCAAGGCCCAAGCGAGCGAACTCTTGCCCGAGCCGGATTCGCCGACAAGGCCGAGCACTTCACCCGGCGCGATCTCGAGCGAGACATCGCGGAGCACCTGCACGGGGCCAGCGGCGGTGATATAGTCCAGCGCGTAGTTCGCGACCGCAAGTGCAGGGCGTGCCGTCATCGCTCGGCCCTCGGATTGAGCGCATCGCGCAGCCCGTCGCCGACCAGATTGAAGGCGATCGCCGCGAGTGCGATCGCAGCCGAGGGCGCGATCAGCACCCAGGGCGCCTGATGCATGTATTGACGCGCATCCGCCACCATCAGTCCCCATTCGGAAGCGGGCGGCTGGGCGCCGAGACCGAGGAAGCTCAAGGTCGCGAACAGCATCACGGCGAACGAGACCCGGATGGTGGACTCGATCACGATCGGCGCCATGACGTTGGGCAGCATCTCGCGGAAGACGATCCAGCTCGCGCCCTCGCCCCGCGAGCTGGCCGCCTTGACATAGTCCTGATTGCGCACGGCCAGCGCCACCGCGCGCGTCACCCGCGCCATGCCCGGTGCGAACGCCGCTGCGATGGCGATCACCGCGTTGCCGGCACCATTGCCGAGCGTGCTGACCAGCAGCAGCGCCATCAGAAGGCCGGGAATCGCCATGATCGCATCATTGGTCCGCATGATGATCTCGTCCGCCTTGCCGCCGAGATAGGCCGATGCGGTGCCGATCACCGCGCCGGCGACACTGCCGATCAGGGTGGCCGCGAGCGCCATCGGAAGCGTCGAGCGGGCGCCGAACAGCAGGCGGCTCAGCACATCGCGGCCGAACTGGTCGGCGCCGAGCCAGTTCTGCCAGCCCGGCGCGCGGAAGCGGCCGAGGAAATCCATCTTCTCCGGCGCGTAAGGCGCGATCCACGGGCCGAAAAGGCAGGCCAAGGTCAGCATCACCAGCAGCGCGACACCGATCGCGCCTTGCGGCTTGTGCAACAGGCGGCGCAGCAACTCAGTCATAGCGGATGCGCCTGTCGATCAGAGCATAGACGACGTCGGCCGCCGTGTTGGTGATCGCGTAGGTCACGGCCATGATCATGGCGCCGGCCTGGATCGACGGCAGGTCGCGCGTCGTGATCGCGATCATCAGCGCGCGCCCGATGCCGGGAATGGCGAAGATTTCCTCGATGACGATGATGCCGCCCAGGAGATAGCCGACATCCAGCGCGATGATGGTGATGACCGGCAACAGCGCGTTGCGCAGCGCATGCCGCGTCAGCACGGTCCGCTCCGGCAATCCCTTGAGCCGCGCGGCGCGGATGTAGTCGGACTGCAGCACGTCGAGCGTCTCGGACCGCATCATCCGCATGACGTGAGCGACCAGGATGACCGAGACGGTGAGCACGGGCAGCGCCAGATGGGCGATCGCCGCAGCCGTGTCCTCCAACGGCGACACGTAGCCGGTGGCTGGCAGCCAGGGCAGCTTGTCCGTGAACACCAGCGTGAGGATCGTGGCCGTGACGAACTCCGGCAGCGAGACACCGACATAAGCAGCAAGGCTGGTGATCGTATCGGCCAGCCGGCCCTGTCTGATAGCGGCGAAAATACCGAGCGGCACCGCAATAACGAGGGTGACCAAGATCGCGCAGAGCGCAAGCAGCAGCGAGCGCAACAGCGCGGTCAGCATCTCCGGCGCGACCGGCAAACCGGTGCGCATCGAGACGCCGAAATCGCCCAGAGCAGCGTGCGCCGCCCAATGAACGAATTGCAGCCAGACGGGGTCATTGAGACCGAGCCTGGCACGAACCGCGGCGAGAGCCTCCGGTGAGGCGTTCTCGCCGAGCAGGGTCTGAGCCGCATCGGCCGGCAGCGCCTGGGTGATGGCAAACACCAGCACGCAGACGATGACGACCGTGTAGGCCATCAGGAGCAGCCGCCGCAGCAGCCAGGCAAACGACATTGGACGTCCCGATGTCAGGCGCGCTTCGGCGCACCGGCCCCGAGCGAGACCTTGTCCAGCAGGAACACGGAGCCGCGCGGATGCAGCACATAGCCGGAAACATAGGACCGCTGCGCTGCGAGGATGTCGAAGAACACCGGGATCACCGACGGGACCTCATCGTTCATCATCGCCTGGGCCCGATCATAAAGCGCTCTGCGATTGGCTTCGGCGGTTTCGGCGCGCGCCGCGTTGACGACCTCGTCGAAGCGGGGGTTGTTCCAGCGCGTCTCGTTCCAGGCCGCGTCCGAGGTGTAGAGCAGCTTGAAGATCGCATCTGCCGTCGGCTGCATGTTGTAGAAGCCGACATAGAAGTTGCCCTTCTTCCAGACCTGGTCGAGATAGGTGGCATGCGGCATGGTCTGGACGTTGATACGGAATCCCGCAGGCGCGGCCATCTCGCGGATCGCGACACCGAGCTGCGTTCGCGTCTCCGGTTTGTCGGAGGCCACCAGCGTCAGGTCGAGGCCACCGGGATAGCCGGCATCGGCCAAAAGCTTCTTGGCCTTGGCGATGTCCGGCTTCTTCAGCGGAATGTCCTTGTAGAAGCGATAGGCCGGGCTCAACGGCGTGTCGTTGCCCGCTGTGCCGTAGCCGCCTGCGACGAAACCCGCCATCGCCTCGCGATCGACGGTCAGCGCCAGCGCCTGGCGTACGCGGACGTCGTTGAACGGCTTCTGGTCGCAGCCCATGTTGACGTTGAGAAACTGGCCGGACGGCGTGCGCAGCGCCTTGACGCCCGCCGCTTTGGCAAGGCGCTCATATTCGCCGGGCGTCGTCGACAGCATCAGATCGGTGTCGCCCGAGATCAGCGCCGATGCTTCCGCCGTGCGATCCGGGTAAACCAGGATCTCGACCCGGTCGAGATAAGGCCGCGCGGGATCGTAGTAGCTGGCATTGCGTTCGACGACGATCTTGCGGTCTGGCTCGTATGAGACGAGCTTGAACGGGCCGGTGCCGTTCGGCTTGGTGGCAAGGCTGCCGAGGTCGCCGGCGATGGCCTTCGCTGGCACGATGCGCGCGTTAGTGTAGGCGAGCGCAACCGGCAGGTCGGCAAAGGCGCTCGAAAGCGTGAACTTGACCGTGAGCGGATCGAGGGCTGCGATCTCCTTGATCGGGCCGACATTGGTGCGCCCCGGCGAGGCCGTCTTGGGATCGAGAATCGCCTTGAAGGTGGCGACGACATCGTCGGCCGTCAGCGCAGTGCCGTCGTGGAAGGTGACGTTGGGCCGCAGTTTGAAGGTCCATTCGAACAGACCGGCATCGGCGTGCCAGGACAACGCAAGATCCGGCTCCACCGTCATGTCGGGCTTCAGCCGGGTGAGGTTCGAGTACAGCAACTCGGTGACGAGATATTCCGGATTCACCCGCGTCAGCAGCGGATGGATCACGGCCACGCCCTGATCGACGGAGATGCGCAGGACGCCGCCGCGCGCCGGCGCCTCGGCGGCGCCCGCGACATGCGGCAAGGCGGCGAATGTGAGCGCGGTTCCTGCGAGAAAATGACGACGGGACAGGGACGGCATGTTGCGTGTCCTCAAGGATGATTCACGGCTTCGGGAGAAAGATCGGGACGAAATTCAGCGCAGAGATAGGCCAGCACCGATTTGGCCAGCGCCACGATGTCGGACACGGTGGTGGATTCCCCAGGCGCGTGAATGCGGCTGGTCGGTCGGCCGAGACCGGTCAGCAGCACCTCCTGCATGCCGGTCCGCTGGACCCAGCCGAAATCCGAGCAGCCCGACGCGCCCCATGTGGCGAAATCCTCTGCCGCATAGCCAAAGCCGGCCGAGAGCGCGCTCTGCCAGCGCGGCCAGTGCGGCCCGGTCGGATCGGACGTCGGCATCAGATGGCCGGTCAGAACAATTTCGACGTCGAGGCCTTCGGTGGCCTGCGCGATCGCGGTCTCGATCTCGGCACGCGCGGCGACGAAATCCTCCTCGGGCGCATAGCGTCGGCACAGCAGGATCTCGAACAGCGACGGAATCTGCCCGCCGCACTGACCGCCATGGGCCGCGACAATATCGAGCTGCGCCGTCAGCGGCCCGCTCGCCTGCGGTGGCGGCGGCAGGCTCGACACACGCCGCGCGATCGCCGGCTTCAGCGCGCTGAGCGTATTGAGCAGCGGCAGCGCCGCCTCGATCGCATTGGCGCCATTGCTGCGCTGCTCGCCGGCATGCGCCGCCTTGCCGTGAATGCGTACCAAAAGCGTGAACAGGCCAAAGCAGCCGGCCCAGATGCGCGGCGCGGCACTGCCGTTGAAATTGAGGATGTGGCCTTCGAGCAGGCCCTGCTCGGCCAGATAGCGCACCCCAGGATAAAGCCCGGCCTCCTCGTCGGTACACAACAGCAGCATCGGATCGTAGGCCAGCGGCAGCTTCGTCGCGGCTGCCGCCCGCAACGCCAACAACACTGCCGCGATCGTGCCTTTCATGTCGGCTGCGCCAAGGCCGATCAGCCGATCGCCATCGCGGGTCAGGCAAAACGGGTCGCTGCCCCAGCCCGGCGCGGCCGGCACGGTGTCGACATGGAAATAGAGCCCCAGTACCGGTTTGCCGGAGCGGCGACGCGCGATCAGATTGGTTCGCGTGCCATGCACGGGCGCTCCCGGCGCGCGCCAGAGCTGCTCGGGCACGACCACCCGCTCAGAATCGAGACCGAGCGGCGCGACCAGCGACTGCATCAGCTCAGCGAAGGCGTCATAGCCGCTGCCGGGTGGAAACGACGTATCGACGGCGACCATCCGGGCCAGATCATCGACCGCCGCCGAAGCAGATTCTTCAATGACGGCAAAAGCATCGGCCAGAGTTGGCGAAGCTCGGCCATCGGATGTCAAGGCACAGACCATCTGGATCGGCTCAAAACTATATTCTATATAGAAATAGAGTTCAGCCGATGGCATTGTCAATTGCAGGAATGAGGCAGGCGGTGGTCAGCAAAGCGGCAGAGGTGCCGGAGGTCAGTCCGGGAGGGCTGCCGGTCCCGCTCTACGAGCACGTCAAACGGCAGATCGCCGAGGCGATCCTGATCGGCGAGCTGCCGCCGGGCACCGTGCTTCCCGGCGAGGTCGCGCTCGCTGCGCAGTATGGCGTCGCCGTCGGCACCATCCGCCGCGCGCTGGCCGACCTGACATCCGGGGGCATGCTGATGCGCCGGCGCAAGACAGGAACGGTGGTCACCGGGCGCGCGTCACGGCACGGCTTGCGCTTCTTCTTCCAATATTTCCGCCTGCAGGGCGAGGACGGCAGCCTGCTGCAGTCCGACGCCGAAGTGCTGTCGGTCACGACTGAGGATGCCACTGACGCCGAGGTCGCGCTGTTCGCCCTGCCCGCACGCGCGCCATTGCTACGCCTGCACCGGGTCCGTCGCGTCACGGGCGCACCGATCCTGCACTCGCGCATTTCGCTCGTCGCCGAGCGCATTCCGGGCTTTCCGCACGAGCCCGCCAAGGTGCCCGCTTTGATCTATCGGCATCTGCTCGAAGCCTACGGCATGCGCATCGCCGCCGTGCGCGAGAAGGTCACCGCTGAACTCGCCACCGAGGAGGACTGCCGCCTGCTCCATCTCACCTCGCCGAGCGCCGTGCTGGTCATCGATGAGGAGGCCTACGACCAGACCGGCGCATTGGCGATCCGCAGCCGGCATCGCGCGACGACCGCACACCATCATTATTCGAACGAGATCCGCTGACCTCTTTCGATGCGACACATGGCTCGCCGCTCGCCCCTTGATCTGCTGAGACTGCCGGAATGGCTTCGCCCCGGCAGCAGGCGCCCGATCTCGGCATCGGAGCATGACGTCCCTGGACATGCTCAGGACGAACTCCTTTGCCTCCTGCGATCAGCGATACCGCAGCCGGCGGTTGAGGCGGCGCGCCAGATGGTCGCCAACCGTCTGCACCGTCTGCACCAGCGCGATCAGCACCACGACCACCGCCAGCATCATGTCGGGCATGAAGCGCTGATAGCCGTAGCGGATGCCGAGATCACCCAGCCCGCCGCCGCCCACCGCGCCGACCATCGCGGAGTAGCCCAAGAGGCTGACCACCGCGAGCGTCAGCGCCATCACGAGCCCGGGCAGCGCCTCGGGAATCAGCACCTTGAAGACGATCTGCAAGGGGCTCGCGCCGAACGACGACGCGGTCTCGATCAGGCCGCCGTCCACTTCGCGGATCGCAGCCTCCACCAGTCGCGCAATGAAGGGCGTTGCCGCGACCGTCAATGGAACGATCGCTGCCGCCGATCCGATCGAAGTGCCGGCGATCAGCCTCGTGAACGGGATGATGGCGACGACCAGGATGATGAATGGCGTCGAGCGCGCCGCATTGACGATCACGCCGAGGATCGCGTTGGCCGAGGGAGCGGCAAACAACTCGCCCTTGCGGCTGGTGGCGAGAAAGATGCCGAGCGGCAGCCCCAGCGTGGTTGCGACCAGCGCGGCCGTGGCGACCATGAACAGACTCTCGCCGGTCGCCTGGATGATCAGGTTGATGAGTTCAGGCGACATAGCCGAGACGCTCCGCTGCGAAATCGTGTTGAGCCAGATAGGACAGCGCCCGCCGCGACGCCGCCTCGCCGCCGGGGACGCCGAGGATCAGTGAGCCGACATGCTGGCCGCCGATCTCATCGATGCGTGCCGACAGCAGCGCGATGTCCACCGACAGCTCCCGCGCGAGCCGCGCCACGACCGTGTCGCCAGCGTCGCTGCCGCGCACCTGCACGCGAATGACGGCCTTGCCCGCCGGAACGGGCTGCGGCTCGAGCCGGCTTGCCAGCGACACCGGCACGGAATCGCCGAGCACTTCGGACAGGAAGGTCTGCGTGGTCGGATGTCTGGGATGCGTGAAGATGTCGGCGACGTGGCCACGCTCGACGATCCGGCCGCCGTCGATCACCACGACCTCCTTGGCGAGCTGCCTTACCACCGACATCTCGTGCGTGATCAGGATGATCGTGACGCCGAGTTCGCGGTTGATGTTGGCCAGCAAATCGAGGATCGCGCGGGTCGTCTGCGGATCCAGCGCCGAGGTCGCCTCGTCCGACAGCAATACGTTGGGCCGCGTTGCCAGCGCCCGAGCGATGCCGATACGTTGCTTCTGCCCCCCCGACAGCTCCGACGGATAGCGGTCATGCTTGTCGGCGATGTCGACCAGTTGAAGAAGCTCCGCCACCCTGGCCTTGATGTCGGCCTTCGACCAGCCGGCGATCTCGAGCGGCAGCGCGATGTTGTCGGCGGCGGTGCGAGACGACAGCAGATTGAAGTGCTGGAAGATCATGCCGATCGAGCGCTGTGCAAGCCGCAGCGGCCTGCCACTCAAGGATGAGATGTCGCGACCGTCGACGATCACGCGACCCGCAGTCGGCTTCTCAAGGCCATTGATCAGCCGCACCAGACTCGACTTGCCGGCACCCGAGCGGCCAATCACGCCCGTGATCGAGCCGCGCGCAATGGCGAAATCGATGTCCTGCAGAGCCTGGACGCTCGGCTTATCGCGATAGGCCGGATAGGCTTTCGACAGACGCTCGAACCGGACCATCGGCTCCGCCACGGCCATAGCAGGCACGATCGGCTCGGAGGCCTGGATCGGCTCTGCGACCGCCAGAGATGGATGGGCATTCATCGGAGGACCCTTTTCGATAGGCTGCAGTTCGATGTGCTGCAGCGCAACCAGACGGGCCGAACATGGCCCGGCCGGGTCCTGGTGGCAATTTCAGATATTGGCAGCACGGTGGGCGAAGCTTCCTCGCCCCTGCCGCGGTGGAGAAAATTCTTCCTCCTCGTACACGGCCCGATGCGGTTTTGAGTCGAATGCAGAGCGCCATCGGAGGAAAAATCGCCTGCCAGTCGCCTCCGATGCGAACGACTATTGCCGATGGAAGACCAAGGTTCGCAGTTCGATGCTCTCGCGCGGCGCCGCATCGGCCGGCGTGACCGGATCGACGAAGGCGGTGTGCGGACCGAACCGCGTGCGGCCATCGGTCGCCGAATCATAGCACTTCAGCAGCAGCACTTCGTCCGTGGTCATCTCCGGGAAATAGAACCAACGATGCGCAGGGTTGTATTTGACCGCGTAGGTCTCGCCATTCCGGTTCGGATAGATCAGGTCGGAAGCGACGAGATCATCCGGCGCGACCGTAGTCGCATCACACATCGCTAGCGGCATGTCGCGCAGCGGCCCACGAATCGGACGCCACAGATTGATCACCTGCACCCGCCCCTTCAGCAGATCCTCCGCCTCGGCACCGAGATGCTCGCGGACCCGATTGACGCCGGAATGTTCGGTCTGGTCGACATGGACCCGCGTCGACGGCTGACGCGGCCCGCCATCGCGAACGTCCGGAGCGCCTTCAACCCGCTTACGCACGGTGTGGTCGAAGATGACGACGCGATCCGCCCGTAGCGTCGCGCGGAGGAACGCCTCGGCCGCCGGATAATAGACGCTGCGCACCTCCTTGTCGTTGTAGAAATCCCGCACCACCGTCGGATGCCGTACAAGCGCAAATCCTTCGCGGTCGAGCGAGAACCCTTGCGCGACCGAGCGCGCGTCGAACACGGGCAGCTGATGCGGCTCAGCCAGCGCCGTCGACTTCGGCTCACCCGGCGGCGGATCGAAGGCATAGGTCCGCGGCTTGCCGGCGACGGGCGCAAGGTAATTCAGCTCAGCCGTTACGAACGGTAGCGATTCGATCCTTCTTTCCAGCACGGTCATGGTCATCTCCGTCACTTTAAAGCACTTGCATGAATGTTGGTCCGCAAAGCGCGCGGCGACAAGTGGACGTTCAAAATAGCAATGGCTTTGCTCTCGGATGCGGTGGACGGAGCAAATCCTTGCGCCAAGGTCCTGTTGTCACACAGAGTCGTTCTGCTCCGACGACGACGCCGCGCACCGTGCGTCAATCATGCGCCGGACCTTTGCTCCGTCTCTTCGATCTCTGGCGAAATTGCCGAACGGATCGCTTCCACGCCTGGAGGCATCGACAGCATAATCGTTGCGCGGCCTCGCTTAGTTCGTTGCGATCATTTCATTGACGCCCGCGGCAACATCCCTAGTGTGGCGGCTTTGACATTCCACGTCGCGGTCGCATGTGCCTACATCGCACACAGGTCTTCGTGCTCGACATCGCCGGACGGCCGGCATTTGCCTTCGAGGCCGCGGACCACGACGGAGCGCGCCGGCTCGCGCGTTCGGAACGGCTGCTGCAAGCGTTGGACGATTATTGCCGAGCGAAGCGTCTAGGCGCGGGCGGCCAATTGCAGATCCGTGCCGCAACGATGGCGGAGGCTGCCAGCTATTACGACATGGCCGACGAATTTGCGGAGACGGCTCCACGCCTCCTGGTTGCCCGCATCACCGGGGCTTGAGGCATCGACATGCCTCGATTCAAGCGGCATCGAGAGGCGCAGATCCGGTTCCGCGCCTCTCAATCGCCGCCTACTCCGCAGCCTCGCTGAGTCCAAGTCGCGCCTGAGGTATCTCGCCGGTGACGACCGAGACGCGCTCGCCCCAGCGTTCCTCCGGATAATAGTCCCACACCGCATGGTGCTGGCTTGCCCAATTGTCCCAGACCAGCAACGAATTCGGTTGCCAGTGCACGCGCGCCTGCAACGCAAGCTGACCTTCGACATGGCGGAACAGGAACTGCAGCAGCGCGTCGCTTTCCTTGCGGGTCAGTTGCACGATATGCGACGTGAAGGATGCGTTGACGTACAGGAATTTCCGCCCCGTGCGCGGATGCATCACCACCACCGGATGCTCGGATTGCGGATAGGTCTTGCCGGGATCCGGCTTGGCGCCATAGCCCGCCGTCCAGGCGAGCGAGCCGTCGTGGATCGCGGTCAGGCCATCGAGCAACTGCTTGATCGGATCCGACAGGAATTCATAGGCGAGATACATGTTGGCGAAGGCCGTGTCGCCGCCGAGCGGCGGCGTCTTGGTCACGCGGAGCAGCGAGACTGCAATCGGGCTTGGATCGCAGGACACGTCCGGATGCCAGCCGTCGCCGGCGGTAAAGCGCGAATCTCTGTCGGTCTTCCAGGACAGGAATTCTGGATCGAACGGACCGTCGTGACGGAAGCGCGTGGCCGCGAGTTCGTGCCGATGCAGTCCCTTGCCGAAGCGCCGCGCGAACCGCTTATGGTCTTCCTTGGAGATCTCCTGGTCGCGGAAGACGATCGCGAGGTTTTCGTCGAGCGCGCGCCGAATCTCCGCAAATTGCGCGTCGGACAGGTCCTTGGAGAGATCGACACCGCCGATCTCAGCGCCGACCGTCGGGCTGAGCTGCCGCACCTGGATCGTCTCGTAAGGTGCACGCCGCGCTGTCGTCCAGGCCTCGATTGCCAGCTTGTCGTTGAAGTCTCGGTAAAAACTCATGACCTTTGGTTCCTTGTTGAAGTGAAGGGATTTCAGAGCGGTTGCCGGCGCGCGGGTCCGCGTCCGGAGTTGGCCAATGCACGGGCCGCGATTTCCGCATCGCGTGCCGAGGGAAAGCGCCGGCCTTCGAGACTGTCGAAGGCGCGTTCCGAGGAGAAGAAGCTGAAGCCACCTTCGTCCCGTGTGACGATACCGGCAGTGCGATTGTAGACTTCGATGATGTAGGCGCTGGACATGGCGGCTCATTCGCCGGCTTCCGCACGGCGCTCCTGTCTGATCTGTGGTGTTGGGATCGAGCTTGCTGATCGTATTGATCAGCGACAGGCACCGGTCGCCGCAGAGAAGCAGCGCCCGGCATTGCGCGTGCGCGCATGTCGATACACTGTTCTGCTGTCTGTCATGCGATGACCTCTGGTCGGCGATGCAGGCTGAATATCGGCGCGAACTACACGCCGGTCAATGAAATGGCCGTTCAAAGATCGACGCGCCGCATGCGGTTTTTGCCACCACGCGCAGTTACGAAACAACGAAATGGTTCATCGCCTCACAGCTCGGAATGCTACTAATTCGCAGCCGAGCATTCGCGGAAAGCAAGCCGTCGTCGACAAGCAGTCGAGCGGAGCAAGTTCCGCCTTACCGGTAAAATGGATCGCCCCGCTTCAGAGCGGGGTGATATCGACATGCAGGACCGCGGCGCGGCCGTCGTCCAGTGCGACCAGGCAGCGAGCTATCGCCGCGTCAAGTTCGTCCGGATCGGAGACCCGCTCGCCATGAGCCCCAAACGCGCGCGCGACGTCAGCGAAGTGCCGCTGCTCCCCCTCACGCCCGGTGCGAAGCCTTGACAGGAATGAGTCAGTTCGCTGCGCGGTTCCGTCCGGATAGACGCGCTGAACCGACGCCTTCACGGCCTGCCACCCACCATTGTCGAGGACAATGGTGAAGATCGGCAGCTGGTATTGCTGAGACACGGCGTAGACGGAATCCGGCGCGGCGAAATGGAAGGCGCCGTCGCCCACGATCTGCACCACCCGCCGCGAAGGATTTGCCAGGCGGAGCCCGAGCGCCATGCCGCCGCTGAAGCCAAGGCCGCCACCGGCAAGACCGACATAAGTCAGCGGCTTGGTTCGGCGCAGCTGCTGCTGAAGCACCGGCGCATTACGGACCGCCTCATTGAGAACGATGTCGTCCTCCGACAACAGCGCCTGAAGGCGCGCGAAGAGAAAGGCGGGATTGATCGCACCCGGCTCGCCCTTGCGGGCTGCCGCGGATGTCCGCCTCGCCTGCGCGGCCGCGCGCGCGGGCTGCCAACTCGCGACCCGGTCTCGCACTTTCGTCCAGTGGGATTCATCGGCCCGCGCCAGGACGATCTCCAGCACCTGCCGAAGGATCACCGCCGAATCGCCCTGGATGCGCAGGTCGGTCGCAAATCCCCACATCGGAATGTCGGCCTTCAGCGGATCGATGTCGATCTGGATCCAGCGCAGTGCCTCCGCCGCTTTCAGCGCCTGCGGAACGAAGGGCACGTCAGTGTCGACGAGGAGGCCGAGGTCGGCATTGGTCACGAGCGCAGCCGGATCGGAGCCGGCGAAGCACGGCGAGTCATGACAGATGTTCATCGTCACCGGATTGAACTCGACAACCCGGATCCCACAGACGAGCGCCAGCCGTTCGAACACCGCGACCGCTTCGGCGTTGCGACCGAGGTAAGCCGTCAGCGCGATCGGATCGTCCGCAGCCATCAGCGCATCCGCCACCGCCTCTGCACGTGCCGGCTCGATGCCTCCCGACTTCACGCTGCCATAGCGCGCCGGCGGATAAGCGGGCATTGCCTGCTCGTCCCAGGTCTCAGCGAGCGTCTCACGCGGCAGCATCATGTAGACCGGTCCCGGCGGATCGCTGTGCATGAAGGCCGCAGCGCGCGCCAACGCCTCCTTCACCACCACGCCGGACGGCAGCGTGTATTCCCATTTCACATAGGGGCGTACGATGCTGGCCGGATCGAAACTATCCTGTATGAAATGAACATAGGTGTCGCGCGAACCCGCCAGCTCACCATGCAGCGTGAACGGAGCGCGGCCCGCAAACAGCATGACCGGCAGCCGATAGCGAAAGAGGTTCTGGATCGCCATGCATGCATTGGCCGTACCGGCATCGACATGGACGAACACGGCCTGACCGCGTCCGGTTGCCATCGCATAGCCGGCCGCCATGTGGACCGCGACCACCTCGTGCGGACACAGGACGACCTCGGGATGCCGGCGCCCTTCGCTGTCCCAGCGCGCGATCTCCTCGATCAGCGAGACATGGTCGGTACCGAGATTGGCAAAGATGTAATCGACGCCAAGATCGACCAGGGCTTCGAGGAAGTAGTGCGCAGTGCTGTAGCTTGCCATGGCGGCTGCGATGGTCGGAACTAGGCCAGGACGGCTTCGTCGCGGCGCGCCGCGCCGGACTGAGCCGCAAGACCGCGCAGCCGCTCGAACAACCGATCGGGCTCACCGGGTGCGAGCTGGCCGCGCCAGGCGATGTGCGAATCCGGGCGGACGATCAGCAGGTTCTCGGGGAAGCCGAAGCCGGCACCGGCGCGATCGACATCGAGGAGCGTCAGGGGAACGCCCGACCGGGCGGCCGCTCCCACCAGCGGCGACGCATCGACCGCACGATCGAAGCGGACCAGCGTATAGGCGGGGCCAAGCGCATCCAGCAGCGAGCGGCCGCTGGACAACCAGACATGCGGCGCGCGGGCGCCGGGCACGGTCGAGGCCGTGAAATAACCCATGCTGTAGGATGGCGGCGTCTCACCATCATAGGCAATGATCGGCGAGCGGTCGTAGTAGTAGCCGAAGTTCAAGCCGGCGCAGCAATATTGCTGGACGTTGAGATCGTAGGCAGCCTGACCGACCTTGCTGCGCACGGCGTCACCGACCGGACCGTCGAGTTCGACCTCGGCAGGGACCGCCTTTCTCTGACTCATCACGGCAAGGGCGTGGTTCATCGCGAAATGCGATACCTGCTCAGTGATCGGCTGGCGCTCGGCCTCATAGGCATCGAGCAACGCGGGGCTCGCCCATCCCTGCAGCACGCCGGCGAGGATCCAGCAGAGATCAACGGCATCGGCAATGCCGGCATTCATGCCGTAGCCGGCATAGGGAATCCACAGATGCGCGGCATCGCCGCAAATGAAGGCGCGACCTTCGCGGAAACGATCGGCCACCAGGCGGCGGCCGATCCAATCCTCCTTGCTGATGATCTCGTACTGGAAACGATCGTCGACGCCGAGGATGGTGCGGAGCGCCCAATCGCGATCGACGCTGTCGAATTCGAGCTCTTCCGCCGCGAGGTGGTTGTGGATCAGCCAGTTGTCGCGGCCGTCGATCGAGACGGTGGTGCCGCAGCGGCGCGGATTGAGCGACATGGTCATCCAGGCCGGCTTTTGGGTGATCAGGTCCTTCAGGGCCGGCGCGTGGATATAGGTGGACTGCACGCGCTGCACGACATCGGTGCCCGTGAGGCGCGATCCGATCAACCTGCGCACCGTGGAGCGGCCGCCGTCGCAGCCGATCAGATAGTCGGCGGCGATGGTGATGTCCCGGTTCGCCTCGAGATCGCGCGCCCGCGCGACCACGCCGTCTGCGCCCTGGTCGAAGTGCTCGATCTGCACACGATTGAGGATCCTGATCCCAGGTCTCGCCTCGGCACAGGCGAACAGGATCGGCTCGAGATAGATCTGGTTGATGCGATGCGGCGGCTCGGGCGTCGGCCAATCCGTGTCCGGCCCACCGCTCGCCGTGTAGCGGTCCGCGCGGCATGGAATCGGGATACGCGTGAGCTCACGCCCGACGACGGCGGTGCGATAGGCGCAGTCGTTGGGGAAATCGGCCGGCAGTCCGCCTTCCCGCACCTCACGCACGATGCCGAGCCGGCGGAACACTTCCATCGAGCGCGCAGAGACGTGATTGCACTTCACGTTGGGCGGCTCCCCAGCACGGCGAATCTCGGCCACAACGACGTCGATGCCGCGCGAAGCGAGGTCCATCGCCGCGGTCAATCCGACCGGACCGGCGCCGACGATGAGAACCTGGGTTTGAATTTTCGTCATGTCATCTTCTCTCGCTTGCCCTCAGGCCCGCTCGGGCACCGAAAGCGCACCACGTTGTGTCTCTTCGGAAACTGTCGCCCCCCGGCGCATGCCAAGAAGTGCGAGGCCAACCATGACCAGGGCCGAGCAGAGCTGCGGCACGGCGCTCGCCTGGAACAGCGATGGGATGCTCCATTGCGCGGCCAGCATCAGTCCGCCGATGGTGACGCCGAGGATGGAGCCGAAGCGGCCGATGCCGAGCGCCCAGCCGAGTCCAGTGCCCCGGATGTAGGTCGGGTAGACGCGTGCTGCATAGGCATTGCAACCGATCTGGCCACCGATCACCGCAACCCCGGCGACGAAGACCGCTGGCACGAGGATCGGCAATGCGGCTCCGGCAAAGCCGATCGTGACGATCGAGACAAAGCCAGCAATATAGGTCAGGAACAGGACGCGGTCGAAGCCGAGCCGTTCGATCAGCAATCCGAGCCCGACCGTGCCGAGCATTCCTCCGAGCTGGAACGCCACGCCGACGGCGATCGCCGCCTGGACGTCAAGACCCACGCCATGCGCGAGGGTCGGCAGCCAGCTGTTAAGGAAGTAGATGTCGAGCATGTTCATGAAGAACATGACCCACAGCAGCAACGTCGGGACGAGCCGACGCTTGGTGAAGAGCTGCGGCAGCAGAAAGCCCTTGCCGCTCTCCTCGACGATCGTGAAGCGCGCATCGGCGGGGAAGCTCGCCGACGGATCGATGCGCATCAGCAGCGCGCGCACCCGATCATTTTTTCTGCCGTCGAGAGCGAGCAGTGACAACGATTCCGGCAGCCATGCGATCAGGACCGGACAGAGAATGAGCGGAAGGACACCGCCGATCACGAAGATGATCCGCCATCCATAGGCGGTGATCAGCTTTGCCGCGACCGATCCGCCAATCGCCGACCCCAGCGACACCGTCATGAACATCAGCATGATCAGCAGGGTCCGGCGGCGCTGCGGTGCATATTCGCCGGTCAGCGCGATGGTGTTGGGCAGGACGCCGCCGAGACCGAGGCCCGTTACAAATCGAAGGATCACAAGATCGGACACGCTGCCGGCCTGGCTCGTGGCCAGCGACCCCAGCGCAAAGACGACGACGCCGGCAACGACCAGCCACTTGCGACCGAAATAGTCGGCCAAGGCGCCCAACAGCAGCGAGCCGACCATGACACCGAACAGGGATGCACCGAACACAGGCCCCAAGGCCCCGGGCGCCAGATGCAGGTCCTTGCCGAGCGCCGGCGCGACGAAGCCGAGCGCCTGGGCGTCGAAGCCGTCCAGCCCGACCACCAACGCGCACAAGCAGATGACACGGACCTGGAATGCCGAAAGCGGACGGTCGTCGACATAGCGACCGATATTGATCCCCTGCGCCAAATCTCCCTCCCCGTTTGTTTTTTGTCGTTTCTGGACCGATGCGCGCGCCGTTGGGCGATGACCCCTGGGGCGATGACATCGAGTCGCAAATATGTTGCACGTTTGGACTCTTTCGATTAGCCACAAAATTCTGATCAATTCATGAGGTTACCTTATGAGTCCGAGCTTGCGGCAACTCGAGGCACTGGTCCTCGTCTATCGGCTCGGCAGCATCACCAAGGCGGCGGCCGAACTGCGCGTGACGCAATCGGCGATCAGCCTGCTGATCCGGCAAGTCGAGGAGAATTTTCAGCTCAAATTGTTCGACCGGACGACGCGCGCATTGCACCCGACGGCCGCCTGCAGAGAGGCCATCCCGGTCGCGGAACGCATCCTCGCCGGCGCGCAGGGATTGTCGCGGCGGATGCGCGACCTTGCCGAGATCAAGTCCGGCCGGGTTGCGGTCGCGGTCTCGGCCGGCGTGGCCTCCGCCCTGCTTCCCCGGGTGCTCGCGACCTACCGATCCCGTCATCCCGACGTGAGGATCGACCTCCACGACGTCGCGCCCGACGAGCTCTTGGCATTCGTGATGGCGGGACGCGCCGAATTCGGCATCGGCAGTTTCGAGAACGATGGCACATCGGAGGCGAGGATCGAGACGCTGATGCAAAGCTCGCTCTCGGCGATCGGACTCAAGGATGGCCGGTTCGAGAAGCACCGGCGGCTGACCTGGGACGACATCGCCAAGTCCGACCTCATCACGATGCGCCGCGGAACCCGGATTCGCCGCCAGATCGACGAGGCGCTGGCACGAACCGGACGCGAGCTGAAACCGGCTTTGGAAGTGTCGCTGATCACGACGGCGCTGGCGCTGACCGCGGAAGGTGCCGGCATCAGCATCCTGCCCGCGCACATGCTGCCCAGGGCGCAATTTCCGACCCTGGCAGCCATTCCATTGTCTCAACCGACGATTCATCGGCACGTGTCGCTATTGAGCCGCGCCGATTTCGGGCTGTCGCCGGCCGCCGAACGCTTCGTGGCGATTGCCAAGCGTGTCATGTCGGCCAAGTAGCGGGCAAGGCGGGAGTTTGTTCGCATCGGTCATCCCGCAGCGCGGCAACCGAGCATCCCAGCAGGTCCGCCAGAACCTTTCCGGTGAAGCTGTGGTGCGATACAATCGCGCGCTGAAGCTGCACGAACCGTCACACGATTATGATCAGATTTTCTTACCCTTCTGATCATCAATATCGATTTCCCCTGATGGCTGGCGTTTCATAGAGTGTTGCGACCCAAGCTAGGGGAAACCATCCACAGCACGGCAGGAGGCAACAATGGACGACGTCAGCAAGTGCCCGTTTTCGGGCGGCTTGAAGGGATTCACGAACAAGGAGTGGTGGCCGAACCAGCTGAACCTGTCGGTGCTCCACCAGCATTCGAGCCTCTCCAACCCGCTGGGCGAGACATTCGATTATGCCAAGGCGTTCAAGAGCCTCGACCTCGATGCCGTGATCAAGGATCTGAAGGCTTTGATGACGGATTCGCAGGAGTGGTGGCCGGCCGATTTCGGCCACTACGGACCGCTGTTCATCCGCATGGCCTGGCACAGCGCCGGCACCTACCGGATCGGCGATGGCCGCGGCGGTGGCGGCCGCGGGCAGCAGCGCTTTGCCCCCCTCAACAGCTGGCCTGACAACGCCAACCTCGACAAGGCGCGCCGGCTGCTCTGGCCGATCAAGCAGAAATACGGCCAGAAGATTTCGTGGGCCGATCTCTTCATCCTCACCGGCAACGTCGCGCTGGAGTCGATGGGCTTCAAGACCTTCGGCTTTGGCGGTGGTCGCCCGGATACCTGGGAACCAGATGAGGACATCTTCTGGGGGCCGGAAGGCAAGTGGCTCGCCGACGAACGCTATAGCGGCGACCGTGAACTCGCCGGCAATCTCGGCGCCGTGCAGATGGGCCTGATCTACGTCAACCCGGAGGGACCGAATGGCAATCCCGATCCGCTGGCCGCGGCGCGCGACATCCGCGAGACCTTCGCCCGCATGGCGATGAACGACGAGGAGACAGTGGCGCTGATCGCGGGCGGTCACACTTTCGGCAAGACCCATGGCGCGGGCGATGCCTCGTTGGTCGGTGCGGAGCCGGAAGGTGCTGATATGGCCGAGCAGGGTCTCGGTTGGGCCAGCAAATATGGTTCGGGCAAGGCCGGCGACGCCATCACGTCAGGGCTTGAAGTCATCTGGACCTCTACGCCCACCAAATGGAGCAACAACTTCTTCTGGAACCTGTTCGGCTATGAATGGGAGCTGACCAAGAGCCCGGCCGGCGCGCACCAGTGGAAGCCCAAGCACGGCGCGGGTGCCAACTCGGTGCCGGACGCACACGATCCGTCGAAGCGCCACGCGCCGTCGATGCTCACCACCGACCTCGCGCTGCGGTTCGACCCGGCCTATGAGAAGATCTCGCGTCGCTTCTACGAGAATCCGGATCAGTTCGCCGACGCTTTCGCCCGCGCCTGGTTCAAGCTGACCCATCGCGACATGGGCCCGAAGGCGCGTTACCTCGGCCCGCTGGTGCCGAAGGAAAACCTGGTCTGGCAGGACCCGCTGCCGCCGATCGATCACCCGCTGATCGACGAGACCGACGTCGCGGCGCTCAAGGCCAAGATCCTCGCATCCGGGCTTTCGATTTCGCAACTGGTCTCGGCCGCCTGGGCGTCGGCATCGACCTTCCGCGGCTCCGACAAGCGGGGCGGCGCCAATGGCGCGCGCGTTCGCCTCGCTCCGCAGAAGGACTGGGAGGTCAACCAGCCGGCCCAACTCGCGAAGGTGCTGCAGACTCTCGAAGGCATCCAAAAGGACTTCAACGCAACGGCAGCCGGCGGCAAGAAGGTCTCGATCGCGGACCTGATCGTGCTCGGCGGCGACGCTGCGGTGGAAGCGGCGGCGAAAAAGGCAGGCGTCGAGATCAAGGTGCCGTTTGCGCCCGGTCGCGCCGATGCCTCGCAAGAGCAGACCGACGTCGAGTCCTTCGAGGTGCTCGAGCCGAAGGCCGACGGCTTCCGCAACTATCTCAGCGGCAAGCAGTGGCTGTCAGGCGAGGAGTTGCTGGTCGACAAGGCGCAGCTCCTGACCCTGACCGCGCCGGAGATGACGGCCCTGGTCGGCGGCATGCGCATGCTCGGCACCAACGCCGACGGCTCCAAGCACGGCGTGTTCACCAAGCAGGCGGAGACGCTCTCCAACGACTTCTTCGTCAACCTGCTCGACATGGGCACGGCCTGGCGGCCTCTGGACAAGGGCGAGCATGCCTTCGAAGGCCGTGACCGCAAGACCGGCGAGGTCAAGTGGACCGCGACTCGTGCCGACCTGATCTTCGGCTCGCACTCGCAGCTGCGTGCGCTCGCCGAGGTCTATGCGAGCTCGGATGCCAAAGAGAAGTTCGTGAAGGACTTCGTCGCGGCCTGGACCAAGGTGATGAACCTCGACCGCTTCGAGCTGCAGGCATGAGCCCTGCGATCAGAAGCTGATCGACTGCAATAACGAGAGCGGCGCTTCGGAAACGAAGCGCCGCTCTTTTTCTCGGTCGTCATTGCGAGCGAAGCGAAGCAATCAAGAGCCACGAAGGCCTAGATTGCCTCGTCGCTTCGCGCCTCGCAATGACGATACTATCGAGCACTGGTAGGCAAATCGACCTGTCCGCCGAAGGCCGACGGGCAGGTGAACGTGGACGCGTGTCCACTTTCTGGCACAGCGCTCTGCGCCTTTGCCCACCCGACTTTGTATCTCGTACTCCGCGCGACCTACTACAACGCCCATCCAACCTTCACCGCGCCGCGGCGGAACCGCCGCCGTCGATCTGGCGGCCCATCAGCGCGATCGCTTTCTGGTAGACGCCCGCCGCGTTCCAAGCTTCGATTGCCGCAAAATTCGGTTCGCCCGGCTGATAGCCGGCTCCGGCCCGCCAGCCATTGGCGTGCAGGAAGTTCGCGGTCGAGGTCAGCGCGTTGGCGGCATTGTCGAGATTGCCGATGCCATAGTTCAGGATGGTCTTCGGCATGAACTGGGTCTGCCCGACCTCGCCATGCATCGACCCGCGCTGCGACGGCGACAGCTGACCGTGGTCGATCAGCTTGAGCGCCGCATAGAGCTGGTCGGTGAAGAATTCCGACCGCCGGCAGTCATAGGCGAGCGTCGCGATCGACGACAGCATGTGCTGATTGCCGCGCTGGCTGCCGAACCCGGTCTCCATGCCCCAGATCGCGATCAAGGGTCCGGGCGGCACGCCATAGCGCTGCTCGATCGAGGCGAACAGCGCCGCATGCGACTGCTTCATGGACCGGCCGCGCGCCACGATAGCGGCCGCACCGCGCTTGGCCAGGAACTGATCGAGCGAGAGGCCGAAGCTGCGCTGGCCGCGATCGGCGGCAATGGTGGCGCTGGCGTAGTTGGTCTGCATCAGCGCGCCGACGGCGGTCTGTCCGACGCCCTTGGCGCGCGCCTCCTCGCTGAACTGCTGCTTCCAGGCTTCGAAGCCGCCCGGCCCGTTGCCGCACTGCGCAGCAATGGCGTTCTCGCCGACGCTTGTCAGCATCACCAGGGCCAGCGCTGCTCCTATCGTCTTCAGCATGTTTCCGCCCTTGGTCATCCCGGCTACTCCCTCGGCTGAATCTGCGGTCGTCCCGCGGAGGGAAGCTCATAGCATCCAATGGCGCGCGATCCTACCCTCAAGGGTCAGGAACTGCTGATCTCATCCCAGCGCCGGCTTCTTGCGTCCTCGTCCCTCGGCGAGATTGCGCACGACCACGTAGAAGATCGGCGTGAACATGAGGCCGAACAGCGTGACGCCAAGCATGCCGAAGAACACGGCGACGCCGACGGCCTGGCGCATCTCCGAGCCGGAACCGGTCGAGATCACCAATGGCAGTACGCCGAGGATGAACGCGAACGATGTCATGAGAATCGGCCGCAGTCGCAGCCGGCAAGCCTCGATCACGGCATCGAGCCGTTCTCGGCCCTCATTCTCGATGTCGCGGGCGAACTCGACGATCAGGATCGCGTTCTTGGCGGCCAGACCGACCAGCACCACGAATCCGATCTGGGTCAGGATGTTGACATCCTGGCCCATGATGCGAACGCCGATCGTCGCGGCCAACAGGCACATCGGCACGATCAGGATCACGGCAAACGGCAGGGTCCAGCTGCCATACTGTGCCGCCAGCACCAGATAGACGAACAGCACGCAGATCGGGAACACATAAAGACCGGCGCTGGCACCGTTCACCTGCTGAAAGGACAGGTCCGTCCACTCATAGGCAAAGCCGCTCGGCAGCGTCTCATCGGCCAGCCGCTTCATGATGTCGATCGCGGTCGCCGAACTCACGCCCGGCAAGGTATCGCCCTGCACCTCCGACGACGGATAGAGATTGTAGCGCGCAACGCGGTCCGGCCCTGCGACGTCCTTGAAATCGACCACGCTGCCGAGCATGACCATGTCGCCCGCCGCGTTGCGCGTGCGCAGCCGCGCCAGATCAGCGGTCTCCTTGCGGAACGGCAAATCGGCTTGCGCCGTGACGTGATAGGTCCGGCCGAACAGGTTGAAGTCGTTGACGTAGGTCGAGCCGAAATAGGTCTCGATCGTATCGGTGATGTTCGCAATCGGCACGCCGAGCTTCTCGGCCTTGACCCGATCGATATCGACGAACACCTGCGGGGTGTTGGCGCTGTAGGGCGAGAACACGGCGGTCAATCCCGGTGCCTTGCGCGCCGCCCCCACCAACTCGTCCGTCGCGGCGGCGAGCAGCTCGCTGCCCCGTCCCTGCCGGTCCTGGATGCGCATCGTGAAGCCGCCGCCGGTGCCGATGCCCGGCACGGCGGGCGGCGGAATCACGATGATGAACGCACCCTCGATCCCCGCAAGGCGCTTGCGCAACTCGGCCGTGATCACATTGGCGGTCAGCCCCTTCTTGGCGCGGACCTCGGGCTCGTCGAACACGGGAAACAGCGCAGCGGAATTGCTCGCCTGCGTGCGTGTGGCCCCCGACAGACCCGCCAACGCCGGAACCCGCACGACGCCCGGCGTGGCCAACGCGATGTTCTCAATCTTGCGCACGATTTCGGTGGTACGCGCCAGCGAGGCGGCGCCGGGCAATTGCACGGACACGATGACGTAGCCGCGATCCTGCGCCGGAATGAAGCCTTGCGGTGTCGTCGCAAGCAGCCATCCGGCGCTGCCGATCAGCAGTGCATAGACCAGCAGCATCACGACCGAATGCCGGATCACAAAGCCCGCGACGCGCGCATAGCCGTGCGATAGACGATCGAAGATCCGGTTGAACAGGCTGGTAAAGGCGTCCCAGCCCCGCGCGATCAGATTCCAGCGCGCCGGCGGGCGTCGCTCGCCATGCGGCTGCAGGATCTGCGACGCCAGCGCCGGCGACAGCGTCAGCGAGCAGAAGCAGGAGATCGCGGTCGCGACCGCGATGGTGACGGCGAATTGCTGGAAGAACTGACCCGAAATGCCGCCGAGGAACGCGGTCGGCACGAACACGGCGCAGAGCACCAGCGCGATCGAGACCAGCGCGCCGCCGACCTCCTCCATCGTCTTGAGCGCCGCATCCCGCCTGCCCAGGCCATGCTCGAGATGGCGTTCGACATTTTCGACCACCACGATCGCATCGTCCACGACGATGCCGACCGCGAGGACCAGACCAAACAAAGTGAGATTGTTGATCGAGAAGCCGAGGGCCGCCATCACCGCAAAAGTGCCGACCAGCGATACCGGGATGGCGACGATCGGAATGATCGCAGGCCGCCAGCCCTGCAGGAACACCAGCACCACGATGACGACCAGCGCCATCGCCTCATAGATGGTCTTCACCAGTTCGCTGACGGACTGGGCGATGAACTCGGTCGGGTTATAGCCGATATTGTAGTCGAGGCCCCTGGGGAAATTGGCCTTCAAGCCCACCATCGTATCGGAGATCCGCTTGGCGGTGGCGAGGGCATTCGAGCCCGGACGCTGAAACACCAGAAGCGCCACCGCGGACTTCCTGAGCAGAAAGCCGTTGGTGGAGAAATCCAGCGCCCCGAGCTCGATCCTGGCCACGTCGCGCAGCCGCACGGTACGGCCGTCGGCGCCGGCCTTGACGACGATGTCCTCGAACTGCTGGGGCTCCTTCAGCCGGCCAGTGAATGTCAGGTTGGGCTGAAAGGCTCGGTCGGCGATCGGCGGCGAGGCGATCTGCCCACCCGTGATCTGCAGGTTCTGGGCGCGGACCGCCGCCACCACGTCGCCAGCCGTCATGCCGAGATTGGCAATCTTGTCCGGATCGAGCCATAGCCGCATCGAATAGTCCCGCGCCCCGAAGATCGTGATGTCGCCGACGCCATCGAGCCGAAGCAACTGGTCGCGGACCTGCAGCAGCGCGTAGTTCGAAATGTAGGTCTGGTCGAAAGTGTCGTCCGGCGACAGCATGAACACGACCATCATCAGGTCGGGACTGTTCTTGCGCGTGACGACGCCGTTGCGCTGCACCTCCTCCGGCAGCCGCGGCTGCGCGATGGCGACGCGGTTCTGCACCAGCACCTGGGCCTTGTCGAGATCGGTGCCGAGCTTGAAGGTGACGGTGATGTTCAACTGGCCGTTCGAGGTCGCCTGGCTGTAGAGATACAACATGTCGTCGACGCCGTTGATCTCCTGCTCGATCGGCGCGGCTACCGTGTCGGAGACGGTCTGCGCGGAAGCGCCGGGATATTGCGTGGTGACTACGACGGTCGGCGGCACCACTTGCGGATATTCCGAGACCGGCAAGGTCGGATAGGCGATCGCGCCGACGATCAGCAGCACGATCGACAGCACCATCGCCAGGATGGGCTGGTTGATGGAGAGCCGCCCGAGATTCATGATCTGCGCCTATTGATTGTCGCCGTCAGGTCCCGCTCGACGCCGGATGTGGCGCCACCTTGGCACCCACGCGCGCACGCTGGATACCGTCGATGATGACGCGATCCTCCGCCTTCAGGCCTTCGCGGATCACGCGTAGACCCTCATCGAGCGGACCGAGCGTGACCGGCCGCGCCTCGACCGTGTCGTCGTCCTTGACCACAAAGACGATCTTGCGCGACTGGTCGGTGGCAACAGCAGTGTCCGGAATCAACAGCGCCTCATAAGGCAAGGAGCCGATCAGGCGGACGCGGCCGAACTGCCCGGGCAGGATCGAAAGATCCTTGTTCTGGATCACGGCGCGGCTGCGCAGCGTGCCGGTCGAGACGTCGAGCCGGTTGTCGAGGAAATTGACCGTACCGTCATGCGAGGGCTTGGTCTCGCCCGTCAAGGTGACCTGCACCGGATTCGGCGTGTCGCGTGAGCTCGGACGCTTGCCCTCGAACCAGAGCCTGGAGTTCTTCTGATAGGTCGCCTCGTCCATGTCGAAATAGATGTAGATGGGATCGAGCGTGACGATCGAGGTCAGCAGCGTCGAGGTGCCGGTGTCGCTACCCTGGATGAGATTGCCAGCGCTGACCAGATGCCGGCTGACCCGGCCCGTTATGGGCGCCAGCACATGGGTGAATTCGACGTTCAGCTTGGCTGCCTTCATCACGCCCTCGACCTGGGTCTCCGCCGCCTGCGCCGATTGCAACGCCTGACGGCGCTGGTCGACCACGGAATCGGACACCGCCTGGGTCTTGTTGAGCGTCTCGGCGCGGTCAAATTCGCGCCGCGCCAGCTCGGTCTTGGCCTTGGCGTCCGCGAGTTGGCCCTCGGCCTGCTCGGCCACCGCCTCGAACGGCCGTGCATCGATCACATAGAGCAGATCGCCGGCATGGACGATCGCGCCGTCCTGGAACTCGACCGAGGTGATATAGCCACCGACCCTGGCGCGCACCTGCACCTCTTCCACCGCTTCGAAGCGGCCGGTGAACTCGTCCCAGTCGGTGACCGTACGCTTGACCGGCTGAGCCACGGTGACAGGTGGAGCAGCGGCCGCCTGAGGCGGCGGCTGCTGCTCGCCACAGCCGGTGAAAGCGGCCGCGAGGCAGAGCGTTAAGATGTTGAGCGTCCTCCTAAAACCAACGAAATTGTCGGTTCGCTGCGGCGTGGCGGACGACAAGCGACTGGTGCACATCGACGCGTATTCCCCGGGAGACGTGCGGAGCATAACACGCAATCACGTCATCGGCCTTCAAAATCGACCGCATCTAATTCGCTGCCCAAGTTGAAGGACGCCCATCATCTCTCAAAGGCGGGTTCCATGGTCCGCACCTCCGCTGAATTCGTCGTCCTCGATGAACACTGGCGGAAGATATCCGATTGAGGCGTCGAAGGTTGCGACGCAGGCCCGCTATCCAAAATTGAAAGGCACGGCCGGCGGCCCTTCATGGCAGATACTGCGCTGCGGCCGCGATCGAGCGGCGGCCGGTACGCCACCAAGCAGCAAGCCTGAACCACGGCGCCAAGTGAAAGACGCTCATCAGCACGTACATCAGCAGCATCGGATTCATGATAGCTCCTTCTCGGGACGCTAGGCACATCGGGTCCGGCGCGCTCGCGCCGGGCACGCAGGTCGCGAGCGCCATGATCGCGAAGGTGGGCGCGGCGGCGAGGCTGAGCCAATCGGCCATGCCGGGCTTTGCTCTGGTTGCAGTTGACGATTGTTCCATCGATCTGCCGCCTCTGCCCGTATTACGATTGCACGCCGTATTCGTCACGGCGGCGCCACCACATGCCCTGCTCGTTGCGTCCCTTCGGCGCGCGATCGAGCCATTGATAGCTGCCCCATAGTCCGTCGAGACCGCGCGCGTAGGCCGAATAGGTGTGGTAGACCGCGCCGTCTTCGCTAACGAACGCGCTCATGCCGGGGCGATCGCGCATGAAGGTGGCGCCATCGGTTCCGCAGGCGGACGCCACCCGCGCGACCATCGGCGGCACATCCGCTGCTGTGCGGGCCGGAGTCGGCTGGTAATTGTACTCGGTACCGCCCTTGAGCTGCTGCTCCTCGGTGGTCGAGACGTTGAAGTCGAAATTGAAATCGCTGCTCGCCGAGGAGGCCCACGGGAAAGACCAACCCATCCGCTTCTTGTAGGCCTTGAGCTTGGCGAGTGGTGCACGCGAGACCGCCCACAACATCACGTCGTGCTGCGCGAGGTGGACTGCGAAGCCGTTGAAGCCGTCGGCGATCATCGAACAGGATGGACAGCCGGCCGCAAAATCCGGCCCGAACATGAAGTGATAGACCAGGAGCTGCGAACGTCCCTGGAACAGATCGGGCAGCGAGGCCGGGCCATCATCGGTGTCGAAATGGTAATCCTTGTCGACCCGAACCCAGGGCAGCGCCTGGCGCCGCCGCGCCAGCGCATCGCTCTGCCTTGTCAGCTCCTTCTCGGCCTGCAGCAGTTCGAGCCGTGCTGCCAGCCAGTCTTCGCGTGTTCCCGTAAGGTGTGTGGCCATGGCGTGATCCTTTGAATGTTGATCGCGAGTTACGTTAGGATCGGCCCCGGCACAGGTGGGAGTTACAAGTGTGACGGGATTTGCATGGACTCGCTGATCACGGCCGCGGCGCTGGCGCTGGCCTCGGGGGATGCGCTCGGGGCGCTGAACCGGGTGGCACTGCGCGAGGATGCGCCGGCGCTGGCGTTGCGTGGCATCGCCATGGCGCGGCTCGGGGATTTCGTGCGAGCGAAGGCGCTGCTGCGACGCGCGGCCGGCGCGTTCGGCCCCAGCGAAGCGGTGGCGCGCGCGCGCTGTGTGGTCGCCGAAGCCGAGATTGCGCTCGCCTCGCGCGATCTGCGCTGGCCGACCAAGGCACTGGAAGCCGCGCGGGTGATGCTCGACAAGCATGGCGACCGGCTCAATGCCGCGCATGCGCGCAGCCTGGAAATCCGCCGCCTGCTTCTGATCGGCCAGCTCGACGAGGCCGAGCAGCGCCTCGCCCAACTTGACCCGGCGCCATTGCCGCCGGCCTCGCGCGCGATCTACGAGTTGATCGTGGCGGGACTTGCGATGCGACGGCTGCAGACCAAGGCCGCGCGCGCCGCCCTTGAACGCGCCGACCATGCCGCACGACGCTCCGGCATCCATGAACTGATCGCGGAGATCGAGCAGGCCTCACATGCTTTGGCTGCGCCCGCGGCGCGACTGATCTCGCGCGGCGAGGACCAGCTCTTGCAGCTGGCCGAAGTCGAAGCCCTGCTTCGCTCCGATGCGCTCGTCGTCGACGCCTGCCGGCTTGCCGTGCGTTACGGCCGTGTTGTTATTAGTCTTGCGCGGCGGCCCGTTCTGTTCGCGCTCGCGCGGGCGCTGGCCGAGGCATGGCCCAACGACGCGCCGCGAGCCGCGCTGATTGCACAGGCGTTCCGCGGCAAGGAGGCAGACGAGTCGCATCGCGCGCGGCTGCGTGTCGAGATCGGACGGCTGCGGCAGGCCTTGCAGCCTCTGGCCGAGGTCGCAGCGACCAAAGTGGGCTTTGCGCTGTTACCGATCCGTGTGCAGGATGTGGTCGTATTGACGCAGCCGATCGAAGACGAGCATGCGGCCGTGCTGGCCTGTCTCGCCGATGGCGAGGCCTGGTCGAGCTCCGGCCTGGCGCTTGCGCTCGGCTCCAGCCAGCGCACCGTGCAGCGCGCGCTGGACGAACTGCTGCTCGCCGGCAAAGTGCAGGCCTTCGGGCACGGACGGGCGCGGCGCTGGACCAGCCCGCTGCTGCCGGGATTCGCGACGACCTTGTTACTCCCCGCCGCGCTGCCGGCGGAATAGCATCCTTGCATTGAGATCACAGGAGCGGACAGATGAAGCCACGAGCGGCGGAGATCGTCAGGGAATACGGCCCGTTTGGGGAGGCCGCACGGGTCGGCGGCGTCACCTATGATGGCCGGAACGTCTGGTTCGCAGCAGGAGATGCATTGAAGGCATTCGACCCGGCCGATGGTTCGGTGCAGCGTTCGCTGGACGTGCCCGCGCATGCCGGGACCGCGTTCGACGGCCGGCATCTGTTTCAGATCGCCGAAAGCCGCATCCAGAAGATCGATCCCGCGAGCGGCGAGGTCGTGGCGACGATCCCAGCACCGGGTGGCGGCGGCGATTCGGGCATGGCCTGGGCCGAGGGGACACTCTGGGTCGGCGTGTACCGCGAGCGCAAGATCCATCAGATCGATCCGGACACGGGCAAGATCTTGCGCACCATCCCCTGCACGCGCTTTGTCACCGGCGTGACCTGGGTCGATGGCGAACTCTGGCACGGCAGCTGGGAAGACGAAGCCGGCGCGTTGCGCCGCATCGACCCGCAGAGCGGCGAGGTTCTCGATCAGCTCGACATGCCGGAGGGCATCACTGTCTCCGGGCTGGAGTCCGATGGAAAGGATCAGTTCTACTGCGGCGGCGGCAGCAGCGGCAAAGTGCGCGCGGTGCGGCGGCCAAGGCGGTAGCCGCGCGGCGACGTGATCATTGAACGGCTAGCCATGCACAGACTCGGTATTTCGCCTGTGCCTGCCGTCTCGGAAACGTTTGCGCGAATGGCAGAGCGTGCGGCGAACCAAACCGTCTCCTGTTCGGAGGCAAGCGCCGCAATCTCACTGACCGATCGAGCTATACGCGGCCTTGCGGAAGCCGGCATTGGCCTCCTCGCGCTGCGCCCCTTGCGGCTGCTGGCCGAGCGCCTTGGTCGGCGTCACGACCGAGAAGAGGATGAAGCCGCCGGCCTTGCGCGGGAAGATGAAATATTCGGCGATATCGGACTTCGCGCTGTCCTCGCATGAGGACATGCCACGGAACACGACCTGGCTGTCGACCAGCTCGCTGTTGCGCGCCGAGATGAACTTGCCTTTGCAGTCCCTGGCGTCATTACCGACGATCGTAGCGGCGACCTCAAGCCCGTCGACGTTGCGCTCCGGCGGCACGATCCGGACGAAGCCGGTCGCGTTGTCGGCCTTCCAGGCTACGCCGCTCGACGTCAGCCACACCGGCGCCTCGCCGCGGCTCAGGATCGAAGGGTGCGACAGCGCGGCCTTGAGGATGAAGTTGGAGGCGATCTGCATCGCCTCCAACTGCAACTCGGCCGACCCCTCCTGCGGTCGGGACGGCTGCAGGCTCGATGCCGAGGTCGGCGGCGCTGCCGGCCGTGGCGCTGCATTCGCCTGCCCTAGGTTCACGGTGAAGTTGGTCGCTGCAGCCAGCCCACCTTCATTGACCGTCTTTGCGCATTTGACGAGCGAGGGGAGCAACACCGCGGTGCCGTCGAGGCTGAACTGAAACAGATTGCCTTGCGCGAAGGCGGACATGGTTCGTGCCGCGCGGAAACTTTTAACCAGCGCGGAATTGATCGGCATCGGCACCGCGACCATGTTGGTCGACAGAACGGTGCCAGCGACGTTGAAGCTGTTACGACCATCGAAGCTCAGCACGATCGGGAATTTCTGACCAGGCGTAAGCGTCCAGCTCGGATGGATGAAGGCAAGCGCCCATTCATAGGTCTTCGACACCACGACGCTGAAGGTGATGCCGCTCGCATAACTCGCCCCCGCGATGCAGCTGGTGAATTCACCGGTCTTGTCGTCGGTGTAGGCTCCGCCCGACCACCCTGCCGTCGAAATCGAGCCGTAAGGACCTCGCGCATGGGCGGGATACACCAGGGCCAGCATCACGAACAGCAACGTCGCAAGTCGAGCGCCCACAGCTGCCCTCCCCTTTTCGACACGATATTACCGCATTGTTGCTAAACTGACGCCTACGTCAAGTAGCGCGGCCGACGATCTGACTACTCGAGCGATTCGGTTGCAAATGCGCGCGGACCCGGGCAAGGAAGCGCCCCGATATCCACTCCATCCGTTTCACCAGACCGTCATCGAACCGAGCTAGCGGTCGCGCTTCGCTCAGACGATCGTCAAGGGATCAATGACATGTCCGCACCGCTGCCATTGCTGGGCGCCGCGCTCTCCGTCAAATCCATTCCGGCGCACCGCGACTGGCTGCTCGAGCGCCAACGCGATCTCGAGATTCAGGATTTTTCCCGCGCCGAGGTGCTCGATGGCGATTGGCGCGCCGTCGCCAGCGAGATCAAACGGATGCTCGATGGCCATACCGGCCGGCGCGGCATCCATGGCCCGTTCTGGGGTTTCAAGATCGACAGCCACGATCCCCTGATCCGCCGCGCCGTGACCAAGCGCCTGCTGCAAGGGCTCGAAGTCGCCGAATTCCTCGGTGCGACCCAGATGGTGATCCACTCGCCGTTCACGACCTGGGACCACAACAATTTCGACATGACGCCCGAGAGCCGTCAGGACCTCGCCGAGCGCGTTCGCATCACGCTCGCCGACGTCGTCGCGCGCGCCGAGCAGTCGAACTGCGAGATCGTGATTGAAAACATCGAGGACAAGGATCCGAGGGACCGCGTCAATCTGGCCAAAGCGCTCGGCAGCGCCAAGGTGCGCGTCTCGCTCGATACCGGTCACGCCAACTACGCGCATCATTCCACCGGGGCGCCGCCGGTGGATTATTATGTCGAGGCGGCCTCCGACATGCTGAGCCATGTGCATCTGCACGACAGCGACGGCTATGCCGACCGGCATTGGGCGCCGGGTGAAGGCAATATCGCTTGGACTGCGGTTTTCCGAGCGCTTGGCCGGCTGACCTCCAACCCGCGCTTGATCCTCGAGCTTCGCAACCACGACCATGTGCGCGCGGGCGCGGCCCATCTGACGGCACTCGGCCTCGCCGAATAAGGCCGCAAGTCGCCGCCCTTCCCCCGCTCAACATCGGGCCACGATCAGCCCTTCGTTTGCGTGCAATTGCACCGGGCCGTCGGAGCTCATGCCGCTCAGGAGAGTGCTGTTTGCTGGGACCACCGAGACTGTATCGATCATGTCCCCCTCGGTCCTTTCAAGGCTGATGGCAGCCACGACGGTCTCGCCGGCCAGCGACATCCATCGCTCCGCCGCCTGCAGCCAAAGATCGCGGCGCGACGGATCGCATTCGGCTTCCTCACGGCAGCTCGTGGCCGCCACCCAACATGCCGATCTTCTGTCCATCATCCATGCTGTGGCCGGTCCTTGTCCGCGGCATTAACCTAAGCTGCCCTCGCGCGTGATTTGATCGAGGCCGATCCGTTCGAGCTCCTCTGCCCGCTCTCAGGCATATCTCATCGGCAGCGAGTGGTGGGCGTGACAAGCGGCGACCGCAGCATGCCCGAAGGCGACCGAGATCTGGTGCAGATCGGTCACGACGTCGCCGATGCCGTAGAGGTGATCGACATTGCTGCGTTGCTTATCGTCAACCTTCAGGAACCCGTCCGACGTATGGCTCACCCCGAGTTGAACCGCGAGCTCGGAGCGGACATCGGCCCCCATCGCGGGATAGACGATGTCGAAACGCTCGCGGGTGCCGTCGGCCAACACCGCCTCGATGCCCCCCCTCTTTTCTTTGGAGGGCAACGAGGCAGGGGGCAACCTGCACAGCGGCATCGGCAAGCTGCTGGACCCCGGCTTCGTCGCGGACGTCGTCGGCGGGGACCAGGATGACTTCGGCGCTATACACCCGCATGAACAACGCCTTGCCGATCGCGTGGCCGAACGGCCCGACCACCGCGATCTTGCGCCCGATCGCCTCGAACGCGTCACAAATCGAACAATAGCGCAACTCGCCGCGCCTGACGGCGTCCACCCATTCCGCCAGCCGCGTCTGCTTGTCCATGATCCCCGTCGCCAAGACGACCCGCTGCGTCTCGATCACGCCGCTCGCGTAAGAGGCCAGCAATGGCCTGCCATGCCGTTCCAGCGAACTGACGAAGCCGCGAATGATGGGAACCCCGAGCCCGATCACCTGCTGTTCCATCCGTGCGAGCAGTTCGCGGCCCGGGAATGCCGTCGGGAAATCCGGGCAGATTATGGCTGCGAGGAATCAGGGCGGCGCACGAGGCACCGCTGTCGACCACCGCGACGTTGCGACGGAAACGCGCCAGATAGATCGCAGCCATCAGACCGGCCGGCCCGCCGCCGATGATCAGCACCTCAGTATGCATATGACCTTCGCATGGGGTTCACAGGACGCCGGATGCGCTCGACGTCGCCCCCGGTAAAGTCTCTGAAACCCAAGAGATTCGAGAGGGAAAAGTTCTTGCCGACAATGGAATTTGCAGCTTGCCGCCGTGTTGATCACGGCACCGGACGGAAGCCGCTGCCACTCGGACCGGAACCGCTTCACGGGCGGAATCCACAGGGAACTCGCACCCGGTGCGGAACTTTTTACGGGGTTGGGAACTTTAACTTATGACGCTGCCCGGGGGGCGCGTCCGTGTGATGTTATGAACGTTGTGAAGTGATGAGGGGCGTCGATGAGGTTTGTGAATTCGACCGACGAGAGTTTGTTGGCATACTACGAAAGTGTCCGCAAACAGGTCGCTGCTGATAGCCGGATCGGCGGGCCCTACCGCTTGATCGGAGAGCGCGCCAAGCAATATGCGACCGAACTGCAGGCCGAGATGCGACGGCGGCAGATGCGGTTCACGCCGATCGAGTGGCCGCACTGATCCCCGCCCCTTCGTCTCGAAGCTGAGGCGGGCGCGGCGGGCACTCCTGCCGCATCCGCCCCTCGCCTCCTAACGTTATTCCCAGGCCCAGCTGGAAAAATCGTTCTCGAACTGCGGAACGTCCTTCCACAGGCCTTTCAGCTTCTTGTTGGCGATCGTGATGAATTGCGGCTGGTACAGGAAACCAGCGGCGGCATCGGTGGCCAGCATCCGCTGCGCATCGCCCAGCAGCGTGGCGCGCTCGGCCTCGTCGGCCGTGGCGACGATCGACTGATAAAGCTTGTCGAAAGCGTCGGAGTGATAGCCGAAATAGTAGTTGCTCTCGGTGAACTTCACCAAATCGAACGGCTCGACATGGGAGACGATGGTAAGGTCGAAATCGTGCGGGCCGTTGAAGACCTGCGCCAGCCAAGCCGCCCATTCCAGGTTCTCGATCTTGGCGACGATGCCGACCTTGGCGAGTTCTGCTGCGAGCACCTCGCCGCCTTGCCGCGCATAAGGCGGCGGCGGCAGCCTGAGGCTGAGCTCAAGCGGGGTCTTGATGCCGGCCTCCGCCAGCAGCTTCTTGGCCTTCTCGGGATCGTAGGGATTGATGCCGGTGGTGTCGACATAACCCAGTGAGCCCGGAACGTAGAAGCTGCCGATCGGCGTCCCGAGACCGTCGGCGGCGCCCTCGATCATGGCCTTGCGATCGATCGCGGCAAGAATGGCGCGGCGGACGCGGACATCGTCGAGCGGCTTCTTCTTGTTGTTGATGGTGACAATGGTTTTCGCCTTGGAGCCACCGATCAGCACCGAGAAGCGCGGATCGGCCTTGAACTGCGCCAGGCTGCGGCCCGCGGACACGCGCGGAAACGCATCGACATCGCCCGACAGCAGGCTCGCGACCTGCGCCGCTGGATCGCTGATGAAGCGGATTGTCACCTTGGAAAGCTTGATTGCGCCCGCATTGCGATAGTCCGGCCATTTATTCAAGGTGATTGAAGAGCCCTTGGCCCAGGTGCCCAGCGTGTAAGGGCCCGTACCGACCGGCTGCGTCGCGTCGGTGGCGACGCTCTTCGGCTCGACGATCGCGGCCGTCGCCTGCCCGAGCAGGAACGGCAAATTCGGCTCGGCATTCTTCAGCGCGATCACCACGGTGTCCGCATCGGCTGCGGTGACGGACTCAAAGCCCTGGAACAGCGCCTTGTCCTTGTTGGTGCTGGCAGGCGCTGCCGCGCGGTCGAAGGAGAACTTCACCGCAGCGGAATCGAACGGCTCGCCGTTCTGGAATTTGACGCCCTTGCGCAGCTTGAACGTATAGCTCTTCAGGTCGGGCGAGGCCTTCCAGCTCTCGGCCAGCAGCGGCGAGACCGACGAGTCCTCGTTGATCTTGGTCAGCGCCTCATAGATGTTATAAAGTGTGACTTCCGCGATCGCCGCGGCCGCCGCACTGGTCGGATCGAGCCCGGTCGGCTCCAGCGTCATGCCCATGATGACACTGTCTTTCTTACTTTGCGCCAACGCGGGCAGCGACGCAGCCGCCAACGCGGCGGCGATGATGGCGGTCGATAGTTTCTTCAACATCGGTTCTCTCCCCAGAGGATCAAAACTACCCATCAATGCCGATGCGAGACAAGGGCTTCGCCCGCCTCGACCGGCGCCGGCTGCGCCAGCACCGCCTCGGCTTTGTGACATGCCGCAAGATGTCGAGCGCCGATTTCGCGCAGCGTCGGCGCGTGTTCGCGGCAATGCCCGTCCGCAAGCACACAGCGCGGAGCATAGGGACAACCGGCCCTGCCGAGCGCCTGCGATCCAACGACCGGCGCTTCGCGGCGCGGTCTGATGGCTCCGGCCCGCGCGCGCGGCACGGCATCCAGCAGCGCCCGCGTGTAGGGATGCGCGGCGCGCGCGAACAGATCCTCAGGGCATCCCTGCTCGACGATCTGCCCGAGATACATCACCGCGACCTCATCACAGAGATAGTCGACCACTGCAAGATCGTGGCTGATCAGGATGAAGCTCAAGCCGAAATGCTCCTGCAGGTCCTGCATCAGGTTCAGCACCTGCGCCTGGACGGACACGTCGAGCGCGCTGACCGGCTCGTCGGCGACGATCAGCTTCGGCCGGGTGATCAATGCACGCGCGATCGCGATGCGCTGCCGCTGCCCGCCGGAGAATTCATGCGGGTACTTGTCCATGTCGGGCTCGCGCAGGCCGACCTCGCGCAGCACGGCGGCCACGCGCTCGCGCGTCTCGGCACGATCCAGCCGGCCAAGCGCGCTCAGCGGTTCTGCGACGATGCGCCAGACCGTCTGCCGCGGATCGAGCGAGCCGTACGGATCCTGAAATACCATCTGGACGTCGCGCCGCGCCCGGCGCAATTCCTCGGCCGAAAGGCGGTTGAGGTCGCGTCCCAGCAGCCGGACCGAGCCCGATGACGGCCGCTCCAGCGCCATCACCAGCCGCGCGAAAGTCGACTTGCCGGAGCCGGATTCGCCGACGATGCCCAGGCTCTTGCCGGCGTTCAAGCTGAGCGAGACCCCGTTCAGCGCATTCACCTGGCCCGGCGGGCGGAACAGATTTTCGCGCGGCAGCTTGTAGCGTTGCCCAAGGTCGTTGACCTCCAGCAGCGGCGGCTCGGAAGGTGGTGACTGCTCCGTGATGCTCACGCCCCCGCTCCTGCCATCGCCGCATCGGTCCTGATGCATCGCGCCCCGTGACCCGCGCCGAGATCGACAGACGGCGGCAAGGCCGCGCGACACGCATCGACGGCGAGCGCGCAGCGATCCGCAAACGGACAGCCGGGCGGCAGGTCGACCAGCTCCGGCACGGTGCCGGGGATCGTGCTCAGCCGCTCGCCCTTTCTGGCGCCAAGCCGAGGCCGCGCGCGAAACAGCCCTTGCGTATAAGGATGCGCCATGCGCGTAAAGATCGCATCTGTTGCTCCGCTCTCCACCACCGTGCCGCCATACATCACCATCATGCGCCGGACGTTCTCGGCGATGACGCCGAGATCGTGGCTGATCAGGATCAGCGCCATGCCGCGTTCCTCGACGAGGCCCGCAATCAGATCGAGGATCTGGCGCTGGATCGTGACATCGAGGGCCGTGGTCGGCTCGTCCGCGATCAGCAAATCCGGTTCGCAGGCGAGCGCCATCGCGATGGTGATGCGCTGGCGCTGGCCGCCTGAGAACTGGTGCGGATAGGCATCGACGCGCCTGGCCGCATCGGGCAGGCCGACGCGATCGAGCAGTGCGATCGTACGGTCGCGCGCCTCCGCAGCGGTACAGCTGGTGTGCTTGCGCAGCGGCTCGGCCACCTGGCGCCCGATCGTGTGCATCGGATTGAGCGCCGTCATCGGCTCCTGGAAGATCATGCTGATACGATTGCCGCGGAGCGCACAGTAATCGCGATCCGGCAGGCCTAGCAGCTCGCGGCCATCGAGCCGAAGACTGCCGCTGACAACAGCGCGCTCCGGCAACAGGCCCATCAGCGCGAGCGCGGTGATCGATTTACCGGACCCGGATTCGCCGACCAGTCCCAAAGTCTCGCCGCGCTTCAATTCAAATGAGACCTCGCGTACCGCCTGCGCCGGCCCGCGGGCGGTGCTGAGCCTGATGCCGAGATTGTCGACCTCGAGCAGAGGTGCCTTGCTTGCTGCGCTCACGGTTCAACGCTCCCGCGCCAGTCTGGGATCGAGCAGATCGCGCAGCCCGTCGCCGAGCAGATTGAGACCGAGCACCGCGACTGCGATCGCCATGCCGGGATAGACCGCAAGCATCGGCGATTGGAACAGCAGACTCTGCGCGTCGTTGAGCATGCGGCCCCAGGACGGTTGCGGCGGCTGGGTGCCGAGGCCGAGATAGGACAGCGCGGCTTCCGCCAGGATGGCGAGCGCGAACTGGATCGTGGCCTGCACGATCAACACCGACATGATGTTCGGCAGCACGTGCTCGATCGTGATACGAAAGCGTCCCTTGCCGGAGGTGCGGGCCGCGAGCACGAATTCGCGCACCCAGATTGCGCCGGCCGACCCGCGGGTGACACGGACGAATACCGGGATCTGGAAGATGCCGATCGCGATGATCGACGTCACCATGCCGGGACCGACCACCGCCGCCAGCATGATCGCCGAGAGCACGGCGGGAAAGGCGAAGGTGAAATCGGAGAGGCGCATGACGAGCTCATCGGTCCAGCCCCTCTGTGCCGCAGCCGTCAGCCCGAGACAGACGCCGAAGCTGAGCCCGATGCCGACGGCAATGATGCCGACCAGGATGGTCGCGCGCGCCCCCACCAGCAGCAGCGAGACGATATCACGCCCGAGCACGTCGGTGCCGAGCCAGTGCGCCAGAGAGGGTGGCTGCAGCTTTGCGGCAATGTCGAGATCGTAGGCCGACCACGGCGTCCACAACAGCGAGAGCAGCGCAGCACAAAGCACGAGCAGGCACAGCACGCCGCCGGCGACGAAGCTCCGGTGGCGCAGCGCGCGACGCCAAAATCCGTTCCGTGAAGTCGGACGGCTGATCGTCACGGCGCCGGAAGCCAAAGGCGAGAATGACGTCACAGCTCGTGAACCTTGATGCGCGGATCGATGACGGCATAGAGCACATCGACCACGAAGTTGACGATGATGACCATCGCCGCGAGCAGCATGACGCAGTTGCGCACCACGATCAGGTCGCGATTGGCGATCGACTGGAAGATCAGCCGGCCGAGTCCCGGCAGATAGAACACGTTCTCGATGACGATCGTGCCGGCGAGCAGATTGGCGAATTGCAGGCCCATCACGGTCAGCACCGGAATCATCGCATTTCGCAGCACGTGTTGCCAGAGCACTTCGCGTCTCGTCAGTCCCTTGGCGCGCGCCGTGCGCACGAAATCCTCGCGCAGCACTTCGAGCACCGCCGAGCGCGTCACGCGCGCGAGGATCGCGGCCTGAACCACCGCCAGCGAGATCGCCGGCAACAGCAGCGACTTGATGCCGGACCACAGCCCGTCATCCCAGCCGGCAAAGCCGCCCGCGGACAGCCATTGCAGTTTCACCGCGAACAGCAGGATCAACAGGATCGCGAACCAGAAATTGGGCAGCGCGATCCCGATCTGGGTGAGCGACATCACCCCGACATCGCCGAGCTTGTTGTGGTTGGCCGCGGTGTAGATGCCGGCCGCCAGCGCCAGCACCGCGGTGAGTGTCATCGCCATGATCGCAAGCGGGATGGTGAGAACCAGCCGTTCCGCGATCAGGCCGGCGACCGGCGTGCCATAGGCATAGCTGTTGCCGAGATCACCCCCCACCATGCCGCCGAGCCAATGCGCGTAGCGAACCACGAGCGGCTGGTCGAGCCCCAGCTTGACCGCAAGCGCGCGCACCGCGTCAGGCGAGGCGTCGGCCCCCATCAGCATCTGCGCCGCATTGCCCGGAAGAGCGTCCAATATCAGGAAAATGATCAGCGACGCGCCGACCAGGGTCGCAACCAGGGTCAGAAATCGTCGCAGCAGGAATACGCTCATCCGAAGTCACGAAGCCTTCATCATCGTGGCGGCACGATCCACGGGATCGCGGCCCGATGCAAGCAATCTCAACGCGCATGGCGCCAACCACACGTCTGACACAACAGGTATGGCCGGTCAGCCCGGGGAGCTGATCGGTCAGAGATTATCCGGCGTTTTCAGCTCGTGGCGGACCCGCTCCTCCTTGATCTGCCGCTCCGCCTCCAGCCAGAATTCCGCGTCGCGGCCGCTCGGGCGGCCGGCCTGCTCCCAGAGCTGATGGGCGCGGGTTCTGATCTCCTGGTCGTCCATGACGGTCATCATCTGCTCCTGCATCTTGCGGCCCTCACCGAGATTTGCGGCCAAGTCGGCACTCCCCGGCGTTAAAGCTCGGCTTCCCATCAACGCGCGAAACAGTCCTGGAGACAGTCATGGCCGATCAATTCCTTCGCGGGCGCAGCGCTCTGGTCACCGGCGGCTCGCGCGGCATTGGCGCTGCCATCTGCCGCGCCCTGGCCGAGGCCGGCGCGTCCGTCGCCATCAACTACCGGAACCGCGCCGATGAGGCCGAGCGGCTGGCGGCAGAGCTGAGTGACAAGGGCGTCCCTGCCGCGGCCCTTCAGGCCGATGTGTCGGTGGCTGCCGCCGTTGCCGATCTGGTCGCCGCGGTGGACGCCAAGCTCGGCCCGGCCGACATCCTCATCAACAATGCCGGCATTGCGATCACCCGCGCCGTCGAGGAGCTCACCGAGGCCGATTTCGACACCACGATTGCGGTCAATCTGAAATCGGCATTTCTCTGCACCCAGGCCGTGCTGCCGGGGATGCGGGCACGCCAATGGGGCCGCATCGTCAACATTTCCTCGGGCGCGGCGCGCGGCGCCGGCGCGATCGGTCCGCATTACAACGCCTCGAAGGCCGGGATGGAGGGGCTGACGCGCGGCTACGCCGCCCGACTGGTCAAGGACGGCATTACGGTCAACGCGGTCGCGCCATCCCTGATCGCGACCGACATGATGAAGGAGCAACAGGCGCTGGTTTCGCGCATTCCGCTCGGCCGCTTCGGCCTGCCGGAGGAAGTCGCCAAGGCCGTGATGCTGCTGCTCGACAATCCCTATATGACGGGCCAGACCATCGCGATGAGCGGCGGCATGGCGTTCAATTGACACGCCTCGAAATCAGCCTGCGACCGCGCCGAGCAGAAGGCTGACCTGGCCGTTGCCCCACAACGGCAGCAGCACCCGCGACAGCTCGCGGCCCGACGCTTCGGTCAGCCGCAGCAGGGTCGGCTCGCCCGCCTCCACCGTGGCGCTGGCCTGCGCGCGCAGATAGCTGAGTTCTGAGTTCGGGGCGATCTCGTCGAGGAACGAACCTTGGCTCACCGCCGGCAGTCCTGCGCTGGCGAATTCGAAGCGGAAGCGCTCCGGGCCGGTGAACACCTGCAGCAGGAAGGCCTTGCCCAGCAGCTTTTCCAGCGCCGGAAGTGCGAGATCGTCGGCAAAGGGCATGCCGTTTTCAGCGCGCCTCAAGCCTCGCCAGAGCGCGTGCAGGGGTTCGAGCTTCTCGTCCAGGCGACCGGGAAGCGGGAGCGGATTGCGACACAACATGAATCTTGAACCTCTTGCATGATAGCCGCGCCTCGCAAACACACGCGGCTCCTGAAACTGAGCCTATGGGCCAGACGTCAGGGCGTGTTGATCCTGGTCAATGGGTGGTTCCGCAGCCCCGGCATCATGACCCGGTGAGATCGGCCATGACGTGCAGGCAAGTTTGGAAATGACCATCAACATCGACAGAACTCGACACCCTGGCGCCGCCGCCCCGTCACAGCGCGGCTTTCTCTGGGGCGCCTCGACGTCGAGCTATCAGATCGAAGGTGCGGCGCATGTCGATGGTCGCGCCGACAGCATCTGGGATGTCTATGCGCGTCCGCCCGGACGGGTGAAGAACAACGACAGCGGCGAGGTCGCCTGCGATCATTATCATCGCTATCCCGACGATGTCGCGTTGATGCGGGAGCTTGGCCTGAATGCCTACCGTTTCTCGATCGCCTGGCCGCGCGTGCTGCCGCAAGGCCGCGGCGCTCCGAACGAAAAGGGCCTCGCCTTTTACGACCGGCTGATCGACACCCAGCTCGCAGCCGGGATCGAACCCTGGATCTGCCTCTATCACTGGGATCTGCCGCAGGCGCTCGATGATCTCGGCGGCTGGCAGAACCGCGATATCGCCGGCTGGTTCGCCGATTACGCCGCGCTGATCGCGAAGCGCTATGGCGACCGGGTCAAACACTTCGCCACCTTCAACGAACCATGTGTGTTCACGCTGTTCGGCTATGGCTTCGGCTGGCACGCGCCCGGGGTCGCCGACAGAGCCGCGCTCCACAAGGCGATCCACCATGTCAATCTGAGCCACGGCAAGGCGATCGACGTGTTGCGCGCGAGCGTGCCCGGGGCACGGCTCGGCGCCGTCCACAACCGCCAGCCCTGCTATCCCTGCACCAAGAGCCCGGCCGACGCCGCGGCTGCGCTGCGGTTCGCCGAATATTGGAACGACGCATTCCCGCTGCCGCAACATTTCGCCTGCTATCCCCCGACCCTCGCCGAGGCGGTTGCCCCCTACGTCCAGCCCGGCGACATGGCGCAGATCGCCCGTCCCCTGGACTGGTTCGGCCTCAACCACTATTCGCCGCACTACATCAAGGCCGACAGCAACCTGATCGGCGCCAGCTTCGGCGCGCCGCCCGATGACGTGCCGCGCACGGCGATCGGCTGGCCGATCGTGCCGGACGCATTCCGCGATACCCTGCTCGACATTCACAAACGGTTCCAGCTGCCGATCTATGTGACGGAGAACGGTACCGCCGCTGACGACACGCTTGATGCCGCGGGCGGCGTCCAGGACGACAGCCGCATCGCCTACCTGAAGGCCTATACGGAGGCGATGGCACAGGCGATGGCGGCTGGCGCCGATGTGCGCGGCTATTTCGTCTGGTCGCTTCTGGATAATTTTGAATGGGGCTCGGGCTATTCACAGCGCTTCGGCATTATCTATGTCGACTTCGCCACGCAGCGGCGCATTCCCAAGGCATCTGCGCGGTGGTATGCGGACATGATTGCGGCGCAGCGGGCCACTAAAGGTCGCTCTGTCCGCACCAACCGGGTGGAAGCGGCTGAGGGATGAGCGATCACGTTCTTCTGGGCGATATCGGCGGAACCAATGCGCGCTTCGCGCTGATGAGTCATGGCGCAATTGGGCCGATCGAGCATCTGAAGGTCGCCGACTTTCGCTCCATTGCCGACGCCATCACATCGTTTCTATCGCGATGCGCCGCGGGAGCCTCGCCCACCGCCGCCGTGCTCGACGTTGCGGCGACGATCGAACAGAATCGCGGCGTCCTCACCAACAGCCATTGGACCATCGACGGCGCCGAACTCGCGCGGCAATTCAAGCTCGCCTCGGCAAAGCTCCTGAACGATTTCGAGGCCGTCGGCTGGTCGCTGCCGGCGCTGCAACCGGCCGACCTCTTTCCGCTCGGTGGCGGACGGGCTGCGGCCGGCGCGCCGATGCTGGTGCTCGGTCCTGGAACCGGCTTTGGTGCCGCCTGTTATCTGCCCGGCGATGGTCACCCCGTGGTTGTCGTCACCGAAGCCGGCCATGTCACTTTGCCGGTGACGAGCGAACGCGAGGCCAAGGTCGTCGCCAAGATGCGCGAGCGTCTTGGTCATGTCTCGGTCGAGCGCGGCGCGCTGTCCGGCATGGGCATCGAACACATCTACCAGGCCATTGCCACGCTCGATGGCGTGACGGTGCCAGAGCGCGATGCTGCAGCCATCACGCATAGCGCGCTCGACGGCAGCTGCACGGTCTGCCGCACCACCCTCGACATGTTCTGCGGCTGGCTCGGCACCGTCGCCGGCAACCTCGCGCTGACCTTCTGCGCACGCGGCGGGGTCTATATCGCGGGCGGCATCGCCCCGCGCTTTCCGGACTATCTGGCGCGATCGGACTTCCGCAGCCAGTTCGAGAGCAAGGGACGCTATGATGCGTACTTGCGAGCCATCCCCGCCTATATCGTCACCCGGCCGGACATCAGCTTCCTCGGCCTGAAGTCCTATTTCGAGACGGCCGTTATGGCCAAAGCCGGGGCGACGGTCCGCTAAGCCATGAGCAACATCGTTACGATCACGCCGAACCCCGCGGTCGACCTCTCGACGGAGGTCGAGAAGATCGTGCCGGTGATGAAGCTGCGCGGCACCACGCAGCGGCGCGACCCCGGTGGAGGCGGCATCAATGTCGCGCGTGTCATCACCCGGTTCGGGGGCAACGTCACCGCGGTCTACCCGGTCGGCGGCGCGACCGGTGCCCTGCTCAACAAGCTGGTCGCACGCGAGGGTGTGGCCAGCCTGACATTTCCGACAGCCGACGAGACGCGCGAGGATTTCTTCGTACAGGAAGCTGCGACCGGGCAGCCCTACCGCTTCATCCTGCCGGGCCCGACGCTCGACGAGCGCGAGTGGCAGGCGGGGCTCGCGCTGCTGACCGCGCTCGAGCCATTTCCCCGTTATGTCATCGGCAGTGGCAGCCTGCCGCATGGTGTGCCCATCGACTTCTATGGCCGGGTGGCGAAGCTCGCGCGTGAGCGCGGGGCGAGGTTCATCCTCGATACGTCCGGGCCGGCGCTGGCCGCCGCCGCAGAGGCGGGAGTCGACCTGATCAAGCCGTCATTGCGCGAAATGCGCGAACTCGCCGGGGGCGAGCTCGCCGATGCGGCGCAATGGGAGACCGCCGCGCGTGCGCTGGTTCACAGCGGCAAGGTTGGGACGGTGGCGCTCACCATGGGCCATCTTGGTGCGGTCCTGGTCACGCGCGACCTCGTGCTGCGCGCCCGGCCGCTTGCGATCACGCCGGTCAGCGCGGTCGGCGCCGGTGACAGCTTTCTCGGCGCTCTCGTCGCCAAGCTCGCCGCGGGCGCTGCAATCGACGAGGCCTTCCGCTGGGCCGTTGCCGCCGGTGCTGCGGCGCTCCTGCATCCCGGCACGGCGCTGTGCGATCCAATTGACGTCAGCCGTCTCGCCGGAGAGGTACAGTTGCAGGCGGCGTGACATCACTACAGCCGGCATCGGCCGCTGCACCGTGATGGTTGAGGCGGTCGAGCGACAGCAGCAATCCGCCGACCCGCTGCAGCGAGGAGATCCAGTCGGCGACGCGGCCGTAATTGTCGACCAGCCAATTGAACGAGCCCTGCACCAGCGTGAAGGCCGCCGCTGCCTGTGTCAGCTCACCGAGTGTGATCGAGCCGTTGAGGAACTTCGGCGCGCACAGCACGAGCCCGATGATCGGCGCCAGCAGCGAGTTGGTGTGCGACACCAGCGTCGTGCGCACAAGCTGCCAGCACAACCGCTTCCATTGCTTGATGACGTGGTGCAGCGCTTGCCAGAGCCCGCTGATGACGCCAGGAGCCAATTGCTTCGGCGTCACGCCTTCGCCGATGTCACGGAGCAGATGCGCCGCGGTGATCAGCTCGGCCTCGGCCTGATCCTTGGTCTGGATCACACGCGTCAGCGGCGAACCGACCAAGATCATCGCCCCGGTGACGAGGCCGGAATAGACCACCACGCTCACGACGAGATAGCCGGGGATCCAGAACCGATGGCCCGACAGGCTGAACGAGATCGATCCACCGACCTCCCACAGCACCTGGATGAAGATGATCGCGGTGAGAAGCGAGGAGATCACGCCGAGCGCGAAATCGACCGGCGCATCGGTCGCGACCCTGACATCCTGGGCGATCCGATATTCCGGTATCTTCTGGTCGCCCTGCACGGCGGCGAGCCGCGCGTAGCGCTCGTTCTCGACCCAATAGTTGGTCACCTTCTTCGTCAGCCACTCCCGCCAATTGCGTTGCATGGTCATGCGGCCCCACACTGAAGTAACGGCGAGCACGACGCTGCTGGCGCAGAGCGGGACCAACAAATAGGCCTGATGACGCAAGCGCGCCGGATCGCGGCTGTCCAGCGCGTCGAAGAAATCCCTGTTCCAATAATTGAAGCGGAACTGGACGTAGAGCTGGAGCACGACAACGACCACCAGGGCGGCGCATAGGACCCACACGCGCCAAGCCGCCGGCCCGCACCAGAAGCGCCGGGCGGTGAGCCAGAACCGCGACCATTCGCGATTGGCGTCCTCCTCGATGTCTTCGGGCATCATGGCTCGTTGCGATCCGTGCCGCGATGAACCCTGACAGCGGACGTCATCGCATTATCCTTCTTCAGCATGCATCGTGCGCGAGCGGGCAGGTCGGTGAAGATACGCTAACGTCATTTCGTTGACATGCCCTTTCTCCTCCCACTCCCTTTCTCTTCGCGCTCATAGTGTTAGAGCCTATCATTCGCACCGGCTTGATCCTCCGCAAGGCACTCCTCCCGCGACCCGGCAAACTGTTCCGATGACGCTGCAGTGCGGGAGAACTGGCGAATGACGGCAATTCAAACTGCCCCTGACTATATCCGTTGGTTCAAGGACCTCCGCATTGAGGATGTGCCCCTGGTCGGCGGCAAGACCGCCTCGCTCGGCGAGCTCTATTCGGCGCTGGCGCCGCAGGGTGTTCGGGTACCCAACGGCTTTGCCATCACGGCCGCGGCCTATCGCGACGCTTTGCGCGAGAGCGGGGCCGACGACGAGCTTCGCAAGCTGCTCGACGGCCTCGACAAGCGCCGTATCGCCGATCTCGCCAAGCGCGCGGCCAAGGCGCGCGCGATCGTCTATGACGCAACCGATCGTGCCGATTTGCGCAAGCAGGTCAACGAGGCCTATCGCCTGCTCGAGCAGGAATATGGCAGGGCGGCAGCCGTCGCGGTCCGCAGCTCGGCCACTGCGGAGGACCTGCCCAATGCAAGCTTTGCCGGCCAGCATGACAGCTTCCTGAACATCCGCGGTACGAAAGACCTGTTCGAGACCTGCCGGCGCTGCTTCGCCTCGCTGTTCACCGATCGCGCGATCTCCTATCGCATCGACAACGGCTTCGATCACTTCAAGGTGGCGTTGTCGGTCGCGATCATGAAGATGGTGCGTTCCGACATCGCCGCGAGTGGCGTCATCTTCACGCTCGACACCGAAAGCGGCTTCCGCGACGTCGCGTTCATCACCGGCGCTTACGGCCTTGGCGAGAACGTCGTGCAAGGCGCGGTCGATCCGGACGAATTCTATGTGCACAAGCCGACCTTCAACGCGGGATTCCGTGCCGTGCTATCGCGCCGGCTCGGCGCCAAGGAAAAGCGCATGGTCTATGCCAAGACCGATGCGAAGACGAAGACACATGGCACGACCACGCGCAACGTCGCGACGCCGCCATCCGAGCGCAGCCAGTTCTGCATCTCCGATGCCGACGTGCTCGAACTCGCGCAGGCAGCCATCGTCGTCGAAAATCACTATTCGCAAAAGGCCGGCCGGCCGACGCCGATGGATGTCGAATGGGCCAAGGACGGCAACGACGGCGCACTCTACATCATCCAGGCCCGGCCGGAGACGGTGGCCTCGCGGCGCACGCCCGATGCGCTGGAAACCTACGCGCTGAAAAAGCCCGGCAAGGCGATCGCGACCGGGCGCGCCGTCGGCGAGAAGATCGCCGCGGGCAAGATCCGCCTGGTCAAAAGCGAACGCGACCTGCGCGCCTTCCGCCCCGGCGAGGTGCTGGTGGCAACCTCGACCAGCCCGGACTGGGAGCCGGTAATGAAGACGGCCGCCGCGATCGTCACCGATCATGGCGGCCGCACCTGCCATGCGGCGATCATCGCCCGCGAGCTCGGTGTCCCTGCCGTGGTCGGCACCGAGAACTTCAGCAAGCACGCAAAGACCGGCACGACCGTGACCGTCTGCTGCGCCGAAGGCGACGTCGGCCACGTCTATGACGGGGCATTGCCGTTCGAAGTGACCAAGGTCGCGATCGACACGCTGCAGAGACCGCGCACGGAGATCATGGTCAATCTCGGCAATCCCGAAGTCGCATTCAAGACCGCGATGATGCCAAATGCGGGCGTTGGCCTTGCGCGCATGGAATTCATCATCAACCAGCACATCGGCATCCACCCGATGGCGCTCGCCACACCCGACAAGGTCAATTCCGCGAAGGACCGCAAGACCATCCAGAACCTCACCGCGCGCTACAAGGCACCGGCGGATTTCTTCGTCGAACGGCTGTCCGAAGGCGTCGGCACCATCGCGGCCGCGTTCTACCCGCATCCGGTGATCGTGCGGCTGTCGGACTTCAAGACCAACGAATATGCGAGCCTCATTGCCGGGCGCGATTTCGAGCCTAAAGAAGAGAATCCGATGCTCGGCTTCCGCGGCGCCTCGCGCTATGCGCACCCCGCCTATGCAGCTGGCTTTGCACTCGAATGCGCGGCGCTGCGGCGCGTGCGTGACGTGATGGGGCTGACCAATCTGAAGATCATGATTCCGTTCTGCCGCCGGGTGGACGAAGCACGCAAAGTCATCGAGACCATGGCCGGACACGGCCTCGAGCGCGGCGAAGGTGGCCTCGAGATTTTCATGATGTGCGAAATTCCGAACAACGTCATCCTGATCGATCAGTTCGCCAAGCTGTTCGACGGCTTTTCGATCGGCTCCAACGACCTGACCCAGCTGACGCTCGGCGTCGACCGCGACTCCGACATCGTGGCCTTCGATTTCGACGAGCGCGATCCCGGCATGCTGAAGATGCTCACGCTCGCGGTCGAAGGCGCCAAGCGCAACCGCCGCCATGTCGGCATCTGCGGCGAGGCGCCGGCGAACTATCCGGAGATCGCGCGCTTCCTCACCGAGCTCGGCATCGACTCCATCAGCGTCAATCCCGCCAGCGTGTTGCGCACCATGGAGATCGTGCGCGAAGCCGAGCGGGAATTGGCCGCCCGCGCTCCACAGGCGCTGGCGAGCTGACGTCCGCGCCTGGTCACGCGCGGCAAGAACTTGATGACGGCAACCTGATTACGGCGAATTAATTCCGCGGACAGGATCAATTAATTCGCCCGACAGGACACCGTAATCCCGTCGTTGTACCTCCGAAGCGGGGCAGTTGAGCTTTCGCATTTCGGAGAGAGACGATCATGACAGATACCAATCAGCCACCCCGCCGCAGGCCGTTTGCCAAGCGCCGGCTGGCCCTGCTCGGCTCGGTCGCCATTATCGGCGCCGGCGTGATGCTGGCCGGCCCGCTCGCCACCGGACACTTCACCGAGAGCGCATTCGCAGCCACGCCCACAGCGCAATCCGAACAGGGACCGCGTGGTTTTGCCGACCTCGTCAGCAAGGTGAAGCCCGCCGTGATCTCGGTGCGGGTGCGCATCGATGAAGCCTCCGACGGCAACGTGCTCAGCCGCAATGACGAGCTTCCGGACCTGCAACCCTTCATGAACGGGACCCCGTTCGAGAAATTCTTTCGCCGCTACGGCAACGGCAACGGTCCGCAGATGCAGGGGCATCAGCTGATCACCGGCCTCGGCTCAGGCTTCTTCATCTCCGCTGACGGCTATGCAGTCACCAACAATCACGTCGTCGATCATGCCAAGTCGGTCGAAGTCACCACCGACGACGGTCAGACCTACACCGCCAAGGTGATCGGCACCGATCCCAAGACCGATCTCGCCCTCATCAAGGTCGATGGCAACCACAACTTCGCCCATGTCGATTTCGAGACCCAGATGCCGCGTGTCGGCGACTGGGTGGTCGCGGTCGGCAATCCCTACGGCCTCGGCGGTACGGTCACGGCCGGCATCGTCTCCGCCGAAGGGCGCGACATTGGCAACGGTCCCTATGACGACTACATCCAGATCGACGCGCCGATCAACAAGGGCAATTCCGGTGGCCCGACCTTCGACGTCAACGGCAATGTGGTCGGCGTCAATACCGCGATCTACTCGCCGTCCGGCGGATCGGTCGGCATCGGCTTCGACATTCCCGCCGCCACCGCCAAGCAGGTGATCGCGCAGCTGAAGGACAAGGGCACTGTGACGCGCGCCTGGCTTGGCGTGCAGGTGCAGCCGGTCACCGCAGGGATCGCAGAGAGTATCGGCATGAAGAACGCCGCGGGCGCCCTGGTCGATGAGGCCCAGCCGGACACGCCAGCCGCGCAGGCAGGCATCCAGGCAGGCGATGTGATCACCGCGGTCAACGGCAACGCAATCAAGGACTCCCGCACGCTGGCCCGCGAGATCTCCGGCATGAGCCCCGGGACCAGCGTCAGCTCGACATCCTGCGCAAGGGTGAACCCAAGAGCATCAACGTCACCCTGGCGACAATGCCCGGCGAGCAGAAGCAGGCCAACGCGAGCGAGCATGAGAACGGATCAGTTCCCGGCCTGCCGCATCTCGGCCTGTCGGTTGCGCCGGCGGATCAGGTCGCGGGCGCCGGCAGCAAGGGCGTCGTGATCACGGCGGTGGATCCGGACGGCCCGGGCGCCGAACACGGGCTGAAATCCGGCGACGTTATCCTCGATGTCGGCGGCAAGAGCGTCGCCAATGTATCCGATCTGCGCAATGCGCTGTCCACGGCGAAGTCGGACGGCAAGCATGACGTGCTGATCCGGGTCAAGACCGCCGACAACACTCACTTCGTGGCGGTGCCGATCGGCTGATCGGCATGACCCTGCAAGCCCGTCGCGGTGCTTCCTTCAAGACCGCGGCGGGCTCGGCTTGTTGTCTGCCCACGACTTGTCTGCCGCGATCCGATCCGTCACAACGCCGATTTGAACCAGTCGAGCACGGTCGAGTTGCCGCCCACCACGTCGCCTTCACCGTACAAGCTCGCCAGGAACGTGCCACGATGGCTGGCGCCGGCAACTGAAACGCCTTGCATGAAGTGGCCGTTCGCCGCGAGCGACATCTTCACCAGCCGTGGCGGTAGCGCCTCGTCAGCCGCGCCATAGTAGAACCGCATCGGCGCGTCATAATCCCAATAGGTCGTGCTGTTGGCGGCGAGGTGACGCAGGAAGCGGCTGTTGGTCTCGTGGGTGAAGCGGTCGAAGAAGCCATCGACCAAAAGGTCCGGTGGCTGTGGCACCGCTCGGCTGAAGGCGTCATCCATGCTGTAGTCGGACCAGTACTTCTCTGCCAGCGCGATGTGCTGCGGCTTGATCGCGGTCTTGAACAGATCGGTGAGCCGATACTGCAGGCGATAGCTTCCGAGCAGGATGATGACGCAGGGCGTGATCCAGATCGGCGGCTTCGGATAGGCGCTGTCGGCCGACGGGTCGGCGCCGGCCGTGACCCAATAGCGCATCGACTCCGGAAGATTGTTGAACGGGCTCTGCGCCGCGCTGGCCGCCACCTTCACGCGTCGCCGCTGCAGCTCCTGCCGCAGCCACTGCGTGTTCAACGCGCCCTGCGACCAGCCGTTGAGGAACAGCGCTCTCTTGCGAAAGCCGAGCTGGTCGAGCGCCAAAAGACCTGCGTTCAGCACGTCCAGGCAGCACTGCACCGTGGCATCTTTTACGGCATAAGCTTCGCCGCGGCCGTCCCGATACGGCCCCTTGCCGAGATAATCGGCTGCGATCAGCGCAAAACCGTTCCCGACCAGTCGCTGAATGTTGAACAAGGTCTCGATCGAATCGACGTTGTCGCGCAGCTCGTAGTTCGGATCCGCCAGCTTGATGAGATTGGACGGGACCTGATCGAAGGACAGGATGGTGCCATGCTGCCATGATACCACCGGCAGCGGACCTTTGTGATCGGCGGGCAGCGCGAGCAGGCCGCTGACCTTGACGCGCTCGCCCGTCTCGGGAACACGGGTGAAGGTGGTGAGCCGCCGCAGCTCGACATCGACGCGCGCCCCCTGCTTGTCAGCGGAGAATGGCGGGAGGATGTTGTGCTCGTTGAACACCGCATGGAATTTTGCCGCAAGAGCGTCGAGCCGATCCTTGGCCACACGGACCGGACGGCCGAGGCCGGCGCCGCTTGATGCCTGCGGTCGGGCGACAGCAGGACCGCCTGGGATGGACAGCGCGGCTGCGCCAAAGGCCAGGCTTGCCGACGTCAATAGGCGCCGGCGGGAGAGCTGTCCCGCCATTGCTGCAAGCCCGAACTCCTGCTCGGGAAGTCCGACGCTTGGATCGGCTGCTACGATGTCAGCGTTGGCACGACACCGATCGTGCCCCGTCATTTGCCGCTTCATGCTTTCCCTCCGAACAGAATCAGACGGAAGGTAGTCCGCAAAGACTAGCAGTTGCTAAACGCGGAGTGATGGGACCGAAGCTCAAGCGTCTCGGCACAAACGTCCCACCACCGCGAATGATTCTCGATAGGCCGCCCGCGGCTGCGATCCGACGAACCGAGAGCGGTTCCCTCACCTTGCCTCCTCGAATCCCGCCAGCACTGCGGTGAGATTCTGGCCGAGAATATCCGAGAGATAGCCGCCCTCCTGCACGAACACCGTGGGCAGCCCCAGCCGCGCGATATCAGCCCCAATGCGTTTGAAACCGGGCGTGGTGACGGTAAGGCCGGCGAGCGGATCGTGCTCGGAAGCATCGAGCCCGAGCGCCACCACCAGCGCGCCCGGCGCGAAGGCGCGGATGGTCTTGTCCGCATCTCCCAGCACCGCCATGTAACCGTCATCGCCGGTCTTCAGCGGCAGCGGAATGTTGAGATTGGCGCCTAAGCCGGCGCCTTCGCCGCGCTCATGCGCATAGCCCCACACGAACGGATAGTAATAGGTGGGATCGGCGTGGATCGATACCGTCAGCACATCGCCGCGATCGTAGAAGATGCCCTGCGTGCCGTTGCCGTGATGCACGTCGACATCGAGGATCGCGACGCGCTCATGGGTGAGACGCAGATGCGCGGCGGCAATAGCGCTGTTGTTCATGAAACAGAAGCCGGAGGCGATATCGCGATAGGCATGATGGCCCGGCGGACGACACAGCGCATAGACGGCGTCTTCACCATCCATCACCAGCTGCGCCGCCGTGGTCGCAATGTCCGTCGCCGCGCAGGCGCCGGCCCAGGTGCCGGGACCGATCGGCGCGGAGGTGTCGGTGGTGTGCCAACCGAGCCGTCCGACGATATGGGTCGGATAGGTGCCGGCGTTACGCACCGGGTGCATGTTCGGGATCATCTCTGACCCGGAATCGCCGAGCGCCGCCCAGGCGTCCCACGCCTCCTCCAGAAACCTCAGATATTCGGGACTGTGCACGCGCGCACGTGGCCCCTGGCCGAAATTGATCGGCGCGACCAGTTCGTGGCTGCCGGCCTTCAGGCCTGCCAGCAGACGATCCGCACGTTCGGGCTGTTCGGTGGTGCGCTTGACCACACCGCGCACCAGGTAGAATTGCGGATCGTGGCTGCGATGCAGCTCGCTGTAGACGGCCTTCACCTGACATCACTCCTGTTTGAGAGATGCCGAATTGTGCACGCGCGAACGGACAGCACAAGCGCAGACCGCCAAATCCTTGGCGGCCTCCCGTGACGAGACTTCCATCGCGCGGAACAATGCCCGCGCTTCCGCCGCATGCGACTAACTCCTATGCGCCGGCTGTCGACAGTTTGAGCTTGCTCGTCCGCCGCCCCTGAACGAAAGTTCGGGCAAACGGCACAAGGACAAGCCAGATGATGACCACGCATGTGAAGCCCGAGACCCTGACGGATGCGAACAGGCAGGCGCGCGTCGATCTCGCCGCCGCCTACCGCCTGATCCACCGGCTCGGCATGGATGACAGCATCTACACCCACATCTCGGTCCGGCTTCCCGGCACCCATGACCGCTTCCTGATCAATCCCTATGGCATGCGCTTCGAGGAGGTCACAGCCTCCAACCTCGTCACTGTCGACATCGTGGGCAAGGTGACCGACGATCCGCTCGGACTCGGCATCAATCCGGCGGGCTTCACCATCCACAGCGCGATTCACATGGCTCGCCCCGACGTCGCCTGCGTGCTGCACACCCACACCGTTGCCGGCGTCGCCGTGTCGTCGCTGAAATGCGGGCTGCTGCCGCTCAATCAATGGTCACTGCAGTTCGCTCATCGCGTCGCCTATCACGACTTCGAAGGCATCGCCCTCGACCTCGACGAGCGGTCGCGCCTGATCAACGATCTCGGCGACAAGTACGTGCTGGTGCTGCGCAACCACGGCCTGCTGACCTGCGGCCGCTCGGTCGCGGAAGCCTTCAAGCTGATGCATAACCTGGAGCGCTCCTGCAAGGCACAGCTTGCGATCCAGGCATCCGGCGCCGAGATCAACCACGTGTCGGACAACATCGCTCGCCACACCGCCGAGCAATATGCCAAGGGCTACGACAAGCTGGAGCAGGAAGGCCGGCCGGACAGCGAATGGGCCGCATTCAAGCGCATGCTGGAGAAGACCGATCCGGACTATGTGAACTGACACGATCGCCAGCTTCGTCGCCAAGCGTGATGGCCGGGCTTAGCCCGGCCATTTGCGTTTCTGCCCGCGCCTCACAGCCCCGACGCACCTCGCGCACGACGTTCATCGGCGGCGCTGGACACGCATGATGTGATCCAACTTTTAGGCGGCTGCAAACCGATCGATACAAAATTTGTATCGATCGATACAGGCTTCGGCTTGGACCGGCGGCCTGCGCCTCTCTAGACAGGCCAAAGAGGAAAAAATCCAGGGAGGTGTTGCGCATGAGCGCAATTGTGTCGGTGGCCGAGGCGCGACGATCGCGGGTCAGGCTGTTCATCGTGACCATGCTGTTCCTGGTCACGACCGTCAATTACGCCGACCGGGCAACACTCTCGATCGCGGGTTCTGCGCTCTCCAAGGAACTGCGTCTCGATCCGGTCGCGATGGGCTACGTGTTCTCCGCCTTCGGCTGGTCCTATGTGATCGCGCAGGTGCCGGGCGGCTGGCTGCTCGACCGCTTCGGTTCGCGCTGGGTCTACGCCATCAGCATCCTCACCTGGTCGGTATTCACGATGCTGCAGGGCTGGATCGGCTTCTTGAGCGGCGGCGCGGCCGTGACGATGCTGTTTGCCCTGCGTTTCCTGGTCGGCTTCGCCGAGGCGCCCTCCTTCCCGGCCAATGCCCGCATCGTCGCCGCCTGGTTTCCCAGCAATGAGCGCGGCACCGCCTCGGCCTTCTTCAATTCGGGCCAGTATTTCGCGACCGTGATCTTCGCCCCGCTCATGGGCTGGATCGCGCATGAGTTCGGCTGGCGCCATGTCTTCACTGTCATGGGCTCGCTCGGGCTCGTGATGGGCGCGCTCTGGATCAAGACCATGTACGACCCCAAGGAGCACCCGGCAGTCAACGAGGCCGAACTCGACTACATCCGCCAGGGCGGCGCGCTGGTCGATCTGGATGGCGCCAAGGAAGCCAAGTCCGCGTCGAGTGGACCTGGCTGGTCGCATATCGGCCAGCTGCTCAGCAACCGGATGATGCTCGGCGTCTATATCGGCCAGTACTGCATCAACACCCTGACCTATTTCTTCCTGACCTGGTTCCCGGTCTATCTCGTCAAGGAGCGCGGGCTGTCGATCCTGCAGGCCGGCTTCGTCGCCACGCTGCCGGCGCTGTGCGGCTTCATCGGTGGCGTGCTCGGCGGCTTCATCTCCGATGCCATCCTGCGCAGGACCGGATCGCTGACGCTGGCGCGCAAGATCCCGATCGTCGGCGGCATGCTGCTGTCGATGGCGATCATCGGCTGCAACTATGCCGAAGGCCAGGCGCTGGTGGTCGGCCTGATGGCGCTGGCCTTCTTCGGCAAGGGCATCGGTGCGCTCGGCTGGGCGGTCGTCTCCGACACCTCGCCGAAGGAAGCCGGCGGCGTCTCCGGCGGCCTGTTCAATTCCTTCGGCAATCTCTCCAGCATCACCACGCCGATCGTGATCGGCTACATCCTGGCCGCCACCGGCTCCTTCAACGGCGCCCTGGTCTTCGTCGGCCTTAACGCGCTGGTCGCGGCGATCGCCTATCTCTTTATCGTCGGCAAGATCGAGCGAGTCCAATTGCGAACCTCCTGAGCACCTCGCGTGGGTGGCTCACCTTCAACGGCGGCCTCGGCCGCCGTTTTTTTTACGCGCGCCGTGCATCGTATCAAATGGTATCGCAACCGCAGTCCGCTCCCCTCCCCCAGCGGGGAAGGGTTGGGGGGTGGGGGTCCCCACGCGCGGACCGTCGTGAGTATCTCCGATATTGCAATTCATCGGTACGGACGCGCGAGAACAAGACCGCAGCCGTCGCTGAGCCGAATGACTCATCGATCGGGATACTGATTGAATGCGCGCTCTCTCGTATCGAGCGCGACTCGTGGACCCCCACCCCCGACCCCTCCCCGCAAGGGGGAGGGGTCCGACCGCCATCGGCGCACTTCTCCCCACATTTTCACCCGGTGTGATCAATGCTAATGCGCGTTCCGCACCAGCTCGATCCATGCCAGGGAGGCATCGATGTTCGATCTCAACCAGCTCCGCTGCTTCGTCACCGTGGCCGAGGAGTTGCACTTCGGCCGCGCCGCCGCCAGGCTCAACATGACGCAGCCCCCGCTCTCCCGGCAGATCCAGGTGCTCGAGCACATCATCGACGCAGCGCTGCTCGAGCGCACCAGCCGTTCGGTGAAACTGACGCCGGCCGGGCGCAGCTTCCTGCCCGAGGCGCGGCGCATCCTGAAAATGGCGGAAAGCGCAGCGCAGGTTGCGCGCCGCATTGCCAAAGGCAAGAGCGGCTCGCTCAAGATCGGCTTCACCGCGGCTGCGGCCTACGGCTTCATGCCGGAGCTATTGGCCGCCTGCCGGACGCGATTGCCCGAGGCTGACCTGTCGCTGAAGGAGATGGTCTCCGGCGACCAGATCGAGGCCCTCGCCTCGGGACAGATCGATGCCGGCCTGCTGCGGCCGCCGATCGCACGCCCGGAACTCGCGACCAAGCGCGTGGTGGCCGAGCAATTGCTCGCCGCCGTGCCACGGCGGCACCGGCTCGCCTCCGTCGATAGTGTTTCGATCAAGGATTTCGACGGCCAGCCCTTCATCATGTATTCGCCGTCGGAAGCGCGCTATTTCCACGATCTGCTGGTGTCGCAATTCATGCGCGCCGAGGTGCTGCCGCGCTATGTCCAGCACCTCAGCCAGATCCATTCCATTCTCTCGATGGTGCGCGCCGGGCTGGGCGTCGCGATCGTCCCGCAGGCAGCGAGCAGCCTGAAGATCGCCGACGTGAAACTGCGCCCGCTGAAGCTGCGCAATGCTGCTCCGGTCGAGCTCTTCATGGTTTGGCGGCGCGAGCACGACAACCCGTTGCTGCCTGCCTTGGTCGACATCGCAGGCAGTCTTGCGACCCTGCAGCACGGCGAGGATTGATGCCGATCCGATATCGATCGATACCGTGATTGGCTTGGACCGGCATCGGACTTGGCCTTAACGAAAGGCCTGAAGGACGCGATGTCTGGTGCGAAAGTTCTGCGTCCGTTACGGATTTCCCAAAGGAGCGGCGCGATGAGCAACATGACCCCAAAGGAGATGGCGACCCGGATCGGCGGCGGCCTGCTTTCCTTCCCCGTGACGCCCTTCAAGGCGGACTATTCCTTCGACGAAGCGACCTACCGCTCCAACATGGACTGGCTGTGCGGCTATGACGTCGCCGGCCTGTTCGCCGCCGGCGGCACCGGCGAGTTCTTCTCGCTGACCGCAGCCGAGGTCCCGCAGGTCGTGAAAGTCGCGGTCGAGGAAACCAAGGGCCGCGTGCCCGTGCTCGCCGGCACCGGCTATGGCACCGCGATCGCGCGCGAGATCGCGCTTGGTGCCGAGAGGGCCGGCGCCGACGGTCTGTTGCTGCTGCCACCCTATCTGATGCATTCCGAGCAGGAGGGCCTCGCCGCCCATGTCGAGGCCATCTGCGCCTCCGTGAAGATCGGTGTCATCGTCTACAACCGCGACAACGCGATTCTGCAGCCGGACACGCTGGCAAAGCTGTGCGAGCGCTGCCCGAACCTGGTCGGCTACAAGGACGGAATCGGCGACATCGAACTGATGACCCGGGTCTATTCCAAGCTCGGCGACCGCCTGACCTATATCGGCGGCCTGCCGACGGCCGAGACCTTCGCCCTGCCCTATCTCGACATGGGCGTCACGACATATTCATCGGCGGTGTTCAACTTCGTGCCGGAATTCGCAACCCAGTTCTACGCCGCGGTGCGCCGACGCGATCATGAGGCGATCCATGCAGGGCTGAAGGATTTCATCCTGCCGCTGATCGCGATCCGCAATCGCAAGAAGGGCTACGCGGTCTCGATCATCAAGGCCGGCATGAAGGTGATCGACCGCGATTCCGGTCCGGTGCGTCCGCCGCTGACCGATCTGACGGAGGCGGAAATGGCGGAGTTGACCGCGCTGGTGGCGAAGTTGCCGAACGCGCTGCCGGCGCGGCAGGCGGCTGAGTAATTTCAGTGTCATTCCGGGGCAAGGCCGTAAGGCCTTGAACCCGGAATCTCGACATTCATGGAAAAGAATTGATGGAAGAGAAAAGACGCAAGCCAATCTCGAGATTCCGGGTTCAGCCCTGACGGGCTGCCCCGGAATGACGATGGTACTAACAAGGCGGCCAAAGGAGGAGCAGATGATCCAGGATACCGTCCGCACCGGGTTCACCGGCGCGCCGGTCGTGACCGCGATGGAGGTGATCCCGGTCGCCGGCCGCGATAGCATGCTCCTCAACTTAAGCGGCGCGCACGCGCCATTGTTCACCCGCAACCTCGTCATCCTCACCGACAATGCCGGCCACACCGGGGTCGGTGAGGTGCCAGGCGGCGAGAAGATCCGAAAGACGCTGGAAGATGCGCGCGACCTGATCGTCGGCCAGACGATCGGCGCCTGCAACAACATCCTGGCGGCGATGCGCGAAAAATTTGCCGATCGCGATGCCGGCGGCCGCGGCAAGCAGACCTTCGATCTGCGCGTGACGATCCACGCGGTGACGGCCGTGGAATCAGCGCTGCTGGACCTCTTGGGCCAGCATCTCGGGCTGCCGGTCGCAGCGCTGCTCGGCGAAGGCCAGCAGCGCGCCACCGTCGAGGTGCTCGGCTATCTCTTCTTCATCGGCGACCGCACCAGGACCGATCTTCCCTACGCCACCGGCGAAGGCGAAAAGGATGGCTGGTTCAGGCTGCGCCACCAGCAGGCGATGACGCCGGACACCGTCGTGCAGCTCGCCGAGGCCGCGCGCGACGCTTACGGCTTCGCCGACTTCAAGCTGAAGGGCGGCGTGCTCGAGGGTGCAGCCGAGATCGAGGCGGTCACCGCGCTTGCCAAGCGCTTCCCCGATGCGCGCGTGACGCTCGATCCCAACGGCGCCTGGTCGCTCGATGAGGCGATCCGGCTGTGCAAGGACATGCACGGCATCCTCGCCTATGCCGAGGACCCCTGCGGCGCCGAGGCGGGCTTCTCGGGTCGCGAGATCATGGCCGAATTCCGCCGCGCGACCGGACTGCCGACTGCAACCAACATGATCGCCACGGACTGGCGACAACTTGGCCATGCGCTGCGGCTGGGCGCGGTCGATATCCCACTGGCCGATCCCCATTTCTGGACTCTGCAGGGCTCGGTGCGAGTGGCGCAGACCTGCAGGGACAACGGGCTGACCTGGGGCTCGCATTCCAACAACCATTTCGACATTTCGCTGGCGATGTTCACCCATGTTGGTGCGGCCGCCCCCGGCAAGGTGACAGCGATCGACACCCACTGGATCTGGCAGGACGGCCAGGCGTTGACCAAGGAACCGCTGTTGATCAAGGACGGCAAGATCGCCGTTCCCGACCGTCCCGGCCTCGGCGTCGAGATCGATCGCGCCGCCATCGAAAAGGCCCATGCGCTCTACAAGCAACATGGGCTTGGCGCCCGCGATGACGCGATCGCAATGCAGTACCTCATCCCCGGCTGGACGTTTGACGACAAACGGCCCTGTCTCGTGCGTTAACGCATTTGATGGGGTAAGGTGCCCGTCCAATCGCGCAACTTCTCGGAGAACAACATGAACGCGATCTTGAAGAATTTCATTGCCGGCGAATGGGTCGACGGCAGCGGCGCCACGCGCAACATCAATCCTTCCAACACCAATGATGTCGTCGGCGAATATGCCAAGGCCGACAAGGCGCAGACCGAGAAGGCGATCGCCGCCGCCAAAGCCGCCTTCCCGGCCTGGTCGCGCTCGACCCCGCAGGAGCGCTACGACGCGCTCAACAAGGTCTCGGCCGAGATCCTCTCCCGCAAGGAAGAGCTCGGCCGGTTGCTGGCGCGCGAAGAGGGCAAGACGCTGCCCGAAGGCATCGGCGAGGTCGCCCGTGCCGGACAGATCTTCGCATTCTTTGCCGGCGAAGCGCTGCGGCTCACCGGCGAGAAAGGTCCGTCGGTGCGACCAAGCATCGAGGTCGAGATCGTCCGCGAGCCGGTCGGCGTGGTCGGCCTGATCACGCCCTGGAATTTCCCGATCGCGATTCCCGCCTGGAAGATCGCGCCGGCGCTCTGCTACGGCAACACCGTCGTATTTAAGCCGGCCGAGCTCGTGCCCGGCTCGGCACACGCACTCTCCGAGATCATCGCGCGCTCCGGCATCCCTGCCGGTGTCTTCAATCTGGTGGTCGGCTCCGGCTCGGTGGTGGGCCAGACCCTGCTCGAACATCCCGACGTCAGCGCGATCTCCTTCACCGGCTCGGTCGCGACGGGGCGCAGAATCGCGCAGGCCTGCGTGACCTCGGATCCCCTGAAGAAATTCCAGCTCGAGATGGGCGGCAAGAATCCGATGATCGTGCTCGACGACGCCGACCTCAAGGTCGCGGTCGAAGCCTGCGTCAATGGCTCCTATTTCTCCACCGGCCAGCGTTGCACGGCCTCTTCGCGCCTGATCGTGACCGACGGCATCCATGACAAGTTCGTCGTGGCGATGACCGAGCGGCTCAAGGGCCTCGTGGTCGACGACGCCGTGAAGCAGGGCACCCATATCGGCCCGGTCGTCGACCAGAACCAGCTCGAGCAGGATCAGCGCTACCTCAAGATCGGCCAGGACGAAGGCGCCAAGCTCACCTGGGGCGGCGAGCTGCTCAACCGCGAGACTCCCGGCTTCTACATGCAGCCGGCGCTGTTCACCGAAGTCAGCAACAGCATGCGCATCGCGCGGGAGGAGATCTTCGGGCCGGTTGCCGCGGTGATCCGCGCCAAGACCTACGACGAGGCGCTTGCGATCGCCAACGACACGCCGTTCGGTTTGGCAGCCGGCATCTGCACCTCGAGCCTGAAGTACTCGTCGCACTTCAAGCGCAACAGCGAGGCCGGCATGGTGATGGTCAATCTGCCGACCGCCGGCGTCGACTATCACGTGCCGTTCGGCGGCCGCAAAGGCTCGAGCTATGGCGCCCGCGAGCAGGGCTCCTACGCGCGCGAGTTCTACACCACGGTCAAGACGGCCTACACCTATCCGGCGTGAGCCGCTGACACGCTTCGTCATTGCGAGGAGCCGAAGGCGACGAAGCAATCCAGACTTTCTTTTTGAGCCTGGATTGCTTCCGCCGTCGCCCTTCGGGCTAGGGTGGACAAGCCGCTTCGCTCGCAATGACGAAAATTCAAGTCAGATCTGTAGGGTGGGCAAAGGCGCGCAGCGCCGTGCCCACCGGCCGGATTGACCGACAAGGCGGTGGGCACGCTTCGCTTTGCCCACCCTACGAGTTAGTCCGAAGGGAGCAGGCATGAAACATCTGACAGTCGCGGCGGCGGAGCCGCGCTATATCAAGCTCAACGCGCGCGACAATGTCGCGATCGTCGTCAATGATTTCGGCCTGCCTGCCGGCACCAGATTTCCCGACGGCCTGGAGCTGAAAAGCTTCGTGCCGCAGGGTCACAAGACCGCGCTGGTCGATATCGGCCAGGGCCAGCCCATCGTCCGCTACGGCGAAATCATCGGCACCGCCAAATCGCCGATCGCGGCCGGCGAGTGGGTCGACGAGGCCCGCATCGAGATGCCCGAGGCGCCTGCCCTGGACAAGCTCGAGATCGCAACCGCCGTGCCAGCCCCGTTGCCCCCGCTCGAAGGCTACACCTTCGAGGGCTATCGCAATGCCGACGGCTCGGTCGGCACCAAGAACGTGCTGGGCATCTCGACCTCGGTGCAATGCGTCAAGGGGACGCTGGAATTCGCGATCAAGCGGATCAAGAACGAGCTGCTTCCCAAATATCCCAACGTCGATGACGTCGTCGGCCTGACCCACGCCTATGGCTGCGGTGTCGCCATCACCGCGCCCGATGCCGTGGTGCCGATCCGCACCCTGCAGAACCTCGCGCAAAACCCGAACTTTGGCGGCGAGATCCTGGTGGTCGGCCTCGGCTGCGAGAAGCTCGCGCCGGAGCGGCTGGTGCCCGAAGGCGTCGATAATGCGATCGTGCGCATGCAGGACGAAGCCTTCAACGGCTTCGGTGCCATCGTCGATGCGATCATGACCCAGGCCGACGCACGGCTCGCTCAGCTCAACACGCGCAAGCGCGAGACCTGCCCCGCGTCCGACCTCGTGATCGGCCTGCAATGCGGCGGCAGCGACGCGTTCTCGGGCGTGACCGCCAATCCGGCCGTGGGCTTTGCCGCCGACCTCCTGGTGCGGGCCGGCGCGACCGTGATGTTCTCCGAAGTCACCGAGGTCCGCGACGCGATCCAGCTCTTGACCCGGCGCGCCATCAACGAGGAGGTCGGCCGCGCGCTGGTGCGCGAGATGGCGTGGTATGACGCCTACCTCGCCCGCGGCGGCGCCGACCGCAGCGCCAACACCACGCCCGGCAACAAGAAGGGCGGCCTCGCCAACATCGTCGAGAAGTCACTCGGCTCGATCGTCAAGTCCGGCTCCAGCCCGATCGCGGGCGTGCTGGCACCGGGTGAGAAGGCGCGGCAGAAGGGCATGCTGTTCGCGGCGACGCCTGCCTCCGACTTCATCTGCGGGACGCTGCAGCTCGCCTCCGGCATCACCCTGCAGGTGTTCACCACCGGCCGCGGCACGCCCTACGGTCTCGCCGCCGCGCCGGTGATCAAGGTCGCGACCCGCAGCGAGCTGGCGCGGCGCTGGAAGGACCTGATCGACTTCGACGCCGGGCGCATCGCGACCGGGGAGATGACGATCGAGGAGACCGGCTGGGAGCTGTTCAAACTGATCCTCGATGTCGCCTCCGGCCGGACCAAGCCATGGTCGGACCGCTGGGGCATCCATAACGACCTCACCCTGTTCAACCCCGCACCGGTGACGTAAGCCATTGGCGCGTATGCTCAGAGGGTCGAAGCCAATTCGGCGAGCACACACAGTCGGAGCGATCAGATGCACAAGATCAGCCACCTTGCTGCCGTCGCCATCACTTTGCTGCTTCTGACCGCCCCTCCATCACAGGCGCAGGAGACTATTCCCAACGTCCCGCACGAACTGCTCGACGACATCGTGGTCGGCAGCCGCATCCTTGCCGATCTCGGCGTGGTCGACGGTTTCGGCCATGTCAGCGTGCGCAACCCGGCCAATCCGTCGCATTTCCTGATGTCGCGTTCGCTCGCGCCGGCACTGGTGACCGCCAACGACATCATGGAGTTCGACGAGAATGGCGAGCCGGTCGACGCACGCGGCCGCACCGTCTTCCTCGAGCGCTTCATTCACGCCGCCATCTACCGGGCGCGGCCGGATGTGATGGCGGTCGTGCACACCCATTCGCCGGGCGTGATTCCGTTTTCGGTCAGCAAGACCCCGCTACGCCCACTGTTCCACAACGCCGCCTTCCTGGCCGCGGGCGCGCCGGTCTGGGACATCGGCAAGGAGTTCGGCCCCACCAACATGCTGGTGAGCAACAACGCCATCGGCAACGCGCTGGCGACTGCACTCGGCAACAAATCGATCGTGCTGATGCGCGGCCACGGCGATGTCGCGGTCGGCTCCGCGGTGAAGGTCGCGGTGTTCCGCGCCTATTACACCGACGTCAATGCCAAGCTGCAAGCCCAGGCGATCGGACTCGGCAGCGAGGTCACCTATCTCAGTCCGGAGGAAGGCGCCAAGGCCGACGCCGTCAACATGGTGATCATGGACCGGGTCTGGAACCTCTGGAAGCTGCGGGTGCAGGCCTTGATGGGCAAGTAGTACGAATTGCGACGCCCTCGTGGAGTGCAATCAATGGACGATCTTCCGCCCGCGATCGAATTGACGATGACCGATCTTTGTCACATCGCGGGATGGGCGGCGGATTGCGCGGAACGCGCGCTTCCGATTTTTGAAGCGCTCGCGCCAAACGACGCTCGTCCGCGGGATGCCATTGACGGTGCCAAAGTTTTTGCGCGAAGCGGCGTGCGAACGGCAAATCTGCGGAAGCTCGCTTGGGCCGCCCAATCAGCCGCGAAAGAGGTCGATGAGCCTTCAGCCGCTGCGGCAGCTCGGGCAGCTTCGACTGCTGCTGCAACGGCCTACACACATCCGATTGCGACATCGCACCAAACAAGTCACATTTTGAGCCCGGCCGCCTACGCCGCGCACGCCAGCGCCCTTTCCGCAAGCGACGGGTCCGACAAGGGAGATGCCGAGGTTCGCTGGGCCATTTCGCATGCATCACCCGAAGTCAGGGAGCTGGTTCAGCGATTTCCGCCTCGCCCTCGTAGCAAGGGCAAGCTCCACGCACTGCTCTATCAGCTCGACGCAGGATTGCGGGAATAGCCCCATACATCATCGGCGCTTGTCATCACCATAGAACCAGCAATATTAACCGGCCGCCAGTATCTCCATTTCAGAACGCATCCGATAAAGGCCGCAGGTTGGCCGCTCTCGGCGGCAGCAATCCAGAGAGCCGATCAGGCAGCGGCGGGGACGGCTGCGGCCTTCCAGTTCCAGGGCAGCATCTCGACGATCCCGCTGGCCGAGTGATCGGGCCCGCGAGCACGTCGGCCAGCCAGATCGATGCGACCGGCACATCGATAGTGTGGTGAGACGGTCCTCGGCGGGCGTGACGAACCCCCTCGCGAGCGGTATAAGCTCGATGAATCATTATCGTTTTTTCGCCGCCTTTCCGCCGTCACCCTGCTTGCAATAGCTCTGCCGACTGGCCCAACCTTCGTCCGATGTGGTCCCGCTCCTTCATGCCTTCGTACATTGATCGGTTCCTTGATCGCTTCTCCGGCCGGTCGATGCTCCTCGCGGGCGTCCTGGTTCTCGCCACGCCTGTGCTGGCCCAGACGCCCACCCCGGCCTCGACGGCGCCGGAGGTCGCCCCGGACATCGACCTCTACGCTTTGATGTCCGGCACCTGCCGTACGCTCAAGGTCGACGGCCAGGATTACCCGTGCAAGGCAGTCGCCTTCTTCCATAGCGAAAAGGGGCGCGCCCACTTCACGGTCGCGCTCGACGATCCGGCCGATCAAAGCCACATCATCGCGTTTTCCGGCCTTCATGGCCACCGCTCGCGGACCCAGCAGGAACTCTATGAGCTGCCGGTCGACCGGATGCTGCTGAACTCCAAGGACCGGCCGAAGGTCGATGGCATCCCGGTGCCAGCAGCAGAGACCTCGGCCGGCGTCTGCCGCCAGATCGGCAATTTCGCCGCGCTGCAGGTCGCAAGCGTGACCTGTCAGGCAACGGATCGCTCCGGCCGCGCCTATGAACTGCAATTCGTCTCCGACGGCGCGCCGATCACGCTGCGCCGCGTGCGCCAGACCGCGCCGAACATCCAGAGCGATCCGTATCGATAGCATTTGTGCAGGCCAGCCAGTCCGGTCGCGGGCAGATTGCCGGCCATCGTCTCCGCGCCGAAAAAGCGAAATTTTCGCCGACTATTTTTTTTGATCGCCCCGGCGATCGCGCTCGTGCAGCCCGTCGTGCGCGGCGCGCCCGAGCCGCCTGGCCGCAGCGATGAGATCGCTGACTGCAAAGCCGGAGTAGCCGAGGATGAACCCGTCCGGGCCGCGCTGCACGATGCGTGCGTCCGACAGCAACCTGCTCTCGATCCCCGCACGCTCGCGGATCAGCCGCGCCGCGTCCTTGGGCGCGCCAGGCGGCAACGTGGCGAGCAGATGCAGGCCTTGAGCCGGCGCCGACAGATGCAGGCAGCCTTTGGCCGAGCGTTCCAACGCCTCGGCGACCGCGTCGCGCGCCTGGCGATAGCGCAGGCGCATGCGCCGCATATGCGCTGCGATCTCGCCATCGGCCATCAGGTCGGCGAGCGCATCCTGCATGAAGCGCGGCGGAAAGCGATCGTGCGAGGCGCGCGCGGCGACCACGCGCGGCACGACCGCTGGCGGCAGCACCAGATAAGCGAGCCTGAGACCCGCGAACAAGGTCTTGCTGAAGGTGCCGATATAGATCACGCGTTCGCCGCCGATACCGGCCAACGCCGTGAGTGGCGGGCCGGCAAAGCGGTACTCGCTGTCGTAATCGTCCTCGAAGATGAACGCATCGGTCGCTTGCGCCCAGCTAAGCAGCGCAACCCGTCGCGCCATGCTCATCGCGACTCCGGTCGGGAACTGATGCGACGGCGTCACGTAAGCCGCCCTTGCATCGGCCTTCTTGCCGGCGGCGACCACGATGCCTTCGCCGTCGACCGGCACCGGCACCGGCTTCATGCCGGATGCGCGCAAGGTGTTACGCGACGCATAATAGCCGGGGTCCTCGAACCAGACGGGATCGCCCGGCCTCAGCAGCGCCTCGACGCAGAGCCGCAAGCCCTGCTGCGTGCCGCACACGATCAGGATGCAGCTCGGGTCACAGCGGATGCCGCGATTGGCCGCAAGATAATGGGCGATCTGCGTACGAAGATGCAGGCTGCCGCGCGGATCGCCATAGCCGAGTTCATCGCTTGAGGCCTGCGCAATGCGGCGGCGGCTCGCAGCGGCAAGCCGCTTCAACAACGGAGCGTCCACGAGCGTGAAGCCGAGCGCGAACGGACGGTGCGGCGTGGTCTGGACGGCGAAGTCTGCCGCTGGAGCCGCCGGTGGCGGCGCCGGCAGCTGCGCCGCGACATAGGTGCCGGCGCCGTGCCGCGCTTCAGCCAGCCCGTCGGAGAGCAACTGTTCATACGCCGCAACGATGGCATTACGGCGCACGCCGAGTTGCTCGGCCAACGCCCGTGTCGACGGCAGGCGCAAGCCCGGCGCCAGCAGCCCGTCGACGATGGCGGTGCGCAGCGCCGCGTGCACCTGCTGCGGCTGATTGCGCAAGGCGCGGTCGAGCCGGATCGGCAGGGCCAGAACGTCGTCCCGGCGTTTCGAAGTGGTTGCTAAGTTTGGCATCAAAGTGGAACTCGCGGCAACCACTTTGCCATGGCATGGACGATCATCCAACAGGAGAAAGTCCCATGTCCGAGCAGGCCGCGGCCAGCTATCCCGTCGACGAGACCAACCGCGTCAAGCGCCGCCACGACCGTGGCCGCTATGACTACGCCACCGTCCACGCCCTGCTCGATTCCGCCGCGCTGTGCCATGTCGCCTATGTCATCGACGGCCGGCCCTATTGCACACCGACGCTCTATTGGCGCGAAGGGACCACGCTGTACTGGCACGGCTCCAGCGCCAGCCGCATGCTGCGCAATCTTTCGGAGGGGCAGCCAGCCTGCCTCACGGTCACCCATCTCGACAGCCTGGTGCTGGCGCGCAGCGGTTTTCACCATTCGGCCGACTACCGCGCGGTGATGGCGTTCGGCCACGCGAAGCTGATCGAGGACCAGGCCGAGAAAGCACGTGCCCTCACCATGATGGTCGATCGCTTCTTCCCTGGCCGCACCGCAACCTTGCGCCCGACCACGGAGCAGGAGCTCAAAGCGACCGCCGTTGTCGCGATGGAAATCGAGAAGGCCTCGGCGAAGATCCGCTCCGCCGGCATCATCGATGACGAGGAAGACTATGCGCTGCCGATCCATGCCGAACGCATTCCCGTGCGCACCGTGCTCGGCGCGCCCGAGCCGTGCGACCGCCTGCTGCCCGGCGTGGAGCGCCCAGCGACACTTGCAAGCTACAGCGCGGGTCGGCTGCTCGAGCAGGCGCTCATGGACGCTTATGCGATGAGCTATCCGGAGCGGTAGTCTATCATTCGCCAGAATGCGACGCTCGTCACCTCCCCCACTTGCGGAGGAGGTGACGCACTGACAACGCGGCAACAGACCGGCTTCGTCACACCGCAACCAACGGCAGCTCGATCGCGGACGCGTTGTCGCCGCCACGCATCAGCGTGATCAGCGGCGGACGGCCATGCGGCACCTGGCCGCAATGATCATCGTCATGGCCCGCGATGGAGATGCGGATGCGGCTGCCTCTCGCGAATTGCCAAGCAACGGGAAGCAGCGGCACGCGGATACGTTCGAACTGTCCCGGGATCAGCGGCATGGCATCGCCCCGAGCAAAGCTGCGGAATGGCCATGCTGTGCGATAATTGTCCGGCGCTTCACTCTCTTTGCGATGGAGCGCACGCAGCAGGCCTTCGGTGACATAGCGCTCGGTGCCGTCGGCCTCGATCTCGGTGAGATAGACGAACAGTGCGAGATCCGGTTCGCCCGAGGCAAGCCAGAGCTCCGCAAGCCCGTGCCCGGCGAGCTCCATCGCCGACGGCAAGGGCGCGCCGGTGTAGCTCAGCATCGCCTCGGTCCGCCCCTGCCAGTCCGCGTAATAGTCCCGGCTGTCGATACCCGCGATGCGCTCATAGCGGGTGTTGTTGCCGGTGCCGCGGCTGAAATCGACCCGATATCGATCTTCGCCCGCTTGCGGCGCGGCCTCGGCAAGCGCTCCATCGGACGCCAGATACAACCGCTGTCGCGCCATGACCGGGGGCCATTGATGCGCGGCGCGCCAGCGCTCCGCATGCACCGCGTAATAATGGATCGGCGCCTCGTCGATCAGCCCGGTGTCATAGCCGAGCAGATAGGTGTCGAAGAAGCGCAGCACTTCGCCGAGCAGCGGAAAGCCCGGCTCGACCGACGTGCGCCACGGCGAGATATCGATGCGGGCGCCGTGATCCCACGGGCCCAGCAACAGATGCCGCGGATTGTCCTGCAGGGTGAGATACCGCGCGATGGCGCCATTGGCATAACCGGCGCCGTCGAACCAGCCGGACACCGACAGGATCGCGACGTCCGGCCTGATGCCGTCAGACACCGCATAGGGACTGAACGAGGCCGAGCTGAAGGTGGGATCGTAAGGCAGCCCCTCCTCGCGAAACCTGAACTCGGCCATGAAATCGGTCTGGCGGAAATTGCCGAGATGCTCTGTGATCGCCGCGTTCAGCAGCACGCCATCTGGGTCTTCATCGACCGGTTGGGGCCCTTCGAAGTCCGGATTGGCGAAATAGGAAAACTGACGGAGAACGTCGCGCCGATCGTGATCGAGCCCGACCATCAGTTCGTCATAGACCTTGGTCAGCGATTTCAGCTGAATGCCGCCAGGGAAGTAATTGTCGGCGTAGGTGTCCCAGACCGAGCACAACGGCGCGATCGCCTTCACCGCAGGATGTCCGGTGCTGGCGAGGAAATCGGCGGCAGCCCCGAGATAAGAGATGCCGGTAGCCCCGATTGCGCCATTCGACCAGGACTGCGCAACGACCCACTCGGCGATCTCGCGGCTGTCCTCACGCTCCCTGGGGGAGCGGAAGCTGTCGCGCGTGCCGAAGCTGGCGCCGGTGCCGCGTACATCCACGACGACGACAGCGTAACCGCGCGGCACGAAGTAGTCGCGAAACTTGCCGGTGTTGGGATTGACCTCGCCGCTGCCCCCCGGCCTGAGCTTGAAGCGACGATAGTAGGGGGTGAAGAACAGCAGCGTCGGGAAACGGCCCGGACCGGCACCATCCTTCGGCTGTGGCACGTAGGCATCGACGGCGATGCGGCAGCCGTCGTGCATCGTCACGTAGCAAGAGGACGGCTGAGTCAGCCGATAGTCGACTGGCCGCGCCGCCACATAGTCGGCCGGCGGCACCCGCCAGGCCGACGCGGTCGTGTCGGTCCCACTCATCTGCTCAGCTCACCCATTCCGCTTTGATTGTGGGCGCATCCAGCGCGGTCTCCGGCTGCCGCCAAGTGTAGGTGAACAGACCCGCTGGCGCGACCTGCTCGATCTCAACCCGCGCGACATCACGCGCGATCACCACGATGAAGGGCTGCGGCGGATTCTCAGCAGAGAGCTGGCGCGGGGGCGAGAACACCGTGCCGACACTCTCGATCAGGAGCGGTCGCGGCGCCTCGTGAACCCCGACCAGCCCCTTGATGCGGAGCAGGCGTTCGCCAAGCGCGCCGGCAAGGTTATCGAGCCAGGCAGCGAGATCGGAATAAGCGAGTCCGCCCGCCGGCCGCGCCAGACATAACGCCAGCCGCGGATGCGCCGATGTCAGCATCGGCGCCGGTTCGCGCAACGGCAGCGCCGCCATCAGCGGCGCGAAGGCGATCTTCACGGCCAAGGCGCGATCGGCGGTCACAACCACCTCGGCGACCGGATTGATGCTGGCGATCGCGTCCGGCGCTTTGGCCAAGCCTTCTGATCCGAGCAGGTCGGCCTTGGTCGCGACGATGCGGTGCGACGCCGCCCATTGCGCCGCCGCCTCCTCGAAGGCAGCCACCGCCGCGCCCCGCGTGAGATCGTAGGTGCCGATCACGGCGACGCGCATCCGATGCTCGGCCAAGGTCGCGAGCTGGCGCAACACCGGACCCGGCATCGACAGGCCGGACGTCTCCAGGATGATTCGCCGCAACGGCCCCGCGCCTGCAGGGCGCGGCGCCATGATCAGGCGGTCGATCGTGAATGCAAGGTCGGAGCCGATCTGGCAGCAGACGCAGCCGTTGGAGAGCATGGCCATCGGCACATCGTCCCCGCTCTCGCGCAGGATCACGCCGTCGAGCCCGATCTCGCCGACCTCGTTGACGATCACGGCGGTGTCGGCCGCTGCCGCCCCCAGCAGGAGATCGCGCAGCAGCGAGGTCTTGCCCGAGCCGAGAAAGCCGGTCAGGACGAAGAAGTCGATGATGTCAGCGCTCATGGCGCCGCGGCATCCTTGGCTGCGTACTTCTCCGGGACGTCGCTTTCCCAGCTCGCCTTGACCAGTTCGCGCACGTCGGCCAGCAGTTCCTCGGTGTCGTAGATGATGCCGTCCTTGATCGTGTATTTCAGACCACGATGCCATTCGACCGCGTTGGAGGCATCATTGAAGCGCATCGCGCCGGTGCCGTAGAGCAGCTTGAAATCGGTCAGAGGGTTGTGGTCGTGCACCAGCATGTCGGCGCGCATGCCGATGTCGATGGTGCCGATCTCGTCCTGGAGACCGCACAGCGCCGCGCCTTGCGATGTCGCCGAGCGGATCACCTCCAGCGGATGGAAGCCGGCCTCCTGCAGCAGCTCCAGTTCGCGCACATAGCCGAAGCCGAAAATCTGGTAGATGAAGCCGGAATCGGAGCCGGTGCAGACCCGGCCACCTCGGTTCTTGTATTCATTGATGAAGGCCATCCAGAGCCGGTAATTCTCCTTCCACTCGATCTCGTTCTGGGTCGACCAGCGATACCAGTAGGAGCCGTGGCCGCCGCGCTGCGGGGTGAAGTAGTCCCACATCGACTTCCAGGTGTAATCCTTGTGCCAATAGGCCTGACGCGCGCGCATCAAATCGCGGTTGGCGTCATAGATCGTGAATGTCGGAACGAAGGTGAAGCCGAGCTCCAGGAACTGCTCCAGCACCTCATTCCACTTCGCCGAGCCGGGTTCGGCGCCCTGCCGGAACATCTGGCCCGACACCGAGAAGCGGAAATATTCGTCGGTGTAGTTGTAGTCGAGCGGGAAGTTCTGGATCACGCGATCCTCGAACAGCGCCTCCGGCAGGCCGTAATAGTGCTCGGCGCTGGTCAGGCCCCAGCGCGCGGTGGTCAACGCGTTCATGCGCGACACCGCCATCTGCGCGTGATGGCATCCGGCGCGCAGGCCGAGCTTCTTGCACTCGTCGAGCGCCGCCTCCATGATCGCCGGCGGCGCGCCGAAGAACTTGATGCCGTCCGCGCCGCGCGCCTTCACGTCGCGCAGCCAGGCGCGGCCCTGCTCCGGCGTATAAATCGTCTTGACCATGTCGTTGACGGCCGGGAAATAGGCGTAGGCCAACAGCCGCGGCGCCGCGATCGTGTTCGCCTGGGCGCGCTCGCGCTGGTCGATCATCCAGGACAGCCCGTTCATCGAGCCCATCTCGCGGACCGTGGTGACGCCATGCGCCAGCCACAGCTTGTAGACATAATCGACCGGCGGCACCCAGCCGTTCGCCGAATGATAGGCGACGCCGGCATGGGCGTGGCAATCGACGAAGCCCGGCGTCACCCATTTGCCGCGGCAGTCGATCTCATGATCGGCCGGCTGGCCTGAACCGGCGTCGTAGCCATAGCCGACCACCTTCTTGATGCTGACGATGCGGCCGTTCTCGACGACGATGTCGACGGGACCGATCGGCGGCGCGCCGGTGCCGTCAATCACCGTGGCCCCGCGCAGCGCCAGCCGCCTGAACGGACCCGTGCCGCGATCGCGCGAGGTCGCCTTCGGCACGATCGGCACTTCACCCTTGTTCCTGATATGCGCGAGTTCGTCGCCCGGAAGGATGTCGGCCTGTTCAGTCATGCTCTCGTTTCCTTGTATTCCAATCAGTTGTCGTCATAGCGAGCGAAGTGAAGCAATCCAGAGTCGGAAAGCAGGTCTGGATTGCTTCGTCGCTGACGCTCCTCGCAATGACGGCAATCATTATCATCGCCCTACGCCGTCCTGTACCGTCGCGCGAAAGCGACGCTGCCAAACACCGTGAATGCCATCGTCACCGCCAGCAGCATGAAGGCGAGCGCGGCTCCCATCGGCCAATTGTTGCCACGCACGAACTGGTCGTAGACGGCCGGAGCCATCATCTTGAATTTGGGACCGCCGAGAAGCACCGCTGTTGCATAGGTGTTCATGCAAAGCACGAACACCAGGATCGAGCCCGCCGCGACACCCGGCGCGGACAGCGGCAAGATGACCCTCCAGAACACGCGCGCTCCGGAGGCGCCGAGATTGGCGGCCGCATCCTCGAGATCGTGCGGAATGCTTTCGATCACGGATGCGATGGTCAGGATCATGTAAGGAAGCACCACCGCGATGATGCCGAGGATGACCGCCTTCGGCGTGTACATGATCTCCAATGGCTCGGAGATCAGGCCGACTTTTTCCAGCGCGGTGTTGAGCAGGCCGTCACGCGAGAACAACGCCATCCATCCGGCCGAGCGCACGACGTTGCCGACCAGCAGCGGAAACAGCGTCGCGATCACCACGAAACTCTTCCAGCGGCTCTCGATGCGGCCGAGCCAGTAGGCCGCCGGAAAGGCGAGCACAAGCGTCAGCAGGGTGCAAAGCAGCGCGATGCCGAGCGTCGAGACGATGATCTGCTGGTAATACGGGTCGGTCGCGGCCTTGATATAATTCTCGGGCGTGAAGGCCTGCACCATCAGCTGGGTCGGACTGAACTGGTTGAGCGAGATCCGAAACATCAGGATCATCGGCCCGACCAGCAGGGCCAGCACCAGCAGACAGGCGGGAACCACCAGCAGCGCCATCATCGAGCCCCTAGATCTAGCCCTTGAAGTCCTTGTTCCAGAAGTCCTGCGTACGCTGGGTGCGGCCAGCGGCGTAGGCATAGTCCGGCTTCAACAGACGGGCGCGCTCGGCCTCGTTGAGGCTGACCTGCTTGGCGAGATCCTCCGACAGCACCGCATCCGACACGGTGGGCACGTAGCCCATCTTGTCGCAGAACGCGACCTGGGCCTTGGCGTCCAGCATGGCATCGAGGTAGGCGAAGCCGCCCGGCTTGTTCCTGGCGTTCTTCGGCACCGAGGCCTGGAATACGATCGCCGGCGCGCCTTCCTTGGCGACCACGTGGTTCAAGGGAATGCCGGCCTTCTTCCACTGGAAGCCGCGGGCAAGCCACATCGTGGTCAGCCACACCTCCTCCGACTTCAGCGCCGCCGCCAACGCCTCGTTCGACGGATAGATCTTCACGTCGAGCGAGCGCCATTCCATCAGCTTCTTCTCGGCCGGGTCGAGATTGGACGGGCCGCCGCCGCCGGCCAGCGCTGCAGCCAGCGTGTTGTTGGGATAAAGGATGTCGGCGAGGCCGACCCGGCCGCGCCATTTCGGATCCCACAGGTCGGCGAAGGATTGCGGCGGTGTCTTCACCAGGTTGGTGTTGTAGAGGATGACCTGCGCGGAATAGATGTGCGGGATCGCGATCTCGCTCTTCAGCTCCGGAAACACCTTGTCGAGCCGCGTCACCTGTTTGGCGTCGACCGGATCGAACGTGCCCGATTGCGCAACGATGTACATGTCGCCGTCGGAGAGACACGCAACATCCATCGAGCCACGCCGGCTCTGTCGCTCGGCGAGCAGCTTGGTCTTGCGCGGATCATTGTTGGCAATGTCCTGTACGATCTCGTAGCCCTTCGGCACCAGGATCGGCTTGTCGATGATATCGCTCAGCAGCTGCCCATAGTCGCCGCCCCAGGTGCCGACCACGACCTGGCCACCTTCGGCGCGCGCAGGGAAAGCGGAGGCCAACGCCGCAGCGCCGGCGGTTGCAGAGAGAAAATGGCGTCGCGAAATCATGATGACCTCTCACTCATGCTGATGTTTGCGGGACAAGGCGCGGAGCCTTGTGGTCCCATTGCAGGGACACGAAGTCGTCGGGCCTGAGCGCAGCGAGCGGCTCACCGGCACTCGGTGTCTGGCGGACCACCACCAGGGTCTCATCGCCTACTGCGATCACATATTCGGTCTGCGGGCCCATATAGGTGACGGCCTGCAATCGCCCCTGCAGCCCTGCGGTCGCATCCACCTGCAGCACGATGCGCTCCGGCCGCAGCGCAAAGGCAGTCGCATCCTTGCATTCATCCGCAGCCGAGTCGACCGGCAGCAGCAGGCCGCCCTCGGTGCGGAAGTGAGAGGCGTCTTCGCGGCGGCCGAGCAGGATGTTGCAGCGCCCGACGAAGTCCGCGACGAAGGCGTCGCTCGGCGTGTCGTACAGCTGTTGCGGCGTGCCGATCTGGCGCACCCGGCCGCCCTCCATGACGACGAGGCGATCGGCCATGGTCAGCGCCTCCTCGCGATCATGCGTGACCATCAAGGTGGTCAGGCCCAGGCGCTGCTGCAGCGCGCGGATCTCCAGCCGCACCTCGCTGCGCAATTTGGCATCGAGATTGGACAGAGGCTCGTCGAGCAGGAAGATGCGCGGGTTGATCACCAGCGCCCGCGCCAACGCCACGCGTTGCTGCTGGCCGCCGGAGAGCTGACGCGGCAAGCGATCGGCAAGATGCGACAGCCGCACGAGCCTGAGCGCCTCGTCGATCCTCGCCTTGCGCTCCGCTGCATTCAGCCCGCGCATTTCGAGTCCGAAGCCGACATTGTCGGCCGTCGTCATGTGCGGAAACAGCGCGTAGGACTGGAACACCATGCCGGTGCCGCGCTTGTGGGCCGGCAACCTCGTGACATCCTCGGCGTCGAACAGCACGCGGCCACCGGTTGGCGGCAGGAAGCCCGCGACCATCCGCAAGGTGGTGGTCTTGCCGCAGCCGGAGGGGCCGAGCAGCGCAACCAGTTCGCCCTGCTGGATCGTGAGATCGAGTTCGTCGACCGCGACCGAGGTGCCGAAGCGCTTGCTCAATTTTTCAAGAGACAGCCGCGACATCAAACGACCCGGGAGAGTTTGACGAAGCGGTCGGTCACCAGCATCAGCAGGCCAACCAGAGTGATCTGGACGGTCGCCACCGCAGCCAGGGTGGGATCGATCCGGAATTCGAGATAGTTCAGCATCGCGACGGGAAGCGTGATCCGACCGGGGCCGACGAGCAGCATCGAGAGGTCGAGATTCTCGAAGCTCTGGATGAAGGAAAACATCGCCGCGGCGACGATGCCCGGCCGCATCATCGGCAAGGTGATGCGGCGAAACACGGTGAACGGACCAGCGCCGAGATTGGCGGCCGCCTCTTCAGCTCTGCGGTCGAGCCCTTGCAGGCTCGCTACCACAAGACGCACGGTCCAGGGGATTGCGAGCAGCGAGTGCGCCACCACCAGCCCTTCGGTGGTCGCCTTGATATCGCGGTCAAAAAAATCCTCGGCCAGCACGTAGAGCATATAGAGGCCGGAGCCGGCGACCACGCCGGGCACGGCGAGCGGCGCCAGGAGGAAGGAGCTCAAGGCCTGGCGTCCCGGGAACTCGCCGCGCACGATGGCGAGCGCGGCAGCCGTGCCGATCGGCACGCCGATCGCCGCCGCCAAGAGGGCGACCTGGAAACTCGTGAGCAGGCCGCGCAGGAATTCGGGCTTGTCCCATGCGTTGGCGTACCATTTCAGGGAGAGCGCCGGCGGCGGGAAACTGATCAGCTCCTGCGCAAAGAAGCTCGTGACCACGATCATCACGACGGGCGCGAAGATGATGAGATAGGCGAGGACGATCAGAGTCCGCATCAGGACTCGGCCAAACGACAGCTGTTCCGTCAAACGGAACATCATTGCAGATACCTAACCAACGAGATCGCCCCACACACTCGACGTCGAATGGCGGCACAGTAGTCGGCCGCAACGCGCCAGCCAAGCCCACGGCGCAAGGTCTCGCGATGCACACTTGCATAGCCTCAGCGGGCACGCGGCAATGATCAGTAGGCGTAAGTCCGCGACGCTTCACCTCAGACACGAGCGCTGACCAATGTCCGGGTCGGACTGACGCGGATAGTTTTTGGGCAAGCTCTGCTCAATCTCTGACCTACAGCGATGCAACTTATTGTGCGCCTACGGACAAGTTTTCCGTGCGCACGCACACCTAAGCTTGCCTTCGAGCTTGGACCGCGGCGGCGGCATCACAGCACCGCCGGACCACGCAACCATCACCGTTCGAAGGAGCTGGCAACATGCAGAATTGGCTATTCACCAAGGCGCGGCGCGCGTGTCTTGCCGCGTTCGGCGCCGTGATCGCGGCGGGACTGTTGGCGCCTGTCGGCGTGCAGGCCGCGACGCCCGCGGGCTGCGCGGCGCTGCAGGACAAATTTCCGGACTGGAAAGGCAAGACGCTGGTCAACGCGATCAACCCGCACACGCCGGGTTATGAATCGATCGATCCCAAGGATCCCGGCAAATATGTCGGCTTCGACATCGATCTCGGTGAAGCCATCGGCGACTGCCTCGGCTTCAAGCTGACCTACAAGCCGGTGACCTTCGCAGCGCTCTTGACCACGCTCGCGAGCGGCCAGGCCGACATCGTGATCTCCGATATCTACGCCACCAAGGAGCGGGCCAAGGCCGCCGACTTCATCACCTATTCGAAAGTGTTCGACGGCGTGCTGGTCGCCAAGGGCAATCCGAAGGGCATTCACGGCATCGACATGACCTTGTGCGGCGCGGCCGCCGCGGAAAATACCGGCTTCGTCGAGGTGCCGCTGGTGCAGGACATGGGACCGAAGTGCAAGGCAGCCGGCAAGCCGGAACCGACGCTGCAGCTCTACGACAACAACGCCAACTGTATCCAGGCGATCCTGGCCGGACGCGCCGATACCTACATCAACGACGTCAACACGGTGGACCAGGCCGTGAAGGCCTATCCCGACAAGCTCGAGAAGGCGATCGCGGTGACGATCCCCTATTCGGTCGGCATCGCCGTGCCAAAGGACAAGCCGAAATTCCGTGATGCTGTGCTCGCCGCGCTGATCGAGGTGCAGAAGGCCGGCATTCACCAGGAGCTGTTGAAGAAGTGGGAGCTCGATCCCGCCAACTTCAAGGAGCCGGATATCCTCCAGGCGGATTGAGCGTTCGTACGATTTGCTCCCATGAGCGTCCCCCGCCGATTCCCCTTCTCCCCTTGGGAGAGGGGGAAGAACCTCGGCCATAGAAACAGGGAATTCGTCATTGCGAGGAGCGAAGCGACGAAGCAATCCAGCCTTTTTCGGTTCTGGATTGCTTCGCTTCGCTCGCAATGACGGCTCGCCGAACCAACCTAGCCGCAACTCGTCAGGCCTTCTTCACCGATGTCCCTGTTCCTGCACTATCTCAGCCTGCCATACCTGCTCCAGGGCATCGAGCTGACCCTGCAGGTCACGGCGCTCGGGCTGATCGGCGGCTTGATGCTCGGCGTGATCATCGCGGCCATGCAGCTCAGCCGCTTCTGGCCGCTCGCCGCACTGGCGCGCGGATACACCGTGATCTTCCGCGGCACGCCGCTGATCCTGCAGATGGTGTTCGCCTACGACGCGCTCCCGCATATCGGCATCAAGCTGCCGGCGGTACTGGCCGCCGGACTTGCGCTCGCCTGCAACGAAGCCCCTTTCATCGCCGAAATGCTGCGTGCCGGCGTGCTTGGCGTCGATCGCGGCCAGCTGCTTGCGGGACAGGCGCTGGGCATGACGCCGGCAGTCCTGATGCGGCGGATCATCGCCCCGCAGGCGATCCGCACCATGATCCCCGCCTTCGGCAACGAAGCGGTGAGTGCGCTGAAGAACTCCTCGCTCGCCTCGGTGATCGCGGTGCAGGAGCTGACGCTGCGCTCGACCCAGCTCGCCTCCTCCACCTTCGATTTCTTTTCGATCTTCTTCGCCTCCGGCCTGCTCTATCTCGTGCTGACCGGCGCGGTCAGCGTGGTCCAGCTCGGATTGGAATGGCTGCTCGATCTCGATCGCAGCACGAAGCAGCGCCGGCTCGCGGACTATCTGCCGTGGCGCCGCATCGATCTCGCGACCAAGCTGGCGTTGGCCGAGACAACCGGCCCCGCGACCGACACCGCGGCGCCCGAACCGGCCGAGCTGAAGGAGACGCCGCCGCTCGCGCTCACCAGCGAGGACCGCGCCAGGCGCGCCGCCACCATCGCCCGCAACAACATCGCGGTCGAGGTCAAGGATCTGCGCAAGAGCTATGACGGCCACGCCGTCCTCGACGGCCTCGATCTCACCGTGCGCATCGGCGAAGTGGTCGCGCTGCTCGGCCCCAGCGGCTCGGGCAAGAGCACCCTGCTCCGCTGCATCAATCATCTGGAGAACTGGGATTCCGGCTTGGTGCGCGTCGGCGGCAAGCGCCTCGGTCACGGTGAAGACGGCCGGGCTCTGTCACCGCGCGCGATCGCCAACGAGCGCGCCAATGTCGGCGTCGGCATGGTGTTCCAGCAATTCAACCTGTTCGCCCATCTCACGGCGAAGGAGAACATCGCCGGTCCCTTGCGCTGGGTTCACGGCATGGGACGTTTCGAAGCCGATCGTCGGGCGACGGAGCTTCTCGACCGCGTCGGCCTCAGCCATCGCGCCAACGCATTGCCTCGGCATCTGTCCGGCGGCCAGCAGCAGCGCGTCGCGATCGCCCGTGCGCTCGCGCCCAATCCCAGCGTGCTGTTGTTGGACGAGCCGACCTCGGCGCTCGACCCCGAGCTCGTCAACGAGGTGCTGGAGGTGATCCGCCGGCTCGCGATCGACGACGGGCTGACCATGATCATCTCCACGCATCAGATTCGCTTTGCTGACGAGGTCGCTGACCGCGTGGCCTTCCTCACCGGCGGGGTGATCCTGGAGGAAGGCCCGGCGCACGAGGTGTTGTCCAACCCGCGCCACCCGCTGACCGCGCGCTTCCTCTCTGTGATGGATGCGGAGCGGCAGAAGGAGTCCGTGCGATGATATCCCATACAGCAAGGCGAACGGCTCTGGCAGTAAACGCCGCAGCGGCATCCTTTGCGTGGCCATCCTTGGAGACGCCCACCTGCGGCGGGCTCCTCAGGATGAGGACCTTTTACGCAGCAACACGTCAGACCCTCATGGTGAGGAGGCGCGCAGAGCCGTCTCGAACCATGAGGCCAGGACCAGATCCAATCCGAACTCTTCCCAGATCTGTGCGCAAAGAGGCCCTTGCATGAGACATCATCTGCTGCCGGTTTCGTCCAAAACCGTTCATTGGGGCTATTTCAGCAAAGTGGTTGCCCCGGCCCTGACGCTGCGCTCCGGCGATCGCGCCACCATCGAGACTCTGACGCATCATGCCAATGACGACTACGAGCGCATGATCAAGGACGATCCCGGCGCCGAGAGCGTGTTCGCCTGGACGCGCGAGCACAAGGCGGTCGCGCGCCGCGGCGCGGGGCCCACCGAAGGTCCGTTCGTCCGTGGCTCCGGCGAAGGCCTCGGCGTCCACCTGCTCACCGGCCCCGTGGCGATCGAAGGCGCCGAGCCCGGCGATGTGCTGGAAGTGCGCATCCTCGACATCCGGCCGCGGCCGAGCCAATGCGGCTGCCACGCCGGAAAATGCTTCGGCTCCAATGTCGCGGCGAACTGGGGCTTCCACTATCACGACCTGATCGAGGAGCCGAAGCCGCGCGAGGTGATCACCATCTTCGAGCTCGACACCGCGGGCGAGCCTCATGCCAAGGCGGTGTATAACTATGTGTGGACGCCGCAGACCGACCCCGACGGCATCGTGCACGCGACCATCGATTATCCCGGGGTGCGTGTCGATCACGCCACGATCGCCAAACGCGAGAACATCCTGCCCGGCATCAAGGTGCCGGCGCGGCTGCATTTCGGCACGATGGGGCTTGCGCCGACGGAAGCCGATTTCGTCTCCTCGATTCCGCCCGGCTATACCGGCGGCAATATCGACGACTGGCGCATCGGCAAGGGCGCGCGGATCTATTACCCGGTGGCCGTGCCCGGCGCCTTCTTCTCGGTCGGCGATCCGCATGCCGCGCAGGGCGACAGCGAGCTCGGCGGCACCGCCATCGAGACATCATTGACCGGCGACTTCGAGTTCATCCTTCACAAGAACAACGAGCTCGGCGGCACGGCGCTCGAAGGCCTCACCCATCCTCTGCTTGAAACCGATCAGGCCTGGTCGGTGTACGGCTTTACCTATCCGAACTATCTCGCCGAGCTCGGCGTCAACGCGCAAACCGACATTGCCAATCACTCCAGCCTCGACCGCGCGATGCGTGATGCCTTCCGCAAGCTGCGCCGGTTCCTGATGACGGTGCATCATCTGAGCGAGGACGAGGCGATTTCGCTGATGTCGGTCGGTGCCGATTTTGGCGTCACCCAGGTGGTCGATGCCAATTGGGGCGTTCACGGCACCATCCGGAAGAACGTCTTCCGGTGTGAGTAGGATCGGATCCGCCGCCAAAGAATGCGGTGCGCTCCCTCCCCCCTTGGGGGGGGAACAGAGCGCCCGCGGCGATCGCACTGGACACAATGAGTCATTGAGAGACGATTGAACGTCACACGCGTCGATAGGCCGCCGCTCCAGTGCCCAATGGTGAAGCTCATCTGGCACGGTGGTTGCTTGACCCCGGGGGTGTCGAGCAGTCCCATGAGTTTTCGCCCTTTCACCAGCGAATCCTATGCACAGGACGATCGTCCTGAAGCGTGGCGCGACGTCCTGAACGCGATCGGGCTGCAGCCCGCGTCGAACGCCTCCTTCTATGACGGCCACGCGACCGCATCGCTTCGCAATGCCCCCGGCCTCGCGCTGACGCGGCTTGCGGCGGGACCGCAGGCCGTCGCACCACTCGCGCAGCCGCACGAGGATCTGCCGATCGCACTTCTTCCGATCGAGGATGGGGCCGTTCTCAAGAGCAAGGACGGCCACCGCATCGTACCCGCCGGGCATCTCGTGCTGCTGCCGCGTGCGAGCGAATGGAGCATCGCGTTTCAGCGCGACCTGCGCGCGCTTGCCCTGTCAGTGACGTCAGAAGCCCTGCATGGCCGTATCGGCGGCAAGCTCAAGCTCGCCAGACCCCAAGTGATCCAGCCGAACGGCTTGGCGGATGTGTTCTGCCGCACGCTGGAGGCGGCGGCACGATCGCTCGAAGGCTTGAGCGATGCCGAATGGAGCACCGTCGCGCAATCCCTGATCGACCTGCTGCTCACATTGGCCCATCAGCAGGCGGCCCCCATCAATGATGGCTGCAGCAGCGCGGCGCAGGCCGCGACCTTGCATCGGATCTGCCAGACCATCGAGCGGCGGCTGGACGATGCCGAGTTGACGCCGGCACGCGTTGCGCAGGCGGAAGGCATTTCCGAGCGTTACCTGCAGAAGCTGTTCGAAGGCGCCGGCGACAATTTCAGCCATTATGTCCGCGAACGGCGGCTGCAGCGCGCGCTTGCCGATCTCTCCAATCCCGCCGAAGCCAGCCATTCGATCTCCGAGATCGCCTATCGCTACGGCTTTGCCGATTCCGCGCATTTCAGCCGCAGCTTCCGCCAGCGCTTCGGCCTGTCACCGCGTGAATTCCGACAGCAGAAGGCAGAGCAAGGATCGGCGGCGGCACCGCGCGGACAGCGCGGCTGGCCGCTCGCGGCGCTGGCGCAGGCGCGCGCCCCGCAAACTTCGCTTGGCGCCAGGGTCGAAACGAACTTGCCGGCGCCGGCCAACGATCGTGACAGGCAAGAGGCGCATGCCCATCATCTCTCGGTCGCCGCCGACCGCGTGCATTGGGGCTATTTCAGCCGTTCCTTGCCGCCGCTTCTCGAGATCGCCTCGGGCGACACCATCACGATCGAGACGCTGACCCAGCACGCCTCCGATGATCCCGAGCGGATGATCGTGGGCGATGCCGACGCGGAGAGCGTGTTCGGCTGGACGAGAGAGAAGAAGAATGTCGATCGCCGCGGCGCCGGCCCGATGGACGCCAGCGTATTCGGCCGTGGCGCCGGCGAGGGCTTTGGCGTGCATATCTGCACCGGCCCCGTCGCGATCAAGGACGCACAGCCGGGCGACGTGCTGGAGGTGCGGGTCGTCGACATCGTGCCGCGACCGAGCCGCAGTCCGGCCTATGCGGGGCGCGTGTTCGGCTCCAGCGTCGCCGCCTGGTGGGGCTATCATTACAATGAGTTCTTGGGCGGGCCGACGCCGCGCGAGGCGGTGACGATCTACGAGATCTTCGCCGACGATTCCGAGCCGCATGCACGCGCCCTCTATTCCTATCGTTGGGAGCCACAGACCGATCCGTTCGGCGTCGTGCACGCGACCTACGACTATCCCGGCATCCCCATTGCGCCCGGTAGCGTCAAGCGCCGCCACGGCGTGCTCGACGGCATCCGGATTCCGCTGCGGCCACATTTCGGCGTCATCGCCGTCGCCCCGCGCGAGGTCGACTTCGTCGATTCGATTCCGCCCTCCTATTTCGGCGGCAATCTCGACAATTGGCGGCTCGGCAAGGGCGCGGCCGTCTATCTGCCGGTCGCAGTCCCCGGCGCGTTGCTCTCGGTCGGCGATCCCCATGCGACCCAGGGCGACGGCGAACTCTCCGGCACCGCGATCGAGTGCTCGATGACCGGCACTTTTCAGGTGATTTTGCACAAGAAGGGCCAGCTCGCCGGCAAGCCGTTTGCCGATCTCAGCTATCCGTTGATCGAGACCGCCACCGATTGGGTGCTGACGGGTTTCAGTCACCCGAACTATCTCGCCGAGTTCGGCGCGCAGGGGCAGAGCGAGGTCTACGCGACCTCCTCGCTCGACCTCGCAATGAAGGACGCGTTCCGCAAGATGCGCCGGTTCCTGATGCAGAGCAAAGGTCTCAGCGAGGACGAGGCGATCGCCTTGATGTCAGCCGCCGTCGACTTCGGCGTGACGCAGGTGGTCGACGGCAATTGGGGCGTGCACGCGATCCTGAGCAAACGGCTGTTCGGGGACGGAAGCTGATTTCCACTCAACTCGCAGGGTGGGCAAAGCAAGCGTGCCCACCGCTGAGCGACGACACTGGGAGGGTGGGCACGCGCCGCCTCGCGTCGCTTCGCTCACCCCACAGAATCAATCACGGAAAGGACCAAACCATGCAATTCCACATGATCCCCGGCGCGACCAGGCCCGTCGCGCCATTCAGCCACGCCGTGGAGACCGACGGCTTCGTGTTCGTCACCGGCCAGATGCCGGACTCACCAGAAGCACCGGGCGTGCTGCCGGACGGCATCATCGATCAGACGAAGGCGGTGATGCAGAACTTGAAGTACATACTCCAAGGTCTCAACCTTGGCCTCGAACATATTGTGATGGCTAGGATTTACCTGACGCGCTTCAAGCAGGATTACGCGGCAATGAATGAAACCTATCGTTCATTCTTCCCCGTAGACCGGCTGCCTGCCCGCACCTGTGTCGGCGTGACCGGGCTCGCTTATGATGCGCTGATCGAGATCGATCTGGTCTGCAAACGACCATAGTGGCTAAAGGTAAATACATCCTCACCGGCGCGGGGACCTGACCATTCGCTGACGTCGCAGCGGCCAGCCGCTTTCGCGGATTGCCTCGCGCCGTCGCGCGGTGTCAATTCGCCCGTGTTCCGGCGCCGACCAGCGCCATCGACGTCGCAAGGAGCCGCCATGCCGAACCACTTCTCCCACCGCCAAGAGATCAGAAAGCCAGCAGTCAGCTCGAAAGGCGGCATCGTCGCCGCACAATCGCGCCGCGCGGCCGAGATCGGCGCGGAGGTGCTGGCCGCCGGTGGCGACTGCGTCGATGCGCTGGTGGCCACCGGCTTTGCGCTCGGCGTGCTGGAACCCTGGATGAGCGGCATTGGCGGCGGCGGCGCCATGGTGCTCTATCGCGCCAAGGAAAACCGGGTCGAGGTGATCGACTACGGCATGCGCACGCCGGACAGCCTGCGCATCGAGGATTATCCGCTCAGCAAAGATGGCGGCGTTGCCGCCGACATCTTCCCCTGGGCGCGGGTCAAGGACGACCGCAATCTGCACGGCCCTGGCTCCATCGCCGTGCCCGGCGTGGTCGCCGGCATGGAGGAAGCACGCAAGCGTTACGCCAAGCTGCCCTGGAAAGACCTGCTCACGCCGAGCGTGGCGCTCGCCGGCGAAGGACTGCTGGTGGACTGGTGGACCACCGTCATGATCTCGAGCGCGGCCGCCGATCTGCGCCGCTACAGCGCCAGCGCCGCGGCATACTTGAAAGACGGCCTGCCGCCGAACCCGCAATGGGGCATCAAATCGGTGGTGCGGCTACCCCAGGAGCAGCTCAAGGCCACGCTCGCGCATCTCGCCAGTGCGGGCGCGCGCGACTTCTACGAGGGCGATCTCGCCCGCTCCGTCAGCCGCGACATCCAGGCCGCCGGCGGGGCCTTGTCGGTCGAAGACCTCGCGGCCTTCAAGGCGCATGTGCGCGAGCCGCTGAAAATTCCCTACCGCGGCGGCACCGTGTTCGCGACACCGGAGCTGACCGCCGGTCCCACGCTGGCGCATACGCTGCGCCTGCTGCAAGCGAACCTGCAGTCGGGCGGCACCCCGAACGCCGCCGCCTATCTCGCTTATGTCGAGGCCCTGCAATCGGCCTATCGCGAACGGCTCAACGGCATGGGCGATGCCGAAGGACGCCGCGCGCTCGGCGCCGAATATCTCGCGCCTGCCTGTACGACGCATTATTCGGTGGTCGATCGCGACGGCAATATGGCCGCGGTGACGCAGACGCTGCTGTCGAGCTTCGGCTCGAAATTCCAGACTCCGCAGAGCGGCATCATGATGAACAACGGCATCATGTGGTTCGACCCGACGCCGGGCACGACCAATTCGCTTGCGCCCGGGAAGCGCTGCCTCACCAACTACACGCCCGTGGTGGCGCAAGCCGCCGACGGCCGTCGTCTTGCGCTCGGCGCCTCCGGTGGCCGCCGCATCCTCCCGGCTGTGACGCAGTTGCTGTCCTTCGTGATGGATTTCGGCATGGATCTGGATCAGGCCATCCACCAGCCACGGATCGATGCCAGCGAGGGCGACATCGTCGGTGCGGATACGCGGCTGCCGGCCGGGGTGCAGTTGGCGCTCGCGGCGAAGTTCGACGTCGAGCAGGCGCCGGTGCAGACGCTACCGATGAAGTTCGCCTGCCCGAGCATCGTGCTGCGCGACGGCGCCACCAACAGCGGCGCCACCGAGATCTTCCATGCCTGGGGCGATGCGGTCGCGGAAGATTAGCGTCGTTCGGGCAAATGCCGTCACTGCGAGGAGTTGGCGAGGAAGCAATCCGGAGACCTGCGTGAGGTCCTGGATTGCTTCTCGGTTACCGCGCCAATCAGCTCTCGAAATTCACCGCCGTGGTGTTGGCGCCGCAGAGCAGAACCGCGACGCGCTCGGACGGCGCCGGGCGATAGGCACCCGATAGCAAGGCCGCGAAGGCGGCCGCGCCGCCCGGCTCGGTCACGACGCGCAGGTTCGCCCACAACGCGCGTTGCGCGGCGCGGATGGCGTCGTCATCAACCAGCACGACGTCGGGCGCGACGAAGTCACGGGCGATCGGAAACATCAGCTCGCCGATCCGCCGGGGCGCGAGGCTGTCGGCGGCGATGCCGCCGGCGGGCGCATCGACGGGCCGACCGGCCGCGAGCGCATCGCGCAAGGTCGGCGCGCCAGCCGGCTCGACCGCCACGACCTTGATCCGGCCCTCGTACCAGGCGGCGATGCCGCCGATCAGCCCGCCGCCGCCCACAGCGACCAGCAGCGTGTCGATATCGTCAGCGTCGCGCTCGATTTCGAGCCCGACCGAGCCCTGCCCCAGCATGGTCTCGGCCTGATCGAAGGCGCGGATCGGGATCGCTCCGGTACTGGTCACCATCGCTTCGCTCGCGGCCAACGCATCGGCGTAACGCTCGCCGCCGACATGGATCTCGGCGCCATAGCGCTTGATCAGTTCGATCTTCGATGGCGACGCGATGGTCGGCACGAAGATCGCCGCCCTCCTGCCCAGCCGGCTCGCCGCCAACGCGACCGCGACGCCATGGTTGCCGCCGGACGCAGCCACCACACCGGCGTCCGGAACCTCGCGGGTCAGAAGATTGGCGAACGCACCGCGCACCTTGAACGAGCCCGCATGCTGCATGAATTCGAGCTTCAGCCGCAATCGCATCGGCGGCAGGCCGAACTCGGCGGCATCGACCGTGACCAGCGGCGTATGGCGGACATGAGGTCGGATCAGCCCATAGGTCGCCGCGATCCCGTCGCGGTTCACCGATCTCGGCGCATCGGACATGCTTCACCTCACTGTTCTTCCGACGCCACCCTTGACATGGATTAGCTAATTGGCAAAGTCACGAAATGAAGCCGGAGTTGATTTTTCGCGCGCTGGCCAACGACAGGCGACTGCAGATCCTCGACTGGCTGCGGGAGCCGCGCCGGCATTTCCCGCGACAGGCGGATGGCGACCTGGTCGAGGACGGCGTCTGCGGCATCTTCATCGCCGACAAGCTCGGCGTCTCCGCGCCGACCTTGAGCGAGCACATGCGCGTCCTGACCGCGGCCGGCCTGGTCAAGGCCAAGCGTGCCAAGGGCTGGACCTTCTATAAGCGCGACGAGAACGGGTTGAAGGCGGCGCGCCGGCTGGTGAACAGTCTCTGAGAGCTGCCGCGGCAACTGCGGTCGGGACCGTCAGGCGGCGACCGCCCGGTGCCGCCGTGCCAGGATCAACAGGCTCAGCACGATCGAGACGTTGACGGCATTCCAGGCAACACCATTGGCGAAGGCTGCGGCATAGGAGCCGGTAGCATCGAAGATCACGCCAGAGACCCAGCCGCCGAACGACATGCCGGCCACGGTGGCGAAGACCACGATGCCGACCCGCGTGGCCGCCTCGCGCGCCGGCATGGTGTCGCGGATGATGATCGCGTAAGCAGGCACGATGCCACCTTGGAACAGGCCGAACATCGCCGAGATCAAATAGAGCGAGTTCAAGCTGTCGAAGAACAGGTAGAACATGAGCGCAAAACCCTGGGCCAGCGAGCCGATCAGCAGCGTGCGCACGCCGCCGATGCGGTCGGCGAGGAAGCCGGAGCCGATACGGCTGACGATGCCAAAGCCCATCATCAGCGACAGCATCTCGGCGCCGCGGGCGACGCCATAGCCGAGATCGCCGCAATAGGCGACGATATGGACCTGCGGCATCGCCATCGCCACGCAGCAGGCAACGCCGGCGATGCAGAGCAGAACCGTGAGCGTGTTGGCGGAAATGCCGAGGTCGAGCCGCGGCGGCGGCGCCTGGACATGGCTTTGCGCGCCGGTGCCGCCCATCCGCGCGCGCAGCACCAACAGCAGCAGCGTCATCGCACCCGCGCAGAACAGTCCGATCGCGATATGCGTGGTGCGCCATCCCGCGCGCTGGATGCCGAACGTCACGAGCGGCGGCCATATCGTCCCGGCGACATAGCTGCCGGCCGCGACGACCGTTACGGCGAGGCCGCGATAGCGGTCGAACCAGTGCGAGGCTTCCGCCATCAGTGGCGCGAAGGTCGCCGAGGTGCCCATTCCGATCAGGAAATAGACTGCCTGGAACTGCCACAGCGTCGTCGACACGCCCGCCAGCACGTAGGCCGCGCCGGTCAAGGCGATGCTGAGGCCCATCGCCGCGACGATGCCGAACCGGTCGGTGATGCGGCCGACGATGACACCGCCGAACCCGAAGCCGAACATCGTCAGCGTATAGGCCAGCGACACCGCGGCCCGGCTCGCGCCGAATTCGGCCTGGACCACCGGAAGCACCACCACGACCGACCACATGCCGACCCCGCCGATCGAGCCGATCAGCAGCGCAAGGCCGAGCCGCACCCAGGCCTGACGCGAGTCAGGGGCGAAGCCGGACGTTTCCTCATGGCGATTCATTTGAGCAGGCACGATGCGCAACTGTGTCGTCCGGCAATCTGCGGTCAAGCCGCAGTCGCGCAGGGTGCATATGCAGAAGCTGCGTGAGCATCCCCGCACGACCCCGGCGGCGGCCTCGCACATCCACGGAACCTCACCGTTAACCAGCCGCTAACCATGTACTGGGTAAATTTTGCCGGGTGAAGGTGGGCAGTGTCGCGCGATCAGACACGGCGGAGCGTGACCGCCAGCCTGGCGGCTGCGCAAAATCATAAAGAAATTCCTGGAGAACGAGCCTTGGCCAGCAATGTCGGATCCCGCGCCTTCCAGAACGCCAGGCTGCAGAAGAAACTGAAGAAGCAGGCGGAGACGTTGCTGCCGACAGCGATGACGGCCTATCGCGCCGGGCGCCATGCCGAGGCGCAGTCGCTGTGCCGGCAGCTGCTGCAGGATTTGCCCACCTACTTCGATGCCATGCATCTGCTCGGCGTATCGGTCATCGAATGCGGACAGTTCGAGGAAGGCAGGCAGATCCTCGAGCGCGTCGTCGCACTCGATCCAGGTTCAGCGGATGCCAATTCCAATCTCGGTTTTGCGCTGATCAACCTCAAACGCTATGACGAGGCCCGCGCCCTGCTGGAAAAGGCCGTGAAGCTGCGGCCAAATTCCCAGACCGCGCAGCGCAATCTGGCGATCGCCCTGCTGCGCCTGGAACTGGCGGAGCCGGCAATCGCCGCCTTCACCCGCGCGATCGAGCTCAAGCCCGACGACGCCGACGCCTGGTGCAACCGCGGCGTCGCGGAGCTGATGGTCAGGCGCTGGGATGCTGCCGCCGTCAGCGCCGAGCGGGCGCTGGCGCTGGCGCCGCGCCATTTCGAAGGCTGGGTCAACAAGGGGCTGGCGCATCTCGAGCTCAGGCATTTCGAGCTGGCGGAAGCGGCCTTCAATACCGCGATCGAGATCAGGCCCGACATGGCGGAGGTGCGCGCCCATCGCGGCCGGCTGCATATACTGGCGGGTCGAATCGACCAGGCCGAAGCCGATTTCGATGCCGCGGTCGCGCGCGAGCCCACGCTCAAACTGGGATGGCAGGGCAAGGCCCAGATCAGCATGCTCAGAGGCAACGTGGCGCAGGCGATCGTCGCCTGCAGGCGCGTGCTCGAGCAGGACAATAGTTCCGAAGTCGGCCTCACTTTGCTCGGCGCCTGTCTCGGACGGCTGGGCGACACGGCCGGTGCGATCGCGCATTTCGACCGCGCCATCGCGATCCGGCCGGATTACGACGAAGCGATCACGAAGAAGATCTTCTATCAGGATTTTCTCAGCCAGGCGGATTTCGCAGCCCAGCAGGCGACGCGCCGTTATTGGTGGGATACGGTCGGCAGCAAATTCCCGCGGCGCAAGCTGGGCGCGCGCGCGCTCGACCCGGACCGGCGCATCATCGTCGGCTATGTGTCGGCCGACTTCAGGAGGCATTCGGCGGGGTTTGCGTTCCTGCCGGTGCTGCGATGCCACGACAAGACGAAGGTCCAGATCAACTGCTACTCGTCGTCGAATGTACGCGATCAGTTCACCCTTGCCTTCGAGTCGCTGGCCGATGTCTGGGTGAATGCGAACAACCTGTCGGATGACGAACTGGCAGACCGCATCCAGGCCGACGGCGTCGACATCCTGGTCGACCTTTCCGGCCACACCACCGGCAATCGCATGGCGGTGTTTGCGCGCAAGCCGGCGCCGATCCAGGTTACGGCCTGGGGCAGCGGCACCGGCACCGGCGTTGCGACCATGGACTATTTCTTCGCCGACCCCATGACGATCCCACAAGATGTCCGGCATCTGTTCGCGGAAACCGTCTATGATCTGCCATCGGTGATCACGATCGACCCGATCACCGATGCCACGCCGTCCGCGCTGCCGATGCTATCAAACGGTCATCTCACATTCGGCGTCTTCAACCGGATCGACAAGATCTCGGACGAGGCGCTGGCGGTGTGGGCGAGACTGCTGCGCGAGGTCGAAGGCGCCAAGATCGTCATCAAGCATGTCGCCCTTGATGAAACATTCCTGCGCGATGCGCTGGTGGACCGTTTCGTGGCGCAGGGCATCGCGCAGGACCGGATCGCCTGCTTCGGTTCGAGCCCGCGAAGCGACCATCTGCGGGCTCTTCAGACCATCGACATCTCGCTCGATCCGTTCCCGCAGAACGGCGGCATCTCGACCTGGGAATCGCTCTACATGGGGGTGCCGGTCGTGGCCAAGCTCGGCCGCGGTGCGGCCTCGCGCGCGGCCGGAGGCATCCTGACGGCGATCGGCCTCGACGATTGGGTGGCCGGCGATGACGACGGCTACATCAGTATCGCAAAGCACTTCGCATCGCAGCCGGCGCATCTTGCCCAGCTACGGGCGGAGCTTCCCGCGCGCATCGCGCGTTCCGCGGCCGGCAATGTCGCCGTCTACACGCAGCACGTCGAGGCCGGCTACCGGCAGTTCTGGCGCGAATACTGTGCCACGGGCGCATGATGCGCGCGACGGCCGACGAGGCTCCAGCGCCGTCACATCCGAGACCGGGACCGGCGGGGCGTCCGGTCAGTCCTCGCTGAGCTCCTCGAGTTCTTCCTCGAGCTCTTGTTCCTGGGCTGCGTCGTCGACCACATCGATGGCTTGCTGGATTTCGATCAGGCCCTTGATCGCGGCTTCGGTCTCACCCAGCTTGTAACCCGCCGCAATGGTCTTGATCCAGTTCTGGCGCATCTCGACCAGCACCGTGCGCGCGTTCATGAGAACTTCAATATCCGTCTCGGCCATGTTGCTCCTCGCCATCATCTCGCTTGGTTCCTAACCGTGGCGTATGGCGCGCATATGTCAATGGCGGGAGTTGCGATCGGCCCGGCAAAAAGCAAGAGAAAGCCGAGGCCCCGCCGGGCCGCACACCTTCCGGTTGCATCGACGGTGCGCGCGGCGGATCAGCGTCGGCGTTGCAGGTCTCACGTTCCGCGTCTGCCTCAGGGCGCCCTCGCCTTCCACTCCCGAACGGCCCGCGAGGACGTTGGGTGTCCGTCGTTTGTGACGGCGAGGAATCATGTCCTGCGCTTGACATCGTGAGCTCCTTGCCGCCGCCGTCAAATCGCCGTCGTCGATCGGGCATAAATAGGCTTTCTTTCGCTCGAGCCTCGCCATGCTGACCGACACGCTCCTCCACATTCTCTACAAGCTGGTGCAGTGGCGCTTTCTGGTGCTGCCGGCCTGCGTGCTGCTGGCGCTGGCCGCGCAGGCGCTGCCGCCGTTCCGGCGAGGCGCCGACGGAAAGGGGCGGTTACGCGCCATGCTCCCGATCCCGCTCGGGGTCGTGCTCGGCGTCGGCAACCTCGTCTATGGCACCGAGATCTCCGCCAACCTCGTCCATCGCTTCGGCGCGCAGGGCCAGGCGACCGTCACCGGTTCCTACGACACCAACGATTTCTACAACGACCAGCGCGTCCGCAGCCACAACGTGCTGATCAGGATCACGGACGCGCGCACCATCGAGGCGCGGTTCACGGATGCGGATTTCAACGTCTACCCGCCGGCCAACGGCGTCTATTATCCGCAGCAGGGCGACGTATTCAACGTCAGCTATATCGAGAGCTTCCCGCAGGACTTCGTCATCATCAGCAACGACGACAGCCCGTGGGCGCATGCCCTGCGCTGCTTCGAGCTGAACACGGCGACGCAGGAGGCCGAGTCCAAGCAGCACTTCGCGCCGGCCTCGCAGGAGTTCCGGCAGGCCTATGAGAGCGCAGCGCAGGCGGCGCGCTCCGCCGGCTGCGACCGGGGTTAGTCATAACAGCATCAGAACGCCCTGGGTGCCAAGGCCGATCGCGGTCACGACAAGAGCGTCGTCGTTCGGGATGAAAAACTGAACGGGCGTCGCGCACGCCGCCCGGCGTCGTCAGAAATCCCGCAGTTTCGTCAGGTCGAGCAGCTCGCCATGCTTCTCGAACAGGTCGGCGTGCTGTCGCAGGACGTGTTCGGCCTGCAGCCGCCGGGACAGGTGCAACACCGCCACAAGGGTCTTGAGAATGCCGGTGCGTTGCGGCGTGGCTTGGGAGATGATGCGAGGCGGATGAATGCCCCGCAACGAAAATGACGCCTGGTCCATCGGATAGGCTCCACTATCGATTGACATATATTTGAATCGCTGGCGCGGCGGACTTGAAATGTCCGATCAGCTTGTCCGCGCCCTCTGCATCCGAACTTCGAATTCAAAGCCGCAGCGAGTTCAATGAGCGGCCGGTGCTCTTGGATTCTGACGTTCGCTAACGAAAGCACCGGAATATGATGCGAGCTCCGAAAGCGAAGCACTGCGCGCGCGATGCGAGTGTGGGCGATCTCACACTTCAAGAAAAGTTTATGAGCGCCGGAATGACGGAGAAGCGGCACGCGAACTTCCGATGAGACTCTGAAAGACATCTCAATATTGTATTTATTCGTAGACACATCTTGTGATTGCTGCAAAGAATGAGACGTATCGGCCGCCGATATCCGAAGACGAGCGGTTGAACATCAGCCGTTGCAGGGGAGGGACAGGATGACGCTCAAGCCCGGATTCCAATTCGCGGAAGCGCAGCTTCTGCTCGAGATTGCGCAGCAGGCCTATGCCGGCACGCCGTCGCTGAGCGAAGCGGCGGCAACCTGCGGCGTGGGCCCCGTCCCGCCCCCAAGCACAAATTGGACTATTCGTCGCGATCTCACCCCGACGAGCGCCACGCTGCTCGATAATTACTGGCAGGTCTGGCAGAACAAGAACGACGAGAGTCAGTACGCGATCGCGGTGCGCGGCACCGTCGACACGACAGCCAGCGTGCTGGCCGATCTGCTGTTTCCCCTGATCAACGCGCGCTTCGACATCAAGGTCGATGGCTACACGCTGCCGTTCTATCTGGCCCGCGACGAGGGCGACAGCGCGGTCAAGGCCGGCGTGCATTCGGGCTTCGCCCTGAGCCTTCTGCTGATGCTGTTCACCACCGACAGCCCGCTGTTCCTGACCCTGCTGCTGCTCGCGAAGTCGGCCAAGAGCGTCTACATCACCGGGCACAGCCAGGGCGCCTCGATCGCGACGCTGCTGACTTCGCTGGTCCGGCACTCGACGGTGGATTTCAAGGGGCCGGTCTACAAGACCTACACGTTCGCCCCCGCCAAGGCCGGCAACGACCATTACGCCTATGACTACGCCCGGCTCGCCGCAGTCGAGGGATACGCTTGGGCCGTGACCTCGACGCAGGATTGGGTGCCGCAGGTGCCGTTTACGCTGGAGTGGCTGTCGGACCTCAATACGCCAAATCCGCTGCGCGCCTTCAAGGGCAGTCCCGATCCCGAGGCGCTGCTCGCGCTCGGCGGCTTGACCGTCGACGTCGAGGGGACCGTCGGTCGCGTCTACGAAGATCACAAGCGGCGGCTCCAGCAGCGGGTCGCCACACTCTCCGCACGGCTGCCGTCCGAGCCGATCCACCTGAAGGCCTCCGATCTCGGCGCGCCCTCCGCCGCACCGATCACCGGCGCGACCGTCGCGGGCGTGATCCAGCAGATCCTCGACCAGCTCCAGCTCTCGCTGGATTATGCCGACGTCGGCGCGCTGGTGCCGCTGTTCGCCACCCCCGGCGGCAACCCGAGCGACGGCACGAAAGGTTGCCAGAAGCTGGATTATTTCTGGCAGCACCACCTCTTCAATTATCTGAAGTACCTGACCCAGCAATATGGCGGGTGAGGATTGCCGCGAACGGCCGTCATCGTCATGGCCGGGCTCGTCCCGGCCATCCACGTCTTTATGCCTCCAACAGATCGCGTGAGCGCCGTAAGGCGGATTTAGCGAAGCGTCATCCGCCTTGCCTCACCAATATGGAAAGAGCGGCGGGTCGCGCGCCGTCGGCACGAGAAACCCCCGCTACTAAAACAAGCCACAGGAAGCGGAATGAGCGAGACGGTTGAAGGTTTGGTGGGGGAACCCGTAAGGCCACGACGAGATTGGGTAGCCATTGGCATTTCCCTGGGTTCGTTGATCATTTCCGCAGTCACCTCCATCAATGTATTAATCCCGCGAGACGATGTACGGATGATGATCGATCGACACCCGTTGGTCGGTCTAGATTTGTCCACCAATAAGTTCAAAGTGTTCGGAAATCCGCTGCTGACATTCATAAACTCTGGCAACCGACCCGCTGGGATATCCGGCCTGAGTGCCTCAGCCCAACGCTTAGATTCGAGATCGCCTAAGATACAAGATTGCAGTCGAAAAGATGCACTCGTCTTTTCTATCCCATTTGACACGAAGCCGTTTGTCTTAAATCCAGGCGAAATAAAAGTCGTCGAGGCAGCTATCGCAATACCTTCCGGCGTTGAGGCACTGTTCACCTGGATTACCGCTGAAAAAGACGGCATAATAAGTATACCGAGGTCTGACTTCAAAGAAGGCGACCGAATCCTGATTTGTATTCAACTCAATCTCGCGACCCCTGACAGCTTCGTCAAAACTTGGCAACAGCTTGCCTACACCATCAAGCTTGAAAGTAACGTCGGCCAGTTTACTGCTCTCTTCGAAGAGAATAAGCCGATAGTTATCAAAAAAAGTAGTTTGTACGATCTCGACCCTTAACGACGAGCCAGGCGCATTTCGTCACGGCGAAAGGATGCGGGCGAGTAAGCCATCGAGCTCGCTGTTGGCCGTTTGACCTGGGAGTTACGCTGACACTGCACTTAATACCCCGAAGTGATGGAAGCAGCCAAGCGTCGTCGAGCCTTCGGCCCTCCTGGCAGACTCTACGGTCTCGTTTAATTGAATGCACTGTCAACGAATTTCAATTTCCACCGAAATTCCGGCTGCGGACCGCGGCGATCATTTCGAAGCTTGGGTGATCTTGTGCTCGAGATGCCCCGTGCCGTGATCGCGGCGCAACTGGCTCAGCGATGTCTCATTCAACTGAGCCAGGACCTCGCTGAGTTTTGACGTATCGGGATAGCCGGCCGCGAACGGCTTTCCGTAGATCTTGCGTAATGTGCCGATCAGGGTGTTGCCGTGCTTTCTGCTGATCTCGCCATCCTTGTCCCGGTGACGACCATCGAGACCCTGCTCCTTCATGTTTTCTCTCCCTGCCTGCATCTATGCGCTTTGCAACCAGCGTGCTCCCAATCCGGCTGATTGGCAACGCTCTGGAGGGAGCTCGCGGCGAGAAAATCAAGCGAGGGCTATGAAGTCGACCCCCGCGGCCTCCCAGCACCCGGCGAATGACGGCCAGATTGCTGATCGACGGGACCCGCCAGCCTTTTTCAAAATCGCGGATGGTGTTCTCGCTCAGGTATGACCGAGCAGCCAGTTCGGCCTCGTAACGGCGCCACTGCATTTGATATCCCGATGAGGCGGTGGAGGACCGCAGGCACGCCTAGCCCTCGGCCGATCCTGACGGGCTCACGGTCCCGTTGATTAAATGCGCTGTCACCGCAACTCTATATTTGCCTCCAGCACATAACGGTGCTGCGTGATCGTCTCGCCTCGCGAGAGAGAATCTCGCTGGACTATGTCGAGGGGCTTGAAGCCGAGCTTGGCGAGAACTCGTCCAGACGCTGGATTGTCGTAGGCGTGTCCCGCTCTGAGCTTAAGAAGATGAGTGTCGTTGAAGGCAAAACGGATGAGAGCCTGAGCCGCCTCGAAGGCATACCCTTGCCCCCAATGCGCACGATCGAGCCAGTAGCCCAAATTCGCTTCGCCATCTGCAATCGCGTCCAAATAGGCCATCCCGATCATTTGCCCTTCAAGCTCGACCGCAAATCGGTATGCCTCGCCGGCCTCCCAATGATGCACGTGATCGGCGAACCACCGGCCGACTTCATCCCTGCTTGGGGGAAATGACATCGTGCGCAGCATGCGCGCGACCTCCCAGTCCGATTGAATATCGAAGGCCCGGCCAGTATCGGAACTGCATGTCGGACGAAGAACAAGGCGCTCCGTGCGCAGGGACCGCGGAGCTATGTCGACCGAACTCATGTTCGCCTTCAAGAGCGTTCCCCTCGCAAGGAATTACGCTGACATTGCACTTAATATTCCGATCAGGCAGTGGGCAACAAAATATCGCAAAACCCTCGGCCCCTCCCGACCGGCTCACGGTCGCGACAATTGAATGCACTTTCACCGCAACCCGAAACCGTAGGGCGGGGAACTGCGGTGCAGTCGCAGCGCCGTCACCGCAACTTGTCGATATCCAGATCGGCGGCAGGCTTCGCGTTGCAATCGGTGAAGATCGCGGCAGCCGAACCCGGCATGCAATGCCCCCTGCCTTGTCGAGGAGATCTGACGAGCAAGACCATCGCGATGGCCGCGCCCAGCGTGAGCAGCAGGACGATGACGGACGCACGAGACATCTCAGATAGCCCCCGCTGATATTCTGCCGCCCGACGGCCGCACCGCTCAGACGCCGCACTCCGACGTCATCGAGCGGATGAGCTTGCTGACGGCGGTCTCGTGGTTCTGCAGGGACTCCCGCCATGTCTCGGCCGTCCAAGTCAGCTGCCCGAGCGGTCCCGAGAGGATGATCGTCGTGAAGGACGCCGGGCCCGTCGCCTGCGCGTCGGGGTGCGCAACATCGGACCGGCTGACCACCGTCAGGACCCGGCCGCGATAGTCGATCGCCGTGACCGCCATCACGCGCTGCTCGGCGGAGCGCTCCTCGCCGGGCTGCGTCTCCTCCCCATCCGCGCCGGACGCGGGAGCTTCGGGGTCATTGCGGCGTTGCATTGACTGATCTCCGGATTCTGGGCGGCGGCTTCCAATCTGCAATCGACGTCCGTCGTCCGGACAAAATGTAGACTATCGTCAACATCTACGCAATGGGAGATGGGATTCATAGTCCGTAGACCGAAAGTCTACAGATCGGTCGATTTGCTTCCCATGGTGGACGAATCGACGATTGTAAGCACTGTCGCCGCGAACGTGCGAAAGGCGCGGAAGGCCCTGAACTTGTCTCAGGAAGAGCTTGCTTTCGAGGCTGGCCTCGATCGGACCTACATATCGCAGGTCGAGCGGGGGAAGAGGAACATGACCATCGTCGTCCTCGCCCGCTTGGCGAGCGCGCTGCGCACAACCCCGGAACGCCTGATCGCCGCCCCGCGAAGAGGTGCGGGTTAGCTCGGAGGGACAGATGAGTGGACTTGTCCATCACCCATAGACGCCGAGGCGCGGGAGATCCTGGCCCGCAACATGCGAATGTCGCGCGCGGCCCAAAGCATGAGCCAGGAAGCCCTGTCGCATGAGGCCGGGATCAACCGGACCTATGTCAGCTCGGTCGAGCGGTGCGAACGAAATGTCTCGATCGACAACATCGAGAAGATCGCCAAAGCGTTGAAAACCGAAGCCTGAAAGTCGTTGAAGCCCGACTTATTGGATGCCTAGCCTTATAGGTGGACTAGCATTGAGCTGCACCAAGCGGCAGCCAAAGACAGCGGGACTATGCCCACGATTCGCAACTCGCAAAAGCCAGCTGTGGAGAATAGACAAAGCCCCACAGCTCGTGCGAGAGTTGAACGATCCATTTTCCAATTTCGCTATTTTTTTGGCAGGCGCCGATGAGCATTCTGGAAGATTCCAAGGTTGAGAAACTCGCGAGAATTGTCGAGGAATCGACTCGATCAACCAAGGAAGGGGTCAAATACTTTATTGAGCCAGCTCCAGGAACCCTCGCCAGAGCGAAAAACAAACGTCACCACATCATTTTTGGGAGACGAGGATCAGGAAAGTCGAGCCTTTTGGCCAAAGTGACGGCAGACCTGACCCTTAGCCGGAGCCCTATTGCGTACGTTGATCTCGAAGAGTTCAAAGGCCACAGCTATCCCGATGTTTTGCTAAGCGTACTAATAAAAATCCTCGGAGAGTTTAAGCTTTGGATGGATACCGCAGCGATCCATCCGGCCAACCGCACCACGTTCTGGCGTAGATTGTTCGGCTCTGTGCCCACGAAGAAGAGCCTTTCTCGCGCTAAGACGGCCGGAATCTCGGCTGAATTAGGTTCTATGGTTCATGAGCTGAATCAGACTCTATTCGCCGCAGACGAAACAAAGATACAAACAACAAATGCAAGCGAGACGTCGACTGAGCTTCAAACCGCCCTTACCGCAAGTTTGAAAACTCCCGTTTCCGGTACTGAATCTAGCGCGAAATTATCCGACAAAGAAGGACGTTCTTTGCGCACTCAGCAAGAGTACACATCTAGAAAGGTCGAGATCCTTCATCGAAACATAATGCGCTACAAGTCATTATTCCAGAAGATGATAGATCTCGCCGAAGGACCAGTCTTCGTTCTACTCGACGACCTATATCACATTAGAAAGAACGATCAGGCCAATGTCCTGGACTATATTCACCGAATCGCCAAAGGTCTCAACTTTTGGGTCAAGGTGGGCACTATCCGCCACCGGTCGCGATGGTACGCCTATGGCGATCCTCCTACAGGCATGAAGCTCGGAGATGACGCCGAAGAGATCGATCTCGACGTCACGCTAGAAAAGTACGACCTAACCAAGCGCTTCCTTTTGCGCATCCTAGAACAATTTGCTCGAGAGAGTGGCCTCAAGCTCGACGACGTCCTTACAGACGGAGCTCGAGACCGGCTCGTCCTCGCCAGCGGCGGTGTCGCCAGAGATTTTCTGACTATTTTTCGCCGCGCGATCGATGTTGCCAAGGAACGTCTAGCACGAGCAGACGATTTTCGCGGCGAACGAATCGGCGCGGAAGATGTAAACAAAGCCGCTGGCGAGTTTGACAAGTTTAAGAGAGAAGATTTCTCAAGGGACGCGGGTGAAGAGGAGCAGCGCAAGCTTCTCGAACTGTTTGAAAAAGTAAGCGAGTTTTGCCTCACTGACGCGAAGGCAAATTGCTTCCTGGTCGATAAAGACTATAGTGGCGAAGACGTCGAAAGCATTCCAGACCTCGTGGATCTCAAATTTCTTCACCACGTGCGATCGAGAGTGACCGTCCGAGACAGAGCAAACCGCTTATACGACGCATACATGCTGGATCTAAGTCAGTACACCGGCGAGCGCGCGCGACGGAATTTTGATATTGTAGAATTTTGGGGCAAAGACGCAGATGATTCGCTAAGGAAATCCAAGTTTATTTTTGCGGAACGTCCGAGAATCTAATTGAGCAGTTCACCCCGCGTATCGCGGGCCGCTGCAGCGAAATACCAATGCTATGGTCAATTGTTAATAGCGCTTCTGCAAGCCACCTCTTAGCTAGCAGATGGGGTTGACCGCGAGGCAATACTGGAGAGCGGGGATGCGGGTCATTCGGACCGAGATTTTCTTCGACAACGTAAGCCATATAGGCGGCGGCGCAAGGCGCTCTGCCCGTGACAATCCCGGCATAGGCGTAGCTTTTTTTGGGGGACGGGTTCTGGATGACTTCCTGTCGTCCATGCTGTTGCCCGACCCGCAGATGGTGCCTAAGCACGATTTAAGAACAGTAGAAAAGTTCTTGGATCTCTCCTTGAGAGGTGTCGAGAGTAGCTTGCGCTACACTTATTCCAAGTACCTCCTTGAGCCGATCCGAAATCCTGAACAGGTTCGTCTCCTGCTAAATGCTGAAATCGTTGTCGAAGAATCTCCGCCGCATTGGGAAATTTTCAAAGCTCTTGTGTCTAAATCGCCCAGCATCGCAATTGGCACCTATGCGGGTATGGAGCTTGCGGGATCGATGCCTCAACTCATGGTCCTAACCATTCCCTTTGGCATCATCGCAGTCAGCTCCGCAGTAGGGATTTCTAAAGCTCTGGAAGCCGGACTCAACAAGAAGGTTGCACGGGTTTTAGGTCAGCGTCGCCAACGGCAATAGACAGGTCTGGAAGACGACGCTCCTCCTGTTAGCGAGCGAAGCCCCGATTAGCGAAGCGATATCTGGGATTTCACCCGCTACGCTGGCTGTCGTTCAACCACCGTCAGGTTGCGGCCGCGCGCCCTGTTTTCGAGACGTTCTTGCCCTACCGTCCTCCAACCCGGCCCACTAAGTGACTGAGATAAACTGCTAGCAGTATAAAATCGGTGGCAATTTGTGCGATCGCGATTCTCGGCGTGTCCGCGGAATAGCTGATGGTCGCGAACGTCAGTACTGACTTCAGCAAAGGATCTTCCACGCCGAGCACGGAATACCACGTTGCGAACATCAACACGATTTGAGCCACATTGCACATGAACAGCAACAGCGACCGCTGCGGCGATACAATCGTTTCGAAAACCCGCTGCAGAAATACTATATTTAAAACAGCGATGAGGGTCACCGCCGAGAAGTAGGTGCTCAGCCAAGCTGCGGCTTGCGAAGGAAAGCGGAAAAACACTATCGAGATCGCCAACCCTAAGATTACATACCACTCGGTCCAAGTATCAACCGACCTGTCTCTTTCGCGCCCGAAACCTATGTGCCGCCATTGCGTCGGAGAAAGCAGCGTTAAGGCATGCAGGAAATAACCAACCACCCGTTCGATGCCACTTGTTCTTGTGGCGATGGCTAAATACCTGTGCCTCCACTCTCTAAATCCCTCCCTGAAATGCATTTATCCTCCTCTAGCTGAGACCCTGTATTTCTTCGCGGAACTACCGTGATGCGGCTCGATTGGACTCAACATCCCCATGAGGCGGTGGGAGGCCTCCACACCATCGCCGAGCCCCCGACCCTATCCTGATGGGCTCACGGTCCCCATTCACGCGAATGCATGATCACCGCAGCTCCCGACGAAGCGCGGTTCGCCGGGACGACTTAGTGAGCCAAACGTCGTCACACTGTGAACTGCGGGTCCGGCGCAGTCGTGAGGCTCAACCGCATCTCTTAGAATGTGCGGATGAGGTGGCGTAATCAAGAGTGAGGGGAGCCCGGATGAGCGAAGCGATATCCGGGAAGTTCACCCCGCGTATCGCTGACGCTCATGCGGGCTACGCTGGCTCGCGATCCGTGGTGTTCCGGTCCTCGGCCCATTCGCCAACCGCGTTTCACGCGGCGAGAAAGAAAAGCACGGCGGCCACCAGAGATGCGACAAGGCGCACCGCGTTCGAGCGGTGGAATCGGCTAATCTGCTTGCGGGTATCCGACGGCGTTTCGTCTAGAGTCCAGCCATCCACAGCCTTGTAGATCGGCAGGTTGAAGAATGCTGTCCAGAAGAAAAAGCCAACGAGAAAAATGCTGCCGCCAGCATAAGCGTATCCGACCTGTGCGTCTGCGGGTTTCATCACGAAAGCCATGACAAGCGCGGCCATAACCGGCGTGATCGACATCGTCGACAGGATCCGGTTGGACGCTGCGAATCTTAGGAAATGCTTGAAACTGGCGGCTGCGTCGGCGTCCGCCTGTTCGCGCCACATCTTCCGCATGACGGTCGACAGGGCCAACATCAGTCCAGCAAGCATCAGGGCGCAAAGTAGCGCCAGGAAGTCAAACAACTCGTATGTGTTCAGCATTCTCACGAATCCATTTCCTCTCAGCTGCGTAGCCTGGATGAGCGACGCGACATCCGGGAATTTCACCGCGGGTATCGCTGGCGCTCACGCGGGCTACTTGGCTCGTTACTTGGCTGGCTGTTTGACGGCTTTCGTCGGCCTCGCGTGACGGGCCCGCAGGCCTTTGAACACGTCTGCCGCCGGAACGCTGGGGCGCGAGTCCTTGACGGAGGCCCGCACCTTGGCATGGAGATAGTTGTCGAGCGCGGCGTGCCCCGAGCTCGGCGTGAGGATGATGGGCTTGCTGGGTCGCATGTGGTGCCTTCCTGCGCTCATCATTCTTGTAGCATAAGGCACTGTCATACAGGGTAAGCCGGGCTGAAGACGTGGATGGCCGCGACGAGCGTGGCCATGACGGCGGAGAGGATGCTGCGCATGGCGCGTAAGAGGCGCGCCCAGCGGGCAAATCGGCTGCGCGATTTGGTGAAGGAGAGGGCCGACGCGCGGGTCGGGCAGGCGAAAATCACTCGCGCCGAAACGCCAATTTCGTCTGTCTCTTCAAGCTGATTTGTCCTGTCCAGTCCGTCGCGCAAAAATATTTTTATTTCTATTTTTCAGAAATCGTGATTTCCTACATCCATCCCGCCTCCATCGGAGGGGCGTATCGCGATCGTCACGGCACGTGGGAAGCGGGAGGCGATGGGCGCATTGGGGCGCAGCGTGGTTGATCTACGCCGACGAACGGCCCGATGCGCACGGCGAAATCGTGTGGTCCTGACACCCCGACGCTGGTGTCCTTGCGCTGATGCGATAGCATCATGCGCGACATGGTGGCCAGAAAGCCCGGCGCACCAGGGAGACCACGTATAAGCCGTCAAACCATTCGCGCAGGGAAGGCCGGGATGATCCGGCTCGTACCTGTGGTGACTGCCGCCTGCATTTTTTTCTGCAGGCGGGCCATGGGTGCGGACGGCACCCGGCCTTCCCCGCGCCCTCCACCAATTTCGAGGGCGGATCTGACGCACAACTCGGGCGCAGAGGCGCGGCGAGAGGGTTGACGTATGCGCGATGAGCAAACGGCCGAGTTCAGTTCCTGCTCTCGTTTTCATGGAGCAAGCAGCGGCTCCGACCAAAGCTTTGCTTGGTCAGCCCTCCCGCGGCCCATCCTTCGAGACGCCCGCCTCCGGTGGGCTCCTCAGGATGAGGACCGGGCTGGTGGCGATATCCTCGCGGCGAGATTGGCGAGATCCTTGACCCTCATGGTGAGGAGGCGCGGATGCGCCGTCTCGAACCATGAGGCCCCAATCCTCTCCCAGCACCGGCCAAGGAATTGCCGCGGCCCCGAACGGGCAAGCTTCGCGGGGCCTGCGGCGCCGGTATGCCGGCGCTACCAGCAATGGACCCTGCCCAGCCCTCCCCTTTCAGGCAAGCGACCGCTTCCCAACCCGCCATTAACCGAATGCTAACCATACACCGGGCAAAAATTGCCGGGTTGAAGTGAGTGCGTCGCAGTCGGGTACGGATGACGGGGGAGGCCCTTTCCGTGGACGCCAGTGCGGTCGCTCAATCTCGAACCGGCGGCCCTTTGGCCGCCGCGCAATCGGTTGGGGCCAAGAAACGCGGCCCGCGGGGAAAGGCGAAAGCCATGGTCGACGTCACGGCAGGACAGGGAGCCGGGCTGCCCGCCGGCGGATTCAAGCTCGGCGACATCGTCGATGTCTTAAAGCGCGGCGACATCGCGCTCGCGCTCGGCATCCTCACCATCCTGGTGGTGCTGATCCTGCCGCTGCCCTCGATCGTGCTCGACCTGTTCCTGGCGATCTCGATCACGCTGTCGATGCTGATCCTGATGACCGCGCTGTTCATCCAGGCGCCGCTGGAATTCTCCTCCTTCCCGGCCGTGCTCCTGATCTCGACCATGCTGCGGCTGTCGCTGAACCTGGCGTCGACCCGGCTGATCCTGTCCCACGGCCATGAAGGCACCGACGCCGCCGGCCACGTCATCGAGGCCTTCGGCTCGTTCGTGATGGGCGGCAATTTCGTCATCGGCCTCATCGTGTTCGCGATCCTGGTCACGGTGAACTTCGTCGTCATCACCAAGGGTTCGGGCCGCATCGCCGAAGTCGCCGCACGCTTCCACCTGGATTCGATGCCCGGCAAGCAGATGGCGATCGACGCCGACCTCTCCGCCGGCTTGATCGACGAGAAGGTCGCCAAGGAACGGCGCAAGGCGCTGGAGGACGAAAGCGGCTTCTTCGGCGCCATGGACGGCGCCTCCAAATTCGTTCGCGGCGATGCGATCGCGGGCCTGCTCGTCGTCTTCATCAACGTGCTCGGCGGCATCATCATCGGCGTCGCGCAACAGGGCCTCTCCTTCAGCGAAGCCGCCCGCACCTACACCACCCTGACCGTCGGCGACGGCCTGGTCACGCAGGTGCCGGCGCTGATCGTCTCCACCGCCGCGGGCCTTTTGGTCTCGAAGGCCGGCCTCAGCGGCGCCGCCGACAAGGCGCTGATCAAGCAGTTCTCCGGCTATCCGCAGGCGCTCGGCATGTCGGCCGCGGTCATGCTGGTGCTGGCGGCGCTGCCGGGCATCCCCACGCTGCCCTTCCTCGCGCTCGGCTCGGGCGCGGCCGCGCTCGCCTGGAAGGCGCGCAAGCAGAAGCACGTCGTCGCCGCCGCGGAAGCTGCCGCCGCTGCCGCGACCCCCGCTGCGGCCGCTGCCGCAGCAGCCGCCGCCGCGGAGGAGCCGATCTCCGCCGCGCTGAAGATCGACGATCTCAAGATCGAGCTTGGCTATGCGCTGCTGCCGCTGGTCAACGGCCCCGACGGCACCGACCGCCTCACCGACCAGATCAAGGCGCTGCGGCGCTCGCTGGCGATCGAGATGGGCTTCGTGATGCCGTCGGTGCGCATCCTCGACAACGTCCAGCTCGAGGCCAACACCTACATCATCAAGATCAAGGAAGTGGACGCCGGCACCGGCAAGATCTGGCCGAGCCAGTTCATGGTCATGGATCCCGGCGGCAGCCAGGTCGCGGTGCCCGGCATCCACACCACCGAGCCGACCTTCGGCCTGCCCGCCACCTGGGTCGACGCCAACCTGAAGGAAGAGGCTTCGCTGAAGGGCTACACCGTGGTCGATGCGGCGACCGTGCTCTCGACCCACCTGACCGAGCTGCTCAAGGCCAACATGAGCGACCTGCTCTCCTACGGCGAGGTGCAGAAGCTCTTGAAGGAGCTGCCGAAGGAACAGGGCGAGCTGATCAAGGACATCGTGCCGAGCCAGATCACGATCTCCGGCATCCAGCGCGTGCTGCAGCTGCTTTTGGCCGAGCGCATCTCGATCCGCGATCTCTCGACCATTCTCGAAGGCATCGCCGATGCGCTGGCCTTCTCCCGCAATCCCGCAACCATCGTCGAGCATGTGCGCGCGCGCCTCGCCCGCCAGATCTGCGCGCAGAACACCTCCCCGATGGGCTATCTGCCGCTGATCGCGCTGTCGGCGCGATGGGAGCAGGCGTTCGCGGAATCGCTGATCGGCCAGGGCGAGGAACGGAGCCTCGCGATGCAGCCCTCGAAGCTCTCGGAGTTCATGACCGCGACGCGCGATGCCTTCGAGCGCGCCGCGCGCGAAGGCGAGGCGCCGGTGCTGGTCACGTCGGCGGCGATCCGGCCCTTCGTCCGCTCGCTGGTGGAACGCTTCCGCGCCCAGACCACGGTGTTGTCGCAGGCCGAGATTCACCCGCGAGCGCGGCTGAAGACGGTGGGCAGTATTTAGCGTTGTAGTTGAGAAAAATCATGCGATACTATCAACGGTCGGCGCAAATTGCCGGCCGTTGCTGTTTTTGGTAGCATTTTCCGGGAGTGTCTTTTCGCCACAGGCAATCGAATTCTTAATTTTCCTTCACCAAGGCGATTTTTGGTCAGAGACGGTCAAATTCTATTTATATAATTGTTTTTACTAAACAATTTTACGATACAGATCGCCACAATCGCGGCAGATCACGAGTTATCACGCCATTGTGATGGTGACTTGGGAACGGATTTGCGATTTCCTACGTTTCTGGAGCGCGAGACGATGAACCGCGATCGCGCTGCAGACGACGAATAAACGACGAATCACACGCAGGCGAACGGCAGAGGCAGAGCGAACGGAAGGCGGCAGGAGACCTCGATGAACCACTCGATCTACAGCGCAGATCGGACGACCCACCTGAAGATCGTGGTGGTGGCGCTCGTGGCTGGCATCGTGGTGGCCGGTTTCGGCATCTCCGCCCGCAGCAGTTCGGACAACTACGCGCAGACCGCGCGCGTCATCAAGGCCGGCAAGCCGGTGGTCGTGACGAGCTCGGAGGCGCTGCTGGTTCGCTAAGGAGTTTTAGGAATTCACGCGGTGCTACAGCCCCCCAGTGGCCGCGTGGATATGTAGTAGACCCAACCCCAAGTCCACTACCGAAAACGCCCGCTCCCCACGGGCGTTTTCTTTTTGCGGCGGCAATCAGCGCGCCGGCGGCGGCACGGTCTCGATCAGCTTGCCGGAAAACACGATCGGACCGGTGGCCACCCCGGTCGGCGACCCGCCTTCCGGCTCGAGGGTTACGGCATAGGTGGCGCGGTTGACCGTATCGGGATCATAGGCGCTAAGCGCCGGCCTGGTCGTAAAATCGTTGCCGCCGATCACGCCGAGCGAACGCGGCCGCTGCAGCTTGTCGGAGACCAGCCACAGCTCGTAGCTCTTGCCGGGCTCGGGCGCGGCGCCGACCCGGCGCACGGTGAAGTTCTTGCTGCCGGCATCGACCGTCAGAATAAAGGCCGGCGACGATCCGTCCTTTTGCAACAGCGCGACATATTGCGCCGAGAGCGGCATCCGCCGCTTCGGCCGCAAACCATCTGGCAGCAGATCCGGCCGATAGACCTGGACCGCTATCATCGCGAGCAGCACGGCCGCCACCGCGGTCATCGCATTGGCAACCACGCGCCACTGCCTGACCTTGGAGGCCAGCCGGACCACATCGGCGTTGTCGTTAACTGCCTGCGCGGTCGGCTCGGCGATGGTGTCATCAGCGCCGGGCGCTTGATCGGCAAGGGCCTCGCCCATCGCAGTCGCAGATTCCGGCAAAGCGGACGGCGGTTTGTGTTGAACCGGCGAAGCCGAAGTCACCGTCGCATCCTGCAATGCCTGATCCTGCGAAGAAACGTCCTGCGGGGGCATTTGCGGCGGGACAACCGCTGGCTCTGCCTGCGCCTGCGATGCGGCGATCGCGCCCTTGATGCGATCCCATACCACCGGACGCGGCTCGACTAGGCCGACCATCTGGTTGAGAACGCTCAAGCGAAATTCCCAGGCCGCCACCAGCGCCGCATAGCCCTCGTCGGCGGCGATCAGGGTCTCGACCTGCGCCCGCTCGTCACGATCAAGCGTGCCAAGCGCGTATTCCGCGGCGAGCGCGATATCATCTTCGCTATAGGCCATCGCACGTCCAGATCATCGGCCCACGCCGCCTCGCTGAGATCAAAGTCCGAGGCACGCGCGGATATCCATCATGCTCCGACGGAGCCAGGTCTTCACCGTATTTACCGGCGCCCTGAACTTTGCCGCCAACTGCTCGCGACTCCAACCGTTGTAATAGGCGAGCAGCACGAGCCTCTGACGGTCGGGTTCGAGCTGGCCGATGCACTCCAACAGCCGCTTGAGCTCCTCCGACATTTCGCGCCGCGCCAACGGATCCGGCGTTTCCGCCGCCACCTCCATCGCATCCGGCTCCTCTTCGAGCGACAGCTCGCCGCGTTTGCGGACGAGATCGATGGCCCGGTTGCGCGCGATCGCAGCCATCCAGGTGATCGGCGAAGAAATCGCGGGGTTGAATTGCGCAGCGCTATGCCAGATTTTGACGAAAGTCTCCTGAACGACCTCCTCTGCGAGATCCTGCCTGCGCAAGATACGGAGCACGACGCCATAGAGTTTCGCCCTGGTCGCCGTGTACAGGCGCTCAAAGGCCGCCTCGTCCCTCCTGGCGACCGCGGCAATCAGCCAGACCAGCTCTGCCGGCGTCAGCATTCAGCTTTCCCCGAAATCGCACTGCTCCATCGGCTCCTCCAACCTTTCCCGGACTGTAAACGCCATCACGGCGATAAAAAAGCCCGGGCGCGGCGCCCGGGCTCCAGCCTGCGGCTAATCAGGCAGGACCGGTCAGGCGATCACGCCGAGACGGGCGCGCATCAATCCGATGCTGTCGAGATCGGCCTGCTCGCGGGCGCTTTCCTCGGCCCGTTCGCGGGCCTGATCGCGCTCGTCGAGCAACTCCACCTTCTTCAATTCCTCGAAGGCCTCCGACAGCGCGGCTTTGGCCTCCTCCAGCTGGCCGCGCAACTCGTCGGCCGACCGGGTCAGGTTCTCGCGCCGCTGGATCGCAGCCTTGGCGTAGGTCGGGTAGGCAAAATGCGAGGGGTCGTTGATCCCCGCCCGCTCCTGCTCGCTCATGATCTCGCGATCGAGCTCGGCCGACATGCGCTGGAAGTCAGCGATCATGCCCTCGATCTGCATCACTCTGCGGCGTTTCTCGTCGACCTGAAATTTCTTCAGGCGGATCAGCGTGTCGCGCGACTTCATCGACTCATACTCCCCAGAAGTCCCGGATCGGACGCGGGACTGCGCCGGCCGCCCGTCGCGGGCCGGCCGACTTGGCTCATCAAGTGGCGAACATGATTACCCGACAAAGTTAGCTTTCCGTTTCCAAGCGCCCGAGGATTTGTTCCAGCTGGCGGTAACCCGCGCCAAGACTGCAGACTTCGTCCTTGCGCTGGCGCAGGAAGGCCTCCAGCGGCTCATGCAAACGAATGGCTTCATCGACTTCGGGGCTGGAACCGGCCCGATAGGCGCCGAGCCGGATCAACTCCTCCATGTCGGCATAAGTTGCCATGACCTGGCGCGCCCGCATGATGGTGGGAAGAAAGACCGGATCGGCCGATTTCGGCATCGTGCGCGACACCGATTTGAGGATGTTGATCGCCGGATAGCGTCCGCGTTCGGCGATCGAGCGCTGCATCACCACATGGCCGTCGAGAATGCCGCGCACGGCGTCCGCCACCGGCTCATTATGGTCGTCGCCGTCGACCAGCACGGTGAAGATGCCGGTGATGGAGCCGTCGCCCGTCCCCGGCCCGGCCCGCTCCAGAAGCTTCGGCAATTCGGTGAACACGGTCGGCGTGTAGCCCTTGGCGGTCGGCGGCTCGCCGGCGGAGAGCCCGATCTCGCGCTGCGCCATCGCAAAACGCGTCACCGAATCCATCAGGCACAGGACGTCCTTGCCCTCGTCGCGAAAATATTCGGCGGTCGCGAGCGTCAGATAGGCCGCCTGCCGCCGCATCAACGCCGGCTCGTCCGAGGTCGCGACCACGACTACCGACCGCGCCAGGCCCTCTTCGCCGAGATCGTCCTGCAGGAATTCCTGCACCTCGCGGCCGCGCTCGCCGATCAGGCCGATGATCGAGATGTCGGCATCGACGTTGCGCGCCAGCATCGACAGCAGCACCGACTTGCCGACGCCGGAACCTGCGAAGATGCCGAGGCGCTGGCCGCGGCAGCAGGTCAGAAACGTATTGAGCGCGCGCACGCCGAGATCGAGCGGAGCGCCGACGCGCTTGCGCGAATGCGCCGGCGGCGGCGTGTTGCGATAAGGCACCGGCGAGGCGCCGAGCGGCAGCGGTCCCTTGCCGTCGATCGGCTCCCCCATCGCGTTGATGACGCGTCCGAGCCAGGCGGGCGACGGCCGCACCTGGTTGGCCGCATTGGCGATAACCGCGCGGCAGCCGCGCCGCACACCTTCGAGGCCCGCGAACGGCATCACCACCGCGTTCTTGCCGGAGAAACCGATCACTTCGGCCGGGATGAAATTTTGGCCGGTCTCGATCACGATCCGCGCGCCGACCGACATCGCATGAATGGGACCGGCGATCTCGACCATCAATCCTTTGACGCCGACCACGCGCCCATAGATATTGACGCCGTCGATGTCGTTGATTTGCTCGGCCAGCGCCTTCATTGCGGAAACCTTAAGTATGGGCAGTTTCGTCCGCCCCGCTTAACTTCGTGTTTACCCGCATCATTAATCATTGCGTCACTGTCTTGGGTGACTGAGAGGGCCCGACCTGCTGGTCGAAAAAACAGCGGGTCGCAGGAGTCGGTTAGGCCCGTCTCTTAACATGGAGCTTGAACGAGGACGGCTAAGAAAACCTGCTTCGTCGCAATATCTTAGGGCGATTCGACAAAAATTGCACGGATGGAGCTTGCGGAGGTGAATCAGATTTTGTTAACCATCTCTCGTCAGGATCCGAATCAGTTGTTCAAAGGCGTTTTGAGTGCCGCAAGTGCGGCCGACCTGACGCCCGGAGCGGCGACTATGGGGAACTGGCATGCGCGTTTTGCTGATTGAGGATGACAGCGCCGTCGCGCAGTCTATCGAATTGATGCTCAAGTCCGAGAGCTTCAACGTCTACACGACTGACCTTGGCGAAGAAGGCGTCGATCTCGGCAAGCTTTACGATTACGACATTATTCTGCTCGACCTCAATCTGCCCGACATGTCCGGTTACGACGTGCTCAAGCAGCTGCGGGTCTCCAAGATCAAGACGCCGATCCTGATCCTGTCCGGTCTTGCCGGCATCGAGGACAAGGTCAAGGGTCTCGGCTTCGGCGCCGACGACTACATGACCAAGCCGTTCCACAAGGACGAGCTGATCGCCCGCATTCATGCGATCGTGCGCCGCTCCAAGGGTCACGCCCAATCGGTCATCCAGACCGGCGACCTCGTCGTCAATCTCGACACCAAGACGGTGGAAGTCGGCGGCCAGCGCGTGCATCTGACCGGCAAGGAATATCAGATGCTGGAGCTGCTCTCGCTGCGCAAGGGCACGACGCTGACCAAGGAAATGTTCCTGAACCATCTCTATGGCGGCATGGACGAGCCGGAACTGAAGATCATCGACGTCTTCATCTGCAAGCTGCGCAAGAAACTCGCCAACGCCTCCGAAGGCCGCAACTTCATCGAGACCGTCTGGGGCCGCGGCTATGTGCTGCGCGAGCCGCACGACATGGACGAGCGTATCCCGGCCTGATCTCACTGCAATTCCCGGGGCTGGCTGCGAGCACTTCTCGCGCGGATCCCGAACCTCAACCCCGCCGCGAATGGCGGGGTTTTTGTTTGTGGGGATGAAGATGCTGGACCCGTGTTTTGCCACTCGGACAGTGCGCTCCCCTCCCCCCAACAAAAGCCAAAGCCGACTTCCAGAAACGACCGCAATAGACATCGCCACACTGTCAGCCACGCTACTCATCAGCTCATCGACCCATACCTTCGCGATCTCGCGGCGCATCTCGCTCGAGCTATTCGGCAATCTCACCGCCCTCTCATAATTGAGGGCGCAGGGAAGGCCGCATAGGCGTTAAGGTAGCGCGAGCATCGATTGATACTTGCGTTTTCGAGGAGGCTCGCGAAGGTGGCGCCCCAACGCGCGTTTTCTGCGGCGCAAGCAACGGATGGTTGGTTGTGGAATGATTGCTTGCAGCAAGGATGCAACGAGCTGCTGCAGGACCCGCCAAGCGCCAGGCGTCGTTAAGCGGCCTGCGTCCAGTGGGGAGAGTCCTCGAAGTCGCTGGCAAGCGGCTCGAGCAACAGGATGATCAGGAGGTGGGCCAGCAGGTAGGGCTTGGCAGAGCGCGGATCGGTTCCTGGCGGCGTCTTGAGGCCAATCAGACTCTTCAGTCGCTTGAACCCAAGCTCGATCCGCCATCGCAATCGATAGAGCGCAAGCACATCTTTGGTGGAGAACTCGTCCCGCGCGAGCGACGTGATCAGAATGACCCAATCCGCAGCCTCCAAAGTTTCTTTGGAGATGATGCGGTTTTCATCTTTTGCGTCTTGCCGGGCTTTACGCCGAGAAGCAGCAGCCGCACCGGTGGGCTTCTTGATTGCGACCAGACGCATAGCCAGAGGCGCGCCGCCCTTGCGCTTGATCCAAATCTCCCGATCGACCAGTCCGCGCGCCTTCGCGGCACGCAATTGGGCCATCAGATCGAACGGAAGGCCTTTGGCGTCAAGCCAACGTGCGTTCTTCCAGCCCGCTCGGATCAAAACGTCGGCCCCGGCTTCGCGGACGGCCGCAATGCGGTCAGGTTGCAGATAAGCGCGGTCAGCAATGCGGATCTCGTTCTTGACCACTGGTATCCGGTCAAACGTTTCGCCCTCTTGCTGATCTGTCAGCTCGAAGTGACCAAAGCGCTCATAGGGCAGATCAAATGCGCTATGAACGCGCCAAAGCTCACTGTTCTTGCGCGCAGCCGGTCCCGCCTGAGGCACTGTCGTCGCATCGATGATGCGGATCAGGCGGCCTTGGCTCGCCTTCGGAGCTGCCGCAGCGAGCAAGCCCTCCACCAGCACCGCAAACCAATCACCACATTGACGCAGCCGATAGAACAACGCCACGCTGGTGAGGTCGGCAAGGCCAACAGAAGCCGCCCATGCGGCTGTCGATCTCAGCCCTCTTTCACCCAAACAATAGGCCAGCATCAGCCGAAGTAACGTCACCGCATCTGGAATCTGCCGCCGACGCGCGAAGGCCTTCGTCTGGCGCGCAGTTTTCTCGAGCTGCGCAGCCCCGCCCAGCTGCGCAACCACTCTCGTCCAGTCCTCGTTCAGGAGCGATTCGTCTGCCATCCCCTGTTCGAATCACGGCGGATTCCAACACTCAAGCATAAACTTAACGCCTATGGGGAAGGCCGGGCGCTGGCCGCGCCCGTGGCCCGCCTGCAGAAAAAAAGCAGGCGGCAGTCACCACAGGTCTGGCCGAGAACACCCGGCCTTCCCCGCGCGATGGTTTGACGGCTTACTCCGCGCTCTCCCCAGGGACCGGCTCTCTTGCCCCTGTCATCCACGATGCGCCAAACGCATCATCGCGGACTTGACGCCAGCACCGGGGCGCCAGGACCACGCGGCTTGACCGTGCGCACCGGATCGTTCGTCCGCATGAACTCGACTTGGGCATGATCTTGTTCGGAAAACCGCTACGCGCTTTTCCGGATCATGCCGCCATGCTGCGACCCGACAGGCCCACCGCATCCCGCACCCGACGTCCGTGACGACCGCGAAGCATCCCCTCGTTGGGGCGAGACGAGAGAAGAGAAACATAAATTCTGAAAAAGCGAAATAACAATATTCTTGCGCAAGGGACTGGACAGGGTGGGTCGCATTGAAAGTGTTAGCAAAATTGGCCGCTTCATAACGGTAATTTTGCACCGATCAAGGCGCCGTCGCTCAGCAGATCGCAAATCAAGCAATCCGTCCGTCGTGGCCTTGTCCCTCGGGTCCCCTGATCTCAGGGTTGGAGTACTAAAGGGCCCTTCCACCGTCGCAGCAGCCGCGCGCATAAAGAAAGCGAATTTTCTGAGAGGTCAGCCCCCTCCTGGGTGGGAGTAGATCTACGACCATGTAAGCAGTGGAATTCCCTTTGTGTCCACTCGCGCTTTGGTAGCAACATGGTTTAAAGTATTGAAACAAAGCGCTTTAGCCGAGATATCAAGGTTTAAATGGCAACGCAGGCAGCCGAGGAACTCAAAGAGCTCGTCCATAGGCGGATCGAGACGATGCGGCCAAAATTGCTCGACCTTAGTCGACGCAATCCGCTCATCGCCACGAAGCTCAACCCTCGATCAAATGCGCATGTACGCGTCGTGGACGAACTGCCTGATGTGCTGTTCTTCAATCTTTGCAACGGCCAGCGGATGCAGATGGAGCCGCTGCCGGCACTTGACGAAGACCCGGCCGATGAACGGTCCAACATATTCAAGCGCGCGTTAGCCGCGGCGCGACGCAGCGATCCAGACTATTTGGCGCAACTTGAAAAGCTCGACAAGGACGCCGATGGCTACAATGACATCCTCCGCAAAGCAGATCGCGCGCTGAAGGACAGGTTAAGAGCGCAGCTTGGGATGAGTGCGCGCCCTACGAAACAGGACCTCAACCTCGTCCAGCACGCCAGGAACAATGGCATCTTTCCGTCTTACGACCTGCCTCAAGCGGGAGAGTCTCCCGACGATGGTCGGCACACGGACGATGCTATCCAGACGTTGCTTCTACCGGACGATTTGGAGCGCAAGCTTTCTGCCCTAAACTCGAAATGTAACACGTGGCTTCAGGAGACCGGGCTCAACGTCTTACATGGAGCGTTTGGTTTCCTTGAGTGGTCGGACAGAACCAGTTCTGAAACTTCCTTCGCGCCCTTGATTTTACTCCAGGTTAAAATCGAGAAGAAGAAGACGAGAGACGGAGCCGAGTTCTGGGTCAGCGGTCTCGGTGAAGAGCCAGAAACGAACGCGGTACTTCTAGAAAAACTAAGACAGGAATTCAGCATTGAGCTGCCTGCGTTCACGACCGGCTCAATCGAAGAGTATTTGGCCGAAATTGCCAAACTTTCGCCGAAGGGCGTAACATGGCGCGTCCGTCGTCAGGTCGCATTTGGTGTATTTCCGTCCGCCCGAATGGCCATGTATCACGACCTCAACACAAGCGACACGGATTTTTCGGCCAACGATATCATCCGGCCGCTCCTGGCGGGCAGCGGCACTCCCGTTGCATCACCCTTTGCTGACGAATACGACGTCGATAAGGAGCATGTTGAGCGGCTTGTGCCGCACCTTGTCATGGATGCCGACGCATCCCAGTTTAGCACACTCGTTGACATCGCGAACGGCGTGAATCTTGCGGTCGAAGGTCCACCTGGGTCAGGCAAGTCGCAGACGATCGTTAACACCATCGCTGCTGCCCTTGCGGCAGGCAAGAAAGTGCTGTTCATCGCTGAAAAGACAGCTGCGCTCGAAGTCGTGCGCGCTCGCCTAGATGCTATTGGCCTGGGTGAATTCCTGCTGCCGCTGCAAGCGCAGCACTCCATGCGAGAACGCGTAATCAGCTCCTTACGCGAGCGCTTAGAGATGGATGCTGGCCGACCCGTCGCAGATCTCAAGGATCACATTCGGCGCTTTAAGGAAGCGCGAGCACAGATCGCCGAATATGTCGAACTGCTTAGGCTCCCTTTCGACGGAACGGGTTTCACGATTCATGACATTCTTGGAAAGAGCGTCGCAACGTCCGATCGTTTGAATAATCTGCCAAAATCAGTTCAACTCGCAGACGCTCCGACGACTTTCGCCGTCACGAAGACAACAATCGAAGACACCAAGTCGAGCGCGACGATCCTGGAGGAGGCTGCGGGCCGCCTCGCAAAAGTCAGCGCGCATTGGCAAGGGATACGAGCCTCGCATCTGACGCCTTTCGACCAGGACGCTATCCTAGAGCTTGCAAAGGGTCTTGCTACGGCTCTAGAGGTGTTGCGGGATCGCCTCCGCCAAGCCGATAAATTTGGGATTACGGGCCGCGAAGATGCTTCTACGTTAGCTTCAATGACGAAGCTTCTCGAGGCAGCATCGCGGCTGTCGGATCGCTCACAGCTAAGCTTGATTCCGCGCCTTGCGAGCAAAGCTGATTGCGATCATCTCGCGAGCTTCGTCGAGGAGTGTGAATCGTTTCAGGCGCTCGAAGCGCATATTCTTTCAAAATTGCGCTCTAGACCGGATGAGAAAACTGTCGCTGCCCTGATGGAAGTCGACGAACTCTGCCGCAAGCACGGTGTCAATAACTTAGACACAGATGAGCTTGCGCAAAGTATTGCGAAGAAGCGTGAGGCCATTTCAATTGGCAAAAGGCTAATCAGCCAAATGGAAGGGTTCGCGGCGCTTGTACCCGGCAGCGATCAATGGCGGTTTAGCGATATTGGGATACTTCGGTCGATTATCGATAGTACGGACCCGGATCATCTCCATGCTCGCCGACCAGATCTTGCTTCCGATACGAATGCTCTCGCCTCCCTGAGAATGCTAAACATAGAAGGGCGACGGCTGCAGGAAGCGAGAAAAGGTCTATCGCAGAGATTCTCGCTTAATGTGACACCAGAGGTGGATGAAACTGCCCGCTGGCTCGTAGCGATCAAGACTGCTGGCCGGTTTCGCTTTTTTTTCGGCCACGTACCGCAAAGCGAAAACTGCCTATATTGGCTTTAGCCGGAGTAAATGGAAGCGAGCGACCGCAATCAGCGACCTTGAGGAACTTGTTGATTGGAAAGCGAGAGAAAGAGACTTTCGAAAAAGCTCCCAGGCGCCCGTCCTATACGGGGTCCGATTTAAGGGGATCGATACCGACTTCGACTTTATGGAAGGCATGGCAGCATTTTGCGACCTCGTCCGGGAGCGGCTCCCACGTGTCGAACAAAATGCTGTCCGCTCCTTCTTGCTAAATGGCTCAGTTGAGATGCTGTTTGAGGTTCCAATTTTGGAGGCGCATTCAGACAAATTGACACTCAGCGGTTTGCGTGACGCCGTCGTTCAGTGGGAGACAGACGCCATTGCGCAAGAAAATGATCTTCTCCTTCTAAGAGAACGTGCGCGTCTGTTCACCCCCGATGAAAGGCCCTCATCTGACGAGGTCGCCGCACTTCGTACGAAAATTGAAAACTACCTCGCTCAAGAACAAAGGCTCAATAATCGCTCCCAAATCGCCGCAGCGCTCAACGGCCTTTATGCCGGCGCGAAGACGACGACCGCACCACTAAAAGCCGTTCTCGACTTGTGTTCCACAATAGTTGAACTGCCGAACGGGCGGGCGTTGGCCGTTTCGATCGGATCTGGCCTTGCTGCACACGGAGCGCAATGCGTCCAGCGCGTCAAAGAAGCGCAAGAGATGTGCGCTGAAATTGGATCGGATTTCGGAACGCGAACACAGCTTGTCGAGACGTCCGCGATGGTAACCGGCCCTTTGGACAGCAGGGCAGCAGCCCTACGCGCCGGAGCCGAAGATCCGGAAGGTCTAGCAATGCATGTAGCCTTTGGCGGCGCGAGGAGAGAATGCCGATCGGATCTACATGCGATAATCGATGAGTATGTCACCGCTACCGGCGGATACGCCGGTTTGGCCGCCGCGCTCGAAGCTTTGGCGTTTCGGTGGCTCGCGCGCCGCGTCTACGCGTCTGACCGGTGCGGACCTATCTTGGCCCGGTTCCCTGGAGCCCGCCTCGACTTCATGCGCAACCGTTTGGCTGAACTCGATCGCGAGATCATAGCGGAAACGCGAAAAGACTTGCGGCGAAAACTAAAAGCCGAGGCCCGGCCACCGCGCGGCAATGGCGTTGGACGAAAGTCGCAGTGGACGGATCTCGCTTTAATTACGAACGAGGTCGACAAGAAGCAAAAATTTCTATCAGTTCGTGAGCTGACGCGGAGAGCTAGCGCAGCTCTGCTTGAACTTAAGCCGTGTTGGATGATGTCCCCCTTAGCGGTCGCGCAATATCTTCCGAAGCAAGGGGTGGGGTTTGATCTTTGCGTTATCGACGAAGCCTCTCAAATGCCGCCGGAAGAAGCTATCGGTGCCCTGTCTCGCAGCAAGCAAGCGATGATTGTCGGCGATACTAATCAGCTTCCACCGAGCAACTTTTTTCGAAAAATGGTCGATGTCGATGGAGACGACAGCGAGGACGATACGGTTCTGGACGAATCTATTCTGGAGCTAGCGAACGCGACTTTCCGACCGGCACGACGTTTACGTTGGCATTATCGCTCCAAACATTCGGGGCTGATAAAATTTTCGAATCGTCTTGTCTATAGTGACGATCTCGTGGTTTTCCCGTCAGCGTCGGAAGGCGTCGCTGGTATGGGCGTCGAATTTCGAGCGGTTCCAGGCCTGTATAAGGCGGGCATAAACCCGGTCGAGGCGCGAGAAATGGTCCAGGCCGCAATCGAGTTTATGGCCAAGAACCCGAACCGGTCTCTGGGCATTGTGACGCTCAACCAAAAGCAGCGAGATTTGATCTTCGAGGAAATGGAGATCGCGCTTGGTAGCAGTCCAACGGCGACCCAGTACGTGGATTATTGGTCGACGCATAATGATGGATTGGAAGAATTTTTCATCAAGAATCTTGAAAACGTTCAGGGCGATGAGCGCGACGTCATCTTTATCGGAACGGTCTACGGTCCAGAGGAACTGGGCGCTCGAGTTATGCAGCGTTTTGGACCAATCAACGGCACTGCTGGCAAGCGGCGTTTAAACGTACTCTTTACACGCGCGAAGCAACAGATCGTCACCTTCTCGTCGATGTCGGCGGCTGACATCTCGGCCGAGCCGACGGGAAACGAGGGTGCCTACATGCTTAAGCGATGGTTGGAATATGCAGCAACGGGCGTTCTTGAGTCGGGTGAAGCGACCAAGAAGGAGCCAGATTCAGATTTCGAGATCTTTGTGATGGATCAAATTCGCGCCATGGGGTGTACGCCTGTGCCCCAGGTTGGCGTCAAGGGCTACTCAATCGACATCGGCGTTCGTCATCCGCAGTGGGCCCATGGTTTTATCCTTGGTGTAGAATGCGACGGAGCTACATTCCATTCTTCAAAATCCGCGCGCGATCGCGACCGGCTGCGTCAGCAGGTATTGGAGGGGCTCGGTTGGAAATTCCATCGCATTTGGTCCACAGACTGGTTTCAGAATCCCAAAAAGCAGGCCGAAATTCTACGCGGAGTAATTGAAGCGCGGTTTATTGAGCTTCGCGCGCGGGAGGCAGAATTCTCCAAGCCGACGGCTGATCTTTCGAAGAATGGCTCGACTGAGCCATTGCCGCCCATCGTAAAATCTCGGAAGGAGCAAGAGCCGAAGCCGATCGTAAGGCCTAGCGCCGTTGCTGTCGGCGACACAGTGCGCCTGCGCTATCTAACACACGACAAGAATGTCGTACAATTCACCATCAGCGCGGACCGATCGGATCCGAACAACGGAATCATCTATTTCAAGAAACCTGTCGCAGAAGCGCTGCTAGGCGCCGAAGAGGGCGATGAGGTCGAGATTCTTGTCGGGACGTATGTTCGACAAGCAGTATTAGAGAAGATCCTCGCAAGAGCCGCGCCGCGTGTTCACTAATTGGAAAAGAGTGGCCGGCTTTGCGTTGGCAGCAAACCGTGCGTCAGGTCTGCCCGCGACAAGTTCGTGGTCTCCTAGGGGCGCCACAGCGATCGGGATCATACCGGATCCGCTAGCGAGCAGCGGCCAAGCCTTATGACGCGCAGTGCCTTCGGAAGAAACACGTGGATGGCCGGGTCAAGCCCGGCCATGACGCGTCACAAATAGCAGCCGCTTCGCTGCGGTGGCCTGCCGGCGGCCAGATCCGATCTGGCCCGCCAATCAGGCGGCTGCAGAGCAGCTGTCATGATCGTCAGCGGCTTTCTCAACGAGATTTCCGCGCAGTTCTCTTGCTCTTCGATCGTTTCGCGGCAGCCTTCTTCGCGTGCCGCTTGGCGGACTGCTTTGCGGTCTTCGCTTTCGCCTTCTTGGCTCCGGCCTTGCTCGCCTTTGCAGTCTTTGAGGCCTTCTTGGCGACCTTCTTCTTCGTCGTCTTCTTTCGGCCGGCGGAGGCCTTGGCTGCGGCGGCGGCTTTCTTCGAGGCTTTCTTTGCCGGCTTCCTGGACGTTTTCGCCTTGGCGGGGCCGGCTTTGGCCGTCGGCTTCGCAGGTGTCGTCTTGGCCGGCTGCGACGGCTTGGCGGAGCCCTTCGGTGCTGACGTCTTCGCCGGCTTTTTCGGCGCAGGCCCTGACAGCGTCGGTGCCGCAGCGCCGCCGCTGTCGCTCGTGCCGGCGACGCGCTCGGCTGCCGACAGCCAGAATCGCAGTTCCGGCGACTTCTCCTCGGCCCCCATGATGTAGCGGTCCTGCCAGCTGTCGTCACCCTGCAGCGGCTTGCCGAAGATCTCGGGGTGCTGCTTCAGCAGCCAGCGCCAGGCGTAGTGATCGTAGAGATCGAGCACGTGGCAGGCGTAAGCCTCCGCGAGGCCGCGATGGCCGCGGATGATCAGCATGTTCTCGTCGTTGTTGTAGGAGGCGCGGAAGCCGAGATTGTGCGAGCCGGTCACGACAACGCAATCGTCGCTGAAGGGATCGATCACCACGATCTTGTTGTGAATGATGGCAAAGCCGTATTTGGCGAGCTCACCTTCCCATTTGCCGAACGCGTCCGTTGGACTGACGGCTTCGGCGGGCACCGCGCGAAAATCGATGTCGCCCTTGGCCCCCTGCTGCTTCGGAGTGCCGCGCTCGCCGACCACCTTGACGGCCGGCGCCTGATCGCCTCCATCAGCCGGCCGCTCGGTGTGACCGCCCGAATGCAGCGCCGCGGAGAAATTCGTCGCCCGCTGCGGGCTGGTCAGCGCTCCCCGCACGAACAGGTCGGGCTTCTCCTTGAGCAGCCTGCCGGCGGCATCCAGGATCGAGTTGTTGCCGGGATCGAAGGCCAGGAAGAGCACGGCGTGCTTGGCTCCGTTCATCAGCTCGAACACCCGTCCCATGTCGTTCGGCGTCTTCGGGTTCTTGCCGAGCTTGCCGGGAGTGTTGGGCGAGAACATCGGCTCGATGGTGACGCCGTTGTCGAGCGCGATCGGACTGTCGATCGATTGATCGTTGTTGGCGTGGGCGAAGTCGCGCAGCGTCTTCGACTGCAGCGCCCTCTGGTTTCCGGCGGCCGCGTCGACATCGGCCTTCAGCGCGTTCCAATAGTCGAGATAGCGCTGCGCCAGCGCTCCGGAGTCCACGATCAGGGCGTTGTTGGTCTGCGTGCATAGGCCGGTCGAGGTCCAGTTGGTCGAACCCGACAGCACCGCGGTCGGCTCGCCGCTCTGCGTCAGCACCATGAACTTGTTGTGCGGGATGTCGCCCTTGCCGAGGATGCGGTCGATCACCGCGACGCCGGCCTGCTTCAGGGCCGCGCGGTTGTCAGCGTCGGCATCCTCGGTGTCCTGCCCCTGCTCGTTGCCCAGGATCACGATCCGGCTCTTGGGATTGGCCTGCAGCTGCTTCTCCAACCCGTTCGGGTCGTTGAGCTCATAGAGCGCAGCATGGATCTGGCCACCTTCATCATCCGCCCGCTTCAGCAGCGAGGTGAGGCCCTCCTGCAGCTGTCCCATCAAATGGATGCGGATCGGATCGTTGGGATCGAGAATATGCGGAGCCAGCGCGTTGATGCTGGGGTGATCCTTCAGCTCGTGACTGAGCGCCTGGGTCGCCGTGAGGCCGCGATTGAAATAGGCGTGGAACGGCGGCCGGCTGGGCGTGAGCGTCACCTTGTTGCTGAGCAGCGGCGCGACGCCGGCCAGCGTGCTCAACGTCTGCCCGGGCGTACCGCCCATCGGCACGATCCGGTATTGGTAGGTGCCGCCGCGTTTCGCATAGAGATCCTTCCACCAGAATTTCTGAATCGGAGCCTGTTCGGTGGTGAGCTTATCGGCGGTCTGTCCCGCAAAGCGGGCGAGCGCCGGCAGCGCGGTCTCCGTGTTGGAGTCGACATCGATCTGATAGACGGCAAAGCCGAGGCAGCCATCGAGCCGGCGATCGAAAGTCCAGGCGACGACGGCAATGTCATTGTTTGAAAATGCAAGGGCGGGCATCGAAGCAATCCTTTCCTTGAAAGAATATACCCCGAAGTTGTAACAGCCATTCGACGCACCCAGAACCGGATTCGGATGGCGCCGCGATACCGCCGGAGGTTGATGCACCGCGGCAGAGCGGGATGTTGCGGAGCGCCAGATGGGATTCGAGGTCGCGCCGCGAAGACGGTCAGCCCCCTCCCCCTCGCGGGGAGGGGGCTGACCTATGCCACACCACCCGGCTTGCCGCGCGTGAGGTAGCGGCCCTCGCCTTTGGCGCCAACCAGCTGACCGTCGCGCACCACGAATTTCCCGCGCTGCAGGGTCGCGACCGGCCAGCCGGTGATCTCGATGTCTTCATAGGGCGTGTAGTCGGAGCCGTGATGCAGGCCGGCTTGGCTGATCTTCGCCGTCTTGTTCGGATCCCACAGCGCGATGTCGGCATCATAGCCGATCGCGATCGAGCCTTTGTTTTTCAGGCCGTAGGTCTTGGCGTGGTTGGTCGCCGTCAACGCGACGAACTGGTTCAGCGTGATGCGGCCCTTGCCGACCCCTTCCGAAAACAGGATCGGCAGCCGGGTCTCGACGCCGGGGATGCCGTTCGGCACCCAGCGGAAGCTGGTGCGTCCCTTCGGCGTCAGCTTGCCGGCCTCGTCGTCATAGCGGAACGGGCAATGATCGCTGGAAAACAGCGCGAACACACCCTGCTGCAGCCCTTCCCAGCAGGCCTGCTGGCTTTCCTTGTCGCGCGGCGGCGGCGAGCAGACATATTTGGCGCCTTCCATGTTGAGGCCCTGCATGTCCTCCTCGGTCAGCACCAGATATTGCGGGCAGGTCTCGCCAAAAATCTTCAGGCCGCGCATCTGCGCCCGCCTGATCTCCTCCATCGCCTCGCGATTGGAGACGTGCACGATCACGATCGGAACATCGATCAGCTCGGCCAGCGAGATCGCGCGATGGGTCGCCTCGCGCTCGACCGCGATCGGCCGCGACTTGCCGTGGAAGTAAGGCGCGATCTTGCCGGCGCGCTCGAGCTTCTCGGTGAGGAAGCGGATCGCATCGTAATTCTCGGCATGGATCTGCACCAGCGCGCCCGTCTCGCGCGCGACATCGAGCACGCCGAGAATCTCGAAATCGCTCAGCGCCAAATCCTGGTAGGTCATGAAGATCTTGAGCGAAGTGTAGCCGTCGGCGACCAGCGCCGGCAGCTCCTGCCCCAGGACGGCCTCGCTCGGATCCGAGACGATCAGATGGAAGGAGTGGTCGATGTAGCAACTCGCATCGGCGAGTGCATGATAGTCCTTCAGCGCCTCGCGCAGCGGCTGGCCCTTGGCCTGCAGACAATAAGGCATCACGAAGGTGTTGCCGCCGAAGGCGGCGGCGCGCGTCGCGCTCTCGAAATCGTCCGCCATCACGATGCCCGGACCGGACGGCTGCGAGATGTGCACGTGGCTGTCGATGCCGCCCGGCAGCACCAACAGGCCCGAGGCATCGACGATCTCGGCGGCGTCCGTGATCGCCTCGCCGATCGCGGCGATGCGACCGTCCTTGATGGCGACATCGGCCTGATAGATATCGCTGGCCGTGACCACGGTGCCGTGGCGGATCACAGTGTCGAACGCGGTCATGTTCGCGCCTCCCTACGCGGCTTCAGCCGAGCTTGTGAAACAACGAGCCCCATTCGCTCACGCGCCGGGGATCGACACCGGTCATTTTCAGGCACTTCCACACCACGGTCGCGATGGTGTCGTAGATCGGAATCCCCAGCTCCAGCTCGAGCCGTGCGACCAGTGGCGCCGCCTTCAGGTTGGTGCAGATGATCGCGATCGCCTCGGGCTTGTGGGCCGCGACTTCGCGTAGCATGGTCTCGATCTGCGTCGGCGTCACTTCGGAGAAGGAAAAGTTGTCCTGCAGTCCGAGATGCCGTTCCGCCTGGCAGGCGATGCCGAGCGTCTCGTAATTGGCAATGATCTTGGCCTGCACGTCATCGCGATAGGGCGTGACATAGCCGAGCCTGGTCACCTTGGTCTGTTCGAGGATCTCGTTCAGCGCCAGCATCGAGGTGGTAGCGGGAATGCCGGTCGCCGCCGTGATCTGCTCGCACAGCTTCACATCGGCCTCGAAGCCGAGCCAGCCCGAGGAGGTGCCGTTCCAGCCGATCACATCGACCTTGGCGTGGGCCAGAAGCTCGGCCGCACGCAGGATGTTGCTGTTGTCGAACTGGGCCAGCGCCTGCTCCGACAGCGCGATCTCCGTCACCTTGAAGCGCGAGAAATGCGCGGACACCCCGGGCAGCCCAGAGACCATCGCCGAGGTGATCGGCTCCAGCGCCGTGTTGGAGGACGGCGTCAGCATGCCCAGGAGAATACGTTTGCTATTCATTGATTGACCACTTCCAAGGGGGACGGCGTCCGCTCGCCACGCAGGAGCTCGAGGATATGCCGTTTCATCGCGTTGAATTGCGGGCTGGTGATGTCGCGCGGCCGCGGCAGCTCGATCGGGATGATCTCCCGGATACGGCCGGGACGCGCGCTCATGACGGCGACATGGGTGCCGAGCGTCAACGCCTCGTCGATACCGTGGGTGACGAAGACGATCGTGCCCTGATGCTGCTGCCAAATGCGCACCAGTTCGTTCTGCATGTCCATCCGGGTCTGCTCGTCGAGCGCGCCGAATGGCTCGTCCATCAGGATCACTTGCGGATTCATCAAGAGCGCACGCGCGATGCCGACGCGCTGGTTCATGCCGCCGGAGAGCTCGGACGGATAATGGTTCTCGAAGCCGGTGAGGCCCACCATGTCGATATAGGTCTGTGCCCTGGCGCGGCGCTCGCCCTTCTGGCTGCCGCTGAGCAAGAGATGAAAGGCGACGTTCTCCCACACCGGCAGCCACGGCATCAGGTTGGCCTGCTGGAACACGACGCCACGATCGGCGCCGGGCGCCGTCACCGGCTGGCCGTCGACACAGATGCTGCCGCTGCTCGGCTGCTCGAAACCCGCGATCATGTTGAGCAGCGTGGACTTGCCGCAGCCGCTCGGCCCCAGCAGGCAGAGGAACTGATTGCGGGCGACCGAGATGTTGATGTCGTCGAGCGCGGTGACGTTCGAGCTGCGCTTGGCGTCCCGGAAGATCTTGGAGACGTGGGAAATATCGATCGTCGCCATGTCACTCTCCGCCGCGCAAGGTGGTGTTGCGCTGCCAATGCAGCACGCGCGCCATGATCATGCGGATGCCGAGATCGCTGAGGAAGCCGAGCAGGCCGATGCTCGCCATCGCCGCCAGCACGAGATCGTAGCGCAGGAAGTAATAGGAATCCCACAGCACATAGCCGAGGCCGCTCTTCACCGCGACCATCTCGGCCGTCACCGTCAGCATCCAGGCCGAGCCGATGCCGATGCGCAGGCCAGCGAAGATGCTGGGCAGCGCCGCCGGCACCACGATGTAGCGCAAGAGTTTGCGCTCGCTGCCGCCGACCATCGCGCCGGCGCGGATCAGATTGCGGTCGCAACTCTTCACGCCGTGGATGGTGTTGAGCAGGATCGGGAAGAACGCGCCGAGGAACACCAGGAAGATCGCGGGCTTGTTGGCGATGCCGAACCAGATGATCGCGAGCGGAATCCACGACACCGGCGGGATCGGCCGCAGCATCTGCAGCGTCGGCTCGATCACGATCTCGGTCGCCCGCGACCAGCCGATGGCGACGCCAAACGCGACACCGAGCGCGGTGGCGATGGCAAAGCCGGCGGCAACGCGCGACAGGCTCGCGGCCATGTCGACCAGCCAATGCCCGCTGTAGGTCTGGGTGTTGCCGTCGGTGCCGAACGCCCAATCCGCCCAGGCCAGGAGCACGGTCGAGGGTGCCGGCAGCAATGCCGCCGGCAGCGCGCCGGAGCGCGAGAACGCCTCCCATCCCGCAAGAATGAGAACGGGAACGAGGTAGCGATCAAGCTTCCTGATGTGAGCAAGTGCGCTCATCTCAATAGCCGAGCTCGGATTTCGGCTTGCCGGTCGCCGCTTCCAGGAAGCGATAATCCATGTTCTTCTCGACCGCGGCCGACACGTCCGAATTGATGTATTTGAGATCGCGCATCATGGTGGCGATGGCCACGGCAGATGCCCGGTACATCTTCGGATCGGGATCGAGATTCTCGATCGCACCGGTCGCGATCGTCTTGTCGAGACCGGTGATCTTCGAGATCACTTCGACCAGCGCCGGCTTGTCGGCCGCGATATGCTCGTCGACCTTGACCACCGCGCGCACCGTCTCTTCCAGCGCCTTCGGCTTGGCGGCAATGACATCGGAGCGGGTGACGATCAGGTTGGTCAGCTTGCCGGCGGCCTGATCATAGGGGAAGCCGAAGAACTTCGCGGCCTTGGCCTGCATGATCTGGGTGGCGAACGGCTCGACCGTGCAGATCAGCTCGACCTCGCCACGGCGCAACGCCTGCAGATGGTCGGACGGGTTCGGGATGTTGACGAACTGCACGTCCTTGTTGATGTCGATGCCCTGCTTGGCGAAGGCGCCGCGCATGTGGATGTCCTGCGCATTGCCGCGCGAGGCGGCGACGCGGAACGGCTTGCCATCGGCCTTGTACTTCGCGATCAGCTTCTTCAGCGCGCCCCAATCGTTCTGCGGGACGTCGAGATCGTTGGAAAGCAGCAGCGCCGAACCGCCATTGACCTGGCCGGAAATGGCGACCACGTCGAAGCCCTTATCCAGAGCGATCGCGTAATGCAGATAGGTCACCTGCGCGACCTCGATGTTCTTGGAGACCAGCGCGGTCAGCGCATCGGTGCCGGTGTTGAAGCTGACCGCGTCGATCTCAACGCCTTTCGCGAATTGCGGCGTCAGCGACATCGGCGTGCAATGCGCGCATTTGGCATAGCCCAGTTTGATCTTGGCCTCGTCCTGGGCGAAGCCTTGCATAGGCCAGGCCAGCACCAGGGCGGTCAGAAAGGCGAGCAGACATCGTGTCACTTCGATCTCCATGGTCGACGCAAATGGGTCAGCAGACGAGCAACAAAGTGGGTAGCAAGCGACGTGCCATCTGGATGCGGTATGCAATTTCATTTTTTTGACGTATAATCAATGGCTGGAGCGTAAATTTATGGAGCAATAAATGCCCGATCCTTGGGCGCAGCGCCTGCTTTCCAGGCACATCATTCGCGGAGCGGCGTCGCCAGCATGAGCACATCCGCCCCCCGGACGCGGCTGAAGACGCGCTTCAAGCCGGCCCGGCTCAAACTGTCCTCGGACCATTCGAAACGCCCGCTGGAGCGCATGTCGCTGCACGATCAGCTCGTCGCCAAGGTGCGCGAGATGATCGTCGACGGCGAGCTCGCCGCCGGCGCGCCGCTGCCCGAGCGCATGCTGTGCGAGACCTTCGGCGTCTCGCGCACGCCGCTGCGCGAAGCGTTCAAGATTCTCGCGGCCGAGGGCCTGATCGAATTGCGGCCGCATCGCACCCCCGTGGTGACGCCGATCGATCGGACCGAGATCGCCCAGATCTTCGACGTGATGGTCGCGCTCGACCGCGCCGCCGGCTTCCAGACCGCAAGTCGCGCATCAGCTGACGACATCGCCGGGCTGGAGGCGATGCATGCCGAGCTCGTGGCGCTGCATAGGGCTGCGCAACGCGCCGCCTATTTCCGGCTGAACCAGCAGATCCACACCGAGATCACGAGGCTCGCCGGCAACGACGTCCTGTTCAACATGTGGAGCGCGCTGCAGCGAAACGTATTCCGCGCCCGTGCGGTGGCCAATTACGACGCCCGGCGCTGGAGCGAGTCGGTCACGGAGCATGAAGCCTTCATGGCACTTCTGTGCGCCCGCGACGCGGATGGGTTTGCGGATGCGCTGAGCCAGCATACGCGAAGGACGGGAGATTCGGTGTTGCAGATGCTTGACCAAGCCGCAGCCTCGTAATGCAACCTGCCTATACGGTGGGAAGCGAGCCCAGCACCGCGAGGATGTCGGCGCCCTTCGGCACACCGAGCCCGGTGCAGGCGCTCCAGCCGGGGCCGGCATCATAGCCGCGGCCGTCGACGCGATTGTCGCCCTTGGTGATGAGGCGGCACAGCGCCGAATTGGAATAGAGCGCGGAATTGACGAAGCCGACCGGCGTCTCGCGCCCCGCATTCGCCATGGCGAGCAGGGCGGCCCATAGCGGTGTCGCTGCACTGGTGCCATCCTTCACCACCTCCTGCCCGTTGAGCACGATGCGGTAGCCGGGTCGATCGGCGGCGGCGCAGGCAACGTCGGGCACGCCACGGCGCACCGCGCCATCATTGAGCGAGACCGGCAGCGCCAGCCCCGACTGATAGGCAGGAATCGGAAAGACGTCGCTGATGCCGCCGCCGGTGCCGATCGGCGCCTGGTTCCAGACCGCTTCCGTGACGACCGCGCTCCCCGCCTCGTTCAGGGTCGGCGCCGTGCCGCCGCAGCCGAGCGCATAGGGGCTGGAGGCCGGAAACCAGACATGCAGCCTGCCATCCGTGAGGCCGCCGGTCGCCAGCAGATCACCGGCCGCGAATGTGACGCTGACGCGCAGCCTGATCGCATCCGCGAGCACCGCCTGCATCGCGTCGCGGCTGGTATCCGTCCAGCTCCGCTCGCTGTTGCCCCAGCTCGCCGAGACCACCTGCGGGCGGTTGACGTCGTCGAACACCGCACGATGAACCGCGCGCGTCAGGCTGTCCGTCGAATTGTTGGCGAAATACACGACGATGCGGGCCTTCGGCAGCAGGCTGGCCACGACCTGAAGATCGAGCGCGATCTCCTGCTCTGCCAGGCTGAAGCCGTCGACGAACTGATTGCCGTCGCCCTCCACCGTGACATCGATGACATCAGGCACGGATCGGCCCATCGCGGCCATCGCCGTCGCGAGGTCGGACGCGAGATAGCCGCCGCCGAGCGCGACGATACCGACACAGACCGAGGATACGTCGCGATCGGTCGGGATGCCGTAGAGCGAGGCGATCTCGCTGGGCCAAAGACCCACGCCGGTGCCGTCACCGGCCTGCGGCTGCAGCCGATGGGCCGGCGCCGCCAGCGGCCGCTGATCGAAGCCGAGAACGGCGCGCGTCCACGGCGCGATCTCGGACGGCAGCATCAGTTGACCGACCCGCGCGCGGAATTGATGCCGGCCATCGTCGTAGCACCGCAAGGTGGCGCCGAACATGTCCGCCATCTGCCGCGCCGTGCCTTCGATCACGACGGTGCGCTGGGGGAGGTCGATGTCACCGACCTTGAGCCCCGAGGCCCGCGCGAGATTCTCGATCCGCGCGGCCGCCCGCGCATGGGTACGACGGCGCTGCGCGGCCAGCGCGCGGCGCGTGAGCGGCTTGCCGGCGAGGCGGGCGAGATCGCCGGCACTGCCCGGCGCGAACATGTCGGGCGTGCGGCGCTTGACGTGAACGACGACGCTGAGCGGCTCGTCCGGATCGACGTCGCCGATCAAGGTCGCACCCTCAGGCGGGATGCGAAGACTGCCGGAGAGCGCGACCTTGTGCCCGGTCATGCCGCCCCCGGAATCACTTACCCGCGCAATTGGACTGCGGCACCGGCGACTGGGTATCGTCGATCGCGCAGAACGGAATCGACCAGACGAAGTCGGCGGACGTTGCGGTGCGCGTGAGGCCCGGCTTGCCCTCGAAGATCGGCGGCTGCGAGTTGAAGCTCCAATACCAGTTCGGCAGCAGCGCGCCGAGCGGACCGATCGGACCATTCGGACTGAACGACAGGAAGCCGGCCTGCGAGGTCGCCTGCCCGTTCTTGTTCCACGCCGCGCGGCCATGGCATGTCATGCATGACGCGGTCGCCACGAAGCCGTCCTCCGTGACCGAGTTGCCGACGCGGATATCGAGGCCGACATTGTCGACGAAATCGGCCTGCGAGCCCTTCAGGCAGTAGTTCTCGTAGACCGGATCGATATCCGCGGCCTTGAGCAGCGCAGCGAGAGCCGGCGTCTTGACGCAATCCGGATAGCCCTGCCCCGCCGTGCGATTGGAGGGCACGACCGCCTGCTGCGCGCCGAATGCGTCCCGGCAGCCGAGGATGTCGCAGCGCGCGGGATTGGATTTCTGCTCGAACGTGGCCCAGGTCCAATTCGGCACCAGCTTGCTGATCACGTGCATCGCCACCAGCGCATACTGCACGCCACCGGCGCTGTTGACGTGATAGAGCTGCGGCACCTGCGCGATCGTGACACGGTTGTTGGTGAACGCCGGAATGGCGCTGACCGGTACCCAATTGGCCTTCACCTCGACCGCGTCGACGGGAAATGACAGATTCTTGCCGAACGCCGCCTTCAGCCCGGACACCTTGTACAGATCGTTCTGGACGATGAAGTCAAACGTCGCCTTGTTGCGCCGGGTTTCCTCGGTCACACCGTCCGAGATGCCCGGCGGCAATGCGGGCAACAGGCCGCCAGCCGCCTGCACACCGTCCCGCGCGACCTGCGGCAGCACCGGCCGCCGCAACGACGGGGGCGTCGGCGCGGTGGGGAATTGCGGAGTCGGCTGGAACGTGTCGGTGTCGCTGGCCCAGGTTTCGAATACCGAGTTGCTGCCGCCAGCCCGGCTATTGACCTGGATGAAGAGCTGCCATGCTACCTGGTCCGGCGCATTCAGGGCGGGGTTCGACGCCGACTGGGCCTGGGCCGAACCAGCCGCAACGGCGCTCAGTCCCAAAGCAAATGTCCCTGCTATCAAATATCTCACGGGTGCAATCCCTTCGTCTAAGGCTGGAATCCGTCCAGCATCCAATTCGAATAAATGGACAGTGCGGCCTGCGGCCACCGGTGACCCGGTGGCATGAAGCCGGACGACAGCGCCGCGTAGACGCGACGTGCATTGGCGTGATCCTGGAAATCCTCGTTTGCCGAGACGTCGCACATCCATTGCGCGTCGCCGAGATGAACGCCTTTCGCGTTCATGCAGTCGATGTCGACGTCCCGAAACAGCGGCAGAACGTCCTTGTTGAACCCGGTCGCCATCGGTCACCCCCTCGTCCGAATGTCACCTGAGGTTGCGTTTCCCTCCATGAACTGGTTCACAATCTGCTCAGGAATTCGCAGCCGATGCTTCTGCTTGTTTACGAAACGGCATCGAACCGCAGCGCAGGATGCGGCGACCAACCCCTGACGACGTCATTCGGCCGACCCTCATGATCCTGCAATCGCTCGCCGGGCTGCCGGCATTCCTCGTGTACTTCTGCACCGCGATCATTGCGGTCACGGCGTACCTGTTCGTCTACACGCGCGTCACGCCGCACAACGAATTCCAGCTGATCCGCGACAATGATCCGGCGGCGGCGGTCGCGCTCGGTCTGAGCCTGCTCGGCTTCACCCTGCCCCTGGTCAGCGCGATCGCCCATTCGGCCAATGTGTTGGACTGCCTGATCTGGGCGCTGATCGCCCTGATCGTCCAGGTCATCGTCTATTATCTCGTCAGGATTCCGGTGCCGAACCTGTCGCAGCGGATCGCAGCCGGTGAGCTTGCGCCCGCGATCTGGCTCGGTCTCGCCTCGCTCTCGGCCGGTGCGCTCAACGCCGCATCGATGATCACCTGATCATGACCGAGCATCGCACCGAGTTCGGCAAGCGCAGGCCGCGTCGGTCGCAGGTCTCTGCGCCGCCCGCCAAACGTTCCGGTCATGTCGCATTGCTGCTGATGGGCACGCTTGCGGTCGGCGGCAGCGCTTATGCGCTGATGCCGAGCGAGCGGACCTGTGATCCTCAGCCAAACATACCGAGGCAAGCCGATGATGTCAGGACTGATTGCACGCGACGATCCGGCGGCGGCAGCGGCGGGTCCGGACACGCCTCGCACTACAGCTTCTTCGACAGTGATAGCGACGGTCACCGAAGCACGGCGCCAACGGCTGACGCTGCGTCGAGCCATGTCACGCGCGGCGGCTTCGGCTCCTTTGCGCATGCATTCGGCTTTTCCGGTGGCGGCTGAGATTTTGTCGCGCGATCGCCGTGAAATCTCCGCGATTATGTGGTGAATCGAGCATGGATCTTTGACACAGACTACAAAATCATAACAAAAGACTCTTCTGACTCTTTGGGATCTCCCTCTTTTGGGATCTGACTCTTTGGGATCAAGCCAGCGATGAAACGGTCGCGCCGGGTGGTGCTGACGATGATGGGGACTGCGGCGGTTGGCGCCGTCTCCATGGGCTTCACACCTGCGCGGCGCTGCGGCCCCGGGCTCGAAGCGGTGCCCGGGCCGGATGGGATGCTTTATTGTCGCGCGGTCCATGGCGGCTTCGGCGGCGCCATGCATCGCTTCCATGGTCATGGTCATGGCGGTTATGGGCATGGCCATGGCGCGCATGGTCACGGCGGTCACGCCGGCGGCTAGATGATCATATGCGGCGCATCGCCTGTCCGGAACGTAACGACTGGCAAGACACCGCCGTGCAATGTGGATTTGACTTCCACACGATCGACGGCGAACGCTACTGGGACGAGCGCGCCTACTACGCGTTCACACTCGAGGAGATCGAGCGCGACATCGAGACTCCGACGGCCGAGATCGAGGAGATGTGCCTCGAAGCTATCGGCCGCATTCTCGAAGACGAACGCCTGCTGCGCCGGCTGAAAATCCCGCAAGCCTTCTGGCCGCTGCTCGCCGAAAGCTGGCAGCGCGACGACAAGAGTCTCTATGGCCGGCTGGATCTCAGCTATGGCAGTCGCGGTGCGGCGAAGCTGCTCGAATACAATGCGGACACCCCGACCTCGATCTTCGAGGCGGCGGTGTTCCAATGGACCTGGCTCGAACAGGCGATCGAGCGGCGGATCATCCCGCCGCGGGCCGACCAGTATAATTCGATCCACGAACGACTGATCGCACGCTGGCAAGAACTTGGCGGCAGCCATCATCTGCATCTGACCGGCCTCACCGGCGATAGCGAGGATGCCGGGACGCTTACCTATCTTGCCGACACCGCAAGCCAAGCCGGGCTCGCGACCACGGTCCTCGACATCGAAGACATCGGCTGGCGCGAGGGCGGCGGCTTCGTCGATCTCGACGGCACTGCGATCGGGCTGGTGTTCAAGCTCTATCCCTGGGAATGGATGTTTCAGGATACATTCGGCGCGCGGCTCGAGCAGGCTGCGACGCGCTGGGTCGAGCCGCCGTGGAAAGCGATCCTGTCCAACAAGGGAATCCTGCCGCTGCTCTGGGAGATGTTCGAAGGGCATCCCAATCTTCTGCCGGCCTTTTTCGAGGACGATCCGAAGGCGGCCGGCATCGGCCCCAGCTTCGTCCGCAAGCCGTTGTTTTCCCGCGAGGGCGCCAATGTCAGCCTGGTCTCCGACGGGGTCGCGGTGAGCGCGCAGGATGGCCCCTATGGGGCCGAAGGGTTCATCCGCCAGGCCCTCGCGCCGCTGCCGGATTTCGGCGGCGTGTTCCCGGTGGTCGGCAGCTGGCTGGTGGCGCATGAGCCCTGCGGAGTGTCGATCCGGGAAGACGCGACCCCGATCACCGGCAACAGCTCCCGTTTCCTGCCGCATGCGATCATTTGAGGGCGACGCATCGTCGCGCCTCATTCCGGCATAGCCGCCGGAAAACACCTCGACTCCGCTCCGGGGAGCGCTAGAAAGGCAGGCGCGAACCTGACCGCGACCGAGTTTCGGCAACTAGCCCCCGTATCCCCATGGCGACGACAAATTCCTCCCTGGCCGGACTGCGCATCCTGGTTGCCGAGGACGAGGGGCTGATCGCGCTCGAACTCGAGACGATCCTGCAGAGCTTTGGCTGCGAGGTGGTCGGCCCGGTGTCGCGGGTATCAGAGGTGCTGGAGGAGGCCGAACGCGGCGGGCTCGACGGCGCGCTGCTGGACGTCAACTTGCGCGGCGAACAGATCTTCGCGGTCCTGCCGCGCCTGATCGAGCAGAGGCTCAAGCTGGTCATCACCTCGGGCTACGACGACGCCACGCTGTATCCGCCTGCATTCCGCTCGCTGCCGCGCCTCGCAAAGCCGTTCGGCGAGAAGGCGCTGCGGCGGATCTGCGAGGAGACCTTTTCCAGGAGCTAGCTTTGGAAAGAGCTGATTAGTCGGACTGCACGGCCGAAGCCGGCAGCTCCTGCGGCGAGGTCTCGGCGCTGAGGGCAAAGCCGAGCACACAGCAAAGACCTTCCGGCGCGAAATCAAAGATGGCCTCGCCATCCAGGTCAAACCGCACCACGCGGTCGATCAGCTTGGTGCCAAAGCCGCGCGCGCCGCGACGCTCGACCGGCGGTCCGCCGCGCTCCAGCCAAGTCAATTCGAGCCTGTGGCGGTCGTCGAGCAGGCGCCAGGAGATCGCGACCTTTCCGAACGACTTGGACAGCGCACCATATTTCGAAGCATTGGTGGCAAGCTCGTGCAAAACCATCGAGAGCGGAAGCACCAGACGCGCCCCGAGCAGCACGGAGGCGCCGTCCGTCGTCAGCCGCCCCTCGCTGAGGCCGTAGGGCGCGAGCACGGTCCCCAGCAATTCATTGAGGCCGATGCCGATCCAACGCGTCTGGGTGAGGATGTCGTGGGCGATCGAGACGGCCTGGATACGGCCGGAGAACGCCTTGTTGAAGGCCGGCAGGGATGGCGCGGTGCGCAAGGTCTGGCCGGCCACCGACTGAACGATCGCCAGGATGTTCTTGACGCGATGATTGAGCTCGGCGACGAGCACCGTCTGTTGCTCTTCGGCCCGCTTGCGCTCGGTGATGTCGGTCAAGGTGACGATCGAGCCCACCACATCCTTGGTCTCGTTCACCAGCGGCCCTGCGCTGAGCAGGAACGAACGCCCTGCCAGCCCCTCCTTGCGCAATTTCACTTCGAGCCCATGAAACGGCTTGGTCGCCAGCGCACGATCGAGACTCTCGCGCGAGAAGCGCGCCAACGCGCCCTGATGCCGTGCGCTCAGCGCGTCGAGCGGAAACGCCTCCGAGAACGGCTGCCCGACCGGCGAGCTGCCTGCGAGCTGCTCCGCAACGCCGCTCGCATGGGTGATGCGCCCGTCCAGCGCCAGAACCACGATCGCATCGGTGGCCTGCTCCAGGATCGATCGCGCGAAGCGCTCGGCGCTCGCGACCTCCTCGGCGCGGCGATGGATCGACAGATCGGTCAAGGTGACGAGCGTCGCGACGACGCCCCCCATGACCATCTGCCGCATCCACACCGAGACCGGCAGGCAATCGCCGCCGGCGCGCTTGAGCTGGGCTTCGCTTGCCGTGTCGCCCGCGCCCTGCTCCGGCACGGTACCTGCAAACAGCGAGGCAAAGCTTCGGCCCACCAGCTGGGCCGCGCTCTGCGCCGTCAGCGAGCAGAGCCTGGAATTGACATAGACGATGCTGCCGGTGCCATCGAGCGTCAACGCGCCATCGCTCATGCGCTCGACCAGGATGTGATAGGGCGCGTCCGCCCCCTGCAGCATCAGGACCTGCGGACCCTCGGGGCCTTGCACCACCACGGCATCGACCTTGCCGCGGTGGATCGCCTCGACGGTCTCTTCCGCCTCGTTGCGCGGCCGGTCTGCCTGCGTTGTCGTGGTCGGCGAGATCACGCCTGCTCCATCAACTCGGTGCGATATCGAGACCGACCAGCACCTTCTCGGCATTCGAGAGGTCGCCGATGATCCGCTTCAACGGCTCCGGCAGCTGCCGGATCAGGGTCGGGATCGCCACGATCTGGTCGCGCTGCGCCAGCGCCGGATCCCTCATCAGGTCGATCACCTCGATCGTGTAGCGCCCCGGCAGATGGGTCTCACATAGCTTTTTCAGGTTGGCGATCGCCGCAACCGATTTGGGAGTCTGTCCCGCCACGTAAAGGCGGAGATTGTAGCCGTCATTTTCGGTCATTGCGGCCGTCACTTCCTGGATGTCCTGGTATCGGAAGGCCGGCTGGCCCCACGGTTGGATGTGCGGCTGATCACCATCGCGGCCCGGTCAGCGGAGAGCTGACCCTCCCGCGCGTGGACGTCGCGATTCAAGTACGAAATTTCGCTCTCTTCGCTCGCGAGCTGAGCCTTGAGCGCCTCGATCTGCAAGCTGATCTCGTGGCGGCGACGTTCCACCTCCCGGGCGCGGCGCTCGATCTCCTGTTCGCGCAGCCGACGATCGGCGCGATCCTTGGCCTCCTGGACCAGCCGCGCCGAGCCGGTCAGCACCCCCTCCGGCCCGACATAGACCTCCCGCAAGCGAATGCCGTCGGAGGTCATCAGAAACTCCCGCACCTGGTTGGAATGCGCCATGCCACGCGACTTCAACAAATAGAGCTGGCGGTTGTGCTCACCATTGCTTTCGCGATTGTAGAGCAGGAGCCAGGTGTCCGTCAGCGAGGAGATCTGCATTTCGGTGGTCGCACTGTCCGCAGCCCCGCCGCCCAGATTGGTCAACACCGCTGTGATGGCGCGCGACTTGAGGAAATCGATCAGCCGCAGGGTCATCGAATGCACATCGCCTGCCACCCCAGCCCCCATCAACGCCGAGATCGGATCGACCACCACGGCGGCGGGATCAACTCCTTGACCTCGCGATGCATGGCGGCGAGGTGCGTCTCCAGCCCGTAGAGGTTCGGCCGGCGCGCCGAGAAGCGCAGCAAGCCGCGATCGACCCATCTCTGGAGATCGAGGCCGACGGAGCGCATGTTGCGCACGATCTGCTGGGGCGATTCCTCCAGCGCGAAATAGATGCAGCGCTGACCGGAGCCGCAGATCGAGTCGGCGAAATGCGCGGCTACCGTCGACTTGCCAGAGCCGGCCATGCCTGAAATCAGGATGCTGGAGCCCTTGTAATAGCCCTTGCTCTCCAGCATCGCGTCAAGATCGGGAATTCCGGTGGAAACGCGCTCGGTGGACGCGTCATGCGCCAGGCCTGACGAGGTGATCGGCATCACCGTCACGCCATCCTGGTCGATGATGAAGGGGTACTCGTTAGTACCGTGGGCGGTGCCGCGATATTTTACTACGCGCAACCGACGGGTCGACAATTGGTCGTGAACCCGGTTGTCGAGCAGGATCACGCAATCGGCGACATATTCCTCAAGCCCGTAGCGCGTCAGCGTGCCGTCGCCGCGCTCGCCGGTGATGATGGCGGTCACGCCCTTGGACTTCAGCCACTCGAACAGGCGGCGCAGCTCGGAGCGCAACACGGCCTGGTTGTCCAGGCCGCCGAACAGCGTCTCGATCGTGTCGATGATGACACGCTTGGCCCCGATCGCGTCGATCGCAAAGCCGATGCGGATGAACAGGCCTTCGAGATCGTATTCGCCGGCCTCCTCGACCTCGTTGCGGTCGAGATGAATGTGGTCGACGGCGATCTTCTTGTCGCCGATGAGCTTCTCGATGTCGTAGCTGAGCGAGCTGACATTCTTGATCAGGTCTTCGGGGTGCTCCTCGAACGCGATGAAGACGCCGGGTTCGCCGAATTGAACCGCGCCGTTATACAGGAAGGTCATCGCAAACAGCGTCTTGCCGCAGCCGGCGGCGCCGCACAGCAGAGTTGGCCGCCCCTTGGGCAGCCCCCCGAAGGTGACCTCGTCCAGCCCGTCGATGCCCGTCGGGGACTTTGCGATGACGGGAAGCTCCCCCGCCACGATCTTGGGACGCAGACCCGCCTTCATTCAGCCCCCTGCATCGATGCGCGGTCTACCCCGGACATAACCGGCGCCAACGCGCAGCAAGAGGCAAAGTTCCCGGCCCTCGCGATTCATTCTGCGACGAATGCGAGTGGACGGCGAGGCAAGGACGAACGCGGCGGTCCGAACCCGGGCGGAGAAATCAGCGCGCGGCCACCACCTTCAGCCCCGGCGGCAGGGTTGCAGACCCCGGTCGCGCGCCGCGCGCCGGATTGAGCTGGTAGAGGCCGCGCCGCTCCTGGCTCGGCCGGAAGATATCGGTGATCCCGACCACGGACTCCGCCGCACCGAGGATCAGCGTGCCGTCGGGCTCGAGCACCTTGGCGAGGCGCTCGAAGATCCGAGCCTTGGTCTCCTGATCGAAATAGATCAGCACGTTGCGGCAGAAGATGATGTCGAACTTGCCGAGATGGGAGAAGTCCTGCAGCAGATTGAGCTGCCGGTGCTGGACCATGCCGCGGATGTCGGCGCTGAGCTGCCAGAACTCGCCGAGCTGGGTGAAGTATTTCACCAGCAGCTGGATCGGCAGGCCGCGCTGCACCTCGAACTGGCTGTACAGGCCCGCCTTGGACTTCTCCAGCACCTCCTGCGACAGATCGGTGGCCACGATCTCGATGCGCCAGCCCGACAGCGCCGGTCCATATTCACGCAGGCACATCGCGATCGAATAGGGCTCCTGGCCGGTCGAGCTTGCCGCCGACCAGATGCGGATCGAGCGCCGCGCGGCGCGCGACTTGATCAGCCCGGGCAGGATCGTGTCGCGCAGATGATCGTATGGAATCTTGTCGCGGAAGAAGAACGTCTCGTTGGTGGTCATCGCCTCGACCACCTCGGTGGTCAGTGTTTCCGAACCGTTTCGCATTTTCTGCACGAGTTCGGAGATCCCGGGAAAGCCGGTGCGGCGAGCCACGGGCAACAGACGGCTCTCGACCAGATATTGCTTGTCGGACGACAGGTCGAGCCCGGAACGTTCCTTCAGGAGCTTACGCAAATACTCATAGTCCAGAGGCGTCACGAACGGTCTCCTGCGAACAATCGGACCAGCTTCGGTGCGATCTGATTCAAGGGAAGGATGGCGGCACAGATGCCGGCATTGGCAGCTGCACCCGGCATGCCCCAGACGACACTGGTGGCCTCGTCCTGTGCGATCACGCTGCCGCCGGCCGCGACGATGTCCTTGCCGCCGCGCATGCCGTCGGAGCCCATGCCGGTCAGGATGACGGCGAGCGTGGTGCCCTGCCAGATGTCGATCGCGGAGGTGAACAGCGGATCGACGGCCGGCTTGCAGAAATTGACCGGCGGCCCGTTATCGAGCGCGATCACGACATCGGCTCCGTGGCGCGCGACACGCATGTGGCGCCCGCCCGGAGCCAGATAGATCTGGCCTGCCTTGATCGTTTCGCCGTCGATCGCTTCATGCGCCGGTCGCCGGCTTGCGCGCGCCAGATGCTCGGCCAGAATGGTGGTGAAGGTCGGCGGCATGTGCTGGGTGATCAGGACCGGGACACGATCGATCACCGGGCCGAGGTCCGTCACCAGCGACATCAGCGCCTGCGGCCCGCCCGTGGAGGAGCCGATCAGCAGCACACGCGGCGTCTGCGAGCTGAAGGGACGGCGTGCCAGCGCCATCGGCGCGGCAGGCATCGCGTGCGAGGACACGGGCGCGATGAGCGGACGCACGGTGGCCGGCCTGTGCTCCGGCAGCGGCACCAGCGTCGGCGCATGCAGCGGCGCTCCATGTCCGGCGCGGCGCGCCTTGCCGCCCAAGGTGCGGATCTTCTGAATCAGATCGTGGTGGAAGGTGTCGGCGGCGTCCGGCTGACGCGTGCTTTCCGGCTTCGGGATGTAATCGGCGGCGCCCAGCGACAGCGCCTTGAAGCTGATCTCCGCGTTGCGGCGCGTCAGCGTCGAGGCCATGATCACGGCGAGGTTGCGCTTCTTGGCCAGCATTCGCGGCAATGCCGCGATGCCGTCGAGCTCCGGCATTTCGATATCGAGCACGGCAACATCGGGATTGGCGCGATCGAGCTGGTTGACCGCTTCAAGTCCTGTCCTGAGCGAGGCGACCACGACCATGTCCGGCTCGGACCCGATCCAACGGGAGATCATTCCGCGGATCACGACGGAATCGTCGACGACCATCACCCGCAGCGGCTCCTGGCTGCTCGAGCCCGGGATCGAGGAACTTGCTAACGCGACGCTCATTGTTCACCAAACAGGCCAGGGCCGAACCGGAACGACGACGCCGAACGCAATACTGAACGGCGTCTGTTCGTCCCGGAGGAAACGCTTCAGATCAATCCAACTTCCATGAATTTGGCCGTCACGATGTCCTTGTCGAACGGCTTCATGATGTATTCGTTGGCGCCCGCATGCAGTGCGCGGGCGATGTGAGCGACGTCGTTCTCCGTGGTGCAGAACACCACTTTCGGCGCGTCGCCTCCGGGCATGCGCCTGAGGGCGCCGAGAAACTCGTAGCCGTCCATCACCGGCATGTTCCAATCGAGCAGGACGGCGTCGGGCAGGCCGCGCTTGCAGATCTCCAGCGCCTGCTCGCCGTCCTCGGCCTCCAGGATCTGGAAATCCAACCCTTCCAGGATACGTCGCGCAACCTTTCGAATGACGCTCGAATCGTCGACTACAAGGCATGTTCTCATGTCAGCCCCTCAGGTTTTTCCGACCCAATACTCTCGTGCATATCGCCTCGTCATCGAGGGCCTGGTGCTACCAGCAACTGTGAATCTAGCGCGGCTTTGAATCGAAGTTCCGATCGAGAATACGCAGAGGAATCGATCGGCGCTCCGAATGCGCCGCACTAGGCAGCCATCTTGTCTTGTGCGAGCTCGAGCACGCGATCGACGTCGAGGATGACCATGAGCTGGCCGTCGAGGCGATGGACGCCGCCGGCGAGCTTGGCCATGCGCGGATCGAGATTGACCGGGTTCTCCTCGCGGCCATCCTCGGGCAGCCGCAGCACCTCGCCGATCTGGTCGATCAGGAGGCCATAGGACTCGCCGCGCAGGTCGACGCCGACCGCCATCGGCGGCTTGCCGTCGTCGGCCTTGGCAAGGCCGAGCCGCGCGCGCATGTCGATCACGGTGACGATGCGGCCGCGCAGGTTCAGGACGCCCGCGATCTCCACCGAGGACAGCGGCACCCGCGTCAGCCGTTCCGGCATGAACACGTCCTGCACCCGCGAGATCGACAATCCGAACAGCTGGCCGCCGATCACGGCGGTGACATACTCGGCAACCGCGCCGTCGCTGGTTTCGGTCTTGATGCTCATCTTAACGCTACTCCTTGAGGCGGCTGCGGTTAGGCGGCCTGCTTGGCGGCTTCGGCGCGGGCCTGCTCTTCGACCTGTTCCTTCAGCGCCGCGATCAGCCCCGGACGGTCGAACTTGGCGATGTAGTCGTAGAACCCGGCCTGGCGGCCGCGCTCGATCGCCGCCGGCGACACCAGCGAGGACACCGCGATCACAGGCAGATGGTGCAGGTGCTGATCGGCGCGGATGGTCTCGGCGAACTCGAAGCCGTTCATCTCCGGCATCTCGATGTCGGTGACGACGATGTTGTAGCTCTGGCCCGAGCGCAGCGCCGCCAGCCCCTCGATCGCCGAGCTTGCGGTGCGCACCTTGTAGCCCGCCGACTTCAGCACCGGCGCCAGCATGTTGCGGAAGAACGGCGAGTCGTCGACCAGGAGTACCGACTGCGTCTGCGCCTCGGTGGCCATCTCCTTGCGGATGAACCAGTCGGCGAACGCCATCGGCAGGAAGTGGCCGACGTCGATCACTTCGGTGGCCTGGCCCTTGATCACCGCCGAGCCGAGAATGCCGTCGCGGGAGCCGGAGACCTGGATGTGGAGGCGCTCCTCGACGATGTCGATGATCTCGTCGACCACGAGGCCCATGGCGCGGGTCTCGTCGGCGAACACCAGGATCGGCTGCGAACCCGAGGTCTGGACCGAGACGCCCTCCATCTGCACCAGCGGCATCAGCTGATCGCGGTACTGCACCATGTAGCGGCCGTTACTGATCTCGATCTTGTCGGCCGCGATCTCTTCCAGCCGCGTGACCAGCGCCAGCGGCACCGCCTTGGGCTGCGCCGTGCCGGCGCGGAACACCAACAGCGAGGTGAGCTGCTCGCCGGTGGTGGCGTGATGCAGCGCATGCTCGTCGGCGACGCCTTGCGAGGCCGAGCCGGCGGCGCCGAGCGCTTTCGCAATGCCGTTCGGATCGATGATCATGATCACGGCGCCGTCGCCCAGGATGGTGTTGCCGGAGAACATGTCGATGTGGCGCAGCTTGGTCGACATCGGCTTGACCACGATCTCCTCGGTGTGGAACACGCCGTCGACCACGATGCCGAAGGTCTGGCTGCCGACCTGGGTCACCACGATGAAGCCGTTCTCCGGATCCGAGGACGAGCCGTCGTCGATCCGCAACAGCTTCTTCAGGTGCATCAAGGGCAGCAGCTTGTTGCGCAGGCGCAAGACCGCGGTGTCCTTGATGCGCTCGATGCGGTGCTCGGAATTGGCGCGCGCCCGCACCAGTTCGACCACCGCCAATTGCGGGATCGCGAAGCGGTCGCCGCCGGCCTCGACGATCAGCGCCGAGACGATGGCGAGCGTCAGCGGGATCTTGATGGTGACCGAGGTGCCTTCGCCGGCCACCGACTTGATGTCGATGGTGCCGCCGATCTGGTCGATATTGGTGCGCACCACGTCCATGCCGACGCCGCGGCCCGACACCGAGGTGATGGCGGCGGCGGTCGAGAAGCCCGGCTCGAAGATGAATTTGTGGATCTGGGCTTCCGTCATCTTCTCGAGCTCGGCCTCGCTGACGAGGCCGTTGCCGAGCGCCTTGGCCTTGATCCGCTCGGTGTTGAGCCCGCGGCCGTTGTCGGCGATGCAGATGATGATGTGGCCGCCTTCATGATAGGCGGACAGGCGGATGGTGCCCTGCTCCGGCTTGCCCGCGGCGGCACGCTCGGCGGTGGTCTCCAGGCCATGATCGGCGGAGTTGCGCACCATGTGGGTGAGCGGATCCTTGATCAGGTCGAGCACCTGGCGGTCGAGCTCGGTGTCGGCGCCGTGCATCTCGAGCTCGATCTGCTTGCCGAGCTCGGTGGCGAGATCGCGGACGATGCGCGGCAGCTTCTGCCAGGCATTGCCGATCGGCTGCATGCGCGTCTTCATGACGCCTTCCTGCAGCTCGGCGGTGACGTTGGACAGCCGCTGCAGCGGCACCTTGAACTCGGTGTCCTCGTTGCGACGGGCGATCTCGAGCAATTGGTTGCGGGTCAGGACCAGCTCGGAGACCATCGTCATCAGATGTTCGAGCGTGTCGACATTGACGCGGATCGACTGGTTGGCGACCTTGTCGCTCTCCTGAACCTCGGTTTCGGCGGCGGCCTTGCTGAGCCGCGAGGGCTTGGCGTCTTTCTTCGGCTCGGCCTTGGCGGCCTCGGTCTTTGCGTCGGTCTTGGCGGCGGGTGCTGGGGCGACGGGCTTCGCCTGCTCATGCGCGGCCGGCACTTCGATCGCGGTCTCGCGGAAGGCGCGCTCCAATTCGTCGAGCGAGACTTCGCCCGGACGCAGCGGCCGCTCCAAGGTCTGATCGATCAGCGTGCCCTTCGCGACCGCCGGCTCCACCGCTGCAGGTGCCGCCGCCTCGGCTGGCGCTCCGCCCGCCGCCATGGCCGCCATGCCGCGCTCGACCATCGCCTCGAGCTCATCGATGAGGTCGCGATCGGCGCCTTCGGGCTCGGCCTCGGTCGCCTCGAGCTGTCCCAGAATGTCTTTGATCCGGTCGATCGTGGTCAGGATCAAGGTCACGGCCTCGCCGGTCACCGGCATGCCGTCGCGGAACTTGCCCATCAAGGTCTCGGCGGCGTGCGCCAGCGCTTCCAGCCGCGGCAGGCCGAGGAAGCCGCAGGTCCCCTTGATCGTGTGCACCAAACGGAAAATGTTATCCAGGATCTTGGCGTTGTTCGGCTCCTGCTCGAACCGCACCAGCTGATTGTCGACAGTATCCAGGCTTTCGCTGGTCTCCGTCAAAAACTCACGCAACAGATCATCCATGAAACCAGGCCTTCGCACGCAGCGGCACGCGACATGACGCGCCTTCAAACCGTGGCCAGTTTCGATGCAAACCGTTTAATATTGGTTGAGTAAGCGGAAATGAATGGGCTCAACAAAGAGATAAGATTCCTCCGCCGATTCAACGATCGCCGGAGAACTATCGCAAGCTTTGATTAACCATAACGCACGCGAGACCGCGCGCGGCTTCGGACATCAAGAGGCGGAAACCACCATCGCCTCGCCTTCGGCCACCAGCGTCACCTTCAGCCCGCAAGCTTCCGCCAGCAGACGCGTATAATAAGGCTGCACCGCATGCGCATCGATCGGCCCCTCATGAGTTGCGCCGAGAAGATTGACGATGTTCTGCGGCAGACGGGCGTTGAGGCCGGTGGCGGACACGCGGAAGCTGATGGCTTCGCCTTCTCCGACCGGATCGACGGTCAGGACGCCGCCGCGCGGAATCGTCTGCTGCGCAATGACCATCATGTTGAGCAGCAGCTTGACCCTGTTCTTCGGCAGCAGCAGCCGCGGCAGATTCCAGACGATCGAGGTCTTGGCATCCTCGATCTGGCCGCGCGCCATGGTCTGGGCATCGCCGAGATCGATCTGCGCGCCGGAGGAGCCCGCCGCGCCGAAGGCGAGCCGGCAGAACTGCAGCCGGGCCGACGCCGTCTTGGCGCTCTTGCGGATCAGCTCGAGCGCGAAATCGCGATCCTCAGGTTTCGGATTGTCGTCGAGAACCTCGAGCCCATTGACGATGGCGCCGACCGGACTGATCAGATCGTGGCACACCTTGGAGCAGAGCAATGCTGCCAGTTCGAGCGTATCGGGGGCAGGATGCTGAGACGCAGGAGCGGGAGACGATGTGCTTGACATTCGAAGTTCCTGAAAAAACCGGACGAATCATGGAGCCTTTCAGGCTTGATACACTGCGAGCGCATGAACGGCCACCTGAGCTTAGGACCGATCCGCAAAACCGCGTATAGGTTTTTGCGGGCAGACGTTGCGCTCCCACATCGCTTTCACACCCGAACAATCGAATACCGGCCGCGCAAGACTCGCGCGAAGACCCGAAATCGTGACACATGGCAGAACGCGGGCCCTCGCCAATCCTGTGTCGCCTGCTCGTGTCATTCCAGAGGACGAAATCGCCATGACCCCCGGGGCAGCTAAAGAACCCATCGTCGACCTCGAGGCTGCCGCGGCGCTGATGGAGCCACTGACCCAACTGGTCGTGGAGGCCGGGGAGGCCATTCTCGCCGTCAACCGCCGGGCGATGGCGGTCACCGAAAAATCGGACGGCTCTCCGGTCACGGAAGCGGACCTTGCCGCCGACCGGGTGATCGCCAAGGGTCTTGCGCGGATTGCGCCTGAAATTCCGACCCTCTCGGAAGAACGGGCCAGCGCGGCAGCTAGCCCATTTCGCGGCAGCTTCTTCCTGGTCGATCCGCTCGACGGCACCAAGGAGTTCGTCGCCGGCCGCGGCGAGTTCACCGTCAATCTCGCGCTGGTCACAGCGGCCACCCCCCTGCTCGGGATTGTCTGCGCACCGGCGCTGGGATTGCTGTGGCGGGGACTGGTCGGCCGTGGCGCTGAGCGGCTGACGTTCGAGGATGATCGGATCGGGCCGCCAACGCCGATCCACACGCGTCCCTTGCCGAAAGCCGGCGACCGCTGGGTTGCGGCCGTCAGCAGGTCGCATGGGGATCCCCGGACCGAGGCGTTCATTGAAAGCCGCCCCGGAGCGGTCAAGCTGCCGCTCGGCTCGGCGGTGAAATTCGGACGGCTCGCAGAAGGGACGGTCGACATCTATCCGCGACTGGCGCCGACCTCCGAATGGGACGTGGCCGCGGGCCATGCGGTGGTGACGGCGGCCGGCGGCGCGGTCACCACCGCAACCGGCGCCCCCTTGCGCTTCGGCGAAGGGCGCGAGGGCTTCATCATCCCCGCGTTCATCGCCTGGGGAGATCCGGCCGCCGTCGCGCCGGCAGCCTGAAGCGATTGCGCCGTTCCTATTCCGGAAGATCCTGCATCAGCGCCGGCCAGCGCTCGGCGGCCTGGCGTAAATAGCGGTCGGGATCGGCCGCGAAGCTGTCGCGATTGTCTTCGCGGCTGAACAGGAACAGCCGCTGATCGGCCACGAGCCAGAGCCGCGGATTACCAGCGACGGTGACGCCGCGGGCGACATCGGTCGGGTCATAGCCGCCGAATTGCGGGCCATAGATTTCCGGATGGGCCAGGAAGGACGCCCGGTTGCCTTCATTGTGGAAGCGCCAGACCACCCCGCCCTGCCAGGCCTCGAACTCCTGCAGGCCCTGCATCGGCTTACCATTGACGAAATAGGCCACCGGGTCGTAGCCGTCGATGGCAAGCCCACTGAAGCGGTTGGTGATGACGCGTTCGGTGGTGGCGGCCCGGGCTCCGGCGACGGCGGCGGAGGCAGCCGCCAGAAACAGAATCGCGACTATTCCCAGGCAAAACCGCGACGTTGCCCCTCCGAGGTTTCGTTGTTGCCGTTGTCCGGTCATAGTTGGTGCCGATAAGATGCTAGTCGAAGGGGGCCATGCCCTTCTCTGATCATCGCTCGCGGGTGGTTGGCGTCAGGTTAAGCGACGGTCGGACATTCGATTGCAGGGGATCCTTTCATGAGCTTCGTTTCCCGCGTTGTTGCCGCGACGCTTGCGGCCTGTCTCGCGCTGGCTCTGCCGGCGAGTGCGCAGCAGGCGCCGCCCCCCCCGAGCGCGCCACCGCCACAGCGCGCGCCCGGGCCGGACAATTACGGACCTGACGAGTTGGTCACCGCCGGCCATCACTTCTTCGGCAACGTCTCGCGCGGCCTCGCCTCGGTGATCGAGCGCGCGGTCAGCCAATGGGGGCTGCCGAACGGCTACGTGCTCGGCGAAGAAGGCTCGGGCGCGTTCGTGGCCGGCCTGCGCTACGGCGAGGGCACGCTCTACACCAAGAACGCCGGCGACCTGCGTGTCTATTGGCAGGGGCCCTCGGTCGGTTTCGACTGGGGCGGCGACGGCGCGCGCACGATGACGCTGGTCTATAACCTGCCCGCGACCAGCGCGATCTATCAGCGCTTCGTCGGGATCGACGGCTCGGCCTATATCGTCGGCGGCTTCGGCATGACCGCGCTCACCGCCAACAACATCGTGCTGGTGCCGATCCGCTCCGGTATCGGCCTGAGGCTCGGGGCCAATGTCGGCTATCTCAAATACACTCCGAGCCCGACCTGGAACCCGTTCTGATACCGATCAGACACATTTTGCACTGACTGATCGACATTGGCGCGGCGACATGCTGGCGTTAGCCCCTGCTGGCGTGGCAATGTGATTCTATCAAGCCTCGTGGTTTTGAGGCTGACATACGTATCCCGTCTGGGAACTACTTTTGCGGATGTCGGCACCAGAGAACCACGAGCGAACGTAATGCTCGTGACGTTTCGGTCGTAACGTTCGCATCAGGACTCGCGGCGAGCGGGTTGCGAACGCCAACTCCGCTACGCGAGCTGGCCTGGAGTTGCGTGTCATGGTCGAGCCGATCATTTATTTCGCGATCGGTTTTCTGGTCGCGATGCTGTGCGCCTTGATGCTGGTGCCCCTGGTGCACAGCCGGGCGGTGCGGCTGACCACGCGCCGCCTCGAGGCCGCCACACCGCTGTCGATGGCAGAGATCCAGGCCGACAAGGACCAGCTCCGCGCCGAATTCGCCATGTCGGCCCGGCGGCTTGAGCTCAGCCTCGAGACCCTCAAAAGCAAGACCACCAACCAGCTTGCCGAACTCGGCAAGAAGACCGATGCGATCAACCGCATGAAGATCGAACTCGGCGAGAAGAACGCCACGATCTTTGCGCTCGAAGCCCGGGAGAAGGCGCTGAAGGACCAGCTCCGCGCCACCGAGGAGGAAGTGATCGCCAAGGCCGATGGCTTGCGCGCCGCCGAGCAGGCCCTGAAGAACAAGCAGAGTGAACTCACCCGGCTCTCAACCGAACTGAACGACCGGGCCATGCTGGCGGATAGCCGCCAGATCGAGCTGGTCACGGTGCGGACCCAGATCGAGGAGCTGAAGGCGCGGGTCGGCGAGGCCGGGACCGACCTTGCCGCGACGCAGGCGCGGCTGACGCAGGAGCGCGGCGAGCAGGAGGCGACCTCGCGCGAGCTGACCGACGCGCGCGGCCGGGTCGAAAATCTCAGCCAGCGCGTCACCGACCTCGATCGCCAGCTCATCGTTCAGGTCAAGGAGGCCGAGATGCTGGCGGGCCGGGCCGCCGACCTGGAGACGCGGCTGGCAACGCAGGGCAAGCTATTGGCCGAGCGCGATTTCGAGACCAATCAGCTCCGCCAGGCCAACGCGGCCGCCGAGCGCAGCATGCAGGAGCTGCGCGAGGAGCTCGCCGGCTTCTCCGGCGGCAAATCCTCGGCCGTGGAGAAGCTCAAGGGCGAGAAGGCGGCGCTGGAAGAGCAGCTCCGGATCGCCCGCGACGAACGCGCCAAGCTGCAGCGCGAGATGAACACGATCCAGCAGCAGGCGGAGAGCACCTGGGCCCAGGAGCGGATGGAGAACGCCCTGTTGCGCGAGCGGATCAACGACATCGCCGCGGAGGTCGCCAAGCTCGCCATGCAGCTGGAAGGGCCGAACTCGGCCATCGAGGCGATGCTGGAGGCCGAGCCGGCCCCGCCCCATCCCGCCAACGGCAATGCGAGCGGCACGGCCGCCACCGGCCCGAATGGCATCCAGGGCGGCACCCTGGCCGAGCGCATCCGCGCCCTGCAGGCCCACGCCTCGCGCGCCCGCCAGATCGGGGCTAGCTAGCGCCCTGCGACACGCATGCGGCCGACTTGCTCGATTCTTGCGGCTTGACCCGAGGAATTCCGCCTCGAAAGACCGTGCAAACCTTGACACCGGTAGCCTGCACTTCGTAAATCGCAGCCTCCGACGGACTGCTTCGGGTGCTGGCCGGCTTCATCGCCGCCCCGCCATCGAAATCCGGGCGCATAGCTCAGCGGGAGAGCGTTCCCTTCACACGGGAGAGGTCCAAGGTTCGATCCCTTGTGCGCCCACCATTCTCCGACCACGCGCGATCCTTTTCAGCTGCGGACCGGCCATCGGGCTCGCGGAACGAGCAGCGGCAAGTGAACCCCCGTGATGCGGCAGACGATGTCGACTGCCTCGACATGATCGCCACCGAGCCCATGCCGTCATCGCTGCACGCGTTCCGGCTTCGCGAGAGCGGCATCGCGCGCGCTTATGCTGCTCGGCGACGAACTTGCGGGTCTCTTCCTACATGCGCTCGATGCGCGCGACCTGAAGCGAGCAGGAAGAGATCGCGGAAGCACTGAAGCGGATTTTGCAGCAGGCTTGCCGGAAGAATTGACGAAGCAACGGGCTCGATCCCCGACGGACAGCCTACGTGGCTGCCCGTGCGGTACTGGCGCGCCAGGCGCGGCTCTCTCGACAAGGAGGGAGAAAGACGCCGCAGCAAAAACGCTCAACCTAGGCTGGAAACTATACTGCGAATGCGGTAACCAGATAGGCGATTCACATATTAATACCGCCTTTATGCTTTAAGGAATGCATAGTGATTGACCGGCGCGACGAGCTAGAAGCTCTGCTGAAGCATGAACGTCTCGAAAAAGTCCAAGGTTACACGAAGCGAGGGAGACGGTTCCAACTTCTGCCAGATACCGAGTTGATCGATTTCTGGGTACTTACGATGAACCATTGGGCCAATGGCTCCACCGAGTTCACGTCCCAAGACATGGACGACTGCGAATCTGAGATGATGCTGAGGCGGATCGACCCACCGTTCGATCGCGTAAGTAAGATATGGGAGCGTGTTGCTCAAAGAGCCGAGCTCCATTTCAGCCTGATTGATAGTGATCCAAAAGCTCGGGCCGCGACGGAAGCGCTGTTGGAAGCGCAACTTGAGCAGTTTCGCCGGCAAGCCGGGCGCCCGAAGCATTAAATTTGCTGTGAGCCCTGAGAGAGGGCCGAACTGCACGTCACGTTCCTGGGCGTCAAATGACGAACAGATGCGCCCAACTTGCCTAGGAATGCCTGACGATCACGATGTAGTTTGCCGGCACGTGGCCGGCATTCTCGAACGCGACAGGTCGCATGACGTCGAAATCGAGACAGTCTCCCTCGTCGAGGTCAAAGCGCTTTTCTCCGACGAAGACCGTCAATCGACCTTCGAGCAGAAGCAGTTGCTGCGTGTAGGCGCGCCTGCCCCAAGGACTATAGGACACGCGCTGCCCTTCAGGCAGCTCGACACTGATGATCTCGATGCCGCTGGCCGCATCGAGCGCGGATGCATGACGGCGACGATATCCGGTTTCCGGATCCCGCCAGACCGGTTGATCCGCCTTCCGGGTGAGACGTTCGGGAGGCCGATCCGAAAGGCCGATCACCGCGCTCAACGTGACGTCGAGTGCCGCACACAGTTTTCCGAGAAGTGCCGCCGTTGCACTGCTCTCCGCACGTTCTATTCGCCCGATCATGGCACGGCTGACGCCTGACCGGGCTGCGAGTTCGTTCAGGCTGAGACCTGCCTTCACTCGCAGCTGCTTGAGGCGAGTCCCGATCGCTTTGTCCAGTTCTTCTGTCATCAGCGCGCCCTCCGAAGCGTCGCCCAGCGGCGACGCTTCGGATCGATCCTAGGCCCGCTGGGAAAGAAGTTCCACGAACCGGTCCGCGGAGATAACCGGCGCGAAGAAGTTGTTGATGCGCTGCATGGCAGCCGCCTCCTGTTCGGGCTTCTGGCAACCGCAGGCGTCGCCGATGACGATCGGAAGGTAACCCGCGTCGCGCGCCGCGCGCGCATTTCCCTCGATACACCAGTCAAGGTGAATGCCGGTAAGCACGATCGTCTGGATGCGCTTGCGCGCAAGCTCCAGCGGCAATTGCGTTCCGGCGAAAGCCGTCTGAAGCGCAAGCTCGTTGAACTCATTGTCGCCAGGCCGAACCAGCGCCCGCAATTCCCCGACGAGTTCATTGTCTCGCCGTTTCATTTCCGAACTGAAATTCAACCCCTTGGTCCAGCTCGCATATTGCACGCGATCGAAGTCCGATTGCGGATAATTCCCGCGAAACACCTCATAGCCGATCCAGTTGAACGACACGAAATTTTTCACCTTTCGCGCCGCGTTGACAACCTTGACGGTTGCTTCGAGGCTTCCGCGTTCGCGGTGACCTTCAGATGCTTGCACGCCGCCGGGATCGTACACGGACTTGTTCTGGCTCACAGACATGTAGGCCGCCGGCCGCGACAGGATCTCAACGAGGTCGAGCTCATTCCAGTGCGCCGCGAGCGGCGGAACAGCGTTGATCCCGCCGACTCCCGATGCCGCTGCCTTATCAGCAGCAAGCGTCGAGGTTGCGGCGACCGCAACTGCGCCGACGAGCGCGCCGCGGCGCGTCGTGAGAGGATAATTCATTTGTAGCTCCTGTGGGTATCGATGACATAGCCGCAAAATTTGGCTCATTGCCGATCGTGCGACCGTCCTCTCCAAGAGCAACGCATGTACCAACCGGAGCTGACGATCGGTCAATATATGAGAATTCGCGCGGTGCTGCTTTGAGAATTGCTGAGCGCTTCTCAGAGATGCAATAGTCGGATGTCGATCCCGAGAGGCCGCCGATGCCGATAGATGAACTGCAAATCCGCGACGCGGCAGAAGCTGATGCGGCTTCGATCCTATCGATCTACAACGATGCGGTGCTGCATACGACGGCGATCTGGAATGATCGGCCTTCCGATCTTGAGGCGCGGATGGCCTGGCTGGCCGAGCGCAGACAGAGCGGCTATCCGGTCTTGGTCGCCTCAGATCGTTCCAGGTTACTGGGCTATGCGTCGTTCGGTGCCTTCAGGCCGTGGGACGGCTATCGCCACACTGTCGAGCACTCCGTTTATGTCGATCGCGCCGCACGACGACTTGGTGTCGGCTATGCGCTGGTGAGCGAACTGGTCTCGCGCGCACGCGCGATGAACAAGCACGTCATGGTCGCCGGGATCGAAGCGACGAACGAGCCGTCCTTGCAGCTGCATGCACGGCTCGGTTTTTCCACGGCTGGCCAGCTTCGATCGGTTGGTCGAAAGTTCGACAAGTGGCTCGATCTTGTCTTCATGCAGCTGACGCTGGAAGACGAACTCCAGGGATAAGGCGATCGCGCAACGCCGTTCTCGGCCACCGGCAACCATGCGGCGCGCCGGCCGCGAAGCACCGCGATCGACGCCATGATCAGCCGACGGCAGCAGTGCCAGTCATCGGCGGCTTCTCTTCGGAACCGGAATTCCGATGCAGGTTGTCGTTCCGTCCGTTTCGTGAGCGGCGAGGCCGCACGGCCGCGCGGGAACTGTGATCGTCGATCCGTCTGGTCCCGGCCGAGACAGTCCAGTGGACGATACTTGCATCTGCTCCTCCGCCGCACCGTGGACGGCTTCTGGCACCGTCTTATTTGCTGCTGATGCACCTTCTGGGTTCGATGCGGCCGGCGAGGCGCCGCCACGCAAGTCGGCGGGTGCGGGCGCGACGCCCGTAGCACCACCCAAACCACCGATGGTGCCGCTCCTGGTCGCGGGGGTCGTGACTCCCGATGACGCATTGGTACCACTTCCGACGAGTCCGCGGGCATTCGTGCTGGGGTTTCCTGTTCCGGCTGATCCATTACCGGCTGGATTGCTTGAACCCGGTGATCCGCCCCCCACCCGACCGATGCCGCCCCCAACGGCTCCCGTCGGTGCTCCGCCTCCGACGGCGGCACTTCCCGTGCCTCCTGCACCCACGCCGGCGCCTATTCCGCCGGACGTCGCGCCACCGCCGGGCCCGGCGGCGGAGGCAAATCCCATAGGCAGCGTGGCTATCAGCAAGGCGACAGCGAAATGTCTCGGATCGCAAATCAGCATGACGGCCTCCTTCTGATCCTACCCGCAACCAATATGGGTGCGGTGCCTAGCCGACCTCAAGCCGTTCGCGCGGCTCCTCACTCGCTCGCCTCTGGCATCTGCCGTGGCCGCGATCGCTTCGCTTGGTCAGTGTGCTGAATGCTCGATCAGATCGCGAACAGCCAGACCGCGACGATGGTGCCGAGCGTCGCCAGGCCGCTGATGGTCCAGCCAGCGGCGTAGCCGAAATCATCTTCCTGCATGTCGTGCGGCGGCTCGTGGGCGATCATTGCCGTTTGCCAGTCCATGTCCGCCTCCTCGTCTGCGCATGGGTATCTGCACGCGAGACAATCGCCACAGAACCAGCGCCGTTCCCGCGCGGCGAGGGCGTAAAGCGGCTTTTGGATGGCGGAACTCTCACGAATAACTGATCCCTGCGACGGAACGACGCGGCGCAAGTTCCGTTATGGTGCGCCGGTTCCAAACCCCATGGAGGTTTTTTCGCAATGCGCAAACTGATCATCGCCACGGCCGCAGTTGCCTTGATGTCGTCTACCGCTTTCGCCCAGGACAAGGCCGGCGGCTCTACCGCTCCTACAGCCCAGAGCGGCGACACCATGAGCAAGGGCGACGGCATGAAGATGAGCAAGACCAAGAAGAAATCGAAGAAGTCGACCAAGTCGTCCAGCGACACGATGAAGCAGTAAGCATTTCGAGACGCCCGGCCGCTCCGTTGCCGGAGCGGCCATCGATCTGCCGCGCTGTCCGAGGCGTAGCGCGGCAGTTCATTGCGGCATGCCGCAACCCGCAAGCCCCCTGTTTGCTGACGCGCGTCGATCTGGTCCGCGCCCGAGCGCTGGGCGACCGTCTGTTTGCCCAGGTCGAGCAGCCGGGCCTCAGCATCCTTTGTCTCAGGATGCGAGCAGGCCCATATGCACGAGGCGGACGGCAAGCCAGGCTGTCATCTGCTGGTCAAGTCGGGCGCCGGCAAAGACTTCCGCGCCCCTCACCCCGGTCCGATCCAGCACCAGCAGCACCCCGATCCAATAGGCGAACCAGAGATGCGGGTCGGTCAGCGCCATCAGCTTGTGGCGATCATGTTCGATCGGCTGGTGATTGCTTGCCTTGCGGACCTCGATCGCCAGCAGGTTTTCCGGAACGGCGCGCCGGTGCACGACAATGTCGGGATAGATGGACTTGCCGAGCGTATCGTCGGTCGAGACGATGCTGCCGCGCGGCAGGATCATCCTGCGTTCGCCGAGCCGGTTGTAGTCGCAGTCGATGTCCCAGCCGAGGAAGTTGCGCTCCAGATGCACCGCGAACCGATGCGTCAGCGCGCGTTCGCCGACGTCGCGGTCAAGAATGAAGCGCTCGCGCGCATAGAACTCCTGCAGCGCGGAGATCAATCGGTTCAATTCACTGTGCATGCTGCCCAAGAAGCAAAGGATGGAGACGTCACCAACAACACGCAATCGGCCTGAGTCGCCAACCGCATAATGAGGTCATGACGCTGCCATCAACCGGCGGCCGTTTTGCGGCCGCCACGAGCGGGGCGAGCGGGGTTACATCTGCACTTCGATCAGGCGCGGCCCGGCTTCCGCGTTCGCCTCGGCCAGCGCCTTGTTGAACTCGTCGGCGGTCGTGACCGCGCGGCCGGGGACGCCCATGCCCTTGGCCATGGCGACGAAATCCAGCGTCGGCCGGTCGATCTTGAGCATGTCCTGGGCGCGCTGCCCCGGCTCGCCGGCGCCGACGCCATCGAACTCGCCGCGCAGGATCTGATAGATGCGGTTGGCGAACACGACGGTCACGACGTTCAGGTTCTCGCGCGCCTGGGTCCACAGCGACTGGATCGTGTACATGGCGCTGCCGTCGCCGACCAGGCACATCACCTTGCGGTCGGGACAGGCGACTGCCGCGCCGGTCGCAACGGGCGTGGAGAAGCCGATCGAGCCGCCCATGTTCTGCAGCCAGTCGTGCGGGGCGGCGGCCGCGGTCGGCGGGAAGAAGCCGCGGCCCGTGGTGATGGACTCATCGACCACGATCGCGTTCTCCGGGATCGCGTAAGCGATCGCCTGCGCGATCGTGGTGTGGTTCAGCGCGCCGGTCGGCTTGACCAGCTCGGCGAGCTTCTGCGGCTGCACATCGGACGCCTTGGCGCCGAGATGGCCGGCCAGCGCTTCCAGCGCGGCGACGGAATTCTCGCCCCACGCCGTCATCCGGTGCACCTCGGTGCCCTCGGCCTTCAACATGCTCGGCTTGTTCGGATAGGCGAAGAAGGCGACGGGATCGTTGGCATCGACCAGCACGATATGCTTGTAGTTCTTCAGGATCGGCAGCGCCTGTTCGATCACGTAAGGGATGCGGTCGATCGAGAAGCGGCCGGCGCCGCGCGCCATCCGTGGATGATAGGTCTGGCCCATGACGCGGCAGCCGGTCTTGCCGGCGATCCGCTGCGCGAAGGCAAGCCCCTGCTCGGTCAGCGCACTGGCGGTCATCAGCACCAGCGTCTCCGGACCATGAGCGTGCAGGATCTTGGCCGCCTTCTCGACCGCGTCAGCCGAATAGCTCGGACGCTGGGTCTCAGCCGGGACCGTCGCGATGCCATCGGCTTCGTTCCAGGCGGTATCGGCCGGCAGGATCAGGGTCGCGATCTGCGGCGGCGCGCTCTTCGCAGCAGCAATTGCCGCAGCGCCGTCCGCCGCCACCGCCTTGGCGCTCGGCGAGGTCCGCACCCAGTCCGACATCGGCCGCGCCAGCCCTTCGATGTCCGAGGTGAGCGGCGCGTTGAAGCCGATGTGGTAGGTCGCGTGCTGGCCGACGATGTTGACGATGCCGGAGCGCGCCTTCTTGGCGTTGTGCAGATTGGCAAGGCCGTTGGCGAGGCCGGGCCCGAGATGAAGCAGCGTCGAGGCCGGGGTGCCCTTCATGCGGAAATAGCCGTCGGCGGCGCCGGTCACCACGCCCTCGAACAGGCCGAGCACGCAGCGCATGCCTTCGACCCGGTCCAGCGCGGCGACGAAATGCATCTCCGAGGTGCCGGGATTGGTGAAGCAGACGTCAACACCGCCGGCGACCAGGGTCCGCACCAGACTTTCCGCACCGTTCATCATCCGCTCCGTTCACACCGCGCTTTACCACAAGGAATTTGAGATCAATCATTGTTCGCCGGCTCAGTCAAAGGGCAGAGCTGCATTGCAGCCATGGCACCACGAACAACGCAAAGGATTGGCTAACGCCTTTGTTGGAAGATCCGATCGCGCATGCTCGGGACGTGGAATTTAGGTTACGGCGGCCGGCGAAACGCCGTTTGTCACGGGTCCGTGGGTTGCGAAAAACGGCCGTTTGTGGCCTGTCTTTTCGCATAATTCGATAGCTTGCCGGGGGATTGAAATGACGCGTTCATTGGGTATGGCGATTGCGGCTGTCACGATGGCCGGGGCGACGCTGCTCGCCAGCAGCGGCTTGGCCCGGGCGGAATTCTTCGACACGCGCGAGTTGTTCGGCAGCGGGCCGAACTATTACCAGAGCGGAGCCAGCCCGATCCCGCGCGAAACCGTGATGTACCCGACCAACTACGCGCCCGGCACCATCGTGATAAACACCGCCGAGCGCCGGCTCTATCTCGTGCTGTCGAGCGGCCAGGCACTGCGCTATGGCATTGGCGTGGGCCGCGACGGCTTCCGCTGGGGCGGTGTGCACCGCATCACGGCCAAGAAGGAATGGCCGGATTGGACTCCGCCCTCCCAGATGCTGCGGCGCCGGCCGGACCTGCCGCGCCACATGCGCGGGGGCATCGAAAATCCGCTGGGCGCCCGCGCGCTCTATCTGGGATCGACGCTGTACCGGATCCACGGCTCCAACGAACCGGAAACCATCGGCCAGGCGGTGTCCTCAGGCTGCTTCCGGATGACCAATGAGGACGTCACCGACCTCTACAATCGGGTCTCGGTCGGCGCCACGGTGATCGTCAAGAACTAACACATGGGTCAAAGCCGAAGTGCCGCGCCGAGGCGCGGCCGAAACTGGTGGATGTTTCGGACGGCAGCGCTCGCCATCCTCCTTGTCCCGGTCACGGCCGCCCCCGCGGCGACCGGGGACATTCCGGCTATTGTCTCGCGGCAGCGGATCGAGAAGAAGACCTTCACCGATGCCGAGATCATCGAGGGCTTTTTCAAGACCGCGTTCGGAGCCGAATACCATCTGGCCGGGCGGGTCGATCGCATCAGAAAATACAACGCGCCGGTGCGCGTGTTCGCGGACGGCCACCGCGCCGATCGCAAGACGCAGCTCGCCAGGGTCGTCAGCGACATCGGCAAACGGGTCCAGCATCTCGACATTGCGATGACCGACAACGGCGAGGATGCCAATGTCCGGGTCAAGCTGGTGCGCGACCGCGATCTCTACCGCACCATCAGCCAGGACTATGGCAGCGAACGGGCGCGCGAGATCAAGACCTCGCTCGATCCGCAATGCCTCTCCGGCTTCCACAAGAACGATGCCTTCGAGATCGAGCATTCCGACGTGATCCTGACCGTGGACAACGGCGATTTCGTCTTCCTCGATTGCGCCTATGAAGAGCTGTTGCAGTCGCTCGGCCCGATCAACGATACATCGAGCGTGCCGTGGACCATGTTCAACGACAATGTCTCGATGGGCTATTTCGACGTCTACGACCAGTACATCCTCAATGTGCTGTACGATCCACGCATCAAGGCGGGCATGACGTTCGCCGAGGTCAAGGCCGTGCTGCCGGAGGTGCTGACCGACGTCCGCGCCTGGGTGAAGCAGGTGAACCACCTGGCGGATTGACGGATATGCTCGCCGTGGGAGCCTTGGCGCAGAGCCAAACTCCGCAGTCGTCCCGGCGAACGCCGGGACCCATACGCCGCGGCGCTGCAAGCAGGCAAACTGCGCAACGCTCGCCGAAAACAACTGTGCTCAGTGATTATGGGTCCCGGCGTTCGCCGGGACGACGTTGAGTATTTGTCTACCCGAGCATATCACCAATACGACTCGACAACTACCTGCAAATCCCCTTCAGCGCACTCCACTCCTCCGCAGTCAGCAGCGGCGGGCCGCTCGGCGGCTGGTCTTCGGCGCGCATGCGCGCGAGCCGTTCTTCGGTCAGCGGATGACTTGCGAGCAGCGACGGCTGTTTGCCGCCCTCCTTGCCGGTGACACGGAACATCAACTCGCCCATCGGCGCGGCCGGACGTCCCAGCTTGTGCATCACCTCGATCGCGAAACTGTCGGCATCGTGCTCGGCTTCGCGCGAATAGGAAGCAGTGACGATCGTGCGCGAGGCGAAGATCACCGCGCCCGCGCCGGTGATGTCGCCGAACAACAGGCCGATCAGGAACGAGCTGCCGCCATTGTGAATCGCCTGCCGCAGATTGTCGCGATGTTTGAGATGCCCGAGCTCGTGCGCCAGCACGCCGGCGATCTCGTCGGGGTCGTTCGCCTTGGCCAACAGGCCGCTCAGGAGGAAGAAGCGGCCGCCGGGAAGCGCGAACGCATTTGGGATCGGCGTGTCCAGAACCTGTGCCGCCAGGTCCGCATCAAGCCCGGCCGGACCACGGAGCGCCTCGACCAGCTTGGCGAACGCGGCCTGCCCGGCGGCGGCTCGGCACATCTTGTTGCCGAAGACGGCCTGCAGCTGAACCTCGGCGGCTTCGCCGAGGTGCCGCTCCATCGCCTGCGGCACCAACGGCGTGAGGCGATCGGCGGCAAAGGGCACGACGAAGAGAACCATCACGACGATGGACGCCGCAGCCGCCAGCGACCAGCCGATGATCCGCGCGATCGCGCCGGAGGTCAGCCTGTTCTCGTCGAGCCGGCTGCAGCGCGCCACAATCCCGGACGCGAGCGCAGGGTCGCGAATCTCCAGGCGCGCGAGCGGCGACGCCGACAGGCAGCTCACACGCAGAATGCCGCTCGGCGCATCGACCCGCCGGATATCCAGATACGGCCATGAGACGAAATTGTCGGCGCTGCGCAGCACGAGCTGGTTGGCAAGGACGACCGTGACCGTCTGCCGTCGGTTCGACAGTCCGTCGAAATAGATCGCCTGTCCGTCTCCGGCCTGCGCCGACTGATCCTGCTCCGTCTCATCCATATCGCAAGCGCCTATGCGGAGAATGCGCCCGAATCAAAATCCGGCGACGTCGAGACCGTCAGCAAAGCCCTCGCCCAGCGCGCTGGCAAGATCGCCCTTGGCCGAGATGTCAGCAATTGCCTCGATACCATGCAGCTCGACCGACGCCAGCAGCCGCGCCCAGACGTCCCGCAACAAATAGAGCCGCATCACGACATTGATCGCCAGGATCAGCGCCACGTAGCCGAGCGCCATCATGATCAGCATCGGGATATTGTTGGCGAGCGCCTCTGCGACCTTCGCCTCCGCGATAGGCGCACCGCCGAGCTTCAAGGCCAGCCATGTGACGCCGATAAAATAGGCTCCGGTGGCCAGCCACAACACAACGAACCAGCCGATCACCTTCCAATAGAGCCCGTAAAGTGCGCCTGGGCTCAAGCTCGACTGCAACCGCACGCCGCCGAAACGGATGCCCGACAGCCACCAGCGCCATTCGACCGCTTTGAACTGCGCGTAAAGGAACGGAAACAGCGGAAACAAGACCAGCGCGAATGGCGCACAAAGCCAGAGATACCAGGCGCGCTTGAAGAACTCCCAGCCGCTGCCAGCGAAATCACCCCGCAGATCGCCATAATGCGAATGCTGCATCTTGTAGCGTTCGAGCGCGGCCTCGCGCCAGGGCCAGGCCAGCCCCAGAGTGACGACGACCAGCAACGTCCAGAGCATCGCGCGTCCGGCATAGGCCCAGCCCGAGCCGTCCATCCAGAAGCGGACGCCGCGCCACACCGTGCGCGTGAGCCGGTAGCGCCGCGCGCGATAGATCGCGAACTGGCCGAACGCATAGAACGCGATGACCAGCGGCACGCTCGCAAAGCCTTTGAGGCGCTCGGCTTCGACGCTGACGATGAAATAAGCCAGATAGATCGGCACCAGGATCGCCATCGCGAACAGGAAGCCGATCAGCAGCTCCTTGCCGCGGCCGGTATATTCGGCGGCATCGCCATCCACCGCCGTGTTCACCCACAGGTGCCGGCGAATGTCGGTGGCAAGCCAGAACCGGTAGAAGCCCAGTGTGACCAGTTCGAGCAGCGCCCCACGGCCGACCAGGCCGAAAAACTCGCCCCGCTCACCCGCAAAAGTAACCGGTGTCCCCGGCAGCGGCGGAGGCGGCTGCGGGATGAAATTCATCTGATTCACGGAATTGATCTCCGACGACGCACGGACAATACAACTATACCCCTGTCGTTTGTCGGCGCCACGACGCCGGGGTTCGATCCGCCCGGCGATTTTTCGTGCAACCGCGGCGTCAGGCGGTTTTCTCGAACAATTCCCGTCCGATCAGCATGCGGCGGATCTCGCTGGTGCCGGCGCCGATCTCGTAAAGCTTGGCGTCGCGCAGCAGCCGTCCGGTCGGATAGTCGTTGATATAGCCATTGCCGCCGAGGAGCTGGATCGCATCCAGCGCGCATTGCGTCGCCTTCTCCGCGGCATAGAGGATCGCGCCGGCCGCATCCTCGCGCGTGGTCTCGCCGCGGTCGCAGGCTTTCGCCACCGCATAGACATAGGCCCGCGAAGCATTCATCGTGGTATACATGTCGGCGAGCTTGCCCTGCACCAGCTGGAAGGTGCCGATCGGCTGGCCGAACTGCTTGCGCTCGTGCACATAGGGCAGCACCACATCCATGCAGGCCTGCATGATGCCGAGCGGTCCTGCCGCAAGCACCGCGCGCTCGTAATCCAATCCGCTCATCAACACGTTGACGCCGCGGCCGACCTCGCCCAGCACGTTCTCCTCGGGCACCTCGCAATCCTCGAAGACGAGCTCGCAGGTGTCGGAGCCGCGCATGCCGAACTTGTCGAGCTTCTGCGCCGTAGAGAAGCCCTTCATGCCCTTCTCGATGATGAAGGCAGTGATGCCGCGCGGGCCGCCATTCGGATCGGTCTTGGCATAGACCACGAGCGTGTCCGCGACCGGGCCGTTGGTGATCCACATCTTGCTGCCGTTGAGAACGAAGCGATCGCCCTTCTTGTCGGCGCGGGTTTTCATCGAGACGACGTCAGAGCCGGCCTGCGGCTCCGACATCGCCAGCGACCCGACATGCTCGCCGGAGATCAGCTTCGGCAGATATTTGTACTTCTGCGCAACATTGCCGTTGCGGCGGATCTGGTTGACGCAGAGATTGGAATGGGCGCCATAGGACAGGCCGACCGAGGCCGAGGCGCGCGAGATCTCCTCCATGGCAATGCAATGTTCGAGGTAGCCGAGGCCTGAGCCGCCATACTCCTCCTCGACCGTGATGCCGTGCAGGCCGAGCGCGCCGATCTGGGGCCAGAGATCGCGCGGAAACTGGTTGGAGCGGTCGATCTCGGCAGCGCGCGGGGCGATTTCGTTCTGCGAAAAATTGGCCACGGTCTCGCGAATGGCATCCGCGGTCTCGCCCAGATCGAAATTGAAGATGGCTCGCGCGTTCGGGATCATCTCAACGGCCTCCCAGCAGTCCTGTCGATGTTACGGTCGTAGCCATATTCCCTGATCCATGCGTTGTCACGACCGGAAAGCGCCCCGAAGCACGGCTAGCATGGCGGCGTGGCGGCTGGCCGGCCGAGCCTCGATCCTGCCCGCGGCAAAACTCCCGCTTGCTCCTGCACCCTAAGCGGGATGTAATCGCGACAAATGCCGCCGGGCGTACAGCGCCGAGCGGCCAACGGGAGATACCGAGGGGAGACGCCAATGCACGGCACCATCGACCGCGCCGAGGATCCTCAGAAGGATCGGCAGGACGCCGCACGCGAGCGCGCACGAGCTTTACCGCTCGACGAGTTCGATCCCGGCGACCCCGAGCTGTTTCGCACCGACACGCACTGGCCCTATTTCGACCGGCTGCGGCAGGAAGCGCCGGTGCACTACTGCAGGGACTCGATGTTCGGTCCGTATTGGTCGGTGACCAAATACAACGACATCATGGAGATCGAGACCAACCACGCGGCATTCTCGTCCGCGTCCGTGCTCGGCGGCATCACCATCCGCGACGTCCCGCCCGATCTTCGCCGCGAAAGCTTCATCGCCATGGATCCGCCGCGCCATGCCGCGCAGCGCAAGACCGTGATGCCGATGTTCACACCGGCGCATCTCGATGAGTTGGCCATCAACATCCGCAAGCGCTCGGCCGAAGTTCTCGACAATTTGCCGCGCGGCGAAGTGTTCGATTGGGTGGACCGCGTCTCGGTCGAGCTGACCACGCAGATGCTGGCGGTGCTGTTCGACTTTCCCTGGGAGGACCGCCGCAAACTGACCCGCTGGTCCGATATCGCGACCACGATTCCCGGTCCCGGCGGGCTGGTTGCGAGCGAGGACGAGCGGCAGGCCGAACTGATGGATTGCGCGCGCTACTTTTCCCGGCTCTGGAACGAGCGCATCAAGCAGCCGCCGAAGAGCGACCTGCTGTCGATGATGGCCCATAGCGAGGCCACGCGCGACATGGACCCGAAGAACTTCCTCGGCAACATGGTCCTCCTGATCGTGGGCGGCAACGACACCACCCGCAACACGATGTCCGGCAGCATCTATGCGCTGAGCCAGAACCCCGACCAGTACCGCAAGCTCAAGGATAACCCGGCGCTGATCGACAGTTTCGTGCCCGAAGTGATCCGCTGGCAGACGCCACTCGCGCATATGCGCCGCACCGCGCTGGAGGACGTCGAGTTCCACGGCAAGACCATCCGCAAGGGCGACAAGGTCGTGATGTGGTATGTGTCCGGCAATCGCGACGAGGACGCGATCGAGCGGCCTTACGAATTCATCATCGACCGCGCCCGGCCGCGCCAGCATCTGTCGTTCGGCTTCGGCATCCATCGCTGCGTCGGCCTGCGGCTGGCCGAACTGCAGCTCAAGATCATCTGGGAGGAGATCCTGAAGCGCTTCGATCATATCGAGGTGATGGGCGAGCCGAAGCGGGTCTATTCCAGTTTCGTCAAGGGCTACGAGAAGTTGCCGGTACGGATCGCCGCCTGAAGCGTGTATTCGCAAGACGGCGGGCTTGGTTTGGGCGAAACTGTCCGTAGGAGCATGGCAGCCTTCGGGGCGTGATCTTGGGCTGCGAGCGAAGCGACCTGTCCGCCGAAGCTCACAGAGCGAAGGCGGAAGCAATCCAGACACGCTGCTTTGGATTGCCTCGTCGCTCCGCTCCTCGCAATGACGGAGAGATGTAGGGTGGGCAAAGCGAAGCGTGCCCACCAATGGACTATGATCAGGTAGACGGCGGGCACGGCGCTCCGCGCCTTTGCCCGCCCTACGCACTCGAACCGCCTTTGAGCAAAGGATGCCGATGAACGTCCAGACCGCGATCCGTCCCGAAAAGGCTGAGCTGCTGCAGCAGGCCCGGCTCGATGCCTATTCCACACCGATCGAGGATTTCCATCCCGGCGCACCGCGGCTGTTCCAGAACGACACGCTGTGGCCCTGGTTCGAACGGCTACGCAAGGAAGCGCCGGTGCATTACTGCACCAAGGCGCCGATCGAGCCTTATTGGTCGGTCACGCGCTATCACGACATCATGCATGTCGACACCAACCATGCGATCTTCTCCTCGGACGTGAGCCATGGCGGGATCATGATCCGCGACGTCGCACCGGGCTACGAATGGCCGAGCTTCATCGCCATGGACGAGCCCGTTCACGGCGAGCAGCGCAAGACGGTGTCGCCGATGTTCACGCCGGATCATCTCGACGAACTCGCCGTGCTGATCCGCCAGCGCTCGGCGCGCGTGCTGGACTCCCTGCCCCGCAACGAGACCTTCAACTGGGTCGAGAAGGTCTCGATCGAGCTGACCACCCAGATGCTGGCGACCTTGTTCGATTTCCCGTTCGAGGAGCGGCGCAAGCTGACGCGCTGGTCGGATGTCTCGACCGCGCTGCCCAAGAGCGGCATCGTCGAATCCGAGGAGCAGCGCCGGCGCGAGCTGGAGGAATGCGCGGCTACCTTCGCCAAGCTATGGAAGGAACGCGCCAAGGCCGAGCCGCGCAACGACCTGATTTCGATGATGGCGCATAGCGAGGCTACCCGCCACATGACGCCCGACAATCTGATGGGCAATCTGATCCTCCTGATCGTCGGCGGCAACGACACCACGCGCAACACCATGACCGCATCGGTGCTGGCGCTGAACGAGAACCCCGGCGAATACCAGAAGCTGCGCGACAACCCGGCCCTGATCGAGACCATGGTGCCGGAGGTGATCCGCTGGCAGACGCCGCTGGCGCATATGCGCCGCACCGCCTTGGTCGATACCGAGCTCGGCGGCCAGAAGATCAAGAAGGGCGACCGCGTCGTGATGTGGTACGTCTCCGGCAACCGCGACGACGAGGTGATCGAGAATCCCGACGCCTTCATCATCGATCGCAAGCGGCCGCGCATCCACCTCTCCTTCGGCTTCGGCATCCATCGCTGCGTCGGCATGCGCCTGGCAGAACTGCAGCTGCGCATCGTCTGGGAGGAGATCCTGAAGCGCTTCGAGCGCATCGAGGTGGTGGGCGAACCGAAGCGGGTCTATTCCAGCTTCGTGCGCGGCTACGAGACACTGCCGGTGCGCATTCCGGGGTGAGCTCCTGTCCCTCTCCGCAAGCGGCAGGGCTATCGCATATGCGAAAACACGGCCGACGATCTCTCTCGCGGCCGACCTTCGCGACGCTCGCCTCCGGCGAGTTCCTCGGGATGAGGGGTGTCGAGCGGCAAAATTCGATCCTCATGGTGAGGAGCCGCGTCGCTGCGTCTCGAACCGTGAGGCCCGCTTCCCTCTGCCCCCATACAATTCCGGTATAGCGGGTTGAACCGGATGAGGTGGGAAGCCGGCCGGCTTTTCGCTAAAGCTGGGACGCGCCCTTTCCGGCGTGACACCGATTGCAGGATGCCATGGCCGACCCCGCTCTGAATGACAATCGCCCCGACTGGCCGCTCGCCATCTACAACGCGCTGAAGGCGGCCGACGTCGCGCAGGTGTGCTACGTGCCCGACGCCGGCCATTCCCGCCTGATCCAGCTCGCCCATGGCGACGACGCGATCCAGACCACGGTGCTGACGACGGAAGAGGAAGGCGTGGCGCTGTCGGCCGGCGCCTGGCTTGGCGGCCAGCGCGCGGTACTGCTGATGCAGTCGAGCGGCGTCGGCAATTGCGTCAACATGCTATCGCTGCTCGCGAGCTGCCGCTTCCCGTTCCTGACCTTCGTGACCATGCGTGGCGAATGGGCCGAGTTCAATCCGTGGCAGGTCCCGATGGGCAAGGCGACGCCAGCGGCCTTCGAGATCATGGGCGTGACCGTGTTCCGGCTGGAGCGGCCTGAGGACGCCGGCGAGGTCGCCTCCGCCGCCGCAGCGCTCGCCTTCGACAGCGATCAGCCGATCGCGGTGCTGATTTCGCAGCGCATGATCGGCGCCAAGAAGTGGACGGAGACGAAGTGATGATGAACGCTCTCGATCGCCGTTCGGCGGTGAAGGCGCTGCTCAAGGATCGCGGCGATCTGCTCGTCGTCACCGGCCTCGGCTCGTCCTCCTACGACGTGTTCGATGCCGGCGATCATCCGGCCAACTTCTATCTCTGGGGCGCGATGGGCGGGGCGGCGATGGTCGGCCTCGGCCTTGCGCTGGCGCAACCTGCGCGCCCGGTCGCCGTGATCACCGGGGATGGCGAGCAATTGATGGGGCTGGGCAGCCTCGCAACCATCGCTGCCAAGAAGCCCAGGAATCTCTCCATCGTCGTGCTCGACAACGCCCATTTCGGCGAAACCGGCATGCAGCAGAGCCATTCCGGGCTTGGTGCGAAGCTCGAGCTGATCGCCTCCGGGGCTGGCTTTCCGTCCGTGACCGAGATCAGGGATCTCGATGCGCTCGACGCGTTCCGTCCCATGCTGCGGGATATGAGCGGCCCGCATTTCGCCCGGATCGCAATCAGCACCGCACATGTCGAGCGGGCGCTGCCGCCGCGCGACGGCGTGTTCCTGAAGAACCGCTTTCGCGCGCATCTCGGCTTTCAAACCATGTGAGCCAATCGTTCGCCTGCTGGCCTCGTGGCCGGCCATGCAGAAATCGAAGCTTGCCAAGGCTGGACGGCTTCGCCATAGGCTATGAACAACGAGATAGGGAGGCCGCGGACGACACGGACGCACCGCGGAGCGACGAATGACTGAACAGCATCAGGCGGACGATCACGCCGATATCCGCGAGGCGGTGGCGAAACTCTGCGCCCAGTTTCCCGGCGAATATTGGCGCAAGCTCGATCGCGAGATGGCCTATCCCTCCGCCTTCGTCGATGCGCTGACCCAGGCCGGCTATCTCTCCGTGCTGATCCCCGAGGAATATGGCGGCGCCGGGCTGAAGCTGTCCGCGGCCGCCGCGATCCTGGAAGAGATTCAGCGTGCCGGCTGCAATGGCGGCGGCTGTCATGCGCAGATGTACACGATGGGCACCTTGCTGCGCCACGGCAGCGCCGAGCAGAAGGCCAAGTGGCTGCCCAAGGTCGCGAGCGGCGAATTGCGGCTGCAAGCCTTCGGCGTCACCGAGCCAACCTCCGGCACCGACACATCCTCGCTCAAGACATTCGCCAGGCGCGACGGCGACAGCTACATCGTCAACGGCCAGAAGATCTGGACCAGCCGCGCCGAATATTCCGACCTGATGATCCTGCTCGCGCGCACGACGCCGAAGGAGCAGGTGCAGAAGCGCACCGACGGGCTCTCCGTCTTCATCGTCGACATGCGTGAGGCGAAGCAGGCGGGACTCACGATCCGCCCGATCCGCACGATGATGAATCACGCCACCACCGAAGTGTTCTTCACGGACATGCGGGTGCCGGCGGAAAACCTGATCGGCGAGGAAGGCAAGGGCTTCCGCTACATCCTCTCCGGCATGAATGCCGAGCGCATCCTGATCGCGGCCGAATGCGTTGGCGATGCCAAATGGTTCATCGCCAAGGCGACCAACTACGCCAAGGAGCGCGTCGTGTTCGGCCGGCCGATCGGCCAGAATCAAGGCATCCAGTTTCCGATCGCGAAAGCCTATGCGTCGATGCGCGCGGCCGAGCTGATGGTGACGGAAGCGACGCGCAAATACGAAGCCGGGCTCGATTGCGGCGCCGAGGCCAACATGGCCAAGATGCTGGCCGCGGACGCCTCGTTCGAAGCGGCCAACGCCTGCATCCAGACCCATGGCGGTTTCGGCTTCGCCGAAGAGTATGACGTCGAGCGCAAGTTCCGCGAGACCCGGCTCTATCAGGTCGCGCCGATCTCGACCAATCTCATCCTGTCCTATGTCGCCGAGCACGTCCTCGGCATGCCGCGGTCTTATTGAGGTCAGCGATGCTGCCGCTTGAAGGGATCACCGTCATCGCCGTCGAACAGGCGGTGGCTGCGCCGTTCTGCTCGTCGCGGCTGGCGGACGCCGGCGCCCACGTCATCAAGATCGAACGCCCCGAGGGCGATTTCGCCCGCGGCTACGATGCCGCTGCCAAGGGCCAGAGCAGCTATTTCGTCTGGCTCAACCGCGGCAAGGATTCGGTGGTCGTCGACCTCGCGACGCAAGAGGGGCGTGCCGAGCTGGAGAAGCTGATCGCCGGCGCCGACGTGCTGCTGCAAAATCTCAAGCCCGGCTCGATGGACAGGCTCGGCTTTGCGCGCGAGCGGTTGCGCAAGGACTATCCGAAGCTGATCTGTTGCACCATCTCAGGCTATGGCGACAGCGGCCCCTACGCCGATCGCAAGGCCTATGACCTCCTGATCCAGGCCGAGAGCGGGCTGGCCTCGATCACCGGCGGCCCCGACGGTCCCTCGCGCGTCGGCCTGTCGATCGTCGACATCGCGACCGGCGCGACCGCGCATGCCGCGATCCTGGAAGCGCTGATCGGCCGCGGCCGCACCGGCCAGGGCGCCGACATTCGGATCTCGATGTTCGACGTCATGGCCGACTGGCTCACGGTGCCGCTGCTCAATTCCGAGGCCGGCAATCCGCCCAAGCGCATCGGGCTGGCGCATCCCTCGATCGCGCCTTACGGCGTCTTCACCTCCAAGGACGGCAAGGACATCCTGATCTCGATCCAGAGCGAGCGCGAGTGGAAGACGCTGTGCGCCAAGGTGTTGGACCAGCCGGCATTGCCGGACGATCCGCGGTTCTGCAACATGGTCGAGCGCGTGCGCAACCGCGCCCTCACCGACCGGATCGTCGCCGACCGCTTCGGCGCGATGACGCGCGACGAACTGCTCGACAGGCTGACAACCGCCGACATCGCCTTCGCGGAGGTCAACAGCATGGCCGATCTGTCGATCCATCCGCATCTGCGCCGGATCGAAGTCGCGACGCCCAAGGGCGTCGTCACCTATCCCGCGCCGGCCGCGATCATCGTCGGCGAGGAGCGTCATTATGGTGCGGTGCCTTCCATCGGCGAAAGCGCAGCGCTCGCACAAAAGCGGAGTTCGTGATGGCCGAACAGCTCGATCTCGATCATCTCAAGCAATGGATCGGCCGCACCACCGAGGCGTCCGACATCGTCACCGCGCAACTGACCAAGGGCCTGCGCGCCACGCTGTTCCAGGAGATCGGCGATCCCGTCACCGGCGAGATCGCGCCCTACACGGTGCATTGGTGCCTGGCGCAGCCGGTGTTTCCGCACGATCAGCTCGGACCTGACGGCCATCCGACGCGCGGCGGTTTCCTGCCGCCGGTACCACTGCCACGCCGGATGTGGGCCGGCGGCGAGCTCAACTTCATCGATCCGTTGCGCGTCGGCGATCTCGCCACGCGCGTCTCGCGTATCTCCGACATTGCGGTCAAGGCCGGCTCGACCGGACAGCTCTGCTTCGTCTCGGTGGAACACACCATCACGACGCCGCGGGGAGTGGCGATCCGCGAGCGCCACGACATCGTCTATCGCGACATGGGCGGCACGCCGGCCGCGCCCGCCAAAGCGCCGCCGCCTCCACCGGTCGCGCAGCACCGCGAGAGCCACGTCTCCGATCCCGTACTGCTGTTCCGTTATTCCGCGCTGACCTTCAACGGCCACCGTATCCATTATGACCGCGACTACGTCACCAAGGTCGAAGGCTATCCGGGGCTGATCTTCCACGGTCCCTTGCAGGCCGCCCTGCTGGTCGAGTTCGCCGCCAAGCTGAAGGGCAAGGTGCCGGGCAAGTTCAGCTATCGCGGCGTGCAGCCGCTGTTCGAGGGCAGCGAGTTCTCGGTCAACGCCAATCCCACCGACGCCGGCCTGGAATTGTGGACCGCGAATGCGGAGCGGCAGCCGACGATGAAGGGCACCGCGACGTGGTGAGATTTCTCGCTGTCATTGCGAGCGAAGCGACGCAATCCAGAACTGCCGCAAAGGACGAGGTCTGGATTGCTTCGCCGCTTCGCTCCTCGCAATGACGGAAAACAACAAGCACCGCACCCGAGGAAATGCCTTGTCCGGCAAGTCGTCCAAAACAAAACCCCTCACCGTCAAGCACGCCACGCTGGACCTGCTCCGCGCCTTCGGCATCGACAAGGTGTTCGGCAATCCCGGCTCGACCGAGCTGCCGTTCCTGAGCGACTGGCCCGACGACATCGATTACGTGCTGGCGCTGCAGGAGGCGAGCGCGGTCGCCATGGCCGACGGCTATGCGCAGGCCAAGCGCAATGCCGGTTTCGTCAACCTGCATTCGGCGGCGGGCGTCGGCAATGCACTCGGCAACATCTACAATGCCTATCGCAACCAGACGCCGCTGGTAATCACCGCCGGCCAGCAGGCGCGGTCGATCATGCCGCTGCATCCATTCCTCTATGCCGAGCGTGCCAGCGAATTCCCGCGGCCTTATGTGAAATACAGCGTCGAGCCGGCACGCGCCGAGGACGTTCCCGGAGCAATCGCCCGCGCCTACTATGTCGCGATGCAGCCGCCCTGCGGACCGACCTTCGTCTCGGTGCCGATCGACGACTGGGCGCATCCGGCGGCCGGGATCATCGGCGCGCGCAAGGTCAGCCGTGAGCTCGGCCCCGATCGGCAGGCGATGCAGGAGCTCGCGGCGGCACTCGCCGCCGCCAAGAATCCCGCCATCGTCGTCGGCCCCGGCGTCGATCGCGCCGGCGCCGTCGAATTGATGGTGAAAGTGGCGGAGAAGGCCAAGGCGGCCGTGTGGGCCAGCCCGTTTTCGGCGCGCTGCTCGTTCCCGGAACGGCATCCGCAATTTTCCGGCTTCCTACATGCCTCGCCGGCACAGCTGTCGGATGCGCTGAATGCGCACGACCTCGTGGTCGTCATCGGCGCCCCGGTCTTCACCTTCCATGTCGAGGGTCATGCAGCGATCTTCGACGGCACGACGGCCATCTATCAGCTCACCGACGATCCCGATGCCGCATCCATCACGCCGGTCGGCACCAGCATCATCGCAACGATGACCTCGGCGCTCACGACGCTCTTGGAGTTGCTGCCGGAGATCGAGCGCACCGTGCCGCAGGCCCGCCCGGCGCCGGAAGCACCGAAGCCGGCCGACCCGATCCCGGTCGATTACCTGCTGCATACGCTGTCCAGCGCCATGCCGGAGGATGCCGCGCTGGTCGAGGAAGCACCGTCACATCGGCCGGCGATGCAGAAATTCATGCCGATGCGGGGCCAGGACTCTTTCTACACGATGGCGAGCGGCGGGCTCGGCTACAGCCTGCCGGCGTCGGTCGGGATGGCGTTGGGCCGGCCGCAGCGCCGCACGGTCTGCCTGATCGGCGATGGCTCGGCGATGTATTCGATCCAGGCGTTGTGGACCGCGGCGCAGCGCAAGCTGCCGCTCACAATCGTCGTCATCAACAATTCAGGCTATGGCGCCATGCGCTCGTTCAGCCAGGTCATGCAGGTGCGCAACGTCCCCGGGCTCGATCTGCCGGGCCTCGATTTCGTCAAGCTCGCCGAAGGCATGGGCTGCGATGCGGTGCGCGTCACCAAGGCGTCCGAGCTTGCTTCCGCCCTGTCCCGCAGCCTCGCGCATGGCGGCGCCAGCCTGGTCGAGGTGATGGTCGATTCCGCCGTGCCGCTCCTGTACGCGCAGAAGCATTGAAAGATTGCGTAGGGTGGGCAAAGGCGCAAAGCGCCGTGCCCACCGCCGCTCGACATGTCCTGCAAAATCTCATCGGTCGCAGCCACGGGTTCGATCCAGCCCGAACTACGAGGCCAAAAATCCGCCATCGGCGGCCAGCACGTGACCGACCACATAGGCTGACGCGTCGGAGGCCAGCCACACCACCGCCTCGGCGATATCCTCGGGCTCGCCCATCCGCCGCAATGGCAGGCCCGCCGCGACGGTTGCGACGTCACCGACGCCGGCCCGCAGCATCATGTCGGTCACGACGCGACCCGGCGCGATCGCGTTGATCCTGACGCCATGCGGCGCCGCTTCCATGGCGGCCGATCGTGTCAGCGAGATCACCGCCGCCTTCGACGCGGAATACAGGGCGAAGCCGGGATTCGGATTGCGCACTCCGCTCACGGAGGCGTTGATCACGATCCGCCCTTGCCCGCGCGCGACCATGGCCGCCATTTGCGCGCGCAGGCAAAAGAACATCGAACGCACATTGGCGTCGAACACGGCATCGTAGACCGCAACGTCCTGCTGCTGGAGCGGCGCGCGCCGCTCCTGATAACCCGCATTATTGAAGGCGATGTCGAGCCGGCCATGACGGTCGAGCGCGGTCTGTACCAGACGCTCAACCTCATCCTGGCGCGTCACGTCGGTGCGCACCGCGATGGCATCGACGCCGAAACTCCGGCATTGTGCCGCCGTTGCCTCCAGTTCGGCCTCACGGCGGCCAGCGATCAACACCGCATCCGCGCCTTCGGCCGCCATCTTCAGGGCGGTAGCGCGCCCGATCCCGGTGCCGCCGCCGGTCACGAGGCAGACCAGCCTTTGCATCCGGTTGCCCGCCGACCGTCCAGGCTCGTGCAGGATGTCGCTCATGCGCAGTCCTCCGGAAGCAGGTCGGGCGCGCCGTTGCGCCTGACAACAGTTGTATGATACAACTATATGCGGGGAGTCAAGATGAGCAATTCAGATCTCGGCCTGATCGACGATATCCGCGCCGCATCGCGCCTGATGGTGCGCGAGCTCGGCTTCATGGAGGCAACCGTCGCCGCGACCGACTATCCGCCATCGGCGGTTCACACCATCATCGAGATCGGCATCCGTGGCCCGCTGACCGCGATGCAGCTCGGCGAGATCCTGCATCTGGAAAAATCCAGCGTCAGCCGCATGGTCCGCAAGCTGATCGAGAGCGGCGAATTGAATGAGACGGCCGACCCGGACGACGCCCGCATCAAGCCGCTGTCCCTGACTGCAAAGGGCCGGCGCACGCTGGCCGCACTGCATGCGTTCGGCCGGCATCAGGTCACAAGCGCGCTGGCGCCATTGTCGGAGCGAGAACGGCGCGTGGTGCGGGAGGGCATGCTGCTCTATGCCCGCGCGCTGAGGGCATGGCGGACGGTCGAAGAGGGGATGGAGGCGTCAAGTTAGATGGTGGAATCCCACTGCTTGGATCAACGAGGGCGCCGTTGAGTCGTTCGCAACATCGGTGGCCTGCAGGTGAACGGCGCGGCATCGCAACGGTCATTGAGCCCGCGATCTTTGCGCGTCATTGCGAGCGAAGCGAAGCAATCCAGAGCCCCGCAAGGATACTGGATTGCTTCGTCGCTTCGCTCCTCGCAATGACGGATGGAGAAATGGCGACCTGACAGAGGCAGCCCATTGCCCGACGGGCAATCGGCGCATGCGATCCATGCGGCAATTGCCCGTCGTGCCATCATGCCGCATGCGCGTGGGCTTGCCGTGTCGGGCAAATCAGGACGATCTTTCCGCACGTCCCGCCTCGTCGAAGAGGGGCGTGCGCGTCGTCACGATACGTGGAGTGCGGGATGCGGTGGCCATTGTCCTGTCAGGCGCTTTGCGCAAGACGACTGGCAGGGTGATGGACGGCGAAATCGTATGGTCCTGGCGCCGCGACGCTGGCGCTAAGTTGGCACGATGCAACTCGACATCGCTTAGCGATGCGAGGGCATCGCGCCGACGACGGTGGCAAGAAAGCCCGTTCACCGGGGAGAGTACGTATAAGCCGTTCCCCCACCGCGCAGGGAAGGCCGGTTGTCCGGCTCGTACCTGTGGTGACTGCCGCCTGCATTTTTTTCTGCAGGCGGGCCATGGGTGTGAGCCAACACCCGGCCTTCCCCATAGGCGTTAAGTTTATGCTTGAGTGTTGGAATCCGCCGTGATTCGAACAGGGGATGGCAGACGAATCGCTCCTGAACGAGGACTGGACGAGAGTGGTTGCGCAGCTGGGCGGGGCTGCGCAGCTCGAGAAAACTGCGCGCCAGACGAAGGCCTTCGCGCGTCGGCGGCAGATTCCAGATGCGGTGACGTTACTTCGGCTGATGCTGGCCTATTGTTTGGGTGAAAGAGGGCTGAGATCGACAGCCGCATGGGCGGCTTCTGTTGGCCTTGCCGACCTCACCAGCGTGGCGTTGTTCTATCGGCTGCGTCAATGTGGTGATTGGTTTGCGGTGCTGGTGGAGGGCTTGCTCGCTGCGGCAGCTCCGAAGGCGAGCCAAGGCCGCCTGATCCGCATCATCGATGCGACGACAGTGCCTCAGGCGGGACCGGCTGCGCGCAAGAACAGTGAGCTTTGGCGCGTTCATAGCGCATTTGATCTGCCCTATGAGCGCTTTGGTCACTTCGAGCTGACAGATCAGCAAGAGGGCGAAACGTTTGACCGGATACCAGTGGTCAAGAACGAGATCCGCATTGCTGACCGCGCTTATCTGCAACCTGACCGCATTGCGGCCGTCCGCGAAGCCGGGGCCGACGTTTTGATCCGAGCGGGCTGGAAGAACGCACGTTGGCTTGACGCCAAAGGCCTTCCGTTCGATCTGATGGCCCAATTGCGTGCCGCGAAGGCGCGCGGACTGGTCGATCGGGAGATTTGGATCAAGCGCAAGGGCGGCGCGCCTCTGGCTATGCGTCTGGTCGCAATCAAGAAGCCCACCGGTGCGGCTGCTGCTTCTCGGCGTAAAGCCCGGCAAGACGCAAAAGATGAAAACCGCATCATCTCCAAAGAAACTTTGGAGGCTGCGGATTGGGTCATTCTGATCACGTCGCTCGCGCGGGACGAGTTCTCCACCAAAGATGTGCTTGCGCTCTATCGATTGCGATGGCGGATCGAGCTTGGGTTCAAGCGACTGAAGAGTCTGATTGGCCTCAAGACGCCGCCAGGAACCGATCCGCGCTCTGCCAAGCCCTACCTGCTGGCCCACCTCCTGATCATCCTGTTGCTCGAGCCGCTTGCCAGCGACTTCGAGGACTCTCCCCACTGGACGCAGGCCGCTTAACGACGCCTGGCGCTTGGCGGGTCCTGCAGCAGCTCGTTGCATCCTTGCTGCAAGCAATCATTCCACAACCAACCATCCGTTGCTTGCGCCGCAGAAAACGCGCGTTGGGGCGCCACCTTCGCGAGCCTCCTCGAAAACGCAAGTATCAATCGATGCTCGCGCTACCTTAACGCCTATGCGGCCTTCCCTGCGCCCTCTCGTTTTTGAGGGCGGACCTGAAGCAAAACTCGGGCGCGATGCGTCGCGAGGAGGAAACGCCTCGTCTGCTTCTCTGTCGTCCCGGCGAAAGCCGGGACCCATACCCACAGAGTGAAATTGTCGAATGATATGTCCGCCACACGGACCAAAGAGAGATCGCGCGGCATGGGTCCTCGCGTTCGCGAGGACGACGGCGAGGCGGCACTGATATGCCGCCGCGACTACTTCCCAAACTCCTCGCGCATCTTCGCCTGGATCTTGGCCATGCCGGCGAGCCAGCGGTCGTAGTTCTCGGTCTTCTTGCGCATGTAGCCCAGGACTTGCGGATGCGGCAGGATCAGGAAGCTCTCCTCATCGAGGCCTTTCAGCGCATCCTGCGCGACCTGCTCAGGTGCGAGGTCGCCGTCGCCGGATTGCGGGCCCTTGGGGATCGAGCGCAGCATGTCGGTCTCGACACCCTGCGGACACAGGATCGAGACCTTGATGTTATCGGCCTTGTGCGAGATCGCGAGGTTCTCGGCAAAGCCGACGGCCGCGTGCTTGGTGGTCGAATAAGGCGCGCTGCCGACCTGCGACAGCAGGCCCGCCGCCGAGATGGTGTTGAGGAAATAGCCGCCGCCGCGTGCCTTGTAGCGCGGGATCATGTGGCGCGCCGCATAGACGTGGGCCATGACATGGATCGCCCAGCTCCGCATCCACGGCTCGTCCGAGGCGCCGCCGACATTGACCGACAGCGGATCGAAGCCGCCGCCGATCCCGGCATTGGAGCAGAACAAAGCGATCGGGCCGAACTGGCGTTCGGTCTCCTCGATGACGTGGAGGATGTCCTTTTCCTGCGACACGTCGCAGCGGAAGGCCGCGCCGCCGATCGTCTCCGCCACGGCGCGGGCGCCCGCGACATCGAGATCGGCCACCACTACCTTGGCGGCGCCGGCACGGGCGAACGCCTCGCACAGCGCCTTGCCGATCCCCTTGGCGCCGCCGGTGACCACCACATTCTTGCCGGTCACCTGCATGCGTCGCCTCCAAGCAATTCGTTATGTCAGAACCAGGTCGAGCACCGCCGTGTAATGACAGCCGGCACCCAGCAGCACGAAACAATGCCAGATCGCATTCTGGAAACGCAAGCGCCGCCAGGAATGAAAGATGACCCCGAAGCTGTAGAGGATGCCGCCGGCGAGCACGCAACCGAGCACCGTCTTCGGCATGATGGTGACGACATGGTCGTACATCATGATGCCGCTCCAGCCGAGCGCCAGATAAAGCCCGACGGCCACGGTGTCGAACCGGCCGGGCCAGCGCAGCTTCAGGACGATGCCGAAGATGGCGACGCCCCAGACGCCGACCAGCAGCGCGATCGCCAGCGCGCCGTTCTGCATCGCGGCGATGAACGGCGTGTAGGTCGCGGCAATCAGCACATAGATCGCGGAATGGTCGAAGCGCCGCAGCACCCATTTGGTCGGCGACACCGGCCAGAGATTGTAGGTGGCCGACAGCACCAGCATCGACAGCAGACCCGCGACATAGACCGACACCACGACGATATCGAGCGCGCGCGCATAGATCGACGTCAGCACGACCAGAACCGTCGCAGCGACCAGGCCGCTGCTGACGCCGACCGCGTGCACGATGCCGTCGGCGATCAATTCAACCTTGTCGTAATTCCACCGGATCGCGCCGGTGGCGGCGTGCACGGAGGTGGAGGCGAACTGCTTCAGTTTGAACACGCTCATGCGGAACCCGTCGCAAGTCTTAACGCGGCAACTATGAGTGCCAGATGGTCAACGATCCGTTCAAGCCCCGTCTTACCCGGTCTTGCCCGGAAACGCGCCGGAAATATGAGCTTGATTCTGCTGTTTCAATCGCCACTTTTCACAAGTCGTTCACACGCATTTTAACCGCGGATTCACGCTTCGCGCATGCCCCCTTTTTTCTCCGAAATCGTCGAGGAAGCGCGGCTGTCAGCGCGCGCCCTGCGCGATTATGGCGAGAGCCTGTTCAACCCCACGGTCCGGCTCGGCGTCACTGGGTTGTCACGGGCCGGCAAGACGGTCTTCATCACCGCGCTGATCCACGGGCTGATCCGGGGCGGCCGCTTTCCGGTTTTCGAGGCCTTGGCGTCGGGCCGCATTGCCCGCGCCCACCTTTCGCCTCAGCCCGACGACGCGGTGCCGCGCTTTGCCTATGAAAACCATCTGCGCGCGCTGATCGAGGAGCGGCGCTGGCCGAGCTCGACCGTCGATATCAGCGAGCTCCGGCTTGTGATCGATTACCAGCGTCCGAACGGCGCCGAGCGAACGCTGACGCTAGACATCGTCGATTATCCCGGCGAGTGGCTGCTCGATCTGCCGCTGCTCGACAAGAGCTACGAACAATGGGCGCGCGAGAGCGTCACTTTGTCGCGCGAGGCGCCGCGGGCGCATCTGGCCAAGGAGTGGCAGGCGCATCTGGCGACACTGTCACCTGAGGCACCTGCGGACGAGCAGGCGACATTGGAGGCGGCGCGCCTGTTCACCGATTATCTGCGGGCCTGCCGCGACGAACGCTTTGCGATGAGCCTGTTGCCGCCCGGCCGCTTCCTGATGCCGGGCAATCTCGCGGGCTCGCCGGCCCTCACCTTCGCACCACTCGACTTGCCTGCAGAAGGCAGCGCGAAGGACGGTTCGCTGTGGGCGATGATGGTCCGCCGCTACGAGGCCTACAAAGACATCGTCGTCAGGCCGTTCTTCCGTGAACATTTCGCCCGGCTCGACCGTCAGATCGTGCTGGTCGACGCGCTCGCCGCGTTCAACGCCGGCCCCGAGGCGCTGCACGATCTGGAAGCCGCGCTGTCGGGCATTCTCGCCTGCTATCGCGTCGGCCGCGGCACATTGCTGTCGCCCCTGTTCCGGCCGCGCATCGACCGCATCCTGTTCGCGGCGACCAAAGCCGACCATCTGCATCACACCAGCCACGACCGGCTGGAAGCGGTGCTGCGGCGGGCGGTGGACCAGGCGGTCGCAAGGGCCGAGAGCACGGGAGCGGCGATCGATGTGGTTGCGCTGGCCGCCGTCAGGGCCACCCGCGAGGCAATGGTCGCGCGCGGCCGCGACAAGCTGCCGTCGCTGTTGGGAACGCCGGCGGCGGGCGAAAGCGCCAATGGCGAGATCTTCGACGGCGGCACCGAGGTCGCGACCTTTCCGGGCGACCTGCCGGCCGACGCCGCGGAGCTGTTCAGCGGCGGCGAGGCCTATCGTGGCCTTTCGAGCGCTTCGGCGGAAACCACCGATTTCCGTTTCCTGCGCTTTCGGCCGCCCCTGCTCGATACCGATGGCGGCGCCCCCATGCTTCCCCATATCAGGCTCGACCGTGCGCTTCAGTTCCTGATCGGAGACCGACTGCTATGAGCGAACGATCCAAGCAGCGCCGTCCCGCCACCTTCCGGCTCGACGATCCCGGCGTCGTCGTGGTCGACAGCGATGAGGCCGGACGCCCGGCCCGCGGCACCGTCCAGATCACGCCTGAGGCCGAGCCGGTTCAACTGCCGGTGCCGATCGGGGCCCCCGTCCTGGAGCGGCGCGGCTTTCGCTGGGGCGCGCTGTTCTGGACCTCGGTCGCTGGCTTGGTCCTGTTGGGCGTGGGTCTCAGCGTCACCCATCTGATCGAGGATCTGTTCGCCCGCAGTGAAGGGCTCGGCTATTTCGGCGCTGCGCTTGCTGCTGCAGCCGCCGTTGCACTCGCCGCGGTGATCGCGCGCGAGATCCATGGCTTGGCGCGGCTTGCGACGATCGAGAAGCTGCACCGCCGTGCTGCCGAGGTGCTGCTGTCCGACGATCGCGCCGAGAGCCGCGCCGTCGTTGTCGATCTCCTGAAGATCGCACACCAGAATCCGCGGCTTGCCCGGGCCCGCGCCACGCTGACCAGCCACACCGACGAGATCATCGACGGCGCCGACATGATCAAGCTGGCCGAACGCGAACTGATGACCCCGCTCGACGCGGAGGCGCGCCGGATGGTCTCGGTTGCCGCGCAGCGGGTCTCCGTGGTGACCGCGGTCTCGCCGCGCGCCCTGGTCGATGTGCTGTTCGTGTTCGTCGCCTCGCTGCGGCTGATCCGGCAGTTGGCGCGGCTTTATGGCGGCCGGCCCGGTGCGCTCGGGATGATCAGCCTGCTGCGCCATGTCATCGCCCACCTCGCCATCACCGGCGGCATGGCCGCAAGCGACAGCCTGATCCAGCAGGTGCTCGGCCACGGCATCGCGGCCAAGCTGTCGCAACGGCTCGGCGAAGGCGTACTCAACGGATTGTTGACTGCAAGGTTAGGCCTGGCGGCGATCGACGTCACCCGCCCCCTGCCCTTCACGGCCCTGCCGCGCCCCGTGCTCGCCGATCTCGCCAAGGACCTCCTGCGCAAGCGCGAGGAGGACGAGTGAGGCTCAGCCGCGTGCCACGCGGTCGAATTCGCCCGCAAGCCAGCGCCATTGGTAGAAGGGCGAATCCGGTGGCGGCGACAGTTCAGGTGTCCAGCCGGTCAGCTTTTCCAGCGCATAGGTGTCCATGACGACCCCGCGCCAGATCCGCTGCACCCGCTCCAACGGCTCACGCGTCGCGGTGGTCTGGGCCCAGATTGCGACGGTATGGTCCGGCTCGCGCCCGACATAGAGGCCGGTATGTCCCGCAATCTGCGTCATGCCGGGATCGCGAAAACCCAGGAAGCGCGCGCGCTCGTTGATCTGGATCACCGGCACGCGGCCGTTGAAGAACCAGCGCAGCATCGCATAGGTGCGGTAATCCGTGGTCGCGATCCAGGTCGCACCGGTCTTCGCGAGCTCCGCCTCGGCGCGCGCGACCACCTGCTCGTAGCCGGCCTCGCCGCCGATCGGATCGGCCCTGCCGATGAGATTCCACGGCGCGACGGTGTAGTAGAGGAAAACCACCACGACCGTGGCGACGCCGACAATGACCGCCGTCCGCGCCCAACTGACGGTCGAGCGGACCATCCAGAGCGGCCAGCCCTCGCGCGGCAGCATCGCGATGTTGATCGCCACGGCGGCAAAGCCGATCGGCCACATGAACATCGGCCAGGTATCGCCGATCCGCAGGGTCAGCGACTTCCAGAGGAAATACAGGAACGGCACCAACACCGCGGTCGACAGCAGGATCGCCACCGGCTCGCGCGCCCGATAGCCGCGCCACGCGGTCAGGATCAGCGCCGACAGCGTCACCGGCAACAGCACGGAGCCAACCAATCCGAACTGCAGACCGAGATAGTCGCCGACAGTGCGCAGCGACATCTCATGCGGCGCAGTGGCGCGCACCAGCTGGAATTTGACCGAGGCCCAATCGTGCTGCAGGTTCCAGATCAAGACCGGCGAGAACACGGCAATCGCGATCAGCACAGCAAGCCACGGATAGGGACTGACAATCCAGCGGCGGCGCCAATCCGGCACCAGCAGGAAGGCCGCGACGGCCGGCAGCAGCAGCACGACGGTGAACTTCGACAGCAGCGCGAGACCGCCGAACAGGCCCGCAGCAAGCCACCAGCGGCCGTCGCCGCTTTGCACCAGCCGGACCAGCGCCCAGACCATCGCGAGCGCAAACGGGATCGCGGCGATGTCGGGCGCGACCTTGGCCATCAGCAACCCGTAATAGAGCGCGGCCTCCGGCAGCAGCACGGCAAGCACGACCGCGCGTACATTGTGCGTGACGCGACGGACGATATCGGCGAGCAGCAGCTGGCTCGCCACCATCGCCAGGATACCGCCGAAGCGGACGCCGAAATTGGTATCGCCGAAGATCGCCGTTCCCAGCCTGATGAACCACGCGATGACAGGCGGATGATCGAGGAAACAGAGCTGCGGCAGCTCCTTCGACCAGGTCCAGTAATAGGCCTCGTCGGTGCGCAGATCGAGCACGCTGGCATAGACGATGCGGACCACGGTCATGGCCGCAATCACCGCGGCTGCGATCAGCATCGGCCGATGCACGAATCGGCCGGACGTCAGTGTCGCGCTTTTGGGAGAGATCGTCGTCACGGCGCGCTTTTCCCCGACTCCTCCCGGCAAGTCAACGCCGGCCCGGACCTCGCGGTCGCGACATCGACGGAGAACTCGAGCTTCCTTCTGCGTCGCGAGAGCGCCCTCACCCGCCGCCCTATTCGCGGCCGGAATAAACATCTAGGATTGCGGTTCACTCAGCCATGGACCGCATGAAACCCCCGTCTCATCCCACGCGCGGACAAATTCGTGGCATCGGCGTGCGGCAGGTGCGGCTCGCCTGCGGGCTCGTGCTGTTCAGCTATCTGCTCAGCCATTTCCTCAATCATGCGCTCGGCAACGTCTCGCTGCCGGCGCTCGCGTCCGGCGTGTACTATCACACCATGTTCTGGCAATTCCTGCCGGTCGCAGTCACGTTCTATACCGCCGCGCTGGTCCATGCCGGGCTCGGCATCTGGGCCCTCTATCAGCGCCGAGAGTTCAGCTGGAAGACGATGGAACCGCTCCAGCTGGTGCTCGGCCTGAGCATCCCGGCGCTGATCTTCTCCCATATCGCCGGCGTCCGAATAGCGGAAGCGCTCTATGGGCATGAGAAGCTCTACCCGCAGGTGCTCTACGCCTATTGGGCTGGCGCCTCGTGGCGCATCTGGCTGATGACCGTAACGCTCGTGGTCTCCTGGATCCATGGTTGCATTGGACTCCACATGTGGCTGCGCATGAAGCCGTTCTACAAGCGCGCCGCCCCTTGGCTGCTGGCATGCGCCGTGCTGATTCCGACCCTGGCTCTGCTCGGCTTCTATCGCGGCGGCCGCGACGTCATGTCGGCGGCCTCCGAGCCGCATTGGGTTGCAGAGAATCTGTCCGCACGCCACATGGGCACTCTGGGCGAACAGGCGGCCATCGATCAGATCATTAATGGCTTCATCGTCGCCTATCTGGGCCTGCTCGGCGCCGTGCTGCTGGCGCGCGGTGCCCGTGCCTTGCATGAACGACGCGGTGGCATCATCACGCTGTCCTATAACAACGGCCGCACTTTGCGAGTGCCGAAAGGGCTCAGCGTTCTCGAGGCGAGCCTGCGTTATAATGTGCCGCATGCCAGTGTCTGCGGCGGCCGCGCGCGCTGCTCGACCTGCCGCATTCGTGTGATCGGCGACTGCGGCGACCTGCCGGCGGCTTCGCCGCGCGAGGCTTTCGTGCTTGCGCAAGTCGGCGCGACGGATCCCTCGATCCGGCTTGCCTGTCAGCTCCGCCCGGTCAGCGACGTCTCCTTCTTTCAGCTGTTCATCCCCATTCCGACTTCGGGAGCGGCGGCTACGCAGGCCGCAGGCATCGGACAGGAGCGCTATCTGGTCAGCCTGTTCGTGGATATGCGCGGTTCGACCAGGCTTGCCGAGAAGCGGCTGCCGTTCGACACGGTGTTCATCGTCAACCGGTTTCTTGGCGCGGTGTCGCAAGCGGTGATTGCGTGCGGCGGCCAGCCCAATCAGTTCATCGGCGACGGCATGCTGGCCTTGTTCGGTCTCGCTGTCGATCCGAAGACCGCCTGCCGGCAGGCAGTCCAGGCGGCGGGGAGAATTGCCGTCAATGTCGACGAACTCAACACCTCGCTCGGCCACGATCTGCGCGAACCGATCCGCTTCGGTATCGGCATCCATGGTGGCGAAGTGATCGTCGGCGAGATCGGCTATCGCGACCACATGGTGTTCACGGCGCTCGGCGATGCCGTCAACGTCGCGGCAAGGCTGCAGGACATGACTAAAAATCTTGGCTGCGAGGCGATCATCTCGGAGAGCGTGTGCACGACGGCAGGACTTGCCGGGGATGAACTGCCTGCGCAGGACCTCGACATTCGCGGCCGCACCGAGCCGATGCACGTGCGGATCGCCACCGATGCAAAAATCCTGGCCGCCTTGGCGCAACGAGAGAAGGTCGTAGAGGCCGGACTTGGCTGACCGTTGAACCTCCAAGCATGCAGGACCGTCCTACCTACACCCGATGCGGCGGGAGCGCGCAGCGTTGGCGGGAGTTTGGGCGAGGCGGTGAAAAGCCGCAAAGCCGCCACGATGTCGGTCATTTCAGGCCGAAACCGCCCGCTGTTTGCGCTACCACGCCTGCCGCAACCGGCGTATCCTGATCGTCCGGACATGGCGGTTCGCGGGGACCGCCTTGCCCGACTTGTTTGTATCCCGCGGAGGCAACGTATGGCTAAAGGTACGGTCAAGTGGTTCAACCCGACCAAGGGCTATGGTTTCATCCAGCCCGCGGCAGGCGGCAAGGACATTTTCGTTCACATTTCTGCAGTGCAGAAGGCTGGTCTCACCACGCTCAACGAGGGGCAGACGATCGAGTATGAGGAGATCGCCAACCGCGGCAGAAGCTCGGCCGAGAACCTGAAAGTGTAGCGGACGACGCGCAGGACTTTCGTCCGGCGCGCGCGAACTTCTAAGCGATGATAGCCGGCGCAGCACCTGACAGGAGCGAGACACCACGCTCCTCGTCATACGAGGTCTGCCCGCCACAGATCGCATTGCCTTGCTCCCCCAAGATGAGTCAAATGCTCGCCTAACCTCCGACGCGCGCAGGAAAAATTCCAGCGCGCGGAAACAATAAGCGAGCACGGGAGCGACGCCTCATGAACGACAAGGGCATTTTCCATGGCCTGAAGGTCCTGGACTGCGCGAGCTTCATCGCCGCGCCCGCGGCCGCGACCGTGCTGTCGGATTTCGGCGCCGACGTGATCAAGATCGAGCCGCCCGGCGCCGGCGATCCCTATCGCAACCTGCCGAACCTGCCCGGCTATCCCCGCAGCGAGCACAACTACGCCTGGTGCCTCGAAGCGCGCAACAAGCGCAGCCTCGCGCTCGACCTGACCAAGCCCGAAGCACAGACCGTGCTGCAGCGCCTGGTGGCGGAGGCCGATGTCTTCATCACCAACTTCCCGCCGGCGGTCCGCAACAAGCTCGGCCTGACCTACGAGATGCTTGCGCCGCTCAATGCACGGCTGATCTATGCCTCGTTCACCGGCTATGGCGAGAAAGGCGAGGAAGCCGACAAGCCGGGCTTCGACAGTAACGCCTATTGGGCCCGCTCCGGATTGATGGATCTGGTGCGCGCCGACGAGACCACCACGCCGGCGCGCTCGGTGGCCGGGATGGGAGACCACCCCTGCGCGATGGCCTTCTATGGCGCGATCGTGACCGCGCTCTATCAGCGCGAGCGTACCGGAAAGGGCTGCCACGTCGCCTCCAACCTGATGGCGAACGGGGTCTGGGCCGCCTCGGTGCTGGCACAGGCCAAACTCTGCGGCGCCAAATTCATCGAGCGGCGGCCCCGCGAACGCGCGCTGAATGCCGTCGCCAATCACTACAAATGCCAGGACGGCCGCTGGCTCATGCTGTCGCTGCTCAACGAGGAGAAGCAGTTCCCGGTGCTGGCCCGCTGTCTCGGTCGCGAAGACCTGATCAACGACCCTCGCTTTGTCAGCAAGGCCGACCGGCATGCGCACTCGGTCGAGCTGATCGCCGAGTTCGATCGGGTCTTCGCCACCAGACCGCTGGCCGAATGGCGCAAGACCCTCGACGGCAACGGCCTCGTGTTCGGTGTCGTCGGCATCCTCGACGACATCCCGACCGATCAGCAAATGCTCGAGAACGAGGTCCTGGTGCAGTTCGAGAACGACACCATGCTGACCATCAACAGCCCGATCTGGATCGAGGGCGCCCGCAAGGTCCGGCCGCGCAAACCTCCGGGCATTGGCGAGCACAGCGACCAGATCCTACGCGATGCCGGCTTCGACGAGATGGCCATCCAAACCCTGCGCGAACGCGGCGCGGTGGGCTGAGCCTATCGGTGCAGCCCGGCCCAGCCGATGAAGAACAGGATCACGCCTGCGACGATGGCAAAAAAGATAGTCCAGCCGCTGACGCGGATGTTGCCCGCGACCTGCTGCCGCTCCTCGTTCTCGGCGATCGCCCGATTGCGCTGCTTGTTGATCTCCGCCTGTGTGGCCATCAGCCGCTCCTTTCGCTTTCGCCTGCAGGAGCCTAACGCCCGAACATGTCGGGCGTTCACGCATCGTCCTTCACCCTATCGGGTAGAGATGAAGCACATCCCCATCCGTGTATTGCCTGTGGCCTGGCAGGACAGGCCCGAAGCGCAGGTCCAGGCCGAAAAGCTCTTGTCGTTCTCGGCCTGATCCGGCCGGTTCACATAGCAATGCCCGCCCCAGCCGTCATCATAGACGGTGCCGGCAAGCTCGTGGCTGGCCCGTTCCTGCGGCCGGCTGGCAAAGCCCCGGGTGAAATCCGGCTCGCGCCCCTCCGCGAACGCGGTCAGGATGTCGCGCCGACGCACCTGATCGCCGAAGAAATGCGGCGAGCCCGGGACTGTCGTTGCGTTCGACGGCTTGGCCGCCATCCAGTCGACACCCGGGAAATGGAAGCCGCCGATTCCCCGGGTCTGGTGGCAACCACCACAACCGATGTCGTTGAGACGGCGCTCGAAGCCGGCAACCGAGCGGATGTTCTGCAACTGGACTCCGTTGGCGGCGGCCTTCTCCAGCGCACCGACGACATCAGCTTCGCTGAATACCGGGGCGTGCGTGGTGTCTTCGCCCTGCATCAGGCCGAAGGCCGGCTGCAGCGCCGAATTGACGAAGCCCACCGGCGTCGGCGCCACCGCGACCTTGGCCAGGAACTGATCGGGGATCAGCACCGTGCCGTGATCGAACTCGGCAAGATGGGTCGGCTCCAGAAGCCACGCCTTGAACGCCGCGGCCAGTGCCGGATCGGCGAGGAGCCGATCGCGATCGATCTGGTCTTCCATGACCGCCTCCTCGAACGAGCCGGTCTCGGCGTGATAGTCGAACACCTTCATCATGTAATCGGTGCGGAAATCGCGTATCGCCGATTTCGGCGCATGCGCGATCTGCAGATTGGTCTCGATGCGCAGGATGTTCTCAGGCCTGATCAGGGCAAGCGAACCATCTGCCCCGGTCAGCTTTGCCGCGAGCTCGCTGCCCGTGAGTTCGATGTCCGTCGTATCGAGCCAGCGCTTGGCGATCTCGGCGCAGGAAGGCGTACCGCTTCGCACGACATCGTCGCCGCGCGCCTTGAAAACCAGATTGAGCGTCATCGGCAGCCGCGGTGAGACGGCGTCCTCGGCGGTCTCGGGCTGATTGGTCCGGACCAGCCGGTAAAGCAGCCGAACCTCGCCGCAATGGGCCGGATCGACGAAGGCGCGATCCATTCGATTGACGACGCCCGACAACACGAATCGCGTGTCCTTCGAATCCAGCACCGCGCGATCGAACAGCTCAAATGCAAAGGACGGACCGACGCCGATGCTCTCGTCCGGCAACGTCGCCTTGTGCTGCGCGACATAGCGATCGATTTCGGCATCGAGCGACTTGCGCAATGGCTGCATCGCAGGCAGCGCGAACAGGTCGGCGGCCGTCAGCGGCGCCTCGCTGATCCGCTCCCCCACGATCATGCGGTTGAGGCCGAACGTGGTGCGATCGAGCTCGCGCAGCGCATAAGGTTCGGTGACGGCGGCGCCGCGCTCCAAAGGTGCGGTGTCGCCGGCATGCGCAAATGGCGCAAGAACCAGCATCGCAAGACCCAGAACCGACAATCGCAAGACACGCCTCCCTCACCGAAATGAACAGCGCGGAGCACGATCTATTCCCAACGCTTGCCGCGCAGGCCTGTCGTAGCCGCCGAAAATAGCCGAAAAGCGGAGAGCTGCGGGCAAGCATGAAAAGAGGCGCTTCACGTCGGGGTGAAGCGCCTCGCTGCCAAGTTGCTGCCAAGTTCTCAGATCGACAATCAGCGCGAGACCACAAGGCCCCTTGACGTTACCACCACCCAACGGCCGTCCTGCCGGCGGATGGCGTCGATCTTGCCGAGCCCTGGCACCGGATCGCCGGCATAGACCTCGTAAAGCCCATCGCGGCCTTCGATCAGCGCGCCACCCCGGCCGACATTGCGCAATACCCAGCCTTCGACGATCTTCGGCTTGCTGACATCGGGCTTGGGGGCGGCCGTTTCCACCGGCGCAGCGGGCGCGACGGAGGCAACGTGCGCAGGCGCGATCGAGTTCGTCGTCTCCTTTGCCGTGGCCTGGGCGGCCGCCGAAGCCTGGGCGGAGCGCAGCCGCTCCACGGCGTCGCTGAGCTTCTGCAATTCGGTCGGCTTGGTGATCTTGGCCGCCAGTTCGCCTTGCGCCTTCTCGAGCTTGTCGAGGCGATCGGCGGCCTTGTTGAGCTCGACCAGGCTGGTCTGGTTGGCCTGCTCGAGACCCGCCTTCAGCGTGGCAACGTCGGAATCGATCCGCGCCACCGACGCCGACAGCGCCGGATCATTCTCGGTCGCCGCAGCGGTCGGCTGCGCCGTGGAGCCATGCAAGAAGGCCATGGTCGCGAACGCTCCCCCGATGCCGCCGGCCAACACCGCGGCCAGCAACATGGCAGCCAGGGCCGGCGTGCCGCGCCGACCGGCGACCATGAAAGCCGCGGGCGTTTCCTTCTCCGGCTTCTCCTTCTCCGGCTTCGGAGCCGCAGCGGCGGAGGCGGCGGCAGTCTTGTCGGATCCGTCGAACTTGAAGGGCTCGAGCTTGAGCCTCGCCTTCGCGGCGGCAGCCACGCGCGCGGCGACAGACGCCGCGGTCTCGCCGGCGCCACCATCGTTCGCGCTCGACATGATCAGCCGCTTGGCGGGCGCGTCCAATTTGGGCGGTGCCGCATTCGTTGCCGCGATCTTCGGCGCCGTCACACCGAGAGCCGAAAGCTTCGGCACGTCCGCCTTTGGCGGTTCGTTCGTCGGGGCTTCGGCCTTGATGAGTTCGATTTTGGCAGGTTCGACCTTGCGCGGCTCGGGCTTGGTCAGGTCCAAGATGGTCAACGTCGGCTTCGCCGCACCGGCCGCGGGGGTAATCGTTTCAACTCTGGCGTCAATTTTCGCCGCTTCCGGCTTGGCGATCTCCGCCGGTGCCGCGTCGGGACGGATGTCAAGCTTGGCCTCCGGCTTAACCTCAGTCTTAACCTCAGCCTTGGCCGCATCGGCCGTCGGCGCCTCATGATCGGGCGCGATCCTCGGAGATACGAGCATATGGGCCGCGGGCCCCGTCGCATCCGTCATGGTCGGCTGGGCGGGAGACGTCGGGGATGCAGCCGGCTCGGTCACGACGGCGCCAGCGCTTGTCTGTTCGGCCTGTTCGCTCACGTTCGAATTCTCCAGAACACGTTGAGCCTTTGGTAACTTTCGATTGCTTGCCAAATTCTTACTTTGGCTCGGCTTACCGAAATTTTAGGGATTTCTCCGGGGCAGTTTTGGGCCGAGAACAAGGTCCATATGTGGCAAAACTGCCGCAATTGGAAACGCCCGGCAGTTCGGCCGGTCCACCTCCCACGAAAGCCTGCACGGGCTCGCCTTCTCGCGGCGCAGCAGGCGTCCGAGCTTTGCGCTTCCGATCGCCCTCTTTCAAATGGAGGGCACAGGGAAGGCCGGACCTCGACTGAGGCCCGTGGCCCGCCTGCGGAAAAAAATGCAGGCGGCAGGTACCACAGGATCAGCCGGACGACCCGGCCTTCCCTGCGCGATGGGCTTACGACTTATACGTGATCTCCTCGGTGCACCGGGCTTTTTGGCCACCGTCATCCGCGCCATGCCCTCGCATCGCAAAGCGATGTCGAGACGCACGTCGCGAATTTGATATCAGCGTCGGGATATCAGGACCACACGACTTCATCGTCCGCTACATCGTCAGTCGTCTTGCGCAAAGCGCCTGACGTTGTCGCGGCCATCGCATCCCGCACTCCACGTATCGTGACGATCGCGAAACGCCCCTCCTGAAGAGCGCGGGACGTGGGATAGGATCGTCCTGATTTGCCCGACAACACAAGCGCGCGCATGTGCGACACGGTGGCACGACGGGCAATATCTGCATGGCGTGCATGCTCGGATTGCCCGACGGGCACGCTCAGTATCGGCGAACTCGCAAGAGCGACGAGAAGGGCTGCCACAACACGCAAGCGTTGAGAACGTCTGCTGACTGGACCAGACCGGAAGCCCCCCTTGCGAGCGCGAACCGACGCTTTTGACCCGACTCGGAAACCGGTTAAGGTCACGATCATTCAATGCGCTCGTTGCAGCAAATCTGGAAGGTCGCTCATCCGATGAAAGAGATCTTCGCAGATCGCTCGCAATTCCTGGTCAACTCCGGGATCGCCGCCGGTAAAACCCAGGACCCGCATCCCCGCGGCCCGAGCTGCGTAAACTCCGGATAATGAGTCCTCGACGACGATGCAGCGTGAAGGGTGAACGCCCAACGTTTGCGCCGCGTGCAGGAACAGGCCAGGGTCTGGCTTCCACGAACCCACCTCATACGCGCTAAATATACGTCCCTCGAAGCGCTCCAGAAGCTTGGTCAATCCGAGCGTGTGCGTGAGCTTCGACATCGGCCCGTTTGACGCTACACAAACGGGAACAGAGATTTCGGCTAAAGCTGCATGGATTCCTTCGACAGGCTTCAGTTCGGCATCGAACGCCAATGCCGTTGCTTGTCTGACATCCGCCACAAACGTTTCCGGAACGTCGCGACCTAACCGGCGCTCAATTTTTCGCACACAGTCCGCCATTTTTAGCCCCCGGAAAGCCCGGATCGCCTCCTCCACGTCAATTGGAGCGCCCTCCTCGGATGCCGCTCGGGCTAAGACAGTCAGCGCAATGATCTCGCTGTCGACTAACACACCATCCGAGTCGAAGATGACTAGCTCAATCACGATTAGGCCCACAGGAAAGACGGTCACAGCATGACCGGCACGAGGATTTGGTTAAGTAGAGTATATTCGATGCTTCGCACAACTGTTGTTCGACGACGCGAGTCCCGATCACTTCCGAAATTGGCCCCAACCGGCTGACCCGGCATGCCTGCAAGGTGTCGGCTCCTTGGGGGTGAAGCGGACTCGATATGCTCAACCTGAGTTCTTCCGAGCGTGACCCACAGCGGAAATAGCTATCAATTGGCTCCGGTAGCGAGCCGAGCGTGGTTTTGTGCCTTTAACTGGAGGACGCATGTCGGTCCTTACGGGAGTGACGGCATCGACCCATTGCGGACAGAGTCGATCTTTCTTCAAGCCTGGTTAGGCTCAAGGCGTTTAGTCATGAAAAGGCTGAGGGGATCGGCCTTGTAATCGCCGAAGGGAGGACAATCTCGATAACCCGCGGCGCGATAGAGTCCGATTGCCGCTGGCTGCTTTATTCCTGTTTCAAGACTGATACGTCTGACGTTGCGATCGCGCGCAACATCTTCCAATGCGCGCAACAATTGTCTACCCAACCCAAATCCGCGGGCTTCAATCCGCACGAACATCCGCTTCATCTCGGCGTGTTCTGGGGCAAGCATCCGAAATGCGATTGATCCGAGAAGCTCTCCGTGGCGACGCGCTGTAAGAAACACCGCGTCTTGTGTTCGCAGAGCATCAGCGCCAATCAGATGATTGCTTTCGGCAGGATAGAGTTCGTGAAAGTATGCGTCCGCTTGTGCCAACAGACTGAGCACATCCGGCTGTCTCGGATCTTCGGACATGAAGTCAATGTTCCCGAGCATCATGCAGCACTCCACCTGATGTTCTTATCATCGATACTAGGGGATCGGCGATGGCACTTCAACGAAGGACGACCGCTTTGGCCCGTCGGAGACCTTCCGGCTAGCGCCCAGCACGTCCGCTATCGAGGCTTGACTGGGCATGGTCGCTCCCTCGCCGATACGGCAGCCAAGACCCGGAAAGGACACCGTTCCGACCGGCCCTCGCGATCCTCTGTTGGTATTTTCGTAACTGTGCTCTATTGCGACGTCCAAGCAGGTTGTAAACCCATATGGCGGACGCTCGTGAATATAGGCATCTTTGACTCAGGAAGCGGCGGGCTAACCGTGATGCGCGCGCTCGACGGTCTGCTTCCAGATCGTAGCCTCGTTTATCTGGGAGATCACGGCAACGCTCCCTATGGCGACAGATCACCAGAAGAAATCTACGCGTTGACATTGAGAGGAATCGAGCGGCTGTTTCAAGAGAATTGTCCTCTCGTTATCATCGCTTGCAACACTGCTGCGGCACGCGGCCTTCGACGACTACAGCGGGAATGGCTTCCGCTTGCTCATCCTGATCGGCGCGTGCTGGGAGTGATCGTCCCCGTTGTCGAAGACGTAACCGGCATGCGTTGGTCTGCTGACCAGCATGCTGTCCCTCGCGTCGGCCACGAGCCTGATGTCGCCGTTGCCGTTTTTGCCACACAGCACACGGTTGAGAGCGGAGCCTTTGCCGGAGAAATTCACAAGCGCGCGCCGCATGTTGAAGTATGGCAACAAGCGTGTCCTAAGCTCGTGCCCCTTATCGAAGCCGATGCTTGCGAATACGTTCTCCGCAACAACATTGAAGATTATGTAGCGGACTTGCGAGCTCGGATGTCCGGCCGAGAACCCGATGTTTGCATTCTCGGCTGCACGCACTATCCCTTGGTCGAGTCATTGTTCCAGCAGGCGCTTCCGCAAGGAACGCGGATTTTGTCACAGCCCGAGGTGACCGCGCGAAGCTTGATGCAATACTTTCGGCGCCATCCAGAGTTTGACCAACCCAGCACCGGAGCGCGACGATTTCTCACAACGGGAGAGGCCACGTTGGTTTCTCGCATCGCTTCGCGATTCTTCGGAAGCAATATCGAGTTTTTGTCATCAGAGTAATTCTGACGCCGTCCGGAATCGAACAAGAAGCGAATGCAGGGCGGAACGAACCCGATGCGCGGATAGAACCACCGGAAGATCACGCGAGGCCGCTGTTACGCTGCACTTCTTGATTACTAGTTCTGCAATTGACCGAAACCAAGAAGGGGGCTGCCTATGTCGGACCATTTGAATGAGACGCCGCCGGCAGCGCTCCTCCTAGGCCGCGAGATCATTGCGGTGGACCCGCAGTCGGGCGTAGTCCAGTTGCGCTTTTTTGCGGATCCGAAATTTGCCAATCGTCACGGCACCGTGCAGGGCGGGATGCTTGCCGCGATGCTCGATTCGGCAACCGGCAACGCCGTGATGGCCAACCTTCCGCAGAATCAAACAGCGGTCACGACTCGATTGGATACGACGTTTGTAAAGCCTGCAGCGTTAGGTCCGCTCACTGCTAAGGCACGCGTCGTAAAGCATGATGCGCGGTCAGCTATAGCGGAGGCGGAACTCATTGATAGCTCCGGCCAAATTGTGGCCCGCGCTTGCGCGGAATTGCGGGTTCGGGAACGCAGTAAGGCAGTCTAGTGGTAGAGGTACGTTCTTGGCCCGCCCCGGACCCTGCGGTCTGCGCCCGCGATGTCGGCTTTCGGGCCTCGACCGGAAGTAGGCGGTGGGAGGCCGATAGGCCGCTTTCAACCCGATTTATGTTCCTGTGGACGAAGCGGCCTGTATCGATATGATTTGGATCAACAAATAGCGGCCAGATCGACCCGATATATGTTTAGTTGTCGGCTCGTTGCCGCCGAGATCAAAGCTGGAGCCAACCAATGAATGCACGGCTCGTATATCTAGTGGCGATCGTTCTGATCGTGGCGATTGACGCTCGAGCGAAAGCAGCAGATCAGACGTTGAGGCTGGCGGTCGGTCAATCCGCGAGCGTCGAACTTGAGGAAAATCCGTCAACCGGCTACGGCTGGGCGGTTGATGCCAAAGCAAGTTCCCGATTGCCGCTCGTACGCATCACCGACCGCGGCTTTTCGGAGCGCGAAGGCGGCAAGCGTCTAGTTGGCGCCCCAGGCGTTCATCGCTGGGACATTCAAGCATTAAGTGCGGGCACTGCGAATGTCGTCTTCATCTATCGGAGGCCATGGGAACGCAAGCACGTCCGTAGCCACGCGGTCGCGGTGGAGGCCGCAGCACCTTGAAAATCATCTGATCGATGGTGAGAACGGCCGAATGAGCGGCAAAAATGGAGCAGCCGTCCGCCCGCGTGCGATCGCGCCTCCGACCAGAACACGCCTATCATGACTACTCCGCCTACCCCAGGGCCCGGCGTTGCACGCCATCCGCGCCGGCGTCATCGGTGGCCTGCGGCATCGGCATCACGATGATCTGGCCGTTGGACGCGATCTCGATGCCACGCTCCTGGAAGCGCCGCTTCATGCGGCGGTTGAACTCGCGCTGCACCGGCCAGCGGCCGGAATCGGTGCAGCGGATCTGGCCGACCAGCGTCACCATCGAACCGTCCACCTTGTCGACGCCCCACAATTCGAGATCGCTGCGGATCACCCCGCGATATTCGGGCTCGCGGCGCATCTCGGCGACGATCTCCTTGAGTATCTCGCCGGCGCGGTCGGTATCCTCCTTGTAGGCGATGCTGACGCTGACCGCCGCATTGCCGGCGCCGCGGCTGGAATTGGTGATCGTCGTCACCGCACTGAACGGCACGATGTGCACGGCGCCGTCGGCGGCGCGCAGGCGGATGGTGCGGATCGAGACGTTCTCGACCGTGCCGGACAGCCCGGCGACGCTGACGACGTCGCCGACCTGCACGCCATTCTCGATCAGCAGGAACAGCCCGGTGATCAGATCCTGCACCAGCTTCTGCGAGCCGAAGCCGATGGCGATGCCGACGATCCCGGCGCCGGCAAGCAGGGGCGCGACATTGACGCCGATCTCGCTCAGCGCGGTGAGGCCGACGACGGTGACGATCAAACAGAACAGCGCCGTCCGCAGCATCGGCTGGAAGGTGCGCAAGCGCGCGGCCCGCACATAATGCCCTTCGCGCGACAGCACATCGATCTGGCGCTCCATCAGGGCATTGCTGATTTCCCAGATGCTAGCGGCCGCCAGCGCCGCGATGGCGATGGTGGCGAGCGCGGACAGCAGACGGCTGCCGATCTGGCCGCCATAGAACCACACCACGGCGTCGACGCCCCAGACCTCGAGCACGGCAACGAAGCCGGCAAAGGCGATGATGGTGGCGACGATCCGGCGCAGCAGGGGCAGATAGCGGTTGGCGCGCGTCTCCAGCCCCGGAAACCGCTCCAGGATCTCGGGCCGGATCGAAAAGCCGCGATCGATCACGCTGAGCACGACCATCGTCAGGACGCGGGCGACCAGGATCACCGCGATGGTGCCGACGAAATATTGCAGCATCAGCGAATAGCCGTTGCGGATATTGAGCGCCCACACCGCCCACAGCGCCATGTCGAGCGCGATCGCGAAATAATGCCACAGCGACGCGGCACGGCTGCGCGCCCGCGCCGCAAGCCCGCCCTGGCCGAACGGTGCCCGGATCACGTCCGCCACCTGCCGGCGGCATTGCAGGATGATGATGGCGATGAAGAGATGCACGACCAGCATGACCAGCCGTAACAGCCCCCAATATCCGGCACGGTGCAGCCCAAGCAGCAGCGCGACATTGGCGAAGCATATGCCCGACACGGCCACCGCGACGATGCGGCGCGCCCATATCTCGATATAGGCCGCGGTTTCGCCGCGGATCCGGATCAGGCCGAAGGGGCCGAACAGCGCGCGCACAGCGCAGATCATGCCGCGCGACAGGGCATAGGCATTGACGACCGCAAGGATCACGAGGCGCACGGTCGTCTGGTCGCCGATCCCGGTGCCGAGCAGCGAGGTGGCGACCGCGACGAAGACGAGCACCGGCAGGAGTTCGAGCAACAAACGCCCGAGCACGAAGGGCAGCCGGACGACCGACTGCCACAGCCGGACCAGCGACAAATGGCGGCGCCGCGGCTCAGGTTGCGTGAGGATATCGGCAATTGAGGATGGCGGGTCCGCGATCATCACCGCCTGGGCCGGAGCCCGCGCCGCCTGCGGAAGGCGCTGCTCGAGATAGGCGAGCGGCCGCCGGATCAGGCGCAAGCTCACCCATTCGGCCGCCAGCGCGCAGCCAAGCACCAGCGCGAGCTTCCAGGCGATGTCGAGCAGCTGATTGTAGGCCAACGGATCGTTGGCGGTGCGGATGATCCACCAGTAGAACGCCTGGAAATGGGTCAGCGTGCGAACGACGTCGGCGACGTCCTGGGATATCTCGGTCACCTGCTCCGACACCGCGAGCAGCAGTTGCGCGCCCAGACTGTCGGCGCTGAGCGGGATCGCAGGCTTCTCCTCGGGCGCAGGCTGCGCCGGCTGGCCCGCAGCCGGAACCGGCACCGCGGCGCCCGCCTGTGCCGGCGGCGTCGCGTTGGCGATCGCACGCAAGGTCTCGATCATCTGCGCGCGCTTGGAGGCGTCCTGCAGCGTGTCGAGCGCACGCCGCGCCTGTTCCGGGGTCAAGGCTCCGGCGGACGGCAGGGCCGGCGCTGCCGGTGCAGTTCGACTCTCGGCGAAGGCCGGATGCGCGATCAGGATGAAGCTGAAAACGAGCGTGCAAAGAAATCGCTGCGACACGAAGGCCCCTTCGAGGTGACGCGCGAGGACCGATGCGAAACCGGCCGCTCGCGCCATGCGGGAGCGCGCCGTTTCGCCGCAATCCTGTGTCGGAAGTTTGCTGGTGGCGCGGCTTTCTGTTGGAAATCGCCGCCCGACGCAGCGCGGCGGCCATATTTCAATCACAGCTCGCAGCGATGTGAGCGACCACCGCTGAACGGCGGCCGTAACCCTGTCTGTAGAGCCCGGGTGCTACCTGCTTCCTCTCAGCCGCGTGCGCGGCGCGCGACGGGCCAGCAATCGAACGGCGCGTGATTGCTGGCCCGCAGCTGCGCGGCCGCGCAGCATTCAACCGCCAATAGCCGCGGCGTGGCGGGCGGCCATCTCGACATCCTCCGCCGTCACGCGCTGGAAGGCCGGACGCGCGGTCATTCGCTCCGCGTAGTTCACGAACACATCGCGCTTCGGCACGATACCGAACGTCAAGGTCCAGTTGAAGGCGGTGCCCCAGAGGATGTCGGCCGCGGTCATGCGCTCGCCGAGCAGATAAGGCCCGTTGGCGAGCTGCGCCTCCAGCGCGCCCAGCATCGTCTCGTAATCGGCATAGGGCGACTGCGTGATCGGCGCCGGCGGACGCTGCATGAAATGGTCGATCAGCGCCGGCTCGAACGAAGAGCCGTAATAGGCGATCCAGCGCAGATACGGTCCGCGCAGCGCATCGTCGAGCGCGGGCGTCAATCCCGCCTCCGGGAACAGGTCGGCGAGATAGATGTAGACCGCGACCTGCTCGGTGACGAGCTGGCCACGATGGCGGATCGCCGGCACCTTGCCGAGCGGATTGATGGCGAGATAGGCCGGCTGGCGCTGCTCGCCCGCCTTCATGTTGAGGACGTGCAGATCATAGGGCGCGCCAAGCTCCTCCAGCAGCACGCGGGTGCCGGTGGCTCGGGTCTGCGGCGAATAATACAGGGTGATGCGGTCGGCTGAGCTCTCGGCTGAAGTCATTGGGCTGCTTCCTCTCGTTTTTGAAGGCAGACCCGTTGTGCCACCCCATACCTGACATCCTGTGTCAGGTATGGTTTAACGCGCCATGCGCGCGAGCCGGCTGCTCTCCATCCTCACCACCCTGCAGGCGCGGGGCCGGGTCACCGCGCCCGAGCTGGCCGAGGCTTGCGAGGTCTCCGTGCGCACGATCTATCGCGACATCGATGCGCTCTCGGCGGCGGGCATCCCGGTCTATGCCGAACGCGGCGCCGAAGGCGGCTTCCGCCTGCTCGACGGCTATCGCGTACGCCTGAACGGATTGTCGCCGGTGGAGGCCGATGCGCTGTTCATGGCGGGCCTGCCGGGGCCCGCGGCCGCACTCGGGCTCGACGGCGCGATGAGCGCAGCGCAGGCCAAACTGATCGCGGCGCTGCCGGCCAGCCTGCGCCCGAACGCTGCGCGGATGCAGGCGCGGTTTCATCTCGATGCCCCGGCATGGTTCGGCGAAGCGGAGGAGCCGCAGCACCTGCGCAGGATCGCCGATGCGCTGCTCGCCGACCGGATGATCGACATCCGCTACCAGAGCTGGCGCGCGGAAAAGCGCCGCCGCATCGCCCCGCTCGGGCTCGTGCTCAAAGGCGGCAGCTGGTATCTCGCCGGCCAGATCGACGGCAGCGTGCGCACCTACCGGGTCGCGCGCATCCTCGATTGCAGCCTGCGCGAGGAGACGTTCGCGCGGCCGGCGGATTTCGATCTCGCCACCTATTGGCAGGCCGCCACCGAACGGCTCGAGGCCGAGATGCATCCCAAGGAAGCCAGGGTGCGGCTCTCGCCTCGCGGGGTCAGGCTGTTGGAGGTCGTGAGCCAGCCTTATGTCAGGGCGCGCACGCGCATCTCGGACGCGGCCGACGCCGACGGCTGGCGCATCGCCACCATTCCGATCGGCACGACGGCATGGCATGCCGCGACCGAACTCTTGCGGTTCGGCGCTGACGCCGAAGTGCTGGAGCCTGCCGAGCTGCGTGCCATGATGGCCGAGCTCGCGCGCGCGATGGCGGAGCGTTATCGCTGACGCACACGGCAGGACCGATGCGGCTCGGTCCCGGCGCATCGGCGCCGCCAGCCGCCGGTCAGCTCATCACCGCTCACAGCGGTGCGAGCAGCATGGCGTGCGCGCGATCCTCCCCCTTCCTGAAACCGACGAGCGGTCCGAATGTTGGCTTCAGCCGAAAGGTCCTTTCGGCTTTTCGCCCCTAATCGCGTGGGGGTTCGAGATGCATCTGAAAGCCGAATGAGGGGAAACACGAGCCGGTTGCGCCGCACCTTGGACAGAGCTCCAGGCCGCTCGTGGTCCCCTTATTCACGAGTTCCTGTACGCATCCTTCACGCATCCTTGGAGCATCAACATGATCCGACAATCCATTCTTGCGACCGTCGGCGCCGTTGCGATTTCACTTGCTGCGATCTCGGTGGCCCGCGCACACGGCCCAGCGGCCTCCGACGGCGCGAGAATTACGAGACCGATGCGCGTCAAACATCCGGCACCGGCTTCCTGGCGATGGAGCAACGACAGGATGGAGACCGCGCGCGAGCCGGTCCCGCCACCGGTCAATCTGTTCGAGACCGGCAGGCCACCGGCCCAGCCCGCGCAGTGGTGAGGCTTCGGCCCGCCTACATCACCACCGGCCGGTCCGGCAGTTCATTGGGCGTCCCGGCTTGCGGCGGGAAATGCCTGGCCAGTTCGCGCGACACCGCCGCGATGCCGGCGAGCACACCTTGCTCGAACCGGCCGTCGCGGAAGTCTGCCTCCATGGCGCGGCAGATGCTCTCCCAGCCATCCTTGCCGACCTTGGCGTGGATGCCGCGATCGGCGACGATCTCGACGTCGCGGTCGGCGAGCAGCAGATAGATGAGGACGCCGTTGTTGTGAGCGGTGTCCCAGATCCGCAGATGCGAAAACAGATCGAGCGCGCGCTCGCGTGCCGGCTGGTTGCGGAATAGCGGCGCGCCATCGAGCGCCCCTTCGACGACGAACCGCAGTTGGCCCGCATGGGTCGCCTCGCCGCTCCTGATGGCCTGTTCGATCCGCGCCAGCACGGCCGGCGTGAAGATCCGCCGCTGCAGCCAGCGGTGATGCAGAAGATGCCTGGCGATCCGTTTGACGCTCATATGTGCCAGCCCATTGCGTCACCAGTTTCCTGAGGCGCCGCCACCGCCGAAGCTGCCGCCGCCTCCTGAGAATCCGCCATCCGAGCGGCTGCCACCGCTGCTCCAGCCGCCCGACGACCCACCTGACCAGCCGCCGCCATAGCGGCCGCGCCCCGGCGGCCCGAATGCGGCAAAGCTGTCGGCAATCAGCGCGATGAAGAAGCCGACCATGCCGGACAACAGGGCTGCGGCGAGTGAGCCAACGACCAGCCACGCCAACCCGCCAACCACCGCGCCGGTGGCGGCCGAACCAAGCAGCCGGCCGAACAGCGCCCGCAGGATGCCGCCAGCCATGATGGCGCCGAACAGCACGAACGGGGCGAACGATCCGATCGTTTCGAAGTCCAGATCCTGCCCGTGCGAGGCCTGCGGCTCCGGTGCCGGCAAGGGCTCGCCGTCGATCACGCCAATGATGCGATCGACGCCCGCGGCGATGCCACCGGCGAAATCGCCCCGCCTGAATTTCGGCGTGATGTCCTCATCGATGATCCGCCGCGACGTGACGTCCGTCAGGCTGCCTTCCAGGCCGTAGCCGACCTCGATCCGCACCCGCCGGTCGTTCTTGGCCACCACCAGCAGCGCGCCGTCGTCGATCTTCTTGCGGCCGATCTTCCAGGCGTCCGCGACGCGGATCGTGAACTGCTCGATGCTCTCAGGCTGCGTGGTCGGCACCATCAGCACCGCGACCTGGCTGCCCTTCCGCGTCTCCAGGTCCTTCAGCTTTTGATTCAGGCTCGCAACATCACTCGCAGCGAGCGTGCCGGTCTGATCGACCACGCGGCCGGTGAGCGGAGGGACGGCGACGTCGGCGAACGCCGATGCAAGAAAGGGGACGCACACCAGGAGCGCTACGCCGAGGGCCCTCGCTGCCAGGATTGCGCGCAAGGTCGGATGCTCCAGGCTATTTCGCAGGGGCTGGCGCAGGGACGTTGAAATCGACCTTGGGCGCGACCGAGATCTCGCGCTCGTTGTCCACGGTGAAGTTCGCCTTCTCCTTGTAGCCGAACATCATCGCGGTGAGATTGTTCGGGAAGGTGCGGATCGAGACGTTATAGTCCTGCACCGCCTTGATATAACGGTTGCGCGCCACCGTGATCCGGTTTTCGGTGCCCTCGAGCTGGGACATCAGGTCGCGGAACAGCGCGTCCGACTTCAGTTGCGGATAGTTCTCAGTCACCACAAGCAGCTTCGACAGTGCGCTGGTCAGCTCGCCCTGCGCCTGCTGGAACTTCTGGAAGGCGGCCGGATCGTTGATGAGCTCCGGCGTCGCCTGGATGCTGCCGACCTTGGCCCGCGCATTGGTGACGCCGAGCAGGACATCCTTCTCCTGCTGGGCGAAGCCTTTGACCGAATTGACGAGATTGGGGACGAGATCGGCGCGGCGCTGGTACTGGTTGACGACCTCCGACCAGTTGGCCTTCACCTGCTCGTCATTGGTCTGGATGGCGTTATAGCCGCAATTGGTCAGGCTCAACGTGGCCAGCGCCGCCAGCACGGTCCAAAATCTGCGCATCGCGCTCTCCCCTTCTCCCGGTGCCCAAGCTCTCACAGCACAGGTTGAGTGAAGACGCAATGACGAGCCGCACGGTCTTTCGAGGCCGCGCGGGCGTCGGGCCAATGGCCGGTCCGACCGACCGGCGTGGTTCGCGAGCTGCGCTCAGCTGCCGTTGCGCTCCCGTAGCGGCGAGATGAACAGGTCCTGCCAGGCCGCCGGCTTGACCTTGATGGAACCGGCGCCATGCATGAAGTCGGCGATCTTCAGCATGCCCTCCGGCGTCGTGGAGAACCAGGTGTCCTTATCCTGCAACATCTCCAGCATCTCTTCCTTCGTGGTCTTCACCTTCGCGGTCCGCGCGTAGATCTCCGCCGCAGCCGCCTTGTCGCGGGCGATGAAGGCGTCTGCCTCGTCCAGCGCGTCGAGAAAGGCCTGGACGACCTTCGGATTCGCGTCGACGAAACGCTTCGGCGCGAAGGTCACGTCCATGGTCATGCGTCCGAGCACGTCGGCCGAGTTGGCGACGCGATGGACCTTCGAATCCTTCAGCTCCAGATAAGCGAACGGCGGCGAGGTGAAATGCGCCGTGATCTCCGTCTTGCCGGAGGTGAGCGCCGCCAGGGCCTCGGGGTGCGGCAGGCCCACCGTCATCGGATCGAGCTTGGCGTAATTCTCGCGACCGAACTCGTGGGCCGCCATCATCTGCAGCATCACCGCCGAAAGCGAGGTCTTGATGCCGGGCAGCGCGATCTTGTCGCTCGGCTTGAAGTCCTTCAGCGATTTGATCTCGGGATTGTTGGTGTTCATCCACAACGACGTCGAGCTCAAGCCGCTGACGCCGACGACCTCGACGCTCGGAATGCCCTTGGCCTTGGCCCACAGCGTGATGAAGCCAGGCGCGCCGGTGCCGGCGATGTCGAGCGAGCCCGCCATCATGGCGTCGTTGATGATGTTGCCGCCGTCGAGCATCAGCCAATTGACCTTGAGCGGACCGATCCCGGCCTTCTCGGCCTGCTTCTCCAGAAGCTTCTGGTCCTCCATCACGATCAGCGGCAGATAGAGGATGCCGTAACCCTTGGAGATCCTGACTTCCTTGACCTCGGCCTGCGATGCGCCGCCGCTGCCGAGCAGCGCGAAAAGCCCGAGAGCAGCCGCGCCAAGTGATGCCTTCCAGGACATAATTCCCTCCCTCATGTCAGACTTGTTGTTGTAGCCGGAATTAATGCTGCATGCCCCAGCGCCGCACCGTCTTGCGCTCGATGGTGGCGAAGACGAGATTCTCGACGACGAGGCCGATGAAGATCACCGTGAACAATCCGGCGAACACGTTCGCCGTTTCGAGCTGATTGCGGTTCTCGAAAATGAACCAGCCGAGACCGCCCGAGCCTGAGGAGACACCGAACACCAGCTCCGCTGCGATCAAGGTGCGCCACGCAAAGGCCCAGCCGACCTTGAGCCCGGTCAGGATGGCGGGAAAAGCGGCCGGGATCAGGATGAAGCGCACGAGCTTCAGCCCGCGCAGACCATAGTTCATACCGACCATCCGCAGCGTGTTGGACACCGAACGGAAGCCCGAATGGGTGTTGAGCGCGATCGCCCACAACACCGAATGCACGAGCACGAAGACGACGCTGCCCTTGCCGAGCCCGAACCAGATCAGCGCCAGCGGCAGCAGTGCGATCGCCGGCAAGGGATTGAACATCGAGGTCAGCGCTTCCAACAGATCGGCGCCAAGGCGCGACCCGATTGCGATCGTCGTCAGTGCCGCGGCGAGGGCGATGCCGATGCCGTAGCCGATCAACAGCGTCTCCATCGAAGCCAGCGTGCGCGCCGGAATCACGCCATTGCGGATGTTGTCGAAGAAGGCGGCGAGCGTGTCGGTGAAGGTCGGAAACAGCAGCGGATTGCCGAGCCAGGTTCCATAGGCCTGCCAGATGCCCGCCAGCACCAGCAGAATGAAGGCCTTGCGCACCGCGCCCAGGCGATAGATCCGCTCGAACCAGGACAGGCCTGCTTCGACCTGGACGTCGCCGAGCGGGGTTTCCGGATTGACGATTTCGGCACGGAGGGCCAGCGTTTCGGTCATGGACGTGTCCTCTTGGCGATGGCCGATCAGTGGTGACCGAACAGCATGTCGTTGATGCGCCCTTCGAGCGCGACCTGCTGCGGCGAGCCCATCATGTCCGATGGAATGCTGTTGAGTTCGGCCCGGACACGGCCCGGATGCGGCGACAGCAACAGGATGCGCGACCCGATCTTGATCGCCTCCTCGATCGAATGCGTCACGAACAGCACCGTGAAGCGGGTGTCCTCCCACAGTTGCAGCAATTCGTCCTGCATCTTGCGGCGGGTCAACGCATCCAGCGCGGCGAACGGCTCATCCATCAGGAGAATGTCCGGCTCCATCGCCATGCCGCGCGCGATCGCAACGCGCTGCTTCATGCCGCCGGACAGCGTGTGCGGATAGCTGTCGATGAACTTCGACAGCCCGACCTTGTCGATATAGGCCCGCGCCCGCTCGCGCGCCTCCGCCGGGGCGACGCGTCCGCTCGCGGTGAGCGCGAAGATGACGTTCTCGCCGACCGTCTTCCAGGGCAGCAATTGGTCGAACTCCTGGAATACCATCATCCGATCCGGCCCGGGCTCGGTGACGTCGCGACCCTTGAGCTGAATGCGGCCCTCGGTCGGACGCAAATAGCCGCCGATCGCCTTCAACAGCGTGGATTTGCCGCAGCCGGACGGCCCGAGCAGAACAAAGCGGTCGGAATTGTAGACGTTGAAGTCGACGCGGTAGGTCGCGGTGACGAGCGTATCGGGCGTCTTATATTGCAGCGTCACGCCCTCGACGGTGAGCAGGGGCGCAAATTGGGTCTGCGGCTGATGCACTGTCATCGATCCTCCCCATGTTGCAGTGCGAAATTTTACGTGGCGCACTTCGGCAACCTTGGCGGAGATGATAGACGGGCGAACTGACCCCAAACTGACTCGGAGCTGAGACGCCGTTGCGCATCCTATTGGTCGAGGACACGCCAGAGATCGGCTGCGCCGTCGTGAACCGCTTCGAGCGCATCGGCTATGCGGTCGATTGGGAGAAGGACGGCCGCACCGCCAGCGAACTGGTCGAGGTGCAATCCTACGATCTGATCGTGCTCGACGTGATGCTGCCGAACATGGACGGCTTCGCCATCCTGAAACATCTGCGCCGCAAGGGATTACGGACGCCGGTGCTGGTGCTCACCGCCCGCTCCGCCGTCGACGACCGCATCAGCGCGCTCGATCTCGGCGCCGACGATTATCTGGTTAAGCCGTTCGATTATCGCGAGCTGGAAGCGCGCGCCCGCGCCCTGCTGCGGCGTGCCTGCGGGCTGCCGGACAACACCTTGACGATCGGACCGCTGACGATCGATCGCGCCGGCCGGACGGCGAGCGTATCGGGCCAGCCGCTCGATCTCACGCGCCGCGAGCTGACCGTGCTGGAAATCCTGGCCGCGCGGCCGGGCCGCTATGTCGGCAAGGAGGAACTGGTCGAACAGCTGTTCAGCTTCGAACAGGACCCGAGCCCCAATGCGGTCGAGCAGTTCGTGGCGCGGCTGCGCCGCAAGCTCGCGGGCACGTCAGTCGAAATCCGAACCGAGCGCGGCCTTGGCTATCAGCTCTCAGCTTCGTAAGCTCAGCGGCTCGCTCCGCGCGCGGCTGCTCGTTGCGATCGGCGCGATCCTCGCGGTCGGCGCCGTCGTTCTCAGCTTCGCGGCATGGCAATATGCTGCCACCGCGGCGCGCGATGCCTATGACAAGCTCCTGGTCGGCGGAGCGATTCAGATCGCAGAGAATGTCTATCTGCAGGGCGGCGTGGTGACGCTGGACCCGCCGGCGGCCGCGTTTTCCACCCTTTCGGCCTACGATCTTGTCTTTTATCGCGTCACCGATCCGCGCGGCGTGGTGGTCGCCGGCTATGACGACCTCGCAGCGAACATACCGCCGGCCGCGTTGCGCAAAGGCGTGCGCTTGAGCGACGGCACCTTCCGCGGCCAGAAGGTGCGCATCGCCGCGGTGGCCCGCAAGATCGACGGGGCGCCGGGCGATGGCTGGGCCGAGATCGTCCTGGCGCAGACCCTTGCCGCGCGCGAGGCGCTGACCTGGGACCTGGCATCCAAAGCAATCGGCATCATCGCCGCGATGAGCGTGCTCGCACTCGCCGCCACCGCGCTCTGCCTGCGGCTGGTGTTCTCGCCGCTGACGCGGATCGAGGCCGAGATCGCGCGGCGAAAGCCGGATGACCTGAGCCCGATCGCGGTCACGCCGCCATCGGAGGTGCGGGCGCTGGTCGGCGCCATCGACGGCTTCATGCAGCGGCTCGACGAGCGCATCAAGATCATGCAGCGCTTCATCGCCGACGCCACGCATCAATTGCGGACGCCGCTCGCCGCCATCGATGCACAAGCCGAGCTTCTCGCGGCAGATGGCGAGGAGCCCAAGGCGCTGGAGGCTTTGCGGGAACGGATCGCAGATCTCGGACGGCTGACCAACCAGCTCTTGGACCACGCGATGGTGCTGCACCGGGCGCAGGCGCCGCGCCTTGCTCCGACTGATATCAATGCCTTGGCCAAATCGGTGCTATCGCAAGCAGTGCCGCTGACACTCGACCGTGAAGTTTCGATCGGCTTCGTGCCGTGCGACGCTGACGCCGTGATCGAGGCCGACGCGATCAGCCTGCGCGAAGCACTGGCCAATCTGATCCACAATGCGCTCGTTCATGGCGCGCGAAGCAGCTTGACGGTGATCGTCGAGCCGAGCGGCGCTGGTCTTGCGATCTGCATCCGGGATGATGGTCCGGGCATTCCGCCCGAGGCGCAGGCGCGCCTTGTGGTACCTTTTCAAAAGGGTGAGACCTCACGCGGCTCCGGGCTTGGACTGGCGATCGCCAGCGAAGTCGCGCAAGCGCATGGCGGAAGCTTGCGCTTCAGCGGAGGCGATGGCGATTTCAGTGTGCTGATGGAGCTACCCGCAGGGGATACAGGTAGGCCTTCTTAGCCAGTTGATCGGAAGCGCGGCACGAGATCAAAATTCGTCCTCCCCGCGTGCGCACTCTCCCGGAAAGCGGTTCGAGCTCTCACCGCAACAACCGTGCGCTCCCCTCCCCCTTGCGGGGAGGGGAGCGGGGGTGGGGATCCACGCGCGCTTAACTTAGTTGAGTTCGCTTTCAGTATTTCCAGGAAAGGCGGAATAGGACATCGGGCCGCTTCCCGCCACGCGCAGGTCAGAGCATGCGCTCGGTTGCAGTTGCTAGAACCACAATGATCGCTGATGTCTCTGGGACTCGAACTCTCAAATTTAGAGAAGGACTCGTGGACCCCCACCCCCAACCCCTCCCCGCAAGGGGGAGGGGAGCGCACCGTCGCTGTGATGAGAGGCCGGCTCCAACTACGGAGATTGGAAGATCACTGGAGTCTCCGTAATGGCGGCGTCAAACCGCGGCCTGCACCTTCGCGGCCTTGGCATCGCGGATCGCCTGCCAGACCTTCTGCGGCGTCAGCGGTGTCTGCAGATTGGTGATGCCGAGCTCGAACAGCGCGTCCATCACGCCGTTGGTGACGCAGGGCGGACCGCCGATCGCACCCGACTCGCCGCAGCCCTTGGAGCCCAGCGGATTGGTCTTGCACGGCGCGGAATCGTCGAGCGTGACCGCGATCGGCGGCACGTCGTCCGCGCGCGGGATGCAATAGTCCTGATAGGTCGCGGTCAGAAGCTGGCCGTCGGCATCATAAGCGACGCCCTCGTAGAGCGCCTGTCCGATGCCCTGTGCCACGCCACCGTGGATCTGGCCTGCGACCAGCATCGGATTGACGGCGACGCCAACGTCATCGACCGTGGTGTAGCGCACCACGCGGGTGACGCCGGTCTCCGGATCGATCTCGACCTCGCAGATATGGGTGCCGTTGGGCCAGCTCGGCCCATCGACCTCGCCTTCGCTGTCGACCGAGAGCTTGGCGCCCTGCTCCTTCTGCGCGAGCTCGAACAGGCTGATGCGGCGGTCGGTGCCGACCACGCTGAGGACGCCGTCGCGATATTCGATGTCCTCGACCGAGGTTTCCAGCAGGTTTGAGGCCTTCTCGCGCGCCTTCGTGATCAGGTCGTTGGAGGAAACCGCGACCGCCGTGCCACCGACGAACAGCGAGCGCGAGCCGACGCTGCCGAAGCCGGTGGCGAGATCGGTGTCGCCCTGCACGACATCGATCTTGTCCAGCGGAATGCCGAGCGTGTCCGAGATCATCTGGGTGTAAGTGGTCTGCAGACCCTGCCCCATCGCCATGGTGCCGGAATGCAGGATGACGCGGCCCTCGGCGGTCGCGTGCAGCGAGACCTTCTCGGTGTGGGCGCGGCCGCCGGTCCACTCGATATAGCTGGTGAGGCCGCGGCCATAGAGCATGCCGCGTTTCTTCGCCTCGCGCTTGCGGGCATTGAAACCATCCCAGTCGGCGAGCTTGGAGGCGCGCTCCAGCATGTGGGCGAAGGCGCCGGAATCGTACACCTGCCCGACAGCGTTGGTGTAGGGCAGCTGCGCCGGCTTGATGTAGTTGGCCTTGCGGATTGCGCGCGGATCGATGCCAATCTGGCGCGCTGCGGCATCGAACAGCCGCTCGACGATGAACACCGCCTCGGGTCGGCCCGCGCCGCGATAAGCACCCACAGGCGCGGTGTGCGTCATCACCGTCTTGACCTCGAAATGCACCAGCGGCAGATCGTAGACGCCGGTCTGCACGAAGGGTCCGAGCACCAGCGGAATGATGTTGCCGGCACCTGAGGAGTAGGCGCCCGTCGCGCCGATCGAGCGCACGCGATAGGCCAGCACCTTGCCCTTGGCGTCCAGCGCGAATTCGGCGGTCGAGGTGAGATCGCGGCCATGGGTGCCGCCGACGAATTCATCGGTGCGCTCGGCGCGCCAGCGAATCCTGCGGTTCAGCTTGGTCGCGGCATAGGCCACGATGCCGTCTTCCGGATAGAGATTGGTCTTCTGCCCGAAGCCGCCGCCGATGTCGCCAACCAGCACGCGCACATTCTCCTTCGGCCGTTTCAAGATATCGGCCAGCACGTCGCGGGTCGAGCCCGGCGTCTGCGACTGCACGTGCAGGATGAGACGGCCGGTCTTCTTCTCGATCTCGGCGATGGTCGAGCGCGGCTCCATCGCGGACGGAATCAACCGCTGGCTGGCGATCTCGAGCGAGACCTTGTGCGCGGCGCCGGCAAAGGCCTCCTCGACCTTGGCGGCATCCCCATAGCTCATCGCGGCCACGATGTTGTCGGGCGCCTCGGCCCACACCACCGGCGCGCCGGGCTTGATGGCACCGACCGGGTCGACCACCGCCGGCATCACCTTGTAGTCGATGCTGATGGCTTCGGCTGCCTCTTGTGCGATCGTGCGCGAGGTGGCGACCACGGCCGCGACCGGCTCGCCGGTGAAGCGCACCAGATCGTGCGCGAGCAGCCGCCGCGGCGGCACCGTCATCGGCTTGCCGTCGGGCCGCTTGAAAATGGCGAGCGTCGGGATCGTGCCGATGTTGTCCGCGATCAGATCCTCGCCGGTGAACACGGCTTCGACGCCGGGCATTTGACGCGCCGCTGTCGCGTCGATGGAGGCAATCTTCGCATGGGCATGCGGCGAGCGCAGCACGTAGAGCCAGAGCGCGCCCTCCTCCGACCTGTCGTCGATGAACTGCCCCTTCCCGGTGAGCAGCCTCTGATCCTCCAGCCGCTTGACGGGCTGTCCTGCGCCGAACCGCATATTGCCGGGAAGAATGTTCATTCGTCGTCCTTCACATTACGTCGAAATATGGCAGGCGTTTTAGCCGATCTGCCGACCGAAACAACAGTCGCCGTCATTCCGGGACGTCGCGAAGCGATGGGCCCGGAATCCATAACCACGAACAGAAGTTTGACGGCCGATCGTTGCCCGCGTGCTTCGGCACACCGGCCAGGGAGTATGGATTCCGGGCTCAGCCCTTCGGGCTGCCTCGGAATGACGATGTGGAGAGAGTGCGAGCGAAGCCGAAGCCAAACCTCACCCCAGTCCCTGCAGCACCTCTTCCACCACCTTGCGCTGCTCGGCCGTGAGCGCGGCCTGGGGCGGGACGGGATCGCCCACGTCATAGCCCTGGATCGCAAGTCCCGCCTTGATGCAGGCGGCGAGATTGAACCTCGCGAACGCCTCGTTCACGCGCCACAGCCGCTTCTGCAACTTGAGCGCATCGTCCCAGCATGCAGCCTGACAGAGATTGTAGAGTTCGACACTCTGCCGTGGAATGATGCAGGCGGGTCCGGCCATCCAACCGTGACCGCCGATCAGCATCACGGCCGCCGGGATGTGCGAAGAGGCGGCGAATACTTTGATCGCGTCACCGCAGCGGTTGATGATCGACAGCAATCGGCCGGTGTTGGTTGAGGCGTCCTTGATGTAGCCGATGCGCGGATGCTCGGCGAGGCGCGCGATCACGTCGAGCGAGAGATCGGAGCGCTGGAATTGCGGGTTGGTGTAGATGACGACGGGAATGTCGACCGCATCCGCGATCGCACGGAAATAGGCTTCCACACCAGCATCGGTGAGCGGGAAATAGGCCTCCAGCACGGCGAGGATGCCATCGGCACCGCGCTTCTGATACGCCTTGGCCTGCGCCACGGCATCCGCGGTTGCCGTCGAAGCGACGCCGGCCACCACCGGCACGCGGCCGTCAGCCGCCTCGATCGTGGCCTCCACCACGGTCATGCGCTGGGCCGCATTGAGGTAGGCGAATTCGCCGGTCGAGCCGAGCGGCGTCAGCCCGTGCACGCCGGCATGAATCAAATCATCGCAGAGCCGCCCGAGCACCCCGGCGCGAATACTGCCGTCCGAATCGATGGGCGAGACAAGATAAGGAAACACACCGTGGAAATCGGACATGCAGGCAGCTCTCGACATGGCTCGAGAACTGCTAACTCATCTGACGCCACGAAGAAAGCGCGTCGCGCCAGGTCGCGGCGCAGCGGCGCGAGCGACGCAGCTTGCCCGCGGCGGCAGCCGCCGGTTTCGCAGCGACCGGCCTCTTCGGCTGGAGCGTGCCGGATCGCTTCTTTCATCGACTTGAAACGCAACACCCTTTGATTGCGTTACACGCAACAACTCAACTCACCGGCTCCGGCCAGGGAAGAAACCAAGGCGGCGATGAGCGTGGCCGTCTCGCAACAGGCGCGCAGGAAAGAAAACCTTAACCTTAATCGTTAGAACCTGCTTCAAACTTTCCATTCACCATGTGTGGCGAGGGGCGCCTCTCACGCGAGAGACGTCGCCTCGCGACCTGATTGCAAGCGGACTGTCCTTCAGGATGTTCGCTCGGCGATCGGCATGGGTGCGCGGACAAGGGAACCATAAGGGTCCGGAACGTTAACGACGATGCGACGACGAAATGGTCCCAACTCCGCGTAATTCAGTCATTTTTCCGCCGTACTGGATGAGCATCATCCAGCGTGTGAAAGAGTTAGTACGAGTGCTCCAGCGTAAATTCGCGGCGGGAATTTCGATCGGAGACGAGGGAGCCCTGCAGCGAGAGCGACGATGACGACGCTTTACGATTTGCTCGGTGCTCTTCCAAACGACGATGCCGAAGAGATCCGAGCCGCATTCCGCAAGGCCGTCAAGGGCGTCCATCCCGACGTCAATCCTGGCGATCCCGAAGCGGCGCTGAAGTTCCGGCAGATCGTCCGTGCCCACGACATCCTGAGCGATCGCGAACAGCGCGCCGCCTACGATCATCTGTTGACGCTTGCGCACGAAGAGCAGGAGCAGGATTCTAAGCTCGCCGTCGCCGCCAAGGTGCATCGGGTGGCATCGGGCGTGATGGCGCTGACCGTCGCGTCGGCGGCTGCGGTCGGCGGCTACCTGCTGTTCATGCATATGTCGGCGGCTGCAGTCGCACCGCTCAGGCCGACCCTCGTTGCGGTCGACAGGATCAAGGGCGGATCTCTGCCGGCCAAGCTGGCCGACAGCGCAGCGGCCGGGTCGGAGGCCGCCGCTGCGTCCGCCGAATTGGCTTCGGCCTCCTCCGCGACGACGATGGTCAGCGCTTCGCCCGAGCAGCTGCCGTTACCGGTCGAAAAGATCGATGACGTCTATGCTTCCGACGAGGATCGCACGTCCTGCACGCAGCCGCATGCGGGTTCCTGCAATGCAGACGTCACGGCGGCGCTGCCGGCGTCGGCGCCAATCAACGACGCCAAATTCTACCGAGAACGTGGCATGGCCGCGTATCGGAAGGGCGATCTGGCGGCTGCGATCGCCGACCTGAACCAGGCCATTCAGATCGACCCGCGGCTGAAGGAAGCCTATATCGACCGTGGCATCGTGTTTTATCGGTTGCACAAATTCGATCGCGCCTTCGCCGATGCGGCTGCCGCAAAACGGATCGAGAAGGCCGACCGCGCGGTCATGGATGCCATGGCGAAGAAGCAGCCTTTGCGGCCGCTCAAGCTCGACCCGCCGCGGATGACGCGGGTCTCGCAGCGGCATACGGCAGGCGTCGCGGATTGAGCCTGGTTTCGGCTCCACAGAACTGTCATTGACTAAAGTTTAAGGTAGTAAGAAGCCTTCCCGGCGCGGCACCTCCGCGGCCACGTCTTGTTAGGAAAGCTGCCCCATGGTGCCCACCATGGGACCAGGGCTGTTTTCAAGATTTTTACATCCGAATCCGGCGATCCGCCGCGAGCTCGTCGATCTGCTTTACACTTCGCTGCCGCAGGTCACGGCCATCAATGCCGCCTCGATCACCGGCTCGGTCGCACTGGCGGCCGCGCATCGTGACCCCGGCTACATCGCGATTACCTGTGCGATCGTGATCAATGCGATCGGCCGGATGGTGAGCCTCCTGCGCTACAAGCGGCGGGCTGCGCGACTCTCGGACAAGGATGTCATTCACTGGGAGCGCATCTATGCCGCGGGCGCGGCTTCGTTCGGCCTTGCACTCGGCGCCTTGTCATTTCGTGCCTTTCAGCTCGACGACCAGCCCGGCGCCTGGCTCGCCTTCGGGCTGTCGATGTCCTATTGCGTCGGCATGGTATCGCGGGCGGCGATCCGCCCCTGGGTGGTACTGAGCACCACCGCGGTGCTGCTGGCGCCGACGCTGATCGCCGGGTTGATACGCCCCGAAATATCCTACCGGCTCGGCGCCGGCATGCTGGTGTTGTTCTGGTTCACCATCCGCGAGGCCTCGCGCCATCTAAGCAAGGCCTTCATCGAGCGGCTGGAGGCCAAGCATGCGCTCGCGCGGCAAGCCAACCACGACTTCCTGACCGGACTGCCCAACCGCGCCGCGTTTCTCAACGCATTGGAAACCATTGCCGGCAGCGTTTCGATCGTCGCCATCGATCTCGACGGCTTCAAGCCGGTAAACGACCGCCACGGCCACCACGCCGGCGATGATCTGTTGCGCCAGGTCGCGACACGGCTGTCGGACTGCATCGGAAGCAGCGGCATGGCTGCGCGCTTTGGCGGTGACGAATTCATGCTGCTGAAGCCGGTCGCCGAGGGAGCCAATGGCCGCGAGGAAGCCCTGGCCCTGACGCGCGACGCAATTCGCGCGCTGTCGATGCCGTTCCTGTTGTCCGACATTCCCGTGGTGATCGGGGCCAGCGCCGGGCTGCTCGTCAGCGACGAACCGCTCTCGGAGAGCGAGGTGGCCGACATTCTGCAGCGGGTCGACGCCGCGCTCTATGCCGCCAAGCGCGCCGGCGGCGGCAATTGGGCCTGGGCCGAGCAACACGAAGCCGAACTGCGCCAGACCGCCTGATCGAGCGAGCGCGTTCGCATCGCACGTCTTGCGTCTGCCATCCACGTCCTGGCCTCGCCGTCGCAGGGCGGCCATGCTTCGCATGACCTTGCCAGCGGTGTGCCGATCCTTCAGGTCAGGCTGACGATAACTAATAAAAATTCCGGGAGGCGAAATGCAGAGAGTTGCGCGTTCAGCGCTGAAGGCGTTGTTCACATTCAGCTTGGCGACATTGCTGGCCAATGCGGCGGCGCATGCGGAAGACGGCGTCCTGCGCGTCGGCATCATTACCGACATGAGCGGCCAATATTCCGACGGCAACGGCATGGGCTCGGTGATATCGGCGCAGATGGCGGCCGAGGAGATCGGCGGCACCGTCGCCGGCCGCAAGATCGAGATCATTTCGGCCGATCATCAGAACAAGCCAGACGTCGCTGTCGGCATCGTCCGCAACTGGATCGACAACAAGGGTGTGGACGTGGTCGCCGAAGGCGTCAACTCGGCGGTCGCGCTCGCGATCCAGAACCTGACGCGCGAACGCAAGAAGATCTTCCTGATCTCCGGCGCGGGCTCCTCCGACCTCACCGGCAAGCAATGTTCGCCGACCTCGGTGCAATGGACCTACGACACCTATGCCTCCTCGAATGCGACCGCAAAGGCGGTCGTTGCACGCGGCGGCACGCCCTGGTTCTTCCTGACCGCCGATTACGCGTTCGGCCAGGCGCTGGAGCGCGATGCCAGCAAGGCCGTGATCGCGGCCGGAGGCAAAGTGCTCGGCGCGGTCAGGCACCCGTTCGATACCGCCGACTTCTCGTCCTTCCTGCTGCAAGCGCAATCGTCCGGCGCCAAGGTGCTGGCGCTCGCCAATGCCGGCTCCGACTTCCGCAACGCTGTAGCGCAGTCGGACGAATTCAACGTCCGTCAGGGCATGCAGGTCGTCGCGCTGCAGGTGACGCTCACCGACGTGCCGGCGCTCGGACTTGCGCATGCGCACGACCTGCTGTTCACCGATTCGTTCTACTGGGACCGGACGCCGGAGACGCGGGTTTTCGCCCAGGAATTCTTCAAGCGCCATGGCGCGATGCCGACCGCCTATCAGGCCGGCGTCAATTCGGCGCTGCGCCACTACTTCAAAGCGGTTGCCGCGACCAACTCGGTCGAATCGGACACCGTGATGGCTCAGATGCGCAAGACGCCGGTCAACGACTTCTTCGCGCAGAACGGCGTGGTGCGCGAGGACGGCCGCATGGTGCACGACATGTACCTGATGCGGATCAAGAAGCCCGAGGAATCCAAGAGTAAGTGGGACCTCTACGACTATCAGACCACCGTGCCCGGCGACCAGGCGTTCCGGCCCTTGGCCGAAGGTGGCTGCCCGTATGTGGGGAAGGGGCAATAGCTACAAACGCAGATCGCGTCTCTTTCAGCTGCAACACGTTATCCGGGGCGACGCATCGCGACAAAATCGCTAAGCGATTTTGCGCGAAGACCTCGAGCTCGGATTCTCGAGATTGGTTTGCGCACTTCCTCACTTCGAGATTCCGGGTTCGAGGCCTGCGGCCTCGCCCCGGGATGACGACATTGTCTCTTCATCGACAGTTATGCGTCGTCCCGCGGAACGGACGAAGAGATTAGCGTCTCAATCTATGACAATCCTCTGCAGCAGCCGGTCGATCTCGCCTGCATCGATCTCCCCCTCCCGCCCGATCAGCACGAGCTGAGCGGTGAGGCCGTCGGGCGGCAGCAGCGGCGAGGCGGCCAGCGTTCCGCGCGTGGCCACCGACTGGAACAGGATCGGCTGTCCCGGATGCTCGGTGAACAGCAGGATACCCTTGATCCGCAGCGTGCGCGGTGCGATCTGCCGGATCACGGCCTGAAAGCGTGCCAGCGACAGCGGCGCCTGCGAGGTCCAGGTCACGGCCGCGAACGGCTCCGATGCCATCGGTGCCCGGCTCGGCAGCGCGCGCGGCGCACCGAGATCACGGGAGAACAGCAGATCGGGCGCAACCGCTCCATGAACCACATCGAAGATCGCGGCCTTCGGCTTGTCGCTGACGATCGCGGCTTCGACCCGGGTGCGTTCCCCTGGTTCAAGCAGATCCGTCTTCGTCAGCAGCACGAAATCCGCTGCACGAAGTTGCGAGCGCCACAACGCGTCCTGCGCCAGCGCAGGCTCATCCAACAGCCTGCGCGCATCGACCAGGGTGACGACGGTCTCCAGCGGCGCCACCTTGAAGATCACGGGGTCCATCAGGTTGCGGATGATCTCCGCAGGATCGGAGATGCCGGAGGTCTCGATCACGATCGCATCCGGCGCCGGATCGCGCTTGATGACGGATGACAGCGTGCGCAACAGGTCGCCCTGCAGCGAGCAGCAGATGCAGCCGTTCTTCAGGCTGACGACGCCGTCCGAGACCGCGCCCAAGAGCTGCGCATCGATATCGATGGCGCCGAAATCATTGACGACAGCCGCGATGCGCCGTCCATCCGGGTGCGCCAGCAGATGATTGAGCAGCGTGGTCTTGCCGGCGCCGAGAAAGCCGGCGACCAGCAACACCGGAACGATCATGACGCCTGCTCGCGCCGGACCGGACGGCCCGGCCGCGCCTCGCGCATCAGCATGCCATCGGTGATCACGGCCTCGCCATGCACCAACAGATGCTTCACGCCTTCCGACGCACGGTTCATGTTGAGGAAGTCGGCGCGGTCTCGCAACGTCTGCAGATCGAACGCGACGATATCGGCATCGCAGCCGACCTGCAGCCGGCCCTTCTTGCGCATGACGGGGGTCGAGGCTTCAAGGATCTGCGCCGGAATCAGGGTGCATTTGGCGATGCCCTCCATCAGCGGCACCGCTTTGCGATCGATGACCCATTCGCGCAGGAATTTGGTGAAGGTCGCGGACGAGCGCGGATGCGCCACGGCATCGTCCGGCAGCGGCCAGGCATCGCCGGTATAGGCCCTACCGTTCGACAGGATCCACGGCATGGCGTCGGAGGCGATCGCGCCGCCGGGATACATCACGGAAATGTCGAGCAGGTCGCGATGGCGCTGATTGACCGCGACATCGAGGAAATGGATCAGGACCAGCGCGCCCGGCTCGCGCTGCTGCCGCTCCAGGAGTTCATTGCGGTCGGCGAGCCGCCGGCGCTCGGCCACCATCTCGATCGCGTCATAGCCGGTGCCCTGGCGCTGGCAGAAGGCAGGATCGGCAAAGAACTCGGCGCCGACGACCGTCGAGCCGGTGCCGTAGGGATAGGCCTCGACCGTCACCTTCAGCCCTTGCGCCTGCGCGGTCTTGACCAGTTCGGCGCAGCGTTCGACATCCTGCAGGCTGGTGCTGTTGAAGTGACAAATATGCATGTGCGCGCCGGTCGCGCCAGCCAGGCCGATCAGCCTGACATAGGCCTCGACCGAGCTGCGCGGATCGACATTCGACATGTAGGCGATGTGCGTGTAGGTCGGCACGCCATGCCGCGCGGCGAGGCTGCATAGCTCCGACAACTCCTTGACGCCGGTGCCCGGCGCATAGGCGTTGGGAAAGGCGATCCCGATCCCGCCCTGCTCCAGCCCGACCTGCACACGCTCGACGATCTCGGCAACCTCCGCTGATGTTGCGACCTCCTCCACCCAGCGTTTGTCGCGCATGGCCTCGCCCATGCCCGCCACGCTCGACGCGGCCTGCTGCGTGGTCATGGTCGCGATGCGCGCGAACACCCAGCCGGCCGAGGCGCCGTAATTCAGCACGCGGCCGAGCGCGGCCTGCTCGTCATACCAGCGCGCGACCGGCAGCACGCCGACCTCGAGTTCGAGCGTGGTGGTGACGCCGTCGAAAGCCTGCATCCGGTCGGCCGGCAGCGATTGGCCATGGGCGTGCAGATCGATGAAGCCAGGGCTGACGACGAGGCCCTCGGCATTGATGGTCCGCGCCGCCGATCCCGCGACGTCGCCGATCGCGGCGATCACGCCGTCCTTGACCGCGACATCGGCTGTCGCATCGAAGTTGGTTTCGGGATCGAGGACGCGTCCTCCGCGAATGATCAGGTCGTATTGGTCCATTGCAATCTGCAGCCAGTTCCAGAAACCGGGAATACCGGAGATCAAAAACGATCGGGATACGTCGTGATGAAAAACGTCGCATGCCCAAGCAATCGGCTCAACACCATTAAGGTGGCAACTGCTCTGCAATTTCGCGTCCTAAGTGCTGCGTGCAGCAATGAGGACCATCATGGGACGCTCGACTTCGTCCCTGAGCGCCGGCTGTTTCGCGATCTGCTCGGCCGTGGGTGCCCACTCGTCGACGTGATCGATTCGGAAGCCGGCACCAATCAAGCTGTTCAACGTCGTGCTCAGCTTGCGATGCTGCTTCACCACCCCCTTGGCGAGCCAGTCGGTCACGCGCCTGCCTTCGATGGCGTAGCTGTCGACCGGCCAGACCTTGCGGCCGTCGTCGGCGACCTGCCAGCGTGCCTGCGTCGGCGCCATGTAGATCGGATGTTCGATCGAAAACACGAATTGGGCGCCCGGCAGCAGCGCGCGCTGCACGGCGCCAAACAGCCGACCGAGGTCCTTGATGTAGTGGAAGGCGAGCGAACTGTAGGCGAGATCGAAGCCGGCCTCGGGCAGTTCCAGCGCTTCCATGTCCGCCTGTATGTAGCGGATCGCCTGATCGTCGGTTTCCGCCCGCGCCCGCGCCAGCATGTTCTCCGAGAGATCGATGCCGAGGACCTCGACCGCTCCCTGGTCTCGCGCCCAGCGCGCGAACCAGCCAAAGCCGCAACCGAGATCGACGATGCGCTTGCCTTTGAGCTCGGGCAGCATGGCTCGGAGCGCCGGCCATTCCGGCGCGCCGTCGAGGCCATGGACCGAACGGTTCAAGCGCTGATAGCCGGCAAAGAACTCCGGCGTGTCGTAGATATTCTGCGCCACCGCTGACCTCCCTCGCGCGCTCGACTCGACCAACTGCAAACGACAACTCTACCGCCGATCGGTTCTGTATGCGTCTCAACTCTGCCGCAGCATCATCCGCGCAATCGCCTCGCCGATCACCACCGTGGTGAAATGGGTGTTGGCGCGGCAGTCCGACGGCATGATCGAGGCGTCGACGACGCGCAGGCCCGCGATCCCCTTGACCGTGCCGTCTGGATTGACCACGCCGCTGGCGTCCTTGAAGCCGCTCATGCGGCAGCTGCCGGCCGCGTGCTGGATGTCGCCGGTGATCCGACGCAGCAGCGCGTCGAGTTCGGCATCCGGCAGCGCGGCGGCCTGCGGCAAGCTGAGATCCGTATCGGCGAGGCGGATCCAGTCGGCGATATCGCAAAGCGCCGGCTGCGACGTCAGCACGGAAAGCCGTTTCACCGCATCCCTCATCCGCGCGATGTCGCGCGGATCGGACAGCATGTTCTCCTCGACGACAGGGTCGATCTCCGGATCGACCGAGGCGAGCTTCACGGTACCACGAGAAAACGCGTTGAACAGGCCCGCACCGATCGCACCGGCAATGCCGACGCCGCGATGATTGAAGGCGATCAGGATCATGTCGCGCTTGCCGCCGTCGGCCAGCTCCGACGAATAGGTAACGCAGCAATTGGTATGACGGGTGTCGCGGTCGGTCGGGCGAATGGCTTCGCGCAACTGAATGGTGGTGCGGAACAGCGGATGGTCGAAGAAATTCCGGCCCACCGGCAGGTCACGTTCAACCGCGATCCCCATCGCCTGCAGATCGTCGGCAGGACCGATGCCGGAGCGCAGCAGGATCGCCGGGCTGTGGATCGCGCCTGCGCACAGCACGATGTCGCGGGCAAAAATCTCGCTGAAGCCCTGGCCTTCGATCTGGACCCGCACGCCGGTGGCGCGGCCATCCCTGATGACAAGGCGATCGACCAGCGTGCGCCCGCGGATTTCCAGGTTCGCGCGACCGCGCGCCGGCTCCAGATAGCCTTCGTTGGTCGAGATGCGCCGGCCGTTGCGGCTGTTGATCGGGTAACATGCAACGCCCTCGCCATCCGGCCCGTTGACGTCGGCACACCAGGGATAACCGCTGGCGAGCGCCGCATCGCGCAGGCCGCGATCGATCGGGCCCCAATGGTCCAGCGGCGCGCGATAGACCGGCAGCGGGCCGCCGCGGCTGTGCCCTTCGCGATCACCAAATGCGAGATCGTCCTCGATCACGGAGAACAGCGGCATCACCTCGCGGGCCGACCATCCGGTGCAGCCATTCTCAGCCCATTCGTCGAACGCAGCGGCCACGCCGCGAATGGCGATCTGGCCGTTCATCATCGAGCTGCCGCCCAGTCCCTTGCCGCGCCAGTAGAAGCGCGCATCCTGACCCGCCACCCGACGCGTCAGCAGATGTGGCCACTGCCATTTCTCCTGGAATTCGCGGTTGTGGATGATCGGGATCGGGTTCGGTGTCGTGATCTCCCAGGGCGCCTGATCGGCGCGCCAATCCGCGCCGGCCTCGAGCAGCAGCACCCGCTTCTCGGGGCTCTCGGACAGCCTGGCGGCAACCGCGGCGCCGGCAGAACCGCCGCCGACGACAATGATATCATGCATAAGCTTATTTCTCGACTTCCGGAGGTAAGCGGCCGGCATCAACCTTGCGCTGTCCGGCGCGATCCGTGAAGTGCCGCCCAGCTCAAACCTCCAGCAGCGATACGCAGAGCTGGGCCGAGCTTTCCGTGACCAGACTTCGGCGCGATCGCCGGAACGGCCGGCAGTGCGCCGACCTGATGGTCCGCACGGGCGCGCCTATCGCAAATAAGCCGCGGCCGGTAGCGGCGTCGGATAGCGGTGCCCGTCAGCGCAGGCGTAGTTCGCGGCATCGGCCGGATCACCTTCCCCCCTGTAGCGCGCCATCTTCGGGTAAGGGCAAAGCGGGCGGCTCATCTCGATGCCGTCGGATGGTCTATCATTGCGGAACTTGGTGGCACCGATCGTCTCGGGCGCCTCGCCGTTTTCGACCCAGGCCTCGAGCGCCACCTGCGTGTCCAGCACGTTCGGCCCCGGGCCGCCCTCGCAATGATAGAGTCCCGGCGCAAGGAACAGCCGGTAGAAATCCGCGCCGGCGTCAGCGCGCTTGTCGGCGCTCACCATCGCCTCCACCCGTTCGTAATAGTCGATCGAGTCCCGCGGCGGCACCACGGGATCGGCGAGGCCGTGATAGTGAATGAGCTTGCCGCCCGCCGCCTTGAAGGCGGAGAGGTCCGGACTCATGGCGTTGATCTCAGATGCGAGCCGATCGTCGACGGCCTTCATGGCCGAACCGAAATCGAACCTGTGCCAGTCCCAATTCGTGTCCGGAAACGCCCACACCTTCCAGAAGTTGAGCCGCGCCGGTCGCTCGGGATGGATCGGATCGGCCCAATACAGGCTCCAGCCGGGAAGCGCCGCGAGCACGCGAGCGGAATTCTCGCTGCCCTTCGGCCAGCCGTAATAGACCTGCGCACCATTGCGGGAATCGCGCGCGCCGTCATACATCGCATTCAGCGCGTTGGCCTGCTCCTGCGTCAGGCAATCGTCAGCATCATCCTGCTTGCAGAGCATCTGCTCGGCGCGGAAGTCACAAGCTTCCGGATCGGTCAGGAAATTGTCCGCCGGCAGACCACCGTCCTTGCCGCGACAGGTTTTCACGACAGCATCGGTGATCGCCGCGAGCTTCAGCGGCGGAATGATCAGGCTGAGATCTGGCCGATGATTTTTGACGAACTGCCAGAGGAAGCCGGCATTCAGATGCGTGCGGTTGTTGCCGGGATCGCCGGCAATGATGCCGTCGAAGTCGGCCGGGTAACGTTGTGCTTCCATCAGCGCCTGATGGCCGCCCGTGGAGCAACCCGCGAAATAGCTGTGCTTCGGCGCTTCGCCGTAGAACTCCGCGACCACCGACTTCGCAACACCGATCGAGACATGCACCGCGCGGTATCCCCAGTCGACGATCGCCTCGGGGCGATCGATCGCAAAGCCCGGGTCATCTCCGGTGTGCCCGGTATCGGTGGCCACCGTCGCATAGCCGCGGCGGAGCAGCGGCCCCATCGCCTTGTAGGCGATCGCCGAACTGTAACCGCCATTGCCGACCATCTCGAGCTTGCCGTTCCAGCCGGCCTGCGGCAGCCAGAGTTCGAATCCGACCCGCGAGCCCGGCACCGGCGAGATGACGCCGCGTACGCGACAGAATGCAGGAAGTTCGGAAATTTCGGCCCCAGTGGGCGGTGCGAACGATCCGGCCGGCCGCGCCTCCGCGCCCGACATCGTCGTGTCCGCGATCTGCAGGATCAGCAGTTGCTCGCACGGCGCGGCAAACCCTGGCGAGGCGGACAGCAACATCACCGCCAGCGCACCGGCGAAGGCCTCGCGTGCGGCATGACCGGACCGGGATGTACAGCCAGGCAGTCGGCTCGCAATCATCATCATCAAGCCTCCTGAATGTTCTTCTGCGTGACGTGGTTGAGTCGAAGCCCGTCACGAGTCGTCAGCGGATGGAATCTCCAGATCGAGCAGGCGCGAGCTCAGCGATTTGCCGTGCGCATCGAGCCGCAGCGAGCGGGTGACGCCACCGCCAAGCGCATCCTTCAGAACGAAGTTGAGCGCAGCGATGCCGGGCATCTCGAATCGAAGCACCTCACCCTGCACGATGTCACCAAAATGCGCCTTCACGCGGGCAGCGGTGACGGTTGCGCACAGAAACGCGTAGTCCTCGGGCCGATAGGCGATCACCGAGATATTGCAGATGTCGCCCTTATCGCCAGTGCGGGAATGAGCAATGTCGCGCAGCTTCATCTCTAGACCTCCAGCAGCGCCAACTGCATCTGCGTCGCACTTTCCGGCATAAGGCAGGAGGCGACCGCGACCACCTCGCGCGCCGATTTCCAGGCGCCGCCGCCGCCGGCCGGTCCATTGGTGTAGAGCGTCTCCACCTCGTTGCCGATCCTGACGGCTTCGGCCAGACTCTCAGTACGTGCGGCCACGCGGATTCGCACCTCGTACGGTTCGCTACCCTGCGAACTCGCCTCGCCGTGCAACGCATTCACCCCGATCAGATCGCAGCGCAGCTCGCTCGTCTGCACGCCTGTCAGCGCCAGCCGCTCGCGCACGATGTCGAGCGCGAGCCGGCCACGCGCGACGGCACCGGGCCCGGCATAGGACAGCTGACCCTCGCCGACATAGCTGTCGACATAGCCGATCGACGTCTTCAGCAGGCCCGACTTGGGCCTGCCACGCCCGCCGCTGACATGGACGCGATCGGGGCCAACCTCTGCCACGCGCACTCGCGAGAAGTCGGCGACCACGTCGGGCTGGAAATATTGCGCGGGATCGTGGATCTCGTAGAGCAGCTGCTCCTTGACGGTCGCCGGCGTCACGCAGCCGCCGGAGCCGGCGACCTTGGTCACGACGAGATCGCCGTCCTCGCGTACCTCGCCGATCGGAAAGCCGAGCCGCGCAAGGCCGGGCACGTCCTTCACGCCGGGATCGGCGAAATAGCCGCCGGTGATCTGGCCCGCACATTCCAGCAGATGGCCGACCACGGTGCCCTGGCCGAGCCGGTCCCAATCGTCCATCGCCCACCCGAACTCATGCACGAGACAGCCGAGAAACAGGGCCGGATCGGCCGCGCGGCCGGTGATCACGACATCGGCGCCGGCGGCCAGCGCGTCGGCGATCGCACGCGCGCCTGTATAGGCGTTCGCCGAGACGAGGCGGTTGCCGAGGCCGGAAATGGTCTCGCCATTGTCGAGCGCGAGATTATTCGCCTTCGCCGCCGCGAGCACGTCGTCGCCGGTCACGGCCGCGATCTTCAGGCCGGCAAGGCCGAGCTTGCGCGCCACGTGTCGCGTCGCCTCCGCGGCGCCGAGCGGATTGGCAGCGCCCATGTTGGTGATGACGCGAATGTTCTTCGCGCGGCAGATCGGCAGCACCGCCTGCATGCGGGCCGTGAGCAGCGGATCGTAACCGCCGGCCGGATCCTTCATCCGCGCCTGCTGCGCCAGCGCAATGGTGCGCTCGGCAAGGCATTCGAACACGAGATAATCGAGCTCGCCGTGCTGGGCGAGCTCGACCGCGGGCTCGATGCGATCGCCGGAATAGCCGGCACCGGCGCCGATCCTGATGCTCCGCATGGCGGTCCTCCGGCTCAAATGGGAAATAATCCGAATAGCACGCAGGCGATGGTCATGACGACCGAGGCGCCGAACAGGAAGGGTATCGTGAATTTCTGGTGATCCGCCAGATCGATCCCCGACAATCCCACCACCAGGAAGGTCGCAGGCGTCAGCGGTGAGACCGGAAAGCCCGTCGTCATCTGGCCGAGCAAGGCAGCCTGCGCCACCTGGACTTTCTGCACCCCGAGTTGCGCGCCGACTTCGGCGACGACCGGCAGCACGCCGAAATAGAAGGAATCCGGATCGAACAGCAGGCTCAGCGGCATCGACACGACGCCGAGCGCGACCGGAATGAACTTCGCAGCATCCGCCGGCACGAAGCTGACCGCGGTCTGCGCCATCGCCTTCAGCATGCCGGTACCCTGCATGATGCCCGTGAAGACGCCGGCGGCGATCAGGATCGAGGCCATCAGCAGCGCGGCCTTCGCATGCGCATCGATGCGGCGGCGCTGCATGTCCACGTCGGGATAGTTGATCAGCAGCGCCACACACGTGCCGACCATGAAGACGATCGCAGGTGCGAGCTTTTCGCCCAGGATCACCATGCTGCCGAGCACGACGACGGTGAGCACGATGTTGATCCAGAAATTGTTCGGCCGACGCAGCTCTTTCTCGGCGTCGGTGAGGACGCGCTGCGGCGCTTCGACGGTGGTGCCCGCGCCAAGGCCGAGCCGGCGCTCCTCGCGGCGGCCGAGCCACCAGGCGACGGCAAAGATGAAAACGATGCCCACGATCTGCACCGGCACCAGCGGATTGAATATCTCCGGAATCGGCAGCTTGAGGGAGGCCGAGGCGCGGATCATCGGGCCGGTCCAGGGCAGGAAATTCACACCCGCGGCCATCGAGGCCGCACAGGCCAGGATGCGCTTGTCGATGCCGAGCCGCTCGTAGAGCGGCAGCATCGCGGGAATCGTGACCAGGAAGGTCACCGCGCCGGAGCCGTCGAGATGGATCAGCAGCGCAAGCAGCGTGGTGCCCATCACGATCCGGGTCGGGCGGGTGCCGACGGTGCGCAGGATGCGATCGATGATCGGGTCGAGCATGCCGGCGTCGCTGACGATGCCGAAGAACAGGATCGCGAACACGAACATGCCGACGACGGGCGCGAGACTTTGCAGGCCGGAAACGATGAACTTGGAGGTGTCCCAGCCGAAGCCGCCGATCAGCGCCGCCAAGATGGGAATGACGATCAGTGCGATCAGGGGCGACATCCGCTTCGTCATGATGACGAGCAGCAGGATCGCGATGGTGATGAGGCCAAGCAGCGGCAGCATGTTTCCCCCCGGCGCGTCTCTAGTCGCGCAAGCGTTTAGTTCCGTTTTGCCGCTGCTTGCCATCGGGTTGGTGATTAAACAATTGAAATGAATTTATCGCAGCAATAGTCTCTTCTTATGGATGTTGCCCTCGCCCATATCCGCTCCTTCGTCACCGTCGCGCGCCTGAAGAGCTTCACGCGCGCGGCAAAGCTGCTGCACCTGTCGCAACCGGCGCTGACCGTGCAGATCCGCCGGCTCGAGGAAACGCTGAGCGCACGGCTGCTCGACCGCACCAGCCGCTCGGTCGAGCTGACACGCACCGGCGCCGAGGCGCTGCCGGGTTTCGAGAAACTGCTGCAGGACATCGAGACGCTGGTGCACGACCTACGCGGCGGAAGCACCAGGCAACGCGGCACCGTCCGCCTCGCGGCCTTGCCCTCGATCGCCTCGGGGCTGCTGCCCGACGCGATCCAATCGTTCCGCAGCGACAAGCCGAACGTCTATTTCGCGCTGCGCGACGTGGTCGCAAAGCAGGTGCTCGATCTCGTGCGCAACGAAGACGTCGATTTCGGCGTGGCCGGCGACGAGGTCGCGCAGCCCGGCATCGAGGTCATCTTCAGCCTGCAGGACCAGATGCATGTCATCTATCCCTCGCGGCACCGGATCGGGCGCGAGGCGATGGTGACGCCCGAGCATCTGGCGCAATATCCGCTGATCATGATGGCGTCGGACACCAGCGTGCGCGCGGTGGTCGAGCGCGCCTTCCATCAGCGCGGCCTGATCCCGCATCCGGCCTGCGAAGCGACCTATATGATGACGGCGGTCGCGATGGTCCGCGCCGGCCTGGGCCTGGCGATCCTGCCGGGCTCGGCGCGCGAGATCCGCGCCGAACGCGATGTGCGGTCGCGGCCGATCGATGATCCCGCCTTTGCCCGACGCCTCAGCGTCATCAAGCGCGCCGGGCGCACCTTGCCGCCGCTCAGCGAGGCCTTTGCAAAACATTTGATCGGCGAGTTGAAGACGAGCCTGAACCATCGCAAGATCAAGACGCACACTGGTCGCGCAAAGACATCGAAGCCGTCGGGCGAATAAGACATGTATCTCGGGATCGATCTCGGCACCTCGGCGGTCAAGACCATCCTCGTCGATGAGGCGCAACGGGTGGTCGCAAGCCGCAGCCACGCCTTGACCATCAGCACGCCCAGGCCCGGCTATTCGGAGCAGGATCCTGCGCACTGGATCGATGCCGCCTTTGCGACGCTGGACGCATTGCAGGCGGAGCATCCGCGCGAGCTGGCCGAGGTCGAGGGCATCGGCCTGTCAGGGCAGATGCATGGCCCGGTGCTGCTCGACAGCAGCTTCACACCGTTGCGGCCCTGCATCCTCTGGAACGATGGGCGATCGGCGGCGGAATGCAGGCTGCTGGAGCAGCGCTGGCCGGGCTTACGCGCGGTGACCGGCAACAAGGCGATGCCCGGCTTTGCCGCGCCGAAGCTCCTGTGGATCGCCGTGCACGAGCCGGAGATCTTTGCGGCGACCAAACTGGTCTTGCTTCCGAAAGCCTATCTCCGCCTGATCCTGTCGGGCGAGGCGATCGAGGATGTCTCTGACGCATCCGGATCATTATGGCTCGATGTCCACGAGCGGGACTGGTCGGATGACGGCCTCGCCGCCAGCGGCCTGTCGCGCGCGCAGATGCCGCGTCTCGTCGAGGGCTCGTCGCCAGCTGGCCGGCTGCGCAGCGAACTGGCGCAGCGCTGGGGCATGCGCAAGCACCCGATCATCGCCGGCGGTGGCGGCGACAATCCGGCCGGCGCGGTCGGGATCGGCGCGATCCGGCCTGGCTCCGCCTTCATCACGCTCGGAACCTCCGGCGCGGTGCTGACACCGACCGATCACGTTGCCGCCAATCCCGAGCGTGTGGTCCACACCTTCTGTCACGCGATCCCAAAGATGTGGATCCAGGCCGGCGCGATCCTCTCGGCGGCATCGTGCCTAGCCTGGCTGGCGCGGCTGCTTGGTGCCTCCGAGGCCGAACTGCTGGCGCCGCTCGGGGCGCGGCCAAAGGCGCCCTCGCCCGTCAGCTTCCTGCCTTATCTCGCCGGCGAACGGACGCCGCATGACGATCCCGATGCGCGCGGCCTGCTCGATGGACTGAGCCACGCCACCGACCGGCCCGCGCTGGTGCAGGCCGTGCTGGAAGGCGTGGCCTTCGCGCTCGCCGATTGCCGCGATGCGCTCGCAAGCGCCGGCATCGCGATGACGCAAGCCGACGCCATCGGCGGCGGTTCACGCTCGCCGTTCTGGCTGTCGGTGCTCGCGAATGTGCTCGATGTTCCCATCCATCGCTTCGCCGAAGGCGAAACCGGTGCGGCCTTTGGCGCCGCACGGCTGGGACGCCTGGCAGTCACGGGCGAGGCCATCGAAGTCGTATGCACGCCGCCGCGACGAATCGAGACCTTCGCGCCGGAGCCTGCGCTCGCGGAAGCCTATGCCGAACGGCTGCCCCATTGGCGGAAGCTCTACCGGCCCGGCCGCTGAGAGTCCTGCGCAACGCCGCAATCTGCAGCCGACCTCGATCCGTCAACACATACCTCTTCAGTATTGCTCTCGGCGACAGCCTCTAGTTTAATGTGCGTTCTGCGTCGCCTGCAAACGAGACGTGGAACATAAAAGACGACGTGCGCCGGGAGGCACGATGAGCGGTCCGATCCTTGAGATGCGTGGGGTCTCAAAGTCTTTCTTCGGCATCAAGGCGCTGCACAAGGTCGACCTGACCGTCTATGCCGGTGAGATTCACGCCCTGATGGGCGAAAATGGCGCCGGCAAATCGACATTGATGAAGATCCTCTCGGGCGCCTATCGTCCCGATCCCGGCGGCGAGATCCGCATCGATGGCCATCAGGTCCGCATCGAGGGACCGCTCGGCGGCCGCGCGGCCGGCATCGCGATCATCTACCAGGAGTTGTCGCTCGCGCCGAACCTGACGGTCGCGGAGAATATCTATCTCGGGCGCGAGGTCTCGCAGTCCGGGCTGCTCGCACGCGGCACCATGCGCGAGCGCGTCGGCCCGATCCTCGACCGGCTCGGCGCCGATTTCACGCCGTCGACCCTGGTGGCGGAGCTGTCGATGGGCCAGCGCCAGCTGGTCGAGATCGCCCGAGCCCTGCACGCGCGCTCGAAGATCCTGATCATGGACGAGCCGACCACCTCGCTGTCGGCGGCCGAAAGCGAACGGCTGTTCACGCTGATCCGGCAGCTGCGCAGCGAGGGCCTCGCCATCATCTACATCTCGCATCGCATGGACGAGGTCTATGCGCTCGGCGACCGCGTCACCGTGTTGCGCGACGGTCGCCTCGTAGGCTCGCTCGACAAGCCGGAGATCCGCGCCGACACCATCGTGCGGCTGATGGTGGGGCGCGAGGTGTCCTCATTCTATAAGAAAGAACACGATCCGAATGCGACCGCAGGCCGGCCCGTGCTCACGGCCACCGACATGGCTGACGGGCAGCGCGTCCGGGGTTGTTCGCTCACCGTCCACGCGGGCGAGGTGGTCGGGCTTGCCGGCCTCATCGGCGCCGGCCGCACCGAGCTTGCGCATCTCATCATCGGCGCGGCACCGAAGATTTCAGGTCATGTCGAGCTCGACGGCCGCCCCGTCGCGATCCGCACGCCCGGTGAGGCGCTCGACGCCGGCATCGCCTATCTGACCGAGGACAGGAAGGCGCTCGGCCTGTTTCTGGACATGTCCTGCCTCGACAACATCAACCTCGCCGTGATCGGCCGCGACGCCAAGCTCGCCGGCTTTCTCGATCGCGACAAGGCGCGCGACCGCGCGGAAAAAGCTTTCAGCGCGCTCGGCATTCGCGCGGCCAGCGTTGGTGTTCCCGTCGGTGGCCTCTCCGGCGGCAACCAGCAGAAGGTGCTGCTGTCGCGCCTCTTGGCGACGACGCCGAAGGTCTTGATCCTGGACGAGCCGACGCGCGGCGTCGATGTCGGCGCGAAGTCGGAGATCTATGCGATCATCGACAATCTCGCCAAGTCCGGCACTGCGATCCTGGTCATCTCCTCCGATTTGCCAGAGATCATCGGCATCTGCGACCGCGTGCTCGTGATGCGCGTAGGCCATATCGCCGGCGAGGTCCGGCGCAGCGCGACATCATCTATCAGTCAGGAGGATATCATGGCCTTGGCCACCGGAACGGAGCACGTCGATGCCTGACAACAGTTCAGTTCAGGCGAAGGCCGCCCCTGCTCCCGGCTTCGCAGCCGCACAGGAGACAAAGCGTCAGCGCATCCGCATGGTCATCCGCGCCGTCGGCATGCTGCCTGTGCTGCTGATCCTCTGCATCGGCTTTCACTTCCTCTCGGACGGCCGCTTCTTCAGCGGACAGAATCTCGGCATCGTGTTGCAGCAGGCTGCGGTGAACACGGTGCTCGCCGCCGGCATGACCTTCGTGATCCTGACCGGCGGCATCGACCTGTCGGTCGGCTCCATCCTCGCGGCGGCCGCCATGGCCGGTCTCACCGTCTCAAAGCTTCCCGATCTCGGCTCGCTGTGGCTGCCGGCGGCCGTGCTCACCGGCCTCGGCTTCGGCGTCATCAATGGCGCGCTGATTGCGCTGCTGCGCCTGCCGCCCTTCATCGTCACGCTCGGCTCGCTCACGGCGGTGCGCGGGCTCGCGCGGCTGATGGGTGCCGACACGACTGTGTTCAATCCGTCGATCCCTTATGCTTTCATCGGCAATGCCTCGCTGCCGCTCATTCCCGGCGTGATCTCGCTTCCCTGGCTCTCGGTGATCGCGCTGCTGGTGATCCTGGTGTCGTGGCTGGTCCTGCGCCGGACCGTGCTCGGCGTGCACATCTACGCGGTCGGCGGCAATGAGAGCGCGGCGCGGCTCGCCGGCATCAAGGTGTGGGCGGTGCTGATCTTCGTCTACGGCATCTCCGGCCTGCTCGCCGGCCTCGGCGGCGCCATGCAGGCGGCACGGCTTTATGCCGCCAACGGGCTGCAGCTCGGGCAATCCTATGAGCTCGACGCGATCACCGCGGTGATCCTCGGCGGCACATCCTTTGTCGGCGGCATCGGCTCGATCTGGGGCACGCTGGTCGGCGCGCTGATCATCGCCGTGTTGTCGAACGGCCTCATTCTCACCGGCGTCTCCGACATCTGGCAATATGTGATCAAGGGCCTCGTGATCATCGGCGCCGTCGCGCTCGACCGCTACCGGCTGCAAGGCTCGGCGCGGACTTGAACCATCTCTGCACAGAGGAGCGAGCGTCCGCGCCACTCCATCGATTTTCTCACGGCATCTGGTCCACCGTGCCGAGAAGTGATGAAAGGACCAGGGAGGAAACTTATGTTGAAGACTGTCTTGCTTTGCGGCGTTGCCGCCGTCGCGCTCGCGCTGAGCCCCGCGCCGTCATCGGCCAAGGAGCTGAAATCGATCGGCATCTCGCTGGGCTCGCTCGGCAACCCGTTCTTCGTTGCGCTGTCGAAGGGCGCCGAGTTCGAGGCCAAGAAAGCCAACCCGAACGTCAAGATCACCACCGTCGGCTTCGAATATGATCTCGGCAAGCAGGTGACGCAGATCGACAATTTCATCGCCGCCGGTGTCGACCTCATCCTCTTGAACCCCGGCGATCCCAAGGCGATCGGGCCTGCGATCAAGAAGGCGCAGGCCGCGGGCGTCATCGTCGTTGCAGTCGACACCGCCGCCGAAGGCGCCGACGCCACCATCACCACCAACAACGTCCAGGCTGGCGAGATTTCCTGCCAGTACATCGTCGACAAGCTCGGCGGCAAAGGCGACGTCATCATCGAGAACGGGCCGCAGGTCTCGGCGGTGATCGACCGCGTCACCGGCTGCAAGAGCGTGTTCGCCAAGGCACCGGGCATCAAGGTGCTCTCCAGCGATCAGGACGGCAAGGGCTCACGCGAGGGCGGCCTGACGGTGGCGCAGGGCTACCTGACGCGTTTCCCGAAGATCGACGCCATCTTCGCCATCAACGATCCGCAGGCGATCGGCACCGATCTCGCCGCGCGGCAGCAGCAGCGCACCGGCATCATCATCACGTCGGTCGACGGCGCGCCCGATATCGAGGCCGCGCTGAAGGATCCCGCCGCGAAACAGATCCAGGCGTCCGCATCGCAGGACCCGTTCTTCATGGCGCGCCGCGCCGTGCAGGTCGGCGTCGGCATCCTCAACGGTCAGAAGCCGGCCTCCACCGTCGAGCTCCTGCCGTCGAAACTCATTACCCGCGACAATGTCGGCGAGTACAAGGGCTGGACCTCGGAGCGGAAGGAGTAAGTCGGCCTGCCGTCACGATATTTCGTGCGGACGCCGCGCGCCCGGCGTCCACGCCGTCTCACACGACAGACCCTGCGACCAAGCGAGCGTCGGCCGCAGGCTGAATCGGAGGGCTCGCGAGCGACAGCGCAGCTGCGGCATCAGCCGCAGCTGGTGCAATCTCGTCGGCCCAGCACCATCGGCGGCCACCGGCGTGCTTGGCCGCATAGAGGGCGCGGTCGGCGCGGTCGAGCAACGCATCGGCGCCGATGCGGCCGGGCTCGTGCGTGATCAGGATGCCGGCGCTGGCGCCGATCAGCACGCTCTCGCCCGCCAGCAGGAACGGACGTGACAATCCCCCGACCGCGGCGCGGGTCAGCGCAAGCGCCGCCTCCTGCCCGGCCGGTCCGTCCGGGACCTCCTGCAACAGCATGAACTCGTCGCCGCCGAAGCGCGCCGCCAGCCCTGCACCGACACAGCCGCGCAAGCGCATGGCGACCTGCCGAAGCAGTTCGTCGCCGGCCAGATGTCCGAAGCGATCATTGACCGGCTTGAAGCCGTCGAGATCGATCGCAACGATCGCCGCGCGACAATCGAGGCGGTCGAGTGCGGCAAGAAATGCCGCGCGGTTCGGCAGGCCGGTGAGGAAATCCTGGTTCGCTTGGCGGGCGAGCGCCTGTTTGGCCTCGATCCGCTCGGTGAAGGCGGCCGTCAACCGATACGACGTGCCGCGCAGGGTGATCCAGAACAGCACCAACATGCCGGCGCCCATGCGATAGATCGGCTCGGGCTGCAGCAGGCAGGAAAGTGCAGTCGGGATCAGCAGCAAGGCCGACGACGACATGACGATCCACGGGCTGACCCGCGAGACGATGCCGACGCAGAAGGCCATCGACAGGCCGAAGCAAATCCAGATGCCCGGGGCATCGCCGATCTGGAAGGCGCGCGCCGACAAGGCCCCCACTGCAAGAGCAAAAGCGGCGGCACCGACGCCATAGAGCCGCTCCCAGTGGACGATGTCGGCGCCATTGAAGCGATCGAACCGAACAGCGAACAGGTGAAGCTTGATGATGCGGGCGGCGCCGACGACGAACAGCAGCAGGGTCAGCACGGCGTAGCCGGGATCGCGCGCCACGACGGCCATCCCCGCGCCGATCACCACGGCCGCCACCGAGATGGTCCCGACCAGCAGCATCGATCCGTACAGCAGATGAACCAGCTCGCGTCGCGTATCCGGGTCTTGCCGCTCCATGACTGCCTCATTGCATCAAGGCGCGCACTATCAGGCGCCGGCCTTAATGAAACATCGCCATGCCGCGGCGGGGCAGCCATGCGATGATCATGATTAAGGGTGTATCAATCGGCCGCGGCGGTGAATTGCCTGCCGCATGAAGCGCCCGCTCGTCGGATCAAAGCAGCTGCGGCCGCACCGATGCGGCGGCGTCCTGCAGCAGCGGCAGGAAGCGCGCGATCATCTCGTCGACAGAGATGCGGTCGACATGGCTGCCGATATTGATGGCGGCGACGATGACGTCGTCATAGCGCCGCACCGGCATCGAGATCGAGCGGAAATGCGGCTCGGCCTCGCGATCGACCAGCGAGTAGCCGTTGTTGCGATCGGCAGCGATCATGGCCACGAGCCGCCGCGGATCGGTCACCGTCTGCGGCGTCAGCGCCTGCAACGGCGCTGACTTGAGCCGCTCGCGAAGCTCGGCGTCGCTGAACTGGCTGAGCATCGCGCGACCGACCGAGGTGCAGAACGCCGGCAGGCGATAGCCGATCTCCAGCCCGCCGGAGAACACGCGCACCGGTCCGCCGCGGGCGATGAACACCACCTCTTGGCCGTCGAGCACCGCCAGCGAGGCGATCTCCTTGGCGCGCTCGGCCACACGATCCAGCACCGGCTGCAGCACGCTGACGAGCTGGCTGGAGCGCAGGAAGGACGAGGCGAGCGTCAGCACCTGCGGCGTCAGCGCGAACAGCTTGCCGTCGCTGGCGACGAAGCCGCCCCGCTGCAGGGTCAGCAGGATGCGGCGCGCCGTCGCCCGCGGCAAATCGGATGCGCGCGCGATATCGCTGAGCGTCATCGCGCCCGGCCGCGTGCCGAACACGTGCAAGAGCCGCAAGCCGCGATCGAGGCTCTCGACGTAATCGGTGGCGGCCTCGCCGCCGTCCTCGCGCTTCAGCTTCGGCATTGCCTCGTTCCGCGCCGCAACGCGGTGAAAACTCGTGCTTGCGGCCCTGTCCGGACATGGCATAATTCGCCCATATGTTCAATAGCCGAACAAAAGCTGCAGCCACGGAAGGAACGCCCCACCATGATGAGCCAGGAGCAGAACGACCTGATCACCCGCGTTGGGCCCAAGGAGCCTTGCGGCAGGCTGATGCGCCAGTACTGGCAACCGGCGGCGCTGGTCGATGAGCTCAGCGGCGAGCGGCCGGTGCGCCCGGTGCGGCTGCTCGGCGAAAATCTCGTGCTGTTTCGCGACCCGCAGGGCCGCTACGGGCTGATCGACCGCCAGTGTGCGCATCGCGGCGCCGATCTGGCCTTCGGCCGGCTCGAAGGCGGCGGCCTGCGCTGCTCGTTCCACGGCTGGCTATTCGACGTCAGCGGCCAATGCCTGGAGACACCGGCGGAGCCTGCGGGCTCCAACCTCTGCGCCAACATCAGGCAGCGCTCTTATCCCGTGGTTGAGAAGAGCGGCATCCTCTGGGCCTATCTCGGCGAAGGCACCCCGCCCGCCTTCCCCGAACTCGACTGCTTCACGGCGCCGAACACTCACGTCTTCGCCTTCAAGGGCCACTGGGCCTGCAACTGGCTGCAGGCGCTCGAGGTCGGCATCGATCCGTCGCACGCCTCGTATCTGCATCGGTTCTTCGAGGACGAGGACACTTCGATGGCCTATGGCCGCCAGTTCCGCGGAGCCTCCGCCGGCACCGACCTGCCGATGACCAAGATCCTGCGCGAATATGATCGCCCGATCATCAATGTCGAGCACACCGAGTATGGACTGCGGCTGATCACGCTGCGCGAGATCGATGACGTCAGCACCCATGTGCGTGTCACCAACCAGCTGTTCCCGCATGCCTTCGTGATTCCGATGAGCACGGAGATGACGATCACGCAGTATCACGTGCCGATCGACGACGAGAACTGCTACTGGTATTCGATCTTCACCAGCTATGGCGCGCCGGTCGACAAGCAGAAGATGCGCGACCAGCGCCTCCAGATGTACGAGCTGCCGGACTACATCTCGCGCCGGAACAAGGCAAATAACTACGGCTTCGACGCCAGCGAGCAGCAGACCGCGACCTATACCGGCATGGGCCACGACATCAACGTGCACGACCAGTGGGCGGTGGAATCGATGGGGCCGATCCAGGATCGCACCAAGGAGCATCTCGGCACCAGCGACAAGGCGATCGTGCAATATCGCCGCCTGCTGCGGGGCGAGATCGAGAAGGTCGCGCGCGGCGAGAAGCCGATCCTGTGCCTGGACGCGGAGACCGCGCGCAGCATCCAGGGCCCGGCGACGATGGACGGCATCGGCCCGACCAAGGGCTGGGAGCTCTATTGGATGGAGGTCGACGTCAAGCGCCGGCGCGGCGCGCCCTGGGCGGCCCCGGTGCCGAAGGACATCGCCGGCAAGGTGACGCATCTCACCGCGGCGGAGTAGTGGCGCTTTCGACTCCCGTCATTCCGGGATGGCGCGTAAGCGCCAGACCCGGAATCTCGAGATTCCCGGTTCGATGCTCCAGCAAAATGGCTTCGCCATTTTGTCGTGCGCATCGCCCCGGAATGACCGACTATGTGGCTCGTTTTCCATTCAAGATACTTAAGAGGATCGCGTGACCTTCGTAAGCCGCCATGGCCTGTGGACTGACGAGCAGCGGGAAGCGGCGCAGAGGCTTGCCCGCATCGTCGAGGAGAAGAACCTCGAAGTGATCAGGCTCTCGTTCCCTGATCAGCACGGCATCCTGCGCGGCAAGACGCTGATCGCGACTGAGGCGGTCGCCTCGCTGGAGAGCGGCTGCTCGATCACGACCACGATGCTGGCCAAGGACACCTCGCACCGCACGGTGTTCCCGGTGTTCACCAAGGGCGGCGGCTTCGGCATGAGCGAAATGGAGGGCGCCGCCGACGTCGTGATGGTGCCGGATCCCACAACCTTCCGCGTGCTGCCGTGGGCGCCGACCACGGGCTGGGTGCTGTGCGACGTCTATTTCAGCGACGGCCGGCCGGTGCCGTTCGCCACCCGCCAGATCTATCGCAACGTGCTCGGCGATCTCGCCCAGCGCGGCTACGACTATGTCGCGGGGCTGGAGGTCGAGTTTCACGTCTTCAAGCTCGAGGACGCCAGGATGGCGGTCGAAGATGCCGGCCAGCCGGGACAGCCGCCGTCCGTCAGCCTGCTCTCGCACGGCTATCAATATCTCACCGAGCAACGCTTCGATCAGATGGAGCCGGTGCTGGAGATCTTGCGCCGCGACATCCTCGCGCTCGGCCTGCCGTTGCGCTCGGTCGAGGTCGAGTTCGGCCCGAGCCAATGCGAGTTCACGTTCCAGCCGCGCAAGGGGCTCGAGCCCGCCGACACCATGGTGCTGTTCCGCTCGGCGATCAAACAGATCGCGCGCCGCCACGGCTATCATGCCACCTTCATGTGCCGGCCGAAGCTGCCGAACGTGTTCGCCTCCGGCTGGCATCTGCACCAATCGCTGGTCTCGCGCGCCGATGGCAGCAACGCCTTCATGGCGAGTGCGGGCGGCGAGCCGCTCTCCGCGTTCGGCCGCAACTATCTCGCCGGCCTGCTCACGCATGCCCGCGCCTCCACCGTGTTCACGACGCCGACCATCAACGGCTACAAGCGCTACCGCTCCTATTCGCTGGCACCGGACCGCGCGATCTGGGGCCGCGACAACCGCGGCGTGATGATCCGCGTGCTCGGCGGCGCCGGCGATTCTGCGACACGGCTGGAGAACCGGATCGGCGAGCCGGCCGCCAATCCCTATCTCTACATGGCCTCGCAGATCCTCTCCGGCCTCGACGGCGTCGACCGCGCACTCGATCCCGGTCCATCGGCGGATACGCCGTACGAGACCAAGGCCGAGCTGTTGCCGAAGTCGCTGCGCGAGGCGGTGTTCGCGCTGCATGACGATCCGTTCTTCCGCGAGAAGTTCGGCGCGCAGTTCATCGACTATTACGTGCACATCAAGACCGCGGAGATCGAGCGTTTCCAGGCCGAGGTGTCGGACTGGGAGCAGCGCGAATATTTCGAGATGTTTTGAACACACCGGGACCGGCGATCTTCAAAGACTCGCTTCAAAGACCCGCGCCGCCACAAAACCGTTGCGTTCCGGTCCGTTGACTCACGTCAATATGAGCAGGCACCGATCCGGCGATGATCCCGCGAGATCAACGCATGGAGGCAAGGATGCCCGAGCAGAGCAGTGTGCATGTCTATCTGAATTGGGCCAAGGAGCGCATCGACGAGATGGATGCCGCTTTGGCCTCGTTCGAAGTCAAGGCGAGCCAGTCGGCAGCCGAGATGAAGCCGAAAGTCGATCAGCTGATCGCGGATCTGAAGCAGCGCCGCGACGAGTTCAAGGCCGCGCTGAAATCGCAAGGCGACGCCGGCGAGGCCGCCTGGCAGCGCGCCAAGGCGGATATGGAAACGCAGTGGGACGGCTTCGAGGCGCAGGTGAAGACCTATTTCGACGGCCTCGGCCAGCAGATCGAGCAGCAGCAGGCCACCTTCAAGGACGTCGCCGCGGCGCAAGCCAAGGCATGGCGCGAGGCGGCCGCGACATTCCATGACGCCGCCGCGAAGATCGCAGCCACCGGCCAGGCCAATGTCGAAGCCGCGATCGCGCAGATGAAGTTGGATGCAGCGGAGGCCGAGGCGAGGCTGCAGACTTTGAAGAAGGCCGGCACGGACTCCTGGGCCGTGTTGAGCGCAGCGCTCGCCGACACCCGCAAGACCTTCGACCAGGCCAACCAGGCCGCGTGGGATGCGCTGAAAGGCGCAAGCTCGAAGAAATAAGTGCCCGCGCCGGGCGATCGGATCGATGCGACTTCCACCCGGCACCCGACTGTGCACGCGCCGGCAGCAGGCCTTCCCTTCTGCCGCAGGGCAATCGCCTATGGCTTGAATAGCTTCGGGCAGCCTTCTTTGCGGCCATCCTTCGAGACGCCCGCCTGCGGCGGGCTCCTCAGGATGAGGACATTTTCCGCGGTGAATCGTAGACCCTCATGGTGAGGATCCGCCATTATGCCGCGAAGTCGCCCTCGTCCTGAGGAACGCACCGGAGACGAGCGTCTCGAAGGATGGCCGCGCGAGACATCGTCGGCCTGTTTTCCCAAGCCCTGCGCGCTTCCCGCGATCGCAACGTCTTCACGTCGCGACGATCGCGTCGCAATGCAGCATTGCGGCGCAATTTTGGCGCACGCAAATTTGAGAAGCTGCCAGCGCCGGCACGCATGCTCCGTTGCATGCCTGCCCCGTAGGCTAACGGATTCCAAACCGGCGGCGGTTAGCTCATGTGATTCAGGGCCAGTCGGCGTGCATTCCGAGGCGAATGCTGACGGCATCGAAGCTTTGAGCTCAGCGAGTTCGGCGAGAGGGTAATGTGTACGAGCTGACCGATCCCATCAAAACCTACATGGAACGAGCGCTGGAAGAGACCTGCCGCGTGCTGCCGAATGGCGGCGATCATGAGGTCCGCGCCTTCATCGCCCAGCGCCTGGCAGACGCCGCCCAGAGCCGGAGGACGACGCTCGGGGAACTCGGCATCGTCGCCCGCAAGGCGCTGGCGGATTTTCGCGGCTCCCCGCGCCGCTCCGTCTGAGCGTTGCGGCTCAACGTCCCGCGCGAGTTCGCGGTTGTCCCGCACCTGAGCGGCGCAGCTGCATGCAATGACGTCGCGATGGTGCCATCGCGCAAGCAAGGCACGCCCCCGTCGTCCCGATCGCCACGCTTGCGATCCGAAGCGCAATGTCCCTATTGTGGACGCGCGTGCCCCGTGTCTCCATCGCTTGCGCGATGCTCGTTCCGACTTGGGATCCGCGACACATTCCGACCGGTCCGTCGGATCGGGCGCGATCACCAGGGAGCATCAACTGTGTCCGAGCCGGAAAGCTTCCCCATCGAAAAGATCCGCGTTCCCGAGAAGAAACGGAGCGCTCTCAACCCCGAGGTGGTGCAAGACATCGCGGAGAGCATTCTGGACATCGGACAGCAGGATGCGATCCTGATTCGGCGCGAGAAGGACCACTTCGTCCTGGTCGAGGGACTTCATCGGCTGGAAGCGTGCAAGGCGCTCGGGGAACGCGCGATCCTCGGACGGCTGGTCTCGGCCGAGGCGGCCCGCGAGAGGACGCAACCGTCTCAAGCTTTAGACGCAGAACGCGAGAAGATGGAGCGACTGAGGAAACTCCGTCTCGAAAAAGAGGCTGCGGAAAAGCTCGCCACTCCATCAAGTGCTGGCGCAGAGGCAGACGCTGCGAGGCGTCAGCGCGCGCACCCGGAGACGACGATGCGGAGCAAGCCCACCGCAACGTCGAAACAATCGCGTCCCACGCGTTCCGGATCAGCACCCCGGACGTTATCGGATTGGATCAAGCAACAAGAGCGTAGCGGCGGTCGATACTGACCGTCTAACCGCACGACCGGCCGGCCCTGACTCGCCCGCGAAGTTCCAGTCGGCAGCAGCCCGAAGGGCGGAGCAGCGCAGCATGATCCACCGCGATATTCTTGTGGAATACCGGAATTACGTTGACAGTGTGCTTAATCCGGCGCGACCCGATCATGATTGTTGCCCCCAGCCCCGACGCCCATACCCAGCAATTAAGTGCACTGTCACCGTAACCACCATCGCGAAGATGCACGTAGGCGTGATCGTCTCGCCCGGGCGCCAGCTCTCCACGCGCACTGCGCTGTAGTCCAGGAGAATCACGGGCATCAGCCGCAGTTGCAGGCGACGGGCGACTGCCAGCCGGTGATGGCCGTCCATCACGAACAGGGCGTCCTTCTCCGCCGTGACCGGAGCGGCCCAGCGCGCCGCGTCGAGGATCTGTGCCTGCAGCTCAGTCACTCGATCGGGATCGACCTCTTCGGTCGGGATCAAGCGCCATGGAGAAAGGAGGCAAACTTGCATATCGACCAGCCTGATTTTCTTTTGAGCAGCAGGAACGCCTACGCTCAGCGATTACATGTCCACGGTCATCGACAGGAGATACGTGCGCGGCGCTCCGAGGAAGAACGTCCCGAACGAGGCCACGCTGGACCAGTAATTCTCACCCGTGACATTCTGTACGTTCGCGCGAAAGACCGTTTTCCTGCCATTGATCGCCGTCGTATAGCGGGCGCCGAGATCGAGACGCGTCCAATCCGCGATCGGTTGTCTATTCGCCGTATCGACGAATTGCTTACCCGTGTAGATGACCGCCCCATTCAAGGTGAGCCCCCTCATCCACGGAAGATCCCACTCGGCTCCAATATTGGCCTGAACGTTCGGAACCCCAATCGGCGTGTTGCCCACGTTTGCCGCGACGGCTGTCTTCGTCAGGGTGCCATCCAGCAGCGAGAAGCCTCCGAGAACACGGACATCGGGCCTGAGTTCGCCGTACACGTTGAACTCAAGGCCACGAACCCGCTGCTCTGCCGTCGCCGCGAACCGCCCGGCCGCCAGCTCGCCGCTCGCCTTCGAGATCTCGAAGGCGCTGAAGGTGGTAGCGACCCGGCCGAAGTCGACCTTGATGCCAGCCTCGTATTGCCTGGCGATATAAGGAGGAAGCACCTCACCGAAGTTGGACGCAGTCTGAGGCGCGACATCACCCCGGCTGAGGCCTTCGATGTAGTTCGCGTACAGAGAAACATTGTCCCGGGGGCGGATGACGAGACCGACGACCGGAGTGGTCGCGCTCTTATCGTAGGAAGACGTCAGCGTTCCGACATTGGACAGATAGTTGTTCGCCTCGATGCCCTGGCGCCGGCCCCCCAATGTCAGCAGGATGCGCTCATCCAGCACCGATAAAGTGTCGGCGATCGAGAGTCCCGTAAGCTCGCTATCGGAGAGCCGAGGCCGCCCGCTGATCTCGTTCGCAAACTGGGTCGGCGCCACGGTCGGATTATAGATGTTCGAAGTGACTAGACTTCCGTTGGTGAGCCGCCGATACAGCGCATCATGATAAATCGAGGCCTGGATGGCGACTGCATGATGGATAAAGCCGGTATCGAACCGGGCCCGGACACCGCCATCATACGTGGTTCGTTCGATGCTGAGCCCGAAGAACTGGGGCGTCGATGTCGTGTCGCCGCTCGTATTGACGATGGTCGGAAGACCGAAGAAGCGCTCGACATTGGTCCGTGATCCACCGACGTCGGCGAACAGCGTGAGCTGATCGTTCAGATCGTATTCGGTACGCAGCAAGGCGGATTGATCATTGATATGCGACCATTCCCAGGGCTGGGTCACGTTCAGCCGCGCGTCCGGTGCCTTTGGCACTTGCAGACCCGAAGCAACGAGAAACGGACGAGACGGAGCGTCGAACCGATCGGTCTGGGCGATGAGGTAGAGCCAGGACCTGAACCGCTCGCCCTGATAGTCCAGGGCCAACGACCCGACACCCGTCGTTTCGGACTGGTGGTCAATGGACGTATCGCCGCCACGCAGGCTGCCGCTGGTCCGCACGCCCCACTCCCTGCCCCCGCCGTAACGTCTCGCGACATCCCAGTGACCGCCGAACCGTGCAGCCGAGCCGTAATCCGCGGTGAAGCGGGTCAAGTCCTCCCCTGCGCGCTTCGGCACGACGTTGATAACACCGCCAACGCCGCCATTGGGGGCAACGCCCGAGAGCGCGGCCGAAGGCCCCTTGAGGACCTCGATGCGCTCGACGTAATCCGTGAAGATGCGATAGGTCGGCGCAATTCCGTAAAGGCCCTCGAAACCGAACTCGCCATTGTTGCCTTCGTTGATCGGGAAGCCACGAATGTTGAAGGAGTCGAGCACGCCGCCCGTCGGGTGGGAGCTGCGCACCGAGGGATCGAGGATCAGTGAGTCCGCGCCTGTTGCGGCCTGCTGGTCTCGAATGAACTTGTCCGTGTAGCTCGCTGCGTTGAACGGCGATTTCATCGCGTCGATGTTTCCGAGCAGCCCTAGCCGCGCCCCTCGCGCGACCTGATCGCCTGCAAAGGCGGGCACGACGCCTGATCGCGACGGCCGCGATTGTGCCACGACGCCTCCGGTTTGCGCGGCGCCGGGCGCCGGGCTACGCCGGGAAGTTGATCGAATGCGATCAGCATTTCGTTTGGTCGGTCCGCGGCTGGCAGAGTGATGCTTCGGCGCTTCCACTGTAACAGGCGGAAGGGATCTGGCGTCTTGCGGTGTTTGGGATCGGGCGGGCGATCCGAACCACGCCAGCAACGCGACTCCACTCAGAAACGCGCGTCCAAAGCGCGTCAGCGTCCAGTTATCAATATCAAGCTGCATTTCTGGAAAGCACCCCGTCAATAGCGCGTCCCCCACGTAAAATGGTCTACGCTCGCCCCCGCGCCGACAATGAAGCGACGATCCGCCCTCGGCATCCGAGCTCGGCTGTCTCCCCATGGCCCACTTAATTAGATCTCGCGGATCTGCCATCCCGGCTTATTAGTTTGTGCGTTACGGGAAAATCCGATCACCGTCTCTGTCTGCAAAAACTCTTAGAGAGCCGCCATGGTGACCGCAACGCAAAGATGGCGCCACGAATTTAGAAGGTCTCGATCATCAGCGACTTGCGTAGTCGACGCGCGAATTTGAAACGTTTCAAAATCGCTGGTAATTTCCAAATCAGTTCTGTTGAAATCTGGCAGGTATGATTACGGTGACAGTGCACTCAACTTAATCCTATGCAGAGAAGAGACTCGAAGAGCACTTATCCCTTTCTCGAACTCAGCTTGACCATCGCCACCCTGCATCCCAGCCCTGCGCAAATTGCCCGTCGTGCCACTCTGTCGCATCCTGCGCGGCTTGTGTCGTCGGGCAAATCAGAACGATCATCCTCGCCGTCTCGCGCTCACTGGAGGGGCGTTTCGCGATCGTCACGGACCGTGGAGCGTGGGATGCGGTGGCCGCATCGGGTCGCAGCGCGCGAGCATGGTCCGGAAAAGTGCGTCAGCGGTTTTCCGGCCAAGACCATGCTCAAGATGCGCGCCGACGAACGAGCCGGTGCGGACGGTCAAGCCGTGTGGTCCCGACACCCCGACGCTGGTGTCTGGTCGGCGACGATGCCGACGACGGGGGCAAACAAGCCCGGTCCCCTGGGAGAGCACGGAGCAGCCGTGAAGACCATCGCGCAGGGAAGGCCGGTTGTATCGGCCAATCCTGTGGTGACTGCCGCCTGCTTTTCTTGTTGCAGGCGGGCCATGGGTGCGGCCTGCACCCGGCCTTCCCTGCGCCCTCCTCATTGAAGAGGGCGTCCAGAGAGCAAAGCTCGGACGCGAAAACGCGCCGCGAGGCTGCGAAGCCGCGGCGTCAGATCAGAGATTGGCGCCGGACATGGTGCGCCATTCGGAACAGAACTCTTACGGAATTTGAGATTACGGTGTTTCGGTTGGGACGCAGAGAACCAAGCCTCGGCTTCCTAGACTCCCAATGCGCTGGCGAGGGCGACGAAGCTGTCCGTGTAGATGTCGAACCAGGCCTCCGATGCGGTATCGACCTTCGCGCCTGGACCGAACTCCAATTCACGCGCCACGAATGCGGTGCGCATTCCGAACGCGCGCGCAGCTTTCAGATCGTATTTGTGGCAGGCGACCATCAAGATCTCACCCGGCTGGTAACCGAGGTAATCGACTGCGAGCTGGTAAACCGCGGGCGCCGGCTTGTAACTGTGTGCGAGCTCAGCGGTCAGCACAGCATCGAACGTCAGGCCGGCATGCTTGACCACCGCGACCACCGCCGCCATGCCGGCATTGGAAAGGGTGGCCGTGACGAAGCGCCGCCGCAATCGCGTCAGCCCTTCGACGCTGTCCGGCCAGGCATCAAGTCGAGTCCAGATCTGGTTGAGCTCATCTCGCTCGACCGTCGTGAACGCTGCCGACAGTCCCTGCCGCTCCAGCAGCGTATCCAGAGCTTCGCGATAGATGCGGTCCACGCGCAGCCATGGCCGGCGACCCGCGATGACATGGTCGAGCGCCTGGCGGTAGAGATCGCGCCATTCGGAGGACAGCGCAGCCCAATCGATGTCGAGGCCCTTGGCCCGGTTGGCGGCATGACCCAAGCGAAGGATGGGCTGATAGAAATCCACGCATGTGCCCTGAACATCGAAGGCGAGCGCACGAATTCCGTCCAGCGCCCGGCCATCTCTCGCAAACACCCGCTCCGTCACGGCCTCGTACTCCATTCATCCTGTCGCGGCCCAGCTGGCTCAGATCCTGCGCAATGGCGCGACGTCAAATCGACGACCGCTTGTAGGGACAGGCTGCTCCGAATGGAACGATGGCCGGCTGCGAATGGTGACACAGTGTCACGTTGTGACCGCGACCTTCGCCGGTTTGTCACGTTTGTGTGGGGCGCGCGGAGACTTCACGCGGCTGGCCGCGCGTGTCGGCGCATGAGCGGCGGCCAAGAGGTGGGAATGGTGATAACCGAACAACGGCCAGGATGCCTTCTGGCGATCCAAACTCGCTGGAAGCGTGAGGGCGGCCCGTGGCGGCACCCGGATGCCAAGGCGGAAAAACGGCGGCCTCCGGCGGCAAAGGCATCTTCCGGAAATGGCGCTCCCTAGGGAAGCGGGGAAAGCCAACAAGATCAGCGGATTAGCAATCCGTTTGGGGAGAAACGGCATCATTGTTCTGCAAAGCTCTTTAGGAGCATGACCCAAACGACCGAACGAACTCGGCCGCAGCCGAAAGGCCGTGGAAGTGCAAAGGGGAAATTGGCGAACCGTGCGGCCGTCACTTCGTCGGGGGCTCAAGTCCCTGTAAGGCGACCGTCAGAAGTCTGCGACCTTCTTGGACTCATGCTGCGCGAAACGCGCGGGCTCATAGGGCTTGGGATCGACGATCGGCGTTGCGCCGGTGACGAGATCGGCGATGAGATGGCCGGCGCCGGGGCCGATGCCGAAGCCGTGGCCGCTGAAGCCGGCCGCGACGATCAGGCCGGGCAGCGCGGCGAGCTCGCCGATGGCAGGCACTCCATCTGGCGTCGAATCGATATAGCTCGCCCAGGTCGCCGTGATCCGGCTCTGCTTCAACGCCGGGAGCAGCTCCACCGCGCGCCCATGGGTGAGGCGGATGGTCGCCTGGTCCGGCTTCGGATCGAGTATCCGGGTGTATTCCATGGGCGAGGGCTCATCGAGCCGCCAGCGGCCGAGCGTCTCGTGGCCGGAGCGCAGGCCTTCGAGGCCGCCGGGCAGCAGGCTGCGCCAGCGCTTGACGAACATCGGCAGGAACTGCGGCGCGAAGCGCAGCTGCTGCAAGGTCGGGTCGACGCGGCCGCGGCCGCTGATGGCAAGCGTATGGCCGCCATCGCCGCGCCGCGTGATCGAGACTGCGGCGGTGTGCAGCGCGGGCGGCAGCGGCTCCGCGGAGGGCGACAGCGCCAGCGCCGAGGAACGGATCGAGGCGATGGGCAGCGCGACGCCGAGCTGATGGCAGAACGACGCGGCCCAGGCGCCGGCCGAGAGCACGGCGATCTTTGTGCGGATGCTGCCGCGCTCGGTCACGACGGCCGACAGCCGGCCACCGCTGGTCTCGACGCCGCGCACGGCGCACATCTGATGCACGGTGCCGCCCTGCTTCAGGATGGCGCGCGCCACCGCGGGCGCTGCATCCGCGGGGCTGGCGGTGCCGTCGGTCGGCGAGAACACGCCGCCCTTCCAGCTGCGCCCGGTGGCCGCGCCGCGCTCGGTCGCCTGCCGGCTGTCGAGCATGTGCGTGGTGACGCCCGCGGTCTTGGCGAACTCGCCCCAGCGCGCCCAGCCGGCCAGCTCCGCCTCATCATTGCTGAGATAGAACAGGCCGCAGCGCGAGAAGCCGGTGGCCTCGCCGCTGTCGGCGGCGAAGCGCTCCCACAGATCGAGGCTCAAGATCGCCATCGGCAGCTCACGTGCATCACGGTTCTGCTGCCGGCACCAGCCCCAGTTGCGGCTGGACTGTTCGGCGCCGATCCGGCCCTTCTCGATCAGGGCGACCGCAAGCCCGCGCCGCGCCAAGTTGTAGGCCGTGAAGACGCCGACGATACCGCCGCCGATGACGACGGCATCTGCATGCTCCGGCAGCGTGGGCGATGTTTCGACGTGCACCAGCGGTGCGGGCATGCGGTCTCTCCGGCTTTCTGCGGCGTCAGGTTAGAACGGCATCCGGCACCGCGGGGGCTGGATTTGGCAACCGAACGGCATATCATTCTGCGGGGCATCACACCCTCAGTGTATTGTTTTGCATCGCATAATTCGGACGATTGCGGCCCCATTCTTGCTTTACGGAAGTTCATTGACCCAATTGCAGAATTTTCTGCTGTAGTGGGAAAAGGACGCGTCGTCACACGGGACCCCGGCTGCATGAAGCTCGACCGCATCGACATCAAGATCCTGCACGAACTGCAGAAGAACGGCCGCGTCACCAATGTCGAGCTGGCCGAGCTGGTCAACCTGTCGCCGAGCCCCTGCCTGATGCGAGTGAAGAAGCTGCAGGCGGAGGGTTACATCGAGGGCTATTCGGCGCAGATCTGTGTCTCCAAGCTCGGCCAGACGCTGACCGTCTTCACCGAGGTCACCTTGAAGAACCACCGCCAGATCGACTTCGCCCGCTTTCTCGCGGCGGTTGATAAGATCGACCAGGTGATCGAGTGTCACCTTGTCTCGGGCGGCTACGATTACATGATGAAGTTCGTCACCGCGGGAATCGGCGAGTATCAGACTATCATGGAGCGGCTGACCGACATGGACATCGGCATCGAAAAGTATTTCAGCTTCGTCGTGCTGAAGTCGCCGATCGTGAAACCCTATCTGCCGCTGACCAGCCTGTTCCAGATTTAGGTGCGCGCTGCGCGTCAGCGCTGGCAGTAGGCGCGGACCTGCTCGGGATCCTGGCGCAGATTGTCGAGCCAGGCGGGATCGAGCTTCGGCACCGAGGACAGCAGCAGCTGCGTGTAGGGATGCTCGGGCCTTGCCATCGCCTCGGGCGTGATCTGCTCGATCTTGCGGCCGCGATACATGACGACGATGTCGTCGCAGATCGCTTCCACCACCGACAGATCGTGACTGATGAAGACGTAAGCAAGATCGAGCTCGCGCTGCAGCTCTTTCAGGAGATCGATGATCGCGGCGGCGACAACGGTATCGAGCGCCGAGGTGATCTCGTCGCAGACGATCAGCTTCGGGTCCGCCGCCAGCGCGCGGGCCAAGTTGACGCGCTGCTTCTGTCCGCCCGAGAGCTCGGCCGGACGGCGCAGCCGCAAGCTCCGCGGCAGCTTCACCATGTCGAGCAGCTGGTCGATCCGGGCGTTGCGCTGTTTGCGCGCCAAGCCGTGGTAGAAGGTCAGCGGGCGGCCGAGAATGTCCTCGACGGTCTGCGCCGGATTGAGCGCCGTATCGGCATGCTGGAACACGATCTGCAGCTCGCGCAGCTGGTCCACACTGCGGTTGCGCGCGCTCCGCCCCAGTTCGCGCCCATCGAACACGACGCCGCCCGCGAATGGCGGCAGGATGCCGGCGATGGCGCGTGCGAGTGTCGACTTGCCGCAGCCGGATTCGCCGATGATGCCGAGATTGCGCCCGCGCGCCACGCGCAGGCTGACGTTGTCGACCGCCACGATCGCCGGCCTGCCGTCCGAGCGCGGCGGGCCATAGCCGACCGACACCTCATGGACGTCGAGCAGCGCCTCGACCGCGGTGGGCTCGGACACCTCAGCCCGCGGCGCATGACGCGGCGTCACAGCTGCGAGCAGCTGCTGCGTATAGGGATGCTGCGCATGCTCGAGAATATCGGCGGTCGTGCCGGATTCCTGCACCTCGCCGTTCCTCAACACCACGATCCGGTCGGCAATCTGGGCCACCACCGCGAGATCGTGCGACACGTAGATGCCGGCGATCCGATGCGCGGAGATCACCGACTTGAAGGCGCGCAGCACCTCGACCTGGGTGGTGACGTCGAGCGCCGTGGTCGGCTCGTCGAAGATCAACAGCTTGGGATTCGCGATCAGCGCCATCGCCGCGGCGAGCCGCTGCAGCTGGCCGCCGGACACCTGATGCGGATAGCGATCGCCGATCGTGTCGGGGTTGGGCAGCGACAGCGCGCGGAACAGCGCCACCGCCTTGGTGCGGGCCTCGTCCAGCGGCATCACGCCATGGATACGCACGACCTCGATCACCTGCTCCATGATGCGGATCGCCGGATTGAACGCCGCGGCGGCGCTCTGCGGCACATAGGCGATCTTGGCGCCGCGCACGGCCGCCCTGTCCTTCTCGGGCAGCGCCACCATGTCGATGCTGTCGACCACGACCGTGCCGCCAACGATCTTGCAGCCGGCGCGCGCATAGCCCATCAGGGTCATGGCGATCGTAGTCTTGCCGGAGCCGCTCTCGCCGATCAGCGCGACGATCTCGCCTTCGCCGATTTCGAGATCGACGCCCTTGATGATCTCGATCATGCGGCCGGAATCGGTGGTCGCCTCGACCCGAAGACCGCGGATCTGCACGAGGCTCGTCATCTAGGATGGCTCCCGGTCGCGGATCTTGGTCGGCAGATTGTCGACCAGGAGATTGACGGCGATGGTCAAGCTCGCGATTGCCAGCGATGGAAAGATCACCGCCGGCGCGGCATAGGGCAGCCCGCCGATGTTCTCGCGCACCAGCGCGCCCCAATCCGCATAGGGCGGCTTGACGCCGAGGCCGAGGAAAGACAGCCCCGACAGCAGCAGCACGATGAAGACGAAGCGCAAGCCGAGATCGACCAGCACGGGACCGATGATGTTGGGCAGGATCTCCGCGCGGATCAGATACAACAGGCTCTCGCCGCGGATGCGGGCCACCACGACGAAGTCCATTGTGTTGATGTTGACGGCCAGCGCGCGGGCGAAGCGGAAGGCGCCGGGAATGTAGATCACCGCCATGGTGACGATGAGAACCGGAATCGACGAGCCCACGGCGGCGACGACGACAAGGCTCAACAGCTTGTTCGGGATCGAGTTGAGCGCGTCGAGAAAGCGGCTCAGCACCATGTCGACGGCACCGCCGGTAATCGCTGCGATCATGCCGAGCGTTACGCCCGACACGCCGGCGATGATGACCGACGCCACGGAAATGCCGAGCGTATAGCGCGCACCCATCAGGATGCGCGAGGCCATGTCGCGGCCGAGATAGTCGGAGCCCAGCCACAGCTCGCGGCTCATGGGACCAAAATAGTCGGTATCGACGATGTCGCCGATCGGATGCGGAATGATCGTTGGCGCAGCGAGCGCCACCACGATCCAGAACAGCACTATCAGCGCCCCAGCCACGCCGACCGCATTGATGCGGTAGCCAAATCGCGGGTTTCGCGGGGTGGATCTCGCGGCACTCATCATCGCAGCCTCGGATTGGACAGGATGGCTATGATGTCGGCTGTCGTGGTCAAGAGGAGGTAGCCGAAGCAGAAGATGATGGCGCAGCTCTGGATCAGCGGCAGATCACGCGTCGACACTGCATCGACCATCAGCTTGGCGATGCCGGGATAGTTGAAGACGGTCTCGACGATAATGACCCCGCCCAGGAGATAGGACAATGACAGCGCCACCGCATTCACGATCGGGCCGAGCGCATTCGGCAGCGCGTGGCGCAGCACGAGCCTGCCGCGCGAGGCGCCCTTCAGCAGCGCCATCTCGACATAGGGCGTGTTCAGAGTCTCGATGACAGCCGCCCGGCTCATCCGGATCATCTGCGCCGAGATCACGATGGTGAGCGTGACGACGGGCATCGCATAGGCGCGCGCGAAATCATAGGCGGTACGGATCTCGCTGGTGAAGGACACCGCCGGCACCCAGTTGAGATAAACCGCAAACAGCAGCACGGCGAGGGTCGCGATCATGAACTCCGGAACCGAGACGACGCCGATGATCGCGATGGTGAGGCAGCGATCATATAACGTGTCGCGCAGCATCGCCGCGGTGATGCCGAGCGTCAGTGCGAGCGGCACCGAGATCACAGCGGTGAGGCCGGCAAGCTTGAGGGTATTGACGAGCCGTCCTGATATCAGCTTCGCGACCGGCATGTTGTTGGCATAGGAGATACCGAGATCGCCTCGCACCACGCCGGCGAGCCAGCGCAGGAAGCGGAAGATCGCGGGATCGTCGAGATGCATCGCCTTGCGCAGGCCTTCGACCGCTTCCGGAGTCGCGGCCTGGCCGAGCAGGATGGTCGCGGTGTCGCCCGGCAGCATGGCGGTGGCGAAGAACACGGCGAACGAAACAATGATCGCTGTGACCAGCGCGATGGCCAACCGGGCAAGGACGAGTGAGGCGATCCGATGTTTCACACTGGGCGTCCGCGAGCCTGATCAGAGAGAGAGTTCGTCGCAAGGGCGCCGGCCTCAACGACCGGCGCCCCGCATCTCAGACCACATTCACGAATCGAGCCAGACATATTCGGCGAAGGCATATCCCATCATGCCGCCGAGCGGGCTCGGCTCCAAGCCCTTCAGCCTGGACGAGGTGGCATCGATGTTGGAGATATAGGCCGGAACGATGGTGCCCGCCTCCTCCGCGATCATCACCTGCATCTCGGCATACATCTGCTTGCGCTTGGCCTGGTCGAGCAGGCCGCGCGCCTCGAGCATCATCTTGTCGAACTTCTCCGACTTGTAGCGGCTCTCGTTCCAGGGCGCTTCCGAGGCATAGAGCAGCGAGAACAGGATGTCCGGGGTCGGGCGCGGATTGATGTTGCCGAAATGGACCGGCGCCTTCAGCCAGTAATTGTCCCAATAGCCGTCGGACGGGACGCGCTGCACGTCGAGCGTCAGGCCGATCGCCGCGGCCGAGGCCTGGATCACCATCGCCATCTCGATCGCGGAGTTCGCGGCTTCCGATGCCACGACCGGGATCGACGAGCCGAGCACGCCGGCCTTCTGGAACAGAGACTTTGCCTTCTCGGGATCGAACGGCTTCGGCTTCAGGTCGGGATTGTGGAAGAAGTTCGCCGGGGAGACCGGCTGGTCGTTGCCGACGACGCCGAAGCCGCGCAGCACCGATTTGACGATCTGCTCGCGGTTGACGAGGTGCTTCATGCCATCGATGAAGTCCTTCTTGTTGCCCGGCGCCATGTCGAGCCGCATGTTGAGGTCGGTGTAGTTGCCCGTCGTCGATTTCGACAGAGCAATCCCCTCCTTGCCCTCGATGAGCCGGAGCGAGCGCGGGTTGATGCTGGCCGCGAGCTGAATGTCGCCGGAGAGCAGCGCGTTCACGCGCGCGTTCTCTTCGGTGATCGCAATGAACTCGATCTGGTCTAGGTAAGGCCCGTCCTTGAAATAGTTTTTGTTGCGCACGCCGATGGAGCGCACGCCGGGCTCGAACGCCTCGGGGACGAAGGCGCCGGTGCCGTTGCCCTTGGAGAAGTCGGTGGTGCCGTCAGCCACGATCATGAAGTGATGCAGCGCCAGGATCATCGGCAGGTCGGCGTTCGGGCTCGCCAGGGTGATCTCGACGGTGGACTTGTCGACAGCCTTGAACCCGGTCATCTGCGCCGCGATCTTGGCCACCTTGGAGCCGGTCGCCTTGTCGAGGTGCCGCTTCAGCGAGAACACGACGTCGTCAGCCGTCAGCGGCTTGCCGTCGTGGAAGGTGACGCCCTTCTTGAGCTTGATGGTCCAGGTTTGCGCATCCGTCGACTCCACAGAATCCGCAAGCTCCATCTGCGCCGCGCCGTTCTGGTCGAGCGTGGTCAGCCGATTGTAGAACGAGCAACAGCGGACATAGTCGGTCGAGAACGACGCCTTGGCCGGATCGAGCGTGTCGGCGGTCGAGGTCGACCATCCCGCCGCCTTGATCGAGCCACCCTTCTTCGGCGCTGCCGCGTACGCGCGCTCGGCGCGGCCTAGGATGGTGCTGCCGGCGGCGAGCGCGACGCCGTTGGCAAACATCATCTTCAAAAGATCCCGACGCGATGCACCACGCCGGATCGCCGCTTCGATCAGCCCATCGTCGCTCGGAGCCCAGTTGGTGATCGTGTCGCTCATGTCAACCTTCCCCTGTTTGCGATCCGGCAGAATGAAGTTGTCAGCAGCTCATCATGTCGCTGGCACGTGGTCCACCGCGTCGGCCAGCTCGGCCATGGAGTGGAAATGGAAATCAGGCTTCGTGAAAGACGCGGGCTCGATGGTGCCGCCGTAGCCCTGCTTGTCGTGGCGCCGCTCGATCCAGCAATTGGTGATGCCGAGTTGTCGGGAGATGCCAATGTCATGATACTGGCTCTGCGCGACATGCAGGATCTGCGACGTGTTGCCACCGTCGCGTGCGACGAAATCGAACACATGGGTGAAGAAGGCGGGATCCGGCTTCTCCGTTCCGGTGTCGTCGACCGTGAAGGCCGCGTAGAACGGGGAGCCCAGCTCGCGCTCGAAATGATCCAGCGCCCAGCGCCGCGCATTGGTCATCGCGATCAGTCTGTAGCGCTTGGCGAGTCGGGCCATGGCCGCGGCGCTATCGGGAAACGCCTTCCAGCGCGCGGCGGAATCCCGGAAGCGCTCGCCGAACGCGGTCTGCCTGGGCAGGCCGAGTTGCGGCGCAATGACGTCATAGACCCGCACGAGGTCATCCGGGAAACGATCGGCATCGGCGGCGTAGCGTGCAGCGCGGTACAGGCTGAGCGCTTGCTCTCCATCGATGACCTTGTTCGATTCCGCGGCGATCTCGGCGAGGCTGGTGACGATCCCGCCTTCGAAGTCGATCAGCGTGCCGACCACGTCGAAGGTCAGATACCTGAATTGGGCGAGATCCATCGTGTTCATCCTGGCGTAAGGTGTCTCTTAGATGACGGTCCTAGTGTGGAGCCGGGTTCCGGCGAAAACTTCCGAATTGTGGGGACCCGACGGCACAAAATTGCGAATAGGAGCAGGCGCCGACATATCGGCGTTGCTGCACACGCGACGATCTGCCCGTGCCCGCTTTCACGCCATCGCCTGGCGGACGTCCGGGTCGGCCAGGGTCTGGTCGAGCGTTCGGGCAGTCCGCTCGATGATGGCATCAATATCGGAATCGCTGCAGCACAGCGGCGGCGCGTAGCCGAGCACCCCGGTGGGGAACGCACGAATGACGAGCCCATTGGCCCAGGCGCGATCGAAGATGCGGCGCGACGGCTCGACGCCGGCCGGCAGCGGCGTCTTCTTCTCCTTGTCGACCACGAGTTCGATGGCGGCCAGGAGGCCGCGGCCGCGGACCTCGCCGACCAGCGGATGATCCTGCAGCGCGCGCAGGCCTGCCATCAGCCGTGCGCCGGCGCGCCTTCCGTTCTCCAGCAGACCGTTCTCGTAGAGATCGAGCACGGCAAGGCCGACGGCTGCGCTCACCGGATGCGCCGAATAGGTATAGCCGTGCCCCACAGCCGAGGCCCCTGCCCCGTCGGCGATCACGTCATAGACGTGATCGGACATCAGCACCGCCCCCATCGGGACGTAGCCCGAGGTGAGGCCCTTGGCCACGGTCATGAAGTCCGGGACGATCTTGTCGTCGGTGCAGGCGAACAGCGGTCCGGTGCGGCCAAAGCCGGTGATCACCTCGTCGGCGACGAACAGGATGCCGTGCTGCCGGCAGCGCTCGCGCATCGCCTTCATCCAGCCGTCGGGCGGCACCAGCACGCCGCCGGAGCCCTGGATCGGCTCAGCGTAGAACGCCGCCACCCGCTCCGGCCCGCCGACCTCGGCGATCTTGGTTTCGAGCGCGGCAAGCGATGCCGCGATGATCGCATCGGCATCGCTGCCGACCGGATTGCGGTACGCATAATGCGAGGGGATCTTGTGCTGCCAGTTGAGCGGCACGCCGAAATTGGCGTGGAAGGCCGGCAGCGCCGTCAGTCCAGCACCGACCGTCGAGGAACCGTGGTAGCCCTGCTGCAGGGTGATGAACTGGTCGCGCTGCGGCTGACCCTTCACGTGCCAATAGTAATGGATGAAGCGCACCGTGCTGTCGACGGCGTCCGAGCCGCCGAGCGTGAAGTAGACGTGGTTGAGGTCGCCGGGCGCGCGCTCGGCGAGCGCCGCCGCGAGCCGGATGGCGGGCTCCGAGGCAAGGCTGAAATAGCCGGTGGCGTAAGGCAATTCGCGCATCTGCCGAGCAGCCGCCTCGACGATGCTCTCATGACCATAGCCGGCATTGACGCACCACAGCCCGGCGAAGCCGTCGACCAGCTGATGCCCGGAGGCGTCCGTGACGATCGCGCCCTTGGCCGAGGCCAGGACGCGCGCGCCCGACGCCTCGTGTCCGCGATACGACGTGACCGGATGCACTAGATGCGCGCGGTCGAGTTCGATGAGCGAGTTGCTGAGCATGATGATCTCCGGTTCAGCCGAACGCCTGGCTGGCCAAGGCAAATGATGTCGGGGATGGCTGAGCCCTGTCCTGTGCGGCGGGTCGGTGCATGACGATGCCGCCGCCGACATGGCCGAGGCCGAGGCTGCTCAGCCACGGCGTGAGGCCGCTCTTGATGCCGGTGTCGACACGGATGAATTCGCCCTCGCGACCAGCGAGAAAATGCGCGACCAGCGCCTTCGCGTCGTCGAGATCGGACGCGACCACAGGGCCGATCACGAGCCCTCGGCCGAAGCGGCGCAGCACCGCGAAGCCGGTCAATTGGCCCTGTCGCTCAAGCACCGCGAACTCGCCGACCGACGCAATATGGGCGATCAGATCGCTGCGGTCCGCGCCGAACGCCGCAGCGTCGAGGGCGGTCATGGCGGAGACGTCCTCCGGCGGGGCTGCGCGCACGGCGTCGGTCCGCGCCACCGCCTGCGCAAGGTGCCCCTGATGCTGCACGATCTCACCCGTCCGGTGGAAGCCGAGCTTCTCATAGAGAGGCAGGCCGTCCTCGGTCGCGACGAGCTGCAGCCGGCGATCGCCCGCGAGCGTCATCGCCTGCTGCATCAGGCGCCGTCCGAGCCCCTTCCCCCGCTCCGCCTCATCGACGATGACCATGTTGATGGTGCCTGCGTCGGTGCCGTAGGGGGTCATCAGCACAGTGCCGATCACGCGACCATCCGCGGCGATGGCGACGCAGCCTTTGCTGAGCGCAAGCGCCATCTGCCAGTCCTCGCGACGATGCGGCCAGCGCGCCTGCTGCGACAGCCGCGTCGCGGCATCCAGGTGATCCCCGCTGAAAGCGACAAAGCTCGCGGCGTCGGACGTCATGTCATGCACTCCCATTTCCGTGGGAGTCTGGGCGAGCGGGACCCAGCAGATCGGCTGAAGGCGGTGACGCCCACAACATCTTCCGCCGCAGAACCGGGGCAAAGCCGCATCTTATGCTGGCGCGTCGGCCTATCATCGGCGGCCGAGACCATGACCGGCATGAGGATCCATGAGCCGCTTTCGCCCGAAATATGTGACCTTCGACTGCTACGGCACGCTGATCAATTTCGAGATGGCCGAAGCCGCGCGCGATCTCTACAGCGCAACGCTCTCCGAGCCGGCGATGAACGAGTTCGTGAAGGTCTTCTCGGCCTACCGCCTCGACGAAATCCTCGGCGCGTGGAAGCCCTATGCCGAGGTGGTCAGCAACGCGCTGGCGCGCAGCTGCCGCAAGATCGGCATCCCCTTCAAGCCCGAGGACGGCGAGATGGTGTATCAGCGCGTGCCGACCTGGGGTCCGCATCCCGACGTGCCGTCGGGCCTTGCCAAGGTGGCCAAGGAAATCCCGCTAGTCATTCTCTCCAACGCCATGAATGCGCAGATCCCCTCGAATGTCGCCAAGCTCGGCGCGCCGTTCCATGCCGTATTCACGGCCGAAGAGGCGCAGGCCTACAAGCCGCGGATGCGCGCCTTCGAATACATGTTCGACATGCTTGGCTGCGGCCCGGAGGATATCACGCACTGCTCGTCATCGTTCCGCTACGATTTGATGACGGCGCATGATCTCGGCATCAAGAGCAAGGTGTGGGTCAACCGCGGTCACGAGCCGGCCAATCCGTATTACGGCTACACCGAGATCAAGGGCGTCTCCGAGCTGCCCGGCGTGTTAGGTCTCTAAGCAGAGTGCCCGCGATGAAATATGTCTCCTACTGGCGCGACACTGCGACCGGTTTTGCCGGCGGCCACACCGGGCCCGTGGAGGGGCACTACGACGTCGCGGTGATCGGCGGCGGCTTCACCGGACTTGGCGCGGCGCTGCAGCTCGCCAAGGCCGGCGCCAAGGTCATAGTGCTCGAGGCAGATCAGGTCGGCTCGGGCGCGTCGGGACGCAATGGCGGCCATCTCAACAACGGCCTGGCGCATAGTTATCCGGCGGCGAAGGCCGAGCTCGGCGCCGAGCGCGCCATCGCCCTCTACAAGGCGTTCGACGATTCGATCGACACGCTGGAGCGCCTGATCGCGGAAGAGAACATTGCCTGCGATTTCCGCCGCTCCGGCAAGCTCAAGCTGGCCTCCAAGCCCGCTCATTTCGATGCGATCGCGAGCAACTTCGAAGCGATCCATCGCGAGGTCGACCCGGACACCGCGCTGCTCTCGCCGGCTGACCTGACGTCCGAGATCGGCTCGCCCTTTCATGGCGGCATGCTGTTCAAGAAGAGCGGCATGATGCATATGGGCCGCTTTGTAGCGGGCCTCGCCACGGCCGCAAGCCGCCGCGGCGCTGTCATCGTCGAGCAGGCGGCCGTGACCGAGCAGATGCAGCAGGCCAAGAGCTTCCGCCTGACCACGGCCAAGGGAACGGTGCGCGCCGAGCAGGTGCTGCTCGCCACCGGCGCCTACACGCCATCGACATTCAGCTATTTCCGCCGCCGCATAATCGCCGTCGGCAGCTTCATCATCGCGACGCGGCCGTTGACGGAGGCAGAAGCGGCATCCGTGCTTCCGGGCAACCGCACCTATGTCAACTCGATGAACATCGGCAACTACTTCCGACTGTCGCCGGATAACCGCCTGATCTTCGGCGGCCGCGCGCGCTTCTCGGCGACATCCGATCAGCAATCGGACGCCAAGAGCGGCGCGATCCTGCGCGCGGCGATGGAGCGGATGTTCCCGCAGCTTGCCGGCATCGACATCGACTATTGCTGGGGCGGCCTCGTCGACATGACCGCCGACCGCTATCCGCGCGCCGGCCGCGAGGGCGGGCTGTGGTACGCGATGGGCTATTCGGGCCATGGCGCACAGCTCTCGACTCATCTCGGCATGATCGTGGCCGATGCGATGCTCGGCCGGCCCGACCGCAACCCGATGAAGGAGGCCGACTGGCCGGTCGTGCCAGGTCATTTCGGCAAGCCCTGGTTCCTGCCGTTCGTCGGCGCGTACTACAAGACCATGGATTGGATCCGCTGAGCCGTGGCGGCGCGCCGGCCCTCAGTAGCCGCGGCTGCGGTCGACGAGACCGACCGGATCGAGCCCGGCGCGATGCCGCTTGATGTTCTCGGCCACAGCAAGCGCGGCCGACTCAGGCTGCGTGACGCTGGCCACATGCGGCGTGATCAGCACGCGCGGATGCCGCCACAGCGGATGCTCGGCCGGCAGCGGCTCGGGATCGGTCACGTCCAGCACCGCCCCCGCGAGGTGCCCGCTGTCGAGCGTGGCGAGCAGCGCCGCCTGGTCGAGCTGCGGGCCACGGCCGGTCTGCACGAGGGCGGCCCCTCGCGGCAGCTTGGCGAACAGCTCAGCGTTCAGCAGGCCGCGTGTCTCGTCCGTCAGAGGCAGCAGGCAGATCAGGATATCCGTCGTCTCCAGCAGCCGGTCGAGACCGTCGGCGCCATGGTGCGTGGTCACACCGTCGATCGTGCGCGGACTGCGGCTCCAGCCGGACAAAGGAAAGCCGAACGGTTCCAGCCGCTCCAACACCGCCTGCCCGAGCATGCCCAAGCCCAGCACGCCGATGCGCCGCTCTCGCGCCTGAGGCTGCGGTACGGCGCGCCACAGCTGCTGTCGCTGCTGATCGACATAGGCCGGCCAGTTCCGATGCAGCGTCAACACGGCCAGCGTGACGTATTCCTGCATCATCCGGACGATGCCGTCCTCCACCATGCGGACGATCTTGACCCCTGCAGGGACCGAGGCGGCGTTGAACTGGTCGATGCCGGCGCCGATCGAGAACAGGATCTCGAGATTGCGATAGACGGCAAGATCCGGCGGCACCAGCCAAGCGATCATGTAGCGGACGGCCGCGGCATCGATCTTGGCCGGATCGATCGCGAACGGCAGGTCAGGGAGTTCGCGCGCAAGCACCTCGCGAAAGATGGCGCCACGCTTGGCATCGGATTTGAACAGGAACGTCATACGATCATCCCAGCGGCCGACCGGGCTCACCGCCCCCATTTCCGGCCTGCATCGATCATAGACGACGTGGTCTGTATTCCCTGCTGAAGACAGGGCAGGATTGAGAAGAATGTTGCGAAGTTCGATCGCAGACGCGTCAATATGCCGGCGTGACGGCAGCATGGTCGCTGTCCACCTCATCGAGGCAGGGTGACGCGTGGCCGGCGGGACGAGGACAGGGAAAGCAGACATGGAAGACCCGGGCGTCGAGTCGCGCATCGTCGACGTGTTCGAGATGCAACTCGCCGATATCGGCAGCGTCGACCTTGGGCAGTTGCTCGCCTTGTCGATCGCCGTCCAGTGGCCGCATCGGGCGGAGGATTGGGAATTCATGCGCGGCATCGGACGCGGAGTCGTGGCGCTCGATGAGATCGGTCGCGTCTTGGGGGCTGCGATGTGGTTTCCCTACAGCGATGGCTTTGCTGCGGTCGGGATGGTCATCACCTCGCCGCGGCTTCAGGCCCTCGGCACCGGGCAATGGCTGATGAAGCGCGTGATGGCCGAGTGCGGCGATCGCGTGCTACGGCTCAACGCGACGCGTGCGGCCTATCGCCTCTACCGATCGCTCGATTTCAAACGCGAACAGACGCTGTTTCAGTGTCAGGGCGAGGCGATCGACCCCGGCACAGCGGTCGCCGGAACGGGCGACATCCACGAGCTGACCGGGTCGGAGCTGCCGGCCCTGATCGAGCTCGACGCGTCCGCCTATGGCGTCCAGCGAAGCGAGCTCATGACGGCGCTGTTGGCCCAGTCGCGCAGCTTCGGCCTGTTTCGAGCGGGACAACTCGCGGCGTTCGCGCTGTGCCGGCGGTTTGGACGCGGGCATGTCGTCGGGCCGGTGGTCGCGTCCTGCGACAGCGACGCCATCGCGGTGGTCGCGCCGCACGTCGCGGCTCATGCCGGCCAATTCCTCAGGCTCGATACCCATCAGACCGGAGAGTTTCGCGACTTTCTAGCCCGAGCGGGGCTTGATCTGTTTGATGCCGTCACAACCATGTCGCTGCGCAACGACGTGAAGGGTGCACACCCGCGTGGCCACGACCGGCCGACGAGCTACGGCGTCGTCAGTCAGGCCTTCGGCTAGCCCCTGCGTCCTGGATCAGAGCCCGCTCGCGTCCATGCGAATCCTGGATACGGTCCTGGTCGACCGCCGAGCCGACATGCCAAGATGAGGAAAATGACAGGTGGGAGATCGTTGGTCGCAGGGAAAGCGGATCCCTTAGGGCCCCGCCGTGAGTCTTTATACGCAGATCCCTTTTGGACCCGCGGAGCCGCAGGTCCCTTTCGACCCCGCGATTTCGTTCTGGCCGCGTCGGCGGAACGCATCGGCCCAGGCTCAGAGATACGACGGCGCGACACGATTGATCGGTCAACTCGCACGCCGAGTCGCAGATCCTGCACTCGTCGCGTGGCTCAACCGAGTTCTTCGCCAGAGTTCGCTACACTACGATCAGTGCCGAAGTCGCCTTTGACTTTGCTGACAAAAAACTCGGTAGCGGCACTCACCTCGACCGAACGGCACGGTTGAACCCAAGCCATGTCAATGGCTTGGCATTCAACCGGCGAGCCACTTTTATCTTGCTCGGAAACGCCGCCTTGTAACCGTCCGGTCTCTGCACACCTTCCCCCTCGTGTGTTGTCGTTCCATTTCGGGTTCTCTGCTGCTGTGGAGAATCTCCGGTGGGATCCAAACATTTCGAGAACAGAGCGCGCCGCGAATGGTGGTCGCTGCACATCGAAGCGTGGCGTCGCAGCGGTCTCGGGATCCGCAAATACTGCCAGCAACAACGTCTCACCGAGAACACGTTGCGGCGTTGGCTGAAGCGGCTGGCCGGCAACGAGACTGCGCTTAAGCTCGAGAAATATCAGACGGAATTGCGCCGCGAGCGCGCCCGGGGACGAGCGAGAAAAGGCGCTCCGAAAGCAGAAGCAGCGCAGGTTCATGGTCACCTCGGATGTGCGCAATCGGGCGTCTCAAGCGTTCTGGGCGATGCATGTCGAGGCGCTGAACTGGAGCGGGATGGAGCTCCGCGCCTATGCCGCGGCCATGCAGCTGTCGCCGCATTCGCTGCGCAAATGGCGCGACCGATTGGCGGCCGGCGAGGTCACGATCGACTGGCGCGCCCATCTTCATCCCTCCGCCCGTCCGGCCGTTAGCACTAGTGCTAGGAACTCACAGCCCGAACGCCGCTTGACAGCCGCCGAAATCGGCGATCCAGCCGCGCCCAAAACGCCGGCCCGACGCTTCTTCAGCGACGAGGAGAAGCTCGCGATCGCCAGGGAGACTGAGATGCCGGGCGCCAAAGTCTCTGCCGTCGCCCGCAAGCATGGGATCGTCACCGGGCTGCTGTTCCGCTAGCGCGCGCAGTTCGGCATCGCGTAAAAGAAGCGATCCAAGCTCGCCCGTGTTGTGCTGCCGGACGACATGCCCGCAGCGCGCGTTCTGCGCAATCTCGTGCGTCCACCGGAGGGCATGATGGCCGTCGACCTTCCTGACAGACAGCGTGTCTTCGCTCCCGCCGGCAGCGATCCGGATGCGGTGCGGGCGCAGATCGAAAGCGGAGAGACAGCATCATGATGTTCGTTCCAGCGGGCGTGAAGGTGCACCTGGCGCTCGGCTACACCGACATGCGCAAAGGCATGGATGGGCTCGCAATGCTGGTGCAGGACGCGCTGAAGAAGGATCCGTTCTCCGGTCATCTGTTTGCCTTCCGCGGCAAGAAGGCATCGATCCTGAAGGTCCTGTTCTGGGACGGGAACGGGCTTTGTCTGTTCACTAAACGTATCGATCAGGGCGGCTTCGTGTGGCCGGTGATGGCGGGCTATGATGGCTCGATCACGCTCACGCCGGCGCAGCTCGCGATGCTGATCGAAGGCATCGACTGGCGCGCGCCAGAGCGTATCTGGAAGCCCGCGATTGCAGGATCATCTGCAAAAACCAGTGCTGAACTGAGTTGCGATTCTTCTACGAATCAGCGTGTTCGAGTACCATCGGACATGCAGCACGATCTCACTAATCTCCCCTCCGATCCTGAGCTTCTGCAGCGCCTGGTGCGCGACACTGCCGCTGCGATCGGCCATCGCGACACCGAGATCGAGCGTCTCAAGTCCATCATCAAACAGCTGCAGCGAATGCAGTTCGGCCGTAGTTCCGAGCGCATCGATCCCGACCAGCTTGCACTCGTCTTGAGGACCTGAGAAGCGCAAGAACGATACCCATGCCAGCGTGACCGATCCTGACAGCCGGCTGTATCGGAAGTCCCGAGGCAAGGAAGCCAGGCTCTGCTACATGTGCCAATTCATCATGGAAAACAGGAACGGCTTGGCGATCGACGGGCGGGTGACCCATGCGACGGTAACGGCCGAAAGAAACGCGCCCGAAGTCATGCTCAAGGCGAAAGCCAAGACGTCTGGAGGCCGCATGACCGTGGGCGAGGACAAGGCCTATGACAGAGCCGAGCACGTCGCCAAGCTGCGGGAGATGAACATCACGTCGCACGTCGCCAGTACAACAACGGCAATCCCAAAGGACGCCAGAGCGCCATCGATGGGCGAATGACCCGGCACGCCGGCTACGGCATGTCTCAAACATGCCGAGCCATGGTCGAATGCATCTTCGGCTGGGGCAAGCAGCACGGAACCATTCGCAAGACCAAGCACCGAGGCCGCGACCGCGTGCTTGGCGACTTCCTCCTCAACCTGATCGACTACAACCTCGTCCGAATACCCAAGCTGATTGCCGCATAAGGCCGCCTCTCGGAGCGGAGATCATCGCTCCAACGGCGAAATCTCGTACAGAACCTCACATCACCGAAAATCCGTCGGGGTTCGGCCGCTTCTTCAGCAGACTGCTAGAGCCCCAGGAGAGCGATAAACGTGCATCTCCTGCTAGGCTGCCCGCTATTCCGCATAGACGATGATCGTGATGAACTGAATCCGGTCGTCGAGTAGCTTCTCCGGCCCGTGTAGAACATTGCCGGAGAAGGTGAATGCATCACCGGGCCCTATGAGAAAGGTCTTATCGCCAAAGCGGTATTCCATGCGCCCACTCAGCATGTAGATGAACTCCGTTCCTGCATGCTGAAAGCGCGGGTAGCTCTCGCTTTCCTTATCCATATCGATCAGGAACGGCTCAAAGATCTTGCGCGGACCCCTGTTGTACGACAGTAACTTGTACGTATGACCATGCTTCGTTCCCGAGCGAACCACCTCCATCTGATCACCGGCCTTTATCAGCTGCGCACTTCCGCTGCTCTGTTCGACTTCGCGGAAAAGCGTTGATAGATCCGTCCCGAGCGCGGTGCAGATTCGTTCCAACAAAGGGAGACTGACCGAGGATTGTCCATTTTCAAAACGGCTGATCATCGGAACGGAGATGTTTGCCGCAGATGCAAGCTCAGTCAGCTTTAGTCCCCGCTCAAGCCGGCCACGTCGGATGGCTGCCCCCATGCGTTCATCAATCGGCGCTTTGGCGATCGTCTCCTCCGCGGGAGGCATGGCTACTTTAGCCGATTTGACCGAGGTCTTCTTTTCGTTCTGACGCCTGTGGGCCGCTCGGCTTGCTTTTTTCAATTTCTTTGTCCTTAACGGTTGCGGATCTCGGTAGCCCTCGGCCAGCCGAGGGGCACGAGATAAGAAAACGGTCCCCTTCGCTTTATCTCCACTGCTTCTCCTCGCTGATCCAGCGAGAACCCGGCAAGGGGCCAGGCTTGAGAAATGCATCGACGACATTGCCGAGAAGTCGAGACACATTGTTGTCGAAGTTTCGCGCCGGCAACGCCTGACCGAATGCAATCGAGCCTCCGCAGAACACTGCCCCGTCATTTGGGGCGTTGAAGAACGTTATGTCGCCGCGGATCCTGTAATCCTGGCTACCAGCAAGGCCAGGATACGGATATAGAATTTCCTCGATAGACAGCATGTAGTTGTCGCTGTGACCGCCCGAAGAAGCCAAGATCTTGGTGTGAGGCGGCGTTCCCAGCGTCAAATCGTAGCGATCGAGCTCAAGGCCGGCAGCGCCGCCGTAGGCAAGCCCTTCCTCCCCGATCAGCTCACCCTCGATTCCTTCCATAATCCAGGAAACCTGGCGATGGTAGCTGTCCGGCATCCGTCGATACGGACGGCTGGTTTCGAAACCTTCGGCGATAAAGCCGATACCCACCAGCTTTTGCGGGGGCCGCCCCAAATTCTTCCACAGTCCGCTCTTCTGGCCAGTTGTCGCCAGATAGTGCTCACCAGGTCGGGCATTCCACGCTCTCATGCCCGCATCGAGCTTGCGCACCTCCATGGTCCAGGGTTCGTCCTCACGAAAGGCAACGTTCCAATAGTAGCCATTACCTCCCATGTAGATGTATCGGCCACCGCCGGCGATGTAGTCCTCGGTGCCGTCCAGCATCCTCTCCGAATAGTATTCCGGATGCGTCCCCGTCAGCACACAACTGTACGGCTTGAGTGCGTCTACACCTTCGACGTGAAGATCCTCGTCCGTCAGGACCTCGTAATCGTACCCCTTTTGCTCAAGCCAACCCACGATGGACAAGTCCGCCGGGAACGCCCACGGCACGCCCATACTCGACATCCGATGTTTCGGCCGCATATTGACGATCGGCCGGCGATAGGAACTGTAGCAAACACCGCTGCCGTCGGCCCAACAGTCGTAAGTCGAGAGACCGAAATCAGGATTCTTGTACATCTCGACATCGACTTCCGAAATGATGGGCGGCTGCCCCGTCATCGGTTGAATGATTTCGGCATCAAAGCTGAGGTGCTCGTTCGCATAGGCGAGATAGGTCGCGGTCGGCACCAGAAATGCAATCTTCGCCTTAGGCTGCTTCGGCCGAACGTAGAAGACAATATATTCCTCACCTAATCCCGCGCCATCCCCTGCACGCAGGCGCATCGCATAGATGCCCGAGCGCAAGCTTTCTGGCAGCCTGACCGTCCTGGTCGGCTTCCATTTGCAGTCAATCATCGCATCGTGATGAAGCTCGATGCCGCCATATTCACGGGGAGCCAATCGGAAGCAGTCGTTTCGGCCCTTCCAGTTCCAGCCTGTCTGAGCACGCACGGGGCGATTGTAGCCCTCGGCGTGCAGCTTGTTGGGCCCGATGTCGATTACCGCATCGCCGATGCCGGCGTCCGTGTATCCTTCCGTCGTATCCCAATAAGCGACCAGTCCATCGCTCGTCGGGAGTTCTCCTTTCGAAAGCCGCTCGAGCTCGGCGCGACCGAGAGCGCGATCATAAATGCCGGGCCTGTCGATCTTGCCGGAAAAATTCTGAGATACGAATGGTCCGCGCAACTCATGGAAGTCACGAGATCCGCCTATCAAGAAAGGGGTTTCCTCGAGATTCTTCTGCTTGAATCGAAACGTCTCGGTCACGTGCGAACGATAATCGATCGGCACCACGCCCCCGAGCAGGCCGTTGTACCGGTTGGTCACGGACTCCTGGTGAATGGTAGCCTTGCCCGTCTTTGCATCGAAGGTGGCCGCAACAAAGTACCAAGTCTTCTTCATCAAGGGGATTTCTGTCTTGACGTAGTCAACCTCGTCGCCGCGCCCGACCCAAAATTCAAGATGGCCCTCGTGATTGATGCCGAGACAAAATCCGGCGCTTTTGTCGTTGCTCCATCGGCCGATGAGGCACTGGCGGCGTCCGTCTCCAGGAAGCCCCGGGAAGATGAAGCCGAAAAGGGTCATGCTTCCTTCAAGCACGAGCTTCCGCTGGGGATCCTCGACCGCAAGGAAGGAGCCGAGCTGGGTAAACTGCTTCTCGACGCGCCAGCGGCCATTTCCCTCGCAAGCCACTTCCTGCTCAATGAAGCCGGGCCCCAAGGGGTTTTCATCGCCGTGCACGAGCCTGACAAGCTGAGCGTCGGCGGCGGCAGCACCATCCGCACTCACATGGAATGTAATAGCTTCTCCCGGTTTGACTGAAATCCGGTCCGTGTAACCAAACAGCTTGATCTGAGCCATGCGCCTGTCTGCCGCCTTGCGAGTTGATTGATCAGGATTCCAAGAGATCCTGGACGCGTCGCATGAATACGCCGTGATAAGCGTCGTCTTGCGAGGGATAGAGCTTGTCCTCGACCACCCGGGGTGGAACGCCCCGATGACCTGAAAGCGCGACGATCCGGTAGGCTTTGAACGGCTGCACGACCTGAATGGCGTACTTGTCCGGAAGCGGCTGGCGTCGGAAGTAAAGCAGGAGACGCTCGAGCGCTTCGCTGTGCTGCCCGAGAGGATTGCGCTTGTGCTCCTCGATCAGCTCGGGAGAAACCAGGGACTTCAGATAGTCTCGCTGCATCTTGTCGTAGCGGCGCCAATAGACCAGGTCCTTGTTGCTCGTTTCGGTCGCTTCTTCCGGTAACATTTCTCCTCCTTTCTCTGCTCGCGCAGAGCGACGCTCGCTCTTCTTCTTGTCTCTCCAGGCCCGGAACTGCTGCTTGATGCCGAACAACCCGTTCCGGAGGTACAAGACGACGAGCAACATGATGATGCCGATGGCGAAAAGCCTGAGAGGTCCCCAGCTGATCAACACCTTGTCGAGAAAGACCACGATCGCGGTGCCGACAACCGCGCCCTCAGCTCTTCCGATGCCGCCAATGACCAGCATCGCCAAGCCCAACAAAACCGTGTCGAAGCTGAAGATCGAGAATCCCACGCCTCGATAGTGGGCGGCATAGAATCCGCCGATGAACCCGAGGGCAATCGAGGAGATAACGAACACCTGAATGCGGGCGCGACGAAAATCAACTCCGGTGGCCTCCGCAAAAGCTTCCCGCTTTTCAGGAGCCATGCGCAGAATTCGGCCCAGCCGCCGCCCGTCGACCATGCGATAGAGCAGCAACGCGCCGCACATCAGCGCCAGCGCCGCGTAGTACCCCAGCATCGATTGGTCGAGCGGAGACCAAGATTTCGGAGCGTAGGCGTCCGCGCCATAGAGGCCACCTGTCGCCGAGCCGAATATCTTCGACTGCACGAAATACACTCGGCACAACTCATTCAGTCCGAGGGTCAAGAGTGCGTAGTAGAAGCCGTCCAGGCGGGTGGCTGGTATGGCAATCACGATTCCAAACGCGAGTCCGATTACGCTGCCGATTATCGGCAGAACCCACCAGGGGAGCCCGATGGAGATCGACAGCCACGTCGTGATGAATGCCGCGACCCCTACAACCGCATAAGTCGCAAGCGAAAAGATGCTGGCCGTGCCGAGCACGAGCATCCAGCACAGGTTGATTGCCGCATAAATTCCGAAGAACGCGCCGGCCGCAAGAAGCGTATTGAGCTGGGACGCCGGAAACACAAACGGGGCGAGCGCTAGCGCCAGCAGGCCAAGAACCCACCAGATTGGACGCTTGTCGACGATCGTCTTTTCGCGGCGGAGCGTCTTCGGGTTATATTCTCCACGCACGTGAAGAACGCGGCGGCGCGTGGGCCAGTAGCGGAGCTTGGTCCAAAGTTTTTCGCCGTGACCGGGCCATTTGTAATAGTACCGAAGTCGGCCGACCGGCAGCAACCGCACACCCGATTCGCGGGTCTGCGTCCAAATCTCCGTCGGATCCTTGTAAGGGATCGTCGGCACCTCGGGCTCGGCACCCGCGCCACCCCAAGCCGTCAAAGGATTGCGCCAGACTCGCGCGCCGTCTTCGGATGCTTCAGTCATGGTCGCCGTGTTCGGAACGGGATTGAGCATCGTTAGGCCTCCCGCGCCTTATCGAGGAGCCCAGCGATTCCGCGTGGACGAACCAGAATGATCAGGATGATGAGAAGGAATTGGGTCATCAGCACGTATTGGCCACCGAGCGCCACGGACGTCATGGCCTCGTTGAGCCCCAGGAGTAGGGCAGCGATCACCGCGCCCGGCACGCTTCCGAGCCCACCGCACAGGGCGATACTGACGCCCTTGACCATCGGGGTGAGGCCATTGAACGGCTGAATGTAATAGGTCTGAGACAGAAGAACTGCCGAGAGGCCCGCCAAACCGCCGGTGATCGCCATCACGTAGAAGCTGGTGCGCCGCACGCCGATGCCGACGATCGCCGCGGCGTGGGGATTCATCATCATTGCACGGATTTCAAGACCTCGCCTACTCGAACGCATCCATGTCAGGACGATCAGCAACATCGCGATCGAGACGACGACGTTACCGATCTTGTCGGCCGTCAGAACCAGCCCGAACAGAGACAGCTTGCTCGTGCCGAAAATCTCCGGAAGACTCTTCGACCGCGGGCCGAACCACCAGAGCAGCAGCTGAGTTCCCATCAAGCTGATCGCCAAGGTCGCGATCATGCCGCGAATCGTGAAGTTCGGCTTGTCGTGAACTGGAATAAACGCCAGGGCACACACCAGAACTCCGCCCAGCGCGCCCGTCGCAATTCCGGCAAGCATGATGATTAGGCCATGCAGCGCGTCCGGCATCAGGGCCGCCACATATTGATGGGTCAGCCAGGCGCCATAGCCGGACAAGGCAAAGATGAACCCGTAGGCGAGATTCAACAGGCCCAGGCTCGACCAAGTGATCGACAGCCCGATGGCGAGAGTGCCGTAGATGCAGGCCAGCACAATCGCATTAGATATGACATACGGCCAGTTCATCCTAGAGATCCCGATTGCTGTTCAGGGTCAGCGCGGCTGAGGCGCCACCCTTGAGCTTGCCGACGTGCATTCCGATCACGCGATCCACGCGTCCTTCCAACAAGGCTATGTTCTGCTCCGCGATGACCATCGCTGAATCGCGGAGCTCAATGCTCATCAATGCATCGAGAACGCCCTTGCCGATCTTCGGGGCAAGTCCAAGGGAGGGCTCGTCGACCAGGAACAGCGACGCTTCGGCCATCAAGCCCCGACCGATCGAGACCATCCGCCGCTCACCGCCTGAAAGACGGCCGACCGGCACATGACTCAATTTCCGCAGTGGCGGAAAGACATCGTAGATTCGCTGCTTGCGCGTGGCCCGCTCCTTCCAGGAGCGTGGCGTGAATGCCCCCGAATCGAGGTGCTCCTCGACCGTAAGGCCATGGAAGATTTCATCGCCCTGAGGAATCAGGGCCAACCCTTGCCTCACGATCTGGTGCGTATAACGGCCCGGCCCTTGGCTGCGGGTGCGCCCGATCTGCTTTCCGTTCAGGAAGATCGAACCACGCTGCCAGCCTGTCAAACCTGCGATCGCATAGAACAGCGTGGTCTTGCCATGGCCGTTCAGCCCAACCAGTCCGATCCGCTCGCCGGCCCTTACGATGAAATCCAGGTCATGGATCACCCGCAGCGGCCCCCACCCCGCTGACAGCCCCTGTACGGAGAGAATTTCGCGCGCTTCAGCCATCGAGCGCCCCTTCTTCGACCTTCTCGAAATATGCCGCGTGTACTCTCGGATCGGCCAGAATATCGGCAAGCGATCCCTCAGAGATGACCTCACCCGCGTCCATCACCATGACCCGGTCGGCGATCGTCTCGAGCAATTCGATGCGGTGCTCGACGATGATGATCGCGACATTCATCTCCTTCGACAGCATCCTGATCAGATGATCGATCTCGTCGACCTCCGAATTGATCAGACCTGCGGCAGGCTCGTCCATGAGCAGCAAGGCAGGACGACGCATCAAGAGGCACGCAAGCAGAAGCTTGCGTCTGTTGAGCGTTTCCAGCGAACTCGTCGGCTCTTCCGCATCGACGTCGAGGCCAACCAGCTCGGCGCCGTATTCGGCGTCGAAACGGGTCAGATAGGGCTTGTAGGCCTGTCGCGCGGCCTTGAATGTCTGTCCGACCGTCAATTCGTCCGGAACCACCGGCGTCTGGTAAGTCCGCCCAATCCCAAGGCGGGCCCTTGCATGAAGCGGCAGGGCAGTCACATCCGAACCGCGGAAGCGTACCGATCCGGACTTCGGCTTCAATCGGCCAGACAGAACCTCGAACAGGCTTGTCTTGCCGGCGCCATTGGGCCCGATGATTCCCAGCACTTCACCAGGACGGACGCTCAGGCTGATCCTCTTGAGGATCTCCCGTCCGCCCAGATCGAGAGAGATGTTCTCTCCCGCAAAAAGGGCGGGCGCTCGACGCATCTCGACGTCGAGCTTTGGTATGTTCACTACGTCCACCATGGCGCGGGCTGCAGTTGAGATTCCGAGATCTCGTTCGGAAACACGATTTTGTGCTGCCCACTCTGGACCTGGACGTACAGCTGGCTCATGCCTTTCTCCAGCTCCAGCGCCGAGATCGGATTGCCGTCGTCTGGGAAATGGGCGGCTTCCTGATAGTCGTTGTTCAGATTCATATAGCCGCAAACGCCGCGATACGGATGCTGCCGGATCCAGTCGCAGACCGCCTTGAAATCCTCGGGTTTGCCGACGGCTTCCCAGGCTAGCTTCAGCCAATGCGCGATATCATAGCCGTTACCGGTGTAGACGAGCCCCATCGTTCCCGGAAATCTCGCTTGGTACTTCTTGCGGAATCCCTTTCCTCGTTCGTCTGCGTACACGCCCAACACGGTCGACCAGCAGAATCCGTTTGCCGAGGCCCCGGCGAGTTCGAGAAATTCCGGCTGAGACGGTCCATACTGGAGATAGACGAGTGAGTTTTTCACCGGATCTGCCGCGAACTGCTTACAGAAAGCTGCATACTCCGCAGCCACCCAATGGTCGATCATGATGGCCCCGGCGTCGACCTCCTTCAGCTTCTGAATGACCGGCGACCAGTCCTGCACGGGAAACTGGATGTCGGTCACGGCCGCCACTTCGAATTTGCCGCGCTTCTTGATCGCCTCTTGCGCCGCCTTGGAGATGGTCTGGCAATACGCTACCTGCTCCTGGACGATGTGAACCTTGCGATTCTTCGGCTTCCAGACGCCACGTTTTTCCTCGTGCTCGAGCCAAAGAGGATAGGTGTGGCCGTAGTGGACCTCGGACGGGTCGGTTTGGAAAACGTGGCTGTATTTCTTCGAGTTGGACTTGAACGCTTCGGTTGCCGCTCGCTGCGTATTGCCTTGCAGATACGGGCATCCATACTTGGCGGACTCATCCATTGCCGGGATCGGAGCAAACACGAACGCGTTCGAGATCGCATGGACTTTCGCATCAGCACATGCTGCGATCGCCTGCTGGCAGCTCTCGGGCGACAGCTTATCGACGTCAGTGACAAACAGCTTCAGAGGACGTCCCAAAATGCCGCCGGCGGCGTTGATCTCCTCCATCGCTAGCGTCGTGCCGTTGAGGTGATCAAGATCGTCGGCAACGCCGGCCGCCGCCGTCTGCGACGTTGGTACACCCAGCAGAATGGGCTCTCCTTTTGGCGCTGCACCCGCCCTGGATATCCAGGGCATCGCGACGGCGGCACCGATGCCCGTAACGACACTGCGTCTCGTCAACTCCAATTTGGTCATTACTCCCCCTCCTCAACGAAGCGTTGCGCGGCGACCACCGCCGCACCAGCCCAGCAACTATTGACCAGGAATCCAGCTCGTTCCCGCCAGAGGAAGACGCGTCATCGCAGCTGCCTCGATGGTAAGCGCAACGAGATCTTCCGGCTCCAGATTGTGCAGGCGGCTCTTGCCGCATGCGCGCGCGATGGTCTGCGCCTCCAACGTGATCACCTTGAGGTAATTTGCGAGCCGTCGGCCGGCCAGGATCGGGTCGAGCCGGCTCGACAGCGCGGGATCCTGAGTGGTGATGCCCGCCGGATCCTTGCCCTCGTGCCAGTCGTCATAGCAACCGGCAGTCGTCCCCAAAGCACGATATTCGTCTTCATACCGAGGATCGTTGTCGCCCAGCGCGATCAGCGCCGCGGTCCCGATGCCGACAGCATCCGCGCCGAGCGCAAGCGCCTTGGCCACATCGGCGCCGCTGCGAATGCCGCCGGAAACGACGAGCTGTACCTTGCGGTGCATCCCGAGATCCTGCAACGACTGAACGGCGGCGCGGATCGCCGAAAGAATTGGAATTCCGACGTGCTCGATGAAGACGTCCTGGGTGGCTGCGGTGCCGCCTTGCATGCCGTCCAGCACCACCACGTCAGCCCCCGCCTTTACGGCGAGCGCAACATCATAGTAGGGACGGCTTGCACCGATCTTCAGATAGATCGGCTTCTCCCAGCCGGTGAGCTCGCGCAGCTCCAGGATCTTGATCTCCAGATCGTCCGCCCCCGTCCAGTCCGGGTGACGGCAGGCTGAACGCTGGTCTATTCCCATCGGAAGCGAGCGCATCTTTGCGACCCGATCCGATATCTTCTGGCCCAGCAGCATTCCTCCGCCACCGGGCTTGGCGCCTTGGCCCACCACGATCTCAATCGCGTCGGCCTTGCGCAGGTCGTCCGGGTTCATGCCGTATCGGGATGGCAGATATTGATAGACGAGCGTCTTGGACTGCCCGCGCTCCTCCGGAGTCATGCCACCGTCACCAGTGGTGGTCGAGGTGCCGGCCAGACTTGCGCCGCGACCAAGGGCCTCCTTCGCCTGAGCCGAGAGAGCCCCGAAGCTCATGCCTGCGATGGTGACAGGAATATCCAAATGAAGCGGCTTCTTCGCGTAACGCGTTCCGAGAACGACGCTGGTGTCGCAACGCTCGCGATATCCTTCCAGGGGATAACGCGACATCGACGCGCCGAGAAACAAGAGGTCGTCGAAGTGCGGCACCTTCCGCTTGGTGCCACCGCCGCGGATATCGTAAATGCCGGTCGCAGCGGCCCGCCTTATCTCCGCAATGGAGTGTGCATCAAACGTGGCGGACTGGCGCGGCGGGATATACCCCCACGTCTTCTCATGAGTAGTCATCAATAGGCCCCGGCATGGTCGATATTAAAGTTGTAAAGCTTGCGCGCCGATCCATATCGGCGGAATTCCGATACATCGACCTTGTGCGCCTCGCCGGCGCGCTCGAGCAGCGCAAACAGCTCCGCCCGATGCGTATCCCGCAATTCCTTTTCGATGCAGTCGGCGCCGACGCCTTCGACCTTGCCGCGGACGTAGATGTGCGCTTCGTAAATCGAATCCCCCAGAGCATCGCCCGCATCACCGAAGGCGACCAGGCGCCCGGTTTGGCCCATGAAACCGGAGAGATGCCCGATGTCGCCCTTGACGACAATGTCGATCCCCTTCATCGAAATGCCGCACCGAGCTCCCGCATTGCCATCGATCAACAACAGGCCACCATGTCCGGTGGCCCCGGCGGATTGGCTCGCGTCGCCCTTGACGTGAATAAGCCCGGACATCATGTTCTCGCCAACGCCCTGGCCGGCGTTTCCATCGATCACGATGCGAGCACTCTTGTTCATACCGCCGCAGAAATAGCCGACGTGCCCTGCCACTTCGACATCAATGGGCGCATCCACGCCGACCGCGATCGCGTGAGCGCCGTTGGGATTGAGTACACGCCAAAACGTCTCATTGGTCGGGAGCTTCAGCGCCTGAAGCCGAGCGTTGAGCTCACGCAGTGACAGAGCGGAAAGGTCCAGCTCCGTGGCCGGGTCTGACGGCCCCCGCCCTGCCTTGATGTCGTGGCCCGACCACGAGCCAGCTTCAATTCGATTCATCTCAGTGTTCCCAGAAGTAAGGCGTTGCCGGTTTCGGCTCGAAGACCCGCGCATTCGCAATGCCCGGGAGCCCAGCGAGGCTGCGATACTCGGAGGCGAACGCCACGTAATCGTCCGTCTCCGCCATGACGGCCGGTTTGCATGCGATCGGATCACGCAGCACCCCGAAACCATTCTTTGTTCCGACCACGAAGGTGAAGAAGCCATCGAGATCATCGACGCTCGACTTCAGCGCATCTCCCAGCGTACGTCCGCGTCGCAGCTCTCGCGTGATATAGCCTGCGGCGACCTCGGTATCGTTCTCCGTTTCCGGAACGATGCCGTTCTGCCGAAGCTCGCGACGAAGCGAAGCGTGGTTCGAAAGCGAACCATTGTGAACCAGACACTGGTCAGGTCCGGTCGAAAACGGATGAGCGCCGGTGGTGGTCACCGCCGACTCGGTTGCCATCCGCGTATGGGCTATGCCGTGCGTTCCCGCAAAGGATTGAATATCGAACCGCCGGGCAACGTCATCTGGATAACCAACCTCCTTGTAGATTTCGAGGTTGACCCCTTCGCTCAAGACGCGAACGTCCTGCGCGTTTTCGGCGAGCCAGGCGCGACACTGATCCGCCGAATCCACCGGCACGCTGAGCACGCCATGCGTGTAGCGATTGGTCACAAGGATAGCGACCCCCAGAGAATGGGCGAGAAGCGCGCCAAGCGCCCCAAAATCGGACCGTTCGGCGACGGACGTCAACGTGAGCTTCGTCCTGCCGGGACTTTCCGCCGTGTATAAAGCGAAGCCGGCGGAGTCCGGACCCCGGCTACACAGGGTCGAAGTCATCTCGGCGAGCAAAGCCCCAAGCACGGGTTGCAGCCGAGGGGCCTTGATGAACAGTCCTGCAATTCCACACATCGCGATCTCCAGTGCAAGCGAAGGCTAGAAAAAGCTGAGATATCGCTCGACTTCCCAGTCTGACACGTGCCGATGATATTCTAGCCATTCGGAGCTCTTCAGCGACACGAACTCATCAACGACCGGAGACCCGAGCGCGGCTGCGAACAACGGATCCGCCTCGAGCTCCCTCAAAGCCTCGGAAAGGGTTTGCGGCAACAGCTCCACGCCCATGCCACGAATGGCGTCGAGCGAAAGGCCGTAGAAATTCACATTCTTCGGCTCACCCGGATGAAGCTCGCGGTCGATGCCGTCCAGGCCGGCGGCAATCAGCGCTGCTGTCGCGAGATATGGATTCATGCTGCTGTCGCCGGTGCGGATTTCGATCCGCCCGTAGGGTATGCGCGCCATGGCCGTGCGGTTATTGTCGCCATACGCGATGAACGCAGGCGCCCAAGTTGTGCCGGAGACCGTGCGCCCGACCACAAGGCGCTTGTAGGAGTTGACCGTGGGCGCCAGGAGCGCGGTCAGCCCCTTGGCATGCGCCATAACGCCACCGAGGAAATGATAGGCGAGCTTGGTCAGCCCAAGGCCGTTTGGATCTGCATCGTCGTGGAAGAGATTACGGCCATTGCCGTCGGCGATCGAGCAGTGGATATGCATGCCGCTGCCCGTCGAATTGCTTCGGGGCTTGGGCATGAACGAACAGATCCCGCCGAGATCGTTGGCGATTTCCGAGGCCGCCATCTTGAACAGCGTAATCTGATCGGCCGTCTTCAGTGCATCGGCATATTTGAAGTTGATCTCGTATTGCCCGTTCGCATCCTCATGATCGATCTGATAGACGTCGATCCCTATGGCCTGCAGCGATTCCGTGACCCGCTCCAGGAAGCTTCGCCCGCGCATCAGACCTCGATAGTCGTAGGCTGGCTTGGCGAGTGTGTCGGTCCCGTCGAAGGGCTGCAATTTTCCATCGCCATCCCGACGCAATAGGATGAACTCAGGCTCCAACCCCGTGTTCAGAGTCCAGCCGCGCTCGGCAAGACGCGCGACCTGCTTCTTCAGAACGTTACGCGTGTCGACGGGATGGGGAACGCCCTTTACCGTTCCCACGCCCATCATTCGCGCGTAACCCGGCGCCCACGGCGTCACGGTCAGCGTATCGAGCTCACAGACGACCATGTATTCGGGTTCGTGGGGCAACAACCCGAGCCCCCATGCGCCGCCACCGGCAAAGCCGGCGCCGTCGGTCAAAATATCTTCGAGGTGTTGCACGGGGACGGACTTGCTCTTGGCCACGCCGTGCAGGTCGACGAATTGGGCGAGAACGTAGCGGACGCCCGTCTGCTTGAGGAAGGCTTGAGCGCCGGTAAGATCCAGCCCGGCGGGAGTCGCGAGACTGCCTGGAGCCAGCGTGCCGGACCACGCATTGGGAATGTGCATCTGAACTCTCCTTGGAAGACGCTTCCTCACCGATCCCACGTTGCGATCTCGGCAAGATTTTTTGCACCGGCAACTTCCCTATAAATGCGACTTGCATATAATGCAAGTAATTTTTATTATCTGCAAGCGATGATGATGGGAAACCTGGAAACAACTGCGATGACGCATTTCGTCGATCCGAATTCGCGGCACGAGCCGATAGGAATTCGGCTCTCGGATCTCTCCGAAGGTCGCACCAAATATTGGACGACGCAGGCAATTCCATATTGGTGGCGCGCCGCTGTGCCGCGCACCGGCCCTTGGCCCGCCCCACCAAAGAAGGCTGACGTCGTCGTTATCGGGGCAGGCTTCTCAGGCCTTTCCGCTGCCCTCGTACTTGCTCGTGCCGGAAGACAAGTGGTCGTCGTCGACGCCTTCGTTCCCGGTTATGGCGCAAGTACACGCAACGGCGGTCAGATCGGCAGCGGAAATCAGAAATTTCGGGTAAAAACCCTCGTCGAAATGAAGGGCGAGCGGAAAGCAGTTGAACTGCTGCACGAAGGCGTCGAGATGCTCGACGGCATCGAAGCTCTGATCAAGGAAGAGAAGATCGACTGCTCTTTCGTCCGATGCGGGCGCTTTCGCGGCGCTATGCGCGTAGAACACTACGACACCATGGCGCGCGACATGCAGGATCTGAAACGCTACGCCAACGTCGATTCCTATATGGTCAATCGAGCCGAGCAGCACAAGGAAATCGGCACGGAGCTGTTTCACGGCGGATCCGTGTTGCCAATGGACGCGAGCCTGCATCCCGGCAAGTACCACAGCGGCCTCCTCGCTCGCGTTATTGATGCCGGCGGCACGGTGCATGGCCATCTGCCGGTCCGAGCAATCTCATCAGAGAGGAACGGGCACACGATCCACTTCGAGCGGTTCAGCATCCAGGCGCGCGACGTTCTCGTGGCTACCAACGGATACACGAAGAATGTCGGCGCCTTTTTCCGGAAGCGAATCGTCCCGATCCGCTCCGCGCAAATCACGACCGAGGAAATCGCACCCGATATCTTCACGCGGCTGATGCCGACAAGGCGCGCCTATGGAAATACGAACCGCGTGTTTTTCTATTTTCGCCCCGCCCCCGACGAGAACCGGCTGATCTGGGGCGGCCGATCAAATCATTTCGCAAGAGACTCGGTGCTGGCCGCCTATACGCATCTCGCCCACGACTTGCTGCGCACCTTCCCCATACTGGGAGAAGTGAAGGTGTCATACGCGTGGAGCGGCCTCATCGGCTACACGTATGATGAATTTCCCCACCTCGGCCGTTCTCCAGACGGACTCTATTACGCAATGGGCTACTGCGGGACGGGCGTGTCGCGCTCGACGCATTTTGGCCGGAAGATCGCCTTGCAGATGCTCGGAAAGCCGGAGGGCCGGTCCGCCTTCGACGAGCTCTCGTTTCCGAGCCACACCTTCCACGCATTCGCCAAGCCTGCCGTTCCCTTCGTCGAAGGCTGGTATCGTCTGCGCGATGCAACAGGACTATAAAGGAGTCAAAATGATCACTATTCCCGAAAGCAAAGCGAAGCGCCAGAACATCTCATCGGGCGGAGCATACGAGAACGTCTTTGGCTATTCCCGCGCCGTCGCAAAAAACGGCCAGGTTCACGTATCCGGCACATGTGCGCCCGCCAGCTTCGAAGGACGCAACGCCTACGAGCAGGCGAAGGCCGCCCTGGAGACGATTGCGTCGGCCCTGGCGGCCGCGGGCGCCGCCCTCGGCGACGTTGTCCGGACCGTCGTGTACGTTCGGAACATTGCCGATGCCGACCAAGTCGCGCAGGCGCACCTGGAGATATTCGCCTCCATTCGCCCCGCATCGACCCTGGTGCAGGTCACCTCGATGCTGCGTTCGTGGCAGCTCGTTGAAATCGAGGTCTACGCTCTGATGGAATGAGTATCTTGAGAACTGGTTCCGGCGGGAAGGTCGTCGCTTGCGTTTGGCCATCATAATGAGCCGGCGCCGCGCGACGCTCCCGGCGTGAAGGCGTGGAGCCCCAAACGTTCTCGTCGTCACGCACGGCTGCCTGTTCCTTCTCCGTTAGCCCCCTCGGAGAGCGTGCTGGCAGTCGCGGCGAGGCACTCGACCGGCTCGTCGTCGGTTTGCTTTCGTGATCAACGCCTGGCGGAAGATCAGGGCGGCTCGGGGATATTCGCCCTTCTCGACGACCGGACGCTTCCGGGAGGAATGCCTCAACGCCCACTGGTTCCTGAGCCTTGCCGACGCCCAGGAAAAGGTAGAGACTTGGCGTAGGTACTATAACGAAGAACGTCCCCATGGCGCGATCGGCAACAGACCGCCGATTTTGCTGCAAAACCACGCTGGCGCAACCAGCCCGCCACCGTGATAAGAGGCGCAAAACTCTAGTTCTGGGTGGTCTAAAGTTCGGTCTCACTGCATGGGCTTTCGCAGTATCGGTGTCCCCGAGCTGTTGCAGAGGACGCTACTCCTTTTCTCTCTTCGACTGAGCGTCGGGCTTTAGTAGGTCGAGATAGTCCACATCGAGTGCGACCGATAGCTCGTAAATCGTCACGACCGTCGGGTTGCGCTGCCCCTTTTCCAGGCCGCTAATGTACTGCTGGCTGAAGCCAGAAATCTCCGCCAGCCTCTCCTGAGTCATATCTTTGCTTTTTCGGATCCGCAGAACGTTGCGGCCAACCAACCGACGCATGTCCATGAGCTGAAGTCAGCCCATTGCGCGCGCTTTTTATCAACTATAGTATGTATCCACTAAAGTGTGTAGCGCTTGATCGGATTATGAGGACGTTCCGTGTCGCGAAGTCGTTTCGGCGAACCGAATCCGCAAGGTCGTGCCGTAGCAGTGAGCGCGATTGAACATGGCAACGTGGTCATTACAGTTGCGAGCCTAGCCTGCGAGCGCGTCGTGTCCGCCGCCCCCGTCTGCAGCTTCATAACCACGATTATGGGTGGTCCGCTTCGCGGCGAGACGTGGCAGAGCAGAACGTGGAGCAACATGATCGAAGTCACTCAGACGCTGTATCTCGCGTCTCCGAGCTCCTCGTGGCTGAGCACGATAACGCCTCGCAGGCAGACGATGAGCACCCGCGATAGAGCCCTTGAACCCCACCCTTTTGCTTCCGATAGCGCGACGACACTTCCGAAAGACGCAAAGGCCTTCACTCTTACCTGATCCGGAGCCTAGACACATCCGCCGGCGTTTTTTCTGGCAGGTGCACAGGGCTTCGGAAAGGGTATCCGATCGATGCCAAGGCAGACGGCTCTCCCTTCATCACTGAAGCCGCGCCTCATTACTCGCGAGGCGGCAGCCGCCTACATCTGCGTTTCCGCCAACGTCTTTGATCAGATGGTGCGAACAGGTACTATGCCGAGGCCCAAACTTCTCGGCGGGCGCCGGAAAGCATGGGACGTCCGAGAACTGGATACCGCCATTGATCTGCTGCCTTCGGATGGCAATGATCTTGGCCTTGACGAGACGTGGAGTGATGTCGATGCCTCGAAGGTTGCCGCCATACGTTGAGCGCAATCACGTCAAGGGGCATACGTATCTGTCATTTCGGCGCGGCAAAGGTGGGCGCATTCGCCTACCAGATGACCCGACCAGTCCTGAGTTCATGTCGGCCTACCGAGACGCCCTCCTCGGTCAAGCGACATCATCGAGGCCCGAACTCCGATCTCCAGCTCCAGGCACAATTTCCGCGCTGATCGCCTCTTACATGCGAAGCTCCGAATACATCGGCCTCCGTAAGACGAGCAAGGAGGGTTACGGCAGACGCCTCGAAGCACTCAGAATTGAGCATGGTCATCGGAGCGTCGCTGGACTTTCTCGTGAGCGCATCATCACGGGCATTCTTCAGCCCTTCGCCGATCGGCCCGGTGCAGCTCTCGATACACTCAAGAAACTTCGCATTCTGATCCGTCACGCCATCAACATCGGATGGATCAAGCACGATCCGTCGCTTGGAATAAAACGACCCAAGCTTCAGCGCATCAGATCTTGGACCGAGGATGAGATCGAGCTTTTCCGCAAGAAGTGGCCGCTGGAAACCAAACAACGGCTGGCCTTCGAACTGTTCTTGAACACGGGCCAACGACGTTCGGACGTGGTCCGCATGGCATGGTCCCACATCGCGCCCGAAAACAGAATCGCCGTCGCGCAGCAGAAGACAGGACGACGGCTATTAATTCCGCTCCACCGTGACCTGCTTTCAGCCTTGGCCGTCGCCAAGCGTGACCACGTGTCCATCATCACGACCGCCTACGGCCAGTCCTTCAGCGTTGACGGATTCAGCCAATGGATGCGCGATGCCATTACTGACGCGGGCCTGCCGCTCGGTTGTCAGCCGCACGGTTTGCGGAAGGCGACCGGCCGCCGCCTGGCTGAGGCTGGCGCAACGGCGAAGATGATCATGTCCGTCCTTGGCCACACCACTCTTGCAGAGGCTGAGCGATACACTGAGGAGGCTGATCAGGCGAGCCTTGCGGTCGATGCTCTGGCACGCCTGGAGGGACACAAGGCGAACGACTTTCCCCAAACGCAATCTGCTGGTTTGGGAAAACCGACCAAAAGCCCAAGAAAATCAGCGGGGGTAAAGCAGAACTGGCGCTCCCTAGGGGAATCGAACCCCTGTTTCAGCCTTGAGAGGGCTGGGATTTTTTTATTTTGCGGTTCGTGCCCGTTCGCTACAGTTCAGTAAAATCAACATCTTACGCGAATTGCGTCCGCCATTGTTCCCTGCCATACGCCCATGTATATTTGACGGATATTTGACGACTTTTGGGGCGGATACCGATGGCGAAGACACTCACAGAGGCGCAGATCACGACGGCGAAGGCGCGCTCGAGGTTGGGCCTCGGCGTGCATTGGCGCCGGCTCGATACCGAGGCTCACCTTGGCTATCGCAAGGGCAAGCGCAGCGGCGTGTGGCTGGTACGCTGGCGCAATCACTATGACGGAGCCGATTACAGGCAAGCGCCAATCGGCATCGCCAATGACGTCAACGACAAGCCGGCCGAAGGGACACTGACTTTCGACCAGGCGACGAAGGAAGCGCGGGACTACGTGACGCGGTCCAGAACGGAAGCTGCAGCGCAAGCCGCCGGTCCGGCGCCGACCGTCCTAACGGCGGTCGACGCGTACATCAACGAGCGCAATGCGCGCGATAGCCGCAGGTCTGGCCGCGAGGTTCGATCCGACGCCGGGCATCGGCTGCGGCGCTATGTTCTCGGCCAGGAGAAGCGCGGCAATCAGGAGGCCATTCCGGCGGCCCCTCTTGCCGCTGTCGAGCTGCATGCGTTGAAGGAAGATGACCTTTTGACGTGGCGCGACGAACTGCCCGAAGAACTGAAAGCCACGACGAAGCAGCGCCTCACGAACGACCTCAAGGCTGCGTTGAATGCGGCTTGGCCGCGGCTTTCCGCCGAGCAAAAGAAACTCAACCCGACCTTCCTCGCGATCGTCAAAGACGGTTTCAAGGCCGAGCGCATCGATGATGATGACGACGCTTCCATCGCGCGGGACAACCAGATCCTCACCGACGCCCAGGTCGGCAACCTGCTTCGCGCAGCGGCAGAAATCGACGCCGAGCAGGAGAGCGAGGGTGACCTCTACCGGCTCGTGGTCTGCCTCGCTGCCACGGGCGCACGGTTTGCGCAGGTGCGGCGGATGCGCGTGAGCGACGCCCAACTCAAGGAGCGGCGCTTGATGATGCCGGGCTCCTATAAGGGACGCGGCGGTAACGGTGGCTCCGTTCCGATTCCGGTGGGCGACGACGTGATCGAGGTCCTGCTGCCGGCGATCGTAGGCCGCCCGAAGGAGGCTCCCCTGTTCGAGCGCTGGAGCTACGAGCAGGAGCCCCACAGCATCACCTGGAAGAGGTCAGAGCGCGGTCCTTGGAAGACCGCGGAACTGACGCGGCCTTGGCGCGCCATCCGCCAGCGCGCTGGTCTGCCCGAGGTCATTCCCTATAGCCTGCGGCACACCAGCATCGTCCGCGGCCTGCGAAACGGCTTGCCCATCCAGCAGGTTGCAAAACTCCACAATACGTCCGTGACGATGATCGAGCGCCATTACGCGAAATACATCGCCACGGCTTTGGAAGCCCTCGCTCGCGCGGCTGTCGTTCCGCTGGTACCGCAGCAGGGCGGCAATGTGGTTACGATCGCCGGACGCGGGCGATGACCAGGGCGCCCGTCGTATAGATTGAAGCTCCTGTGTACCTTCATCCACCGAGCTGCCGAAGGATAGATCGGCGGCTTAGGATTTAACCGCCGCATGCGATCCACTCGGCATCCATCGCGGCAAGCAGGCAAAGTATGGCGCGAAGTGTTCGTATGCTGCCCTCTTCGAGGGCATCAGGCAGATCTGCAGAAATATTCATTACCGACAACGATTGGGAAAACGTTGAAGCCGCATACGGCTATCCATTGTCGCTCGAAGTACGCCAGAGCATCGTCGAGGCGACCAATGAACTTCTGTACTGGGAAATTTTTGAACGAAACGCTTCACCGGAGAGGGATGCTGTCAATCTGATTTCATCGATAAGGGATGCATCGAACAATCTGCGAGGCGCTCTTTCGGCATGTGGCGGTAACGCCGGGTTTGTTGCTCAACTGCTGGTCAAGGAGCACCTGGTTACGCCTCGCCTCTCGCCCGAACCGCACGAGCAGCTATTCCATGTCCTTGGTGAATTACTCTTCTCGCTAAGCTCAGCCTGTTCACAGGCGTTGGCAAGTCCAGCGGTGCCGGATCAGACCGAACTGACGACGGCCAGCGACGAGCCTACCGGCCTCTTCTGCGGTTACCCGGAGAGAGGTCTTGCGCCGCCGTTTCGTGAAGGCGAGAGCTGGAATGCTTGGGTGAGGCGCCTCAACGAGATCGCAAGCAGCAACCGACTTCCGTTCAAAGTCAGCAAGGGTAGCGACAAATCCCTCAAGACGTCGCCATTCGTGCTGCTCGTGGATGCCCTGCAGAAGCTTCTCCCGGCAGGCTCCCGACATGGCCATAGCCTTGGTGGACTTGCTAAGGCCATCACGGCCGCGCGGCAAAAACATCCCGGCGTCGAGAAACGGGACGCATAGATCATCCCGATGTCTCAAAAACTGCGCCGCCTAAGAGTGCTCGCGTTCGCACATCCGCGCCGCGCCCAATCCGGCGCGCACCTGCGAATGGATCGTCTAGAGGCTCGCCGGGTGCCCCGCCGCGCAAAACGGACACCTTCGGGGATTCCACTGCCGTCCGTAAACGTTTATTCGAAGAATGTTCCGAGAGGCCTATTATATTGAAATAGCGGGTACTGAAACGAGATTTCCCGACAACGCAACGGAAATGGCAACCGGCGTCACCTTTCAATCGGCAGACCAGTCGACCATTCGATTGACCGCTGCTGGTCCCCGCAGTACGCAATGACGATGACCTGACCTCACCCCGATCTCTCGCACACTCAGGATCGTCCTGCGCCCGCAGGCGAGGTGTGCCCAATTCGAGGTCTGAGAATGTCAGCAAAGTCTCGCCGCCCATCGCGTGGCGGCCGCAACGATCAGAAAGTGGCCGCGCCTAGTCGGCCGGAAATGACAATGGACGAACTCGAGCGGCAACTGCTCGACGCTTTGAGCCAGCTACTACCGGTAAAACCTGGAAAACCGATCGATCTCGAAGATCTAAAACGTGCGGAGAGGCGCGGCACTCGTGAAGCGAGCCGATTCCTTGCGGAGAATCCCTCAAGAGAAGGCATTCAAACCGCATGGAAAATGCATGAATTCGAGCTGCACATGTTTGACGACAGTCCCGTGGACTTCACCTACTACGACGCATATCTGAGAACGCTGGAGAAACGGGCGACGGTGCCGCTCTTCGCGGAAGAGCAGATAGCACGTCCAATCCTCACCGTCATGGCTGATCTCGGCATGGGGCCGCTACTGTGGTTGAATTGGAATGGAGATGACGCCCGTGGGGTTGGCGGCCGTTGTTGTGATGCAGGCTACCGATGCGGCATCCACTCTATGTCCAACACGTTGTTTGACGCGTTCGGTAATTGGATCGCCGAGTTCGAGAATGCGCACTGGACCGAAGGCATGTTGGTCAATCGCGACGACCCGATCAGCGACTACCTTGTTCGTCCAAAAATAATCCTGAACTGGCCTGATTTTCATATGCGCGGTTTGGAGTTAGCCCAGCGGCTGAAGGAGGAAGTAGGCGCCGCATTCCGCGTGATTTATGAGAAGCCTCGCGAAGATCCCGCACGCCGCATAGATGAGCGCCGTGAGGTACTCGACGATGGATCGGTCGTGCCACTTGCGCCCAGGGCATAGGCTCGCCGCGAAGAGAACGGATCCGGTGACTCGCCCGAGAGCCTTACGGCCCAGGTTTCGTCGCCGTCAACGAAATTACGGTAGCGTACCGGTCCGTCTAGCCGCCCGCAGGCGTTCGAGATGAATGCTGCCTTTGTTGGGCCGGAGGGCCGGTAGTGCTGGTGTACTTGCCATGGCCATCACAGGCGCGCGGCGCAATCCTGAAGGCTAGAAACGGGACGCATTAATCGCCCCCCCGCCCTAAAAACCGTCCCGCCTAAGAGTGCGCCATTCGCACAAGCTCCCAGGCAGCCGCGCCCCATCGGGCGCGCACCCCTGAATGGAGACGTGCTGAATGAGCCCACAGTTGAAAGCCGACCTGACGCAGCAAGCCATCCCTGGCTGGGATGTCGGCGCGATGAGCCTCGATCATTTTTGCCGTTGGGCCTGCATCGGCCGGACGAAGGCCTACGCCGAGATCAAAGCCGGTCGCCTCGTCATGCGAAAGATTGGCGCGAAATCCGTGATTCTCCGCGCTGATGCCGAGGCATGGCTGCACTCCCTGCCCGCCGCTTCGTCCTAGCCCGGCCCCCAACAGCATCACCCGTAGCGGGCTTCTCGCGGAGAGAAGTCCGCGCCGATGACAATCGGACATAGGCCAGGAAATTTAAATGCTTCCCTTGGAATATCTGATTGGGACTTATAACCCGATCGACCGCCCCTACATTTTCGGTGACCCGACTCAATGGACGCCGCTCCAGGTCGACATCGTTCTGGGCGTGGCGAACGCGAAGTACAACGAGTTTGTTGGCGCGGCGGATTACGTCGCTAGATTGGTGCGCAGCCGCCTGATCACTAAGCAAGACGGCGTCGACACGCTTCATGAGGCCGCGCTCTACAACGGCCTCTATGCCGAATATGGGCGCGATGAAATCCAAAGCATCATCGCCGCCGCCTTCGAATCGGAGGTGACGTAATGCTGCCCCCGATTGGCGATTATTTCGAGCGGGTCGTCACCCGGTTGGCGCTCGACTTGTTCGAGAGACAGGCTCGTGAGCTGTGCGCGTATGTGAGGCTCAGGGTCATTACCTGGGGTGAAGCGATCGAAATTCTGGAGGTCAAGCCGGCCTACAACCAGATCGTTCGGTATTGTGGGCCGCAAAGGGCAGAGCAGCTCATGGCTAAGCACCTCAAAACAGAGGTGCCCGCATGAACATCGTTGAAGTCGATGGCCTCGACAATGCCGCTCTCGATCGGATCGCATTGCGCCGTGACCAGCAACAGGAGCGGAGCCGGGCTGGATTTCGCTACGAATTGATGTCGGAGTTCGGCCCCCACGCGTTGCGGAAAAACTGGATTTTGAAAGGGATCATCGCGAAGGGCGAGACGACCGCTTGGGTCGGCAAGCCCGGGTCGCTGAAATCGGCCCTCATGGCGGACCTCTGCCTTGCGGTGGCCGGCGGGAAGGATTGGCGCGGCAATCGCAGCAAGGCCGCCTGTGGCGTTGTCTACTTCGCGCTCGAGCGGGTGGATCTCGTCCGGCGCAGGCTTCGGGCCGGCTGGCCGCCGGCCGAGAGCGATCCGCCAGTGGCCGTCGTACCTGAAACCATGAACCTCATGGACGTCCGCACGGTCGGCAAGGTGATCGCCATCATCAAGGACGTCAACGAACGCATCCAGCCGCACCAGGTGGGTCTGATCGTAATCGACACCTTCGCCAAAGCCATCGCAGCCGGTGGTGGCGACGAAAATTCCGCCAAGGATCAAGGCGTCTGCTTTGCCAACCTTGCACGCATCAAGAATGCCACGGGAGTGCATGTCGCGATTGTCGGTCACACCGGCAAGGACGAAGCGCGGGGCATGCGCGGCTCCAATGCCAGCTATGGTGACGTGGACGTCATGGTGGAGATATCGGGCGAGCAGGTAAAGACCGCGACCGTAACCAAAGCCAACGATCGGCCCGAGGGCCCTCTGCTCTCCTTCCGGTCGGAGACCATCGAGCTGGGCGTTGACGAGGATGGCGACCCTGTAACGGTCAACATCGTAAGCCAGGAAGCGGTCGAAACGGGGTCCGGTGGTTCAAATTTGGTTCGACTGACGCCCAACCAGCAGACGTTCTACCGCATCCTGTACGACGCCGGTGACCAAGGCCTTACCCTCGAGCAATGGAACGAGCAGGCACGGCAGGCGGGATTGGGCGAACGGCGCAGGGCCGATTTGCTGGACCTGCGGAAGGCATTGCGCGATAAGCAGCTCGTCCGGGAAAGCGGGGGCCGGTGGCGCGTGGACCATGCCTGACGCCGCGGCACGGAGCGTTACGTTCGGTTCGTTTTCTCCATAGGGCCGTAACCGAACGTAACGTGTCATTGTTTGCGGCTATTCGCGACAGAGGTCCGATGATGACCAACAACGCACGGCGTGGCCGACCGACCAATTACACGCCGGAAATCGGGAACGTCGTGTATCGCTTGATGTCTCAGGGTCTCTCCCTCACCGCCGCGGCCAGCGATGGACATCGCCAGCGCGACCGTTCACAACTGGATGAAGCGCTACCCTGAATTTTTGGACTCTGTAGAGAGAGGCCAGGCCGCCCGCGTCTATAAGCTCGAAGCCGACATGCTCGGCGCCAATGAAGCCCATGTCATCCATGCGCGCCGCTTTGCCCTGGTGAACGCTGCGCCCGAGGAATGGCGTCGGAGTGGGTCCGAAAGCGCAGCGTAACCTGTCGCGCGGCGTAACCACGCTCGGACGGTGGCAGCGTAACCAATAGAAGCCACCTCCGGGGCGATAGGTCAGCAATCTGGTTGGGTCCGAAGGTACCCGCCCGGGTCAACGCGGCGTCCGCGGATGGATCCAGAAGCGGACCGGGAGCAACGAGTAGCCGTTACACCTCGACAATCCACTCTACCCGGATGGCAGGCCACGCGCGCCACCGCTTTGACCACTTCGCGATTTTGGCCGACGTACTCTTCCAGCGCCGCCTCACTCTTCGCGAGTCGAATTCGTCTTAAGGTTACGGAAAACGTGAGCCGATGCCGGAGCGCCGTCCGAGTTTTCGGACTCTAGCAAAGAAACACAATGGCAGTCAGATCGCGATTTGAGCGTAACCAACATTGCATGAGCGTAACCACCGTCGATATATCAACGAACCGGTACAGTAACGCATGCTGACCCGATTTCTTCCTCCGATGCCTTTGCGCGAGATATGGTCGATGAAACTCCCGACCGCCTGCCCTTTCGATGCGACGGACCTAGAGCAACGCGTCAGGGCTAAACAACACCATGCCGACTGTTGTCAGCCGGACCCCGGTTCTCTTGGCGACGAACCACCGCTTTGTCGATTGCGAGAGACGAAATCCGAGGTTTATCGCTTCCTCTGGGAAAGCAGCTTCAATGGAACCGCTTTTGTGCATATTGCACGTCTCGGCAGCTCGGTCGAATTGCGCTCCCGCGTCCTGGCCCGCTCACGCCTGCGTCGAAAAGAACCCGTGGTTTCGGCAGCACTATCGCCTGACGACTGGGAAAAACTCCAGCGAGCTCTGACAATTTCCAATTTCTGGTCGCTTGATGCTACCGACGACGAGAGTTTTGGCCTTGATGGCGCACAATGGTTGATCGAGGGCCGGCGTGGCGACGTCTACCATTCGGTGGATCGTTGGTGTCCACGAGGGGCACTTCATGACCTTGGTCGCTTATTCTTCGCTTTGGCCGGCCCGGCGCTCAGGGGCATGCGGTTGTAGTGAGTGGGCGCAACTTCTTCGTGCGTAACCAAACCGGTTGGCTGGGAGGAAGATCGCCGCTGCGCAGCCGCTATCAATACACGGATCCAAATGGCAACCCCAACGGCCTCGATCCGCAAGAGTGGCTTGCCGGTTATCGATTCCGAATGCCCCTTGTTCGAACCTTGCCCAACTCCACGGGCTTAAGCGTCATTCGAACACAGGCGGAACCGGCAGCTTGTCGGAAGTGTAAAGCGGGCTCGTTCCGTCGTGGGCCTTCAGCCATCGTTCATAGCTGGCGACTTCAGGCTCTCCCAGATTGATGGCGAATTCCTCTCCAAAAATGCACACGACCACGTAGAGGTCGAGGTGGCCGGGCTCAAGCAGCGGCTCGCACAGGATCGTGAATTCATGGAGAACCTGGTAACCGTCGCCGTCCCCGTGCACATCGTCCTCGCCGTAGATCCGGCGACGCGAGAACGGCCATATCTCCGGGCGATCGCCGATCCGGGCGAAATGCCGAATCGGATCCAGAGCCTCCTTGACCACAATTTCTTCGTTCCAACCTTCGATGCGGATAATGCGCTCGACAAGAACCTCAAGAGCGACCTTCGCTAAGAAGCGAGACATCAGGCGCTGGTCGATTGCCTCGATGATCGGGATGTAAACGGACCGGGCACGGCCGGTTTGGATGGCGTCGATCAGAACGTCGCGCTCCCGCTCATTGCGCCCGCCAAAAGTAAGCTTCGGGCCGTCCAGCCATACATCGGCTGACATGCGGGCCCCCGGGACAATACCTCGCATCGGGGGTATTAAGCCGCGCTTGTTGGGCACCCATTGCCGCGAGCGGGCATGCCGAAACCAATGCGTGTCCAGCAACGGTCCTTCGACCTTGCGCGCAAAATAGTTGTTACAAGCATCGCAGACGGCGCCGCGCGGAAGCACATGATCAATATTTCCGAGAGACTCGGGGATAATATGCTCTATACTCCTACTCTTGGTTGAGTCCCGTTTGCAGAAAATACAGCGCATAAAGTCTGCCTATGTTTTGCTACCCGGATAATTGCCTATGAGTGTTAACGGTATATCACAGAAACCGGCGAGCCGCTTCATCTATCGCACCGAGACTGTCCCCGCCGTCTTGTTGCAGCATTTCGAAGCCATCCGCGCACTGGCCGATAGCGAAAAGGAAGCGCTCGGCTTCTTGCCGGAAGTGGCTTATCGCGACGCCATCATGCAGAAGCGGTTAAGGGTGATGCTGGCCCGCGAGAACGGCACGTCGCAACTGGCCGGGTTTATCTTGTTCAGCGGCGTTTTCCCCAATGCCCGCATACAGGCTGTCGCGGTGAGCCCGGAGCATCGCCGCAGCGGCGTTGCATCGGCGCTGGTCAGCGGGCTTGTGTCGCACCTTGAAAGCCGTGGCTACATTGCGATAACGGCGGCGGTCGCCTCCGACCTTGCAACAGCGCAAGCCTTCTACGAAAGCCGCGGGTTCATCGCCCGGCATGTTCGCGACGGCGGACAAGCGCGGCAACGCCGTATCGTATTGCGCTCACGGGAGCTGGACACGGCGAACTTCTTCACATTGATGGCGCCACCCACCGTCTCCGGGCAGGACGTTGTGCACTTGGGCCTTCGCCCGCGCAGCGCCTTCGAGGCGCCCTTGTACCTCATCGATCTCAATGTCCTGTTCGACCTGGTAAAGGAACGCGCGCGGTCTGCGACCGCTAACCGCCTTTTCGGAGCAGCACTCGCACATTTGGTTCGCTTGGCGGTTGCGCCCGAATTCATCATCGAGCTCGAACGCACCTCGAAGGACCCTGTCAACGACACGCTTTTGAAGCTCGCGCGGCAACTGCCGAAGCTACCCGCCTTCCCGAAAGAAGATGTGGAGCCGTTGGCGGCTGCTATCCACAAAGCCGTCTTCGTCGATACCAACCATGCGCAAGCGGGGACACGCCAGGCGCTGAGCGATGCGCGGCACCTCGCCGAAGCGGCTCTGATCCGAGCGTCCGGCTATATCACCAGTGACAATGCCCTGCTTAATGCCCGTGACGATCTGCTAAAACTGATCGGCGTTGATATTGCGGGCCTCGACGAGTTCGTCGAATTGCTACCCGCGGAGGAGCCGATCCGGGAACGCGGACAGCTCAAGGGGACAAAATGCGAAACCAAGACGGCCACGGCCGCCGAGGCGAAAGCCTATCTCTCCTCCCAGAATGTCGCTGATGCGCTGGTTGCCGATTATCTTCCATCGGCGGCGGCATTCCAGCGGGCGAGCAGGCATGGAATCTTCGAGGATGAGGATCTCGTGGCGGTTGGGATTTACCGGGCACCATCAAGCGTTGATGCGCCCGCCCGCCTTCTGGTGCACGTCCGGCCCGATCACATATCTTGCGAGACCTTCGCCGAGCATCTCCTCGACGAAGCGATCCGGCAGTCTTGTCATTCGGGCCCCGTCACCATTGAGCTACGGTCCATTCCGGGGCAGTCGACCGTCAACCGCGCCGCCAAGCTCCGCGGCTTTTTGCCTGCAGCCAATTCCGACATCCTCATCAAGGTCGCCTTGGGACGCCCCCTCACGCCATCGACCTGGACCGCAATTGCACGGCAGACGCGCCGACGAACCGGCCTCGCCTTGCCCGAAGCCGTACCGGCTACCAGCGCGGTTCAAACCGGCCTTTCGGTCCGTGGTGCAGATGGAAGCGACATCACGGTCCAACTTGCCGCGCTGGAGGCCGCGCTCGCGCCAACGTTGATCGTTTGGCCAGGCCGGGATGGTGTCATCGTTCCCATCGCAAAATCATTCGCGGACGACCTGCTGGGGACGGCCGATCAGCTTTACATGTTCGGCCGTCCGAACGCGGCCTTCGTGAGCCTGCGGACCTATTTCAATAGTCCGCGCACCGCCCCCCTGATGCGATCCGGCGTCCCCATCCTCTTCTACGAGTCCAAGCGCTCCGGCGGCCGCGCAGCCATTGTGGCGGCTGGCCGGATCGTGGACGCCACGATCGTTTCCAAGGAGCGCGTATCCGATGAGCTTCTCCAGCGCGCGGTTGTAGAGGATCTTGAGCCCTTGACGACGTCCTCGGACGTCCTAGCGACGTCGTTCGATAGCCTAATTCGGTTCCCGAATCCCGTCACACTCGATACACTTCGGCAACTCGGCGCCGAGGGATCGTCGAACCTTCAAACGACAACTCCGCTGCCCAACGCCCAGTTGGCGGCAATTCTCGATCGTGGATGGTTAAGTGTCTGACGCAAGCCACGCAATTATTTCGATCCATCCCGGTTATGCGGATGCGATCCTGGACGGAACGAAGACAATAGAATTACGACGCCGAATTCCAAAACTCGCAAATGGCACGCGACTCTGGATTTACGCGACCCGTCCGACGGCCGCGGTTGTTGGGGTCGCGACCATCAGCGATGTCAACCGAGCCCATCCCCGCACGATCTGGCAAAAGCACCGTGATGGCGCTGGCGTCGACCATGCCTCCTTCATGGAATATTTTCACGGCGCGCCGCAGGCAGTCGCGATCCTGCTCGCAGCCGTCAAGCGGGTCCGCCCGATCACGATAGAGGAGCTGCGCGAAATTCGGGATCGCTTTCACCCGCCACAGGTCTTGCTTCGGCTAACGAATGCGGAAGCCAAGGCCCTCCAAAGACTCGCCAAAAAATGAACGCTGTAGCCCCTTCCATCGATTTCCAATCGCAGCGCGTGGGAGTGATATCGCCGAATCTTGCCTATGGACTGGATTGGCTGCCGGACACCGACCACGGCGACGCCATCTGGCCCCTTGAGAGCATAGCCAAAAAAGTCTCACTTCTCTTCGACCGCATCTACCTTACGCATGATCTGGATGTGACCTGCGAGATCGTCGGCGGCTACGAGGAAAACACCGAAACGGCAACCTTGCGCTATCTGATCAAGCGCGGACTGCTTCTGACCCCTCAAAACTTGGGTTACGATTCGGGAGACGCCTTTGTCTCTGCCCATACGACCGGCATAGCCGGCGCGCTGCACAAGCGTCTCATCCAGGTAGGAAACCCCTACATGAACGAAGAGCCGGGCGAAATGAAATATATCGGCCAGCCCGATGTCGGCGACTTCGATGCGTCGAATGGTTGGCATCCGCGGTCGCGCTTGGGTTGGGACGATCCCAAAATCAAGACGCGGAAGATGCTCTATGAAGCACTGCTTATGCAGCGCAATGTCGCAATGCTGCATGCTGCCGGATTTGAAAACGTCGCGATTGTCGGTCGCCAGTATGAAAATCTTCCGCGCGCCAAGCGGTCGCATCCCGTTTGGAGCGTGGTGCTCAAGGAGCTTCCACAGTTGGACACGCGTGCCCCATGGGAAGATGTCTTCGGATTCCGCGAGGAAGAGCGCACGCAGCATTTCATTCGCAGCATGCGCCGCTGGGTCAGAAAGATGGTGCAGGAAAACTGGAACGCCGCCGAACTAGAGGACGAACTCAAAGAGCTTGTCTACGAGTACGAACAGCACATGCGTGCATCGCGAATTTCAGGCGCGAAGGAAGTACTTGAGATTGTCGTCACGAGTACGGCCGAGATTGCCGAAGATGTCATCAAGCTACGGCTTGGCAAACTTTCCAAGCTTGTGGCGATCATTCTTAATCGCCGCGCCGCTCTCCTCCGTGAAGAAGCCAACGCGCCCGGTCGCGAGCTCGCGCTCATACCTGAGACGAAACGAGCTTTTCCCTCATAGCAAATCTTAGCAAAATTTCTCTTTGCGGGCCGCACCAGAAGATGCCTAGCGCTCCACGCGAACTAATAGGACAATGCCCCAGCCCTGAATTAAGCCTCAAGTGGCGTTTCCGTAGGATAGGCCTCCGTAATTTGCCATCCATCCGATGCGGCAAACAAGAATTGGCATCGCGGATGCTTGTTCTGTGAAATGAGACGACCATTTTCGCATGGAATAATAATAGGCAACACTCACGCTCTAGATGAAAATACTACCCTTGATTGCCGAAAGACAATTTTTAGGGCATTTTGGAAAGTCCGAGCGAATCGATGACCGAAATGATCAATCCGTTGCAACACCTTCCGCAAGCGCGCACCGGCGATGACGGTGTGTGGGACGGTCGTCACATCGTCTGGAAGGTTCCGTCAAGCTGGGCGGGAACACTCTCCGCATGGCTTGCTCCGCGCTTTCGCCGCGATGGCATGCGGCGTCTTAAGCCCGGCACATATCGTGACTTATGCTGGGATGACCGCGAATGGTCGCGCGTTCTCGCTCAATGTCTCGTTGCCGATTTGGATTACCATGCCGGCAAGCTGGCTGAGGCCATCGCTCGCATCACGCTTCGTGTCTATCACGGATGCCGAACCGACGATGCCGGCGTTTACAGTCGCGCCGGGCTGAATATTCACGACCGCGCGGAGATGAAGTGCAAGCTCGGGGCCATTTTGGATGCGCATCCCAAACTTAACTATTTGAAAGCGCGCCTTCCAGAAGCCATGGCCGCGATGGATATTGGGATCGATGAAGGGCGTCTCTTTGTCGTAGCGGACGACCAAGCCCTGATTGAGCATGCGGCCCACTATCTTATTTATGGCAGCGAATGGATATCGTCTGTCCTGGGGCAGAGTCGGTACGTCTTGAAAAAGGTCGGCACGCCCACGCTACTTGAAATTGATTTGCCATTACGGATCGCCCATCCAGCAACGCGTCGGGAGTTCGCATCGACCATGCTCCGGGAGTGGACTCGGCTCGCGTGCAATACACCGGATTGGTCAGCACCCATCGATTTTACGTTTACTTTACGAGAAAACATCCCTCCGGCATGGATCGTCGGTCATTCTCATCCGACGGAGCTAGCCGATCCATTAGAGCAGTTTAGCAAATATACTCCCACGCGCTTGGACTGCGCCCATTGCCGTGAATGACCATCAATGGACGACAATAAATTCCAACGCATAGGCGTAACCAGCAACACGCACGCCGGCAACGATTTCGAATCTGCCGCGCGGGCCTTCTTCGCAATGCAAGGTGTCGTTTTGACGAAGAACTTCGCGGTGCCGGTCGGTGTCGGCGAGACCAAGAAGTCTCACCGCTTTGACCTCGGAAGTGAAAACCTTGCGGTGCTGGTCGAGTGCAAATCGCACACATGGACCCAAGGCGGAAACATGCCAAGTGCAAAGATGACCGTATGGAACGAGGCGATGTACTATTTCCACGTCGCGCCCGCCTCGTATCGCAAGATATTTTTCGTCCTGAAACATTTCCGCAAGGAGCAAAGCCTTGCCGCCTATTACCTCAAAACGCATGGCCATCTCGTGCCGTCCGACATCGAGCTTTGGGAATATGACCTGGAATCCACCGCCGCCGAACGGCTGCGCTAGCCGCGTGCGCGCATCATGGCCCTCGCCGATCACGACCTGCAGCGGAACGCTGCCGAACGCGCCAATAATGCGGGGATGAGACACGCATGAGCATGCCGGTGCCAGACTGGGTCTCATTTGATGCCGCCAAGACGGTTGGTCTCGACTTGCTCGGTCTTCGCGCGCCCGTCCAGGCGCTCGGTAACGATCTGTTCGATGGCGTCACGACAGTCACGCCCAAGCTGCGATACATGTCCGTCATCGCGTGGATCATCTGGCGTTATGCCGAAGCGAGGCTCCCGGAAGATCGCTCATCGTTCTTCGCATTCGCTGCAGCTCAAGAGGCAGCTTTCGTCATGGCGAACCAAACGCTCGGCCTCAACGTCAATAATCTTGTGGGCGTCGGTGCCGCAAACACGGCTCTCGCCACCGAAGCAAAGATGCTGCCGCTAAAACGGCTTGTGCAAAACATCGCGTTGAACGCCTACATCGCTTCGAGCCGCCAGTTGAACCTTACGAAACAGGCCGATCATGGTCTCAACAAGCTCAGCGACAAGCGCGGTCTGATACTGGCTAAGGAATTCGACAAGGTGCTACAAGGCACCGCTTATGGCAAACGCCTGGCGAAAAAGCCCACGACCGACAAAATCACGCGCGAGGAGCTCAAAGAGCTGGCCGGGCCCATGTCGATCGTATCGATACCCAGCGGCGAACGCGACATCCTGATCGACACCCTCATGCCTCAAAAGCCTCTGAATCCTTCGGAATGGAGGCGTCTGCGGCATTACACGTTGGTGCTGTGGCTTACGCAGGCCAACGAGCGCCCGATCGAAGAGGCCGACATCTTCGAGACGGCGCAACGACCGCCTGCGGAACTGCCCGCTACCCTTGCCGCAACCACGGACGGGTTTCTTGGGTTTGTCGTCAGAGACTGTCTCGCAGTCTGCCACGAGCATGTCTTCGGGGCGGTCATGCGAGAGGTCGACAGTGTATTTGCAGATCGGGCTTCCGCAGCATTATCTAGCGAGGTCGTCGCATCCCTCGTCGCCAACGCCGCCGACAAGGACGAGGCGCTGCGTGAATTTCGCTTGCTCAAGCCGGGCGAGAGCGTCGATGGATTGTCTTTCCGCACCGTGTTCGATCGCGTTCGAAAGCGTTGCAGCAGAGGTCGTGTGGAATCCAGCGGCATAGCGCGGTGGACGGGAGGCCTCTCCGAGACCGAACTTTACGATTATGCCGCAACGTCCAGCGATGCGGCAGTAGCATTACTGCCCGTTGCATGGTGTGTCGCCTGCGAGCGGGTCAACACCGCAGGCGCTCCCGGCTTATCCCGAAAGGCGTCACTTGGCAGCATCGGGCCGCATCAGATCGGCATCGATGCCGTCATAAAACCGAAAGTCGCAGCCTTTCTCGAAGCCGATCGGAGTTATCGAGACGTGATGGCCGAATTGGTCTTGCGAACCGTACAGCAGCATCTTCGCGTGGCATGGAGCCGCTTCTCCGCACCGCGCGGAAAAGATGTTTCGGTTCTTATCGCCGACACCGAGAACTGGTCGCGCAACAACGCCTTCAGGGCAGGCCGAACGGGTTCACGCCTGCCCATGGCGATCGACTGGCTCGACCAGCTCAAGCTCACCTCGAATAACGGCTTGACCAAAGCCGGCAAGCGAATTCTCGACCGCTCTCTCAAGGCGCTGGAGAATTCATGATCAGCGCGCGCGAATTCTGCAAAGAGACGGGATACCCGGTCACGCTATTCCTGACCTATGCTTTCGATCCTTTGTTCTTCGAGCGCATTCCACTCGAAGATCTTGGCATCGGAGGAACGCGCCGCATCGTGATCTTGGGCGATGCCGCCGAAATCGGCGCAAGCATGGAGCGTTGTGCCGGGCAGATTTTTCATTTGGGACGCCGCTACACGCTCGCCGAGGCGAAACCGTCCAACCTCTTCCACCCAAAACTGATCGCCCGCCTTTCGCCGGAGCGTGGGAAAGTATGGATCGGTTCGGGCAACCTCACTTATACCGGCTGGGGTGGCAACCACGAGCTTGCCGTCGCATGGCCCATCGGACCGGGCTCGGAAGACAACGGTGCGTGGCTGTCCGATATTTTGCGCTCCGTTTCGACCGTGACACACTCGGAGTCCTTCCATACGCAAATCGGGATCATCCGTGCGGACATACCGTGGTTGAACAGAACTGCAAGTGAAACGGCTCCAGGACCTCTTCTTCTCGGTATGCCAGGCCGACCACTCGCCCCTCAACTGGCGCAGCGGTGGCAGGGACGCCGCTTCGATACGCTCAAGATGTACACAGGCTCGACCGATGTCGATGGCGCCTTCCTTCGCTTCGCGCACGACACATTCGGTATCAAAAAAGCGACGATCTGCCTCACACCCTCTTTTGCCTCTTTCGATGCGAAGCAGTTGACGAAACTCCCTTTGGAGGTTCGCTTCGTCGAACGCGATCCCAAACGCCGGGTGCATGCGAAGTTCTGCTGGCTTTCAGGACCCGACGGCAATGCCGCCGTCATGGGCTCGGCCAATTGTTCGGCGGCTGCCTGGCTGGCAAATCATGCCAACGGGAATGTCGAGCTCGTCACCGTCTATGACACGGCTGAAGAGAGTTCTTTCGCGCCGATCCTGGCCGACTTCGACGGCGAAGAACGCCTGCCAAAGGACGTTCTCAGCGCACCGGTTCAGCCGGAGGAATTGCCAAGCGCTTCAGACGAAAACTCGGCCTATCGTCTGACGAGTCTTCGGTTGAGGCCATCTGGCCGGGCCGTCGAAGCGATAGTCGAGCCCGTCCCGGATACGGAGTGCGCGACGCTCGTCTTCGAAGCGAAGCGAAAGACCCATCGGGTTACGATGACGCGATCAGGCAATCGCTACGTAGGACGGCTCTCGGAAGATATGTCGCTCGGTGCCGAGACCGTTTTCGCGACTTTAGAGATTCAGTCGGGTTTTGCCGTTATGGTAACGAAGCCGCGCTGGATCGACAACGAGCGCGCCATCGAAAATGCCGTGCAAAGTCGAAGCATGAATCCCAACCATGCGCCGTTCTCGGGCCGGGGTTTCGCGGGCGCGAGCGAGCAGCAGATCATCGAGGCAATCCATGCGATTTCCACGAGCCTCTTCAATTTCGAAGCGCCCGACCTTTCCGAGTTGACCCTTGAGCGAACTGGACCGGGTAAGAACGACGCTGATCCCGACGAGAAGGAAACGCCAGCAGGCCCAGTCGATCCATCGAAGCTGGTCTACAGCTTGAGCGACCAGGCGGCAAAAAACGGAGCACATTCGCCGGGCCCGGACGCCATGCATGGCGTCTCGCTGCGCGGCATTATGAGACTCTTATTTTCCTCTGACGATGAACCCGAGGTCGATCTTTCGCAAGAAAGATGGAGCGCGGTCGAACCGGAAGCCACCGAGCCAAACGGTTCCGCCGATGGCGCCGATACAGAACCGCCGCAGGAGGAGGAGGAACGGGACCAGAAGCAGTCATTTACCAGAACCGATGCTGAGGCCCTCGCAAGCCTGCGCAAACAGATCGAGCAGTTCCTGTTTGACCTGGCGAAGCCTCGTTTTGCCGAGGCATGCCCCGCAGAGACATTCGCCCAGGCTGTTGTCTTTCCAATTCTGCTCGCGATCAAAGGAAGCGAGGAAGGGTGGCTCCCTGATGATGTACTTGCAACAATCGCGTGCCAGGTGGTCGACACGATGTTTTCGAAAGCCTATGGCCGCGATAAGCCACGAGGCCTCTTGCGGCACGTTCAGGCTCGTTATGCGACTGAAGAAAAGAGGGCCGAATTGCTGAAGGCGATCGGTGATGGCGCCTTGTTCACCGTGTTGCTCGCTGCGCTCGCTAAACCCAAAGCCCAATCACTGGGAGCGCTGGTCCAGCAAGCCAACGCGATCGCGCAGGTGATGGAATGCGCAGACCTCGTCGCCGTAGCCCACCCCGATCAACGAACTTTGTTGGCGCAGAACGTCATCCTTCAAGGCGCTGCGTTCGCGATCGGCGTCCGAGCCCCCGCGCTTGCGAGCGCGATGGCAAAGCTCAACGCATCCATGAAGGCATGGAGCAGTCTTTATCCGGGGCGCGGTGGCCGAAGCACCATGCAAAAAGCCGGCTCAGTTCTTTGGATGTCCCCTGGATGGGAAGTGACACCTCGGTCTCCTGCCGAAACCTATTGTAGCGGCGTCAATCTCGACGGCGTGTCGTCCGACACCCCTGAGATAAACTCCGCCATAGCCGGTCTTCGCGCAGCCATGCAATTGCGGCCGGAGACGAAAATTCTGGTCACAAATCCCGTCGCTCATCACGACCCGCGCGCCGAAGAATCTACCGCGTAGAAGGCGCGGTCAGACCGCATCGAACTCGATTGCGCCGTTCTTCAGCCGTTTCGCCTGAAATACCGCGACGTGAGGATTGAGCGCTTTGGCGGTTGCGACAATCTCCTGCCTGTCGGCATCCGTCATTGCAGCACCGAGATAGAGCTCGGTGATCTCTTCGGGGTGAAAGGGCTGTGTCCGGTAATCCTCTTCGTCTTCACCGAGCGGAATCGCGAGGCGGTATTCCTTCTCGAATTTATAATCGTTTGTCTTGGCGTAGATGATACCGTGCAGCGCTGCCCGCGCCCGCTCGGCGTGATTGCCGAATAGTGTTTCCGCAGCATAGTCAGTGCTGCCTGCGAAGACCGGAGGCCGCGTCTCCTGGTACGTAACTTGGCGGAACATCAAGTATTTGGAGTCCTTCTCGACGCTCGGCGTAATACGCAAGGCGATGCCTTGGTCGGCCTGAGCATACTCTTTCCACATCCGATCAGAGGCCTTGTCGGTCGTCACGCAGAACACGCGATAGCTTTGCAAAAAATCGTTCGTCTCCTTCACGAAGGCGTCAGAGCGCGTCCTCCACGCCTCGACGCCGAAACCGCCTTTCCCCGGATCTTTTTTCAACTCAGCGGCCACAATCGGAGCGAGCTCGGGCTTCTCACGAAAATTCTTCTGCAGGGTGATCACTGCCTGTCGGAGGCGCGGCGCACAGGTCGGTGGCGCGTAGAGGTTTTCCCTTATCGCGTCGACAAATCCGTCAGGCATCGCCGCCAAAGCGATCTCCAGCGTTTCCGGAAACAAACCCTCCGATGTCATGTCCGTTTTATCCCGGAATTCTGACGGCCTCGCGAAGCGGAAGCACTTATTGCCAAGCGTTAGCTTAGCTCCATTTACATCCAGGTACTTGTAGAGCGGTGGCAGCGCCATCGGTTTACCTCGTCAGCGAGAGGAGCAATCCGAGGGCAACTCTTCCATTTTTCATGCACGACCGGAAGTCGCGCGGCTCGACAAATTCGCCGGTCCATGCGCCGAGACGGGCCTTCGAAGCCTAGACCTGTGCTGGCCTGTACCGACCTTTCGAGTAATAGACGTAATCGATGGCTAGACCCCGTCGCACAAGCCAGTCGCCGAGGTCGATGTTCTCCGCTGTGCACACTGCCACTGTCCTTCGGTTCTGGTCGGTCCCGCGGCTCGCGCGCGAGACTGATTTTCCTTCGAAATGTTCAGACAGCGCGTTTGCTACCGTTTGACCGCAGCGAGAGTTCTTTCCGCCACTATCGACACATAGCGCTCTCAGGCGCATCGATCCCGAACAGTCGTATCCGGTTGCCTTGGATTTCGATCGTATCGCCGTCGATCACCGACGCCCGACCCGCGAGGCCGTCTGTCCATGCGACGGTCGCAAGTAACGTCGACAAGCAAGGGAGCTGCTGATGCCGTTGCCGCATTAGCCAGTGGTTTACAGGGCCGACCTCGAAACAACGAACAGGCGGCGGCGCTGCGGCGCCCAAGAGTCGCTTGCGGCCCCCGCGCGCGCTCCGCCCATCAGGCAGCGTTTTCCGGGTCGCGCGCACCCGCGCATCACCATCATCATCAATATCTGCTCTGGTCCGTTTCATGAAACGTCTCGCCGGCGTTACGTAACGGCTTCTGTAACCATTACGTGCCGTTTCATGTCGGGCGTTTCGGCCGCGGCCGGTGTAACGGTTTCAGCCGCGGGTCGCAGCGCGGCACACCCTACTCAAGTGATGAAAAGGCCTGAAAGACCAACTTCGCGATATCCGTCCTTAGCTCGCATAATGCGCCTTCCGGTCCGGGCCAGATTCCGCGGGCGATTTCGAACATGGCGCGGCCGCGAGACAATATCGCCTCTTTATCCCAACGGTCGAGCTGCATGAGTTCGCGATCTGTGCGGCAGACTTCCTATGCCTTCTCGCACTGCCAAGTCGAAGCGCGGGGACGCGGACTACAACGTAACGATCGCTTCCGCAGCGCGCCCTTGGAACACGACTACTCTCAAAATAGCTAGTCGTCTAAGTCTCGCTGCGGATTCTAAACACAACTATTGATCGCAATAAAGTGGCTAGCTTCGAGGGTTCGTTGTCGGGCACCAAATTCAACTTGCGATCGCCCCAAAAGAGACAGCGAGCAAAGCGGAAAACACAAAAGAGGAAAGCAGAGAAAGATGCGGTCGCGCCTACCTTCTTCAATATAGATCGGACCTTCATACCATGTTATTCACAGCGAAAAAGGGGACGACCATGCCGGGGAAGCGATGTCCGTGGTGCGGTGAGCTGACGTTTGCTCGTGCGCGCTACAAGAACAAAGACAGAGCCTACAGCAAGTGCAGCAATTGTGACGGCATTGGCTGGGTGAAGAGGCCGGCCGGCACCGGCGGCGGTTCCGGCAAAAAGTGCTATCAGTGCGGCAAACGCACTTTGCATACCATTCGCAGAGGCTCTGCGCTCACGCTGATCTACTGCACGACGGCGACATGCACATCAGTGATGGCGTTCAAGGGCCGTCCCGGCTCGCGGTGAAAGAGCCTATCTAGACGCAGGCCCCTTGTTCTGGGTCGTGCAACGTTCAGTCACTGCACTAAACCTGGGACTCTGCTAGCTACTAGATGAAAGAACGGGCTCAGCTCCCGCGACGCGTGTTCGGCTTTTTCCTATATAGGCATTCACCGGATCTCAGCTGACGCTGTCGTTGGAAATCGCGACCGACGCAGCTTCCAGGTCACCGAGCGTTCGGCCTTCATTCTTCCATGATCCGGGGCCGCTCCGATTCCCGCCCGCGACCACGGATGCGGCTTGGGACGAACTGTCGGCCGGAAAATCACGCGCGAACACGAGGCGGTCAGCCTCAACCTTGAGGGTGCCATTCTGTATTAGCTTCTCACGGAGACGTTCATAACCTGCATTTCCAGCCTTAAACTCACGCGCAGCTGTCGAGCCTGCCATGACTAAAAATCCTTCGTCAGTGATTCTACCCTTCGCGTCGAAGGCAGGCCCGGTGAACCGAAACTCGCGGCCCGCCAAGATCGGCTCAGCCGTCGACTTTGTTGCATTCGGCGACGCGACAGGTAGCACGTCGATCGGCTCCAGGATCAGATGACCGAGAACGCCCAAGATCAAACGGATGTCTGGGATGATCTCCTCCATTGCAGCCTTGTCCGCCCGCGAAAGAACCGGCACTTCCTGTCCCTTTCCGTTCTCCAACACGTAACGGCCCGCTCGATCGGCCACGTCTATCAGCCTTGCCTCGAGATATTTCGGATGCATGTTTTCGTCCTTATTAACGAAAATCACGACCTCATTCCAAAAGTCCTTCTCCCGAAGGTGAGTTGAGATTCTATCGATAACTCGCTGAGCCTCACCCACGTAGGCCTTGAGACTACCATCCTCCGACTTCCCGAAAAGGAAGTAGACGCCTGCACGCTTTGCCTCTTCCCAATCCTTGAGCTCGGCAAGCCGCAGCCTCGAAACGGATAGCGCGTGGATGGTTCGATTAAGAATCTCGCACTGGCGAATACCCAGCGCCGACCCATCAGCCATAAAGAGCCTTACAGTGCGTCCTGACATATTCCCTCAAAAGCTTGCGATTTACAGCCGCCAGTTCACTGAATTGAGGCGCACAGCCAGCACCCTCCTCCTGACGGCGCGGCACACAGCATGCCTCCAAGCACAACCAACTACCATCTAAGGCCGCGCTCACTTCGTCCAGCCTAGTTTCCGAACGGTGCTTGACGCCGAAATTCAGAAACTCTTTCAAGGCCGCCATTGCAAAACTTGGCGATACGCGCGCAATTCACGGAAGCATGTTGCCGTCAGCCATCCTTCTCCGAACTATCGCCGAAGAACGCGTTTAGAGGAACAAGTGCTAAGCCTCTCGCCTCCGCAACGACTGGTGCAGCCGGATCTTGCAGCCTCGCCAGTCCGGTTTGACGCCGATCGCCACGAAAAGATATTCTTACCGATCAAGCAGACTTCTGAGGCCTGCTCAACCCCAATCAGCAGCAATTGTCTCAGCCTGACGGACGACCAAGTCGACGGCAGCTTTTTGCAGGTCAGGCGGATAGCCGTATCGAGCAAGAAGCTTTCGGACCTCGATGCGCATCTTGGCTCGGACGCCCTCCTTGTGGGTCCAGTCGATGGTTGCCGAGTTTCGGATTGTTTGGACCAGCAGCTGCGCAAGGGTGCGCAGCGTCTCATGGGCCATCAATTCCCGCGCTGACCCGTTCTCCGCGAGAGCCTCGTAAAAGGCTACTTCTTCTTTTGATAATCCCAGCTCCGCCGCCCGCGCCGACTCGGCGCGAATTTCATGCGCCAACGCAATCAGCTCCTCGATGACCTGCACACTATCGACGGCACGATTATGGTACTTGCGCAGTGTCTCGTCCAACCGCTCGCTCAGCTTCTGGGATTGTACGATATTCGAGCGGGCATACGCCTTGATCTCATCTGCAAGCAGGCGGCGCAGAGTCTCGACTGCGAGATTTTTCTGTTTGGTGCCGCGCACCTCGGAAAGGAACTCGTCGGAGAAGATGGACAGGTCGGGTTGGTCCAGCCCGGCGGACTTGAACACATCAAGAATACCATCTGCCATCACTGCTTTCGAGAGCAGTTGGCGGATGTCTCGCTCCACTGTAGCGCGGCTCCGCCCTGTACCCGTCGTGTATTTCGCCAAGTTCGCGCGTAGCGCGGCAACCATCGCAATCTCGTGCGCGCGCCCTTTAACCCGTTCATCGCCTGCGCTGATCGCATACGCGATCTCTAGTTTGAGCCCAGTCTCGATGAAAGCGTCACGCTTGCCTGTGGCCAGCAGGTGCTCGAGGCACTGTTTTAAGATCGTCAGCCGAGCGGCCGGTGGCGCGACGAAAAAGCCCCTCCAAGGGACACTGCCCAAAAGCGCCAGCGCACTTTCGAGGAGCGTCAACGTCTGACGCGCCGCTTCGTCGGCGTCCATTCGCACTTGGTCACGGTCGCCTTGGGTATACTCCTCCAAAGCCGCCTTGAGCTCAGCTCCGATCCCCAGATAGTCGACGACCAACCCACCGGGCTTATCACCCCAGACTCTGTTGACACGCGCGATTGCCTGCATGAGACCGTGGCCACGCATGGGCTTGTCAATATAGAGCGTATGGAGCGACGGCGCATCGAACCCGGTCAGCCACATGTCACGCACGATCACCAGATCGAAGCCCGATGAAGGATCCTTGAACCGAGTCGCGAGCGCCTCAAGCCGGGACTTGGTGCGCAGGTGAGGCTGCAAAAGCTGGGGATCGTCGGCTCGGTTGCCCGTGATCACCACCTTCAGCAATCCAGCCTTATCGTCGCCTGTGTCGGCTGAGACCCAGTCCGGTCTGAGCTCGGCGATTTCATCGTAGAGCATCACGGCGACGCGCCGGCTGACGGTGACGATCATGCCCTTACCGCCCGCCATCGCTTCGCGGCGCGCGTCGAAGTGGCTCACGACATCCGCGGCTATCTGCTTGATCCGATCCCGGGAGCCGACCACTTCCTCGAAGCGCGCGAGCTTACCTTTGATCCTCTCGACGGCAGCATCGTCTCCCTCCGACAGTTCCTCGGCGAGAATGTCGAGCTGAGCGCGTTCGGCTTCGTCAAGGGCGAGGTGGAGACGGGCGAGGCGCGCGGTATAATGGATGGGGACCGTAGCATGATCGTGCACCGCACGGGTCATGTCGTAGGTGTCGATCACCTCGCCAAAAGTCCCATAGGTGTCGCGGTCCCTCTCCTCGATGGGCGTACCGGTGAATCCGATGACTGTGGCGTGAGGCAATGCCTGCCGCAGGTAATTGGCGAAGCCCACCGCCTCTCGGATACCGCCCTCGCGTTCCACGTAGCGCTTCTTGAAGCCATATTGTGTGCGATGCGCCTCATCGGCAATGACGATCACGTTGCTGCGATCGGTGAGCAGCGGATGGGCGCCATCCTCGCCCCGGAAGCGCTGAATGGTCGTAAAAACAAGACCACCGATGTCAACCGCGAGCAGCTCCCGCATCTCTTCCGCCGTTTCGGCCTGCCGAGGAAGACCGCGGAGGGCTGTGCGGTGATCGGCGAAAGTACCGAAGAGCTGGTCGTCGAGGTCATTGCGATCGGTCACCAAAACGATTGTGGGGTTTTTCAGTGCCTTGGCGAGCTGGAGCTGACGCACGAAAAAGAGCATGGTCAGCGACTTGCCCGATCCTTGCGTATGCCACACCACGCCGCCCTTGCGGCTGCCGGATTGCGAAGCCGCCAGCGTCGAGATCAGCGCCTTCCTGACCGCATGAAACTGGTGGTATGCTGCAAGTTTCTTGGACTTGACGGTGCCGTCCTTGATCTCGAAGGCAACGAAATCGATGATCAAGTCCATGAATCGCTCGGGCGCGAATACGCCGCGGATCAGCACCTCCAATTCGGAACGCCCGGTGTCATCGAAATCCGCGCCATCAATGGTGCGCCACGGTGCGAACCGGTCCAACTTTGCCGTAAGCGAACCGATGCGCGCGTTACTCCCATCGCTGATCACGAGCACCTGATTGGTACGCATCAGCTCCGGCGCTCGCGACTTGTAGGTTGTAAGCTGGTTGTGCGCCTTCTCCAGCGTGGCCGTCGCGTCCGACGGGCTCTTCAGCTCCAGCACCGCGATCGGCAGCCCATTGACGAAAGCGGTCACGTCCGCGCGCACGGTTCCCCTGTCGCTCTTCACGATGAACTGGTTAGCAACCAATAGGCGGTTCGCGTGAGGCCGTTCCTGATCGATGATCCTAATGCCGACAGTGCGCGTGGTTCCTTTCTCGTTGACCTCGACCGGTACGCCGCTGACGAGGAAGGGATGGAAGAGTCGGTTATTCTCGATCAGGTCCTGACTCTGCGACGCCTTGATCTTGATCACGGCGGAGTCGACCATATCTGAAGTAGCCTCGGGGTTAAGCAAGGCGATAGCGCTGCGCAACTCTGGCTCGAGGATTGCCTCACGGTAGTCGGCACGAGCTCCCATCGGGCCGTCTGGTGCAAGGTGATCCCCCGGCAGGCTCTTCCAGCCGATCAGCTCGAACCACGACAGCGCTGCCAGCTCAACTGCCTGTTCTGCCAGCTCCATGCGAGGGGTGTCGGAGGGCGTGGCGTAGGTCTCGCTCATGCTACCTCCCAATGATTTAACACCAAACGGACGCGATCGCGCCGGAGCACCTCGGGGGACTACGCCAGCGCGCTGCTGCGTCTAGTTGAACAGGTTCGGGTCTGACGACGCGCGTCATGCGGCGGCCTCTTTATCCGTAGTCTGATCTGGAGCCTGGGCCAGTTCCCATTCTACTCTCGCCGCGTCATAGATTGTGCGGTCCAGCTGAAACAGAACTCGACTGGGCTCAAAATTCGCACCCGCAATTTCCACAATTTCATGTTCGGAATCGAGATATGCGTCGAACTCGGCGAAATCGCCGTATTTCGGATTGCTTGCATCTGTAGCTGTTAATCGACTCCAAGTCGCGTCGAACAGAAAACTAACAAGCGTATCGCATAGTCCGCCCAACATGAGGGCATGCTGACGTTGCAGCGTTTTCCAGTCGAGCGATCCGCCATGACGCATGCCACTAATGTTGCTCAACTCAGCCAGGGCGCCGACGGTACCGTTAATGCTGCCTACCAGCTTTCGGATCGTCTCTCCGATGCGCTGGGCATCAGGATGTCCATCCAGACTGAAGTCCAGCGCCTTAATAATTCGGCTATTTTGTGCAGGGAAATCCTCTCCCGCAACGGAGCCCAATCCCAAATGGGGAGCGATAGTGTGAAATGTCGCTTCGAACAACGCTCGCACCCGCTCAAGGCAGCGCTCTGGTTCCCCGATAATGGTGGACTCCAAAGCATCGACATGCACCTTCAGCCGATCCGCTCTATCGGGATGGGCCTCAATCAGCGCGCGCAGCATTTGGAGACGATAGACCATCGTCACGCCGCCTCCCCCTTGGCGTCAACGTCCTTGATCCGCAACTCCCCGGATATGAGCCGGGGAAGAAGGGTATCACGCACCGTTGCAAGGCGGTCACTCTCACTCGCCAACTCGATAAGGCGCTCTACTATGGGATCTACACATGCCGCAAAGGCCTCCGAAATAGAGCCGGTCGGAATAACCATGGGCAAACGACGTAGCGTGCCTTTACTGATCTCTGGGAATGTTGAGCCGCCGGCAACCGCGCGGAACATGTCAATGTTGGTATCGCACCATAGCCAAGCATATGTTGGTGAGACGCTTTTGCGGACGATTCCTGCCATCCCTTGATTGATGGCAACCGGACGTGTGGCAAAGGCCAGGTAGCCAATGGGCGCGCGTGTTGACAAGAGCACAGACCCAACCGGCAACAACCCTGAGTTGACCACAGCCAAGCCTTGATCCGATAGCGTCCTGTCTGTGTTGAGCAGCACTGGGGACGCGAGCGGCGACAAGTCCCTTGGCGTAGCCCACTGATGATCACCTCCCCAATATCGATGATCTTCCGTACTTGGCGTGTTGCCGTTTCTAATGTCGAACACTTCGCCGAACGGAGCTTCTTGCCAGCCCTCCGGCAGCCCACCGTCGCAGAAGCGGGCCGGAAAGAGGGCCGCGGTGGTGTCGGGCAGGCCCGTAGGGCGGCCCTCCGCCTTGGCGCGGACGGGATCGAAACTCACGAACCAGCTCTTGAACAGCGCCTGCGCCATTTCCTGCAGTGTCACCGCCGTACGCCGATTCAGTTCGATCTTGTCATCAAGGGAGGAAAGAACGGCGGCAATCAATTCTTGGGAACGTTTTGGCGGGGCAGCAACTCGCCAAGATCGAAGTATACCCATGTTAATATGAGGCACGCCAGTTTGAATGGTCGCCCCTTCAAGGTAGTCAGAGAACAGCTTGGACGTCAGAAGGTAATACACAAACATAGGGTCGCTTGCTTCAACGCGAACACCCATCTGGCTTTGAGAAACGATGAATTTTTCGGCCCTCCCCTGCGGCACGATGGAAACCTGCCCCATCGTGCCACGTTGCGTTACGACAATATCCCCCGGCATGACTTGATTGGAAGCAAGGGTGCTAGCCTTCTGATCGCTGACATAGGCAAAGTCCCCCGCGATAAAACGCCCCATCTGCCCCATATTGCTTCCACGGATCACGGGGACACCATGAATGGTGTAATCCGCCTGAGTAAGGTTGGAGCCGAATGGGCCGCCGATGATGTTTTGTGGGCCACCGACAAGCTCGGCAAACGTTGTCTCTGTCCATTCACCAGCCATAGCCGACCCCCGCCAGCGCCTTGCGGATACGCTCGTCGAGCGTCGCGCCCTCTGCCATCTGTGCGCGCAGGGCTGCGGTCAGCCGCGTCATCTTGGCCTCGAAGCCTTCCTCGTCCTCTTCGGCCGCTTCGGTGCCCACGTAACGCCCCGGCGTGAGCACGAAGCCCTCCGCTTCGACCTTCTGTAGATCTACTGACTTGGCGAAGCCGGGCACATCCTGATAGCGCGCGCCCACCTCCCGCCACGCGTGATACGTGTCGGCGACCTTGGCGATGTCCTCGTCCGTCAGCTCCTTGAGGGTACGCGAGACCATGGTGCCCAAGCCCCGCGCGTCGATGAACAGGATTTCGCCGGTGCGGTCACGCAGCTTCTTATCTCGCGAGATACCATTCGACTTGTCGCGAGTCAGGAACCACAGACAGACCGGAATCTGCGTAGTGGAGAAGAGCTGTCCCGGCAGCGCAACGATGCAATCGACGAGGCCGGGATAGTGGATCTTTTTCTCGTCTTCGGTGACAGTAATGCCTTCGATCAATGCTCGGCGGATGTCACCCTCGCCGGATTGCTGGCTGGAAAGCGAGCCATTGGCCAGTACCACGCCAGCGTAACCATCCGGCGCGAGGTGATACACGATATGCTGGAGCCAAGCAAAATTGGCGTTACCAGCGGGCGGCACGCCATAGCGCCAGCGGGCGTCTCCCTTGAGCTTGTCGCCGCCCCAGTCGCTATCATTGAAGGGAGGGTTAGCGAGCACATATTTCGCCATCAGGCCCTTGTGCAGGTCCTCATGGAATGAGTCCGACCATTTCGAGCCCAGGTTGGCCTCGATGCCCCGGATGGCAAGGTTCATCTTGGCCAGCCGCCATGTGGTCGCGTTCGATTCCTGCCCGTAGACTGCGATCTGATCGCGCGCCTTCTTGGGGTCGACATGCTTGCCGGCGTGCTCCTCGACGAAGCGCTCGGACTGAACGAACATTCCCCCTGACCCACAACATGGGTCGTAGACGCGACCCTTGAACGGTTCCAGCATGGCGACGAGCAGCTTCACCACGCAGCCAGCCGTATAATACTGCCCTCCGCGTTTGCCCTCCAACTTGGCGAACTCACCAAGGAAATACTCGTAGACGCGGCCCAGGACATCCTGGCCGTGATGCGCGTCCTCAAACTTGATGTTGGAGAACAGCTCCAGCACGCCGCCCAGCCGGGTCTGGTCCAGCTCTTGACGGGCATAGTTTTTGGTCAGCACGCCCTTGAGCGTCGGGTTCTCCGCCTCGATGGCGATCATGGCCTGATCAATCAGCTCGCCAATCGTCGGCTTGGTACTGGTGGCGTTCTCCTTCAGAAAGTCCCAGCGCGCACGCTCGGGCACGAAGAAGATGCCGGCGCCGACGATCAGATCGCGGGCAGCATCGGGATCGTCGAGGAGGAATGCTTCCTCCGGGTTTGCCTTAACCTCCGCGATGCGGGCGTCGAACCGGTCGGAGATATACTTCAGGAAGATTAGCCCGAGTGCGACATGCTTATATTCGGCGGCATCCATGTTGCCCCGTAGCTTATCGGCAGCCGCGAATAGCGTAGCGGCAATGGAGAGACCCGGCTTTACATCCTTAGCGACAGTTTTCTTGTTTCCAGAATTTTTCCCGCGCGGCACCACTAAATCCCCAGTCTCTAAGCATCCCCGTTGACCAAGCCCGTTATGGTCAACAATTGTTTAATAGGAGGTAGAGCCCATCGGACCATCGCCGCCGATGCTCTCCATCGCCAAGCCCGTACGGCGGCGCCTCGGGTGAGAAGGAGCCAGCATCCTACCCCTCAACCTTCCTTGATCAAGGTACCGCCCCGGTCATTCGCCGCACGCAGGATGATGAATCCCGGCGCTCCTCGCGCGGGTCATGTCGGCAACAGCTCGCTTAGCGCACGGAAACACGCCAGGATGAGACGCCCTCTCGTCCCGATGCCTATTGGAAGACGATCGCTTTTTCTGAAGCCAGCTCCGCTGGCGGATCTGAGGACGGCCACCTGTCGTGAGCATACGTGCCCTGGAGCGTCCGCCAGCATCCGTAGACGCTTATTTGACGGATATTCGACGACTTTTGCCAGATTCAGCTAAGTCATTGATTTTATTGGCGCTCCCTAGGGGAATCGAACCCCTGTTTCAGCCTTGAGAGGGCCGCGTCCTAACCGCTAGACGAAGGGAGCGTGAGGTGAACCGAATAGCCTCGAAATCGGCGCACCGCAAGACGGGCGGCGGAATTATCCGTGAGGTTGTCGGTGGGTGGGTGGGTTTTCCGAGGGGGGCGCCTCGTGGAGAGAACCCCACCCCCAACCCCTCCCCGCAAGGGGGAGGGGGGCGCACCGCTGTCGCGGCGAGAGATCGCCCCGTATGACCGAAAAGATATCTTTTCCGCCCTCACGGCTCGACGGCGAAGCGCAGGCGGCCGGTGGGTTTCAGGGTTTTGGCGTCGTAGGTGCGGATTTCGGTGGTGCCGCCGACGTCCAGGGTCACGGCGAGGCGGTCGCCGGCCGTGGCGGTCGCGACGATCCGGGCGCCCTTGGGCAGCACGGCCGTGATATCGGGGCCGGACGCGGCGCTTCCCTCGCCCTTGAAAAGGCGGTAGCCGATGGCAACCAGCAGGACGGCGATCGCGACCGACGTCGTCACCCCTGCAATCATCATCATGCGCCGCAGCCGTGCCATCAGCTGAGCCTGCTCGGGGGATGATGCGTCCGGCGCAACGGTAGTGTTCATGGAAATCTCGGCTTCTCGTCCTCAAGGATCGGTCAGGGTCGTCGTCGCCGGCGACGAGGGCTCGTCGCGGCTCGACCGCGTACTCGCAAGCAGGCTGCCGGAGCTGTCACGGTCGCGGCTGAAGGCGCTGATCCTGGCGGGCCAAGTCAGCATCGGTCAGGTCAGCATCGGCCGAACCAACCCCGGCCAAACCAGCCCCGTCGCGGTTCGTGACCCCGCTTACCATGTCGCGGCCGGCGACACGATCACAATCGACGTGCCGGAGGCGGTGGCGGCCGAGCCCGCGGCCGAGAACATCCCGCTTCATATCGTCTACGAGGACGAGGACATCATCGTCATCGACAAGCCGGCCGGGCTGGTGGTGCATCCCGCCGTCGGCCACGAGACGGGAACGCTGGTGAACGCGCTGATCGCCCATTGCGGCGCCAGCCTGTCCGGCATCGGCGGCGTCAAGCGGCCGGGTATCGTCCATCGCCTCGACAAGGATACATCGGGGCTGATGGTGATCGCCAAGAACGACATGGCGCATCAATCCCTCAGCGCCCAGTTCGCCGATCACGGCCGCACCGGGCTGATGGAACGCGGCTATCTGGCCTTTGCCTGGGGCGTGCCGCACCGTCAGTACGGCACGATCGATGCGCCGATCGACCGCCACCCGCACGCCCGCGAGAAGATGGCCGTGCGCGAGCGCGGCCGCCACGCCGTCACCCATTACGAGGTGCAGGAAACCTTCAACGGCCGCGACGGCAAGCCGGTCGCCGCTCTTTTGGCCTGCCGTCTCGAGACCGGCCGCACCCACCAGATCCGGGTGCACCTGGCGCATCTCGGCCACCCGCTGCTTGGCGACGCTGTCTATGGCCCGCATTTCAAGACCAAGGCGAGCCAGCTCAGCCCGGCGGCCCAGGCCGCCCTCGCGTCCCTCGGCCGCCAAGCGCTACATGCATACCTTCTGGTAATAGAACACCCCAGAACCGGCGAGCTGATGCACTGGGAATCCGAGCTTCCGCCCGATCTGGCAGCTTTGCGAGGCGCGCTGGGGGCGGCGCTATGACGCAGACTGTTGAGAAAAACGTAAGTATGACAATATGTTATGGCAGCCACACGGGGACGTGACCCCTGTTATCCTTCCACCCGCGGATGATTTTAGTGTATGTTGCGTCCGCGTCGAATACCCGACGCAAGGAACATCGCAAGCTGGCCGGCTTTAAGAAAGCGACCGTCTTGCCTGGCCCGCCGCTATCGGGGGCCTGAACCAACTGGAGGGCGCTCAATGGCCCGTACAGCTACTTTACCGGTTCTCAATGGAGAATCCGGACTTTCTCGCTACCTCGCCGAAATCCGCAAGTTCCCGATGCTGGAACCGCAGGAAGAGTACATGCTTGCCAAACGTTGGCGCGAGCATGACGACAGCGACGCAGCGCAGCGACTCGTGACCAGCCACTTGCGGCTCGTGGCCAAGATCGCCATGGGCTACCGCGGCTATGGCTTGCCGATATCCGAAGTCGTCTCGGAAGGCAATGTCGGCCTGATGCAGGCTGTGAAAAGGTTCGAGCCCGAGAAGGGATTTCGTCTTGCCACCTACGCCATGTGGTGGATCAAGGCGTCAATACAAGAGTACATCCTGAGATCCTGGTCGCTCGTGAAGATGGGCACCACGGCGAACCAGAAGAAGCTGTTCTTCAACCTGCGCAAGGCCAAGAGCCGGATCTCCGCGCTGGACGAAGGCGATCTTCACCCCGATCAGGTCAAGCTGATCGCCAAGCGGCTCGGCGTGACCGCTCAGGACGTGGTCGACATGAACCGCCGCCTCGGCGGCGACGCCTCGCTGAACGCGCCGATCCGCGACGACGGCGAGGCGGGCGAATGGCAGGACTGGCTGGTCGATACCTCGCCCAACCAGGAAGCCATCATGGCCGAGCACGAGGAGTATGATCACCGCCGCGCGGCGCTGAACGGCGCGATCGGCGTGCTCAACCCGCGCGAACGCCGCATCTTCGAAGCGCGGCGGCTCGCAGAGGACCCGATGACGCTGGAGGATCTCGCCGCCGAGTTCGGCGTCTCCCGCGAGCGCGTGCGCCAGATCGAGGTTCGCGCCTTCGAGAAGGTGCAGTCGGCCGTCAAGGGCACGATCGCCAAGCAGGAAGCTGCAGCCTTGGAAGCTGCGCACTAAGCGCGGCTTCTGTCTGATCGCTCATCGGAAGCAATGAATGGAGCCGGCGGCGACGCCGGCTTTGCTGCATCAGGATGCCGAAGCGTCGTGGGCGATCTGTGCGCCCAGCAGGCCGGCGATCATATCGGGAGCAAGTGACGGAGCGCCGTCATGGAGCGCATAGCCGTTCTTGCCCTGCTTCTTCGCCACGTACAGCGCCTGGTCCGCGCGCGCGATCAAGCGGTCCGGAAAGGCCCCGACCTCGCCGCTCCATTCGGCGATGCCGATCGAGACGGCGATCGGGATGTCGGAGCCGGTACAAGCCTCCGCATCCTCGCGGCAGACCTGCAGCACGCGCCGCGCGATCATCTCCCCTTCGCGCAAGGTGGACGACGGCAACACGATGCAGAACTCGTCCCCGCCGGTCCGCGCAAGCATGTCCCCGGGCCGCAGCCGGGTCTGCGTCATCAAGGTGAAATGCTGCAGGCAGGCATCGCCCGCGGCATGGCCATAAGTGTCGTTGATGAACTTGAAGCCGTCGAGGTCGATCACAAGCAGCGCAAATGGCCGGCCCGAACGCTCCGAGCGCGCACATTCTTCGCCGAGCCGCAGCATCAGATGACGCCGATTGGCAACCCCCGTGAGATCATCGAGCAGCGCGAGATCGGCCACCTCATTACGGAGCCGGTCGACCGCCATCAGCAGGAAACCGAAATTGAGCGACATGGATAAGAAGATCAGGACCAACACCGCGACGGACTGCACGGTGCTGGAGCGGCTGATGTTGAAGTCGAGACCTGTCAGGCTGCCGGCGACACGAAACATGAAAATCGCCATGAGCAGAATGGCGAGAACTCCGGCCAACCGCGCGCCGGGATTGACGCGGCCCTTCCGCGGGTCGAGCAGCCGCCGCGCGATCAGAAACACCGGTATGAACTGGCCGATCGAATACGCGACGATTCGCAGCGGCTGGCTGTCATAGACATAGACAAAGAACGCGACCGCAGCGCCGGTCAGCAAGACGGTGAGCACCGTATTCCGCCACGACACAGGTTGATCATAGAAGCGCTGAACGCCCATCGCGCTCAAACAGATCGCGAAGACGATCATGCCGCTGCCCAACAGCAGCGGCAACATCGCGTCAAAATAGATGCGCATCAGCGCGAGCGTCGCGCCCGCCGCGGCAACGAGCGCCGATCCGGTCCAAAAGCGGGCCGCTTCCAGGTTGGGGTAGCTGCGCAGGACGTAAGCCCAGATCAAGCCCAGCGCGAGAAAGTTGACGATGAAGGCCGTCCACAGGGTCGGGACGCTCAGCATGGCGATAACAGAACGCGCGCCCTGTCCCATCGATTTACAAAGGTGGTGGCCATGAGGATCCCTGACGATCGCGACACCATGGGGCGACGGGCTTAAAGGAACCTCAATGGCAAAACCGAGATTTCGCCGTGGTTTTGAATTGATGAAGACGGCGCGTTTGCCTCCCGTTAACGCTGTGCGCCGATCCCACGCCGTCATTACCTGCAACCGAGCTGTGGATAACGGCATGACGGAGCGGTGACAGAGTGAGGCAGCCGTTCGCGAATCTGCTGGGATCATTCCCCGAGGCTGTCGCACATGCGGGCGTCCGCTGTGCCGGCCTCGCGTCGCGTTTCAATCCATGAACTCCTGAACGAGGATCCGATGGCAAAGAAAGCGAAGAAGGCCGCGAAAGCGACCAAGAAGGCCGCCAAGAAGACCAAAAAGGCTGCCAAGAAGAAGTAGTTGCGCCACCCCTTCCCCGGGTGGGAGCGCGGCTTCCACCCGGGCTCTCACCATTATCCGAAATGGGATCGTCCTAGCGATCCGTCAAGGCGAGCCGGGCGCCGAGCAGCGCAAACCCGCCGGCGAAGGCCCGACGCATCCAGCCCATCACGTTCGGCCTGGTCACGACCGCGTCGCGGACGCGGGCGGCGAACAGCCCATAAAGCACGAAGACGACGAAGGTCATCGCCATGAAGACCGCGCTGAGCAGGAGCATCTCAGGAAGCGGATGCGCCTCGTCGGCGGCGATGAACTGGGGCAGGAAGGCCAGGAAGAACATCGACAGTTTCGGATTGAGAATGTTGATCAGGAAGCCGGTGGCGATCACCTGACGGTGCGATTTCGCCTCGGCGCGCGCCTCGACCGAGAGCGCGCCGCTCTCCCGCAAGGTCTGCCAGGCCATGTACAACAGATAGAGCACGCCGCACCATTTCAGCGCGGCGAAAGCCAATGCGCTGGTGTGCAGCACGGCGGCGAGTCCGAAGATCGCGGCCAGCATCGCCGGGATGATGCCGAGCGTGCAGCCGAAAGCCGCGGCGGTGCTCGCGCGTGCCCCCCGCGCGAGCGCCACCGAGAGCGTATACAGCACGCCGGTGCCGGGCGAGGCCACCACGATCAGCGAGGTGAGGAGAAATGCGATCGACATCAGAGGCCTCCGGCTGCACTCACCACGCTGCTATCACAGCGCCGGACCCGACGGAAGCATCCGGCAGCCATCCTGCTATTCGCGCCGCCGCGCCTCGGAGGGACCGGCGGCCGTGAGCGCCATTTCGGCCTCGCGCAGCACGTCCAGCGGCGCCCACGGCTTCGACCAGAATTTGGTATCGTCCGGCAACGGCTCCGCCAAAGGCCGGCCCGAGGTCACCACCACGTTGAGCCGCGGCTGGCGCTGCTTGGCGATATGCGCGAGCTCCACCCCGCTCATCCGTCCCGCCAGATTGACATCGGTCATCAACAGCACCACGCGATTGCCGGGCTTGCTGAGAACGAGCTCCGCCGCCTCCGCGCTCTCACAGGCGATCACGTCGTAGTCGCTCTCCTCCAGCAGCATGGTCACCATATCCCGCTGCGTGGGATCATCCTCCACGATCAGGGCCGTGGCGCGGAAGGGCTTCGACTGTCCCATGCGTGTGCCTCCAAATTGTATCTTCACAAAGTAATGTGAGTTAAAAGCGGAACCGTCCGATGGTTCAGTTCCAATATCAAAAAGTCTCACGTCGCCGGCAACGCGTTGGAATACACGAGTCATCATACGAACGCGAGGCGCGCGAGGAACAACAGGCGCAAGGGGGAGCAACAAACAATGACGAGGATCAACGGAACGGCGGCGGCGGTGACGGGCGCCGCGAGCGGCATCGGGCGCGCGCTCGCACAAGAACTGGCGGCACGCGGCTGCGACCTCGCGCTCGCCGATCGCGACGAGGCCGGGCTGGCAAGCATCGCCGATGAGGTCGCCCGGCACGGCAGGAAGGTGACCACGCATCGGCTCGATGTCAGCGATGCCGGCGCGATCGCGGCGTTCGCACAAGCGGCAACCGGCGCGCACCCTTCGCTCAGCATCCTCATCAACAATGCCGGCGTCGCGCTGGCCGGGACCTTTGCCGAAATCTCGCAGGCCGACATGGAATGGCTGTTCAACATCAATTTCTGGGGCGTGGTGCACGGCACGCGCGCCTTCCTGCCGCATCTTTCGCAAAGGCCGCAAGCGCATATCGTCAACCTCTCCTCGATCTTCGGCATCATCGCGCCGCCCGGACAATGCGCCTATGCGGCGGCGAAATTCGCCGTGCGCGGCTTTTCCGAAAGCCTGCGGCATGAGCTCGCGATGGCACAAAGCCCGGTGAAGCTCTCGGTGGTGCATCCCGGCGGTATCGCCACCGCGATCGCGCGCAACGCCCGGTCCGGCAGCGGCATGACCGACAATGCGCGGCGGGCGCAGGCCATCGACCGCTTCGAGAAGCTCGCCAAGACGACGCCGAAGGATGCGGCGCTGCGGATCATCAAAGGGATCGAACGCAACGAACCGCGCATCCTGATCGGCAGCGACGCGCGCTTCATGGATCTGTTGCAGCGTCTCATGCCGGGCACCTATTGGAACGTGATGGCGAGGCGGCTCGAGAAGGCGGCGGCGAAGGCGGGGTGACCGAACGATCCTGGCAGATCTTTCGTATCTGCAGTCATCATCCGCCACCAGGTCTCGCCTCCGGCGAGCCGGATGACAGGCTCCAGCGGATGATCCAATATTCCAGAGACAGCAATTATCTCTCGATGAGCCTCGGCGTGCTGGATGCCCCGCATGCGCGGGGCATGACGAACGAGTATGAGGCGGCATTCTCGCGACATGGCATGCCCGAGTCATGATCGATAATTTAGCGCCCTCTTCAAGCAGAGGACGCAGGGAAGGCCGGGTATCCGCTGATACCCATGGCCCGCGTGCGAAAAAGAATGCACGCGGCGGTTACCACAGGTTTCAGCCGGATGATCCGGCCTTCCCTGCGCGATGGTTTACGGCTTATACGTGATCTCCCCGGGGACCGGCTTTCTTGCCCCCGTCGCGACGATGCGCCAAGGCGCATCGCGCAGGCGTCAGCACCGGGACGCCAGGACCACACGATTTCGCCGTCCGCGCTCACCTCGTTCGTCCGCGCGCAAGCTGCGCGCTGCGGGTGATCGCGTCCATCGCATCTCAGGCCCGACACTCGTGACGGTCGCGAGGCGTCCCTCTTGTGGGCCGAGACGCGAACGATTCTGCAGGTGATTTGCCCGACGACGCAAGCCGACGTGACGCGACAGATTGGCACGACGGGCAATCTGCGCATTGGGCGTATGCGCATGCTCAAGGTCGTCTTCCGGGACAGCCCAGCGGGCCGGGCTCGGAATCCATGGCCACAGGCCAACGCTGTTAGTACGGTCTGCAGGGAGTACAGTCAGCAGGCGAGAGCGCGACATCCGCCGGTGGTTATGGATTCCTGGCTCGTCGCTGCGCGACGCCCCGGAATGACGTGGAGGGTGGGAGGCAACTCCCTTCAGCGTCCCATCAGCTGATCGGCGAAGTACGCGATGGTCTTGCGGTAGATCACCGCCCTGTTCCACTCGCGCATCGCCTCGAAATTGGCGCTGCCTTCCTCATAGGATGCGCCCATCTTGAAGCCGTTGGTGTGGAGCAGGTTCGCGGTCGAGGCCAGGACGTCGGCCACGCTGTGGCGCAGGTCGACGCGGCCGTCGCCGTCGAAGTCGACGCCGTATTTGATGTAGGACGACGGCAGGAACTGGGTCTGCCCGATCTCGCCGGCATAGGCGCCGATCAAATCGCGCAAGGGCAGATCGCCGCGCTGGATGATCTGCAGAGCCGCAAGCAATTCGCCCTGGAACAGCTCGCTGCGGCGGCAGTCATGCGCCAGCGTGGCGAGCGTGCGGACCACCGGCAGCTTGCCCATGTCGCCGGTGCCGAAGTCGCTTTCCAGCCCCCAGATCGCGACCAGGATCTGCCGCGGCACGCCATATTGCTGCTCGATGCGCGCCAGCAGCGCCGCGTGGCGCTGCAGCCGGGCGCGGGCGCCGTTGATGCGGCCGGGGCCGACGCGGGTCGCGACATACTGCTCGAAGGTCTTGTTGAAGGTATAGCGCTGGCGGCGGTCGAAGGCGAGCACGCTGGGATCGATCGTCACGCCCGACAACGCTGAGCTGATCGTGCTGGAGGAGATGCCGGCCGCCTGCGCGTCCGCCGACACATTGGCGATGAAGGAGTTGAAATCGCCGCCACAGCGGGCGGCCTGCGCGGACGTTGCCGCAACACAGGCCGCGAACAACACAGCCAGACGACGGATCAGCATGCACAGTCCTCATGATCGGTATCGGGAAGCGGATCATGCCATGGCCGCAACGGTGGCGTCAAAACGGCAGAGATCGCAATCCCCGCCCGGAATGCGCTTGATCCGCGTCAATACTACGCCACCGCTCGCCCTTAAGCTCGCCGCCAAAAGGAGAGACGCCATGATCGGAATTACCCTGACCGCCGACCAGATCCGCAGTGCCCCGCCGGAGGTGCGGCGCTGGATCGAGCATCAGGTGCTGGCCGGACTCGGGCTCGCTGCGGATGCGCCGCCGCAGCCGACGCTGCCGGCACAGAGCGCGCATCTGGTTGCCCTGAACACCGACGACGCCGCGAAAGTGCTTTCGCAGATCGAAGGCATGCTGCCGGCTGTCAACGTCTTCTTCGAATTCGCCCGGCCCGGCGTCTCGCTCGGCCAGCCGCCGGTGATGATGGTCCGCCTGATCGACATCCTGCATCACACGCGGCTGCAGAACATCGGCCAGGTCATGGCCTGCCTGGAAGTGATCAACCGCGCGCTCGCCGAGGTCAGGCACGATCCATCGGTGCGCTTCTGCGGCTTCGACAATGAGGGCCATTGCCTGATCGCCCCCGAGACGCAGCGCGCCATCGCGAGCGTCTGGCAGACGGTGATCGCCAAGCAGCATGGCGTGGCCGAAGGCGAGGCGGCGTAGCGCGCGCTCAACCCCAACGACATTGACGCCGTCGTTCCGGAGCGCAGTGAAGTCAGCGAAGTCGCGGACCCAGCGACGCCATTGCACAGCATGGAATCTCGCGCAAATCTCCATCGGTCATTCCGGGACGCGCTCGAAGAGCGCGGGCCCGGAATCCATAACCACAGGCCGGGAATTTGTTGCGCAGACCTTCCTCCATCGTGCTCGAAAATGTTTCCCTGTGGGTATGGATTCCTGTATCTGACCGGGTGTCACTGTCATAGTGGCGGCGGGTAGAGACAGCTCGTTGGATTCCCGGTTGCCTCGGCGACCGTAACCCGGCTTGGGCGTCTCCGCTTGCCTTGTCTGATCGAACAGTCGCATGAGCGCCGATTTCCGGTAGCTCGCATACAGGTCTGATCCCCATGACAGCTCAGTCTCTTGCGCTCGCGGCCGGCATCGATGTCGGTCAGCGCTTTCTTGATGTCGGCCTTGCTCCCTCGGGCAAGACTTTCCGGGTTGCCAACGCTGCCGAAGGCGTTGCCGCCGTGGTCGAGCGGTTGACCCAGGCCGGCGTCGGCCGTGTCGTGCTGGAGGCGATCGGCCCCTATGCCCGGCAACTCGTCAGCGCTCTCGGCGCGGCCGGGTTCGAGGTCGGTCTCGTCAATCCGCGCCGCATCAAGGCATTCCGTGAGTTTGAAGGGCGCCGTGCCAAGACCGACAGGCTGGACGCGCGGCTGATTGCGCGCTTCGCTCTCGCCATGACCGACGCCATTCGCCCATTGCCATCCGCCGAGCAGCTGACGCTCAAGGCCCTCACCACACGTCGTCGCCAGCTCACGGAAATGATCGCCATGGAGAAGACACGGCTGAAACAAACCGCCGAGCCACTCCTATTGGACAATCACCGTGCCACCATCTCTGTTCTGACGACCCAGTGCCGCCAGATCGAGACCGAACTCGACCGCCGGATCGCCGCCGATCCGCAGCTTGCCTGCAGCTTCGAGATCCTCACCTCGATCCCCGGGATCGGCGAGCGCGTGGCCACTGTGCTGATCACCGAACTGCCTGAGATTGGCCGCGTCGATCGCAAGGCTGTCGCCAGCCTGGCCGGCCTCGCGCCGCATGTCAGCCAGTCCGGCAATGCGCCGCCCCGTGCCGCCATCTCGGGCGGCCGCCCTTGCGTGCGCACGGCGCTCTACATGGCCGCCCTCGTCGCCAGCCGTCACAATCCCCGAATGAAAGCCGCCTACCAAGCCCTGCGAGAACAGGGCAAGCCCGCCAAGCTCGCCCTCATTGCCATCGCCCGAAAGCTGTTGGTCACCGCAAACACCATGGTCAAAAACAACACCCGATATACCCAGCAATCGCTTGACAGCTAAGACAGTCGCCGGGCTCGCTCGCTTTGCGAGCGCCCCGGAATGACGTGCCCCTATCGTGTACCGCGGAGCGGGCGCCGACCTTGAACGCGCTGCTATCGATGCTAGAGTTGATGCGCTCACACGATCACGGATGACGAGCGATGGCAAACCGGACGCCGAGAAAGCGCAGCCTGTTGCGGCTGCCACTGTTTCGATTGCTGGCGATCAACCTGGCGCTCGGGCTCGGCATGGCCACGCTCCTGGTCGGCGGACTGCTCGCGCTCAATCCGGGCGGCCTGCGCCATCTGATCTTCACCGACCGTTCGCCCGGCGTCGCGCTCGGGCTGCTGTTAATGTCGTTCTTCATCACCTTCGGCTCGACCGCGATGGGCACCGCCATCATGGCGCTGGGCCGGCGCGAGGACGATGACGGCCCGCGTGGCGGCAGCCGCGCCCATGCCGCCGCCGCGCTGGTGAAGGCGGGACGGTAGGATCGAGGTCTTGCCGCGTTGACGGTGCGCTCCCCTCCCCGCAAGGGGGAGGGGAGCTCACCAACTTCGCGGCAACGAGGCCCGACCCCAATCGTCCCTAGCCCGGCTCACCAATGCCCCTTCCACCTGTTCCAGGCGAACAGCGCGTCGGCAATGCGGTCGTAGCCGAAGCGGGTGAGCGGCCGGATCGCGCGGTTGCCGAGCAGCGTGGCGAGCCAGCCCTCGCCCGGCGTCAGCTTCCAGAGCAGCAGCGCAACGTCGGCGCCCGTGATCAGCCGGCCCTCCTCGTCGGTCGCATGCAGCCGGCGCCTGACGTCATCGACATCGGCGCCGTGGGCGGCCAGCGCCTCCGGCTGCTCGTTGATGTCCCTGAACGCAACGCGGCCGGAACGCACCAGCGCCAGCAGCTTGTTGCGCTGCCAGTCGATCCCGGCATCGCAGACCGGACAGCGGGTGTTGTACCAGACGGTCAGTTGCGGCATGGACATGGGCGTCTCGTCGGCCTCGGTTTGCTGCCATCAAGGCACTTTCATCGGGCAAAATCGAGGAGTTTGCAGAGCGACCGGCGGGGCGCGGCCACCCGCTCCACGCCGGCGATTCTGCGAAACTCATATGACGGGCCGCGCAAATTCGGGCAGGGGATAGGCATTTTCTTGCGTTGACCGGGCTGGCCTCCCCGCCGTAAACGGCCTGCTATGGCGAAAAAACCCGGCTCCAATCCCAAAGGCGAATTCGCCTTCTTCAACGTCACCTACGAGGACGGCTCGCAGCGTTCCAACCGGCGGGTGCCGGCCGAGCTGCTCGGCGGCCTCGACGGCGACGAGCCCGCGCGCGGCTTCATCATGGAGCAGGACCGCGAGATCGCCGAAAAATCCGGCCGCCCGCCGCTGCAGATCAAGAGCCTTGCCCGCGTCGGCGCGAAGAAGAAGTAGCACAGCCTCAGGCTCCGTAAGGTGGGCAAAGCGCGAAGCGCGTGCCCACCGAGATCCGTGCGCCCTCTAGACGGCGGGAACGGCGCCGGTTGATCGACGGCGCAAGCTGCAACAGCGGACACGCGCCTTTGCCCACCCTATATCCGCTGCATGACATCGATTTGCCCAGCCGATCACGCGACCTTAAACGCCTGCACCGCCTGCTGCGCCCGCCGCTTCAGCCTATCCGCGAGATGCACCTCGCCCGCGCCGATCGCAGCGTTGGCTTCCTTGAGCACGCAGGCTTCGACCGATAGCTCGACGGGTACCTTCTGATTTGCAGCCATCCAATGCGCGACAGCGGCCCAGTCCCAAAGCGGACTGTCCGAGGTGACCTTGGCAACAGGCGCAGGAAAGTTCTTTCCGCGGCTTCCCTTGAAATAGTTGCTGATCGCAGCCCGCGTCAGGCCTGTCCGCTCCGCGATATCAGCAAGACTGACGAGCGGATCTGGTTCGATGCGATCGACCACGGCACCTGCCGCACGGACGTTCTCGATTGCGGACGCAACGGCTTCGTCGATCGTGTCGGCCTCCCGGGCAAAATCGAGGATGATATGTCCCTTCTGATAGGCCACGAGTGCATCGTCGCATCCGGCATCGTAAAACCGATCACCAAAATCGTCCGCCTCCGGATCAACGCCCGAGGCGATGATGCTGAACTCAAACGTCTTCATCATCTTCCTCCCTTATCCGGTGCGGACAGCCCTCGACCACTCTCCTGATCTGGCTTGCCGGCGTTCTTCAGCGTCCCGTTGACGACGCCATGGCATCGATCGGCATGATCGTGATGGGGCAGCACATCCAACCCCAACGACCCATCTTGCGATACGGGATGCCCGGATCTGTCCGCCATGGTCTAGCCCGCACCACAGTAAATATAGGACCGTTAACAATTGTAAACACTCCTGCTCGTACCCGGGGACATTCGATATACCTAGCGCAATCGATTGATAATAAAAAACAATTTGACCATACCTCCGAAACTCGCCGCATACGTCCAGTATTCGGTAGCGCTATTTGGGTATGAGTTTCGAAGAAAGTTGCCCAAACGACGTAAAAAGGAGTTGACGCAGGAACGAGAGTCGATGCAGATTGCGCTCGCGATGGCCAGGAAAAAGGATTCGAACGCTCGATATGTTGAACTGGCGGCAAAGCTTCATTTGCCGCAGGTGGTTCGCGAGATCGACGAGGCGCTTGAGGAAATGCGGCACGATTGGCTCGACATGATTGATCTTCGCAAAAGCGCCGTGCGTCGCCACGGCGATCAAGGTCAGCTGGGGGTCCCGCAGCTTCCGAATATGGATAGTACTCAGGAGCTGCCCCCCGTAGAGCGATTAAAGAGCCGGACGCGTCCTGAATTGAATGTTGAAGGCTTGGTCGCTCTCTACAAATCTGACCCCAATGGCCAGTACCCGAAACTCAGCTTTCGATCGCGAGAGAACTACGACGCGATCATATCGATAATTGTGCGCGACTATGGTTCGCGACGGTTATCCGAAATCAACGCGAGAACGCTAGTTGAGTGGCACGACGCGTGGAAGGCTGGCGGCAAGATCGCCATCGCTCATAGTAAAATCGGGATGCTGCGCAGGCTTTTCTCATTTGGCGCCACCATCCTCGAAGACCCGGAATGTCTACGTCTTTCGACCGTACTTCACACTCTCCGCTTCAAGGTTCCGAAGCGTCGCAAGGAGCAGCTCACAGCCGAACAGGTGATTGCCCTTCGAGCAAAGGCCCATGAGCGGGAACGCCCTTCAATCGCGCTGGCACAGGCTTTCCAATACGATCTTGGGCTCAAGCAAACTTGGGTAATTGGCGAATGGGTGCCGCTTGGGGAACCGGGCGATTCCGACATCAGCAAGGGCAATATGAAATGGATTCGCGGCCTGCGCTGGTCTGACATCGACGAGAATTTCGTTTTGCGATTCGCCGTCCCGGGACAAGACGAACCTTTCGTTGCGAACTTGCGCCAGTCTCCGATGGTAATGGAGGAGTTGGAGCGCAAGTTTGGATCGTCTGTTGGGGCTTACGATCCGCTTCCTAAATCGGGCGCGGTTATCGTCTCGGAGTGGGATGAATTGCCATGGACCGCGCCGGAGTTTAGGCGGTGGTGGCGTATCCTCGCGACAGCATGCGGCATCCCGCCGAACGTCCGCAACATGGATAGTCGCGCCAAAATTGGTCGCCGTCCTTCGCAGGATTATGCGGATGATGACGACGAAGATGAGATAGAAGATTTCACAGAGGATGACGGTCAGTCGCCTCTGCACTGAATAACCAGCGATTTGAATCGCTGTAGAGCTTCCCGAGGCCGCCATGGTCGGTTTTGGGGAGGGAGCCCCGGGGGGTCGGCTGTGGACCGGCCACCCCGGGGAGCAGCTACCCCCCTTTTGTACAGGGGAAAGAGCCGCCTCCGCTGACCAAGCTTTGCGGGCACGGCATCGGAGGCGGTGCTATTTTTATCATAAGATTCAGTTAGATAAAAGAGATTTTGGGCCGAGAGCCAACCTTAACGCCATTAAGGAAAACTTTTCATTTCGGCCGATAAATTGACGTACCCAAACACGTGTTAGCCCGCATGAGCGTCAGCGATATGCGGGACTTTGAAGAACCCGGATGTCGCTTCGCCCATCCGGGCTACGCCGTGCTCAATTATCCAAGAAGCTCCGCAGCTTCCGCGACCTCGACGGATGCTTCAGCTTCCGCAAAGCCTTGGCTTCGATCTGACGAATGCGTTCGCGGGTGACCGAGAACTGCTGGCCGACCTCTTCGAGCGTGTGGTCGGTGTTCATGCCGATGCCGAAGCGCATGCGTAGCACGCGTTCTTCGCGCGGCGTCAAAGAAGCCAGCACGCGCGTGGTGGTCTCGCGCAGGTTGGACTGGATCGCCGCATCGATCGGCAGGATCGCGTTCTTGTCCTCGATGAAGTCGCCGAGATGGCTGTCTTCCTCGTCGCCCACCGGGGTCTCAAGCGACAGCGGCTCCTTGGCGATCTTCAGGACCTTGCGCACCTTCTCCAGGGGCATGCCGAGCTTCTCGGCCAGCTCCTCCGGGGTCGGCTCGCGGCCGATCTCGTTGAGCATCTGGCGCGAGGTGCGCACGATCTTGTTGATCGTCTCGATCATGTGCACGGGAATGCGGATGGTGCGGGCCTGGTCGGCGATCGAGCGCGTGATCGCCTGCCGGATCCACCAAGTGGCGTAGGTCGAGAACTTGTAGCCGCGGCGGTATTCGAACTTATCGACCGCCTTCATCAACCCGATATTGCCTTCCTGGATCAGGTCGAGGAACTGCAGGCCGCGGTTGGTGTATTTCTTGGCGATCGAGATCACGAGGCGAAGGTTGGCTTCCACCATCTCCTTCTTGGCCTGGCGCGCCTCGCGCTCGCCCTTCTGCACCGAGTGCACGATCTTGCGGAATTCGACGATCTCGAGCCCGGTCAGCGCCGCCAGCGACTGCACCTCCTGGCGCAGCTCCTTGATGCGGTCCTTCTCGTAATGGACGAAGTTCTTCCAGCCCTTGGCCGACAGTTTCGAGACGCGATTGAGCCAGCGCGGATCGAGCTCCGAGCCCTGGTAGTTGCGCAGGAAATCCTCGCGCGCCACGCCATGGCTGTCGGACAGCCGCATCAGGCGGGTCTCGAACGAGACCAGCTTCTTGTTGATATCGTAGAGCTGCTCGACCAGGGAATCGATGCGGGCCTGGTTCAGCCGCAGCGACTTCACCTCGACGATGATCTCGTCCTTCAGCTTCTTGTACTTGCGCTCCTGCGAGGGCGAGAGCGACTCGCTCTGCAGCTGGTTCTGGATGTCCTGCTCCTGCAGGCGGCGCAGCTTCTTGTACTCGCTCGCGATCTTGTCGAAGGTCTCGACCACCTTCGGCTTCAGCTCGGCCTCGATGGCCGCGAGCGACATCTGGTTCTCGAACTCGTCGTCCTCCATGTCGGCTTCGGCTGCGGCCTCGCCCGGATCCTTTTCCTCCACGTCAGCGGCGGCAGGCGCGGGACGGAACGGGGTCGGCTGCGGGGGAGCGGCAGGCGGGGCGACAAGAGCCGGTGCGGCGCCTTGCGCCTCGGGCGGATCGGCCTCGGCCGTCTCGCCATCACCGCCATTGGGCGCGGCAATCGCCGGGTTGAGTCCGCCCTTGGACTCCGGGCCGGCATAGGTGGCTTCGAGATCGATGATGTCGCGGAGGAAGATCTTGCCTTCGTTGAGCTCGTCGCGCCAGATGATGATGGCCTGGAAGGTCAGCGGGCTTTCGCAGAGCCCTGCGATCATCGCCTCGCGGCCGGCCTCGATGCGCTTGGCGATCGCGATCTCGCCCTCACGCGAGAGCAATTCCACCGTGCCCATCTCGCGCAGATACATGCGCACGGGATCGTCGGTGCGTTCGCCCGGCTCCGACTTCTTGACCTCGGTGACGGCCTTCTGCGTGATCTCGACGAGCTCGTTGTCGGTCTCGTCCTCGGCCTCGTCCTTGTCCTCTTCGCCCTCGGCGTCCTCGGCCTCGGTGACGTTGATGCCCATGTCGGAGAGCATCGACATGATGTCCTCGATCTGCTCGGGCGAGGTGGTGTCGGACGGCAAGACTTCGTTGAGCTGATCGAAGGTCACGAAGCCGCGCTTCTTGGCCTGCTTGATCATCTTCTTGACGGCGGCGTCCGACAGGTCGAGCAACGGGGAAGGCGCATCGGTGGCGTCCTTCTCAGGCGTATCCACCGCCTTGTCGTCCTTTTCCTTGTCTTTCACCTGCAGCGTCTTTGCCTTCGTGGCCATTCATTGCTCCCGAAACGCGCCCGCTTTGCCTGTGGCAATCTCGCACCTTGGCATTGCGGCACCCGCCTGATCTACTTACTGTCCTCGACGCGGAAAGGGTGGCGCACTTTTACGTCGCCACCCCCTAATTTCTGTCACCGGTGTGTCGCTTTAAGGCCCGGCGAAAGCTTTTTTGCACACGGCATGGTCTTACCATGCGACGTCTTACCCTGCGGTGTGCCTGCAAAAGCGATACCGGTTTACAGTCGGACGACGCCCGCCGTTACGCCATCCAACGTAACGCGGCTGCCGACGGCCCCAGCGACCCCACTCTTGAAAATGCTCCGGACCCCTTAAACTTCGCTTAACCCTGTTTGTGCAGCCAAACCATGGGTTTGGCGAGTCATTTCGCGAGGCCTGGCGTCGCAAGGCCTGGTGGCGGACCGTTCGACCGGATGTGCGCTACACATTCCGGCTGAACCGGCCGGACAGTTCCCCGAAGCCCTCGATGAGCGCTTCGGTCCCGTCCATCTCGGCCATTCTGGCCTTCACGTCCTTCAGCCAACCCAGATTTGCGTCGCTCGGGTCGTCCCCAAGCGCCAGCTCGGCGTCCTTCAATTCCCTAAATAATGTGTGCCACTGCCGATGCAAGGCAACCAATTGATGCCAGGTGGAAAGAACATCCTCGCGCGCTGCGCCGGGCCCGACCGCCCAGACCGCGGCGGTGGTGATCGCACGCTCAACCCTTTGAAGAATTTGTAAAAATCCGGCCGCATCGAGATCGGCGCGCATCTTCTCGGCCTGCTCTTCCGGATCCGGCGAATGGTGGTGGTCATGCGCGAAGGCGGCGATGATGGCGGCGCGCAGCTTGTGCGCTTCCATGTGCGGAAGTTCCAGCGCGGCCGCCTCCTCCAGATGGTCGTGCAGGAGCCAGGGATGATTGACGAGGCAGAGCAGGATCAGCGCCTCGCGGCGCGAGATCGCCGAACGCTGGCCGCGCATGAGCGGGCTGGCCGCGAGTTGTGGGCTCGCCGCCTGGTACGGTCCGCGGCCCAGTGGCGCCCCTGTGGATAAGCCGCCGCCGCGGCGGGGGCCTGTGGACAACCGTCCAGATGACTGTCCCAGAGCGGGACCGCGCGGGGCAAAACGGCGTCCTGATTCGGCACCGAAGGAGCGGCCGAAGCCGCGGCCACCTTCGGGAGCGAAGGCGCGACCCAACCGCTCGGAGAGGTCCTGGCGGTAGTAGCGGCGCACCACCTCGTCGCCGATGCCGTTGGTGAGCTGGCCGATCCGCGCCTCCAGCGCCGCGCGCCGCTCCGGCGTATTGAAGCTGCCGCCCTCGATCTCGCGGCTCCAGATCACCTCGGCAAGCGGCTTGGCCACGGCCAGCACCTCCTCGACCGCGCCGCGGCCGCCCGAGCGGACCAAATCGTCGGGGTCCTGGCCTTCGGGCAGCAGCGCAAAGCGCAGGCTCTTGCCGGGCTTCAGGTGCGGCAGCGCGAGGTCAGCGGCGCGATAGGCGGCCTTCTGTCCGGCGCGGTCGCCGTCGAAGCAGAGGATCGGCTCGTCGACCATCTTCCAGAGCAGCGCGAGCTGGTTTTCCGTCAGCGCGGTGCCGAGCGGCGCCACGGCGCCTGGAAAGCCCGCCGTGACCATCGCGATCACGTCGACATAGCCCTCGACCACGATCAGGGCGCTGCCGTTATGCGTCGCCTGGCGCGCAGTGGCGAGGTTGTAGAGATTGTCGCCCTTGTGGAAGAGCGGCGTCTCCGGCGAATTGAGATATTTGGCCGGAACGTCCTTCTCCAGCGCGCGGCCGCCGAAGGCGATCACGCGGCCTCTGGCATCGGTGATCGGGAACATCACGCGATCGCGGAAGCGATCGTACGGCACCGGGATATCGTCGCCGCCGATCAGCAATCCCGCCTCGACCATGTCGGTGACGGGAATGCCGTGGGATCCTAAAAACTCCTTCAGCGCGAAACGTTCGGGGGGCGCATAGCCGAGCCGGAATGCGAGCTGCGTCTGCGGCTGGATCGCGCGATCGGCGAGATAGCCGCGCGCTTTCGCACCCAGCCGCGAGGCCAGCGTCTCAGCGAAGAATTTCGCCGCCAGCTCCATCACGTCATAGAGAGACTTCCGATGCTGCTCATGCCGCGCGGCGTCCGGCGTCGCCACCGGCAGCGCCAGGCCGGCGAGGCCCGCCAGCCGCTCGACGGCTTCGGGGAAGGAAACGCCCTCGGTCTCCATCACGAAATCGAAGATGTTGCCGTGCTTGCCGGAGGAGAAATCGTGGTAAAAGCCCTTCTGGTCGTTGACGTAGAAGGACGGCGTCTTCTCCTGCTGGAACGGCGACAGGCCCTTATATTCGCGCCCGGCCTTCTTCAGCTTCACGCGGCGGCCGACCACGTCCGAGACCGGGAGCCGGGCGCGGAGCTCGTCGAGAAATTCCTGCGTGAAGCGGGCCATAGGGTTGGGGGCTGTCTCCGGCCGATGCCAAGGTACTAGGCATATAGGAGCAGTTCACAAAATGTGAACTTAATCGCCGTTGTACGGGCTATTCACAGGGCTCCTGGCATCAATGCTCCAGGAACCTGCCCGAACCGATCCGCGGCAGCTCCGCGACCGGCCAGTTGTAGAGATAGGTCCAGGCTTCCCGCGAGCTGCCGTCGGCAAGCCGCACATCGAGCAGCCGCCGCACATATTCGGTGGGCTCGGCAAAACCCTCGCCGCAGGCTTCATACATGTCGAACTCGGCCAGCAGGGCGAGCGGCTCGCGCAGGCGGAACAGCTCGCCATGCACGATGTCGGCGGCATCGTCGGAGAGCACGAGGCCGGGATAATGTTTCACCAGATAGAGCCGGCCCTGACAGCGGGCTTCGCCGAGAAACTCGGCATTGGCCGCGAGCAGCCGCGCCATCGGATGATCGAAGCCGCGCATCAAGGTGCCGTAAACGAAGAGCAGGTCGGAGGTCATGCTGCTCTATAGCCGCCATCGCGAGCGAAGCGAAGCTCGGCGGGGCGACGTCAAAGCCACGGGCGTGCCCGGATGGACTTTCGTCTGCCCGATTTTAGAATCACCATATCGTCCTTGAAGGCCCCGAATCACGTCATGACTGTCCAAGGCAACGCCGCCGCACCCACCCTGCTCGGGGCCGATGAGATCCCGCCTGTGCTCGAACGGAATGCGGGCGGCCGCTCGCCATTCCTGTTCGCCTGCGATCATTACGGCCGGCTGCTGCCCCGCGCGCTCGGCGACCTCGGCCTGCCCGCGAGCGAGCTCGAACGTCACATCGCTGTCGACATCGGCATCGCCGGCGTGGCGGAGGCCGTGTCCGACGCGCTCGACGGCCATCTGATCGCGCAGCGCTATTCGCGGCTCGTGATCGACTGCAACCGACCACCGAAGGCGCCGAACGCGATCCCGATGATCAGCGAGCACACCACGATCCCGGGCAATGAGGGCCTGACGCACGAGGCCGCCGAGCTCAGGCGCCGCGCGATCTTCGCTCCGTATCATGACCGCATCGGTGCTGTGATCGAGGCGCGCCAGCGCGCCGGCCAGCCGACGTTGCTGCTGGCGCTGCACAGCTTCACGCCGGTCTATGCCGGCATCAAGCGGCCCTGGCATGTCGGCACGCTCTACCAGCGCGACCGCACGCTGCCGCCGCTCTTGCTGCAGGCGTTGCGTGCCGAGCCGGAGCTCGTGGTCGGCGACAACCAGCCTTATGCCGTCAGCGAAGCAACCGACTACACCATCCCGGTCCATGGCGAGGCGCGCGGGCTGATCAACTCCGGCATCGAAATCCGCCAGGACCTGATCGCGGACGCGGACGGCCAGCAGCAATGGGCCGAACGGCTGGTCCGGATCTTTGGCGAGATCGAAGTGACCCTGCGGGCGCAAGGTCTGGTCTGAGCCCGCGCGGAGCGGCCTACTCCGTCATGTCGCTCTCATCGGGCCTTGCGGCGAGCAGGCCGGCAAGACGCGTCAAGGCAATACGCAGCTCGCCGTGGCTCGGCAGCCCGAGCGCGAGGCGCACTGCATTGGGCGAATGTCCATGCGCGATGGCAAAGGCGCTGGCCGGCGTGATCGCGATGCCGGCGCGCGCGGCGGCCGCGGTCAGCGTTTCGGCGCGCCAGCCGTCCGGCAGATTGAGCCAGACGTGATAGGAGCGCGGATCGGCGTCGATGTGATAGCCCGCCAGACATTCGGTCACGATCGCCTGCCGCGCCACCGCATCCGACCGCTTGCGCCGCGTGATCTCCGCCGCGGTGCCGTCGGCCAGCAGCGCCATGCCGGCGGCCAGCGCCAGCGACGTCACCGACCACGCGCCCGTGCGCACGGTGACCGCGAATTTTTCGCGCAGATGCGAGGGCACATAGAGAAAGCCCACGGCAATGCCCGGCGCCAGCCGCTTGGCGAGGCTGTCGACGATCACCGCGCGCTCCTCGGCCTGCGAGGCGAGCGGCGCCGCATCGCTCAGGAAACCGTAGACCAGATCCTCGATGATCATCAGGTCGAGCTTGCGGACGATGCGGACGATCTCCTCGCGCCTGGCATCGCTCATGGTGTGGCCGAGCGGATTCTGCATCACCGGCTGGAGGTAGATCGCGTTCAGCGCGTGCGCGCGATGCGCCTTGACCAGCGCGTCAGCACGGATGCCCTCGCCATCCATCGCGAGCGGCACCAGGGTGACACCGAGTCGGGCGGCGATGCCCTTGATCATCGGATAGGTGACGGCTTCGACTCCGAGCCGACCACCGACCGGGACCAGCGCTGACACGGCCGCCGCCAGCGACTGCCGGCCGCTGCCGGCGAACAGGAAATTCTCCGCCCGTGGCCGCCAGCGATCGGTCGCGAAAAAGCTCGCGCTGGTCCGCCCGGCCTCGGCCAGGCGGCGCTGGGTGATCGGGGCCAGCACCGTGCCCAGCACGTCCGGCCGTTGCCAGCTCTGCAGCGATTTGGCGATCAAGGCAGCCTGGTCGGGCAGGGTCGGAAAATTGAACTCGAGGTCGATGCGGCCATCGAACGGCTCCAGCCGCAGTGCCGGCAGCGGCGCCAGCGTCTCGCCCGCAACGAAGGTGCCGCGGCCGACCTCCCCGACGACGAGGCCCCGGCGCAGCAGCTCGGCATAGACCCGTGCCGCGGTCGAGGCGGCAATGCCCCGCTCATAAGCGAATTGCCGCTGCGGCGGCAGCCGGTCGCCGGCCTTGAGCCGGCCATTGGCGATATCGGCTGCGATGGCGTCGACCAGAACGGTATACGAAGCATTCATGCTATATTGCTCCGAGTGCAATGTTTTAATTGCACCGAACATTGTACTGCGCGATTGCTCTCCGAACAATGAAGGACTTGAAGAGCAATAGGTGACACATGGCATATTCCCTGGCGCAGCGTTGGGCAACCACGCAAACTGCCCACGGAGAAGGCACGCTGTTGCAGCTTCCGCAAACGTGGCTGCAGCGCTGGTCCTGGCGGCATGAACTGGCGACGCTGGACAACGATCAGCTGCGCGACTGCGGTCTCGATCCCGAAGCCGTTCGCCGTGAGGCGACCAAGCCGTTCTGGCGGGCATAGAGCCTAGAGGAGACGACGCATGAAGACCTTGCCGTTCCACCAGGTCGACGTTTTCTCCGCCGTTCCGTTCAAGGGCAATCCGCTCGCCGTGATCGCCGAAGCCGACGGCCTCGACGATGCGACGATGCAGCGGATCGCCAATTGGACCAATCTGTCAGAGACCACCTTCCTGCTGCGACCACAGGCGCCGGGGGCGGATTACCGCGTCCGCATCTTCACGCCGCAGCGCGAGCTGCCGTTCGCCGGCCATCCGACGCTCGGCTCCTGTCACGTCTGGCTCGCGCTGGGCGGCCAGGCGAAGGGCGAGCACGTCGTGCAGGAATGCGGGGCAGGCCTTGTGCGGATCAAGCGCGATGGCGCAAAGGAAAATACAAGGCTGGCGTTCGCGGCGCCTCCGCAGCGCCGCTCCGGCGAGGTCGAGCCCGAGCTAAAGGCCCGCATTGCGCAAGCGCTCGGGGTGACCGAAGGTTCATTCCGGGCCGCGCAGTGGGTCGACAACGGCCCGGGCTGGGTCGCAGTGCTGATGGGCTCACGCAGCGAGGTGCTGGCGCTGAAGCACGATGCGAGCATTCTCCCCAACCAGTCGCTCGGGGTTGTCGCTCTGTGGGATCCGGCAACTGACGGCACCGATGCGCAGTTCGAGGTCAGAGGCTTCATGGGCCGCGGCGGCGAGGACCCGGTGACCGGCAGTCTCAATGCAAGCCTGGCGCAATGGCTGATCGGGGCCGAAATTGCACCGAGGCAATATGTCGCCGCGCAGGGCACCGTGCTCGGCCGCGCCGGCCGTGTGCACGTGGCGCAGGACGGAGAGACGATCTGGATCGGCGGCGACGTCACGATCTGCGTGAAGGGGACGATCGGGGTCTAGGAACGACGTTGCGGAACAGGTCAGCACGTGTTGGGGCCGATACTGACCCAATACGTTCGCTTGTCGCCCCTGTGAAATCAGGGGCCCATAACCATCGGCCGGCGTTCGATGCGAGATGCCCGTGACATCTTTCATCGCAACAATTTCCGCTGCGGCGTATGGGTCCCGGATCGCCCTCGCTGCGCTTCCGCCTTCGCCTTTTAGGCTTCGGCGGACAAGCGCTTGTCCGGGACGACAGCTGTGAATGTCTTACGCCTCTCTGCTAACGCGACCGCGTCAGCGCGAGCCAGACGCCGCCGCCGATCATGAAGCCGCCGGAGATGCGCGACACCAGCCGCGTGCGTCGCGCCGAGAACAGCTTGCGCGCACGGCCCGCCAGCAGCGCATAGACACCATCGGTAAGGCCCGCGATCATCATGAAGGTGACGCCGAGGAGGGCGACCTGCGGGACGTGATCGCGGTTCATGTCCATGAACTGCGGCAGGAACGCGCCGAAGAACACCATGATCTTCGGATTGGACAACAGCACCAGAAGCCCCTGCAGGAAAAAGCCCCCGCGGGGCGGTGGTGGCGGCGCATCACTCGTCGCAAGGCCTTCGATCGGCGTGCGGATCAGCTTGACGCCGAGCCACACCAGATAGGCCGCTCCGAGCAACCGCACCCATTCGAACCAATAGCCCATCGTGGCCATCAGCGAGGTCAGGCCGATCGCGACGACGCCAATCGCGATCGCGAGCCCGGTCTGCACGCCGGCGATGTTGACCAGCGCCGCGCGGGTGCCGTGGCGCAAGCCATTGGCGATCAGCAGCGTGACAACGGGACCAGGCAACAGCGCCAGCGCGATGCAGGCGGCGACGAAAGCGAGATAGGCTTGCAGGGACATGGGCGGGGCTCGATGTTGTGATGAGGCGCATATTACATATTAATGCATGATGCAGGCGTGGAGGAAAGTGCGGCGCGCGGTGCGCTCCCCTCTCCCGTTCCTACGGGGATGCGACGAGCATCGCTCGCGCCGGGAGGGTTGGGCTGAGGGCTACTTCCCGCCGCCCAGCGCCGCCATCATCCAGCGCCGCACCTCGTGCGAGGCCAGGAACTGCTGCGCGGCATCCTGCAGCAAGGGCTGAGCCGCCCTGCCCTCGATCACCGCGACCATCAGGTCGCAACGGTGCGACAATGCGAAGCCGACCGCACCGTGAGATGCTCCGCCGGTTTCGAGATCATAACTTCGCGCACGCCCGCTGAGCTCGGCAACGCGCACCGCGCGGCCGGCTTCATGCGCAACAAAACGCGGGCTGATCAGGTCGATGTCGGCGACGCGATCCACTTCGTCATCATCGGCCACCCCGGTGTCGCAATTGCAGAAGCCGAGCTTGGCGCGAAGATAGATTTCACTGTCGGGAACGCAGGATGAAGATTGGCAGCGGAAGGCGCGTCCCGCCGGCCAGCCATCGCGCGGAAACGGCCAGGCGATCTCGCGCCAGCCGAGCTTGCCCATTCCAACATCGTCATGCCGCGCGGCACGCGACTGCACCATCTCGAACACGAACGCAGCCCAGGCGACGCTGATCGCAAGCAACGCGATGACGAGGAGCGGTTGCGGTCGCATGGCGGCCCGCTATTGCGGCGGCAGGCCGGCGATGGCGCGCGCCTCACCGGTCAGCTCGAGAATATGCAGGCCGGTGTTGGCGCGATCGACGGCATAGATATAGCCGCGGTCGTCGGTCTCGACATTGTTGGTCTGGATCGCAACCTTGCAGCGCTCCTCGCCCTCGATGGTGACACAGCGCTTATCGGTCTTGTCGGTGATCGAGGGGATGAAATAGCCAACCTCGCGCGGATGATAGGGGTCGCGAATGTCGAGCGCACGCACGCCGGCATTGAAGAAGGCGATGAGGGCCAGCTTCTTGTAGAAGACCGGGGCCATGCTCTCGTTGGATGAATGCGAGCCGAAGCGGCCGCCGCGGCTGCAGAAATGACCGCTCTCTTCCGGCACCGTATAGCTCGAAATCATCATCGGCCGCGTCTCCGTGGTGACGTCGGCGAACCACACCATCTGCCGCGGCTCGCCGCATTCGTTCTGAATCGCCTCGTCGACGATCATGACGATGTCCCGGCTTTGACCATCCTTGTCCCTGGCGTATTCCGCGATCGGCATGCCTTTCATCGGGAACGTGGTATGTGCGCCGTTGAAAGCCGACATCGGCAGGCGCGCGATCTCGGGATAACGCAAATTCTCCGGGGTCGGCTCCTTCGGCCCGTTCAACAGCTTGTCGCGATCGACGATCTGCAGCATGCCGCCCTTGTCGGTGCCGTAACCGAAATAGACCCGGTTACCCTGCGGCCCCAGCGAGATCGGCCCGTGCAATTCGGTCGGCACCGCGCCCGTCGCACCCGGCTCCTGGCCGGGCAGCCCGAAGTCGCGAATCTTGACCGGATGCGCGGGGTCGGAGAGGTCGTAGACCTGCGTCATGCGCCGCACGCGCCAGTCGGGGGCGCCTGACACTAGAAAGGCGATGCCGGTGTCACATTCCCACCAGCTCTTATGCGTGTCCTTCAGCCCACCGATGCGCGTGACCAACACCGGATTTGCGGGATCGGCAACGTTCCAGATCTCATGCGCCTCGCTGCCGAAGGTACGCAGCATGTAGACCGCATTGCGATCGCCCTTCGGCAAAGTCTTGCCATCGCAGACCCGCACCATCTGCGCGCCGCCGCCTTCATATTTGCCCTCCTGCCCCGGAATATGGTGCAGATAGCGCGGATGCGCGGGATCGGTCACGTCGACGATCGAGGTGCCGTTCGGCTCGGCCTTGCCCGTCAGCGGATTGACCGGATCAGGAACGGCATCGGTGCCGCCGTGATGGCCGATATAGGCGATCCAACGGTCGCCCTGATGATGGATGGTCGGCTGATAGGCGCCGCGCGCCTGCAGGTCATTGAAGCCGACCAGCTTCATGTTCGACGCCTCCGGCGGCGCTCCGATCACCTGCTGGGCTGACGTGGCAAAGGGCACCACGAAGCTGAGAACCAAGACCGCCAAGCCGACGCCGTTCCGCATGCGCGTCCACCCTTCTTTTCGTCACCGGTCTGATCGCCGGCTGGATCCGAAGTCTAACACGGCAAGAACCGGCACCGAACACACGCTCTTGACATGCAACCGAATGGTTGCCTATTTTGAAACGCATGGATGAGGTCTTCAAAGCACTGGCGGACGCATCGCGGCGGTCGCTGCTGGACAGGCTTCATGCCCGTAACGGCCAGACCCTGAACGAGCTCTGTGACGGCCTCGACATGACGCGACAGGCCGTGACCAAGCATCTTGCGATTCTGGAAGCGGCCAATCTGGTTACGACGATCAGGCACGGCCGCGAGAAGCTGCACTATCTCAACCCGGTCCCGATCCACGAGATCGGCGAACGCTGGATCAAGAAATTCGAGCGCGGCAAGCTGGCAGCGCTCAGCGAGTTGAAACGGCAATTGGAGAAACGCCATGAGTAGGCCGGAATTCGTCTACGTCACCTATATCGAGACCACGCCGGACAGGCTTTGGCAGGCTCTGACATCAAGCGAGTTCTCGAAGTCCTATTGGTTCGGCACCGAGCTACGATCCGATTGGTGCGTCGGCTCGCCCTTTGCGCTGGTGACGGACGGCACGACCAGCGACATCGGCGAGATCCTGGAATTCGACCCGCCGCGCCGCCTCTCCTATACCTTCCAGCACGTGCTGAGCGACGAATTTCGCAACGAGCGACCGACCAAGGTCGTGTTCGCGATCGAGCAGCACGGCAAATTCGTCAAGCTGACGCTGACCCATGAAGGCTTCGACGGCGCGCCCAAGTTGCTGAATGCGATCTCCAACGGCTGGCCGGCGATTCTATCGAGCCTGAAGAGTTTGCTGGAAACCGGCACCGCGCTGGCAATCCCGCGGTCGGCGCTCGGAAAGAAAGGCTGAGCCATGGATATCGCAAAGTTCAAGCCCGCCACCGTCTACACGATCTACATCGCCTCCACGCCCGAGAAGGTGTGGGAGGCGCTGACCTCGGCGGAGTTCAGCCGGCAATATTTCTTCGGCAATGCCATCGAAATCGATCCCAAGATCGGCGGCAGCTATATCGTGCGGACACCGGACGGCGCATTGCATATCAGCGGCGAGGTGATCGAATGCGATCCGCCGCGTAAGCTCACCGTCACCTTCAACGTCAATTGGCCAGCGCTGATCGAGGCGCTCGGACAGACGCTGGTCACATACGAGATCGAGCCGGCCGGCGACGCCGTCCGTCTCACCATGATCGAATCGCATGAGCGGCCGCTCCCCGACGACATTCTCGAAGGCGGCCGGCAGGGCTGGCCGGCGATCCTGTCCAGCCTGAAGAGCCTGCTCGAGACCGGTCGGCCGCTGGCGGTGAAGATGGCCCCGCCGGCGAAAATGCTGGCGGCGCTGAAGGCGATGGGGATCGCGGTGCCATGACGTACTCTGCGGGTCGTCCCGGCGAAAGCCGGGACCCAAACGCCGCGGACAAGCTAGCGCCAAGAACGTCGCAACTGATATCTCGCGAAACGACCCCGTCCTGTGGTTATGGGCCCCGGCTTTCGCCGGGGCGACAGTGAGATCGCTGACAGAGTATCAGGCCGCCACCGGCGCGACGATGCGGCGGTAGAGATGCCAGGTGGTGTGGCCGAGCACCGGCAAGGTGACGAGCAGCCCGAGGAAATAAGGCAGCGCCGAGACGATCAGCAAGACGACGATGATCGCGGCCCAGCCGATCATCGGCACCGGGCTCGTCACCACCGCGCGCACGCTGGTGATCATCGCGGTGACGAAGTCGACCTCGCGCTCGAGCAGCAACGGGAACGAGACCACCGTCAGCGAAAACAGGATCAGGGACAGCGCGGCGCCCTCGAGATTGCCGATCGCGAGGAACAAGAGGCCTTCGTTCGTGGTCAGCACAACCGTCAGGAATTCGCGCATGCTCGAGAACGAGGCGTTCAGCCCGAGCAGCAGCGCGATCAGCAGCCGCACCTGATACATCCAGACCACGAAGAAAAAGAGCGTCACGAACGCCATCCAGCCGATCTCGGCCCGCGAAGTGATGGTGCGCCAGATTGCGCCGAGCGAGATCGGCTGCTTGGCTTCGCGGCGGCGGCTCACCTCATAGAGTCCGATCGCAACGAACGGGCCGATCAGCGCAAAACCGGCCGCGAGCGGATAGGCCAGGTAGACCATGCCGAACGCGGTCAGGCACATCAGGATGCTGATGCCGCCCAGAACATAGAGACCGCCGAAGGCGAGTCCGTAGAACGGCTGCGCCTGGAAATCGCGCAATCCTTGCGTCAATGCTTCGGCGATGTCGGCCGTGGTGATGCGCCGCACCACGGGGTCGACCTTGCCTGAGACGGATGCTGTCATCGGCCTGCCCTCCCCTATGTCTATTTTGGAGGATGCTAGCAGCGGATGCGGTGCAATTTCAATTTGAACTTGTAAGGCGGATGGAGGCGTCCCGCGGCCGCTTTTTCCCTCGGCTCGCGGCCGACGCGCACCAAAAATGCGCGCGGGTGACGCTGAAGACTAGCCCCGCGCGCGCAACTCGCGCCGCAGCACCTTTCCGGTCGCCGTCATCGGCAGGGTGTCCGTGAACTCCACGTGCCGCGGATATTCGTGAGCTGCGAGCTTCACCTTCACGAAGTCCTGGATCTCGCGCGCAAGCTGATCCGTGCCGGCAAAGCCGGGCCGCAGCACGATCCAGGCCTTCACCGCTTCGGTCCTGACTGGATCGGGAATGCCGACGACGGCGGCCAGCGCCACCGCCGGATGCTTCAGCAAGGTGTCCTCGATCTCGGACGGGCCGATGCGATAGCCGGCCGAGGTGATGACATCGTCCTCGCGGCTCGCGTACCAGAAATAGCCGTCCTCATCCTGGGTGCCGAGATCGCCGGTCAGCAGCACGTCGCCGGCGAACTTCTTGGCCGTGGCTTCCGGATTGCGCCAATATTCGATCATGGTGCAGGGGTTGGGCTGGCGCACGCCGATGATGCCCCTGACGCCGCGCGGCAGCTCCTCGCCCCTGTCGTTGACGATCACGACCTCGAAGCCCGGCGTGGCCTTGCCCATCGAGCCAGGGCGGATCGGAAACAGTTTTGCGTTGTTGCCGACCACGAGATTGCACTCGGTCTGGCCGTAGATCTCGTGCGCATCGATGCCGAAGGTCGCGCGCACCCAACCCAGCAGCTCGGCGCCGAGCGACTCGCCGCCGGTCAGGATGCTGCGCAGCTTCACGCCCTCGTGCTTGACGTTCGCCTGCCGCATCAGCTTCAGCGCGGTCGGCGGCAGGAAGACATTGCGCACGGCATGATCGGCCATCAGCTGCATCGCTGCGTCAGGCTCGAATTTCCTGGCGCGATAGCCGACCACCGGTACGCCATGATACCAGGCCGGAAACAGTGCATCGAACAGGCCGCCGATCCAGGCCCAGTCCGCCGGCGTCCACATCACGTCGCCGGGCTTGGGCAGGAAGCCGTGCACCATCTCGACATTGGGCAAATGTCCGAGCAGAACGCGATGCGCATGCAAGGCGCCTTTCGGATTCCCCGTGGTGCCGGAGGTGTAGATGATGATGGCGGGATCGTCGGATGACGTCGCGACGGTCGGGAAGCGGTCCGAAGCAGCTTCGAGTGCCGGCCAGAACGGCTTGGCGCCCGCACCATCGCCATCCGTGACATAGATCGCCTTCAGCTCGGGCAGCCGGTCGCGGATCGCAGCCAGCTTGGCAAAGCCGCCGCTGTCGGTGACGACGACCTTGGCGCCGGAGTTCGCCAATCGGAATTGCAGCGCGTCCTCGCCGAATAAGGTGAACAGCGGCACGGAAACAAGGCCGGCGCGGAACGCCGCAAGATGGACGATCGGCAATTCCAGGGATTGCGACAGGAACACCGCGACGCGGTCGCCTTGCGCCAGACCATCGGCCTTCAGCACATGAGCGAAACGGCTGGAGAATGCGCGCAATTCGTCGAAGGAGACGCGCCGGGCGCTGCCGTCCTCCTCGACCACCGTCAGCGCGAGCCGGCCCGAGCCGTCGGCGTGGCGGTCGCAGCAGGCCACCGCGATGTTGAACTGCGCCGGAATCTGCCAGCGGAAATCACGGTAGAGCTGGTCGTAGTCGGACGTTTCCTTGAGCACCGTTTCCTCCGTCATGGCCGCGCTTGGCGCGGCCATCCACGTTCTTTCTCGTAACTCTAAAGACGTGGATGCCCGGGACAAGCCCGGGCATGGCGGTTTGGAAACAGTTCAGGCTTTGGCTGGGAGCGACTATCCCGCCAGCGAGGCCTTCACCAGAGCGCTCGCCTTGGCGAAATCCATCTGCCCGGTGTACTTGGCCTTCAGGGCCGCGATGACCTTGCCCATGTCCTTCATGCCGGCTGCCCCCGTCTCGGCGACGGCAGCTGATATCGCCGCCTTCACCTCGTCCTCGCTCATCTGCTTCGGCAGGTAGGCCGAAATGACAGTGATCTCCTCGCGCTCCTGGGCGGCGAGCTCGGCACGGCCGCCTTTCTCATAAAGCTCGACCGATTCCTGGCGCTGCTTGATCATCTTCTGCAGCACGGCGAGCACTTCGGCGTCGGTCAAGGGCGGCTTGCCTTCGCCACGCGCGGCGATGTCGGCGTTCTTCAAGGTCGAATTGACCATGCGCAGGGTGGAGAGCTTGCGCTCGTCCTTGGCCTTCATCGCCTCCTTGACCGCGGTATTGATGTCGTCGCGCAGCATGATCGTGCCCTCTTCAAGATCGTTCGGGCTGATCTAGGCGGTTCGCAGCCTCGAAACAACTCGGTTCCTGAGGCGTTCTGCCGATCTGGCATGCCAATTTGCCGGCCAAGTCCGCGGAAGACGTGCGGAAAACCGCCGTCTCCTGCTTTGACGCGGCCGTGCCGGGAGACTATGTAGAGGCCTCATGACACAGATCGATACTGACGCCGCCTGGTCGGACCCCAAGCCGACCGCGCTCCTCGTGCTCGCCGACGGCACGGTGCTGGAAGGCCATGGCCTCGGCGCCGAAGGCCACGCCGTGGGCGAGGTCTGCTTCAACACCGCGATGACCGGCTATGAGGAGATCCTGACCGATCCCTCTTATGCCGGCCAGCTCATCACCTTCACCTTCCCGCATATCGGCAATGTCGGCACCAACGACGAGGATATCGAGACGGTGAACATGGCGGCGACGCCGGGTGCACGCGGGGTGATCCTGCGCACCGCGATCACCGATCCCTCGAGCTACCGGAACACCCGCCATCTCGACCAATGGCTGCGCGCCCGCGGCATCATCGGCCTGTCCGGCATCGACACCCGCGCGCTGACGGCGCTGATCCGCTCCAGGGGCATGCCGAACGGGGTGATCGCGCACGCCAAGGACGGCAAGTTCGACCTCGATGCGCTGAAGAAGGAAGCGCGGGAATGGCCGGGCCTGGAAGGCATGGACCTGGTGCCGATGGTCACCTCCGCCCAGCGCTTCACCTGGGACGAGACGCCCTGGGTGTGGAACGAAGGCTTCGGCCGCCAGACCGCGCCCGAATTCAACGTGGTCGCGATCGATTACGGCATCAAGCGCAACATCCTGCGCCTGCTGGCCGGCGTCGGCTGCAAGGTCACGGTCGTCCCCGCCACGACCTCGGCTGAGGACATCCTGGCGATGAAGCCGGACGGCGTGTTCCTCTCCAACGGCCCCGGCGATCCGGCCGAGACCGGGAAATATGCCGTGCCGGTGATCCAGCAGGTGATCTCCTCGGGCACGCCGACCTTCGGGATTTGCCTCGGCCACCAGATGCTGGGGCTCGCCGTCGGCGCCAAGACCAAGAAGATGCATCAGGGCCATCACGGCGCCAACCACCCGGTGAAGGACGAAACCACTGGCAAGGTCGAGATCACCTCGATGAACCACGGCTTCGCGGTCGACCAGGCGACGCTGCCCGCGGGCGCCACCCAGACCCATATCTCGCTGTTCGACGGAACCAATTGCGGTATCCAACTGGAGGGCAAGCCGGTGTTCTCGGTGCAGTACCACCCCGAGGCCTCGCCCGGTCCCCGCGACTCGCATTACCTGTTCCAACGCTTCGCCGAGCTGATGCGGGAGAAGAAGCGCGCCCGCGCGTAAGCCGCCCCCATCGTAGATTCAGGCAACGCAGATTTCAGGTAACGCCCGGGCCCGTTCCCGGGCGTTTGCTTTTGTGATCGCGGCACGCGAGTGGAACGTGCCGATCTGACCTCGGTTGATCCGAGCTTAGGCTTGGATCGTCCGGAGGCCCCGCATGTCTGCGATCAAGGAGAAGATCGAACCGCTGACCGTCGTCTTCGAGGATGACGGCCTGGTGCCGAACAATCCGATGCCGTTCCTGGTCTATAAGGGCGCGGTGGCCATTGGCGGCGGCGATCCCGAGCAGACGATCGAGCAGCTGTTCGGCGCCAACGGCTGGGGCGACATGTGGCGCAATGGTATCTTCGATTATCTGCATTACCATTCGACCGTACATGAGGCACTCGGCGTGGCTCGGCGCGGGTGCGCTTCGGCGGCGACAACGGCAAGGACTTCGATCTCGCGCCCGGCGATGTCGCCATCCTGGCCGCCGGCACCGGCCATCAATGCATGTCCGCGAGCGATGATTTTTCCGTGGTCGGCGCCTATCCGCCGGGGCCGAAGATGCAGATCACCCGGCCGACACCGGAAAACCATGCGAAGGCGCTGAAGACAATTCCGCAGGTGCCGCTGCCGAAGACCGACCCGGTGATGGGCAAGGACGGTCCGCTCACAAAGTTGTGGCAGCCCACTCACGTACAATAAAGCCCGTACAGCGTCTGCAGCACCGCCCGGACCTCCGGGCTCACCAGCCGATAATAGATGGTCTGCCCGTCACGACGGGTCGCCACCAGGCCGAGAGCACGCAGCTTGCTGAGGTGCTGCGACAGTGCGGCCGGACTCAAGCCCGCATTCCCGGCCAGCTCGCCGACCGACCGTTCGCCGTCGATCAGCTGACAGAGCACAACGAGCCGCCGCGCATTGGCCATCGCCGCAAGCAGGCCTGCGACTTCCTCGGCCTTGCTTTCCAGCTCGCCTAGATGTGAACCCTTGCGGCTGCGATTGCTTTGCATTTTCATGCCGCTTACTTTATCATATTCGAAGATACGAATTTAAGCGAATGTACTTGTTCCAGATGATCACTCCATTCACCCCCGGCGCCTCCTTGGCAGGCGGTGTCCTCATTGGACTGTCGGCCGTGATCCTGATGGCCTTCCTGGGCCGCATTGCCGGCGTGAGCGGCATCGCCGCACGGCTGCTGGGTCCAATGAGCAGCGATGCTGCCAGCGGGTTGGCGTTCATTGCGGGCCTCGTCGGCGCTCCGCTTGTCCTTCGGCTGGCCTGTGGGGCTCTGCCCCCACTCGTCATCGGGGCCGGCAACCTCGCGTTGGTGGCTGCGGGCCTGTTGGTCGGCTTCGGCGCAGTCTGGGGCAACGGCTGTACATCGGGACACGGGATCTGCGGAATCTCACGCCTATCGCGTCGCTCGATGGTGGCCACGCTGGTCTTCATGGGCATGGGATTTGCGACGGTCTTCATCATTCGGCATGCGATCTAAGCGTCAAGTGTCACATGACAATCTTGATCCAATTCCTCGTCGGCCTGCTGTTCGGGTTGGGGCTGCTGCTGTCCGGCCTTTCCAACCCCGCGAAGGTTCTGAATTTCCTCGATCTGGCGGCCATCGACAAAGGGGCGTGGGACGGCAGTCTGATATTCGTGATGATCGGTGCCATCGCGGTGACGTTCACCGGATTCCGCTTGGTACTGAGGCGGCCGCGCCCGATTCTGGCAAGCAGCCACCTGCTGCCTCCGAGGCGCGGGCTCGATCGGCGCCTCGTGGCGGGAGCGGCCATTTTTGGCGTCGGCTGGGGGCTCGCCGGCATCTGCCCGGGTCCCGCCTTTGTCGATCTCGGCTACGGTTCAGCCAAGGCGATTCTCTTCGCGATCGCGATGTTGGTTGGCATGGCGACCGCGCGGACTCTGGCAGCTCGTCGTGTCACGGCGGCAACTCCCGCTTTGAGTAACGGAGCATGAAGATGTTCGAGATCCCCCACCCCGTTGATCTCTCCGTGAAACCGGAGGTTACGCCATTTTTCGACCCGACCACCAACACCGTCAGCTATGTCGTCGCGGACCCCACCTCACGCGCCTGCGCCGTGATCGATTCTGTGATGGACATCGACTATGCCTCGGGCCGGATCGCCCATCGATCTGCCGACGCGATCGTGGACTTCATCAAAGGGCGTGGGCTTGAGCTGCAGTGGCTGATCGAGACCCATGTCCATGCCGATCATTTGTCGGCCGCGCCCTACATCCAGTCCAAACTTGGCGGCAGGATCGGCATCGGCGAAAACATCAGGATCGTGCAGGAGACCTTCGGCAGGATTTTCAACGAAGGCACCGAATTCCAGCGTGACGGCAGCCAGTTCGACCGGCTGTTCAAGGATGGCGACACCTACCAGATCGGCGGGATGACAGCCTTCGCGATACATACGCCGGGTCACACGCCGGCCTGCATGACCCATGTGGTCGGAGACGCGGCGTTCGTCGGCGACACGCTCTTCATGCCCGATGGCGGTTCGGCGCGGGCGGATTTCCCCGGCGGCGATGCCCGTCAGCTCTACCGCTCGATCCGGAGGGTGCTGGCGCTGCCACCCGAGACCCGTCTGTTCATGTGCCATGATTATGGACCGAACGGCCGCGCCGCCCGTTGGGAGACCAGCGTGGCCGACCAGCGTGCCCACAACATCCATGTGCGCGAGGGCATCAGCGAGGACGAATTCGTGGCGATGCGTGAAGCACGTGACCGGACGCTGGCGATGCCGACCCTCATCATCCCTTCGCTGCAGGTGAACATGAAAGGCGGGCAGCTGCCGGTGGCCGACAGCGGCGGGCGGCGATTCCTCAAAGTTCCGCTCGATACCTTGTAAACTTGACCGGCTGCGCGCCCCGCAGCCCTATCGGTGCACTTGCTCCCGCCAAAGCGGCGGCGCCTGCTTGCGCAACGTTGGAGTATCCTCATGATTGCCCTGCCCGCCGCTCAGCTCGCCCTGGGCTCGCTCTCCGGCTCCTTGGTCGGCTTCACGCTGGGGCTGATCGGCGGTGGAGGCTCTGTGCTGGCGGTGCCACTGATGGTCTATCTGGTCGGGGTCAGCAGCCCGCATGTCGCTATTGGGACCAGTGCCGTCGCGGTCGCGGTCAATGCTGCTGCCAATCTCGCCAACCACGCCCGGGCTGGGCACGTGAAATGGCCCTGCGCGGTGGTGTTCGCGGCAGCCGGCATCGTCGGCGCTTTTGCCGGCTCGACCTTCGGCAAGATGATCGATGGCCAGAAACTGCTGCTGCTGTTTGCGCTGGTCATGATCATCATTGGCATACTGATGTTGCGCAGGCGCAGCGGGGACGGAAATCTGTCGGTGGTGTTGAACCGCGACAACCTCGTTCCGCTCCTGGCCTTTGGCTTCGGAGGCGGTGCCTTGTCGGGCTTCTTCGGCATCGGTGGTGGCTTCCTGATCGTGCCCGCCCTGATGTTCGCGACTGGAATGCCGATCCTGTTCGCGATCGGATCCTCGCTGGTATCCGTCACAGCGTTCGGATTGACGACGGCGGCGAACTACGCCGCCTCGGACCTGATCGACTGGCCGCTCGCCCTCGTGTTTCTCGCCGCGGGCGTGGTCGGCGGCTTGGTGGGCGCGCGGCTTGCGACCAACTTGTCGGCCAAGCGCGGCGCACTCAACAAGATCTTCGCGATCATGATCTTCGCGGTCGCCGCCTACATGATGTATCGGAGCTGGACGGCGCTCGGCCATGCAGCATAGCAGCGGGCGCTTGAAGCACCCGCTACGCCGGTCATTGACTGTCAGGCTGCGTTGCTCCCCTCCTGGCGGCTTGCCTCGAACAGGAACCAAGTGCGGCGCTCGGTCTCGTCGATGAAGGTTTCGAGCAGGCCCGCCGTGGCAGGATCGTCATTGTCGTCGCAGAGTTCGTGGGCTTTGCGCATCGCGGCGGCGATGTGCTTGTTGTCCTCCATCAACTCGCGCAGCATTTCGCGCGGCGGGACATACTCCTCGTTGTTGTCCTTGATGGTCTGCAGCTTGCTCACCTCGCTGATCGAACGCAGCGTGGTGCCGCCGAGCTTGCGCACCCGCTCGGCAAGCTGGTCGGTGGTGGCGAAGATCGCGTCCGACTGCTCGTCCAGCATGAGGTGATAATCATGGAAGTGGCGGCCGCTGACGTGCCAGTGGAAGTTCTTGGTCTTGAGGTACAGCGCGAAGCTGTCGGCCAGCAACGTGTTCAGTGCCGCCGAGATCTTGTTGACCGCGTCGGGCGCGAGATCCGTCGGGGTGTCGAGATCGCTTTTGTCAGTCTTTGCTTTACTCACGGTGGTACCTTCCTGTTAAAGCAGGCCATGGACAGGGGTGACGGGACCCGTTAACGCTCGCTGGCCTCCCCGGTTCCGTCACAGGAACTCAATTCGAAGCTCGCGGGACCATGGACGACTGGATCGACTATTACGATTCCACGCACACGATTTACGCGAGCAAGCGGCATCGTAACCTCCACTTCGAGGTGATCGCGCGGGACATCATCGGCTACATCAGCTCGCCTGATGCGGTCGTGCTGGATTATTCCTGCGGCGAGGCTCTGTCGGCCGGCAAGGTGGCCGACGCCTGCGCCATGCTGATCCTGGCCGAACCCGCTCCCGGCGTGCGCGGGCGGCTGATCGCCCGCTATGCCCCCAACACCAAGATCCGGGTACGCTCGCCCGACGAGTTGCGCGGGATGCCGGAAGCCTCCGTCGACCTCGTCGTGATGAACTCGGTGGCGCAATACATGACCGCGGCCGAGCTCGACGCGGCGCTCGGCGTCATTCGCCGGCTGTTGAAGCCGACCGGCCGCTTGGTACTAGGCGACATTTTGCGCCCCAATGTCGGCATGGCCCGCGATGTGATCGCCCTTCTGCGCTTTGCCGGCGCCCATGGGTTCCTGAAGGACGCCCTGGTCGGTCTCGCCGCCACCGCGCTGTCGGATTACCGCCAGCTGCGGACCAAGATCGGCCTGCAGCGCTACGGCGAGGCCGACATGCTCGCCAAGTTGAAACAGGCGGGCTTCAGCGCGGTGCGCGCGCCGAAGAATATCGGCCACAATCCCTGGCGCATGACCTTCGTGGCGAGCCCTGCGCTGGGCGCGCCGCAGGCCGAAGCCGAATTAGGGTTAACTGAAGCATCGGGTAGCTTCGGGAGCCGTGAACGGTAAGATCGCCCTTGGCCCGGTGGCGGAAGCTTCGACGCGAAGAGCGGTGCAACGCTCTTGAACCTGGTTCAAGTCCAGGCCGGGCCTCCAGCCTGCGCGCCTTTGGCGTTTCGGCTGGGCAAGCCGGTTTCGCCCTAAAAGCCGCCTCATCGCAGGATCCGGCCAAATTGGCCGTTGATTTCGGCCCAAAACCCTTTCCGATGCTGGGAAACTGGTCTAAGAACCGCCCGCGCGCGAGGTCTGGTCGCGCCTTGGCCTTCGGGGACGCGCGTCACGCGCGCCCTTTTTTTGTGCCTAATTCCTGCCCGCGAGATTGAATGCCGAAACGAACCGACATCTCCACCATCCTGATCATTGGCGCCGGTCCGATCGTGATCGGCCAGGCCTGCGAATTCGACTATTCCGGTACGCAGGCGGTGAAGGCGCTCAAGGAAGAGGGCTATCGCGTCGTCCTCGTCAATTCCAATCCGGCCACCATCATGACCGACCCGGAATTGGCGGACGCGACCTATATCGAGCCCATCACGCCGGAGATCGTCGGCAAGATCATCGAGAAGGAACGCTACGTCGTTCCGGGCGGTTTCGCGCTGTTGCCGACCATGGGCGGCCAGACCGCGCTGAACTGCGCGCTGTCCTTGCGGCGCCAGGGGACGCTGGAGAAGTTCGACGTCGAGATGATCGGCGCGACCGCTGATGCGATCGACAAGGCGGAAGACCGCCAGCTGTTCCGCAACGCGATGGAGAAGATCGGGCTGCAGACGCCGAAATCGCGTCTCGCCAACGCCTCGGCGCTGAAGAAGCAATATCGCGACAAATATCTCGCCGAGCGCGAGAAGCTGTCGGGCGCCGAGCGGGACGAGCTCGATCGGCAATGGACGCTCGGCGAGAACGAGCGTCGCAAGCGCTACCAGGAACACGCGCTCGGCCAAGCGCTGATGGCGCTGTCCGAGATCGGACTGCCGGCGATCATCCGCCCCTCCTTCACCATGGGCGGCACCGGTGGCGGCATTGCCTACAACAAGGAAGAATATCTCGACATCATCGAGCGCGGGCTCGACGCCTCCCCCACCAACGAAGTGCTGATCGAAGAATCGGTGCTGGGGTGGAAAGAATACGAGATGGAGGTGGTCCGCGACAAAAAGGACAACTGCATCATCATCTGCTCGATCGAGAACCTCGATCCGATGGGCGTGCACACCGGGGATTCCATCACGGTCGCACCGGCGCTGACGTTGACCGACAAGGAATATCAGATCATGCGCGACGCCTCGCTGGCGGTGCTGCGCGAGATCGGGGTGGAGACCGGCGGCTCCAACGTGCAGTTCGGTGTCAACCCGGTCGACGGCCGCATGGTCGTGATCGAGATGAATCCGCGCGTGTCGCGCTCCTCGGCGCTGGCCTCCAAAGCCACCGGCTTTCCGATCGCCAAGGTCGCGGCCAAGCTCGCGGTCGGCTACACCTTGGACGAGATCGCCAACGACATCACCGGCGGCGCCACCCCGGCGTCGTTCGAGCCGACGATCGACTACGTCGTCACCAAGATTCCGCGCTTTGCCTTCGAGAAATTCCCGGGCGCCTCGTCCACGCTGACGACGTCGATGAAATCGGTCGGCGAAGTGATGGCGATCGGCCGCACCTTCCAGGAAAGCCTGCAGAAGGCGTTGCGCGGTCTCGAGACCGGCCTGACCGGCCTCGACGAGATCGAGATCGAGGGGCTCGGCCGCGGCGACGACAAGAACGCCATCCGCGCTGCCCTCGGCACGCCGACGCCGAACCGCATCCTGCAGGTGGCGCAGGCGATGCGGCTCGGCTGGTCGGATGAGGAGATCTTCAATTCCTGCAAGATCGACCGCTGGTTCCTGGCGCAGATGCGCGGCGTCGTCGAGATGGAGGACAAGGTCCGCAAGCACGGCCTGCCGCCGAATGCGTCCGCCATGCGCGGCCTGAAGGCGATGGGCTTCTCCGACGCCCGTCTTGCGGTGCTCGCCAATACGACCGAGGCCGAAGTCGCCGCCAAGCGCCGCGCTCTCGGCGTGCGCCCGGCCTATAAGCGGATCGACACCTGCGCGGCCGAGTTCGCTTCGCCGACGGCCTATATGTACTCGACCTATGAAGCGCTGTTTGCGGGCAAACTCGCCGACGAAAGCGCGCCATCCAACAAGAAAAAGGTGATCATTCTCGGCGGCGGACCGAACCGCATCGGCCAAGGCATCGAGTTCGACTATTGCTGCTGCCATGCCTGCTTTGCGCTTGCCGACGTCGGCTACGAGACCATCATGATCAACTGCAACCCGGAGACGGTGTCGACCGACTACGACACCGCCGACCGGCTCTATTTCGAGCCGCTCACCGCCGAGGATGTACTGGAGATCATCGCGACCGAGCGCACGAACGGCACGCTGCATGGCGTGATCGTGCAGTTCGGCGGCCAGACCCCGCTCAAGCTTGCACACGCGCTGGAAGCTGCCGACGTGCCGATCCTCGGCACCTCGCCCGAGGCGATCGATCTCGCCGAAGACCGCGACCGCTTCAAGCGGGTGCTCGACAAGCTGCACCTGAAGCAGCCGAAGAACGGCATCGCCTATTCGGTCGAGCAGGCGCGGCTGGTCGCGTCCGATCTTGGTCTGCCCTTGGTGGTGCGCCCATCCTACGTGCTCGGCGGCCGCGCCATGCAGATCATCCGTGAGGACAACCAGCTCGGCGATTACCTGCTCGGCACCCTGCCGGAACTGGTCCCCGGCGACGTCAAGGCCCGCTATCCGAACGACAAGACCGGCCAGATCAACACGGTGCTCGGCAAGAACCCGCTGCTGTTCGACCGCTATCTGTCCGACGCGACCGAGGTCGACGTCGACTGCCTCTCCGACGGCAAGGATACCTTCGTCGTCGGCATCATGGAGCACATCGAAGAGGCCGGCATTCACTCCGGCGACTCCGCCTGCTCGCTGCCGCCCTACTCGCTGGATGCGACCATGATCGCTGAGCTGGAGCGGCAGACTCGTGAGCTCGCGCTCGGGCTCAACGTGGTCGGGCTGATGAACGTGCAATATGCGATCAAGGACGGCGATATCTATGTGCTTGAGGTCAACCCGCGCGCCTCGCGCACGGTGCCCTTCGTCGCCAAGGTCGTCGGCACGCCCGTGGCGAAGATCGCAGCGCGAATCATGGCCGGCGAGAAGCTCGCCGATTTCGACTTGAAGAAGCGCGAGCTCAAGCACGTCGGCGTCAAGGAATCCGTCTTCCCGTTCGCGCGCTTCCCCGGTGTCGATACGGTGCTGGGTCCCGAAATGCGCTCTACCGGCGAAGTGATGGGCGTCGATCGTTCGTTCGCGGTCGCCTTCGCCAAGAGCCAATTAGGCGGCGGCACCCGCGTGCCGCGGCGTGGCACCGTGTTCGTCTCGGTACGCGAGAGTGACAAGCATCGGATCACCGAGGTGGTCAGGATGTTGCACTCACTGGGCTTCAAGGTACTGGCGACGTCGGGCACCCAGCGCTTCCTCGTCGATCACGGCGTGCCGGCCGAGAAGATCAATAAGGTGCTGGAGGGGCGGCCGCACATCGTCGACGCCATCACCAACGGCGACATCCAGCTCGTCTTCAACACTACCGAAGGCCCGCAGGCGCTGGCCGATAGCCGTTCTCTGCGGCGCGCTGCCCTCTTGCATAAAGTGCCATATTACACCACTCTTTCCGGCGCCGTGGCGGCAGCACAGGGCATCCGCGCCTATCTTGGCGGGGACCTTGAGGTCCGCACCCTGCAGAGCTACTTTTCCGAAAACTGATCGCTGCCGGCGCCCGAGCGCCCGCTAAGCGATTGGCAATTTTCGGCAATAATACGCTCCGCAGGAACCCGCCGCCTCGTCTGACTGTTGTCTCGGCCCTCAAAGGGGACGAGCATGCCGGGCTTTCGGGCTTTGCTTTGAGCCGCAAAAGCTTAATCTGAACGTATGACTCGTGCGGGCCCCTGCGCGCACGACTGAAGGACGAGAAGAGATGGTGGAAAAGGTTCCCATGACCTCGGTCGGCTACGCCGCGCTGGAGACCGAACTGAAGCAGCGTCAATCGGTGGACCGTCCGCGCATCATCGAACACATTGCGGAAGCGCGTTCGCATGGCGACCTCTCGGAAAATGCCGAGTATCACGCTGCGAAAGAGGAGCAATCGCATAACGAGGGGCGCATCGCCGAGCTCGAGGACAAGCTGGCCCGCGCCGATGTGATCGACGTCACCAAGCTGTCCGGCGACACCATTAAGTTCGGCGCCACCGTGACCCTGATCGATGAGGACACCGAGAAGAAGGCGGTGTGGCAGATCGTCGGCGAGGTCGAGGCCGACGCCAAGAAGGGCAAGATCTCCATCACCTCGCCGCTGGGGCGGGCCCTGATCGGCAAGAAGAAGGGCACCTCCGTCGAAGTGATGGCGCCGGGCGGCGCCAAATCCTATGAAATTGCAAAGGTGGAGTGGCGCTAGCCCACGGCTGCCACTTCCGCCCTACAAAAAGCTGCGCATGCTGCGCGGCTTTTTTGTTGCGCTGCAATTACTGATTGTAAGACCCCGAGCACGACCAGGCGAGCTGTTCGCTAGCTAAGTCAATTCATCGACAACGCGAACACATTCCAGTGACGGACGCGGGCCGTTGCGATAGAGCATATCCGATAGGGGCAAACACGGGCTGCGGCGTCCCTCCTTCTCGGGGAGAAGGCATGCGATCGCGGCAGCCTCCGCTCGCCGCGGCCGGCTTTGTCCGTTTGGAGCTTTGCTCGTTTTGACTGGGGAAGATCGATATGGAGAAGATGCTCTCATCCTGGCAGCCGGCGGCGCTTAGCCTGTTTCGCTTCATCGCCGGGCTGCTCTTGTTTCAATTTGGCGTGGCCAAGATCCTTCACTTCCCGCCAGATTCGCCTTTCGCCAAAGTCCAGATCATGTCCCTGTACGGAGTAGCAGGCTCGATCGAACTGATCCTGGGTGCTCTCCTGATGCTCGGCCTTTTCACCCGGCCGGTCGCCTTCATTCTTTCGGGGGAAATGGCGTTTGCCTATTTCATCGGCCATTTTCCGAAGAACTTCTTTCCCGTCGTCAACGGCGGCTCGCTCGCGATCGCGCTCTGCTTCGCATGCCTTTATTTGATGACCTCGGGCGGCGGCCCGATCAGCCTGGACGCGGTGATCCGGAAGAAGATGTAATCACATCAATTCGTGGTCATTGTGGGATGCCTCCGCGACAAAATGGCAAAGCCATTTTGCGCGGAAGGGACGAATCGCAAGCTTGAGATTCCCAGATGTGCAATTGCCCATTTGAGCTTTGATGGTCGCATCGCCCCAGAATGACGGGACGATCAATCCCGTCCCTTCACGTCGAGCGGCACCGCCGCCTCGTATTTCGAGTTGTGCAGCACGAGCGACGTCCTGACATTGCGCACATGGGGTGCCGCGGTCAGGTGCGTCACGAATTCCTGGAAGGTCGCCATGTCGGGCGCCACACATTTCAGGATGAAATCGACCTCGCCCGACAACATCCAGCATTCCCGTACCAGCGGCTCGGCACGCACGAACTCCTCGAACGCTTTGAGGTCCGCATCCGCCTGACTGGAGAGATGGACGGAAGCAAACACCGTCACATCGAAGCCGAGCTTGCGTGGATCGAGCAGGCCCCGATATCCGGTGATGTAGCCTTCCTCCTCCAGGGTCCGTACCCGCCGCAGGCAGGGCGGCGGAGAGATGCCGACCCGCTTTGCCAGCTCGACATTGGTGATCCGGCCGTCAGCCTGGATCTCGCTCAGGATTTTGAGGTCTATCTCGTCAAGATTTTTCGACACGGGGATATTGGTCCTGGCGGAAGCTGCGGCGGATGACCGGTCGGTCACCCCGAGGGGACGGAACTGTCTTAGCGCAGGCCGGCTCATTTGCGCAATTTTATTACGCCTTTTCCAGCCAATGACCGGCTCGTGAAGGGAAAATTCGCTGAGATGCGTTGCAATTCTTGCATGGCTAGCCAGATGCCTTAGACTTGGATTTGACACTTTCGATGGGCGGCCGGGGCGTGTGCCGGCACATTCCGCTTGCCACATCGCGAAAATCCCCCGCCCGACGAGAAATCCGCCCCATGCAAGCTCCGCTCCACGCCAAGGTCGTCATCATTGGTTCCGGCCCAGCCGGCTATACGGCAGCCATCTACGCAGCGCGGGCAATGCTGGAGCCGATCTTGATCCAGGGCATCCAGCCGGGCGGTCAGCTCACGATCACCACAGACGTCGAGAACTATCCGGGCTTCGCAGACGTGATCCAGGGGCCCTGGCTGATGGAACAGATGGAGAAGCAGGCGGCGCATGTCGGCGCCCAGATCAAGACGGACTATGTCGCCAAGCTCGACCTGTCGCGGCGGCCGTTCAAGCTGACCTGCGATTCCGGCGACACCTACCTCGCGGATACCGTGATCCTAGCAACCGGCGCCCAGGCGCGCTGGCTCGACATCCCCTCCGAGGAGAAGTTCAAGGGATTCGGCGTCTCCGCCTGTGCGACCTGCGACGGCTTCTTCTACCGAGGTAAGGACGTCGTCGTGGTCGGCGGCGGCAACACAGCGGTCGAGGAGGCGTTGTTCCTGACCAATTTTGCGGCATCGGTCACGGTCGTGCATCGGCGCGATCATTTCCGCGCCGAGCGCATCCTGCAGGACCGCTTGTTCAACCACCCCAAGATCAAGGTGGTGTGGGACAGTGCACTCGACGAGGTCTGCGGCGATAGCTCGCCCGCCAAGGTCACCCATGTCCGGCTCAAGAACATCAAGACCGGCGCGCTGACCGAGCTCCGGGCCGACGGCGTCTTCATCGCAATCGGACACGCGCCCGCGACCGACCTCGTCGCCGGCCAAGTGAAATTGAAACCCTCCGGCTATGTCGAGGTCGCGGCGAATTCGACGGCGACGTCCGTCCCCGGCCTGTTCGCGGCCGGCGACGTGGCCGACGAAACCTACCGCCAAGCGATCACCGCAGCCGGCATGGGTTGCATGGCTGCGCTCGAGGCCGAACGCTTCCTTGCGCATGCCGCGAGCGAACGCGCGGCTGCGGAATGAACTCAACGATGGCACGAACTCGCGACGGATTTACGGATATGGATTGGGACAAGCTGAAGGTGTTTCACGCAGCGGCGGAAGCAGGGAGCTTCACGCATGCCGGGGAGCAGCTCGGGCTGTCGCAATCGGCGGTGTCCCGCCAGGTCAGCGCGCTCGAACAGGAGCTGTCGGTTTCGCTGTTCCACCGCCATGCACGTGGCCTCATCCTCACCGAACAAGGCGATCTCCTGTTCCGCACCGCGCATGACGTCTTCATGCAGCTCCAGGCGGCGCGCGCCAAGCTGACAGACAGCCGGGAGCGGCCGAGCGGCGACCTCAAGGTCACGACCACGCCGGGGGTCGGCATCAATTGGCTGATCCCGCGGCTCGGCGAGTTCACAGCGCTCTATCCAGAGATCCGGATCTCGCTGATCGTGACCGACGAGGAGCTCGACCTCTCGATGCGCGAGGCCGACGTGGCGATCCGCACCCGCAAGCCGACCCAGCCCGACCTGATCCAACGCAAGCTGTTCGCGATGGGTTTCCATGCTTATTGCTCGCCGGAATATGTGAAGCGGTTCGGCACGCCGCGCACCCTCGACGAACTCGACAGCCATCGCATCATCACCTTGGCCGACGGCCAGGTCGCTCCGCATCTGCAGAACCGCAACTGGCTGGTCGAGGCCGGCCGCAACGGCTCCGGACCGCGCGAGGCCTACTTCAAGGTCAACAACATCCTGGGGCTGGTGCGCGCCTGTCAGCAGGGGCTCGGCATCGCCGCGCTGCCGGATTATCTGGTCGAAGAAAACAGCCGCCTGGTGCAACTTTTCGGCGAGTCGGATTCGATCCAGCTCGACACCTACTTTGTCTATCCCGAAGAGTTGAAGACGGTGGCGCGCGTGCAGGTGTTCCGTGACTTTGTCGTGAGCAAAGCGCAGCGCTGGCCGTCCTGATTTGTGCATGTCTGACATGCGGCTCGCATGGTTGCTGGGTAGCGGTGGCGGGTACCATAATAAGTTCGTACTGAGCGCTCGCGTTGCGCATTTGTCCCCCTCCTCCAGTGGCGCGGGCGTTCAGGAATCCCTCTTGGAAGGTGATTGTGTCGGCCTCACATGGCCAAACCTCCAGCCGGGCTCATTGGGCCCGGCTATTTTTTTGCGCTTAAGGCAACCTGTCGTTGACAGTACGGCCGCTTCCACGCATGTAGGAGCCATGTCCACGTCGTCGCACGCTAAGCTGTCGTCGAAAAAAGCTCCCCCTTGGGGGAGGTGTGGACGCGCGCGCTGAATTTCTGATCCGCCGCTTCGCAAAACCCCGCCGCTAGGACGGGGTTTTTTGTTGGCTCCGTCTCCCGGCTCGAAACAAGGAGATGGACCATGACCGACCTGCGCACCCAACTGCACGGCCTCTGGCTGCCGTTGATCACCCCGTTCCGTGACGGCGAGCTGGATGAGCCGTCGTTGCGCAGCCTTGTCAGGCATTATGCGGCCAAGCCGATCGATGGCCTCATCCTGGCTGCGACCTCCGGCGAAGGCCTGGCGCTGTCGTGGGCCGAGCGTGAGCGCCTGGTCAGGATCGTGCGCGCCGAACTGGCGGCGACCGGCCGAACCCTGCCGATCTGCTTCGGCCTCTGCGCCGCGGCCACGGCGGAGCTGGCGGAGGCGCTTGATCGGACCGCGACCTGGCCGATCGACGGCTATCTGATCTCGAGCCCGTTCTACGTGCGGCCCTCGCAACGCGGGCTCCTGCAGCACTTCTTGGCGCTGGCCGAACGCACCGCGCATCCGATCATCCTGTACAACATCCCCTACCGGTCCGCGGTCGGGCTCGACAACGAAACGCTGCTGCGGCTCGCCGAGCACCCCAAGATCGTGGGCCTGAAGGATTGTTGCGCCAACCGCGCGCAGACCCGCGAACTCCTGCAAAAGCGGCCGCACGGCTTCCGCGTGATGACGGGAGAAGACGCGCAGAGCTTCGACGCGCTTCAGGCCGGGGCGGATGGCGCGATCCTGCTCTCGGCGCATATCGAGACCGAGACCTTCGCCGACATCCAGCTTCACATCGCGGCCGGCCGTCATGACAGCGCAGCCGCCTGCTGGGATGCCGTCGAGAGCTTGACGCGGCTGCTGTTCGCCGAGCCGAGCCCGGCCCCGGCGAAGTACTGGCTCGCCCGCACCGGCGTCATTGCCAGCCCCGAGCTGCGTTTGCCGATGGTGGAGGTGAGCGTCGAGCTCGCCGCCCGTCTCGACCAGCTGATCGCGCACCGGCACGGCGTCCTGTTACCTGCATGAGGGACCTGTATGGCCGCGCCGCTGACCCGGCGCGGCATGCCGCGAACCGATGCCGATCGGCTGCCATCGAGTTAAATGCAAACTAATCCCCGCGAGCAAATCGAAGCGAACAAATGGAAGCGAAATCGCAACCGGCTTTTAAAACTATTCCAATATCAAACTCGCGAAGAGCAAGAACGCGGGGGCGTCGTGGCTTTACAGCATCATCCCTACTCTGCGCAGCAGAGCTTCACTCGAGAAGACATTCTCTGGGCGATCGGCATCTGGTCCGTCATCCTGACCCTGACGCCCGCGATCGCGGTCTATTTCCTGATGGTCGTCTAGCCTGGTTGCCGGCTGGAGGTCGGGAAGATCAAGCCGCGCCGCCGCACGGCTCTGAGATCTTTGACCACTTAAACCAACGCGCGGGAGCCGTGCGTTGTACGCTCCTGACTTCGGGACGCGATCAAGCCGCCTGCTTGTGCATCGCGCCGTTCGCCGACACGGTGCCCCGGATCGCCCGCACCGAACGCTCGATCGCAGCCCACAGCCTTGCGATCTCGGCCGCAGCACGACCCTCGGCATAATATTCGCGCACGCCCTCGCCCTGGCCGAGCGCCATCAGCAGGTCGGCGCGGTTGGTGATCTGACCGCCCCAGACCGGCGCCCTGAACTTGGCGAGCGCCTCGCGGGCGATGGTGACGATCGGGCTTTCGGATTCGTCGCGGCGCGCCGGCGCACCGTTCAGCACGACGGCATAGGGCTTGCGCGCCGCCCGGCAGGTCTGGATCGTCTCCTGCACCGCGTTGACGTCGAACACGCCCGGACGCGCCGGGATGATGACCATGGTGGCGTTCTTGATGGCGTCTTCGACGACGGCCGAAACGGTCGGCGGCGTATCGATCAGCACCCACTCGACGCCCTCGCGGCGGGCGGCGGCAACGATCCCGCTCACCGAATTCACCGCGGTCTTGATCGGCGGCTCGTTGGTGCCGCGCAGCTTGTGCCAGAGCGTCAGCGACCCCTGCGGGTCGGCATCGATGAGCAGACAAGACTTGCTCGACTTGATCTGCGCAGCGAGATGGGCAGCGAGCGTGCTCTTGCCCGAGCCCCCCTTACGCGAAGCGAAAACAATAACGTTCATACTTTGGCCTCCAGATTGACCCCGGAAACAAAAATGAATCAGCGGGCTGATTCGCGGAAGAAAAATTTAGTGTTTGTTATGGCGTAACTCCTGATTGCTGATTCGCGTTGGTTTTGAGTCACACCCGCGGCCAGCACACGATCGAGCAACGCCGATCACCCGTCCAACGTTGAACATCGGGCTGCAAACGCTTTCCCGATGATAACTCGCTCAACAGCAATCCACGTGTCCGAACGCAAAGCGTCGGACTGCTCACGTCGAACTGCTCGGATTTGCATCCGTCCTGCCGAACCTCCGCTCAACTCGCCTCGGACTTTGCGGATCTCTTCCCTTGCGTTCTCTTGCCGGCCGGCTTCTTCGCCACAGGCCGGATGCTCATCGGCTTACCGGTCGCGGAGGTCGCAGTCTCGCCCGGCTCCGGCCCGAACTGAGCGCGGCATGACGGCGACAGCTCCGCTTTGTGCCGGACCATGCAGGCGGTGATGCGGTCGACATCGGGGACATCCGAGCTGCACAGCCGGAGTGCGTCGTCGGTGCAGGCCTGCTGCTGCTCGGGCGTGTAGGCATAGCTGGTCGCCGGATGCGCCGTCGCCACCGCCGACAGGAGCAATACGGCGCCGATGCCTCCCCACCCGTTCACGGTCATGCGCCCCTCCCCTCGTGATTGCAAACTCTGATTGAAATATGAAAGATTCGCAAGCTCCGCGATAGAGAGGACTGACCGCCTCATCGTTCATGCGGGGCCTCAAGGACGGAGGTCGACGGACTCCCGGACGCTGCCGGCCCGCCGCCCTGCATCTCGCAATGTCCGAAATTGCACCGCCTGACATGAATTCTTCATCGCAACTCTGCCCAGATGCCATGCGGGCGCACGCTCACGGTCTCGCGGCACCAGATGCCCGAGTTTGGCTGCAACAGGCCCTCTCTCCAAAAGCGCGAGGGCGCAGGGAATGCCGGGTGAAGGCCTCACCCATGGCCCGCCTGCAGAAAAAAAGCAGGCGGCAGTCACCACAGGTCAAGCCGATCAACCGGCATTCCCTGCGCGATGGGCTTACGGCTTATACGTGCTCTCCCCGGGGACCGGCTCTTTTGTCCCCGTTGTCGGCGCGATGCCAAGCATCGTCGCCAACGTAACGCCAGCACCGGGGCGCCAGGACCACACGACTTCACCGCCCGCAAGCGCCATCAGTCGTCGCGCAATAGCGCCTGATGTGCCGCGGCCACCGCATCCCCGCCTCACGTATCGTGACGATCGCGCGTACGCCCCTCAGCATCGAGGCGGGATGTCGCGGATGAAACCACTGATTTGGGGGTGGAGTCAAGGTGATTTCTGAAAATCGGAATAAGCGTCATAGACCGGCGCGACGGCGTAATCGAACTATGAGCGATGGACCTGCAGGCCACCGCACATCTCACAGCCCAAAGATAAATGCACTGTCACCGCAATACGTCTGGGGCGTCGCCATGAAGCGGATCCAGACCGAATCGACGAGGCGCGCGCCCTGCCACTCGCCGAGCATCACCATGTAGAGGCTCAACGTGAGTTGGATCATGGATGGCGTCGTGTCCAGGATGCCGGGCATCGCTTTACCGCGATTTTTGCGCTCGGCTCATGACCTTGACGCCCGTCAGCCTGCATCGACGACAAACATGCGCGCCTCTTGAGCCGCATCGCGCTCGACTTTGATCGGCGCGTATTCTGACGAGTTGTAAAATGCAAGAGCGTCGGACAACGTCGCAAACTCAAAAATGCCGGCTAGAGGCAGCGGCTCCACGTTTCCTTCCAACACCCGAGCGACAGGTCCGAAATGGAGGATGCGCCCCCCGGCGGCTGTGAGGGCTGCCTGAAAGTGCGGGGCCAAATCCGCTTGCTTAGCAGCATCCTTAACCCGGAGGTTGACGTGGACATAGGCTGGCATGGTGTTTCTCCTTGAAATAATGCATATACATTATTCTCTTTCTCGAAGCCTGTCGAGGCCGACATATGACGGACGATTCAGATCTCTATCGCCTCATCGAAACCGAATGCCCGGCATTCCAGGCGCGAGCGACCGCACGAGCGGTCACGCGCTTTTACAATGCTTGCTTCCGCTCGCTGGGGATCACCGCTGAGCAGTTCAGCCTTCTGGTAGGAATTGGTGGCAGCCACGAGCCGACGCTCGCGGAACTGGCCGCGCGAGCGGGAGTGGACGCCACCACTCTCAGCCGCAACGTCAAGAGTCTTGAGCAAAGGGGTCTCGTATACAGCCAAGGAGGTCTCGGTCGCGCCGGGAAGCGCTTGGTGCTTACCGACGAAGGTCGCAGGTTGATGGAGGCAGCCATCGTCGTTTGGGAGCGAGCTAGAGCTAGATTGACAGACATTCTCGGTGAGGAAGCGTCACACGTTGCGCGTAACATCATGTCTCGGCTTACTCAGGCCGCTCAGACCGCCGCATCGGAAAGCTCTGAATGAACCGCCCGCCGGTTCCGCTGGGGCGCCGTCAGTGTTGCATTGCCAATCGCTCGCGCGCCAGTTCATCCTGGCTACTTCCGACGCTAGGCTTCCATCATAGCCTAAACTTGTAGCCCCCGCTGTCGCCCCATCTGCCAAGACACCGATCCGCCCTGCACGATGCCCCACACCTCGCGGTTGAGCTGACGGTCGATCACCGAATTTCGATGACAGTGCATTTAATTACGACGCCATTGCGCCGGGCGCCGCCGCTCTCATCGCTCCTCCCGTTCCGCCGGCTTCGGCCCGCGCTTGGCCGGCTTGAGCACCCGTCCCGTCAGCTTCTCGATCCGGGCCAGGAAGCGGTCGCTTCCAAGCGGCCGGCCGATGCTCTCGGCGGCGCGCAGTTTCGAGAACAGATCATCCTCATCGTCCGGTGAGTTCGTCAGCAGCCCGGCAACATCAGGAAAAATCTCTCGCACCGACTCGCGTGCGGTCACGCCGTCGTCCCTGCCGCGCAGATGCGCACGCGTGCTCGACCAAGCCCAATCCTGGGCGCGCGCGACCAGCCGCGCCCGCACCGGGTTGAGGCTGACATAACGCAACGCTGCGGCGAGATGCGCCTCGTCCATCGCCACCGCGCCGAACCGTCCCTGCCAAAAATGCCCGCTGCGCTTGCGGCGCGCCTGGACGATCCCCGCATAGATGCGATGCACGCGCGATAGCGCCCGCCGCAGGCCGTCAGCATCCGACGGCACCAGGATCAGGTGCACATGGTTGGGCATCAGGCACCATGCCCACACCTCAACCTTCGCGGCGAGACAATGTGTGGCGAGCAGATCGCGATAGAGCATGTAATCGTCGTCGCCGAAGAACGTACGCGCCCTCCCGTTGCCACGCTGGGTCACATGGTGGGGCAGACCGGGAATGACGACGCGGGCAAGACGGGCCATGGCTCATCCTGCCATGTGCCGTTCGCAGGTGTCAATTAAGTGCACTGTCACCGAAATCTGTCACCGAAATTTCAGCCAACTGTGCCGCGCAATTTGCCTAAGCACTCTACCTGCAGCACTATGGGGCAACGACTCTAAACCAGTCCCGCATTGTCTGCTTGATGCGCTCGACCTCCTCAGCAGGAATGATGCTCATGTGGCAGATCGTGTTGCGCAGGTGCACGAGCAGCCGAGCTTCCTGAATTAGTCCTTTATCCCTGATCAGATCATCGAAGCCCTCTTTCCAGTTCTGCTCGATCACTTTCAAGAGTTGAGGCAGCGTCAGGAGTGCCGATTTGTCGCGCGAACCTAAGGACATCCAACTCTTCATTTCCTCGGTCGCTTCTAGCTTTTCGACTTCATCTTGCACGTCCTTTGGTACTTTCTCGTACCAATTGGGAACCGTCCCTTCCTTCGACAGCACCTCGACCAGTAGGTCACGCAGATAACTCTCAAAGAAAAAGAAGAGCTTGTACGGCTCAGATGCCTCGACCGCCTTGCGAACAATGTCCGGAACAACCGCGGCTAGGTCCTGCTCCTTGGAAATCAGAAGCGTCTCCTTGGGCACGACGTTGTCGATTTTGGCGACCGTCTTCTCAGCCGTCTGACCGAGCATCACAAAGAGCGACGCGGTAGAATCTATCGTCATTGGAACGTCTTGCGGATGGCGTTGAAGATGTTGAGATACACCTCCTCCGAGCCGTTCGATGGCAGGACAACTTGAATGTTGTAATGGAACTCCGTTCTCAAGCCCTTTACTTTCCGGCCGGCCCCGTGGTCCTCGACTTCCACCTCCGGGCTATTCTCCTTTTCCTTTTTGGGCTCCTCTTTTGAGGCCGACTTAAAATCGCCGAGCCTCGCGACCGCCGCAAAAGTATTCGCAATACGGGCCGTCATGTCCTCATCGGTACCTGCAACTTGTGAGACCAGACTCCGCAACTTCTCGCCCGTGTACTCCCAAGCCCTCTCGTCAGAGTCGAACAGCGGTCCATAAGCCTTGCGCAGGCCCTCCGCTATTGCGGTCCTGCGTTGGTCCTCCGACCCTTTCAGCAAGCTATATTTGGGCGTTGGCTTATTCGCCGTATCGATGAAACCGAGGTTACGCAAAAATGGAATAAGAGGACGGTCGCCCGTTGACTTCAAGCCTATCGTGTCCTGCATGAACTGATGATTGAAGGTCTCTGGGATCTTCGCGCTATTGATTTTCTCGAAAAGGGTACTGACGTTCTTGTAGCTGCTCAAGTACGGCAACTGGACGGGCATAGATAGGCGCTCCTCAGCGAATCAGCCAACGCCAATTTTAACACGCGCTCCTCCCGTCAATCGCTCGGAGGTTGCCGTATTCCACCTTTTCACATGCGGACAAAAGCCTACTGAACATAGCGCGTAGAGCGGATCGACGACGCGTGATGCGCCACTTCAATTTTGCCAAACTAAACTCGAGTGGCGGCCGTCCCCCCGTCGTCGCTATGAAAATGGCGGATACGCTAACGGTAGTCCGCCCTATGGCCGTGCTGAGGTAGTATCGGTAAGCCGAGAGGTCGAAAGCGAATGACCGGGCGACGTCTCGACCACCTATGGCGAGCACCAAGATTTCGGCATAGGCATGAGCGAGCGGCGATTTACCCGGCTCATCAACGGCATCTCAAAGAAGCTGGCGAACCACGAAACCGCCATGAGCCCGTACGTGGCGCATGACGACCTCGGTCGCGTCCATGAAGCGCTGCATGGGTAGCTAATGTTTTTTGCGGGGAGACTTTCTTGGCTCAATGTGTCGTTCGACGGATGCGGCAAGCGTCCTCTCAGGTTTCGTGCCGCCTTCGAGTTTTTCACCCGCGAGATGTTTGACCGGACGCGACGTTTTGGGCGGTGGGTTTTCATAGCGCTTCCCGCCGCCTGACTTCTTCGCCATTTTTGCCATTGATTTCTCCTTTCCAGAGGTCAACCAAGGGCTGCATCATAGCCGTCCAGTTGTCGCACGCGAGCCAACGAGCCGTTCTCCACAATGGACTTTCGACATCTCCTGCTGACAGGCGTTCCGGTCAGTACCTCTCGGCTTAGCTCCCTTTGGGGTTCGCCAAACCGGCGACCTATAAGCGGAACCTCAGTTTTCTGCGGGCAAGATGGGTTCCAACACGCACCGCTCAGCCCTCGCGCTCACATCGTTCAAGAACGATTTCCGGTGATCGCTTTTTCGTTACAGCCGTAACAGCGCCCCCATCCTCTCCGAAAATTGTGCTGCAACGCAAAATTGTGCCCCGGATTTCGGTGACAGTGCACTTAATTACGACGGCACTGCGCCGGGCATCGCCGCCCTCTTCCCTCCTCCCATTCCGCCGGCTTCGGCCCGCGCTTGGCCGGCTTGAGCACCCGTCCCGTCAGCTTCTCGATCCGGGCCAGGAAGCGGTCGCTTCCAAGCGGCCGGCCGATGCTCTCGGCGGCGCGCAGTTTCGAGAACAGATCATCCTCATCGTCCGGTGAGTTCGTCAGCAGCCCGGCAACATCAGGAAAAATCTCTCGCACCGACTCGCGTGCGGTCACGCCGTCGTCCCTGCCGCGCAGATGCGCACGCGTGCTCGACCAAGTCCAATCCTGGGCACGCGCGACCAGCCGCGCCCGCACCGCGAGCGATCAAGCCGGTGTCACACAGGACTTTCTCATCGGTGGTTTCGGGGAGGCACCACCGATAACGACATCCGCTGGCGGTGGCAATTTGACGGCGTTTGACTGCGCTCGCCGTGCCCCGGAATCGAAAGCCCGGTTGCGCGCCCATCGCAGCTTCATGTCGCTCCCGACGTCATCCGTTACCTAGACCGGCCGAATCGCGATATGGCGAACGGCCGAATGTCGATCGGTGCGTCCTTGCCCGAGACGAGGTCGGCGATGATCCGTCCGGTGAGCGGGCCCGAAGCCAGACCGATATGTCCGTGTCCAAACGCGTGGAAGATATCCGGTGACGCCGGGGACGGACCGATGACTGGACGACCGTCCGGCGTCGATGGCCGGTGCCCCATCCAGCGTTCTATCGCCAGACGTCCACGCGACCCGAGGCCCGGATAGGTTTTCAGTGCATGCTGAACAAGAATCTCGACGCGGGCCCAATCCGGCTTGGCGTCAACATGCGCAAGCTCGACCTGTCCCGAGAGCCGGAGGCCGGCAGCCGTGGGCGTGTTGGCCATTCTTCCATCGCTCGGCATGATAGGAAGCCGCGGGCCGGCGCGAGGGGATGTGATCACGCCGTGGTAGCCCCGCTCGCTAGCAAGCGAGACGCGATCGCCAGCGGCCCGAGCGAGCGCCTTGGAGTAGATGCCGGCGCAGATCACGGCGCGATCGCAGTCGACCCGCCCCTGGTCGGTCGCCACGGCCTCAAGGCGGCCATTGGCCATGATAAACCCCGTCGCTCGCGCGCGACGAAGATCAGCGCTGCGCGCAAGCGCGGCCGCCACGATTGCCGACACATAGGCGCCTGGATCGGCGCAATGCGCGCCTTCCTCGACAAAGGCCGCGAACCGGTAGCCGGGGCTCAAGTCCGGCTCACGCCGACGCAACTCGTCGGCGTCGAGCTCGACCCAACGCAGCCCGTTCTGGCTCCGAAGCCGCCAGGCGAGCGCCTCTTCTTCGAACGCCTTGCGGTCCCGATAGGCATAGAGCAGGCCGGTGCGACGGATCAGATCGGGCCGTCCGATCTCCTCCGCCAACAGGGCATGGCGCTGCGGACCATCGCGCAGGATCGATGCGAGCACGCGCGCCGTATGCTCGACCTTCTGCACGGTCCAACCGGCTGCGAGGAAGCGCCACAGCCACGGTGCCAGCGAAGGCAGGGCCGCCCAGCGCAGCACCAGCGGTCCGCTCGGATCGAGCAGATAGCCCGGCACCTTGCGCCAGAGACCGGGCATCGACATCGGGATGATCGACGCGGGGCTGATCCAGGCGCCGTTGCCGAAGCTCGCCGCCTGGGGTCCGCCGGGCTCATCCGGCTCGATCAGCGTGACGGCATGTCCGTCCTTGATCAGCTCCCAGGCCGTGGCGGCGCCGACGATGCCGGCGCCGATCACTGCGATGCGCAGCGGCGTCTGACTCTGTTCCATGAGGAGCTGCGTCCTTGCGTCTTCACGCGGTGGCCGCAGCGGCCGGCAAGCGGCCGCCATGGAAATGACTGAGGAAGGCGCGTGTCGCCGACTGCTGCGGTGTGTCGATCACCTGTCGCGCCGGTCCGTCCTCGACCACGACACCATCGCGCATGAACACCACGGTGTCGGCGACTTCGCGCGCAAATGCCATTTCGTGCGTCACGAGCACCATCGTCATTCCTTCGGCCGCGAGCTGGCGGACGACCGCCAGCACTTCGCCGACGAGCTCGGGATCGAGCGCCGAGGTCGCTTCGTCGAACAACATCACCTCCGGCTTCATCGCGAGTGCACGGGCAATCGCCACGCGCTGCTTCTGCCCTCCGGACAGCTTGTCCGGGGCGACGTCGGCCTTGTCCCTCAATCCGACCTTGTCCAACAGCGCCAGCGCCGTCTGGCGTGCCTCGTCCGGCCGAACCTTCAGGACGGTGACGGGCCCCTCCATCACGTTTCGGATGACCGACATGTGCGGAAACAGGTTGAAGTTCTGGAACACCATGCCGGTCCGCGCGCGAAACGCTGCGAGATCCTTGTCGCGAGGCAATTGATGTCCATTCGTGAAGTCCATGGTGCTCCGACCGACGCGGATGACTCCGCTTTCCGGGAGGGTCAGCAGATTGAGGCACCTGAGCAGCGTGGACTTGCCCGAACCGCTGGGCCCGATCAGCGCGACGACGCCCCCGCGCGGAACGCGCAGAGATATGTCCTTGAGCACGCTCACGGCCCCGAAGGATTTCTTCACGTGAATGAGCTCGATCATCGCGGCATCGGACATGGGAGCATTCGCCTCGCTCGTTGACATCGGCCCACCTCAATGCGCGAGGCGCGCTTCCAGCACGCGCGCGACACGGGTCATCGGGAACAGGATGATGAAGTAGATCACAGCGATCATCGTGTAGGTCTCGAGCGGTCGGTAGGTCGCCGACGTGATCAACTGCCCCTGATACAGCAGGTCCGGCACCGCCAGTACGGAGAGAAGCGAGGTGTTCTTCAGCTGCAGCACGGCCTGATTGACCAGCGGCGGAATCATCCGCTTCAACGCCTGCGGCATCACGATGCGCCGCATCAGGTCGAAGCGGCGCATGCCGAGGGCGCGCCCGGCATCCCACTGGCCGGGATCGATCGACACGATGCCGCCGCGAATGATCTCCGAATAGAACGCGCCGCCATAGAGGCTCAGGGAGATGAAGGCCGCCACCGCAGGCGACAGCTCAACGCCGATCAGGACCGGGAGCGCGTAGTAGATCCACACCAGCTGAACCAGCACCGGCGTACAGCGGAAGATCTCGACGAGCATCACCAGCGGTGACGAGATCAGCCGTATGTTGGACAGGCTTGCGATCGCCACGATGCAGCCGACGACGAAGCCGGCGATCGCGGTGAGAATGGTGAAGCCGATCGTATAGGCCGTACCGACGCCGATCAGCTTGCTGTATTGCAGAAGGAAGCCGAAGCTCCACTCGTAATGCATCTCGCCTACCCCATACCAAACGATTGCGAATAGGCGGTCTGGGTCAGCCCCGAATAGAACCAGCGCCCGAGTGTGATGACGTCATAGACCGGCAATCCGAAGGCGCGCGACACCTCGTCGGAAAACGGTGGCAGGTTGGTGCATTCGAACACGATGGCACCGATGCTCGGATCGCCGGAGAGAAGCGTTTGGACGGCTGCGAAAACGTCCCGCCGCAGCCATTCGCGATCATAGGGGCGATCGCCTTCGATATGCGCGCGCAACGCGCCATCAGCAGGAAGCCCGACTCGCGGCGTGCCCGGGTCGGCGCCGACGGCAACGAAATGCCTCTCGGTCAAAGCCTTCGCATCGTAGGTGACGACGCCCGCTCGGCGGCCCGCCGACAGGCAGCGCTCGACGATGGGTAATTGCAAAAGGCTCGAGGTTGCGAGCGGCAGCTTCATCCTCGCGGAAAGCTCGCACTGTCGTGCGGCCAGAAAGCCGCACGACGTCGTGAGTCCGATGGCCCCCTCCGCATGCAGCTCGTCACCGGCTTTAACGAACGCATCCATGAGGTCGGCGTCATCGCCACCGACGATCTTACGCGCGGATGCTCCTGGAACGATCTTGAAGATCACATCGAACGGCCAGCTTGCGGAATTGCCGACGTCCCCTGGCGGACGGTGGATCGCTGCATCGAGCATAATGATGCCGAGCGGAGGGTGTCGATCATTCTGCGTCAAGCCGTATCCCTTCAAACATCGATTCCTTCAACGATGCGATGCAATCAGGAGAGCCCTGATGCAAAACTGCCCGCGTCATGCGTGGACGCGGGCAGATCGATCGACAGCATCAGAACTGGAGGCCCGGAGGAATGTCCTGCTCCTGGATGTTCACGAGCGAAAGGCTCCCCAGGATCCATTCGCGCAGCGCGCCGAGGGCACGGCTATATTCCAGCCAGTTGTCGACATAGGTGCGGAAGCGGGTATCGGAATCGACACGCACGCCGCAGCAGGTCGGCTGCGCGGCAACCGGCGTCGGGATGATGACCTTGCCGACCTTCGCGTTCTTCTTGACGGTCACCAGCGACAGCATCGCCACCTGGATCAGGCAGTCCGCCCGGCCCGACTGCACCGCCAGCACGGCCTCATCCGGGGACTTCAGCGCAACCAGCGTCGCCTTCGGCAGCGTCCGCCGCGCATAGAGATCGTGCGTGGATCCGATATCCACGGCCACCTTCACCTCCGGCTTGTTGAGGTCGTCCCATGATTTCGGCTCGAAGCCGGGCTTCGCGATGATGGTGAACGTGTTGTTCATGATCGGGCGGGTAAATTCAACGATCAGAGCCCGCGACGGCGTCGGGCTCAGTCCGAACATGATGTCGATCTTGTTGGCCTGGAGATCCAACACCGAGTTGCCCCAGGTCGACTCGATGATCTCGATCTCGGCTTCCATCGCCTTGGCCAGCTCGGTCGCCATGCTGACGCAGAAGCCCGACCATTGTCCGGTCGCGATGTCCTTGTGGTAATAGGGCTCGGTGCCGACGATACCAGCGATACGGAGCTTCTTGGTCCTGCGAATTTGCGCGAACGTGCTCTCCGGTTGCGACTGCGCAAGGGCCGGCGACACCGCCGAGCTCGCTGCGATCGCAGCGGCCGCCGCGCCAAGTCCCACAAGCGATCCGATTTCACGACGATTGACCATTCAAACTCCCCCTCTTAAAGTTGATTTTTTGACCCCGGACTGCGATGCCGCGAGGTCGGACACACTCATGCCGCCCTTTTGCTAGCAAACCGTGCGACAAAGTCACCCGTTTCGGTGCTACGGGCCTCCCTGGCCAGCCGGCTACCTTCACGGGTCGACAGGAAGTCGGACAGGCTTGCATCTTCCTGGCGCACAAAGCCCTTTGCCGGCAGCTTGCCCGCGAGAAACAGCTCGACCATCGCGACACAGCCCGCGGCCGTCGTCAGCTGGATCGCCCCGAGCTCGGGTCGGCCATCGTAGCGCAGGACGATGCTGTCCTCCTCCATGCGGCCGTCGCGCTCACCGATGCCGGTGACGAAGATCACAACGACGTCTTTGCGCGTAAATGGAGCTGCGCGATTGAGGATGCGGCGCATGGTCTCCCGGTCGTCCGCAAGCCCGAGTCCCTGCAACAGCAACTTCATGATCTCGGCATGTCCGGGGTAGCGCAAGGTCTTGTAGCTCATGTCGCGAACCTTGCCCGCCAAGGTCTCGGTCAAAGTGCCAAGCCCGCCTGAGGTGTTGAAAGCCTCATAGGCGACGCCATCGATCATCACGCCCTCGACCCCCTCCAGCGCCGGCACCGCCGTCGGCTTGCCGTCAAACACGATCTCGCAGGGGTTGCAGTATTCGTTGATCAACCCATCGACGGACCAGGTCACGTTGTACCGCAAGGCATTGGTCGGATAGAGCGGCAGCGCACCGACGCGCATCTTGATGGTTTTCACGCTATCGAACCGCGATGCCATCTCCGCCCCGAGCACGCAGATGAAGCCCGGCGCCAGGCCGCATTGCGGCGCAAACATCACGTCCGCGCCCGCTGCGATGTCCTTGATATAGGCGGTCGTGGCGACGTCCTCGGTGAGGTCGAAATAATGGGTGCCGGTCTCCGCGGCGGTCTGCGCAATGCCACGGTTGAGAAAATACGGACATGCGCTGACGACGATCTCCTGGTCCTTCAGAAAGGCGCGGAGGGCAGCAACGTCTCCGGCATCCACAACTGTGGTAGCGAAGATGCGTCCGGCACTCAAGCCGAGCTGCGCGTCCGATGCGTCCGCCAGGGTCACCTTGTGCCCCTGCTCCGCCAGCATGCCGGCGATCACGGTACCAATCTGCCCGGCGCCGAGAACGGCGATGTTTCGCGATGATTGAGCCATATCGAACCCCTTCCTAGAGAGCAGCCTGGACGCCGACGGCCGCCGGATCGGCCCCGACCTTCTTCAGCCATGAGAATACCGGCGGCAGGCGATCGGCGATGGATTCCACCGCAACGTCGATGAAGACCGGCTCGTTCAGCTGGAACGCCTCGCGCAGCGCCGCCTCCAGTTGCACCGGCGTTTCGACCCGGAAGCCGCGAATGCCGTAGACGGACGCGAGCCGGCTCATGTCGTATTTGCCGAAGTCGACGCTGAATGTCGGGTCGTTGGCCGGCACGGCCGCGCCCGGCGCGGACGCCTTGCGGGCGCGATCCCGATCGACGACCCGCTGCAGGGCCTTGATCCAGCCAAAGCAGGCATTGTTGAAATGGATCAATACAGCCGGAATTTGCAGGCGCGCGAGCGTCTCCAACTCGCCGGCCGACATGCCGAGCGAGCCGTCGCCGAACAGGCCGACGGGCTTCAGATGGGGCGCTGCGAAGTAGGCGCCGATCACCGCCGGAATGGCGTAGCCGAGGCCGCCATAGAAGCGGGGGATCACGAGCTTGGACTGCGGATCGCGCAGGCGGAGAAAGCGCGTCGCATAGGGCGTCGGCGTACCGGCGTCCGACACCACGTTGCACGGCATCGGCAGGCACCGGTTGAGCGTTTCGATCACCCGCTCGGGCCGCAGCGGTACCTCGTCGCTCTGCAGATGCGGCGCCATCACGTCCCAGAACTCGGCGCGACGGTTGTTGATGTCGTCGACCCACCCGGCGGTCACCGACGCACGATCGGCGGGGGCCTTGGCGATCAGGGCCTCGACGACCGCGCGCGCGTCGCCCACCAGCGGGAAATCGATGGCGTAGGTATTGCCGATGATTTCCGGCTCGAGATCGACCTGAACGATCCTGGTCTCCCCGTTTGGCACCGGCCACTGCCAATTCATGGTGGCCACCGAGCCCATGCGGCAGCCGACATAGATCACGAGATCGGCACGCCCGAGCGCCCACACCGCGTGCGGATGGAAGCCGTTGTCGCCGATGATTCCGATCCCGAGCCTGTGGTCGTCGCGAATGACACCTTGCCCGGTGATCGTCGTGACGACGGGAATGCCGAGACGCTCGGCAAAGGCGGTGATGGCTTCCGCCGCTGCGGATCGATTGGCGCCGCCGCCCGCAACGATCAGCGGACGCTCGGCGGCGAGGATGGCGCCCAGCGCGCTGTCGAGATCGGCGTCGGCGGGCCTGCTCCTGTAGGACGGCGCCTGCCTGCATTGCGGCTCGACATGCAGCGAGACGCCCTCGCTGGGCAGATCCTGGTAGAGAATGTCCTCCGGCAGCGCGAGGACGACGGCGCCGGGCCGACCGCCAGTCGCCTCGCGAAAGGCGCGGCGCACGACCTCGGGCAGCTTGCGCACATGAGCGAGCGTCTCGGCCCGCTTGCTGATCGGCTTGAACAGATCCTGGACGGGCAGCTCAGTCAGGGTGCCGCGCCCGACGCCGGGCTGCGGAATGTCGTTGACCAGCAGGATGAGGGGCACCGACGATTTGTTGGCTTCGGCGACGCCGGGCAGACCGTACAGCGCACCGGCCCCGCTCGGCACCTCCGCGACTCCCGGCTTTCCGGACAGGCGCGCATAGCAGTCCGCCATGAACACCGCCGAACGTTCGTCACGGCACAGGATGTGGCGGGGCGCGCCCTTCGTCGTTCTGAGAGCCTCATAGAGCGCGACATTGGTATCGCCCGGGACGCCGAAGATGACGTCGACGCCATATCCGGACAGCATGCTCACCAGCGCGGTTGCACCGTTCATTTTCAAATGCTCCTTGTTCTCAGTTGTTATTCAGGAGCATAGGCGCGGCATAAATATCCAAACCGCCGGTTATACGAAGAATATAGTTGCAAACCGCCGGACTAAGACTCGTTTCGACGGGAAACGAGACATCTTGCTAACAATCGAAGCAAGAAGGACGGCAATGAGGCAGGCTTTGCCCAGGCCTTGTTCACCTTTCGAATTTTCTGGCGAGAAGAATCGATGACGTGGTGCGTCGAACACCTTCCATCTCGGCGATCCAGTCGATGATTTCGTCGAGATGCGCCGACGTCGCGCAGTTGATCTTGACGAAAAGATCGAACGGGCCGCTCAGCGTGTAGCAGTCGACGACTTCAGCTTTCTTGCGCAGCGCGGCAATGACGTTGCCCTGCTGCCTCACCTCCAGCTCGATCAGGATGATCGCCGAGATCGAGGTCACATGCGCCTGCTTGCCCAGGATCGCGGTGTAGCCGGCGATCGTTCCGTCCTTTTCCAATCTTGCCAATCGCCCCTGCGCGGTCGCCCGGGACACGCCGAGCGCCTTCGCAAGATCGGAAATGGAGGTCCGCGCGTTCACCATCAGGATGTTGATGAGGTCCTGATCCTTCCTGGCGTCCGCGGGGCGGGCCATATCTTACCTCTCCGAATTGATCGTTTCTGAGCAGAACGAAGGGAAATTATTACGTTCTGGCCAAAACGGTCCAGCACTTCTTCCAGTCAGCCCCTGCCTGTCTATCGATCAGGCGCGGTCACCGCGATGAGCCACTCCCGGAACGCTCGAAGCGGCGGATAGGCCGCACGCTCCGACGGCCAGACCAGGTAGTAGCGCTCGGGACTTTCCATTGGCAGATTGATGGCCCGGACCAGCTTGCGGCTCGCAAGCTCCTCCTCGATCAGGAACGTCGGCAACAAGGCCACGCCCAGGCCGGCCATCGCGGCCTGCGCCGCGGTGGCAAACTGATCGAACACCATTCCCTGAGTGGGCCGCGCTGCGACGTCGTGCATCGCGAACCAGCGCGTCCAGGCCTGGGAACGAGTCGAGATGCTGAGCAGCGGCGCCCGCCGGAGATCGCCCGCGGCACGAAAGCGATACTCCCGTTTCAGGCCGGGACTACACGCCGGAATGACCTGCTCGGAGCGCAGGAGGGCCATTTCTGCGCCCGGCCATTCCGCCTGGCCGAAATGGATCGCGGCATCCAGCGCCTCCGCGCCGAAATCGAAATAGGACAGCCGCGTCGCGAGGTTGATCGTGATCCCGGGATTGGCCGCGAGAAATTGCGGCAGCCGCGGCGCCAGCCAGCGCGTCCCGAACGTCGGGAGAATGCCGAGGTTGAGCGTTCCCCCGCCCGGATTGGCCCGCAGGTTCAACGAGGCGGAGCTGATCTTGTGGAGCGCGTCGCGGATCTCGCGCGCATAGGACGCGCCGGCGGAGGTGAGCCGCACCGTCTGACGTTCCCGAATGAAGAGCTCGGCCTCGAGCTGCTGCTCCAGGATCTTGATCTGCCGACTGACCGCGCTCTGCGTCAGCTGAAGCTCCTGCGCCGCCATGGTCATGCTGCCGGTGCGGGCCGTCGCCTCGAAGGCGGCGAGAACCGCGGTGGAGGGAAGGAAGCGGCGAGGTGTCTGGGTGCTCATTTGGTCATTCCAATTCAGAATGATCTTCTGAGCAAACATTGTTTGAACCGGCCCCAGCGGCAAGTCTAATCTGCAGATGTCATGATCAAATTGCATGACTGAGCGATCAGGGCCTCGCACGATCAGGCTGGTCCGGCCCCACTGGAGATCTCCGATGCGAGCACTGCACGCGGACGCCGACGACATCCGCACCTTGTTTTCGCGCGCTATGTCGGACATGTACCGCGCCGAGGTGCCGCAATACGGAACCCTGATGGAGCTGGTGAGCGAGGTCAATCGGGCGACCTTGCAAGAGAGCGAGCAGTTGCGCGCGAGCCTCGAGCGGAGCGACGAACTCGAGCGATTGAGCCTCGAGCGTCACGGCGCGATCCGCCTGGGACGCGCGGAGGAGTTGTTCAACGTGCGCCGCGTGTTTGCCGTGATGGGCATGCACCCGGTCGGCTACTACGACCTGTCGGCCGCGGGCGTGCCGGTGCATGCGACGGCGTTTCGCCCGATCGACGATGCAGCTCTGCGCCGCAATCCGTTTCGGGTTTTCACCTCGCTGCTGCGCCTGGAGCTGATCGAGGACGACGCGCTACGCGCGGACGCCGAGCGCATCCTTGGCGAGCGCAGCATCTTCACGCCGCGCACCCTGGACCTCGTGGACGTGTTCGAGACGCGGGGTTACCTGACCGTCGCGCAGGCCGAGGAGTTCGTCGGCGAAGCGCTGGAGACCTTCCGCTGGCACAGCGAGGCGACGGTCAGCCTCGACGTCTACGAGCAGCTGCACGATGCGCATCGGCTGATTGCCGACGTGGTGAGCTTCAGGGGTCCCCACATCAATCATCTGACGCCGCGCACGCTCGACATCGATGCCGTCCAGGCCGCAATGCCGGGACGCGGCATCGCCCCGAAGGCCGTCATCGAGGGCCCGCCGCGCCGCAACTGCCCGATCCTGCTGCGCCAGACCAGCTTCAAGGCGCTTGAGGAACCTATCATCTTCAAGCGAGCCGACGGCACATCCGCGCCCGGAACACATACCGCGCGCTTCGGCGAGATCGAGCAGCGCGGCGTGGCCTTGACGCCGGAAGGGCGCGCGCTCTACGACGCGCTGCTTGCGTCGGCACGGGAGACTGGCGGCCGCGAGGCGAGCCCGCGCAGCTACTCCGAAAGACTGGCCGAACGTTTTGAGGCGTTTCCCGACGACTGGGCAACGCTGCGACGCGAAGGCCTGGCCTTCTTCCGCTATTCGGTGACCGAGGCCGGGGCCGGATCGGGCCACGCTCGGACGTCCTCCGTCGCTGATCTAATTGCCGAGGGGCTGTTGCGCTTCGATCCGATCGTCTACGAGGATTTTCTGCCGGTGAGCGCCGCGGGCATCTTCCAGTCGAATCTCGGCTCCGAGGACCAGAAGACCTACGCGTCCAACGCCAACCGGTCCGCATTCGAGGTCGCTCTCGGCGCCAAGGTTTGCGATGAAATGGAGCTATACGCGAGGGCGGAGCAGGATTCGCTGCAGCAGGCTCTGCTGCAGCTGACATCATCAAATCTCGGACGCACGGCGGTCGCCGGTTAGCAGCGGGCAGATCGCAACAACTCATCCAATCTACCGTTCAAAGGCCGTTTGCCATGACCGATACGCCGTCTCGTTCCATCACATCGCTCGCCGGCGAAGTGGACGCATTGCTCGCCAAGCTCGGCGTCGAGCCGAGTCGGCACACAGGCGGCACGCTGGTGGCACGAACTCCGATCACTGGCGAGATCACCGGGCGCGTGCACGAGGTCAGCGCCGCCCAGGCGGCCGTCGAGATCGACAAGGCGCACGCCGCCTTTCTGGAATGGCGGCAGGTCCCTGCGCCGAAGCGCGGTGAGCTGGTGCGGCTGCTCGGCGAGGAGTTGCGCGCCAACAAGGAGGCGCTCGGCAGGCTAGTCTCGATCGAGGTCGGCAAGATCGCCTCGGAGGGCCTGGGCGAGGTCCAGGAGATGATCGACATCTGCGACTTCGCTGTCGGCCTGTCGCGCCAGCTTTATGGCCTGACCATCGCCACCGAGCGCAGCGCGCACCGCATGATGGAGACGTGGCATCCGCTCGGTGTGACCGGCATCATCTCCGCGTTCAATTTTCCCGTGGCGGTGTGGTGCTGGAATGCGGCGCTTGCTTTGGTGTGCGGCAACAGCATCGTTTGGAAGCCGTCGGAGAAGACGTCGCTGACCGCCCTCGCCACCGAGGCGCTGTTCGCGCGCGCGCTCGAACGCTTCAGGCGGGATGGCGGATCAGCCCCCGACGCGCTGTCCGTGGTGTTGTTCGGCGGGCGTGACATCGGAGAGATCCTGGTCGATCACGCCAAGGTCCCGCTGGTCTCGGCGACGGGATCGACAGCCATGGGCCGTGCAGTCGGCCCGCGGCTCGCCAATCGATTTGCGCGGGGGATCCTCGAGCTCGGCGGCAACAACGCCGCGATCGTGACGCCGACGGCGGACCTCGATCTGACGCTGCGCGGCGTCGCCTTTGCTGCCATGGGGACGGCCGGCCAGCGCTGCACGACGCTGCGGCGTCTCTTCGTCCACGAGACGGTCTACGACGCATTCGTACCGCGTCTGAAGCGGGCCTATCAGAGCGTGACGGTCGGCAATCCGCTCCAGACCGACGCTCTCGTGGGGCCGTTGATCGATCAACTGGCCTATTCGGCGATGCAGAAAGCGCTCGAGGCGGCGCGTGCCGTTGGCGGCCACGTGCTCGGCGGCGAGCGCGTTGCGCTGGCGGGAGCCGACGAGGCCTATTATGTGCGCCCGGCGCTGGTCGAGATGTCCGCGCAGACCGGTCCCGTCAGGCACGAGACCTTCGCGCCAATTCTCTACGTGATGACCTATCGCGATCTCGGCGCGGTGCTCGAGCTGCACAATGACGTCCCGCAGGGTCTGTCGTCCTCGATCTTCACCAACGATCTACGCGAGGCGGAAACCTTCCTGTCAGCGCGCGGATCCGACTGCGGAATCGCGAACGTGAACATCGGCCCCTCCGGCGCCGAGATCGGCGGCGCGTTCGGTGGCGAGAAGGAGACCGGCGGCGGACGCGAGTCGGGCTCGGACGCCTGGAAAGCCTATATGCGGCGCGCGACCAACACCATCAACTTCGGACGCACGCTACCGCTCGCCCAGGGTGTCAAGTTCGATATCGCCTGAGAGGAGCCGCCCGTGAACGTGATCGCCAAGTCGCCATCTCCGTTCAAGCCGGCCCAGCGGCTGTCCACCATCGGCGTGTCGGAGATTCTGAAGATCAGCGGGCTCGCCGCGCAGATGAAGCGCGAGGGGCGGGATGTCATCATCCTCGGCGCGGGCGAACCTGATTTCGACACGCCCGAGCCGATCAAGGAGGCCGCGGCGCGGGCGATGCGGGACGGCGCGACCAAGTACACCGTTCTCGACGGCGCGCCCGAGCTGAAGGCCGCCATCCGTGCCAAGTTCAAGCGCGACAACGGACTCGACTTCGCGCAGGACGAGATCACGGTTTCGGCCGGCGCCAAGCAGGTGCTATTCAACGCCATGATGGCAACGCTGGACCCCGGCGATGAAGTCATCATCCCCACGCCATTCTGGGTGACCTACGCCGACATCGTGGCGATCGCCGGCGGGACGCCCGTTCTCGTGCCGTGCTCGGAAGCCGACGGGTTTCGGCTCTCGGCCGAGGATCTTGCACGCGCCATCACGCAGCGGACGCGCTGGCTGATGCTGAACTCGCCGTCGAATCCGTCGGGAGCGGCCTATTCGGAGCACCAGTATCGGCCGATCCTCGACGTTCTGCTGAAGCATCCCAATGTCTGGCTCATGGTCGACGACATCTACGAGCACATCGTCTACGACGGCTTTCGCTTCGTGACGCCAGTCGCCATCGAGCCGGCGCTGCGCAACCGCACGCTGACGGTGAACGGGGTCTCAAAGGCCTATGCGATGACCGGCTGGCGCATCGGCTACGGCGCCGGCCCCAGCGCGCTGATCAAGGCCATGGCCGTCGTGCAGAGCCAATCAACTTCCTGCCCCTCGTCCATCAGCCAGGCCGCCGCAATCGAGGCGCTGACAGGACCGCAGGATGTCATCGCCGACCGCTGCCGCTCGTTTCAGCAGCGGCGCGACCTCGTCGTCAACGCGTTGAACAGCATCGAAGGCATCAGCTGTCGCGTCCCCGAGGGCGCCTTCTACACGTTCGCGAGTTGTGCAGGCCTCATCGGCAAGACCACGCCGGAGGGCCGCGTCGTGGAAGACGATACCCTGTTCGCAGACTATCTTCTGCGCACCGCCGGCGTTGCCGTCATCCCGGGTTCGGCCTTCGGCCTCGCGCCCTATTTCCGGATCTCCTACGCTACCTCAGCGGCCGAGCTTCGCGACGCCTGCCAGCGCATCGCTGCCGCATCGGCTCGACTTTTGTAGATTGCGCGGAACACTTGTGAGCCGCTCGCATTTCACCCATTTTCTTGCGCGAATACTGACGCAATGAGATATCGCGTTGCATCAGCGACGAACTGGTTACACAGTTCGCTCGTGACCTTTTGCCGCGATCGCCTCTAATTCGGGCCGGCCTTTTGTCGCCCACAGCTTGCGGGCCTCTTCGCCTTTGTCGCTGCGGAGCTTATCGGCTGCCCAGAGCAATGCCTAAGATCGTCGCCCGATCATCCCCGGCGAGCCCTACGATGCCGGCTTTGACGACGAGTCCACCGAGCTCGATGAGATGCCGCGTGCGCTTGCGGCGTTCGACCTGCCAATTGGGCATTTCATGCCGCGCCTTTGCGGCCTGATGCCGGTTGCGCGCCGCTCGGTGGCGCTGGAGCGCCGTCCATGCTGCGATCAGTTGCTGCTGCAATTCGCCGCGGCCGGCTCTGAAAGAACGCGACCCCGCGCTTGGCCCATGCCTCCCTCCTTCCGGCATCTTTCGTCTCGGCTACGCTCCGAATAGCTGCGCCACGAGATCGGGCTTAGAGCCCTATCCCGAGTGAACCGAACCATTGCCGCGCCGCTTCGGCAACTGCGATCAGCCGGTCCGCGACAAGCATCCAAAGCGGCAATCGCACGACCCATTTCCCGACCTCAGAGCCGGCCGCTTTCACCGCTTCGGTGACGAAAATATCCGCCTGCTTTTCGAGATAGTCGCGAAGTCGTTGTCCGAACGATAGCAGCGTATTCGCCGCAACGACTGCCTCTTGAGGGGTCTGCGCCGGCTCCGGAGGCTGAGACCTCAAGACGACAAGAGCAGTTTCGACGGCCTCGCGGTCAAGGTCCCCAAAGGGAAGCGGCTCGATCGGCTCGGGAGGCTGATTATGGCCGATGCCTCCATGATCCGGTGAGAGCCTAGCAAGCGCGTCCTCAAGGGACTCGATGCGCTGCATCATCTCCCGATGCAGTTCTGTCGGGTCGCGCTGGTCTGGCGTTTCCTGGTCGTCTGGCGGCTGTGTTCGTCTGCCGTGGGGCGCCCAGTCGAACACCCCTTCAGCCTCAACCGCCTCAATGGCGGCTTCGATTACGCTTTCAGATGCGGCATCGCCGAATGCATCGGAGATCACGTCTCGAGCGTCATAAGGGCCGCCCCAGATGTAGACAAACTCCCCGTCGTCTCGGGGCGTCTCCATAGCCGGGTCTTCGAAATTCGAGAGGAACCATTCTTTGATGACTTCGACCGCTTCGTCACTCTCCAACCCACTGACGTCGGGTGGCGTGGAAAGGGAATCGAGCTGCGGTTCATCAAATCGCGATAGGTCCGGGGCAGGGTTTTGCGGGGCGAAGCTTTCGAGCGGAGGGGGAGGAACCTCCACGGCACCGCCGGTTGACATGTTAGGTGATCTCAGCCTCGCCCTCCAAGTAGCGATCAGAGCAGCGGCTGCATCAAACGACGATGTATCAGGCAACGGTTGGAGGCGCGGCTGCGAGGAGGGGTCAGTTGCTTCGTCGTCGGTCATCTTGCGGACTTCAAAAATGGTCCGCGTGGTTCCGCGGTGGTTCCTTGAAGGCCGTCTACTCTGGCGCCAGAAAGCGCAGTCAAGGAAAGTGAATGTTTCTCAGCACCTTAACTGGTACAGTTGGGTGGGCTCGAACCACCGACCTCCTGTTCCACAGACAGGCGCTCTAACCAACTGAGCTACAACTGCATCCGCAATTGGCGCCTGCAAAGGGGCGCCGAACGGGGCGGAAACTAGGTGCAATGCGCGGCTTTGGCAAGGCCGGGCGAAGCAAAGTCCCCCGCCTAGGGAAGCGATTTTTCAACCGCTCTCCGGAACGACCGAGCCCAGGCGGAGAGCCCGGGCTCGGGTTGATTCTTTGGCTCGATTCATGCGTTGCGGTCCCGATGCCGGGGACCGCGGATCGCAGGCTCAGGCGGCCGTCTTGAACAGCTTCGAGGCGCTTTCCTTGATCGGCTCGACGGCCTCGGTGGCCACTTTCTGGCCGAGCTCGCCGAGTTCCTTGGCCTGGACGGCGAACGTCTCGACCAGCTTGCGCGCATGCGAGCTCCACAGCTCCAACGCTTCCGACGGCGAGCGGAGGCCGAGCAGCTGCTGGGCGAAGTCCAGGTTCGCGGTGGTATTGGCCTTCGTGAATTCCATCACCTTGGCCGAATATTCGCCGGCGCCCTTGCTGGCGTTGGCGAAAAAGGCCTCGATGGCACTGTTATGGGTTTCCGCCGCGTCCTTGAACTTGGCGTAGCTCTCGCGGGCCTGCGAGACGCCCTTTTCAGCAAATGCACGCATCTGCTCAGGGACCTCGAACGGAATGATGGAGGCAGAGAACGGATCGGTGGCGTTGGTCATGGCATGTATCCTTCGAAGCAATCAGCACGGTTGCCCGGCCGGTTGGCCGGGTGGTCGAATCGGATCACGCAGAGGAAGTGCCCCTGAGAGCAACCTCCCGTAGAAAGAGATAATGTCGTTTTTGTGCAACGCAAAGCAATTTTATGGCGCTGCACAGAGGCATCGAACTGGGAGCGCTCGGATGAATTCCCAAGCCACTGATACAGTTTAAGATTTCGGCTTGGCCACATCCATCGCGGCCTTGCTGACCGCCTGGCCCATCTCGTTGGCCTGCTCCGCGAGCGCGCGCATCTGGGCCTGGACGAACTCGCTATGCAGCCGCATCACCTCGGCCAGATCCTTCGCATGCAGGAGCGACTGCGCGTAGTCCAGCGAGGACTGCACGTTCTTCTCCGCATAGGAGATCACCTTGGCGCCGATATCCTTGGCTCCGGCGCGAACGGTGGCACCATGTTCTTCCAACGTGCCGGCGGTGGCTTGCGCACTGGCGAGGAATTTCTCGAAGGCCTTGCGCGCCTGCTCGAAGCTCGCCTCGGCCATCGACCGCATTTCCTTGGGCATCTCGAATGCACGACCATTTTCAGTCATCGTCCCATTCCTCTCTGCTGGACTTCTGCTGTACTCGGATCGGCCGGCTACGCCCCTCCGGCCCGCCGACCCGCCGACCCGCCTTCTGATATCCGCGGAGCTTGCCCGCTCCGAGCGGACCAGTACCAATCTACCCTGCGATCGCTGCGCCGGTATGACGTGCCTCCCCTCGGCATGGTGGACGTCCGGGGTCAAATTGCAACATGCAACTTTTGCGGAAGTGCCCGGGCGCAAGGCCGTACCGCCGGAACATCCGGGACAGGTTAAGGTTATCCAAGGTTTCGCCGGACCTGCCGGCGGCCCGGCCGTGGACCTCGCCTCCGAAAACAGGCGATAGTAACCTTTCGTTAAGCTTGCCGTCCGCGGCGTCCGTTTCGACCACCCCAAAGAGCCGTTCGACGACCGATATGAGTCAAACCGATCTCCAGCTGCTCGGCTTGAGCGATCCCCGGCTGGCCGTTCATGCCGTGGGCGCGCTGCCCGCGTGGCTGTGGTCGGCCGATGGCCGCCGGGTGCTGTGGGCCAATCCGATCGGCGCCAAGGCATTCGGCGCGACGGACACCACGGCCCTGGCCGCGAGGTCGTTCGGCCCGGCCGACGTGCATCGGCGTCAGATCGTCCAGCTGTGGCGCCGACTGCCCGAGAACGGCGCGATGCGGCTCGAGCGATTGCGCGGCTTCGGCGCTCCGCTCGGCACGCTGGCGACCTGCGGCTGCGCCAGGATTGACCTCCCCGACGGCTCCCATGCGGTGTTGATCACCAGCACCGACAATGCCGGCCGCAGCATCCCGCTGGTGGAGCGCCTGCAGCGGCTGGTCGCGAACAGCGAGGCCGCGCTGATCGCGTTCACGCGGGATGGTCTGTTCGCAGGCGCCAGCACCGCCGGTCGGCTCATGTTCGGCTATCGCGATCTTGCCGACGGGGGTCTTGCGGGCGCGCGCGACCTGGCGATTGCCGACGGCCAGGCGGAGGTTCAGTTCGGTCCTGCGCGGGCCGTGCTGTACCGCGTCGGCAGCGGCCAGCAGATCGGGCTCGTCCTGGCGCGGATGCCCGGCAGGAGCGAAACCCCGCACGCGCATCCGCCGGCGGATGCAGAGCAGCCGCCCTTGCAGCAAACGAACGACGCGGCTGCCATGCCGGAAGAAGCGAGCGAGCTTACAAGCACGATGACAAGCGACGAGACGCCGGCCCCACCGGCTTATGAAGCACCCGAGCTCTCCAACGAGGCGCCGTCCGAAGTCCTGCTGATCGATCGCGCCGCCGAGGCGGCGGCGCCTGCTGACGCGGCGAATTCGATCGAGGCCGCGGCCGAGCCAAATCCGATCGGCGACGGTCATGCCGACCAACATTCCGGTGCGGCAGATGTCGAGGCACCTGCCCCTTCGAGCAAAATCGTTGCCGCGGAAGCCGAACACGCCTCCGCCCAAGATGTGCCGTCCTCGCCGTCCACCCTGGTCGGTGCGCCCCACGACCAGGTGTCGCCGGCCATTTCGGCAACCACTGACAATAGCGCGGAGCCGGCCGGCAATGTCGTGCCGTTCCGGCCGCCCGGCGAGAGCAGGTTTCCGGCGCTGACAGCGGTGGAGAACAATGCCTTCCATGAACTTGCACGGCAATTGTCGGCCCGGCTCGAAGGCGAAATGCGCGCGGCGCCCACGGAACTGCTCACGGCAATGTCCGAGATGGAGAGCAGCCAGCGCGTGAGCGAGCCGCCTTTCGAGTCATCGGGTGACACCTCCCCGCTCGATCCGTTCGCAGCCGACGCGCGCGCGGCCGATAGCCACGCCGACTGGCTGAGCCCTGAGCCGCCGCCGGTGCAAGGCGACAGTCAGCGCGATCGCATCCTGCTCGACCTGCTGCCGACCGCCGTCCTGATCTATCGGCTCGACCGGCTGCTCTATGCCAACGGCGCATTTCTCGCGCAGATGGGTTATCCCGATCTGGCTGCGCTGGAGCAAGCCGGCGGGCTCGATGCGCTCTATGTCGAGCTGGGCGCATCGCCGAGCGCGAGCACGGCCGGGGCCGGCACGCCGGTGACGATCTCGGTCGCCGACGGGCCGGCGAGCGAGGGACAGAAAGCCGCAGCCCGGCTGTTCACGATCGCCTGGGATGGCGATATCGCGCACGCCCTGGTTTTTGCGCCGCCTGCGAACTCTCCGCCGCCCCAGAACACCGCACCGGTCGAACCGCCAGCTGCGCCGGCGCCGCCGCCTCCGCTGGTGATGACGCCGCCCGAGGCCGGCCATGCGGATGCGGAAGATCTCGGCGCCATTCTCGACGTCACCGCCGAAGGCGTGCTGATGTTCGATGCCGGCGGCAACATCCACGCCTGCAACCGCAGCGCGGAGGCGCTGTTCGGTTATGACGGTCCCGAACTCGTGCGTCGCAATCTCATTGAATTGTTTGCGCCGGACAGCGCGCGGCTGGTGCTGGACTATCTGGACGGAGTCCGCCAAGCCGGCGCCGCCACCGTCCTGGAGCAGCCGCGCGAGGTGCTTGGGCGGCTCCGCCAGGGCGGCATCGTTCCGCTCACGATGACCATCGGGCGAACGCGGCCTGACGGCCCGAATTTCTTTGCCGTAGTTCGCGACCTGTCGCAGGCCCGCCGCGGCGAGAACGAACTGTTGCAGGCGCGCCGGCTCGCCGACCGCGCGGCCACCGCCAAGGCCGACATGCTGGCACGGATCAGCCACGAGGTCCGCGCGCCGCTGAACGCGATCATCGGCTTTGCCGAAGTGATGATCGGCGAGCGCTTCGGCGCGATCGGCAACAAGCGCTACGTCGACTATCTGAAGGACATCCGCACTTCCGGCGAGCGGGTGGTTGCGTTGATCGACGATATGCTCGAACTCTCGCGCGTCGAGACCGGCAGGATCGAGCTCAGCTTCAGCAATCAGAATCTGAACGAACTGGTCGAGAATTGCGTCGCCGTGATGCAGCCCCAGGCCAACCGTGCCCGCATCATCATCCGCAGTTCGCTGTCGCATGCGCTGCCGCCGGTGGTAGCGGATGCACGCGCGCTGCGCCAGATCTCGCTCAACCTGATCTCAAGCTCGATTTCGCTGGCCAATCCCGGCGGCCAGGTCATCGTCTCCACCGCACTCTCCGATTTCGGCGAGGTGGTCCTGCGCGTGCGCGACACCGGCCACGCACTCAACGCCCAGGAGGTCGCGGCAGCGCTGGAGCCGTTCCGTTCGCGCCCGCCATCGGATCAGGCGTCCGAGACGTCCGGTCTCAGCCTGTCGCTGACCAAGGCGCTGGTCGAAGCCAACCGCGCGCAATTCCACATCAAGCCGGCGCCGAAATCCGGCACGCTGATGGAAGTGGTGTTCTCGCGCGCGATGGCGCGGAATCAGAGCCTAGGCTGAATGGACTGCAAGCGCGCGCCGCTTCAGCCCGAGCAGCAACGGACCATAGGCCAACGCGTATCCGGCGAAGGCGAGGACCCAGGCGAAGGCTGCGACGTACAGCACGATCTCGCCATGCGCCGGCGCCACCGCGGCGCAGATGCGTGTGACCGCCGCAACAACGATCGCGGCATAGATCGCCTGTGTCGCGGGTGAGGCCGTCAATTGCTGGCCGGTATGGCCAAGGGTTGCGCGCGTCATCACCGCGAGCGTCATCACGCCGGCGGCTCCCACCATCCAGGCGTGGAGGCCCGCGCTCGGCAGCACGATCCCAAAGCTCGCGGCCGCATTGATCAAGAAGCCGAGCGGCACGAAAGCGTAGCCGACGTGGAGGATGACAAGCAGCCGCTCCCGCACGGTGCGATCGCCGGCCCAGCGCGCCAGCCGAACGATGTGCAGCAAGCCGGCGAATGCCAGCGCAGCGCCCGTGAATGCACTGTCGGGAATCACGATCCAGCCGAGCAGCGCCAGCGCGCTGATCAGCATGACCACGACATCGAAGCGACCGAACGGCACCGGCAGGCGCCCGGGATTTTGGCGAACCAGCCAGTTGCGGGTGAAGCTCGGCGTGATGCGGCCCCCGATCAGCGCGATCAGCAGCACGACGACGGCGACACCGATGCGGATGCTGGTGTCGGCGGTGCCGCGGACATGGGCTTCGAGATGGAAGCCGACATTGCCCGCCAGCAGCAGGGTGACCAGGCCGACCACCGGCAGATTGCGCCAGTTCCTGCCGGCGATGATTTCCCGCGCAGTTGCCGCAACGACGAGCGCAAGGAAACCGGCATCGATCACGAGCACGAGCCACCAGCTCGCCCCGGCGGAAAAGGTGACGGCCAATCGGCCGGCGATCCAGGCCAGCACCAACGTCAGCAACGGCATGCCCTGCAGCGGCAGCCGTCCGGTCCAGTTCGGAATCGCGGTGAGCAGGAATCCGGTGATGACGGCAGGCAGGTAGCCATAAAGCATCTCGTGGACGTGCCAGTCCCGCGGTGCAAAGGCCGAGGTCAGCTTCAGCTCGCCATAGAACACCGGCAGCCAGACCAGGATTGTCAGCGCGGCCTGGATGGCGCCGAGCAGGAAAAATGGTCGAAAGCCGTTGGCGAGAATGGGCAAGCCCTGATGCTCGCGATAGCGGGGAATGGCCATCTGCTCTTTCCCTCATTCATTCCGGGTCATTGATCGATTGACCGGAAACCTAACCGGTGGCTGTCGGCGCGTGATTGTGCCAGCACAAACTCCACCGCATCGCTTCCCGGTCATCCCCCGATGAACCGCACACAACCTTGCCTCCGCATCGAACGAATTCGAGCGGAACGCCAGGGGTTCCTCATTGCGGCGGGACGCGACGATCAGACCGCGCGGCTGTGCAACTGCTTGGAGGAATCGAGATGCGCATCGAATGCCGCGGCGACGCTGCGCACCAGGAAGCGGGAACCTTCCGCAACGGCGAGCGTCTTGCCATGGAGTTCGACCACACCGTCGGAGAGCAGTTCTTGCAGCCGCGGCGCTGATTTCAGCATCGCGGCCGGCTCGGCGCCGTGACGCGCACAGACCGTCTCGAGGTCGACGCCATAGTCGCACATGATCCGCTCGATGATATCGGCACGCAGCCTGTCGTCGTCGGTCAGCGCATAACCCTTTGCGGTGGCAAACCCGCCGGAGGCGATGGCTTCCTCGTAGGCGCGGACCTGCGTCTGGTTCTGCACATAGCCCTGCGGCAACTGCCCGATCGCCGAAGCGCCGAAGCCGATCAGCACCTCGCTGCTGTCGGTGGTGTAGCCCTGGAAATTGCGGTGCAGCCGCCCTTCGTTGAAAGCAATCGTCATCGAATCCGTGGGCAGCGCGAAATGGTCGAGCCCGATCTGGACGTAACCGGCTTCCTTCAACGCATTCGCGATCGCACAGGCCTGGTCATAGCGCTGCGCGCTGTCCGGCAGCCACGCCTCCGCGATCATGCGCTGATGTCTCTTGAAGGAAGGAACATGCGCGTAGCCGAACACCGAAAAGCGATCGGGACGCAGGTCCACGCAGCGGTGGACCGTATCCAGGCAGGATGCGACGTTCTGATGCGGCAGCCCATAGATCAGATCGAAATTGATGCCGGAGATTCCGGCCTTCCGCAGGCTGGCGGTCACCGCCGCAGTCTGCTCGAAACTCTGCACGCGATTGATCGCCTGCTGCACGACGGGGTCGAAGCTCTGCACGCCGAGGCTTGCCCGGTTGACACCCCCGAGCGACAGCGCCTTGATCATCGGCACGGTCAGCGTCCGCGGATCGATCTCAACTGCAATCTCGGCCGACGGCCGCACGAAGAAGACATGGCGCAGCAATCCGATCAGGTCGACGAATGAATCCGGGGCCATGATCGTCGGCGTGCCGCCGCCGAAGTGAATATGGCCGACTTGCAGCCTGCGGCCGATCTTGCGCGCCACAAGGTCGACCTCGCAGCGGAGTGCCGACTCATACACCGAGACCGGCTCGTCGCGCTTGGCGACCATGGTGTTACAGCCGCAGTACCAGCACATCTGCCGACAGAACGGGACATGCAAATAGAGCGATGCCGTGGCATGCGGCGGAATCGCCCGCAGCCAGTCGGCATAAGTGGCAGGTCCGACGGCTTGCGAGAAATGCGGCGCGGTCGGGTAGCTCGTATAGCGGGGCAGACGCTCCTGCCCGTAATGGACTGCCAGATCTGACCTCATGTCTACCTACCGCCGTATTCCGAAGTTCCGCATCCGGGATGGCTCCTGCCGCTTTGGCCGGAAGCCAGTACCGTGCTGAGCAATTAAATTGCAATTTTCGCGGCGGACTTTGAGCTTCCTCAAAGTCGCGGGTCGAATTTCGCGCCATTATGTTGCCTCGATCGACGAGTCGGAGGTCTACATGCACGGTCTGGAAATGCTGATCCGGGTCTTCGCTGTCCTGACCAGCATCCGCGGGCATATTCCACAATCCGATCGCTTCGAACCCTTCCGCGACGATTCCGCCGCGGGCGGAGGTTTCGGCGGACCACTCCGCACCGTCGTCGGCTTGGTCGTCGCAACGGCGGCTTTCGCCGCCGCGCTCACCGGCGCCGTCCTGCTCGCGGCTCGCTGGCCGAATTAGATCGCCGCCGGCGTCCCAGCTGTCCTCATGTAGATGTTTGCTCCTCGCGCTTTGCTTCGGCGGCGCCACCGCACGGCGAGCGTTCTGCTAATTAGTTGCATGGCTCAGCCCTGCGCATTGTCTGCTGCAGATGCGCAGAAGATTGCTGCAGCACAAACAAGCTCGCGGCGAACAGGCGCATGGTGATCGTGGCACCACAACAGATCCGATCAAGGAGCGATCACATGTTGACCCGCCGAGCCGCTCTCCTCAGCGCAGCCGTTGCAACGATGATGCTGGCCGCGCCCGCCTTCGCCGACGACCTCAAGCTGCCGCGCCAGAAAGTGGATTTGGTCGCGCCGCCCTTCGTCCATCCGCACGAACAGGCAACCAGGCAGGGTCCGAAGATCATGGAGTTCAAGCTCGTGATCCAGGAAAAGAAGATGGTGATCGACGAGAAGGGCACGACCATGCAGGCGATGACCTTCAACGGCTCGATGCCGGGCCCGCTGATGGTCGTGCACGAGGGCGACTATGTCGAGGTGACGCTGGTCAATCCCGCGACCAACACGATGCCGCACAACATCGACTTCCACTCCGCGACCGGCGCGCTCGGCGGCGCCGCGCTCACGCTGATCAACCCCGGCGAACAGGTCGTGCTGCGCTGGAAGGCGACCCGCACCGGCGTCTTCGTCTATCACTGCGCGCCGGGCGGCCCGATGATTCCCTGGCATGTCGTCTCCGGCATGAACGGCGCCGTGATGGTGCTGCCGCGCGACGGACTGAACGACGGCCACGGCCATCCCTTGCACTACGACAAGATCTACTACATCGGCGAACAGGACCTCTACATTCCGCGGGACGAGAAGGGCAATTTCAAATCCTACGACTCGCCGGGCGACGCCTACGCCGACACCGAAGAGGTGATGCGCAAGCTGATCCCGACCCACGTCGTCTTCAACGGCAAGGTCGGCGCGCTGACCGGCAAGAACGCGCTGACCGCCAATGTCGGCGACAACGTTCTGATCGTGCATTCGCAGGCCAATCGCGACAGCCGCCCGCATCTGATCGGCGGCCATGGCGACTACGTCTGGGAGACCGGCAAGTTTTCCAACCCGCCGGAGACCGGGCTCGAGACCTGGTTCATCCGCGGCGGCTCGGCCGGAGCTGCGATGTACAAGTTCCTGCAGCCCGGCATCTACGCCTATGTGACGCATAACCTGATCGAAGCCGCCGACCTCGGCGCGACCGCTCACTTCAAGGTCGAAGGCAAGTGGAACGACGACCTGATGACCCAGGTCAAGGCGCCCGCCGAAATTCCAACCGGCGCCACGAACTGAGCGCCACAACTCACACCCAAATTCGGGGGCCGGCTCCGGCCCCCCGTCGCACTCAACATCCCGGAGGCCGCCATGCTGCTCGCCTTCAAGATCAAACTCGCGCTTGCATGTGCGGCCGGCTTGGCCGGCCCCCTCGCGCTGGCGCCGCTGGCCGGCGGACTGCACAGCACAGCGGAGGCCGGATATCCGGCACCGGCGCTCGTCGAGATCGCACACGGCACCATGGCCTATCGTGAGTCCGGCGACTTTACCCGCAAGAGCCAGCAGAGCGACGCGCCGTTGACGACGATTCACTTCGATCGGCCCTTCGCCATCATGAAGACCGAGGTCAGCGCCACGGATTATCAGGCCTGCGTCGATGACCGCGCATGTCGCGCCCTGGACCGCGATGTCGCCATCGCGATCGACCTTCCGGCCGTGCAGGTGAGCTGGCACGATGCGGTGGCCTATGCCGCCTGGCTCTCACGCAAGACCGGCGACACCTATCGCCTGCCGACCGATACCGAATGGGCCTATGCGGCGGGCAGTCGCTTCCGCGATGATGGCATTGCGGTCGACACGCAAGACCCCTCGCGGCGCTGGATCGAACGCTACGAGCGCGAACAGGGCGCATCCGAAGGGCAGCAGCCCCAGAGGTTCGGCAGTTTCGGCGTCAATGAAAACGGCTTGGCCGATCTTGCCGGCAATGTCTGGGAGTGGACCTCGACCTGCTTCACGCGCAACGTCCGGGACGATGCAGGGCGCACGATCAAGAGCTATGCGAATTGCGGTGTGCGGATCGCCGAAGGCGCGCATCGCGCCTATGTCACCGACTTCATTCGCGACGCCCGCGCCGGCGGCTGCGCCGCCGGGACGCCGCCGAACAATCTCGGCTTTCGCCTGGTGCGCGAGCAGCCATCGTGGACGGACCGGATGGCGAGCCGGCTCAAAGCAACACTCCGGTCGTCGTAGTCTGGCGCACAGGATATCCGGGAAGAGGCGCGCGTCTGTCCTTTGACACGCGAACTCCTTGGCGGACCTTCCTTGGCGGACGTTCTAGGTGTTGGTCAGCGCGACGCGGAACTCGGCCTCGGTCTTGGCCTTCACCTCATCGAGCGTGACGCCGTCGGCGAGCTCGATCAACGCCATGCCGTCGTTGCCGTGCTTGTCGATCGTGAACACCGCGAGGTCGGTGACCACCATGTCGACGACGCGCTCGCCGGTCAGCGGCAGCGTGCATTGCTTCAAGAGCTTCGGACCGTCCTTGGCGCTGTGCTCCATGACGACCACCACGCGCTTGACGCCGGCGACGAGATCCATCGCGCCGCCCATACCCTTGACCATCTTGCCGGGGATCATCCAGTTGGCGAGATCGCCGTTCTGGGCGACCTGCATGGCGCCGAGGATCGACAGGTCGATATGGCCGCCGCGCACCATGGCGAACGAGTCAGCCGAGGAGAAATAGCTGGTGATCGGCAACTCGGTGACGGTCTGCTTGCCGGCGTTGATGAGGTCGGGATCCTCCTCGCCCTCATAAGGGAACGGTCCCATACCGAGCATGCCGTTCTCGCTCTGCAACGCCACGTCGACGCCGGGCGGGATGTAGTTCGACACCAAAGTGGGAATGCCGATGCCGAGATTGACGTAAAAGCCGTCACGCAGCTCCTTGGCGGCGCGCGCCGCCATCTGCTCTCTGGTCCAGGCCATCAGACTTCCTCTCCGGTTGCGGCGGCGGTCTCGCGCTTGCGCACGGTGCGCTGCTCGATGCGCTTCAACGCAGTCCCGACCTGAACGATGCGCTTGACGAAAATACCGGGCGTATGGATGTGGTCCGGATCGATCTGGCCTGCCGGCAGGAGATGCTCGACCTCCGCCACCGTCACTTTCGCCGCGGTCGCCATCATCGGGTTAAAATTGCGCGCGGTCTTGCGGTAAACCAGATTGCCCGCGGTGTCGCCCTTCCAGGCGTGCACGATGGCAAGGTCGGCGAACAGGCCGCGCTCCATCAGGTATTTCTCGCCGTCGAACTCGCGGACTTCCTTGCCCTCAGCGACCAGGGTTCCGACACCGGTCTTGGTGAAGAAGGCGGGGATCCCTGCGCCACCGGCGCGGATGCGCTCGGCGAGGGTTCCCTGCGGGCAAAACTCCAGTTCCAGCTCGCCGGCCAGATATTGCTGGGCGAACAGCTTGTTCTCGCCGACATAGGACGAGATCATCTTCTTGATCTGCCGCGTCTCCAGCAGACGGCTCAGGCCGATGCCGTCGACGCCCGCATTGTTGGAGATCACGGTCAAATTCTTGACCCCGGAGTCGCGGATGGCGTCCGACAAGGTCTCGGCGATGCCGCAAAGACCGAAGCCCCCCGACATGATGGTCATGCCGTCCTTGAGAAGGCCGGCGAGGGCCGTTTTGGCGTCGGGATAGACCTTGTTCATGGAAATGACCTGTGGAAAGCAAAGCACGGCCCAGCGCGCCGGATAATCCAGATTATTAGGCGAATTCTTCGCGATGCGTCAATGACGCCCTCCCGCGCGTCAGACCCGCTGCAACGTTTTGCCACCTTGCGCGACGGTGGATATACGGAACGCTGCACCTTGAACGATCGCCGCAATCCGGTCACATCCAAGGCGCGGCCTTGAAAGGGTCAAGAAATCCGATCAAGTTGTTGATGTTGGCACGGGTTTCGGCGCGCCCTGCCCATCGTCCTGAAACAGCGATCCGACGATAATCCAGAAATGTCCGTGACCATGGCCCAAGGAATGAGGCGCCTCGGCACGCCGATTGCGGCGCTGCTCGGGCTGGCGCTGATCGGCATGGTCACCAGCTCCTGGCTCATCAATCGCGACATGCTGCGCCGGGCGGTGGAGGCGCAGATCCGGGCCGTGACCGGGCTGGAGCTCGTGGTCAACGGGAATATCGACATCTCGGTTTTTCCGGGCAGCTACGTCTCCTTCCACGATGTCGGGTTGAAGGGCGGCGGCAGCGGAGACCCCGCACTCCGTGTCGATGTGCTGACAGCCAATCTGCGGCTGCTGCCGCTGCTGTTGCAGCGCTTCGAAATCGCCGACCTCATGATGTTGCGCCCGCATATCAACGTCGTTCACGACGCGGACGGCAGCAGCAACTGGACGCCCTTCATCCAGACGATCACGCGCACGATGCGACCCGGCTCCGAGAGCCAGATGTCGTTCTCCGAGATCCGCATCCAGGACGGCACGCTGGCCTATGAGAACGGCGGCACGCACGCCTCGGAACAGCTCGATGACATCGACCTGTCGCTGGCCTGGCCGTCGATCTCGCGCTCCTTTGCCGCGACCGGGCAGTTCGATTGGCGAGGCCAACGCATCGAAGGCGCGATCAGCGTGAGCGACTTCCTCGCCGCGCTCTCGGGCGACCGCTCGGGCCTGAAGATGCGGCTGGCCAGTCCGCCGCTGAAGGTCGCGTTCGATGGCACCATCGCCAACCGCACCAGCGCCCTGATGGAAGGCACGCTCACCGTCGACAGCCCCTCGCTGCGCGAGGCGCTGCGCTGGACCGGACAGACGCCGCTCGGCGGCAGCGGCTTCGGCCGCTTTGCGCTCCGTGCACGGGCCAATGTGGTGGGCGCCTCGATCGCGCTGACCAACGTCAATGTCGAGCTCGATGGCAATTCCGCCGAAGGCGTGATGACCTATGCGAACAACGGCCGGCAGACCTTGCAGGCGACACTGGCCGCGGACGCGCTCGACTTTACGCCTTACATCTCGACCTTCCGTCTGCTCGCGAACGGCGCGCGCGACTGGAACCGGCAGCTGTTCGACCTGAAGGCGCTCTCGACCACCGATCTCGATATGCGCCTGTCGGCGGCGCGGGTCACGGTGGGACCGTCGAAACTCGGACGTACCGCATTCGGGGCGAATTTGCGCAACGGCGTGCTCGCGCTGTCGGTCGGCGAAGCGCAGATGTGCGGCGGCATGATCCGCGGATCGTTCGGCGTTGCGCGCGCCGACACCATGGCCGACGTCAAGGCGGAATTGCAGTTCAGCGACGTCGACCTGCAGGGCTGCGCCAGCGAATTGTTCGGCGTCTCGTCGCTGTCCGGCCACGGCAATCTCAACGTCTCGCTGACCGCATCGGGCTCGAGCCCGTTCGGGCTTGCGCAGTCGCTCGACGGCACGGCCACCTTGCAGGGGCACGATGGCGCGATCTCCGGCTTCAACGTGGAGCAATTGCTGAAACGGCTGGAGCGACGGCCTCTGTCGGGCAGCGGCAATTTCCGCAGCGGCGCGACGCCCTATGACAATCTCACGATCGCGGTCAAATTCGCCGACGGCATCGCCACCGCCGAAGATATCCGCGTCGAGGGGCCGACCGCGCGCATCACCATGACAGGCACGGCATCGGTGCCGACGCGGGAATACGACTTCAAGGGCGTCGCGAGCCTGCCTGTGCCCGCCAATGGCGGCAACAGCTTCGAATTGCCCTTCGTGGTGCAGGGGCCGTGGGAAGACCCGCTGATCTTCCCGGATCCGGAGAGCCTGATCCGCCGCGCCCCGGCGGCTGCACCGCTGCTCGATGCGGTGAAGGACCGCAAGACCCGCGACACCATCCGCGGCGTGCTCGAACATTTTACTGGTGGAGGCTTGCGGCCGACGCCGCAGGAGACGCCCGCGCCGTCTTCGCCTGAGGCTCAGGGCAGCAACGACCGCAACAACGACCAAAGCAAGTCGAATTAGAGAACGATCCTCTGCTCACGTGTCGCGTGCGGCTCAGTGTCGCGCGGGTCAAGTCCGCGGACCAACGAACCGCGACCTATGTCTGACAACATGCAACTGGATCGCACCTTCGCACTGCGCTAGTCTTCCTGCGACCGACCACAAGATCGGCGGAACAGGGAGAGACACGTGAGATCCAGAGGAATGGGGGCGCTTTCGCTCGCGGCTGCAGTTGCCGGGCTGTTTTGCGCTGCAGCACCAGCCGTCGCACAGGACACCATCACCGTCTGGTGGGGCAAGGGCTTCTACAAGTCCGAAGACGATGCGCTCTTGAACGTCGTCAAGAAATTCGAGGCCAAGACCGGGATCAAGGTCGAGCTGTCGCAATATGCGATCCAGGACATGATCCCGAAGACGGTGGCGGCGCTCGATTCCGGCACCGTGCCCGACGTCGCCTACTCGGACACTTACGACGTGCAGGCGCAGGGCAAGTGGGCCTATGAGGGCAAGCTGGAAGATCTCAGCGACATTCTCGTGCCGATGAAGGCGGAGTTCGCGCCCAACACAATCGAGACCACCTATCTCTACAACAACGTCACCAAGAAGAAGGCCTATTACGGCTTCCCGCTGAAGCAGCAGAGCATGCATGTGCAGATCTGGGGCGACATGCTGCAGAAGGCCGGGTTCAAGCAGAGCGACATTCCGACCAAATGGGAGGATTATTGGTCGTTCTGGTGCGACAAGGTGCAACCCGCGGTCCGCAAGGCCACCCGCGAGCGCATCTACGGCGTCGGCCAGCCGATGGGCGTCGAGTCGACCGACTCCTTTCAATCGTTCTACACCTTCATGGACGCCTATAACGTCAAGCTGGTCGATGACGAAGGCAAGCTGCTGGTCGATGATCCCAAGGTGCGCGACGGCTTGATCCACGCGCTCAAGGACTACACCGACACCTACATCAAGGGCTGCACCCCGCCCTCGTCGACCACCTGGAAGGACCCTGACAACAACGTCGCCTTCCACAACAAGACGATCGTGATGACCCACAATTTCACGATCTCGATCGCGGCGAAATGGTTCGAGGACTCCACCAACCCGGCACTGACGCCCGAGCAGCGCGCCGCCGGCAAGAAGGCCTATGAGGAGGACATCATCACCGCGTCCTTCCCCAACAAGCCGGACGGCACGCCGATCAAATACCGCTCCGACGTCAAGACGGGTCTGATCTTCGCCAACGCCAAGCACAAGGAACAAGGCAAGCAGTTCATTAAATTCCTGATGCAGGAAGAAAATCTCGGGCCCTATGTCGAAGGCGCGCTCGGCCGCTGGTTCCCGGTCACGCTCGCCGGCCAGAAGAGCCCGTTCTGGCAGGCCGACCGTCACCGCAAGGCGGTTTATGCCCAGTTCACCGGCGGCACGACGCCGTTCGACTTCACCAAGAACTACAAGTTCACGATCCTCAACAACGAGAACGTCTGGGCCAAGGCGATGAACCGCGTGGTCAGCGAGAAGGTGCCGGTCGACAAGGCCGTGGACGAGCTGATCGCGCGGATCAAGGAAGTTGCAGGCTAGGCAGAATGGCCGCCCGAACACTGGTGTCGTCCCCGCGAAAGCGGGGACCCATAACCGCCGGCCGCCGTGATGAGGAAAGGACGTCGTTGACGCCGCCTTTCAACAGCACCTGCCGCGGCGTATGGGTCCCGGCGTTCGCCGGGACGACACCGCCACTGCAGCAGCGTCACCGTTAGAAAGAGACGATATGGCGATCACACTCTCAGCATCGGACCAGGCGATAGCGGTCGCCCCACGCCCGCCCCGGCTGACGTCCCCGCAGGTCTGGGGCATCGTGATGCTCGCGCCTTATCTGCTCGTATTCCTCGCCTTCGTAGTCTATCCGGTCGGCTACGGCCTCTGGCTGGCGCGGCATCCGGCCAGCTATGTCGCGCTCTACAACGATCCGATCTTCGCGCGCGCCGCGATCAACACGCTGATCTTCCTGGTCATCGGCATCAATCTGAAGATGCTGATCGCGCTGTTCCTCTCCGGCTTCTTCGTGCAGCAGCGCGGCTGGATCAGATGGCTTTCCGTGATCTTCATCCTGCCCTGGGCCGTGCCGTCGATCCCGACCATCCTGTCGGTGCGCTTCATGCTCAACCCCGAATGGGGCGTCATCAATCAGCTGATCTTCCAGTTCACCGGCGATGACGGGCCGAACTGGCTGAACGATCCGACCGTGGCGCTGTCGATGGCGATCGGCGTCCACATCTGGAAGTCGCTGCCGTTCTGGACCTTGATCCTGATGACCGGGCGGCTTGCGATCTCGCACGATCTGTTCGAGGCCGCCGATGTCGACGGCGCCACCTGGTGGCAGAAATTCCGCTACGTCACCTGGCCATCGATGCAGACGCTGTACATCACCTGCACGCTGCTCTCGATGATCTGGACGCTCGGTGACTTCAACAGCGTCTATCTCTTGACCGGCGGCGGGCCGGCCGACCTCACCCATGTGCTGTCCACGCTCGGCATCCGCTATCTCCGGCTCGACCAGCTCAGCCTCGCGATGGCCTCCATCGTCTGCGCGCTGCCCCTGGTGCTGCCCCTGGTTTATTTCATGATGAAACGGCTGTCGCGATGAAGCTCCCGACCTTACGCGAAATCGGCAATGAGGCCGGCCTGCTCCTGATCGGCATCCCGGTCTTCATCTGGACCATGGTTCCGATCTATCACATGTTCCTGTTCGCGATCTCGCCGAAGGAGGACGCGTTTTCCGGCAAGCTGTGGCCGGATCATCCGACCCTGCACAACTTCTCGATCGTATTCCACCAGCAGCATTATTTCCTGCGCGACTTCTGGCTGCAATTCGGCAATTCTGTGCTGATCGCAGCCGCGGTCGGCGCGCTGACGCTGGTGATTGCCACCTCCGCAGCGTTCGCAATCTCGCGGCTGCGGGTGCCCGGCAGCCGGATGGTGATGAATCTGGCGCTGTTCACCTATTTCATCCCCGCCGCATTCCTCGCGGTGCCGATGTATCGAACCATGGGCAAATACGGACTGCTCAACACGCACTGGTCGCTGATCCTCGCGATGGTAACCATCGCCTCGCCCTACGCGATCTGGGTGCTGAAACAGGCTTCCGACAAGCTGCCGGTCGAACTCGACGAGGCCGCAGTCATGGACGGCGCGAGTCCGCTGCAGATCTTCCGCCTGGTCTATCTGCCGTTGATGATGCCCTCGCTGGTTGCGATCGGCACCTACGCGGTGCTGCTCGCCTGGAACGAATATCTCTACGCCTTCCTGCTCCTGTCGAACGACAAGGACATCACCCTTCCGGTCGCGCTCGGCAACTTCCTTGCTGCCGACGATTCGCCCTGGGAGCTCCTGATGACCACCGGCTTCATTTATGCGCTGCCGCCGGCTGCGGTCTATTATGTCTTCAGGCGCTACATGGTGGGCGGATTGACCGCAGGCGCGGTGAAGTCGTGATGGACAGATGCTGATTGGATTTGCGCGCGGCCGCTTCGAGGATCCGGCACGGCCGAACTGGGACGGCGACGCGCCCCGGCCCGTGAACTGGGCGGCGTGGTATCCGGCCCCGGACGCTGCAGCCGAAGCGGAATTGCCGATGGCTCCGCTGCCGCAAGGCTGGTTCAAGGCCGGCAGGGCCGCGCTCGATGCGCCTCTCAGGGACGGACGTTATCCACTCGCGGTGTTCTCGCACGGCACCGGCGGCAACGGCTTGCAACAGGAATGGCTGGCGCGCGATCTGGCGAGCCGCGGCTTCATCGCGGTTGCCGTCGATCATCACGGCAACACCAACGCCGAGCCCTATCGCGCCGAAGGCTTCCTGTGCTCGTGGGAGCGTGCGCGCGACATCACCCTGCTGCTCGATCGGATCGGGACAATCCCTGAGTTCGCCGGAGCTGTCGATCCCGATCACATCGTCGCCGTCGGCTATTCTCTCGGCGGTGCGACGGCAACGTCCCTGCTCGGTGCGGTCATGGTGCGCTCGCCGTTCGAGCCGGGCGCCAATCTCGGCCGCGGCCCGCGCGAATTCCCGGACCTCGTCGACCACCTGCCGCGCCTGCTCGAGAAGAGCCGCATCTTCCGCGAGTCCTGGGCACGGATGTCGCAATCCTATCGCGATCCCCGCATCAAGGCGGCGTTGCTGCTGGCGCCCGGCCGTTCCGCGCAATGCTTTTCCGACGAAAGCATCGCCTCGATCGCCGTGCCGACTCACATCATGGTCGGCGGCGCTGACGTCCTCGCACCGACGGCGCGCTGGCTGCATCGACGATTGCCCGACAGCACCCTCGATATCGTCGCCGAAGAGGCCGGGCACTACGTGTTCCTGCCCGAGAGCACCGAGGCCGGACGCCGCGCCGATCCGACCTGCTGCGTCGACCCACCCTCGGTGGATCGGGGCGCGATCCACCGCCATGTGGCGGCAACGGCCGCGGAGCTGTTCAGTTCTTTCTGAAGGACGACGACATCTACAACGGCGCGGCGCTCTCGCCACGCTCGCTCGACAATTTTGAGGCCAGCGAGGCCACCACGATCACGACCGCGATCACGCCGATGACCAGCGTGCAGATCGCGTTGATCTCCGGCTTCACCCCGAGCCGCACCTCCGAATAGATCCGGATCGGCAACGTCGCCGAGCCGGGCCCGGTGGTGAAGCTCGCGATCACGAGATCATCGAGCGAGAGTGTAAAGGCCAGCATCCAGCCGGCCGCGACCGCCGGCGCGATCAACGGCAAGGTGACCAGCGCGAAGGCGCGGAACGGGTCGCAGCCGAGGTCCATCGCGGCCTCCTCGACGCTTCTGTCCAGCGCGACCAGCCGCGACTGCACGACCACGGCGACGAAGCACATCGTCAGCGTGGTATGCGCGATCGTCACCGTCCAGAACCCGCGTTCGGCATTCAGCGCGACGAACAGCAGCAGCAGCGACAATCCGGTGATCACCTCGGGCATCACCAGCGGCGCATAGAGCATGCCGGAAAACAGCGTCCTGCCGCGAAAGCCTTGCCCGCGCGACAGCGCGACTGCGGCGAGCGTCCCGAGCACGGTGGCAATCGTGGCGGAGGTCGCGCCCACCCGCAGGCTCATCCAGGCCGCATCGATCATCGCGTCATCGTTGAAGAACTCGTGATACCAGCGCAGCGACCAGCCGCCCCACACCGTGACCAGCCGCGAGGCGTTGAAGGAATAGATCACCAGGATCAGAATCGGCAGATAGAGGAAGGCGAGCCCGAGCGACAGCGCAGCGATGTTGAAGCGGGACAGGCGGATGAGTTTCGGAGCCATCACACGACTCCAGTGCGCTCCCCTCCCCCTTGCGGGGAGGGGTTGGGGGTGGGGGTGGGGGTACCACGGACACGGTATTCGTAGCCTACCCCCCTCCCTATCCCTCCCCCACAAGGGGGGAGGGAACAGAGCGGCGCAAGTGGGAGGAAACAGAACATCATCTGCCCTCCTCCAGCTGCCGGCGCTGCAGCCGGTCGTAGAGCAGCAGCGGCAGCAGCAGCACGACCAGCAGAACCACGGCGATGCTCGAAGCCACCGGCCAGTCCTTGTTGGTGAAGAACTCCAGCCACAGGGTCTGGCCGATCATCAGGGATTGCGAGCCCGCGAGCAGATCGGGAATCACGAACTCGCCGACGATCGGGATGAAGCAGAGCAATATTCCGGCGCCGACGCCGGGCAGCGACAGCGGAAACGTCACCAGCCAGAAGGTTTCCCGCGGCGACGCGCCGAGATCGGCGGCGGCTTCCTCCAGCGCAGGCTCCAGCTTCGCAAGCGTCGCATAGAGCGGCAGGATCATGAACGGCAGATAGGAATAGACGATGCCGATATACATCGCGGTGTCGGTGGAGAGCCACGCGACGGGCGAGGAGACCAGATGCAATGCGAGCAGGATCTGGTTAAGCAGGCCATCGTGCTGCAGGATGTTGATCCAGGCATAGATGCGGATCAGGAACGAGGTCCAGAACGGCACGATGACGAGCAGCATCGCGGTTGCCTGCCAGCGCCTGGGCAGGCGTGCCATGGCATAGGCGATGGGATAGCCGATCGCGAGCAGAATCGCGGTGGAGGTCGCTGCCACCATCAGGCTGCGCAGATAAGACAACAGATAGAGATCGTCCGAGAACAGCAGGCGGAAATTATCCGCCGACAGCGCGGCGAAAGCGTTCCTGATCCCAGTCCAACCGTCCGCCACGGAAAACACCGGCGCGTAGGGCGGCTGCGCGATCACCGTCTGCGACAGGCTGATCTTCACGATGAAGCCGAACGGCACCAGGAAGAACAGCGCCATCCAGACGTAAGGTGCGATCGCGGCCAGCCGCGCCGGACGGGCAAAGGTGCGGCGCGCGCTCATCGTTCCAGCACCACGCAGTCGTCAGGCGTAAACCACGCCACCACGCGATGGCTGACGCCATAGCCATCGACGTCGAGCCGCGCGGTGTTGGCCGCTGCCGCGCGCAGCACAGCGCCGCTGTCGAGCTTGACCTTGTAGACCGTGGTGCCGCCGAGATAATTGGCCTCGGTGATGACGCCCTCCATGCGGTTGATCGCATGGGCGGTCAGCGCGTCGGTCGCGGGCCCGCGTCGCGCCAGCCGCACTTTCTCGGGCCGGATCGCGACCGCAACAGCCGACTCGGCGAGCGGCATCAGCGGCGCGGCGGCGACGAGCTCGCCGGCATTGCGCGTCGCGATCGTCAACCGATGCGGCTCGTGCCCCTTCACCTCGCCCTCGAACAGGTTGACGTCGCCGACGAACTCCGCGATCCAGCGCGAGGCCGGCTCTTCATAGAGGCGCCGCGGCGTCGCCACCTGCTCCAACCGGCCGGCGTCCATCACGCCGATCCGGTTTGCAACCGTCATCGCCTCGTCCTGGTCGTGGGTGACGATGATGAAGGTCATGCCGAGCCGGCGCTGCAACTCCATCAGCTCCACTTGCGTGCTCTCGCGCAGCTTCTTGTCGAGCGCGGCCATCGGCTCATCGAGCAGCAGCACTTGCGGCCGCCGTGCCAGCGACCGCGCCAGCGCCACGCGCTGCTTCTGGCCGCCGGAGAGCTGGTCGGGCTTGCGCTTCTCCAGCCCCTCCAGCCTGACCAGCGCGACCATCTCCGCCACGCGCGAGGCGATCTCGCGCCGCGCCATGCCGGCCCGTCTCAAACCGAAGGCGATGTTGTCGTAGACCGACAAATGTGGAAACAGCGCGTAGTTCTGGAACATCATGTTGACGGGACGCTGATGCGGCAGCGCCTGCGCGATATCCTCGCCGCCGAGCAGGATACGTCCCTCGTCCGGGGTCTCGAAGCCGGCCAGCATCCGCAGCAGCGTGGTCTTGCCGCAGCCGCTCGGGCCGAGCAGCGCAAAAAACTCGCCGGCGTGGATCTCGAGCGAAACGCCATCGACCGCGCGAAAACCGCCGAACGCCTTGACGACGCCCTCCATGCGCAGCAGCGGCATGATCGGATCCGGCAAGGGCAAGGGCTTGGCCGGCTCCGCGGCGATCTCCGTATTCGCGATGTCCTCAGCCATGTCCCGATAAGCGTTGCGATGCCCGCCGCAAGCTAACGACGGATCGGCCGCGGCTCAACCGGCGTCGTCGCGCTATCCCCTCTCCGATCGCCCAGGACGTCCAGGACGCCCACAGCCTGCCCTGAGGCTGCGCCCCCCATGAAGGCCGCCAGCGCGTCCCGCTCCGCCGGCGTCATCGTCAGGCCGAGCTTGGTGCGGCGCCAGAGGATATCGTCGGCGAACCGTGCCCATTCCTTGGCCATGAGATAGCGCACTTCGGCTTCCGTGAGCTCCGCCCCGAAGCTCCGACCGAGATCGGTGCGGCTCTTGGCCTCGCCCAATATGTCGGCGAGCCGGGAGCCATAGGCGCCAACCAGACGCTGCGCCTCTGCCTCGGTCAGAAAGCGCCAGCGCTCGCGCGCGAGCTCGACCTGCTCGTCGAAGCGGTCCCAGGCAAAATCTCCGCCCGGCAGCGGCCTCCGCGCCGTCCAGCGCGGCGCCATCGGACAAACCCGCGAGAGCCGGTCGATGGCGCGTTCAGCACGACGCCTGACGGTGGTGACATCACCGCCCGAGAGGGTCAGCAGCGGCGCCCGGCTCCGGCCGGCATCAAAGTCCATCATACTGGCCGCCGGCGCGCGACCACCGTCGCGCGCGAACACCATGTTGGCACCCGACACGGTCCTGATCACGTCGACGGGCTGGATCTCCGCCCGGAAGTAGCGGTTCACGGCCGTGCAGAGATAGGCGACATCCACGGCCGGCACCGCGACCACCGCGGGGTCGCCCTTGAAGGCATGGGAGACCGTGCCGACCAGCGTGAAATCCCGCGCATAGGGACTGGCGAAGATCAGCTGCCCATCCGGATTCTGGAACACGTAGACGGTATCGACATCGAACAGGCGCGGCACGACGATCTGGCTCACCTGCCGCGCGACGAGCCGTGGCGAGGGCTGGCGCAACACTGTTTCTGCGGTGGACGCGCTCCAGGCGCCGGTGGCGTTGGCGAGCGCACGCGCGGTCAGGATGCGCCGGTAGCCGCGATCGATCACCGCGAGCCGCCAGATCCGATCGCGATCAGCGCGCACGCACCGGGCGCCGGTGCAGATGGCGGCGCCCCGCTCCGCCGCATCGAGCGCCGTCAGCACGACCAGGCGCGAATCGTCCACCAGGCAATCGGAATATTCGAAGGCGGTGCCGATCGGGCGCTGCAGCGCATTGCCGATCGGGTGGTGCGTGACGTCCAGGGTCGTTGCGGCCGGCAGGCGACTGTGGGAGCCCAGCCGATCGTAAAGCCACAACCCGGCGCGCAGGCGCCAGGGCGGACGCTCATTGGCGTGCGCGGGAACAGCAAACCGGATCGGCCGCACCAGATGCGGCGCGATATCGAGCCAGATGTCGCGTTCGGACAGCGCCGCGCGGACCCGGAGCAAGCCGCGGCGCTCCAGCATGGCAAGATCGCCGTGGACCAGCCTCGAGCTCGCCGAGGAGGCCGCAGCGCCGAGATCGCCCTGCTCGATGAGAATCACGCGCAGCCCGCGGCCGGCGGCATCGCGCGCCAGGCTTGCGCCGTTCAGCCCGCCACCGATGACCGCCAGATCGTAATCCGTCATGCGCGAATGTGCCGAAGCGCGCCGAAATGGTGCGCGCTTTACCTAACCGGTCTTGCGCACTGACTCCATGACATTGGCATCATTGCGGCCGACCAGCGCATCATATTTCTCGATCGGCAGCGGCTTGCCCAGGAGATAGCCCTGAACGGAGTCGCAGCCTTCCTCGGCCAGGAACCCGAGCTGCTCCGGCGTCTCGACCCCTTCGGCCACGATCAGCATGTTCATGCCGTGACCGAGATCGATCACCGCGCGCACGATCGCGGCGGACTGCGGGGTGCGTCCGAGATTCATGACGAAGGCACGGTCGATCTTGATCTTGTCGAACGGGAACGCCTGCAGATAGCTCAAAGAGGAATAACCGCTACCGAAATCGTCCATCGAGATCCGCACCCCGAGCGCCTTCAGCCGTCGCAGCAGGCCGAGACCGCGATCGAAATCCTCGATCAGCACGCCTTCGGTGATTTCGAGCTCCAGCCGGTCCGGCGTGAGACCGGTCTCGATCAGGATCGAGTGCACAAGCCCGACCAGATCGCCGTGAACGAATTGCGCCGGCGACAGGTTGACGGCGACCTGCAGCGGCTTGGGCCAGGACGCCGCCTCGCGGCAGGCCTCGCGCAGAATCCATTCGCCCATCTCGACGATCAGGCCGCTTTCCTCGGCCAGCGGGATGAAATCGCTCGGCGGAACGAAGCCGCGCTGCGGGTGCTGCCAGCGGGCAAGCGCCTCGAAGCCGATGATCTCGCTGGCGTCCACCGTGCGGCCGGAACTCGCCTGCGGCTGGAAATACAGCGACAGTTCGCCGTTCTTGATCGCGACCGAGAGCTCCTGGTGCAGCACGCGACGATCGCGGATCTGCTGATCCATTTCGGGCTCGTAGAAGGTGATGCTTCCGCGCGACTTGGCCTTGGCACGGAACAGGGCCGCACCGGCATTGGCGAGCAGCGAGGCAGGATCCGAGCCATTGTGCGGAAACACCGAGATGCCCGTCGTCAGCGCGGTGCGGATCGACTTGCCGTCGATCTGGAACTCGATGGCGATGGCTTGCGCCAGCTGCTCGGCCAGCCGCTGCCCGGCCTCGGGCTGCTTGCCGTCGATGATCAAGCCGAACTCGTCGCCCGACAGCCGCGCCACGACCCCGCCCCGTGCGGCGTCCTGGACCCGATGCGCAACCTCGATCAGGAGCTTGTCGCCGATCGCATGGCCGAAGACGTCATTGACCTCCTTCAGCCCCTTGAGGTCGACGTTGAGAACCGCGAACTCCTCGCAGGTCGCCCCGCACGCTTCGATCATCTGACTGAGCGCCTGCAGGAAGGCGGCCCGGTTGGGCAGGTCGGTCAGGCCGTCATGATAGGCCATGTGGGCCATCCGCGACTCGGTCTGGCGACGGTCGGTCACGTCTTCGTAGGTCTTGATCAGATATTGCGGCTCGTCATTGTCGCCGTTGACGATCATCCGCCTTGTCAGGAACAGGCGCAGGCCGTCCTTGGTCGAAATCGGGTGCTCCTCGGTGATCAGGCTGCGCTTCTTGATCGCGGCCTCATCGCGGGCGATGATCAGCTTGGCCTCCCGCGGATTGAAGATGTCGGCGGTGGTCAGCCCGGTGACGTCCTCGCGCCGGCGATTGAGGATCATCTCCGCGCTGCGGTTGGCAAGCAGATAGCGGCCGTCGCTGACGCGCTCGACGATCAGCGAAACCGGGATGTTGTCGACCACGAGCTCGAGGAACCTCTTGGCGTTTTCGAGCTCGTAGCTCAAGGCGCGGCGCTCGGTGTCGTCGTCGAGCAGCGCGATCAGGAACTGCGGTTCGTTCTTCTCGTTGCGCGCGATGACGCGATTGGAGGCGAGGATGCGCCGTTCCTCGCCGCGCCGGATCATCAGCTCGCTGCGGTAGGCCTCGCTGGACGCAAGCAATGCAGCGCGGTCTGCGGCCTCGATATTCGCAGCCGTTTCGGGTGAGAACAACTCGCTGGCGCGCCGGCCCGTGATTCGCTCGCGAGGCAGGCCCGAGAATTTCTCGAAGGCGCGGTTGGCGAAGATATAGCGGCCGTCGTCGATGTTCTTGGCGGCTACGCAGACCGGCACGTGGTCCAGCACCGATTCCAGGAACTGCTTGGTCGAGGCGAGCTCCCGCTCCAGCCTGCGCCGCTCGGTGCAATCCTCGTGAACTCCGATCGAACCGCCATCCGGCAGATGAAACAGTTTCGCCACCACCGCGCGGCCATCCGGCAGCTCGGTGACGTAGCCCTCCGGTTCGCGCGCCCGACGGGCGTATTCCTGGATCGACAGGTTGAGCAAGCCGCGCTTGCGCCGAAGCTCGGCGAGTTCGCGGCCGGTCGAGCCGCGCGGAATGTCGGCGCGGCTCAGGCCATAGATGTCCAAGAAGCGATCATTGTAGAAGACGATGCGGTTGGCCGCATCGGTCATCATGATGCCCTGGCTGAGATTGTTCAGCGCGGAACTGACGAATGCGTCGCGATGCAACTGTTCGCGCTTGTAACGGCGCAGCGCCGAATGGACCCACAGCAGGACAGAGGCGAGAAACGCGCAGACGACAAGGCCTCCGATGAGCATTTCCCAGAGCACGTTTGCATCGAGATCGCCGAAGGCACGTTGCTGCGGGACGTTCGCAGCCAGGCTCCGCACAGGCGCGAGCGACATCGCAACTGCAGCGAAGCCCGCAATGGCCTGCGCAGGAATCAGATTCTTGCCGCCTGCCTGCCAATTGTTGCCAGCCATCGATCACCCGCGGATTTCGGGAGCACAATCTCTGGTCGGACGCGTTTGGATCGGGTAAACGGCTTCTCGTGCTTCGCGAAAACGGCAGCGCCGACGTCCGCCTTTGACCAATGATGATGAATGCCTCGTTAAAATCAGGATCGCCGCTCCGCCTTTGCCCCGCAACTGCGGCGTGCAGACCCGCGAATTTGCTAACTATGCAGCGGCGGTCACACCATGGATAAGGTCGACTGCGTCGTTATCGGCGCCGGTGTCGTTGGCCTCGCGATTGCCCGGCGATTGGCAAAGGCCGGCCGCGAGGTCGTGGTCCTGGAGGCGGCCGAGGACATCGGCACCGTCACCTCCTCGCGCAATAGCGAGGTGATCCATGCCGGCATCTACTACAAGGCCGGCAGCCTGATGGCGCGCTTCTGCGTCCAAGGCAAGCGCTTGCTCTATCGCTATTGCGACGAGCACGGCATTCCCTACCGCAATTGCGGCAAGCTGATCGTAGCGACGACCGCGAACGAAACCGACAAACTGCAAGGCATTCGCGCGCACGCGGCGGCCAATGGGGTCGACGACCTGCAGTTGCTGTCAGGGGATGCGGCACGCGCCCTCGAACCTGCGCTCGCCTGCGCGGCCGCGCTGCTGTCGCCATCGACGGGCATCATCGACAGTCACGCCTACATGCTGTCGCTGCGCGGCGAAGCAGAAGCCGCAGGAGCCGCATTTGCCTTTCACACGCCGCTGCTGCGGGCCAAGGCCGATGCAGACCAGATCGAGCTCGATGCCGGCGGCGACCAGCCGATGATCCTCGGCTGCCGGCTGCTCGTCAATGCGGCCGGGCTGAATGCACCCGCGGTGGCGCGCATGATCGACGGCATGCCGCTCGCGCTGATTCCGCCGGCCTATCTGGCCAAGGGCAACTACTTCAGCTGCAGCGTCCGGGCGCCGTTTGCGCGATTGATCTATCCGGTGCCGGAGCCCGGCGGCCTCGGCGTGCACCTGACGCTAGATCTGGCGGGACAGGCCCGTTTCGGTCCCGACGTAGAATGGGTCGATCATATCGACTATGCGGTGGATCCGGCACGGGCCGAGCGGTTTTATCCGGCGATCCGCAGATATTGGCCGACGCTGCCCGATGGTGCGCTGATGCCGGCCTATTCCGGCATGCGCCCCAAGATCGTACCGCCCGCCGTGGCGACGCAGGACTTTCTGATTCAGGGCCCCAGCGATCACGGCGTTGCAGGGCTGATCAATCTGTTTGGAATTGAATCGCCGGGACTGACATCGTCGCTGGCGATTGCCGACCATGTCGGCGAGCTCGCAGGTATTTAGGAAAGCCGCTCGTTCATCATGGGAACGAGCCAAATGGGACAAGAGCCAAGTAGGCGGCCAGGTAAGCAGGTTAGGTCAGCATGCCATCTGGGATGGAGCGAGACCGTCCACCCCAGAAGGATTTCGAAAATGATGTGGTTCGCCTTCAGTGAACCGTTTCGCTAGTGGCGAGCTTCAAGCGCTCGATCTCGTCCTTCACCATCAACTTTCGTCGCTTCAATTCGGCAATTCGCAGGTCGTCCGTCGAAAGGTGCAGGAGAGCATCATGCAATTCGTTTTCAAGAACTTTGTGCTTACGTTCCAGTTCAACGAGATGCGCCTGAATGGCCATTCGCAACCTCCTTGGTGAGTTAACCTGAGATTCGACCAGGACTATTGAGTGTACACGACTCGCTTGTCGTGTCGATGGGCCAAAGAACCGCGGGCGCAAATTTGCGCACCATGTGTAATGAAGCGTGAGCAGATCACGCGCAGTCCTGACTTGCGCGAACGCGAAATTCGGCAGGACAATGCGGCCATCGGGAACATCGTGACTTGCGTCGCAGCTTCGCTGCAGCAATAGTCGATCGTCCCTCCGCAAGCCTTTTCCTCCCTCTGTGCTTTTTTGCTAATATAGATCATGGCCGATCCAGACGAGCGCGAGTTGCACGCAGAACTCGCACGCTTGCAGCAGGAACACCGCGACCTCGACGCGGCGATTGATGCGCTGCATCAATCGCCCGCGCCAGATCTCTTGCGGCTGCAGCGGTTGAAAAAACGCAAGCTGTTGTTGCGCGATCGGATCGCCTTCATCGAAGACCAGATCACGCCCGATATCATCGCTTGATCTGTAGGCCTTGGCGAGCGGGCCGCCCGGCTTGGCCGCAAGCCGGCGCGAGGGATGCGGCTCACGAAGCGATTGTCGGTTGCCTTTACGCCGTCGGCAAAAACGCCGATCGGACCCGGATCTCCCGATCATCGAAAACACGATTGACAATCCAGAACAAAACAGGAACAATCGGCACAGTATTCACCGCCCTGGCAACGCGCCGACGTCACCCCGACCAAGGGAGATCCCGATGCAAGCAGCCTTCCCGTCCGATGATGGCCTTTACGAACGCGCCTGCGATCAGGCGATCGCGATGTGCAGCGGCAATCTCCGCTCGACCATCAAAGCCCTGATCATGGCCAACGAATATCTCGAGCTGGAATTGCAGGAGCTGCGCGCTGCGGTGGTCTGCGGCTGCGTGCCGAACCCGCTCGATCGCGCAAACAGCGAAGCCGCATAAGCTGGCAGCTCGCCCCGCGATGGGTGAGCTTCGCAGAGCATTGGTCAGTTGAAAGGAGCGTCAGGAGATAGCGCAATGTCCGAGATCACCTACTATGTCGCGATGCCGTTCACGCGTGATGCCTCCGGCATGCTGATCGCCGGCACCGCAGAGGAATGCCAAAGCTCGACCACGGCGCTGCTGCGCGCGGAGATGATGTCGCACCTGGAGGGGAATATCGGCGCCGTTGCCTTCAGCCGCAGCGGCGATCCCATGATGGGCGAGTTCAGCGATGCACGGCTGTTACGCAAATTCGGGCAGGTGCCGGACGATCTCGGCGGGATGTAACCGCACATCCTCGGATGCGTTGCCAAACCGGACGAACTGACCGGCCGATGCTTCGATTCCGAACATCGATCAGCTCGCGGCGCATTCATTTGCGAATTTCGGAATCGAAGCGCACCGTCGCTCTCTCTTGCGGATGTACATGGCGCGATCCGCCGCTTCCAGGCCGCGCGCGGCATCCGTGTGCGGGTCCAGAATCGCAACGCCCGCCGATGCACCGACCCGCACGGTTTGCGCCTCGAATTCGAAACTCAGCGCATCGATCGCGTGCTCCAGCGTGAGAGCCTTGGCAGCAGCATCCAGCGCACTCAAGTTCCACAACAGGATGCCGAATTCGTCACCGCCCAACCGCCCGACCACATCGGACGAGCGCACCTGCCCCGACAGGGTGCGCGCTACCGCCCTCAGAACCTCATCGCCTGCCGCGTGGCCGAAGGTATCGTTGACCGGCTTTAAACGGTCGACATCGAGCAGGATCAGTGCACCGGTCGCCCCGTAGCGCTTGATGTAAGCTGCGGACCGATCCAATTCGCGGACGAATCCTCGCCGGTTGAAGATGTCGAGGAGGAAGTCCCGCTCGGCACTCGCCTTGAGTTCTTCGATCTGCCTCGCCGCCTGCGCAAGTTCCCGCCGCAGCCGGTGAATGGTCTGACGCGTACCCGGGAAACTGACCTCGGCTTGCGCGTCACCGAATGTCCGGATCTGCCGCCGAACCAGGATCCCTGGTTTCGCCCATACGCGGGGCCGCCCATTACGCTTCTGTTTCATCGAATCCCTGACGCGCACCGCCGTGCCTCGGCGGATTGCAGTTCGAGCGGTGGCACATGACGGAACTTCGAACTCAATCTGCACGATTCGAGCCGCACCGTGGCGGTCGATCGGCGCGCGATCCACGCATCCGAAACTCGCCAGAACGTTGCGCGAACATCGGCGGCGGAACGCTACTTATGGGCTTGCCGCGATTCGCCAAGACGGGATAGTGCATTCGCGTCTCCTTACCATGCCTTGCCGCGGTCGGGCCGGCCCCTATACTCCGGCTCATGTTTCTGGATTCCCGAGAAGAATTGAGCTTATGACTGCCCCGATCGCCATCATCATGGGAAGCCAGTCGGACTGGCATACCATGCGCCATGCCGCCGATACGTTGGCGGAGCTGGGATTAGGCTACGACGCCCGCATCGTATCCGCGCATCGGACCCCCGATCGGCTCTACGCGTTTGCCAAGGGAGCGAAGGCGGCCGGCTTCAAGGTGATCATTGCCGGCGCCGGAGGCGCCGCCCATCTGCCCGGCATGACCGCCGCTTTGACCGAACTGCCGGTATTCGGGGTGCCCGTGGAGTCCAAGACCATGTCCGGGCTCGATTCGCTTTATTCGATCGTGCAGATGCCCGCCGGAATTCCGGTCGGGACGCTCGCGATCGGCAAGTCCGGCGCGATCAACGCGGCCCTTCTGGCGGCAAGCGTGCTTGCGCTGACCGACGCGGAACTTGCGGCGCGCGTGGCAGCCTGGCGAGCACAGCAGACCGAGCAGGTCGCCGAACGCCCGGAGGGATCGGCGTGACTGCGTCTCATCCGGTGCGGCTCAAGCCCGGCGACACCATCGGCATTCTCGGCGGCGGACAATTGGGGCGCATGCTGGCGCTCGCGGCGGCGCGGCTCGGACTGCGCTGCCAGGTGTTTTCGCCGGATCCGGATTCTCCGGCTTTCGACGTCGTGCAGCGCGCCACCTGCGCCGAATATGCCGATGTCGAGGCGCTGGAGTTCTTCGCCAACGACGTCGACGTCGTGACCTATGAATTCGAAAACGTCCCCTCCGCGGCAGCCATGGTGCTGGCTGCGAGGCGGCCGGTGCTGCCGAGCCGGACGGTGCTGGAAACGACGCAGGATCGCCTTGCCGAAAAGGATTTCGTCACCTCGCTCGGCATTCGGACTGCGGATTACGCCGACGTCTCCTCGGTGGCAGGCTTGCGCGAGGCGATCGTCCGCATCGGCCTGCCCGGCGTGCTCAAGACCCGCCGTTTCGGTTATGACGGCAAGGGCCAGATCAAGATACGCCAGGGCGACGATCTCGAGCGCGCCTGGGCCGAGCTCGGTACGAGGTCCGCGATCCTCGAGGCGTTTGTTCCATTCGAGCGCGAGATCTCGGTCGTCGCTGCGCGGGCGGCCGACGGCCAGGTCGAATGTTTCGACGTGACCGAGAACGAACACCGCGATCACATCCTGAAGATCTCGCGGGCGCCGGCCGCAATCCCGGACGCGCTCGCCGAGCAGGCGCGCGAGATCGCCGGCCGGATCGCGACCGCGCTCGATTATGTCGGTGTGCTCGCAGTCGAAATGTTCGTGGTGCCCGGCAAACAGGGGCCGAGCGTGCTCGTCAATGAAATCGCGCCGCGGGTGCATAATTCGGGGCACTGGACCCTGGACGGCGCTTCGATCTCGCAATTCGAGCAGCACATCCGCGCCATCGCCGGCTGGCCGCTGGGCAAGCCGGTACGCCACGGCGAGGTCACGATGACCAATCTGATCGGCGACGAGATCAACACCTACGAGCAATGGCTCACCGTCCCCGGCGCGACCGTCCACCTCTACGGCAAAGGTACCCCGCGACCCGGCCGCAAGATGGGACACGTGACGCTGGTGTCGCCGACCCCGCCGAAATCCGCCTGATCCTACCCGCCCGCGGAACAGCTAAACTTTGCGTCAGGGTTACCAGGGCGGGTGGACATTGGTCCCGTAGTCTGATACATCGGCGCGCTCAAGGTTAAGGGCGAGGCCATTTGCCAGCCCTGGCTTCACCCGATTCCAAACCGATGTACTGAGAAAGAGGATGCCGCGTGCAGGTTCTCGTTCGCGATAACAATGTCGATCAAGCCCTCAAGGCGCTCAAGAAGAAGATGCAGCGCGAGGGTATTTTCCGCGAGATGAAGCTCCGCGGACATTACGAGAAGCCCTCTGAGAAGAAAGCCCGGGAAAAGGCCGAAGCCGTGCGCCGCGCACGCAAGCTGGCGCGCAAGAAGTTGCAGCGTGAAGGCCTGCTGCCGATGAAGCCGAAGCCGGTGTTCGGCGCTGGCGCCGGTGGTGACCGGGGTGCGGGCCGTGGTCCGGGCGCAGGTGCGCGCAGCGGCGGCATGCGCTGATCGCGAACCAATTCGAGTTTTGAGATGACAGCGCGGGCCTTCGGGCTCGCGCTTTTGTTTTGGGCTATGGCGTCGTCGGTTCACACGCCGTCGTCATGGGCTCCAATGCCCGGCTGCACAATCATCGGGAGACCGAGGTCGTCTACCTGCGACAGAGCGCCGCAGGGAAGGACCGCGGCGACGGCGACCACCGACGTCTCGTCTAATTCAGCTTTCCGGCCCGATCCGACCGGAAGCATTGCCCGACGAATTACTTCGGGATGACCGCGTGGAACACCGACTTGGCCGCGGAGAGCATATCCTCGGCGACGTTATGCATACGCTCCTTGGCGGATTCCGTGTCGGCGCGCAGATCGAGCGGGCGGAGCGGCGAAGCCAGGGGGATATCGGCCGGCGGCGTCGGACGCCCGTCCGGCTGAACCGAGCCGGTAATCGCAGGGTTGCCGGGCGGAGGACCAAGCACGACCGACGTGTCGGCTGGTGGCGTGGACACGGTGATCGGAGGCGGCAATGGCCGCACCGGAGACACCGGCGGCGGGGCAGCGGTCACGATGCGCGACGGATCCGCCGGAGCACGAGCAGGATCCGAGGGCTTCTCGGCAGGTTTGGTCGCCTCGCTCGCCCGCAGCCGCTCGATTGCGGCCCGGGCCAGATCGGCGGCGTCGCGGTGCTCTTCCGGAGCAGGCATCTCAGCGGGCGTGCTGCGCGCGATCAGCTTTTCCCGCGCTGGCACATGGCGCTGCGCCTCGGCGGGCGCATTTGCCGTCTCAGCCGGCTTGGCCTCGATCGACTTCTCTCCAGCAGCCTTTTCGCTCACCGACTTCTCGGCAATGCCCTTAGCCTTGATGCCGGGACCGGGAAAGTTCGAGAGCTCGACCGACGTCTCCGCCGGCTTGGCGTCCGGCTTCGCACCGGCCGTCTTGGAAGCGTCAGCCTTGGGAGCGTCGTTCTTGGAAGCGTCGTTCTTGGAGTCGACCGTCGTCGGCGCCACAGCCGCGACCGTGGCTGAAGGGGTGGCGGGCTTGGCGTTGATATAGTGATTGACGATGTACGCCCCGAGGATGGTCGCGACCACCGACGGGACGATCTCCATGGCGAGCTTTTTCAGATATTTCAGCATGCTGACCACTCCCCGCCGGTATTTGGGGGAACTTTGAGGCACAATTAAGGGATCAGATACGACACATCAGTGGCATTTTAGTAAAGAAAAGCTTTACGGCTTCAACTCAATTTCCAGGAAGACAATTTCGGAAGACGTCTCGTTCAGCACGTCGTGTTCCACACCTGCTTTGCGGAAGTAAGATTTCCCGACTGCAAGCTGCGCCGAGTTCCGTTCCCCGCTTGGCGCCACGATGGTCATCTCGCCGGCAGTGACGGGAACAATGACATAATCCATCTCATGAATGTGACGGCCGGTGGCGCTGCCGGGGGCCAGGCGCCATTCGGTGACGCGCACTTCGGGAGTGTCGACCTGAATATCGGATTTGGCGCTGAGCATCTCACGTTCCCTGCTGATCACGGCACGAACAACAGAAACACGAATACGGCGAACACGACCATGTGCACCAGCCCAAACAGGACGTTGGTCCTGCCGGTGCCGAAGGTGAGCATGCTCAGCACGAATGTCAGAATCAGGAGCGCCATTCCAGGCGGGTTCAGGCCGAGCACCAGGGGCTTGTCGAGCGCGTAGCCGGCCAGCCCGACCGCGGGAATGGTCAACCCAATGGTCGCAAGCGAAGAGCCGAGCGCCAGGTTGATGCTCCGCTGCAGATCATTGGCGCGCGCAGCCGAGATCGCCGCAACGCTCTCGGGCAGCAGAATCAGCGCCGCCACCAGCACGCCGGCCAAGGCCGGCGGGGCGCCGGTCGCGGCCACGCCGGCATCGACCACCAGCGAGAACTTCTTGGCAAGCAGCACGACCGACAGCAATGCCACCAGCAGGAGGCCGATGCTGAACGCGAGCATCCGCGGCGGCAATTTCGGATCATGGTCGGTGAATGCCGAAGCGCCGCTCACGAAATAATCGCGGTGTCGCGTCGTCTGGGTGTAAAGGAAAACGGCATAGAGCAGGATCGTGACCACGCTGACGAATCCGAGCTGGGCGGCGGAATAGACCGGCCCTGTCTCGGTCAAGGTGAAATTCGGGAGCACCAGCGTGATCGTCGCCAGCGTGAACAGCACGCTGAGATACAGATTCGCGCCCGAGACCTGGAAATCCTGCTCGCGGTAGCGCAGGCCGCCGATGAAAACGCAGATTCCGACCAGGCCGTTGCAGACGATCATCACCACCGCAAACACGGTATCCCGGGCGAGCGTCGGCACCGACTTGTCGCCGAGCATGATGGTCGCGATCAGCGCCACCTCGATCACCGTGACAGCCAAGGTCAGAAGCAGCGTTCCATAGGGCTCGCCGAGCTCATGCGCGATCACCTCGGCGTGATGCACGGCCGCAAACACCGTCCCGAACAGAACGATCAGCAATCCGCCAGCGAACACGAGGCCGCCTAATGTGGGCGCAAACTCGTAATGCGTGGCTGTCACCAGCGCAAACAGCACCACGGCCAATGCGGGAAAGACCACGGCCGATCTGGGCGTCGCGTTCACAGCACTCATGTGACAGAGCCCCTCAATTGTGCGTCCGCGATGCCCGCCGCACCGGCACCAGCTTGGCACTAGCTTAACCGGCGCCGAGCCGCGGCGAAATCGGCAGGAAGGTGAGCAGGAGAAAGAGCGGAATCAGCACCGCTGCCGCCCACAGCATATAGCCGAAAAAGCTCGGCATCCTGATGCCGCGCTCGCGGGCGATTGCCTCCACCATGAAGTTGGGCGCGTTCCCGATATAAGTCAGCGCGCCCATATAGACGGCGCCCATCGAGATCGCGGCCAGCGTGCCGGACAGCTCCTGCATCAGAGTCGACGCATTGCCGCCGGCGAGCTCGAAGAAGAGGAGGTAGGTCGGCGCATTGTCCAGGAACGCGGACATCAATCCGGTGAACCAGAAATAGGCCACTTCCCGCGGCGCCCCGCTCGGGGTCGTGACCGCATCCAACAGCCAGGCGAAGCTGCCGCTGCGGCCTGCATGCAGCATCGCCACCACTGGAACGATCGCGGTGAAGATCGCCGCGAACAGCTTTGCGACCTCCCGGATCGGCTCCCAGTTGAAGCCGTTGGCCTCGCGATGTTCGTCAGGCGTCAGCCACAACGACAGCATGGCGATCACGACCAGCAGCGCATCACGAACCAGATTCTGCAGCTCCAGATGCGTGCCGAAGACGTCGAACGTCACGCCTGGGTGCCAGTTCGCCGAGAACAGCGTATTGGCAACCACGGCTCCGATCAGCACGAGGTTGACGAGACCACGGATTCGAACCGGCTCGCGCCGCGTCTTATCGCCCATCCCTGGTTCAGCGCGGGACAGCCACCAGTCGAGTGCGACGAAAATGGCCAGCAGCAGCCCCGCTACGATCGCGGTCTGCGGCCAGATGTGCCGTGTGGTCCAGAAGAAATCGACCCCGCGCAGGAAGCCAACGAACAGCGGCGGATCGCCGAGCGGGCTCAACGCGCCGCCGACATTGCCGGCCAGGATGATGAAGAAGACCAGGACATGGACATTGTGCCGGCGGGTCAAATTGGCGCGGATCAAGGGGCGCACCAGGATCATCGCGGCGCCGGTGGTCCCGACGATGGAGGCGATCATCGTTCCCAGCGCCAGAATGCCGGCATTGGTCGCAGGCGTGCCTCTGATGTCGCCCGTGACGAGAATGCCGCCCGTCACGGTGTAGAGCGCAAACAGAAGCACGATGAAGCTGAAATATTCGCCGAGCAGCGCGTGAATGAATCCCTCGAACGCAGGCGTCGGGCCGGCAGACGATGTCAGCGCAGCGAAGGTCAAGAGCGACCAGAGAGCCGCGACCTTGCCGTAATGATGGTGCCAGAACTTGGGAAACAAGAGCGGCCCGAGCGCGATCGAGAGCAGCAGGCCGGCAAAGGGCAAGGCAAACGGCCAGCCCATGGCGGCGCCATCAAGCCCGGTGGCGGCCTGCGCGCTCACAGGCCACGTCGCGAGCAGCGCGACAGCAACAAACCAGCACAACAGACGCGTGATATTGGTCCTATGATCCGTCGATGAATCGCTTCGCTGTCTCCGTCGCACCAAACCTATCCAGATCGTTGTGACCGCCGTCAGGAAACGCTACGAATTGCTTGGGGTCATGCGCAAGCCTGTATAGTCGTTCCCCGAAGCGGATCGAAATCGCAGGATCCTTCTCCCCATGCATGATCAACAGCGGCACTTTGACGCGTGCGATCCGCAGATCGGATCGAAACCGATCCAGCATGAGCAGGCTGACCGGCGCGAACCGGAACATGGCGCCGGCAACCTCCACAATGGACGTATAAGGAGCTTCCAGGATCAGCTTGGCGATCGGCTTGTCGGCCGCAATCGCGGTGGCGACGCCGCTGCCGAGGGAGAAGCCCCAGGCCACGATGCGGTCAGGTGCATAGCGCGCGGCCGTGAAGGCATAGGCAGCGTCGGCGTCCAATAGCAGCCCGTGCTCGCTCGGACTGCCGGTCGAACCGGCATAGCCGCGATAGGATAGCGCGACGAGGCCGGTGCCATCGGCCGTCAACGCCTTGAAGCGCGGGACGAGACCCGCCAGGACATCGCCGTTGCCGTGGAAATACAGCACGACCTTGCGACCGGGCCTGGCCGGCACATGCCAGACGACGACCTTCTCGCCATCGGCCGAGGTCAGCACATGCTCTTCGGCCTGCGGAAATCCAGCCGCGTCAGGTGCCGTGCGGCCGACCGGCGGGATCGGAAACAGCATCGTGCGCTGCTTGACGAACAGCACGGCAAGCCCGCAAGCGTAGAGCCCGGCAAGGACGATAAGAAGCCATTTGAGGAGAGCCATCGGGCGCGCCGCCAAGTGCTTACCGGCATCAATCATCACATCAACAGGCTCGGCAGCACGGCCTCGCGCACGACGCGGATCGGCGGCATCCATTGATCGGGCGCGCTGTAGTTTCCTGCCATGACGACAACGATCAGGTCGAGATCAGGCATAACATAGAGCCGCTGGCCGCCATTGCCTGCGGCGCCGACCCAATGCTCCAGATGCACCTTGTCGCCGGCGCGAAACTCCATGTCGCCAAGGTACCATTGATAGCCGTAGCGCTGCAGCTCGTTGACGGAGACGCGCGGGACGAAACACTCCGTGAGCCAATCCGCGGGCACCACTTGGCGCGCACCAACCTTGCCATCGTCCATCACGAGCTGGCCGATGCGCGCGAGATCATGCAGCGTCATGCGCAGGCCGGAAGCTGCCACCGGCTCGCCATCGGCCGAGCCGCGTTGCCGGCCGACCCAGGTCTCGCTGCTGGTGATCCATTCCGTGCGGCCGATGCCGAGCGGATCGAACAGCGCGGTGCGCGCATAGTCGGACAATGAACGCCCCGTGCCCTTGGCAATCAGCCGGCCGAGCAGCGCGGTCGCGCCGCCACTGTATTGCCAGCGCTTGCCAGGAGGCCCGATGACTGGCCGCTCCAGCACGAAGCGATAGCGATCCTCCGCCATCTCCATGCCGATCTCGTCGTTATCTGGGCTGTCGTAGGCTAAACCGATCTCGTTCCATCGGGTGCCGAGCGACATCGACAGCGCATGTCCGACGGTCTGCTGCCTGCGCCGTTCATCGGCCGCAACCAGGTCCTGATATTCAGGGAACTGCGCGTAGAGCGGCGCGTTTGGCGGCGGAACCTTGCCGTCCGCGAGCGCGATGCCATAGAGCAGCGCGACGATGCTCTTGGTTGCCGAATAGAGATTGTGCAGCGTATCTGGGCCAAATCGCACGAGGCCCAGCGACTGCCCCCAATTATTGTCTTCCGCCTCGAAATAGCGTTCCAACGCGATCCGCCGGTGGCGCACGACGAGCACGCCGTGCAGGCCCCATACGCGCTTGTCCGCGATCAGTCTGTCGAGACGCGGCGCAAGGTCCGCCGTCAGGCCGGCATCGGTAGGAGCCGCTTTTTGCCATGGCCCGGCAGGCGCGGCTGAACTCGCGAGACCGACATCGCCAGCCGCCAAGGTTGCGGTTGCGCCTGCAATCACCTCGCGACGGTCCAGCATTGGATGGCTCCGGCCTAGTCTCTGGCCAAGCGAGTTTAGCCGGTTTCCGACATAGCGTCTGGTGATTTACATCGCCTTGACGATGCTCTCGGTCATCTTCTTGGCGTCGCCGAGCAGCATCATCGTGTTGTCGCGGTAGAACAGCGGGTTGTCGATGCCGGCATAGCCGGAGGCGAGCGAGCGCTTGATGAACATCACCGTGCCGGCCTTCCAGACCTGCAGCACCGGCATGCCGTAGATCGGCGAGGACTTATCCTCTTCGGCCGCCGGGTTGGTGACGTCGTTGGCGCCGATCACGAAGGCGACGTCGGCCTGGGCGAATTCGGAGTTGATGTCCTCGAGTTCGAACACCTCGTCGTACGGCACGTTGGCTTCGGCGAGCAGCACGTTCATGTGGCCGGGCATGCGGCCGGCGACCGGGTGGATGGCGTATTTCACCTCCACCCCTTCCTTCTTCAGCGTGTCGGCCATCTCGCGCAGCGCGTGCTGGGCCTGCGCCACCGCCATGCCGTAGCCGGGCACGATGATGACCTTGGAGGCATTCTTCATGATGAAGGCGGCGTCCTCGGCCGAGCCGAGTTTGGCCGGCTTCTGTTCGCCGGTGCCGACGCTTGCGGCTGCGGTCTCGCCGCCGAATCCGCCGAGGATGACCGAGATGAAGGACCGGTTCATCGCGTGACACATGATGTAGGACAGGATCGCGCCTGACGAGCCGACCAGCGCGCCGGTGATGATCAGCGCCGAATTGCCGAGCGTGAAGCCGATGCCGGCCGCGGCCCAACCGGAATAGGAGTTGAGCATCGAGATCACGACCGGCATATCGGCGCCGCCGATCGGGATGATCATGAGCACGCCGAGCGCCAGCGCCAGGACGACGTTCAGCCAGAAGAAGCCCGCGCTGCCGGTAACGACGAGGCCGACGATGCAGGCGACCAGGGCAATTGCGAGCACGATGTTGATGAGGTGCCGCGCCGGCAGGATGATCGGGGCACCGCTCATGCGCGCCGACAGTTTCAGGAACGCGATCACCGAGCCGGTGAAGGTCAGCGCGCCGATGGCGACGCCGAGCGACATTTCGACCAGGCTCTGGGTGTGGATGTTGGCGGGCGTGCCGATGTCGAAGGCTTCCGGCGCATAGAACGCGCCGGCCGCGACCAGCACCGCGGCCATGCCGACCAGCGAGTGGAAGGCCGCGACAAGTTCGGGCATTGCGGTCATCGGCACCCGGCGCGCGATCACCGCGCCGATGCCGCCGCCGATCGCGATGCCGAGAATGACCAGCATCCAGGCGACGCCATCCGCCGGCGGATGATTGGCCAGCGTGGTGACGACCGCAATCACCATGCCGGCCATGCCGAGGAAATTGCCCCGCCGGCTGGTGGCCGGGCTCGACAGGCCGCGCAGCGACAGGATGAACAGCACACCTGCCACGAGATAAAGGAGTGCCGACAGATTGGCGTTCATTGCGAGATGCCCCGTTGATGCCTGCGCGCGATGCGGCGTTGTTACCTGGACTTCTTCTTGTACATGGCCAGCATGCGCTGGGTGACGAGGAAGCCGCCGAAGATGTTCACGCAGGCGAAGATCAAGGCGATGAAGCCGAAGCCGCGCGCCCAGCCGCTGCCGCTCGAGATCATGCCGACGCCGACCGCGAGCAGCGCACCGACCACGATCACCGAGGAGATCGCGTTGGTGACCGACATCAGCGGCGTATGCAGCGCAGGTGTCACTGACCATACGACGAAGTAGCCGACGAACACGGCCAGCACGAAAATCGAGAGCCGGAACACGAAGGGATCAACGGCTTGGGCGACATGCTCCATGACTTTTCTCCTGATGCCTCTGACTATGCCTTCGGCTGGAAATTCGGATGGATGATGGCGCCATCCTTTGTCAAAGCCGTGGCCTTGACCAGATCGTCATCCCAATTGACGGCCAGGGATTTGGTTGCCTTGTCGATCATGGTCTCGATGAAGGACAGGAGGTTACGCGCATAGAGGCTGGAGGCGGAGGCCGCGACGCGGCCAGCGAGGTTCGGAATACCGACGATCTTGATGCCGTCGACGTCGACCGTCTCCCCGAGCTTGGCGCCCTCGACATTGCCGCCGCGCTCGACGGCGAGGTCGACCAGCACCGAGCCGGGCCGCATCGATTTGACCATGTCGAGCGTGACCAGCCGCGGGGCCGGCCGGCCCGGGATCAGTGCGGTCGTAATGACGATATCCTGCTTCTTGAGATGCTCGGCCGTCAGCGCCGCCTGCTTGGCCTGATACTCCTTGGACATTTCCTTGGCGTAGCCGCCGGCGGTCTGCGCACTCTTGAACTCCTCGTCCTCGACGGCGAGGAATTTCGCGCCAAGGCTCTCGACCTGCTCCTTGGTGGCAGGCCGCACGTCGGTCGCGGACACGATCGCGCCGAGACGACGCGCGGTCGCGATCGCCTGCAGGCCGGCGACGCCGACGCCCATCACGAAGACCTTCGCGGCCGGCACCGTGCCGGCCGCGGTCATCATCATCGGGAAGGCGCGGCCAAATGCCTCGGCGGCCTCAATCACGGCGCGGTAGCCCGCAAGATTGGCCTGGCTCGACAGCACGTCCATCACCTGCGCGCGGGTGATGCGCGGCATCAGCTCCATGGCGAAGGCCGAGATACCGGCATCGGCCATTGCCTTCAGTGCGCCATCATTGCCGTAGGGGTCCATGATCGCGATGACCAGCGCGCCACGCTTATATTGGGCAAGCTCCGACGGCTCCGGCCGCTTCACCTTGATGACGATGTCGGCGTCCTTGAGCGCATCCGCGCTCACCGTGGCGCCGGCGGCAGCAAACTCGGCATCCGGCACGCCCGACTTGACGCCGGCGCCCGGCTCGACCGCAACCTCGGCGCCTAAGGACTTGAATTTCTTCACCGTATCGGGCGAGGCGGCAACCCGCGGCTCCGACGGGTCGATTTCCTTGGCGACGGCAATCTTCATGAGGCCTCCGGCGCGGGCGCGCGCGCGAGCTGGTAGGGTGCGGAATTCCAGGTGTTTCAGCCGGGCGGCCGAAAGCCCGCCGGCAACTTGCGGCGGGCAAATGGACTTAAGTGAGGAAAATTGCCATCAAGATGACGATGAGCGCGACGGTGATGGTGCCGTACTTCACCAGCTTGATGAAGCCCTCATAGGTCGCCTCATGCGCCGCGTAGTCGTTGCCGTCAGCCGTCGAATAGGCGACTTCGCCGTGATCTGCCATCTGGGTCCCCCGAAAAATTTCCTTTAATGGCTCGCATAGCGCAAAGCCGGTCGCAGGGCAACGGCGCCCCGATTGCACGCCTTTTCTTATCAGGTCATTGAGGCGGCCAATTGTCCCGGATCCAGCGGGTCAGACTGACCTCGCCCGCAGCGAGGGAGAGGATGATGATCGTGGCCTGTGCAGGATCGGGCGCAAAGGCCGTGCCGTTTCTTCGGAGAAACGTCGTCATCACCGTGAAAGCGATCCGCTTGTTGCCGTCGACAAAGGCATGGTTCTTTGCAAGGCCGAAGGCATAGGCCGCCCCGAGCCTAGGCAGCATGGCGTGCTCGTAGCTCCATTTATTGACGGGCTCCTCGAGTGCCAAGCGGAGCATTCCCTCGTCGCGGAAGCCCGACGCCCCGCCGAAGCGGCGGAGTTGGCGGGTATGGATCGCGATGGCCTGCTCGTAACTGATCCAGAGCGGCTCCGGCGCCTCGCTCATTTCGCGAGGGCCACCAAGGTATCCCTGTACTGATCCATGATCTCGTCGGCGATCTCCATCGTCCGCTCGAAATCCGGATCGTAAGGCAGCGCCTGGAAGCCGCCGCCGGGAAGCTCGACGATATGCAACTGCTGGCCGCGCTTGAGATCGAGCCGTTGCATCAATTCGCGCGGCAGCAAGAGCCCATCGGAATTGCCGATCTTCTTGATCTCGATCTTCATGACAGGCTCCAGATAGCCTACGGGCGCGTTATACAATCCGTACAACACGCCCGAGGCAACCGTTTAACAGATGTTTTACGTCCCTGCCCTCACCCCATCGTCTCCAGCTCGTCGATCATGCCGGCGATCACCGACAGGCCGCCATCCCAGAACTTCGGGTCCTTTGCGTCCAGGCCGAACGGCCTGAGCAGCTCCGAATAATGCTTGGTGCCGCCGGCAGCGAGCATCGCGAGGTAGCGCTCGGCAAACCCGTCCGCGGCGTGCTCGTAGACCGCATACAGCGAATTCACCAGGCAGTCGCCGAACGCATAGGCGTAGACGTAGAACGGCGAATGGATGAAGTGCGGGATGTACATCCAGAAATTCTCATAGCCCGGCTTGATCTCGATCGCCTCGCCGAGGCTCTCGTTCTGCACCGACAGCCAGATCTGGCCGATGCGCTCGGCAGTGAGTTCGCCGTTCTTGCGCTCGGTATGCACGGCGCGCTCAAACGAATAGAACGCGATCTGCCGCACCACCGTGTTGATCATGTCCTCGACCTTGCCGGCGAGCAGCGCCTGGCGCTGCTTGGCATTCTTGGTCTCGCCCAGCAGCCGCTTGAAGGTCAGCATCTCGCCGAACACGCTCGCGGTCTCCGCCAGCGTCAACGGCGTCGGCGCCATCAGCGCGCCATTCTTGGCCGCCAGCACCTGATGCACGCCATGGCCGAGCTCATGGGCGAGCGTCATCACGTCGCGCGGCTTGCCCTGATAGTTCATCAGCACATAGGGATGGGCGGAGGGCGTCGTCGGGTGTGAGAAGGCCCCGGGCGCCTTCCCCGGCCGCACCGGCGCATCGATCCAGCGCTGATCGAAAAAGCGCTGGGCGATGTCGGCCATGTCAGGCGAAAAGCCGCGATAGGCCGTCAGCACCATATCCTTCGCCTCGGGCCAGGCGATGGTCGAGGTGGCGGCGAAAGGCAGCGGCGCATTGCGGTCCCAATGCGCGAGCTTCTTCTTTTTGAACCAGCGCGCCTTCAGAGCGTAGTAGCGATGCGACAGTTTCGGGTAGGCCGCGCGCACCGAAGCAACCAGCGCGTCCACCACCTCACGCTCGACGCGATTGTTCAGATGGCGGGAGTCCGCGACGTCCTGGAAGCCGCGCCAGCGGTCGGAAATGTCCTTGTCCTTGGCGAGCGTATTGGTGATCAGCGCAAAGGTGCGCTCATTGGCCTTGAAGGTCTTGGCCAGCGCTTCGGCAGCCGCCTTGCGCTTGGCGCCGTCGCGATCCTGCAGGAAGCTGAGCGTCGGCTCGATTGCGAGCTCCTTTCCGCCGACCTTGAAGCGAAGCGCGGCGATGGTCTGGTCGAACAGCCGGTTCCAGGCCGAATAGCCGGTCTGTGATTTCTCGTGAAACAACTGTTCGACGCGATCTTCGAGCTGGTACGGCTTGTCCTTGCGCAGATCCTCGATCCAGGGCCGGTAATGGTCGAGCGCGGGCGCCTGCATCGCACGCTCAATCACCGCATCGTCGACGCGGTTGAGTTCGAGCGGAAAGAACAGAAGGTGCATCGAGGCCGCGGTCAGCCGTTCCGAAATATCGCCGTAGAATTTGGAGATTGCAGGATCGACGCTGTCGCCGGCATGCACGAGCCCTGCATAAGACCCGAGCCGTCCTGCGAGATCGTCGATCGCTTCATAGCGTCGGACGGCTCCCGCGAGCCACTCACCGCCATCCTCGCGCGCAGTGTGCTCGGCGAGCTTGCCTTTATAATCGGTCTCGAACGCGATGCAGTCCGCATCCATCTGCTCAAGATCGCGCGTGATCTCCGGAGCCTCGATTCCCGCATAGAGATCGTCCAGGTTCCACACCGGCAACGCGCCGGTCTTGATGCCGCCCTTGACAGCGCTCTTGGCGGCAGCCTTGACGACAGTCTTGGCGGCAGTCTTGGCGACCGGCTTCGCCGGCCCCTTGGCGAGACTCTTCTTGGTCGGCTTCGCTGGGGCCTTGCCCTTGGCGACTGACTTGGTGGCCGGCTTCGCAGTCGGCTTGGCGGTCTTGCGGAGGGCAGAAGAAGAAGCGCGCGAGCTCATCGTGTCCGTAACCTGTTGTTCAAACGTTGTCGCGAACCGCAACGATTAAGGTTGCGTTAATCGGTGTCGGCGAGAGTGCCCCGATTCGAGACAGATAGTTGTAGCGTGCGAGGAAAGCCATGGCTGCCAGCATTTTGATCGCCGACGACGATCCCGTCCAGCGTCGGCTGGTGGAGAACATGGTACAGAAATGCGGCTATGAAGCGATTGTCGTCGACACCGGCGACGCGGTCATCGACAAGCTGACCGGCCCTGATGCGGCCGCCATCGACGCTCTCCTGCTCGACCTCGTGATGCCCGGTCTCGACGGCATGGGCGTGCTCGCGAAGATGCGCGAAGCCGGTCTGTCCATCCCCGTGATCGTGCAGACCGCCCATGGCGGCATCGATAACGTCGTCTCGGCCATGCGCGCCGGCGCGCACGATTTCGTGGTCAAGCCGGTCGGCCTGGAGCGGCTGCAGGTCTCACTTCGCAACGCGCTCAACACTTCGGCGCTGAAGGGCGAATTGCAACGCATCCGCCACAGCCGCGAGGGGCGACTGACCTTCGCCGACATCATCAGCCGCAGCGAGGCGATGACGCCGATCCTGCGCATCGCCGACAAGGCTGCGGCATCCGCGATCCCGGTCCTGATCGAGGGTGAATCCGGCGTCGGCAAGGAGCTGTTCGCCCGCGCCATTCACGGCAGCAGCGAGCGCAAGAGCAAACCGTTCGTCGCGGTCAATTGCGGCGCAATCCCGGACAATCTGGTGGAATCGATCCTGTTCGGCCACGAGAAGGGCGCATTCACCGGCGCGACCGAACGCCACATGGGCAAGTTCGTCGAGGCCCATGGCGGCACCCTGTTCCTCGACGAGGTGTCCGAGCTGCCGCTCACCGCGCAGGTGAAGCTGTTGCGCGCGCTGCAGGAAGGCGCCGTGGAGGCGGTCGGCGGCCGCAGGCCGGTGAAGGTCGATGTGCGCATCATCTCCGCGACCAACCGCAAGCTGCTCGACCAGGTGAAAGAAGGCCATTTTCGCGAGGACTTGTTCTACCGCCTGCACGTGCTGCCGCTGACGATCCCGCCGCTGCGCACGCGCCGCGAAGACATTCCGCACCTGTTGCGGCATTTCCTCGCGCGCTTCGCCGCCGAGGAAAATCGTGTGCTGACCGGCATCAGCGGCGAGGCGGTCGGCTATCTCACCCAGCTCGATTGGCCCGGCAACATCCGCCAGCTCGAGAACGCGGTCTATCGCGCCGTCGTGATGAGCGAGGGCGACCAGCTCGATCTCGCCGATTTCCCGCTGATTCCCACCCATGCACCGCCGGTGCAGCCGGCGCCGCCGCTCGTCATCGAGCGTCCCCTCCAGGCGGCACCTGCAGTCGTTCCAGGTAATGAAATACCAATCGCTCCCCTGCCCCTTCACGGCGCTTTGGCCATGCTCACGCCGGAGGGCGAGGTCCGCCCGTTGGAAGAGCTCGAAAATGAGATCATCCGGTTTGCGATCACGCATTATCGCGGCCAGATGTCCGAAGTGGCGCGACGGCTGAAGATCGGCCGCTCCACGCTCTATCGCAAACTCGATGACATCAATGGCGACGATGCCGAGGCGGACACCAGTGCGAGCCACCCTCCGGTCGAATGAGGCAAATCGCCCCCCTGCATCGAATTAGAGCGACATGCCCTCTTGATCGACTGAAAAACGCCGCAAGGCTGCGCAACCATGGAACATCTGAACCGTTGCCTTGCGGTGACAGACACAGGAAAAAACGCGTGGCACAAACGCACGATAGAGCTGATCGGGTTTTTTCCGGAGAGTCAGTTTGTCGTGAGTTGCTCCGCATGGCGCTGGCCGCGTAAGCGGGGCTTGGTTACCGTTTGACGTAATTCGTTGCGTGCAGGCGTGCCGCTCTCAGAAACTGGCGCTTGAGCCGACCGACGAAAACCGACGCTGCTCCCTGCCGGAGCAGAACATCCAAGGGAAGCGACGATGCGAGACTGTTCGAAGAACCGTGGTGGATATGACCGCGTGCTGATGGCCGTCGCGGCAAGCTTCCTCGCGGTATCGGCAACATCGGCGCTGGCGCAAAGCGATGCGCGCAGCAGCGCCGCCGAACTCGCAATCGAAGCAGCGATCCCGCGGCCGGAGCCCGCCAATGTGCCGCCACCGACCGCAAGCGACTTCAAGCTCGACACCACCGCCACGGTTTCGCCGGATGCGGCCAAAGCGCCTGCAGCACCGCAGGACACCGCGACCGCGCCGCCTGCTCCCGTGATCAAGCCGGCGAGCAGCGCGGCTGCGCCGTCGACCGAGCCGGACAAGGCCGCGACGGCACCGGCCGCCGCGCCATCCGCTCCGGCCACGGCCACTGCGCCCACCGCCGAGCCCGCAAAGGATCCGGTCAAGGCCGCAAGCAATGTGCCGGCCGCCGACCAGCCGGTCGCCGATCGCCTGCGCGACCTGATGACCACCAAGGGCCTCCGCTATTTCGATCGCAAGGCCGAGCGTGCGGCCGTCGAGAAGTTCTATACGACCCGCGACTACGCCCCGATCTGGACACAAGCTGGCAGCCTGACGGCGTCGGCCAAGGGCGTCATCGCACGGCTGCAGGATGCCGCTTCCGACGGGCTCAATCCCGAAGACTATCCGGTGCCGGATTTCGCCGCGGCAACGAGTTCGCCCGATGCGCTCGCCGAAGCCGACCTGAAGCTGACCGCCAGCATGCTGGACTATGCGCGGCAGGCGCAGAGCGGCCGCCTGCACTGGTCCCAGGTCTCCGGCGACATCCAATATCCCGAGCACCCGGTCGATCCGAACGAGGTGCTCGCCAATGTCATCGGCGCGAAGGATGCCTCCGCCGCGCTCGACAGCTACAATCCGCCGCAGAAGCTCTACAAGGAGCTGAAGGCCAAGCTCGCCGAATTGCGCGGCGATACGGGTGCCGGCACGATCAAGATCGATGACGGCCCGGCGCTGAAATATACGCCGGCGCGCGGCAAGAACGCGCCGGAGGCCGAGGCCCAGATGTCCGATCCGCGCGTGCCGCAGCTGCGCGCCAGGCTCGGGCTCACCGAGAACGCGGACGACACCAATTACGATGCCAAGCTCGCCGCCGCCGTCCGCAAATTCCAGGCAGGCGTCGACCTCAAGCCGACCGGCATTCTCGATGATCGCACGGTCAAAGCGCTCAACACGCCGAAGCGCGACCGGCAGATCGACACCATCGTCGTCAACATGGAGCGCTGGCGCTGGCTGCCGCGCGATCTCGGCGCCCCCGGGATCGGCGACGCCTATGTGATCCTCAACATTCCCGACTACACGCTCAAGGTCATGCAGCACGGCGCGCAGGTCTGGACCACGCGGGTCGTGGTCGGCAAGCCGGGAATTCACGCCACGCCGCTGCTGACCGAGACCATGAAATACATCACGGTCAATCCGACCTGGAACGTGCCGCCCTCGATCGTCTATGGCGAATACCTGCCGGCGCTGCAGCAGGATCCGGACGTGCTCGCGCGCATGGGTCTGAGGCTGGAGCGAAACCGCGACGGTTCGGTGCACATCTCGCAGCCGCCGGGCGACGGCAATGCGCTCGGCCGCGTCCGCTTCAACTTCCCGAACAAGTTCCTGGTCTATCAGCACGACACGCCGGACAAATACCTGTTCGCCAAGGACGAGCGCGCCTACAGCCATGGCTGCATGCGCGTGCAGTATCCGGATCAATATGCCTCGGTGCTGCTCAACATCACGCAGCCGAACGAGCACTACACGCCGGAGAAGATCCGCAGCATGTACGGCTCGAGCGAGGTCGATCTGAAATTCCCGACCCCGATTCCGGTCAACATCACCTATCAGACCGCCTTCGTCGACGATGCCGGCAAGCTGCAAGTCCGCAAGGACATCTACGGCCGCGACGCCACCATGATCGGGATGCTGAAGAACAACCGCGGCAAGGACCTCGAAAACGTGGTCGCCCACGCGCAGCCGAGCTATTCGCGCCCAACCGGACCGCTGCCGAGTTCAGTCAGTGTCGCCAGCGGCAATGATTTCTCGTCGGGGCCAAACTTCTTCGAGCGCCTGTTCGGCGGCGGCTTCGGCAACCCGACGCCACCGGCTCCGGTGGGGCGTCGCGGCCAGTCACAGCAGCGCCGGATCTTCACCCGCTGAGCTGGCGGGCCGACTGTTCCAGCTTGTCCGGCTGATTCGCCAACCTCGCTCCCGGCCCGTGGCCCGTGAGCGGGGTTGTTCTTTTGGTAACCATTCCAACCCACCAAGAATCACTGGCACTTTTTCGCCACACTCAAGCGCTTATGTTAAGCCTAATCTGGGGGGCGGGCCGGTCAATCTCCCTTAACCATCCCGCCTTAAATACGCGTTTGCTCTCTCTTCCGCCGGACGGGCCGCAAGAGGGTATTTGAGTAAACGCTCGTCGACGGGTGGGCTGCATCTTGCTGTCTATTTTCGCGCGCCAATGGCATTCGCTGCCCAGGACGGGCCGCAAGGCTGGATGTCAGATCGGCTTGGTCTCGGTGCTGCTGTTCGGCGCTGCCGGGTCGGTCCATGACGCGACGGCACTGAACGAGACCCGCACGCTTTCCTTTCACCACACCCATTCCGGCGAAGACCTCACGGTCACCTTCAAGCGCGAGGGCCGCTATGACGAAGAGGCGCTGAAGAAGCTCAATCATTACCTGCGCGACTGGCGCACCCAGGACGAGACGGTGATGAATCGCCATCTGTTCGACATCCTGTGGGAAGTCTATCGCGACGTCGACGGCAAGCAGCCGATCCAGATCATCTCGTCCTACCGCTCGCCGGCCACCAATGCGATGCTGCGCCGGCGCTCGGCGCATACGGGCGTGGCCCGCTACAGCCAGCACATGCTGGGGCATGCGATGGATTTCTTCATCCCCGGCGTGCCGCTCGAACAGATTCGCTATGCCGGCCTCCGGCTGCAGCGCGGCGGCGTCGGCTTCTATCCGACGTCCGGCTCGCCCTTCGTTCATCTCGATACCGGCAATATCCGCCACTGGCCACGAATGACCCATGACCAGCTGGTCAGAGTCTTCCCCGACGGCCGCACCGTTCATATTCCGTCCGATGGCGCGCCGCTGAAGGGCTATGAGCTCGCGCGGGCCGATATCGAGAAGCGCGGCAATGGCGATGATGCAGGGTCGAGCAAGCCGAGCCTGTTTGCGCGGTTGTTCCGTGGCCGTCCTGCCGAGGATGAGGAGGAGAGCGCCTCGGAAGCCGATGCCAAGCCGGTGCAGGTCGCAGCGATGGCTCCGGCCAAAACAACGGACCCGAAGGCCGGCGACAGCAAGGCGGCGAACGGCAAAGCCGCGGACGCCAAACTGGGCCGCGGCAAGCTCGTGAACACGTTGCAGCTTGCTTCCGCCGATTCGCAGCTGGTTCAGGCCGGCAAGCCGCAGCCGGCGTCATCGGCTAGCGGCGGGGCGCAGACCGCCGGCGACCAGGCTGCACCGCAGACCATGTCCGACATCATCAATGCGCGCGGCTTCTGGGGGGACGATCCCGCCAATCCGAAACAGGCGACCCCCGAGCAGGTCGCAGCGATTACGGCGCGCCACGCGGCCGACCCGCAGCCGACTGCCAGTCTGATGAACGCGATGGCGTTCGCGCCTCCCGCTTCCTCCCCGGTCGACCGCTCCCGGATCGTCGCAGCATCGGCACCGATCCCGGTCCGCAACACCCGCTCGCCGGCACGCAATGCGGCACCTGCGGCCGAGACCACCACGCCGGCCGCCAAGGACCCGCAAGGGCATGACGGTGTGATCACGACCGAGACGCGGATTTCCGCCGCCAAGAGCACCGACACGATCTGGATGCGGGCGATGTTGCTGGCCCCGAGCGTGTCGAGCTCGATGTCGGTCACCACACTGGGCGACCCCGACCTCACGCTCATGCGCAACTATTTCGTCAAGCCGCAGATGGTGCTTGCGATGAGCTTCTCGGAGGATCCTGCGCAGGGCCTGAGCTACGTCCAGTTCTCGGGCTCGGCGACGGTGAAGCTCGAGACGAAGGCCTTCGTCTTGCGCTCCGCAGCATTGCGCTGACGGCACTGCCCCGGGGCTAGCGAGCGTCGCCCCGGGCGAAGACACCGCAGTCGCCGTACGCCAATAAAACGACGCTCCCCGTCGCGGACGGGAAGCATCGGAACGAAGCATTCGATGTCAGCTCAGATCATTCCCAGCGCCTGCATGTAGGTCTCGAGAATGCTCTCTTCTTCCTGGCGCTCGTTGGGGTCCTGCTTGCGCAGGCGGATGATCGTGCGCAGGGCCTTGACGTCGAAACCGTTGCCCTTGCTCTCGGCATAGACGTCCTTGATGTCTTCGGAGATCGCCTTCTTCTCCTCCTCCAGGCGCTCGATGCGCTCGATGATCGACTTCAGTTGGTCTACGGCAAAGCGGGTTGCAGGCGAGTCGTCATCCTTCGCAGCGGCGGCGGTGGCCATCTGATACTCCTGAGTGGAACTGGTGTGGCTCGATGAGGGCGCCAATCGTTGCAAGGCGCGCGTTCTTTCAGGAAGACCCTCAAATTTGGCGTGCCCTGCGTCAAGGCAACATCGCCCTCATCCACAGCGCGCCCACATCTTGTTGCGGCCACACGCCCGCAGCCCACAAAATGCGGCCGCGCCGCTTGCGTTTTTCTTGCGTCTCCTGGATCGGCCCGATTCGCGACTGTGGCGCAGGCTTTCTCCCGTCCTATCCCGCGAAAGTAACGGGAAAGGAAGCATCCAACCTATCGTTGGGCAGACGGCTCAGGGGGATTCATCCGAATTGACCGGGCATGATTCGCCAGCACGATTCAGTGACCCGGATGCACCTTTTTCATCGCCTCGAGCTGCTCAGCCGTCGCCTCGCGCTGGTACTTCGTCTTCCATTCGTCGTAAGGCATGCCGTAGATCGCCTCGCGACTCTCATCCTTGGTCATCGGGACGCCCTGCGCATCCGCAGCGTCCTTCAGCCAGTTCGACAGGCAATTGCGACAGAAGCCGGCCAGATTCATCAATTCGATATTCTGAACGTCGGTCCGGCTCCGCAGGTGTTCGACCAGCCTGCGGAAAGCAGCCGCCTCAAGCTCGGTCCGGGTGGTTGTATCCATCGTCGCCTCTTTCGTGTTCCGTTCCCTGTGTCGCGTTATGCCAGATTTCTGGTATATAGTCTGGCCTCGTCGCCGGTTTGGCCAAATCGCGTTGCAGCGAAGAGCTTGGGGGCTCGGTTGCAGCGTTGCATCGCCATCGCCCTCAATGTTGAGAGCCGCAGCCAAGTCACGCGACACCATCCAACGTTTGATATAGCGTCGCGCAATGATCCCCGAAATCTCCGCCCTCCTCCGTTTTCCGATCTGTCGGCCGGGTGTCGGACTGCTGTCGGTGCTCGGTTTGGCAATGCTCTGCCTCTGGACCAGCCCGGCGGCGGCCGATTTCCGCCTGTGCAACAACACCTCGAGCCGCGTCGGCGTTGCGCTCGGTTACAAAGATGCTGAAGGCTGGACCACCGAAGGCTGGTGGAACGTGTCCTCGCGCAGCTGCGAAACCCTGCTGAAGGGAACCCTGGTCGCGCGCTATTACTATATTTACGCGCTGGACTATGACCGCGGCGGCGAATGGTCGGGCCAGGCCTTCATGTGCTCACGCGACAAGGAATTCACCATCAAGGGCACCGAGAACTGCCTGGCGCGGGGCTTCGACCGCACCGGCTTTTTCGAGGTCGACACCGGTGACCAGCGCGCCTGGACCGTGCAGCTCACCGAAGCCAATGAGCAGCCGGCGCAACAGCGGGTGCCCGGCATCCCCGGAACGCTGGGGCCGAGCGGCAATGTGCCGGGGCTGCCGGCCCCGCCGCAAGGCGCTCCGCCCGCAGCTGCGCCGCCTGCCGCAGCGCCGAAGCCATGAGGCGGCTGCGCCGGATCAAGATCCTGGCGACCCTGGGCCCGGCATCCTCGGACAGCGGGATGATTCGCAAGCTGTTCGAGGCGGGTGCCGACATCTTCCGCATCAATATGAGCCACACCTCTCATGACAAGATGCGGGAGCTGGTGGCCACGATCCGTAATGTCGAATCGAGCTATGGCCGGCCGATCGGCATCCTGGTCGACCTCCAGGGACCGAAACTCAGGCTCGGCACCTTTGCCGATGGCGGGACGCAGTTGCAGAACGGCCAGAGTTTCATGCTGGATTCGGACAAGACGCCGGGCGATTCGAATCGCGTCTACCTTCCGCATCCGGAAATCCTCGCTGCGCTGCGACCGGGCCACGTGCTGCTGCTGGACGACGGCAAGGTGCGTCTGGTGGCCGAGGAGACCTCGCCGACTTTCGTCGTCACGCGCGTCGTGGTCGGCGGCCGCATGTCCGACCGCAAGGGCGTCAGCCTGCCCGACACCGATCTGCCGGTCTCGGCGATGACGCCGAAGGACCGCGCCGATCTCGATGCCGCGCTCAACACCGGCGTCGACTGGATCGCGCTCTCCTTCGTGCAGCGCGCCGACGACGTGCTCGAAGCCAAGAAGATCATCCGCGGCCGCGCCGCCGTGATGTCCAAGATCGAGAAGCCGCAGGCGATCGACCGCCTCACCGACATCGTCGAGGCCTCGGACGCGTTGATGGTGGCGCGCGGCGACCTCGGCGTCGAGCTGCCGCTGGAGCGGGTGCCGGGCCTGCAGAAGCAGATGACGCGGCTGGCGCGACGCGCCGGCAAGCCCGTGGTGATCGCGACGCAGATGCTGGAATCGATGATCCAGTCGCCGGTGCCTACCCGCGCCGAAGTCTCCGACGTCGCCACCGCGGTCTATGAGGGCGCCGACGCCATCATGCTCTCGGCCGAATCGGCGGCCGGCAAATATCCGGTCGAAGCGGTCTCGACCATGAACCGGATCGGCGAGGAAGTGGAGCGCGATCTCGTCTATCGCTCGGTGATCACCGCGCAACGGCCGGAGCCGGAGTCGACCGCCGGCGATGCCATTGCCGATGCCGCGCGGCAGATCGCCGAGACGCTGGACCTGCCGACCATCATCTGCTGGACCTCGTCTGGCTCGACCGCGATCCGCGTCGCGCGCGAGCGGCCGAAGCCGCCGATCGTCGCGATCACGCCCAATCTCGCCACGGGCCGCAAATTGTCGGTGGTCTGGGGCGTGCATTGCGTGGTTGCCGAGGATGCGCGCGATCAGGACGACATGGTCGACCGCGCCGGCTCGATCGCCTTTCGCGACGGCTTCGTCCGCGCCGGCCAGCGCGTGCTGATCGTCGCGGGCGTGCCGCTCGGGACACCCGGCACCACCAACATGGTGCGCATCGCCTATGTCGGTCCGTCCGGCGACGCTTACATGTGAGCGCAGCTAGGACGCGGACTCATTAAGGCGCAGCCACAACCGGATTGACGCGAGTTGAACAAATGCAAGGTAGTTGGCGGCGAGCCTGTCGTAGCGCGTCGCTACCCGACGGCATTGCTTGATCCTGTTGAAGAACCGTTCGACCTGATTGCGAGCGCGGTAGAGGTACGGGCTGAAGCAGATCGGATCGCTGCGATTGCTTTTCGGCGGGATGTTGGCCCATGCGCCCTTCTTCATGGCAAGCTCCCTGATCCAGACGGCGTCATAGCCTCGGTCGGCAAGCAGCATCGATCCGAATTTAAGACGGGACAGCAGTTTTCCGGCCAGTCGAACGTCGTGCGCCTCGCCGGGGCTCAACGCCAGCCGTACAGGCGGCAGACCATTGCCATCGACCACCGCGTGGATTTTGCTCGTCAAGCCGCCGCGTGACCTTCCCATCGATTGGCGCGGGTTCCTTGTGATACAGGCCCCATGTTGATGCACGCGAACAATAGACGTGTCGATCATCTGCACCGCAGCATCATGAGCACCGGCCAGTGCGCTCATGAGCTTGGGCCACACGCCCGCCCGTCGCCAGCGAGCGAACCGATCGTAGCAGATCGTGTACGGACCGAAGTTTTCTGGCAGGTCACGCCATGGTGCTCCAGAGCGCAAGACCCAGAAGATGCCATTGAGGACACGACGGTCATTCACTCGTGGCACACCGCGCGGCTGATTCGGCAGCATCGGCTCAATAGCGAACCACTCATTGTCTGTGAGTTCGTAGCGCACGATCGGCCCCTTCCGTCTGGTGGCTTGAATCATGGCTCGGCTGTCAGGCTCAACTGGTCGCTATGCACCCGAAAGCCGACCTATTATGCTTACCTTGAGTATTGTCGTTCATGAGCCTGAACGGACGTCGCGAGCCGATTGCTGCATGCAGATCACTGAGGCAGCGCCATCCCGGCGATTTGCATGACGCCCAGCTGGTCGAACAACTCAATCTGTTCACCGTTCAGCACCGGAATGTAGCAGCGACGTCTGCCTCCCGAGGTCGAGATGCAGAGCTTATCCTCCGCGACCGTCCATGTCCCGGCTGCAGGCCCAAAGGACTCGTCCCAGTGCGGATAAGTCATCCGGCCGTCGGGCTCGAATCGCATGGATAACGGACCATTCTTGAGCTTCGGACCGAAGCTGATCGTCTTGCCCTTGAATTTTGCGGCCAGGGTCTCACCTGTCGGTCTTTCGCCGATTGCTGCGGCGAGCGAGGCATCGGGCCCCGGATCATAGCCATCGGCCTTCAGGATCAGCCAGAAGAGCCTGGCCATGTTGCGAAATGAAGGTTCGACGTAGGGCGCATCGCGGTCGACACGATGCACCACGACAAGGTCGAGTGCGGGTACGACCAGGGCGTATTGGCCGCCGGCACCTTGGGCCATAAAGCTGCCCTCGGGCAAAGTCACCGTCGGCGCAACGTCACCGCCCAAAAAACCGATCCACCAGAGATAGCCATAGCCCATCCCGAACGCCGCTTTCGAATAGCTGCGCGTGCTCTCTTCCACCCACTCCCGCGGCACGATCTGGTGTCCGGCCCAATTGCCTTTGTGAAGATAGAGAAGTGCAAAACGCGCCAAGTCCCGTGCGCTCATGCGGATCTCATAGGCGGGGTGGATAGACGCTTCGCCGCGGACGTAGCTGCCATCCTGTGGCCGGTAGTCCTGCATGCCGATTGGCTTTGCGATCTTTTGGTCGAGCGCCTCGAAGAGGCCGGTGCCGGTTGCACGCTCGTAGATCGTGCCAAGCGCGTTGAAGTCCCAATTGTTGTAATACCAGAAGGTGCCGGGCGGGTGACTGCCGCGCGGCGGTCTCATCTTGGCATTGTCCGGCGTCTCATAGAGAGCCGCGTGGTAGACCCCGGAACGCGCTTCGAGGAGTTCGCGCACCGTCGCGCCCTTCTCGACCCCGGTCAAGCCAGGCGGGTTATCGTCGATGCCAAGTTCGCCAAGCGTGCTGTCAAGGTTGATCTGGTGATCCGACACTGCGATGCCGATCAGGGCGCTGAGCAGGCTCTTGCGGATTGAAGCAAGCTCCATTGGCTTCGTCGTGTTGCCCCACTCGGCCACCACCTTTCCGTGTTGAACGATCACAACCGCGCTCGACCGGATCTGATCCGAAAAGGATCGCGCTTGGGCCAATTCGGTCTCTGACCAGCCCAATTCTGCAAGGGTGACGCGCTGCCACTCCGCCGCTGGGAAGCCATCTTCAGCTGTGGCAGGCCCGAACGGAACCAAAGCGCCGAGCAGCACGACGGCGAAAACAATCTGGCGAATATACATTGGATCCCACGCGCTACGAGCTTGACCTAATCGCAGCACAATACTCATGAACGGAGCTAGGCAGAACGCCTATTGAAGTATTTTTTTGGATTCCCGCCAACGCGTTCTCATAGCGACGTCTCTTGTTGGCCCTTCCCGGAAGTCCGACAACGTCCGCTTTCGCGCGGCTCTTGGAGACAAGCGGACATCGATTCACGCGGTTAATTTATGAGTACGCAGCCTAGATAATCATGATGCGATTAGAAGGAATCGTATCATGATCTAGTCTCTCTTATTGAGCATGATCTTTTCTGAAAACCGGTTTCCACTTTTCCGGATCATGCTCTAATTCGAATCGCGGCCGGTTCGATCGAGTTCGGCCGCCGATGCCGACGACGCACGCGAGATCACCGGACACGCCTCGATGTCGCTGCCGTCCACGGCAGCGATCCGCTCGCAAGCCCTCCCGGGGTCACGCTCGAGACCATAGGCATCCAGCGCCGCGAGCCGGGGCGGATTGTCCGTCGGGCTCGTCGCGAAATACAGCGCCCAGATCCCGCCGGGCAGCGGCTCGGCCAGCCCGGCGCGGACGCGGCGTTCCAGCACGCCGCCGGGCACCAAGGGCAGCACAATCTCGGAGAGCTGATAGGCGCGCGAACCGGCAGGAAGCTGGGACACGATATAGCCCAGCGGCTTGTGCAGGAGCAGAAAGGTCGCCGGCTTCTGCAATGCGGCCGCAAGCTGCGGGCGATATGGATCCGACCATGGCCGCCGCATCCAATCGGTCGGCTGCGACCACAGCGCGATCGCAAACGCGGCCGTCATGGTGAGGAGATGACATGCGCGCAAAGCCGCGCCCTGTTCGAACGAGAGCGACGGCCGCCCTGCCGCCGCGAGCCGCGTGAGCAGCAGCACGATCAGCGGCGCTGACAGCAGCTCGAGCGGAATCAGATAGCGCTGGATCGAGAAGGCCAGCATCCACAGCGCGTAGCTCACCCAGAATAACAGCAGGAACTGTCTGTCGCGCGCTTGCAAGAACTCACGCCGACGCCATGCGCCGACGGCAATTGTCGCAAGCAGCAGTACAACAACGACGGCGAAGCGCGGATCGCGAAACGGCCACTCCGAGGAGGGATGCCGTCCGACCAGCCAATCGAAGGGATAGGCGAAAGCTTCGATCAGGCCACGTGGCATGAAGCGCGTGTCGATGATCGAGACCGGCGGCGCCTCCCGCGAGCGGAAGATCGCGTTGTAGAACGGAAACAGCGGGCTGCCGAAGTCGCGCCACATCTTGAGCGCCCAGGCGCCACCGGTCGCAAGTCCCCCCACAGCACTGCCCGCCCCGAAATGGAGCATCGCAACAAGCGGGCGCGGCGCAAGCAACAAGCAAACGCCGGCGCCGATCAGGAAGGTCGCATTGGTCAGCTTCAATCCGGTCGCCGCGCCGATCAGTAGCCCGGCCAGCAAAATACGCCGGCCGTCCTGTTCGCTGTCCGCAAAGATCAGCGCGACGCCGGCAAGGATCGGCATGGCCGTGAGGATATCGGCGAAGCTGGTGCCGACCTCCGACAAGGTCATCGGCCCGCATGCGGCGATCAGCACGGCGGCGAGCAGCGCCGGCACGCGTGCATCCTTCTCCAGCATCACCCGCGTGACCCAACACACCAGCGCAAGATTGAGCCCGTGCAGCGCGCCGAGTGCAACGCCCCACCACGGCGCGGCGAGGCCGTGGCGCAGCAGATAAGGCAGCACATGGACCAGCGGATTGAGAAAGCTCTGGAAGCCGCCCGACATGACGTCGACATCGAAGCGGCCGTGCAGCAACGCGAAGCCGGCATAGTCGTGATAATTCTGCCAGTCCCAATTGATATCTTCGCCGGCGAAATAGGCGTAGATCGCGCCGGCCGCGCTTGCGGCGGCGATCACCAGCGGCATAACTACTTGTTTGCGTGAGATGAACATCCCGGCAGAAGCGCCCGCGTGAGCGATGCGGCCGCCGTTCGCGGGCGCATCCTGGAAGCCTCCCGCAACATGACCTTCGCGCGTGAATCCTTGCTTAAGCCGGATTGAGGCGCGTGGTCGCGCTCAGGCGCCGACCAGGGTCTTCACCGGCAGCACGGCCTGCACCACCAGGCCGCGGGCGCGGGCATCCATCACGCCGACCGCGCGCAGCGCCAGCAGCGTGACCGCCTGCACCGTATCGCGCAGCTTGATGGGATCGTCGAGATTCTCCGGGGCCAGCGGCCCGACCAGCGCCTCGTGCAGCGCGCCCAGCAGCGCGGTCGCAGCCAGCTGAGTGTCTTGCGCCGGCAGGTGGCCGGCGCGAACCGCAGCTTCGATCCGGGTGCCGATCTCGCTCGCGATCTCAAGCCGGCTTGCGATGCGGGACGCCGTGACATCGACATCGACCGGCTCGGCGAGAATGCCCCAGGCGAGCTTGCGCTGCGATAGGACATGAACCGCCACCGTCGAGATGGCGGCTGCCAGCGCCGAGGATGGTCCCGGCGCCGCATCGGCGGCGCGCCGGATCGCCGCAAGCTCGTCGCGGGACACCTCGGCGATCAATTCGGAGATCAGATCTGCCTTGGAAGGAAAGTAGCGGTACACCGTTCCGGCGGCGACGTTGGCTTTCACCGCGACCGGCGCGATCTGCACCGCCGCCATGCCGCCTTCGGCGGCGGCCTCGCGTGCAGCAGCCAGGATCGCGCTGCGCCGCGCGGCCAGCCGCTTCACCACCTGATGGGTTCGCCGATAGACCATGGCGCGTCTCTCATCCCGCCCACCGTCCCGGCCGAGCCGCGACGAATAGGAATTCACTGTTTTTGGAGGCAAGCCCCGTTATGCGTCAGGAAGAACTGAACAACTATTCAGAGCGGATGACAAGCCGGAAATGGGCTGACTCGGACGAAGGTCTGATCTGCCGGAATGGCCTCACGCCGCCGCGAGCGCGTGCGCAGCGCGCGCCGGCTCGCGCCGCCACCACGGCCCCGCCCGGAGCAGCACCAGACTGCCGACAATGAGATTGGCGGCAAGACCCACCGGAACTCCGAACAGGATGAAGGCGATCAGAAGCAGCGCGGCGCAACCGAGCGCGGGCAGTTCGTAGGGACGGAAGCCGTCCTTCAGCCCGATCCTCACCAGGAACGCCACCGCGATCGCCAGCACCATCATGTCATACAGAAACAGATACGGCGTGGTGAGCAGGGTCCCCACCGCCAGGGCTGCGGCTTTCAGGCTGTAGCGCACCGGGCTGCGCCATATCGCGACCAGGACCACCACGACCGCCGCGGTCAGCACCCATTGGAACGCCCAGCCCAGCGCCTCGGTGCCGCCGAAATAGCGGATCAGCGAGAAGATGCTCTGCAGCTTCCACCAGGTCGCCTTGCCCTCGGTGAGGAAGGCCTGCGAGAAGGTCGGCATCCAATGGAAGAAGGCCTGCCAGCTCTCGACACCAAAAGCGAGCGTGGAGATGCCGGCAAGCACGACGGCGGTGATGGCGGCGGAGACGAAGGTGGGCCAGCGGCCGGTTGCGATCAGCACGATCGGAAACAGGAAACCATATTGCGGCTTGTAGGTGAGAAGGCCGAGGCAGATGCCAGCGAGCACCGGCCGCATGGGTAAGAGGTAGAGCGTGCCGCCGACCAGGGCGGCGGTCAGAAACCCGTTCTGCCCGACGATCGTATTCGAGAACACGATCGGAAAGCCGGCCGCAAGCACGAAGCCGAAGGCGCGGCCCACGATCGCGCGCATCACCACCAGGTAGGGCACGAAGCTTGCGCAGGCCCAGCCGATGAAGGCGATCGAATAGGGAAGCTGCGCCAGGAACGCCGCCACGAACAGGAACGGCGGCGGATAGTGCCAGGCAAAATAGCCGCCGGGCCAATCCTGCTTGAGCACATCGAGTTCAACGGCGCGCTGGACGTCCCAGTCCCAGGCCAGCGCCGGATGGCCCTGCAGCGCGAGCTTGCCCGCCGCCCAGACATTGACGAAATCGGTCGGAATGCCCAGGCCGTGCGCGTCCCAGATCCACCCACCGCAAAGATAGGCCGCCGGGAAAAACGAGGCGTTGATCCAGGCCAGCACGAAGCAGACGGCAAACAGGCCGCCTGGAACGAGGCTCGCCTGCGGCTCGAGCCGCGAGGCGCGGAAGCTGTTGGCCATCTAATCCTCGTGCGGACTGAGAATGATGCTCGCACCGAGGAGCAATAAGTGAAGACCGCTTGAGGAAGGCTTAAACAGGCTCAAGGTCCGCGGGGCCCTCTTCCCCCCTGACAAAGAAAGCGGTCGGTCGCCAAAATAGGAAAAGCCCAGCTCATCGCCGGGCTTTTCGTCAACGCGGATAGATTTGCTCAGGCCTGCGGCTGCGGCTCCAGGCCGGGATCCGGATCGGGGCGCGGCCGCGGTTTGCCGGCCGGCGGCACGGCGGAGGCTCGCGGCGTCGACGGCTCGACCACGGACTCGCGGTTGGGCTTCTTGCCCTTCAGCAGGTCGTTGATCTCCTCGCCGGTCAGCGTCTCATATTCGAGCAGCGCCTGGGCGATCGCCTCCCACTGCTCGCGCTTCTCGGTGATGATGCGGCGCGCCTCCTGTTCGCCCGCCTCGATCAGCCCGCGAATCTCGGAGTCGATCAGCTTGGCGGTGTCGTCGGAGATGTTGGTGCTGCGCGCCACCGAATGGCCGAGGAAGACCTCCTGCTCATTGCTCTGGTAACGCACGCGACCAAGCTTGTCCGACATGCCCCATTCCATCACCATCGCACGGGCGAGGTTGGTGGCCTGCTGGATGTCGCCGGTGGCGCCGTTGGTCACCTTTTCCGGACCGAACTTCTGCACCTCGGCCTCGCGGCCGCCGAACGCCATCGCCAGCTTGGAGACGCACCATTCGCGGGTATGCGAGTGGCGGTCGGCCTCGGGCAACGACTGCACCATGCCGAGCGCACGGCCGCGCGGAATGATCGTGGCCTTGTGGATCGGATCATGGCTCGGCACGTTGAGCGCGACGATGGCGTGGCCCGCCTCGTGATAGGCGGTCAGCAGCTTGTCCTCCTCGGTCATCACCATGGAGCGGCGCTCGGCGCCCATCATCACCTTGTCCTTGGCCTCTTCGAACTCGGCCTGAGTCACCATGCGCTTGTTACGGCGCGCGGCGGTCAGGGCGGCCTCGTTGACGAGGTTCATCAGGTCGGCGCCGGAGAAGCCGGGCGTGCCGCGGGCAATGGTCTTCAGGTTGACATCGGGCGCCAGCGGCACCTTGCGGACGTGGACCTTGAGGATCTGCTCGCGGCCGATGATGTCGGGGTTCGACACCACGACCTGGCGGTCGAAGCGGCCGGGGCGCATCAAGGCGGGATCGAGCACGTCGGGCCGGTTGGTGGCCGCGATCAGGATTACGCCCTCATTGGCTTCGAAGCCGTCCATCTCGACCAGGAGCTGATTCAGCGTCTGCTCGCGCTCATCATTGCCGCCGCCGAGGCCGGCGCCACGATGACGGCCGACCGCGTCGATCTCGTCGATGAAGATGATGCAGGGCGCGTTCTTCTTGGCCTGCTCGAACATGTCGCGGACGCGGCTTGCGCCGACACCGACGAACATCTCGACGAAGTCCGAACCCGAAATGGTGAAGAACGGCACGTTCGCTTCACCTGCGACCGCACGCGCGATCAAGGTCTTGCCGGTGCCGGGAGGACCGACCAGCAGCACGCCGCGCGGAATGCGGCCACCAAGGCGCTGGAATTTGCCGGGATCGCGCAGGAATTCGACGATCTCCTGCAGGTCCTGCTTGGCCTCGTCGACGCCGGCGACGTCTTCGAAGGTGACGCGGCCATGCGCTTCAGTCAGCATCTTCGCGCGCGACTTGCCGAAGCCCATCGCCTTGCCGGCGCCGCCCTGCATCTGCCGCGACAGGAAGATCCAGACGCCGATCAGCGCGATGAACGGCAGCCAGGACACGAGCAGCGACACGAACCACGGCACGTTGTCGCCCGGCGGCTTCGCCGTGATCTGAACCTTGGCGTCGTACAGCCGCTTGACCAGGTTCGGGTCGCTCGGCGCATAGGTCTGGAACGAGGTATTGTTGGTGAAGGTGCCGTGAATCTCCGGCCCCTGGATCACGACGTCGCGGACATGGCCCTGATCCACTTCGGTCAGCAGCTGCGAGAACGAAATATCGGTCGAGGACGCGCGCTGGCTTGGATTTTGGAACAGCGTGAAGAGTGCCAACAGCAGCAGAACAATAATGACCCAAAGGGCGAAGTTGCGCAGATTGGCGTTCATCGATTTTCCTTCGTGGTCGCGCGGATCGCGGCCGTCTGTCCTTTGGATTGATCCCGGACTTATCCCTAGGTAGCCACGAGGGAATCCCCCGGTCGACCGTCGTTTAATCTAGGTGCCACTCGCGACAATGCCAAGGGAACCACGCAGGACTATTTACCGCATCTATCGCCGATTCCTGCTCGAAAAATGACGCAGGAAAACCGCGTCATCGCAGGTGGTTAAGGGTCCGCGAAGGCCGCTAGCCACCGCCTCGGCGGCGGGCTGGCGCCGGCTCGATGCGGACCTGTCCTTTGGTTACGCTTACCAATGCACCGGCAAGGGTTTGTTTTAGCCTGTCTGGCGTGGCTGCGCCACCTCCGGCGATCCCCGCAAGAGTCCGGTCCAACTTCGCGAGCAGGACCTCGGCCTTGCCGAGTTCCACCGGCCCCTCGGAGCCGTAGCGATCGATCGCGCGCATCAGGAGCCGCAGCCGAACTTCCTCCGGCAGCCGCGCAAATGCCTGGAGATCGAAGGCTTGGCCATTCACCAGGCCCTTCACTTGGCGGTTCGGGAGCGGATTGCGCCCGGCGCGCAGCCCCCCTGATTCGATGTGGCCGGTCAGAGCAAGATAGCGTTCGGCGCCGTCGGCCAGCACCTCGATCGCCGCATTGGCCCGGGCAAGCCGGGCCGCGAGCCGCGCCAAATTGCGTGCATCGCCGCCTTCGGCTGCGAGCGCCGGCATCAGCGCACGCAGCCGCGGCCGGGTGAATGCCGGATCGATATTGGTTGGATCCTCGACGAAATCGATGTTGGCCACCCGCAGCGTTGCGACGAGCTGCGCCTTGGCGATGCCGAGCAGCGGGCGCGCCAACAGCAGTCCCTCCCGCTCGCTGATAGCGGCCATGGCCGCCAGGCCGGCGACGCCGCTGCCGCGCAACAGTCTCATCAAGAGCGTTTCGGCCTGATCGTCCCTGGTATGTGCCGTGACGATATGACTTGCGCCGGCCGTGCGCGCCGCCTGCGCCAGCAATCGGTAGCGCGCCGCCCGCGCGGCTTCAGGCACCCCGGAGGCAGGCTTGTCGCCGCGCCAGCGCAAGGTCCGGTGCGGCAGATCGAGGGTACGCGCCACTCGCTTGACCTCACGCGCTTCGCGGGCGGCTTCAGGCCGCAGGGCGTGGTCGATCGTCACCGCGATCAGCCGCGGGCCGCGCGCCAGCGATTGCCGCCAGCGTGCCGCAAGCCACATCAGCGCCATCGAATCGGGACCGCCGGAAACCGCAAGCACCAGCCCCGGCGCGTCGACAAAAGCCGCGAACAGCCGTTCGGCCTCCGCGGCCGTGATGGGACGACCATCGTCTGAGGCGTCGGTCTGCGCTGTCTTCTGCCGTGCCATGCCCGGCAGATTAGGCGCGGGAGCTGCAAACCACAAACTCAGCCGTCGTCCCGGCGAACGCCGCCAGCGCGCCTACGCGCGAGCTGTCTTCAGCACTTCACCTTCTTCTGCTCGCGATCGACCGCAGCCTTCACGCCGGCGGACGCCCGCGGATATTTGCGGGTCACCTCGCCGAAGGCCGCGCAGGCGGCCTCCTTCTCCTTCAGCGCGGCCAGCGACTGGCCGAGCCTGAGCAACGCATCCGGCGCCTTCCCCGACTTCTCATATTTCGTGGTCACCGCCAGGAAGACCTCCGCGGCCTCTCGATATTGCTGCCGCTGGAAGAAGCTCTCGCCGAGCCAATATTGCGAATCGCCGACCATCGGATCGTTCGGATATTTCTGGCCGAAATTGCGCATGGTCTGCTCTGCCAACGCATAGTCCTTGCGCTGCATATAACCGATGCCGAGGTCGTATTCGTCGCGCGGCGACTGCGTCGGCGGCGCGGTGTCGAGACCGCCCGCTCTTGGACCGGGCGCCGCGGCCGGCGGCGCGCCTTGCGGATAGCGGCCTGGGGTGTTGGCGAGGTCCATCGGCTCGCCGACCGGGCGTCCGGAGGGCGCGCCGCCGCCGGGTTGGATCGGCAACTGACCGCCGCCGAGCGCCTGCGGTGCGCCTGGCGCACTGGGATTTTGGCCCGGATCGAACGCGTCGCCACGTCGCCGCCCGCCTCCGTTCGCAGCCGAATCCTGCGCGATCGGCGCAGGCGCAGCACCTTGCGGTTGGCCATAACCAGGCTGCTGGGAATAGGTCTGCGGCTGGCCGCCATATTGCGGTTGGGCCGGCTGGGCATAGGCCGGCTGCGCTGGCTGACCATAAGCGGGGCTCGGCTGTGCCGACGCCGCGCCGGGCGCTCCCGGCGCCCCACCCTGGAGCTGCCGCAGCCGCTCCTCCAGCTGGCGATTACGATACTGCAGTTCCTCGTTCTGACCCGTGAGCTGCCGCAGCTGATTCTCCAGCCGCTCGATGCGAACCTCCGGATCTTCATCGGCCTGCGCGAAGGCCTGCGACGGCAATAGCTGCGACGATAGCATCACAAATGCAGCGACCGCTGCAGCTGCGCTTCCTTGAAGAGTTTTCGATGACATGTTGCCCTGACGACCGGATCGGCGCCACCAGAACGCGCCCGTTTGCGCGAGGCACTTACTGCAAAAATGGCTTTCAGACAAATGACGTTCGAGCGAAAAACACGCCCCGTAACGAACTAAGCCGGCGTCCACAGCAGACGCCGGCTTGCATTCTCGGAATGTCGTTCAGGCTTATGAACTGGCGTTCAGGACCGTGACGGCGCGGCGGTTCTGCGACCAGCAGGAGATGTCGTTGCAGACCGCGACCGGGCGCTCCTTGCCATAGGAAATCGTGCGCATGCGGCTCGGGTCGATGCCGCGCGAGGCAAGATAGTTGCGGACCGACTGGGCGCGGCGGGCGCCGAGCGCAATGTTGTATTCGCGGGTACCGCGTTCGTCGGCATGACCTTCGATCGTGAACGAATAGCGCGAATAGGTCTGCAGCCATTGCGCCTGCTTGTCGAGAGTCGCGGTCGCCTGCGGCGTGAGGTCCGTCTGGTCGCTCTCGAAGAACACGCGGTCGCCGACGTTCACGACGAAGTCCTGCTGGCTGCCCGGGGTCGCGGCACTCGCCATGGCGTCGGCACCGCCGAGATTCTTGTTGGCGCAGGCGCCCATCGACAGCGCGACCGCGAGCACGGCGGCCAGCTTCAATCCCTGGAGGATACGCATCTGATATTTCATTCCGGAGCCTCCACGCTCACGTTCTAGACTGTCGTCCGGTCTACAGGGCGATGGTTAAGCGAACGTTCCGTCAACCTTGACGAGGTCTTGCCGGACTGGGTCAAAAGCCAAGGAACCGCCAAAAGCGACTGCGTTGGTTAATGCGTTGTAAATGTGGCGCCAGGGTGAAGGCAAGAGTCCGGCAGCCGGAAATGCGGACGTTCCAGTCGGGATTTCCGCAACAAAACGCGGCCCGGCGACGGATCTGGCGTTCCGCCGCTTACATTAGTGCCCTTTTGGTAGGCATTTTGAGCATGCAGCCCAAAGAACCGGACCGATGGCGCGCCGGTCAGCCCGCAATCGCGGCCGGGCGAATCCTGAACGAACGGGCAAAAGCGTCATCGCCCGAGCGCTCGAACAGCACGCGCCGCTCGAACGCGCTCGATCGCATGAAGGGGAAACGCTGAAAGACCCGATCGCGGATCGAGGGATAGTGCGCGGCGACCAATCCGACGGGCTTGGTCAGGCCGGAATAGAGTCTCGGCTCGCCCCAAGGCTCCTGGAGAAACACTTTGCGATAGAACGCCCGATGCTCAGGTCGGACGTTGGCAAGGCCAATGTCGGCGTTGAAGTGGGCGCAGGCGACATAGCCGAGACGCACCGTGACGTAGGGCAGAGCCGGAAAACGGCGTGCCTTCTCGTGGTCTGCGACGAATCGCGTCGGATCGATGATCACCTTGCCGCGATCGAGCTCCGGATAGATCAGGTCGGAGAACATGCCGGCCGAGAGGGAGTCGCGCCAGTCCGGGGTCAGAACGCTGATGCGAATCGAGCTGTACAGTTCATCGTCGACGTAGACCCCAAAGATGAAGCTGTTCGGAAGATCGTCGTACTCGTCCGTGACGCGCCCGCTCTCGGACGGCAGGATCGCCCCTTCACGCAGATAGGCATTATAGCGGAGGCGGTAAATTCGATCCTTGTCTTCCGGGGTTACAGCCAGTCGGTAATCGACGTTCTCGAGCGGATCCGCCTTCCGTTCCAGAGCATCAGCGGCAGCTCCAGCCGCAGACTTCATAGGAAACCTCTTTACACCACAAACTCTTACGCGAACCGAAAGAAGCTTAACGGCTCGTTAACGGGGATGCAAAGATTTCAGGGATGTAGAGTTAATGGAGTGCAGGTCTTGCGCAATACAACCGATGTGATTGGTGCCTTTGAGTCTCAGCCGAGGGAGCGGCCGCCGACGGCGAGGAAAGGATCGCTGTCCGATTGGCGGCCATGCGAAGCGTTGAGGAGCTGGCGGATGCGCATGGCCGGCACGGGCCGGCTGAACAGATAGCCCTGCGCCTCGCTCACGGTACCGTCGACGCTGATGAGTTCGAGCTGCTCGTTGGTCTCGATCCCTTCGACCACCACCGACATGCCGAGATCGGCTGATAGCCGCGCCACCCCGCGCAACAAGGTCAGCGGCCGATCGCTGTCGATGCCTTCGAGGAAGGAGCGATCGATCTTGACCTTCTGCAGTGGGAAGTTGTGCAGATAGCTCAGGCTGGAATAGCCGGTGCCAAAATCGTCGAGCGAAATCCGAACGCCGATCGCATGCAGCTGGGAGAGCACGTCGTGGGTCAGCTGCGTGTTGCGCAGCAATGATGACTCGGTGATCTCGATTTCCAGGCGATGCGGCGGCAGGCCCGAGATCTCCAGCGCGTAGCGCACCTCGCTCAGCACATCGCGCTGGTGAAACTGCTGCGGCGAGAAATTGACCGCGACGCTGACCGTTTCCGGCCATTTCACGCATTCCAGACACGCCTTGCGCAAGATCCAGCGTCCGAGATCGACGATCAGCCCCATGTCCTCGGCGACCGGAATGATGTCGACCGGGGAGACGGTGCCACGCACCGGATGATTCCAGCGCAGCAGCGCTTCGCAGGTCGAGATCTTGCCGGACTTGAGACTGACGAGCGGCTGGTAGAACAGCTCGAACTCCTCGTTGGCCAGCGCCTTGCGCAGGTCGAGCTCGAGCGTGCGCCGCGCTTCCACCGTCTGGGCCAGTTCGTCGCGGAAGAAACAGAAAGTGCCGCGCCCATCGGCCTTGGCGCGATACAGCGCCATGTCGGCGTTCTTCAACAGCGTATCCGCGCTGATGCCCGGCGTCGTCATCGCGATGCCGATGCTGGCACCGATCTCGACCAGGTGATTGTCGATCTTGTAGCGCTCGCTCAAATGGTCGACGATGCGCCGCGCCAAGGTCGCGGCATCGTCGTTGGAACGGATGTTGCGCTGGAACACGACGAATTCGTCGCCGCCGAAGCGGGCGACGAAATCCTCAGGCCGCAGCATGTCGCGCAGCCGCTGCGACACCGCACACAGCAGCTGGTCGCCGCACGGATGCCCGAGCGTGTCGTTGACCTGTTTGAACTGGTCCAGATCGACGAACAACAGCGCCGAGAGCTGGCCGTCCTGCTGGCGAATGGTGAGCAGACGCTCGATCTCGTCGCGGAAACTGACGCGGTTCGGCAACGCAGTCAGTTCGTCGTACCGCGCCAGATGGGTGATCCGCGCTTCGGCCTGGCGGCGCTCCGTCACGTCTTCGAGCAACACCACGGCGCCGCCGCCGTCCATCGGCTGGAAGGTCCAGGACAGCGAGCGGTTGCGTCTGCCGTCCGAATCGGTGGTGACGATGTTGTGGGCCTTGGTGTGCTCGATCTGCGCCAGAATGATCGTGCCGTTGACCGCCGAGATCGAGCCGGCGCTGACGCACGCTCCGACGATGTCGGAGGCGCTGGCGCCGCTGTGGATGATATCGTCCGGCAGGCCCGCCATCTGGCAGAAGCGGTAGTTCATGACGGCGAGCCGGCCATCGGCGCCGAACATGCACAGGCCGTGCGGCATGTTGTTGAGCGCCGTATCGAACTGGTTGGCCAGCGCCGTCTCGCCCTCCCGGGCGACGAAGGCCTGCACGAACATCTTCTGCAGATTGGTCGAGATATGCTTCAGCGAGAGGAAGAACAGCACGCAGAACACGGCCATGCCCAGGTAGTATGGGCTGCCGTCCAGCATCAGCGCGACAGTCAGCGGTCCACAGGCCAGCAGGATCTGGACATGGAATATCCAGGGACGTCCATAGGTCCGGCCGGCGCCAGCGGACATGTAGCAGAGGGTGACGGTAATCGCGATCAAATGGACCACGGGGTCGCGACTGTCGAGCACCGCTGCCAGGCTCCACACCCCGAGCACCAATGCGTAGGCCATCGCGCCGATCTGGTAGCGCATTTCCCAGCGCGCGGTTGCGGGTTGCGACAGCTGATTGGCGTCGCGCAGCCGCCGGTAATGGCGCATGTCGAGCGAGCGCAACGCGCCGACGATGATCAGCAGAGCGGCACACGGCCAGAGATAAGGGTCGCCGCTCTTGACGGCGGTCATGATGGCCGCAATCGCAGCGCAGAGCGCGCCGGCGAACATCGGACCGGGGTCCTGGAACAGAGAATTGATCAGCGCCGCGTGAATCGCGGGCGACATCCTCTGGTCCGCATATCCGTTCTGACTTGCAAGCTGCATTCGGCCGCGCGTGTCCCGTTCGCGCGTAGTATTACTGGTGTCAGGTGAAGCCTTTCTGAGCGAATATCGTTAGCGGAAGCTTGCAGCAGCCGCGTAACGCGCAAAACCGCTCAGTAAGTCAATGAAGTAGGCAAGGCTTACCCGGCACCGGCACCATGACACCGATGCGTGTATCGAGTTATCGACACACGCGGACATGCGTTTCTCGATGAAGGCCTGCCATCCCTCAGGACAACAGGGGGGACCAGGCCGGGTCCGAGGCATAGCCCGGGGTGGGCACCTTCAATTCGTTGCGGCCGGAGATGTCGATCGAATACAGCGACGGGCCCGCATTGCCGCCGGGATCGCGGAAGAACATCAGCACGCGACCGTTCGGTGCAAAGGTCGGCCCCTCATTGTGGAAACCCGCCGTGAGGATGCGCTCACCCGAGCCGTCCGGCTTGATGACGCCGATCGCGAACTGACCGCCGCCCTGCTTGGTGAAGGCGATGTAGTCGCCGCGTGGCGACCACACCGGCGTCGAGTAGGTGCCGTCGCCGAAGGAGATGCGCTGCGCGTTGCCGCCACCGGCCGGCATGACATAGATCTGCGGCTTGCCGCCGCGATCGGACTCGAAGCAGAGCTGGCTGCCATCGGGCGAGTAGCAAGGCGAAGTATCGATCGCCGGCGTATCGGTGAGCCGCGTGGTGGTGCGCGAGCGCAGATCCATCACGAACAGGTTGGAATTGCCGCCCTGCTGCAGGCTCATGATGATGCGCTGACCGTCCGGCGAGAAGCGCGGCGAGAACGACATGCCGGGGAAATTGCCGACGATCTCGCGCTGGCCGGTCTCGATATTGAACAGATAGACCTTCGGGTCGCCCTGCCCGAATTCCATGTAGGTGATTTCCTGGGTCGACGGCGAGAAGCGCGGCGTCAGCACGAGGTCGGCGCCGCGGGTCAGATAGCGTACATTGGCGCCGTCCTGGTCCATCAGCGCCAGCCGCTTGACGCGGCGCTCCGACGGGCCGCTCTCGTCGACGAACACGATGCGGCTGTCGAAATAGCCCTTCTCGCCGGTCATCTTGGTGTAGATCTGGTCGGAGATGATGTGACCAAGGCGACGCCAGAATTCGGGCGCAGTGACGTATTGCTGGCCGGCGAGTTGCTGGCCCGAGCCGACGTCCCACAGCCGGAATTCGGCCTTCAGCCGACCGTCGCCCTGGCGCGTGGCGCGCCCGACCAGCAGCACCTGCGCGTTGATCTGCTTCCAGCTTGCAAACTGCGGCACGGCATCGAAATTGGTGATGCGCTCGATGAACGCGGACGGATCGATCGGCGCGAACAGCCCGCTGCGTTTCAGATTGTTGGTGATGACCCCCGACACGCCGTTGGCAACGTCGGCGTCGCCCGGCCCGCCCGGCACGAAGGGCGGAATCGCGATCGGAATCGGTTGAAAATCGCCTGGATTGATCTGAAGTCGCTGTGAGAATGCAGGCCGTAAGCCGAAGGCGGCTGCGGTCGAACCCGCCACCGTCATGAATCCGCGCCGAGTCAGGCGTCCAGCGCCATCAAATCGAGATGTCGTCAAGTTCGTCCTCGTATGGAATTCATGGTTCCAAGGTTGAAGTTCGTATAGATGATCTTCCAGCTCGCGTACCGATCCTTCGGCAGGAAGGAATACGGCTGGCAACTTTCGACTGCGCGCTTCGCATTTTCGGCGAGCGCCTCTGCGATCGACCTTGACGGGCCATTAAGCGCCGTGACCCGAGGTGTCGCGGCAACGGTGCCGTCTGGGCGCATCTCGATGTCGACGTCCACGCTGTACTTTTCCGCATCAAGGCCGTTGTAGGGGAAGTTGAAGCAGCGCGTCACCGCCGTCACAAAGGCGTTGCTCCAACTCGCGACGTTGCTGTCGGCATTCCCGCGAACGGTGCCGAGCGCGGCATTGGCGTTCAGCTCGGCGCCAGCGGCGGCCTGACGGGTCGGGTCCTTCTGGTTGATCAGGCTCGAAATCTTCTCGTAGTCGAACTTGCGCTCGCTCTTGTGTTTCGGCGGCTCGGGCTGCGCCGCGTCGGCCTGCTGCTGCTTCGGCGGCTGCTTGGCCTTCTCCTTGTTCAGCACGCTCGCGATCTGGTCCGGGTTGAACGGATCGGGCTTCTTGTCCTCGGGCTTGGGCTTGTCGGCGGGCGCGGGCTTCGGCGGCTCGGGCTTCTTTTCGGCCACGGGCTTCGGCGGCTCCGGCTTCTTCTCGACGGGCTTGGGCGGATCGGGCTTCTTCTCGACCGGCTTGTCCGGCTTGGGCTGCGGCGTCGGGGCCGCGTCGGTCTCGGTCACCGGCTTCGGATCGACTTTGCCGACGATGTCCTCGGCCGGCTTCTTGTCGCCGATCTTGTCGACGAGCGGCTTCTGAGCGTCCTTCCTGCCGTCGAGGTGGCCGGCCTTGGCTTTGGACGTGTTGTCGTCGGAGATCACGTCAACCGGTACGAGGTCTTCGGGCGGCGCAACCACCGAACGTGCGGAGAAGGTGAACAGACCCCAGCCGAGCACGACCACATGCAACAGCACGGAGAGCACCGTGCCCTTGCGCGTCCGCACAAAACTGACGAGGTCGGAAACCGTCATGAGCCCTGGTCCGGAATCACCACGATGCTGGCGCGGTAGCCGGCGTCACGCGCCATGCCCAGCACCTTCATCATGTCGGCATAGCAGGCGTCGCGATCGCCGCGGATCTTGACGACGTTCTCGCCGCCGGCATTGGCGTCCTTGATCGCCTTGATCTTCGGCTCGAGCTCGTTGAGCGCGATCTGGGTGTCGCCGAGATAGACGTCGACCTTGGACTGGCAGCCGCCGCTGGTCCGCTTCACGGTGACTTCGAGCGGCGGCTTGGCGTCCGCGGTCGAGGCGGAGCCGCCTTGCGCCTGCGGCAGGTCGACCTGGATGTTCACGGTCAGGAGCGGTGCTGCGACCATGAAGATGATCAGCAGCACCAGCATCACGTCGACCATGGGGGTGACGTTGATCTCCGCCATGACAGCCTTGTTGCGCCGGCCACGACGGCCACCGCCGCCGGACGCGCTTCCCATGCTCATGCCCATGTCGTGGCGCTCACCATCCGTGCCGCACTATACCCGTCCTCATCCCCGCTCGTCGATCTGACGCGACAGGATGGCGGAAAATTCATCAGCAAAGCCTTCGAGCCGCTGGGCCTGCCGGTTCACCTCCGATGTGAATTTATTGTAAAAAATGGTCGCGGGAATGGCGGCGATCAGGCCGATGGCGGTGGCAAACAGCGCCTCGGCGATGCCGGGCGCGACCACCGCGAGCGAGGTGTTCTTCGAGGCCGCAATCGACTGAAAGCTCGACATGATGCCCCAGACGGTGCCGAACAGGCCGACGAAGGGGCCGGCAGAACCGACCGTGGCGAGCACCAGCAGCCGGCGCTCCAACCGCTCCACCTCGCGCGTGATCGAGACGTTCATCACTTTTTCGATCCGCATCTGCAGCCCGCCGAAGGAGCGCGCATGGCCCTCGAAGGAGCGCTTCCATTCGCGCATCGCGGCCACGAAGCAGGCCGCCATCGAATGCGTCGGCTTGGCGGAGAGCGCGCGATAGAGTTCCTCGATCGATTCACCGGACCAGAACGCCTGTTCGAAGCGATCCATCGCCCGGCGCGTCCGCGAATAGAGAAAGACCTTGTCGATGGCGATCGCCCAGACCCAGACCGAGCAGGTGATGAGGCCAAGCATGACGCATTTCACCACCCAATGCGCCTGCCAGAACAGCGCGATCAGCGAGACGTCGCCCGAGACGACCGGGAGGGCGGACTGACCGACGTCGGCCGGATTCATTGGCAGTATCCTCTCAAGTGTCCAAGCCTTGATGTTCCAAATCTCGAACCTCAAAGCCTTGATCGTTCCAAATCTCGTGTTGCAAGCCCCGTCTTGCAAACGCGTGCTGCAGGTATTCCGGGAACAGGCAGCTGGCAGGTTTCATGGCCGCTGCCGTCGCGGCGGTAAAGCGCCTACGCGATGAAACCCTGTCTTGGTCGCTTGGGAGGCCCGCCGAAGCCTTCTGGCCTCCTTCTCCCGCCAAAATGTCAAAACAAGGGCTGCTTGCGCGACTTTACTCGGGGGTCACCAAACCCCGCCGGTGGTTAAGGCGGAGTTACCGCGCGTGCGTTTCAAGGGTGAAAGCTGAGGCAACGCAACCCGTTATAGTCACGGCGCGATCACAAGCTCGGCATCTGGGCGCGCAAGGCCGCGGCGCGACGCCGGCTTCACAGCCACCCATGCAAGACGCCCGCCTGCCGAGGCAGACGGGCGTCTTGTGAGCCGTCAGGTTTGGGGCTGGATCAACCTGAGGCGCGATGTCGCGGAGGTCGTCAGCCCTGCTGCGGCTGGTCGTTCGGCGGGGTCGGACGCTGGCGGTGCTGGGCCATGAAGGCGTCGAACTCCTCCTTGTCCTTGGCATGGCGCAGCCGGCTCAGGAATTCCTTGAATTCCTGCTGCTCCTCCTCGAGCCGCTGCAGCGTCTCCATGCGGTATTCATCGAAGGCGCGGTTGCCGCTCGAGGCCGGAGTGAAGCCGAAACCGAAGCCGCGGCGCTCCATCTTGTCGCGCATCCGCTCCATCTTCCACTGCATCCGTTCCATCTTGCTCTGCCAGCGATCGCCGCCGTTCCAGCACGCCATCTTTCTGCTCCCGAGTGTGAAAAAGAGAAGGGCAAGTCCGATCGGCCACCAAATGATGAAGCCGAGGATGGTCACAGCGATCCAGCCGGGATGCCAGGGCGACTCCATCATGTGGGGTCGCCGGTACTGGTCCTCGTCGGGGCCGCGCCATCGATTGACATCTGCGCTGTAGGCCATCTGCATCTCCATCACGGCGTCACGCCGCTGTGAATGTAAATAACATTTACATAGCTAGCTCAACCCGGGATTTTGTCAAGGCGACCACCTGACGCGCCGCCCGAATTATTTTTGAAAGATTATTTCGCCCGGCCCCACGGTCCCGACGGCCGCTCGTCCTCGGGCAAAGGAGGCGGCGCGGCGCGGCGATCGCCGGGGAAACCGAGGCCGCGCAGATAGATCAGGAGCTCGGCTTCGAGCAGCTCCTCCGGCGACATCGGCAGCTTGCGGCGCGCCGCATCGCCGCGCCCGAACAGCGAGGCGATGCCATGGGCCATCGACCAGATGTGCAGCGCCATCATCATCGCGGGCGGACGCGGGATGCCCGCCGGCGCCAATGCCGTAAGCCGTTCCGCGGCCGCGCGCAGAACGCCGAATGCACGCTCGCCGGCAGCCATGAGGCCGGGCGTGGAATCGGCCGGCACGCCGGATTCGAACATCGCCGAATAGAAGGCCGGCTCCTCGCGCGCGAAGGCGAGGTAAGCCTTGCCGACCCGCTCGAATGCGGTGACCGGATCGGGCCGCCCGTCGTCCCAGGCCGCCGTGAGCTGGCTCTCGAACTGCTCGAAGCCGCGCTGGGCGATGCTGGTCAGGAGCTCGTCGCGGTCGCGGAAATGGCGATAGGGCGCAGCGGGGCTGACGCCCGCCATCCGCGCGGCGTCGGCAAAGGTGAAGCCGGCGGCGCCCTTCTGCGCGATCAGGTCGAGCGCCGCCTGCAGCAGCGCCTCCTTGAGGTTGCCGTGATGATAGCCGCGCTCGGCGCGGCGCTCTTCCTTGCGCCAGCTCATGTGAATGGCTTTTACATGAGCGGAACGGCCGGAGGCCAGAAACTTTCACACGGAGATGTCCCGCGCTTAAGCGACAGCGGGGTGAACAGCCGACGGGGCGCGATCTCCAACACCGGAGGCCATGGACTCCCCTCCCCCTTGCGGGGAGGGGTTGGTGGGGGTCCACACCGGACACTGTGGATGGAGTACCCCCTCCCCGACCCTCCCCCGCAAGGGGGGAGGGAACGCACCGCCCGCGCCGCACGATGGGAGCCTCTCCAGAGCCACTCTGTCCTAACCGCCGGGGATCGGCAGCACCGGCATGATCTCGACCCGCTCGCCCGGGAAGATCGCAAAATGAGGATGGTTCTCGAACATCTTCGCCGCTGCCTCATGCGAGGCGGCGCGAACCGTCGTGAACGCACCCATCTCGTTGCTGATGTCGGCGATCCCGTCCTTGGCGACCCGCTTGGTCTTGCCGAGCGGACCGCCCATGCCGACGATCGCGTCCTTGTGCTTGTCGACCCAGGTGTGCCAGGCGGCCATGCCCTGCTGCTCTTTCGCCTTCCGATCGGTTTCGGACAGCGCCTCCCAGGCCTTCCATTGCGGACTGGTCCTGCTGCCAAGAAACACGGCGAGATAGGTGTTGCTGTTGTCGCTCATCGGTTCTTCCCTCTGCTTGTTCGATCTGCTGGATTAACAACGGCCGGCGCGCGGCAGATCGTCGAACCCGGCCGCGGCCTTCTGCACGTCTTCGGAAAAATCCGTCAGTTCCTGGACCTGGCGGATCTCGATGATCTCGTCGTCGGAGGCCGGGCATTTCGTGGCCCATGCGATCGCCTCGTCCCGCGAGGCGACCTCGATCATCCAATAGCCGCCGAGCACCTCCTTGGCTTCGGCGAACGGACCGTCGGTCACCACCGGCTTGCCGGCGGCGAAGGAGACCCGCGCGCCCATCGACAGCGGATGGAGCCCGTCCAGCGTGATCAGCACGCCGGCGTCCTGCAGATCCTGGTTGTAGCGCATCATCGCAGTGACCCGCTCCGGATCGAGCTTCACGTCCGGTGGCGCATTCTCATAGCCGAGCGGAATCATCAGCATCATGAATCGCATCTTTGCCTGCTCCTCTCCTGGATCGTCCTGTCCGATCAGCCGTTGGCGGCCCTCGCGCGCAGCCGTTCCTCCTGGGCACGCAGTTCCGGCGTCAGGGCCTCGCCGAAATCCTCCGCCGCATAGACCTGCCGAATCTCGATCTCGCCGCTCGGGAACGGCGCCCGCTTCATCTGCTCGATCACCTCGTCGAGCGACATGGCCTTGAGGATCCAGAAGCCCGCGGTCAGATCGCGCGAGAGTTCGAACGGTCCTCGCGTCACCTGGACTTGATCGCCCGAGAAATCGATCCGTGCGCCCTTGGCGGTCGGATGCAGCCCCTCGCCGGCTTCCATCATGCCCGCCTTCACCAGTTCTTCGTTGAACCTGCCCATCGCCGCAAACTCCTCGGTGCTCGGCAAGATGCCGGCTTCCGAATCCTTGGTGGCTTTCACGATCACCATGAACCGCATCGTCGCTCTCCCCGGTCCGCTGCCGCCGGGATCACCCCGGCCTCACCACAAAGACGAACCGGCCCTTACGGCACCGACATCGGGGAGGAAATTATTTCGGAGGTCATTGCGTCGCAGGCCGGTCCGCGTTCCCGCCCCGCGTGAGCGACATGGCCCCTCCTAGAGCTGCGGAACGTAGTTCAGGATCACGAGAAGACATATTTCGGCGCCGAATTCATGAAGTCCGCGATCTCGCCGCTCGCGGTCGGCCAGCAGCCGGCCATCAGCTCATAAGTGACGCGACCGAACAGAAGCCCATCGGCCCCGTGCAATTGCCAGAGCGAGAGCCGTTCGAGCTCATCATCGCAGACGTCATTGTGCCAGGTGATGTCGCGTCCCGGTCCTTCCACGAATCCGTCCAACGTCATCAGGTCCCACATGATCAACCTGGCCAACCCGTCGCCTTCCCATACCGCTTGCATTTTGCAACTGGTTGTAGACTGCCGAAACCGATGCAATATTGCAAGCGGTTTTTACCTCGACGAAGCCTGACTGGAATGCCCCTGACTGGAATGCCCAATGACCGACGCACAACGCTCCGGCTGCCCGATCAATCTTTCGCTGGAAGTGCTCGGCGACAAATGGAGCCTTCTGATCATCCGCGACATCATGTTCGGCAACCGCCGGCATTTTCGCGAGCTGCTCGGCAAGTCCGAAGAAGGCATCTCATCCAACATCCTGGCCGACCGCCTGAAGACGCTGCTCGAGGCCGGCATCATCACGCGCGAGGATGACCCGACGCATAAGCAAAAGGGGATCTATTCGCTGACCGAGCAGGGCATCGAGCTGTTGCCGGTCCTCGCGCAGATGGCCGGCTGGGGTTATAAGTATCTGCCGGTCACCGAAGAGCTCGGCATCCGCGCCAAGCTCCTGACCGAGGGCGGCCCGAAGCTGTGGGCCGAGTTAATGGACGAGCTGCGCGAGATTCACCTGGGCCGCAAACCGAGGCGCAAAACCGGCCCGAGCGTCGGCGAGCGCCTGCAAGCCGCTTATGAGCAAGCCGGCTATGAGAAGGTGCTGGCGAAGAAGAAGGCCAAGGGGTGAGGACTATCAGAGCGAAACTGAATTTGATCGGACATGAGGGGCCGCAGATATCAGACAATGCCGTCATTGCGAGCGAAGCGACATGTTCGCCGAAGCTCAAAGAGCGAAGGCGGAAGCAATCCAGACTTGAGGCCAGGACCATTTCTGGATTGCTTCGTCGTCTGCGCTCCTCGCAATGACGGAGAGAGATGGGCGCCTTGCGCAGATTGCCCGTCGTGCCAACATGTCGCATGCTGTTCGCCTTGTCATGTCGGGCAAATCAGAACGATGTTTGGTGCGTCCCGTGCTCATGAGAGGGGCGCTTCGCGATCGTCACGAACGTTGAGCGCGGGATGCGGTGGCCGTCCTCATATCCGGCGCTATTGCGCAAGACGACTGATATGGCGGCGGACGCGAAATCGCGTGGTCCTGGCATCCCGGTGCTGGTGTCAAGTTGGCGACGATGCTGCGCATCGCGCCGATGACGGGGGCAAGAACGCCGGTCCCCGAGGAGAGCGCGTATAAGCGTTAAAACCATCGCGCAGGGAAGGCCGGTGTGCGGCCATACCTGTGGTGACTGCCGCCTGCTTTCTTTGTTGCAGGCGGGCCATGGGTGTTGGCTAAACACTCGGCCTTCCCTGCGCCCTCGCTATCTTGAGGGCGATTGACGTGGCAAAGCTCGGACGCAAATCGCGCCGCGAGAAGGCGGTCGTTCATCTCGATGCAGCTTCGCTGCAGCGGCCGCCCGGACCTTGTGCTAGGATCGCGCCAGATGGCGCCGGAAGACCCGGCCGGAGTAGCTGACAGCGATGACGTCTTCCGAAAAAGTAGCCCTCGTCACCGGAGCCGCGCGCGGCATCGGGCTTGCGACCGCCAAGCGCTTCCTCCGCGAGGGCTGGCGGGTGGCATTGCTCGACATCGAGGAGCAATTGCTCCAGGACGCAGCAACACAACTCGAACGTCCTGATGCGGCCTTGGCGCTGCATTGCGACGTTGCGGACCCGGCGATGGTGACTCGCGCCTTCGTGCGGCTGGCTCGACGTTTCGGCCGGCTCGACGCGCTGGTCAACAATGCCGGGATCGCCCAATTCGCGCCGCTGATGGAGACCTCGGACGACGACTGGCATCGCATATTGGCGGTCAATCTGACCGGCCCGTTTCTCTGCACCAAGGCCGCTGTGCCGCTGCTGCGCGAACAGGGCGGCACGATCGTCAATATCACGTCGATCTCTGCGGTGCGCGCCTCCACCCTGCGCTCGGCCTACGGCACCAGCAAGGCCGGGCTCGCGCATCTCACCAAGCAGCTCGCCGTCGAGCTCGCGTCCGCCGGCATCCGCGTCAACGCGGTCGCGCCGGGCCCCGTGGACACCGCGATGGCCAAGGCCGTGCATACGCCCGATATCCGTGCCGGATATCACGACGCCATTCCGCTCAACCGCTACGGCCTTGAAGAGGAATTGGCGGAGGCTATTTTCTTCCTGAGCTGCGACCGCTCCAGTTACATCACCGGCCAGGTTCTCGCCGTGGACGGCGGGTTCGATGCCGCCGGGATCGGCTTGCCGGCCTTGCGAGGCGGGGGACAGAACGGATGAGATCATGTTCAGCTGGACCCGCATCATCCTGACCCTCGTTCTTGCGGTCGCACTATGGGCCATCGCCTCGGTGCTGGCGCGGGCCGACGTCCGCATCCTCGCCAGCCCCGGCGGAGAGGTCGGGCCGTTTCTCGACCTGTTCGAAAAGGTGCGCGATTCCGGCGAGCGCGTCGTGATCGACGGCCCGTGCCTGTCGGCCTGCACGCTGGTCCTGAGCGTGGTGCCGCAGAACCGCATTTGCGTGACCCGCCGTGCCGTGCTCGGCTTTCACGCCGCGCGCTCGGTCGATCCCCGCGGCCACACCTTCTCCGAGCCCGAGGCATCGAAGATCGTGCTCAAGGCTTATCCGAACGCAGTCCGCGCCTGGATCGAACGCCGCGGCGGATTGACGTCGCGGCTTCTGTTGCTGCGCGGACGCGAGCTGAAGGCGATATACCCGACGTGCCGCTAACGCGATCAGTAGCCTTCGGCCGGGCAGTTGATCATCCAGGGGATGCCGAAGCGATCAAAGCCCATGCCGAAACCCTTCGACCAGAAGGTCTTGCCGAACGGCATCGTGACCGAGCCGCCTTCCACCAGGCTTGCGAATTTCTGCTCGGCTTCCACAGGATCCTTGACGGTCAGCGACACCGCGAAACCCTGCGGCTTCTGGAAATATTCCGGCGGCACATCGGAGGCCATCAGCACCTGGCCATCGATCGTGATCGAGCCGTGCATGATCTTGTCCTTGCGCTCGGGTGGATACGGCATCTCGGGCGGTGCGTCCGCGTTGCGGAACAGCGCCTGGACTTTGGCGCCGAGCACCTTCTCGTAATGTTTGAACGCTTCTTCGCAGTTGCCATCGAAGTTCAGATAGGGATTGAGCATCGCTTCCTCCTTGGTGAACTCGTTCAATCGTCAGCGCTGCCACGGCAGCAGCGCGCGGAGATGCCGGTCGCGGAGCCAAAGGCCGCCCCACACCATCAGCCCAAGATAGAGCCCGAACAGCACATGGCTGAACAGCGGGCTGCCGATGCGGACATGCGCAGCGATGGCGCCGCCAAGATACCCGGTGAGCAGGATGGCTCCCACCATCGAGGTCGGGGGGATCGCGTACAGCACTGTACAGGCGATCGTGATGACGCCGAGCGATCGCGCCATCGCCTCGCTGGAGCCATAACCTATCCGCTCCATCGTTTCTGTGACAACAGACAATGGCAACAGCTTGATCGCGCCGTCGAACAGCATGAACAGGATGACCAGGCCGCTGAGAACCCGGCCGCTCCACAATTCGGCTTTCGAAACCGGCTGATCCAGCGTGACCGTCGACATGTTCCGCTCCATCGTGCTGCTTTGCTCCTAGGACGAACGGGGATGGCGACGGACGACAGTTCGGGCGAAAAATTTATCTCAGAGCCTCAGCCCTGCGCGCATGCCAGGGCGGGTTCACCGGCCGGCCGTGGCCTGCTCCTGCGCGCAGTCGCGCATCAGGCGGTCGAGCTGCATGCGGATATGGGCGGCTTCGGCGGGGCTGTGCGCGAGCGCAATAGCGCGATCGAACGACGTTCGCGCCTCCTGGTTGCGGCCAAGCTGCATCAAGAGCGCGCCGCGAACGCCGTAGAAATAGAAGTAGTTCTGCAGCCGTTCGGCCAGAGGCTCGATCATCTCGAGCGCCGCTTGCGGACCGCGAGCCTTCGACACGGCAACGGCGCGATTGAGCGTCACCACCGGCGAGGGCTGCACCAGTTCCAGCGCGCCGTAAAGCAGGTCGATCTGGGCCCATTCGGTTTGCTCCGGCGTCGCGGCCTGGGCATGCAGGGCCGCGATCGCAGCCTGAATCAAGTATGGCCCGCTGCGGTGATGACGCATGGCCTTGTCGATCAGGGCCATGCCCTCCGCGATCATCGGCTGGTTCCACAACGAGCGATCCTGATCCTCCAGCAGGATCAGCGTGCCGTCGGCCGCGAACCGCGCGGCCGAGCGCGCATGCTGCAGCAACAGCAGCGCCATCAGCCCCATGATCTCCGGCTCGCTCGGAAACAGCCGCAGCAACAGCCGCGCCAGCCGGATCGCCTCTTCGCAGAGCGGCCTGCGGGTGTCGGCCGTCTCTCCGCTCACCGTGTAGCCTTCGTTGAAGATCAGATAGATCATCGCCGCAACGGCCGCGAGCCGCTCGCTGCGCTCGATGGCGCCCGGCGTCTCGAACGGCACATTGGCCTGCGCCACGCGCGCTTTCGCCCGCGTGATCCGCTGCTCCATGGCCGCCTCGCCGACCAGGAAGGCGCGAGCGATCTGCTTCACCGTGAGGCCGGAGACCACGCGCAGCGCCAGCGCAATCTGCTGGGTCGCCGGCAGCTCCTTGTGGCAGCAGATGAACAGGAGTCGCAGGATGTCGTCGCGGTAGTGCGAACCATCGAGCCGTTCGGCGAGCTCGGCTTCCGCATCGTCGAGATCGGAGATCGCCTCATCGGCCGGCAGCGGCTGCTGCCGCCAGCCGCGCCGGACCTCGTCGATGGCCGCGTTGCGGCCGACCATGATCAGCCACGCAGCAGGATCGCGCGGCGGCCCGTGCTCCAGCCAGCTCTTCAGCGCGCGCAGGCACGCGTTCTGGAAGGCCTCCTCCGCCGTATCCAGATCGCGGAAATAGCGCAACAACGCGCCGACGGCCTGGGGACGCGCCGATGTTAGTGCCGCATCGATCCAGGCCGTGTCGGTCATTTCAGGACACCTCCCGGCGCAAACATGCCGACCGGACGGATCTCGTAGGCGCCGCCGGGATTGGCCTGTCCGAGCTCGCGCGCGACCTCGAGCGCCTCGTCGAGGTTCTTGCAGTCGATGATATAGAAGCCGAGCAGCTGCTCCTTGGTTTCGGCATAAGGACCGTCGATCACCAGCGGCGGATCCTCCTTGCGCAAGGTCGCAGCCGCCGTGGTCGGCAACAGCCGCGCCACCGGCCCGAGCCGGCCCTGCTTGGCGAGCTTCTCTTGCACCACGGCGAGCTTGGCCATGACCGCGGCGTCCTGCTCCTTGCTCCAGGAGCCGACGAAATCCTCGTCGTGATAGCAAAGCAGGGCATACAGCATCTGAAGGCGTCTCCATTTGTTCTTAAGACGGTGCAGTATGCCTTCAGCCGACACATCAGCGAAGAAATTTTGCCGGGTTCCCTGCGGAAAGCGGTCGCGCGCCGCGGTCGGACCCGTCACCGATTTTTCCACACACCAAGAAGGACGATAGGATGAGCAAAGGCGCGCTGGCGCTTCTGATCCACGGCGGCACCGACAATTGGTCGCCGCAGCGCTGGAAAACACGTTTCGACGAGGTCTGCGGCGACCGCCACGTCGTGCTGCTGCCCGATGCCGGTCTCGATCCGGCCGAGGTGCACTACGCCGCGGTGTGGAAGCCCGTTCCCGGCGAGCTGGCCGCCTTTCCGAACCTGCGCGTGATCTTCAATCTCGGCGCCGGCGTCGACGCGCTGATGGCCGACACGACATTGCCGGCTGTGCCGCTGGTCCGGGTTGCGGTCGATGACCTGACCGCGCGCATGACCGAATATGTCGCGCTGCATGTGCTGATGCATCATCGCCAGGAGCTGTACTTGCGGGACTCACAGCGCGTGAAGCGCTGGGCGCCCCACTATCAATGGCCGGCCTCTGCGATCGGCGTCGGCATCATGGGGCTCGGCACACTCGGCGCCGACGCGGCCGATGTCTTGAAGCGGCTCGGCTTCCGCGTGGCCGGCTGGAGCCGCAGCGCAAAGCGGATCGATGGCATCGACTGTTTCCATGGCGCGGAGCAGCTCGATGGGTTTCTTTCGCGAACCGACATTCTGGTCTCGCTGCTGCCGCTGACGCCGGACACGCGGCACATTCTGAACCGCAGCCTGTTTGAAAAGCTCAACCGCGCCAGCCCGCTCGGCGCACCGGTCCTGATCAATGCCGGCCGCGGCGGCCTGCAGAATGAGGACGATATCCTCGCCTGCCTCGACGACGGCACGCTTGGCGCCGTCTCGCTCGACGTGTTCGCGCAGGAGCCGCTGCCCGCCGGCAGCCGCTTCTGGACCCATCCCAAGGTGGTGCTGACGCCGCACAACGCGGCCGATACCGATGCCGACGCCATCTCGCGCTACGTCGCCGAGCAGATCGCGCGCTTCGAAGCCGGCAACGCGCTGCAGAATGTGGTGGATCGGACGCGGGGATACTGATGTCCATCGAGGCTTACCGATGCCCATGATCATCGTCCCCGCGAAAGCGGGGACCCATAACCACAGTCCATCATGATGGCGCGAGCTGGTCGTTGCAGTCGCATCCCACAGCGACATCGCGCGGTCTGGGTCCCGGCGTTCGCCGGAACGACAGGCTGGCTAGCCCTTGCCCAGCATCACGTCGATCGCCCCCTTCACGATCGCGTCCAGCTCCTTGCGCGGCGCGCCGGCACGAGCGCGGACGGCGAGCGTGTGGATCGTCGCCGAGGCAAGCTGCGCCAGCACGACCGGATCGGCGCGCTCGGGCAGCTCACCCTTCTCCAGGGCACTGCGAAAGCAAACGGTGAAAGCCTTGTCGAGCCCACTCAGCGCATCCTGCACCATCGCCCGGATGTCTGGATCGGTAACCGCCTCCGAGCCTGCCGTCATCACCGTGAAGCAGCCGCGCGGCCCCTCCTCGCCCGACAAATAGATATCGAGGGCGCTGGCATAGATGCGTTCGAGCTGCTTTCGCACCGGCCAGTCGTTGCGGAAGATCTCCGCCATTTTGGCACGGGCCTCGTCGCGATAGCGCTGATAGCTCTTCATATAGAGCTCGCGCTTGTCGCCGAAGGCGCCGTAGAGGCTCGGCCGGTTCATCCCGGTCGCGGCGGAGAGATCATCGAGCGAAGTCGCGGCGAAGCCGCTCTGCCGAAACAGATCCAGCGCCTTGCCAAGCGCGACGTCCGGCTCATAGGCGCGCGGCCGGCCGCGGCGCTTCGTGGCGACGGGCTCGCTTGGCGGAGCCGGATCGGAGCCACCTTTTCTTTTTTGTACCATATCGCAATAAATTCCTTGACGACATCCATATTATGCAGAACAGTATAAAAATCAATAACAGCTCCGGTCTGGAGCTTATGGAGGCGTCCATGGATCTCTATTTCTCGCCACTCGCCTGCTCGCTCGCCACCCGCATCGCGCTTTATGAGGCCGGCGCGCCTGCGAGCTTCATCGAGGTCGATCCGAAGACCAAGGTCGTGCTGAAGGATGGATCGAATTTCCGCGCCATCAATCCGCTCGGTCTGGTCCCAACCCTGCGCACCGATGACGGTCAGGTGCTCACCGAGAATGCGGCGATCCTGCAATATGTCGCCGATCATTTCCCCGACGCTCATCTTGGCACCTCGCCCGGCATGGATCGCAGCCGACTGCATCAGTGGCTCTGCTTCATCGGCACCGAGCTGCACAAGGGCCTGTTCATTCCGATGCTGGACAAGACCGCGCCGGAGGAGATGAAGGCGCATGTGTTGAAGAAGAACCTCTCGCGCCTCGATTATCTCGAGACCTATCTGAAAGGGCGCGACTATTTGCTTGACCATTTCAGCGTGGCCGACGCTTATCTGGTGACGGTGATCAACTGGACCATGGCGACGCCGCCGATCGAGCTGGCAAAATGGCCGGCCGTGAAAGCCTATTACGAGCGGCTGCGCGCGCGGCCATCGATCGCGAAGGCGATCGCCGAGGAGTTCGAGCTGTACAAGGCCGAGATCGCCCGCCACAGGGCAGCGGCCTGAATGATGTCGATCGCGCCGCCCCGACTTTTGCCGCGGCGGCGCGGATCGTCAGAACGGGTCTTCGTTCAGGCCCGGCACGTCGGCCGGCCGCGGCCCCGGCGCAGCCCAGTGAAAGCGGCGATCCGCCTCGGCGATCGCGATGTCGTTGATGCTGGCCTCGCGCCGCTGCATCAGGCCTTGCACATCGAATTCCCACTGCTCGTTGCCGTAGGAGCGATGCCACTGCCCGTCGGCATCGTGCCACTCGTATTGAAAGCGCACCGCGATGCGCTTGCCGTCGAAGGCCCAGAGGTCCTTGATCAGGCGGTAGTCCAGCTCCTTCTGCCATTTGCGGGTCAGGAACGCGACGATGGCCGGCCGCCCCTGAAGAAACTCGCTGCGATTGCGCCAGCGGCTGTCCTCGGTATAGGCCAGCGAAACCCGCTCCGGATCGCGCGAATTCCAGGCGTCTTCCGCCATCCGGACTTTCTGAATCGCGGTCTCTTTCGTGAACGGCGGAAATGGCGGGCGCGACATCGGGACCTCGTGATCGTCAGCCGAAGGAGCCCGCACTCTAGCGCCGAAGCGGTGCGAGTCGATGGCGCATTTCTGATCGCACCATTGCTAAATGATATCGGCCTTCAAGAGCTCGCGCAGCGCCTTCGGAATCGGATGCGCCCGTCCCTCGCTGATGAAGGCGACCCGCACCTCGGCTTTGACCAGAACCTCATCGACGCGGCGGACCTCCTGCGCCAGGGTGATGGAAGCGCCCTTCACCGCGACCGGCCAGGTCACGATGTCGAGCACGTCGTCCATCCGCGCCGGCTTGAGATAGTCGAGTGCCATCGAACGCACGACGAAGGCAAATCCCGGCGCCTCGCTTTCGGCCTGTGCAAACAGCGCGTGCTGCTCCGCGCCCATCAGCCGCAGGTGATTGGTGCGCCCGCGCTCCATGAAGCGCAGATAGTTGGCGTGATAGACGATGCCGGAAAAGTCCGTATCTTCGTAGTAGACGCGCACCTGCATATGATGACGGCCGTCGCGGATCTCGCCGTCAAGATGGGAATATGTCACCGGATGCCCTCGGTTGCCGAGCAAAGGCTCGTTTTGCGCAAATCGAGCGGCAAGCGCAAGCGCTGGGACGCGCTAGGACACGGTGTCCGGCGGAGTGCCACCGACCGTCACCTGGACGATCTCCGGCGGCACGCCGATGCGAACCGGCATGATGCTGCAACCGAGCCCTCCGGACACGACCACGTCGCAGGCCATCTGCGTGTGGCCGTAGGCGAGCTTGTTGCCGTAGCGGGAGGGGACGATCGGCGCCCAGCCGAGCAGCCTCACCTGGCCGCCATGTGTGTGACCCGACAGCTGCAACGAAACCCGCTGCGGCACGTGCGCGGCAATGTCCGGCTCGTGGGCGAGCAGGACGATCGGCGAGTCGTCGGTCACCTTCCTGAGCGTGGTTGCGAGATCGTCGACGCCGATCCGGTTCACGGGACGAAAGCGGCGTGCCGGCATGTAGGCCAATTGATCGCCGAGGCCTGCAAGCCAGAACGGTTGGCCGTCCTTGACGAGCCGCACGGCATCGTTCTCGTAGACGGGAATTCCAATCGCTTCCAGCGCGCGCCGTGCGACCGTCGGTCCGCGGCCGGCGCGCTGCACCTCGTGATCGTCCCAATAATCATGATTGCCGAGGATGGCGTGAACGCCAAGCGGCGCCTTCAGGCCGGCCAGTACGGAGGCCCATGCGGGCGCTTCGATACGCTGGATGATGTGCCGATGACCGGCGACATAATCGCCGAGCATGACGATGATGTCCGGGTGCAGCGAGTTGGTGCGCGCGACGATCTCCTCGATGTGAGCCAGCGACATCCAGGGATCGCAGGCATGGAGGTCGGCGATCGCGGCGATCTTGAGCTGCAGGCGCTCGGGCCAGCGTGCCGGCTGGACGTGATAGTCCGCGACCTGCAGCCGGACCAGGGGTTCGACACCGACGCCATAGGCCGTCGTGGAAACTCCGGAGGCCGCGAACGCACCGGAGAATTGCAGGAAACGTCGACGTGTCAGCATGACTTATGAACCATGATCCCTGCGCGATCTTGTGCGCAGGGATTAAAGCCGATTTTGGGTGCGCTTTTGCAGATTCTCAGCAGTTTCGTTAATCATCCGCATCACTGCCGAACAATCCGAACTGCGCCGGATCGCGGTTGGGCTCGGCGAGGCCAAGATGCCGGAACGCGTGCGAGGTGAGCAGCCGGCCCCGCGGCGTCCTTTGCAGATAACCGCATTGGATCAGGTAAGGCTCGATGATGTCCTCGATCGCATCGCGCGGCTCGGACAGCGCGGCCGCCATGGTCTCGACGCCGACCGGACCGCCGCCATAGTTCAGCGCGATGGTCGAAAGATAGCGGCGGTCCATGGCGTCGAGCCCGGCGGCGTCGACCTCCAGCGCGCTCAGTGCATGGTCCGCAATGGCGCGATCGATCGCATCGGCATTGGCGGCGGACGCGAAATCCCGGACACGGCGGAGCAGCCGGCCGGCGATACGCGGGGTGCCGCGGGCACGGCGGGCGATCTCGTTGGCGCCATCGGCCGTCATGCCGACTTCCAGCACGCGGGCGCCGCGGGTGACGATCCTTTCCAGCTCCTCGACGGTGTAGAAGTTGAGCCGGATCGGAATGCCGAAGCGATCGCGCAACGGATTGGTCAGAAGCCCGGCGCGGGTGGTGGCGCCGACCAGCGTGAATTTCGCCAGATCGATCTTCACCGAGCGCGCAGCCGGACCTTCGCCGATGATGAGATCGAGTTGGAAGTCCTCCATCGCGGGATAGAGCACCTCCTCCACCGCGGGGCTCAACCGATGGATCTCGTCGATGAACAACACGTCGCGCTCTTCGAGATTGGTGAGCAGCGCGGCGAGATCACCGGCTTTTGCGATCACTGGGCCCGAAGTTGCACGAAAGCCGACGCCGAGCTCGCGCGCGACGATCTGCGCCAGCGTGGTCTTGCCGAGACCCGGCGGACCGACGAACAACACATGGTCCAGCGCCTCGCCGCGCTTGCGCGCGGCTTCGATGAAAATCGAAAGATTGGCCCGCGCCTGCTGCTGCCCGACGAATTCCGACAATTGCTGCGGGCGCAGCGCGGTGTCCCCGACATCGTCGGAGCGGCGCTCCGGGCTGACCATGCGGGCGGGCGGCTTCATTCGCTGCCGCGCTTGTACTTGTTGGGCAGAAGCTCTCCGATGCTCGTCACCTTCGGCTCGCGACCCTGGTCAGGCACGATCACGCGCGCCTTGGCGTCATAGTCATGGATCAGCTCGCGACAGATACCGCAGGGCGACACCACCGCGATCTTGCCGGGCTCGTCCGGCTTGGGATGGCGCACGGCGACGATGGTCTCGATACCGTGATCGCCATGTTCGGTAATGGCGCGGCCGATCGCGATCGCCTCGGCGCAGACCGCGATGCGGCCGATATAGGCGTCGATATTGACGCCGGTAACGATGCGGCCGTCGCGGGTGCGCATCGCCGCGCCCACTTCCTGCCAGTCGTTGCGATAGCGGTCGCTGATCACGGAGGTCGCGGCGTCGATCAGTTCCTGGTCTTCCTTACTCAGCATGATCGGGATCAAGTCCTTCATCGGTCGGCACTGGCCGACGATAGCCTATTTTGCGAGCTCTTTGAGACCGAGCCGGATCAATTGCGCCGTCTCGGCTTTGTCACCTGCCGTTCGGGTCGCCGCCGCGATCGCAGCCGCGGCCTGCGGCTGGCCGTAGCCGAGATTGATCAGGGCCGAAATCGCGTCCGCGACCGGCTGGGGCGCCCGCGCCTCGTCCAAGGCGCCGGACAGGTGGACCACGGCCGGATCGACGCTGGCAAGCTGCGGCGCCTTGTCCTTCAGTTCGGTCACGATGCGCTCGGCCACTTTGGGGCCGACGCCCGGCGTGCGCGCCACCGCCGCCTTGTCGCGCAACGCGATCGCATTGGCGAGGTCGGCCAGCGGCAAGGTCCCGAGCACGGCCAGCGCGACCTTGGCGCCCACGCCCTGGACCGTCTGCAGCAGGCGAAACCATTCGCGCTCGGCGTCGGTCCTGAAACCGAACAGCTTGATCTGATCCTCGCGGACATAGGTCTCGATCGAGAGCACCGCCGCCTCACCGGGCGATGGCAGCGCCTGCAAGGTGCGCGTCGAGCAATGCACCTGATAGCCGACGCCGCCGACATCGAGGATCACGAAATCCTCGCTATAGGAGTCGATCAGGCCCTTCAGCTTGCCGATCATAACCCCGCCACCTTCCTTCGCAGCGCCGCGCCCTGGCGATGGTGGGCGTGCGTGATCGCGATCGCCAGTGCATCGGCTGCGTCAGCCGAAGGCGGATCGGCCTTGGGCAGCAGCAGCTTCAACATCACGGCGACCTGGTTCTTGTCGGCATGGCCGGCGCCGACCACGGTCTTCTTCACCTGGTTCGGCGCATATTCGGAGACAGTGATGCCGTACATTGCCGGCGCCAGCATGGCGATGCCGCGCGCCTGCCCAAGCTTCAACGTGGCGACGCCATCCTTGTTGACGAAAGTCTGCTCGACGGCCGCTTCCATCGGACTGAACTCGCCGAGCACGCGGGCAAGTCCCTCATGGATCGCAAGCAATCGGCCCGCCAGCGGCAGATCGTCAGGAGGCTCGACAGAGCCGCAGCCGATGAAGACCAGACGATTGCCCTCGCTCTCGATCACGCCCCAGCCGGTCCGGCGGAGGCCGGGATCGATGCCGAGAATACGAACGGGTGAGCGAATCGGCTGGACGGTCATGCTGTAGTGATAGCGTCCGTCCGCCTGAAGCGAAACATAAACAGAACGGATGACGGCCGGTGTGCGCCCTTGGTCAACAGAACGCTAACCGCCCATCTTGGCCATCAGGGCGTCCGAGATGTCGAAGTTCGCATAGACGTTCTGAACGTCGTCATGCTCGTTCAAGAGATCCATCAGCTTGAGCAGCTTTTCGCCGGTCTCGTCGTCGACGGCGACCGTATTCTGCGGCTTCCAGGTCAGCGCCGCCTTGCGCGGCTCGCCGAACTTGGCCTCCAGGTTCTTGGCGACCTCGCGGAAGTTCTCCGGGGAGGCATAGACCTCGTGGCCGCCTTCGCTCGACACAACGTCGTCGGCTCCGGCCTCGATCGCTGCATCCAGCATAGCATCGTCGGAGGCGACACTGGAATCGTATTCGATGATCCCGACCCGGTCGAACATGAAGGACACCGAGCCGGTTTCGCCGAGGTTGCCGCCGGATTTGGTGAAATAGGAGCGGATGTCCGAGGCGGCGCGGTTGCGGTTGTCGGTCAGCGCTTCGACGATGACGGCGACGCCGCCGGGTCCATAGCCCTCATAGCGGATCTCTTCGTAATTCTCGCCCTCGCCGCCGAGCGCCTTCTTGATCGCACGCTCGATATTGTCCTTCGGCATGTTCTCGGCCCGCGCATCCACGATGGCGGCGCGCAGGCGGGGGTTCATGGCCGGATCCGGCGTGCCGAGCTTGGCCGCGACGGTGATTTCGCGGGCCAGCTTGCCGAACAGTTTGGACTTCATCGCATCCTGCCGGCCCTTGCGATGCATGATGTTCTTGAATTGGGAATGGCCGGCCATGCGAAGTCTCTTCGGAATCGTCTGGGGAATTGGGGGAGCGCGGCCTTATAGGCCGGCGATGATCAAAATCAAAGATGGTAGTGCAGAGGTATTTTAGTAGAGCTTCTCTGAAGCCATTGTTAACCATCAGATGCAAGGATGGATCCTCAGCCGTCAATGCATACAAGAGAGCCCCGATGCCGTTCGCGTGGTTCGGAAGAGGCGCGCCGAAGCGCGCTGCACCGGTGGAGGAAATCATGGCACCGCCGGCAGCCCCAGCGCTGGACTCGCGTGGCCAGGCTGAGGCCGAATCGGCCAAGGCAATCCTCGAACTCCTGGAGCTGGAACTCGGCGGCATGATCCGCCAGCTCGAACGCGCCGCAAATTCGGTGGCGAGCGGCGCCGAGGCCACCGCCAGCACCCTCACCGATATCCGCACGCGCGCCGATGCACTGACCCAACGCAGCAGCGCCGCGCAAGGGACCGCGGCAACTTTCGCTGAAGCCGCGGAGAAGGTCACCCGGTCGGCGCACGACATCGGCACCCAGGTCCGCGGCGCCGGCGCGCTCGCCGATCAGGCGAGCGCTGCCGCCCAGGAAGCCAGGGCCAATGTCGACCGCCTGCGGGAGTCCTCGGCTGCGATCGGCAATGTCGTCAACCTGATCGCGCAGATCGCCCGCCAGACCACGCTGCTGGCGCTCAACTCCACCATCGAGGCGGCCCGTGCCGGCGAAGCGGGCCGCGGTTTTGCCGTGGTCGCCACCGAGGTCAAGGCGCTGGCGGTGCAGACGCAGAATGCGACGGAGGAGATCACCAAGAAGATCGAGGCACTGCAGAAGGACGCGAACGGCTCGGCCGACGCCGTGCACCGGATCGCGCAGGCCATCGAGGCGATCCGGCCGGTATTTGCCAATGTCGACGGCGCAGTCGCCGAGCAGAACCAGACCACCGGCGAGATCTCCGACAACGCCACCCAGGCGTCGGGCTTCATCGCCTCCGTGGTCGACAGCGCATCCGAGATCGAGGGGGCGACCAAGCAGGCCGAAAGCTACGGCGAGCGCGTCAGCAGCGCGGGCAAGGCCGTCACCATGTATGCGCAGAAACTGAAGGCCCGCGCTGCGGTGCTGCTGCGCCAAGGGCAAGGCGAGGACAAGCTGTCGAGCCAGCGCCTGCCCTGCCATCTCAAGGTCGAGATCAAGCTCTCCGGACGTACAATCACTGCGCCGGTCTACGAGATCGGCAATGACGGCATCCTGATCACCGGGCCCGATGCAAGCCGACTCGCCGTCAACGAGCGCTTCGGCGGAGTCTTGGAAGACGTGGGTCCCTGCACACTGCGTATAACCGAGCAGACAAAGGCCGGCGCGCAGGCGCGGTTCGAGGCGAACACGCCCGATCTGCGCGAAAAGGTCGAAGACAAGCTGTGGGCGCTCCGCGAGGAGAACAACGAATTCGTCGCGCGCGCGATGGAGGCCGGGACCGAGCTGACCAGGATGTTCGAGAGCGCGGTCGCCCGCGGCGAGCTCTCGATGGATGACATGTTCGACGCCGACTATGTCGAAATCCCCGGCACCAACCCGCAGCAGCACCGCACCAGGATTCTCGACTGGGCCGACCGCGCCTTGCCGCTGTTCCAGGAAGCCTTCCTGGCCAAGGACCCGCGAATGGCGTTTTGCGTCGCCATCGACCGCAACGGCTATCTGCCGGTCCACAACAAGATCTACTCGCATCCGCAGCGGCCGGGCGATGTCGCCTTCAACACCGCCAACAGCCGCAACCGCCGCATCTTCAACGATGCCGCCGGCCTTGCCGCCGGCCGCAACGAGCGGCCTTATCTGATTCAGAGCTACGCGCGCGACATGGGCAACGGCAACACCGTGATGATGCGCGAGATCGACGTGCCGATCCGTGTCCGTGGCCGCCATTGGGGCGGCTTCCGGACGGCTTACAAATTATGAGTGCGAAAAGACCAGCCGTATTTTTCACTTCATTCTGACGGAGCCTTACGATGTCGCTCGCGCAGCGCGTGTTCCTGGAAACTGCGGACGCATCCTCCGGCGCCGAACGCCTGATCGACGAGCTCGCCAACCGCATCGGCGGGCTCGGCGTCGAGCTTGCCGACGTCGCCGGCAACGTCCAGGAGGTCGCAAGCCGCGTCGCCCACCAGTCGGAGCGCTTCGGCCATCTGCAGAACACGGCGCAGACCATGGTCGCCGCCAATCACGACATCGCCACGGCGTCCCAGGCGGTGCAGACGGCAGCTTCCGCCGCTGTCGGCGAGATCACGCAGTCGCGCACGGTGGTCGAGACCGCGGTGAAGCACATCTCGGAGCTGATCGAGGCGGTGGACCGGATCGAGAACCGGCTCGGAGCGGTCGGCTCGGCGCTGTCGCAGGTCGCAAAAGTCTCGGTTTCGATCGAGGCGATTGCGAAGCAGACCAACCTGCTCGCGTTGAACGCCACCATCGAGGCGGCCAGGGCCGGCAATGCCGGGCGCGGCTTCGCCGTGGTCGCCAGCGAGGTGAAGAGCCTGGCCGAAGCGACCCGCCAGGCGACGCAGCAGATCGGCGATACGCTGCGCGGGCTCGATGGCCAGATCAAGGGCCTGCTCGGGGAGAGCGGGGAGGCGTCCTCGCGCGCCAAAAATGCCGGCGACGGCGCCCAGCGGATCGAGGACATCATCGCGCGGGTGCAGAACGGCTTCACCCATGTCGGCCAGGAGATCGACGGGGTCGCGCGCGCCGCGACCTCCAATCTCGCGCATTGCGACATGGTCATCACCGAGCTCGCCGAACTCGCCAAGGGCGTCGATCGGTCCTCGATCGAATTGAAGCAGGCCGACAGCCGGATCGCCAAATTGCTCGACCTGTCGGAAGGCTTGATCGCATTGATCGCCGAAAGCGGCGTCGAGACCGCGGATGCACCGCTGATCCGCACCGTGGTCGAAACCGCGAAGGTGATCTCAAGCGCGTTCGATGCGGCGGTGGAGCGCGGCGAGATCACGGTGGCGCAGCTGATGGACGAGAACTACCGTGAAATTCTCGGCACCGATCCCAAGCAGTACCTGACCGACTATGTCGAATTCACCGATCGGATCTTGCCGGCCATCCAGGACCCGATCCAGAAATCAGATCCGCGGATCGTGTTCTGCGTCGCCTGGGCCAAGGGCGGCTACCTGCCGACCCACAATCCGAACTACCGCCTGCCGCAAGGCTCCGACCCGGTCTGGAACAACGCGAACTGCCGCAACCGCCGGCTATTCAGTGATCGCGCAGTCAAAAAGGTCGCCGAGAGCAAGCGGCCGTTCCTGCTGCAGACCTATCGGCGCGACATGGGCGGCGGCCAGTTCGTGCTGATGAAGGATCTGTCGGCCCCGATCTTCGTCAAGGGACGGCATTGGGGCGCCTTCCGCATGGGCTTCCGGCAGAGCTGATCAGCTCCCCCAGAACTCCGGCGCTGCCGGAGAGAGCCGGCCGCCGATCCGCACCGGCGCCACCTTCACCGCAAGCCCGGTCGCATCGTCGGTCTCGACGGCGACGCCGCTCAGCGTCGCCGCTCCCGCCGCAGGCTCGAACCGAGCCGAGGGAATGCCCGAGGTGAAGCGGCGCAGCGGCTCGTCCTTCTGCATCCCGATCACCGAGTCATAATCGCCGGTCATGCCGGCGTCGGTCATATAGGCCGTGCCGCCCGGCAGGATCTGGTGATCGGCCGTCGGAACATGGGTGTGGGTGCCAACGACCAGGCTCGCGCGTCCATCGCAAAAATAGCCGAGCGCCTGCTTCTCGCTGCTCGCTTCGCAATGCACGTCGACCACGATTGCATCGGCCGCCTCGCGCAAGGGACAGGCATCGAGCTGGGCGCCGATCCCGGCGAAGGGATCATCGAACGGCGTCATGAACACGCGCCCGATCGCATTGACCACCAGCGCGCGGGCGCCGGTCTTGGTTTCGACCAAGGCGGCCCCACGGCCCGGCGTGCCGCGCGGAAAATTGGTCGGACGCACCAAGCGCGGGGCGCGCTCGATGAACACCAACGCCTCGCGCTGGTCCCAGGCGTGATTGCCGAGCGTGATCGCATCGGCGCCGGCGTCGCACAGCTCCTGATAGATCGCTTCGGTGATGCCGAAGCCGCCGGCGGCGTTCTCGCCGTTGACGACGACCAGATCGAGCGCCCAGGCGCGGATCAAACCAGGCAGATGGTCCGAGACGGCGGTGCGGCCGGCCCGGCCGACCACATCGCCGACAAAGAGAATTCGCAAATCTATGTGCTCCGGAAGTCGAATGTCTGAGCTTCGGTTAGCACATAATCCAGCGCCTCGTCGTGGGCTAGTGCCGGCACCAGCGGGATTTCCTGCACGGCAAAGGCAAGGCCGACTCCGATCACGTGCTTTGCCTTCCGCAGATGCGAAAAGGTGTAATCGTAGTAGCCGCCGCCATAGCCGATGCGATGGCCCAAGCGATCGAAGGCGGCGAGCGGCACCAGCATCACGTCAGGCGCGAGTTCGGCTGCGGCCGGCGACGGCTCGGTGATGCCGAGCGAGCCGAGCACCAGACGGTCGCCCGGCGCCCAGGCCCGGAATAGCAGCGCGTGTCCCCGAGCCGTGATCGCCGGCAGCGCGAGCCGGGCGCCCTCTTCCGCAAGCTTGAGCATCAGCGGCATCGGATCGAACTCGCTCCGGATCGGCGCATAGCCCGAGACCACCGTGCCGGGCTGAATGGCAAAGGGCAGTCCCCGCGCCGCGATCGTCTGCGCCGCGGCCGTCCGCTCCTCGTTGCTCAACGCGTCCCGCGCCGCGAGCGCTGCGGCGCGCAACTCCTGCTTGGAATGCTGAGCCGCCTTCGACGGCATGCAACGTTATCTCCGCTGGAAGCCCAAAGCGGGCGATCGAACCTCGCAGAAACGCAGGGGATCAGCAACTGAAGGGAGCACGGGAAGGAAAGCGCGAAGCCGCGGACGCCGTTGAAGCGCTCGATCCCGGAGTTCCCTACGAAAGTAGGTGGGCACCATATGTCCGGATCCACGGACCCGGCCAGGGACAGTTCCCTAAAGGATCGATAAGGCCCCGGGGATATATGGCTCCTGACGCGCGCCACAGCTTCGCCGACCCAATGTAACAACGACCTCGCCGCTTCGCCAGCGGCGGCCGGCCAGTCTGTGCCCACAAGTTGGAAGATTTTCGTGGACGGCTTCACATTTCAAACGGCGATCAGAGCACACGCATCGACACTCTCGCGACGCAATTTGCGCCCGAGCTTTGCAATTCGTCACCCTCTTCCTGGGAAGAGGGCACAGGGAAGGCCGCATAGGCGTTAAGGTAGCGCGAGCATCGATTGATACTTGCGTTTTCGAGGAGGCTCGCGAAGGTGGCGCCCCAACGCGCGTTTTCTGCGGCGCAAGCAACGGATGGTTGGTTGTGGAATGATTGCTTGCAGCAAGGATGCAACGAGCTGCTGCAGGACCCGCCAAGCGCCAGGCGTCGTTAAGCGGCCTGCGTCCAGTGGGGAGAGTCCTCGAAGTCGCTGGCAAGCGGCTCGAGCAACAGGATGATCAGGAGGTGGGCCAGCAGGTAGGGCTTGGCAGAGCGCGGATCGGTTCCTGGCGGCGTCTTGAGGCCAATCAGACTCTTCAGTCGCTTGAACCCAAGCTCGATCCGCCATCGCAATCGATAGAGCGCAAGCACATCTTTGGTGGAGAACTCGTCCCGCGCGAGCGACGTGATCAGAATGACCCAATCCGCAGCCTCCAAAGTTTCTTTGGAGATGATGCGGTTTTCATCTTTTGCGTCTTGCCGGGCTTTACGCCGAGAAGCAGCAGCCGCACCGGTGGGCTTCTTGATTGCGACCAGACGCATAGCCAGAGGCGCGCCGCCCTTGCGCTTGATCCAAATCTCCCGATCGACCAGTCCGCGCGCCTTCGCGGCACGCAATTGGGCCATCAGATCGAACGGAAGGCCTTTGGCGTCAAGCCAACGTGCGTTCTTCCAGCCCGCTCGGATCAAAACGTCGGCCCCGGCTTCGCGGACGGCCGCAATGCGGTCAGGTTGCAGATAAGCGCGGTCAGCAATGCGGATCTCGTTCTTGACCACTGGTATCCGGTCAAACGTTTCGCCCTCTTGCTGATCTGTCAGCTCGAAGTGACCAAAGCGCTCATAGGGCAGATCAAATGCGCTATGAACGCGCCAAAGCTCACTGTTCTTGCGCGCAGCCGGTCCCGCCTGAGGCACTGTCGTCGCATCGATGATGCGGATCAGGCGGCCTTGGCTCGCCTTCGGAGCTGCCGCAGCGAGCAAGCCCTCCACCAGCACCGCAAACCAATCACCACATTGACGCAGCCGATAGAACAACGCCACGCTGGTGAGGTCGGCAAGGCCAACAGAAGCCGCCCATGCGGCTGTCGATCTCAGCCCTCTTTCACCCAAACAATAGGCCAGCATCAGCCGAAGTAACGTCACCGCATCTGGAATCTGCCGCCGACGCGCGAAGGCCTTCGTCTGGCGCGCAGTTTTCTCGAGCTGCGCAGCCCCGCCCAGCTGCGCAACCACTCTCGTCCAGTCCTCGTTCAGGAGCGATTCGTCTGCCATCCCCTGTTCGAATCACGGCGGATTCCAACACTCAAGCATAAACTTAACGCCTATGGGGAAGGCCGGGTGCTGGCCGCACCCGCGGTTCGCGTGCAGAAGAATGCACGCGGCAGAACCACAGGTCCGGACCGGACAACCGGCCTTCCCTGTGCGATGGTTTTAACGCTTATACGCGCTCTCCTCGGGGACCGGCGTTCTTGCCCCCGTCGGCCGCTGGACTCGACAAGCCGAACGACCTTGGCACCAGCACCGGGATGCCAGGACCACGCGATTTCGCGTCCGCCGCCATATCAGTCGTCTTGCGCAATAGCGCCGGATATGAGGACGTCCACCGCATCCCGCGCCCAACGTTCGTGACGATCGCGAAGCGCCCCTCTCATGAGCACGGGACGCACCAAAGATCGTCCTGATTTGCCCGACACGACAAGGCGCGTAGCGTGCGACACGTTGGCACGACGGGCAATTCGCGCATGGCGGACATGCACGCAGCAAACCGACATCGACGTGGTGCGCAGCCCGAAAGGACGCGATCCCTCCATTGAAGATCTTCGGCCCTAGCCGTAACAACGCGGGTCGGCTGAGATTTACCGATACGACATCGTACAACAATGACCCGTCCACGCTCTGCCCCACCATGGAGATATGGCATGCGCTCCGTCCTCCAGACGCTCACGGCCGCCTGCGCCCTTCTGGTCGCGGCCCTCAGCCCCGCCCTCGCCGCCGACGCCAAACCCCATCGGGTGGCCATCCAGGTCGATCAGAACGATCCGGCCGTGATGAACCTCGCGTTGAACAACGCCACCAACATCATGGAAACATACAAGGACAAAGGTGAAGAGGTCGAGATCGAGCTCGTCGCCTACGGTCCTGGGCTGAACATGCTGCGCGACGATACCTCGCCGGTCAAAGACCGGATCAAGCAGATTGCCGAGCTCAGCTTCCCGTCCCGCATCAGATTCTCCGCCTGCAACATCACCAAGATGGGCATGGAGAAGCGCGAGGGGCACCCCATCGCCATCGTGCCCGAGGCGAGCCTGGTGCCATCAGGCGCCATCCGGCTGATCGAACTGCAGGAAAGCGGCTGGAGCTATCTGAAGCCGTGAGGGCGAGCGCCGCAGCTTCTCTTCCGACATTATCGCGTAAAGCTGCCGTAGGGTGGGCAAAGCGCCACCTTCGGTGGCGCGTGCCCACGATTACAGGCTATATTGATGAGGATTGCGTGGACACAGCGCATGGAGAGCCAGGACATCGGCACGTGAGCAAAGATAAGCAAAAAAAGCACATGCGAGCTATGGAGTTCTTGCGCAGCGTGAATGCCGAACGTCCCGCTCTGCAGAGCGGGATGCTGATGATCAACGGCAAGAAGCTGGCTCCGGTGATCCGCTATTGCGTGGAGCGCGGTTTGGCGAGAGTTCGGCGCAAACGCCTTGGCAAGAATTCAGGCGTGACGATCTTAGACACCGGCCTGAACGATCATCATGCCATGGAGGCGACTGCCCCTCCTTCAAGGCAAGGATGTCCGAACTTCATCCCGTGATGAACAACACGAAATGGAGAGAATTTCGGACTGCCCTGCTCGAGATCGAATCCGCAACAACTTATCGAACCATGAGCACCAACGGATATTACGCACCGCCGGATGCCGACTGGTTTTATCACTTTCAGGAGGGCGGATACGATGACATTCGATACGTGGATATATTCGCGACCGACAAATCTCACCGCCAAAAGATTCGAAGCGCACTCAAAAAGATCCATCTGCAACGGACGATGGTTTCCGGGTGTATGGATACGTTCCGCCCGGGCAGTCCGTCGACTATCTGTAGCTACCGTAGGGTGGGCAAAGCGCCACTTTCGGTCGCGCGTGCCCACAATCAGAGCCTGTATTAATGAGCAACACGTGGGCACGGCACCTTTGAGTGCTGGAACGTGGATGTGTCACGAACACGCCTTTGCCCAACCTACGCTGCTGTCCATGGCCCGGCTATCGCGTTTAAGCCAAGAGCAGACAAACAGCTGTCACCGTTGAATGGCGCGTTGGCGGAAGTGAAGAGCCCGCGCGGAACTTTGGGGGGCTGCGGTCATGAAAGCGCTGCTACTTACTACCGTCCTGGCGGCCTCGTCGCCACCCGAGACCATCACCTATCATGCAACGGCCTGTCTTGGTTCATGTCCGGTCTACACCGTAAGCGTATCGAGTGATGGGAAAGGCAGTTACAAAGGCGAGAGCCATGTTGCTGTATCCGGAGAACGCTCTTTTCAGGTGAGTCCATCCGAGTTCGAGGCATTCCGTTCGCGTCTTGCACGCTACCGCCCGAAACAAGGACAAGATGTACTTGTCCGACCTGGCTCTGCTCTCTGCCTCGAATACGCGACCGACGCCCCGTCCATTGAATTACGTGGTCGTCGGAAGGACACCTAGATGAGCACCTCTATTATTCTGGCTGTCTCAATCCAAAGGTGCCTGCGGAGATGTGGAGCTCATTGGTACGTGCAACAGGCAGTCTTCCTATCGCTCGCTTCGTGGGCTCAAGACATCAACGATGACCGCGACCTTGTTCCGCTTAGAGTCCACAGCAAGCAAGGGGAGCAAAGCGCCACCGTCATGTAGCCCGGGTGAGCGAAGCGACATACGGGGGGCCGCGCGGGCGGTCCCGCGTGTCGCTTCGCTCACGCGGGCTACGAGCACTTCCTAATGCGCTTCCCCCGCCGAGACGTGCCCGGGCTTCTTCAAGAACATCGCCGCGACCAGGGCCACGATCAGGGCGGCGCCGAGCAGGAAGAAGGTGTCGCTGAAGGCCTGGATGAATGCCTGCTTCTGCACGATGTGGCCGATCGCGACGAAGGCGCGGCGCGAGGCATCAGTGCGGTCGGCGATGCCATGATTGACGAAATACTGTGTGAGCTGATCGAGCCGCGTCCGCGTCGCCGGCTCGAACACGGTGACCGACTGCATCAGCACGTTGGAATGATACTGTTCGCGCTTGGTCAGCACGGTCTGCAGCACAGCAATGCCGACGGCACCGCCGAGATTGCGCATCATGTTGAACAGGCCGGAGGCCGAGCCCGCGTTCTCCGGCTCGATGCCGGCGGTCGCAACCGCCGACAGCGGCGCCATCACCAGCGCCTGCCCGATGGCGCGCACGACATTGGGCCAGAACAGCTGGTCGGCGGCGTAATCGTTGGTCATGAAGATGTTCATGAAGTTGGAGCCGGCGAACAGCACGAAGCCGATTCCGATCACGACGCGCGCGTCGAAGCGCTGCATCAGCTGCGGCACCAACGGGATCAGCACGAGCTGCGGCAACCCCGTCCACGCCAAGACCATGCCGATCTGCTCGGCATTGTAGCCCTGAATGCGCGACAGATATTGCGGCAGGATGAACACCGAACCGTACAGCGCAATGCCGAGCAGGAAGTTGGAGAGGATGCCGAAGCCGAAATTGCGCCGGAACAACAGGCGCAGGTTGAGCAGCGGCTTCTCGACGCTGAGCTCGATAAGCAAAAACGCCGTCAGCGCGAGCGTCGCAATGACCGAGAGCTTGACGATGAAGGGCGAGCCGAACCAGTCGTCCTTGTTGCCCTCCTCCAGCACGGTCTGCAGCGCCGACAGGCCGATCGCCATGGTGACGATGCCCGGCCAGTCGCCCTGGCGGAGCAGCGCAAGCTTCATCGGCTTGGGCTCCAGCGCATACCAGAGCATGCCGACCATGATCGCACCCGGCGCCAGGTTGACATAGAAGATGTACTGCCAACCGAAATTCTCGGTCAGATAGCCGCCGATGGTCGGGCCGATCGCCGGCGCGAACGTCGCGGACAGCGCAAACAGCGCGAGCCCCACCGGCTGCTTGGCGCGCGGCAGCAATGTGATGATCAAGGTGAATGCCATGGGGATCAAAACGCCGCCGGTGAAGCCCTGCACCGCGCGCAGCACGATCATCTGCGGCAGGTCCTGCGCCAGGGCGCAGGCCGCGGACAGCACCAGGAACAGGATCGCATTGGTCAAGAGATAGAGGCGGATCGAGAACACCTGGGCGAGCCAGCCGCTCAAGGGGATCACGACGATCTCGGCGACCAGATAGGAGGTCGAGATCCAGCCGCCGTCGTCGATACCGGCGCCGATCGCGCCTTGTATGTCGGCGAGCGAGGCATTGACGATCTGGATGTTCAACACCGCCATGAAGGCGCCGAGTGTGGCGCCGATCACCGCGATCCAGGTCTTGGCTGAGACGGTCGCAGAAGCGGCTGAACTCGGAGAATTTGGCGAGGCCGAAGCCGCGGACTGCACCGCAGTTGAGGGATGACGAGCGCTCATCGGCGCCTCCTGGAAGATAAATCTCGGACGATTCGTCCGTGGATGAAGTCTGGATTGCGTCGCTTCGCTCGCAATGACGGCCGGGGTTCGCCGTCATGCGCCCACAACTCTCGTCATCGCGAGCGCAGCGACGCGATCCAGTCTTTTGCCCGCGAGCAGCTCTTGCTCGCGGGACGTAAGAACATCAGCCGCCGTGCGGCCGGATGGCGTTGGCGGCCAGCCGCTTGGCTTCGTCGCGCGCGGCGAGCACGGTGGCCTTGGTATCGACGGTCGGCACCGCCGACATGCCCGGACGCAACAGGCCGGTCAGGCCGTGATCGTCGAGCACGATCTTCACCGGCACGCGCTGCACGATCTTGGTGAAATTGCCGGTCGCATTGTCCGGCGGAAGCAGCGCGAATTCGAGCCCGCTGGCCGGCGACAGGCTGTCGACATGGCCGCGCAGGGTCTGGTCGCGGAAGCCGTCGATGCTGATCTCGACCGACTGGCCGGCGCGCACGTAAGTGAGCTGGGTTTCCTTGAAATTGGCGACCACATAGACCGCATCCAGCGGCACCACGGCCATCAGCTGCGTGCCCGCCTGCACATATTGGCCGACACGCAGCGACCGTGCGCCGACCGTGCCATCAACCGGCGCAATGATCTCGGTATAGGAGAGGTTCAACGACGCCTGCTGCTCGACCGCGCGGGCCCGGGCAAGCTGCGCCACGGCCTTGGCGCGTTCGGTGGTGAGCACATCGACCTGCCGCTGCGCGGCAGCGAGCCCCGACTTCGCGCGCTGCGCTTGCGCGTTGCCGGCGCGCAATGCGGCATCGGTTTGCTGCGCCCGCTGCACCGTGCCGGAGCCGGTCTTCATCAGATCGTCGTAGCGGGCGCGCTCCTCCTGCGCGAATTTCAGATTGGCCTCGGCGGCGGCGACATCGGCGCTGCCCTGCGCGATGATCTGCTGCTGCAGTTCCAGCTGCGCATCGAGGTTATGGACCGAGGCGTCAGCCGCGGCGACGTCGGCGCGGGCCTGGTCGAGCGCCGTCTTGAAGTCGCGATCGTCGATCCGCGCCAGCACCTGGCCGGCGCTGACCTTCTCGTTGTCGCCGACCAGCACCTTGGCGATATAGCCGGACACTTTGGGCGAGATGATCGTGGAATCCGCCTTCACATAGGCGTCGTCGGTCGACTCCAGGTAGCGCCCGACGGTCAGATAATCGTAGCCGTAACGGGAGGCGGCAACGGCGCCGAGCACCAGCAGCAGCCCGAGCCCAGCCCGCTTGATCGCCGTGCGCGATGGGCGGAGACTCGTTTTCTGTTTTGCTTCAGAGACATAGGCAACATTTGACATGGCTTGCTCCGGACGCTGCGCGTGACAGAGGCGCCGTCCTTTGCAGCTGTAGATGCGATGTCCTGCGGCTCGTGATAATCCGTCCAAATCTGAAAGGATTATCCGGTCAGAGCGGACAATCGGAGATCGGACATGGACCGCTTTGCCAGCCTGACCGCCTTCGCCGGGGTGGTCGAAACCGGCGGCTTTTCAGCCGCGGCGCGCCGCCTCAACATGTCGACCACCATGGTCAGCAACCATGTGCAGGCGCTCGAGGACCGCCTGGGCGTCCGGCTGCTCAATCGGACCACCCGGAAGGTGAGCCTCACCGAGATCGGCAAGGCCTATTACGACCGCACCGCGCAGATTCTCGCCGATCTCGAGCAGGCGGACGACATCGCGAGCGCCTTGCACGCGACCCCGCGCGGCACCCTCCGGGTCCATTCGGCGACCCATATCGTGCCGTTCATCGCACCGGTGGTGGCGCACTTCCTCTCCAGCTATCCAGACGTCAAGGTCGAGCTGATGATGGGCGAGACCAGTGTCGATCTGATCGAGGAGGGTTTCGACGTGGCGCTACGGCTGACGACGCCGCCGGATTCCAGCCTGATCGTCCGCAGCCTCGCGACCTGGCGGCATGTGCTGTGCTGCTCGCCAGGCTACACGGAAAAGCATGGGCCGCTGCAAACGCTGGACGAGTTGAGCGCACGCAACTGCTTCCGTCACGCCAACTATCCGTTCGGCACCGAATGGCGCTTCGTCGATCGGGACGGGCACCCGGCATCAGTACGCGTGTCCGGCAATCTCGTATCGAGCAGCGGCGAGGCCTTGCGGCGTGCAGCGCTCGAGGGCGTCGGAATTGCGCTCGCGGCCGGCTTTCTGGTGCGCGACGATCTCGAAGCCGGACGGCTGGTGCGCCTTTTGCCCGAGTACCGGCCGGTGGAGATGTCGATGAATGCGGTTTACCCACACCGGCATCACCTGTCCGCCAAGGTCCGGGCCTTCATCGACATGCTCGTTCGGCACAGCGCCGAGCACCAGAAGCTGATCGACCCCTATGCGTAATTACGGCCGCTTTGGAAGCACGAAGACCTGGCCGGGATAGATGAGGTCGGGATTTCGGATCTGCTCGCGGTTAGCCTTGTAGATGACGGCGTAATGCGCGCCGATGCCAAGCGCCTTCCGGCTGATATGCCACAAACTATCGCCGCGGGACACGGTGACGGTGGCGATCTTGGATACGACCACAGACGACGGATTGCCTTCATCCGGCGGGACAGTGCCGGAGGCGTCGGCCGATGCCGTCTGCCGCGCCGCACCTTTCTCCGGCGCGGCCGCTGCAGGCTCCCGGGGCGACAGCGCAGCCGTCATCTCGGGCACCGTGACCGGCACCTCGGCGCGGCTGCGGACTTTTCCAGATCCGGACTCCACCTCGTCGAGCCTGACACGATAGCGGCCCGGCGCCACGCCTTCCTTGATCGTGATGGCAACCCGCCCGTCTGCGCCGGCCGTCGCAGACGCGATGAAGCTGTCGTTGAGATAGAGCCTGACATCGGCGCCGGGATGCGCGCGGCCGCTCACCTGGAGCTTGCCGGAGGCATCGACGTCGGCCGTCTCCACCGCCACGCTCTCCGCCGGACCGGTCGGGCGCGATAACACGACCGTCGGCTTATCGGGGGTCATCAGCGCCACCATCGGCCGCTCGCCGGCAGATTTCTGGCGCTCGCTGGTGGGATCGATCACCACTGCCACGCTCTGCTTGGACGCGATCTCCTTGCCGTCCGGCTGCCTGGCGCGCAGGGTCAAGTCGTAGGTTCCGGGTGGCAGCGGGCGCGGCACCATCGCGAACTGTCCGGACTTGCCCACAACCGCCCGATCATGCACTTCGCCATTGCGCAACAGCTCGACCGTCGCACCGGGCGCCGCCCGGCCGGCGACCACGGCCTCGCCCGTCGGCTCGACACTGACGACATCGAACGACGGGGTGCCGTCGTCCGGTGCCGAAGGAGATGGCGATGGTCCCAGCGTCGCGGCGAGATCGCTGGCCTGTTTCTGCACCCCGGCGAGGGTCGTGGGGGCGGCCTGCTGCGAAGTCGGCGGCTTCGCAGCATCGCTGTCGTTGCTCGCCGAAGGCGCGACGGGGGCCGGCTGATCATGGCGTGTGAACAGGTCGCTGAAATAGAGCGGCGCCAAGCTACCGCTGACGACAATCGCCACCAGCAACAGGATGACTCGGATGTTCGATGTCCTGCTCACCACGTTCATCGACTGGCCGGACCCGTTAAGCGCGACGAATTGTTCCCTGATCACAATCACGAAACCGGCTCGACATTGCGCCTCCTCAGGCCATTCATCAAGCCCGTCGTAGCACTGTCCCCGCAGAGTTAACTCGCCCAGTTGTCGCGGAATTCGGGAAACAGCGAGACGCCGCCGCAGGCATAGAGGGTCTGGCCGGTGATGTAGCTCGCCTCGTCCGAGGCAAGGAATGCGAACACGGCGGCAATCTCCTCCACCGTGCCGACCCGCCCCATCGGGATGTGGGATTCAACAGCGGCGCGCTTGACCGGATCGTCGGTCCAGGCCGCGTTGATCGGCGTGTCGATGGCACCCGGGCCGACGGAGTTGACGCGAATGCCGCGGCCGGCGAACTCGAGCGCCAGCGTACGGGTGAGACCCGCCATCGCGCTCTTTGAGATCGAATAAGCGAGATAGCCTGGTTTCGGGATGATCTGATGGACGCTCGACGTGTTGATGATGTTGCCTCCTTCGCCGCGCGCAACGAAATGCGCCAGCGCATGTCGCGCACAGAGCACGGCGCCGGTGAGATTGACCTCGAGGATCTTGCGATAGGTTTCGACGTCCAGCGCCTCGCTCGGCGACTCCCGCTGGAAGCCGGCATTGTTGACCAGGCAGTCGAGCCGCGGCCAGCGCGACAGCAGCGTCTCGAACATGGCGTCGATATCGGCCTCGACGCCGATATCGGCATGCACGATGACATGGTCGCGCTTCTCATGTCCGCGCGCGGCCGAGGCCGCCTGGACCCGCGCCAGCGCGTCTTCCGCCGCCGCGCGCGGACCGATGTAGTTGAGGGCGACATGCGCCCCCTCCTGCGCGAAGCGAATGGCGACCGCACGGCCGATGCCTTGCGGCGCCCCGGTGACGAGGGCGTAGCGGTCGAGAAGGCGGGACGGGAATTGGGGCGGATTGGCTGACATGCTCTGCTCCGGCTTCAGGTGCGCGCTCAAGCTCTAGCAGACTCGCACGCCCAAATGGAGTTCCGCTTGTTTCGATCGCGCGTGCAACAAATCGGGTAGGGTGGACAAAGCGACTTGTCCGCCGTAGCCCGAAGGGCGAAGGCGGAGGCGTGCCCACCAATTTTTTCCAGCTCGATAGGCCGTGGGCACGGCGCTCCGCGCCTTTGTGCACCCTACAACTCTGCAGAACGACAAGGCAGGTATCGAGACGATGATGCGCGTGATCAACGCCTGGCGCGGCCGCGATCACCGAGACATCCGCGGACAGATGGACACAGCACTCAGGAGAGTGCCCTATGCCGGCTGCTTCTTGCGCCAATCCTTGACGAAGCGGAGAAACACCTGGAGTGGCGCCGGCGTCTGCCGGCGGCTCGGATGATAGAGAAACAGTCCGGGAACCAGATCTTCCCAACCGTGCAGAACTCGGACCAGCCGGCCGGTCGCGACATGCCCGCTCACGATCGGCTCAGGGAGATAGGTGATCCCGACGCCATCGAGAGCCGCATCCAGCTGCAATTCGACGTCGTTGATCGTGAGCGACCCCTCCACCGAAATCTCAACGCGCTGACGGCCTTTCGCGAAGGCCCATGGTTGTATCGCGCCGTCACCGGGGCGCCGATAGCGGATGCAGTTGTGAGCATGCAGGTTCTGCGGCTGCAGCGGAGCGGGATGGGACGCGAGATAGGCCGGCGCGGCAACCGCGAACAGCCGGAAGTCGTCGGTGACCCTGACGATCTTCATGTCGCGCTCGACCATGCTGCCGAGCCGGACACCCGCATCGAAGCGATTCCTGACGATGTCGCTCTCGGTATCGTCGACCGCGAGTTCCAGACGGATGTCCGGATAGGCAAGCAGGAACGGCTCGATGAGAGGAACGAGCACGCGAGATGCGAAAGCGCGGACCACGGCCAGGCGCAGCGTTCCCATCGGCTTGTCGCGGAAGAGATTGACGTTCTCGAGCGCGTCATCGACGGCGCGCAGGATCGGCTGCACCTCGCGCAGCAGGCGTTCGGCAGCTTCCGTAAGCGCGACACTCCGCGTCGTGCGATTGAACAACCGAACGTCGAGCCGGTCTTCAAGCGCACGGATGGTCTGGCTCACGGTCGGCGGCGAGAGTCCGAGCTGAGTCGCAGCGCGGGTGAAGCTGATCGATTCCGCCACCGCAGCGAAGGCAGCGAGCTCGCCGATCTCCAAGCGGCTCATTATTTGGCCTTTTCAAATAAGCTATTTGATTTCATCGGAATTATCAAAATAACAGATCGCCGGCAAGTTGGACTCATGGAGCATCGCCCGATGCCCCTCCTCCAACACTGGGTACACACATGACCATCATCTCCCGGTCGATCCGTCTCTCCGCCGCGGCCGCCTGCGCCGCCATATCCGTCACTGCCACAGCGCCGGCCGCACGTGCCGACGATTACTGCCTGATGAGCACCAGCGGCATGCGCGGTTGCGGCTACACCAGCCTCGCGCAGTGCCAGGCCCGGGCCTCGGGCGCCTCGGGCTATTGCGATCCCAACCCGTTCGGCAGCAGCGCCAACGCAAGCAATGCGATGGCCCAGTCGACGGCGCGACACAAGACCCGCCGTCACGACTGATTGCCCTCGCGTTGCGATCGCCTTCGCTGCGGCACAACGGAACCGCGGCGCGACGCGGCACGAACCGGCTGCATGCTGATCCTCGGCACGGCGATCGGCGCGAACTCCGGCTTCAGCCGTCACGGCATCGGCGGCGCGTTCGTGCTCGGCTTCGTCGGGCTGAGCCTCGGCGAGCTGGCCGCCCCCTGGTGCCAGTTCGATTTTGCGGCGTCATTGCTAGCGAAGCGAAGCAATCCAGATTCTTCGCGTAACCCTGGATTGCTTCGCTCGCAATGACGGAGCAAATAACACCGCTGTCGCGCTAGACACCTGTTAGTACGCGTCGGGCTCTCACCCGATCGCGACGCCGCCGCCGATGGTGCGGTTCAAAACCTGCGTCGTTTTCTCGATGCGCTCGGCGGCGGCGTTGAGCGCTTTCGCCACGGCCGTCTGGGTCGCGCGGGCGCGGTCGGTAGCCTGGTTGCGCACGCTGCGCAGGCCTTCGACCTCCTCCTCCAGCGCGCGCACGCGCTGATTGGAGTCGATCAGTTCGTCGCACACCGTGAGCGCCGCCATCACCGTCAGCCGGGCGTCGCCGATCTCGCCGAACTTGCCGCGCAGATTGGTGATGCGCGCTTCCAGGCTCTCGGCGAGCTTCAGCAGCCGCAGTTCCTGGCCTTCCTCGCACGCCATGCGATATTGGCGGCCGTTGATGGTGACGTTGATGTGGCTCATTCCTCGGCATCCTCGTCGTGACTTCCGCCACCGTTGAGCACCGCGCGAATGGTGCCGATCGCAGTGTCGAGCCGCTCGGCGATCTCGCGATTGGCGCGCTCGAGCTTGCGCGACTTCATCAGGGAGCCGTCGAGCTCATCGGCGAGCCGCGAACGATCGGCGCCGAGCGCCTGGATCCGTGTCGCCAGCTCGTCTTCATCGCGATCGGCCTCGCGGCGCCGTTCCACCGCACTCTCCAGCGCGTCCAGCGCCGCCATCAGGCGACGGGTCGCCGCTTCCAGCTCGAAAGCGGCAGGTTCCGCCTGGCCGGGAAGCGTGGCGGCATGATCACTCAGATGATCACTCATGGGTCGGACGCGGGCCCTTCGAGAAGCGCCCGCCGCGGGTCAAAAGCCGCCGTCCGGCAAGCGCTTACGGGCAGAAACTTACGTGCCGGGCGAGGAAAGCGCAACGCTGCGGCAAAACTATGCACTGCTAAGCGGATTTCCCGTATTTGTCCGGATAGCGCCTGCCCACCACGGAACGGGGCGCGGGTTTCCGCGTTTGATTGCCTTTCACTCCCGGAACCGAGGTGCTATCCAGCCCGGAATCTCGCACCATCCGCCGTTACCGGCGGGCTCCTCGTACACGGCATCTCATTTCAAGACGGATCTCCATCATGACGCAGGTCGATCATTCCCGCATGGCCAATGCCATCCGCGCGCTCGCGATGGATGCCGTCGAGAAGGCCAAATCGGGCCATCCCGGCCTGCCGATGGGCGCGGCCGACGTCGCCACAGTGCTGTTCACGCGCTTCCTGAAATACGATGCGGCGGCGCCGGCCTGGCCCGACCGCGACCGCTTCGTGCTCTCCGCCGGCCACGGCTCGATGCTGCTCTACGCGCTGCTCTATCTGACCGGCAACGAGGAGATGACGCTCGATCAGATCAAGCGGTTCCGCCAGGTCGATTCGCTGACGCCGGGCCATCCGGAGAATTTCCGCACCAAGGGCATCGAGACCACCACCGGCCCGCTCGGCCAGGGCATTTCCACGGCGGTCGGCATGGCGCTCGCGGAAAAGATGCTGCAGGCCGAATACGGCAAGAAGATCGTCGATCACCATACTTACGTGCTGGCTTCCGACGGCGATCTGATGGAAGGCATCTCGCAGGAAGCGATCGCGATGGCCGGGCACTGGAAGCTGAACAAGCTGATCGTGCTCTATGATGACAACGGCATCTCGATCGACGGACCGACCTCGATCGCCGATTCCGTCGACCAGGTGAAGCGCTTCAAATCGGCCGGCTGGGCTGCCGAACTGATCGACGGCCATGATCCCGCTGCGATCGCAACTGCGATCGAACGCGCGCAGAAATCGAGCAAGCCGTCGCTGATCGCCTGCAAGACCACGATCGGCTTCGGCGCGCCGACCAAGGCCGGCACCTCCAAGGTGCATGGCGAGGCGCTCGGGCCTGAGGAGCTGAAGGGCGCCAAGGAGAAGCTCGGCATCTCGCAGGAGGCGTTCTTCGTGCCGGAAGACGTGCTGAAGGCTTGGCGCGAGGCCGGGTCCCGCGGCGCCGCTGCGCGCGCCGAATGGGACGGGCGGCTCGCCGAGATGGGCCCGCGCAAGCGCGCCGAGTTCGAGCGCCGGCTGCGCCACGAGCGCCCCGCTTCGCTGGCGAAGGCGCTGAAGGACCACAAGAAGGCGCTGTTGGAAAATCCGCTCAACATCGCCACCCGCAAATCCTCGGAAGCCGCGATCGAGGTGATCGCCGCCGCGATGCCGATGGAGTTCCTCGCAGGCAGTGCCGACCTCACCGGCTCCAACAACAACAAGGCGAAGTCGGCGACCTCGTTCTCGGCCAAGACGCCGAAAGGCCGCTTCATCCATTACGGCATCCGCGAGCACGGCATGGCCGCGTGCATGAACGGTATCTTCCTGCATGGCGGCTTCGCGCCGAACGGCGCCACCTTCCTGGTGTTCTCGGACTACGCGCGGCCGGCGATGCGGCTGGCGGCGCTGATGGGCGCGGGCGTGGTCTATGTGATGACCCACGACTCCATCGGTCTCGGCGAGGACGGCCCGACGCACCAGCCGGTGGAGCATCTGGCGGCGCTGCGGGCGATCCCGAACATGCGCGTGTTCCGGCCCTGCGACGCGATCGAGACCGCCGAATGCTGGGAGCTCGCGCTCAACCGCACCAACGGTCCGACCGTGCTGGCGCTGACGCGGCAGAACCTGCCGCAGCTGCGGACCAATGCGCCGGCGGACAACCCGTGCGGCCGTGGCGGCTATGAGCTGGTAGCGGCTCAGGGCGAAGCCAAGGTCTCGCTGTTCGCGTCCGGCTCCGAGGTCGAGATCGCGGTCGCCGCCCAGAAGCAGCTCGCCGAGCGCGGCATTCCGGCGCGGGTGGTCTCGGTGCCCTCGCTGGAACTGCTGCTGGAGCAGCCGGCCGAAGCCCGCGCTGCCGTCATCGGTAACGCACCGGTGAAGATCGCGATCGAGGCCGCGGTGCGCTGGGGCTGGGATGCCGTGATCGGCAAGGACGGCGAATTCATCGGGATGCATTCGTTCGGCGAAAGCGGCCCCTACAAGGAGCTCTACAAGCATTTCGGCATCACCGCCGAGGCCGCGGTCGAAGCCGCGGTGAAGCGGTTGTCGTAAAAAAAGGGGGGCGCGCCGAGCGGGATCTCGGCGCGGTTCACCACGTTCCCTGGCACGCCAGCCGGGGAAGGCCAGATTGGCCGCAAGGGGCGGTTGAGCGATCGCAAAAAAAGGACTACGAAAGAGCCATACTATCCGCTCCCGTCCGGCAGAACCGGGCGTTAACACCGCGAAACACCCTGGTGGGGCCTGCATGGGTCCTCTCGCAGGGGTGAGAAACGTCATTGAAGGAGACGAAGATGGCAGTCCGGGTCGCAATCAACGGGTTTGGCCGCATCGGCCGTAATATCCTGCGCGCTATCGCAGAATCCGGCCGCAAGGACATCGAAGTGGTCGGGATCAACGACCTCGGCCCGGTCGAGACCAATGCCCATCTGCTCCGTTACGACTCCGTGCACGGCCGCTTCCCAGGCACCGTGACCGTCGAGGGCGACTCGATCAGCCTCGGCAACGGCAAGATCAAGGTCAGCGCCGAGCGCGATCCCACCAAGCTGCCCTGGAAGGAGCTCGGCGTCGACATCGCGCTGGAATGCACCGGCATCTTCACCGCCAAGGAGAAGGCCTCCGCGCACCTGACCGCCGGCGCCAAGCGCGTGCTGGTCTCGGCGCCGGCCGATGGCGCCGACGCCACCATCGTCTACGGCGTTAATCATGAAAGCCTGACCAAGGATCATCTGGTCGTCTCCAACGGCTCCTGCACCACGAACTGCCTCGCCCCGGTCGCCAAGGTGCTGAACGACACCGTCGGCATCGAGACCGGCTTCATGACCACGATCCACGCCTATACCGGCGACCAGCCGACCCTCGACACGCTGCACAAGGACCTCTACCGCGCCCGCGCCGCAGCGATGTCGATGATCCCGACCTCTACCGGCGCCGCCAAGGCGATCGGCCTCGTGCTCCCTGAGCTGAAAGGCAAGCTCGACGGCGTCTCGGTGCGCGTGCCGACGCCGAACGTCTCCGTGATCGACCTGAAGATCGTCGCCAAGCGCAACACCGATCCGAAGGAGATCAACGAGGCGATGAAGCGCGCCAGCGAGCAGGAGCTGAAGGGCGTTCTCGGCTACACCACTGCGCCAAACGTCTCGATCGACTTCAACCACGATCCGCACTCCTCGACCTTCCACATGGACCAGACCAAGGTGCAGAACGGCAACTTCGTGCGCGTGATGTCCTGGTACGACAACGAGTGGGGCTTCTCCAACCGCATGGCCGACACCGCCGTCGCGATGGGCAAGCTGCTGTAACTACATTCACCGTCATGCCCGGCCTTGTGCCGGGCATCCACGTCTTGGCCACAAGGCAAGCAAGACGTGGATGGCCGGGTCAAGACGGACGGAGATGTTCGACATGAAACTATTCCGCACCCTCGACGACGTCGACGTGAAGGGCAAACGCGTGCTGCTGCGCGTCGACCTCAACGTTCCCATGGACAACGGTCACGTCAGCGACGCCACGCGGCTGGAGCGCGTCGTACCGACCATCACCGAGCTCTCCGACAAAGGTGGCAAGGTGATTCTGCTCGCGCATTTCGGCCGCCCCAAGGGCCGCGACGAGAAGGAGTCGCTGAAGCCGGTCGCAGCCGCTCTGGCGGAGGTCGTGAAGCGTCCGGTCGGCTTCGCCGACGACTGTATCGGCGAGGCGGCCGCAAAAGCGACCGCCGCGATGAAGGATGGCGACATCCTGTGCCTGGAGAACACCCGATTCCACAAAGAGGAAGAGAAGAACGATCCGGCCTTCGTCGCGGAGCTCGCCAAGCTCGGCGACATCTGGGTCAACGACGCCTTCTCCGCCGCGCATCGCGCCCACGCTTCGACCGAAGGTCTCGGCCACAAGCTGCCGGCCTATGCCGGCCGCACCATGCAGGCCGAGCTCGATGCGCTCGAGAAGGCGCTGGGCACGCCTGCCCGGCCGGTGATCGCGATCGTCGGTGGCGCCAAGGTCTCGACCAAGATCGACCTGCTCGAAAACCTCGTCACCAAGGTCGACGCGCTCGTCATCGGCGGCGGCATGGCCAACACCTTCCTGCATGCGCAGGGCGTGCAGATCGGCAAGTCGCTGGCCGAGAAGGACCTGGCGCCGACCGCGCTGAAGATCCTGGAGAAGGCGGAAGCCGCGAACTGCGCGATCATCCTCCCCGTGGACGCGACAGTGGCCTATCATTTCCAAGCCAATTCGCCCTCATTCGCCTATGGGCTCGATGCCATTCCGCCCGACAGCATGATCCTCGACGTCGGCCCGCAATCGACCGCCCGCATCCATGCCGCGATCGACGATGCAGCGACGCTGGTCTGGAACGGCCCGCTCGGCGCGTTCGAGATTGCGCCGTTCGACCGCGGCACCATGGTCGCGGCCAAGCATGCGGCCGAGCGCACCAAGGCCAAGAAGCTGATTTCGGTCGCCGGCGGCGGCGACACCGTGGCGGCGCTCAACCAGGCCGGCGTCGCGCATGATTTCACCTATGTTTCGACGGCCGGTGGCGCCTTCCTGGAATGGATGGAAGGGAAACCGCTGCCGGGCGTGGAAGTTTTAAAAAATCGCTGACTTTGGACATACGAGGCTCGAGGCTTGCTCGCACCGGGCCCACAACGGAGAACAGGATCGATGGCTCGCATCACGTTGCGTCAACTGCTCGACCACGCGGCGGAGAACGATTACGGCGTCCCGGCCTTCAACATCAACAATATGGAGCAGGCGCTGGCGATCATGGAGGCGGCCAACGCCGTCGATGCGCCGGTCATCATCCAGGCCTCGCGCGGCGCCCGTGCCTATGCCAATGACGTCATGCTCAAGCACATGATGGATGCGTTGACCGAGATCTATCCGCACATCCCGGTGTGCGTGCATCTCGACCATGGCAACGAGCCCGCGACCTGCATGACGGCGATCCAGTCCGGCTTCACCTCCGTCATGATGGACGGCTCGTTGAAGGCCGACGGCAAGACCCCGGGCGACTGGGACTACAACGTCAACGTCACCAAGACCGTGACCACGATGGCGCATCTCGGCGGCATCTCGGTCGAGGGCGAGCTCGGCGTGCTCGGCTCGCTCGAGACCGGCATGGGCGACAAGGAAGACGGCCACGGCGCCGAGGGCAAGCTGTCCCACGATCAGCTGCTGACCAATCCGGACGAGGCCGTGAAGTTCGTGCGCGAGACCAAGGTCGATGCGCTCGCGATCGCGATGGGCACCTCGCATGGCGCCTACAAGTTCACCCGCAAGCCCGACGGCGACATCCTCGCCATGGGCGTGATCGAGGAGATCCACCGCAAGCTGCCGAACATGCATCTGGTCATGCACGGCTCCTCGTCGGTGCCGCAGGAGCTGCAGGACATCATCAACACCTATGGCGGCAAGATGAAGCCGACCTGGGGAGTACCGGTCGCCGAGATCCAGCGCGGCATCAAGAACGGCGTGCGCAAGATCAACATCGACACCGACAACCGCATGGCGATGACCGGCCAGATCCGCAAGATCCTGCAGGAGCACCCGGAAGAGTTCGACCCGCGCAAGTATCTGAAGCCGGCGATGGAGGCGATGACCAAGCTGTGCAAGCAGCGGCTCCAGGAATTCAACACCGCGGGCCAAGCCTCCAAGATCAAGCGCGTGCTGACCACCGCCGAGATGGCCAAGCGCTACGCCAAGGGCGAGCTCGACCCGACGGTCGCCTAAGCATGTCCCGCGCTGTCTCCTCGCCCCGCTTGCGGGGCGAGGCCACCTGACCAGCGCCTGGCGCGCGCTTCTCCAATAGCCACTTCGGCCTTCACGCCTCCGGGAACCCTGCCCCGCCCACAACAATGTTTTCTCGGCATCCGCCCGAGAACGGTCTATTTTGGCGAGCAGGGCAGGTGCACTCTGGAGCATGCCGTCATGAACCTCTCCGATCTCAACGACGTCGCGGTTGCCATGGTGACGCCGGGCAAGGGCATCCTGGCCGCCGACGAATCCACCGGCACGATCAAGAAGCGGTTTGATGCGATCAAGGTGGAGTCGACCGAGGAGAGCCGGCGTGACTATCGCGAGATGCTGTTTCGCAGCGCCGAGGGAATGAGCTACATCTCCGGCGTCATTCTCTATGACGAGACCATCTGGCAGCACGGCAAGGACGGAACGCCGCTGATCAAGCTGATCGAGCAGGCCGGCAGTATTCCCGGCATCAAGGTCGATGAGGGCACCCATCCCCTTCCCTTCTGCCCCGGCGAGACGATCACGGCCGGCCTCGACAGGCTGGCGGATCGCTTGACGAAGTACTATGCGCAGGGCGCGCGCTTCGCCAAATGGCGCGCCGTGATCGACATCGGCAACGACATCCCCTCCATGACCGCGATCCATGTCAATGCGCATGCGCTGGCGCGTTATGCCGCGCTGTGCCAGGAGGCGCAGATCGTGCCCATCGTCGAGCCGGAAGTGCTGATGGACGGCGATCACAACATCGACCGCTGCTACGAGGTCACGCGGCGCGTGCTCAACGAGGTCTTCCGCGAACTCCGCGTCCAGCGCGTTGCGCTCGAGGGCATGATCCTGAAGCCCAACATGGTCGTGCCGGGGAAGAAATCCATGAAACAAGCCTCGGTGCAGGAGGTGGCGGAGAAGACGGTTCGTTTGCTCAAGGAATGCGTCCCCGCGGCCGTTCCCGGCATCGCCTTCCTCTCCGGCGGTCAGTCCGACGAGGAGGCCACCGCGCATCTCGATGCAATGAACCGCATCGGCCATCTGCCGTGGCGTCTGACCTTTTCATACGGCCGGGCCCTGCAGGCGGCGCCGCAAAAGGCATGGTCCGGCAAGGCGGAGAACGTGGCGGCCGGCCAGCGCGCATTCGCGCATCGCGCTCATATGAACAGGCTCGCCAGCCTCGGCCAATGGGCAGCCGAATTGGAACGGAAGGCGGCATAACGTGTCGGGCAAAACGACCCCACAGCGGCCGGCGCCGCGGCTTTATCTTGCAACGCCCGTGGTCGCAGACCCGGCGCCGCTGGCCGCGAGCCTGCCAGGCATTCTCCGCAGCGGCGATGTCGCCGCCGTGCTGGTGCGGCTGAAAGAGAGCGATCCGCGCAGCATGATCAGAAACGTGAAAGCGCTGGCGCCCGCAATTCAGGATGCGGGCGCTGCGCTGTTGATCGAAGGGCATGCCGACATCGTGGCGCGCGCCGGCGCCGACGGCGCGCATCTGACGGGCCTCGCTGCGCTCGACGAGGCCCTGCCGAGCCTGAAACCGGACCGCATCGCCGGCGTCGGCGGGCTCGCCACCCGGCACGATTCGATGACGGCCGGCGAGCGCAGCGCCGATTATGTGCTGTTCGGCGAAAAGGATGCGGACGGCAAGCGGCCGTCCGTCGACGCTATTGCAGAACGGCTGTCATGGTGGGCCGAGCTGTTCGAGCCGCCTTGCGTCGGCTATGCCGCAACGCGCGAGGAGGCGATCGAATTCGTGGCCGCCGGCGCCGATTTCGTCCTGGTCGATGACCTCATCTGGAACGATGCGCGCGGCCCCGCTGCGGCCCTTTCCGATATCGACAGCGCCATCAAGCAGGCCTATATGGCGATCCCCGCGGCGCGAGCCGGATAAGGGTAACGCCATTAAGATGCCGATGCTGCGCCTGACATCCGTTCTCACGGTTTTGCTGCTCGCTTCGACCAGCGCGCTTGCGCAGATCTCGCTGACCCCGCCCGGCATTCAGCAGCCGCCCGCCGAAAAGCCCAAGGCCGTCGAAAAGCCGGTCGAAAAGCCGAAGCCGCCGGCGAAAAAGCCTGTGCCTGTACCGGGCGCTTCCGCCAAGCCGCCCACGCCGGCCGCTCCGCCCGCGAGCCAGCCCTCCGCCAACGCGCTCCCGACCGCGAACGACCCCAATGTCGACCTGGTCTATGGCGCCTATCAGCGCGGCCAGTACAAGACCGCGTTCGACCTCGCCACGGCGCGTGTGCAGACCGGCGATGCCAAGGCCATGACGATGCTGGGCCAGCTCTATGAAAATGGCATGGGCGTCCGGCGCGACTTCGACAAGGCGGCGACGTGGTACAAGCGTGCCTCGGAGGCCGGGGACCGCGAGGCGATGTTTGCGCTGGCGATGATGCGGCTGGCCGGCCGTGGCGGCCCGACGGACAAGCAGGAGGCGGTGAAGCTGCTCGCCTCCGCCGCCAAGCTGGGCGAGCCCAAGGCGGCCTACAATCTCGCTCTGCTCTATCTTGACGGCCAGACCCTGCCCCAGGATCTGAAGCGTTCGGCCGAGCTGCTGCAGATGGCGGCGGACGCCGGCAACCCCGAAGCACAATATGCGCTGGCAACCTTCTACAAGGAGGGAACAGCGGTTCAGAAGGATCCGGAGAAGGCCGCACGGCTGTTGCAGGCCGCAGCGCTCGCCGACAATGTCGATGCCGAGGTCGAATACGCGATCGCCCTCTTCAACGGCAGCGGGACCCCCAAGAACGAAGCAGGCGCCGTGGCACTGCTGCGGAAGGCCGCCAAGCAGAACAGCCCGATCGCACAGAATCGGCTGGCCTGGGTGCTATTCTACGGTGTCGGCGGCACGCCGATGGACCGGGTCGAGGCGTACAAATGGCATCTGGTCGCCAAGACCGCCGGCAAGGGCGATCCCAAGCTGGACGAGAAATTCGCCGAATTGAGCCCCGAGGAGCGCGCCAAAGGCGAAGAAGCCGCCAAGCGCTGGATCGGGGCCAAATGATCCGCCCTTGACGCCGCGCCCTGTACAGGGCACCCACAGCTCTCATTCATCCATCCTCATCTCCCTGTCGGGAGAGATGCGCGCCGCAAGGTGCATCAGCCAGCCGTATCGAGCTCATGATCCATTCCGCCCTCATGAACGTCATGGTCAAGGCCGCGCGCCGCGCCGGCCGCAGCCTCAAGCGCGATCTCGGCGAGATCGAGCACCTGCAGGTGTCGCTGAAGGGACCTGCGAATTTCGTCTCGCGCGCCGACAAGCGGGCCGAAGAGATGATCTATGAAGATCTCGCCAAGGCGCGGCCGGGCTACGGCTTCATCGGTGAGGAAGGCGGCGTGCGCGAGGGCAGCGACAAGTCGCACACCTGGATCGTCGATCCCTTGGACGGGACCACCAACTTCCTGCACGGCATTCCGCAATTCGCGATCTCGATCGCGCTCCAGCGCGAGGACGCCGTGATCGCGGGCGTCATCTACAATCCCGCCAATGACGAGCTCTATATCGCCGAGCGTGGCAAGGGCGCATTCCTCAACGATCAGCGACTGCGCGTGGCCGCGCGGCGCCAGCTCCACGAGTGCGTGATCGCGTGCGGCCTGCCCCATATCGGACGCGGCGATCACGCGCTGTTCATGCGCGAGATGACCGCGCTGCAGACCAAGGTTGCGGGTCTGCGCCGCTTCGGGGCAGCTTCGCTCGACCTCGCTTTCGTGGCGGCCGGCCGGCTCGACGGCTATTGGGAACGGGACCTCTCGCCCTGGGATATCGCGGCAGGCACGATCATGGTGCGCGAAGCCGGGGGCACCGTCTCCGGCATCGACGGCAAGGACGATGCTCTCACCACCGGTCACGTCGTCTGCGGCAACGAGGTCATTCACCGCGAGCTGGTGAAGGTGCTCAAGGCGGCGGCGTAAGGCTGACGTAGGATGGGCAAAGGCGCATTGCGACAGCGCTTTGCCCACCCTACACTCTGGAGTTACGTCAGCGGCGACCGCTGGTGAAGGCGGACGGCGTCTCGCCGGGCAACAGCGGTGATCTGATGTCGCTGTCGAGACGATCCGACTGCTGTCCGGTATAGCTGAGACCGAACGACAAGCTGACATTTGGCGCTGGCTGAAACTCGATGCCCGCATTCGCGCGATAGGCGGGCAGAGTCGCGGAATTGGAATCGAAGGCGGCGAAAGCGCTGCTGCCGCGGTCGACTTTCAAAGTGTCGAAACCGCCATACAGCGCGACACCGCTCTTGAACCTGTAACCGAACTGCGAGCCTTCTGCCGTCAGAGAGCCGAGCGAGCCATACGCGTTCAGCCCCTGCATGCTCAGGCCCGTGCTGTTCAAGGCGGACCAGTTGTTCGAGTAACTGTAGCGCCGCGTAAAGAAGCCGCTGTCCCGGCCGCTTGCATCGAAGCTTGGGAAGTTTCCGTAACTGTCCAGGCTCTCACCGGCGCTCCCCAGGTCGACGGGCCAGCCAGGAACCCAATACTGAATTGGAGCCATCTGGGCATGCGCCGTCGGCCAGCCCAGCGAGAGCGCAGCCAAGGCCAGCGCGAGACTCAATCTGCCTGCGAAGTTCGACATTTCGTTACCGTCATGTGATGCCGGATTATACGCTTACGGCGCCGAGAATGCCAGTGGCGGCCTCGAGCGCAGGACGATGCGCCGACCACGGAGTGATCGACGTCAGGCGTTGTCCATCGTCAGCCACATGATCGGACCCTTGGTCAGCCGGATGGCGGCTTTGTGGAGACACCACCTACAAGTTCACCGGCGACGGCGGACCATAGACCTCGTCCTGCGGCGCGACGCTCTCGCGGTCGCCCGCGAGCACGCGCTGCACCGAGACGAAGAACACCGGCACCATCAGAAGCGCCAGGATCACCACCGCGATCATGCCGCCCATGACGCTGGTGCCGAGCGCCTGCTGGCTGGCACCGCCGGCGCCTGATGCAATCGACATCGGCAGCACGCCGCAGACGAAGGCAAGGCCCGTCATCACGATCGGACGGAAGCGCAGGGAGCACGCCTCGATCGTCGCCTCGACCAGCGGCTTGCCATGGGCGCGCAGGTCCTTGGCGAACTCGATGATCAGGATCGCGTCCTTGGCAGCGAGGCCGATGATCGTGATCAGGCCGACCGTAAAATAGACATCGTTGGGCAAGCCGCGCAGGCTTGCCGCTACGACGGCGCCGAGAATGCCGAGCGGCACCGTGAGCAGCACCGCGAGCGGAATGGTCCAGCTCTCATAGAGCGCGGCCAGACACAGGAACACCACGAAGGCCGACAGCGCCAGCAGGAACGGCGCCTGCGAACCCGACAGCTTTTCCTGCAGCGATTGTCCGGTCCATTCATAACCGAAGCCGCGCGGCAGCTTGGACGCCAACCGCTCCATCTCTTCGATCGCGTCGCCCGAGGTGTAGCCCGGCTTGGCTTCGCCCGAAATACGCACTGCGGGATAATAGTTGAAGCCGGCGATCTGCATCGGTCCTTTCGCCCATTCGACCGAAGCGAAGGAGGAGAGCGGCACCAGCTGGCCCCTCGCATTCTTGACGCTGTAGTTCAGGATGTCGTCCGCATTCATGCGGCTCAGCCGATCCGCCTGCACCACCACGCGCTGCATGCGGCCGCGATTCGGGAAATCGTTCACATAGTTCGAGCCGAGATTGGTCGAGATCGTATTGTTGATATCCTCGAAGGTGACGCCGAAGGCGCCGGCCTTCTCGCGATCGATCGTCAAGTTCACTTGCGGGCCCTGCGGCAGGCCTTCGATATACACCTTCTGCAGCACGGGACTCGCATTGGCGTCCGCGATCAGACGGTCGGCGGCTGCCGTCAGCGCCGCATAGCCCTTCTGGCCGCGGTCCTGCAGGCGGAAGCTGAAGCCTGAGGAGTTGCCGAGATTGTCGATCGGCGGCGGCTGCAGCGCAGTGATCTTGGCGTCGCGGATCGAGGCGAGGTCGCGGTTGATGTCGGCAACGATCGCGGCCGCACTGTCCTTCGCACCGCGCTCCGACCAGTCCTTCAGCGAGATGAAGGCCTGCGCCGTGTTGATGCCCTGCCCGGCATAGCTGAAGCCGGTCAGGAAGGTGACGTTGTCGATGCCGGCCCGCTCCGACAGATATTTCTCGACCCGCTCAATTGCTCCCAGCGTCCGTGCATAGGAGGAATCGGCCGGCGTCTGCACGTCGGTGGTGATGAAGCCCTGGTCGTCGACCGGCAGGAAGCCGCCGGGCATCCTGACGAAGGCAAAGGTCAATCCGCCGAGCAGGATCGCGTAGATCAGCATCAGCCGGCCGGTGCGCCCCAGTGCGCCTCTCACGACACCGCCGTAGCGATTGCGGCTCAGATCCATGAAGCGGTTGAACCAGCCGAACACGCCTTTCTTGGCGTGGCCGTGCCCCGCCTGCACCGGCTTCAGCAAGGTCGCGCACAATGCCGGCGTCAGCGACATCGCGAGCAGCGCCGAGAAGCCGATCGCCGCCACCATGGTCACGGAGAACTGCCGGTAGATGATGCCGACCGAGCCCGGGAAGAACGCCATCGGCACGAACACGGCCATCAGCACCAGGGTGATGCCGATGATGGCGCCCGTGATCTGCGACATCGCCTTGCGCGTCGCCTCCTTCGGCGGCAGCCCCTCCTCGGACATGATGCGCTCGACATTCTCGACCACGACGATGGCGTCATCGACGAGGATACCGACCGCCAGCACCATGCCGAACATGGTGAGCATGTTGATCGAGTAGCCGAGCAGCATCAGGGTGGAGCAGGCGCCCAAGAGCGCGACGGGCACGACGATGGTCGGAATGATGGTGTAGCGGAGGTTCTGCAGGAACAGGAACATCACGACGAAGACCAGCCCCACCGCCTCAAGCAGGGTATGCAGCACCTTCTCGATCGATGCCTCGACCACCGGCGTGATGTTGTAGGGAATTTCGTAAGTGATGTTGGCGGGGAAGAAGCGCGACAGCTCCTTCATCTTGGCCTCGACAGCGCTCGCGGTCGCCAGGGCGTTGCCGGTCGGCGACATCAGCACCGACAGCCCGGCGGTCGGCTTGCCGTTGAGGCGGGTGTTGAACTGATAGCTCAGGCCGCCGATCTCGATGCGGGCGACGTCGCGCAGCCGCACCGTCGAACCGTCGGCATTGGCGCGCAGGATGATCGAGCCGAACTCATCGGGCGAGTCGAGCTGGCCCTTGACCAGCACCAGCGCCGAGGTGCGTTGGCCCGATGTGGCCGGCTCGGCGCCGATCGAGCCCGAGGCCACCTGCGCGTTTTGCGCACTGATGGCCTTCGTCGCGTCATCGGCGGTGAGGCCATAGCCCATCAGCTTGGCCGGATCGAGCCAGACCCGCAGCGAGCGCTCGGTCGAATACAGCGTGGCGCGACCGACGCCCGGAATGCGCCTGATTTCGCCGAGCACGTTGCGGATCATGAAGTCGCCGAGCCCGACCTCGTCGAGGCTGCCGTCGGTCGAGCGCAGCGTGATGATCTGCAGCACCGCGCTGGACGCTTCCTCCACCAGGATGCCCTGCTGGATCACCGCGCGCGGCAGCCGCGCCTCGACGCGCTTGAGGCGGTTCTGCACCTCCACGGAGGCGTCGTTGGTCGAGGTGCCCGGCACGAAATTGGCCGTGATCTCGACCTGGCCCAGCGAGTCGCTGGTGGATTCGAAGTTCAGGATGCCGGAGGCGCCGTTGAGTTCCTCCTCGATCAGCCGCGTGACGCTGTTGTAGAGGTTCTCGGGCGAGGCGCCGGGATAGCTGGTCGAGATCGAGATCGAGGGCGGCGCGATGATCGGATATTGCGCGATCGGCAGCAGCGGAATCGAGATCGCGCCGATCAAGCAGATGAACAGCGCGACGACCCAGGCGAAGATCGGCCTGTCGATGAAGAAGCTCGGCATGAGCTTACCTCGTCGCCGACGATTGCACCGAGACGGCCTCGGCCGAGGAAACCTCGGTCCAGGCTTGCGGCGCGACCTTGTCGCCCGCGGCGAACTTCTGGAAGCCTTCGACCACGACCTTGTCGCCCGCCTTCAGACCTTCGGTGACCAGCACCAGGCCGTCCTGGATCGGTCCGGTGCGGATCGGCTGCGCCACGACGCGGTTGTCGTCCCGGACGACGAAGATCTCGCTGCCGCCGCCCACAGTGCGCTGAACCGCCTGCTGCGGCACCCCGACGGAGTCGCTGTCGATACCCTGCTCGATCCGCACCCGGACATACATGCCGGGCAAGAGCTCCCGCTTCGGATTGGCGAACTCGCCGCGCAAGGTGACCTGGCCGGTTGCGGCATCGACCTTGGCTTCAGAGAACAGCAGCTTGCCCGCAACCGGATAAAGCGTGCCGTCGTCCAGCAGCAGCCGGACCTTGATCGCATCGTGCACGATGCGCTCGAGATCGCCGGATTCGAACGCGCGCCGGAGGCGGTGCATTTCGGTGACCGACTGGGTGAAGTCGGCATAGATCGGGTCGAGCTGCTGGATGGTCACCATCGAGGTCTCGTTCTGCACCGCGAGCGCGCCCTCGCTGACCTGGGCCGCGCCCACGATGCCATCGATCGGCGCACGCACCGTCGCGTAATCGAGATTGAGATGAGCGCGGGCCAGATCCGCCTTGCGGGCTTCGACGTCAGCAGCCGCTTCGCGCTCGCCGGCGATCGCCTTCTCGTTTTCGACTTCAGGCGTGGCGCGTTCCTTGAACAGCAGAGCGATCCGCCGCGCCTGCTGGACGGCACGCTCGTGCACCGCTTCGGCCTTGGCCAGCGCAGCCTTGGCGGACAACACCTCGACCTCGAACGGCTTGGGGTCGATCCGGTAGAGCGGATCGCCTGCCTTCACCTCGCTGCCCTGGCGGAACAGCCGCTCGACCACGATGCCAGAGATCCGAGGCCGCACGTCCGACACCCGCGTCGGCGCGATGCGGCCCGGCAGCTCGCGAACGATGGCGCGGGCCTGCTGCTCGACGGTAACGATCCCGACTTCGGGAATATCAACCTGATTAGTCGATGACGCTTGGGCCGTGGTGGCATCGTCGCAGGCGGCGAGAAGTGGCGCGACGACTGCGAGCAGCAATGCGCTGCAAACCAATGACGCGCGAAGACGAGACATGAAAGATGAGCTCCTGATAGTTGGAGTAACGGCTGACTATGCGACGGGATGACCTTGCGCTGTTCTGGCGCTGCCGACGCCAACATAGAAGTGAGCTGGTGCAGCGCAATGCGGATTGCGGCGGCTTGATGTCACACGGAGGTATGTGCCTGAAGAAACAACGCGATTTTCGATTCACCGGATTGTGAGCCGGCCGAGATCGAGCGGAACTCAGGGTTCCCGCAGCGCCGATCGCGACTCTTGGTCCGATGGCAGCGACAGAATCTCGCAGGCACTCATGCCGCAGTTTCCCTGCGGGGCGGCAGCGGGAAGAAGGCGCTGGTGCGCGCCTGATAAGCCTGATAGCAGGCGCCGCGCGAGCGCAGCATCTGCTGTTCCAGCGGCGGAATGCCGGTCACATGCACCAGGATCCAGTACATGACCAGCGGCGCCAGCAGGCCGGCTGCTCCCCAGGGATGATCCGGCGATAGCGCGATCACGGGATACGACAGCCAGCACACCCATTCGAAAAAGTAGTTGGGATGCCGCGACCATCGCCAGAGTCCGACATCGCAGACTTTTCCGCGGTTGGCCGGATCGGAGCGGAAGGACCTCAATTGACCATCGGCGAGGGCTTCCCCTGCGATGCCGAGCAGCAGGATCAGCGCGCCCAGGCCATCTTGTGCGCGCAGATCTCTCGCTGGTGCATGAGCTGCAACGAAAATGGCGAAGGCGAGCGGGATGGAGCCCCAGGCCTGCTGCTGCAGGAACAGGAACATCCGACGGGGAGCGGCCAATCCCCATTGCTTGGCGAACTCGGCATAGCGGGGGTCATCACCGCTCTTGGCGGTGCGCAGGGCGACATGTGTGCCTAGCCGCAGCGACCAGATCGTAACCAGGATGGCGACAAGCCATTGCCGGGCGTTCGGCGCCGTCCCGGTCAACGGCCACAAGGCGCCGGCGGCACCAACCAGCCCGACCGAAAACGTCCAGATGGTATCGACCCAGCCGGAATTGCCGGTGCCCTGCTGCACCGCCCAGGCCAACGCCATGAGGATGGAGAGCGAGAGGCCAATCAGCAGCACGGCTGCCAAATATCCAAGGATGGTCATGACAAATGCCGGGCGTTCCCGCTAAATATCAACTGAAATACGCACCGACCGCTGACCGGTTTCGGGACACGATTCCATGCAGAGTGCGGGATTGCAGCAATCGCAGCTTCTTTCCCGCCGCTGCTATGCCATAGTGTGCCCCAGGACCGGTTCCCCGTAACGGAAGTCATCGACAATGGCTCAAGGCTCCCCTTCCCGTTCCGCGATGGACGAACTGACCAAACTGTCCTCGCCCCGGATTTTTCTGGTGCGAATGCTGGTCTTCCTGGTGCTCTGCGCCCTGGTCGGGGTCGTGCTCTACAAGCAGATCGTTCAGGCGTTTTTCGCCAATCCCGGGCTGAATGCGCTGATCGGTGCGGTGCTGTTCATCGGGATCATCCTGTCGTTCCGCCAGGTCATCCGACTCTACCCGGAGGTGTCCTGGGTCAACAATTTCCGCATCGCCGACCCGGGCCTCGCCGTGGCTCGCTATCCGACCTTGCTGGCGCCGATGGCGGCGATCCTCGGCCGCGAGCGCACCGGGCGGATGACGATCTCGCAACAGACGATGCGGCACCTGCTGGATTCCATCGCTACCCGACTCGATGAAGCCCGCGACATCTCCCGCTACATGACCGGTCTGCTGGTCTTCCTCGGCCTGCTCGGCACCTTCTGGGGCCTGATCGAGACAGTCGGCTCGGTCGGCAAGGTGATCGACGGGCTGAAGGTCGGCGGCGACGCCGGCGCGTTGTTTGACACCCTGAAAGGCGGGCTCGCCGCGCCACTGGGCGGCATGGGCATCTCGTTCTCGTCGTCACTCTTCGGTCTCGCCGGCTCGTTGATCCTCGGCTTCCTCGACCTGCAATCCAGCCAGGCCCAGAACCGCTTCTATACCGACCTCGAAGACTGGCTGGCCGGCACGGTCCGCGAATATGGGACGGGCGATGTCGAGGGCGGCGACCTATCGGGCGCGATCGAGCGGCTGCGCTCTGCCATGGAGGAAGGCTCCAACCGCGGGGCGACCGCTGCGATGGCCAATCTCGCCGAGGCGATCCAGGGCCTGGTCGCGCATATGCGGACCGAGCAGCAGATGATCCGCGAATGGGCCGACGGCCAGGGCGAACAGAACCGCGAGATCAAGCGGCTGCTCGAGCGCCTCGCGCGGCAAACTGAGAAGAGTTAGCTCCCTGACCCGGCGCGTCCGCCGGCTTCTCCCACGAGGAGGGACGCTCGGAGCAAAACCAAATCGCGGAGACTATTGAATGGCCCTTGCCCGTACCCGCCGAGAGTCCGGCATGAACTACTGGCCAGGCTTCGTCGACGCCCTGTCGACGCTGGTCCTCTCGATCGTGTTCCTGCTCACCGTCTTCCTGGTCGTCCAATTCTTCCTCTCGCAAGAGGTGACCGGCAAGGACAAGGCGCTCGAGCAGCTCAACGCCAAGATCGCCCAGCTCAACGAGATGCTGTCCCTGGAGAAGCTCGGCAAGATGAGCCTCGACGACCAGGTGTCGCAGCTGCGCGCTGGCCTCGCCTCGGCGGAAGCCGAGCGCGATCGGGTCAAGAGCCTGTACGACGGGCTCGCCAACGCCGGCAACGATGCCAACGGCCGCGCCAACGAGCTGAACAAGGCGCTGGATTCGGAGAAGCAGACCTCCGCGCGTGCACTCGCGCAGATCGAGGTCTTGAACCAGCAGATCAGCGCGCTGCGCCGCCAGCTCGCCGCGCTGGAAGAGGCGCTCGATGCTTCGGAGAAGCGCGACAAGGAATCGCAGAGTCGCATCGCTGATCTCGGCCAGCGCCTCAACGTCGCGCTGGCGCAACGCGTGCAGGAGCTGTCACGCTATCGCTCCGAATTCTTCGGCCGACTGCGCGCCATTCTCGGCAACCGTCCTGACATCCGCATCGTCGGCGACCGCTTCGTCTTCCAGTCCGAGGTATTCTTCGATACCGGCCAGGCGACGCTGCTGCCCGAAGGCCAGCAGGAGCTGAACTCCGTGGGATCGGCGCTGATCGATCTGGACAAGCAAATCCCAAGCGAGATCGCCTGGGTGCTGCGTGTCGATGGCCATACCGACATGCGCCCGATCAACAGCCCGATCTTCAAGTCGAACTGGGAGTTGTCCTCGGCGCGCGCGATCTCCGTGGTGCAATATCTGATCTCGCTCGGTGTTCCTCCGCAGCGTCTGGTCGCCGCCGGCTTTGCCGAATTCCAGCCGCTCGATCCCGGCAACAACGAAGATGCCTTCCGCCGCAATCGTCGCATCGAGCTGAAGCTGACGGAACGGTGACGAGCACATTCACCTTGCGCCGCTATTGCGCAGCCGACGAAGACGCCGCGATCGCCCTGTGGCAGCGGACGTGGCAACAGGCCTATCCAGCGATCGATTTCGCTGCGCGCGTGGATTGGTGGCGGGCCCGCTGGTGCGATGAGCTCGTGCCGAACGCGGCCATCATCGTCGCCGAGCAGGACCAGCAGCTGATCGGCTTCGTGACCATCGACGCATCGGGTTATCTCGATCAGCTCGTGGTCGCACCGGAGCACTGGGGCTCGCCGCTCGCGACGGTGCTGGTCGATGCCGCAAAGGAGCACGCGCCGTCAGGCGTCACCTTGCTGGTCAACAAGGACAATGCGCGCGCAATCCGCTTCTATCGGCGCAACGGCTTCGTCGACGACGGCGAGGACGTCAATCCGACCTCCGGCCGGCCGGTGCTGCGCATGGCGTGGAGGCCGTAGCGGTCGCGCTATACGCCGCGGAACAGCGCCCGGAACGACCAAGCACCGAAAAAGGTTGCAGGGAACAGAGCCGAAATTGATGGCGCGATCACACGCCTTCAAACTGCAGGCGCGCAAGCCGCGCATAGAGTCCGTTGGCAGCAACCAGCGAGGCATGGGTGCCCTGCTCGACGATGCGCCCCTGCTCCATCACCAGGATGCGGTCGCATGACAGCACCGTGGCAAGGCGATGGGCGATCACCAGCGTGGTGCGGCCGCGCATCAGTTCCTCCAGCGCGGTCTGCACCAGCGTCTCGCTTTCGGCATCCAGCGCGGACGTCGCCTCGTCGAGCAGCAGCAGCGGCGCGTTGCGCAGGATCGCGCGTGCGATCGCGATGCGCTGACGCTGCCCGCCTGACAAGGTTACGCCGCGCTCGCCGAGCGGCGTCTCGAAGCCTTCCGGCAGGCGGCGGATGAATTCGCTCGCATGAGCCAGCTCAGCCGCGCGCTCGACCTCGGCATCGCTGGCCTCGGGCCGGCCAAAGCGGATGTTCTCGCGTGCGCTCGCGGCAAACACGGCCGGCTCCTGCGGCACCAGCGCAATGCGCTCGCGCACCTTGCGCGGATCGGCATCGCGGACCGGCACGCTGTCGAGCGCAATCCGACCGGACACCGGATCGTAGAAGCGCAGCAGCAAATGAAACAGCGTGCTCTTGCCGGCACCCGACGGGCCGACGATGGCGACCTTCTCGCCGGCCTTGATTTCAAACGACACGTCATTGATGGCACGAACATCGGGCCGCGCCGGATAGGCAAAGCTGACATGATTGAAGCTGAGATCGCCGCGCGGCGGCTCCGGCAGCGCGCGAGGCGCAGCGGGTGCCGCGATCTCCGGCCGCACATGCAACAGTTCGAATAGCCGCTCGGCAGCGCCCGAGGCTGCCGAAACTTCGCCCCAGACCTCGCTGAGTTGCCCAAGACCTGCCGCGGCGAACGCCGCATAGAGCACGAACTGGCCGAGACGGCCGGCGCTGATATGGCCTGCGAGCACGTCATGCGAACCGATCCAGAGGATCGCCACAACGCTCGAGAACACGATGAAGATGATGATCGCGGTCAGGACCGCGCGCGCCTTGGTCGAGACCCGTGCGGCTTCGTAAGCCTGCTCGACCTCGCGGCCGAAGCGGTCGCCCGCGAGCCGCTCGCTGGTATAGGCCTGCACCGTCCTGATCGCGCCGACGAGTTCGGACGCGTAGGCCGACGCCTCCGCCAGCGTGTCCTGCGCATTCCGCGACAGCCGCCGCACCCAGCGTCCGAATGCGACGAGCGGCAGCACGATCAGCGGAATAGCGAGCAGCACGAAGCCGGATAGTTTCGGGCTGGTGATCACCATCATCGCAGTGGCGCCGACGAACATCAGCACATTCCGCAGCGCGATCGAGACCGAGGCGCCGGCCGCCGACTTGATCTGGGTCGTGTCGGCCGTGAGCCGCGAGATCAACTCGCCACTGCGCGCGGAATCGAAGAACGCCGGCGACAGCGACATCAGATGCGCGAACACGTCGCGCCGGAGGTCGGCAACGATACGTTCGCCGATCGTCATGACCAGGTAGTACCGTGACGCGCTTGCCAGCGCGAGCACGGCCACCACCGCAATCATGACGCTGAAATAATCATTGATGAGCGAGATACCGCGGGGCGTGAAGCCGAAATCGATCATCCGACGCACGGCCACCGGCACCAGCAGCGTGGTCAAGGCGGCGACGGTCAGTGCGATCAGCGCCAGAATGGCGCGGCCGCGATAGCGGGCGATATAGGGCGATAGCGCGAGGAGCGGACGCAGCTTGGAGCGACGCCCAGGGGCAGCCTCCTCGGTCAGCGCCTCGACAGCCGCCGCGGCGTCTCCCACCGGATCGGGACCGGTCTCGTCCTGCCTGTCGTCAAGCCGCTCGACTGCGCTCATGGATCACCTGAAATGCTTCAAAACTCTGCCAGTCCTGATAGGCCTCGGCCCCGCGGCTTGGCAAATCCGGAAATATACCAAGGGGGCAAGTGCGGCAGAATTGGTGGCGAACCTGACTCCGGGACTGTCACCGCCGCCAGATTCGGAGCATGAGCTTGTTTTGGCCGCCACCTTCGGCTATAGAGCGCCGCAATTGTCCCCCTTCAGTGATGACAGGAACAGGCGCGGTCGCGCCTCACCGTGCCGTAGGATATGCCATGAAAGCCGACATTCATCCGAAATATCATATGATTACGGTCGTGATGACCGACGGAACCGAATACCAGACCCGTTCGACCTGGGGCAAAGAGGGCGATAAGCTCAACCTCGATATCGACCCGAAGTCGCACCCCGCCTGGACCGGTGGCACCCAGCAGATCATGGATCGCGGCGGCCGCGTCTCCCGCTTCCAGAAGAAGTTCCAGGGTTTCCTCAAGAAGGATTGATCCCTGCCGGGTGCTGCATGCGGCACCCGTTCTTAATCTTGGCCCAGATCGCAAAACGCCCCCGAATTCGGGGGCGTTTTTGTTTGGCGTTGATCGTTCGGCGCGCGGCCCCGGCGCGGGCGGGCCTTACTGCTCGAAGGCGGCCTTGAGCCGGTTAAGTTGCGGCACCAGCGGATTACCGATCGCCGTCTGGTCCGGCGGGGTGTGGATCGAGGTATCGAGCCGGCGGACACGGGCCTGCAGGCTCATCGAGCGTGTAATCAGGTCCTGCAGCTGCTGCGGCAGCTTCTCCAGGAGGTCAGCTGGCCCCGGATCGGCGGCCGTCAGCTTCACCTTGGTCTTCTCGCGATTGGCCTGGCTCAAGGTCATCTCGCCTTCCTTCACCGCGCGGTGCAGCAGCAACCAGGAGGCGAGCTGCATCAGGCGGGTGGTGAGCCGCATGCTTTCGGTCGCGTAGGTCAGGCTCACGGCGCGGTCGAGCGCCTTGGCCTCGGTACGGCCGGCGCCATCGAGATAAGCGGCAGTCTCCTCGACCAGATCCATGCCTTCCCGAAACAAGGCCCCGAATGCAGCGGAATTGGTGAGCCGCTCGTTGAACTGAACAAGAGCACCATCGCCCTGCAAACGGTCCGACATGGTTAACGCCTCTTACGCGACTGTTTACGAAGCCGGCTTGCCTCGCCGGTATGATGAACAAATCATTGCGCGGGACGTTACGAGAGTCCAGCAGCAAGACCGAATATGGTTTCCGCGAAGTGGGAGCTATTGCTGTGCAGCGTGCGGACGCCGCAGGACGGCCACAACCGTGCAAAAACAAAAAAGAGCCGCCGTTTCCGGCGGCTTTTAAAGTTGATAACAGGGAGGCGTCAAACAGAGTGGACAGGAGCCACTCGGTGTCCAAACGAGGACGGCTCCGGTTATAAAGGCGAAAGCTTAATCAACCGTAAATAGCGGAAAAAATTCAGCCTTCGTTAGCCATGTCGGCCATTGGCCGAGCCGGCCGGCTGCCACCCCGCTCCGAACATCACGACTTGAAAATGCTGGCCGCCGCGTCACGCGAGGCGCGCTTCTTTGCAACCGCCTGCTCCAGCCGCGCGATCTCGCCGCGCAGCAGGTCGATGCGCCCGGTGAGCTCCTCGACCGACAGCATCGACAGATCCTGACCGATTTCGTGCGAGGCCGCCTTGCGCGGCCGATCATCGTCTTCGCCTGCCATTCCCGACCTCCTCCCGGTTGCCAGCCGCAGCCCGGCTGGCTAAGCAGCTTAGCAAGCAAGCCTCCGATTTTCCCGAAGGACATCTCATGGAACAGCTGCCCGCGCAAATGACCGTGATCGGCATCAGCAAGCCCGGCGGGCCGGAGGTGCTCAAGCCCGAAACCCGCCCCGTGCCGAAGCCGGGTCCTGGCGAGATCCTGATCAAGGTCAAGGCCGCGGGCGTCAACCGCCCGGACGTCGCGCAGCGCTCCGGCAGCTACCCACCGCCGCCCGGTGCCAGCGACCTGCCCGGCCTCGAGGTCGCCGGCGAAGTGGTGGCGCGCGGCGAAGGTGCGGTCCGGCACAAGCTCGGCGATATCGTGATGTCGCTGGTGGCCGGCGGGGGCTACGCCGAATATTGCATCGCCCAGGACGCCCAGGCGATGGCGGTGCCACCATCGCTCTCGATCCTGCAAGCCGGCGCGCTGCCGGAGACCCTGATGACGGTCTGGCACAACGTGTTCGAACGCGGCGCGTTGAAGGCCGGGGAGACGCTGCTCATCCATGGCGGCTCGTCGGGAATCGGCACCATGGCGATCCAGCTCGGCAAGGCCTTCGGCGCCAAGGTGATCGTCACCGTCGGCGCTTCCGACAAGGCCGAAGCCTGCCTCAAGCTCGGCGCCGATCACGCCATCAACTACAAGACCGACGACTTCGTCGCCGCGACCAAGGCCGCAACCGGTGGCAAAGGCGCCGACGTGATTCTCGACATGGTCGGGGGCGACTATGTCGAGCGCAATTATGACGCCGCGGCGCCCGACGGCCGCATCGTCCAGATCGCCTTCCTGGGCGGCCCCAAGGCGACCGTCAATTTCACCAAGCTGATGGTGAAGCGGCTGATCCACACCGGCTCGACTCTGCGCCCCCGTAGTAACGCGGACAAGGCCGCGATGGTCGCGGCGATCGAGCAGAAAGTGATGCCGTTCCTGCGCGAGGGCCGCATCAAGCCGCTGATGGACTCGACCTTTCCGCTGGCGGACGCCGCCAAAGCGCACGCACGCATGGAGACCAGCCAACATATTGGCAAAATTGTGTTGGAGATCTAGGCACGCTCTAAACAGAGTGTGTTCGGAAACCCTTTGATTTTCCACGCTTTCGTGGCAATGATCGCGCAATCCTATGACATTGCCATCCCCTTCTGGCTGCGGCTTTCGGTTTGACCTGTTTCGCTTTGGATTGGCGTCGAACGCGGAGATTTGACATTGCATCTGATCAGGTGCCTCGCGTCGCTTGCGCTGGGCCTCGTGATTTGTGTTGCCGCAGCCCCTGCGCATGCCGTCGACGCGGTCAGCGTCCGCAGCGATGCGCCTGCGATCGACCTCACCGGCATCCTTGAGCATCAGAAGAGCGAAGGCGACCGCATCCAGGTCTCCACCGCGCCCGGCACCGACGGCATCGTCCGCCGCATCGAGGTGCGCGCGCGCGAGGGGGGCCAGAACTGGGTGGTGTTCGCGCTCGCCAACAATACCGACGACCAGCTCGATCGCCTGATCGTGGCGCCGCATTACCGCGTGGTCGGCTCCGGCGTGTTCTGGCCGGACCTCGGCCTGTCCCGCATCGCCACCATCACGCCCTCGGTCGGCGACCTGCCGGATCGGCAGGACAGCCCGACGGCCGACGTCTTCCGTGTCACCCTGGATCCCGGCTCGGTGGTCACGTTCGTAGCCGAACTGCGCACCGACAAGCTGCCGCAGCTCTATCTGTGGGAGCCGGAGGCCTACAAGGACAAGGTCAACTCGTTCACGCTGTACCAGGGCATCGTGATCGGCATCTCCGGCCTCCTTGCCCTCGTGCTCACCATCCTGTTCGTGGTCAAGGGCAGCATCATGTTCCCGGCGGCGGCCGCGCTGGCCTGGGCGGTGCTGGTCTATATCGGCGTCGACTTCGGCTTCTGGGCCAAGGTCCTGGACATGTCGAACAACGCCGAGCGCGTCTGGCGCGCGTCGGGCGAGGCGATCCTGGCCGCCACCCTGCTGGTCTTCCTGTTCGCCTATCTGAACCTGTCGCGCTGGCATGTCCGATATTCCCACATCACCGTGGGCTGGCTGTTCTTCCTGGGCTCCCTGGTCGCCGTTGCGCTGTTCGATCCGGCCGTGGCCTCCGGCATCGCGCGGATGTCGCTGCTCCTGATCGCGGTCGCCGGCTTCGCGCTGATCGTCTATCTCTCCAGCCACGGGTTCGATCGCGCGGTGCTGTTGATCCCGACCTGGTTCCTGCTGACGGTCTGGGTCGGCGCCGCCGGCCTGACGGTTGCCGGCTCGGTCACCAACGACATCGTCGGCCCGGCCCTGCTCGGCGGTCTCGTTCTGATCGTGATGCTGATCGGCTTCACCGTCATGCAGCACGCCTTTGCCGGCGGCGGCGCCACCACGGGCATCGTTTCCGATGTCGAGCGCCGCGCGCTCGCGCTGACCGGCTCGGGCGATCTGATCTGGGACTGGGACGTCTCCGCCGACAAGGTGTTCACCAGCCCTGAGACCGAGCACCTGCTCGGGCTGAAGCGCGGCACGCTCGAAGGACCGGCGGCGAAGTGGCTGGAAGTGCTGCACCCGCTGGACCAGGACCGCTTCCGTGCCGCGCTCGACAGCGTGCTCGACCAGCGTCGCGGCCGCCTGGTGCAGGATTTCCGCCTGCGCACCCCGGACGGCCACTTCATGTGGTTCGCGCTGAAGGCGCGCCCGGTGGTCGGCTCGGACGGCGAGGTCTCGCGCGTGGTCGGCACGCTGACCGACGTGACGGAGTTCAAGAATGCCGAGGAGCGCCTGCTCCACGACTCCGTGCATGACAATCTGACCGGCCTGCCCAACCGCAAGCTGTTCATCGACCGTCTCGCCGCGGTGGCCAATTTCGGCAAGTCGATGCCGAATCTCAGGCCGACGCTGATGGTGATCGACCTCGACCGCTTCAAGCAGGTCAACGATTCCGTCGGCATCGCGGTCGGCGATTCCATCCTGCTCACGCTGGCCCGGCGGCTCTCCCGCATCCTGAAACCGCAGGACACCCTGGCGCGGCTCGCCGGCGATCAGTTCGGCCTGATCCTGCTCTCCGAACAGGATCCCCCGCGCATCACCGCCTTTGCCGAGACCATCCGCAAGACGATCCGCGCGCCGATCGCCTTCAACGAGCGCGAGATCTTCCTCACCGCCTCGATCGGGCTCGCGCTCTCCGACCCGCAAGTCCAGCTCTCGGAGGACATCATCAAGGACGCCGAGCTGGCGATGTATCACTCCAAGCGGATCGGCGGCGATCGCATCGACGTCTACAAGCCTGCGATGCGCGCGCGCAAGAACGACCGCCTCACGCTCGAGAGCGAGCTGCGCCGCTCGATCGAGCGCCAGGAGATCACGATCCTCTACCAGCCGATCGTGCGGCTCGAGGATCGCTCGGTCGCCGGCTTCGAAGCACTGGCGCGCTGGGACCATCCGAAGCTGGGGCGGATGTCGCCGATCGAGTTCATCACCATCGCCGAGGAGATCGGACTCATCGTCGACCTCGGTACGTTTGTGCTCGACCAGACCGCGCGGCAGCTCACCATCTGGCAGCGCGCGATGCGCGCGCGCGAGCCGATCTTCGCCAGCGTCAACGTCTCCTCGCGGCAGCTGCTGCGTCACGACCTGATCCACGACATCCGTTCGGTGCTGGCGCGCTCCTCGGTCGCACGCGGCTCGCTGAAGCTGGAATTGACGGAATCGCTGGTGATGGAGAACCCGGAGCACGCGGCGCAGATGCTGACCCGCATCCGCGAGCTCGGCGTGGGTCTCTCGATCGACGATTTCGGCACCGGCCATTCGTCGCTGGCCTATCTGCAGCGCTTCCCGTTCGACACGCTGAAGATCGACCAGTCCTTCGTGCGCACCACGGCGCGCGGCACCCGTCCCGTCATCCTCAAATCGATCATCGCGCTGGCGCATGATCTCGGCATGGATGTTGTCGCCGAAGGCGCAGAGACGGATTCGGATGCGGTCGAGCTCTACCACCTCGGCTGTGAGTTCGCCCAAGGCTACGCCTTCGGCGAACCGATGGACGCCGACGCCGCGATGCGGCTGCTGACGGAAGAGCGGCTCGAAGCGGCGAGCTAAGGCGACCTGTGCCGGACAGATGCGGCGCTGTTTCTGTTCCGTCATTGCGAGGAGCGTGAGCGACGAAGCAATCCAGAATCAGGCCGCAGCTCTGGATTGCTTCGCTTCGCTCGCAATGACGGTCCCACGACATGCATTCCCGTTCTCGCGACGCTTTCCGCGCCCGAGCTTTGCAATTCATCGTCCCTCTTCGAGAAGAGAGGCGCAGGGAAGGCCGGGCATCGACTGATACCCGCGGCCCCCGTGCGATAAAAATGCACGGGGCAGGAACCACAGGCTCAGCCGGATGATCCGGCCTTCCCTGCGCGACGGTCTTAACGGCTGCTCCGCATTCTCCCCGGTGCGCCGGGCTTGTTGGTCACCGCCGCGCGAGGCAAAGCCTCGTCGCGATCGCGACAACGCGCGGAACGCGCGTTGCGCGGGGCATCAGCGTCGGGATGCCAGGACCATGCGGCTTGACCGTACGCGGCGATATCGTTCGTCGGTATGCTCACGCACACTGCGATATCATCGCGTCCATCGCATCCCGGCCCGACACTCGTGACGATCGCGAAGCGTCCCTCTTGCGGGCCGAGACGCGGACAAATGTGCTTCTGATTTGCCCGACACGGCAAGCCGCGCAGCCTGCGACAGAGTGGCACGACGGGCAATTTGGGCATGGCTGACGTGTCCAAGCACCGCGACATTCCCCGGTGTCAGCGCACCAGCCGTTCGCGACCGGCGCAATGAGCTCATTGCCGCGGAAACGAACAAACAGGCGCTGCATTACTATTAGCAGCAACGAAATACCGCTCAGACGTTGACGGATGCTTGCTCTGTAAGGATTGGCTTAACGCCGCATCAACAGCGCCCGGCTAGTATTTCGTGCAAACAACAACGCTTCGCACTTTCCCGGATATTCTCGATGACCCGACCGCGACTTTCGCTCGCTCTCCGCATCTACGCGATCATCGGCCTGTCCTTCTGCGGGCTGGTCGGACTTGCCGTCACGCAGAGCTCAAACCTGGCGACCGCGCTCAAAGAGCAGCGCCGGAACGAGCTCATCCATCTCACCCAGACCGCGCTCAGCATCGCCCGCGAGGAGTACGAGACGGTCGCCCGCGACAAGGTCACGCCGGAGCTTGCGCAAAAGCGGGCTGCGGCGCGGATCGGCGGACTGCGCTACGGCAATGGCGACTATTTCTGGATCAACGATATGGGCCCGCGGATGGTGATGCATCCGATCAAGCCCGAACTGAACGGCCAGATGCTCGCCGACAACAAGGACCCGACCGGCAAACACCTGTTCACCGAGATGGTCGACGTCGTCAGGCGCGATGGCGCTGGTGTCGTCGAGTACATGTGGCCGAAGCCCGGCAAGGACGCTCCCCAGCCCAAGCTGTCCTATGTCGCTGGCTTCGAGCCGTGGGGCTGGGTCATCGGCACCGGCGTCTACGTCGACGATCTCGAAGCGCAGATGTGGGACAGCAAGCGCAACGTCGTGATTGCAGCGGCGGCGATCATTCTCCTGCTCGGCACCATCACGCTGCTCATCGCGCGCTCCATGTCCGCTGCGCTGGCCTCGATGCGCGGCGCGCTGACCCAGCTCGGCTTCGGCAACTTCGACATCACCTTGCCCGGCCTGAAACGCAGCGACGAACTCGGCGACATGGCCCGTTCGATCGAACAGTTCAGGCAGAAAATCGAGGAGAAGGCGCACCAGACCGCGCTGTTGGAAGATGAGCAACGCCAACTCGCCGATCGGATCAAGAGCATGGCGCTCAAGGATATGGCGGAGGCGGTGGAGCGCGCGGCAAGCTTCGCCGTGGGCGAGGTCGCCGACGGCACCGGCCACATGGCCGACAATGCGAGGTCCATGACCGAGAGTGCACTGAGCGTCGAGCAGAATTCCAGCAGCGTCGCCGCGGCCGCTGAACAGGCGCTGGCCAACACGCAGACGGTCGCCAAGGCGTCCTCGCAGCTCGCGGCCTCGATCGCCCAAATTGCATCCCAAGTCAGCTCATCGCGCGAGCTGACCCGCAAGGCCGTTTCGGTTTCGAGCGAAGCGCAATCGACCATCGCCAAGCTCTCGGAAGCCGCCGACAAGGTCGGCGCCGTGACCAGCCTGATCAGCGAGATCGCCGGGCAAACCAATCTGCTGGCGTTGAATGCGACGATCGAAGCCGCGCGCGCCGGAGATGCCGGCCGCGGCTTTGCCGTGGTCGCCTCCGAGGTCAAATCCCTCGCCGAGCAGACTGCGAAGGCCACCAGCGAGATCGCCCAACAGATCGCGGAGATCCAGGACTCCACGCGCGCCTCGGTCGGCGCGATCGGCGTCATCGGCGAGGTGATCCGCAATGTCGAGACCGTCTCATCGGAAATCGCCGATGCGATCGAGGCGCAGAACAACGTGACCGTCGAGATCTCGCGCACCGTCGCGGAGACCTCAAGCGCGGCGCACGAGGTGGCGACGCAGATCGCCTCCGTCTCCCGGGAGGCGAGCCAGGCCGGACGGCACTCGACCGACATCCGCGACGGCTCCGCCCAGATCGCGCGCAAGGTTCAGGAGCTGCGGACCGATCTGGTGCACGTGATCCGGACCTCGACGTCCGAGGTGGACCGCCGACTGTCCTCGCGGCTCAACATCAACCGCCCCGGCATCTTGCAGGTCGACGGCCAGAGCGTTCCGGTCAGGGTTCGCAACATCGCGCTCGGTGGTGCGCTGATCGAAGCAATCCCGATCGCGCTGACGGCCAATACGCCGGTCACCCTCACGGTGACCGACATGACATCGGAGCTGCCGGGAACGGTGATGCGGGTGAACGATCACACCGCATTGCTGCAGTTTTCGCTTAGCCACGAGCAGGCTGGAAAGCTGATCAACGTGATCTCCGATCGCGAGGCGGCGTAAACGGCGCAGCGATCGTCCCAAGGCTAATCCTGATTGAACCGCGCCAGCGCGGACAGCGCGCGCCGGTAATTGTCGGCGCCAAGCCGCCGCTCCACCCTCTTCTCGTGCGCGGCAACCAACGCATTGGCCTTCTTCAAGGTCACGCGGCCGCGCGGCGTTAGATGCAGTGCATGCGCCCGCCGGTCCAGCTCCGAGCGCTGCCGGACGATGACCCCCGCCCGCTGCAGATCATCGAGCAGACCCACCATGCGGGCTCGCTCGATGCCCAACGCGCCCGCGGCCGCGACCTGAGTGATGCCACCATTCGCAGCGATGGTCTCCAGGATCGAATAGCGGATGACGTCGAGATCGATGTCAGCCAAGGTCGCATTGACGTCGTGGAAAATCCAATGCTGGACCCGTCGCACGAAATAGCCGAGATGGCTCTCGAGCTCCCCGAGGCCAATCTTGGCTTGTGTCCTGCCTGTTTCCTGTTGCGCCGATGCGGCGGCGTCCCCGTTCTTGGACATGCTGACTCGCGATCCCGCACGATGATCCCCGTAGACCGGGTCCTTGCCGCGAGCAAGCCGGCCCGATCGGTTGCATCGACAATAATTGCAAAGTGCAACTATTCTGCTACTCTCTGTTCCAATAAAGAAGATGAGGGGAGGAGCCATGTCAGCCCGTGAGGCAGCGGCCGGATGCGGCGCGACCGAAATGCCGCGGCGCAACGAAGCAGGTTGCGCATTCTTGAAGGCGCCCCATGCGCTTCGCCGAGCGCGTCATGACCGCCGAGGACGCCATGTTCGCTGAACCCTCGGTCGAAGCAACCAGGCGCAACGACGGCATCATCCTCCTGCGCTCGCCCATGCCGCTGACGGCGTCGGCGCGGTGCACGGGCGAATGGCTCGAACACTGGGCACGGGAGGCTCCGGAGCGGACTTTCCTCGCCGAGCGCTGCGGCGAAACATGGACCAGGCTCAGCTATCGCGAAGCGCTGGCTCAGGTTCGCGCTGCCGCAGCCTGGATGCTATCGCAAGGTCTCGGGCCCGCCCGCCCGCTCGCGATTCTCTCGGACAACAGCATCGCGCATGCGATGCTGTCACTCGCCGCGCAGTATGTCGGCGTACCCGTCAGCGCGATCTCGCCGGCCTACTCTCTGATGTCGACCGACCATGAGAAGCTGCGCGCGATGATGCGGCTGCTCGACCCCGGCGCGATCTTCGTCGCGCAGCGAGAACCGTTTACCCGGGCGCTGGCGGCGATCGACGGACATCACGATGCGGCGATCATCGCCGGGGATGGCGATGCGGCCACGTCAGTGCCGCTGCAATCGGTGATCGCGACGCGCGCCGGCACGGAGGTCGACAGCGCCTTCGCCGCGGTGACGCCGGATACGGTAGCCAAGCTTCTGTTCACCTCGGGATCGACCGGCCAACCCAAAGCGGTCATCAACACCCAGCGCATGCTGACGACGAGCCAGCAGGCCAAGGCCCAGCTCTGGACATTTCTCGGCGAGATCGAGGGCGGCCCGGTCATCGTCGACTGGCTGCCCTGGAGTCACACGTTCGGCGCCAACCACAACTTCAATCTCGTGCTGAGCCAGGGCGGCTCGCTCTACATCGATGCAGGCAAGCCGGCACCGGGCCTGTTCGAGACGTCGCTGGCCAACCTGCGCAGCGTGGTGCCGACCGTCTATTTCAACGTGCCCCGCGGCTTCGACATGCTGGTAGGTGCGTTGAAATCCGATGCCCAGCTTCGGCAGAATTTCTTCTCGGGCGTGAAATGCATCTTCTACGCAGCCGCGGCCCTGCCGCAGAACCTGTGGGATGCGCTGAACGAGCTGTGTCAGGCAACGACCGGCCGGCCGGCACCGCTGATCTCGGCCTGGGGCGCGACCGAGACGTCTCCGCTTGCCACGGACTGCCACTTCTTTGCCGAGCGCGCCGGCAATATCGGCGTGCCGATACCTGGCACCGAGCTGAAGCTGGTGCCTGCCGGCGAGAAGCTGGAGATCCGGGTGCGCGGACCCAACGTGACGCCAGGCTACTGGCGGGCGCCCGAGCTCACCGCGGCGGCATTCGACGAGGAAGGCTTCTACAAGATCGGCGACGCCGTCAAATTTGCCGACCCTGACCGTCCGGAGCGCGGGCTGTTCTTCGACGGCCGCATCACCGAGGATTTCAAGCTCAGCTCCGGCACCTGGGTGAATGTCGGGGCGCTGCGCATCGCGGGAATTGCGGCACTGGCGCCGCTCGCGCAGGACATTGTGATCGCAGGTCACGGCACCGATGAGGTTCATTTCCTCATTGTTCCCAGCCTGCCCGCCTGCCGGGTCACGGCCGGACTGCCTGATACGGCTCCGGTCACCGAGGTCCTGGCGCATCAGGCCGTGCGGGAGGCGGTCGCGCGAGGTCTTGCGAAGCTGCGCGCCGACGCAGTCGGCTCGTCGCGCTTTGCAACGCGCGCGTTGCTGATGGCCGAGCCGCCATCGCTCGATGCCGGCGAGATCACCGACAAAGGCTACATCAACCAGCGCGCCGTGCTGGCACGACGGGCGGAGCTGATCGCGATGCTTCGGACCGATGCGGCCCCCGGCGTGATCGAGCTGGCGCCGCGGTGATCCCGACGATCTGCGGCCGTCCCTTGCCTATCTGAAGTGACACGCCACCAGATGGCCCGGAGCGCTCTCCTTCAGCGGCGGCACGTCCTTGCTGCAGATGTCCTTCGCCAGCGGACAGCGGGTGTGGAAATGGCAGCCGGAGGGCGGGTTGATCGGGCTCGGCACCTCGCCCTTCAGGCGGATGCGCTTGCGCTTGACCGACGGGTCCGGAATCGGCACCGCCGAGAGCAGCGCTTCGGTGTAGGGATGTTTGGGCGCCGAATAGAGCTGGCGCGCGGCCGCGGTCTCGACGATGCGGCCGAGATACATCACCGCGACGCGGCGGCTGATATGTTCGACCACCGAAAGATCGTGCGCGACGAACAGATAGGCGATGCCGAATTTCTGCTGCAGGTCCTCCAGCAGATTGATCACCTGCGCCTGGATCGAGACGTCGAGTGCGGACACCGGCTCGTCGCAGATGATCAGCTTCGGCTCGACCGCGAGCGCCCGCGCGATGCCGATGCGCTGGCGCTGGCCGCCGGAGAATTCATGCGGATAGCGTGTCATGTGGTCGGCCTGCAGGCCGACGGTCTCGAGCAGATGGACGATGCGCGCTTCGTATTGCTGCCGCGTCGCCGCCAGCCCGTGAATCGTGAGCGCCTCGCCGATGATGGCGCCGACGGTCATGCGCGGGTTGAGCGAGGCATAAGGATCCTGGAAGATGATCTGGATGTCGCGCCGGAGCGCGCGCAAGCGGTCGCCCGACAGCGACATCACGTCCTTGCCCTCGAAGCGGAGTTCGCCCGAACTCGGCTCGATCAGACGCAGCACGCAGCGGCCGGTGGTCGATTTTCCGCAACCGGACTCGCCGACGAGGCCGAACGTCTCGCTCGCGCCGATATCGAAATTGACGCCGTCGACCGCGCGCACGCTGCCGATCTGGCGCTTCAAGAGGCCGCCACGGATCGGAAACGCCTTGGTCAGATCGCGGACGCTGAGCAGCGGCGCGGCGGCGGGTGTGGCTTCAGCAAGCGCGCTCATTGCAGCAAGCTCTCCTCGGCGCGGATGCAGGCGACCTTGTGGCCCGGCTCGATCTCACGCAGTTCCGGCTGCGCGCGCTTGCAGTCCGGAAGCGCGAAACGGCAACGCGAGGCGAAGCGGCAGCCTTCCGGCGGGTTGACCAGTTTGGGCACGGTGCCAGCGATACTCTCGAGCCGCGTCTTGCGCACCGCATCGAGGTCGATGCGCGGGATCGAGCGGATCAGGCCCTGGGTATAGGGATGGCGCGGATTGGCGAACAGGCGATCGACCGGCGCCTCCTCCGCCACGCGCCCCGCATACATGACGACGACACGCTGGGCGACCTCGGCGACCACGCCCATCGCATGCGTTATCAGCATGATCGACATCCCCAACCGCTCCTTCATGTCGAGCAGCAGGTCCAGGATCTGGGCCTGGATCGTCACGTCCAGCGCGGTGGTCGGCTCGTCGGCGATCAGGAGCTTCGGATTGCAGGACAGCGCCATTGCGATCATCACGCGCTGGCGCTGACCGCCCGAAAAATGATGCGGATAATCATGCACGCGACGTTGCGGATTAGGGAGCTGCACCAAAGCCAGCATCTCGATCGCGCGCTCCAGCGCCGCGCGCTTCGAAAGGCCCTGATGCAGCCGGATCACCTCGGTGATCTGCTCGCCGATCGTGTAGACCGGGTTGAGCGAGGTCATCGGCTCCTGGAACACGATCGCGATCTCGCTGGCGCGGATCTTGTTCATCTCGGACGAGCCGAGCGGCACCAGATCGCGGCCCTGCCACAGTATCTGGCCACCGACGATGCGCCCGGGGGGCATCGCGATCAGCTTCAGCACCGACATGGCAGTCACGGTCTTGCCGGACCCGGACTCGCCGACCACGCACAAGGTCTCGCCACGACCGATCGAGATGTCGACGCCGTCGACCGCCTGCACCTTGCCTTCATCGCTGTCGAAATAGGTCTTGAGCCCCTTGATCTCGAGCAGCGGCGTCACGCACGCATCCATCACATCACCTTCCGTGGATCGAGCGCGTCGCGCAGGCCGTCGCCGATGAAATTGATCGCGATGACGGTGAGGAAGATCGCCCCGCCGGCGAACAGCGCCCAATGCGGCGCGATGTCGAGATAGTCCTTGGCATCATAGAGCAGGCGGCCCCAGGTCGGGATGTCAGGCGGAAAACCGAGGCCGAGAAACGACAGGGTCGACTCGGCAATAATCGCGGCCGCCACGTCGATGGTACCGGCGACGATCACGGGGCCGAGTGCGTTGGGCAGGATGTGACGCACCGTGAGACGCAGGTTGGAGGCGCCGAGCGCACGGGCCGCCTCGACGAACTCCTTCTCACGCAGAGAGAGGAATTGCGCCCGCACCAGGCGCGCCACCGGCATCCAGCGGAAGCCGCCGATGACGAGCACGATCAGGACGAACACGCCGCCCTCCGGCCCCAGCCAGCCCTTGAGGAAATCACGGAACAGATAGATCACGAGCAGCAGCAGCGGAAGTTGCGGCAACGACAGGAACAGGTCGGTCAGCCACATCAGCGCGGCATCGACGACGCCCCTCGAGGCGCCGGCAATGGCGCCGACGATGATGCCGAAACACAGGCCGACCGCCATCGCCGCAAAGCCGACTGCAAGCGAGATGCGGCCGCCATAGATCATGCGCGAGAGCAGATCCTGGCCGAGATCGTCGGTGCCGAACGGATGATCCCAGGACGGCGCTGCGAGGCGCGCGGTGAAATCGATCTCGTTGATCGGCACGCGCCACAGCCAAGGCCCGATCAGGATCGACAACGCCAGCAACGCCAGCACAAGGACGCTGACCGCCGCGAGGCGATGGCGCAGAAAGCGCCGAACCGCGTCGCGGCCGGGCGAGAAACGGCGTTTGCGCTTAACCGGCGCGACGACCGTCTCAACGGAAGGAGATACGTGGGTCAAGCCAGCCATACAGGATATCGGCGATGAGGTTGAACAGGACGACCAGGCAGGCGAACACGAAGGTCACCGCCATGATCACAGGCGTGTCGTTGGCGAGGATCGCGCTGATCAGGAGCGAGCCGATGCCGGGAATGCGGAAGATCTGCTCGGTGACGATGGCACCGCCGAACACGGTCGGCATCTGCAGCGCGACCAGCGTCACCACCGGGATCAACGCGTTGCGCACCACGTGCTTGACGATCACCTTCTTCTCGTTGAGCCCCTTGGCGCGTGCGGTGGTGACGTAATCGAGCTTGATGACGTCGAGCACGGCGGAACGGATGTAACGGGTGTAGGACGCGGCCTGGTACAGGCCGAGCACCGCCACCGGCATGATCGCCTGCTTGATGTTCTCCCAGTACCAGAGCCAGCCGGTGGCGTGGATGTCGGTGCGATAGACGAACGGCAGCCAGCCGAGGTTGACGCTGAAGATCAGGATCAGCAGCAGGCCGGTGAAGAAGGTCGGCAGCGAGAAGCCGATGAAGGCGAAGGTATTGGCGATCTGGTCGAACACCGAATAAGGCCGCATCGCCGCCAGCACGCCGATCGGCAGCGCCACCGCCAGCGCCAGAAGCTGCGCGGTGCCGACCACGTAGAGCGTAGCCGGAATCCGCTGCATGATCAGCGTGTCGACGTTGACGCGGCTGGCAAAGGAGAAGCCCCAATCGCCATGCAGCATGGCGATCAGCCAATGCAGGTAGCGCACCATGATTGGATCATCCATCCCGAACTTGAGGCGCAGCGCCTCGCGTACCTCGGGAGGGATGTTCGGATTGCTCGCGAGCTCGCCGAACGGATCGCCCGGGGCGAGCGCCAGCAGCACGAACAGGATGAGGCTGATGCCGAGCAGGCTCGGCACAGCGACGATAAGGCGCCTGAGAAGGTAATTTCCCATCGCTCCCGCCTTACAAAGTTGCGGTGATCATCGGGGTGGCGTGATGCGCGTCAAGTCTCGCGATACCAGTTGGCGATCTGCCAGAGATCGTTGTCCCAGCCGCTCTTGTTCACCACCATGCCGTTCTTCAACCCGATGCAATTCTTGCGGTTGATCTCGGGCAGGATGTAGTTGTCCTGAACGACGAGATCGTTGAGTTTGATGAACATCGCCGCGCGCTTGACCGGGTCCAGCTCGCTCTGCGCCTGGCGGTAGGTCTCGTCATATTCCTTGTTCTGCCAGCGCGAGACGTTGCGCCCCTGCCACTTGTTCTCCTTGTTCGCGATCTCCCACGAGACGAACTGATTCATGAAGAATTGCGGGTCGGCCTGCGGCATGGTGGTCTGGTACATCTCCATGTCGCAATAGAAGTGGGTATAGGTGTCCGGATTGGCAGCGTCCGAGGAGAAGAACACCGAGGCGACCACGGATTTGAGCTCGACCTCGATGCCGGCCTTCTGACAGGCCTGCTTGATGATGGCCTGGTTCTTCTGGCGCGGCGCATTGATCGAGGTCTGGAACACGACCTTGAGCTGCTTGCCGTCCTTCTCGCGGATGCCGGACGAATTCTTCTTCCAGCCGGCCTCCTCGAGGATCTGGTTCGCCTTCTCGATGTTGAACTCGAACTTGTTATTCGGCGAGCGGAAGCGTTCGGGATTGTTGAGGAAGTTCGCGGTGGCGATGCCGGCGCGGCCATAGATGAATTTCTGCACCGAGGCGCGGTCGATCAGCAGGTTCATCGCCTTGCGCACGGCCGGATCCGAGAACAGCGGATGCTTGGTCTTGACGCTGGCGCGCTCGCCGTCGACTTCGGTCCAGGGATCGGTGACGTTGAGGGCGATGTATTCGATATAGCCCGTCACCGTCTGCTGGGCCTTGCCCTGGCCGCCCGCCTCCAGCTTCATCAGGATCTCGTCCTCGACCTGGAGAAGATAGGCATAGTCGTATTCGCCGGTCTGCAGCACCGCGCGCGCTGCGGACACCGCATCGCCGCCGCCCTTGGCCTCGACCGTGTCGAAATAAGGCCGGTTCGGCTGGTGATAGTCCGGGAAGCGCTTGCCGGCGATCGAATCGCCGGGCTTGAAATCGACGTACATATAAGGGCCGGTGCCGATCGGCTTCAGATTGGCCGGCGCCTCGCGCGATTTGCCGCCGATGTAATCGGCAAATACGTGCTTGGGGATGATCTGACCGAAGGCCGCGACAAAGGGATCGGCCCAGAACGGGGTGGGCTGAACGAACGTCAGCTTCACGGTGTGATCGTCGATCTTTTCGACCGACTTCAGGCTCTTATAGCTGCCGATCGAGACCGCAGCCGTGTCGGGATTGACAGCATACTGCCAGTTGAAGATGACGTCGTCGGCCGTGAACGGCTGACCATCATGCCATTTCACGCCCTGCTTCAGCTTCCAGATCACCCAGGTGTAGTCGGCCGCAAGGCCGCCATTCTCCTTGGTCGGAATCTCGGCCGCGAGGATAGGTACGAGATTGCCGTCGGCGTCCCAGCCGGCCAGCGGCTCATAGAACAGCCGGCAGGCTTCCTGATCCTTGGTGCCGATCGCGAAATGCGGATTGAGCAGGGTCGGTGCCTGCCAGAACAGCAGCTTCAGCGGACCGCCGCCGCCGGCCTTGGTCGGCTTATAGACGATCTCTTCCGCGGCAATTGCGACCCCAGAATGGGCCAGCATCGCACCGGCCATCGGTGCGCTCAGCCCAACGGCGATCATCCGTTGCACAAATTCTCGGCGGGACAGGCGCCCGGCTTTGACATCGGTGATCTGGTTTCGAAGGTCGCGCTCGTACATTCAACAGCTCCAGCTGATGCTCATCCAAGAAAACGTTACGCCTCCATGCAGATGCCTGGAGCGGCGTGAAATTGGATCAGCGTTCGGAGCAACTGTCAAAGCAGATTCCGGGCCAACCTTTGATTCGACCTTCGTTAGATGACCTGCCGCGGGATTCGCTTCGCAGCTGCGGCAGGATCATTCCAGGGCGATACCGGAAAATGGAACTACCGGCAGGCCGCACCACAATTACAAGGCGCGCTCGGCGCGGAACGAGCCCAGCAAGCGAACGGCCTCGCAAACCGCGACCAATCCGATCAACCATGCCATGCTGGTGAGACCGATGCGCAGCACGATCGCGGGCTCGAAAGCCGCCGCGCCGCCGAGCACCGGCGTCGCGGCGAGCAGAACGAACTCATAAGCGGCATAGGCGCAGAGCAGCGTGGCGGTGAGCGCGAGCGGCGCTGGAACAAGCCGCGGCAAGACGCGCAACGCCGCCGATGCGAGCAGGGTTGCGGCCAGCGCGGCGGCGCCGATGGCAAAGCCCCACGCCAACGTGGTGGCGTCGATCGGATAGCCCAGCGCGCAGAAGCCGATGCCCTGATTGACGAGCCATGCGCCGGCGATCACCGCGAGCGCCGAGCCCTGCGGCAGCATCGCAGCCGCCACCACGGCGAACGCCGCGAACGGCGTCGCACAGGCGAGCGCGAGACTGGCGAGGCAACTCGCGGCGGACAGCAGAGCAAATGCGAACAATGGCTGATATCGCGGCGCGACCGATGCGAGCGAAATGCCCATCGCGGGGCGGAACTGACGATCAAGAGCCATGACAATTCTCCTTCGGTTGCTAAGTCTAAACTTTTCTGTCGGATGGCGATAGGCCGCACGATCCGCCTCGGAGCGGCCGCGCTCGGGAGACACCCTCATTGCACGCCATAGCTGGCGACCCGGATGCCACCGAACACGCCGAGCCCCGGCGCCAGGAAACCGGTCGGGTTCTGGTAGTGCCTGTTGAAGAGATTATCGACGCGCGCGAACAGCTTCACCTGGTCGCTGAGCGCATAATCGCCGCGCAGATTGACGATGGTATAGCCCGGCGCGGTCAGGCCGGAGACCAAGCCGTCACGGCTCACGTCGCGCCAATCGGAGACATGCAGCACGGTGGCCGACACGGTGAGCGGATCGACCGGCCGCCAGGTCGCGGTGGCGCTCCACTTCTGCTTGGGCCTGCGCAGCAATTGCTGGCCGGTAATCGCATCGACCGCGCGGGTGAAGGTGTAGTCGGCGCGGACCGCCAGCCGGCCGGTGACATCGGCCGCGACAAAGCTCTCGGTTCCCTCCGTCCTGGCCAGGCCGACATTGGCGTAGGAGGTGAACGTGTCGTTGGTCGCGATCAGATTGGTGATGCTGTTGTGGAAATAGGTCGTGCCGAACCGGATGCGGCTGGCAAACAGCGGCTGCTCGAAGCCGAGATCATAGCCAGTGCTTTCCTCCGGCCGCAGGTTGGGATTGCCGAAGAAATTGAACGCCGGAAAATCCTGGTAGAGCTGGCTGAGCGTCGGCGCCTTGAAGCCGGTGCCGTAACTTGCCTTCAGCTTGGTCTCGGTCAACGGCACGATCACGGCCGGCGCGATCCGATAGGTCGCATGCGAGCCGAATGCGTCGTTGAGATCATCGCGCACATTCGCGACCAGGAAAAATCGCTCGGCGAATGACGACTGCAGTTCGATGAAGCCCGCTTTGTTGCCGTTTTCCGCCGAGAGCGCCGCCGTGGTCAGGCGTTCAGCCTGCTGCTCCGCACCGACGATGACGTCGTTTCCCGGCGCAATCCGGGTGACCGCGTGCCAGTCGTATCTGAGCCGTTCGCCTTGCCCCACGGTGGAGGAGAGATCTCCGGGTGCGAGATCGGAGCTCCTATCACTGGTGTAGTTGACGCCGAAATAATTGGTGATGCGGCCGCCGGGCAGCGACCACACCGCCTCCTGGCGCGTTGCGAGCTGGTGCACATTGTGCCGGCTCTGCGCGGCATTCGGCACGCTGGGAAAGCCGCCGTCGCCGGTGAACAACAAAGTCGCATCAGTGTAGCGGACCACCGAATTGACGGTCCACTCGTCGTTCAGCGCAAGGCCGAGCTTCGAGGAATACGTCATGTTGTCGTAGCTGTTGCCGATCGCCTGCTGTCCGGGCGGCAGCAGCTGCAACGGCGTCACCGGCACATCGCCGGCATGAAGGTGCGCGACGTTGACTGCGTAGTTGAAATTGTCCTGCGATCCGCTGACGCCCGCGGTCTGGTTGAACGTATTGAACGAGCCCGCTTCAACCGACGCAACGGCGCGGGCGGGACCCTCGCCCTTGCGGGTGACGATCGAGACCACGCCCCCGATCGCATCCGAGCCATAGAGACCGCTTTGCGGACCGCGCAACACTTCGAGCTGCTGGATGTCGGCGGTGAGCAGATGCGCGTAGTCGAAGGCGCCGTTCGGTGTGGCGGGATTGCCGAGCTCGATGCCGTCGATCAGCACTTTGGTGTGGTTGGAATTGGTGCCGCGCACGAACACCGAGGCCTGTCCGCCAGGACCGCCGGCCTGGACCACATTCAACCCGGGAATGGTGCTCAGCAGGTCGGGCACGGTCCGGTATTGCTGAGTCTGGATGTCCTTGGCGGTGACGATGCTGATCGAGCTTGCCGCCTGGGCCGCCGGGCTCACGATGCCGGTCGGACTGACGGCGACAGATACGGCATTCGCGGACGTCGATGCTGCAGGCGTAGGCGACTGCGTCCGCGCATCCGCTGGCGCATGGAAAGCTGAAGGTCGCGCACGCTTCGGCTGCGACTTGGGTTTAGGTCTGGGTTTGGGCGCCGCCACCTCGACCGGAGGCAGCAGATCGGGTGAGGCCGACTGCTGCGCTTCGGCGGCGAGCGGACCGGCCATGACGATGGCAGCGACAACACGAGACGCGACGGGGCCGGCGCGCAAGCGCGCAGCGGCGATGAGAGGAAGACGGATGCAACGCTGAGACAAGAATGGCGGAGACATGGGTCGAAGACCTCGGCGGGACGGCAGTGGCACGTCACCGCGAACGAGGTCTCACGCCAGGACGCGGCAACGCGCCTCGGGTGAAACGATGTCAGTACTCCCCGACCGACATCCTCGCGTGTGACCACGGCTGACGGCAGGTCTCCTGGCTCGCGGGTCGTCACCTTGCGCCGCCTTCCCAGGACCGAGATTCCCAGTGGCATCTGACGCGAGATTCGCCGCTTACAGTTGCGGGGGCAGCTGCGGCCTTCGGGCGATCTCCATCGCGGAAGATCTCCCGGCACCGCATTCCCTTTTGATCCCCGGCGAAGGGGAACCGTCGGGAGGCACATAGAAGGAGGGACGTGACGGTGTCAATGCCGGCCCGGCGCGACGCAGAACGGTCAGCAGAGGTCCGAAAACGGCAGCCGCGGGGCGCTCTGCCTTATCTCTCGCGCTTCATCTTCTTGAAGCGGACGCTCTTGCCGTCCGGCAGCCGGGTGGCGACATAGCCGGCGTCCAGGCAAGCCTCACGCTGCGGCATCCTCTCCTGCGGACTGCGCAGGCTGTCCCACCACGAGGCGCGCTGCGCCGCACGCGGCAGGCTCGCGCCGATGAGCTCCTCGATCTGATCGAAGCTGAGCACAAGTTCGGGAAGCGTCTGCTGTTTCAGAAAATCGCGTAAGGAGTCGTAGTCGGACACCAAATCCTCGTCGTCGGCCGCGTTTAGATCGCGGCGGCGACCTTATCCAAACCGATGATGCGCGCAAGCTTGCGCACCTCGTCCTTCTGGTCGTCGCGAAGCTGCCAGAGCAGCGGCATCGCCGCCGATTTCAGCTGCTGCACCTCGTCGGAATCCGGGTCGATCGGCATGCTGCCGGGTTTCGGATTGCCCTGACGCGTGGCGTGGATCTTGCGGGCGACCGCGCGCAGCGCGGTCTCCACCGCAGGCCAGTAATATTCCTGATCGGGCGATAGCTTCAGCCGCTCCTTGATGCCGGCGATCTGGCCATCGCTGAGCAGGGCATAGGCCTTCTGCACCTCGGGCCGCAGCGCCACCAAGGGCTTCTGCCTCGGCGCGGCCGGCTCGGCAACTTGTGCGGACGCCACGATGGCGCCGGCGATCTGCGCTGGCGTAGCCGGCTTCGGCATCTCAGCGTCGGCGGCGGCATAGGCAAAGGCCTGGCGCACCGGCTCGCTCGGCGCAGCGGTCGGTTGCGTGTCCTCGGTCAGCGATGAAAAGTGAGCGACAGTGAGGCGGTCGCCCTTGGCCTGCCGGTTGGAGACAGGGCTCTTTGCCACCACGGCCGGCATCTCAATACCGGCTGCCGGCACGCTGTCGCGGAACAGGATGCTGGTCGCAGCTGCCCCTGCCACGAGCACGCACACCAAGGCCACAAGGGTGATCGATTTCGTCACGCACATCTCCGTATCCCCGGCGGTACGCCGCACTTTGCCGAAAACTGGGAGCAAATTAAGGCTTTCGGTTTCCATTGTTGCCGGAGGGCCTCACTGACCGGCTCAATTGCGCTCTCAGGGCGCCCTTATGCAGCCGCGTGCAGGTCGTAGGCCGCCTGAATATCGGCAACGATATCGGAGGCTTCCCACAAGGCCGCAGGTTCCACCGAACGCAGGCTGATGGTCCAGTTGCCGCCGCGGGCGGTGCGCGGAACGCTGACAATATCGAAGCGCACGGCACGGCATAGCGGGTGCCGCTGCAGCGCGTGACCGACGCGGACCCTGATTTCCTCCAGCGTCGCCGGCGTCTTGTCCATCAGCGTCCCGAAGCCCATCGCGCATCCCTCGTGATTCGAGCCTTGCGAGTCTCCCGCGGTGAACGGGATACCGCCACGCACGGATTGTCGGCCTGGGATGGTTAATGCCGCGTTAAAGTTGCAACCGGATGGGATCTGGGGTCCTGCGGGAATGCGCGGTTTTCCGGGCAGGATGCGACCTGCCCCCAGACGCGGCGCTCAATCGTCGCCAAACAGGCTGAAGCGCGGCGTCGGCATGTCGACCGGCTCCGCCACATAGGCGCGCGGCGCGCTGTCCTCCCGCACCGCCTGTTCGACGTCGCTCAGATCCGGTTCGCGGCGCCGAGTCCAATGCCGGCGCTCGGACCATTGCTGGTGCCGTTCGGCATGGCGCCGATCGCTGTGCTTGCGTTGGCTGTCGTGCGACTTCAGATCGGCATCGTCCGCCTTGGCCATCGCGTTTTCGGAGGCCTTCGCTTGCTCCGGCGCTTTCGCCTGCTGCTGCGGAGCTGGCGGGATCGACGGCGACGGGGAGGACTGCGCGGCGGGCGCATTGGACGCCGAGTTCACCGGCGACGGCGCAGGCTGTGGCGTCCCCTGATCCGCAGCAGGCTGCGGCTGATCGGCGGCCTTCGCCGCGGTCGGCGTCACCACGATGGGTGCCGTCGTCGCGGCCTGCGTCGCAGCGAGATAGGAACTCGGCGATGCGCTGGGCAAGGGCGAAGGCTCCGGTGCGCGTCGCTCCAGCTTGGTGGATTCCAACGGCGGTGTCTTCGGATTCATCTTCTCCGCGATCACGAGTCCGCCGCCGAGACCCACCGCGATCGCAATGGCGACGGTTCCCGCACCCGCAAAATAGGCTGTCGAGTTGCGCATGATCCCGCTCCTTATGGTTGGCCGGGCAACGCCCTCACGGCGGCGATGTTCCGGCCAAGCCCAATGAGCGTTGGGGGCGCAGATGACAGGAGGAAGATGGCGAGGAATTGCGCAGAGAGAGCGTCCGCCCTCACCGCTTCTCGATCACGAGGCTCTGCACCACGCGACCAAAATAGCCCCTGGCATCGCCGAGCCGCGCCATCGCGAGCCCTGTCCCGTCCGGACCGATCCAGCTGTCGGCATCGAGCAGGATCCAGTCGCCGACCGGCTCGCGCGCCATGCTGAGCGTGAGATCGGCATTGAGGAACGTATAGAGATTGAAATCCAGCGCCGGCGAGGTGCCGTTGCAGAAGTCGGCAGCGACCGCGGCGCGCATCGCTTGTGAGACCGCGTGACCGTCGACCAGCGGCCAATCGACGCGATACCAGATCGCACCCTTGCCCTTCACGCCGAAACGGCCGCGCGCGGCGCGCAGCGACATGCCCGTGACGAACGGACTTGACGAAAAATCCACCGGCTCCGGACGCGAGGCATCGGGCGCCGGATAATCGACCGGCAGATCGGCGATGTCGCCCGGCAGCGGGACGGATTCCTGCCGCACCTTCAGCACGGTCGCGGCGGCAACGACCACGCCGGCCGCGCGCAATCTGATCGCACAGAGCTGGATCTTGCGGCCTTCGCGCAGCACCTCGGTCTCGATCGTGAGTTCGGAGAGCGGCACCGGCCGCATCAGATCGATGGTGAGACGGGCGATGCGCATCGGCGCCTTGGTCGGCATGCGCTCGGCGGCCCAGACCACGAGCGACGCCGGCGGCGAGCCGTGCTGCATGCTCGGATTCCACGGACCGGCCGCGTCCGGACTGACGATGACGCGATTGTCCTCGACACGAAAAATCGGCTGCATCAACTCAATACCGCGCCCCGCAATGCGCGCCCCTGCTCGCGCGTCTCGTTGCGGGCAAACGCCGTCGCCGCGCCTCAGCCGGCGGTGGCAAGGGCGCGATCGGCGCCATTGGGCAGTTCGATGTCGACCTCGAGCGTCGAGACATGCTTTCCCCGATCCATCCGCACGATGACCTTGTCGGGATCGAGTACCACATGGCGCGAAACCACCGCGAGGATTTCCTCGCGCAGTTGCATCAGCAGATCCGGCTGGCTGCGCAGGCTGCGCTCATGCGCGAGCAGGATCTGCAGCCGCTCCCGCGCGATCGGCGCGGAGGCCGTGCGCCCGGAGAATAGCCGCAGCATGCTCATGCAGCCCTCCGTCCCAACAGCCGGTTCATGAGGCCCTTGCGCTCGGCAGGCACCATCATCTCGATATGCTCGCCCAGCAGCCGACGCATGGCGTCGAGATAGGCGCGCGCCGGCGTGCTGGCCGGACTGTTCAAGGTGACCGGGCAGCCGACATTGGAGGCGCGCAGCACGTCCTGGCTCTCCGGCACGATGCCGAGCAGCGGCGTGGCCAGGATCTCCAACACGTCGTCGATCGAGAGCATCTCGCCGCGCGCGGCACGCGCCGGATCGTAGCGCGTGATCAGGATGTGCTTCTCCACCCGCTCGCCGTGCTCGGCGCGCACCGTCTTGGAATCGAGCATTCCGATGATGCGATCGGAATCGCGCACCGAGGAGACTTCCGGATTGGTGACGATGATCGCTTCATCCGCAAAGCGCATCGCGAGCATGGCGCCGCGCTCGATGCCGGCGGGGCTGTCGCACAACACCCAGTCGAACATCTTGCGCAATTCCGCAATGACGCGGCCCACGCCCTCTTCGGTCAGGGCGTCCTTGTCCTTGGTCTGGGATGCGGGCAGCAGCCACAGGTTCTCCAGCCGCTTGTCGCGGATCAAGGCCTGCGGCAGCTTGGCGACGCCCTGCACCACGTTGATCAGATCGAACACGACGCGCCGCTCTGCGCCCATGACGAGATCGAGATTGCGCAGGCCCACATCGAAATCCACCACCACGACCTTCTGGCCGGCCTGCGCCAGCGCCGCCCCGATGGCGGCCGTGGTCGTGGTCTTGCCGACGCCGCCCTTGCCCGAAGTTACAACGAGCACCTTTGCCATTTTTGATTGTCTCCTGTCGTTCAGTTCAACGGCGTGATTTTCATGGAGTTGCCCTCCAGCCGCGCTTGGGCGGGCTTGCCGCGCAATGCGACGTCGATTTGCTCCGCTGTCTGGTAGTAGCCGTCGATGGCAAGCAGCTCGGCCTCGATCTTCTGGCAATAGATGCGCGCCGCCGCGTTTCCGTTGACGCCGGCCATCGCGCGGCCGCGGAGCGCGCCATACACATGGATCGAGCCGCCGGCGACGATTTCGGCGCCGGACGAAACGGCCCCGAGCACAGTGACGTCGCCGTCGGGAAAGACGATCGATTGCCCCGAGCGTACCGGATGTTCGAGCAGCATCGATTTCAAAGGCTGCAGCGCCGGCTTGTCAGGCTCCACCTCGAGCACGGCGCATTGACGCCCGCCGGTGAGCAGCGGCGGCATGCCGATCGCAAGACGGCCGGGCTCGACGCCCTCGAGGCCCAACACACGGATGTTGCGCGCCTCGATGCTCTTGATGAGATGCGTGATCGCAAGCGGGCTCAGATCCACCGCGGAGAGGTCGAGAACCACTGGCTTGCCGACGAAAAAGCCCGGAGAACCCGCCAGCGTTGCATCAAGCTCCGCAAGCCAACCGGCAATAGGCACAACGGGAGAAAACACGAAGGCGACATAGGAACGGCCGCGTAGACGAATGAACTGACGTGTCTGCTCCATCTTGACGTTCATGACCATCCGACCAGCCTTTCTTAGCGATTGGTTAACTGTCGGACGGCGTTGGTTAATGGAGAGTTAAGAACACGTCATCGACTTGAATTAAACTGCCGGCGGTACGGCCGTACGTGGAACGCGACCGAACCACGTCCCTTTCGCAGCAGAATCGTGGCCGAGTGCCGGCACTCCCAAGTCAAGGCATTACGCGCCTCATTTTAATCACATCCAGCTGATAACCTTAAGGTTCATATAACGATGGTCCTGCGGAGGACCGGCCTGTTCGAAGATTGACACTCGTCAGGGGGCGGGGCATGGGATCGATGGAAGCGTTGCGAGCGCAAATGAGAGCTCGTAGCGCGATGCAGGGGACGAGGCTGCGCGCACAGAGGCGCGCCGGCGCTTTGCTTCGGTCGCTGCAGATATTCCGGCTCGATGGGGTCGCATGCGACCGTTCACGCGCCCCCTTTTTCCATTAGCACCTTTGTCGCCTGCGGCGAGGGCAGTGGCGTACGTATACCGGAGTTGAGCGTTAGAGGAGTAGCGTATGAGTTCCTTGAGTGAGCAGAATCCGACGACCAACCCGCAGGATCCTTTGCATTATGCACCGCGCTGGGTCCGCGAAAGACCAGAGGCCTCCCGACTTTCTCTCGTCGAAGAAACCCGAGAGAAGCCCCAGACGGGCGAACGCAGCGAGCGAGCGCCCGCCGGGCAAACCACCATCGAATCGCGGCTTGAGAGTGCAGTATTCGAATCGCTGCGCCACTCGCTCGACCCGCAGGTGATGCGCGAGCCGCCTGAGTTCACACGCGAACGCGACCGTCGCTCCGTGACGTTCAAGATCGCAGGCCGCCTGGCCGCCGCGGCCGGAGTCGCTGCCGTGGTTGCGCTCTTCTTCGTCAATATCGTCCCCTCGTCCCGACAGCAGGACGCCAGCTCGTCGTTCGTGGCGGCGGTCCAGGCGATGAAGACAACGCTGCCGCCGCCCCCGGCCGCAGTGGAAGCGAAGGATATCAAGGCCGAACTGGACGACACGCAGGTGGACAAGACAGACGTCAAGACGACGTCCGCGTTGTCGCAATTCCAGTCGCTGCTGCCGTCGGATGCGCAAGGCCAGAGCGCCAGCTCGGAAAAGCCGCTGCTGCAGCAATTCATGCAGTGGAATCAGAGAGCGAGCCAATCCGACAGAGCCCAATGATTCGCTCTGGTGCGGCGAATTGAAGTTTCGATCGGCGTCTCGCAGCCCTGATCGGAACTTCAAGTTCGACGCCGCACCAGAACCAAAGGTTTTGCAGTGCTCTCCGAATTCCGAAGTTCGCAAACGAGGGTGCGCGACATGATGCGAACTTCGGAATTCGGAGTACGACAGGGGCACTAGGCGTCAAGCGAGCTGAAACGGCATCACCATGACTATTATGTCTGACCTCTGGCCCCGTGTGGCCGCGGTGCGAGACGTGCGTATCTCCGTTCGTCTGGCTGCCTTGCTGTTCGGCGCGCTATTCGCCGGGACTGTCCACGCGGCGCCCGGCGACAATCTCAAGGTGGTGCGCGAACTCAGCAGCAAGGTCGGTCCGATCGTCGGCTCCGCGCTGGCCTGCCGCGACATCGCCCGGCCCCGCATCCAGCTCATCATCGAGAAATTTCAGGGTGTCATCCGCGAGGCCTCCACGCTGGAGGCCGATCGCGATGAGGTGACACGCCTGTTGGATCGCTATGTCGCCGAAGGCCGCAGCATGGTGACGAGCGGACGGATCGATTGCCGCGCCGCCGATCGCCAGCTTGCCGATCTGGAAAAGTCGATCGCAAGTCCGCCGCAGACCACATCGGGCTTGCCGGAAGTGAGGTTTGGACCGCCGGCTGCGATGGCGGCGATCGCGCCGACGCAAACCCTGCCGCCGCCGATGAACGTGCGCGGCGTCACCCAGAGCGAGATCAAGTTCGGCATCGTCATCCCGTTCTCGGGTCCGGTGAGGGAGACCGGCCGGCTGATGAAGCTCGGCATCGAAGCTGCATTCGATCGCGCCAACGAGAGCGGCGGCATCAATGGCCGCATGCTGAAGCTGGTCGCCGCCGACGACGGCTACGACCCCAATCGCACCCTCGATGCGATGAAGCAGCTCTACGAGAAGGAACAGGTTTTCGGCTTCATCGGCAATTTCGGAACGGCCAATGCGGCCATGGCCATCCCCTATGCGCTGGAGCGGCGCACCCTGTTCTTCGGCGCCTACACCGGCGCCAATGTGGTGCGGCACGACCCGCCCGACCGCTACGTCTTCAATTACCGCCCGAGCTATGCCGAAGAGACCGAAGCTCTGGTGCATTATCTCGTGAAGATGCGTCACCTGCAGCCGCGGCAGATCGCCGTATTCGCCCAGGACGACGCCTATGGCGACGCCGGCTATGCCGGCGTGGCGAAAGCATTCCGGACGCTGGGCGCCAACGACAACGCCATTCTCCGCGTCAACTATACGCGCAACACGGTCGACGTGGAGCCTGCGGTCAGCCAGCTGAAGGCGCAGAGGATCCCGATCCGCGCCGTCATCATGGTCGCGACGACACGCGCCGCGGCCAAGTTCATCGAGAAGGCGCAGGAGCAGCTTCCGGGCCTGATCTTCGCCAACCTGTCGGCGGTCGGAGCCTCCTCGCTCGCCAGCGAACTGACGCTGCTCGGCCCGCGCTATACAAACGGTGTGATCGTCACCCAGGTGGTGCCCGGCGTGTCAGGCTATTCGAGCCTGGTGCTCGACTACAAGAACGCACTGGCCAAGTACTTCCCCGGCGAGGCACCGGACTACACCTCGCTCGAAGGCTACGTTTCCGCCAGCATCCTGATCGAAGCCCTCAAGCGGGTCGGCCCGACCTTCGATACGGAGCGGCTCGTCGACACGCTCGAGAACATCCGCAATCTCGATCTCGGGCTTGGCGCGCAGCTCGGCTACGGCCGCGCCGAGCATCAGGCCTCGCACAAGATCTGGGGCACGGCGCTCGACGAAACCGGGACGTACCAGGCGATTGAGCTCGAATAGGATACTGCTTGGCCGACGGAAACGCCGGCGGGCACGCTAAAATGGGGTGGGGAAACCCAATTGGTTCGCAATGCCGACGTATGGCTGATATCACGAGGCCCTTGACCTAGAATATGCGGATATGACGATGTTCCTAAGCGGGTCTGCGTTGTTGACCGGGACATTCCTTGCGGCGGCCGCCGGCTCCGCATTCGCTCCCGTCGGCATTCTGCGCAGCTCGGCAAGCCGCGGTGGGCTGATGCCCGGATGGGCCGCACGATGCCGTGAAGTCGTGCACTCTTTCGATATGATCGTCGCTAAATTCCGCGAAGTCCGACAAGCATCCGCTAACCTCGACTTCCCTCGCCGACCCACAACTTCAACCGGGACATGGCCGAAGGTCATGCGCTCTCGCGCTGTGACGTATCACAGCTACGCAAGTTCAGACTACGTAACTGCAATCGTGTTGCTCAGAGAGGAGGACGCTCTGGCGACGTGACGTATTAGCTAATCCTAAAGCATGATCAAAAAAAGCACGGCGTATTACCGAAAAGGTCATGCTCTTCGAAAATGCTAGGATGTGCGCGATGATGTTTCCAACCTCCCGTCATCACGCCCAGGCGTCAATCACCAGGCGAAGACCTGGATGGGGTCCAAAGTGGGATAGTGGCAAAATGATCTTTCGTGTAAGCGTATTCTTGGTGGCGACCCTGCTTGCAGGAGCAGCTAACGCCGCTGGCACCAGCGCTGACGTGGTGCGCAATCTCGCGAGCCGGGTCGGACCGATCGTAGGCGCAGCTTCCGCGTGCCAGGCGATCGACCAGGGCCGGGTTCAGGCCATCGTCGACAAGTTTCGCGAGGTGATCCGCGAAGCCTCCGCGGGCGCTTCCGACCGCGACGAGCTCACCCGCGTCTTCAACGGCTTTGTCGCCGACGGGCGCAACCGCGTGGGCGCATCGCAGACCGACTGCACCACGGCGGGCCGCCAGCTCGCCGAGTTGGAGCGCTCGCTCGGCCAGGCCGCCCCCAGCCAGTCCAGCTCCGGCTTCGGCGGCGTCATCGGGGCGACCCCGGCCGCGGCGGCCACGGCGCCGACCGCGACCCTGCCGGCGACACTCACCAGCAACGTCCAGGGCGTCACCGCCAACGAGATCCGCTTCGGCATCTGCGGCCCGTTCTCCGGCGCCTCGCGTGAGCTCGGCCGGCAGATGAAGCTCGGCATCGAGGCAGCATTCAACCGCGCCAACGACGCCGGCGGCATCGCCGGCCGGTCGCTGCGCCTGTTTGCCGCCGACGACGGTTACGAGCCCGCGCGCACGCTCGAAGCGATGCGGCAGCTCTACGAAAAGGACAAGGTGTTCGGCTTCGTCGGCAACGTCGGTACGCCGACCGCCGCCGTCGCGATGCCCTACGCGCTGCAGCACCGGGCGCTGTTCTACGGCGCATTCACCGGCGCCAATATCCTGCGCAACGATCCGCCGGACCGCTATGTCTTCAACTATCGTGCAAGCTACGCCGAAGAAACCAACTCGGTCGTGCATTATCTGCTGAAGATCCGCCGGCTGCAGCCGAAGGACATCGCCGTCTTCGCACAGCAGGACTCCTATGGCGACGCCGGCTTCGCCGGCGTGTCCAAGGCGTTCCGCGCGCTCGGCCTGCCCGATTCGGCCATCCTGCGGTTGAACTACAAGCGCAATACCGTCGACGTCGAGGAGGCTGTCAACCAAATGCGGGCAATGAAGAACCCGCCCAAGGCCATCGTCATGGTGGCGACCTATCGCGCGGCAGCCAAGTTCATCGAGCGGACGCGCGACCTGTATCCGAACATGATCTACACCAACGTGTCGTTCGTGGGCTCGACCGAGCTGTCGGATGAATTGATGCTGCTCGGCCCGCGCTATGCCAGCGGCGTCATCGTCACCCAGGTGGTGCCGGCGGTCGGCGGCTATTCCAGCGCCGTGCTCGAATACAAGACCGCGCTGGAGAAGTATTTCCCCGGCGAAGCGCCGTCCTACGTTTCGTTCGAAGGCTACGTCTCGGCCAACGTCCTGATCCAGGCGTTGAAGCGCGTCGGCCCGCAGCTCGACACCGAAGCGCTGATCGACACGCTGGAGAACATGCGCGACGTCGATCTCGGCCTCGGCGCGAAGCTCGGTTTCGGTCGCGCGGAGCACCAGGCCTCGCACAAGATCTGGGGTACGGCGCTCGACGAGCGCGGCAAGTACCAGGCGATCGAGCTGGAATAGGCTTGATCCCCGGACCGATACGCCTGATCTCGCAAGCGCGGCAGCCAAAACTGCCGCGCTTTGCTTTGCGCATCTTTGCGTCAGAGCGGCGGGTCGACCGCCTCGTCATATTCCTTCTTGAAGCGGGCGATCAGTTCGGCCGCCGGCACCACCTTCTTGATCGCGCCGATGCCCTGCCCGCTTCCCCATATCTCCTTCCAGGCCTTCGGCTTGGCGCGCTCGCCGGACGCATCGGTGCCGAAGCTCATCTTGGATGGATCGGAGGTCGGCAGGTTGTCGGGATCGAGACCGGCCGCGACGACCGACGGCTTCAGATAATTGCCGTGCACGCCGGTGAACAAATTCGAATACACGATGTCGTCGGCGCCCGAAGCGGTGATCATAGCCTTGTAGGCCTCGACCGCGTTGGCCTCCTCGGTGGCGATGAAGGCCGAACCGACATAGGCGAAATCGGCGCCCAGGATCCGCGCCGCGCGGATCGCGCGGCCGTTGGCAATCGCGCCTGACAGCGCGATCGGGCCGTCGAACCAGGCCCGGGTCTCCGCCACGAAGGCGAACGGCGAGATGGTGCCGGCGTGACCGCCGGCTCCGGCCGCGACCAGGATCAGCCCGTCGGCGCCCTTCTCGACCGCCTTGTGCGCAAAGGTCTGGTTGATCACGTCGTGGAAGACGATGCCGCCCCAGCGATGCGCGGCCTGATTGAGCTCTTCGCGGGCGCCGAGCGAGGTGATGATCATCGGCACCTTGTATTTCTCGCACAGTGCGAGATCGTGCTCGAGCCGGTTGTTGGAGCGATGCACGATCTGGTTGACCGCGAACGGCGCCGACGGACGTTCCGGATGCGCCCTGTCATAGGCCGCCAGCTCCTCGGTAATCCGGGCCAGCCATTCGTCCAGCAATTCCGGCGGACGGGCATTGAGCGCCGGAAACGCGCCCACCACGCCGGCCTTGCACTGGGCGATCACGAGATCGGGCACGGAGATGATGAACAGCGGCGACCCGATCACGGGTATCGACAGGCGGCCCTTGAACAAGGCAGGCATGGACATGGACGGGATTTCCTCTTTTTCACTCTTCTTCGGGGATCAACGGGCAGCGCCGACGATGCCAGACATCATGACCGCAACGCAAACGGAAGGGAACCGATCAGGAGATTGCTGACGGGGTCTTGCGTGGACATGCTGCCGCGCGTTGCGTGTCCATCGCCGTGCGCGGCTATTGGCAGAGCGCCGAAGTCACGTAGGTATCGGTGCGGCAATCACCCGGTTTGCGCTGGCGTCCGGGAATCAAGACCTTGGCCGAGCAGGACTCGGCCGCATCGGTGTTGAGGCTCTTGCCTTCCTTGTAGCCCTTGCCTTGGCAGAGCTTGTTCGCGCCGAGCTTGCAATCCGGCGTGCCGTTCGCGGCGAGGGGACAGACCGAGCGGCCCGAGACCATGCTCGACGGCTTGGCGAGCCGCGACAGGGTCTCACCGCTCTGCTTGAGCGCGTCCTTGACCGTTTCGCCGTCGCCGTCCTTGCCCAGGATGCTCGCCGCATCCTTTGCCGGCTCGGCAGGGGCCGCATTTTTGTCGCCGCCCGTCTCGCCTGCGCTCTTGAGCGGCAGGATCGACATCTTCTCGAACAGCTTGCCGAGCTCGTCGACGATCCCCGAGCCGTCGGAATGCGCCGGCGCCTCTCCCGCATTGGGCGGTGCTGGCGTGGCCGGTGGCTGCTCCCGCAGGCCGAGGGATGGCTGAGACTGCGCCCATGCTGCGCCGGCCCCAATCAGCCAGAGTGCAACCAGGATCGACGCGGTGACTGCCGAATATTGCAGGCTGGAGAAGGGCGCGCCGGATCGGAGGGTCATTGCCGCAATCTAGACCGCGTGAGAGGCCTCGCAAAGCACAGAGAACTCTCCAGCAAAGACCCCATCAGATCATCTTGAATGCGATGACGAAGCCGAGAACCAAGACCGCAGCGCCAAGCGCAACCCACAGCCCGAGATGCTTTTCGATCCGAACCCTGATCCAGTCACCGTAGCGGTTGAGCAGAACGGCGGCGATGAAGAAGCGGGCGCCGCGGGCCACGATCGAGCACAAGACAAACAGCAGCAGATTGTAGCCGGCAAAGCCCGAGGTGATGGTCACGAGCTTGTAGGGGATCGGCGTCAGACCTTTGAGCAGGATGATGACCGCGCCCCATTCGGCATAGGAGGCTCTGAAAGCCTCGACTTTGCCGCCGAGCCCGTACAGCTGGATCAGGTAATGTCCGAGCGAGTCGTAGAGCAGCGCGCCGATCGCATAGCCGAGCATTCCACCCGCGACCGACGCCAGCGTGCAGACGCCGGCGAACAGCCAAGCCCGCTGCGGCTTCGCCAGCGACATCGGGATCAGCATCACATCCGGGGGGATCGGGAAGAAGGAACTCTCGGCGAAGGCAACCGCAGCCATGATCCAGAGGGCATGCGGCTTGTGGGCGGCGTCGAGACACCAATCGTAGATCCGTCTGAGCATGGTCCGCGATGAAGCAAACCGCGGCCCATTTGTCCACGGCCCATTTGTTCAAGGCGAGCTTCGCCCCCGCTCCGGATGGCAGCCGGATTAGTGCCGCTTGCGCAAAGCGCGCGCTTCGGTCGCGACAATTGGCCGCCGGGCCAGCCGAGCCTGCGCCGGTTTGGGGACCTTTACCGGCGACTTCGGCAGCTTCTCGGCGATGCCCAGCAAAAGCTCGCGCCGCGCCATCTCGCGCCAGACGTCGTCCGGCCGCACGCCGATCTCGGCCCACAGCACCGCGAGATTGTAGATCAGGTCGGCGCTTTCGCGCACCACCGCTTGGGCGTCGCCCCTGACCGCATCGATGGCGACCTCGACGGCCTCCTCGGTGAGCTTCTTGGCCATTTTGGGCGTGCCCTGCTGCAACAGCTTGGCCGTGCGCGAGCGGGCAGGATCCAGGTCTCTGGCCGCCAGCACCGCGAGATAGAGCCGCTCGATCGAATCACCCATGACGGCAGAATAGTTAAAGGCCATGGCAGGCACGTTAACGCCTGTGTCGAAAATCAAAAAATCCGCCGGCGCGAGGCCGGCGGATTCAGGCGAAGCAGAACTGGATCACCAGCCCTGGTCATAACCGTAATACGGGCCACCGCCGTAGTAATAGGGGCCCGGGCCGTAATAGGCCGGGCGCCCGTAATACCCGTACCCGTAATGATCCTCATAATAGGAGCGCCGGTTCTGCTCGGCCGCGATGGCAAGCCCGGTGCCGACGATGCCGGCAAAGGCCGCCGCAGCCGCAGCACCGCCATTGCCGCGATAATGATGGTGACGCCGGCGGGCGCTGATATCGGTCGGACCGGTATCCTTGGCCGCCGCAGCCGATGGACGAGCCGACGGCGCGGCGCCGGCGAAAGCGAGGGTCGGCTGGACAGCGGTGAGCGCCACGGCCGTAACCGTCGCCAGCACCGCGGCGCGACCGGTACGGGCACGTCCTCCATGGGTCGTGATCATCTCCAAAACCTCCAATGCTCTTGGTCCGGGTAGTCAACGATCAATATGGAGAGTGGGTTCCCCCATTGAAACCGGCGCTTCCGGAGCAAATCGCCGCAGGTGCGCTCATGAACTGTTCAGCTTCGATCGAGCACGATAAGGCGCGTCGGCCTGGGCCGCGCCGTCCGTCACAAAGCTGACATACAGCCGGCGGGCAGATCTCAAAATTCGAAAGCGCGTCCCCCGGGCGCCGGGCGTCATCAGATGCGCGTGCAACGATCCCCCCTCCTCTGGCGTCCGGTGCTGCTGGCAGCAGTCGTACTGGCCGGGCTTGGTGCATGTGCAGCCTTGGCGGAGGAGACGAAACGGCAGGTCGCCATCCAACTCGCGCTCGAGCGGCCGCTGGAGGCCAGCATGGCGCCGGTCGTGCTGGCAACCAGCCACGGGCTGTTCGGCGGCGAAGGCGTGGCGGTGACAACGACGATCGCGAAGGGATCGGCGGATGCAATTGCGCGCGTCGCATCCGGCGAGAGCGAGCTTGCAGTCGCCGACATCAATGAGTTGATCCGCTACCGTGACAATACCGCGAACCCGCCGGTCAAAGCGGTGTTCGTGCTGTTCAACCGGGCGCCCTACGCCATCATCGCGCGCAAGAGCCGCGGCATTCATGCCCTCGCGGATCTCGAGGGCAAGACGCTCGGCGTGACCGAAGGCGATCTCTCGATCCGGCTGTGGCCGGCGCTGGCGCGGCAGAACGACATCAAGACCTCCGCCGTCAAACTGTCGCGCATCGGAGCCGCGGTGCGCGAGCCGATTCTCTCCGCCGGTCAGGTCGATGCCGTCAGCGGCTTTTCCTATCTCTCCGCCGTGAACCTGCGCGACCGCGGCGTGCCGGCGGCGGACCTCGCAGTGCTACGCTTTGCCGATTACGGCTGCGAAGCCTATGGGCAGGCGATCATCGTCAGCCCGGCTTTCGCGGCGGCGCAGCCGGCCGCGGTGAAAGGATTCCTGCGCGCCCTGGTGGGCGGCTTGCACCTCGCGATCAAGGACCCGCCGGTCGCCGCGGCCGAGGTGGTCAGCCGGATGGATGACGGCTCCCGCGAGCTTGAACTCAGCCGGCTGGAGACTGTGCTGGCCGACAACGTGCTCACGCCGGAGGTGCGGCGTAACGGGATCGGCGGAATCGATCCCGCCCGGCTGGAGCGCGCGATCGACCAGATCGCCGAGGACTATCAATTCCACACGCGGCCCAAGGCGACCGACATCTTCGACGACAGCTTTCTGCCGCCGGTCGACAGTCGCCTGATCGATTGAGCGCTCCAATTAAGCGCTGTCGCTCCGTCACCATCCCGGGTTAAATAGCGCGCCCGCACTCTCGCTGGCTCGTTCCGCCAATGCAAGCTTCTCGCCATGTCCCTGCTCCGCCTCTATGTCCGCGTGCTTCGCCTGCTCGGCAAGGAGGCCCGGCTCGGCTGGATTCTCGCATTCGCCAACCTGGCGCTCGCCGGCGCGCAATTCGCCGAGCCGGTGCTGTTCGGCCGTATCATCGATGCGTTGTCCGGCAATGCATCCGGAGCGGCGGCCTGGCCGCTGCTCGCCGCCTGGGCCGGGTTCGGCCTGTTCACGATTCTGGCGGGCGCCGCGGTCGCATTGCACGCGGACCGGCTGGCGCACCGGCAGCGCCAGGCGGTCTTGAGCAGCTATTTCGAGCACGTCCTGCAATTGCCGCTGACCTTCCATTCCGGCACCCATTCGGGACGCCTGATGAAGGTGATGCTGAACGGCACCGACGCGTTGTGGCGGCTCTGGCTGTCGTTCTTCCGCGAGCATTTCGCCGCGATCATGTCGGTCATCGTGCTGCTGCCGCTGTCGCTCTATCTCAATTGGCGGCTCGCGATCCTGCTGTTCGTGCTCTGCGTCGTGTTCACGACGATGACGACGCTGATCGTGCGCAAGACCTATGGCATGCAGAGCGAGGTCGAGGAGCATGCCAGCAATCTTTCGGCGCGCGCCTCGGACGCGCTCGGCAACGTCGCGCTGGTGCAGAGCTTCGTGCGCATCGATGCCGAGGTGCAGGGCCTGCGCCACGTCGCGAGCCAATTGCTCTCGGTGCAGATGCCGGTGCTGGGCTGGTGGGCGGTGGTCTCCGTCATCACCCGCGCCTCGACCACGATCACGGTGCTCGCCATCTTCACGCTCGGCATCGCGCTGCATCAGGCCGGACTGTCGTCGGTCGGCGAGATCGTGATGTTCGTCTCCTTCGCGACCATGCTGATCCAGAAGCTGGAACAGGTGGTCGCCTTCATCAACAACGTGTTCATGGAGGCGCCGCGGCTGGCCGAATTCTTCACCGTGCTTGATGCGGTTCCGGCGGTGCGCGAGCGGCCCGATGCGATCGACATCGGGCGGCTGTCGGGCCTCATCGAATTCTGTGACGTGTCGTTCTCCTATGACGGCAAGCGGCCGGCCGTGGAGGATCTCACCTTCACCGCGCTGCCGGGCCAGACCATTGCGCTGGTCGGCCCGACCGGCGCCGGCAAATCGACGGCGATCGCGCTGTTGCATCGCGCCTTCGATCCGCAATCCGGCTTCATCAAGATCGACGGCATGGATGTGCGCGGGCTGAAGCTGTCGGCGCTTCGGCGCAACATCGGCGTCGTGTTCCAGGAAGCGCTGCTGTTCAACCGCTCGATCCGGGAGAATCTTTTGGTCGGCAAGCCCGATGCAACCGAGAACGAGTTGCGCACGGCGGCAGCCCGGGCGCAGGCGCTCGATTTCATCGAGCGTTCCGAGCGGGGCTTCGACTCCAATGCCGGCGAGCGTGGGCGCATGCTGTCCGGCGGCGAGCGCCAGCGGCTGTCGATCGCGCGTGCGCTGCTCAAGGATCCGCCGATCCTGATTCTCGACGAGGCCACCAGCGCGCTGGATGCGGTGACCGAGGCCAAGCTCAATGCGGCGCTCGACGAGGTGATGAAGGACCGCACCACTTTTGTGATTGCGCATCGGCTCTCCACCATCCGCAATGCCACCAGGATCCTGGTGTTCGAAGCAGGCCGCGTGATCGAAAGCGGAACATTCGACGAACTTGTCGCCAAAGGCGGCCATTTCGCGGAACTCGCCAAAGCTCAATTCATGGTGCACAACGACCTGCAAGCCAGCCTTGCGAAGCCGGCCAAGGACAGCCCTGCCGTCACCCGTTAGACGTCACACGCCTTCATCGTGGAATTGATGAGTTGGCCCCTACCCCGGACTGCCGAGCCGGTATAGGTTTGCGGCCCTGCCGCAACCATCGGCACCGGATACGCTTGAAACCCGAGACACACTTGCCCTCCTCTCCCGACAGAGGCGGGTTCTCAAAGGACCGGAATCGAATAGTGCAGCCTCGTCGTCCGTTGCTCCGCAAGTCGCCCTTCAAATCTCTCATCGTCGCTGCCTTGGTGACGCTGTTAGCACCGCGCCTCGCGTTGGCCGAAGCGCTGCTGCTCGTCGAAGCCGACAGCGGCAAGGTGCTGGAGGCGCAGAACCCGACTAATCCCTGGTACCCCGCCTCGCTCTCCAAGCTGATGACGGCCTATGTGACCTTGAAGGCGGTGAAGGACGGCAAGATCACGCTCGACACGCTGTTCACGGTGTCGCCGACCGCGGCTTCCCAATCGCCCTCGAAGATGGGCTTCCGCCCCGGCACCCAGGTCACGGTCGACAACGCGCTGAAGATGATGCTGGTGAAGTCCGCCAACGACATGGCGGTGGTGCTGGCGGAAGGCGTGGGCGGCTCGATCGACGGCTTCTCCACGATGATGAACGAGACCGCGCAGAAGCTCGGCATGACCCAGACGAGCTACGTCAATCCGAACGGTCTGCCGGCCGACGGCCAGATCACCTCCGCCCGCGATCTTGCGATCCTGGCGCGCGCGATCATCCGCGATCTGCCGGAATACGAGTATTTCGTCCACATTCCCTCGATCCGTTATGGCAAGCGGATTACCCAGAACTTCAACAAACTGATCGGCCGCTATCCCGGCGCCGACGGCTTCAAAACCGGCTTCATCTGTGCCTCCGGCTACAATCTGGTGGCCTCCGCGACGCGCAACGGCCGCCGCCTGATTGCGGTCGTGCTCGGCGCTTCCTCGGGACAGATGCGCGCGGTGCGCGCTGCCCAATTGTTGGAGCGCGGCTTCAACGGCAACCAGCTCGCCTGGCTGAAGCCGTCGCTCGGCACGGTGGATAGCCTAGTGCCGGTCGATGCCCCGCCACCCAATCTTCGCGACGAGATGTGCGGCGGCAAGCGCCACAAACCCGCCAGCGACGAAGACGAGGATACGGTGGCCAGTGCAGGCAGCGACAATGGCGGCAGCACCGTGCTCGCTGGCCTGCAGCCGCCTGCGCTCAAGCCGTCGGAACTGCTAGCTGCGGCGCCCCAACCGTCCGAACCGATCCCGGTCTATACCGGCCCGACCCGCACCGGCGCGGCGCTGATCGCTGCCATAGCCGCCGATGCCGACGCCCAGACACCGCCAAAGCACCGCGGCAAAAAGGCGCGCATCGCTGCCAGGAAAGGTGGGGTCGACGCGGCCGACAGCAAAGCCGACGCCAAAGGCCCCAACAAAGGCTCCAAGACGGCGACCCGGACCGAAATGAAGATCGACGTCAAGCCTGGCAAGGCGGCAAAGCCGGACGCCAAGCAGGCGCCGTCGCGCCATGCCAATGCCAAGCCGGACCCGGCAGGCAAATCGGCGAATAAGCCGGCGGACAAGGCAAGCTCCGACAGCGCCTCCGCCAAGCCAGCCAAGCCAAAAGCCGCGGCCAAGCCGAAGAGCGGGGCCGGGACCGGCAGCACCGACGCCAAGCCAGCGCCGAAGAACGGCTGACCCGAGAGCGAGAGGAACATCCTCGACCGGCTCTGCGCGCTCGGCCGAGCCCCTGTTGGCGTTAATCCTCGTCGCCACGACGGTTCCCGGCTGCTTGCCTTGAGCGGCTGGACATTCGATATTGGCCGCCAAGAGCCTCGCCACACGCGGCGAACATGAGAAACGAGAGAGGAAGACCATGGAGCGCATCTGGCTCAAGCAATATCCGGCCGGCGTTCCCGCCGATATCGATCCGGGCCGATATTCCTCGCTGGTCGAACTGCTGGAAGAATGCTTCGCAAGATTCGCCGATCGCCGTGCCTTCATCTGCATGGACAAGGCGATCAGCTATCGCGAGCTCGACGAGATGTCGGTCGCGCTCGCCGCCTATTTCCAGGGCTTAGGTCTGGCCAAAGGCGCACGCGTCGCACTGATGATGCCGAACGTGCTGCAATATCCGGTCGCGATCTCGGCCGTGCTGCGCGCGGGCTTTGCCGTCGTCAACGTCAATCCGCTGTATACACCCCGCGAGCTCGAGCATCAGCTCAAGGACTCCGGCGCGGAGGCCATCATCGTGCTGGAGAATTTCGCGCATACCGTCGAGCATGTGTTGAGCCACACGCAGGTGAAGCACGTCGTGGTGGCCAGCATGGGCGACCTGCTCGGCTTCAAGGGCGTGATCGTGAACCTGGTGGTCCGTCGGCTGAAGAAGATGGTTCCAGCCTACTCGCTCCCGGGTGCCGTTCGGTTCAATGAGGCGCTTGCGAATGGCCGCACCAAGCGCTTCACCAAGCCTTCGATCGGTCCCGACGACGTCGCGTTCCTGCAATATACTGGCGGCACCACCGGCGTTTCCAAGGGCGCCACGCTGGTCCATCGCAACATCGTCGCCAACGTGCTGCAGAACGATGCCTGGCTGCAGCCGGCCCTGGAGAAGCCGCCGCACGTCGATCAACTGCTGATCGTCTGCGCGCTGCCGCTCTATCACATCTTTGCGTTGACCGCCTGCTTCCTGCTCGGCGTGCGCGCCGGCGGGACCAACCTCCTGATCCCGAACCCGCGCGATATCGGCGGCTTCATCAAGGAGCTGATGAAGTATCAGGTCAACAACTTCCCGGCCGTCAACACGCTCTACAACGGGCTGATGCATCATCCCGACTTCAAGAACATCGATTTCTCCAAGCTCAAGATCTGCAATGGCGGCGGCATGGCCGTCCAGCGTCCGGTCGCGGAGCAGTGGCAGAAGATCACCGGCTGCAGCATCGCAGAAGGTTACGGGCTGTCGGAAACGTCACCGACCTTGACCTGCAATCCGCCGACCGCCACCGAATTCAACGGCACCATCGGCATTCCCGTGCCGTCGACCTGGATTTCGATCCGTGACGACGAGGGCAACGAAGTGCCGCTCGGCCAGCCCGGCGAGATCTGCGCCAAGGGACCGCAGGTCATGGTGGGCTATTGGAATCGCCCGGACGAGACCGCAAAGGTGATGACCGCCGACGGCTTTTTCCGCACCGGCGACATCGGGGTGATGTCGGACGACGGATATATCCGGATCGTCGACCGCAAGAAGGACATGATCCTGGTCTCGGGCTTCAACGTCTATCCGAACGAAGTCGAGGAAGTCATCGCGACCCATCCGGGCGTGCTGGAAACCGCCGTCATCGGCCTGCCGGACGAGAAATCAGGCGAAGTGGTGAAGGCCTTCGTGGTCAAGAAAGACCCGGATCTGACGGCCGACGACATCGTCAAATACTGCCACGAGCAGCTCACCAACTATAAGGTTCCAAAACAGGTCGAGTTCAGGACGGAGTTGCCGAAGACCAATGTCGGCAAGATCCTGCGCCGACAGCTGCGGGACGAGAAGAAGCCGCCTGCAGCCGCTTGATGATCATCGCCGCCGCATGAGCGGCGATGACGGACACGTGAACGCGGGCCGCCGTTGCCGTTTTCTTAGCCGCGAATAAGGTACACGCGCCACGCATGAATGAATGCACCGAGGGAGATTGAGGATGACGATCCAAGTAGGCGACAAGCTACCGCAGGCCCAGTTCAGGGTCATGACTGAAGAAGGCCCCCAGGTCAGGAGCACCGACGACATCTTCAAGGGCAAGAAGGTCGCGCTGTTCGCCGTGCCCGGCGCCTATACCGGCACCTGCCACAAGATGCATCTGCCGAGCATCTTCCTCAACGCCTACGCCATGAAGAACAAGGGCGTCGACACCATCGCGATCGTCTCGGTCAACGATGCCTTCGTGATGAATGCGTGGAAGCGCGACACCGACCAGCGGGACGAAGCGATCTTCCTCGCCGACGGCAATGCCGACTTCACCAAGGCGATCGGCATGGAGCTCGATGCCTCCGGCGCCGGCCTCGGCATCCGCTCCAAGCGCTATTCGATGCTGGTCGAGGATGGCGTCGTGAAGAAGCTCAACCTCGAGCCCGCCCCGGGCAAGGTCGAGGTCTCAGGCGGCGACACGCTGCTTGGGCAGCTGTGAAGCGCGCAGCCAAGCAAGCTTGAGGCATACGGCCTCCACATAACAGCTGTCGTTCCCCGCGGAAGCGGGGAATCCAGTACGCCGCGGCTTCTCGATCGATCACTGCCGTCTCTGGAATACTGGATCGCCCGGTCAAGCCGGGCGATGACGGCGAGATAGGAGCTTCGAGCTTCGCTCGGTTACTACCCTCTCACATTCTTCTGCAGCCTTGCCATCGCGACGCCATCGCGCGCCAGCTGGTCGGCGCGCTCGTTCTCGGCGTGGCCGGCATGGCCCTTGACCCAATGCCAGTTCACCTGGTGCGGCTTCAGCGACGCATCGAGCCGCTGCCACAGTTCGGCATTCTTGACCGGCTTCTTGTCCGCGGTCTTCCAGCCGTTCCGCTTCCAGCCGTGAATCCACCCCGTGATGCCCTGCCGGACGTACTGGCTGTCGGTATAGAGCTCGACCTGACACGACTTCTTCAGAGCCTCCAGCGCCGAGATCGCGGCCATCAGCTCCATCCGGTTGTTGGTGGTGTGCGGCTCGCCGCCCTTCAGCTCTTTTTCCTTGTCGCCGAACTTCAGGATCGCGCCCCAGCCGCCCGGGCCGGGATTGCCCGAACAGGCGCCGTCGGTATGGACGATGACCAGGGGAAGACCGCTCACGCCATGGCTCCGGATACGCCGAGCCCGTAGTCGCGAATACTCGCCACGCTCTGGTGGAAGCGCAGCTTGCGGACATATTCGAGCGGGTCCTTCGGCTTGACCAGCGCGCCGGGCGGCACGTTGAGCCAATCGACCAGCCGCGTCAGCAGGAAGCGGATCGCCGCCCCCCGCGCCAGCAGCGGCAAGGCCTCCTGCTCGGCCTCGGAGAGCGTACGCTCGCGGCCATAGGCATTAAGGAAGGCGCGCGCCTTGGTGACGTTGAAGGAATGATCGGCCTCGAAGCACCAGGCATTGAGGCAGATCGCGACGTCGTAGGCCAGGATGTCGTTGCAGGCGAAGTAGAAATCGATCAAGCCGGACAATTGGTCGCCGAGGAACAGCGCGTTGTCCGGAAACAGATCGGCATGGATGACGCCGGCGGGCAGCGCGGTCGGCCAGGATTTTTCGAGATGATCGAGCTCGGCCGCGAGGAAGGCGGCAAGCCCGGCCTGCACGCCGTCGGCGCGCGGTGCGGCTTGCGCAAACAAGGGCCGCCAGCCGGCGACCGAGAGCGCATTGGCGCGGTGCATCGGGAAATCACGGCCGGCGAGGTGCAGCTTCGCCAGCGCCTGACCGATCGCAGCGCAATGGCTCGCATGCGGCTTGCGTGGCCATACCCCTTCGAGGAAGTCGATGATTGCAGCCGGCCGTCCGCAGAGGCTCGACAGCGTCTCGCCGCTCCTCATCCTGACCGGCTGCGGGCAGACGATGCCGTGCCCGGCCAGATGCGCCATCAGCCCGAGAAAGAACGGCAGATCGCCCCTCGCGACGCGCTTCTCATAGAGCGTCAGGAAGAACGAGCCCTTGCTGGTGTGCAGCAGGAAGTTGGAGTTTTCGACGCCCTCGGCGATGCCCTTGTAAGAGAGGAGATCGCCGATGTCGTATTGTTTCAGGAATTCCGCGAGCTCATCGGCGGCGACGTCGGTATAGACCGCCATGTAAGCTTATTCCGCCGCCGCTTCGGGCCTGAGCGAACGCGGCAGTGGGAAGAACTCATTCTCTTCCGCCGCCGACACCGTCTCCACATGCAGCGTAAAGCGCTCGGCGAAAGCGCTCATGATCTCCTCGACGATCACCTCGGGCGCCGAGGCGCCGGCGGTGATACCGAGGCTCTTGATACCCTCGAAGCGCGTCCAGTCGATCTCCGAGGCACGTTGAGCCAAGACTGCAATCGGGCAGCCCTCGCGTTCGGCGACCTCGCGTAGCCGCTGCGAATTCGACGAGTTCGGCGCGCCCACCACGATCAGCGCATCGACCACCGGCGCCACCTTCTTCACCGCGAGCTGACGGTTGGTGGTGGCGTAGCAGATGTCTTCCTTATGCGGGCCCGAGATGTTCGGGAAGCGCCCCTTGAGGATCGCAACGATATCCTTGGTGTCGTCGATCGACAGGGTGGTCTGGGTGACGAAGGCGAGGTTGTTCGGGTCCTTCGGGGTGAAGGTCTCGGCATCCTCGGCGGTCTCGATCAGCGTCACCGCCCCGACAGGCAGCTGGCCGACGGTACCGACCACCTCCGGATGATGCGAATGGCCGATCAGCAGGATCTCGCGGCCGCGCTTGAAGTGGATGGCGGCCTCCCGGTGCACCTTCGTCACCAGCGGACAGGTGGCGTCCAGCGAGAAGAAATTGCGTGCCTGGGCCTCGGCCGGAACCGACTTCGGCACACCATGCGCCGAAAATACCACCGGGGCATTGGTGCTGTCGGGAATTTCCGCCAGTTCCTCGACGAAAATCGCGCCTTTTTTCTTCAAGCTGTCCACGACGTATTTATTATGGACGATTTCGTGGCGGACATAGACCGGCGCGCCATAGATGGTGAGCGCCCGTTCCACGGTATCGATGGCCCGAACCACGCCGGCGCAGAAGCCGCGCGGCGAGCAAAGCACGATTTTAAGGTCTGGTTTGGCTGCCATGAAGCTGATCTGTGCGGGCTGATTTCGGCGACCGAACATCCCCGGGCCGGCAAGCAGGGGCGGTCGTTGCAAATGCGCGTCCAGACACGACTTGGGACCGGTTTCCGGCCCTGTCAAGGCTGTTCTTGAGGCCATTGCGCCAGAGCCCCCGGACAGATTATATAGGAGGCAATTCCCGTCATCGTCGATGACCGCAGTTTCGCCTCCGAGGCAGGGGGCGGAGCACAAAGGAGATTTGCCATGAGCAACGCCCCGCTGATGCCGAAGGCAACTGCCGTGTGGCTGGTTGACAATACCGCGCTGACCTTCGACCAGGTCGCCGATTTCACCAAGATGCACCCGCTCGAGGTGCGCGCCATTGCCGACGGGGACGCCGCCCAGGGCATCAAGGGCATGGACCCGATCTCCACCGGCCAGCTCACCCGCGAGGAGATCGAAAAGGGCGAGCGCGACCCGAACTACCGCCTGAGGCTGCAGGAAAGCAAGGTCGTGCTGCCCGCGCAGGGCAAGCGCAAAGGTCCGCGCTATACCCCGGTGTCGCGCCGCCACGAGCGCCCCAGCGCCATCCTCTGGCTGCTCCGCAACCATCCCGAGCTGAAGGATGCCCAGATCATGCGCCTGGTCGGAACGACCAAGAGCACGATCGCCAGCGTCCGCGACCGCACCCATTGGAACGCGCAGACGCTCACCCCGATGGATCCGGTGACCCTCGGCCTGTGCTCGCAGATCGAGCTCGATTTCGAGGTGCAGCGTGCCGCCAAGGAGCGGCCGATCGACGCCCAGTACAGCGGGGCCACCCTGCTGCCGGCCTCGGAGACCACCCGCAAGGATGAATTCGAGCACGCCGACCGCGACCAGGACGACCTCAACGTCGACGCCGTGTTCGCCAAGCTGAAGACGCTCGGCGGCAAGAAGGCCGAGGACGACGAGTAGGCGCGGCAAGCCGCCTCAACTCAGGACAGAAAAAAGGCGCCGGAGGGTTTCCGGCGCCTTCGTTTTTCAGGAACGATTCAGAAGCCGTCCGGCTCAGAACCGGTAGGTCACGCCGCCGCCGATCAGCCAGGGATCGATATGGGCGCTGCCGGTGACCGGGATCACGCCGTTGACGGTGGCCGAATAGTTCGGCCGCAGCCACAGCTTCTTGACGTCGAGGTTGAGACCCCAGTGCCGGTCGATCATGTAGTCGAAGCCGAACTGCACTGCGCCGCCCCACTGGTTGCTGACATGCAGATTGGTGACCGTGAGCGGCAGACCGCCAATGATCGAGGTGGTGTTGCTGGCGCTATTGTTGAAGAACACGGTGTAGTTCACGCCGGCGCCGATATAGGGCTGGAACGCGCCGAAATTGGTGAAGTGGTATTGCAAGGTCAGGGTCGGCGGCAGCAGCGTGGTCTTGCCGATGCTGAGGCCGTCCAGAGATCCGGTGCCGCTGATCTTGTTCCGGGTCACGCCGAGGATCAGTTCGGCCGCGATGTTCGGGGTGAAGTAGTAGCTGATATCGAGCTCAGGGACGACCGAGTCGCCGATCTTGAGGCCGGAATTCGGCGACGACAGCGCCGGGATGCCCAGCACATTGACCGAGCTGCCGCCCGAATCCGGCAGCACGCCGAGGGCGCGAAGGCGGATCTGCCACGGGCTCCAGGTCTCCACCACCGGAGGCGCCTTTTTGTAGACCGGCGCCGCCTGCAGATCGGCCGCTTGCGCGAAGCCCACCGCCCCGCAGATCGACGCCGCCGCCACCAGCAGCGACGACGTGAGTTTTTGGATTTTGTTCATCAGAAAGTCCCCATCGCCACACTTCAGCGCGGGCCAAGCCGCGCGTTACGGGCGAAGATGTGGCAGAGAGGGGAACCTACCCGATTTGATCTAGATCAATCGCGACCGTTGTGGCGGCAATGTCATGCAACTGTGGCCGGGAGGCCACGGAACGCGACAGCAGATCGCAACTACGCCGCCGCGCCGTCCTGGTATTTCATGGCCGGTCGGGATGGTTGAGCATGTATTCGCCCAGATCCCGCTGCCTGCGGTCGGCGCGGGCTTCGGCCCGCTGCCTCTGCACGTCGCGGTCCCTGCGGCAGGCGACGTATTGCGCCGAGCCGGGCGCCACGGTTCCCCCGGCCTGGCAGAACGAATCATCGTCGTCATTGCCTGCTGCGGCGGCAGGCCCCTGGTGCCGAGCGGCGCAGCCGGCGAGGACCAAGGCAAAACAGAACGGGACGACGAGGAGCGGACGGATCGGGCGCATCGGACTCACAGCCTGAATGGGCGCCCTGTTTAGCCGAAAATGCGGGGTTTGTAAGTGGCCTGCGCCGGGCTCGCGCCCGCGCGCCGGCCCGGAACCCGCCCCGTTATACCCGGCTCTTCAGCGCCTCGCCGATCTCGTCCAGCACCTTGGGATCCTCGATGGTAGCCGGCATGGTCCATTCCTCGCCATCGGCGATCTTCTTGATGGTGCCGCGCAGGATCTTGCCGGAACGGGTCTTCGGCAGCCGGCCGACCGTGATCGCGAGCTTGAACGCCGCCACCGGACCGAGCTTGTCGCGCACCAGCGCCACGATCTCCTTCTCGATCTCCGAAGGCTTGCGCGCCACGCCGGCCTTGAGCACGATGAAGCCGCAGGGCACCTCGCCCTTGATCGCGTCCTTGATGCCGAGCACCGCGCATTCGGCGACATCGGGATGGGAGGCGAGGATCTCCTCCATGCCGCCGGTCGACAGCCGGTGGCCCGCGACATTGATGATGTCGTCGGTGCGCCCCATCACGAAGATATAGCCATCCTCGTCCTTGAAGCCGGCATCGGAGGTCTTGTAGTAGCCGGGGAACTCACTGAGATAGGACTCCTTGAAACGCACATCCTGCTGCCACAGCGTCGGCAAGCAGCCCGGCGGCATCGGCAGCTTGATCACGATCGAGCCCATCGTGTTGGCCGGCACCGGCTTGGCGGCCTCGTCCACCACATCGACCTGATAGCCCGGCATCGGCACGGTCGGCGAACCGTGCTTGACCGGCAACAGCCCGAGCCCAACCGGATTGCCGGCGATGCACCAGCCGGTCTCGGTCTGCCACCAATGGTCGATCACCGGCACCTTGAGCTGCTGCTCCGCCCATTCCACCGTCGGCGGATCGGCGCGCTCTCCGGCCAGGAACAGCGTGCGGAATTGCGACAGGTCGTATTGGCCCAGCAGCTTGCCGTCCGGATCGTCCTTGCGGATGGCGCGGAAGGCCGTGGGCGCCGTGAACAATGCCACGGCCTTGTGCTGGTTGATCACGCGCCAGAACGCGCCGGCGTCGGGCGTGCCGACGGGCTTGCCTTCATACATGATCGAGGTCGCGCCGTGGATCAGCGGCCCGTAGATGATGTAGCTGTGGCCGACCACCCAGCCGATATCTGAGGCACACCACCAGACCTCGCCCGGCTTGATGCCGTACAGATTCTCCATCGACCATTTCAGCGCAACGAGATGGCCGCCATTGTCGCGCACCACGCCCTTCGGCTTGCCGGTCGTGCCCGAGGTGTAGAGGATGTAGAGCGGATCGGTCGCGAGCACGGGGACGCAGGGCGCGCGCTTGCCGTTGACGAGAGCGGATTTACGCAAGGCGGCCCAATCATAGTCGCGCCCGGGCATGAGCTCGCAGACGTGCTGCGGCCGCTGCAGGATGATGCAGGCCTGCGGCCTCTTGTCTGCGAGCTTGATCGCCTCGTCGAGCAGCGGCTTGTAGTGCACGATGCGCCCGGGCTCGATGCCGCAGCTTGCAGAGAGGATCAGCTTCGGCGCGGCATCGTCGATCCGGGTGGCGAGCTCCTTCGCCGCGAAGCCGCCGAACACGACCGAATGCACCGCGCCGATCCGTGCGCAGGCCAGCATCGCCACCATCGCCTCCGGCACCATCGGCATATAGAGGATGACGCGGTCGCCCTTGACGACGCCAAAGTCCTGCATGATGGCCGCGAGCGTCTCGACCTCCTTCAGCATCTCGGCATAGGTGAAGGTCGTCACTGAATTGGTCAGCGGCGAGTCGTGGATCAGCGCCGGCTGATCGCCGCGGCCGGAGGCGACATGGCGGTCGAGCGCGTTGTAGCAGGTGTTGACGACGCCGCCGGCGAACCAGCGGCCATAGGCGCCCATTGTGGGGTCGAAGACCTTCTTGGCCGGCTCGATCCAGTCGATCGCCCGCGCCGCCTCTGCCCAGAAACCCTCAGGGTCCTGCAGCGACCGGGCATGGACCTCGAAATATCGGCTCTGTCCCTGAACGTTCATGGGCTACCTCCGGCATGTTTTTCTGGTGGGATCGAGTGGATCAGGGCGGCCGCCCCAGCCATGATCCGGATCAATTCCAACGACGATTTGGCGGCATTGTCCCGCGAAGCGGGCGCATTTCAAGCCGGAAAGTGCGGCTCGCGCGGCCCCGCCATCCGGCTAATATCCGTCCGCACCCTGCAGCTGCTGCAGCCGGTCGCGCATCGCCTTTTTCAAGTCGTAGCCGGGACGGCCGAAATCGGCGTTGCGGCGGGAGAGATAGGCCTCCTGCTCGCGCTGGCGCAATCGCGCCGCGCGGGCATCGACCTTGGAGGCCTCGCGGACGACCCAGCCGTTGACGACCGAGATTTCACGATCGAGATCGGCCAATTCCGGATCGGCACAGATCGCCTTCTCGACCGGCCGGCGGGCCGTGTCGCAGTTGAAGCTCGGCCGACCCGCGACCGCCATTCGCGCGCCGAGCCGTTCGATCTCCTGGGCCAATGAACGATAATTGCTCCGCGCGCTGGCATGCGTGGGATTGAGCTTGAGCGCGGCTGCGAAATCAGCGAGCGCCTTCGGCCGGTCGCCGCGCTTGCGCTGCAGCTCGCCACGCGCATTGAAAATGTCGGCAAAGGTGGGATCGAGCTGCAGCACGACGTCGTAATCGGCAATCGCGCGATCGGTCTGTCCTCTGCTGATCAGGACGGACGCCCGCGCGATCAGCGCATTGATGCGGTCGGTCTTGGTCGCCTTGGGATTGTCGATCAGCGCGCTGCATTCGCTCAGCACCTTGTCCGCATCGCTGGCCTGGGAAGCGGTGACGCAGGCCGCGGGATCGACCGGCAGCTCCTTGGCCGGATCGGCGGCGCCGACTGCATGCGCCTGGGCCGCGAGCGACAACATGGCGGCGCCCACCATCACGTAAAGGACACCGACGGTACGGGCATTCGAAGGCTTACGCATCAAGAGTTCGCGACGGTGAGCAAGAATGAGTGGGCGCAGCCGAGCTGAAGGAGCAATTTGCGGCACCGATCCCGACGTATGTTTTGGATGCTGCGCTGGGACGACGAGCACCCTAGCGCAGGTCGTTTCGTTTGACGACACACGAATGGATCATCAGCCTGTCATTTAGGACAGTCCTGCAATCGCCGCGACGATGGCCGCCGTCGCCTTCGCACGTCGGCCGGCGGCCAACCATGTCAACTCCGACATGTCAGCCCGCCATCGACCACCAAGGTGATCCCGGTAACGTAGCGCGATTCGTCGGAGGCCAGGAACAGCGCCGCATTGGCGACGTCGAACGCGTCGCCCATGTGTCCCATCGGGACCTGGGCATCGCGCTTCCTCCACATCTCCTCGACATCACCCTTGGCGTAGCTCGCCGCCAGTCCGGCGGAGTGCTCGACCATCGGCGTCTTCATCAATCCGGGCAGAATGGCATTCACCCGCACATGATGCGGCGCAAACTCCACGGCGGAGGTCCGCGTCATCTGGTTCATCGCCGCCTTGCTGGCGCCGTAGCTGACATAGGAAATGCCGACATGGCTGATCGAGGCGACCGAAGAGATGTTGACGATCGAGCCGCCGCCTTGGGCGATCATGACCGGCACCACATGCTTCATCGCGAGATAGGCGCTCTTCAGGTTGACCGCGAAGACGCGGTCCCACTCCGTCTCCTCGACCTCGACGACGCTGCCCGTCTCGGCGATGCCGACATTGTTGTCCAGCACATCGATCCGGCCATAGGTCGCAAGGCAAGCCTGCACCATCACCGCAACTTCAGCCCCGCGCGACACGTCGGCGGTGAAGGCCGTGGCGCTACCGCCCTCGCCCTCGATGAGGCGGACCGTCTCCAGCGCGGCATCCCGGTTGCGGTCGACGCAGAACACCTGCGCGCCGTGACGGGCGAAGGTGACTGCGGTCGCCTTGCCATTGCCCCAGCCGGGACCGATCGAGCCGGCCCCGACCACCATGGCCACCTTGCCCTCGAGACGCTCCATCGTTTCCTCCATCTGTTGTTATTTGTTGCAGACGCTCATGGTGATCGTCGCCGAGCCGATATCATGACCGAAAATATCGGAGAAGGTCCGGCATCGTCCGTCCGAACAGATCCGCCATTCCCCAGCCGCGCCGGAATTGCCGAGCACGACCTCGGCCAGCGGCGCCCGCTGCGGGCTCCACTGAAACCAGCCCTCGACCAGCCGCGCCTCGGGCGGCGGCTCCATGCCGGCACCGGAACCCTTCACCCGCGCCCGCACCAGTTCGAGCCCGCGCGGGGTCGTCTGCCAGTCCTCCTGCCAGGCGGTCTTCTCGACCGAATGAGTCCACGCAAGGGTGAACGCCGCGATCGACAGCGTTTTCACCACGCCCGCGGACGCAAGGCAGAGACTCACGCGGCGGCAACCGCCGCGCGCGACGGCCGTTGCCGCCATTGCCACAGCACCACCCCAAGCGCGATCACGAAGCCGACGGCGTCGCTGTAGGCGAATTCGCCGAGCAGGCAGATCGACGCGGCCAGCGCGGCAATGCGCTCGATCACGCTCATCCGGGCAAACAGGAAGCCGATGGCAACCATGCCGAACAGGCCGATCGCGATCAGCGCCTTGACGGTGGCAAACACCACGGCACCGGCAAAGCCGAGTTCGGCCGCCATCGGATCGCCAGGCTGCAGCATCAAGGCCGGCGAATAGACGAAGATGAAGGGGATCACGTAGCCCGCAAGCGCGATCCGCATCGCCTCCCAGCCGATCTTGTCAGGGTTCTCCTTGGCGATCGGCGCAGCCGCCAGCGCGGCCAGCGCCACCGGCGGCGAGAGGTCGGCCATGATGCCGTAATAGAACGCGAACATGTGGCTCGCGATCAGGGGCACGCCGAGCTTGGCCAAAGCGGGGGCGGCGAGCGCCGCGGTGATGATGTAGGTCGGGATGGTCGGGATGCCGGTGCCGAGCAGGATGGAGAGCAGCATGGTCATGATCAGCGCGCCGAACAGACTCGTCTGCCCGAGTCCGATCACCCAGCTGCCGAAGATCGAGCCGACGCCGGTCTGGGTCATCATGCCGATGATGACACCGACGATGGCGCAGGCCATGCCGACGGTCAGCGCCGACTTGGCGCTCTCGGCGAGAGAATCCCTGCAGGCGTGCAGCGTGCCCATGCCGCCGCGCACGAAGGCGGTGATCACGACGAGGCCAGCGACGACGGAGGCGACAGGCCGATCCAGAAGACGTAACGCAGCACCTGATTCGAAACGCCCATGGTGATGCAGGTGCCGAGGATCAGGGCCACCGTCAGCGCGAGGCCCATCGAACCGGCATAAAGCGGCGTGAAGCCTTCGAACAGCATGTAGACCAGCGCGGCGAGCGGCAGGACCAGGTACCAGCGCGCCACCAGCGCGTGCCAAGCACTCGGGATCTCGGAGGCCTTCATGCCGGTCAGGCCATGCTTGCCGGCCTCCAGATGCACCATCCAAAAGGCCGACGCGAAGTAGAGGATGGCAGGAATGACCGCCGCCTTGACGATCACGGAATAGTCGACGCCGAGCGTCTCAGCCATGATGAAAGCGACCGCGCCCATCACCGGCGGCATGATCTGGCCGCCCATCGATGCCGTCGCCTCGACACCGGCAGCGAAGGCGCGGCGATAGCCGAACCTGATCATCAGCGGAATCGTGAACTGGCCGACGGTGACGACGTTGGCGACCCCGGAGCCCGAGATCGTGCCCATCATGCCCGAGGCGAACACGGCGACCTTGGCGGGGCCGCCGCGGGTGCGTCCGAACAGGCCGAGCGAGACGTCGGTGAACAGCTGGATCATGCCCGCGTGTTCGAGGAACGAGCCGAACAGGATGAACAGGAAGATGTAGGTCGCCGAGACATAGATCGGCACGCCATAGAAGCCTTCGGTGCCGAAGGACAGATGCGTGATGACCTGATCGAAATCGTAGCCGCGATGGTTGAGCGGCGCCGGCAGATACTGCCCGAAGAACCAATAAAGCAGGCAGGCCCCGCACATCAAAGGTAGCGCCAGACCCATCAGCCGGCGCGTGCCCTCGAAGATCAGGACCGCAAGCAGCGTCCCGACCGCGAGGTCGCCATAGGTGGGATCGCCGTCACGCGCGATCAAGTCGGCATAGAAGATCCATTGGTAGAGGCCGCACAGGAATCCGGCTGCACCGATCAGCCAGGCCGCCGCGCGGCCGGCATTGCTCTTGGCCGTGAAATTTCCGATCAGGCCAAAGGTCAGCAGCAGCAGGAAACCGACATGGACGCCGCGGACCACCTGGCTCGGCAGATAGTTGAAGGCTGCGACATAGAGCTGGAAGGCGGCGAAGACGATGCCGATCCCATACGCCAGATGGCCCCAGCGGCCGGGACCAAATCCCTCCGGAAAGCCGTGTTCGAAATTGTCGAACTCGACCTTGACCGGCGTTTCCATGCTGACTGCTTCTAACGTCATGCTTCCCCCAGCGCCTGCGCGGGCGGGGCTGCCGGATGGCCGCCTCGTCCGAGCTCAAGTGATTTACGATCGCAGATCGCCATGTGCGCGTCTCATTCCAGCCTGTTCGACATCAGGCAACGCCGAGAGGACGACTGCGATGCAGCCGCTACTTCATCAGGCCTTTCTCCTTGTAGTAGCGGATAGCGCCCGGATGCAGCGGCACCGGACTGCCCTGCGCGGCGCTCTCCAGCTTGATCTCCTTGCCGGCTGCGTGCGCATTCGCGAGTTCTGGCAGCGATTCGTAGATCAGCTTGGTCATCTGATAGGCGAGATCGTCCGATACGGTCGCGTTCGTGACCAGGTAGTTGATCACGGCGGCGGTCGGCACATCCTTGTCCTGTCCCTTATAGGTGCCGGCCGGGATGACGGTTGCCACGAACGGCGGTCCGATCTTCTCCACGACCTCCTTCGGCACCGCCACGACGGTGATCTCGCTGGAGGTCGACAGGTCCTTCAGCGAGGCGACGCCGAGACCGGCCGACTGCAGCGTCGCGTTCAATTGGCGGTTCTTCATCAGATCGACGGATTCGGCGAACGGCAGATATTCGACCTTGCCCAGATCCTTGTAGCTCATGCCCGCGGCGGCCAGGATCGCTCGCGAATTCAGCTCGGTGCCCGATTTCGGCGCACCGACCGACAGGCTCTTGCCCTTGAGGTCCGCTAATGTCTTGATGCCGGAATCGCCGGTGGCCACGATCTGTATATAGTTGGGATAGATCGCGCCGATCGTGCGCAGCTTGTCGAGCTTGCTCTTGAAGCCCGCCTCCTCCTCGCCGTTCCAGGCCGATTTCAGGGAGTCGCCGAGCGCAAAGGCGAGCTCGCCGCGGCCCTGCTGCAGCAGGATCAGGTTCTCCACCGAGGCCTTGGTGGCCTGGACCTGGGTCTTCACGTTCGGGATCTTGTCGCTGTAGATCTTTCCGATCGCAACGCCGAGTGGATAGTAAACGCCCGAGGTACCGCCGGTCAGCACGTTGATGAAGCTCTGCGCCTTGGCAACGGGGCTGTAGGCCAAGCCTGCGACAAAAAGTGCCAAGCCTACGATTTTGATAGAACGCATCGTTCCTCCCTATTTTGATTTTGCCGGCAAATTGGCCGGATGTGCAGCTCCGGTCAACCCATCCGAAGGACTGCAGGCCGGACCGGCTCGCCGCACCGCCTGATTTTGTGCTGGCGAGGATCGTCGCCGGATGTCGGCCGATAAATACTGCTCCCCGGTCTCACCGGAACGTCATGTCCAGGCATTTCGAAATATCAGAGCCCAACCCGGAGGAGATGGTAATGCAGCCGCGGACCTTCTGCTGGGTGGTGTCGGCCACCCAGATCGAATAGCCGCCGTTGCCGAAGAAGGAGTTGGTGTTCGCCGGCTCGGTTTCGGTGGCATCGAATTCGTAGTTGGAGTCGGTGTCGAAGACGCGCGGCTTCTGGGCGCAGCCGCCATCGGCTTGCACGTTGATGACCTCCTTGTTGTCGCGCGTCAGCGACAGCGACATCTGGCAGCGGTAATATTCTGAAGTCTTGACGTTGAAGACATAGCTGTAGGATTTGCAGGTTGCCGTGTTGAGCTTGCCGGCAGACAGGCCGCGGCTGCAGGCGATCCGCTGGTTGCTGGATAGCTTGAATTGATCGGCCTGCGCTGCCGGAACCAGCGCCACCAATGCCAACCCCAAACCGATCTTCGTGACGAGGTTCATTCGAATCATCCCTGCACGCATTTGCTTTGCGGTTCATTTCTAGACGATGGCACCAACATAGTCGCGAGATCCCGGGTGAAAAGTCGTAAAATGAATCGCTAGGCGGTGCGACAAACTCGCCGCTACCCTGCATTGGCGGGGCAGATGACGTTCGTGATTTGTTCGATGGGGATAGCGGCCGACGGGGCTGTGGGAGGATCAGATGACGAGTTTAATATCAAAGACATTTGTGACGGCCGGCCTCTTCGGCCTGGTGGCGGTCACGGCCTTTGCGGCGCCCGCCGCGCCTGTTCCGTGGGAGCTCAAGCCGAACATGGGCTATGCCTATGGCAAGGACGGCAAGACGCTCGCCTATAAGATGGGGACCAGGAACGCCGGCATGCTGTTCAAGGGGGCCAGGAAGGTCCCCAAGGGTACGTTGTTCTTCCTCGGCGAGAACGGCCAGCTCTATATGCGCACCGGCCCCTATCTGGAGGGGGACGGCAGCTTCTCCTTCGGCGCAGACGAATAGAGCTTCGTCGCTGGCGCGAGCGACCTCCGGACTCGGTAGCGGTGCTCACCCAATCCCACGTGGAAGAAGGAGGTGAGCCAGCGCATTTGCGCCGGCGCTTTCGTCCAACTCGTCCTGTTGGCCGCGCTAAAATGCCGCGGCCAATTCCTTCGCGCCCGGCAGGTTGCTGAGCGAATCCATCCTGGCGTCAGTGACCGCGAGCAGCTTCGCCACGGTGTTATGGCGGACCGCGACCGGATTGCGCTCATAGCCTGAGCGCTGGAAGAAGTTGGTGGTCGGCACCTGGTCGCGCATCGCCAGCGGCATGGTGACCATGTCGAAGCCGGTGCCGTCTCCGGTCAGGTTCATCATCTCGAGCTCGGCCGCGGTCAGCGGACGCGTGTAGCCCTTGGCGCGCGCGAACAGCACCGAGGTGAGGAGTTTATGAGTTTGCAGCATCGGGCCGACATCGATGTCGAGCACCATCGCATGCATGGCCCAGCCCTGCTCGGTGTCGCCGATCTTCTCGTGCGCCGACCAATCGTCCGGCACCGAGCGCGCGATCGCGACCATCTTCTTCAGGACCGAGAGCTTGCGCTCCATCGCCGCCCGAGCCGGGCCGGACGCCTGGGCGACGCGCTCCCCCAACAACCGGATGAACAGCGGTCCCTGCTCCGCCAGAAGCTCGACGCTGTTGGTGGTGAGCAGCTGATTGTAGCCGACCGCGGTCGAGATCGCACGATTGGCCTTGAAACCGGACTGCGAGTCGTGCCGGCCGTTGCCGCCGGTCTCGAACGCATAGACCCGCACCGCCTGCTCGCGCGTCAGCCCGCTCGCGGCGGCGAAGCGGGCATAGGCACGCTTGAAATCGATGTCATTGGCCGGTTGCTGCGGCTGCCATTGGAATTGCTCCCGTGCCGCCTTCACGAGATCGGCGACGACAGGGATGTATTTGCGCTCGCGCGGCGGCGGTTCCTGCTCGGGCTCCGGATTCACCGGCCGCTTCGGCCCGGTATAAACCGGCGGCTGCTCCAGGACGTAGTCGTCCAGCGTGATCGGCTGGTGTTCGCGCCGCTTGGCATTTCGACCGCGCCGCTTCTCTGCGATGGCCTTCCAATAGGCGCCAGCCTCCTGCTCGAACGCGGCCCTCGCCTCCTGATATTCGGCAAGCTTGCGGCGATAATCGGCGATCGCCTCCGGCGAAGCGGCTTGCGCCATGGCGTCCGCAGCCGCCCGCAATGACGCGTTCGGCCCGGCGGCGAGCGCCGGCGGGGCTGCGAGCGACAGCCCGCAGGCAAGTATCAACAGGGATGCGCGAATCGGACGATGGAGCATGGCTCGGTTGTAGCCGAAACCGCGGCGACTTCCAGACGGAGACCGGCCGATGGCAGCTTCCGGGAACTTGACGCTGCAGGAACCGCCGGCGATGACGTCTTTCGAGCAGCCGTAGCAGGGATGGAACCGCCGCCGATGAGTCAGAAGGTCGCAACCAGGATGATTTCCGACGGCTGGGAGATCGTAGACACCACGGGCTTCCTGCACCTGATCGGGCCGCTGTGGCAGCGTCAGGTCGAGGGTGCTCTCGAACACGCACTGGTGACCGAGGACAAGCATCACAATCGCCGGGGCCTGGTCCAGGGCGGCGTGATCATGACGCTGGCCGATCGCAGCTGCGGCATGACCGCGCGCCACGTCGCCGGCAAGCCGCACATGGCCACCGTGCAGTTCGACACCCATTTCGTCGAAGCCGGCAAGATCGGCGAAATCCTGATTTCGCGGCCACATGTGGTGCGCACCACGCGCAGCCTGGTCTTCATCACCACCGAGATCACCGTCGAGCACCGCGTGATCGCGATGGCGAGCGGCGTGTTCAAGATCCTGAAGAGCGAGTGATGGCTTGGCCTTCACTCCGTCATTCCGGGGCGCGAGTGAAACGAGCGAACCCGGAATCTCGAGATTCCGGGTTCGATGCTTCGCATCGCCCCGGAATGACGCGTCCACCCGCTTGCGCTCGCAATGACGCGCTGAGAGATCTATGTTTCCATCCGATCTCCGCGTACGCGGCAAGATAAAGCAGGACAAGGCTCACCCCATGCACTACCGCCAGCTCGGCCGCAGCGGCCTGAAAGTATCGCCGATCTGCCTGGGCACCATGATGTTCGGCGGCCCGACCGACGAGGCAACCTCGGCCCGCATCATCGCCGGGGCTCACGACGCCGGCATCAACTTCATCGACACCGCGGACGCGTACAACAAGGGTCTCTCCGAGCAGGTGGTGGGGCGCGCCATTGCGAATGACCGCCACAGCTGGGTCCTTGCCACGAAGCTTGCCAATCCGATGGGCGACGATCCCAATCGCGCCGGGCTGTCGCGGCGCTGGGTGCTGCAGGCGGCAGATGAAAGCCTGGCGCGATTGGGCACCGACCACATCGACATCTACTATCTGCACAAGGAGGATCACGCGACGCCGCTGGACGAGACGGTACGCGCGATCGGCGACCTCATGCGGGCCGGCAAGATCCGCTATTTCGGCGTCTCCAACTATCGCGCCTGGCGCTTGGCCGAGATCTGCAACATCTGCGACCGGCTCGGCATCGACCGTCCGGCGGTCAGCCAGCCCTATTACAATGCGATGAACCGCATGCCGGAAGTCGAGCATCTGCCGGCCTGCGGCTACTACGGTCTCGGCGTGGTGCCCTATAGCCCGCTGGCGCGCGGCGTGCTGACCGGCAAATACAGCCCCGATGCTCCGCCGGCCGAGGACAGCCGCGCCGGACGCAACGACACCAGGATGATGCAGACCGAATGGCGGCCGGAGTCCCTACGGCTCGCCCAGGAGATCAAGCGCCACGCCGAGGCCAAAGGCTTCACCGCCGGCCAGTTCGCGGTCGCCTGGGTGCTGAACTCATCCTTTGTGAGCTCGGTGATCGCCGGCCCTCGCACCGAGGCGCAATGGGACGATTACCTCCGCGCGCTCGACTACCCCTTCGCGGCCGATGACGAGGCATTGATCGATCGCCTCGTCGTCACCGGCCACGCCTCGACGCCGGGCTACAACGATCCGGCCTATCCGATCGAAGGCCGCAGGCCGCTGGTGGGCTGATATGGACGAGGATCGTTACGGGCTGCCACTGTCGACCACCTCCGCCGAGGCCGCTACGGCCTATCGCGAGGGCGTCGATCTCCTGCTCGCATTCTGGCCCGGTGCTGCCGAAGCATTCGAGCGGGCGATCATGCGCGATCCGGAATTCGCGCTGGCCCATGCCGCCCGCGCTCGGGTCCACGCCATCTATCAGCAGCGCGAGCCTGCCCTGCAGACCATCGGACGCGCGCGCGAACTGGTCGAACGGCACGGCACCGCACGCGAGCGGAGCCATGTCGCGACGCTATCGCTCGCCATCCAGGGCCGCAGCGCGGAGGCGCTGACCGCGACGTTGTCGCATCTTGCGAGCTGGCCGCGCGACGCGATGGTGATGGCACTGCCGCTCGGGGCGTTCGGCCTGCTGGCATTCTCCGGCCGTGCCGATCATGACGCCGCCCGGCGCGAGCTGTGCGACAGCTACGCAGACGCCTATGGCGATGACTGGTGGTTCAAGTCCAACCATGGCTGGGCGCTGACCGAGGCCGGCGAGCTCACGCGAGGGCGCGCCATCACCGAGCGCAGCTTTGCGCTGCGTCGCCAGAACGCCTATGTCGTACACGCGCTGCTGCATGCGATGTTCGAGGAGGGTTCGATCGGCGAGGCCGACGCGCTCGTGACCGACTGGATCGACGACTACGACCGGACCGGCATGCTGCACGGCCATATCCGCTGGCATCAGGCGCTCGGTGCACTGGACCAGGGCGACTCCGCCAAGGCGCTGGCCCTCTACTCCGACGTGCTCGCGCCGGCCATGGTCTCCGCGCCGCCGCTCAACGCGCTCTCCGACTGCGCCTCGCTGCTGTGGCGGCTCGCGGCAGACGGACAATCCGTACCGCCCGGCGCCTGGACCGATCTATCCAGCTATGCACACAACCGCTTCGCGGGGTCGAGCCTGCCGTTCGTCGAGATGCACCTGACGCTGATCGCAGCAGCGACGCATGATCGCGCCGCGCTGAGCGGACGGCTCGCTGCGATCGAACGACGCTTGGCCGAGGGCAAGCTCGCGGCCGGTCGCATCGTTCCGCACATGGTGCGCGCGCTGCGCGCGTTCGCCGAGAGCAACTGGCGCGCCTGCGTCGATCAGCTCACCCCCGTCATCGGCGATCTCGCCAGGATCGGCGGCAGCCATGCCCAGCGCGAGGTGATCGAGGACACCTACATTCTGGCACTGATCCGCAGTGGCAAGCTCGCGCGGGCGCGTGCCGTGCTCGATGCTCGCCTGCACCGCCGCCCCTCGGCACGCGACACGCGGTGGCGGGCATTGGCGAGCGCGTAGGCCTCGACTATCCTTCCGTCTCCAGCCCCGTCGGCATCGGCACGTTCTCAGGCTGCAATTTGATGCCAGCGGCGAGCGCGACGGTCTCGAGCAGCGCGGCAAAGTCCTTTTCCAGATAGCCGGCGGGATCGGGCTGCAAGCTGGCGGCGCCGACATGGGCCTGCAGCGCCTCGCGCGTGGCCGCCGTCACTGGCATCGCCACATCGAGCTGACGCGCCGCCGAAAGTCCGAGGTCGAGATCCTTGCGCAGCAGCGCCGGCGTGAAGGTCGTGGTCCAGTCGAGATTGACCAGCGCATTGCTCTTGTACTTGGTGAAGGTCGAGCCCATCACGCTCGCATTCATGAAGTCGAGGAAGGCATGGCGCGGCACGCCGGCCTTCTGCGCCAGGATCGTGATCTCGGCGAGATTCTGGATGACGACGCCAAGGAAGACGTTGTGCGCGATCTTGCAGATGCGCGCGAGCTCGCCGTCGCCGACATAGGACACGCCGGAAGCCGCGATCTTCGCCAGATACGGCGCGACCTGATCGAACGCCGCCTTCGATCCCGACACCACGGACGACAGCTTGCCGGCCTTGACGCATTTGCCGTTGCCGGAGACCGGCGCGCGCACGAACTCACAGCCTTTCTCCTTCAACCGGGCCGCGATCGCCTCGGATTGTTCGACGCCGATCGAGGAGCAATCGACCAGGATCTTGGGCCGCGTGCCAGAGCTGGCGGAGACCAGGCCATGCTCGCCGAAATATACCTGCTCGAGATCCTTGGCCGTGGAGACCATCGAGAACACGATGTCGCAAGCGGAAAGATCGCTCGGGCGATCGACGATCACGCCGCCCTTGGCGGCGAGCGGCTCTGCCTTGGCGCGGGTGCGGTTGAAGATCGAGACCTTGTGGCCGGCCTTCAACAGCCGTTCGGCCATCGGAAAGCCCATCCGGCCCATGCCGATCCAGCCCAGCGTGTGCGTCGCCGTCATTGTCATCTCTCCGTCCTACTTACGACGGCTTCCGTCATTGCGAGGAGCGAAGCGACGAAGCAAACCAGAGTCATGTCCACCGCCCTGGATCGCTTCGCTCGCAATGACGAAAGCGCCAAAACAACAACTTTATTGGTCGCCAAGTCCTTTTGCTCAATAGCGGTTGGCGATCGGCAGCTCTTCCGCCGGGAATAGCGTGATCACCTGGCAGCCCTTGTCGGTGACCACGACCTCTTCCTCGATACGCGCCGCGGAGTAACCGTCGGCGGCGGGACAATAGGTCTCCAGCGCGAACACCATGCCGGTCTTGATCTCCATCGGATTCTCCAGTGAGACCAGGCGGGAGATGATCGGACGCTCATGCAGCGCAAGGCCGAGACCGTGGCCGAATTGCAGGCCGAACGCGGCCATCTCGGATGGAAAGCCGAACTCCTCCGCCTTCGGCCAGACCTTGGCGACCGTATCGGTCGAGACGCCCGGCTTGATCAGCGCGATCGCGTTGTCGAGCCATTCGCGGCACTGCTTGTAGGCATCGTGCTGCACCGGCGTGGCGCGGCCGACATTGAAGGTGCGGTAGTAGCAGGTGCGGTAGCCCTGGTAGGACTGCAGGATGTCGAAGAAGGCCTGGTCGCCGGGCCGCAGGATCCGGTCGGTGAAATTGTGCGGATGCGGATTGCAGCGCTCGCCGGAGATGGCGTTGATCGCCTCGACGTCGTCGGAGCCCATCTCGTAGAGCAGCTTGTTGGCGAGCGCGACGATGTCGTTCTCGCGCACACCCGGCTTCAGATGCTCGTAGATCGAATGATAGACGCCGTCGACCATGGCCGCGGCCTGGTTCAACAGCATGATCTCGTCGATGTTCTTGATCTCGCGCGCGTCCAGCATCACCTGCTGGCCATCGACGACCTTGATGCCGGCCTTCTGGAGCTCGAAGAACATCGCGGTCTCGGCGAGGTCGACGCCGACGGGCATGTCGGCGACGCCGGCGGAGCGCAGCAGGCTCATCACCTCCTCGGCATGCGCCTTCATCAGCCCGACCGCAGGCGGCACGGTGCCGCGCATGCCGAGCATGCCGGCGCGGCAATTCTCCGGCGCAAGCCAGTCGCAGAAGATCCGGTGATGCACGGCCGCCGAGCCGAAATCCCACACGATCGGCTCGCCATCGCCCGCCAGCAGCGCGAAGCGGCAGAGCTTGTCGCGCTCCCATTCGCCGATCTTGGTGCCGGAGACGTAGCGGATGTTGTTCACGTCGAACAGCAGCAGCGCGCCGCAGCCCGACGCCTTCAGCGCCGCACGCGCGCGCGCCAGCCGGTAGCGCCGCAGCCGGTCGAAATCGACACGGCGTTCGAAATCGACCGAGACGTGGCCATGCGAAGGAATGGCGCGGTTCCAACGCCAATGCGGATCGAGATGCTCGGGACTGACAAGATGCGGCTTGAGAGCGCTGGCAGTCATCTGCGGATCTCCGGCTTGCAATCGATTGCAAATGCGGGTTTATTGCAGATGGCCGAAAGCTGTCAAGGCGGACGGACGTTCAAACGTCGCTGCGACGCGGCATGAAGATCACGCAGATGAAACGGAACCCGCTGCCATCGCCGCGCAAGCGCGCAACAAATTTCTCGGCGCGCCCGACCATCAAGGACATCGCCGAGCGCTGCGGCGTGCATCCCTCGACCGTGTCGCGCGCGCTGAGCCCGGCCATGAGGCATCTCGTGGCGGACGATGTCGCGCAGCGCGTTCAGCGGATCGCAAACGCCCTTGGCTATCGCCTGAACACGGCGGCCCAGGGCCTGCGCACCGGGCGCAGCGGCCTGATCGGCGTGCTCGCGCCCGATATCGCCGACCCCGGCTTCCCGCCGATCCTGTCCGGCATTGCCGAGCAGCTCGAGGCCGCCGGCTATGCGACCATCGTCGTCGACGTCGGAGCAAACGGCTCGCAGCAGGAGTTGATCGATCGCCTGATCGCCCGCGGCGTCGACGGCCTCGTACTCGCCACCGTCGGCTTGCGCGACGGAATCGTAAAGCATTGCCTGGATGCGGCACTGCCGGTCGTGCTGGTCAACCGGGTCGATGCCGGCGCGCGGCTGCCTTCAGCGGCCAGCGACGACGAAACAGGCATGCGGCTTGCGGTCGATCATCTCGTCGGTCTCGGCCATCGGCGCATCGCTCACGTCGCCGGGCCGGCAAACGTCTCGACCGGCGCGCGGCGCCGCGCCGGCTTCGAGGCCAGCGCCAAGCAGCTCGGACTAACTGCGGACGGCATCATGGTGGAGACTGCCGCAGCCTATACACGCGAGGCCGGGCGAGCTGCGGCGCTAAGGCTGCTCGACCGCAAGGCGCGCCCCAGCGCGGTCGTCGCGGCCAATGACCTGCTGGCGCTCGGCGTCTACGACGCGCTCGCCGCACGCGGGCTCAAGTGCCCGCAGGACATCTCAGTGGTCGGCCACAACGACATGCCCTTCGTGGATATGGTCTCGCCGCCTCTGACCACGGTGCGCATCGCGCAACGTCAGATGGGCGAAGCGGCAGCCCGGCTCCTGCTCGACCGCATTGCAAGTCCGGCGGCGAAACGCGAGCATGTCGTGCTGGCGCCGAGCCTGATCGTGCGCGGCTCGACGTCGGGACCTGCGCAGCGCTGACGGTAACGGATGTTATTGGAGCGCTTTGCCGTCCGGCATGGCGCGCGTGATCACCTGTCCGGCGTTGGCGCCCTGATGTACACCCTGTGACCAAGTGAGCGCGCCGTTGACGATGACGGCCTCGATGCCAGCGGCGGGCACGCAGGGCTCGTCATAGGTCGCGGTGTCTCGCACCGTGGCCGGGTCGAAGATCGTGATGTCGGCGCGGTTGCCGACCGCGATGGTCCCGCGCTCCCGGATGCCGAAATTCGCCGCAGTCAGCCCGCTCATCTTCCACACCGCGGTTTCCAGCGAGAACAGATTGAGCTCGCGGCAGTAATAGCCGAGCACGCGCGGGAACGTGCCCCAGAGCCGCGGATGCGGCCGCTCGCCGAACGGCAGCCCGTCGGAGCCGATCATGGTCGGCTCGAACGCCAGGATGTTCTGCACGTCGGCCTCATCCATCGAGAAGTAGATCGCCGAGGCCGGCTGCAGCCGCTTCGCGGCTTCGAGCCGGTCGACGCCCCACTCGGCGGCGATGTCCGAGAGATCGCGGCCGGCCATCTCCGGATGCGGCTTGGAGGCCGCGACGACCACCTTCACCTGCAGCTTGGCAGGATCGAGGTGCAGCATCGTCGAGGAGGCGTTGTAGGGATAGCAGTCGAGCGCGACGCATTGGCACTGCATCGCGCCACGGATCATCGGCAGGGTGAGCTTGGATTTGCCGAAATTCGCCGGCCCCGCCAGCTTGTGATGTGAGATCACCACCTGCACGTCGAGTGCCCGGCCGATCGCAAAGCTCTCCTCGAGCGACTCGGCACAGCGATCCGCCTCATTACGCATATGCGTTGCATAGACCGCGCCTGTCCCCGTCAAGGGACGGCAGACCTCGATGATCTCTTCGGTCGGCGCCGCTTCCGCCGGCGGGTAATAGGTGCCCGTGGAGATGCCCAGCGCGCCGGCATCCAGCGCCTCCTGCACCAAGGCGCGCATTTCGGCCACCTCTGCATCCGTTGCCGCACGGCCGAGGTCGCTCATGACGGACGCGCGCAGCGCGGTGTGCCCGACCATCGGCGCAACGTTGACGGAAGCCGGCGCCGCACGCAGCGCAGCCATATAGGCGGCGAAGGTGGCGAACTCGGCCTTGCGGCCGTCGCCGGCGGCAAGCAGACCCAGCGGCATCGGCCGCGGCGTTCCCGGCTTGAGCGGGGCGATGCTGACGCCGCAATTGCCGGTGACGACGGTGGTCACACCTTGCGAGATCTTGCAGACCATCTGCCGGTCGAGCAGCACCGCGCCGTCATCATGGGTATGGGAATCGATAAAGCCCGGCGCGACGATCTTGCCGTCTGCATCGATCGTCCGGTGAGCAGACTGGCCAGCGAGATCGCCGATCGCGGCGATACGGCCGTCGCGAATGCCGACATCGGCAGCAAATCGCGGCGCCTTGGTTCCGTCGATCACGACGCCGCCGCGGATAAGGAGATCGAAGCCCGGGGTCTGCTCAGTCATAATGCCTCGCGCCAGCACCTTCTTGCCGAAGTTCGCAACTCAGCATTCGCAGACATCGGCACGATATCTTGCCCCCCGGACTCCGGCGAACTTCGGACATTGGCGAGTACGAATGGGCGGCAATTGGCGAACTCATCGAATGGACAAGGCGCCGGCGCAAGGCCCGTTTACTTCTTGCCCTTCTTGGGCTTGGCCTTCTTCGCAGACTTCTTGGCCTGCTTCTTCAGTGCGGAAAGACCCTGATTTGCGTTCTTCAGGGCCTCCATCAATTCTTCTTTCTGGCTTTCGAGCATCTTCTGCAGAGCTTCCCGCTCTTCATCGGACAAGGCGCTGAAATCAATATATTTGACAAAGCCCATAGTAACCCCTTCCTTTCGGCTCGCGGTTGCCGATTGCAACGGGGCGCACTGTTGCCCGGCGCCAGCGAACAATCAAGATCGATCCAGCGCTACTCACAGGCCGAACATCCGAGTTCGGCGTCGTCAACCGGTTCAAGCCGCCTGGCGATCGAGCAGTTCGGCCAATGACGTTCGAGAGCCGGCGATGGCCATCTCGAGGATCGCTCTGAAATCCGCCACCCATGTCGCCATGTCGTCGAACGCGAACAGATCGGCCTTGTAGCCCAGCGTGCCGGTGACGCCGGTCGGACGCTCCTTGAGCATCAGGCTCAGCCAGGTCTGATTGACCGGGAGCACCGGCTGGCCTTCGCGGGACACATCTCCGAACGGCTTCACAGCGATGCCCGGCAGCCTCAACGGTTGGCGCAGCGGATTCTGCAAAGTGAAATACACCTGGATCAGACCGGCGGGATCGATGCCGTCCTTTTCGGCCAGCTGCTCGGCCAGAACGTTGAAGGGCAGTTCCTGCCGGGCATGCGCATCGAGCACCGCGCGGCGCACCCGATCGAAGGCTTCAGCAAACGACAGTTCCGGCGTGAGTCGGGTGCGAATGATGACCGTGTTTTCCAACGGCCCGACCACGCGCTCGGTCGCCGGCTGGACGCGATTGGCCATCGAGGTCGCGATACAAATATCCTGCTGTCCGGTCCGCTTCATGAGCACCGCGTTGAGCGCGGTCAGCAGGCCCATGAACAGCGTCCCGTTCTGCGATTTCGCGAACGCGTCCAACCGTTTGATCAGGCTGCGCGTAAGCTGGACGGGCTCGTGGCCAGTGCGTGCGCCAAGCCGCGCTGCGACGCCGCGCCCCCCAGGACCAAACACCGGCGTCGCCGCATGCAGAACCTCGCGCCAATAACACATCTGCCCATCCGCGGCGGCGGTCGTACACCACGCACGCTGCCATCGGGCGACATCGGAGAAGGTCAGCTTGCCCTGGGGCGGAAGCAGCGGCTCGGGTGCGGGCAACGACGAGCAGGTTTGCGAGATCTCCTCGAGCAGCAGCCCGATCGACCAGCCATCGACGACGGCATGATGGAAGGTGATCAGCAGGACATAATCGTCGGCGGCGAGCCGCAACAGCCGCGCGCGAAGCAGCGGAGCATGACTGACATCGAACGGTGTCCAGGCCTCCTGCTGTGCGATCAGCTTCGCAGCCCTCAGGCGCAAACGTTGGCTGGGCCGATCATCGTCGTCAGCAACACCATCGGCCAGATCCTCCACCGACAGGATTCCGGGTACCTGATCGGGAGCGATCACGACCGCGTGAGGCTCGTCGTCACCCCTGCCGAACCCGGTGCGCAGGACGTCATGACGTCTCACTACATCGGAAAGACCTCGCGCGAGCGCGTCGATCTTGATGGGGCCGACAAGCCGGAATGCGAAGGGCAGATTGAACTGCGGCAGCCCAGGCAGCGCATGCTCCATCCTGATCATCTGCGCCTGCGCCATTGAGGCCTGCGGCCCAGCCCCCCGTGCGATCGCCGGAATGAGCTGCATTGGCTGGAGCTGCTGGGCCCGGGCCTGATCGATCCGTTGCGCGAACGCCGTCACGGTCGGCGCCTCGAACAGAACCTTCATCGGCAGAGACAGCTGCAACGCTGCGGCGAGGCGAGCCATGACTTGGCCCGCCAGCAGGGAGTGGCCGCCAAGCTCGAAGAAATTGTCGGTGGCGCCAATGCGGCGTCGCTTCAGCACCTCGGCCCAGATCTCGCAGACGAGCGTCTCGATCGCGTTCTCGGGCGCAATCGGCTCCGGCCCCTCCGTGACATCCGCGATCGGGCTTACCCTCAGGACCGCGCGATCCACCTTGCCATGTGCATTCAATGGCAGCCGGTCGAGAAACAGGAAGGCCGAGGGGATCATATGGCCCGGCAGCTTCGCCTTGATAAAGCTGCGTAGCTCGCTCGCGGTCAGCCGACCGCCAGAGGCCGGCACCACATGGGCGATCAGCCGGATGTCGCGGCCAGCGAGGCCATGCGGTTCGACGATCGCGTGGCGGACCAGCGGGTGATCGAGCAGAACCTGCTCGATTTCCTGCAGCTCGATTCTGTGGCCACGAATTTTCAGCTGGCGATCCATGCGCCCGAGGCATTCGAGCGCCCCGTCCGCACGCCGGCGACCGAGATCGCCGGTGCGATAGAGCCGCGCACCGGCGATGGCCGAGAAGGGATCGGGCACAAACCGCTCAGCTGTCCGAGCCGGGTCATTGAGGTAGCCACGGGCCACGCCGGCGCCGCCGACGCAGATTTCGCCGACCACGCCGATCGGCACCGGCTGAAACTGTCCGTCCAGCACATAGACCTGCGTGTTCGGCAATGATTGGCCGATCGAAACCACGCCGCCCGGCTCCGGTGCAGAGGTCATGCGATGCAAGGTGACGTCATCGGAGCATTCCGATGCGCCATAGGCATTGACCAACGGGATATCCGGAAAGTGCGTCAACCAGCTGCGGCAAAGATCCACGGTCAGCGGCTCGCCGGTTGCAATGACGATGCGCAGGCCGGACAGCGCGCGCGTGATGGCTTGGTCCTCGACCTGCTCCAGCAGCGCGCGCAGCAGCGACGGTACGATCTGCAGCACAGTGATGCCGTGCGCGCCGATCTCCTGCGCCAGCAGGATGGGATCCCTCACCACCTCGGCGGCGCAGACATGAATGCGGGCGCCGACCGTTAGTCCAGCCAGGCACTGCCACACCGCGATGACGAAACTTTGCGGCGCAGTCTGCGCGACTACGTCGCCAGGGCCAAGTCCGAACGCGGCAACCACCGAGGCAAGGTGATTTGCCAGCCCGCGCCGTTCGATCAGCGTACCCTTCGGCCAACCCGACGAGCCCGACGTGTAGATGACATAGGCGAGACCAGTCTCTGCGACGCTCGGCAACGCAGCGCCACCGGACGGAGGCGTCGTGACCAGTTCGTCGATCAGAGCAATCCTCGGCTGAACCTCGGTCGCAAATTGATCCATGACCGGCTGCAGCGCCGCGACCTCGCCCTCCGACGCCAGAATGAAGGCTGCGCCGCTGTCCTTGAGCATATGGACGAGGCGCGCCGCCGGCTGCGCAGGATCGAGACAGAGGAACGCGGCGCCGGCACGATGCACGCCGACCATAGCCGCCAGCAGATGCGGCGAGCGCGCGCCCCATAGGGCGACCACCGCTTCCGGCCCTAGACCCTCGCTGATCAGCCGGCCGGCAATCGCTGCGCTGGACGCATCGAGTTCACGATAGCTGATGCGATGCCCGGCATCGGACACCGCGATCGCCTCCGGCATGCGCGCGACCTGCGCGGCGAGGCCCGCCAGCACATCGCCCTGCGATCCGAAATCGATCCGCGAGCCCGCCGCCAGCTTCAGAACCTCACGCCGCTCCGAGGCGGGCAGCATCTCCAACTGCGTTATCGGCGCGCCCGGATCGTCGAGGGCAGCCTGAAGTAGCGCGTCGAGATGCGCCGCCATTCGCGCAATCGTGCCGGCTTCGAACAGGTCAGTGCTGTATTCGAAGAAGCCGGCATAGGCCTCGCCGGAATCGTTGAGCTCCAGCGTCAGATCGAAGCGCGCGAGTCCCGGATCGACGTCGATGAGATCGACCGACAATCCTGGAAGCGTCGGCGTCGTGGTCGTGGCATTCTGCAGAATGAACATGACCCGAAACAGCGGCGCTGCATCCTGGCCGCGCAACAGCGGCGCGGTCCGCAGCACCTCCTCGATCGGCAGATCCTGGTTGCGATAGGCATCGATGGTGACGGTGCGGACGCGCGCGAGCAGCGCACGGAAACTCGGATCGCCCGATAAATCGGTGCGCAGCACGATCGTATTGGCGAACATGCCGATCAGCCGCTCGATCTCGACCTGGTTGCGGTTGGCGATCAGCGAGCCAACCGCGACGTCGGCGTGGCCGGTGACGCGATAGAGAAGGCCCTGGAACGCCGCGAGCAGCGTCATGAACGGTGTGACGCCTTCGGCGCGGCAGAATGCTCGGATTCGCTCAGACAAAACGGGCGTGAACGCCAGAGCATGGCGGGCACCGCGGCCGCTCAAGCTCACCGGGCGCGGACGATCGGTCCGCAACGGCAACACCGTGAGGCCCTCGAGCTGCGCATGCCAATAGGCCAGCTGTTGCTTGGCGGCCTGGGTGCGTAGCCAACCCTGTTGCCAGGCGACGAATTGGCGATACTGGATCGCAGGCGGTGGCAGCCGATCGGCCGAAAGGCCGCAATGGCGCCCGTAATGGGCGCCCAGCTCCTCCCAAAACAGCCGCTGCGACCAGCCGTCCGTCGCGACATGGTGGATGCGGATGACGAGTGCATGGTCGGCGTCAGCCAAATGAAACAGCCAGGCCTGGAATGGCGGCTGCTGCGCAAGGTCGGCTTTCGACCGCATGATCTGCAGCACTTCGTTGCGCACCACCCCATCCCGGTCGGCGGCCGGAGTGTCGCCCAGGTCGATCCGATGCAGCTCAGCCGGCGCTGGCTGAGCGATTTGAACCCGCCTGCCGCGCCGCTCGGAGAAGGTGCTGCGCAGGGTGTCATGGCGCCGGCAGATCTCGGCAATGCTGGCGTCGAGAGCCGCAACGTCGAGCGGACCTGTGAGCCGCACGGCTTCCACGACATTATAATGACAGCCTGTCGGATCGAGATCGGCCAGAAAATGGATTCGCTGCTGCTGGAAGGAGAGCGGTGCTGCGACCTCATAGGCGGCCGGGGCGCGCCAGCCTGGTGCGGCGATTGCCCGCCTGCGCGAGGTTGCCTGCAGCCGCGCGGCGAGGGCCGCCACCGTCGGTGCGTCGAATACATCCCGAAATGACAGCGTGACCCGAAGCTGGTCGCGCACGCGGGAGAGGAACTGCGTCACCAGGATCGAGTCGGCACCGAGCGCGAACACGTCCTGATCGACACCGATCTCGCTGCACTCGAGCAGTCCAGCCCAGATCCCGGCGAGCTGCATTTCCGCCTCGGTCCGCGGTGCCGACGCGCCCGCCGCCGGCGCGTTGACAGGCGCCGCAAACGTCTCTGCGAGAGCGCTCCGCTTGATCTTGCCGCTCGCTCCTTTCGGCAGCGCCGTCGCGAGATGGATCACGCTGGGGACTTTATATCCGGCGAGCTGCGTCCCGGCGAACTGCCGCAGTTGGTCCGCATCCAACCTCGCTTTTGGCTTCGGGACGATCGCGGCTGCGACCGCCTCGCCAAGCCGTGGATGCGGCATCGCAAAAGCGGCCGCTTCCAGCACGTCAGGGTGACGAAGCAGGACCTGCTCGACCTCCTCCGGCGACACCTTCTGCCCGCCGCGATTGATGATGTCCTTGATCCGCCCGGCGATGAAGAGATAGCCATCCGCGTCGAGATAGCCGAGATCGCCCGTCCTGAACCAGCCGTCACGAAACGCGGCTGCGGTTGCGGCGGGATCATCGCAATAGCCGCGCGTGATGGTCGGGCCGCGCAGCATGATCTCGCCGCGGGCGCCCACCGGGAGCACCCCGCCCTGCTCGTCCATGATCGCGATCTCAGGACCGGCCGACCGCCCGACCGACCCGACCTTGCGGAGCTCGATCGGATTGGCCGCGATCTGCGATGCGCCTTCGGTCATGCCATAGGTCTCGATGACCGGCACGCCGAACAGCGCCTCCAGGCCTTCGAGGACGGCCGGCGCCAGGGATGACGAGGCAGAGCGAATCACGCGCAGCGAACAGTCGGAAACAGAATCGGCCTGCGCTTCCGCCGCCGACAGCAGCGCGCGATGGATCGCAGGCACCGCGGTGTACCAACTCGGCCGCAACTCGCGCAGGCAGGCGAAGAAGCCCTGCGCATCAAAGCCCGACGTGCAGATCACGCTCGATCCGGCGCTCAGCGCCGTGAGCACGCCGGAGATCAGACCATGGGCATGGAACAAAGGCAGCACATTGAGCAGACGGTCTTCGCCCGTCAGCCGCAACACCGCACCCGCATTGTAGGCCGAACGACAGACACTCGCCTGCGTGAGCGGCACCATTTTCGGCCGCGAGGCCGTCCCCGACGTCAGCAAGATGAAAGCGTCGTCCGCTGACGTCGCCACACCCGCTGCCACGGCGGGCCGGATCGGACGGCCGGTCAACACGAAACCTGCACGCTCTCTCGGCGCGATCTCGATGACGGGAATGCCGAGCGTGTGCGCGACGCCACGACTGGCGGACGACATGTCTGCACGCGTCACCAGGGCGGAAAGGCGGAGGTCACTGAAATAGCGCAGCAGCTCATCCGCGGTGAAATCCGGATTGACGGGAACGCAGACCGCACTTGCAGCGACTGCAGTCAAGATGATCGCGTTCTCCGAGCCGCGCGGCAGCATGACTGCGAGCCGGTCGGCGGAGCCGATGCCCAGCGCGCGGAGATCGCGCAAGAGCTCGGACGTGAGCGCCCAGAGCTCCGCATAGCTAACCGCGGCGCCCGTTGGACCAATAATGGCTGCGCGATCGGGACTCGCTGCTGCATGACATTGCAAAAGTGCCCCGATGCTCGAGAAGAATGGCTCGGCGGCTGATCCTGGGGACGACTGAAAATCAATATCTGGCAAATTGGTGCCTTTTCTGAAAGTGTAGGCTATTGTTTTAAACCTTTGAGAGCGTGTCCAGCCCAACGTAGAGCGGAGTCCCCAATTTATCTAATAATGCGGAGACGGTACGTTTGCGGCGACGCTTAAGCCAGACAGGTCGTTATGCCGAAACAAGAGCTGAGCTCCGGACGCGGAGAAGGTTTAGCGCGCTGGCTCGAAGATTTCGGACTTGGCCAATATCACGACCTGTTCGTTCTTCATCGCATCGATCTCGACGTCATCCCCGATCTGAATGAGGCCAATTTCGCCGAACTCGGCATCCCGCTCGGCGATCGCAAGCGGCTGCAACGCGCGGCAGCCTCGCTACGCGCGGCGGCTCCCGAGACTCAAGAGAACTCAAAGAGCGCCGCGCCACGCACGACCGTGCTGGCCGAGCGGCGACAGCTCACCGTCATGTTCTGCGACATGGTGGATTCGACTTCGCTGTCCGAACAGTTCGATCCGGAGGACGTCCGCGAGATCATCGCAAGCTTCCGCGAGACCTGCGTGCGGGTGGTGCGCTGCTACGAAGGCTTCGCGGCCCGCTATGTCGGCGATGGCATTCTGGTCTATTTCGGGTATCCGAACGCGCATGAAGACGATGCCGAGCGTGCGGTGCGCGCCGGCCTTGAGATCGTGCGAACGCTGTCGATGGCGCGGGACGACAAGCCCGCCGGCAAGCCGAGCCACACACCCGCGGTTCGGATCGGCATTGCGACGGGACTCGCCGTGGTCGGCGACCTCATCGGCCAGAGCACGGAGGAGCGCGACTCCGCCGTCGGCGAGACGCTGAATCTCGCCGCGCGGCTGCAGGGGCTTGCGCCGGCCAACGGCCTCGTCATTGCGCAGTCGACGCAGTCCCTGCTCAAGGGCAAGTTCGACTACCAAGATCTCGGCATGCACGCGCTCAAAGGGATCACCGAAAAGATCCAGGCATGGCGCGTGGTCCGCCCGTCTCGGGTCGAAACTCGTTTCGCCGCGATGGGACCGCGACTGACCCGGCTCGTCAATCGCGACGAAGAGCTAACGGTGCTGATGAGCCGCTGGCTGCAGGCCAAGGAAGGCAAGGGCCAGGTCGTGCTGCTGTCCGGCGATCCCGGCATCGGAAAGTCGCGCATCGTGCAGGAGATCCGCGAGAGGGTCGCGGGTGAGCCGCATGGCCATGTGTCGTTCCAGTGCTCTCCTTACTATGTCAGCACCCCGTTTCACCCCTTTGTCGAACAGCTCAAATTCGCCCTCGGCCTCGACTATGACAGTCCCGGCGCGCCGTCGCTGTCGGGACTCGAGGCGACGGTCGCCGCGGCCAAGGGCGATGCGGAGCGCGTGGCGCCGCTGTTTGCGGCGTTGCTGTCGATACCGACCGCCGACCGCTACGCCCGCCTCGACCTCTCTCCGCAACAGCAGAAGGACGCAATGGTGGTGGCGCTGGTCAACCACCTGATCGGCCTGGCCAGCGACCGGCCCTTGCTGGTCGGCTTTGAGGACGTGCACTGGATCGATCCGTCTTCGCTCGAGGTGCTCGATCTGCTGGTGGAGAAGGTCCAGAACGCGGGCATTCTCCTGGTGATCACCTGCCGTCCGGAATTTCAGCCCAGCTGGAAGGCCGATCACCATATGGCGATGCTGACCTTGAGCCGGCTCAACCGCGAGCTGCGGACGACCCTGGTCGAACGTGTCGCCGGCCGCACCGAGCTGCCCCGCGAGGTGATCGAGGAGATCATCGTCAAGACCGACGGCGTACCGCTGTTCCTGGAAGAGCTGACCAAGGCGGTGATCGAATCCAACATGCTGACCGAAAAGCAGGGACGCTATGTGTTCGCGGGACCCTGGCGGCAGCTCGCGATCCCGGCAACGCTGACGGACTCGCTGATGGCGCGCATCGACCGCACCGGGCCGTTCAAGAAGATCGCCCAGGTCGGCGCCACCATCGGACGGGAATTCTCCTACAAGATCCTGAACGCGGTGGCCGACGCCACGCCGGACCATATCGAAGCGGCCCTCGATCATCTCGAGGAGGCAGGGCTGATCGTCTGCCGCGGCTATCCGCCGGAGGCGGCCTACACCTTCAAGCATGTGATGATCCAGAATGCCGCGCATGCAAGCCTGCTGCACAGCGACCGGCGCAAGCTGCACGCCAGGATCGCGCAGGTGCTGGCGAGCCAATATCCCGACAAGGCCGAGCGGGAGCCGGAACTGCTTGCCTATCACCTGACCGAATCCGGCCAGAGCGAACCGGCTGCGGGCTTCTGGCTCAAAGCCGGCCGGCAGGCGGCTCAGACCGGCGCCAATCTCGAAGCCATCGGCCATCTGCGGCGCGGGCTTGGCGTCGTCCAGGGCAATCCGCACATGCCACGGTGCGACGAGATGGAGCTCGAGCTCCGGCTCGCACTCGGGACCGCGCTGATCGCCGCCAAAGGTTATGCGGTGCAGGAGGTCGAGGAGAATTTCGCGCGCGCGCTCGAGCTGGGTCAGCGCCTCGACGACGAGGCCAAGGTGTTCGCCGCGATGCGCGGGCTTTGGGTCTGCCACTTCATCCGCGCCGATCTCAAGAAGGCTCACGATCTCAGCGTGGAGCTGCTGAAATTCGCCAAGCGCGATCGCGCCAATCAAACGCAGCAGGTGGCGCATCACAGGAAGGAATATCTGATCGAGGCGCACCGGGCGATCGCGATGACCATGCTGTATCGCGGCCGGTTCACCGCCTCACATCACCATCTGCAGCGCTGCATCAATCTCTACGGCAGCGATCTTTATGACGACCTGCGTGAGCGCCATGGCATCGATTCCGGCGTCGTGTCGCTGTCCTATCTCGGCTATCTGCTCTGGTTTCTCGGCCATCCCGACATGGCGCGCGAATACAGCGAACGGGCAATTTCGATCGCTGGCACGCTGCGCCATCCGTTCACCTTGGCCTTTGCGTGCGAGTTCGGTGCCTATCTGTGCCAGCATCTGCGCGATGTCGAGGGCACCATGCGGCACGCCGAGCGCGCCTTCGCGATCTCGTCCGAACACGGCTTTCTGCATTACAAATATCAAGCCAGCATCCTCAAAGGCTGGGCCGCCGCCGAGCTTGGCGACATCGATGACGGTCTGAAGCAATTGCAGGCCGGCCTCGATGCCTATGAGGGTACGGACTCCTGGCTCGCCAGCTCCTGGTTCAGAAGCATGCTTGCCTGCGCCTATGTCCGCGCCGGCATGCCCGACGCGGCGCTTCGCGCGCTGGACGGTGCGCTCGCCATGGCCAAGCGCACCGGCGACCATTTCCTCCTGGCCGAGATCTACCGCCTGCAGGGAGACATCACCCTGATGCAAGGCGGCCTGACCGCTGCGCCTGATGCCGAGGAGCTGTTTCGCCAATCGCTCGAAATTGCCCGCGAGCAGAGCGCGTTGTCGTGGGAGCTGCGCAGCTCCGTCAGCCTCACCCGCCTGCTGCGCGACACCGGACGGCAGCAGCAGGCCGCGGAGCTCATCCTGCCGGTGTGCCGCAAATTCACCGAAGGGTTTGAGACGCCCGACATGAAGGACGCGATCCAGCTGATGGACGAGCTCGGCCTGGACAGCAAGGATCAGCCATGGAGCGAGCCGACGGATTGAACGAGCTCGCAGCCGCGCGGCAGCATTACGTCGCGCGCATTGCGGGCCGGGAGCACATCGCCTCCGCGCGGCTGCTTGCAGCACTCGAAGCCGTGCCGCGGGAAGCCTTCCTGCGCAAGGGCCCTTGGCGGATCAGAAGCGAATTCTCACGCAGTTACTACAAGACCGAAAGCGCCGATCCGGTCCATCTCTACGACAACGTGCTGGTTGCGATCGATGCGCGCCGGCGCCTGGACACCGGATTGCCGAGTCTCTGGGCTCATTTCATCGACGTGCTCGACGTCGCGGAGGGCGAGCGCGTGGTGCAGATCGGCTGCGGCCTCGGCTATTACTCCGCGATCCTGTCCGAGATCGTCGGCCCCAAAGGTAACGTCCGCGCCATCGAATGCGACGCGGCGTTCGCCGCGCGCGCCGGGGCCAACCTGCGCAGCTACGGGAATGTCGAGGTCGTCTGCGGCGACGGCTGCCGGGACATCGGCGGCAAGGCCGACGTGATCATCGTCCATGCCGGCTTCACGCAGCCGCATCCGGCATGGATCAACGCGCTGCGGCCCGGAGGACGGCTGCTGCTGCCGCTCACCGGCCCCTCGCGCGAAGGCACCGTGATCAGGATCCGGCGGCTGGACAAAGGCTATCAGGCGGAGGCGATCCGGCGCATCGCGATATTTCCCGGCCAGGGCCGCGGCGGCAGCGCGCTCGACCAACGTGTGGTCGAGTGGTGGGAGCGCGCGGCGGCGATCGCGCCCGTGCGCTTCCGTCGGATCGAGCACGGGCTGCCATGCGGCTGAGCGTGGCGGTGGCGCGCTCAGCTCGCTCTTGTTTTGCGTGGACGGCTCACGCCGCGTTCTGGTTGGCTTCCGCAAACGGCGGTAGCATGACACATGCTGACGACTGAGCCTGCATTTTGATCGAGGCCTGGCTGTTACTGAATGCCAGCCTGGTGGATTGCATCAAAAGGGATTGCACGATGACGATGGCGACCGAAACCCTATCCGACCGCACCACGGCTTCGCCGATCGCCCATGTGGTGAGCGCCAGCGTGCTGGGCACCGCGATCGAATGGTACGATTTCCTGATCTACGGCACGGCTGCCGCGCTGGTGTTCAACAAACTGTTTTTCCCGGCCTTCGATCCGTTGATGGGGACGATCGCAGCGTTCGGCACCTATGCCGTGGGCTTCGTGGCCCGGCCGATCGGCGGTGCCATTATCGGCCATTTCGGCGATCGGCTCGGCCGCAAGACGATGCTGATGGCAACGCTGCTGATCATGGGCGCCGGCACGTTCCTGATCGGCTGCCTGCCGACGTACCAGCAGATCGGCATCTGGGCGCCGATCCTCCTGGTCGCGCTGCGCTTCGTGCAGGGCATCGGGCTCGGCGGCGAATGGAGCGGCGCGGTCATCATGGTGGCCGAGCATGCCGGCGATCGCCGCGGCTTCTGGGGCAGCCTGGTGCAGGTCGGATTTCCGGCCGGCGTCGCCGCCTCCACCGCGATCTTCAGCGTGATGAGCGCGCTTCCCGAGGCGAGCTTCCTGAGCTGGGGCTGGCGCGTGCCGTTTCTCGCGAGCATCATCATGGTCGCGATCGGCCTGTTCGTCCGCTTCCGGTTGGCCGAAACGCCTGCATTTCAGGAACTGGTCGCGCGTCGGGAGCGGGTCGCTCAGCCCGTGGTGGAGGTCATCAGGCGCGACTGGTGGAGCTTTCTGCTGGCTGTCGGGATCACCGTCTCCGAGGTCGGTCTCGCCTACATCCTGACCGTGTTCGTGATCACCTATGCCAACAGCAGGCTGGCGCTGCCGCGCGAGGTCGTGCTCAACGCGGTGGTCTATGCCGCTCTCGTCGAATTCATCACCTTGCCGCTGGCGGGCTGGCTCTCCGACATCTACGGCCGCAAGGCGCTGTACCTGACCGGCGCGTTGACCACGATCGTGCTCGCCTTCCCGCTGTTCTGGCTGCTCGACACCAAGGATCCGACCATCATCACGGTCGCGATGATCGTCACCATGACGATGACACACGCGCTGCTGTTCGGGCCGAAGGCCGCCTTCATGCCGGAGTTGTTCGGTACACGCGTGCGCTATAGCGGCGCCTCGCTCGGCGCCAATGTCGCGGCGGCACTCAGCGGCGGATTCTCGCCGATGATCGCCACCGCACTGCTGGTCTGGGCCGGCGCATCCTGGGCGATCTCGCTCTACATCATCGCGCTCTCGCTGATCAGCGCGCTGGCCGTGCTGGCGACGCCGGAGACGGCGCGGCTGCCGCTGAAGAGCTGAGTCTCGCGGCGGCTACAATCAGCCGCCGTGCTGGGCGACGAGGCTGCGATAGAGCTCGGCATATCTGCCGGCGCGGTGCCGCCACGAAACGTCTGTCAGCATGCCGTTGAGCTGCATGCGCGGCCAGTTCGAGGCATGGCTGCGTGAGGCGAAGAACGCCGCCGCAGCGCGCCGCACCGCCTGGTCGAGGTTTTCAGCCGTCACCGGGCCGAAGGTGAATCCGGTGGCATCCGGACCTGCCGCGCTCTCGTCGCGCACGGTGTCGGCGAGGCCACCGACCGCCGCGACGATCGGGATCGCGCCATAGCGGAGCGCACAGAGCTGGGTCAGGCCGCAGGGCTCGAAACGCGACGGCACCACCAGCGCGTCGCAACCGGCCTGGATCAGATGCGCCAGCTTTTCGTCATAACCGGTGACGACGCCGATATGGCCGGGATCGCCAGCAGCAGCAGCGCGAAACGCATCGCGCAGGTCCGCATCGCCGTCGCCAAGCAGCGCCAGCTGCATGCCGCCGCTCGCGAATGTCGGCAGGCACGCCAGCAACAGATCGAGCCCCTTCTGCCAGGACAGCCGGCTGACCACACCGAGCAGGAAGGCATCCGGCGAGACCTCGAGCCCCATGCGCCTTTGCAGCGCCGCCTTGTTGGCGGCGCGCGCTTCGAGCCGCTCGACGCTGTAGTTCGCGGGAAGCGCGGAATCGGTCGCGGGATCCCATACCGCCGTGTCGATGCCATTGAGGATGCCGGACAGATCGCCCGCGCGCTGGCGCAGCAGACCAGCCAGCCCCATGCCGTATTCGTCGCTCTGGATCTCGACGGCGTAGGTCGGCGACACCGTGGTGATGCGATCGGCGAACTGGAGGCCCGCCTTCAGGAAACTGATGTCGCCGTAATATTCGACCCCATAGATCGAGAACGATTCCGGCGGCAGCCCAAGGGGGCCCAGCAGGTCGCGGGGAAAGCGGCCCTGGAACGCCATGTTGTGCACGGTCATGACCGTGACCGGATGCGGCTGATGGCTGTAGAGCAGATAGGCCGGCATCAGCCCGGCCTGCCAGTCGTGGCCGTGGACCACATCCGGCACGAAGCCGGGCGCGGAGCCAAGCCCGATATAGGCCGCGGCGCGCGCCAGCGCGGCAAAGCGGAACGCATTGTCCGGCCAATCCGTGCCGTCAGGTTGGACGTAAGGATTGCCCTCGCGCGCATAGAGGTGCGGCGCGTCGAGCACGAACAGGTCGAGTTCGCCATGCGAGCCGCCGAGCAGCCGCGCGTTGCCGCCGAAGAAATTCGGCAGCGAGCTGATCTCGCTGGTCTGCTCCAGCGCCTTCATCACCGCAGGATAGCCCGGCACCAGCGTGCGCATCTCGACGCCTTCGGTCCTGAGCGCAATCGGCAGCGCACCGGCCACATCGGCAAGCCCGCCGGTCTTCACGATCGGATAGATCTCCGACGCGACCGACAACACGCGCATGGGCGTCATCGATTGAGCCCGTCAATCATCGGCTGGGTGATGAGAGTGACGCCGTTCTCGGTTGTCCGGAAACGCTTGGCGTCGAATTCGGGGTCTTCGCCCACGACCAATCCTTCCGGAATCTGCACGCCGCGATCGACCACCACGTTCTGCAGCCGTGCATGGCGGCCGACATTGACGTAAGGCAGCAGCACCGAATTGTGCAGCCTGGAATAGGAGTGCAGGCGCACGCCGGTGAACAGCAGCGAGCGTTGCACGCAGGCGCCGGAGACGATGCAGCCGCCGGACACCAGCGAACAGGTCGCCTCACCGCGGCGGCCATCCTCGTCATGGACGAATTTCGCCGGCGGCGTGATCTCGGAATAGGTCCAGATCGGCCAGGTGCGGTCATAAAGGTCCAGTTCGGGCGTCACGTCGGTCAGGTCGAGATTGGCCGCCCAATAGGCGTCGACCGTGCCGACGTCGCGCCAGTAGCTGCGCGGATCGTGGTCGGTGCGCACGCAGGAGCGGTTGAACTGATGTGCGACCGCACGGCCGTTCTTGACAAGATAGGGAATGATGTCCCTGCCGAAATCATGGTTCGAGTTGGGATCGGCCGCATCGCGCTTGAGCTCGTCGAACAGGAACTTCGCGTCGAACACGTAGATACCCATGCTGGCGAGCGACATGTCGGGCTTACCCGGGATCGGCGGCGGATCTTTCGGCTTCTCGATGAAATCGCGGATGGTTTCATCCTCGTTCATGTGAATGATGCCGAAGCCCGAGGATTCCGCGCGCGGCGTCTCCAGGCAACCGACAGTGACATCGGCGCGCTGGTCGACATGCTGCTGCAGCATCAGTTCGTAATCCATCTTGTAGACGTGGTCGCCGGCGAGCACGACGATGTACTTGCTGTTGTAGGTCTCGAGAATGTCGATGTTCTGATAGACTGCGTCAGCCGTGCCGACGTACCACATGGTCTCGGACACACGTTGGCTTGCCGGGAGAATGTCGAAGCTTTCGTTGCGCTCGGGACGGAAGAAATTCCAGCCCATCTGCAGATGGCGGATCAGGCTGTGCGCCTTGTATTGGGTGGCGACCGCGATGCGGCGGATGCCGGAATTGACCGCGTTTGACAGCGCGAAATCGATGATGCGCGACTTGCCGCCGAAATGGACCGCGGGCTTGGCGCGGCGGTCGGTCAGCTCCAGGAGCCGGCTGCCGCGTCCCCCTGCCAGCACGAAGGCGAGCGCGTGGCGTGATAGCGGCTCAGTTCCGGCGGGTGCCATGGTTTCCTCCTTTTGCGTCGGCAGTGCGATCGGTCCGCCCGCATACCGAACCGGCATGCAACCGGGCCGTTGCCCACCTTAATATGACTGAGGAACAGCCAACCAGTTCCGTTTGCGCTATGCAATGCCCGTTGCGCTGTGCAAGGCCGCGGTCAGCCGAGCCGATGCCAGGTCGCCACCATCTCAGGCCATCGTGGCGGGTCCGCCCCCGGCCGGGTGCAGGTCACTGCCGCGCAGGCGGCAGCAAAGGAGAGCGTCCGGCGGAGCTCCGCCGCACTGAGCGCGGCCAGATCATCCCGCCCGACTCGGCCCAATGCGCGCAGTGCAAACAACAGGCCGGCCTGGAAGCTGTCGCCGGCTCCGATCGTGTCAACGACCTCGATTGCGGGCGCCATGACCTCGACCGCACCGGCCTTGCGGTGCCAGGCCAAAGCCCCCTTCGGCCCGCAGGTCACGACGAAAAGATGACAGCCACCTCTCAGCAGGATCTCGGCGCGTGCGGCATAATCGTCGCCGCCATAGAGGTATTCGAAATCGACATCCGACATCTTGATCATGCCAGCCAGGTTGGCGAATTCGTCCATCCGCACCCGATAGGCCGCCTTGTCCGTGACCAGGTTCGGCCGGCAGTTCGGATCGAACGAGATCGTCGCATGATGACGGGCCGCGTCGATCAACGCACGCGTCTCGGCCGCGCCGTGGTCGTGGACCAGGGTGGTCGAGCCGACATGCAGCGCTTCCACCGTATCGAACGGGATGCTGCCCGGCCGATAGGTCCACTTCCGCGCCGCGGTCTCGGCGTCATAGAACGCATATTGCGCCTCGCCGGCGATGTGCTGCACGAAGGCGAGCGTGGCCTGGTCGGCGCTGCGGGTCGCATAACGCAGGTCGACCTGCGAACTCTGCGCGTGCTCGGCGATCATGCGGCCGAACATGTCGGTCGAGATGCCGCCGACAAAGCCGGTCGGCACCTCCAGCCGTGCCAGCCCGACCGCGACATTGAGACAGGAGCCACCGACGACCGGCCGCAGAGCGGCCCGTCCGTCCGCCGTAGCCGCCGGCACGAAATCGATCAGCGCATCGCCACAACTCAGGATCATGCGCGTCCCTCCGTTACGATGTCGCGCATCATCGCGCGACTGTCGCGATCGAGCCTGCGCATCAGCCCGTGCACCTCACGCTTCCTGCGATGAAAGGCGGCGAGCTTCGGGTTGGTCGGATCGCTCGAACGCCCGAGTGCCGACATCGCCGCCATCGTGTCGCCGATCGAGCGGAAGGTGCCGCTCGCGACCGCACCGAGCATGGACGCACCCAGCAGCACCGGCTCCTGGGTGCGCGGCAGCGCCACCACGAGCCCCGTGGTGTCGGCCATGATCTGTCGCACCAGCGGACTGCGCGACGCGCCGCCCGCCATCACCACGATGCGGCTTTTCACATCGTTCGCTGCGAACGCATCGATGACGTCGGCGAGACCATAGGCGAGGCCGCAAAGGGCGGCGACGAACAGCCGCTCCATCGCGCCGATGTCGGACGCGAGGTCGAGGCCGGCGATCACCGCGCGTGAATCCGGATCAGCGTAAGGTGAGCGATTGCCCAGAAACTCGGGAAGGACATGAATGTCGCGTGCAAGGAGTGCGGCCGCACCCGGAGCTTTCACGCGCGCGATGATCCGCCGCTCCAGATAGTCGATGACGTCGATGCCCTGAGCCCGCGCGGCGGCGCTGGCCTCCCCATAGCAGGGATGCGAACGGAGCAGATGATCGATCGCCGCACCCGCCGCCGATTGACCGCCCTCGTTGAGCCAGAAGCCCGGCACCATGCCCTGGTAATAAGGCCCCCACACACCTGGCACGAAGCACGGCTCGACCGTGGTTGCCATGATGCAGGCCGACGTCCCCATGATGTAAGCGAGCCGTTCGCAGACATTGACCTCGGCACCATCGGCCTCGCGGCCGCCGATCGCGCCGACGCCGCCGGCATGGGCGTCGATCAGCGAAGCTCCGACCGGCGTGCCGGGAGTGAGGCCGAGATCCTGCGCCGCGGCGCGCGAAAGCCCCGCGCCAAGCGGCGTGCCTGGCGCCACGATGTCGGTGCCGATCCGCGCATAGTTCTCCTCGACGAAGTCTTGCAACCCGATCCGCCGGAAATAGTCGGCGCTCCAGCGCCCGTCATGCGCGAGGTAGTTCCACTTGCAGGTGACAGTACACATGGAGCGCGCCGGCGAACCGGTCGCGCGAAAGGTGAGATAATCGGCGAGATCGAAGAAATGACCGGCTTCATCGAAGCTCTGGCGCAGATGCCGTTTCAGCCACAGCAGCTTCGGCATCTCCATTTCCGGCGAGATCACCCCTCCGACGTAGCGCAGCACCTCGTGCCCAGCGGTGTTGATGTCGCGCGCTTCCGGGACGGCGCGGTGATCCATCCAGACGATCACGTTGCGCGCGTGATCGCCCGATGTGCTGACGGTGAGCGGCCCGCCCTGCTTGTTCAGCACCACCAGCGAGCAGGTCGCATCGAAGCCAAGGCCTTTGACCGCATCAGGGGTGACGCCGGCCTCCGCCAGCGCCGCCCGCACCGCGATGCAGCAAGCGCTCCAGATGTCGTCGGACGACTGCTCGACGATGTCGCCGGCCTCCTGCCACAGTCTGATCGGGTGCCGCGCCGCTGCGAGCAGGTGGCCGGCCTCGTCGAATATCCCTGCGCGTGTGCTCGACGTTCCGACATCGACGCCGATAAAGGCCTGCCGCATGTTTCACTCCCGCCAATGATTTGACGCGAGCTTACCAGCAAGTGTAGCCGCCATCGACCACGACGACGCTGCCGGTCATCAGGCTGGCCGCCTCGGAGGCGAGGAACAAAACGACCGACGCGATCTCGTCGACCCGCCCCATCCGCGCCATCGGCGTGCCGCCAATCCAGGCATCATACATGCGCGGATTGTTCTTCACGAAGGCGTTCAGCGGCGTCTCGATATAGGTCGGCGCGACCGCATTGACGCGTACGCCGCGCGCACCCCATTCGGCTGCCAGCGACTTGGTCAGATGGTGCACTGCAGCCTTGGAGGCGTTGTAGAAGCACTGCTCCTGCGGCTTGTTGACGATGAAGCCGGACATCGAGCCGATATTGACGATGTTGCCGGATTTCGCCGCCATCATGTGCTTGCCGAACGCGCGGCAGCACCAGAAGGTGCCGTTCAGGTTCACGTCCAGCACGTTGAGCCAATGCTCATCGGTGACGGTCTCCGCCGGCGTCTCGCTCCGGGCGATGCCGGCATTGTTGACGAGAACGTCGACCTTGCCGAACCGCGCCGCCAGTTCATCGGCAACCTCGGTGACGCGCGCCGAGTCGGTCACGTCCATGATCACGGTTTCGGTGTCAAAGCCCTTGCCCTTCATCTCGGCCTGCGCCGCAATGGCAACCTTGGGATCGCGGTCGGCGATGACGACCTTGGCGCCGGCTTCCGCCAGCGCCTCGACACAGGCGAGCCCGATGCCCTGCCCGCCTCCGGTCACCAGCGCGATCCGTCCGTTGAGCCTGAATTTTTCCAGATACATGGTCGTCGTCCGTCTTTCTCATTGACGCCCAAAGGGGACGTCACCTCTCACGCAACAATCGCGTTGCCGTTGTCGTCGAAGCGGTAGATCCGATTGGGGTCGGGCTGCAGCGCGATCTGGTCGCCGGGCTTGAGGCTCTTCTCGCCGACGCAGCGCACGGTCAAGGTGCCGAGCGCTCCGGCGTCGACATAAAGAAAAGTGTCGCTGCCGAGATGCTCGGCCACCAAGACCTTGCCCGGCCAGCCCTGCCCGTCGCTGACGATGTTGAAATGCTCCGGCCGCACGCCGATGGTGGCGGCACCGCGCATAGCGGCTTCCGCGCCGGTGATGAAATTCATCTTCGGGGAGCCGATGAAGCCGGCGACGAACAGGTTGGCCGGCTTCTGGTACAGCTCGATCGGCGAGCCATATTGCTCGATCTTGCCGGCGTTCAGCACCACGATCTTGTCGGCCATGGTCATGGCCTCGACCTGGTCGTGAGTGACATAGATCGCCGTGGTGCCGAGTTGCTTCTGCAGCCGCGTCACTTCGAGCCGCATCTGCACCCGCAACGCGGCATCGAGATTCGACAGCGGCTCGTCGAACAGGAACGCCTTCGGCTCGCGCACGATGGCGCGGCCGATCGCGACGCGCTGACGCTGACCGCCGGAAAGCTCGCGCGGCTTGCGGTCGAGATACGGCGTCAGGTTCAAGGTGGCGGCGGCCGCCTCCACCTTGCGGTTGATCTCGTCCTTCGGCAGGCCCGCCATCTTGAGGCCGAAGGCGATGTTGCCGCGCACGCTCATATGCGGATAGAGCGCGTAGGACTGGAACACCATCGAGAGCCCGCGCTTGGCCGGCGGCACATTCACGACGTTCTTGCCGTCGATCAGGATCTTGCCGTCCGAAACGTCTTCGAGGCCGGCAATCAGCCTGAGCAGCGTGGTCTTGCCGCAGCCGGACGGCCCGACGAACACGACGAACGAGCCGTCGGCGACGTCGAGATCGGCGCCCTTGATGATGTGGACCGGCCCGAACGACTTCTGGACTCCTTCCAACGTGATCCGTCCCATGATCCGGCCTTTCGTTATTTCACTGCGCCGAACGTCAGCCCGCGCACGAGCTGCTTCTGGCTGAACCAGCCGATGATGAGGATCGGCGCAATCGCGAGCGTGGACGCCGCCGACAGCCGCGCCCAGAACAGGCCTTCCGGGCTCGAATAGGAGGCGATGAAGGTGGTCAGCGGCGCCGCCTCCGAGGTGGACAGGTTCAAGGTCCAGAATGCCTCGTTCCAGGCGAGAATCAGGTTGAGCAGGAGGGTCGAGGCCAGCCCCGGGATCGCCATCGGCGTCAACACATAGATCAGCTCGCGGCCGATCGTGGCGCCGTCCATCCGCGCCGCTTCCAGGATGTCCTTCGGGATTTCCTTGAAATAGGTGAACAGCATCCAGATCACGATCGGCAGATTGCCAAGACAGAGGATGAAGACGAGGCCGGCACGGGTGTCGAGCAGCCCGGCATTCTTGTAGATCAGATAGATCGGCACCAGCACGCCGACGGGCGGCATCATCTTGGTCGAGAGCATCCAGAGCAGGATGTCCTTGGTGCGTTTGGTCGGCGAGAAGGCCATCGACCACGCCGCGGGAATCGCGATCAACAGCGCGATGAGCGTCGAGCCGCCGGCGATGATGATCGAATTGAGCGCGTGGTGCAGATAGTCACTGCGCTCCTGCACAGTGGCATAGTTCTCGGTGGTCCAGTGGAAGAACAGGAAGGACGGCGGGGTCGCGAAGGCTTCGAGTTCGGTCTTGAAGCTCGCCAGCACCATCCACAGGATCGGGAAGAAGATCAGGAAGCCGACCAGCCAGGCGGCGATGGTCGAGATCGCAACGTGTCGTCCGGTGACCTTGCGCGCCATTTATCAAGCCTCCAGATTGCGGCCGACGATCCGCACCAGGAAGAAGGCGACGATGTTGGCAATGACGACCGCGACGAGGCCGCCGGCCGACGCGCTGCCGACGTCGAACTGGATCAGCGCCTGCGAATAGACCAGGAAGGCGATATTGGTGGTCTGCAGGCCCGGCCCGCCACCCGTCGTGACGAAGATCTCGGCGAAGACCGTAAGCAGGAAGATGGTCTCGATCAGGATCACCACCGTGATCGGACGCGCCAGATGCGGCAGCGTCAGATAGATGAAGCGCGACGACGCGCTGGCGCCGTCCATCTCCGCCGCCTCCTTCTGCTCCTCGTCGAGCGACTGCAGCGCGGTGAGCAGGATCAGCGTGGCAAAGGGCAGCCACTGCCAGGCGACGATGAAGATGATGGCGAGAAGCGGCGCGTCGGTGAACCAGTCGATCGGCGTCAACCCCAGCGAGGTCGCGATCCAGGCGAACAGGCCGGACACCGGGTGCATCAACAGGTTCTTCCAGACCAGCGCGCTGACCGTGGGCATCACGAAGAACGGTGCGATCACCATCAGCCGCACGAAATTGCGGCCGATCACGGGCTGATCGAGCAGGATCGCCAGCGGGATGCCGAGTCCGATCGTCAGCGCCAGCACCGAGCCGACCAGCACCAGCGTGTTCTGCAGCGAGGCAAGGAAGGCGGGATCGGTGAGGAAGTAGGTGTAATTCTCCAGCCCGACGAAGCTTTCCGAGCCGGGATCGAGCAGGCTGTAATGCAAGGTCGAGAAGTAGATCGTCAGAGCCAGCGGCACGATCATCCAGATGAACAGCAGCAGCACCGCCGGAGACATCAGCGCCCGCGCCAGCAATTGCGTCTGTCTGGTGGCCATATCGTCGTTCCTTACGCGCGATGAGAGGTCGTCATTGCGAGCGGAGCGAAGCAATCCAGTATCGTCGAACGGAAAGATCCTGGATTGCTTCGTCGCCTTCGGCTCCTCGCAATGACGAACCGATGGCTTGCGTCGGTTGGGCAAAGGCGCGGTGCGCCGTGCCCACGTCAGTTCGAGTTGATCATCTCTCGATGGGCACGCTTCGCTTTGCCCACCCTACGCCCTGCACAACAGCCTACGGAGAAGAGAGAGAGAAAAAGGCGGCCATCCCAAGCTGTACAAGGGATGGCCGCAAGGATCAGCTCGGGAGGAATTTTGACGAGCTGACACAAATCGCGGCCTATTTGATGTAGCCGGCCCGCTTCATTTCCCGTTCGGTCGCCGACTGCGCCGCGGCGAGCGCTGCATCGACCGTGGTCGAGCCGGCGAGCGCCGCCGAGAACTGCTGGCCGACCGCCGTACCGATACCCTGGAATTCCGGAATCGCCGCATATTGCACGCCGACGTAAGGCACCGGCTTCACCGTTGGATGGTTCGGATCGGCGGCATTGATCGAGGCCAGCGTCGGCTTCGCAAACGGAGCGACCTTCAGATAATCCGGGTTCTGATAGAGCGAGGTGCGGGTGCCCGGCGGCACGTTGGCCCAGCCCTCCTTGGCGGCGACCAGCTTGAGATAGTCCTTGCCGGTGGCCCAGGCGATGAACTTCTCGGCCGCATCGACCTTCTTCGAGCCGGCGGGGATTGCGAGGCTCCAAGCCCAGAGCCAGTTCGCGCTCTTGCCGAGCCCGGTATTCGGGGCCATCGCGAAGCCGACCTTGTCGGCGACCTTGGAGTCCTTCGGGTTGGTGACGAAGGATGCAGCGACGGTGGCATCGATCCACATCGCGCATTTGCCGGCGTCGAACAGCGCCAGATTTTCATTGAAGCCGTTCGAGCTCGCGCCGGGAGGGCCAGCCTCCTTCATCAGCTCGACGTAAGTTGTCAGCGTCTTCTTCCATTCCGGCGTGTTGAACTGCGGCTGCCATTTTTCGTCGAACCAGCGCGCGCCGAACGAATTCGACATCGCGGTCAGGAAGGCCATGTTCTCGCCCCAGCCAGCCTTGCCGCGCAGGCAGATGCCGAACACGCCGGCCTGCTTGTCGGTCAGCTTCTTGGCGGCATCGACCACGAAGTCCCAGGTCGGGCTCTCCGGCATCTTCAGCCCGGCCTTGTCGAACAGGTCGGTGCGATACATCGTCATCGAGCTCTCGCCGTAGAACGGCGCGGCATAGAGCTTGCCGTCGACGGAGACCGCATCCTTGATCTTCGGCAGCAGATCGCCGGCGTCGTAGTCGGGACCGAGCTTGTCGAGCGGCACCAGCCAGCTCTTCTTGGCCCAGATCGGCACCTCGTAGGTGCCGATGGTGAGGATGTCGAACTGGCCGCCCTTGGTGGCGATGTCGGTGGTGACGCGCTGGCGCAGCACGTTCTCCTCCAACGTCACCCATTTGACCGAGATATCGGGGTTGGCCTTGGTGAATTCGCCGGTCAGACCCTGCATGCGGATCATGTCGCCGTTATTGACCGTGGCGATGGTCAGGGTGGTCTCGGCCTTCGCCGGCATTGCCAGGAGCAACGCCGCGGCGCCGAACAGGCCGCCCAGAAGTCGTGTCGCAGTGAAGCCGGTCCTCAAACTGTAACTGTGCCTTACAGCAGCGTGCCTTGCAGCATCGTTCCTCACAGCATCCTCCCTTACCCGCGCATTCTGAATATATGCTCACGCGTTGAGCTGATGTTCACTACAGCAGTCAAGTTTTGTCAAGGACAGCCCGGCGCCTTGTAGTTACGCAATGCGGAAGATTGCTGCTGTGCGGGTGCGGGCAGGTCAAAGACGAGTGCGATGCGTTCCCTCACCTGGCGGAGTGAGGTTGCAGCCAGTCCGCAACCGGCCGCGGCGGTCTCAGTCGCAGCACGTCACGCAAGAATGGCGCGCGCGGTCGCCTCGTCGGTGATCAGGCCGTTGATCAGGCGCCCGGCAAGCGCGGCGCGGATCGCCGGAATTTTTGCCGGCCCAAGCGCCGCGGCGATGGTCATCGCTTTCGCCGGCACGTCCGGCGGAATGCTGGTCAGGCGGCGGTTGGTGCCGCCCTGGATCAGCCGGCCCTTGGCATCATAGGCCCAGCCGGTGATCTCGCCGACCGCGCCCAGCCGCATCATCTCGGTGAGCTCGTCACGGGTGACGAAGCCATCGACATACATCTGCGCCTTCTGGTCCATCTGGCCGATGCCGATCAGCTTCAGGTCGGCCTTGTCGGCCACCGCCTTGACCTTGGTGATCGCATCGAGCCGGACCATGCGGTCGCGCTCGTCTTCGGAAGCCATCAGGAACGGCAGCGGCATCGGGTAATGCCGCGCGCCGGTGCGGTCCGCGAGCCGGCCGACGGTATCGAAGAAGCTTGCCGAGCCGTCGGCCAGGATGTTGCCGACCAGCGAGACGATCTGATGCTCGGGCCGATCGATCGGGGAAACGCGCTCGACCGCGGCGCGCACCGCGCGCCCGGTGCCGAGCGCGATGATGACCGGCGTCTCCGCGCGCAGGGTCAATTCCAAAAGGTTGGCGCAGCGCTCAGCGATGCCGGCCGCCGCTGCCGGCGCGGCCGGATCGGTGGGCACCACCTCGCAATGCACGAGATCGAACCGGCTCTTGAGCTGCGCCGCCAGCTCCATGCAGGATGCGATGGGATGTTCGAGCCGGAAGGTGATGAGACGCTCGGCGAGGCAGAGCGAGACCAGCCGCTGCGCCGAGGCGCGCGACACCTGCAGCATCTTGGCGATCTCGTCCTGGGTATGACCGGCGATGAAATAGAGCCAGCCGGCGCGCGCGGCGTCGTCGAGACGGGACTTGTCGCTGTCGTTGGCGGCCATGGCGCCGTTAAAAATCCCTCTCTGGGGCGGGCATCGGCGCACCAGAACATATGATCTTCATATGGGCAATAGCTCGCGCCGCGAGGCAACCGCGTTGTCCCGTCCGATCGGCCGCTCCGCGTCCTCCGCCATGCACGGCAGCGGCTATTTGCGATTGCGTTGCAAGAGCGTTCGTGACCGCCACGTCACATTGGTTTCATCAAACCGACTCGCAACTGACAACGCACGGAAATGTGGGGACACGATAAGGGCGGCGAGGACCTTCGCGACGTTTCGTCGCGCCTCAGCTTTCCCAATTGGAGACGATTCATGAAAGTGCCCACAGGGCGGTTCAAGGCGCTCTGCCTCGCCACATCCGTGCTCTTCACCGCCACGAGCGTCATGCCGGCCTTTGCCGGCGCGTCGACCACCACGCCGATCGAGCATGTCATCATCATCGTCGGCGAGAACCACACGTTCGACAACCTGTTCGGCACCTACAAGCCGAAGGCCGGCCAGACCATCGACAACCTCCTGAGCAAGGGGATCGTCAACGAGGACGGCACGCCGGGGCCGCACTTCAAGAAGGCCGAGCAGCGCATCGGCCGCGACGAGGTCCGCTACAACGCCGAGACCGCCTCGACCGGCGCCTACACGACGCTGCCGCAGCCCTACACGACCTACGGCATCGGCCTGCCGCAGAACGTGCCGGATACCCGCTTCCCGGCCAACCTGCCCAACGGCCCGTACCAGATCTCCAAATACGTGCCTTACGCCGCCTATTCCGGCGACCCCGTGCACCGCTTCTTCCAGATGTGGCAGGACATCGACGGCGGCAAGCACGACAAGTTCGTCTGGGTCGAACAGACCATCGGCACCGGCTCGAACGGCGCGCCCTATCCCGCCGGCGGCTTCAACCCGAAAGAAGGCGCGATCTCGATGGGATTCTACAACATGAATCCCTACACGGACGCGTCCGGCAAGGCGCAGAGCGGCGATGCGCCGTTCTTCAAGCAGCTCGCCGACACCTATGCGATGAGCGACAATTATCACCAGGCGATCATGGGCGGCACGGGCGCCAACTTCCAGGCGCTGGTGAACGGTCACGCCGCCTTCTTCACCAATCCGGACAAGCTCGACGGCTCGGCCGCGGTGCCCTACGCCAACCAGATCGAGAATCCCGATCCGGTCGCCGGCACCAACAACTACTACACGCAGGACGGCTATAGCGGCGGCTCCTACGTCAACTGCTCGGATCCGAGCGCGCCGGGCGTCTCGTCCGTCAACGAGCAGCTCTACAAGCACGGCGTCGCCGACGGCAAGTGCGCGTCGAATACCTATTACCTCGTCAATAACTACAACATGTACTGGAACCAGACCTCCAGCGCGACGCGCAAGCTGGGCTCGGACCAGTTCACGCTGCCGCCGCAGTCGGCGCCGACCATCGCCGACGTGATGACCAAGCACGGCATCTCCTGGAAGTATTACAGCGCCGACCGCGGCAACGATCCGACCACCTTCGCGAGCTCGGTCGACGGTGTGTCGCTGCTGTTCCACTCCTATTGCGGCATCTGCGATCCGCTGACGGGTTATCTCAGCATCATGAAGAACCCGACTGAGGAAGCCAAGCTGCAGAACTACGGCGCCTTCCTCAACGACGTCCAGAACAACACGCTGCCGGCGGTGTCGTTCGTGCGTCCGTTCGAGGCGCTGGCCGGGCATCCGGCCGACTCCACGACCGACCTCTATGAGAAGTTCCTCGGGGAGCTGATCAATCGCGTCAAGGCCAATCCGCAGCTGTGGGCCAAGACCGCGATCATCATCACCACCGACGAAGGCGGCGGCTACTACGACTCAGGGTATGTGCAGCCGGTCGACTTCTTCGGCGACGGCACCCGCATCCCCTTCATCGTGGTGTCGCCCTATGCCAAGCAGGGCTATGTCGATCACACCTATTATGATCACGTCTCGGTGCTGAAATTCATCGAGCGCAACTGGCGCCTGCCGAAGATCTCCTCGCTCAGCCGCGACCACCTGCCGAACCCGATCCACGACCGGTCCGAGCACCGCTACAAGCCGCTCAACCGTCCGGCGATCGGCGACCTGATGAACCTCTTCACCTTCGGCGATCGCGACGACGACGGCGATCATGACCGTGACGATCATCACGGCTGGAACGAGCACGGCGTCTTCGGCGGCCACCAGGCCTGGAACTGGGGCTGGCGCTACTGATCGCGAAAGCAGCCATCAACAACAAAGAGCCCGCAGCGGTCACCCGCTGCGGGCTTTCTCATTGCGGTCGATGTTGATCGGTCGGGCGCCTAGCGCTCGAAATCGGCATCGCGTTGATCGCCGCCGCCATTCATGTCGAAGGCGAAGCCGCCGCCCGCCGCGACCTTCGCCGCGCGCACCGGCTTTGCCGCTGGGATCGGCTTGCGCGCGCCGCGGCCGGCGGCCGGGCTTGAACCCATCGCGGACGCCTTGGCGCGGAGCTGCTCGACGGCGTGATCGACCGGCGCGTAGGCGCGGTCGTGGCCCTGCTCGATACGGAAGTAGGAGATCGTCGCCTGCAGCTGCTCGGCCTGCGAGGCCAGCTCTTCCGAGGTGGACGACACCTGCTCGGAGGCGCTGGCGTTCTGCTGGCCGACCTTGTCGAGTTGCTGGATCGCCTGGTTGATCTGCGCCGAGCCGACATCCTGCTCGCGGCAGGCGGCGGTGATCTCCTCGACCAATTCGGCCGTCTTCTTGATATCTGGCACCAGCTTGGCCAGCATGGAGCCGGCCTCCTGCGCCACCTTCACGGTGTCGGTCGAGAGCGTGCCGATCTCCGCCGCGGCCGCCTGGCTGCGCTCGGCGAGCTTGCGCACTTCGGAGGCGACCACCGCGAAGCCCTTGCCGTGCTCGCCGGCGCGGGCGGCTTCGACCGCCGCGTTGAGCGCGAGCAGATCAGTCTGCCGCGCGATCTCCTGCACGATGGTGATCTTCTCGGCGATGGTCTGCATCGCCTGCACCGCGCGGCCGACGGCGGCGCCGCTCGCCTCCGCGTCCTTGGCGGATTGCGCGGCGATCTTCTCGGTCTGGCTGGCGTTCTCGGCGTTCTGCTTCACGTTCGCCGCCATCTCCTCCATCGAGGACGAAGCCTCTTCGGCGGAGGACGCCTGCTCGGTCGCGCCCTGCGAGAGCTGCTCGGCGGAGGCCGACAGCTCCTGGCTGCCGGCGGAGACGTTCTGCGCCGCGGTCAGCGCTTCGGACACCACCTGGCGGAGCTTTTCGACCATGCGCTCCAGCGCGATGCCGAGCTTATCCTTGTCGGTGATGCGTTTGGCCTCGACGGTGAGATTGCCCTGCGCGATCTCATCGGCGACCGCGGCGGTGGCGTTGAGGCTCGCCAGCATCTTCTGCAACGCAAGGCCCAGCGTGTCCTTGTCGGAGAGCGGCCTGGCCACGACATCCAGATTGCCCTGCGCGACCTCGCCGGCCACGGCGGCGGTCGCGTTGAGGTTGGCAGTCATCGCGGTCAACGCCTTGATCAGGTCGCCGACCTCGTCGTCGCTGGAGGCCTCGATGGTCTGGCCGAGGTCGCCGATTGCGACCGCATTGGCAAGGTTCACGGCGCGACCGAGGCCGCGGCTGATGTTGAGCGCGATCAGCACGGCGGCGGCGATCGCGACCAGCAGGGAGACGAGGACCAGGCTGACGACGATCATCTCGGCGCGGGCGCCTTCCTGTTTCGCCTCGTCCGAGCGGTCCGCCATCAGCTTGCGCAGGAAGGCGACATATTCATCGAGAATGGCGCCTGCTTCGCCGACCGATTTGCGAACCTCGGTGGTCGACACCTCGACGCCCTTGGCGCGATCGGTCTTGGCTATCTTCAGCGCCTGGTCCTGCGCATTGTTCATCTGGGCATAGGCGGCAACGAAGCGGTCGAGCAGCTTCTTGCCGGTCTCGGTGGCGGTGGCGTAGACGTCGTCCTTGGTCTTCAGCAACTTCACACGCAGATCGCGCACATCGTTGGTGTAGCGCTCCACGTCGGCCTCGGCAGAGGCGAGATGCGCGTTCTTCTCGGCACGGATCTGCAGCAGCATCAGCTCCTTGAGCTGGGCGGCCTTGTCCTGGCGGCCGGCCGCGCCGGTCAGAACCTCCGTCGTCGTCGCCAGATCGTTGAGCTTCAGGTAGGCGACCGCACCTGCAACGGCGGACAGCAGGATCACGAGGCCAAAAGCCGCGGCCAACTTCGTCTTGACAGTCAGTCTCATCTCCGGTCCCCAATCAGATGCTTTGCGACGCGCGGGCCGTGCAGATTGCAAGGTCTCATCCGGCGCGCGCAACGCGCTCCGATCTGCCGGATCGAAGCAGCATGACTTCCCCTGGCGGCAGTATCGGTGCAGAGAGTAAGCCAAACCTTAAGGTAGCGCGGTAAAGCTTCCCGCAAGTGGCGCCCCGCGCCTTTGCACGCCGGCGCGCGGCGCTCAGGCTGATCCCGGGCTGTCCGGCCTTCATGGTAAACGGCGCCTCACCGGCCGCGCGCAAATGCCGCGCTCTATTTTAGGTCCTGCTTGCGGTCGCAGGCGCTAGTTAGATGACGGCACGAATCGTCCTCCGCGGGTCCCGTCGATGAGCAGCATTTCCAGCATCGCATTGTCCGGCATGAATGCGGCGTCGCGCCGGCTCGAAGTGTCCGCGAGCAACGTCGCCAATGTCACGAGCACGGGCGCGCTGCCGAACACCGACGGCACGGTGCCTTCAGGCGCGCCGCAGGCCTATGCGGCGCTCGATGTGGTGCAGACTGCGAGCGCCGATGGCGGCACGCAGACCAGCGTGAGGACCAGCAATCCGTCCACCGTCGCAAGCTCGGACCCGCAGGCGCCGTTCGCCAACCAGAACGGCCTCGTCGCCGCGCCCAATGTCGACCTCGCGCAGGAGATGATCGGCCAGATGGTCGCCAAATATAGTTACGTGGCCAATCTGAAGGTCATGAAGGCGGACGAGCAGATGAGCAAGGCGCTGCTCGACGTGAAGGCGTGAGGGCGAGAGTACCGCGCCGTCATATCCTGACGCTCTCGCGATCTTGCCTCAGAGGCGGCGGTCGCGATGGATGACATCGACGATCGTCCGGTCCGGGCCGACCAGCAACAGGTTCTGGTTCTCGACGCTCGCCTCCGGCGAGTTCCTCAGGACGAGGGCTTGTTTGCGGCAAAATGGCAGACCTCATGGTGAGATGCGCCGCATGCGGCGTATCTCCGGACGATGCTACGCATCGCCGAGAGAACCATGAGGGTCTACGATTTCGCCGCGGAAGATGTCCTCATCCTGAGGAGCCCGCCGCAGGCGGGCGTCTCGAAGGATGGCCGCAAAGAAAACCGCCGGAAGCTATTTCCAGCCATATGCGATGGCCCCGCAGCCTGTCGGGCGAGAAAGCGCTTACGCGACCTTCTGGATCTTGCTCTCTCCGATCACCTCGCCGGCGGGCTCCGGGCTCAGCCAGCGATAGATGAAGCCGCCGGCGGCGCCGCCGAGCAGCGGCGCCACCCAGAACAGCCAGAGTTGCGCCAGTGCCCAGCCGCCGACGAACAGCGCCGGCCCGGTGCTGCGCGCCGGGTTCACCGAGGTGTTGGTGACGCGGATGCTGATCAGGTGAATGAGCGTCAGCGCCAGGCCGATGGCGATCGGCGCGAATCCGGCCGGCGCCTTGCCGTGCGTCGAGCCCATGATGACGAACAGGAACATCATCGTCAGCACGAACTCGCTGAGCAGGCAGGCACCGAGCCCATATCTGCCCGGCGAATGATCGGCATAGCCATTGGCGGCAAAGCCGTCGGCAAGGCTGAAATCGGGCGCACCGCTGGCGATCGCATACAGCACGGCAGCGGCAACGATCGCGCCGATGAGCTGCGCGATGATGTAAGGCACGATCAGGCCGGTCGGAAACCGCCCGCCGCAGGCCAGCCCCACCGTCACCGCCGGATTGAGATGGCAGCCGGAGATGTGCCCGATCGCATAGGCCATCGTCAGCACGGTGAGACCGAACGCCAGGGCCACGCCGAGCATTCCGATTCCCACATCGGGCACTCCGGCCGCGATCACCGCACTGCCGCATCCGCCGAACGTCAGCCAGAACGTCCCGATCGCCTCCGCCACAAGCTTGTTGCCGTTGCCGTTCATGGTCGCCCTCCCCTCGACATGTGTGAATTGCTTGATTCCGATTCTCCCGTATCGGGAGAAGATGATCACCTCGGCAACCTGGAGTCAAAGGCGGAGTAAACGCAGCTGTGCGGGCGGATTGGCGCTAGCGTAGGGGGCCGCCGGGCAGCGCTTCGTGTATCCGACCCTGGTGATCCAGCCGGTTAACCTGCGCTCTTTACGTTCAATCCCCGGTCATAACGCGGGGGCATTCGCGAAATCAAAGACTAAGGGAGCGCTTCAACCGCTTGGATAGCTTCTCGGGGTGCTTGCATTGACACTCCCACACTGTCACGACTTTCCAACCGAGCTTCCTGATAGCTCTTGCATTTCGTCGGTCCCGTGCAACATTCTTCTCGAATTTATCGGCCCAGAATGAAATGCGAGATTTAGGCATTGTCGCCTTGGAGCAGGATGTATGGCGGTGCCAGAAACATCCGTGGACGAAAATCACACATTTTCGGTCCGGCAAGACAATATCCGGCGTGCCTGGCAACGATTTTCGATGAAGTCGATATGGGATTTCAAGCGACCGAAGAATTCGGCGCACCGCCTGCTCTGGAGCCGAATGACGTTGCCGCACGCGCGCCATTAGAGCGCTTCTCTGCGGATCGATCGTATCGAGAGCTTTTTTCGCTTTCATCGCCCCAGGCAATGTCATCGGCTAATCTGGCTACTTCGGAGGCGCGCCCTTTTTTGCGTTACCCTTCTTCTTTGCTGGGAGATTCTCCGCCACCAACGTTTTGATGCGAGCTTTGATGTTTTCGTGCTTAAGGCTGAGCAACGACTTTCCATTGGCGGTCAAGAGCCCGGTATGGCCGACGACATTCCTGACAGGCGCGTATTCGATGGCATCAAGCGTGAGAGACTTTTCTCCGGCGTTACCTTTCTTCCCTTCGACGGTAAAGGCCAAGTCGTCCATGCCGAGATAGTCAATGTCTTTGTCGTTCTTGCGAATACCATAACTCAAATTGGCCTTTGTCTTTTTTGCTGCCTCTCTTTCGCGCCATTGGTCGGCCTCTGACTTTGTGCGTTGGCTCAATGGGAGCGTTCTCTCTGCAATGTAACGACGAGCCAAATTTTCCGATAGAAAGCAATCAACGTAGGCGCCGATATTGAACTCGGCGTCATCCCGAAGCTGGTCGAGCCAGCCATCGACAACATCTCTTCGAGGGGAGGACGCGTCTGGAGAATATTCTCCGCTTGCAATGTTATAAAGATCGCGCGCTTTCCGCTCTTTCTTCGATTTGCGAGAATTTTCGTCGTCGCCTTCTTCACCCCGTTTCAGACGAAGATCGTCCCACGTGTCGAAGATTTTGGGGAGCGCCTTTTCTTTCAGGTATTTCAGGAGTGCGGCAAAATTCTTGTCGCCCTCCACAATGCCTTCGCGGCTGCTGGTGAAGGGGTCGCTCCCCTTCTTGTCCATCTTGTCGAAATGAATTTGCCCATACAGATAACTTTCGATAATCCTTTGCGACGGTATGTGCCGAAGGATATTCTTTTCGCGCAATCGGCCATTCACAAAAAGGTCTAAGGTCGCCCGCTCCTCCGTACCCGTTATCTTCAAGTTCCGCGGCTTTTCAACCGTGGCGATGAAACCGCGAACACCTAGCGCGGTCGCAAGTGCGATCGGTTTGCTTTTTAGCCGAGGAAGCGACGTTATGAATTCATCTTCGTATTTGTTGATAATCCACGCGAACTCTGTCGAATCGAGAAGGTCCGTTAGATCGTTTAACCCAACTTTGTCGTCATTGACGTAGATCGAGAAGCCCTCGTCCAAAATCGAAAAGCGGAAATACAGGGCGAGCATCTTCCGAATGTGGTCGACGGAACTCCTGATTTGCTCTTTGGTGCCTTGAAAAATTATGATGGTGCCGGATTCGTGGTCCTTCGACAGCGCAGCGAGTAGCTTTGTGTCCGGCATTTCAAGAGGGTATTGATCTGGCGTCAGATCGTGCGTGATAGCTTTGTCGAGACCCGAATTGTCAATCGTACCTCCGACATAGGCCTTGCCCTTCTTTTTCGAGAAAATCGTGATCCGATCTGCACACGATAGAAGCGCCAACTTCCCGATGCCCTTCGCGCCGATGAATGGGCGTTTGCCCGGTGTTTGCATTTTTCCATTGGCCCGTTTGGTGTACCCGATCTTCAGGAACTTACCCTGGAAGTCCCTAGCATCCATACCAGTGCCGTCGTCTTTGATAGTGAATGATCCGCTATGATGATCGATAGCGATCCAAACGTTCTTGGCATCCGCGTCCCACGAATTCGAAATCGCTTCGCCCAACACCGTGATGGAATTGCGATAAAGATTTCGCCCCAGGTGATTTAGAACACTGAGGGATATTTCGAAGTTGAAATTGTTTCTCGGGGCCATCTCATGCCTTCGCCAATTTCGAATTCTTCTTCGATCTACTGCGTGCGTATTTCGCACTGTGCGCGATCAATGTTTCGCCGATCGCTTCGGCAAGCTTTACGGGCACGGCGTTCCCGATCAGCCGTCCTATCGTCTTCAGGTATATAGGATCTCCGGATTTTACGAACCGATATCCCTTTGGAAAGCTCTGAAGTATTGCACCCTCGCGGATCGAAATGGCGCGATCCTGCGAGGGATGACCGAAGCGTCCATTCCCGAATCCAAAATATTGGGTTGTTATGGTGGGCGCTGGTTCGTTCCAGGACATTCTACCATATACGCCGGGATACGACTTACCCGTCTTGCGCTTGTGGCAACGCGCAATAAGGTCATCATCCCAATCACGCCATGATCCACCCGGCTTTGAAGCCTGGATGCGCTTCAGATTCAATTCCGACAACTTGGAAGCCTGATGCAGAGGGTCGTGCTCAGAGGCTTGCCCCGCTTTCAAACGCGGCAGCTTGGAGATTGCCTGCCTGACGGTCCTGACTTTTCGTTTCCGCTCTTTTATGAGGCTTATGGGACCGAGTTTCGATGCGAGCAGCACGAGTCGACGTCTTGTTTGCGGAACACCGAACTCGCAGCAATCGATCACCTCATGTGAGACGTGAAACCCTTCCTTTTTCAGGCGGCTGACGAATTGGCTGAACACTTCTTGCTTGGCGAGGTTGGGTACGTTCTCCATCGTAATGAGATCCGGCTGAACCTCTTCGGCCAAACGGCCAAAGTGATTCAGGAGATTCCAGCGCTGATCTGCGGTAGTTGCCTTCTGGTGATAGCTTGAGAATGGCTGACAGGGAGCACAACCCGCCAATAGCTTTAAGGAAGGTCCGCCACCGACGTCGACATCCTCGGCCGAAAGATCGACGACAGATTTGAGCAAGAACTTACTGTCGTTGTTGGCGGTATAAGGATACTCGCACGCAGGATCAATATCGACCCCTAGACGAACGTCGACCCCAGCTTTTGCAAGCCCGTTGGTAAGACCTCCAGCTCCGCAAAACAAATCTATAGCGACGATCTTCGGATGGCTCTTGCGACGCGCCCTCTTCGCGGCGTTCTTCTTCTCGGCGAGGTCACTACTATTCACCACAAACTCCGTGTCTTTCCTCCGCTTAACCGTGGCAGAACGAACGCCTCCGGCTCCGGCTTGTCCGATCGAAATGGATTGGTCGCCGACGCGGCACACAGACGGTAGCGTCACGGCATTAGTCCGCCGTTACCTCGCTCCTCCTGCAACCGAGCTCGACATCCCGCAGAGGCCCCACAACTGGAGAGTTTAATGAGCGCATGATTCTCCGCCAAGAAAAAACTACCAAATTTCAACCTGTGTTTTCGAGTGAGTTGCTCGGACATACGGGCGCCTCGGCGAGCGGCCGCCTCCCGCTTGCGCTTCTCGTCTCGACAATGCGGACAGGGATCGCCGCATGGTCGATCTCCAAAACCTCGATCTCACTCAAGAGCCGGATGTCGATTGCCTGCTCCTCTCGCATAACTGCCGCTTCCGAATGGCCATCCATGCAGACGAGTACGCCACGCCGTGCATGCACATCGCGCATCAAAGGCTTCAGCATCGGTCACATCCACCTGTCGGCTGCGGATTACGGTCACAGTGCATTCAATCAATCCTCTGACCAGGCACGCACTCCATTGCTCGACCTATCCCAGCTCTGCGCAAACTGCCCGTCGTGCCACTCTGTCGCAGTCCGTGCGCCTTGCTGCGTCGGGCAAATCACCTGCATCTTCTCGCGCATCCCGCCTCGAGCAGAGGGACGGATCGCGATCGTCACGAACGTGAGGCGGGGAGCGGTGGCCGCGACGGCTCGATGTGCGTCTGATGACGCCGACGAACGAGCCGATCGGCTTTCGCGCGAGGCTTCGACGGGAGGGTACCAAGTCCGTCGGTTCGGTTCGCGCGCGCAGGCTTTCGCGGACGGTCAAGCCGTGTGGTCCTGGCGCCTCGGTGCTGGCGCTCTGCGCAACGCTTCACGCGTTGTCGCAACGCGATGATGCCTCGCATCACGCGGACGGGGGCAAGAATGCCGATCCCCGGGGAGAGCACGGAGTAAGCCGTAACCCATCGCGCGGGGAAGGCCGGATCATCCGGCTGGACCTGTGGTTCCTGCCCCGTGCTTTTTGTTCGCACGGGGGCCACGGGCATCAGCCGATGCCCGGCCTTCCCCGCGCCCTCTCGATTTTCGAAAGGGCGGCCTGATGCAGAGCTCGGACGCCGATCGCGCCGCGAGGATGTGGACCTATGCCGCCGTCATTGCGAGCGAAGCGACGCAATCCAGAATCTCTTGCCAGCATCTCGTGCCTGGCCCTGGATTGCTTCGGCGCGTTGCGCCTCGCCATGACGGCGCTCGGAGAGGCGTCACGGGCAAAGACTGCGGTCTCTGGGATACTGGATCGCCAGGTTGAACCGGGCGATGACAGCCGAAGTGACGGCGGCCATCAATTCGGGGCTGTTTGACAGTTGAATCAGAATGCGGAGCGGTCCGGCTTCGCTCGGGAGCTTCGCCGGGTAAGCTTCACCGCTTTGCGGTCGAAGAGAGCGTCGAGCGTGGCCGCGCCACGCGTAGCCCAACGGGCGAAGCGTGGTGCCCAGGGGCGGAATCGAACCACCGACACTGCGATTTTCAGTCGCATGCTCTACCAACTGAGCTACCTGGGCGAACTCGCCGGGGCGGAAAAAGCCCGACAAGCCGGCGGGTTATAGTGGGCCGGGACGGCGCTGTCTACCGCCTGCGCACGGATTGTTTCCACATGCCGGGGATCATCGCTGAACCGGGCCGGCGGCTCCGTGACGAAGGCACGCCGCGCAGACAAGAGGCTGAAAAAGCTGGCCTATTCGACGTCGTCCTCCTCGCCCTCCCGAGACGGGATGACGTAGGCGCCGGCGAGCCAGCGGTGCAGGTCGACGTCACGGCAGCGCGGCGAGCAGAACGGGCGCACGTCGTCGGCGGCCGGGCGGGAGCAGATCGGGCAGCGGCGGACGGGCTTGGCGGAGGCCTTCACGGCGCCCTTGGACTGAAGGTGCGATTCGTTCGACATCGTCTTCTATCTAGGCACGATGGCCCGCGGGTCCATCCCTGCCGGAAGGCAGCTTACACGCCCACCGTGTTGAGCCAGCCGAAGCGGATCGGGAACCCCTCGCCGGCGAGCAGGCTCACGGTCTCATAGAGCGGCAGCCCCACCACATTGGTGTAGGAGCCGACCAGCTTGACCACGAAGGAGCCGGCGATGCCCTGCACGGCATAGCCGCCGGCCTTACCGCGCCACTCGCCGGAGCCGATATAGGCCTGAATGTCCTCGTCGCTGAGGCGCTTGAAGCGGACGCGGGTCTCGACCAGGCGCTGGCGGAAGCCTTCGCGCGGCGTCACCAGGGTGATCGCGGTGTAGACGCGGTGATTGCGGCCCGACAGCAGCCGCAGGCATTGCGCGGCCTCGTCGACCAGATTGGCCTTGGGCAAAATGCGGCGGCCGACCGCGACCACGGTGTCGGCGGCAAGGATGAAGGCGCCGCGCAACTCGTCGTCGATCTGGACCGATTTCAGCGCCGCCTCGGCCTTGACCCGCGCCAGCCGGTTGGCGCAGGCGCGCGGCAGCTCCCCGCGCTTCGGGGTCTCGTCGACATCGGCCGGACGCAGCGCGTCGGGCTCGATGCCGGCCTGATTGAGCAGCGCCAGACGCCGCGGCGAACCGGATGCGAGAACGATTTTGGGGCGGCCGAGCATGCGTGAGGGGCTAAACAGATTCGTTCGGATGAATGAGGCGCGCGGAACCTATCGGATGGGCTGTCATTCCACAACCCGACGCCGGCGCTGCAGATGAGGCGATTCACGTTCCGTCTAAGACGGTAACGTGAGCGGGACGCGACGTCGATGTTTCGGTTCGATGACAGCCGGGGTGGAACCGGCCGCAGCCGATCACAATCCGGCGGGCCGGGCGAAACGCCTGCGGATCCGCGCCAGCAGACCGTCCAGGACCTCGCGATAGGCGGCGAGCTTCTGCTCGCGATTGCCCTCAGCGCCGGTCGGATCGGGCGTCGGCCAATATTCGACATCGGCGGCGAGCGTGCGGGTCAACTCCAGCGCCTTGTGATGCGCCTCCGGCGACAGCGTGATGATGAGGTCGAAATTCAGCCCCTCCCAGTCCTCCAGCTCCTCGAACGTCATGGGCTTATGGTGCGAGATGTCCTGGCCGAGCTCGGCCATCACGGCGATCGCGAACGGATCGAGTTCGCCCTTCTTCACGCCGGCGGAGCGGACGTAGAGGGCCTGGGGGAACATGTGCTGCAACAGGCTCTCGGCCATCGGCGAACGAACGCTGTTCTGGCCGCAGGCGAACAGCACCGCCTGCGGATGGTGCGCACGCGGAGCCTCCGCCATGCGCTTACGGGCCTTCGGCCCGGAGGGCCGCCGCGAGATACGGGATCGCGCGCATCAGCCGCCCTCGCCCTTCCAGTGCAGGACGGTGATCAGCGTGAACAGCCGCCGCGCGGTCTCGAAATCGATCCGCACCTTGCCCTTGAGTCGCTCCTGCAGGGTGCGCGAGCCCTCGTCATGGATGCCGCGCCGGCCCATGTCGATCGCCTCGATCTTGTCCGGGGTCGCGGTGCGGATCGCCTGGTAGTAGCTGTCACAGATCATGAAGTAGTCCTTCACGATCCGCCGGAACGGGGACAGCGACAACAGGTGCGTGACCACCGGCGTGCCGTCCTCGCGCCGGATGTCGAACATCAGCCGGTTCGAGGTGATGCCGAGATGCAGCGTGAACGGCCCGGTGCCGGAAGCGCCCTCCGGCGCGAACAGGTTCTGCTCGATGAGATCGTAGATCGCGATCGCCCGCTCATGCTCGATGTCCGGACCGGAGCGGCCGATCGACTCCTCGTCGAGCGTCACCGCGACGATCCGATTGGTCGCATCGTCGGCTGGCGGGTTCTGGGTCATGGCAGATTGAGGCGCAATCCCACCGAGCGCGCATGGGCGTCGAGCCCTTCCGCCTTGCCCAGCGTCATCGCGGCCGGTCCGAGCGCGCGCAGCTGGTCGGGGCCGCATTTCAGCAGCGAGGTGCGCTTCATGAAGTCGAGCACCCCGAGCCCGGAAGAGAACCGCGCCGACCGCGCGGTCGGCAGCACGTGATTGGAGCCGCCGACATAATCGCCGATCGCCTCCGGCGTATGGGCGCCCAGGAAGATCGCGCCGGCGTTGCGGACCTTGGCGGCGAAGGCGTCGGGGTCGCGCGTCATGATCTCCAGATGCTCGGCGGCGATGGCATCCGCCAGCGGCACCGCCTGGTCGAGATGATCGACCTCGATGATGGCGCCGAAATCGGCCCAGGAGGCGCCGGCGATCGCGGCGCGCGGCAGGGTCTTGAGCTGGCCTTCGACGGCGCGGGCGACGTCATCCGCCAGCCGCCGGCTGTCGGTGATCAGGATCGACTGCGCGCTGGCATCGTGCTCGGCCTGCGCCAGCAGATCGGCGGCGATCCAGTCGGCATTGCCGGTGTCGTCGGCGATCACCAGCACCTCGGAGGGCCCGGCGATCATGTCGATGCCGACCTTGCCGAACACGAGCCGCTTGGCGGCCGCGACATAGGCGTTGCCGGGCCCGACGATCTTGGCGACCGGCGCGATGGTCGCGGTGCCATGGGCCAGCGCGGCGATCGCCTGCGCGCCGCCGACGCGGTAGATCTCGGAGACACCGCCGAGCTGGGCGGCCGCCAGCACCAGCGGATTGAGCCTGCCGTCCGGCGCCGGCACCACCATCACGAGGCGCGCAACGCCGGCGACCTTGGCCGGCACCGCGTTCATCAGCACGGAGGACGGATAGGCGGCGGTCCCGCCGGGCACATAGAGGCCGGCCGATTCGATCGCGGTCCAGCGCCAGCCGAGCTCGACGCCGGCCGCGTCGATGAAGCGCTGGTCGGCCGGCTTCTGCTTGAGGTGAAAGGCCTCGATGCGGTCGCGGGCGAATTTGAGCGCCTCGACCGTGGTGGAATCGCAAGCCTTCACCGCCGCTGCGATCTCGGCAGGGCTGACGCGGAGGGACGAGGCATCCAGTTCGAGCCGATCGAACTTTGCCGTCGCCTCGATCAGCGCCGCATCGCCACGCCTGGCAACGTCATCGACGATGACGCGCGCGGCGGCTTCGACGTCGGCGGAGGCCTCGCGCTTGGCGGCGAGAAACTGCCGGAAATTCTTGTCGAAATCGGCGCTGTTACGGGTCAGGCGGATGGGCATCTCTGGAGCTTTCCGGCAGGATTTTGGGTGTGCGACCCAGCATTGCTCAATGGCGCGGCGGCGCCGGGCCGTCAACCCTTCCCGCCCGGCCCCGGCTCTTCGCCGGGATCGGCGGCACCAAGTTCATCCGGGCCGAGATCGGTCAGCTCGCATTCCAGGCATTCGACGTCGAGCCGCAGCGCGCCGCCATGGGAGAACAACAGAAGCGCGCAGCCGCCGGGCGGCTCGGTCGGATGGAATTCGATCCCGATCAGCTCCAGCACGGCATCGGGTGTCTCGAGGTCGATCTTGCGGGACTTGCAGGCCAGCACCCGGTCGAACCTCAGCGCCGCCACCAGCCGTCGCGGCTCGGTCTGGCCGCACAGCGTCTGCTCCCAATCCAGCCGGTTGATGCCGATGACCAGCCGCTTCTCGGCCTGCCGCCAGATGATGTCGGCGATCTGCACCCGCGCATCCTGCACATGGGTGGAAATGACCGCGAGATCATCGGCGTCGAGCGCGATCAGTTTGAGGCGGTCGGTCACGGCATCCCACCCTCATTCGTCAGTCGCGGATGCGCTCGATCGCCGCTCCGCAGGCCTGCAGCTTCTCTTCGAGCCGCTCGAAGCCGCGATCGAGATGGTAGACACGATTGACCATGGTTTCGCCTTCCGCCGCAAGCCCCGCAATCACAAGAGATACGGAGGCCCGCAGATCGGTCGCCATCACCGGCGCCCCGCGCAGGGTCGAAATCCCCTCGATCCGGGCAGTCTCGCCGTCGAGGCTGATCTTGGCGCCGAAGCGGGCGAGCTCCTGCACGTGCATGAAGCGGTTTTCGAAGATGGTCTCGGTGATTGCCGAGGCCCCCTGCGCCCGCACCATCAAGGCCATCAGTTGGGCCTGCAGGTCCGTCGGAAAGCCCGGGAACGGCGCGGTCGTCACCTGAACGGGCCGGATGCCGCCGCCGTTGCGGGTGACGCGGATGCCTTCACGGTTGACCGTGATCTCGGCGCCGGCCTCCGCCAGCACGTCGAGCGCGGACTGCAGCAATTCGGGTCTGGCGCCGGCGAGCTGGACATCGCCGCCGGTCATGGCGGTCGCGATCGCATAGGTGCCGGCCTCGATCCGGTCGGGCAGCACGCTGTGCCGGGTGCCGTGCAGCGCCTCGACGCCCTCGACCGCGATGCGCGGCGTGCCGGCGCCTTCGATCCGCGCGCCCATCTTGTTCAGACAGTCCGCAAGATCCTTGATCTCCGGCTCGCAGGCCGCATTGCTGATGACGGTCGTCCCCCTGGCGAGGGCCGCTGCCATCACCGCCACATGGGTGCCGCCCACCGTGACCTTCGGGAATACGATCTCGGCACCGCGCAGGCCGCCGGGTGCCTTGGCGACCGCGTAGCCGCCGTCGATCTCGATCTGAGCGCCGAGCTTTTCCAGCGCCATGATCAAAAGATCCACCGGCCGGGTCCCGATGGCGCAACCGCCGGGCAAGGACACCCGCGCCTCATGCATGCGGGCCACCAGCGGGGCGATCACCCAGAAGCTCGCCCGCATCCGCGAGACCAATTCGTAAGGTGCCGTGGTGTCGATGATCTCTCCGGCCGAGATCTGCAAGGTCTGGCCCTGATACTCGCCATCGCCGTGCCGCTTGCCCACCGCGGTGATGTCGACGCCGTGGTTGCCGAGGATGCGCTGCAGCTGCGCGACGTCGGCGAGCCGCGGGACATTGTCCAGGATCAGCGTCTCCGGGGTCAAAAGAGCCGCGATCATCAACGGCAGCGCGGCGTTCTTCGCCCCCGAAATCGGGATGGTGCCATTGAGCGGGTTGCCGCCGATGATGCGAATGCGATCCATACTGATCCTGCTGAGACTGCCGGGAGGAAAGGGAGGGTTCCGGCAAGAGTCGCGACATTACGGCGATTTCATGAGTTCGCAATGGCCGGGGAACGTGCTCCTCGGCTAGGCAACGAGCGGCCTCGGCCGGAAGCGCAACAGGATGCCCGCGACCAGGCCGGCGAAAAACAGCAGCAACGCCCCCTGCACGATCAGGAAGATGGTGCCATCCGGCGGATTGCCGGGCGCGAGCGCATGCAGCGCGGGAACTTTCAGGAACCCCTGCACCGCCAGTACCACCATGTTGAGATAGAGCGCGAGCAGCGCGGTCACGAGATAGATCGGCCGCCACAGGCCCTTCAGCTTCATCCCATAGAGCGCGATGCAGGCGGCTGCGAGCAGCACCAACGAGACGATGCCGAAGATGTGCGACAGCAAGAGCCCGGTGAACGGAAATAGGAAGCCGGTGACGCTGGTCAGAATCGTAAACAACAGAAAGGTCGCGGTCAGCGCCGGCAGCGGGCGTGAGCCGAGCATGCCGAACGTAACCGCAAGACCCGTCACGATCGCGATCAGGCTGATGATGACGTGAAGCGTGGTGAACGCGGACAGGCTCAATCCGAGCATCATGGCGCAGGCTCCTCCCCCGTGACGAGCCCGCCACAATGCCAGGATCGATATGGCGAAAATGGGTATTGCCACACGGAACCCGCGAAGGTTCCACAGCGGTGCAACAAATAAGCCCCTCCTCGTCAGACCGGCGGCGTCAGCTTGTCGGCGAGAAACCCGTGCAATGCCGCCACGACCTGCGCGCCCTCGCCGATCGCACCGCCGACGCGCTTGACGGACCCCGACCTCACGTCCCCCACCGCATAGACCCCGGGAACCGAGGTCTCCAAGGACGACACCAGGCGTCCGGCATTCTGCTCCGACTGTGCGCCGGTCACGATGAAGCCGCCGCGATCCAGCGTGACGCCGCAGCCGTCGAGCCAGCCGGTGGCGGGATCGGCACCGACGAACAGAAAGAGGTTGCGGATGTCGGCCGTGGTCTGCTCGGCCGACAGCCTGCTCTTCCAGGTGATGCGCTCCAGTCCGGTGTCGGCGCCGCCATCGAGCGCCACGATCTCGGTGTTGAACATCAGCTCGATGTTCGGCGTCGCCTCGATGCGCTCGATCAGATAGCGCGACATGCTGGCGGCGAGCCCGCCGCCGCGGATGATCATCCGCACCTTGTCGACGTGGCCGGACAGGAACACGGCGGCCTGCCCCGCCGAATTGCCGGCACCGACGAGAGCGACCTCCTGGCCCGAGCACAGCCGCGCCTCGATCGGCGAGGCCCAATACCAGACACCGCGGCCCTCGAACTCCTTCAGGCGATCGATGTCGGGCCGCCGGTAGCGCGCCCCGCTCGCCACCACGACCGAGCGCGCCCGCACCTCGTCGCCGCAATCGAGCGAGAGCACGAAGGCGCCGTTCTGGCGCTGGCAATCGAGCGAGGTCACCGAGACCGGGATCATGATCTCGGCCCCGAACTTCTGCGCCTGGTTGAAGGCGCGCGCCGTCAGCGCCAGCCCGGTGATGCCGGTCGGGAAGCCGAAATAGTTCTCGATTCGCGCGCTGGCGCCGGCCTGGCCGCCGAACGCGCGGGAATCCAGCACGGCGACCGACAGGCCTTCAGAGGCGCCATACACCGCGGTGGCGAGCCCCGCCGGCCCGCAGCCGACGATCGCGACATCGTAGACCTTCTCGCCGCGCGGCCCGCCGATCATGCCGATGGCACGCGCCAGCTCGGTCTCGCTCGGATTGCGCAGCACGCTGCCGTCGGCAACCACCACCAGCGGCAGATCGGACGGACGCGGCGAATAGCGCGCGATCAGGTCGGCGGCGTCGTGATCACTGGCGGGATCGAGCAGATGATGCGGAAAGCCGTTGCGGGTGAGAAAGCTCTGCAGCCGCGCCGTTGCCGCCGATTGCGGCGGCCCGATCATCACCGGCCCGCCCGCGCCCCCCTGGATCAGATTGACCCGGCGCAGGATCAGCGCGCGCATGATGCGCTCGCCAAGCTCGGCCTCGGCGATCAAAAGCGCACGCAACCGCTCCAGGGGGATCAGAATCACCTCGACGTCGCCCTCGGCATGGCCATCGACCAACGCGGCGCGGCCGGAGAGCTGGGCGATCTCGCCCAGGAACTGGCCCGGCCCCTGATCGATCACCGGCGTGATTCGGCCGAGGCCGTCGCGCTGGGTGATCGCGACATGCCCGGACAGGATCACGAACATGCCGGGCCCCGGCTTGCCGGTCGCGAACAGCTGCTCGCCGTCACGATAGCGCCTGACCTCGCCGAAGCCGCGCAGCCGTTCGATTTCCTGCGCCGTCAGCTCCGGAAAGGTCTGGTCGAAGCGGGGCATTGTCTTGGCGAGATCGGCACGCCCCGCCGCGGCGCTGTCCCATTCGTTTTCCGCAGTCATCGCTCTCCCCCTTTTCGTCACTGAGTTCACACGCCGCCCGCGGACCCGTCCGGCCCGCGATCGGTGGCATCATCCGATCCAGCGTCATGAAGGCTCGCAGGCGCCGCGTCGTCGGGCTTGCGCTCGCGCGTCTGCGCCTTGCGCCGCTTGAGATTCTCGCGCAGCGCCCGCTTCAACCGCTCCTGCCGCGATCCCTTCACCGGACTTGTCACGGGAATTGCCCCACTCTGCTTCTGGTCCGTCATGCCCAAGTCCCGTCAAGTAAAGCACCGTCAGGTAGCGTCCCGTCACGTCGTTTCAAGGCACAATTGGGGCCACGCGGTCAAAAGCCAAGGAAGAGCCGAGCAAGCGCCAAAGCAAAGACCAGGCCCGCAAGCGCCGGCACAGGTAAGTTCCACCGCGGCCAGCGTCTCCTGCCCTAATGGGGAGGTTGCGGCAGACAGGCAGCCCCCCGTCCCGCCTCGCAACCGGACGCCCGCCGGCCTGGATCAAGCCCGGGCCCAGGCATTTGTGCATCATGGCGAGGATTCTCACCGATTTGGTGCGCCGTCGGCCCATTCTTGGCCTCGACACCCTGCCGCCGCGCTTGCACCTGGGGAGACCTTGTGGCAAGAACCGCCCGCGCTTGGTCGCGGCCCTCGAGGGCCGATTCCCGCGATGTCCCGTCTGCTGCCGTAGCTCAGTGGTAGAGCACTCCCTTGGTAAGGGAGAGGTCGACAGTTCAATCCTGTCCGGCAGCACCATGGGACCCAGGGCTCCTCCCCTTCATGATCCATTGAATTGGCCGAACGCGCAGCTTCGCGGTCTCGCGGCGCGTTTCGCGTCCGAGCTTTGCTGGTCGACCGCCCTCGCGAAAACGCAAGGGCGCAGGGAAGGCCGGGCGCCGGCCGCGCCCGTGGCCCGCCTGCAGAAAGAAAAGCAGGCGGCAGTCACCACAGGTTGGGCCGAAAACACCCGGCCTTCCCTGCGCGATGGGCTTACGGCTTATACGCGCTCTCCTTGGGGACCGGCTCTCTTGCCCCCATCACCCGCATGCGCGTCGAAGCACGCGAGCTTGACCCCAGCACCGGGAGGTCAGGACCACACGATTTCGCCGTCCGCACGAGCCCGCTCGTCGGCATTCAAGAGAATGCTGCGCGCCCGCACGGCCACCGCTCCCCGCCTCCACGTTCGTGACGACCGCGATACGCCCCTCGCACCGAGGCGGGATGTGGGGGATATAGCATGATTTCTGAAAAAACGAAAGAGGAATTTGGGGTCATGGTGGCTGTTCCTCAATCCAGCAGCGGCCTTATTCCCGCAACCGACGGGAGATACCCGCGTTACCTCGGCTAGCGTCATCATCATTGCCGCCTGCTGAATGGGACTGATGACCTGTGCACTTACCGATGTGCCCTTATACGACCTTAGCTCACCCATCCTGTTGAGTGCACTGTCACTATAATCTGGATCGACTGTCCCGTGACGCGCACTGCCTACTGGGCTTGGAGAAAGCAGGCGTTGACTTCGTAGCAGCGGACATGCCGCACGCAAATCATTTGACTGTAGGCATCATGGCGATGGTGGCGGATGAAGAGCGGCACATGATCTCGCAGCGAACCAAGGCCGCCCTGGCGGAAGCGAAGAAGCGTGGAGTGAGGCTTGGCGGCGACCGTGGCGCTCGGCTTTCGCAGGTTGCTCGCAAAGCGGGCCGCGACGCGCAAGCAGCGAGAGCCCGCAATCGCGCCGCTGACCTCGTCCCATTTTCAGCGAGTTGAAACGACATGGCATCACCTCGTGGAGCTCTATCGCACGTGCACTCAACGCGCGGCGCACCCCCACGCCGCGCCGAGGAAATCAGTGGACAGCAACACAGGTAGCTCGGGTTGCGGCACGACTCACGGTATAAGGTTCCATTCGGTGCAATCAGCGCTTTTCCACTTGCAGTCCCTGCAGGTACCCACAGCATATAGGGTTAACCGATATCCATCGCCACTACCCATTGTGGTAGCGAACCGAATCAGTTATCGTAGGAACATCCAGTCCACTCGCTTCTGGGGGCCGGGCTCGATCTGAGCGTCGGTTGTTCCGGGGGTGAGGTCCGGGTGGCTGTTGCTACATCGGATCAGGTCGCACCCGAGGGATGCACACTGCGCCTTCGGAGCCTTGGGGATCGGACTTAGAGCTCTGGCCGAGGGCGGGCGAACCGATAGGCCCTCACACCACAGGCTTGTTGATGGCCGACGATCTCTACAAGAGGCTCAGGTCCCGAGAGGTTCTTCATCGATCGTGGGCGGCTGTGAAACAGAGCGGGCTCACATCGCCCAGCGAGACCACCGTGAGCGCAATCAGGCGCTATGATGATGCGTGGTTGAGCAATCTCGAGCAAATCAGCAAGCGGCTCCGAAGCGGCAAGCTCCGCTTCGATGGAGAAGAGGGGATCACCATCCCCAAGGGGAAAGGAAAAGGTCTCCGCCCGGTGGTGATGGCTCCGATCGCGAACCGGATCGTACGTCGAGCTATCCTCGAAGTGCTGCAAGGCTATGGATCCGACAACTCGCGAAAGGCTTGGCTAGGTGTTCCTGCGGTCAGACAGATCATGGAAACAAGAACCAGCGTCGGCGGGATCAAAGATCGGGGCGTTCCTCATGGACTATCCTTGATTGATGAAGCGGTCCGCAATGGTAAAACTTGGTTTGTGAGGTCTGACATCAAGAACTTCTTCACCCGCATTCCGCTCGCGGACGTGAATGCGTTCATCGCTGAGGCGGTACCTGATCGGCAGTTCGTAGACATCTTCAGGTCGGCACTAGCCACGAACTTGAGGAACAGGGCACAGTTGGAGGAGCGCAAACACTTTAAGCTATTCCCCGACGAAGACGTCGGTGTAGCTCAGGGGTCGGCGCTGTCTGCTCTTGCGGCAAACGTTGCCCTTCGGTCCTTTGACGAACTGATGAATGGCCGCGGGATCGTTTGCGTCCGCTACATTGACGACTTCATCATGCTGGGTGCATCCCGCACGAAGGTCGGAGCGGCGTACAACGCAGCACGCGAGCACCTCGCACGATTAGGCATGGATGTCTACGATCATGCCGACGAAGCCGCTCGACGCGCAGGGAAGTTCGATGAAGGCAACGTGTACGACGGCACCGACGTGCTTGGCTACAGGGTGTCAGGCACATCTCGGCAACCTTCCGCAGCGGCCATTCAGGCGTTCCGAAAGAGGTGCGATGTCATCGTAGAACAGGCCAAGAAGCAAATGAGCCTAGCGGCGATGGGACAATCTCCGACCAATGGACAGGGCTATCATCAGGCAATGGTCTTGCTTCACAAGACGGTAAGAGGCTGGTCGCAGGCATTTCGTCACACCACGGCGACTCAGGTCTTTCAATCCCTCGATAAGGAAATCGACCGGCGCATCGAAGACTTGCGAGCATTCGCAATCAAGCTAACGCAGGGAACGACTGAGCAAGGGCGCCGCCGCATCATGGGTATTCAGCTGTTGAGTGACACAGCCTCCCACCCGCTGCCAGCGGTCGCAGGACCCACGCAAGCACCTTCCTTCAGAGAGAGGCACAACGTAGCTGCCTGAGCCGGTAAGGAGGGCTAGTTCTTTAGACCAATGTTGATCACAGTTTACATCGACGAAAGCGGCACACACGACAACTCCCCTCTCATTATGGGTGGCATCCAATTCCGGCGACGGTCCAGTCCACTAAATTCCACTGCGGCACTGGATGAGACGCACTGGTGACCTGTGCGCTCACCGATCCGCCCTTATACGACCTTAGCTCACCCATCCGGTTGAGTGCACTGTCACCGAAAGTCGGATTGCGCATGATCGGGGCTGGCGGATTTCCGCCAACCCGACTTCTTGTGCTTTCAGTTGATGGTGTTTGGCATGCAAGGAGGTTCGGTGTAGGGATCCGAGGCAAACGCGCCCGCTTTCGGAGCCCGCACACAATCCGTGATAGCATGGGTCTTGCTCATGGCACGATGTGCCGCGGCATTGTTGCTGCGGGCCGCCTGGGCTTCAGTTACAAATACGGCTGCCGCAATCAGCGCGACCGACACCAAGTTAAATTTGGTCATTTGTCTTCTCCCTATGATAGGAGCCGAGCAGACACGGCTCCGTAGATCCTAGAGCGTCGGGCCATAGGAGAAATGTCATCACGGGCCTTCAACAAAGCGCGAATTGGCGGCGACCATCACTTGGGTGAACTCGAAATGTCCGATGCGATCGAAGCGATAGAGGCCGCGCGACTCTCCCATCGACCGGCCAAAGTCATGACTCTTTTCGTAGGCGAGTCCGCCCCAACGGGCGGCAAGTTCTTCTACAATGGAAATAACGCGATGCTGACGTACACGCGGCGAGCAATCGAAACTGCGCTACCTGACACGCGGGACTTCTTCGAGCGGTTCAAGGCCTACGGCTGGTATCTCGACGACCTTGTTCTAACCAAGCCGGTCGACCGCCTCAAAGGCGCTGCGCGCAAAGCCGAGCTTCGGAACGCGGTAAGCAGTCTACGTGATCGCATCGCCATCTATCAGCCACAAGCGATTGTATCTCTGATGACAAGCATTGCGCCTTTTGTTGCGGAAGCCGCCAGAGCAGCCGGAAGCAATGCTACCGTCTATTCGCTCCCTTTCCCGGGAAACGGCCATCAAAACCGGTTCTGCAACGAGCTTGCGAGAATTACTCCCCTATTGCCCCGCCATTCCAATTAGAAGAACACGTTTATAGTTCCGACTAAGCCGTCACCGCGCCACTGGCGCCTATCAGTTGCGTTCAACTCGGCAACGGGATATTCGCGGGCGCAATCCGGCGAAGCCAGTCAAGCGCCTCTATCTCAAAAGCCCGAGCACGGCTCCTGAGGCGGCGATCAGGCCCAATGCAATGACGCCGCCGCGCCAGAGGAGCTGCTGACGCGCGGTCTGGCGGTCGTGGAAGGCGAGCCAGTCTCGCACAAATCCCGCAGGGATATCGAAGACGACGGCGCACTCCTCGCCATGATGCGTTTCGTGCTCGCAAAACATCGTCCTGACATTCTGCACGCCGAGCCGCTCGAGCTCGCGATGCCACTGCCGGGCGTGCTCACCGTTGGTCCAGCGATTTTCGAAGGGGACAGCTTGTGATTTCATGACGAGCCTCCCTGGGCTCAATTGACATCACGTTTTCCATCGTAGCGCCTTTTCCAAGCCGGCGCGAGCCTCCGCGCAGCCAAAACCCAGTGTGCCGCAGTGCAGGAGAAGTGCCTGACAGTGCTCGACGGGAGCGCACCGCCGCACTCATCCGTTCAACCACCACTGAGGTCGTGGATCACCGGCTGCAGGTCACCCAGCCCGAGGTCGAGCGTCGCCAGCGTGATGGGAAGGCGGAAGCGCCGCGGGCCGGCGCTGCCGGGGTTGAGATAGAGCACGCCGCCGATCGTCTCGATGCGAACCTTGTGTGAATGGCCGGAGATCACCGCGTCGATGCCGCGCGCGACTGGGTCGATGCTCAGGGCATTGACATCGTGCAGGACATAGAACGATCGGCCCTCAAGCTGCACCGTCGCCGTCTCGGGATAGCCTCTGGCCCATTCGGCGCTATCGACATTGCCCCTGATCGCCGTGACCGGCGCGATGCGGCGGAGTCCGTCCAACACATCTGGGCGGCCGATATCGCCGGCATGGATGATGTGATCGACCTCGGCGAGCCGATGCACGGCCTCCGGCCTCAACAGGCCGTGCGTATCGGAGATGATGCCGAGCCTGAATGCCATTCAGCGATCACCGACCAAGGGCATCACATTGAAGCCTACCACACTGAGTTGGTAGCTGGGCGGCGGGCGCGCTTCCGCCTTCGCCCCCGGGCTACGACGGACAAGTCGCTTTGCCCAACTACTCGTCCTCTGCCGTCACGCCGCGCGGACGGAATCCAGGAAGCGCGCGACTTCGCTGCGCAGGCGGCTGCTCTGGCCGGCGAGCGACTTCGCGGCCGACAGCACCTGCGAGGAGGCCGAGCCGGTCTCGTCGGCGCCCTTGCGGACATCGGCGACGTTGGCGGACACCTCCTGGGTGCCGTGGGCGGCCTGCTGGACGTTGCGGGAGATCTCGCGCGTCGCCGAGCTCTGTTCTTCGACTGCGGAGGCAATTGCGGACGCGATCTCCGACATGCGCGAGATGGTCTCGCTGATCTCCTGGATCGAGCCCACCGACTCCTGCGTCGCGCTCTGGATGCCGCCGATCTGCTGGCCGATCTCGCCGGTCGCTTTCGCGGTCTGCTCGGCGAGCGCCTTCACCTCCGAGGCGACCACGGCAAAGCCGCGGCCGGCTTCGCCCGCGCGCGCCGCCTCGATGGTGGCGTTGAGCGCCAAGAGATTGGTCTGGCCGGCGATCGCGTTGATCAGCTCGACGACGTCGCCGATCCGCGACGCCGCCTTGGCGAGCTCGCCGACGCGATCGGTGGTCCGGCGGGCCTGCTCCATGGCTTCGCCGGCGATGCGCGCGGAATCATGCACCTGGCGGCTGATCTCGTCGACCGAGGAGGTCATCTGCTCGGCCGCTGCAGCAACCGAATGCACGTTGGTCGACGCCTCCTCGGAGGCGCCGGCGACCACGGTCGCCAATTCCAGCGAGCGTCCGGCGGTGGCGGTCAGCGTGCCGGCGGAGCGCTCCAATTCGCCTGCGGCCTCCGAGACCACGCTGATGACCTCGCCGATCGCGGTCTCGAACTCCCGCGTGAAGCGCTCGACGCGCTGGCCGCGCTCGATCTTGGCCTGCGCATCGGCCGCAGCCGCGGCTTCGGCGGCCTTGTTCGCCAGCAGCGCTTCCCTGAACGTCTCCAGCGATCCTGCCATGGCTCCGATCTCGTCGTCGCGATCGCTCGCAGGGATCGCGACATCGTCGCGGCCTTGGGCCATCTCGCCGATCACCTTGGTCAGGTTCACGATCGGCGCGATCACACGGCGGCGTAGCAGCATGGTGACGCCGACCAGGAGCCCGAGCAAGGCAATCACGAGCGCGGCGGCGACGGCCAGCATCACGCGCGCCGAGTCGCGCGAGGCGCTGGCGCGGTCGCGCGCTTCCGCGATCGCGGCATCCCGAACCGCGAAGAACTTTTCGACCGCCGGAACCACCCGCTCACCCAGCTGCTCGGCGGTGATGGAATAATTGGTGTCGCTCAGCCCCGCCGCGATCTCCTTGTCGATCAGCGGCCCCGCCTGCCCGAAATAGGACTCCTTGGCGTTCCTCAGCGCCGCCGCAAGGCCGGCCGGATCGCCGAGCTGCTGGACGCCCGCTTCCATGCGGTCGCGGTCCGTCTCGATGCGGCCCTGGCCGCGGTCCATCGTGGCCTTCTCCGTCGGCGTCACCAGGCGGTGAGCACTCAGCGCAGGCGACAGCAGGGCCGCGCGGCCACCGGCCGTGACGCGCAAGTCCTGAGCCGTGCGCGAGACGTCGAGCAGCGTCGTGAGCGAGGCATCCGCGTTGGCGACATCATTTTGCAGGCGGTTCAGAATCGGCTCGATCATCACCGCGACCTGGGCGACGCCAGGCAGGAAGCCCTTGGTCACGGCCGGGTCGCGGGCGCTCAGCGGACGGGAGAGCGCGGCGTCCGTCGCGGCACGGATCTCGGCGAATTTGGCTCCGGCCTGATCGAGAGTCTGGCCAACCGCCTTGCCGTCGCCGAGCTCCGCAATGGCGCTTCGCGCCTTCGCCAACGCCGCATCGGTCGACTGCCTGGTCTTGGCGATCACCGCCAGCTGCGCTTCGGTGGCCGGCCCCTCCGCAAACAACGGGGTGATGTAGGGCGCCCGGTTGCCCACCATGTTCTGCGCAAACAGGAGAACCGCCCCGAACGCCTCGACTGTCTTGATGGCATCCGCCCTATCGGCCAGGATCCGATATTGCCCAACCACGACCTCCGCCGCGGGCACGACGGCAAGCGCCGTCACCGACAGCATCGACACCGCAAACAACTGACCGATCTTCATAGGTCCGGCTTCCACCACATGTTTATCATTTGTTTGGAACATGTGACCTGGACAACTAACAATTGGCTAAGTACGGACCACTCTCCGTAGTAATGCGGAGCCGGGCGCGTCCTTCGGTCGCGCTATTTGCCGTCGAGGAAGCGCAGCATCGCGGCGTTGAACAGCTCCGGGTCCTGCAGGAAGGCGAAGTGGCTGGTATTCGGCAGGATCAACAGCCCCGCATGCGGGATCGTGGCGGCGAGATATTCGGTGTGCTCGCGCTTGATCGCCTCGTCATGGTCGCCGTCGACGATCCACACCGGCGAAGTGATCGACTGCAGCTGCGCGTCGCTCCAGTTCGGCTGCTCCGCCCACATCTTACTGATCTGGGCGACGAAATCCTCATAGGCATTCGGCGTGGCGGAATTCGACCGGTATTCGTGGCCGGCGCGCTCGATGAAGGCGGCGAAGGTCGGATTCTTCTCGACGCCGTCCTTGACGCCCGAGGTGACGGAATTGGCGGCGAAGGCGAACACCTTGCCGACGCGGTCCTTGTGGCGAAGCGCGAGATCCAGGCCGATGATGCCGCCGTCGCTCCAGCCGACGATGTCGGCCTTGGCGATCTTGAGCTCGTCCATCAGCGCCACGACGTCGTCGGCCATCAGATCGTAGCCGTAAGCGCGCGCATCGCGGGTGCTCCGGCCATGGCCGCGGCTGTCCATCACCACCACCATGTGATGCGGCGCCAGCGCCTCGACCTGATGCCCCCAATAATCGGCGTTCGCCAGGCCGCCATGCAGCAGGATCACCGGCGTGCCGCCCTGCTGCGGCGCTTGGCCGTAAACACGATAATAGATCTTGATGCCGTTCACGGCGGCCTGACCGGCGCGCTGCGTAGCAACCGGCTGCGGCGTCGGCGGCAGCATCTCCCATGGCTCGGCGGCGGCGGCGGGCTGCAAGGCGGCAAGACCGAAGACGAGCAGGACAAGCAGATGGCGCATGGCGTTTCCCGATTTGGCTGTGATACGCTCCGGTCATCCGGCGATAGTGCCGCAGAATGTCCGCGCAATGACGCAGTGTTACTGAGGTAGCAGACCGCCGCATCGCAGGTGGCGGCAAAGGCTAGGCCGCCGGCGTGGCCGGATCAATAACGCGCACACATGGGGGGGAGGCTGATGACGGAAACTTTGCCGATCGTGCTGGTGCCCGGGCTGATCTGCTCGCCCCGGATCTATGCGCCTCTTGTTCCCGCGCTGTGGCGGCACGGGCCGGTGATGATCGCCAACCACATCCGCGACGACAGCATGGGCGCGATCGCGCGCCGCATCCTGTCAGAAGCGCCGCCGCGCTTCGCGCTCGCCGGCCATTCGATGGGCGGCTACATCGCCTTCGAGATCATGCGCCAGGCTCCGGAGCGCGTCGCCAAGTTGGCGCTGATCAACACCCAGGCGCGGCCGGATGCGCCGGAAGCCGGTGCGCGACGCCGCACCATGATCACCCGCGCCAGGGAAGGCGAGTATCACGCCATCGTCGACGGGCTAGCCGTGAATTTCGTGCATCCGTCGCGGCGCGAGGATGCACGCTTGCGCAGGCTCGTGCGCGATATGGCCGACGATGTCGGCGTCGACGGCTTCGTCAGGCAGCAGACCGCGATGATCGCACGACCGGACTCTCGCCCCACGCTGACCGCAATCCGCTGCCCGACCTTGGTGCTGACCAGCGACACCGACGACATGATCCCGAACAGTCTGTCCACCGAGATGGCCGACGAGATCGCCGGCAGCTGGCTGGTCGTGCTCGACAATTGCGGCCACCTGCCGCAGCTGGAGCAGCCGGAGGAAACCGCGCAGGCGCTGGTGGAGTGGCTGCGGGGCTAAAATGGCTCGCGTTGGAGCGCCGTCATCCCCGGGGATTCGCGCTGGCGAAAGGCGCAGCCATTTTGCCGAAGCGGTAGGGCCGCTTCATCTTCCTAGATCATAGCGCACAACGCCGGCGACATCGGCGAGCATCAATCAATTGATGGAGTTGCTCCAGGTCTCGTCACCCGCAACCCATCCACGAACACATCCAGCAGCCGCAGCACGCTCTGATGCCAGCCGGTCTGGTCGTGCATGTAGCACATGCCGATGAGGGCGCGGAGCAGGTCGTCGGCGGTGACGTCGCCGCGGACTTCGCCGGCCGCGACCGCGCGCGACAGCAACGCGCCGATCGAAGCGATGAGATGCGCATGCGAATAGGCGGCGAGCTCGGAATTGGCATTCATGACGATGGCGAGCGCCGCCATCATGCCTTTCTTGGTGGCGACGAATTGCACGGTCGAGCGCAGCCAGCGCCGCAGCGCCTCCAGCGCCGAGGGCTCGCTCTTCAATTGCTCAGCCAGCTCGGAGAGCTGCTCGACCTCGCGGCGATAGACCGCCTCGAACAGATCCTCGCGGGTCGGGAAATGCCGATAGAGCGTGCCGATGCCGACGCCGGCCTGCCGCGCCACCGCCTCGAGGCTCGCGTCCGCGCCACCGGCCGAGAACACGACCTTGGCCGCCTCCAGCACGCGCTCGCGGTTGCGGAGGGCATCGGCACGCGGCTTCCGGGGCCGCTCTTGTGATTTGGTCGCCATCTCACCAGCTCTTGATGAACCCCTGTGAGGTCCCCCTTGATAAACGGAGGAGTCCTCCGTATAAATGGGCGTGTCACCCCGGGCCAGTCACTTCTCCTTGCCAAGCCCAGGGGTGCCCGGATCCCGCACGGACCACCGCCCGTAAGGCGTGGCCGCCCGCGATCCGATTAGGCCATAGCTTCGATCGGAACAACGCATGAATTGGACTGTGAGACTCACCGTCAACGGTGAGCCGCGAACGCTTGCGCTCGACGACCCCCGTGTCACGCTGCTCGACCTCCTGCGTGAACGCCTCGACCTCACCGGAACCAAGAAGGGCTGCGACCGCGGCCAATGCGGCGCCTGCACCGTGCTGGTCGACGGCCGCCGCATCAATTCCTGCCTCGCCCTGGCCGCCAGCCTCGACGGCGCCGCGATCACCACGATCGAGGGCGTGGCCGACGGCGACCAGCTCCACCCGGTGCAGGACGCCTTCATCGTCCATGACGCCCTGCAATGCGGCTTCTGCACGCCGGGCCAGATCATGAGCGCGATCGGCCTGATCAATGAAGGCCAGGCCGGCGATGACCCCGAGCGCATCCGCGAAGGCATGAGCGGGAATCTGTGCCGCTGCAGCGCCTATGTCGGCATCGTCGAGGCGGTGCAGGACGCCCAGCAGACCCTTGCGAGCAAGACGAAGGCGGAGCGCGCGGCATGAACCGGTTCGACTATGTGAAGCCGGCGAGCATTGCCGAAGCAATTGCTGCCGCGAGCCAGCCCGGCGCCGCCTATCTCGCCGCCGGCACCAATCTGCTCGACCTGATGAAGGGCAATGTGGTCAGGCCATCACGGCTGGTCGACATCTCCCGCCTGCCCGAACTGAACCGCATCGAGCGGCTCGGCAATGGCGACGTCAGGATCGGCGCGCTGGTGCGCAATGCCGACCTTGCGCACGATCCGGTGTTCGCAAACGACTTCCCGGCCGTGGCGGAAGCGCTGCTCTCCGGCGCCTCGGCGCAGCTGCGCAACGCGGCGACCGTCGGCGGCAACCTCTTGCAGCGGACGCGCTGCGCCTATTTCTACGACCCGGCCTCGGCCTGCAACAAGCGTAGCCCCGGCGCCGGCTGCGACGCGCGGGACGGTGAGAACAGCCAGCACGCGGTGCTGGGCTGGAGCGAGGCCTGCATCGCCACCAACCCATCGGATTTCTGCGTGCCGCTCGCGGCCTTTGATGCGGTCGTCGAGATCGAGGGCAAACCGGGGCGGCGCGAGGTCGCGCTGGAGGCACTGCACCTTTTGCCAGACACCACGCCGGAGCGCGAGACCGTGCTGGAGCCGGGCGAAATGATCGTCGGGATCAGGCTGCCGGCATCCGCGCGCGCCTTCGCCGCACACGCGCGGTATCTCAAGGTGCGCGAGCGCACCTCCTACGCCTTCGCCGTGGTCTCGGCCGCAGCCGGTCTCATCGTCGAGAACGGCGCGATCAAGCAAGCGCGCCTCGCGCTCGGTGGCGTCGCCGCCAAGCCGTGGCGGGCGCGCGAAGCCGAAGCCCTGCTCGCCGGCCAAGCCGCCGAAGCCGGCGCGTTTCAACGCGCGGCCGCTGCGGCACTCGCCGGCGCAAAGCCGTCCGGCGACAACGCCTACAAGATCCCGCTCGCAACCAACCTGATCGTACGCGCGCTGCAAGCCGCCGCCCAAGGCACGCCCGACCGCGTGCCGGCGCTACCCGCCTCTCCGTTTTCTTCCGTTCCCGTTTCCTCCGTTCCAGGAGTTCTCCATCATGCTTGAACTCAACCTGTCCCGTGATCCAGCCCACGTCCGGCACGGCTCGACCATCGGCCAGCCGCTGTCCCGCCGCGACGGCGTGCTGAAGGTCACCGGCGCCGCACGCTACGCCGCCGACAACAATCCGACTGGCCTGCTCCATGCGGTGCTTGCCGTGAGCAGTATCGCGCGCGGCCGCGTGGTCTCGCTCGATGTCGAAGCGGCCAAGGCTCATCCCGGCGTGATCGAGGTGAGGACCTCAGCCAACCGTCCGCCGCTCGCGGACGATCCCGACGGCAAGCCCAATCCGTTCGCCTTCAGGTTCGAGGCGCTGCAGAACGATCGCGTCCGCTATGTAAACCAGCCGATCGCAGTCGTAATCGCCGAGACACTGGAGGCCGCGACCGAAGGCGCGGCGCTGCTGGCGCCGCGTTATGAAGTCGAGCCGGTGCGCATCGGCCTCGATGCCGACGGGGCCTATGTGCCTCCCGTGGTCGGCATGGGCTTTCCCGCGGAAAGCCGCCATGGCGACGTCGAGGCGGCGCTGGCCGGCAGCGACAAGTCGATCGAGACCACCTACGAGACGCCGCCGCATTACCACAATGCGATGGAGCCGCACGCGATCGTAGCGAACTGGCAGGGCGACAGGCTGGTGATCGACACGCCGACGCAAGGGCTTGCGATGATGCAGGCGCGCATCGCCGGCCTGTTCGGCATCCCGCCGGAGAACATCCTGATCCGCAGCCCATTCCTCGGCGGCGGCTTCGGCGGCAAGGGGATCATGGCGGGGCCGCAGGTGCTCGGCATCCTCGCCGCCAAACTGGTGGGACGTCCGGTGAAGCTCGTGGTCCGTCGCGAGCAGCTCTATGGTCCGTTCGGCCATCGCTCGCCGACCCGTCAGACGCTGCGGCTCGGTGCGAGCGCCGAAGGCCAGTTGTCGGCGATTCATCATCACGCCCGGGTGGTGACCTCCAGCTTCGAAGACTTCTACGAGGGGGCGGCGCATCTGACGCATACGCTGTATGCGGCGCCGGCGATCGCGACCACATATGACGCCGTGCGCGTCGATACCGGCACGCCGCTGTTCGTGCGCGCGCCCGGCATTGCGCCGGGATCGATCGCGTTGGAGAGCGCGGTGGACGAGATGGCGGAAGCCTGCGGCCTCGATCCGCTCGCCTTCCGCGTCAAGAACTACGCCGAGGTCGAGCCGGCCACCGGCAAGCCATTCTCCTCGAAAGCGCTGCGCGAATGCTACACGCAGGGCGCGGCGCGCTTCGGCTGGTGGGATCGGCCGCTGAAGCCCCGCATGATGCGCGACAAGGACGGCTTCCTGGTCGGCTGGGGCATGGGGACGGCGACCTTCCACGCGCTGATGTTCGCAGGCCAAGCCCGCGCGGTGATCCGCCGCGACGGCACTGGCGCCATCGAAACCGGTTCGCACGACATGGGCCAGGGTGCCTGGACGGCGCTGGCGCAGGTCGCGGCCGATGCACTGGCACTCGACATCGATCAGGTCGCGTACAAGGCCGGCACCTCCGACCTGCCGGATGCCGGAATCGCCGGCGGTTCGGCGCATACCGCCACCGTCGGCACCGCGATCCACAACGCCGGCGCGGCCGTGATCGCCAAGCTCGCGGAGCTTGCGACCTCGGACGAACGCTCACCGCTGTTCGGCGCCGGCAATGCCGGCGTCATCGCGCGCAACGGCCGGCTGTTCCGGCGCGACGACGAGGGCCGCGGCGAAGCTTACGGCGACATCCTGGCGCGCGCCGGCCTCGCCGAGATTGACGCCTCCGGCAGCGGCGCGCCCGATCCGGCGCTCAACGAGCAATATGCCATGCATTCGCATGGCGCGGTGTTCGCCGAGGTGAAGGTCGATCCCGATCTCGGCCAGGTCCGGGTCAGCCGCATGATCGGCGCATTCGCAGCCGGCCGGGTGATCAATCCGAAGCTGGTGGAGAGCCAGCTGCTCGGCGGCATGATCTGGGGCATTTCGCTGGCGCTGCACGAGGAGGCGATCACCGACCGACGCACCGGGCGCATCATGAACGCCAATCTCGGCGAGTATCATGTGCCTGTGAATGCCGACATCCCGGCGATGGAAGCGTTCACGGTCGAGGAGCACGATCCGTACGTCAATCCGCTCGGCATCAAAGGCGTCGGCGAGATCGGCATCACCGGTTCGGCCGGTGCAGTGGCGAACGCGGTGTGGCACGCCACCGGCGTGCGGATCCGGCGCTTCCCGGTGCGGATCAGCGACCTGGTGCGGCAAACCAACTAGCAGGCGTCATTCCGGAGCGATGCGACAGTATCGAACTATGGAGCGCTACTGCCTCGGAATGACAGCGTTCCTGAAGCGTTAAACTGGCGGTCGGGGCCGCTGCCGCGGTCCCGGCCCTGTTCCGGCATCGCTGCGCGTGCCGTGAACGCCCGGATCGAGGCGGTCCGATGTCCTTGTAGCTGGCAAGAAACTCAGGAGCGGCATTTTGCCCGAGCTAAAAGGGGCAGTTACAAATATTAGCGATTTGCTATTTTGAAATTGACATCGATTAGCTATTTGCTAATATTCAACCCATGGAAATTCGCTACACCAAAGCCGCCATCAAGGCCCTAGCGAAATTGCCAAGCAACACGGCGCAGCTGATCCAGGAGAAAATCCGTCAATACGCGGAGAATCCGGCAAGTTTGGCGAACAACGTGAAGAAGCTTCAAGGGCGCGAGGACGAATGGCGGCTGCGGGTGGGTGATTGGCGCGTCATCTTTACCCAAGACGGCGTTGTCATGGACGTCCTGAAGGTGGGCCCGCGCGGCAGCGTTTACGAGGATTAGGATCATGCGCAAACTGAACATCATCACCTCCCCGAGCGGGGATCGTATGGTGGTGATTCCTTTCGAAGAATATGAGCGCCTGATCGAAGCTGCCGAGGAGGCTGCCGACGCGCGCGCTGTTGATGAGATCAAGCGCAAGCTTGCGACGGGTGAGGAGGAGCTGATCCCCGCTGAATTCGCGGACAGACTCATCAACGGCGAGAACAAGATCCGTGTCTGGCGCGAATATCGCGGCATGACCGGCAAAGAGTTGGCCGAGAAAACCGGCCTTGCCGCGCCGTACATTTCGCAACTCGAAACCGGCAATCGTGAGGGAACGATCGATACGTTCAAGAAGATCGCGGCTGCGCTCCGCGTCGATATCGACGATATCGCTTAGCAGGATACATCCAAGATCCCGGCAGCCGTCCCCTTATCTTCGATCAGCCGATGAGGAATTGAAGCCGCTACGCAGCGGTGAGATGACCAGCAGCGAGCCGCGGGAACTCAAAATGGACAGTACTGATGGAACGTTGCTCGCCTCCGGAAAGGCGATCGCTCCTTGGGCTCGCCTCATGATCTCATCTCTTTGATTGAGCATGATCTCCGCGCAAACGCCTATGGCGTTTGTCGCGAGGGAAAACCGGTTTCCACTTTTCCGGATCATGCTCTAGAACTGCGGGTGCCCACTGCGAGCCGCAGGCGCAGGACATGATCTGGCGCAAAGCCGATTGGCGCCATCCCGCCAACATTCGCTCGATCTGAATGAGGTACCTGATGTCAAAACCGGTTCCGGACAAGGCTGAGGTCGCGCTCGAATATCCCGACAAATTCTACGTCGGCACCTTCGAGCACTCCTCCCGCTTCGAGGCTCGTCTCGAACCGAGCGGGCTCGCGCTGACATTGGAACATCCGGGATCGGAGGAAGTCCGCAAGTCGATCCACCTCCATCTGAACTATGGCCTGCTCGCCGCGATCCTGCGCGAGATCGCCGCCGACATCGGAACGATTCCCAAGGACGATGTCTTGCATCGCGACCAGCTGGCCGAGGCCGTCGCAGCTCTTCACGCAGCGCTTAACGCACCTTAATTCCGATGTCTCAAACCGACACGGCGCGAGCCGACCTTAACGCCCGCTTCAGCCTTCCTTAAGCTTCCGCTAACCACGAGAAAACGTTCGCACGCCAACAGGTTGGGTTAAGGACCCCTGTGTTTCGCGAGTGACAGCATTTTATTCAAAAGCGATCTATCTCCTGACGCATCGATGACGCCGCACTTGGTGTCCGACTTGACGTTTGTATGCGTTGGAGATGAACGATGAAGAAGTTTCTGCTCGTGACTGTGGCGCTCGCGGTCCTGGCCGGCGCGCAGTCCGCTCGCGCTGCCGATCTCGGAGCGCGCTCCTATCCTTATGCGACCAAGGCTCCGGCCTATGTCGCGCCGATCTATAACTGGACCGGCTTCTATCTCGGCGCGCATCTCGGCGGCGCCTTCTCCAGCGACAGCAATTTCTCCGGCCTTGCCACCGGCAACAATTCGAACGGCCGCTTCCTCGGTGGTCTGCAGGTCGGTGCCGACTGGCAGTTCGCCCCGAACTGGGTGATCGGTGCCGAGGGTCAGTACAGCTGGGTCGGCGGCAACGTGGGCGCCGTGTTCCCCGGCGGCTACACCTATAAGAACAGCCAGCGCGGGCTCGGCTCGATCACCGGCCGCTTCGGTTACACCTGGGGTCCGGGCCTCGTCTACGTGAAGGGCGGCTACGCCTATTCCGACAACAACGAGAGCGTGACGCTGGGCGGGATTCCGGTCGGGTTCGGCACCACCGGCGACCATCGCAACGGCTACACGGTCGGCGCGGGCCTCGAATACATGTTCGCCCCGAGCTGGTCGGCCAAGGTCGAGTACGACTACTACAATTTCGGCAGCGCGAGCTTCACCGCGCCGCCGGCACTGGTGCCGACCGGCAGCTTCACCACCGACGATCACACCTTCAAGGCCGGCGTGAACTATCGCTTCAACTGGGGCGCTCCGGTGGCCGCGCGCTACTGAGCCGCATCCAACGACCTACATACGTCAAAGGGGGCCGGCAGCGATGCCGGCCCCTTCCTTTTGCGCACCCGCTCGTCGCCGCATGTCGCTTCGACGGCGTCGCGCTCCGCGCAGCACGACCAAGCGTTGCCGTTCCGTTAAATCCCGCTGGATGAAATGCGCAGGCGCCTAAAATTTCTGCATCGATCCAGTGTTTTCCCGGATTTGTTAACTCGCGACCGCGATACTGCGCCCAAAATTCGGCTCCAAGTCGTTGTGTGTCGGGGGAAACAGAATGGCGGTTCGGTTCAGCATCGGCAGGGCGTTCGCCTTGTTGCGTCCGCGATGGGGCGTCAAGGGCAGCCTGTTCGCCGCCTTTGCCGTGATTGCCGGCATGGCCATCCTCATCAGCGCCGGAGCCGGCGTGATGCTGCGCTATATCGGCGGCACCATGGTCGACCTGTCGGGCCGCGACATTCCGCGCCTCACCGCAAGCCTGCAGCTGCTCGCGCAGAGCCAGAGCCTTGCGAGCCTCGGCCCCGCCCTCCTGGGATCACAGACTCACGAGGCCCTCGATGAGCGGCTGAAGAAGATGCAGGAGATCCAGAAGATCACCGAGCAGCGGCTGAAGGAGATCGCAACGCTCGGCGCCGACAAGAGTGTCGTCGCTCCACTTGCCGAAACGATCAAGAACATCAGCGAGGCTAACCAGAGCCTGGTCTCGGCCGCGCGCGAGCGGCTGGAGGTGACGGCAACTCACAACAAGCAATACGACGCGCTGCGCCGGGCCCAGGCCGATTTCACCGCGGCCGCAAGCGCGCCCATGCTGGACGCGCAGACCGAGCTGAACGCCGTGCTCAGCGCCGCCGAGATCTCCGTCGACGACGCGACCGCCGCCGCGCGGTTCGTCGAACAGCTCGGCAATGTTATCGCCAGCGGCAACCTGATTGCCGCGCACATGGCCGCCGCGCTCTCCGCCAACGATGCCGATACGCTGGAGACGACCGAGAAGGCCTTCAAGGAAGCGCTGGCGCAGCTGAAATCCAACCTCGAACTGCTGCCGAACAATCGCGCGACCGCCGCGTTGCGCGAGGCGGCGGCGAAGCTCGCTGCGCTCGGCGAAGGCAAGACGCGCGTGTTCAAGCTGCGCGAAAAGGAACTCGACGCGTTCGATTACGGCCAGACCGTGCTGGAGGAGACGCGCAAGCTCAATATCGGGCTGGAGATCAGCGTGCAGCAGCTGGTCGAGGGTGTCCGCACCACGACCGAGACCGCGACCACGCGCGCGGGCAAGGACATTGAGCTCGCGACCCTGATCATGATCGGGGCCGGCACCGCAACGCTGATCGGCTCGGTTCTGTTCGTCTGGCTCTATGTCGGCGGCAACATCCTGCGCCGGATCAGCCGCCTGCAACGGGCGATGCAGCGGCTTTCGAGCGGCGACCTCGACGCCGAGATCCGGCATGGCGGCCAGAAGGACGAGATCGGTGCGATGGCGGCGACGCTCGCGGTGTTCCGCGAGGGCATGATCAACGCCCGTACGCTTGCGGCCGAGCAGGATCAGGATCGCCTGGTCAAAGCCGAGCGGGCCACGCGCATGGAAGCGCGGATCGCCGAATTCGAAGCGACGGTGCGCGATGCGCTGGCCAACCTGCAGGCCTCGGCGAACGCGATGCAGACGACGGCGCAGAGCATGTCCGACAGTGCCGAGCAATCGAATTCGCTGGTCGGCGCGGTGGCCGCGGCGGCGGAGCAGACCTCGGCGAATGTGCAGACCGTCTCGGCCGGCACCGAGGAGCTGTCATCCTCGATCGCGGAGATCAGCCGACAGGTCGTGACCTCGGCAGGGATCGCCAAGAAGGCGGTGGAGGAGGCCGGCGCGACCGACGCCACCATGCAGGGCCTGGCGGACAATGCGAGCCGCATCAGCGTGGTGGTCGACCTGATCCAGGTGATCGCCTCGCAGACCAACCTGCTGGCGCTCAATGCCACCATCGAGGCCGCGCGCGCCGGCGAAGCCGGCCGCGGCTTCGCCGTGGTGGCGCAGGAGGTCAAGAGCCTCGCGAGCCAGACCGCCAAGGCGACCGACGAGATCCGCAGCCAGATCGCCGGCATGCAGCAGGTCGCATCGTCGGCGGTCACGGCGATCCGCAACATCGGCGAGACCATCGCCGAGATCAACGACGTGACCACGACGATCGCCGCCGCAGTCGAGCAGCAGGGCGCCGCCACGCGCGAGATCGCCCGCAACATCCAGCAAGCGGCCGGCGGCACCAGCGAAGTCTCCGGCAACATCACCGGCGTCTCCAGCGCGGCCGCCCAGGCCGGCAACGCGGCGGCAGATGTCTTGAGCGCGTCTGACGCCCTGCGACATGAAGCGGACAGCCTGCGCGCCGAGATTGACGCGTTCCTGACCAATATCCGGGCGGCGTAGGGGAGTCGTCATTCCGGGATGGCGCGAAGCGCCAGACCCCGAATGTCCGTGCGATTGGCAGCCTTGCGCCGAGCCGCTACCCGCCCGCATTTTTTCGGCTGGCGCTCGTCCGCGGCGGCGTTTAAGCCGATGGCATGCATTCGAAGACACACCCCGTTCACTCCTCCGCCGAGGCATTGCGATACCCTTGGGAAAGCCATCCCGGGGAGGATCAGGTCGTCGAGGTCGCGCCCGGCGTGCTCTGGCTGCGGCTGAAGCTGCCGTTCCGCCTCAACCATGTGAACATCTATTTGCTCGCAGACGGCGACGGCTGGACCGCCATCGATTCCGGCTTCGGCAATGAGGAGTCGATTGCGGCCTGGACCAGGCTGCTCGAAGGACCGCTGCAGCATGTGAAGCTCAAGCGGCTGATCGTGACCCATTCGCATCCCGATCACGTCGGCCTCGCGGGATGGATCGTCGAGCGTTTCAACTGCTCGCTTCTGATGTCGCAGGTCGAGTATCTGCAGTCGGTCTATCACCAGAACCGCGGCAGCGAGGAGCGGCTGGGCGCGCAGCGCCAGTTCTTCCGCCGCCACGGCATGGACGAAACGCTGACCGACAAGCTGCTCGGCCGCGGCCAGGATTATCTGAAGCGGGTCTCGGTGCTGCCGCCCTCCTATCGGCGCATCTCCCACGGCGACGAGATCCAGATCGGCAGCCGCCGCTTCAAGGTGATCACCGGCGGCGGCCATGCGCTCGACCAGGTGATGCTGTATTGTGCCTCCGACAAGCTGTTCCTTTCGGCCGATCAGGTCCTGAGCAAGATCTCGCCCAACGTCAGCGTCTGGGCGGTCGAGCCCGACCAGAACTCGCTCGGCGAATATCTGGCCTCGCTGGCGAGCCTCACCACCACCCTGCCCTACGACGCGCTGGTGCTGCCCGGCCATGGCGTGCCGTTCTACGGCCTGAAGACGCGGATCAAGCAGCTCGCCGATCATCACGAGGAGCGCTGCCGCATGATCGCGGAAGCCTGCCTCGATGAGCCGAAGACCTCGGCGCAGCTGGTGCCGGTCGTGTTCCACAAGCACGTGCTCGATCCGCACCAGATGGGCTTTGCCGCGGGCGAGCTGATCGCACATGTCAACTACATGCTGGTCGAAGGCCGCCTCACGGCGGCGGAAGTGGGCGGCGTGCTCCAGTATCGGACGACCTGAGGCCGCGGCAAATCCGCCGGCCCGAACCGGCTGCGATCCCGCCGCAGCGTCGCCGCAATGCGAGCGCGGTTCAGTCGCGATCGTCGGCGCTTGATGGTTGAGCCCCGAGGGCTGGCGCTTGGACAAATCGCCCAACGCCGGGCTCGGGATTCTAACTCGACAGCCGAGCTGGAAACGCTCTAATAAGATCGTCAGACTTCGCTGCCGCGAGGCTCCGTTTTCGGTGCTGCACTGCAGCGCGCCACGTTAGGTTTCGTGATGAACTATAGCCAGTATTTCAGTGCCGCCCTCGGTCGTCTGCATGAGGAGCGCCGTTACCGTGTATTTGCGGATCTGGAACGCATCGCCGGCCGGTTCCCGCACGCGATCTGGCATTCGCCAAACGGCCCGCGCAACGTCGTGATCTGGTGCTCCAACGACTATCTCGGCATGGGCCAGCATCCGAAGGTGGTCGGCGCCATGGTCGAGACCGCGACCCGCGTCGGCACCGGCGCCGGCGGCACCCGCAACATCGCCGGTACGCACCACCCGCTGGTGCAGCTCGAGGCGGAGCTCGCCGACCTCCACGGCAAGGAAGCGGCGCTGCTGTTCACCTCCGGCTACGTCTCCAACCAGACCGGCATTTCCACGCTGGCCAAGCTGATCCCGAACTGCCTGATCCTGTCGGACGCGCTGAACCATAATTCGATGATCGAGGGCGTGCGCCAGTCCGGCTGCGAGCGCCAGATCTGGCGCCATAACGACCTCGCCCATCTCGAGGAGCTCTTGATCGCCGCCGGGCCCGACCGGCCCAAGCTGATCGCCTGCGAGAGCCTGTATTCGATGGACGGCGACGTCGCCCCGCTCGCGGCGATCTGCGATCTCGCCGAACGCTATGGCGCGATGACCTATGTCGACGAGGTCCATGCCGTCGGCATGTATGGCCCGCGCGGCGGCGGCATCGCCGAGCGCGACGGCGTCATGCATCGCATCGACGTCCTCGAAGGCACGCTCGCCAAGGCGTTCGGCTGCCTCGGCGGCTACATCGCGGGGAAAGGCGAGATCATCGACGCGGTGCGCTCCTATGCGCCCGGCTTCATCTTCACCACCTCGCTGCCGCCGCCGATCTGCTCGGCCGCGACCGCCGCGATCAAGCATCTGAAGAGTTCGAGCTGGGAGCGCGAGCGCCACCAGGACCGCGCCGCACGGGTCAAGGCGATCCTTTCGGCCGCGGGCCTGCCGGTGATGTCGAGCGACACTCATATCGTGCCGCTGTTCGTCGGCAATCCCGAGAAGTGCAAGCAGGCCTGCGACCTGCTGCTGGAAGAGCACGGCATCTACATCCAGCCGATCAACTATCCGACCGTGGCCAAGGGCACCGAGCGGCTGCGCATCACGCCGTCGCCCTATCACGACGACGGCCTGATCGACCGCCTCGCCGAGTCGCTCGTGCAGGTCTGGGAGCGGCTCGGCCTGCCGCTGAACAAGAAGGCGCTGGCGGCGGAGTAGACCTTTTCGGGTAGCGGCATCCGGTTTGCCGACCCTCTTTTCGCCATTCCGGGGCGCGCGGAACGCGCGAGCCCGGAATCCACCTATCCTCATCCCTCGCCGTGAAAATGGATTCCTGGGCTCGCCCTATGGGCGCCCCGGAATGACGAACCTATGCCGCACGCCCGCCATCGCTAACGATGAGCGAAGTTCTGCGATCGCGCAGCAAGATCACTGTCGCCTCCCCTCCCGCAACGCGCTAGATTTCCCGAATAACGGGACAAGCCCGAAGCCGAGGAGACGTCGGGAGACACGCAAGCGATGTTGCATGACTGGGCAGTGATCGCAGCCGCCTTCGGCTATATCGGCTTCCTGTTCCTGGTCGCGAGCCGCGGCAATCGGGCTGGCAACCGGCGGCCTTCGGACGGGCGTGGCCGTTTCTCGCGGCTGATCTACCCGCTGTCGCTGGCGATCTACTGCACCTCCTGGACCTTCTTCGGCTCGGTCGGCTTCGCCACCCGCACCAATGTCGACTTCCTCGCGATCTATGTCGGGCCGATCCTGCTGATCGGCTTCGGCACGCCGCTGCTCCGCCGCGTCATCCATCTGGCAAAGTCGCAGAACATCACCTCGGTCGCCGACTTGATCGGCGCCCGCTACGGCAAGAGCCAGGCGGTGGCGGCGACGGTGGCGCTGATCGCGATCATCGGCTCGGTGCCGTACATCGCGCTTCAATTAAAGGCGGTCGCCTCCTCGCTCGAAACCATCCTCAGCGAGGATCAGGCGTTCTCGCGCATGCCGCTGGTCGGCGACATGGCGCTGCTGGTGACGCTAGCGATGGCGACCTTCGCCGTGCTGTTCGGCACCCGCCAGACCGACGCCACCGAGCATCAGCACGGCCTGATGCTCGCCGTCGCCACGGAATCGATCGTGAAGCTGGTCGCCTTCCTCGCCGCCGGCGTCTTCGTCACCTTCATCATGTTCTCGCCGCACGAACTGATCGAGCGTGCGATGCGATCGCCGGAGGCCGAGCGCACCATCGAATACATTCCCGGCATCGGCAATTTCCTGACCATGACGCTGCTGTCGTTCTGCGCCGCGATGCTGCTGCCGCGCCAGTTCCATGTCAGCGTGGTCGAGAATGCCGACGACGCCGAGGTGACGCGGGCGCGCTGGCTGTTTCCGCTCTATCTCATTGCCATCAACCTGTTCGTGGTCCCGATCGCGCTTGCCGGGCTCATCACCTTCCCGTTCGGCGCCGTCGACAGCGACATGTTCGTGCTGGCGCTGCCGATCGAGGCGAACGCGACCGTGCTCTCGATCATCGTCTTCGTCGGCGGCCTGTCAGCCGCGACCGCCATGGTGATCGTCGAATGCGTCGCGCTCTCGATCATGGTCTGCAACGACATCGTGGTGCCCCTGGTGCTGCAGCGCCAGCAGGACACCCGTGAAACGCGCGGTTTCGCCGGCTTCCTGCTCGGCACAAGGCGGATCGCGATCTTCGCGATCATGGTGATGGCCTATCTGTATTATCGCGCGCTCGGCAACACCCAGCTTGCCGCGATCGGCCTGTTGTCCTTTGCCGCGATCGCGCAGCTTGCGCCGGCGTTCTTCGGCGGGCTCTTCTGGCGTCGCGCCACGGCGCGCGGCGCGATGGGCGGCATGATCATCGGCTTCGCGGTCTGGCTCTACACCCTGTTCATTCCGAGCTTCCTCGACACATCGACGGCCGGAATCCTGTTCCTGCAGCATGGCCCGTTCGGCATCGATGCGCTGCGGCCGCAAGCCCTGCTCGGCACCGAGTTGCCGCCGCTCCTGCATGGAGTGCTCTGGAGCCTGTCGCTCAATTTCCTGACCTATGTGCTGCTGTCGCTGGCGCGCCAGCCGTCATCGATCGAGCTGGTGCAGGCCGATCTGTTCGTTCCGGCCGAACTTACGCCGATCGCGCCGAGCTTCCGGCGCTGGCGGTCCACCGTCACCGTGCAGGACATCCAGAGCACGGTGGCGCAATATCTCGGGCCCGACCGCGCCCGCGACTCCTTCGCAGCCTTCGCGGCGAACCACCACACGACGCTCGATCCGGCGGCCCCTGCCGACTTCGAATTGCTGCGCCATGCGGAGCGCCTGATCGCCTCCTCGATCGGCGCGGCGTCCTCGCGCCTGGTGATGTCGCTGCTGCTGCGCAAGCGGACCGTCTCCGCCAAGACCGCGCTGAAGCTGCTCGACGATTCCCATGCCGCGCTGCATTTCAACCGCGAGATCCTGCAGACCGCGCTCAACCATGTGCGGCAGGGCATCGCCGTGTTCGACGTCGATCTGCAGCTGATCTGCTCCAATCGGCAATTCGTGGAGCTGCTCGGCCTGCCGCCGCATCTGGTGCAGATCGGCAGCCCATTGAAGGAAATCCTCGAATTCATAGGCTCGATCGGTGCCCCAACTTACGAGGACGGAGAAGCGCTGCTGGCGCGCCGGCTGGCCGCCTACACGGCCGAGGGCGAGCCCCATCTGGAGCGCCTGGCCGATCGCCACATGGTGATCGAGGTGCGCAGCAATCGGATGCCCGACGGCGGCCTCGTCATCACCTTCACCGACGTCACGCCGTCCTTCGAAGCGGCCGAAGCGCTGGAGCGCGCCAACGCCACCTTGGAGAAGCGGGTGCGCGACAGAACCGAAGAGCTGACCCGGCTCAACTCGGAACTGGCGCTGGCCAAGAGCGCCGCCGAAGATGCCAACATCTCCAAGACGCGCTTTCTCGCCGCCGCCAGCCACGACATTCTGCAGCCGCTGAACGCCGCGCGGCTCTATGTCACCAGCCTGGTCGAGCGGCAGAGGCTCGGCGAGGACTCGCGTCTGGTCGAGAACATCGATGAATCGCTGGAGGCGATCGAAGAGATCCTCGGCGCGCTCCTGGACATCTCCCGCCTCGATGCCGGCGCCATGACGCCCGCGATCTCGAGTTTCAAGATGGCGGACCTGATGCGCTCGCTCGAGATCGAGTTCGCGCCGGCCGCACGCGCCAAGGGGCTGGAGCTGATCTTCGTGCCGTGCTCGCTGCCGGTCGAATCCGACCGCCTGTTGTTGCGGCGCCTGTTGCAGAATTTCATTTCGAACGCGATCAAATACACCCCGCACGGCCGCGTGCTGGTCGGCTGCCGCCGCCGCGGCCGGTCGCTGCAGATCGGCGTCTACGACACGGGCGTTGGCATTCCGCTGCAGAAGCGCGGCGAGATCTTCAAGGAGTTTCACCGCCTCGAACAGGGCGCCCGGATCGCGCGCGGCCTCGGGCTTGGACTGTCGATCGTCGAGCGCATCGCGCGCGTGCTCAATCACGGCATTGCGCTCGACTCGCAGCCGGGCGGCGGCTCGGCCTTCTCGATCACGGTCCCGATCGCCAAGGCGATCAACCACACCGCAGCGGTGACCAGCGCGACTCCCCTTGCCAAGACGACGATCTCAGGCGCTCTGATCGTCTGCATCGAAAACGACCCCGCCATTCGCGACGGCATGAAGACCTTGCTGACGGCATGGGATGCCGAGGTGATCGCGGTGCCCGACCCGGAGTCCGCGGTCGAGGCGATCGAAGCCCGGGGCGCCGCCGTGACCGGATTGTTGGTCGATTATCATCTCGATCGCGGCAACGGCATCGCGGCAATCCGCGATATCCGCCGTCGCTTCGGCGAAACCCTCCCGGCGATCCTGATCACGGCGGATCGCAGCCCGCATGTCCGCGCCGCCGCGCGCGAGGAGAACATCGCCGTGCTCAACAAGCCGGTGAAGCCGGCGTCGCTGCGCGCGCTGCTCGGCCAGTGGCGCATCCAGCAGATGGTCGCGGCGGAGTAGTGGACGCGGTGCGGTGGCGAGCTTCGCGTTTCGGAGTTGCGGCACACGCGCTTTTCCTCATGACAGATTTTCTGATCCCGTCGGCATCGGTCGGCAAGCAACATTGACCGGGACGGAAGACGAGCGAGCCCGCTTTCCGGCAAGTCGATTGTCACGGACTTCGCCAAGTGCCAGCCCTCGACCCTCACTCAAATCGACTCATCTCGGTCGTGACAGCTTCACCTTTCGCCGTGTTAATTGGCTGCTCGCTTCCGATCTCATGCTGCGCTTGACCAGCTTCAGAAATGCCAAGGGTACAGGCCCGAGCTCCTCGGGACTCCTCGTCACGGCATGAAGTGTACGGCGCATGTTCGGACGCAGTTTGAGCGTAACGAAACCCTGCCGATCCGCCGGCAACGCCAGTTCGGGCATGATGGTGAGCCCCAGCCCCTCGCTCACCATGCTGGCCAGTGTTGCATTGTCGCGCACAAGGCAGACGATGTCGGGATTGCTCGAGGCGGTCGCCAAGAGCTCCTGGACGAGCGTTTCGCACCCGCCTCCAGACAACAACATGCGTTGCCCGTCCAGATCTCGCAGGGCGACCGAGGTTCTTGCGGCGAGGGCATGCCCTTGAGGAACCAGCACGACGTAGTCGTCCTGGAAGACAGGCGATGCGGCCAGCGCCGCGTGCGTGCGGCTGGTGAAGCCAATGTCAACGATCCCCGTTTGGACCCATGCGGTGACTTCCGGGTCGGTCCCTTCATAGAGCGTCACCGAAACATCGGGATGGGCGGCACGGAGCTGACGGAGCCAGCCCGGCAACAGGCGTATCGCAGCACTCTGGACCACGCCGATGCGCAAGCTGCCACTCAATGTGGCCGCGCGGCGGACGCTGCCCGCAAGGCGTTCGACCGCCGCAAGGACTGCGCGGGCCTCGGCCAGCGCAGCAACCCCGGCGCTCGTCAGCGTGACGCCATCCCGACCCCGCACAAGAAGCTGAGCACCCAACGTCCGCTCCAGTGCGGCCACCGCCTGGCTGACCGCGGACTGCGACAGGCACAGATGCTCGGCTGCGACGGTGAAATTGCCTTTCTCCGCGACACCGCAGAAGCAGCGGGTCTGGACCAGAGTGATATTAGGAAACAAGATCGTGCCCTATCGATATGATTAATTTGACTGATGCTATAGCGCCAACTAGCAGTCCCGCATAGCGAGAAGGCAGAAGATGAATTCTACGATGTCCACCGTTGACCGCGACCAGTTGACCGTCGGCCTGGCCCAGATTGCGCCAGTCTGGCTGGAACGCACGGCTACACTCCAGAAAGTGGTCGATTGTTGTGTGACGGCAGCCAAGCGGGGTTGCGGCTTCCTGGCGTTTGGCGAGGCGCTTGCGCCCGGTTATCCGTTCTGGATCGAGCACACCGATGGCGCCCGATTCGAATCGGGCCTTCAGAAAGAAATTCACGCACATTACCTCGATCAGGCCGTCCAGATTGAGGCCGGCCACCTGGAGCCCGTGACCAACGTTGCCAAGGAACTTGGCCTTGCAGTGATGCTTGGGATCATCGAGCGCCCGGCTGATCGCGGCGGCCACAGCGTCTATTGCTCACGCGTCCACATCGGCAGCGACGGGACGATCGCGTCAGTGCATCGCAAGCTGATGCCGACGTATGAGGAACGCCTGAGTTGGGCGCCTGGCGACGGCAACGGCCTGCAGGTGCATCCTGTCGGCCCATTCCATGTCGGTGGGCTCAATTGCTGGGAAAATTGGATGCCGCTCTCGCGCGCAGCACTCTATGCGCAGGGCGAAGATCTGCACGTGGCACTTTGGCCGGGCAACTTGCGCAATACCGAAGGCACCACGCGCTTTCTCGCCCGTGAAGGCAGGAGCTACGTGTTGTCCGTCTCTGGCCTGATGCGGAAGACCGACGTGCCGCATGGCAGCCCGGCAAGAGCAATGCTCGAAAGATGCCCGGATGTGCTGGCGAACGGCGGGTCGTGCGTCGCCGGGCCGGACGGCGAGTGGATCGTTGCCCCCGTGACAGACATTGAGGACTTGATCGTCGCGACACTGGATCAGCGGATGGTGCGGCGCGAACGGCAGAATTTTGATCAGGCAGGCCACTATTCGCGACCGGACGTGACGCGCCTGGTGGTCAACCGTCAACGGCAGACGATTGCGTCGTTCAGCGAGCAGGCCGGATAGCGCGTGGACGCCGGACACGCCCGCGAGGCCATGAAGGCGAGTCACGAACGACCAAGGGACGCGCACGCCATCCTGCGGCAGGAAGGCCGTCAGGTCCGTTCAGATCCTCACCGTATCCGCGTCTTGCGAGCAAGGATCACTTCCCCGTCGGCGTCTCCTGCCGCCAGGCGGAGCCTGCGATCTTGGCCGCGGCGATCACGGCCTGGGTGCGGCTTTCGACACCGAGCTTCTGCAGGATGGCCGACACGTGCGCCTTGATCGTGGCTTCGGAGACGCCGAGCTCGTAAGCGATTTGCTTGTTGAGCAGCCCCTGCGACAGCATCATGAGGACCCGGACCTGCTGCGGCGTCAACGTCACCAGGCGGTCGCGCAGTTTGCTCATCTCGGGGTCGGCGGCCGCCGACAGGTCGGTGTCGGGCGGCACCCAGACATCGCCCGCCAGCACTTTGACGATCGCATCGCGCAACGGGTCGACCCCGAACCGCTTGGGGATGAAGCCGGAGGCGCCGAAGTCCAGCGAGCGGCGGATCGTGCCGCCGTCGTCGGTGGCCGACACGATCACTACCGGAATCGCCGGATATTGCGCGCGCAGATAGATGAGGCCCGAGAAACCGGAGACGCCCGGCATCATCAGATCGAGCAGGATGAGGTCGATCTCGGAATCCCGCTCGAGAAGAGCGGTCAGATCCTCGAACGAGCCGGCCTCGTCGACGACGGCGTCGCTCACGACGCTCGCGACCGCCTGTCGCAACGCGTTGCGAAACAGCGGGTGATCATCGGCGATGACGAGATGGGTGCTGGCAGCCACCATACTTGGAAATAATCTTACAAAGCTCTCGGGGGCTGGCGATGAGCCGGTCAGGACCTGTCGCAAGCTGTCACTTGGAATACACACCCGACCGGTGGTCGCATGCAAGTAGGCAATTCCACTTGCAGTGAAAGCAGTTAATCTCCTGCTTGTGCAACGCAGCATCCGTCGCGGGGCACGCCCGCCGCGAATTGAGCACCGCGCGCCATTTCTCCCCACCTCAAGCCGGTCAGGGCCGAAAGTCGTATTGGGGCTGGTTTCACTGCAATGTTACTTAGGGCGCCAATGCCCTTCGCACGCGATCGCAATCGGTCCGGGCGAAGCGAAAGTAAGCAACACTCTGGGGAGAGAATGCCAATGTCGACAATGGTAGCCACACAAGCGAGATCGGGAGGGATGACGAGCGACGAGCGCTTTGTCATTTTAGCGTCGTCCCTCGGCACTGTCTTCGAGTGGTATGACTTTTATCTCTACGGGTCACTGGCCACGATCATCGGCGCCCAGTTCTTCAGCGCCTACCCACCGGCTACACGCGACATCTTCGCGCTGCTCGCTTTCGCCGCCGGCTTCCTGGTCCGCCCGTTCGGCGCCATCGTGTTCGGCCGCATCGGCGACATCGTCGGCCGCAAATACACCTTCCTCGTCACCATCCTCATCATGGGCCTGTCGACCTTCATCGTCGGCCTGCTACCGAATGCCGCGACGATCGGTTTTGCTGCGCCCGTGATCCTGATCGCACTGCGTCTGGCGCAGGGGCTCGCCCTCGGCGGTGAATATGGTGGAGCCGCGACCTATGTCGCCGAGCACGCGCCGCACGACAAGCGCGGCTATTACACGTCGTTCATCCAGACCACCGCGACGCTCGGTCTGTTCCTGTCGCTGCTGGTGATTCTCTTCACGCGCACGCTGACCGGTGAAGAGGCGTTCACGCAATGGGCCTGGCGCGTCCCGTTCCTGGTTTCGGTGCTGTTGCTCGGCGTCTCCGTCTGGATCCGTCTGCGCCTCAACGAGTCGCCGGTGTTCCAGAAGATGAAGGATGAGGGCAAGAGCTCGAAGGCGCCGCTGACGGAAGCCTTCGCCAACTGGAGCAATGCCAAGATCGTGCTGCTCGCTCTGATCGGCGGCACCATGGGCCAGGGCGTCGTCTGGTACACTGGCCAGTTCTACGCACTGTTCTTCCTGCAATCGATCCTGAAGGTCGATGGCTATACCGCCAACCTCCTGATCGCCTGGTCGCTCCTGCTCGGCACCGGCTTCTTCCTGGTGTTCGGCATCCTCTCCGACAAGATCGGCCGCAAGCCGATCATCATGGGCGGTTGCCTGATCGCGGCACTCACCTTCTTCCCGATCTTCAAGTTGATCACCACCAACGCCAACCCGGCGCTGGAGAAGGCGATCGAAGCGACCAAGGTGGAAGTGGTGGCGGATCCGGCCGGCTGCGGTGACCTGTTCAACCCGGTCGGCACCCGCGTCTTCACCGCGCCCTGCGACACCGCCCGCGCCTTCCTCGCCCAGTCGTCGGTCAAATACGCGACCGTTCCCGGCCCGGCGGGCTCCGGCGTGAAGGTGACGTTCAACGGCAAGGAAGTACCCTACGCCGACGCCAAGAGCGGCAACCCGGCGCTGACCGCCGCGATTGCGGAGGCCGGCTATCCGAAGGCGGGCAATCCGGCGATCGTGAAGATGGCGCATCCGTTCGACATCTTCCGTCCGCAGGTGGCCGCGATCATCGGGCTGCTCTTGATCCTCGTGATCTTCGTGACGATGGTCTACGGCCCGATCGCGGCGATGCTGGTCGAACTGTTCCCGACCAGGATCCGCTACACCTCGATGTCGTTGCCCTATCACATCGGCAACGGCTGGTTCGGCGGCCTCCTGCCCGCGACCGCGTTCGCGATCGTCGCCTCGACCGGCGATATCTATGCCGGCCTCTGGTATCCGATCGTGTTCGCACTGATCACGGCGGTGGTCGGCTTCATCTTCCTGCCGGAAACCAAGGACGTCGACATCCAGTCGACCTGACCTTCGCGCGCGGCAGGAGTGCCGCCCGCCCTGTACTGACACAGACGGCCGCGGATCGGATCCGCGGCCGTTCTGTTTGCGGGTGGCGGATCAGGATGCGCCGATGAACTGCAGCACGACCTCTCGAGTGTGCGGCCGGCTGCGATGCTCGATCAGATAGATGGCCTGCCAGGTGCCGAGCAGCATCTCGCCGCTCACGACCGGAATCTGCAGCGAAGTTCCGCTCAGCATCGTCTTGATGTGAGCCGGCATGTCATCCGGGCCTTCGGTGTCATGGATCCAGCCGGCATTTTCCGGCGCTAGCCGCGACAATGCCGTGGTGAGATCCTGCAGCACCGACGGGTCGGCATTCTCCTGGATCGTCAGGGACGCCGAGGTGTGACGGACGAACACAGTCACCGCGCCTTCTTTGGCGCCGGCGTCACGAAGGAATGCGGCGACCTTGGACGTGAGATCGACGAAGCCTCGACCCGGGGTCTGAGCTGTCAGCAACGAGGTCGCGACCGTGTTCACGGTGGCAGTCGAGGACGCGCCGCGGGACAATGATCTGATGGACATCGACAGCTCCTCGATGGGTTCGGACGAGGCGCCCTCAGATCCTGCCCGACACGTCCTTCTGCACCCGCATCGCCATGTCGATCAGCCGCCGCCAAGCCTGTTCCAGGAATGTCATCGCCCGATCCATGTCCTGGTCGCTGGGGAGCGGAATCTCGAGCTTGCGCGATCCGTCGGCGGATCTGGGATCGGGTGTACTCGCTCCCGGTTTCGGCTCGGCCCTCTTCAACTGATCGGACTTCGGCAGCGCCTGATCCTTCGGCAACGGCTCGTCGATCTTGCCGGTGACGGTCTGATCACGCGCGGCGAGTTGCGCCTTCAGCTTCTCGTTCTCGGCCTGAAGACGACCGATCTCGGCGTCCATCGCCGCGCGCTCGTCAGGCACCGCGTAGCAGGCCCAGCCGGTGCCCGCGCTGTTGTTGCAGGTCGCGATCCCGCCGGTCCGCGTATCGAGCCGGATCACGCCGTCGGCCGTGGTCGACATCGTATAGCGGCCGTTCTCGCTATCGGACGCCACCTCCTCGGCCTCGGCCAAGGATCCGAACAAGCACAAGGGTCCGAACAAACAGACGGCGGCGACCGAGGACGCTGTGAGGTTACGCAGAGACGACGTCATAAGGCTCATGCTGAACTCCGCCAAATGGAGCGGCCCGGATAACGTGCCCAAGCGCGGAAATTTTGTCGGGGCCGCGTTGTCCCAAGAAACTGCCGCGTCACGGCGTCGCGCCCGACTTTCCTGCTCCATCGAGGTAGGGTCAGGGCGGAGAGAAATCAACACGCGCCTCGGGCCGGCCGATGCGCGGCGAACTCGCGCACGCGGTGCGGAAAGGCTGTTGATGCGGCGCGGTGACACCCGCCGACCGATCTGGCGACAGACTGAGAAATTAAGCAAAATCAGGGAGCTAACACTTCCACACGCAATCTTGACTTGGGGGGATGCGGTCAGTATGGTCCGCGCGGCTTTAAAGGGCGATGGGGCGCAATTCCTGAACACCCGCGGCAGCTTGATCGGGTCTCCACATCATGGCGGAAGGCACGAACGAGAACGGCGGACAGGGGGATCGCGACAAGTCGCCTGATGAGGTTGCGCTTTCCGCAAGGCTCGGAAGTCTGGATCGGCGGTTGTCCGAATTTCGCGACAACCGCAAGGTCGGGACTGACCAACCGGGAGATGGAAGCGGGGACTCCGCGGCCAGGGCTTCGGCGATGGCACGAGGTCTCCGATTGTCTTCCGAGTTGATCGCCGGCGTCATTGTCGGTGCGGTGCTCGGCTGGGGCTTCGACCGGTTGCTGTCGACATCGCCCTTCGGATTTATCGTGTTTTTCCTGCTCGGCTTCGCCGCCGGCGTGTTGAACGTGGTGAGATCTGCAGGCGTGGCTCCGGACCGAACCCGCCGATGAGGGCATGCGGATGCCGTCGAACGAATTGCCCAAGGCGCCGGCGTGGCCGGTGAACAATGAGACGCCACGCGGATGATCGATCCGATCGAACAATTCGACCTCAACAAGATCTTCACGATCGGCCATATCGGCAATCACGAGATCGCCTTCACCAATTCGACCGGCTACATGCTGCTCGCGGTCGCGATCATCGCGATCATGATGATGGGCGCAGGCCGTCAGCTGGTGCCGGGGCGCTTCCAGTCCGTGGTCGAGCTGTCCTACGAATTCGTCGCGAACACCATCAGAACCAGTGCCGGCAGCGAAGGCATGAAGTTCTTCCCGCTGGTGTTCTCGCTGTTCATGTTCATCTTCGTCTCGAACATCGTCGGCATCATTCCCTACACCTTCACCGTCTCCAGCCACATCATCGTCACCTTCGCGCTGGCGATCCTGGTGTTCCTGACGGTCATCCTCTACGGCTTCTACAAGAACGGCCTGAAGTTCTTTAAGCTGTTCGTGCCGTCCGGCATTCCGGTGGTGATCCTGCCGCTGGTGGTGCTGATCGAAATCATCTCCTTCTTTTCCCGCCCGATCTCGCACAGCGTCCGTCTGTTCGCCAACATGCTGGCCGGCCACGTGACGCTGAAGGTGTTCGCAAGCTTCGTGATCATGCTCGGCACGCTCGGCACCGTCGGCAAGGTCGGCGCGCTGCTGCCGCTCGGGCTCACGGTGGCGCTGACCGCGCTCGAACTGATGGTCGCGTTCCTGCAGGCTTACGTCTTCACCATCCTCACCTGCATCTATCTCAACGATGCTATCCATCCGGGCCACTGATCCGGCCCGTCTCACCAAACCCCTCAAAGGAGTTCGTTTCATGGATCCGGTTGCAGCGAAGTACATTGGCGCAGGCATTGCCTGCATCGGCATGGGTGGCGCGGGCGCCGGCATCGGCATCATCTTCGGCAACTACCTCTCGGCGGCGCTGCGCAATCCGTCCGCGGCCCAGGGCCAGTTCGGCAACCTGATCTTCGGCTTCGCGGTGACCGAAGCGCTCGGCATCTTCTCGCTGCTGATCGCGCTGCTCCTGCTGTACGCCGTCTAAGACGGCCTGAGCCGGACAGGAGAAGCCCGTGGCTGAAAGTCATGGCGGGCCCCAAGAGGCTGCCCACGGCACGACGGCACATACCGAGGCCGAGGGCGGGCGAGGTTTCCCTCCGTTCCAGAAGGAAACCTTCCCCTCACAGCTCGTTTCGCTGCTGATCGCCTTCGTCGCGCTGTACGTGATCGTGTCACGTCTGGCGCTGCCGAAGGTGGGCGGCGTCATCGACGCCCGCCAAAAGGCGATCGATAGCGATTTCGCCGAAGCACAGCGGCTGAAGAACGAGTCGGAAGTCGCGCTGAAAGCGTATGAAGGCGAACTCGCGGCAGCCCGGGCCCGCGCCCAGGCGATCGGAACCGAGACTCGCGAGAAGCTTGCGGCCAGTTCCGAAGCCGAACGCAAGAGCCTGGAAGACAGTCTTGCGGCCAAGCTCGAAGCCGCCGAAAAATCCATTGCGGCGACCCGCACGTCCGCGATGAGCAACGTCCGCGGCATCGCCGCAGATGCGGCGGGCGCGATCGTGCAACAACTGACCGGCAAAGCCGCCGACGGCAAGTCCGTCCAGGCAGCCGTGGATGCCTCGTTGAAGGGAGCGGCCTGATGCACCTGCTTGCCGATCCCGAAACCTGGGTCGCGATCGCCTTCGTCATCCTGATGGGGCTGTTCGCCTATCTCGGCGTCCACCGCATGATGCTGACCGCGCTCGACCATCGTGCCGAGCGGATCAAGTCCGAGCTGAACGAGGCCAAGCGCCTCAAGGAAGAGGCGGCGAAGGTGCTCAGCGAGTACAAGACCCGCCGCGCCAGCGCCGAACGCGAGGCCGAAGAGATCGTGACCAGCGCCAAGGCGGAAGCCGAGCGCATCGCCGCGGACGCCAAGGCCAAGATGGAAGACTTCGTCGCCCGCCGCACCAAGGCCGCCGAGAGCAAGATCGCCCTCGCCGAGGCCCAGGCGCTGGCGGACGTCCGCGCAGCCGCAGCGGACGCCGCGGTCCAGGCCGCAACCACCGTGCTCTCGCAATCGGTCAAGGGCGACCTCGCCGACGGCTTGATCGCCAAGGGCATCACCGAAGTCCGTCAAAAGCTGAACTGACCGGGCCTCACCCGCCGTCAGTATCATCACTTCGAAAGCCGGCGCGAGATGATCGCGCCGGCTTTTTTTGTCGGGTTGTCGGGTCGGCAGGTGGCCCGGTCACGGCGGGATTCCCGTTGGCCGCTGGCCTTGCCTACCGCTTCTTCTTGCCGCGGGACTTCGGCTCGGGCGCAAGGGCCTGGGGATCGAAGCCGATATAGAAGACGTAGTTGTCGGGATTGCTGCCCGGCGGCGGCACCGGATAGACCATGTCCTCCGCCACCAGGCTGAACGGCACGCTGCCGTCTTCGGTCATCTGCACCGTGGTGCGATAGGCCTTGGTCGCAATCACCTTCTCGCCGACGCCGCCCTCGACCACTGCGATGCGCATCGGGATTTCCACGGTGGGCGGCGCGCCGGCCGCGCCGGCAATGACGCGGCCCTGGATGCCGATCTTGGCCGTGATCTCGTTGCCGTTGAGCGCACACTCGCGAGCCATCTTGGTGATGGTGGCCTGGAAGCGCACGTCGTTGCCAACAGCCTGCTTGCCGGGTGCAGCCACCGCATAGGTCGAAGCGCCGGACCGGACTGTGACGGGCGGGCAGCTCAGCCCCTCCGTCGGATCGGCCTGCGGGCCTGCGGAGACGGGCGCGTTCTGCTGCTCGGCAGGCTTGTCGTCGGAACCGCCGCCAAACAGGCTCTTGAACCGGTCGGTCAGCGATTGCGCGGCGGCCGGCGGGGCCAAAGCGGCCGTTCCCAACGCCAACGCCGCGGCTAGCGTTGCCAACCTGATCACACGGAAGTCATTCATCTGATGTCCCTGGCTTCATCAATGCCCGGCCACCGCGTCTCGCTTTAACAGCGCGATCGCGGCGAAGCCAAGGCACCTGCTTCTTAGCAAAATTCAGCGGCCGTCTCTCGCCCGCAACCGAATACAGGCGCCGCCCTACCCGCGAAAATCCTCGTTCAGCAGGCCGTAGAGGAAATGGTCCTGCCAGACCCCGTTGATGCAGAGATAGCGCCGCGCCAGTCCCTCGCGGGTGAAGCCGCATTTCTCCAGCACCCGGATCGAGGGCGTATTGGTGGGGATGCAGGCGGCTTCGACCCGGTGCAGATTGAGCTCGCCGAACAGCGTCGGCAACAGCAGCCGCAGCGCCGCCGTCATGTAGCCCCGGCCCGCATAGGGCTGGCCCATCCAGTAACCGATGGTGCCAGCCTGCACGATACCCCGTCGCACATTGGCGAGGGTGATGCCGCCGATCATGGCGCCATCCCCCTCCCGGAATGCCATGAACGGGTAGGAGCGGTCGGCGGCGATGTCCTCGGCATAGCGCCGCAGGCGCCGCCGGAAGCCGGAGCGGGTGAGATCGTCGGACGGCCAGATCGGCTCCCATGGCGTCAGATAGTCGCGGCTGATGTCGCGCAAATGCGCCCATTGCGCATAGTCGGCCATCTGCGGCGCGCGCAGTAGCAGCCCGCCGCCGCGCGGGGCGAGCGCGGTAGGCCCGTTGGATGGCAAACGAAACAGGGCCACCTCTGATGTTCCCCCTGCTCTGTCTTCGCCGAATCGGCTCAGCAATCCGCATCATCACGCGACGACGCCATGACGACAGCAATGAGCTGCATCAATGTAGCTGAGCCTTCGACTTCGACCCGCTCAGACCTTCCGCGAAACTGACCGCCGTGTCCAGACCCCTGCCGCTGCCGAGCGCGACCACCGCCGGCCGGCTGCGCGCCAGCAGCGCCCGCGCCGCATCCCGCGTGCTCTCGACGCTGACCGCATCGATCTTCTGCACCATTTCCTGCAGGGTCTGCGGCCGGCCATAGGCCAAAATATGACGCGCCAGCTGCTCGGCACGGGAGCTGCAGCTTTCCAGCGCCATCAGCAGCCCGGCCTTCATCTGCGCCTTCGCCCGCGCAACCTCGGCGTCGGTCAGGGTTTCCACCGCATCGCCGATGATGTCGATCACGACCTCCATCATCTCCGGCGCATCGTGTGGATCCGTGCCGGTGTAGAGACCGAAGAAGCCGGTGTCGGTATAGGGCGCGTGGAAAGTATAGACGGAATAGCAGAGGCCGCGATTCTCGCGCACTTCCTGGAACAGGCGTGACGACATGCCGCCGCCGAGGATGTTGGTGAACACCTGCAAGGAGAACAGCGACGGGTCGTTCTGCGGCACGCCTTCGAGCGCCAGTGTCAGATGCGCCTGCTCGAGATCGCGATGCACCACGCGCGAGCCACCCTGGCCGAAGTTCGCCGGCTGCGGCTGCGGCGCCGGCGCGCCGTTGAAGCCCGCAAAGCGCTGCGCCACCTCCTCGACCACCTGCTTGTGATCGACCGCGCCGGCTGCCGCCACCACCATGTCGGGCCCGTGATAATGCGTCGCCAGATAGTTGCGTAGCTTGTCGCGATCGAACGTCTTCAGGGTCTTCGCAGTGCCGAGCAGCGAGCGGCCCATCGGCTGGTCGGGATAGCACAGCTCGTTCAGATGCTCGAACACGACGTCGTCGGGCGTATCCTGCGCCGCGCCGATCTCCTGCACGATCACGTTCTTTTCCCGCTCCAGCTCCTCGGGCACGAAAGACGGATTGGCGAGGATGTCGGAGAGCACGTCGAGGGCGAGCGGCACGTCGGCCTTCATCACCCGCGCATAATAGGCCGTGGTCTCGGTCGACGTACCCGCGTTGAGATCGCCGCCGACCGCCTCGATCGCCTCGACGATCTCACGCGCGCTCCGCGTCGTGGTGCCCTTGAACGCCATGTGCTCGAGCAGATGCGAGATGCCGTGCTCGTCCGGCTTCTCGTCTCGGCCGCCGACGCCGGCCCAGACGCCGAGCGCGGCGGTCTCCAGATGCGGCATCGTGTCGGTGACGACAGTGAGGCCGGTCGGGAGCTTGGTGACTTCGACGCCCATCAATGAACTCCCTGTTTCGCCGCACGGCTGACCGAAAGGATGAATTTTTCGACCTCGGCCTGATCGTTGCGCATCACCCTGACATCCTCGTGCCTGGTCATTAGTCCTTCGAGCCAGACCGGCAGATGCGGGCGCACGCCGCAGGCCGTCTCCACGGCATCAGGGAATTTCGCCGGGTGCGCGGTCGACAACACGATGTTCGGCACCGAAGTATCGGTGCCGTCGCGGTCGGCGACCGCGAGCGCCACGGCGGTGTGCGGATCGACCAGATCGCCGGCCTCGCGGAAAGCGGCGCGGATCGCAGCCGCGGTCTCGGTCTCGTCGGCGCGGCCGGCGTCGAAATCGGTACGGATCGCCGCCAGCATCGCATCCGGCAGCACGAAGCGGCCGGACTGCTTCAGGCTCTCCATCAGCCGCCGCACCGCGGCCGCATCGCGGCCGGAGGCCTCGAACAGGAGCCGCTCGAAATTCGAGGAGACCTGGATGTCCATCGAGGGCGAGGTGGTCGCATGCACCTCGCGCACCTCGTAGATGCCGGTCTTCAAGGTGCGCGCCAGGATGTCGTTGACATTGGCGGCGATGCGGAGCGTGCGGATCGGCAAGCCCATGCGCTTGGCGACGTAGCCGGCAAAGATGTCGCCGAAATTGCCGGTCGGCACGGTGAAATCGACCGCGCGACCCGGCGCGCCGATCGCGACCGCCGAGGTGAAGTAATAGACCACCTGCGCCACCACGCGCGCCCAGTTGATCGAATTGACGCCGGACAGCGCCACCTGGTCGCGGAAGCTGTGGTGATTGAACAGGCCCTTCACGATCGCCTGGCAATCATCGAAATTGCCCTCGATCGCGAGCGCATGCACGTTGGCCGCGCCCGCCGTCGTCATCATCCGACGCTGCACCTCGGAGATGCGGCCGTGCGGGAACAGTACGATCAAATCGGCATTGTCGCGGCCGGCAAAAGCTTCGACCGCCGCACCGCCAGTATCGCCGGAGGTGGCGACCACGATGGTCGTGCGTTCGCCGCGCTTGGCCAGCACGTGGTCCATCAGCCGCGAGATCAGCTGCATCGCCACGTCCTTGAAGGCGAGCGTCGGCCCATGGAACAGCTCCAGCACGAACTGGTGCGGGGCGACCTGATCGAGCGGCACCACGGCCGGATGGCGGAAGGAGGCATAGGCTTCGTTGGCCATCCGCCCCAGCTCGGCATCCGAGATCTCGCCGGCGACGAACGGCTTGATGACCTCGACGGCGACCTCCCAATAGGGCCGGCCGAAGAAGGCGGCGATGGTGTCGGGCGAAAGCTGCGGCCAGGTTTCCGGTACGTACAGGCCACCGTCCCGGGCAAGCCCGGTCAGCATCACATCACAGAAGGAAAGCACGGGGGCCTCGCCCCGCGTGGACAAATAGCGCGTCAAACCGTTCTCCAGACCCGCATCGGCCGCCGTAAACCATTGATATAATTAAGCATCGTAATCTGTCCGGCGGCAACACGGTCCGGCACCATAATGGTTTTGCCTGCGTCGGGAAACCGGTTGTTGTCACAGTCCGGCATCGCTGCGACGGGTGCCGCGCGTCATCCAGGTTCCATCGGGGCGCACCTTCGCCGCCCCGCGGCGCATCTGCGTCCGGGTCCTGGCGATCGTCCGCGCTCTCTGGATAGAGGGCGCAGGGAAGGCCGGGAGCTGGCCGCCCCCATGGCCCGCCTGCATCAAAGAAAGCAGGCGGCAGTCACCACAGGTTCAGCCGAAACATCCCGGCCCTCCCTGCACGATGGGCTTACGGCTTATACGTGATCTCCCCGGGGATCGGCATTCTTGCCCCCGTCCGCGTGATGCGAAGCATCATCGCGTCGCGACAACGCGCAAACGTTGCGCTGAGCGCCAGCACCGAGGCGCCAGGACCACACGACTTCGCCGTCCGTATCGAGGTTGTTCGTCCGCTCGCGAAGTACGCGCTGCAACCCGACACGGCCACCGCATCCCACACCCAACGCTCGTGACGATCGCGAAGCGTCCCTCTCATCGAGGCGGGACATGAGCAGGAAACATCAAATTCTGAAAAAACGAAAGAGATATATTTTTCGCAAAAGGACTGGACAGGGATGATCAGCTTGAAGCGACGAACGAATTTGGCTTTTCCGCGCAGGTGATGTTTACGGCTCGGAGCCCCGCTCCGCTCCAAACCAGCGCAGAGACTGCGCGACGGGCAAACCAGTCCTGCCGAAGGCGGCATCTTATTGACCATATGTCGCGACCTCACATAGCATTGGTGAAATCACGCACCTCCAATCGAGAAGCGGTCATGCGAGCACTGTCTCCGTCCTCGATTCGACCACCTTTGGCAAACTATAGCCATGGCATCGCCGTGCCGGCCGGGAACCGGCTGGTCATCACTGCCGGACAACTCGGTATCGCTGTCGACGAGAGCATTCCGGAGGACAGCGAAGCGCAGGCCGACATCTGCTTCGCAAACATTGCGGCGATCCTGGCCGAAGACGGGATGACGATGTCGGATGTTGTCCGCCTTAGCGTCTATGTGACAGGGCGTGAGCACATGCAGGGCTACAGGCGATCGCGCGACCGGCAATTTCCGGGGACGCCGCCCACGACCACGCTGATCGTGGTCGCCGGCCTGGTGCGACCGGAATTCGTGATCGAGATCGAAGCGATTGCTGCCGCTCCAGAGCGCATCGACCGCAACACAGTGGCGTAGCATAGGCGCGGCGAGAGCGATCTGTCTTCATCGCTCTGCTATCAATCGAGCGCTTGGCGGACGTATTGACATCGCTGACACCTAAGATAGCGGGCTGAAGCTAGGGCATGACCTTAGTTCCGTGATCAAGCTGCACAAAGCCTGCTTATCAGTTACGCCGTCATGCCCGGGCTTGTCCCGGGCACCCACGTCCTTCCCAAGATACCGAACGACGTGGATGGCCGGGACAAGCCCGGCCATGACGACGTGGAGAAGAACGAGCACAAAGCTTCATTCGTCCCAACCCTCTCCCCATAAGAACGGAAGAAGAAGCGCATCGAATGCGCTGCGTCAGCCTGCGATACGCTGGACCAGGAAATGTGCGCGTGCCCTGGTTCCTCATAATGGGACCGCCCGACGGCATGACCGGATCGTATGCGGCGCATGCTGTCACGGTTGATTGACTTGCCGTCTTGCGAACCTACTGTGCCGTCTCTTCGAGAGGAATTGGCGATGACTTTAGCTATGAGCTGGGACGAATGGACCCGGCATGACGGCGTGGCGCTTGCGGCGCGGGTGAAAAACGGCGAGCTTACCGCGACAGAATTGGCGGCGCAGGCGGCCGCTGCGATCGCCAAGGTCGATCCTGCACTGTCCGGCGTGGTCGAACTGTTCGACGACGCGCTCACCGATCCGGCCAAGGCCGGCGCCGATCTCGCCGGCCCGTTCGCCGGCTTGCCGTTCCTGATGAAGGATCTCGGGCCGACCATGGCCGGCCGCCTGCAGGAGATGGGCTCGCTGTTCATGCGCGGCAACCGCGCCGGCGCCGATACCTTCCTGACCGCCAAGATGCGCCGGGCCGGGCTCAATCTGATCGGGCGTACCACGACACCGGAATTTGGCGTTTGCAGCTCCGCTGAAAATCCGTCCGTTTACGTCACGCGCAATCCCTGGAACACCGACTACACCACCTGCGGCTCGTCGGCCGGCAGTGCCGCGATGGTCGCCGCCGGCGCGGTGCCGATCGCGCATGCGACCGACGGTGGCGGCTCGATCCGCATCCCCGCCGGCGTCAACGGCAATATCGGACTGAAGGTCTCGCGCGGCGTGTTCTCCATCGCGCCGCATCTGTCCGATCTCACCGGCCTGGTCTCGATCCAGGGCTGCCAGTCGCGCACGGTGCGCGACACGGCGGCCTTTGTCGACGCCTGCCGAGGCGGTGCGCCGGGCGAATTCATGCCCTACTGGAGCGCGGCGGAGCCCTATGCCGAGCAGATCAAGCGCGATCCGGGCCGCTTGAAGATCGCGCTGTCGCACCAATGGGGCGAGTACCGCGCGACCCCGCAGATCATCTCCGAGCTCGAACGTGTCGGCCGCTTCCTCGAAGGGCTCGGGCACGAGGTCGCCTATGCGCAGCCGCAGATCGACTATGCGGCCGCCTTCGCGGCGCAGACCACCTGCTACATCTCGAACTTCGCGATGGTGATCAACAACATGCTCAGCCAGCGCGGGCTGCAGCGCCCGCCGGCCGAGCTGATCGAGCCGATCAACATCCGCATCTGGGAAGCCGGCAAGGATACCAGCTTCGCCGAACGCGCAGCGATGCAGGCGGTGTTCAACACGACGTCGCGTGGCTTCGGCGCATTCTTCGAGGACTGGGACATCATGCTGACCCCGATCACCGCGCTGCCGACGCCGAAGGTCGGCACCACGGAATATCTGACCATCAGCGACAATCCCGACGTGCTCGACTGGTTCGGCAATCTCTGGCGCAATTTCGCCTTCACGCCGCTCGCCAATCTCTGCGGCATTCCCGCGATCTCGCTGCCGCTGGCGAAAAACGAGCACGGGCTGCCGCTCGGCATTCAGGCGATGGCAAAGCAGGCCAATGACGGGCTGCTGCTGCAGCTCGGCGCCCAGATCGAGCGTGCGATCGAGGGCCGATGGAATAGCGGCGAGACGCCGGCCGTGCATGCGACCAAGAGCTGAGTGCTGCGCTCCCACGGTGCCAACGGTCTCCTCACGCGCTAGCGCGATCACCGGGGGCCTCATGGTTCGAGACGGCGCTTTGCGCCTCCTCACCATGAGGGTCTGATAATTCGCCGCGAAAAAGGACCTCGTCCTGAGGAGCTCGCCAGAGGCGAGCGTCGCGAAGGACGGCGGCGGGAGATATTGTCGGCCCAAGTTTGTCCCCACGTGCGATATCCTTGCCGCACGCGGGCAGAGCCAAGGCGCGCGCCTTACGAGGCCTCGAACTTCTTGGCGAGGCGCGCCTTGGTGATGTGGCCGATCTGGGCGATCGCGTTCGCGATCTCGGCTTCGATGTCGTAATCGATGCGCCGCTCCATCTCGGCGATCACCGACGCCCGATCCTCATGCAACGCCAGCGCTACGATCAGCGGCATGCCGAATTTCTCGCGATAGCGGCGGTTGATATCGGCGACGCGATCGAACTCGCTGCGCGACAGCGTCGTGAAACCGAGCCGGCCTTGTTCGCCGGCGGAATCGGCCGTCATCTCGCCGGCCACCGCCTCGCGGCCCGCGAGCTCCGGATGCGCGCGGATCAGCGCCAGCTTCTCGTCCCGCGTCATGGCACGGACCACGCCCATCAGCGTCACGTACAGCCCTTCCGGTGTATCGTCCAGCGCGGCAAGACCGGCGCGGTGCGCCCGCTCGGCGATCTCGGGCGTGTGCTCGAAAACGTCGCCGAAGCGTTCGACGAACAGCGCGCGCGGCATGTGCGACGGACGATAGCCGCCAGCCGGCGGATGGGTCCTGATCCAATGCCGCGCGATGTCGAGCCGCGTCGCCACCCAGACCTTGTCGTGGCTCATCACGTAGTCGAGAAAACGCGCCAGCGCCGCCGCACGCCCGGGGCGGCCCACCAGCCGGCAATGCAGGCCGACCGACAGCATGCGCGGCGCTTCCGCGCCTTCCGCATAGAGCGTGTCGAAACTGTCCTTCAGATAGGCGAAGAACTGATCGCCGGAATTGAAGCCCTGCGGCGTTGCAAAGCGCATGTCATTGGCGTCGAGCGTGTAGGGCACGATCAGCTGCGGGCCGTGCGGCCCCTCGACCCAATAGGGCAGCTCGTCGGCATAGGAATCGGCGCCGTAGAGAAAGCCCTGCTCCTTCATCGCGACGTCGAGCGAATGCACCGAGGTGCGGCCCTGATAGAAGCCGAGCGGCCGCTCACCGACCAGCGAGGTGTGGATGCGAACGGCCTCCTCGACGTGCGCGCGCTCGTCCTCTTCGGCGAAATCGCGGTAGTCGATCCATTTCAGGCCGTGGCTCGCGATCTCCCACTGCGCCTCCTTCATCGCGGCGACAACGTCCTGATTGCGCGCCATTGCGCTCGCGATGGCGAATACCGTGACCGGCAGCTTGCGCGCGGTGAACATCCGCCACAGCCGCCAGAAGCCGGCGCGCGCGCCGAACTCGTAGATCGATTCCATGTTCATGTGGCGCTGCCCCGGCCAGGGCTGCGCGCCGACGATCTCGGACAGGAACGCCTCCGAAGCCGCGTCACCATGCAGGATGCAATTCTCGCCGCCCTCCTCATAGTTGATCACGAACTGCACGGCGATGCGGGCATCGTTCGGCCAATGGGGATGCGGCGGCGTGCGTCCGTAGCCGATCAGGTCGCGCGGATAGAGGTCGGAGGTCATGTCTCAGCTTCCACGATAGGTCGAATAGCTCCAGGGCGTGGCGAGCAGCGGCACGTGGTAATGCGCGTCCGCATCCGCGACCGTGAACCGCAGCGGCACCAAATCGAGAAACGGCGGGTCTGTCACGGCAAGACCGCTGGCCTCGAAATAGGCCCCGATGTGGAAGGTCAGCATATAGGTGCCTGCGCTGAACGCATCGCCCGCGAGCAGCGGCTGGTCCGTGCGGCCATCGGCGTTGGTGACGACCTGGTTGAGGCGCTGCCAGGCGCCGTCCGGCCTGAGCATGGCAAGCTCGATCATGACGCCTTGCGCGGGCTTTCCCCACACCGTGTCCAATACATGCGTGCTGAGCCGTCCCATCGATGCCGTCCTCGTCAGATCGCTCCGGCAGAGTGCCCGAGCCTGCCTCCGGGCATCAAGCCTATATCGATCGTTGCGTGGGGCCTAGTACCCGGGGCTCGCGACTTATGTGCGGTTTCAGAACAGCAGCACGCCGTCATCTTCCTCCACCGGCGCTGCGGGCGCAGGCATGGCGGAAGCGAGGCCGAACCTCTGCAGCAAGTCGCGGTGAACTTCGCGTTCGCGCTCCATCGTATAGCGTGCGAACAGCTCATCCAGCAGCGGCTGATCGGCTGTCGTCAGCGCGACCTGCGCGGGCACGCTGTTCTGCGCGGCGATCGTGGCGGCCACGCCGGGAAGCCGGGCGGATGCCTGATCGAGCGCGGTGATGCGATCGCGCGCCCGGCTCAGCAGTTCGTCGAACGCGGCGCTCTCGCGCGCCAGCCGCGTCATCAGCCCGGCCAGTTGCGCGTTGCCGGCCTCGACCTCGTGCAGCGCGCTCAGCACCGCAGGCTCCAGCCGGGCGAGCTCGGCGGCATCGCCCTGGTCGCGCCGCTCGCGCAGCTCGCCGACAAAGCTTTCGATCCGGTCAAGAACGGGCTTCAGCCGCATGGCGCCCGCCGACATCTGGTCCGCGGACGCCTTGAGCTCGTTCGCGATCACCACGAACGCGTTGCCTTTCACGCCGGCACGGGCTGCGCGCAGGCTCGCATTCATGCCGATCAGGATGATGTCGTCCACGGCATCGCTGAGGCCGGAAATCGCCTCGCGGAAGCGCGCCACCGTTTCGGTGACCACGGACAGCGCCTCATCGACCGATCCGCCGGATTGCTCGCAGGCCGCGATCAGGCTCGATGCCTGCGACAATCGCTGCTTCACCGTGGACAGAAAGGACGACGGTTCGTCGGCTTCGCCGCCATAGATGGCGCGGCTCTGCGCGACCAGGCCCTCGGCATCGCACATGATCGCGCTCAACGCGCTCACCGTGCGCGCGAGATCCAGATCGAAGGCGCGCTTGGTATCCCTCAGCTGTTCGGCCTGGAGCTGGCCGATCAGCCAGGTCGCAGACCCGGCCGGCCCGAGCGGCTCCGGCACGATGGGGGGCGCGTGCTGGGCCGTGTGACCCAGCCCCTGGCAGATATGTTCGAGCCGCTGCCGCGTGGCATCGCCCGACTGCAGCGCCATGACGGCCTCCGCGATCGCCGACGCGATACGGCTTGCGGCCATCGCGGCCATCTCCGTCAGCCTCGCCCCGTTCACCTGCTGTGCGGCCAGCTCCGAGCGGGCGGCGACCAACCCCGCGGCGACCGACTGCAGCTCGCTGCGATAGAGGTTCTCGAAATCCCGCTGCCGCGCCAGCGCGGCCTCGACGGCCTTGGCGAGCTGGATGCCGTCGCGGGCGCAGGCCTCGACCGAGCATTGCACCGACTGCCCCAGTTCGAACGCTTCGCGGGTGAAATCGAGAAAGCTCTGGCGCTCGCCATCGAACGATGCGGCCTCGATCCGTGCGCTGCGCGCGACGATCGTGATGGTCTGGATATGGCCGGACAACAGCTTGAGGACGGCAGAGGCCTGCTTCGCCTCCTCACCGATATTGGCGAGCAGCGCAGCTTCGGCCGGCAGCGCGTCGGCCACCGCGTTCAAGCGATCCGCGATATCCTGCAGCGCCTGCGACGCACCTTCGATCCGTCCGCCCGACAGTTCGCGGGACAGCACCGACAGGCCGCCCTCGAGCTCCTTGAAGACCGCGTGGCTGCGGCCGAGCCGATCGCCAACCTCGGCGAACGCCTCCTCGATCCGCGAGGATACGTCCGCGATGGCGGTCACCGCCGCAGCGCTTGCATCGGTCATCATGTCGGTCACGGACATCACCGCCTCAATCCGTCATGACGGCCTGGCCGGCCTGCTGCCACAGCATGATCTCCCGCGGAATCTGGCGTAGCGAAACCACCTTCTCCGCAGCGCCGCGGGCAATCGCCTCTTTCGGCATGCCGAACACCACGCAGCTCTCTTCGTCCTGCGCGCGCGTGGCCGCACCCAGCCTGCGCATCTCCAACAACCCGCGCGCACCGTCGTCGCCCATCCCCGTCATGATGATGCCGAGCGCGTTGGGCCCGGCATATTGGGCTGCCGAGCGGAAGAGAACATCGACGGACGGGCGATGCCGCGACACCGGCGGGCCGTCCTTGATGGCGATGTGATAGCGAACCCCGGTCCGTTGCAGCAGCATGTGGCGGGCGCCCGGCGCGATATAGGCCGAGCCCGACTGCACCGGCTCGCCGTCTTCCGCTTCCTTGACATGGATCTGGCAGGTGCCGTTCAGCCGTTTCGCGAACGCCGCCGTGAAGCCCTGTGGCATGTGCTGCACGATCAGGATTCCCGGGCAATGCGGCGGCAGCGCTTCGAGCACATCGGCGAGCGCCTCGGTTCCGCCGGTGGACGCGCCGATGCACACGATGCGCTCGGTCACCGGCCGCGAGCGGCTGGCCAGCGGCGGCGGAATGATCGCATCGGCGGTCAGCTTCTTCTCGACCAGCGTCCGGCGCGCCGGGCGCGACCGCACCCGCGCGCGCGCCGCCGCCTTCACCGCTTCGCGCAGCCGCGCCGAACTCTCGAACAGCGCCTGCCGGGTGTCGATGCGGGGCTTGGGCACGATGTCCACGGCGCCGGCTTCCAGCGCTTCGAGCATCTGCTCGGAACCGTCTTCCGTCAGTGACGAACAGATGATCACGGGAATCGGACGCTGCGCCATGATCTTGCGCAGGAAGGTGATGCCGTCCATCCGCGGCATGGCGATGTCGAGCAGGATCACGTCGGGCAGCTCATTTTGCAGCCGGCGCGCCGCCGCAAACGGGTCCGACGCCGTGCCCATGATCTCGATGTCGGGATCTTCGCTCAGGATCGTCGTCAGGATCTGCCGCACCGAGGCGGAGTCGTCGACGATCAGCACCCGAATCTTTGGCTCGATCACCCCATGCCTCCTTTCGCTAGACACGGAAGATGGTCGGCTGGACCTGCTTCAGGCCCGGCACGACGCTGTGGATCATCGATTCGGAATGGCCGACCATCAGGTAGCCGCCCGGCCTCAAGTGCGAGCAAAGCTGCTCGATCACCTTGCGTTGGGTCTCGCGCTCGAAATAGATCAGCACGTTGCGGCAGAAGATGATGTCCACGTCGCGATCGACAGGATAGCTGCCGTCCATCAGGTTCATGCGCATGAAGTTGGTCAGCCGGCGCAGCTCCGGCACGATGCGCACCTCGCCGCTGGTGCGGTCCCTCGACCTCAGGAAATAGCGCTTCGCGAACTCCTGCGGGACCGGCGCGAGCACGTCGCGGGTGTAGATCGCGGCCTTGGCGAACGCCAGGACGGTGGTCGAAATGTCGGTGCCCAGGATGCGAAACTGAAACGACCTGCCGCCGGTTCTCGTCATGTCATCCAGGACCATGGCAGCGGTATAGGCTTCCATGCCCATCGAGCAGGCCGCGCTCCAGATCTTGAGGTCCTTGCGGCCCCGGGCTTTCAGAAGCTCGGCCACCGCGACGTCCCTCATGAACTCGAAATGCGACGGCTCGCGGAAGAAGTCGGTCTTGTTGGTGGTGACGACATCGATCAGATGCGTGAGCTCGACCTCGAGCTGACCGGGCTCGAACAGGGTTTCGACATATTCGCTGATGCCGGAAAAATTCAGGGCGCGGACGCGCTTATGCAGGCGTCCCTCGAGCATCAGCCGCTTGGCCGCCGGCAGCTTGATGCCGACCTCTGTCTCGATCAGCTGGGCAATCGAACGGAAATGACGATCGGACAGCTGTGTAGCGGGAACGGCGGAGATCATTTCATGATACGACACTGGCCGCTTCCAATTCGGCCTGTCGGGCCACCGGCATCTCGGTATCGGACATCAGACGCGCAAGATCGAAGATGATGATGAACTTTTCTCCCTTGCGGCCGATCCGCGCGATGTAGTCGGACTGCCAGCGCCCGCCGACGGACGGCACCGGCTCGGTCGTGCTTTCGTCGATGTCGGTGACTTCGAACACGCAATCCGCGACGAAGCCGACGCCGACGATGCGGTCCTCGATCGGAACGTCGAGGATGATGATGCGGGTCGCATCGGTCGGCGGCACGCTCGGCAGATCGAGCTTCAGCCTGAGATCGACGATCGGATAGCCGCTGCCGCGTACGTCGATCATGCCGAGCAGGAAATGCGGCGCATGCGGCAGCCGCGAGATCGGCCGCATGTCCAGGATCTCGCGGACGTTGCGGATGCTGATGCCGAACGTTTCCCCGGCGAGGCCGAGCGTCAGATATTGCGAGATGGCGGCCATGCTGACCTTCCTTGAACCTGTGGGGAAACTTCAGATGCGGCGTGGCTCTCAGAGCGCCGCGCCGCATTGTCCGATGTCGAGCTCAACGATGAAAATCGGCGTCCCGCTCATCGCCGCCGTCGTCCAGCGTGAATGCAAAGCCGCCGCCTCCGGCCGCCTTCGCGGCGCGGCGCGGCGCGGCGCTCGGCGCCTTCTTAGGTCCGCGATCGGCCGCGGCCATCGTCGCGGCCTTGGCGCGGAGCTGACCGACCGCATGATCGATCGGCGCGGAAGCGGTGACCCTGGCAGCGGCCGCAGCAGGCTCGTCGATCCGGAAGAAGGAGATGGTGGCCTGCAGCTGCTCGGCTTGCGAGGCCAATTCCTCGGAGGTCGAAGACACCTGCTCGGAAGCGCTGGCGTTCTGCTGGCCGACCTTGTCGAGCTGCTGGATCGCCTGGTTGATCTGGGCGGAGCCGACATCCTGCTCGCGGCAGGCGGCGGTGATCTCTTCGACCAGTTCGGCCGTCTTCTTGATGTCGGGCACCAGCTTGGCCAGCATCGAGCCGGCTTCCTGTGCGACCTTGACGGTGTCGCCAGACAATTGTCCGATCTCCGCCGCCGCAGCCTGGCTGCGCTCGGCGAGCTTGCGCACTTCGGAGGCGACCACCGCAAAGCCCTTGCCGTGCTCGCCGGCGCGGGCCGCTTCCACGGCCGCGTTCAGCGCCAAGAGGTCGGTCTGCCGTGCGATCTCCTGCACGATGGTGATCTTCTCCGCGATCGTCTGCATCGCCTGCACCGCGCGGCCGACAGCGGCGCCGCTCGCTTCCGCGTCCTTGGCCGACTGCGCCGCGATCTTCTCGGTCTGGCTGGCGTTCTCGGCGTTCTGCTTCACGTTCGCCGCCATCTCCTCCATCGAGGACGAAGCCTCTTCGGCGGAGGACGCCTGCTCGGTCGCGCCCTGCGAGAGCTGCTCGGCGGAGGCCGACAGCTCCTGGCTGCCGGCGGAGACGTTCTGCGCGGCGGTCAATGCCTCCGAGACGATCTGACGAAGCTTCTCGACCATCCGCTCCAGCGCGATCCCGAGCGTATCCTTGTCCGACAGCCGCTTGGCGTCGACGGTCAGGTTGCCTTGCGCAATCTGGTTTGCGACGGCCGCCGTCTCGTTGAGGTTCGCCGTCATCTTGTTGAGCGACTTGACCAGATCCCCGATCTCATCATTGCTCGAGACGCTGATGTTCTGGCTGAGATCGCCGATGGCCACAGCGTCGGCGAGTCCGACGGCACGGGACAGCGCGCGGCTGATGCTGAGCGAAATCCAGAACGCTGCCACAATTGCGAGGACCAGCGACACCAGCACCAGGCTGATCATGATCATCTGCGCTCGCGCGCCATCCTCCCGCGCCTGGTCGGAGCGCTCGGCCATCAGCTTCTTGAGGAAGCCAGTGTAGTCATCGAGCGAGGCGAGGACGTCGCCAAAAGCCTTGCGGTCGTCCGTCACCGAACGCTCGATCCCCTTCGCTCTGTCTGCCTTGCCTACCTTGAAGGTCTGGTCCTGGACCGAATTCGCGTTGCTATAGATGGCTGAGAACTTATCCAGCATCTTCTTGCCGGTTTCGGTCGCCACGGCGTAGATCTCATCGTGGAGCTTGATCACCGAGGCGCGGAGATTGACGGTCTCGCCGATGTAGCGCTCGGTCTCGCTGTCCGTGGCGGCCATGAGAGCATTTTTCTCGGCCCGGATCTGCATGAGAACGTTTTCTTTCAGCGCGGCCGCCTTGTCCATGCGGCCGGCTGCGCCGACCAGAACTTCGGTTGTCGTCGCCATGTCGCTTAGTTTGAAATAACTGACGGCGCCTGCAACCATGAACAGCGTCAGCACAAGACCAAATGCACATGCCAGCTTGGCTTTGATGGTAAATCTCATATCAGCCCCACTCGTCCCAGCCCAGGACGTCCTTAGTTCAAAATGCGTTCCATATTCGGTACGATGACAAACTCTTCACGCCACTTGCTGATGCAGCGGATGTATTCCGGCCGCCAATGCATGCCGACCCGCGGCGTCTGCTGCACGTCGGCCCGCGTGATCTCGGTGACCTCGTAGACCTTGTCCGCGGTCAGCCCGACCAGCACCGGCTCGTTGTCCAGCTTGATCTCGATCACCACGATCCGGCTGTCGACCGAGGCGTCGGCTTGCGGCATCCCGAAGCGGACGCGAAGGTCCGCCAATGGGATCACATTGCCCCGCACGTTGATCACGCTCGCCACGAACGGCTTGGCGCCCGCCACCGGCGTCACCGCCACCGGATCGATGATCTCCCGCACCAGCTCGGCTTCCAGCGCGAACTTCTCCTCGCCCAGCCCGATCATCACCACCTGCAGCGATTGGTCGCCGGCCGCGGTCATGTCCCGGCTCTGCCCGATGCTCATCACGCCGCCTCGTTCATCTGCTTCTCGGCCTTCGCCTGCGCCAGCGCCACCAGCTGCGCCACATCCAGGATCAGCGCCGCGGTGCCGTCGCCCAGGATGGTCGCGCCCGAGAAGATCGTGACGTCCGAATGCAGCTTCGACAGCGACTTGATCACGGTCTGGTGGTTGCCGATGATCTGGTCCGCCACCAGCCCGACCCGGCTCTCCCCGGTCGAGATGATGATCGTCTTCTGGTGCGGGTCCGGCGTGCCGCCGGCATGCAGCAGCTCGCGCAGCCGCAGGAACGGCACCAGGCCGCCGCGCACATTGAGGAAGCTGCGGCCGCGCGAGCGCTGGTCCTCAGCCGTCAGCTCGACGCATTCCTCCACCGCCGACAGCGGGATGATGTAGCGGCCTGCCCCGACCCGGATCAAAAGCCCTTCGATGATCGCCAAGGTCAACGGCAGCCGCAGCGTCACCGTGGTGCCCTGCCCTGGCTTCGTCGCAAGGTCGATGGTGCCGCGCATGTTCTCGATGGTGCGCTTGACCACGTCCATGCCGACGCCGCGGCCCGACAGCGCCGAGATCGTCTGTGCGGTCGAGAAGCCCGGGTGGAACAGATATTGGTGGATGTCGCTGTCGGACAGGCTCGCGCCCGGCGCGATCAGGCCCTGCTCCTCGGCCTTGGCTCTGATACGCGCGGTGTTGAGCCCGCCGCCATTGTCGCGCACCGTCACCAGCACCTGGGCGCCGGAATGGATCGCCTGCAGCTCGATGCGGCCCGGCTCGGTCTTGCCGGCCGCGGTCCGCCTCGCCGTATCCTCGATGCCGTGGTCGATCGCATTGCGGATCAGGTGCACCAGGGGATCGGCCAGGCACTCGATCATGGTCTTGTCGAGCTCGGTGTCCTCGCCCGCGGTGATGAACTCGACCGGCTTGTCGAGATCGCGCGACAGGTCGTGCACCAGGCGGCGGAAGCGGCCGAACAGCGAGCCGATCGGCACCATGCGCGCGCCCATCGTGGTGTCGCGCAGGCTGCCGGCCAGCCGCTCGATCTCCTCGGCGATCATCTTGATCGACAGGTCCGAGCTTGCCGCGGCCAATTGGCTCAGTCTTGCCTGCGCGATCACGAGCTCGCCGACCCGGTCCATCAGCTCGTCGAGCCGCTCGGCCTGCACCCGCACCGTCGCCACCGCGCGATCCTCGCCCCGCTTGCCCTCCTCGCGCCGCGCCTTGGCCGGAGCTTGTGCGGCCGGCGCAGCTGCAGGTTCGGTGGCGGCGGGCGCGACGGCGGCCGGCGCAAGCGGCGCCTCCTCAACGGAGACGATTGGCACCGCGTCAACCTCAGCAACGATCGCCGCCGGCGTATCTGGTGCTGCAGCAACGGGCACCAGCGCCAGATCGGCCGGCGAAAGCGGCGTCACCACGAGCTTCATCTCGTCGCACACGAACATGAAGACGTCGTCGATCGCGCTCCGCTCGCAGTCACACTGCAGCGTGACGTCCCATTTGAGATAGCAGTCGTCCGGCTCCAGCGCATCCAGCAGCGGGATGGCGTCGGTCAGCGGCACCGCAAAGCACGGACCCAACTTGCAGAGGTCGTCGAGCAGGTCGAGCGGGTTCGAGCCGTTGCGCAGCACCTGCTGCTCGAACTCGAGGTAAAGCTTCCAGCCCGCTGCACCGGCCGACGCCACGGCTGTCGTCGCGGCCGGCATCTCCGCCGCCTGCTCCCGCGGAGCCACGAATTGCCTGAGATCATCCAGGATCGCTTCGCCGATGATCGCGTCGGTGTCGTCCGGCGCCTCGATCAGCGCACGGATGTAGTCCCTCGCCGCCAGCGCGACCGAGATCAGATCCTCTGTCGGGCTGATCTCGCCCTTCCTCACCTGATCGAACGCGGTCTCGAACTCATGCGTGAAGGCTGCGACCTGGTCGAAGCCGAACATCGCCCCGGAGCCCTTGATCGTATGCAGCGCACGAAACGCAGTGTCGACAAGCTCCTTGTCTTCCGGATGCTGACCAAGATCCAGCAGCGTTCCTTCCAACGCCTCCAACAGCTCGCTTGCTTCCTGGCGAAAAACTGCGGTGGCGTCGAGGACGTTCATGCCCGCACCAGTTTACCCACCACGGCCAGCAACTGCGCAGGGACAAACGGCTTGGTAATCCACCCGGTCGCGCCGGCGCTCTTGGCTTCCTGCTTGGCGCCGTCGCTGGATTCGGTGGTCAGGAAGACAATGGGCAAGCCAGTAAGCGTCGGCTGCTTGCGCAACGCTCGGATCAACTCCAACCCGTTCATCACGGGCATATTGAGGTCGGTGATCACCATGTCAGGCCGGCTGGCCTGAGCCTTGGCAAGTCCCTGAGCGCCGTCACCTGCCTCGATCACGCTGTGGCCGGCGGGCTCCAGCGTCATTCTGATCATCTGGCGCATGCTCGGAGAGTCGTCGACGGTCAGGATGGTCGCCATGGGCGCCTCTTCTTGTTAATGGAAATGATGCTCGATCATTTCGTCGCTGGTGAACCCGGCGCGGCGCATGGTCTTACGGAGCGCTTGCGAGAACGCTGTCAGAACGACCTTGCGTCCCTCGGCCCGGCCCGTTTTGGCCGTCGACAGCAGCAGCTGAATCGATGTCACATCCGCCTTATCGACGCTCGAGCAGTCGATTTCGAGTCTGTCGTGACGGCGAAAGGCGTCGCGGATCAGGTCGCACACGGCCCGGATCGCCGCAATGCTGCAGTCGGCCGGCAGACGCAACGCCTGTCTGGGTGGAGTCAGATCAGACATCGGTCAGCCTCCAAAAGCTCTGCGATCCACAGAACTCGTGACGTGAACCGCTTACCTCACGGACGATAGATTTGAGGAATGAGAAAAGCGTTAATGATCAGCAGTTGCGCGAGCTGACATGCATTGCGTGCGGCTGCGATGGTAAATCGAACACCAGCAGAGCCCTTTGCTATTGGCCATCAATAATGATACGATACAGTATCTTTTAGTTTTCGTTCAAAAAGGAAACGTGCGTGTCAATGGTTTCGAAACGTCGTCGATCCCTCGTCGCCGCGGCGCTGTGCAGCCTCGCCTGCATGCTGGCTGCATGCGCGACGGTGCAGCGTGCGACCTACTCCGCCACCGAGGCGAAGCGCGCGACCATCGACGGCTTCGGCGAAATCCGGATGTGGGCCGACGCGCCGCCGGAGAGTTTTGACCGTTCGTCGATCAAGCCCCGACAACAGCCGAACAAGCCGTTCGCCTACCTTGCGCTCTCGGGCGGCGGCGGCGATGGCGCCTTCGGGGCCGGCGTGCTTAACGGCTGGACCGAGACCGGCACCCGTCCTGAATTCACCATCGTGTCCGGCGTCAGTACCGGCGCGCTGATCGCTCCTTTTGCATTCCTCGGACCGAGCTATGACGCGACGCTGAAGGAGCTGTACACCAGCGGCCTCGCAAGTTCCTTTGCCGCCTCGCCCAACGCTTTCGGCGCACTGTTCGGGTCCTCGATCTTCGACGGCCAGCCGCTGCACGAGGCGATCAGCCATTATGCCACGCCGGAACTCCTGCAGGCGATCGCGATCGAGCACGCCAAGGGGCGGCGACTTCTGGTGGTGACGACGGATTTGGATGCCGCCCGTCCGGTGTTATGGGACATGGGAGCCATCGCCTCCTCTCCCTCCCCCCGCGCACTCGCGCTGTTCCGCCAGGTGCTCACCGCTTCGGCCAGCGCACCGGTCGCGTTCCCGCCGATGATGATCCAGGCATCGGCCGATGGCCGTTTCATCGATGAGATGCACGTCGATGGCGGGGTCTCGACGCAGGTCTTCACCTTTCCCGATCGCCTTTTGCGCCAGCCGGACGGCGCAAAGCTCCGCTTTGCGCCCAAGCCCGCGATCTACGTCATCATGAACGGGCGAACGTCGCCGGCGTTCGAACCTGTGGAGAATGGCACGCGGGCGATTGCGGTTCGCTCACTCTCGCTGAAAAGCAAGCGCGAGACGCGATCCTATCTCGCGGCAACATATGAATATGCCAAACGCAACGGCCTCGCCTTCAGCATGACCTCGATCGATGCATCGGTTCCCGAGAGCCCGGGGGTCGGCTTCGAGACCGACTACATGAGAAGCCTCTATCGTCTCGGCTATGACATGGCCCGCTCCAAACAGCTCTGGCAGCATTCGCCGCCCGAGCTGTGAACCGCGCCAAAACGGCGCAGAACTGCTATTGTCCGCAGTTGACACCTGCGTACGCTCGATATAAACGATACAGTATAGTTTTATTCATGAGGCTCTGCGATCGAAAACTGCCGCCACACTGTACGGCCAGTGCGGAGCGGGATGATCGACGCAGGAATGCACCAGGAGCAGCCGATGCCAAGCAAATATCTCCGCGCGCTTGTCCTGACCGGCGCACTGGCCTTCGGTCCGGCCCATGCCGTTTCGATCGAACCCCAGTCCCCCGCGACTGCTCAATCGGGAGACGACGGGAGTCTGTCTCAAGAGGCCGTCGATCGCGAACTCGACCTGTTTCGCAAGGCGGGGATCTCGCTGCGCCAGGCGCTGCGGATCGCCGAAAAGGCTCATCCGGGCTCCATCACGGCGGATATCAGCTTCGATGGGGCGCTCGGCGCGCCGCTGTACAAGGTCCGAACCGTCAGCAGCGGCCAGATCTTTGAATGCGAGGTGGACGGGACAACCGCGGAGATCAGGAACAGCACACCGTTCTCGTCGCTGCAGGGCCTGAACGAGATCGACCGCCGCAACCTGCTCGCGCTGCGCTCGGCCCGCCTCAAGATGTCCGATGCGGTGCTGATCGCGGAGAGATCGGCTGCAGGCAAGGCCATCGCCGGCGGATTGGCGAACAAGGACGGCCAGTTGAATTTCGTCATCATCGTGGTGAGCAAGGACGGCCTGAAGCAGGTGCAGCTCGAACCGGTGCCGCGCGCCAGACGCTGACCGGGCCTGGCGTCAACCCGCCTCCGGGCCGCACGCCGCGAGGAAGACATTGACGCGTTCGCGGATGAAGTCCGGCAGCTCCTTGCGGACCGTGGCCTCGTCGGCACCCATGAGACAGCCCATCAGGGTGGGAAGCAGGATCAGGTCCAGGAATATCTCGGCGGTCGCGGCCGCGCTCCGGCCCGCGGCTGCTCGCTTGGCCGTGCGTGTCGGCCCGCGGGTCATGTCCACCAGCAGCTTGCCGACCGCATTCTGCGCGTGGTCGCGCGAAGCGTGGTGCGCATCGCGGCTCAGCTTGGGAAAACGGCCGGATTCCGCGATGGTCACGCGCAGCAGACCGACCGCCTCTTTCAGCGCGCAATCGACGACGGCGCTGGCAAGATTGATCAGCTTCTCCTGCAGCGTCCGTCCCACGGGTGTATAGTTCTCGAAATCCGTCAAGCCGTGGACGACACGCGCCACGACGGCGATGAACAGCGCCTCCTTCCCGGAGAACCGCGCATAGATGGTCGGCTTGCTGGCCGGCGCGGTTTCCGCGATCTCGTCGATGGTCGCACCACCGAAACCGCGCTTCAGGAACACATGCTGCGCGGCATCGAGGATGCGCTGGTCGACGTCGCCGGCCAGGTCCTTGGGCGGTCTGCCGACCCGTCGCACCGGATCCGCACGCTTGGTTTTGGTCTGGGCTTTCGCCCGGGTCTTGACCTGGGGCTTAACCTGGGTTTTGGCCTGGGTTCGACTCATCCGGCGCGATCTCGACTGACTGAAGCCATTTGGCGTCCGTCATCGGATGACACGTTCTGGTTCGACCGGCAATAGACCCGGTCTCGGCGTTCGTTCTGCCTGGCAACAGAGGCCCCGCTCTGGGACTCCGGGTCAACCCGCCGCGCGAAGGCGCACCCCCTGTGCAAGCTCGGCGAGGCCGCCGATCGTCGCCGACGAGTTCTCCCTCAACTCGCGGAGGTCGTAAGCCAGGTTGGCGATGGTCCCGAGCCCGACCCTGCCTGCCGCCAGATCCTGGCGCAGCAAGGCATTGAGGATGCGCGCTTCAACCTCTATGTGGCTCTGTAATCCCGCCTTCACCGAATTACCGAACTGCTCGCCAACATCGGCAGGGCGCAAATGATAATTGGCGAGAACGCGCGGCACGACCTGGATGTCGAACTGCGATAGCAGGCGCATGTAGAAGTCCCAATCGCCGAGAACGGGAAGCTCCTCGCGATAGAGACCCACCGTCTGGTGCACGCCGGCCCGGTACAGGAACGAAATCGGCGGAACGAAATTCCGCGACGCCATCCGGAACAGCGTCACATTGCGCATCCAATGATTAAACGGACGCACACCCTCGCGCGTGATGGTGCCATCGAGCACGACTTCGTCGATACATTGAGTATGGCAGACCACGCCGGCGACCGACGCCGGCTGGCGATCGAGCGCGGCGACCATGGTCGGCAGAAAACTCTCATGCCAACTGTCGTCGTCGTCGTGAACGACGAGGAGTTCGCCGCGAGCGGCCCGAACCCCGGCGTTGGCTGCGGCCCAGCGCCCCTTGGACTCGGCGTGATGGATCACCGAGACGCGGTTGCGCACCCCTTCGGGAATCTGGGTGAGCAGACCGTCCAGCGCCTCGGCATCGCCGCCGTCATTGACGATGACGATCTCCCAATCCTGAAAATGCTGCTGCTGTACGCTGAGCAGGCTGCGCGCCAGGAAGACCAGGCGGTCCTTGGTGCGGGTGATGACGGAGACGCGCGGCATGGGATGACCTAATTCGCAAGCATCATGGGGGCGAAGTTATCGCCCGCCTCGGGCGCGAGCGCAGGAGCCTTCATCGCCACCTCAGCGACGGCCTTGTCGAACACGAGCAGGGTCTTGTCGGCGCCGATCTGCTGCAGATGATAAGTATCGACTGCGCTCAAGGTGAGACCGAGCACGGCGGCAGCATTGCGATAGGCATCGAGCGAGCGCCAGCGCACATGCCGGGCAGCGCTCGGTGTGTCCGGGAAATGCTCAAGAACCAGCAGCCGACCGCCGGGCCTCAACGCGCTTGCGAGCGCCTTGAGGCCGCGCGCCCATAATTCGTCATCGACGATGTGGAAGAACACGTCCATGCAGATGGCGACGTCGACCGGCGGCACCGCGACCTGGTCGAAGGCGCCCGCGATGAACGTGCCGTTCGGCACACGAATGCGGGCTTCTCCGATCGCGGTCTCGGAGAAATCGACTCCGATCACGTCGAAGCCGAGGGCGGCACAGAGCGCAGAGACGAGACCGATGCCGCAGCCGGCATCGAGCAGGAGCTTGCCGTTCGGCTCGGGGAATTTCTCAAGCAGTGCCCCGCGCAGACGCTCGGCATTAGCAGCATAATCCGCCTGATTCTGTCCGTCGCTCAGGCCGATATGACCGACGCTGCGGATCGAACCCTTGAACGAAACATGCCGCTGCTCCCAATAGGCGCGCGGGTCGAACGCCGCCGATCTGTCGAGCGCGCCGAGCAGCCCGCGGACGGCCCGCTCCTGGCGCGAGACCGAATAGCGCTCGACGACGAACGACCGATAAGCGTTGGATTGGGCTTGTAGAATGCGCGCGACGGCCTGATCGACGCTGGCGAACAGCGCGTCTTGAGGCCAGGTCTTGGCGGCGCCGGGATAGTCGTGCACCACCGGCCAGCAACCGCTCGCCATCGCTTCGCCGATGTTCATGCCAAAGCTTTCATAGAGCGTGGTGGAGAGCAGCACGCCCTTGTCGCGGTACCAATGCTCGATATCGGCGACCCGCCCGTAGAAGCTGATGGACCGGCTGAGGTCCATCGCGCCGATCAGATGATCCAGGTAGCGCGCCGTGCGCGCGCAGCTGACCTCGCCCGCCACATGGAGGTGATAACGCGGATCGATATCGACCAGGCGGCGCAGGATCTGCAGCGCCAGCATCGGATTCTTCTTCATCGCGACATCGCCGACCCAGGCGATGCGAAAGGGATCGCCTGCATCCGGCCCAGGCGCAAAGCGATTGCAATCGATGCCGTTTGAGATCACCGAGTGGCTGACGTGCTTCGGCAGGTCAGGCAGCTGCTTGAACAGTTCGTCGCGGATATCCTCGCTGACGAAGATAAGATGATCGACCGCCTCCCATTTCACCTGGTGCGGAAAGCGGCCGTCGATCACCTCGGTCGAATGCAGCCGAACGATGACTTTCTTGGCCTGCGCGCGCATGTCGACGCGGTTGGTGGCCCAGACCGCATGCTCCAGACACCATTCCAGCCAGACGATATCGGCCCAGGCGATCGCCTCGAGCAGTTCGCGCTCGTTGCGAGAATGCAGGAAGCGGATGTCGTGGTCAGGCGCAAGATAGGCGATGATGTCGCGCAGGAACGAGAGCTCCTGCGGCTTCAAGATGTCGAGAAAGGCGATGCGCGGACGCCGGCCGGTGTCCGCGCCGGATGCGGATTGCTTGAACGCCTGATGATCCATGACATGCCTGCCCGTGCCGGCCGAAACAGCCCTGGATCTGAAACGTAACCTCGCGCTGAATCAGGCGAGAAATTTGTCTGGTCAGGCGTCGATGTCGATGTGCTGCGTCTCCTTGCCGATCAGAAGCGCGATCAACGTCAACACGGCCATCGCGGAAAGATAAAGACCGACCAAGAACGGGGAGCCGCCGCCGGCGCTCCATAGCGCGATCGCAATGAACGGCGCGACCGCAGCACCAAGGATGGACGACACATTGTAGGAAATGCCCGAGCCGGTATAGCGCACATTGGCGGGAAACAGTTCCGGCAACAGCGCGCCCATCGGGCCGAAGGTCATGCCCATCAGCGCAAAGCCGAGGACGAGCCAGGCCATTACGCCGACGAAACCCGCCTTCAGCATCGGCACCCAGAGCAGGCCGAAGACCGCGATCGCCGAGGTCACGGCGATCAGGGTCTTGCGGCGGCCGTGACGATCGGCCCAGGGGCCGGACACGAGGGTGAAGATTCCGAAGAACACGACGCCGACGATCATCATCAGCACGAAGCTGCGATAATCATAGCCGAGGCCCGGCAGCGGCGCGCTCACCGCGGCGCGACCGTAGGACAGCGAGAACGTGGTCATCAGGTAGAACAGCACATAGGTCGCAAGCATGTAGAAGGTGCCGAGGATCAGCTCCCGCCAATAGGTGCGCAACGCGGCCGCGAGCGGCAGCTTGTGCACCGCCCCGGTCCGCACCGCCTTCTCGAAGGCTTTGCTTTCGACCAGATTGAGTCGCACCCACAGGCCCACCACGACCATCACGGCCGAGAACAGGAACGGGATGCGCCAGCCCCAGGCGAGGAACGCCTGCGACGGCCGCGACGGATCGCCCGACGGCAGCATCGCGGCGATGATTAGGAACAGGCCGTTGGCGATGATGAAGCCGATCGGCGCGCCGAGTTGCGGGAAGGTGCCGAAAATGGCGCGCTTGCCCTTGGGCGCGTTCTCGGTGGCGACCAGCGCTGCACCGCTCCACTCGCCACCGAGCGCAAAACCTTGCGCGAGACGGAGCACGACGAGCAGAGCCGGCGCGATCCAGCCGGCGACCGGAAAGGTCGGCAGCACGCCGATCAGGAATGTGGCGATGCCCATCGTAAGCAGCGCGCCGACGAGGGTGATCTTGCGGCCGCGCTTGTCGCCGAGATGGCCGAAGAATACCGCGCCGAGCGGGCGCGCGATCATGGCCGCGCCGAACACGGCAAAGGAGGCGAGCAGCGCCGTGGTGTCATTGCCGGCGGGGAAGAACAGGTGCGGGAACACCAGCACGGCCGCGGTGGCGTAGACGTAGAAGTCGTAGAACTCGATGGTGGTGCCGACGAGGCTCGCCAGGATGACGCGGGAGCGTGGATTGAGCGGGACGGCGGGAGAGGTCTCGATGGCGACGGTCGACATTGACGTGTTAAAAACTCCTCATTCGCGCGGGAGAGGAGCCCGCGCGAGCCGGCAGATGACGGTCCATGACCCGGAATGGGGGCTCTGATGGCACAGCGGGGCGGCCCCGTAACCCCTTGACAATGCAGAGCTCGCATGCAGCCGTGGCTGCTCATTGGCACTCGCCGGCTCTGGATTTTACCCGCGGCTTTCTGCCCGGCGACCGGAACGACCTCTACGAGACGTTCAACAGGGGCCCACAAGGCATTCGAGGGTTTGCTCAGGCGCCCGTTGGTCGGAGGCCCGCGAACTGATGGAGCGCTGGTGCAAGCTCAACGATGACGCAGCCGCCGCCGCGCCGCGCGACCGGTGCGCAACGAACGGGCTCGATCTCGAAGCGAGACTCCGTCGCGGATCGGCAGATCTCCATCCGGCTGTGGCATGCGCGTAACAGGCGGGTAGCGCCGCCCGTTGCTTGCTAGACGATGCCAAGGAGCGGCCCTGGAGCAGGTGCTCAGGAACCGGACGCCGGGCCCTTCGAGCACGGGTCGTCGGGCATGGGCCGCCAGACCTGCGATCCTGTCCTTCAGCCCGGCGAGGGCTGCTGACATCGAGCGGCCCAAACTGACCACCCACCGAAACGGTCGTTGGGAAGCTGCCCGGCGCCTGTCCACGCTGGCCTCGCCTCGGGTGGAAATAGCGGTTGGACGACGGTCCTGATCCTCGCCAGCACCAGCAAGACCGGCTGGCATCATCGGTCGATGGGACTTTTCCGAGGGCCCCACCACGATCAGGAGTTTACGCATGCGTCTCACCTTCGGCCCACTCCGGCCGATCCGGCGGGCCTTCGGCCGCGAACATGGTTTATCGGCGCTGACTGAAGCCTGTCGGCCCATGTCAGCGAATTGTCAGCTTGGCGACCTTGCAGGTCGTTCGCCGCGGCTTACGTCAGCATAGGGCGGACAAGCCGCCCACGATGCATTGAGACGGAGTTCAGGATTGAGCGTCGCCTTCACGAAGGAAGAAAGTGCCGAGACCGCGTCCGAGACGCTGCTTCCGGATCGCCCGATCTCGCCGCATCCGAACCTGGTCACCGAGGCGGGGCTGAAGGCGCTGGAAGCGCAGCTTCGAGAGGCGCGCGAGGCTTACGACGCCGCGCAGAAAATCGAGGACGTGAACGAGCGACGGCGTCAGGCCGCGGTCCCGCTGCGCGATATGCGCTACTTTTCGGCACGGCTGCGAACCGCCCAACTTGTTCCCAGTCCGACATCCACCGACACGGTCGCCTTCGGCAGCACCGTCACCTTCAGCCGCGGCGACGGCCGCGTGCAGACGTACCGCATCGTGGGAGAAGACGAAGCAGATCCGAAGGCCGGATCGATCTCCTTCGTATCACCGGTGGCGAGGTCCATGATGGGGAAGGCCGTGGGGGACGTGGTCGGCTCAGGGCAGCAAGAACTCGAGATCATCGCCATCGCGTAGCGTGTCAAGTGTAAGGCTGCGATCTTCCGAAGCCGCTATGCCGGCTGCCTTCTCGTCTTCTTCTTGACCGGCGGTGGATCGATCTCGGCAATCCTGCGCACACATTCGGCCGACGACCCATGCGGGCCCGACACGAAGGTGCCGCTGACCTTGGTCGCGTACCAACCGGAAACGACACCGAGACGAAGCGCCTCCTCCGTTTGGACGTGACGCGGCGAGAGATTTTGCATGATATACTTTCGGTGGCGCGCTCGATTTGGCATCGAGCACAGGGGCAGCGGGTTCAGTCGTCGGAGCCAGGGACCGCCGAAAGCCGGGCGAAGTCCGCCACGATGGCCGCGATCAGATCGCGATGGTGGGTATCATTGGCCGCAAGGCTTGCAGCATACAGGTTCAGCACGTAGCGCGCCTTTGCTGCCGCCTCCGCCCACGAGGTCGCAGGCGCGGACAGAAGTTGGTCCTCGATCGCGGCTTGCTGGTCCCGTAGAACCTTTGCGTTCGCTTCAACGTCTGCAAGCACGCGCCGGATATCAGTCGCCTTCTGCGCGGCGATGCCGCGATGCTTGTCGAGATCGATCGGCGGCTCATTCATGTGGCGGCGTCGCTATGATGGGCATCAGACAATTCCGGCGGAGGGATCGAGACCATCATCCATCGATGAGGTTCCCGTCGCGAACGCGTCATCATCAACCTGCGTTCCCGGCGTTGCGAGCTCAACATGTCTGGGCATCGCCGTACCATGCGCGCTTTCAAGCCAAATAGCCACTCCTTTTCTCTCAGCCACTTGGCGGTGGCCATCCAACACGCTCCTACGGGATGCAGATCGCGATCCAAACAAATGATTAGCTATTGGGCGAAAAAGGGCGCACAGTTCTGAAAAGGGAGTCTCGATGTCGCGCCAGACGCACTTCCTGGTTCAAGCTTTCGACCCTGCGAAAGGGGATCAATTGAAGGCTGGCGCGCCGATCGTGTGCCGTTCGGAAGATGGTGCGCGTCGAACCGCCGAAAAGCTCGCGCTGACCAAGGCCGGAGTGGTCGCCTTTTCAACATCCTCTGACGTCGAAACCGGTGACTATGACGATCAGCCCGTGGTGTTCTTTCGCGCCGGTCGGGTGCCGGATGAATTCGATTCGATGCCGTGATGATATCGACCCCGGCAGCACTTTTCGAAGCCCGCTGACCTGGCGTCCACCATCGCTCTCGATGCACGGCCGGCAACGATAATCCGACCTCAACACCTGCCCATCATCATACGTGAGGAGACATCGACATGGCCAAAGGCGAGCAGAGAGGCAATCGGGAAGCCAAGAAACCAAAAAAGCAGAAGATCAAGTCGATCGCCGCAGCGCCGAGCCAAAAGGTCGGCGCGTGGCAGCCGACATTCGGCTCCAGCAAGAAGAAATAGAGAAGGTCTTTCACTTTGAGACATGAGTTCCACGTAGGCCAGTTCGTCGAACTGAAGCCGAACCTGATGCGTGCGGCCGCGACAGGCGCGTACGAAATCATACGCTTGATGCCGGAACCCGAGATCAGCTCGGAAAGCCCGCGCTATCGCATCAAGAGCAGCGCGGAGATCCATCAGCGGATCGTTCCTGAAAGCGATCTCACGCTCGCGACGGGTCCTACCGCGCGATCATCAATAGACATGTTGCGAGAGGTCTTTTTGGCGACGCCCATTATGAGCCTTCCGACGCTCGAAGGTTGATGCGCCCTTGGAAACGATGCCGCGCCAACGCGCCGGCGCAGCTCCAGGATCCCCACCCTGATTTCATGACGGGAAGATAGGCTTGCACGTCGTATCGACATGCACGCCTTGTTCTTAGCTAAAGATCAATCGATCATCGCAGCTCACCGCGCCGCCCGCGGCGCCTCGGCCTTCAACCTCTCCAGCGCATCCGGCATCATGCGGCCGAACATCGAGCTGAGCATCGCGGTCGGGATCAGGCCGGCGCTGCCGGTCTCCTGCCCCTGCCCGCCCGACATCAGGAACTGCGGCACCAGGGGCTGGTTGATCCGGGTCAGCGCGTCCGCGAACTTGGCGAAGTTCTGCTCGGCCAGGCGGAACTCCGGGCCGCCATAGGCATCGACCGACAGCTTGGTGGCCTGGGCGTTGGCGGCTCCGACCGCAAGCACACGATCGGCCTCGCCCTGGCCCTCCAGCCGCGACTGCTCGCCGACCGCGGCCGCCGTGACCTTGCGCGTCTCGGCGTCCTTCTGCGCCCGCGCGAGTGCCGCCGCGCCTTCGTTCTCATTGACCTTGATCTGGATCAGCGACTGAGTCAGCGCCGATTGCGCCGCCGCCGTCGCCTTGGCTTCGTTCAGCGTACGCTCCTGGATCGCGGCCTTCTCCTGCTCCTGGAAGGTCTCGACCTGCTCGCGCGCGACTTGGCGCATGCGCAGCTGGATCAGGATGTTCTCGATAGTCTGGTCGCCGGGCGCGGCGCGCGGCGTCCCGATCAGGACCTCCTGCAGATCGAGCGAATAGGCCTCGAACTTGACCTTCATCACGGAGGCGGATTCCTCCTGGATCGCGGCGCGGTTCTGCAGCAGCTCGATCAACGTCATTTTCTGCGCGATGTTCTTGAAGAAGGCGCTGACCATGGGATCGAGCGTCTGCTCGACCAGCTTCTTCACGTCGCCGAAACGCTGGATGATCATCGGCGCCTTCTTGTAGTCGATATGCATCACGACCGAGAGCGGCAGCGTCGGCTCGAACGCATCCTTGGTAATCAGCGATATCTCCGACAGGTTCTCGTCGAGCTTCATCGCGCCGACTTCGCCGCGCACCCACTTCAGAATGAAATTGACCGTCGGGATGATCTCGATCTTACCGGCGTAGGTGTTGAAGGCATATTTGCCCGGCAGCAGCGGATCCTTCCAGACGCCGCGACTGCCATTGGAGACAAGCTCGCCGTGGCGATATTGCTCGCCTGACACGTCCGCCGTGCGCGGGCCCGTGTAGAAGATGACGACGCCGACATTGCCGACCGGGATGACCGTCTTCGGCACGGCTTCGACGGTCGCGAACAGCCGGTTGATATACCAAGTCCCCTCGACGATGACCTGAAGCTGGCGCCCGCGATAGCCGCCGGCTGCGAGGAATTTCTCCGGCTCCTGGTAGTTGTTGTGAAACGTCGCCTCGTCGTCGAGCGCGATGCCGACCTCCGGCGCGATGATCTCGCCGGGCGGCAACGACGGCCCATCATGCACGGTGACGACACCGACGAGATCGTGATCGGCGGCAAGGATCACCGGCGTGAAGCCCCAACGCTCGGCGATGGTGAGCTGCATGCCGTCGAGCACCGTGCGCTCCTGTGCGCTCAGGGCGTGACCATAGACCCGCTCATCGGTGATGATCGCAAACTGCGTGGTGTTGATGGCATAGGTGCCTTCACGCAGGATCTTGCGCTGCGGTCCCTTCTGGCCGCCAGCGGACAGAAAGCGCCTCGCGTCCTCGAAGTCGGACTTGTCCTCGCCGTCATTGGCGCCGAGCACCTGCGAGGCGCCAAGCGGCGCGCCGTCGCGCGCGAACACATAGGCGATCTTGCCCTGGCCGACCGTAACGAGATCGGAGCGGTGGATCCGGTACATGAAGGGGAAGAACAGGTGCAGGCCGCCACGCAGCACTTCGGGCTCGTAACCGGCCTCGCCGTTCAGCGCGATAAAGCCTTCGGCGACAGAACCGCGGAAGGTCCAGAGCTTCTCGACGATGCCGACCTGATTGTTCGGAATGTAGCAGAAAGTGTTGGAGAGCTTGAGCAGCGCAAGCAGCACAATAACGGCAGCGGCCCAGAGGGCCGGCTGGATCAGACTGTTAGGATCCATGATGACAACTCCAATGTCGCGCGATGTCAGCGCGGCTGCTGATGCAGCCCGCGCCATCGGGCGATCGCGCCGTTCAATATCGGCGCGCGAGAGCTAGGCATTGCAGCGGGATTTCCCAGACACCGGCGGCAAATTCTGCTCGATACTTTGGTCTATTCCGAAGCGCCGGCGTTCAAGCTAACAACTCAAGCTGAAAATAAATCATCTGGGACGATGAACCGGGGTCCCGGATCGGCGACTCATACGGACGACCGGTGCGGCCTCCTGCCCGCCCTTCGGACATGCCGCATCATGCGCGCGACCTCATGGATTCAACACGCCGCGCAGGAATTGGGCGGTCCGCGCGCGCACTTCGGGCCGGTTCAGAATCGTATGCACGTCCGCATCGATCACCATGACCTCCGCCTTCGGATCGTCCTTCAGCGCCGCGCCACAGGAGCCGGTGACGCTCCGGTCCTTATTCCAGGGATTGGCGGCCGAGAAATAAGGATCACGGGCCGCGATCGCGTTCAACACCGGCTCCTTCGCGCCGACGCCGAGCCGCGGCTCGGTGACGAAGTAGTTGCTCTCGCACGACCATGAATAGATCAACCGCGCCGCGGCGTCCTTGCCGGCGTAACGACCGACCGCCACCGCGCCTTCGCTGGTGCCGGCAAGAACGAGGCGCAGCCGATCCACCCAGCTCCACTCGCGCGAGGCCTTCACGGCGTGATCGAGTTCGGCGAGGCGCAGCGCATGCACGCGCTCGTAGGTATCGACGTCGACCGGCGAGGTGTAGGTCAGCCGATCGGGAATCGCGAGGCTATCGGGCGCGACCGAGGCGACGCCGAGCTCGTCAGCGAGCCAGACCTGAAATTCCTTCACGGCCGGCGCCACGCCGCTGGAGCCGTGCATCACGATGACGAGCGGCGCGATGCCGATCACATCGGGCGCTTCTTCCGCGTGTCCCTCCCAGCGCCGCCCGCCGACCAGCATGGCCGGCAGCACCAGATTGGCCTTGGCCCAGGTCAGCGCCAGATTGTCGGGCGAGGGCTCCAGCATCGTCCCCTTGATCTCACCGGGCTTGTCGGCGGCGAAGGCGGCAGAGGCGACCAGCAGCGCTGCGAAAGCAAACAAGAAACGCGATACGGACATGGTCAACGTGACCTCATGCGGGGTGAAGAACGCCCACGCATCCGGCACGCGCAGCGCACGCTTCCATCCCACGCCATCGCGATCCGAACAAGCCGCCTCGCGCTCCCGCGCATATCGCATCGTCCGGCTCGTCGCATTTCCGACATTGTGGCGCGAGGAAGCGCCGCAAGGCGTGCTTTTTCGCTGGTCCGAAACTTGCGTGATGACCGGTTCGAGAGGCTTAACTGTCGAAAGGCGACGCGATGGCGTTCACCTCTGTCTGTCCTGCCAATGCCGTGGGCGAAGGCGGCATGAGCCTGTTTCAGGTCGGCCGCAAGAGCGTGCTGCTGGTCTGGCCGGCCGGCGGCGAGCTCAAGGCCTATCGCGGACGCTGCCCGCACGCGGACATGCCGCTGACGGATGCGAGCTTCGACGGCACCACCGTCACCTGCCCGATTCATCATTGGGGCTTCGACGGCGGAAGCGGCAAATGCGTCACCCATATCGTCCGCAACGTGCTGCATCCCTACGAGCTCCGCATCGAAGGCGATGAGATCCAGGTCGATCTCGGGCCGGCCAAGCCAGCCCGCGCGCCGGCGTGACCGACACGGCACAATGGGTGGTCTGGAACGGCTCGCTCGGTGTCGTGGACATGGCAACGATCGGCCGGATCGAGCACGGCGAAAATGGCCGGCGCGCCTGGCTCGCGCCGCCCTATGATGTGGTCGGGCCGTTCAGTCTCGACGAACTCGATACGGAGGGCCGCATCGCCTTCGGCGCCTGCCTGGTCATGTCGCGCCAGCGGTGGCGGGAGGACCAGGCCGGCTTGCGCAGCGAGGCCCGGAAGGCGCGCCGTGCGCTTCTGCAGCGGGCCAATGGCGATGACGACAGCGAATTCCGCGAAGCGCTGGCGCTGCCGCTCGAGGGCGTGCTGACAGCCTCTGAGATCAAGGCTGCGTTTCGGCAGAAGGCCAAGACGGCGCATCCGGATGGCGGCGGCAGCAGCGCGCTTTACCGCCGCATCACGGCAGCTCGCGATGCCTTGCTCAGCCAGTGCGAGAAAGCGCCGATCTGATCTCCGGCCGGACCTCGACTTGCACTGCAATAGATCGCTGAACAGACGCTGTAGCCCCTGGCCGCTCCGAAAATTTGACCGCATCTGATCCGGATATTGACGCGATCTGATCCAAGAATCGACCTGTGCTGCTGTCGTTATTCCCACAAGCGAGAAGCGACCGAAGGGGGAATTGCGATGATGAGCCACCTGCAATCGATGACGCAAAGGCTCGCTGTGACCATGCTGCTCGGCTGCGCAGTGTCCCTCGCCGGACTTGGCGCCTCGCATGCGGCGACCCCGAATGCGTCCGGGATGACCACTGTCAACGGATTGCCATGCAACGAGCTCTGCAAAGCGTATATGTCCTGGTCCGATCGGATGATGGCGAAATTCCTTCCGCCCCATCCCCAGTTGCGGTCGCAGGCGCGAGCCCTGCCTCAATCGCAAGCGCGGACTGCCGTTCACGAGCGCAAGCTGGAGCGGAAGCTTCATCATGCGGCTGCGGCACGCCGGTTGGGCCTGAATTCGTTCGCGCAAATTCCCAAGCCGAACGATGCGAATCCGCGCGATGCAGCGCCGCAATCCACGGAGACGCCGCGCGTCGAAGCTGCGTCCCCGGCGCCGGCCAATCCGATCGCCGACCGCTTTCCGGCCCAGGCGCTTGCGACTCGAGCGCTTCCGGTCCAGGCGCTCGTGAGCGCCCGAGTCGCCGACAGCGCCCGCAGCGACCTTCCGGAAAGCGGGGCAGTCTCGGCGACGGATGCCGCCTCTGCACCGCAGACGACCGACACGACCGCCGAAAGCGACCAGGAGACCCGTTTTCCGGTGTCGCTGGCGCTCGCGCTGAGCGCCTTCGTGGCCTTCCTGGCCTGGGGTTGGTTCAGGGACAGGACCCAGACCGCGAACGCGATGCACTGAGGCCGGATCATTCCGGCCGCGGCGGCCTTCGAAGCGGCGTCTCGCGCGGTTGAACTTGCAGGTGCGGAGTCTTATCCATGGACAATGGAAAGCCTCACCGCAGCCCCCCTGAGTTCCTGGCCCCGCCACCGGACGGCCCCCAAGAAGCCGGCGCCGTTCCTGCCGATGAGCCGCGCCGAGATGGACGCGCTCGGCTGGGACGCCTGCGACATCGTGCTGGTGACGGGCGATGCCTATATCGACCACCCCTCCTTCGGCATGGCGATCATCGGCCGCCTGCTCGAAGCGCAGGGCTTCCGCGTCGGCATCATAGCCCAGCCGGACTGGCAATCGGCCGAACCGTTCAAGGCGCTGGGCCGCCCCCGCGTGTTCTTCGGCGTCACCGGCGGCAACATGGACTCCATGGTCAACCGCTACACCGCGGACCGACGGCTGCGCCATGACGACGCCTATACGCCGAACGGCGAGGGCGGCAAGCGGCCGGACCGCTGCACGCTGGTCTACGCCCAGCGCTGCCGCGAGGCGTTCAAGGATGTGCCGATCATCCTCGGCGGCATCGAGGCTTCGCTGCGCCGGATCGCGCATTACGACTACTGGTCCGACAAGGTGCGCCGCTCGGTGCTGGCCGACGCCAAGGCGGATCTCCTGCTCTACGGCAATGCCGAACGCGCCGTGGTCGAGGTGGCCCACCGGCTCGCTGCCGGCGAAGCGCCGCGCGAGCTGAACGATATCCGCGGCGTCGCGCTGTTCCGCCGCGTGCCCGAAAATACCACCGAGCTGCATGCCGACGATCTGGATTCCGCCGACGAAGGCGCCGCGCGCCAGAAGGGCGAGGTCGTGATCCGGCTGCCGTCCTGCCAGCAGGTCGAAACCGATCGCGAAGCCTATGCGCGCGCCTCGCGCGTGCTGCACCGGGAGAGCAATCCGCACAATGCGCGGCCGCTGGTCCAGCGCCACGGCGATCGCGATTTGTGGCTCAATCCACCGCCGATCCCGCTGACCATGGCGGAGATGGACTCCGTCTACGATCTGCCCTACGCCCGCGCGCCGCATCCGTCCTACGGCGATGCCAAGATCCCGGCCTGGGAGATGATCCGGTTCTCGGTGACGATCATGCGCGGCTGCTTCGGCGGCTGCACCTTCTGCTCCATCACCGAGCATGAGGGCCGCATCATCCAGAGCCGCTCGGAAGGCTCCATCCTGCAGGAGATCGAACGCATCCGCGACAAGACGCCGGGCTTCACCGGCGTCATCTCCGACATCGGCGGCCCCACCGCGAACATGTACCGGATGGCGTGCAAGGACCCGAAGGTCGAGGCCGCATGCCGGCGGCCAAGCTGCGTCTTTCCCGAGATCTGCCCGAACCTCAACACCTCGCATGACGACCTGATCCGGCTCTATCGCAAGGTGCGCGAAGTCAAGGGCGTCAAGCGCGTGATGGTCGCCTCCGGCGTGCGCTACGATCTCGCGGTCGAGAGCCCCGCCTACATCAAGGAGCTGGTGACGCATCACGTCGGCGGCTATCTGAAAATCGCGCCGGAACATACCGAGCGCGGCCCGCTCGACAAGATGATGAAGCCCGGCATCGGCGCCTATCACCGCTTCAAGCGGATGTTCGATGCCGCAGCAGAGCAGGCGGGTAAGAAGTATTATCTCATTCCCTACTTCATCGCCGCGCATCCCGGCACCAGCGACGAGGACATGATGAACCTCGCGCTGTGGCTCAAGAAGAACCGCTACCGCGCCGACCAGGTGCAGACCTTCCTGCCCTCGCCGATGGCGACGGCAACCGCGATGTATCACACCGGCGTCAATCCGCTGCGCGGCGTGCGGCGCGGCGGCAGCGAGAAGGTCGAGGCGATCAAGGGCCTGCGGCAACGGCGGCTTCACAAGGCCTTCTTGCGCTATCACGACCCGGACAACTGGCCGGTGCTGCGCGAGGCGCTGAAGGCGATGGGCCGCAGCGACTTGATCGGCTCGCGTCCCGACCAACTCGTGCCCGCGCACCAGCCGCCCGGCACCGGCAAGGCCGCCGGCACGCGACGGCCCGTGCGCCCTGAACCGCGCCCACAGCGCTTCACGACCAAGGGCGTGCGAGTCAGGAAGTAGCGCTGGGGTCACGGCTGGCGGCCTCGCCGAAAGAGCGCATCGCATTCTCCGCTGTCGTCCCGGGCTTGAGGCTTGATCTTTCCAGCCAGCTTTTTCCGAGGCAACCGGCAGCCTCCGCATTGGCGCATTGGCACGCACACATTTGCCCCCATTTACCGTATCGGATTTTGCTCCATCTCCAGCTCGGCCTTGAGGCTGTCGATGTCGCGGTAGATCGAGGCGACCGCGAGCACGCGGCCCGCGCGCTTGTAGCGCAGCACGCAGTCCTTCGCCTTGATGTCGCCCTCGACCGCGATCTCGTCCCATGTCTCGGCGTGACCGACATAGTTGATCGGCACGTCGTAATGCTGGCTCCAGAAGAACGGCACCGCGTCGAAGGGCTCGTTCAGTCCGAGCATATTGCGAGCAGCGGTCTGGCCCTGCCGTTCGGCAACTACCCAATGTTCGACGCGGATGCTGTCGCCGGAATAGCGGTCGGGCCAGCGTGCGATATCACCCGCTGCAAAGATGCCCGGCAGACTGGTTTCGAGATTCGCGGTGACGATGACGCCGCGATCGACCTTGAGGCCGGCCTGCTCCGCCAGATCGAGGCGAGGCTTCACGCCAATGCCGACCACGACGAGGTCGGCTTCGAGCGTGCTTCCGCCCTTGAGGCTGACCTGCCTGCCGTCGATCTCCGTCACGCCATCCTGCAGATGAAAGACGACGCCATGCTCCTCGTGGAGCGCACGCACGAAATCGCCCATGTCAGGCCCTAGGATGCGCTCCATTGGCCGCCGCTCAGGCGCGATCACATGCACCTCGATGTCACGTTCGCGCAGCGCGGCGGCAACTTCGAGACCGATGAAACTGGCGCCGATCACAACGGCGCGCTTTGCCGTTGCGGCACCCGCGATGATCGCGCGACAGTCGGCCAGCGTGCGCAGCATGTGAACATGCGGCTGGTCCGCGCCCGGGATCTTCAGCTTGACCGGCTCGGCGCCGGTCGCGAGCAGCAGCCGGTCAAACGGCACGGTCTTGCCGTCACCAAGCACCACATGCCGCGCTTTCCCATCGATGGCCGCGACCCGTGTGCGCAGCCGAAGACCGATGTTCAATTCGGAATAGAAATCATCCGGCCGGAGCGGCACCCAATCCTCGGGCGCCTTGCCGGCCAGATAATCCTTGGACAGGTTCGGGCGATCCACCGGCGGCGCCTCATCGTTGCTGAGCATGGTGATCTCGCCGCCGTAACCGTCGCGGCGCAGCATCTCTGCCGCGGCAAAGCCTGCAGCGCCCCCGCCGATGATGACGATGCGACGCGGTGCGTCGGCCGGCGGCGTCCTGGCCGGACCTGTGTGATCGCGCTTACGCCGCACGACAACGCGGTCGGCCGCCTGTTCGACCTGCCAGACGGACAGCGACGAGAGCGCAGGGGCACGCATCGCCTCGCCGGTGCGCAAATCGAAGCAGGCGTGATGCCAGGGGCAGCGGACGCTGGCGTCGACGACGAGGCCGTCGGCGAGCGGGCCGTGATAGTGGCTGCAGAATGCGTCGATCGCGAAAGTGTCGGAGCCCGTGCGCACCAGCAGCACGGCCTCCTTGTCCACGTGACCGAGCAGCATGCCGTTCTTGAAATCGCTCAACGACACGCCGAGCGCGAGATCCGGACCTTCCAGCTTGCCTTCGTCGTCGGACATGGCGGATGCCTCCTTCGCTGGAGCATGATCCGGAACGGTGCGAAGCGTTTTCCGAAAAGATCATGCTCATTCAAACCTAGAGCGTGACGGCGCTTCGACGCGATCCCGTCCCCACTCCCGCGTCGGCTCCGGCAGATCAGAGCTGCCTTGCCACCAAGCCACAATCGGACAATCGGTTCCTCCGGTTCAAAAGGCCGTGCTGACAACGCGCCGCTCGAACTCTGCACACGCGCACAAGCGCGGTCCCGCGGCGCATCAGCGCCCGGGGTTGTGCAGTTCGTCTGCCCTCGAAAATGCGAGAGGGCGCAGGGAAGGCCGGACCTCGACTGAGGCCCGTGGCCCGCCTGCGGAAAAAATGCAGGCGGCAGGTACCACAGGTCCAGCCGGACGAGCCCGGCCTTCCCTGCGCGATGGTTTTAACGGCTGCTTCGCGATCTCCCCGGTGCGCCGGGCTTGTTGGCCACCGTTTACGCATGCTGCTTTCGCATCAGCGCGACCTCAGCGTCGGGAGGTCAGGACCACGCGACTTGACCGTCCGCATCGAACTTGCTCGCCGGCCCGCAAATGCAAAGCCCCAAATCCGATGCGTCCACCGCTCCCCGCTGCTACGCCTCGTGACGATCGGCCGAAACGTCCCTCTTCATCGCCGCGGGATGGCCGAGATCATCGTTGTGATTTGCCCGACACGGCAAGGCCAGGGGCGTGCGGCAAACTGGCACGACGGGCAGTTTGCGCAGGGAGGTCATGCGGAACATGCCCGTCGGGCGGATGATTGCACGAGTTGCGGATCGCAACACCGCGGGCCGCCACGTCGCTCCGAAGCGGCCATCCTCCCTGATTGCTTTGGCTGCCCCCTCCTGATCGAACGGCAAAAAACCTCGCGCATAGATTGCCGACGGGGCGAGCAAAAGCTAAAACCACGACCGGATCGTTGGGGAAAAGCACATGCACGCGCCAGTTGCCGATTCGAAACCGAGTCTGATCCATGGCACGGCGTACAGGCCGGATATCGACGGACTTAGAGCCGTTGCCGTCATCTCAGTCGTCCTGTTCCACGCCTTCCCTCATGCGCTTCGCAGCGGATTCGTTGGGGTCGATATCTTCTTTGTCATATCCGGATTTCTGATCACCTCGATCATCGTCGCGGACCTCGCCAACGGATCGTTCCATCTTTCGACCTTTTACGCTCGTCGCGTCAGGCGCATTTTCCCGGCCCTGATCCTGGTTCTCTTCACGGCACTCTTGCTCGGCTACGTGTTTCTATACACCGACGAATACAAGGAGCTTGGCAAGCAGGTCGTTGCGAGCGCCGGATTTGCCGCGAACCTGTTGTTCTGGAAGGAGGCGAACTATTTCGACGCGGCTGCGGAAACGAAGCCGTTGCTGCACCTGTGGTCGCTGGGTATCGAAGAGCAATATTACATCGTTTGGCCGGCCCTCTTATGGCTGTGTTGGCGGACAAAGAAGCGCGCTCTGCCGTACCTCGTGGGGCTGCTGTTCATCGCATCGTTTCTGCTTAACATCAGAGCGACGACTCTCAACCCGGCAGAGGCCTTCTACTCGCCGCTCACGCGAGCATGGGAGCTGTTCGCAGGCGGCCTGGTGGCGATCGCATCGTCCCAACACACCAAACGGCCATTCGGCTTTATCCCTGACGCCCGCCTTCGAATGCCCGTTTCCGATCTGCTCGCAATTTCAGGGCTGGTTCTATTGGCGGCGAGCCTGATCCTGATTTCAAAAAATACTCCGTTTCCGGGATGGGCTGCACTGATGCCCGTCATAGCCACCTGCATCCTTGTCGGCGCCGGACCTTACAGCTGGGTAGCCCGGCATGTTCTTGCGCATCCCATCCTGGTCGGAGTCGGGCTGATTAGTTACCCGCTCTATCTCTGGCACTGGCCTCTGCTCGTCTTTACTCGCGCCTGGCTCGGCGGGGCTGGCTCCGCGCCGGTCCGCTTCGGCGTCGTCGTGCTCAGCGTGGGATTGGCTTGGATCACGTACAGGTTTCTGGAACAGCCGATTCGTTCTGGTCGATCCGCCTTGCGATCGGTCCCCTTGCTGGGCGGTACGTTGGCGACGCTCGCGGGGGTCGGCGCCCTGGCCATGATCTATGGCTGGACCATTCATCCAGACGATATCGACAGCTACGCAGCCTATTTCGATTCATTTCGCAACGGCGCATCGCCGGCTCGCGAAGAGATGGTGGATGTCAACCAAAACCAGTGCAACTTCTACAACTTCGAGAGTCCGCTGCCGACGCGGGTTCCCCGCGCCGCGATCAGCCCGGATTGCTACACCAGCCACTCCCACAGAACCGTGCTTCTGTGGGGCGATTCCCATTCGGCACATCTTTTTTACGGCCTGCGGAAAACGCTTCCGTCCGACGTATCCTTGCTGCTCACCTATGCTTCGGCGTGCCGTCCACACCCGATCGATGTAACGAAGCTGGAAACCGACTACTGCGAAAAGTCCAACTCATTTGCGCTATCGACGATACGACAGGTCGTCCCCGATGTCGTGGTCATCTCCTTCAACAACGCCTTCGACACGGAATATCTGCGGCAGGTGTCGCGCGAAATCCGACAGTTCGGCGTGAAGAGGGTGATCGTTCTCGGACTGGTACCTCACTGGGATCCGTTTCTCTTCAAGGTGGTCATGCAGCATTATTGGCAGCTCACCCCATCACGAATTTCGACGCATCTCGACCAGCACGCGCTCGGCATCGATAAGGCATTTCGAAGCGAGCTCCAGGCGAACGAACCTTTCGAATACCAGAACCTGTTCGACTTTTTCTGCAACGCAGAAGGCTGCCTCATCTATCTCGACCGCAACCGGCGCGAAGGCCTCGTGAGCTTCGACAATGCGCACCTGCGGCCTCGAGCGTCCCTTTACCTTGCTGAGCACCTGCTTACGCCGTTGATCCAGCGCGACGTCCAGCCACCGGCCGACGCGCGGGGGAGCGCTGTCGCGAAGTGACCAGGAGGGAGGGAATTACGATGACGACGCCTTGGCTTCCCTCGCGCCCGGCTCGTAAGCCTGGTTAGTCCAGCAAGGCGCAGCCCGCCATCTCATTAAGAACATGGCGGGTTACGCGGCCGCGGACGAACTCCGGACAAATTCGGACGTGTTTGGGCGCGGTCGCTACCCCGCCCACGATCTGCTGCAGTTGATAGCGCAAACCGAGGCCGGCACACGAACGGCCGGAGCAACGGAAGGATCGAGGTCCCGCCCAACTTCAGCTCGCTACGCTGCCCCACAATTACACCGCTGCCGACGAACCACCACCATCGCAATACCGCCATGGGCTTGGCGCTATCCGGGCTTCGCCAAACCTGAGCCAAACTTCAGCCCGGTTCCAATGGAACCATGCGTGCATAGTAAGAAAAATTGGGGGAGCGTTCGGTGCATTGTGCAGCGCGCGTAGTTGTTTGCGCACTCATCTCGACCGTCGTTGCGATGCCGGCCGGCAGCGCCAAAGCCCAGCAACTGCGGCAGCGCGCGCCCGCAGCCGCTGTCGCCCCCGCCGCCCCAGCGGTGGGTCCTTCCATGGGCTCCTTGCCCGATCGGGAAGCGCTGAATTCCGGGACCGTGACGGTGATCACCGCTCCGATCGGCGGTCCGATGTCGGTGATGGGCTCCGACATGGCCGCCGTCCTCGACGACGGCGAGAATCTGCGCGTGCTGCCGATCCTGGGCAGGGGCCCGGCGCAAAATCTCATCGACATCGTGATGTTGAAGAACATCGACATGGGCTTCGTCACGACCGACGCACTGGACTATGTGAAGAACGAATACAACATCCCGGACCTCGGCCAGCGCGTGCGCTACATCGCAAAGCTGTTCTACAACGAGGTTCATATCATCGCGCGGCCGGAAATCCGCAGCCTGCAGGATCTCGAGGGAAAGCGTGTTTTCGCCGAACGCAGCATCGGCCTGCCGGCGGCGCGCGCGATCTTCAGACGCTTCGGCATTCGGGCCGACATCGACTCGCAAACCGATCCGACCGGCGGTCTGCAGAAGCTCATCGACGGCCAGGGAGACGCCTGGATCGCCTCCGTGTCGAGAGATGCGCCCATCATCAAGAGCGTCAAGAACGACGGCGGCCGACTGCATCTGCTTTCGGTTCCCTACGACCGCTCGCTGCAGGACATCTACTTCCCCTCGAACTTCACGTCCGACCAATATCCGAACCTGGTGCCGCCGGGCATCAAGATCGAGACCGTCGCGGCGCCCACCGTGCTCATGGTCTATAATTGGCCCGAGCAGAGCGAGCGTTACCGGCGCACGGCGCGTTTCGTGAACGCGCTGTTCGACAAGATCCAGATTCTGCAGTCGCCGCCACGCAATCCCAAATGGCGCGACACCGTGCTGTCGGCCACAGTCCCCGGACTGATACGCTTCAAGGCGGCGCAGGAATGGCTGGACGGCGCGCGAACGGAGCCATCGCCGCCGCAGATCCAAGGATCTCCGGCGGAATTCCGCAAGTTCCTCCAGGAGCGCAAGGCTCAGGTCAATCTCACGCCCGAACAGGCCGCGCAGCTCTACAGCGATTTCCTAAGACGGCAGCGGGCCAAGGAGGCGCGGTAAGGCGGGCCACCGCGCGACACGTGACCGGCGTGCCTTGAAGCCGAAGAGGACGACACAGCACCGACACCCGGATTCGTATCGCCTCCGTAGGCGGGTGGCGAAACCGTCCGCACCCCCGTCAGATCAACGTCCCGCGATGTCCCGCCATGCCGTTGCCGGGGTGGTCAGCCCTTTTGAACAAGGTCATTGTGCCCCGTCGTCGTCGCCCACCCGCCACGCCAGAAATCGAGTGCGCCCATGAAGCTTCGTCCGCTCGGCCGTTCCGGCCTCACCGTTCCGCCCCTCTGCTTCGGCTGCAACGTGTTCGGCTGGACCGTGGATGAGGCCGCCTCGTTCCGCCTGCTCGACAAGGTGCTGGACTCGGGGCTGAACTTCCTGGACACCGCCGACGTCTATTCGCGCTGGGTGCCGGGCCATAGCGGCGGCGAGTCCGAGACCATCATCGGCAAATGGATGAAGCTACGCGGCAACCGCGATCGTATCATCCTCGCCACCAAGGTCGGCATGGACATGGGCGACGGCAAGGTCGGGCTGAAGGCCGACTACATCGCCCGCGCGGTCGAGGATAGCATGCGCCGGCTGCAGACCGACGTGATCGATCTCTATCAGTCGCACAAGGACGACGAGACGACGCCGCAGGAAGACACCCTGGCGGCCTATGACAAGCTGATCAAGGCCGGCAAGGTGCGCGCGATCGGCGCCTCGAACTTCTCCGCGGAGCGGCTGCAGGCCGCGCTCGACATTGCCAAGAACGACGGCCTGCCGCGCTATGAAAGCCTGCAGCCGGAATACAGCCTCGCCGAACGCTCGTCCTACGAAGGCGCGCTGCAGCGCGTCTGCGAACAGAACGGGGTCGGCGTCATCACCTTCTTCTCACTCGCTGCGGGCTTCCTGACCGGCAAGTATCGCTCGGAAGCCGATTTCGGCAAGAGCCCGCGCGGCGAGCGTAGCGTTGCCAAATACATGAACCCGCGCGGCATGCGCATCCTGGCCGGCCTCGACGAGGTCGCCAAGGAGACCGGCGCCGAGCCAGCTTCGATCGCGCTGGCCTGGCTCTTGGCCAAGCCGTCGGTCACTGCCCCGATCGCGAGCGCCACCAAGCCGGAGCATGTCGACACGCTGGTCGCGGCAACCAAGCTCGCGCTCAGCAAGGACCAGGTCGCGCGGCTCGACGCAGCGAGCGCGTGAGCCGCGAACCGACGGAAGTCCGGCCCCGCCGATCTGGTCGGCACCCAGCCACCGGCGCGTCTCGGCACGCCGCCTAGCCCGCCGCATCCGCAAAGAGCCCCCGCGAAGGCCGATCTCAGCATCTGGCTCGCTCGGGCGAGGATGGGTTTATCGGCCGTCAAGGAGACCTGAGCCGCGCTATCCGGACATTCTGAAGCACCCGGCGGGCTTCCCACACGGTCCGCCCTGGCATAGAATTGGGTTGGAGCGCGGTAAGCGCATCCGCGCCATTTGCTTTACAGGATCATGAAACGATTCATCTGTGAGCAGAACGTCGCTCATTTTCAGCGGCTTTTGAGCGAAACCAGCGAGCCGACCCTGCAAGGGACGCTGGGACGGCTGCTGGCGACCGCCAAGCGCGAGCTGGCGCTGCTCGACGCGGATCAGGACGGGGCGGCCCCATCGCTGCACGGGCAACGCCCGACCGAGCCCGGCGACGCAGCCTCGATCCGGCGGCAATTCCTCGCGGACTTCGACGGCTCGCCGCATCCCTACATGCTGCTCGATCCCGGACCGCGCCTGCAGATCGTCGATATCAACGCCGCCTACGCCGCCGCGACCTTCACGACGCGCGAGGACATCGCCGGAAAATCGCTGTTCGAGGTCTTCCCGGACAATCCGGACGAGCCCCTCGCCGACGGCGTCAGCAACCTCTACACGTCACTGAAGACGGTCGCCCAGACCGGCCGCCCGCATGCGATGGCCATCCAGCGCTACGACGTGCGCGGTCCGGCCGGCGCGTTCGTCGAAAAACACTGGCAGCCGGTGAACACGCCCATCCACGACGATGAAGGACGGCTGGTTTTCCTGCTGCATCACGTGGAAGACGTCACCGATCAGGTGGTGCGCTGAGAACGACGCGGCCGCGCCGGACCGCGACCGGATGGCTCGCTTTGCACCAGCAGCTTGCCGGTGCTGCCATTGACGAAATGCAGGGATCCGCAGGCTGGGCACGGCATCGAAACATAGGCCTGGTCGCTCTCGCACAGCGGGAGGTCCGGCGGGAGGTCCGTGAGCCAATGCTGCACGTTCATCCCCGTTCTCGGGCACTTGTAGACGATATTGCGGTCCATGGCTGATAGGCCGTCCCTGTGTCGGCGTGGTTGCGCTGCGTCAATCCCGGGCAGCGCTACTGCATCGTAGAGCGCGCGGGCTGCGGTGCATGTTGCTGCAATCCCCTCAAGATGGAGTCGCGGTGCGCCACATGCCCGGCCTGGCAGCGGCGAAACGTATCCAATAGCGCCAGCGCCGACGTAGCGTCGTGGCCATGACTATCCAGCTCCGCAACGATCTGCTCTTGACGAGCCATGTGATGCGCGCCTTGCGCAACCCGCTTGTCGGCGTCGATCAAATGCTTCAACTCGACCATGCGATCCATGCCAGTGCTCCCGATCAGACGCCATCAATTGTCGCTGCGCCGGCTTGGCTCAGCGCGCGATGCCGGCAACGGCGCTGGCCATCACCGGCGCCTTCGCCGCCACGACGACGGCAACGCTCTCGCGGCCTGCGATGTCCGCCGAGCGAAACGAGATACTGATGACTGCAACGGCAGTTGCCGCCACCAAAGCCATGATCACGATCTTCAGATGGGTCGCTCGATCGGCGGTGTAAATCGAATGGTTCATCGGAGCACCGAAGCCGTTGTCCGCAGTCGAAACTTACGCAAACCGGCGCCCAGGGGCCATTCGGGGGCGTTCCTTACGTAGTTCGCCGGAGCTGCGGTCTCATCCCTCGCCGGGTGCGGAACGCCGCAGCAGCGGTAGGGCGCGGAAGCAGCCGGCGGCAGCCGCACCGCCAAAGCTGACGGTATCGCGCAGGATTGGGCGCGCGAACAGGCGGCGCAGGGCTTTCCTGGCGCCGCGCGAAGCCTCATCATGGTCTTCATGAACGTCATGAACGACGCAGGACAGCGCCCGCGGCGCACCATCGGCCATTCGACCAATCTCGTGGGACGCCCCTCCGAGTGGCTGGCGAGTTGTGCCTTCAACGACGCGCCGGTGCCGCTGCACATCTGGGGCGTCGTCGAGATGAACGCGAACCTGTTTACGATGCTGGCGCAGGCCGACGACCTCGCTGAAGCCGGCGAGGCGTTCTCCGCCTACATGATGGCGATGTTCGGCCTCGATCCCGAGCAGCGCCCGGCGACCGCCGCCGACAAGCGGCGCTTTCGTTCGTCGTTCTTGCGGCTGATCCAGGGCTGGAGCTTCGACAGCAATGGGGCGGAGGGCGCCGTGCTGAAGGGCTGGGTCGAGAGCCGGTTCGGCATCTGCCCCTCCTTCCACAAGGAGATCATCGAGCGGGTGTCGAGCCGCGCCTGGACGCGCTATGTCGAAGAGAAGATGTCGAGCCGCTTCCACAACAACGCGATCTGGGTGCAACTCGACCTGCTGTTCGAGTTCTGTCAATGGGCGATCCGACGCTTCGCTTTCCCGGGCCAGACGCATCTGACGCTGTATCGCGGCGTCAACGCGTTCGACGAGCATTGGATCGTGGAGCGGACGGGGCGGCGCGAGGCGGTGGTACGGCTGAACAATCTGGTCTCGTTCTCGTCCGACCGCGACACTGCCGGCTGCTTCGGCGACACCATCCTCACCGCGCGCGTGCCGTTGTGCAAGATCCTGTTCTTCAACAGCCTGCTGTCGTCGCATCCGCTCAAGGGCGAAGGCGAGTATCTGGTGATCGGCGGCGAATTCCGCGTCGGCGTGGACTATGTCTGAGAAAGCCGGCATGACCGCGACTGACCTCGAGGATCGCGCGCTCGCCGCCTATCTCGGCTTTGCGATCGGCGATGCGCTCGGGGCCACCGTCGAATTCATGACCAGGAGCGAGATCGCCGCGCAGTACGGCGTGCATCGTGAGATCATCGGCGGCGGCTGGCTGAAGCTCGCGCCGGGAGAGGTGACCGACGACACCGACATGTCGCTCGCCCTGGGCCGCTCCCTGATCCGCAAGGCTGGTTTCGATGCCCGTGACGTCTGCGAGGAATTTGCAAGCTGGCTGATGAGCGGGCCGGCGGATGTGGGCAACACCTGCCGGCGCGGCATCCGCCGTTATGTCGCGCACGGCACCGTTGAAGGCACCTTCTCCGAGGGCGACGCCGGCAACGGCGCGGCCATGCGCGTGCTGCCCGTGGCGCTCGCGACCTTGGGCGCGCCCGGCAAGGCCCAGGAGTGGACCCTGGCGCAGGCGCGTGCCACGCATCATCATCCGCTTTCCGACGACGCATGCCTCGCGCTGGTGCGCATGACGCACGGCCTGCTGCAGGGCGGCGGAAAAGACGCGGTGCGGCACGAGGCCGAGGCTCTTGTCGGCAAGCACCGCGCGTTTCGCTTCACGCCCTATCCTGGGCAATGCTCCGCCTTCATCGTCGACACCATGCAGACCGTTCTGCATCATTACTTCGGCGCGGATTCCTTCGCCGAAATCGTCGTGCAAACGGTCAACCAGGGCGGCGACGCCGACACCGCCGGCGCGATCGCCGGGATGCTGGCCGGCGCAACCTACGGGCTGGAGGCCATCCCTGGGCGCTGGCTCGCGGCGCTCGACCAGGACGTCGCCGCAACGATCCGCGCGCAGGCGGTGCAACTGCTGGCGATGTCGCGGGCGGCCGGCCCGGAAGGCTGATCAACCCGGAACGCTCCCGATCAACCGACGTGACGGCCTGCTGCGCTCGCCCGCGCCGCCATGTCGGCCTTGCGCGCGATCAGCTTCTCGGCCAGTCCAATGCTGCCGCCATGCGCAGTCACCACCGTCCGGATCGCATCGTCGGGAATGCGGGTGACCACGGCGATGGCGTCCTCGATCGCAGCGAGGCTCATGTCGCCGAACAGCCTGACCGCATGCGGATTGTCGGGATCTGTGCGCAGTGTATCGAGTTCACCGACGCGCGGACCGAATGCCTTGCCTTTCGGGTCCCCCTGCGCGCGAAACTCGAGCGCGCCGCCGACGTCGAGCGTCGTGACAACCCCGTTCACGACGCCCTGATTGTCGCCCTCGAATCCCGCCGCATCCCAGTTGGCCGTCCAGGCGTGCACGCCGAGCCAGCACTGCGCCGCTCTGCGCTCGTCCGCGCTGAGCTCCGACACATGGCGCTTCGCGAGCGCAACCAACACGGTCGCGACCTGATCCGGCGCCTTGGTCTTGATGTAAGTGAGCGTCGGAGCGCCGGCGAGCCGATAGAGCCTGGCCGCGATGATCTCGTTGCGCGCATGCGCGGCCGACTCCAGCGACTTCACATAGAACCGCCGGCCCGCCGCGTCCTGATAGATGCCGGCGGGATGACTGCCCATGCCGCGGCCGATCTTCTGCATCGAGGCGATGTCGAGGACCTCCTCATCGGCATCGTCGATGGCTTTCGTCCGCTTCACCAAAGCGAGCTGCGCCGGGGTTTCGATCGCGCCCGGACGGACGCGGCGAACCTCGCGAATGGCCTGCTCGGGCGGCATGCCCAGCTCAACCAGCAGCCGGGCAGCGATCATGCCGGCGCGGCCGAGCCCGCCCTTGCAATGCACGACGATATCCTCGCCCTGGCGCAGAAGCGCGCGGATCTCGCGGCCATGGCTCTGCCACTGCGCCTCGAAACCTGGAGGCGGCACCGAATAGTCCGGGATCGGCAGATGCCACCAGTCGAGCCCGCGGGCACGGACCTCAGCGCCGAGATTTGGCACCTTGAGCGCTGCGAGCTCGGCCGGCTCGACCAGCGTCAGCACCACGCGCGCGCCCCAGGCAGCGATGACGTCGAGATCGGCGGCGAGTTCGCGCGCCCAGGCCCCGGTGTACGCGACGCTGTCATGCTTGCCGGGACAGAAGGTGATCCCGATCCGCCCATGCGAGGGACTCGCCCGCACCTCGGCGATCTCCAGAGGATGGGTCTGGCTCGTCCGCGCTCCAACCATGCAGCCGCTTTCGCAAACCCTACTGGATTGAACAGCGCAGCCACCGCGGCGACGCTCCGCTCTGAAGCAGCCGATCATAATCCTTTTCCGCTCAACTCCCAACCAGCGTTCCCGCTGCGGCGGATCGACGCCTCCCCGCTCGCCTTCACGACGACGCGCGTTGGCAAGACCCGCCGCGCGTTCGAACCGACGAAGGAAAAGCGTCGACCGGGACGCGATCAAGCGTCCAGGGCAGGACCATCCGGGCTCAGTTCGAATGTCAGCCAGACTGGGCTTCGATCACCACCTTCAGCGCGTTGTTCCTGGCGGCGTTGGCAAAGGTATCGTAGGCCTCGATCATCTGCTCCATCTTGAAGCGATGGGTGATCAGCCGCGTCGGATCCAATTTCCCGGACTGAACCGTCTTGAGCAACATGGGCGTCGTCGCGGTGTCGACCAATCTGGTGGTGATGGCGATGTTGCGGTCCCAGAGCTTCTCCAGATGGAGGTCGACCTTGACGCCATGCACGCCCACATTCGCGATCACCCCGCCCGGCGCGACGATGTCCTCGCAGGTGATGAAACTGGCGGGAACGCCGACCGCCTCGATCGCGGTGTCCACACCGCGGCCAGCGGTCATCTCCATGATCCTGTCGGCGGCCTTGCCGCCGACATTGTTGATGACATCCGTCGCGCCGAAACGTGACGCGACCTCGAGCCGATTGTCGTCCATGTCCACCATGATGATCCGCGCGGGCGAATAGAATTGCGCGGTCAACAGAGCGGCAAGCCCAATCGGCCCGGCGCCGACGATTGCGACCGTCGAACCGGGCTGCACCTTGCCGTTGAGCACGCCGCATTCGAAGCCGGTCGGAAGGATGTCGCTGAGCATCACCAGCGCTTCCTCGTCCGTCCCGGGCGGAATGTGGTACAGGCTGGTGTCCGCATGCGGGATCCTGACGAACTCGGCCTGCGTCCCGTCGATCCTGTTGCCCAGAATCCAGCCGCCGGTCACGCAGTGGGAGTACATCCCCCGCCGGCAGTAGTCGCACTTGCCGCAGGACGAGATGCAGGAAACCAGGACGTGGTCGCCCGGCTTGAAGCCAGTCACGGCCGCGCCGACCGCGTCGACGACGCCAACCCCTTCATGGCCGAGGATACGTCCTGGAGCGCAGGTCGGAACGTCTCCCTTGAGGATATGAAGGTCCGTCCCGCAGATCGTCGTTTTCGTGATCCTGACGACCGCATCCGTCGCGTCGACCACGGCCGGCTTCGGCCGCTCCTCGACTTTTTTGGTTCCGGGTCCGAGATAGACAAGTGCTTTCATGTGCAGCTCCTGCTTCGACGACACCTCGCGGGCCGCGCCGCCAGGCGCCCGCCTGTCCGTCACCCTGCTCTTTCCTATTCATCCTGCGATCAATTGACGGCCGTGACCGGCTTGATGGCGGAGCTCGCCGATCACACCTGTTTGTGAACAGGAGGTTGCGCATGCCACGCTTCATCGTTCGATTCATGAAGGACATCCTCGGCGAAAACGGCCAAGTCTGCGAGATCTGCGAGAATGCCGTCGAGCTCGATGCGGGAAGCGAACGCGAGGCCGAACAGAAAGCCAAGGAACGATTCTGCCGGATCCACGGCACCCATGACTGGTCTCTCCATGCAGATCGTGTGAAGGTGGCTCCGGGCGATTTCCCGTCGTAGTTCCAGCCTCGTGCACGCCATTCGGTTGGCCGACAGACTGATCGCCGCTTCCGTTGAGGTCAGGCATCAAACGCATGGAACCCTCGGTATGACAGAAGCCTTCAGACTCTCGACCGTCCTCTTGTCCGTCGCATGTTGCGTCTTCGCGATTGCCGCACCCTGTGCGGCCGCAGATGCAGCCCATGGCAAAGACATCGCAAAACGCTGGTGCGCGAGCTGCCATCTCGTCGAAAGCGGGCAGACGAGTGCAACCGATCGGGCGCCGCCGTTCAGCTATCTGGCGACAATTCCGGAATTCGATCAGAACAGGCTGGCCTTCCTGCTGCTCCTGCCCCATCCGAACATGCCGAAGGTCTCGCTCAATCAGGCAGATGTCGCAGATCTGGCGGACTACATCCGCTCGGTCAAATGAACGCGCCGCGGCGGGTGCCCGGGCGCTGCGGAATCAAGCCCTTGCAGGCACATTCGGCCGCGGTTGGGCTCAGGATATCTACGTAGGGAGACCACCTTAAGAATTCTGCCGAAATTTCCACGCAGGCGCGGCTCGCGTAATTGATCTCCATCAACAGGAGATTGCCATGCTCACCGCCGCCCTCAACGTCCGTCCGCTCGTCACCCACAAGCCGGTGCCGTCCGTGTCCCGCGTTTCCGATCAGTTCGCAGCGATCGCAGGCCTGGTCGCAAGCGAGTTCTCCTACAAGAAGGATGAGGAGATCTTCGGCGAAGGCGAGACCGCCGAATATGTCTATCAGGTGGTCTCGGGCTCGGTCCGGACCTACAAGCTGCTGTCGGACGGACGGCGCCAGATCGGCTCCTTCCACGTGCCGGGCGACGTGTTCGGTCTCGAAGCCGGCACGGCCCACCGCCTGACGGCCGAAGCCATTGTCGACACGACCGTACGCCTGGTGAAGCGCTCGAGCCTCGAAAAGGCAGCGACCACCGAGGTCCAGGTGGCGCGCAAATTGTGGAGCATGACCGCCGCCGAGCTCAAGCATGCCGAAGACCATATGCTGCTGCTCGGTCGCAAGAACGCGATGGAAAAGGTCGCGGCATTCCTTCTGGAGATGGACCGGCGGCTCGCCGGGGCCGGCATGCTGGCGCTGCCGATGTGCCGGCGCGATATCGGCGACTATCTCGGCCTGACGCTGGAGACGATCTCCCGCGCGCTGTCCCAGCTCCATGCCGAGGGCGTTCTCGGGTTTTCCGGTGCCCGGCAGATCGTGCTGCGCAATCGTCAGCACCTGCGCGACATGGATGCGTGAGCTGCGCATGGCCGACGCCGCCGACGGTTGGCCACCACTCGTCAAGTGGCCAACCCCAGAGGGAGGGCGGACATATTCATGGCGAATAGGCGGCGACGCTGAAGAGCCATCAATTTGCTGAGGCTTGTCCGTGGCGGGGGTCGTTCCGAGCGTCTCAACCCTTCTAAGTAGAAGATTTATCTATATCAAACCATAGATCGTAATAGAATATTGAGAATTGAGCAGAACTCGCACGCTGCTTAGCGGCGACGCAGAGCTTATATACTGTCAAAAATCCTAGAAGCCAGTAGTGTCCCCGTAGCTCCATAAGATGAGCGAGTCACGTTCGTGAAATAAATTAATACACGACTCCTGATGACTCTCGTTGACACGACACAACCACGAATATAACATACGTTATCCTCAATTTTACCGGCCCTCCCGTCGCAACGACGGAGCTACCTGATGCCGCAGCAGCCCACGGTTCTTCTGATCGACGACGATGAGGATATGCGGTGGGTGATGCGCAACATCCTTGTCGGCGCCGGCTTTACGGTCGCGGAAGCCGACGCAGGTGGAGCAGGCTTGGCAGCCGCCTCGCTCCGGATGCCGGATGCCGTACTGCTCGACATGCGCATGCCTGGACTTGGTGGCGACGAAGTGCTGCGACAGCTAAGACGTCTCGCGCCGGATCTCCCTGTGATCATCGTCACAGGCCACGGCAGCATTCCGGGTGCCGTGAGCGCAATGCAGAGCGGCGCATTCGAATACATTACAAAGCCGTTCCGTAACGAACATCTGATGGACATCGTCCGCCGGGCGCTCAAGGGCTGGAGCAGCGCCGATCGCAGGCGTCGGAGCGGCGTCGCCGCGACTCTCACCGAAGCCATGGGGCGGAGCCAGGCGATCGAGGATCTGATTTGCCAGGTCCAGGCGGTCGTCTCGACGGATTATTCGGTCGTGATCCAAGGCGAGACCGGCACCGGAAAGGAGATCGTCGCGCGCTGCCTTCATCAGCATGGTCGCCGGGCCGAGCAGCCGCTCGTTGTCGTCGACTGCGGGACGATCGGCGAAACGCTCACCAACAGCGAATTGTTCGGTCACGAAAAGGGCGCCTACACGGGCGCTCACGAGCGTCGCCATGGCTGGTTCGAAGAAGCCGCGGACCGCGGAACGATCTTCCTGGACGAAATCGGCAATCTCGGCCTGAGCGGACAGAAGGCCGTGCTGCGAGCCCTCGAAGAGCATACGATCTTCCGCGTCGGAGGCACGCGCCCGATCCACGTCGACATGCGCGTCATCGCCGCAAGCAACGACGATCTGGAGGAGCGCGCTCGGGCCGGGAGCTTTCGGGAGGATCTCTTCTTCCGTCTGGCCGAGTATGTCATCACCCTGCCACCGCTCCGCACGAGGCCGGAAGACATTCCCTATCTATCGAAGCGATTCCTGAAGCAGGCCTGCGAGGCGCTCAATCGTCCGCCGATCGACATCTCGCCGGCGGCGATCGATCTGCTCCAGTCCCACCGCTGGCCGGGGAATGTGCGCGAGCTGCGCAATGTGATCAAGCGGGCTGTCCTCCTCGCCACCGACGACGTGATGCCGAGTCATCTTGCCTGCAGCCTTGGCCGGGACTGTTCCGCTCGCGCCGGCTCCCAGCAGCGCATGACCGCATCCTCGGCCTCGCTGCGCCAACGCATCCGCAGTGAAGTCGACGTAATCGAACGCGACGCGGTGTTCGACGCTCTCGAACGCGCCGGAGGAAACAAGGCCGAAGCGGCACGGATCCTCGGCGTGGACTACAAGACGTATCGCGTGAAGCTGAAGAAGCTGACGGAACGCCAAGGGGCAGCTCTTGATGAGCGCCCTTGAGCGGCCTGTCGAGGCCATCACAGATCGCTCGCCACCGGCGACCGTGGTCACCCTGTTTGCCTTCGCCAGGGCTGACGACATGGTCCGGGCTCCGCCGCTGGAGCGCGAGGGCCTCCTGCTTCACCGCGCAGGACAAGTCGCGGCGGTGGCAGGCCTCGTTCCTGCCGAGGACTACTGCGGCGCCGCAGCTGCGGAGCATCTGGCCGACGCCGCCTGGCTCGCGCCACGCGTACGGCAACACGCCGAGTTGGTCAGCTGGACCATGACATGGTCTGCTGTCTTTCCTGTACCCTTCGGTACGCTCTATTCGAGCCTCGCTGGTCTGTCCGCGTTCGTGCATGCGCATGAAGCGACCATCATGCGTTTTCTCGAAATGACTGCCGGCAAGCAGGAGTGGGAGCTGCAGGCGAAGGCGTCCCTCGCCGATCCCGGCGTGCTCGACGAGTTGGCCCGCGATGCATGGCCGGGCTGGCAGGAATTGCCCAAGGGCACGCGCTATATGCGCATCTGCCGGGACCGCGCCAAGCTGCATGAACTGGGACGCGCCAAGGCGCTTGAAATGGCGCGTGGCGCAGTCGGGACCATTCAGGCTCTGACGACCGATATGCACGAGGCCAGGCGCGGTCGTGACAGCGGCGGGAACGAGTTGGTTGCCCGCTGGGCGCTTCTCGTCCCCACGGAAAACATTCAAACCTTGCAGGCCCGCACCCATGCGCTGAACGGCTGCGCTCCGAACCAACTGCTCAATCTCAGCCTCTCCGGTCCGTGGCCGCCCTTCAGCTTTCGGCCGGACCTCAGGTGAAGTGATCCGTTGCCTGGAGCGCGCGAGCGCCCCGGGCCAAGCACCGGGAGCTACGACATCCATGTCGCGGCCGGTCGCATAATGCCGAGGATGACAGATGAATCTCGTGACGCTGCATTACGAGACCCTGTTCCACGCCCTCATGGCGACGATCCCGTCGTCGATCCTGATCCTCGACGAGCGACTTGCGGTCGTGACCGTGAACCACAATTTCCTCGAGAAATCGCGCGCGACCCTGAATTCGATCTTGGGGCGCCGGTTGCAGGAAATCTTCCCATCGGCGTTCGAAGACACGGCGCTGGAAGCCCAAATCCGCAAAGTCGTCGCGTCCGGCAATACGCTGCACCGTCAGCGGATGAGCTATCGCGCCCCCGGTGTTCCGCTGCGGATCTATTCGTACAGCATCTGTCCATTGCGGCTGCAGGACGACGCGCGCGGCGCCATTCTCGTGATGGATGATGTGACGGACCTCTTGAAACTAAGCGAAGAAGTACGCCGGATGCAGACGCATCTCGCCCGCATCGTCGAAAGCGCCGGAGACCTGATCATCTCGACCGACCCGAAGGGCGCGATCATGACCTGGAATGCCGCGGCCGAGAAGTCGACGGGCTACGCGGCGGCGGAAGTGCGCGGTACGCGGCTGGCCGAGCACATCGACGAGCCGGAAAATAGCGAAGTGGAGGCCTGCTTCCGCAACATCGCCGAGATCGCCGAAAACCAGCCGGTCGAGTGGCCCATGCGCTGCCGGAGCGGAACGTCGATTCCCGTCTCCTGGCGGCTGTCGCGAATGACCAACGACACCGGCGAGGTCTCCGCCGTCGTCGTCGTCGGGCGAAATCTCGTCGAGCAGCGGGCCATGGAGGAGCAGGTGCGCCAGGGCGAGAAGCTCGCCGCCCTCGGCATGGTCATTGGCGGCATCGCCCACGAAATCCGCAATCCCCTCGGCGTCAGCTCGGCGGCGGCCCAACTGCTGCGACGCGGGATCACCTCGCCGGCCCTGCTCGAAGAATGCGTCACAAAAGTCATCGGCGGCATCGACCGCGCCTCCGTCATCGTCGAGAGCCTGCTGCGCTTCGCCCGGCCGGGACCGATCAAGGAAACGACCCGGGTCAATATGGTCGAGGTGGCGAAAAATGCGTTGATGTTCGCGTCGGGCGAGGCCGCAGCGAGAACCAATGTCGAGTGGGACCCGCCGCCGCCGGCCAACGGCATCTACGCCGAAGGCGTTCAGAACCTGCTCGAACTGGTCGTCATCAACCTGCTGCTGAACGCATTCCAGGCGATGCCCGACGGCGGCCAGCTGACGATCGGTATTCGACGGATATCCCGCGAGGTGATCGTTGAGATCGGGGACACTGGGCAGGGAATTCCGGAATCCCATCTGACCAAGATATTCGATCCGTTCTTCACGATGCGGGGCGGCAGCCGGCGATCGGGGCTCGGGCTGTCGGTGTCCCATTCCATCGTGCGCCAGCACGGCGGCAGCGTGTCGGTGCGGACAGCCGCCGGAGTCGGCACGACGTTTACGGTACGGCTGCCGGTCTATCGGGCAGAGGGGGATCGCTGAGATGGCGCAGCAGATAAAGGACGCATCCCTGAAGACGGTGCTCGTCGTCGACGACGATCAGGACATGTGCTGGGTCCTCAATGTCGCGCTTGCAGATTTGGGCTGCGACGTGACGACCGTCAGCTCGGCGCAAGAGGCTCTCGCGCTGGTGGCCGAGCAGGCCTTCTCCATCGGATTCATCGACGCGCGCCTGCCGGATATGGACGGGTTGCGGCTGATCAAGGTGCTGCGGGAACTGCAGCCGGCCATCCGGATCATCATGGTGTCCGGATATTATTTCGAGGACGACGTGCCGATATCCGAAGCCGCGCAAGCCGCCGAGATCGATGGCTTCCTCGCCAAACCATTCCGGATTGAAGGGATCGCTGCGGCGTTGTCGAAAGCAGGCAAAAGCCCGGGCAAGAGGGGATGATGCCCGCTGCCGCCCGGGCGTCACCACCCCTGCAAGCGCGAATAACTGTCATTCAACTCTGCGGCCGGACGATAAGTACTTGATCGAGAAGAGAATTATTTTTTTGGCGAAGCAACAGAGTCTGGCATCGCATTTGCGATTGGGAGTTCACGGCCGGCGAGCTTTGGCTCTCTTTCGGCCGCCACTGTAAGGAGAAGCTTCAATGGCACGCGTACAGAAAGCGACGGACTCGTCGAGCCTCGCGGAAGTCGTCGACCGGATCCTCGACAAGGGCATCGTGATTGACGCCTGGGTCAAGGTCTCGCTGGTCGGCATCGAGCTGATCACAATCGAAGCCCGCGTCGTCGTGGCATCGGTCGAAACCTACCTCAAATACGCCGAAGCGGTCGGACTCACCGCCTCTGCGGCAGCGCCTGCTTAACGCGGGCGTCACGGATGCCGGGAGAGCGTTTCCTCCCGAGCCGCGCTCCCGGCAACCACATACGTTCGAAACGGAGGACGAAAGATGGCGAAGGTAGCGGACGACATTCCCCGCGTGGCCACCAACATCGTGGCGGGCCGCCGGCAACGCGCAGAGCTGGCAACCGAAATCAAGCGGCAGACCCGCGACCGGCGCACCGAGGTACGCTCGATGCTGGCGCGAGCGAAAGCAACCCGAACTAACGCGGCCCGCGAGCTGGCGGCAACCATCGACGACGTCACGAAAACGCGCCATCGCGAGATACACTCCCTGCTCGCCGGAATGAACGCATCGCGGACCAGGGCCGGGCGCGAGCGAAGTCACGAGGCCGTGGCGACGATCAAGCTGCGCAGCAACGAGATCAAGTCGCTTCTGGCGCGTTGCCGGCGAGCGATGACTGCGCGGCGGCAATATCGTCGCGAGCGGGCGAGCGCCCAGCGCGCGGCCGCCGCCGAATTCATGCGGGATCTCACCAACGGGGTGGCGACCATGCTCGGCGGCTTCGCCAAGGACGATCGCCGTCGTGCTGCCGCGATACGGGAGCGGCTAGCCGGCTATGCGCGCGAGCGCCGCGCGGCGATCGTCGCGTGGCGTGGAATCCTGGCTCCGCATTCGCGCGGTTACGGCCAGTTCGGCTCGCACGAACTTCGTAGCGAAGGAGAGACGGCATGAACGTCGCCCTTCTCTCCGACCTCGACGAAGGACGTCAGGCATTCGGCGGCGGGGACGCCTCCATCTCGATGGGGCCGAGCGACGCATTCGTGAACTCGCCCATGGTCCAGGACATTACGCAGCGAGCCCTGGCCTATCTCGCCGCAGGCTACGCCGTGCACTTCTGCGGGCCGGCCGGCACGGGGAAGACGACTCTCGCCTTCCACGTCGCGACCCAGCTGAGCCGCCCGACGGTGCTCATTCACGGCGATCACGAGTTCGGCAGCTCCGACCTGATCGGGCGCGAGAGCGGCTATCACAAGTCGCGCGTCGTCGACAATTACATCGCCTCGGTGGTCAAGCTCGAGGAGGAAGGACGCGCGCTGTGGATGGACAATCGGATCACGGCTGCGTGCCGGCTCGGTCATACGATCATCTATGACGAGTTCAACCGAAGCAAGCCGGAGGCGAACAACCCGCTCCTGAGCATCCTGTCGGAAGGCGTCCTCAACCTGCCGAAGCTGCATGGCAGGGGCGAGGGATACCTCAATGTGCATCCGCTGTTTCGCGCGATCTTCACCTCCAATCCGGCTGAATATGCCGGCGTCTTCCGCGCCCAGGATGCCTTGCTCGATCGCATGATCACGATCCATGTAAATTACTGCGACCGCGACACCGAGATCGCGATCACGGCGAGCAAGTCCGGCCTCGATACCCGCCGCTCAGAGAAGATTGTCGATCTCGTGAGGTTGTGCCGCTCCGAAGGACAGGATCATAGCTTTCCGACCTTGCGTGGTTCGATTGCGCTCGCCCGCGTCCTGGCTTCGCATGGCGGCGAAGCCGATGCGAAGAATCCGATCTTTGCGGGAGCCTGCCGGGACATTCTCGGCCAAGCCGTTTCTGGACGGGGCGAAGGCGGATTGTCATCAGCCCTGGTCGATCGGCTGCTGCGACGCCTGGATGCCGACGCCAACGCCAGCGGCGGGCCCACGCCGGCCGAGGCGCGCCGCGAGCGCAAGGCGGCCAAATCGAATGGCGGAGGGTGACATGCCCGTGCATGCAAGACCTCGCGGCGTCTCCGATCTCCGCACCCTGACGGGGCGATCGGATACGGGCATCCCCGCTCACAAGGCCTATCTGCGCATCAGCTTTCTCGAGCTGGAGCGCGCTCGCAAGCTGCAGGAGATGCGGACTGCGCGCGGCAGGGTCGACGTCATCGACGCTCGCTTTCGCGAGATCGACGGCGAGATCGCAGACATCCTGGCCAACCTGCGCGGGACAGCGCCTCGCGCCCGGCCGGTCCAAGGTCCGCGTCCCGCGCCCGTGGGGTTGCGGCGGGCCGAGCGCAAATTCCGGCTTTCCTATTGAGGCGCCGGCGATGCACGACCGCAAGCAGGGCTCCGTCTCGTCTTCCCGCCGACGGGAGGGTGCCGGAGCCCGGCCAATTCATTAGCGTAGCGGCGCCAACGGAGGCGCCGGACATCCATGCAGACGGGAGGGATAGAGCCGATGGCAACCAAGATCGACGGTGCGGCTGAGCCGCAGCAGCCGAAAGCGCCGGTGCAGATGCCGCTCGGCCCGGAGATGGCGAGGCCCACCAGCAGGCTCGGCGCGGCCAGAGCCGCGATCCGGGACTTCCTGGTTCACGAGCTCGATGCGCGGGAGGTTCGTATCACCAAGATCGTTCCGCACGATCATGCCGACACCGGATGGACGGCGGAAGCCGAGATCCTGGTACTGAACCTCGAAGTCAAAATGCTCGGTCTGCCGCTGACCCAAGAGGTCCTCGAACGCGAACATTACACGGTCGAGCTCGACAGCGACCTCACCGTGAGATCGTACGAGCACAGGGAAGAGCTGCCGGATTAAGTGACCCGGCACGCCGAAGTGAACTCGAGTAGCTGACTGGAGTAGCTCATGGGCCTGTTTGTCTATGCCATCGGCCGCACCGGAGCGGTCGAACCGCCGCCGCTTCCCGGCGTGCTCGACCAGCCTGTCTATCGATACGGGACGGATTCGTTGAGCGCGGTCGTGAGCGACTATGGGCGCGATACAATCCGCCCCGAGCGTCGGCATATCGGCGCAGCACAGCGCGTGCTCGCCGCTCTCAATGCGCGCTTCGACGTCCTGCCGATGGCGTTCGGCACCATCACGAAGTCGGAGGCCGCCCTTCGCTCCTTCCTGGACCAACACTGCGAAAGCCTGTCGACCCAGTTGCAGCGGATCTCGGGGGCCGTCGAAATGGGGCTGCGCTTGACCCTTCAGGTCGATGACCCCGTCGCCTGGCTGGTCGCGCAGACGCCGGCCCTGCAGATCGCGCGCGATCGAACTTTTCGCGGCGGCCGGCCGCCTTCGCACGACGCAAAGGTGCGGCTCGGCCAGATGGTCGATGAGGCCTTGGGTCAATATCGCGAGGATCGAACCAACCGAGTCCTGGCCGCGCTGGCCTCGTCCTGCGCCGAGGTGATCGCGTTGCCGGTTCGCGGCGACAGGGAAATCGCCAATCTCGCGGCGCTGGTGCCTCGCGCGGCGATCGACAAGTTCGAAGAGACCGTCCAGGCCTCGGCGGCGCAGATCGACGACGACATCGTCGTCAGCGTCGGCGGGCCTTGGCCGCCGCACAATTTCGTGCGGCTCGACGGATAGGCGGAGAGGTTCGTTCGCGAGACGGTGGCCCGGAGTTCCTGACGATGTTCATCGTTGATGATCTGCTGGCCGCACCGCTTCGCCTCGTGGCTCACGTTCTCAGCAAGATCGTGAGCGTCAAGCGATCCAGCGCGGCACGCCCCGCGGCGCTGGATCGAGACCGGACGACGACGGCAGACGGAGGACAGGATCATGTTTCTCATCGACGATCTCCTGGCGGCGCCGGCGCGCGGGCTGATGTTCGTACTGGAGAAGGTGAACGAGGCAGTTCAGAAGGAGCTCGAGGCGCAGGAACGATCGGCGATGGCTGACCTGACCGCGCTTCATCGCGCGCTCGAAGAGGGCAGGATCACCGAGGCCGAGTTCGACGCGCGAGAGGTCAAGCTGCTGGATCGCCTCGATCGGCTGCATGCGCAGGCGCAGGTCGAGGGTGAAGGAGATGAGAACGGTGATGATCGCTCCTGAGCCGGATCGTGCCGGCACCACGCGGTCGAACGGTCAGCGTCTCGATCTGGCGGAAGCGCTCGACCGGATTCTCCACTGCGGCGTTTCGGCTCAGGGAAATCTGACGATCGGGGTCGCCGACGTCGAATTGCTGTTCCTCGATCTCCGTCTGCTTCTTGGCTCCATCGACACGATCTGGCCGGAGGGGCGTCCGACCGCGAGCGGGGTCAGGCGGCCGCAGCCGCCTGGCCTCGCGCCTCCGGACACCGCGCCGGCGCCGCCGCCGGTCCCCTCGGGCGAGACCGGCAATGAAGCAGCCGCAGCGATGGGACTCGGCACACCGCGCCTCCGGGACACGAGCGGCACCGAGGGAAGATCATCGACCGCGCAGGGCCTCGTCCGTCTCGTGCTCACCCTCGTCAAGCTGCTGCACGAGGTGATCGAGCGGCAAGCACTGCGGCGCATGGAATCCGGACGCCTGACCGACACGCAGGTCGAGAATGTGGGGACGGCGCTGTTCGCTCAGGCCGAAGAGATTCTGCTTCTGCAGCGGCAGTTCGGCTTCTCAGACCAGGATCTTTCGCTCGATTTAGCGCTCCAGGAAGGAGCGCCATAAAGGATGGCCACGATGTCCGCCCACTCCATGACCCACTCGGTCGAAAGCACGAATATCGCAGACCTGCTCGAACGCATCCTGGACAAGGGCGTCGTCATCGCGGGGGATATCACCGTCAAGCTCGTCGAGGTCGAACTTCTGACCATCCAGATCCGTCTTGTCATCTGCTCGGTCGATCGGGCGCGAGAGCTCGGCCTCGATTGGTGGAATCACAACGGTGGTGCGGATCGCCTTCCGACCGGCGAACGACTCGCGCTTGCGGCCATGGACGAACGGTTGGAGCGAATCGAACGCGCGCTTGGTGCCGGTGCAGTGCCGGCGGAACAGAGGAGTGCGGCAGAATGACCAAGGATAGACAGAGCGGCGACGACACGACGGGCGTGGCCGGCCTGACCAAGATCGCGCGCGGTCTCTCGGACCTCTTCAACGTGCTGTCCGAGTTCGATCAGCTGCCGCGGCGCGGCCGTCACGAGAAGGACGGGCGCGTGATGGAATATTCGTTCAACACCCGCACGCTTCGCGAGGCGGCAGGCGAACGCTCCGAGCCCGAGGAGGAGCCCCAGCGTGCGGAAGCTCCACGACGTCGAGCGCCGAAGCCGAGTTCTCTGGATCTCCTCGAACCCGTCACGGATATTTTCCACGAGGCCGACGAAATCGTCATCCTGTTCGAGCTGCCGGGCGTCGAACGCAAGGATGTCCGTTGCCTCCTGGACGGCGACATCCTGCTGCTCGAGGCGCGGACAGGCGAACGGCTCTACCGCAAGGAAATGCTCATCGAGGAGAAGCTGGCTGGCGGCACGCCGCAGATCAGTCTGCGCAACGGCGTCCTGGAGGTCCGGCTGACCAAGTCGAAGTGACGTCCCCGCGCATCGCGCGGGCGGCGGAACGGATGGTGAGATGGCACGGTTGATCTACGTTCCGGTCGTGCACAGCGTCGCCGAGATGGGCTCGGTAGCGCCTGCGTATCAGGCCGCCTTCATCGCGCGCTATGGCGAGCGCAAGTGGACGGAACGGACGGCGGAATTCGAGGCCATTTGGCGCCTCATCGCCGAGATGCTCAACGCGCTCAAGCTCGATCTGCCGCACGTCAAACTCTACCAGGACAGCCTTCCGGTCTGCGGCCAGGAAGCGCGGATCGTCTCGGAGCTTGCGGCCAAGGGGAGTCCGAACCATCGCATCCTGGAGAGCCTCATGAAGGCCGGCGCGACGATCGTGGGGACCGAATCGCCTGCGCTGCTTCTCGACGAATACGCTCTGTTGCAATCAGCCGAGCGCACCGACGCGAAAGCCGCCGCACTTCTCGCTGCCCGCGATCGGTTCATCGCCAAGCGGATCGATGAGACTCTCGGTGAGGACGAGACCGGAATCCTGTTCATGGGCGCCCTTCACAAGGTGACCAGCTTTCTGCCGCCGCGCATCAAGGTCGAGGTGATCTCGCCGACGACCCGACGATGAGCCTAACGATACAGGGGAAGTTCCATGTCGAGCAAAGCGCCGGAACCGGAAGGCCAGCTCCTGCTGACGGTCATCGAGGCTCGCCGGGAGGATGTCGGCCGCGGCATCGTCCGGATCGATCCGGAGGCGCTTCGCCGCATCGGTGCGGGGCCCGGCGACGTGCTCGAAATCGAGGGGCGGAGCAAGACGGTCGCCAAGGCGATGCCGACCTTCAAGGAGCAGCGGGGCGAACATGTCATTCAGATCGACGGCGTCGGACGCACCAATGCCGGCATCGCGTTGGGGCAGAAGGCGACGGTGCGCAAGGTCAGCCATTCGGTTGCGCGCCGCGTCGTCGTAGCTCCGCTCGGAAGCGGCGCGCTGCACGAGGATGAGATCGAGCATACGGCGCGCCGTCTGGACGGGATCGCCGTCAAGGCGGGCGACCGCGTGCGGATTGCCCTGTTCGGGGGCAATCACCGCGATTTCCATGTGGTCCGTACCGAGCCCGATGGCCCGGTGATGATCCATCCCGACACCCTCCTCGCCGTCGAGCGGCCGCGCGAGGGGACCGCCGGCCAGCGCGCCACCGAGTCCGAAGACATCGTGACCTATGACGATCTCGGCGGATTGGAGCAGGAGGTTGCCAAGGTCCGGGAGATGATCGAGTTGCCGTTGACGCATCCGGAGATCTTCGAGCGTCTCGGCATGACGCCGCCCAAGGGCGTTCTGCTCCACGGTCTGCCGGGCTGCGGCAAGACGTTGCTGGCCCGCGCCGTGGCCCACGAATCCGAGGCGGCCTTCATCTATGTCAGCGGCCCCGAGATCATCCAGAAGTTCTACGGCGAGAGCGAGGCGCGCCTGCGCAAGATCTTCGACGATGCGCAGCGCCGCGCGCCCTGCATCATCTTCTTCGACGAGATCGACTCGCTCGCTCCGAAGCGCGAACGCGTGGAGGGAGAGGTCGAGAAGCGCGTCGTCGCCCAGCTGCTGTCCCTGATGGACGGACTGAAGAGCCGCGGCGATGTGATCGTGATGGCCGCGACCAATCGGCCGAACAGCCTCGATCCGGCGTTGCGACGCCCGGGACGCTTCGACCGTGAGATCGCCATCGGGATTCCGAACGAACATGCGCGCCGGGAGATCCTCGCGATCTACGCACGCGGTATGCCGCTCGATGCCGATGTCGATCTCGACCACCTCGCCGAATTGACCCATGGCTTCACCGGGGCCGATCTCAACGCGCTTTGCCGGGAAGCCGCGATGGCGGCACTGCGCCGGCAACTGCCCGATCTGTCGCTCGGCACCGGGCCGATACCTTACGAAGCGCTGATGACGATGAATGTGCAAATGGCCGACTTCCATGACGGGCTGGGCGAAGTGGCGCCGTCCGGCCTGCGCGAGGTCGCGGTCGAAGTCCCCAATGTGCGGTGGGAAGATGTCGGAGGCCTCGAGGCGATCAAGACCACGTTGACCGAATCGATCGCCTGGCCGCTGAGTCAACCCGCACTGTTCGAGCAGATCGGCTTGCAGCCGCCGCGCGGCATCCTGCTCTACGGGCCGCCCGGCAACGGCAAGACCCTGATCGTGAAGGCGCTTGCCTCGCAGTCGAACCTCAATTTCATCTCGGTCAAGGGGCCAGCGTTGCTGTCGAAATATGTCGGCGAGTCCGAGCAGGGTGTGCGTGAGCTCTTTGCCCGGGCCCGTCACGCAGCGCCCTGCATCGTCTTCCTGGACGAGGTCGACGCCTTGGCCCCCAAACGCGGCCAGGATCGTTCGCCGGTCACAGACAGGGTCGTCAGCCAGTTGCTCACCGAGCTCGATGGCATCGAGTCCTTAAGAGACGTCTGGATCATCGCGGCGACCAACCGCCTCGACATGATGGACGATGCGCTGCTGCGCCCCGGCCGGCTCGACTTCCATCTCGAAGTCTCGAAGCCGGATCTGACAGGACGCAAGGCCATCCTCGCCGTTCACCTCCGCAAGAAGCCGGTGAACAAGGACGTCGATGTTGCAGTTCTGGCCGAGCTGACCGACGGCATGTCGGCTGCCGAGATCCGGTTCGTCTGCGACCGTGCGGCTCTCAACGCGATCCGGCGCATCATCCCTGCCTCCGGCGGAAAGCCGATCGAGGCTGCCGCGGTCCGGATCGAGCAACGAGATTTCGACGATGCAGTCGCGGCGCAGCAGGCCTCGGACGGCGCGGCGAGCTTGTAGTGAGGTTCACCGGTCCGTAAACCTTGTCGCTGCGCCGCCACTTTGCGGCGTCGCCATCGCCGGTAACCAGATCGAGAACGAATAGTCGTGGTTTTCTCAAGCAAATGGCGCGCCACGTCCGATGAAAATAGGCACTATCGTTTCGCCGTGGCGCTATGATGCAATATTCATATCTGCGAACGATCGCTCACGCATCGCCCTGCAATTCTTCGGCAAGAAAATCGATGAAAGCACGGACCTTGCGCTGCAGGTGCCGGCCCGTGGGGTAAAGGGCGAATACATGGCGCACCGGAAACCGATAATCCTCAAGCAACCGGACGAGAGCGCCGCTTTCGATGAGCGGATTCGCAAGGAACTCCGGAAGTGCACCGATGCCGAGCCCGGCGACAAGCATGTCGCGCAGGATGATGCTGCTGTTAGCGGTCAGCCGCGTCGCGATGGCGACGGACGCCACCCCGTTCGGGCCGTTCAGCCTCCAGATGCCCGGCTGGTCGGCCAGCGAATAGGATAGGCAGGCATGTCCATGCAGGTCTCCGACCGTGACCGGTTCTCCATGAACCTGCAGATAGGCCGGAGCCGCGCAAATGATTTGGTCCACATCTGCGATCCTGCGCGTGATCATCGATGAATCCGCCAGGTCCACCCGCACGCGTATGGAAACATCGAAGCCGGCGTTGATCGGATCGAGCAGCTTGTCGTCCAATGTCAGATCCATCGCCAGCCTGGGATGAGCCGCGGCGAACTTCGGCAGGATTGGCGACAGAACGGTAATTCCGAAAGAGAGCGGTGCGTTCACCCGCAGGCGGCCGATCAATTCCGCCGCATCGTCGGACACGCTCCTCTCAAGTTCATCAACCTCGTCGAGGATCCTGCAACACTCCGCGAAATAGTTCGAACCTGTCTCGGACAGGCTCATCGTCCTCGTGGTCCTGTGCAGCAGCACGACACCAAGATGATCTTCCAACAATTTGATCTGCTTGCTGAGGCCAGCCGGCGAAAGGCATAAGTCCTCTGCGGCTTTGGCAAAGCTGCCGAGTTCGACCACCCGGCGGAAAGATCGCATTGCGTCGAGGCGATCCATGAAGCGTCTCAGAAGAGTTTGCCGCTATCGCCGAGCGATCTCGCCACGCATATAGGCCTACAGGCCTGCCCAGCGCTCGGACATGAATCATTCGGTCACTGTCTCACGGGAGTGATAGCAGCATTATTCGCTGCGAGCGAATAGACAATTCGCTGAGCTCCGGTTTTTGGTCCGGATCGGATCGAATAGCTTTGGAAAGATCGACGAGATCAGGGCGAACGTGCAAAGAGCGAGATCAAGGGCGGCGCCATCGCCTCCGTGTCGGCGAACCATGCGATTCCGATGGGTCAATTTGCCCAGATTGTCTCGCTCGCGGTGCGCAAGGTCTCTGAGGTTCTGATCAAACGAGCACACCGTCATGCATGAACCGGCAGCGAAGCGCCCTCATGTGCGCCGTCCCCCTCGATGAGGCGAAGCAATGATAACGCGGACGTCAGTCGACATTCCTGAAGTGTTTCAGGACGTTTGCCGCGCCGTCGACGCTTACGAGATTGCCCTGACGTCGAACGATCTTCCGCGCTTGGCCGACCTTTTTGCGGCCAATGAACATGTCATTCGCTACGGGCCGCAGGAAAATCTCCACGGCGCGGGCGAGATCGCGGCCTTCCGCGCCGCCCGCCCGTCCGGCCCACGCCCAAGAACGGTCGTCGGCCGCTTCGTGACCACTTACGGACAGGACCTCGGCGTCGCCCACGTCGAGTTCAGACTGCCGGGACGACCGACGCTCGGACGACAGACACAGACTTGGGTCCGTCTTGAGGACGGATGGAAGATCGTCTCGGCGCACGTGTCCTACCTGGAAGAGCCGCCTGCGGTCTCTCAGGAAAACAGGGAAGCGACCGGCTCCGGCCGGGCCGACGGCCCGCATCGGACGGCAAGGGAGGAATAGGCAAAATGTTCAGGACGCAGGTGGGCGATGAGTACTGGATGGTCACGCATCCAGACCACATGGAAGTGGCTGGATATCTGGCGGCGCACTGGGGCAATCACGAGTTCATGGCGATGGGCGCCCCGTTCGGAGACGATGACCAGTCCAAGCTGCGCTTGAATGCGGTCCGGTCGGTGGCCATCCATGACAATGGATGGTGGGAGTGGGAGGCAGAACCGCGGCTCGACCCAGTCGGGCACCTGCCGGTTGACCTCACCGACGTGATGACGGATCTGCCGGACGCGTTCGGACGCTGGCGCATCGGCGCGGTGCGGTTCGAGCGCAGCAACCCTTTCGGGAGCGCGCTAATCGCCCACCATGCCCTCAATCTCTACAAGCCTCGCCTCGACGATGCGCCGAACGAGAACGATATTCACCCGCTGTTCTGGAAGCACCTGCCGCCCGTGGCCGATCGCGACCGCGCGGACGTCGCCGAGTTCGTCGGCGAGATGTCGCGCCTCAAGGCGAGGCTGCTCGGCCGGCTCGGCGAACGCAGCGAGACGGCGCACTGGGCCGACAGTGACAACGTCGCCCATAACGGACGCCTCATTCAGGTGCTCGATGCCATCGCGATCTATCTGTCGTCGAGCCTCATGCCGGGCATGAGTGACGAGCCGGTCGAAGGCTTCCAGAAGTATGCCTGGAATATTCTTCGCGTGCCGCGGTCGAGCGCCTCGGAGCGGGTGACGATCAAGGTGCATCCGGTCGGCGAGCGCGGGCTGCGATTCGATCCGTACCCGTTCGACATCAGCCCGCTTCCGGTTCTGGTTTCGATCCGTGTCTCGACAGGCTTCGGCTCTCGCAGCGACTTCAATCGTCGCTGGCCCGGAATCGAAAGACGGACCGTTCGATTTGAAATCGTCCGGTAAGCCAGGTTTTCGGGAAGCGCAAAGACGGCATTGTTCCGCTGCGCGGATGGCGCGTGATCCACCTGGAGAAGATGTCATGGGCGTTGCTATGATAGTGCCACGACACTTTCCGAGCCGGGCTGATCTCCAATTCCGTGATCCGGAAACCGGGACGCGCCCCGTTCTGCGGTTAGCGCTCGACCGAGCGAACTGGCACCTCCACCGCGGCGGCAATGGCGCAACTCCATGATGGCTAAGACAAACAATGGCGTGCCAGTCACAACAAAACTACTAACTTATATGTTATTGAAATCACTACATGAATTGGAGCAAACCAGACGGAAAACGCGCCCCTGTAATCATGGGATCTGCACCCATTGGTCCTCGCTGGGATGGGTGTCCGATAACCAGTAATGGCAGGCCCAGCGTCGCCTGCCTTAGCGATGGTAACGCGCGAACGTTCCCGGCCTGCCGAAGGGCAAAACGGCAGCCAATCGGTCCGCCGCGTGCAGGGGCCAGGTGGTGCAGGCGCCGACGCGAGCTTATCGAAATTGCCGTCCACGACGCCGCACTGAACTGTCGCCACCATTACTTACGATCGAGCTCACAAACGCAGGACTGCGCCAGCGAGGCGCGGCTGTAATGCGACTCGCTGGCTCATTAGTCTAAGGCGAAAGCAGGAGCCGCCGCCGCCTCGTTCACATCGTCTTGGCGAGCGCGAACAGCCGGAAATCTTCGAGCGCCGCGTGCCGATGCGGGGCGACTTCGCGCCGGTAAGTCTCGCTGTCGACGATCGAGCGGAAGGTGGCGAAATCGCCGTATTCATTGATCGCCACTTCGTCCCAGCGTTCGCCTAGCGGGCCGGCGAGGCTCGCCAGGAATGGCCCGGAAAACATCCGCGCGAGCGGCTTGCCGGCCGCGAGGCGCCTGAATGCCGGCCTGTAGCGTTCATTGAGGGCTTCGCGGCCCGAGCAAGGCGCGGCGTCGAAGCCGTCCTCGTAAAGCGCATACGCACGGTAGCGAAGCAGGTTGAGCATATAGACCGGCTGGCCATGGGGAATCGCGCGCTCAGCGGCGTCGAGGGCTTGCAGGGTGATTTCGATGGGGTTCATGGGACTTCCCGTGGTTTCTGGCGGCGCAGATTGCGCGCCAATGCTCCCCATTTGGCCCCAAAGGAACGACTCTTGTAGCGGCCGCGCCGTCATGATTATGTGGACTAGATGTCCACAACGGCCTTGCCTTCTGATCTCTCGCGTCTCCTCGCCTTCGTCCGCGTCGTCGAGGCGGGCTCCTTCGCTGAAGCCGCGCGGCGGGCGGGGACGACCACCTCGGCGATGTCCAAGGCGGTTGCCCGCTTCGAACAGGCGCGCGGGATGCGGCTTTTGCATCGCTCCACCCATTCGCTCGCGCTGACCGAAGAGGGCGACCGGCTGATGGTGGTGGGACGCGCGCTGGCCGAAAGTCTCGCCCGCGTCCAATCCGCGCTCGGCGAAGTCGCGCGCGATGGCGGACGGGTGTGCGTGACCGCTCCCGCCTCGTTTGCGCGCGCCTGCATCCTGCCGCGACTGCCGGCGTTCCTGCGGGAACGGCCGGAAATCGAGATCGAGGTCAAATTCCGCAACGAGATTCTCGATCTCGCTGCGGAAGGCGTCGACGTCGCGATCCGCTCGGGTCCCCTCGGCCGAGCGCCCGGCCATCAGGCACGGCGGCTTTGCACGTTCTCCTGGATCGCTTGCGCCTCGCCCGCCTATCTGAACGCGCGCGGCGCGCCGGCGACTCCATACGAGCTTTCCGCGCATGAACACGTCGGCTTCCGCAATCCCGCGAGCGGCCAGATCCTGAGCTGGCGCTTCGCCGACCCGCGCGGCAAAGGACCTGTTCGCGTCGCGCCCAAGCCCAAGCACATTTGCGACGACGCGCACGCTTCGCTCGCCTTGATCGCGGATGGATTCGGCGTCGGCTGGGGGCCGGCGTGGCTTGTCCGCGAGGGCCTGCGCACCGGCCGGCTCGTCGAAGTGCTTGCGCCCTGGCGCGCGCCGGCGGAGTCCCTGTGGATGCTGCGCACCACCGACCGCCGCCCGCCCCTGCGCACGCAGCGCGTCATGTCGTTCCTCGCCACGCTTCCTGCCGCGTTCAGCGACAAGGCGGGATGAAGCGTCAGCCGTCAGCAGGGTTCCGCGGCCGGCGTGCCGGACGCGATCGGCAGGCGATTCTCGCCGTAGACGTGGGGTTCATATGTGAGGGTGATGACCGATCGCGACCGGGGGGTTGAGCGGCGCGAGCGCACGCGAACGGGCAGGATCGACATGCTGATGCGGGAGTATAGACATCAGACCCGGATTGTTCGGAGTTTTGTTCTGGATGGTGGAAATTTGGCGCGCCCGGAACGATTCGAACGTCCGACCCTCAGATTCGTAGTCTGATTAATGCGTTTTCCATAGCTTGCGACTGATTGCGATGAACTACGGAAACAACATAATTTCAGTATCTTACATTTGCGACCGGTTGCGGTAGTATCCCCCTCGTTTCCATCTCTACTGCTTACGCAGTGTTTACGCGGCGCAAGCCGCACCGGCTCGCAGAAGGCCACACGACGTAGACAGTAAGGGCGAAAAGCCGTCCAGGCCGTCCAAGCCGTACAGAGCAAAGTGATTGCAACGGCTTAGGTCCGGACTCGGAATCGTCCAAGGTCGTCCACAGGTCGTCCAATCCGCCAGCGCGAGCCATGCCGAAACTGACGAAGAAACTCATAGACGGCCTGAAGCCGGCCGCGACAGATCAGGTTGTGTTCGACGATCAGGTGCCGGGCTTTGGCGTGCGCGTCACAAAGGGCGGTGCGGTCTCGTTCCTAGTCCAGTATCGCAATGCCGAGCGCCGGTCGCGCCGGATGACCATCGGCCCTTATGGCGTCTTCACGGTCGACGAGGCGTCGCGACCGCGCCCGCAAGATCCTTGCCAAGGCTCGCGATGGCCGCGATCCAGTCGCCGAGAAGCGCGCCTTTCTTGAGGCACCGACCGTCAGCGAGCTGCTCGATCGCTACCTGGCCGAACACGTCGACAAACGAAACCGGGCGACGACGGCGGCCGAGGTGCGGCGCTTGGTCGAAAAGCACATCCGGCCGGCGCTCGGCACCTACAAAGTGGCAGCCGTGACGATCAGCGACGTCGAGGCCATGCATCGGAAGATGAGTGATACGCCACGCCAGGCGAACTTGGCCCTGGCGGCATGCTCGAAAGCATTCGCGCTCGCTGAGACCTGGCAAGATCGGCCTCATGGATCGAACCCAACCCGCGGCATCGAACGTTATCACGAGGTCGAGCGCGAGCGCTTTCTCAGCGGTGCCGAGCTCATCCGTCTCGGCGAGGTGCTGCGGCTTGCGGTCAGTGAAGGTCTACCCTGGTCGGACAAGCTGAAGCCATCGAAGCACCACGCCAAGCCGGAGAACCAACGCGCCGTCTATCCGCGCGTCACCACGGCGGCGATAGAGCTGTTGCTATACACAGGTTGCCGTCTTTCCGAGGTGCTCAATCTCGAATGGTCGCGCGTCGACCTAGCCGAAAGCAACGTCATTAGGTTGCGCGAGACAAAGGCCGGCAAGCCACAGCTGGTCGTCATCAGCGCGCCGGCGCGGCGCATCCTTCAGGAACTGGCGCCGCCAAACGACGATGCATCCGCCCCACGTTGGGTGCTGCCGTCGCGAGACGACCCGGAACGCCCGTTGTCCAAGGCTGCTCTCGAGCAAGCGTGGCAGCGATTGCGCTCGGTCGCGAAGCTTGACGACGTGAGGCTTCATGACCTCCGGCATACAGTCGGCACTTATGCCGGCCAGGCTGCAGCGAATGCCTTTCTCGTGCGCGACCTCCTGCGGCATGGCGACCTCAAGACGACCGGGCGGTATGTCAACCGCGCCGACGATCCGATCCGGGCGCTCACGGACCAGGTCGCAAAGCGGATCGAAGACGGACTGTCCGGTCAGGCTGCTGCGAAGGTGGTCGAGCTGAAGCGCTGATCTTCGACAAATTACGACAATCGACAAATAGCGACCGCGGCCGAATCGGCTGATCGTCTCTGTGCCCAGAAAAAGGCAGACGATGCAGCGCCCGATTCTCCAGCTCAATTGTATCACCTGCGGTGGCGGCTTTGCTGCCGTGAAGCCACCGCGCGGGCGCTATCCTCGCTTCTGCTCGCAGGCCTGCCGCAAAGCCCGGCAGGCCGCGCAGCATGTCGGATACCGCGCCGACGGCCGATGCGCGGGACGAAATCCGCCGGTCCCGGAAAGCAAGCGGTATCGCAAACTTCTCGGCAAGGTGTGCGAGATTTGCGCCAACCCCTTCACCACCACGAATGCGCGCACGCGTTGCTGCGGCATTACCTGCGGCCAGATCCTGCAGCATCGGCTGGCCGCGGCGACGCGGAGCGCACGCGCCCTTGAGCGCAATGCGCGAATCTGCGTCCATTGCGGCAAGCCGTTCCAAGCACGCAGTCCGAGCGCGGCGGCCCGTGCCGGCAAGGTACGGGCGAACATCTTCTGCAGCCGGCAATGTGTTGTCGACGCGCGGCTGGCACCGACTACTCCGGATCTCTTCGCGGAAGTTCCCTGTTGCCGCTGACCCTCGACCATATGCGCCGTCTATGCAGCCAGGAGGAAGGCGTGCCGCCCGATGTGCTGGAAGAGATCGGGCGTTGTTTCGAGTGCTATGCCCGCGCCGGCGGAATGCTCTCGCTCGAAGAGGCATTCGGGCTGAAATGCTCGGAAGGCCGCAAGCCGTGGTTTGTCATTCTGGCTCGCGAGCGACGCGATCGCGCGATTCGCGCGCTCGGCGAGCGGACTACCGGCTGCACTGCAAAGAAGATCGACACAATAAGAGCCACGCTGCGTCGGCATCGGCGGGCATGGCAGAACCGCTCACTGCTCGGCATGGATAACTCCGAAAAGCGACTGGCGTTTGAAATCTTCGACGCTGCCGACGCCGGGGATGGAGTGATTCCCGAGAGTCCAGATCACCTTCGTAAGATTATTAGCGGCGCAAGTGATTGATCGAGCGGGAGAACCTCGCGGCTTCAAACACCCTCTTTTTGCAACCAGGTCCCGATGCTCGATTGCTGGCGAGAGATTGAAAAGCTCGCAAGAGGCCAATCACGATGAACATCGTTCCAAGATTCTCCGGCGCTGCACCAGCTGACGATCGGGGCATCCTCGACGTCTTGCGCGGTTCCGAGATGGTCCGCAAAGCGGCGGCCGAGCGCGACGCTGCGGTCACGACGTTCCGAGCTACTGCCGCGAAGAAGCTCGCCGAACTCGATGCCGCCGCTGGCAAGCTCTTTCCGAAGCTGCGGGCCGAACGCGAGGCCGCGATCAAGGCCGCGCACGCCGCTGAACGCGCATGGCGCGAAGCCTGCGACCGCGCACAGAACGCGCAGAACGATCTGAGCCGCGCCAGCCACAAGCACACGGCCGAGTTGCAGGAGGTCGAGGCCCAGCTCATCTCGACGGCCAGTCCCGAGATCGCGATCTTTCTCGCCGAGATGGACAACGAATGGGATAAGGCGCTCCGCGCGTTCGCCTTTCACAGATCGTCAGAAGTGACCAACATGATCACCGGCCGTCGCGAGGATCGCACGGTCAACAACGCAGCCTCGGTCGAAGCCCGCAAGTCAGCTATCCGCGATGCGCAGGAGCAGGCGCGCGCGATGCGGCTCGAGCCGGATCAATCGACAGTGCCTGCGCGGTTGCAGGAGCTGCGCGCCAATCTGCCGGCGGTCAGGGGGCTGTAATATGCGCGGACGCAGTCTTCGAAGCCAGACTTTCCAGCGCGATTTCATGGGCGCACCGATCATTGCCACGAGTACGGAATCGCGAATCATCAGCTACGTGTTGTCGGACGAGAGCGTCGCCCGCGACGGACACCGGATCTTCACGGACGGCATCGCCACGGCGAACTTCGCGGCAAATCCCGTTTTCCAATGGGCGCACGACACGTCCGGATTGCCGATCGGACGCGTTCGCAATCTGCGAAAGGCCGGCGGCAAGCTGATCGGCGATGTCGAATACGCCGATCATCCGTTCGCGGACATGGTCTATCAACTGGCCCGCGAAGGCTTCCTGAACGCCGTCTCGATTAGTTGGGAGCCGATCGAGTGGAAATACTCGACCGATAATTCACGCCCGGGAGGCATTGACTTCGTCAAGTGCGATCTCCTCGAGGTGTCGCAGGTCCCGGTGCCGGCGCTGCCCACGGCGCTCGCCACCGCGCGCTCGATCGGCATCGATACGTCGCCGCTTGCCGAGTGGTGCGAGCGAGCGCTCGACACCAAGACGTTTCACCCCTCGCTTCCACGCACGGACCTCGCGGTCCTTCACAGAGCTGCAACGATGTCGCACACTTCCAAGCACGTACCAGCTCCTGGTCCCACGCTCCAGAACTTCGACGCCACGGCCGACATGACAAGCCGCGGCCACCGTGCCTTCGGCGTGTATCTCCAGCGCATCGCCAGCGCGATCGACAACGCTGCAGCTCGCAAGACGCTGATCCGTGCAGGTGCAAGTGAGGCCGATCCCGCCGCAGGTGGCTTCCTGGTCGGACCGCAGTGGTCCGAAAATCTGATCTACTCCATATTCGATGAGAGCGTCCTGGCGCGCATGGTCGATCGTCGCGAGACGCAGGCGCCGTTCGCCGAGGCGAAGGTCCCCGGAATTGATGAGACCAGCCGGGCCGACGGTTCGCGCGCCGGCGGCTTCTATTCGTACTGGGTGGGCGAGTCCGGATCGGTGCCGACTTCGTTTCCGCGCACAAAAATGGTCGACTTCACCGGCCGCAAGATCGTCATTCTCACACGAACATCGCGCGAGCTGCTCAACGATGCGCCCTTACTCGGCAGCGTCATCAGCCGCGGTTTCGCTATGGAAGGCGGCTTCAAGCTCGATGCGGCGATCCTGTCCGGTAAAGGGACCGGCACGCCGCTCGGAATCCTCAATTCGGACTGTCTGATCACCGTCTCTAAGGAGAACGGGCAGGCCGCAGGGACCATCGTTGGGGAGAACTGCAAGAAGATGTGGAGCCGGCTGCCGGTGCCGTGCCGGCGGCGCGCGGTATGGCTGGTCAATGAAGATGCCGAGGCGCAGCTCGAGGACATCGGCGGCGCGTCTGGTCAGGCGCTCTACATGCCGCAAGGCACCGGCGGCAATCCGTATGCGCTTCTGAAGGGCCGGCCGGTAATGGTGATCGAACAGGCTCCCCAACTTGGCACGCTCGGCGACATCACCCTGGTCGATCCTCTTCAATACATTCTGCTCGATGGCGGCGCGAAGACGGCGCTATCGGTCGACGCTCGCTTCGATAATGACGAGGTCGTGTTCCGTTTCACCTGGCGCGTCGACGGCAAAGGCACCTATGCGTCGCCGATCACGCCTTACAACGGCTCGGCGACGCGGTCGCCCTTCATTGCGCTGGCCGCGAGATAAGTACCGCGTGCGCCTGCGCCAATTGGCGCAGGCGCGTTGCTCTCGCCCGAAGATGTGATCGCGGCTTCGGGCGCGTGGCGAGGACTGCTCCTTTCTCCCCCGGGGAGCGGTCCTCGCGAGATCAGCCGCGGCGCCGCGGTTAGCGTGAAACCGTAGACATGGAAAGACTGGTGATCTCGAATGTCGAACAAGCCCTCATCGTATCCCTTAGCTTCAAATCCCGCGCCGCTGCATCGCTTCGGCGGCGTCCTCGCGTCGACGCCGGAGCTCGCCATCCACGCGCTTGGCGACGTCTATGCTGTCGAAGGCACCGGCACCGTGCGAAATCTACCGGCGTCCCCCAAGGGGCCGCCAATTCTTCTCATTTTTGTGGGCACTCCGACGTTCGCGCACTCATTGAAGCTGCTGATGCCGGGCGCACAGCCCTACACGTTTTCGCCGGGTGATTCCTGCTGGGTGCTGCCGCTCGGCGATGGCGTCTGGCGGGTGCTCACGATCTGCCTCGGAAGCGGCAACCAACTCGGTGCAATTTGGCTGCCCCAAGGCCGCCTAACGCCAGCGAGCGGTGTGGCGATTACGATCAGCGATCAGACCGCGGTACCGACGATCTTTTATATCGCGGGACAGGCACCGTTTTCCGATGGCACGAACATCATTCCAAATGTCTCAGGCGAATTGTCGATAAATCTCGACGCGACAAGCACACACACTGGCTATCACCAGGCCGGGAAAAACTTCGACGTCTTCAAGGTCAATGACGGCGGCACGATACGCATCGGCACAGGCCCTGCATGGGCTTCGGACAACGCACGAGGAACCGGAGCCGGCACAACAGAAGTTCAAGTGCTTGGCAACACGGGAGTATGGGTCAACGCAAATCCGATCACGCTGCGGTGGGGAAACAGCGCAGGCAACACTTCCACGATCGCAGCAAACTGCGCGGTCTATCTGGGGTCGTTCCGCACCACGGCTGATGGCCAGACCGAGGATAGTTTGGCGAAGCGCTTTGTCTGGAACGCCTATGCGCAAGCGCAGCGAGAGACGCGCCGGATCGAAACGACTGCCAGCTGGAACTACAGCACGGCGACCATCCGTCAAGCTAACGGCAACTCCGCCAACCAGATCGAGTTCATTTTCGGACTATCAGGAGGTCAGGCGGAAGCCGAATTGCAGAACACTATCCAAAACAGCACAGCGACAATTAGAAACGTGACGTTCGCAATTGCTCTCGATAGCACAACAACGACGCCGGACGGTGTCGCGATCTGCAGTCCGTCGAATGCCGGATTCGCATCCAACAGCCACAAATATCGAGGTATGCCGGGGATCGGCTACCACAAATTGGCGGCAACAGAGACAGGCGCCGGATCCGACACCCAGACTTGGTACGGGGGCGATTTCTTCCGGCTATACGGGAGCATCTGGGGCTGATGAGAGCAACATTATCGGCCAGCGATCCGTTCACTCTAGTGACGAATTCGCCAGGACTCGGCCTAATTCCAAGCTACTACAACACCGATTCGAAAGCGGCTGTAGCGCTCGATCTGACAAAGAACAATTGCGTACTCGTTGTTTTCGGCGAGTCTCATTCCGCTAGTATCTGTCCGACGGCTTACACCCCGGCCAACTCTCACGTCTTGAACTTCTGCATTCAAAACGGTGGAACATATGCATTGACCGATCCGCCGCTCGGTTGCACCTACAACGGCGCTCCTTATGGACCAGGAAACGCTTACAGCCGGCTCGCCGATGCCGTGCAGGGAACAGGAAAATACGACAATACGATTCTGGTTTCCGCAGGGCTAAGCGGGACCACCATCACGCAATGGGGAACTGATCTTTTCACGCGCATCGGGCCTACCTTCCGAAGACTGTCGTCCAGAGGGCTCACCGCGACTGCTGCCGTCATCCACATTGGCAGCAACGATTGCGGACAGGGCACATCACAAGCCGCCTATGCGATACAGCAGGCCAATTTCATCGCACTAGTTCGTGGCGCCGGATATGCCGGACCGATCTTCCTGGTGAAGAATACGATGAGTGGCGGCATCACATCGTCGGGGATTCAGGCCGCCCAGACTGGAGCAGTGTACCATCCGGCCGGAATTTGGCTTGGCGGGGATTGCGACAGCCTGACCGTCGCCGCGGGATATCGGCAGACAGACCAAACGCATCTGAACGATGCCGGCGCTGCTGCCCTTGCCGCGCTAAATCTCGCTGCGCTGCAGGCTGCGGGGATCGCGGTTTAGCAGGCCGAGCGATCGCCACTGACGTGGCAAAGGAAAGCATTTCGGCCTTCCGCCGGCGGATTCCACTTTTCAAATAAGAGCCCTGCGATAACCGTCGCCACAAGGACCGCACTCGCGATGAATGCAACGGGGTGAACCGTCATTGTCAAAACTCGACTACGAGTGAATTAAAATCCATCACGATTTAGGATTGAGAGCTACCTACGCTTCTTGTCCTCATTGCTGCGCAGCGGCCTGGGGTTGGTGCGCCCTGAAATCAGCTTCTCGGGCGGCGCCTTGCCGCGGCGGATCGAGGCAACCAGATCAGGGAAGACGTCTCCGAACGGTCGAGCCTTGGCGAAATCGGGCTCGGTCAGCTCCGGGCTGTCGCTGACCTCGCGAAGATCCTTTGCGCTATAGCCGACGTTTTTCTTAGCGCTCTTCATAGAGGTTTCTCCTTCGTTGAAGCTGCCGATCATTGCGGCTTACCATCCTCATCCTCATGCAAGATCGGATATCGGGCGAAACCCCTGGCCGCCGCGATCCCCTCGATCCATACATAGGCTGTCTGTTCGTCTGGAAATGTTCTGATCTCGGTCTGCGTCAAAGTGCGATTGGGCTGGTCCAGCAACAATAAGTATCGGGCCTCAATTCCGGAACTGGTGTGCCGAATAGTGACCTCGAGCCGCGCGCCATTTTCCGCTGTCAGCGGAGGATTGAGCGGGTCATCTAACATTCAACCAGTCCTCCGGATCAAGTAGCTGGCTTCGCGGCGGGCCGTCTGGCTTTCGGTGTGGCTGTTGTACTAAGCGCTGCGGCCTCCTGCTGGCGCTTCTGCTCGGCAATGGCGGCGAGTTCGGCTCTCTTCTGCTCGGCCTCCTCCTCCTTGACGAGCAAATAGCCTTTTTCGGCCATGCACCCGCGCGCCACAGTGTCGGCGGCATTCGATCGCTCGGCGGCTGCGATGGCGCCTCCAACGCCGCCTCCTGTGAAGGTAACGCCCGACAGGGCGGCCTTGTTGCGCTCACCAAGGCATGCCGTTGCATCGACCTCATATTGAGTGCGGAGAACTGGATTGTCTTTTGCGGGCTGGCCGTCGACCCGAAGCCAGACCATTTTTGGCGCAGCCGCGCAGCTACCCAGCACGCAGCAAAGCGCAATACCTGAAATCAATCGCATGATCGTTGCCCCCTCGCTTCCCCGCCTGCCATCCAAGCGCAACCGGAGCGCGAGAGCAAGAGAAGGTGCACGGCAACTCACATTTGGTCGGCCGCTCATCACCTGGTCGGGCCGCACCGAAGCGCCCCGTGAGGGGGTGGACTTTTTTTACCAAATCAGGCGATGATGATCGCGGAGCCTAGGAAACTCCCGAAGCGGTCCCTTGCCGGGGATAGCGCTTCATCCGCGATAGGCGGGCCGTCGGCCTTGCCGGGCCTCATGTCCCGCTGAAAGTAGTACCGCGCCCATTTGCCGTGGGCAGCGACCGGCTCACTATGCCGGGAGTGCCACGGCTATGCAAGACCCTTCGGGGAAAGGCCCTGGCGCACGTCTCGCGGCGTGTTTCCTAACTCCCGGTGCCAGCCCGCCGCTGGCGCCCGGCCCTAGGAAAGCCGGTTTTAGACCGCGAGCCACCTATGACCATTGCAAGACCAATGTTTCCGCCCCAGGCGGAACGATCTTCGAAGTCTCCCTCGATCACCCCCGGCAAGTGCCACCAGGCCGCAGCGAGCCGCCTGCAGGCCGTTGCGCCGGCGCCTGCGCCAATTGGCGCAGGCGCCGCGAAGGTCGCCCAAAGCAGCCGCTGCGCCGCCGGCGCCACGCCATTTTCCTCGTCACCGATGGGTTCGGCCAGCCCGCCCGGCGCATCGCAGCCCACGTGCGATCGGATCGAACCGGTGGCACCGGCCGCGACTTGTCCGGCCGGCGCTGGAGGCGCTGTCAGCAGGAGAATCTTCATGAACGTTATCGCGTCCATTGCCGCATCCACCGCTTTGCCCGTCCATGCAGCGGCGGCCGTCCTCGACGACGATCCGATCTTCGCCGTGATCGAAGACTATCGCAGCGCTCGGGCGCGAGCGGAGGCGGCACTCACCGATCACGACATCGATCAGACGGCCGCTCGTTGGTTCGATGCAATCAAAAGATTTGCCGCAACGGAGCCGACGACGGTGCGAGGCCTCCTGGCGATGCTGATCTTTACCACCGAGATCCGTGACGTGGATCGTCATGCCTTCGACGGCTTGGCAATCTTCGAGAGCTTCGCGAATTCGGCACGTGCGCTGTCTGCAAGGCTTGCCATCGAGACGATGCAGCCACGTCAGTTCGACCGATCGGCGGCGGCCAGCCCATCAGCGGATGCAGCGACGCCAATGACCGAACGCAAGTTACGAATGAACGACGACGTCGCGGATCTCGCGATTATCGAGCTGGCCGGGCGGTACATCGTCGCCGAACAGCTATATTGTGATCTCCAGGCGAAGTTCGACAAGGTGCAATTCCAGGATCCACGCACCGCGCCGGCCGAGCTGCGCTGGCGTGATGACGACGCTCAATTGTTCGGACCATTCGATCGGAAGCCTGACGACGGGATCTGGCATCGCGGGTGCGATATCGATCCGCTCCGCTCGGAAAAATGGTGGCAGACCAAGCAGTCCGACACAGAGGCGGTCACCGGACGCGCCGTCGTCCCATCTGACGCAGCGCGCGCCAGGGCTAATGAGATCATCGCTGCCTACGATCGATGGACCGCAAGGCCACCACGCGGCTACAAGGCAGCAAAGCGCAGAGTCGACCGCGCAGAGCGTGAGTATAGGCGGCTCGAAGACGAACTGTTCGCGGCACGCGCAATGACGCCGGCAGGAATGCACGCGAAGATTCGCTGCGCCATGGCCTATGCAAAGTCCGACACTGTCGATTCGATCGATAGCGGCGGCTGCTCAGAGGTGATGGCGCTATCCGTCTTCGAAGACATCGCACAGCTGGTGAAATCGAAGAGGTCGGGCGACCGTCGCGCGACGGAAACATCGCTGAGCACCTGATTTTCGATCACTCTTGATCGAATCGGGCGAACTTCACCGAAAGCGACGAGGCTGCGCAAATTTGCGCAGCCGGCAGCGCGTCGATTCGCCCATCACAAATTCTCCGAAAACCAATCGAGGACCCTATGGTCAACACCCGATTCGCAGATCATTCTGGAGGCCGCGCGGGGCTAGGCCGGCCAGCCGAACACCGTCCGCCACAGACGGCGCCCCGCAGTTCCCAGATCACGTGGCTTCGCCGTTGTGGAGGCGACATGCGCGGCTCTGAGCCGTTCACGATTGATGATGTTTTGGAGACACCCTCGCTCCGCGAAGTGCTGGCGCGCCTGGTCTTCGAGTATCCAGCCGTTGTCGAGATGCGCGAGGCCGCAAAAGCGGAGGCTCGACATGCGCAACACGCCTTCTACGATTGGGCTGGTCTGCTCCATGGCCCAAATGATGAGTTCCTTGATTTCAGGTGCTGCGCGACGGCCGATCTGACAAGCCTAGACGAATTCGAAGTTCTCTGGCGAGATAGCGAGGCCCCGCTCGCGAAGTTGATGCTGGAGGATGCGAAAAGCCGGCGTGCTCAGGAAGCATTTAGCCGTGAGGTGCGATGGCGGGTAAAAAGCCTCTTTGGCCGCATGTTGGGCACGGGCAGGTTGGCCGCGCTCGGGCTGAATGCCGTCAGCCTCCAAGTCGAGCAGGTCCCGGCAGCGGTCTGGACCCATCAAGCCTTTTCCGTTCGGATCGAGACAGGCGATGTGTTGCAGGCTTTAACGCCAGATCAGCCCGGCCTCTATGTACCGAAAATGAAGCCGCGATGGGATGCAGTCACGCTGCAAGCCGGCGAAGTTGTGGTGGCGAAAGCCACGAGGGAAGTCGCGCCGAAGCTCCCCGTGATTATACCGGCTGCAGGTCAGCAGGCTCAGCCCACTAACAAGCGGGGTGCGAAGCGATGGCAAACTCCGCGCATCAAAGCGATGATGCATCATGATCTCGATAACGGCATTGATATAGTCAACTGGAAGCAAGAAGCGTGGGAAGAGCGGTATAGCGCGCGCCGGTCGACCTGCAAGAAGGCTCTAGACGAAGTCCTCGCCGAACGAACTAGAAATAGCAACAAACGTCGACAATCGACAAATAGCGACAACGCCTGAATCCGCTGATCGTCTTGCTGCGCATTTCCGCGCAAACCGAGCGAGAGACCATGATCAGCGAGACCAGCAAAAGGCGCGTTGGCGAAGTCGTCCATCTGCCGCCCAACAGAGACCCCGATTCGGCGTGCACCGAGATGCAGGCAGCCACATTCCTCGGCGTATCGGTTCGCACTTTGCAGGGCTGGCGCAGCCGCGGCGGCGGCCCGGCCTTCGTGCGATGCGGTCGCTTGGTTCGCTATCAGCGTCGAGCGCTGATCGCGTTCTTCAACCAGAACACCGTCGCACCGGCACAACCCAGCGCCGATAACAAGGCGCAGATGCCATGAGCGGGACGTCCAACGAGGCCGATCTTCTCACCGAGATCGAGGCTGCCCAGCTCCGGCGGCAATCTGTCCGTACGCTTCAAGCTGAGCGCGTGCGCGGCGGCGGCTGCCCTTTCGTGAAGCTGGGCCGCAGTGTCCGTTATCGCCGTGCGGACGTGCTCACCTTCATTGCCGCCAATCTGAAGGCCTCGACCAGCCAGGTCAGCGCGGAGCAGCGGCGATGAACGCAAGGCCTGCTCGCATCGACTTCCACGTGATCGGCGAGGCGGCGGCGCGCCAGGCTGAGCCGATCGTACAGCGCTGGTTGCCGGACGGCCGGCGCGACGGCCACGAATGGGTCGCGCGCAATCCAACGCGCGCGGATCTGCGGCCCGGATCATTCAAAGTCAATTTGCGCACGGGCGCCTGGGGCGACTTCGCAACCAATGACCGCGGTGGGGATCTGATCTCGCTCGCCGCCTATTTATTCCGTCTCAGTCAGGGCGAAGCTGCCCGGCGCGTTGCCGAGATGCTGGGAATTGATCCGTATGGCTGATCCCTTCGCGCCGCTCAACGGAAGCGTAGCGCCGATCAAACAGGCGTCCCGCAAGGGCGATTGGTCTCCGGTCGCGCCGGTGCCAATCGATGCGCCGCCGGCGCCGCAGAGACATCCGAGGCGCGGCGCGCCGACTGCTCGATGGACGTATACGGACGGATCGGGCGCACTGCTCGGCTATGTTATGCGTTTCGATGGACCGAATGGTAAGGAATTCCGGCCGCTGGTCCTGCATCGCAACGGCGCGCAGCAGGAATGGCGCTGGTCGTCATGGTCGGCGCCGCGACCGCTCTACGGCCTGGATCGCCTCGCTGCGCGGCCAGGTGCCGCCGTGATCGTGACTGAAGGCGAGAAGGCGGCCGACGCAGCGCTGCGCCTGCTGTCCGGCTTCGTGGCCGTGACATCGCCGAACGGCTCCAAGGGAGCGCAGCATGCCGATTGGAGCGCACTGCGCGGACGCACAGTGATTATCTGGCCCGACGCCGATGCTGCAGGCCTGGACTATGCCCAGGCCGTGGCGCAGCTTGCCAGGCGCGCGGGCGCAGCAAGCATCGCGATTATCGATCCGCCGGCGGAAGCGGCTGTTGGCTGGGATGCGGCCGATGCCGAAGCCGGCGGTTGGACATCGGAACGCGCGGGCGAGCTGGTCCGCGCGGCCAAGCCGATCGATGGACCAGCAGCGCCGGGCGCGCAGGATGCAGGCGAGGGCCGCAAGCGCACGCCGCAGCGAGATACGCTGATCGGTCTCACCGAGCTATGCGACCTCTGGCACGATTCCTATCGAACCGCTTTCGTTACCTTTCCAGTCAACGGACATCGCGAGAATTGGCCCGTTCGCTCGCGCGAATTCCGTATGTGGTTGTCGGGACGCTTCTTCGAAGAGACCGGCGGCGCGATCGGCGGCCAGGCCCTGGAGGATGGTGTTCGCATCCTCGAGGCGCGTGCCGTGAACGACGGACTGCAGCATACGCCGGCGACACGCATCGGCCGCGGTGGAGATCGGCTATATCTTGACCTCGGCGACGCATCGTGGCGCGCCGTCGAGATCGATGCGAGCGGCTGGCGCGTCGTCAAATGCCCGGCGGTCAAGATGGTCCGATCGATGGCAATGCGGCCTCTCCCCGAGCCGGAAGCTGGCGGCGCAATTGAAGAGCTGCACCAGTTTCTCAATGTGCGCGACGAAGGCAGTCTCAAGCTCGTCGTGGCGTGGCTTGTGGCAGCGCTGCGCGATCGAGGGCCGTATCCCGTACTCGTCGTCAACGGTGAGCAGGGCACTGGCAAATCCGTGTTCACGCGCAACATGCGCTCGCTGATCGATCCGAGCGCGGCGCCCATCCGCGCAGTGCCGAAGGATGACCGCGACCTGGTCGTATCCGCCGGCAATTCCTGGATCCTCGCATTCGACAATCTCTCATCGGTGCCGGTGTGGCTGGCGGATGCGCTGTGCCGGCTCGCGACGGGCGGAGGCTTTGCAACGCGAATGCTTCATACCGACCGCGAAGAGTCGATCTTCGAAGCTTCGAGACCGATCATTCTCAACGGCATTCCGTCACTCACCGACCGCGCCGATCTCGCCGATCGCGCGGTGTGTATCCATCTGGCCGCAATCCCTGAAGAAGAGCGCCAGCCGGAAGACGAACTGGCCGCGCTGTTCGAGCAGAAGCGGCCGTTAATCCTCGGCGCGCTGCTCGATGCGGTATCAGCGGCGCTGCGGAACATCGCCGGTGTCAGGCTTGCCCGCTCGCCGCGCATGGCCGACTTCGTGAAGTGGACGACAGCTGCGGCGCCTGGTCTCGGCTGGGACGATCCTGAAGATTTTCTTAGCGTCTACGCAGACAACCGCCGCGACGTCGTGGATGCGACCTTCGAGGCTGATCCTGTTGCAGTGGCAGTGAAGGACTTCATCCTGCTGGTGCACCCGCGGGAAGGTTGGAACGGCACCGCTACCGAGCTGCTGGCACTGCTCAATGATCGCGTCACAGAGAGTGTCCGCCGTTCGAAGATCTGGCCGATGTCCGCGCAGGCCCTGGGCAATCGCATCGATCGCATTGCCCCACTTCTGCGTGGCAAGGGCTTCGCGATCGAGCGCCGTCACTCGGGGGTGCGTACCATCACCATTATGCCGCCGAGCATCTGAGACCAGGCGACCAGTGCCGCTTCTGATTAGCGGCGCGCGCTCTTCCCCGCTCCCCTACTTCTCATCCTATCGCGCCACGCGTCCAAAGCGTCGCGGCGCGGACGGCGCAGAAGGAGGAAAGGTGCAGCCGCACACGTCGCATCAAGGGGATAGGGGGTTAAAATCCCCAAAGCCTCAGGGGCCGGTTACCGCATGGGATCTCACTGGCGGATTTTTTTCTCGCTGGGCGGCTTTTTGATTTTGCCTTTGAAATCAAACTAATCAAAGGCCGCTTGCAACCCGCGTGGAAGCCGCTGGGTGAGCGCCCAATTAGTCCTGTTTCGGTCGCGAGACAGGCCGCTAAGCATAGTGCCTAGCTCCGCCGCGGCACTGGCCGGCCGTCGCATATCCAACGTTCGGCCCTCTCTGCGATCGCGCCTTTTGTTTTCTGGTGGGTTGTCTGCGGGCTAGCCGCAATGTCGCACTGTTCAGCTCACCAGAAACAAGCTCCCAATCCTCCCAAAAGCTCCCATCTGCGCCGGTTCAAAAATCCTTCCGGCTTGGAAGGTTTTTCAGGGCCCGCGCGGCGAGGCGATCGAGGCGCCGAAGCGGTTTGGACGGCTTGGACGGCTTTGGACGGCTAGCCGATTTCGACTAAGCTGCTGATTTTACTATGACCTGGACAGCTTGGACGGCTTGGACGGCTCCTTCTCTTTTCAGAAAAAGGATTATGGTAGTAAGCAATGCAGGTTGTGCATACCAGCAGCCGGCCGCTCGACCTTGGACGTTGCGTGCTGATCCGCATGCAGAAGGGGCGCACCTCACTGGCGATGAGTTCTCGCGCTTACGCTCCGCTTACGCGGACGAACTGAAGAGCCGAAGTGTCATCGGCCAACATCTGCTAAGATCTTGATGCAAGTGACGGAAACTGGCGCGCCCGGAACGATTCGAACGTCCGACCCTCAGATTCGTAGTATGAATTTGGCGCTTTCCGACTGCACGCGGCGGTATCTCGCCACACTCTCGCCCTCGCAATAAGATACTGATTGGTCATGCACTTTCGCGTCATGGCGTAGTCTGGCGTAATTCGACCTCGATGATTCTCATCCAGGACTTCCCCAGACTAAACCCAGACTAAAAATGGTGAAAGTCCCCATGGCTGACCAACGCGAGATTCTAACCGACAAGAGCATTGCGCGTCTGTGCGCGGGAGAGAAGCAATACAAGGTGCGCGACAGCGAGCTACCGGGATTTTTCGTCCTCGTCGGCAAGCGTCGGAAGACATTCATGGCCCAGGGTGAGTTCTGGCGCGATGGCGTTCGTGAGTTCACGGCCCAGGTAAAGCTCGGTGAATTTGGCGACATAGCCACGCGACAAGCGCGAGCCAGAGCCAAGGAAGCACTCGGGTCGATTGCCAAGGGCCAACGTCCTGGCGAAGCTCCGACGATTAAGCCCGGCTCAATAACGCTTCGGCAGGCCTGGGAGCGCTATCGAGATGCGCATATGGAACGTAAGGGTCGAAGCTCGGGGACCATTGGCAATTATCAAGATCACATGGAGCGATTGTTCAAGGACTGGCTCGACAATCCATTGGCTCGGCTTGGCCGGCAGCCGAACCTAGTTATTGAACGCCACGACAAGATCACGAAGGAAAATGGCCCATACATTGCCAATGGAGCTCTACGCAGTCTGCGAGCCGTCTACAACCACGCCCGGAAAGGCAACCCCGACCTTCCTGCCGCTAATCCAGTCTCCGCCGTCGATTGGAACAAGGAGCACCGACGCAATACGGGTATGGGACCGAACGACATCGGTGCTTGGCTTAAGGAGCTTCACGCACTGGACAACCCTTTAAGGCGAGAATTTCACCTTCTGACACTTCTTAGCGGATCACGAACAACAGCGCTTAAGGCGGTCCGCTTCGAGCACATCGATCGGCGAGGACGGCTCGTCCACATCCCGAAGCCCAAAGGTGGTGAGGAGAAGGCATTCGATATTCCGCTATCGCGGCCGATGATCCGCTGCATCATCCGCGCGATCAGGTGGGGTCGGATCATGTATCCCGAGCAAGGGTATTCTTGGTTGTTTCCGGCCGATAGCAAACAAGGACATCTCGTCGAGCACAAGGAGGATAGAAATGTCCTCTCCAAATGGGGCAACGATCTGCGGCAGAGCTACCGCACGCTCGCGCAAGCGGCAGGTGTTTCAGAGCTCGACATTCATCTGCTGATGAACCATTCGCTACCCGGCGTGAACGCCGGGTACATCACGCGTGATCGGCTATTGAGGGACCACCTGCGCCAGCAGCAGCAAAGAATATCGGAGTTCGTTGTCAATGCCCTCGAAGTGAGGGGTGACATGTCGTTAGCGCGATGGCTCAGAAGCGCGAGTGTCGAGGGGATTGCTGATCATGCTGAAGCAGGAGTGAGATCTGAGACGATGTCGGCGGTTGCATAGAGTGCAAGCTGCGGATTGCCGGTCTCCTTCCCTGTCGAATGCTCTCTGTCCGCCCAAACCCATCCTCCGCCTCCGAGTTCAGGAACTACGGTTGCGCGGTGCGCGTGAGCAGAGTTGGCGGCGACACCGATTGTTGCGCTACTCATCGTTTGGCTGTGGTTTGAACGATAGGATACAGAGCAGAATGGTACTGCGCGTAGAGGGAGTTCGCGCATACATATGACATTTCCCTTTCACTTCAATATCTTACATTGACTTTCCGGCCAACCACCCATTGTTGGACCCACATCATACTGGCGGATTATAGCGGAAAAAGGCGAACGATCACGGGCAAGTTGCAGGACGGATCACGAGGCCAAAGCGAGATCGGAGCCTCGATACCGAGACGATCGCACCCGCCATGGAGATACTCGACGGCTGCCGGCTCGACGGACGAAGACGGCATCTTAGTCACCAGGCGGTCCCCTTCGCACCGTTCGCGATATCCAAAGCGACCTCCCAGACTTCCTTCGCTACGACCGGTTTGTCTCCGCGCTTGATCCGGAGCGCGACAATCAGAGGCTCCATCTTCGATCCAAAATCGTCCGCGCCGAACGCGTTGCTCTTCTATCTCGGCCAGCAGCACCAGGCGATCTCGCCCTGCATCGTCTACGAATACGATTTCGATCGGCGCGGCAACGAGAGCTACCAACCCTCCATGATCATGGACTGAACGCAATGCGCCCGCCACCGATCGTGCGCCCGTTTCCCGCGTGAGGCGTCGGTGACTTGCCGACGACTGGGCGGAAACTCGTGCGGAAGGTATCGCTATGAAGAAGATTCTACGGTTTATCGAGCGCTTCGCTCATTAGGTGGCCCTCTTCCTCGGCATCGTGGCGATCGCCTGGATCGTCGCCCTCGTCGGCCGCCCCGCGGAGAATAGCGGAGCCAACCCACCTTCGCCAGCGCGGCCGCACCTAGCCACCCCCGGCAGCGTAAGCACCACCGGGTTGGGCAATCCAACTCCGGCGCGCCACCAAATAAAGCCCCCCCGGGAGATCAAGAAAACTCCCAATCTCCAGGCTTTCAGCACACTACTAGAATTTCTTACAGGTGTTGAAGAATAACCGCGGCTCAGGAGCGCGCCAATCGCATAGAAGGTAGGTCACCCTAGCGTAGTGGCGAGTGGCTCGCATAAATTCGGGCCGTATGCCGTCGAGAATATCGGGTCCATTATCCGTCGTTCCGATGAGCTTGGTGCCCTGAGGACTCCCGACCTCTATTTCCCCATCATGCTCGACTATACTGAACGCGCAAAGCACGTTCGGATTGACGTGCATCCAGTTGTCGCCAATCGCTACAGTGACCGGTACTCCCGTGCATTGGGCCGGCGTGTGCTCTGCCGGCTCACTGGCTATCCTATTAGCCTCGTTATAGAAGTCGTGCGCCAACCATGAAGCGAACGCGATCGCAACGGCGATAACAAACAGTCCGAGGAAAAACACCAGTCGAATGAACCTGAGCAGCAACGACATCGCCCCCCCCTACAGCAACTCGACGCAGTGGTACGGGCGGCGAAGGTACGACGTCTTCCTCGCCGCAAGAAGCGGAAAAAGAAAAGTGACGGCCGGAGTGCCCCTCGTAGGCAGTTCACGGGTGGTTCGATCACGAGAAGTCCTTGCCTTCCGTGGCCACGTAGGAAGGCGGAAAAGCCGTTCCGACGGACATTGCGGCAGAGATTGTTGCTTGACCTTGTCTCGCGCGGTAGTAGAACATGGTGGATTTTGGATTTCCACAGCACCAAAGAGCAAATGTGGATCGGCGCATGGGGCAGCTCGTAGGACTAATCCTCGGTCTGAGTGCTGGGTTCTTGTTATTGGCGATCTGGTGGAATGCGCTTGGACCGGTGCCGAGCTACGACGCTCCGGGCTTCATGGTGACTTTCCCGCTTCAACTGTTTGTATTTCGTATCGGCGGGTTTATCGCGATCTTGGTCGTTACGGTGGGCTTGTGCACGGCGTTCATGCGCATGTTCGGAAGGGCCGGACAGGGGAACAGCGGAGTGCGCGCACAGCGCTGGACGCGGCCTCGTCAGGTCGGACGGAATTATTCGATGGACGCGAACTACGAAGCTTCACACGTGCGGGAAGCGGAGCCAGCGCCAGAAAAAGTCAGATGCGACGTTTGCACGAAGCTCTTCAAATCGGCTCCGAATGGCCGCGTGAAGTGCGACGGGTGCCGTGGCACGGGAAGGACCGCACCGGGGTTGGAAGGCTTCTTCAGCCTCGAGAAGTCAATCATCTGCCGCATATGCGGCGGTAAGGGCCACGTCCGATGTCCGCAGTGCCACGGCACGCGCTATATGTAGCCGACGTTCTCAGACGGCTGGTTAGCGGCGATAAAGCTCCTGAGATCAACAGCCGTATAGTCAAGACACCGCAATAACTCCAGTTTAGGAGTGGCCGCGACGATCCGGGCTATCGGAGGGATGACAGAGTCAGCAGAAAATGTCCTGCCCGAGAAGCGGCGGACGCATCGCGCGTCACCGCATGTACCCCGAACCCACCAACGCTCCATCCGAATTGACGTAGCCTTGCGCGCAACCACTCGTATCAAAGCCGTCGCGGCGAAGCAATTCGCAACCAGGCGTATTAAGCTCTTTTCGAAACTCTTCTTCTTTCGATGGGGACGGATTGGCGAACCTTCCCGGTATCTCGCGGGCACGCTTAGGCGGAGGGGCGTTGCCTGCTAGAACGGTTATAGCTTTCTCCGCCGCAACTTTCCCATTGATAAGTACGACTAGCTTATAAGCATCGAGGCCGACGCCGGTCCATCCGCAGCTCCGTTCTCCCTCCGCTTGGAGTAGCGGTGACCTTGAGAATTCACAACCGAAGCGACCTTTGCGGGAGGCGAGATACGCCTCCATGACGTCGTGAGTGGTGTCTGCTCCAGTATAGTTGATGCGCGCCTCGAGAGTTTCGAGAGGTCCAACCACGGTATCCCCAAACACCGTGCTATCAAACATACTGAAGCTTCCGAACTCGACTCGGGTAATCCTGGCAACGTGCGGTCCTCCCGACAAAGCCAGATTCGGCTGGGTGCTAGGTTGAGCGGAGGGCATTATAGAAATAGGCGGGACCGCCCCGGTGACGGTGAAGCGGGCGCCGCCACTGCTACCGTCTGCGTAAGCGTACACCGAATACTCGCCGGGTCCGAGATTTACTTGCCATTCGCAAAAGACGGTTCCCTCTTCATACTCTGCCACCTGATCGTCGCACTGCTTTAGTTTCGAGCCGATCGCCAAGATCATCCTGAGTTTCGTACGCGATGGGTGTGCGTTTTGGTACTCTGCGGCCGCAGCCACGTTGGTGACTGGCGCCGGGAGCCGTTCTGTTTGTCCGAATAGGCGACCGTTCACGAGTCTTTGCCCGATCCGTATGGAGGCGATTCCCGGCAAGGCTGGCGGCCTCACGACTGGAGGTGGGATAGCGCGTTGAGCCAGGTTCGCGATTGGTGCTGGTCTCGAATTGGCGGTGTTCTCTGGTCTTGGAGCGGTGTCTGGGTGAGACAGTAAACTCCAACCAGCGAATACGAAACAGGCCGCAACGGCGAGTGCAAGCGCATTCCTAGTTAATACGTAGTTGTAGCGACGAGGAGGAGTAGGTGGATGACGGAGACCGCTGGACGGGTCAGCGCCGAAAGGGTCGCGCTTCGTGGACGAAGTCGGGTGTTTCTCTAGGAACCATTGAGCGATTTTATGAACGCGATCGATACAGATATGAGCTCTATATCGCGCTTCGCTGGCGGATATATTTCGGGGGTAATGTGCGCCCTCCGAACCGGAGCTATAAAGTTGAAAGAATTCGTTCGTGATTTGCTGCCCGATGTCCTTTCGGAGTTCATCCCGGAGCGTCGAGAACCCTTTTCTGTATCCGTCTGAACCGTTGGGCTCAAGCCGATAGATGCGAACGAGTTTGTTTTGTAGGCACTCGGCGCACATCCGAAGCTTAACCAGCGAGGTGTACGGATCTGAGTCGAGGTTGGCTTGTGCCGAACGCACCAACTGCTCAAGTTCTGGATCGATCTCGGAAAGCGAGAAGCCGAAACTCCCGTGCATTAAGCCCCCCCAAGACTAAAGCACTCGGATAAGCGAATAGATTTTCCTCTATGGCCGGTACACTACATCAAAGAAAAAGGCCGCGCTAGGCGGCCTGTATGCGCTGCAACTTAAGCTAGTCAAGGAGATCGGCCATTCCTGCACAAGCTTGGTACGCTCGGCAATGTACCGCGCCCTGCTATGGGCTCGTCGAACCTCGGCCTAGTGCGCTAGCGCCGCCTCGATCACGTTGGGATGAGCCATGTGCCGCTCGTTCATGACCGTGTTAGCCGAGGCTCGGAAATCGGGCGCGACGTGCATGTGACCGTCGTATCCGAGTTGGTGCACTGCAGGATGCGGAACTGATTTGGACCGGCAAACAGACCTCGCCACCTCGGTCCGATAAGCGGCCGATGGGTTCCGCTATTCCAGTTGCGCGTCTTCCAATCTTGAGGAAACCCCATCTTGTCGATGGGAGTAGCTGGATATTCATCGATCAGCTCTTTCAACCTCTCAGCCCAGTTCGATCGTCGCGAGCATTAGTTGAGTATGATGCTGAGACTTGCTGCCCGCGCGCTCGTCCGGTCGTCGAGATTCAGATCGTTCTTATACTGCCGGATCGTCGTGAGCTTCAGTGTGTACACACGATTCCAGATGCGATTGTGATGCGCGCAGGGGTTACGCAAGTAGAGAATCAAAAGGCAGCAAGACTTCAGTGCGGGCTCAGGAGTCCAATCAGCCACGCGACCGACTTCACGCCTCAACCGACGACCGGTCTAGACCTTACGAACGGAAGGATGCCAGGTCTGGCGAGCATATGCCGCCGGCCGGCAGCGCGACGACAGTTCGTCAACGCCACGTCAGCGAGATCGACGAAAGTACCGTCGGTGACGGCCCGGCAGGCTTGCGCCACCTGCATCGCGGCCGCGACGATCGCCGTCGACGGCACGCCGAGACTGCGGCGGGCGATCATCAACGCCCCGCAGCGATCGATGCGACCGGTGTCGACGAGCTCTTGGAGCGCCGGGACAAGCGGAACTTCCAAGTGACCGTCCTGCTGGGGCCACGCCTGCTCGGGCGAGCGCCTTCCGGGGAAGCCGTGGAGCCGAATGTCAAAGATCTCCGAGGGCGTGGCACCGAGGCCGGCATCGACGACGAGATCGAAGTTCGAACGAGCCGCGGCGCGCCGAGCCGCGAGATTGTCGACGCCGACGAGCGCCAGCCCGGGCTCGTCGGCCGAGCGCTTGGTGCCATCGACGAACCTGCTTTCGATGACCGTGGTGCCGAAGCCACGCGCCTCCGCCCACGATGCCGCGTTGCGTGCCTTTTTGCGACCGATCCAGTCCGGCTTGGTCAGCAGTTGGATGGCGAGGTTGCCGACTTCGGACTTATCGGCGTCCTGAAGAAACAGGGAGACCATGCCCGGATCGGCATACGGGAGAAGTCCGATCGTCCACAGCGCGGCCTGACCGAGATTGCCGAGCCCCAACATCCAGTACGCCGCCGGCAGGTAGTCGAGATCGATGCCGGCAGCGTCTTCGTAGCCCGGCGACAACGCCGACAATCTTGAAGTCCTCCGACAGGCGAGCTTGTCACCGAGCACGACACTGCGGAAGACCTCGCCGATGCCCATGGCGGCCGCGATCACGCCGCCGATTTCGTTGCCGCCCTGGGGCGGATCGGACGGCGCCTCGATGCCGACGAGGCCTGCCCAGCCATCGGCCCAGCACAGCGCCCCGCCCTGCATCCGACGGCGCCCGGTACCAACGTGCAAGGTGACGGCGTGCGCCGGCGCACCGGTAGAACGGCATCCCGCGAGTTCGAGATGCCGACGGACGGGCCATCTGCCGAATTGCCCGACCACGGTCGTGTCGCCGAAATCGGAGCCGAGATAGACGCCACCGGGAAACATCCGCACGCCGCATTCCGCCGCGGTAAGCAGCGCCGCCTGTATCCACGGCGCGCCGGTCGCGGCATCAGCGGTCAGAACAAGTGCGGCTTGATCGAGCGTTCTCCGCGCCTCGTCGTAGCCGACATGACCTTCGCCGCGAATGAGCAGCTGCGCCAACCGGTCATCTTCGATCGAAATGTTCATGCGAACCTCCTGACCGCGAAGTACCTGCCGGCATCGTCGCTGCGATCGGTCCACTGCCGGCGACCGCGATATTCATAGATGCCGATTTCGCCAGGCAGGTACGTGCGATCCGCGAAGTTCGGCACGATGATCGCGACGTGCCCAACTTCCGGGATCATCGGGTTGTCGCGATCGGCCTGGCTCTGGCCGACACCGCCGCCGGGATGGGTGTGGACGTCGGCGACGACCTCTAGTCCTTCGCGGCGACATAGATCCCAGACGACGTCCATCTTCGAACCATCAAACAGGATCGCACCCTGCAACGAGTGCGGATCGACATCGTCGTATGGCAGAAACGCTTCTATCGTCCTGAGGCCGTCGGCTCGGCGGCCGAGGAGGAAACCGCCACTCTCGCGATGACCTCGGCCGCGCTCACGCAGCAGTGACGATGTTTCCAGCCACAAACTCCTGCGGCAGTTCAAGCGCCGCGGCGGGAAGACTAGCTCCCGAATATTCCGTAGAATCGAGAAGGCCATGCACGGTCTCCAGCAGAAAGATGATCGTCTTGTCGGCGGTCCAGCAGAGTTCCTGGTACTGACCGGACCAATGGCTCCGCGCCAGCCGGTCGACGGGGTGGTAGAGGCACGGTGTCGACCACTGGGTGAACGAGACCATCGTGCCGCCCTGCTTGTTCTTGGGCCGGTGCGCATCGGCGAGCGCCTGGTTGTCGCGGCCATGCCAAAGCTGTGAGGTCGGCGCCGTCGCCGGGTATCCGGAACAGTCCGACCGCAGCAGGAAACCGGTCGGGCCGCCGAGACGAGCCGGTGCCGCGACGAAAAACATCGCGATCGGGAACTTGATGCCGAGCAAGGCCCAGCGACCCCGGCGCACGCCGACCTTGAAGGTCGGCGATTCGAGATCGCGCATGAGCGCGTTATGATCGGGTCCCATGGTCTAGCCTTGCGGCTTCACCTTGAAGACAAGATCGAGGACGATCGACTTCTCGCCGCGAGCGGCTTGGCCCAGATGCGAGTCCGGCGGCAGCACGTGGCCGTCGTGCTTCAGCTGGAAGTCAATCGAGTCCTCGGTCGGGGCCAGCTGGCCGACCGCCCACTGTGTCACCTTCGCGATCGTCGCCGACGGACGAAAGGGATGCTCGACGTGACGGCCCTGGTAGCGGACGATGGTCGCGATCTTGCCGGGCTTGCCGACATGAAGCGGCGCGAACTCGGCCGGCAGACGCTCGATCAGCACCGAGTCGAGACCGAGCGGCTCTTCGGCGTCCTCGACGTAGACCTCGAGCAGGCCTTCGATTCCCGTTTTGGTGACGGCGATCTCGACGAACTCCTTCACGGTGGTGGTGGGACAGATCTCGGCATCATGATGACCGGCCTGCCCTTCCGCCGCGAAGACGACAGTGACCCGCTCGAGATCGACTTCGACAGACTGAGACATTTGCAGCTCCATTGCTAACGGGCTGTCGCCCGCACGAATGCTCCGTATCCGCGCGCGGGAGGGCGGAGCCAAAACCCCTTGGTCCGCGCGATTCTGTGTGTTAGTCCCACATCCGGGAACGCTGATTCTCGTATGCCACGGCACGGGTTCGAATGCAATAGAACGTCCCACATTTGGGAACCACTTTTGAGAGAGCCGTCGTTTGCCATGAAGCTGATGGGAGTATCGAAGTTGGCCGAACTCGCGCGAAATGCGCGCGACGCCCTCGACGGCGCGATACCGGCGCTCGTCGCCGAGCTGGAGGCGGGCAGGTGGCAGTCGACGGAAGAAATGGCTGAATTCTTTCCTGCCGCAGACGTCGACGGCATGAAGGTCCGCATTCGGCTCGGCGCCGGCTACCGGGTCGACCTTCTGGCCGACTGCGAAGCACAAATGATTCTTATCGAATATGCGGGTTCGGAAACCGGGGCACGCGCTGACAAGACAGGGAGCAAAGCGGCATGACAATCCGCCCAATTCGCACCAATGAGGACTATCAAGCCGCGCTAAAGCGAGCCAAGGCGCTGTTCGGGAAGAGCGGTCAGAGCGAGCTCGATGAGCGGGAGGTGTTGCAGGCTCTCATCGAGCAATGGGAGAGATCTCAACACCCTATCGAGGCGGCGACGCCGGCGCAGGCGATCAAGTTCCGTATGCAGCAGACCGGCCTATCACAACGCGAGCTGATTCCGTATCTCGGGAGCAAATCGCGCGTGTCGGAAATACTCAACGGACAGCGACAACCCACCGTCGACCAGATCCGGGCTCTACATCAACACCTCGGGATACCCCTCACTTCGCTCATCGGCTCGTTCAAGCATGAGCCTGCCGCCGGTCCTTCCAGCAGTTCGATGGCGGCCGAGGAGACCCTTCGCAAGCTTGGTGTGATAAAGTCGAAGGAGAGCCTTGCCGGCTTCGTGTCGCGCTCGAAGGTCTCCGCTCCGGCCGTCGCCATGCTGCGCAAGACAAGAACCGAGCGGACCAATGCAAAAACGGATCTAACTGCACTCGAGGCATGGTGCGCGGCAGCATTGGGACGTGCGGAAAAGGTCGCAATCAAAAAGATCAAGATCAGCGATCCGAAGAAGGCGGCGCGTCGGCTGGCTCAGTTGAGCGCATTGCCCGACTGGCAAGACCAGATCGTGGCAGCGCTACAGGGTATGGGAATTATTCTGATCATCCTGGAGCATCTACCGGGAACGTTTCTCGACGGCGCCGCAATGTGCCGCAGCGACGGCGTTCCAGTGATTGCTCTGACCTTGCGGCACGACCGATTGGACAATTTTTGGTTCACGTTGTTGCACGAATTCGCACATGTCGTTTGCCACCTGAACCCCGATCGACAGCTGATACTCGACGATCTCGACGTCGCCAGCTCCGAAGCCATCGAAGCCGAGGCGGATGCGTTCGCGCGCAATGCGCTTATTCCTCCCACCATTTGGAAGCAAATCGACGAAGGCAGCAGCACGGAGGAGATCATCGCCGCGGCCGAGAAAGCCGGAGTTCACCCGGCTATTGCCGCGGGCCGCTGGCGGTTCGAGCATTCGGACTATCGCCGGTTTTCGAAGTTGATCGGTCGAGGCGAGGTCAAATCCGTTCTCAGATCCTCCTAAGGATTCGGCCAGTGACGATGTGCGATCTGTCGATGCCGAGAGCTGCCGGTCTATTGGTTCAATAAGCAGAATGAAATCCATTGCCTCACTTCCCTTGCCGGCATGCTCGAAAGTCGCTACGGACCGTCGCTGTTGAGAGGCTGCTGTAACATCTCACGACGAACCGCCGGACCAGTTGGGATCCGTCTTGCTGTGAGTCGCCAAAGCCGGCTCAAGGGCTTGCTTCCCCTTCTCCACCCACAGCGCGCGCGCCTGTTGACCTTGATCGCTTTGGAGCTTGTCGACACACCATAGCAGCGCGCCAAAGATCGTAGCGCGGTCGTCGCCCGTTAGGTTCACAATCCCAGATTTCACAACGAGGCCGCCGAGTTCGATGAGGTGCCGCGTACGCTTGCGGCGCTCGACCTGCCACGTGCGCATGTCATGTCGCGCCCTTACGGCTTGATACCGGTTGCGCGCCGCCCGGTTGCGCCGGAGTGCCGTCCATGTTGCGGTCAGTTGCTGGCGCATTTCGCCGCGCCCGGCTTTGAAAGAACGTGGCCCCGCGCTTGGCCCATGCCTCCCTCTTTCCGGTATCCTTCGTCTCCGTCAGCACGATCAGTGCGCCCGCAAGTTCATCGGTGCTGAGGCTATCTGCCCCAATAGCGATGACCAGTTCACCGAGCTGCTGTACCTTGCGACTCTTGAGATCCCGCGCTTTGTCCGTAAGTGCTTTCAGTTCAGCATCAAAGTCCCGTGGCTTTCGCATCGTCGTCTCCATCGGTGTTGATAGAGAAATGATAGTCGAGCACCCGGCACAATGCTGTAAGGTCGTCAGGACGAGCTGAGACGGGATAGTCCCTCCCGAGATTTTTTCGAGGGAGGGCGCGCTTATACGTCGTGCCGACGTGCGCTTCGCTGTGTAGATGATCTCGTCGCGATGGCGATCTATCATCTTCACGTCAAGGTCATTGGCCGCAAGTCTGGGTCCAGCGCGGTGGCGTCAGCCGCCTATCGTTCGGGCTTGCGGCTGCGCGACGAGCGCTTGGACCGCAGCCACGACTTTTCTGGCAAGCGCGGCGTCGTCCATTCCGAGGTGATGCTGCCGGAGAATGCGCCAGAGGCATGGAGCGACCGCGAACGGCTGTGGAACGATGTCGAGGCATTCGAGATCCGCAAGGACGCCCAGATTGCCCGCGAGGTCGAATTTGCCCTTCCCCGCGAGATGAGTGAGGCTCAGGGCATCGAACTGGCCCGCGACTTCGCCCGGGCCGAATTCGTGGATCGGGGCATGATCGCCGATCTCAATGTGCATTGGGACAGGGCCGAGGACGGCATGCCCAAACCGCATGCCCATGTCATGCTGACCATGCGCGCAGTGGACGAGAACGGCTTTGGCCAAAAGGTGCGGGATTGGAACCGCACGGAGATGGTCGAGCGCTGGCGCGAACGCTGGGCGGAGATCGCCAATGAGCGCCTCGCCGAGCTCGACATCGACGCGCGGATCGACCATCGCAGTCTGGAAGCGCAGGGTATCGCACTGGAGCCGCAAAGCCAGATCGGCGCACCCGCCAAACGCATTGAGGACCGCGGCATCGAGGGCGAAAGCAGCGAGGCCGATCGCGCCGAGATGCACCGCGAGATCGCGCGCAGCAATGGCGCGCAGATCATCGCCGATCCCTCCATTGGGTTGGACGCTATCACCCGGCAACAATCGACCTTCACACAACGCGACATGGCGAAGTTTGCGCACCGACACAGCGACGGGATCGACCAGTTCAACGAGCTCATGAGTGCGATGCGTAGCGCACCTGGTCTGGTCGAACTCGGCAACGGCAGTCGCGGCGAGGAGCGCTTCACCACCCGCGAGATGATTGAGGCCGAACAGCGCCTGCACCGCGCGGCCGAACTCATGGCGGAACGGGAACGCCATGAGCTGCGGGACGCGGACCGCGAGGCCGCTTTGGCACGCGCAAAATCGCGCGGCCTTGTCCTTTCCGGCGAACAAGCCGAAGCGCTGGCGCATATCACTGATGGACGCGATCTCGGCATTGTCGTCGGCCATGCCGGCGCCGGCAAGAGCGCGATGCTGGGCGTGGCGCGCGAGGCCTGGGAAGCCGCGGGCTATGAGGTCCGGGGCGCGGCGCTGTCCGGCATTGCGGCGGAAAATCTCGAAAGCGGATCGGGCATTGTGTCACGCACCATCGCCAGCCTGGAGCATGGCTGGGGACAGGGCCGCGACCTGCTCACGGCGCGCGATGTGCTGGTGATCGACGAGGCGGGTATGGTCGGGACGCGCCAGTTGGAGCGCGTGCTGTCCCATGCTGCCGAGGCTGGCGCCAAGGTCGTGCTGGTCGGCGATCCGCAACAACTGCAAGCCATCGAGGCCGGCGCGGCGTTCCGGTCGATCCATGAGCGACACGGCGGCGCGGAAATCGGCGAAGTGCGCCGCCAGCGGGAGGACTGGCAGCGCGACGCCACGCGCGATCTGGCCAATCGCCGAACCGGCAACGCGCTCGACGCCTATCGCTCCCACGGCTTGGTGCATGAGGCAGCGACACGCGAGCAGGCGCGCGGCGCTCTGATCGATCGCTGGGACCGCGACCGGCAGGCGTCGCCCGACAAGAGCCGGATCATCCTTACCCACACCAACGACGAAGTCCGCGCTCTCAACGAGGCAGCGCGCGAGCGGATGCGGGCCGCGGGCGATCTGGGGGATGACGTCCGCCTGACCGTCGAGCGCGGCGCGAGAAATTTTGCCAGCGGGGATCGCCTCATGTTCCTGCAGAATGAGCGCGGGCTTGGCGTCAAGAACGGCACCCTCGGGATCGTCGAGCACGTCAGCGCGCAATCCATGACCGTGCAGACCGACGATGGCCGATCCGTTCGGTTCGACCTGAAAGACTACAACAAGATCGACCACGGCTATGCCGCGACCATCCACAAGGCGCAAGGCATGACTGTCGACCGCGTCCATGTGCTGGCGACGCCCGGCATGGACGCCCATGGCAGCTATGTCGCCCTGTCGCGGCACCGCGACGGCGTGGACCTGCACTATGGCCGCGACGATTTTGCGGGGCGGGACCGGCTTGTCCGCACGCTGTCGCGCGATCGCGCCAAGGACATGGCCTCGGACTATGATCGTGCCGATCCGGCACAGAGCTATGCCGAACGGCGCGGGATCACCTTCCGCGAGCGCGTGGCCGAGATCGTGCGCAGCGTCGTACCCGAGAAGGTACGCAACATGTTCGACGGCCTTCGCTCTCCTTCGGATGTGCCCAGCCCGGATCGCGGACGAAGGCCGGAGCAGCAAACGCCGGAAAGGGAAAGGAGCGGTACGCCTGCTGAGCGCCGCAAAGCCGAAGCGCCGGAAAGGAAGCTGGCGGAAGAGGCGGAAAAGGAATTGCGTCGCGTGCGTACCCGCGCGCTCGTGCGTCATGCCCGCGCCGTGGATGCGATCTTCGAGGTGCAGGAGATGGGCGGCGAGGCCAATGCCGAGCAGGTGAAAGAACTGCAAAAGGCCCGCCGAGCCTTCGAGGAGGTGCGGCCTTATGGCTCGCGCGATGCCGAAGCCGCCTACAAGAAGAACCCGGAGCTTGCCCGCGAAGCGGCTGGCAGCCGGGTCGATCGCGCCATCCGCGCGCTCCAGCTCGAGACCGAACTGCGCATCGCCCCTCACCGCCGCGCCGACCGCTTCGTGGAGGACTGGCAGAGGCTCGACCAAGCCAGCCTGCGCCAGTATCAGGCGGGCGATTTCTCGGGCTACAGGGCCACGCGCTCGGCGATGGGCGACATGGCCAGAAGCCTCGAACGCGATCCGCAACTGGAATCGCTCCTCGACAATCGCAAGCGGGAGCTCGGCATCGCCTTCGAGTCAGGCCGCCGGCTCGGCCTCGAACTCGCCTTCTCCCACGGCATCGACCTCGGTAGGGGCCGCGGCCTCGGAATCTGATCCATCCTATTTTCCGCCGGCTCTACTCCATAGTGCGGCGAGGCGAAAACTCTCTTGCGGCGCCCGCAGCCGGGGGGCCTGTCTGGTCTCAGAAGTCGTCAGAAACAGCCGGCAGGAGGCAGCGCGGCCATGCGCGAACCAGACCGTATCATCCGGTTGAAAACCGTCCTCGCCAGGACCGGGCTGTCCCGGTCTACCGTCTACCGCAAGATCGCCGAGGGCACGTTCCCGCCTCAGCTCAAGATCAGCACAAATGGGACGGGCTGGCATCAATCGGATATCAACCGTTGGATCGCAGATCCTGTCAAGTGGCGGCCGAGACGTCAGCGCGAGGAGGCTTAATACAGCTGCTCACGGCCCACGTTGCACGTCGAGCGCATCAAGGTTTCGCGTCTAAACAGGACCGGTTACCATGGGCGGGAGCTGTGGCGACCGATTTACCAGATCCTCGCCCGGAATCTAGGCGACGGCAGGCCGTCGACTTGGTCGCATTGAAAAAGGGCAAAGCGCTTCAGAAATGGAATGGCGTACGCTTCCTCACCAATTCGCCTGGCGCGGCGCTTCTCGTCCGCCGGCACGAAGCGATCGGCATAGACTACGGTGACACCGCGCTCGCCCTTGCGGACGTCGTCGCAGAGTGACAGCACCTGACGGAAAGTGAGCCAGCTCTGGCCCGCGAACCCGCTCGAGTGACCGCAGCCCAGAGGATCAGGACATCGATCCCCGAGTAGAGTCTCTAAGTCGCGGCATTCATCGGCGGCGAGAGCGGCGCCATGGCTGAATCCAGGGCAGCCGCCCGCTCCAGCTCCGGATTGATCTTGTTCGCGGTCTCCTCGTATAGGCTCGCCCGGCTCTCGCCGGCGCGCGCTCCAAACTTCTGTCCCCACCGTCGCGCATCTCCGTGACGGAATTCCCGGCATCACCCGGGATTTCAGGGAAGCCGACAGCCCAGTCCCGGAGGGGAGACGCTCATAACTCAATGGGCGGGCTACAAAGGCTGCGTCGGCGAGGCTAGGACGTGGTGTCGGTCAGCAGGACGGGCATATCGCACCGCGATCTCCGGGTGGACCGATGCAAAGCGGGCGGATAACGCAATGGGGACAGGCCCGGTCGTTAGCACCCAAGGTTGAGCCCTACCCCGCACAATGGTAATCGGAACCATACCACAGATTCCAGCGCGAAAGATTCGGGCCCCTCCAATGAATGTATTTGAGCTGGATGACGCGCTCGTCAAGGATTACTCGACCTTCGCTAGGTCATTCACAAACATAAAATCCGAGGATATCGAGAATAGCGTCAAGTTAATCTATCAATCTGGCCGCTTTTGGCCGGAACCTCTGCTTCAGCTCAATCCGCATTACAAGAGCGGCGGTTCAATCCTGGATTTGGTGCATGACGGAATGCTCGATCCGGGTTGCGCGGCCTATTTCCGCGATTTTCAAGCACTCGCCAACGCGCCCGACCAGTCGCTGAAGCTGCGCCGACACCAGCGCGAGGCCATCGTCAAGGCCGCTGCCGGCAAGAGCTTCGTGGTGACCACAGGTACCGGTTCGGGCAAGTCCCTGTGCTTCTTCATTCCGATCGTGAATGCCGCTATCCAGGCACGCCGAACCGGCGAAGCACCACGCACGCGGGCCATCGTGATCTATCCCATGAACGCCCTCGCCAACAGCCAGATGAAGGAACTCGAAAAATTCCTGAGTCCGATTGAGGGCATGCCGGGCGTCACGTTCGCGCGCTACACGGGGCAAGAAAGCAGCGACGAGCGGGATGCCATCAAGAATAATCCGCCCGATATCCTGCTAACCAATTTTATGATGCTCGAACTGCTGATGACCCGTCAGAGCGATCTCGACAGGACCGTCATACGGAATTGCGAAGGTCTGAACTTCATCGTGCTGGACGAGCTGCATACTTACCGCGGGCGTCAGGGCGCCGATGTGGCGATGCTGATGCGGCGCGTGCGGGAGCGTCTAGAGGTAAAGGACAGACCGATCCAGTGCATCGGTACTTCCGCGACGATGGCGACCGAGGGGCGCAAGGATGATCGTGACGCCCTCGTGGCTGACGTCGCATCGCGGCTGTTCGGAACGCTCGTGGCCTCCGACTGTATCATCACCGAAACGCTCAGGCGCGTCACAGACGAGACACTGACCGTCGAGCGCATTCGCGCGCAGCTCGGCCCCGCGATCGACAACGGGATTGGCCAAAACCTCTCGAACGCCGATCTGGCGAGGCATCCGTTGGCGGTCTGGGCCGAGACGCGGCTCGGGTTGAAACCATCAGACGGCGGTGGCGCCTGGGTTCGCGCCGAACCGCGCAGAGTAACTGAGGCTGCCGAGCAGCTCGCCGAAGAGGCCGAAAGGCCGATCGAGGCATCCCGCACGGCGCTGCAGGCCTTCCTGCTGGAGGCGTCGCGTCCGGAACGTGACCGCATCGCTGGTGGCTCGCCAGATGCATTCTTTGCGTTCAAGCTGCATCAGTTTCTGGCGGGGGCCGACCGCGCCTACACCACGCTCGACGCCCCGGGCTCCCGCCGGGTCGTCATGGACGGGCAGAAATTCGACCCGGAGGACAAGACCAAGCTGCTCTACTCCCTCCGTTTCTGCCGGCAATGCGGGCAGGAATTTCACCCTGTCAAGCTCGTTGCCGAACAGGGGCGCGAGTACTTCGTCGCCCGGGACATCGACGACGTGCCACCGGAAGGTGACAGCCCCAAGGACGACGACGAAGCGCGAGAAACCTACGGCCTTCTGATGCCCGAGCCGTCGGGTGACTTCGCTTTTCAGGGCCGGGACGAGGACTATCCGGAGCCTTGGCAGGAAGCCACCCGCAACAACGAGATCCGCCTCAAGGCCTCGTATCGTCGGCATCGCGCCGTTCTCAAACCGGCGGCGACGGACGGCCAGGTCACGGGAACGAGCCACCGCGCCTGGTTCCTGCCGGGCAAATTCCGGTTCTGCCCGGCTTGCGGCGACTATGCCGTCGGCGGCGGCCGTGACATCAACCGGCTCGCGGGGCTCACCGCCGAAGGCCGAAGCTCGGCGACGACGATCCTCGTCTCGTCGATCATCCGGTGGATGAACGGGCCAGGTGCTCCCGAGATCAAGGATCAACATCGCCGCAAGCTGCTCGGCTTCACCGACAACCGCCAGGACGCGGCCCTTCAGGCCGGTCATTTCAACGATTTCGTTTTTGTGACGCAGCTGCGCGCCAGCATCCTTGCTGGCATCGGCCGGGCGGGCGCGGATGGGATCGAAGAAGGCATGCTGGGCGCGGCGATGCAAAACGCCCTTGGCTTCGTGCGCGGTCGCCAGGATCGGCGATCGGAATGGCTGCAGGAGCCCGATCTCAAGGGGGCTCATCTGATTAACGCCGAGGCGGACCTGCGCGCGGTGCTGCTGCATCGCTTCTGGATCGATCAACGGCGTGGTTGGCGCTTCACCCACCCGAACCTGGAAGAGCTCGGCTTTCTTCGTGCCGACTATATCGCCCTTGACGAACTGGCAACCGACGACGCGGCATTTGCCGCGGCGCCGGCGCCGCTGAGAGCCGCGTCGCCCCAACGGCGTATCGAAGCTTTCCGGATCCTGTTTGACTACTTGCGCATGGGACTCGCGGTAAATACCGCCGCACTCGACCGCATGCAAATCGAGGGCTTGAAGCAGCGTTCCGAGGGCAGGCATCGCGCTCCCTGGGGATTCACCCGCGACGAGCGGCCGCGCTTTGCCACTCAGCTCATCATCGATGCGCCGTCGCGCCGCGATATCAGCCTCAGGGACGAAGCGCTGTTGCTACGCGGCGGGTCGCGAAGCCTGCTTGCCCGGAGGCTGCGCGTTCCCGACATCTGGGGCGTTCGGCTGAACGTGAACGAGTATGACGCCGTAGTTACCGCGATGCTGGCGGCAGCTGCCGACTACGGCCTCGTAACGTCGGCCGGGACGCCATTTGGCAATGGTTCCCAAGGCTGGCAACTGCAAGGTAATGTCGTTCGCTTTCACCGTCAGGCACCCCAATCGAGATCCGGCCGGCGTGCTGCGCCGAACCCTTACTTTGTGAGCCTCTACGAGAATCTGTCGCGGCTTCTCGACGAAGGACCCGAGCAGCTTGCCCGCTTGGAAGGCCGCGAGCATACCGCGCAGGTCGAATCGACGGTGCGCCAGATCCGCGAAGAGCGCTTCAGGTTCGAACCCGACGACGTGCAGAAGCTCGCCGAGCGTGGCGCGCAGATGCAGGAGTTTGGCGAGGACGATCGCTTCCTGCCAGTTCTGTTCTGCTCGCCCACCATGGAGCTGGGCGTCGATATCTCCGCGCTTAATGCCGTCTACCTTCGCAACGTCCCGCCCACTCCCGCAAACTATGCCCAGCGCAGTGGGCGCGCCGGACGCAGCGGACAGGCAGCGCTGGTACTCACCTATTGCGCTGCGCAAAGTCCGCATGACCAATATTTCTTCCGCGACCAGCGCCAAATGGTCCACGGCGTCGTGCGGCCACCCGCAATCGACCTTTCTAACCAGGAATTGGTGCAGAGCCATCTCAATGCGATCTGGCTCGCGGCCACCGAAGCCGCGCTCAAGTCGAGCATTGCAGAGGTCCTAGATCTGGGATCACGCGGCAGGCCGATCGCGGCGGAGATTCGTGACAAGCTAGCTGATCCGGCCATTGCTGTCCGGGCCCCCGCGCGCATGGAGCGCTTCCTGGCCCAATTCGCTGACGCGCTCACTCCTGAAAAAGCTCCTTGGTTCGACAACGCCGTTGATTTCAGCCGTCGGGCGGTCGACGGCGCGCTGCAACGCTTCGAGACGAGCTTCGATCGTTGGCGCGACTTGTTCGAAGCCGCGCAACGGCAACTCGATGATGCCCATCGCATCATCAGCGACCACACGACCGGAAGCCGAGAGCTGCACGCCGCGAAGGAGCGGCATCGTCAAGCGGCGAACCAGCTCGATCTTCTCAAAAGCCGCAGCGATTCGCAGTCTTCCGATTTCTTCACCTACCGCTATCTGGCGACGGAAGGCTTCTTGCCTGGCTACAATTTCCCGCGGCTGCCGCTCCTCGCCTATGTGCCGGCGACGTATGACGGCGTGCACAGGCAGACCTTCCTGCAGCGCGCCCGCTTTCTCGGCATTTCCGAATTTGGTCCCGGAAGCCTCGTCTATCATGAGGGCCGCGCGTTCCGGGTGGCGAAGGTCATGCTGACGCCGAGCGCACGCTCCGGTGATGACGGGCGCCTCGCGACCTACGCGATCAAGATCTGCCGGGAGTGCGGCGCCGCCCATGAGGAGCAATCACGCGAGATGTGCCATGCGTGCGGTGCCTGGCTCGCCGACGCTCATCTGATCCGAGACGTTTTTCGGATCTCGAATGTCGAGACCGTTCCGCAGGACCGCATCAGCATCAATGACGAAGAACGACAGCGGCGCGGATTCGATCTGCAGACACTGTTCGCGTGGGCGTCACGCAGCGGCCGCATCGATGTGCGCACGGCAGTTGCGCGCGAGGGCGACACGGATCTCGTTAATTTGTCCTACGGATCCGGCGCCACGATCACCCGGATCAACAAGGGCTTGCGTCGTCGCACGAATCAGTCCGATTTCGGTTTCGTCATCGACCCCCGGACCGGGTGGTGGGCAAAGTCCGAAGAAGATGATGCCGAGGAAGGCGGTGACGGCTTGACTACCAGGCAAAAAGTCGTGCCGGCGGTCGAAGAGAGCAAGAACGCCCTGTTGCTGCGGCCGGCGTCGGCCTTCGGCGTCCTCTCCGTGAATAGCATGACTACGCTCCAGCACGCGCTGCTCCGGGGGCTCGAAACGGTGTTCCAGCTCGAGCAGGGAGAAGTGCTCGGAGAATCGCTGCCGAGTCGCGACGACCGCCGTGCCATTCTGCTCTACGAGGCGACTGAAGGCGGCGCGGGCGTTCTGTCCAGGCTCGCGACCGAGCCGGACGCACTGGCGCGCGTAGCGCGGGCTGCGCTGCGCATCATGCATTTCGAACCATCTGAGGATCTTGCCGGCGTGACCGCGGAGACGTTGCCCGAAGAGAAAGGCACTGAATGCGTTGCGGGTTGCTATCGCTGCGTATTGTCCTATTACAACCAGCCAGAGCACGACGCGATCGACCGACGGGAGAATGCCTTGAAATCCGCCCTACTCCAGCTCGCGCGGTCCGTGACCACTGCAACAGTGCACGCGAGCGCGCCTCCGTCGGCTCCCGCCACTGCCGCGGAAGCTCCGGACCTGAACGACTGGCGCCTTGCACTCGCAGGGCGGGGCCTCGACGGCACGGAGTTCAAGTGCTCTGCCTACAATGGGGCGGCAAACGTCATCATCTGGCCGGACTATTGCGTCGCCGCCAGTCTTGGAGAGCCACCGGCACCCGACAGCAACAAGCTGCGGCAAAGCGGGGTCGACCTCGTCGTGTTCCCCGAAAATCAGGAAACATGGGACGCCGGCTTTGACCAACTCTCTCGCTTGCTCCGCGGCTGATACGCGATGACTGAGTCCGCGCTGGCATTTTCTCCAGGCTCCCTTGTGCGCGCGCGCGGTCGCGAGTGGATCGTTCTGCCGGGCGCCGCCGGTACCGTACTTCGGCTGCGGCCGTTGTCCGGTGCAGAAAGCGATGTTCAGGTTGTCGACGCCGCCTTGGAGCAGGATGGTGTTGCCCCCGCAACATTCGATGCGCCGTCACCAGAGCGCCATGGGACTCAGGCCGACGCCCTGCTATTGAAGGACGCCCTGCTGCTCTCTCTGAGGCGCGGCGCCGGGCCATTCCGCAGTGCCGGCCGTATTGGCTTCGAGCCGCGCGCCTACCAGCTCGTGCCGCTCTTGATGGCCCTCAAGCTCGACATCGTCCGCCTGCTCATCGCCGACGATGTCGGCATCGGCAAGACCATCGAGGCCGGGTTGATTGCGCGCGAATTCCTCGACCGTGGCGAGATCGAGCGATGTACCGTGCTCTGCCCGCCGCACCTTGTCGACCAATGGGTTGAGGAGCTTTCCTCGAAGTTCCACATCCATGCCGTGGCCGTAACCAGCGCAAGCGCGGGCAAGCTGGAGCGCGACCTGCCACAGAGCGAGCGCATTTTCGACGTCCACCCCTTCACCGTGGTCAGTCTCGACTACGTGAAGAGCGATCGACGCCGCCACGACTTTCTCCGCGCCTGCCCGGATTTCGTGATCATCGACGAAGCGCACTCCTGCACCGGCGCCGGACGCGGCATGCAGCAGCGCTACCAGTTGCTTACTGGTCTCGCCGAAAAGCCCGAGCGCCACATGGTGTTCCTGACTGCGACGCCGCACAGCGGCGACGCAGAGGCCTTCTCGCGTCTGCTCGGCCTTATCGATCCGGCCTTCGCGGCGTTGAACGAGGCGACGGAAACCGAACGCAGAACACTGCGCGAGCGGCTTGCCGCCAACTTCGTCCAGCGCCGCCGGGTCGACATCGATGCCTGGAGTGAGAAGGGACTGTTTCCCCGCCATGAGAACGACGAGCGGACCTACCGCCTCTCCGGCGAGTATCAGAAATTCTTCGAGGACGTGCTCGACTATTGTGCCGAGGTGACCGAGCGTGCCGGCACCGACGAGCGCCGCCGCCGGCTTGCCTTCTGGGGCACGCTGGCCTTGATGCGTTGCGTCGCGTCGAGTCCGGCCGCCGCGCAGCGGGCGCTCATCACGCGTGCGAATCTGGATGCCGATCCGGCGGAGGAACAGGCAATCCGTGATCGCGTGCTCGACGGCGAGGCTGACGATCTGAACGAGGATGACGCCGAGCCAGCTGGCGCCATCGAGGACCCTCGCCTCAAGAGCCTTATCGATCAGGCGTCGTCGCTCGCCGTTGCGACCAAGCTCGCCCGCGACCCGAAGGTGAAGCTGCTGACGGAGGAGATCACGACGCTCGTCGGCGATGGTTTCTCGCCGGTCGTGTTCTGCCGCTACATCGCGACCGCGAAGGCCGTTGCCGAGCGCTTGCGCACGCTGCCCGCGCTCAAGGGGATCTCGATCGACGCTGTGACCGGCGAGCTGGCGTCTCCGGATCGCGAGGCCCGCGTCGCGCTGCTCGCCGCACAGGAAAAACGCCTGCTGGTTGCTACCGACTGTCTCTCCGAGGGCATCAATCTTCAGGAATCCTTCGACGCCGTCGTCCACTATGACCTGTCCTGGAACCCGACGCGGCACCAGCAGCGCGAGGGCCGAGTCGACCGGTTCGGGCAGCCGAGTAAGAAAGTCCGCAGCCTCCTGCTTTATGGAGAGAACAACCCGGTCGACGGTGCAGTACTCAACGTCATCTTGCGCAAAGCCGAGGCAATCCGCCGCGACACCGGCGTACCAGTGCCATTGCCCGACGACGAGCGCCGCATGACCGAGGCGCTCATGCAGGCTGTGCTGCTACGGCGCCGGCGAGACACCGGCCAGTTCTCATTCGACTTCACCGAAACCCCTGCCGCGCGCGAGATCGACCGGGCCTGGCGCGATGCATCCGAACGCGAGAAGAAAAACCGCACCATTTTCGCTCAGCGACAGCTCAAGCCCGAGGAGGTCGAGCCCGAATGGGAAAAGGCGAGAAGCCTGCTCGGCGGACCGGCCGAGACGCGCCGGTTCGTCGAGCGGTCGTTGCGACGCTTGCGCGCGCCGCTCGATCCGGTCGGGCGCGCGTTCAAGGCGCCGCTGGCGAGCCTGATCCCGATCACCCTGCGCGAGCGCCTCGAGGAGGAAGGATTCGAAGGAACCGTTCGGGTCCAGTTTGGCGATGCGCCGGGAGCTGGACGACTGCATCTCCACCGGGCTCATCCGCTGGTTGGCCTGATCGCCGAGGCCCTTGTCGAGACCGCACTAGACGATGCCGCGGATCCCTCCGATCCTGCAACCCTGCCGCGCTGCGGCGTCTGGCGGACCCGTGGCACGACCCAGATCACGACGTTGGTGCTGCTTCGCGTCCGACATCGGATCGAGACCAGTACTCAAGGCAAACGCCATTCGCTTCTTGCTGAGGAGGCCGCTCTGGTGGCCTTCGACGCGGATGGAAGTCGGCTCGAAACGGCGAATCTGCCGGCGCTTCTCGAATCGCGCCCCGAGAGCGACCTGCCCGAGATCGTCAGGAACCGCCAACTCGTGGCCGCGGCCGGCCGGCTCAGGGGGCTAGCGGCAGAGCTCGACGCGGTTGCGCGTGAGCGCGCCGAAGTGCTGACCGCTGATCACGCCCGGGTCCGCGAGGCCGCCGAGACCCGCAGGGCGCGCGTCCGTGGCGCGGTTGAGGTCGAGCCGGTGCTGCCTCCGGACGTCATTGGCTTCTACGTCCTGCTTCCTGTGGTGGACTGAGCCTCATGGCCCGACGCCGTACTTCGACCATCGCGTTTGATGCCATCGCCATCGAGGGCGCGTTGATCGCGCCTGACATGTTCTCCCAGGTCGCCGCGATCGATGCCGGCGAGCAGCAGGATATCGACTACGAAACCCCGCCGGGGCTCAAGCTGCGCGACGAAATCGGGCGCTATTTCCGCATCGGTGAGGCGCTGTGGGCGACGTTCGACCGCCTGCAGGAGAAGGATGCTGGCGGCGCCGTTACAGTGAATTTCGTAACCCAGCTGCTCACAAGGGTTTTCGGCTTCGTCACGCTCGCGCCGGCCGAGGCGATGACCATCGGCGGCCGCCCATTCCCGGTGCGCCATGCGGCGCTCGACGGCCGCGTTCCCCTGGTCATTGCTGCATCGCCTGACGGCATCGACCGGAGCCTGCCGCAATTCGGCGACGGCGTTCATCGCCGCTCGGCCACGCTGCTGCTGCAGGAGAGTTTGAACGCCAGCGACAGCGCCCTGTACGGCCTCGTCAGCGACGGCCGCACCTTGCGCCTGATGCGCGCCAACACCGCGATGACACGGCCGGCCTGGATCGAGGCGGATCTTTCACGCATCTTCGGCCAGCACCTGTTCGCCGATTTCTCCGCGCTATGGCTGCTGATCCATCAGAGCCGTTTCGGCAAAGCGGGCAGCCCGCCCTCGGACTGCGCGCTGGAGCGCTGGCGCGACAAGGGCCGTGAGCAGGGCGTCAAGGCGCGCGAAAGGCTGCGCGACGGCGTCGAGCAAGCGCTGAAGATTCTCGGCGAGGGCTTTCTTCAGCATCGCGACAACGCCGCTCTAGTGCAGGCCCTGGAGACCGGCGCGTTAGACGAGCACGGCTATTTCCAGGAACTGTTGCGCATCGTCTACCGCTTCATCTTCCTGTTCACCGCGGAGGACCGCGGTCTGCTGCGGCCGAAGGAACAAGACGAGGCGCCAGAGGCCAAGCTCTATGCGGAGGGCTATTCGCTGGCACGGCTGCGCACCAAGGCGGTGCGTTCGCTTGCGCGCGACCGCCACCACGATTTCTGGGAAGGCGCGCGCATCGTCTTCCGCGGCCTTGCGCGTGGAGAGAAGCGTCTGGCGCTGCCCGCACTGGGCGGCCTGTTTGCGCCCGACCGCACGCCGCATCTCGATCAGGCGCGCATCGAGAACGGGCATCTGCTCGCCGCCGTCGAGCATCTTGCTTGGATGCGCCAGGACGGCGCTCGTATGCGCGTCAACTGGCGCGACATGGAGACACAGGAACTGGGCTCCGTCTACGAGAGCCTGCTTGAGCTCACGCCACGCGCCTCGGCGTCGGAGCGGACCTTTGCCTTTGCGGAGGGGGCCGAAACCGCCGGCAACGCACGAAAAACTTCTGGATCCTACTACACGCCAGATCCGCTGGTGCAGCTCTTGCTCGACTCCGCGATCGACCCCGTGGTCGAGGAGACGATCGCCAAGAATCCCGGCCGCGAGGTCGACGCGCTGCTCGAACTCGACATTCTAGACCCCGCCTGCGGCTCCGGCCATTTCCTGCTTGCCGCAGCGCGACGGCTCGCGGCTCGCATCGCGCAGCTGCGCTCGCCGGGCAGTCCGAGCGCCGAGGACTATCGCCATGCTTTGCGCGAGGTCGCTCGCCATTGCCTCTACGGCGTGGACCGCAATCCGATGGCGGTCGAGCTGTGCAAGGTCGCGCTGTGGATCGAGACAGTCGAGCCCGGAAAGCCACTCTCCTTCCTCGACAACCGGATTCGCCAAGGCGACAGCCTGATCGGGATCTTCGATCTGAAGATGCTGGCAGGAGGCATTCCGGACGAGGCCTACAAGGTATTGACCTGCGACGACAAGGCAGTGGCGAGCCACTACAGAAAGCTCAACAAGGCGCAACGCGACGGCAAGAAAGACCAGCATCGCTTCACTTTTGCCGGCGCCCCGAACGATCTGGCCGACGCATTCGTCGCGGTCGACGCCATGCCGGAGGACGACGTCGACGAAGTGGCGGCCAAGGCGGTTGCCGACGCGGCGGCGCGCGGCAAGACCGGCTGGTGGCAGCTTAAGACGGCGTGCGATCTCTTCGTCACGGCATTCTTTGTCTCGAAAACCGGAAAATTGCCTGATCGGTCCCAAGGCATTCGCGGCGATACCGACCAGCGCATTCCGACCACCGATGTGGTGTGGAGGGCCGCGCAGGCGGAGGTGCCTGACCATCAGCTGGTGGCGCGTGCAGTTGATGTCGCTGGCCAGGCGTCGGCGTTCCACTGGCCGCTGGAGTTTCCCGACGTGATGCGCAAAGGCGGATTCGACGCGGTGGTGGGCAATCCACCGTGGGAGCGCATAAAGCTGCAGGAGCAGGAGTTCTTTGCGTCTCGCGCACCTGAGATAGCGTTGGCGGCCAACAAGGCGGCGCGCGATCGACTCATTGCAAAGCTCGCGGACGCACCTGAGGACTCGGCCGAACGGCGGCTCCACGATGGATTCCTGCTTGCTAAACGCAACGCCGACGCGGCGAGCCTGTTCGCACGTGAAAGTGGCCGTTACCCGTGCACCGGAACGGGCGACGTGAATACGTATGCTCTATTCGCGGAGCTCTTTGCGCAAGCTGCACTAAGTCGCGCTGGCATGATCGTCCCAACTGGCATCGCAACCGACGCGACGACCGCAACTTTTTTTGCGCAGTTAGCTTTGACCAAACGGATCGCACAGCTCCTGGACTTCGAGAATCGGGAGCATATTTTTCCCGCGGTATACTACAGAGTAAAGTTCTGCTTGCTAACGCTTGCGCGGCGCGTCGAGCAGACAAGCTTTGCGTTTTTCCTAACTAAACCGAGTCAAGCTACCGAGGCCGAGCGCCGCTTTGTTCTATCGGCGGATCAAATTGCCTGTTTCAATCCGAACACGAAAACCGCGCCGATTTTCCGCTCCCGCGCGGATGCGGAACTCAATGCGAAGATCTATGCACGGGTACCCGTGCTTATTAATGAAACTAATGGAGCCTCGACTAATCCCTGGCAAATCGATTTTTCGCGGCTTTTTGATATGGCAAACGATAGCGCTCTCTTCCGAACCTCTGCACAGATCCTTGCGGCTGGAGGCGTGCGAGATGGGATAGGTTGGCGGGTGCGATCAGAAAAATCCGGAGGCACGACGACCCACTATGTTCCACTTTACGAGGCAAAGATGATTTCCGCCTATGATCATCGGTCCGGCTCATACGGCGAGCGCGGCGATGCGAGGGGATTTCGTGTGCTACCCGACACCACAGCCAATCAATATGCTGAGATAGGATTTGAACCCGAACCATTTTATTTCGTGCCGCTTTCGGAAGTAGTGGATCGATTGCCAAAGGCATGGAACAGATTGTGGTTGCTCGCTTTTAAGGACGTTACGGCTGTTACCAACGAGCGAACCGCAATTTTTGCAGCAATCCCAAGGGTTGGCGTCGGTCATTCAGCGCCGCTTATGTTTCCGATGGTGGAACCTCCCCATGTTGCGGCGTTGCTTGCATGTCTAAACTCGCTCGTATTGGATTACTGCGCGCGGACCAAGGTCGGAGGGGTTCATCTCACCTATTCTTATCTTAAGCAGTTTCCGATACTTCCGCCTTCGGCGTTCGCCGCTTCTGATCTCGCGTTTGTGGTGCCTCGCGTTCTTGAACTCAGCTATACTTCGAGTTCCATGCACGCGTTCGCTAACGATCTCGGCTTCAATGGCCTACCGTTCCGTTGGAATGAGGAACGTCGCGCTTGGTTACGCGCTGAACTCGACGCCTATTACGCTCGGCTCTACGGTCTTACCCGTGCTGATCTTCTGTATATTCTCGACCCTGGATCCGCGAGAGGCGATAATTATCCATCGGAGACCTTTCGGGCCCTGAAGGACAGCGAAACGCGCCGGTTCGGCGAATACCGCACCGCCCGTCTCGTGATGCAGGCGTGGGACGAGCTTGCCGCGAAGGGGTAGGTGGCGTGAAGACTGGGGCGCCGATAGAACGTAGCTGGAAATGGACGTCCTAAAAAGTGAGTTGGATCATCACACGAGGCACCGAGTTCGCTTGAGCCCAAACACATGTCCCTCTCAGCCGCCATCATCACCGAGATCGAACAGGCGGCTGGCCGCAACGGCTTCCCTGTCGACCCCGTCGCCCACGGGGATTGGCTGTTGCTTCGAAGCCCCTGGACCCGGCACGAGCTTCTGGCCACGCGCAACGGCGCTAGCTTCGTGGTGGCGACCTTCTCGCCCGCGGTGGCGGCGGAAGCGGCCCGAGTATTCACTGTCTGGGAGGGCGAGTGTCCGGCCGGGGCCGCACAGGCCTTTGCGGCTCTCGGATCAACCGCGCTCCACGCGTTGATTGGCCGGCTTTATCGGCTGGCCCTGTCGCTGCCGCCGGAACCCCTGCTCGAATTCGAGACGCGGGTTGCCGACCTGCCCCGCAGCACGGAAGCCGACCGCCTTGTCGTCCAGCGCGTCGGCCAGGACGTCTTCCGCAACAGCCTCATGGAATATTGGGGCGGCCGCTGCCCGATCACCGGGCTTGAACAGCCAGAGCTCCTGCGCGCCAGTCACATCAAGCCCTGGGCGGACTGCGCGACCGATGCCGAGCGCCTCGACGTATTCAACGGCCTGCTGCTCGGGGCCCACATCGACGCTGCCTTCGACTCGGCTTTGATCAGTTTCACAGACGACGGTGTGCTAATCATGTCCGGCCGACTGACGCAGCGATCGCGCGAGGCGCTTGGGCTGAGAGAAGACGTGAGGCTTGCAGGCCTCACGCCTCGACACGCGAACTACCTCGCTTGGCATCGAAGGCTGCTAACCGAGGGCACTTGAGAGATCAGACCGTGCTGTTATTTCTCATCACCCGGGAGGCGATAGGCAACAAACGATGCTACGCGATCGGACGATGGGCTTCCCGATGCGAACTGGTGCGAGAGGCCCTCGGAGACCGGGAATTACGCCTCCCGGTTCGGGCATTTGATCTGGTCGAGCGGGTAAGCACTGTTTCAGCTTTCATCGGGATGCCCTCGGAATCGTATGACTGGTCCGAGCAGCTATCTGGGGAGCGGTGCGACTACACGACTTCCTTGCCGGTAAAGCGTTTCGTCCAATCCAATACAGGCGGCGGCGCCTTGTCTTCAACCGCCGACGGCGGAACGATTTCGCCAATCTCGCTCGGCGGATAGCTTAACCCCCACGCGACAGCAAGCCGATTGAAATCAGTGACTTCGATCGGCAGCTCGATGTTTGCCGGTATTGGCAGTTCGAGCAGTCGAGCGCCTCCATTCTGCGAATGCTGGCGCAGCCACGGATCGAGGGCTTCGACAATCCGGCGATGCAGCTTATTTTGCGCGCCTCCGCCGGCGAGGAAGATCGGCAGATCATTTTCCGCTTGCCAACATTCAGCATGGGGATCCCGCTTTATCCTGGTCCGCCAAACCACCTCGCAAAGACAGCGGTCGCACTGAGCGGCAAAATCAGATTGCGTTTTTCCGTCTCCCAGGAACCAGTGATACGCTTCGACACCGAGCGGGCGCACCTGGGCCGCAAGCAGCCCGTAGCGATCCGTCGCTGAATCGGCTTGTCCAAGTCGGAAGGTGCAGACGTCAAATGTCATCGCTCCCACGTCGACCATCAGATAAAGACCCGGGGCTCTGTTCGTAGATTTTGCAAATCCAGCGGCCTCCGCCGCCGTCTCCGGCAGAGCGGCAACACCAAGCTTCTCGGCTTCGTCGGCCGAGCGCATTGCGGCCAAGACATGCGGGTCCTTTAAGAACAGACTCGTCGTCTCGGTCGTTATGGCGCCTTCAAGATTTGCGATCAGCACTGCAGCCGCCGCAGTCCGCCGATAAATGGAAACCAAGCGCGCGTCATCAAAGTTGGCAACCGGCATCCCGACATTCAGGAACCAGACCGGTTGCCGATTACGGAATATCTGCGGACGGTTCGCCAGCAACCAGCCGCGGGTGTAACGAACAACGAACGCAAGGAATGCTGTCGCAGCATCAGCCCTCGTCACCGGCATCTGACTCTTCGGATCCGACACGATTGCGGCGTCGGCGTCGCGTCCCATGATGCCCTGCTTTAGTGCGTGCAGCAGACGCGCGTTTTCGGATGGCCATGGGCTAAACTCGCCCGTCTCGCTCACCCAAAGGACGGTCTGCCATAGGTACGGGTGCCCCATGCTCCGGCAATGCGCAGGCGCGGGAATTGCGATCGTCGGCGTGCCAGGTTCATATGGGAAGCGGACTATGAGCTTCGTGGTGCTCGTGCCAAAGTCGAGCCCGATGGTGGCGAATATGTCTTCCTTCGCTTCTGACCTGGAAGCAGGCAGGCCCGCGAGGAGGAAACGCGTGAAGCTATCCCGATCCTCTGCAGTGATCGTCGTTGGAGCAGGCTCACGGACAGCCGCCTCAGGGGGAAGATCCCAGTAACGGAACGGCGCTTCTTGTGGCTCTGTCCCAAGCCCCTTGGCCTTCGACTGAACGCTGGCGTTCAGCACAGTTCGTCTTTCTCCGAAGAGCGGCCAGGGCAAGCTTTCACTAGGACTAGCAGCGGGGCTCGATAGCTTAGGTGGGGCCTGCTTTGAGCGCGAATCACCCCCGGCTCTCGGGGACATGCCCTTTGCCTGCCAGGGCGCCTTGGGTTGGCTAAGCTGGGCGTCTACCGTCTCCTGCGCGCGCTTCAAAAGATTCTCGCGCAAGCGGCCCATGCGCGCCCGCATTTCCGGCGATAATGCATCTCCCAGAGCCATGCAAACCTCCTGTTCGCGCGGGCCAATGGGCCGCGCTAATCTACGGACAGGGATCGAAGAAATAAGTAATGAGTGATCAATCCCCGCTTTGGCTGCCTACCTAATCGGGCAGCTCCCCCTATTCCGGACATCGGGTCAGAGAAAATCGCGAAAAATCTGACCCGACCTTCCTTTGCGCAACACCTTCTGTGTCTATTATGTGAGTTCGACGAGTACTGCGGCGACCTCCTCGGCTTCAGGAATTATCTCGCGCTGCCGGTCAATCTCCGCTAGGCGCAATGCGCACGCCTCGCGCAATTTGCGAAGCTTTCCTTCAATCGCGACGTTGACCGACAGCAGCTGCTTAGCTTTGCGCTGGTCGCCCACAAGGTCAAACTCGGCTGCGCGAGACTTGTTGCGCTCCTGCTGGGACAGCAGATTTGCGGTCTTGCTGTCACGGTGTCGCTCTACGGCGTGACGCCGGATTGCCGTGCGATCTTCGATCTCCGCAGTGATCTGCTGGACAAACTCATCAAAGCGGCGATCGAGCGCCGGGTGCACAGTGTCTCCCAGCAAAGCGGCAGCTCTAGGCAAGCGCGCATCTGCACCAAAATTGTAGAGGGGCCGCCCATGCTCTGCCGCCGCTAGTGCGAGCGCCTCGGCAAGATCCCATGACAACAATTTTCCGGTTACCAGCTCCGCGCCGGCATACGCCAACCGGGCTGTGTTCGTCCCCCGACTATCTGCGCCGTTGCCAACCCACCTCCGCACGGCCACAACATATGAGCCAGAGTCACAATCCACTTTCAATTTGTCGCGCGGCACGCTTGCCGCGACAGGCTCAGCCTGGTTACCCAGATCATCGCGACGATCGAGCTCGGCCGCGAACCGAACTAGAGGATGTACTTGTGAAATCACCTCTATGGAGGCTTCGCGACTTCGAACGACTGACGAACTGAACCGATAACGCTGCTGCTCATTGCCATGGAGCAGCCGAGTCGTTCCACGCAATCCGCGACGAGCCAAAAAGGTAGCCAACTCATCGCGCGCCTCCGGCGATAACGTAATGCGGTAGTCATCCGTTTTGGGGGCCACCGACTCAATAGTGCATCCACGAAAGCTGCGCTGGAGCCGATCGCGAACATATATAAAAATATCGTCGGCGTGGAGCCAACGGTTTAGGTCGCGGGCCTCCTTAATTTTTTCAAGGATGTAATCTCCATGCTTGATGAGCGACCCAGCTTCCGCCTCAAGCTTCTCTTCCTCCTGCCGCAGATTGGCCGCCACCTGTCGAGCCTTATCTATCGCATCTTTCTTCTGCTCATCCGTCAAAGTCGGGTCGACCAGCTTTAGCGTCATCTCTCGGATCGGCTCGCCTAGAACCGCTTCAAACTCTCCGAGCGCGCGCTCTCCGATACCTAGTCGCTTATACAGGCGTTGATAGATCAGCTCGTCGATCGTTCCCTCGTATATCAGATTCAGGATAACCACCTTCTGGCTTTCTTGACCCAACCTATCCACGCGACCGATGCGCTGTTCGAGACGCATCGGATTCCACGGCAAATCGTAGTTCACGATAACCCAGCAGAATTGCAAATCTATGCCCTCGCTTCCCACCTCGGAAGACAGGAGCACTTGACGGTCTGGGCGTTCTCGAAATCTTTTCAAAATGGAAGTTCGCGACTCCTTCACACTACCGTGCAGCAACTCACTCTCGATTCCATCTCGATAAAGGCACCGACTGAGGTAATTTAGTGTTGGCTTGAAACTAGAGAATACGATCATCTTTGAGCCTGGGTACTCGGCCCAAAGCTTACGTAGCTGGGTTAAGAGAAGGGTATACTTCGAGTCGACGACTTCGAGACGCTCGGAGACGTTCAGACGCCGAGCCAGCGCTGCAAGGCGGGTAACCAGTGGACGCGCATCAAGCTGATACTCCTCCAAATCTTCATCCGTCTCTTCGATAGGGTCGTTTCCATTTACAGCGGATGCCGCCCAATAGGTCGACGCTGCGGCAGGGCTCGATGTGAGCAATCGCTGAGGCGTCGAAAGCAAAAAGCGTTCACTTGCATCAAATGAGCGCGCGTATTCAGTCACTTCCTGTGTAACCGCCTTATAGAATTCCTCTTCCTCAGCGTGCATGTGCAACAACGGCACGATCGGATCACGCCTCACTCGAAACTCGTCGACGTCTCGCCGACGAGTACGTGTGACGTAATTTGCAAGCTGATTGACCTGCTCCAACCGCAACGCCAGCTCTGCTCGCTTAGAGATGTCGAGAGGCTTCGTCGACAGTTCATCGCGAATCAACTCGATCGCCTTACTGCCGGCGAGGATTCCGTACTGGCCAGCATCGCTAAGTCTATTGAGTACTTCTAGTACTGGAGTTGCGGGCTTCATAAGCATGTCGCGCGCTTGGACAATTGGGACGTTAGTTAGGATGAGCTCATCAAGCGTGCTTTCATATTCAAAAGTTTCTGGATCAATCAGACGCAGTAGCGAATGGAGATCGCGGTTGCGAAGATGTATCGGTGTGGCGGAAAGAAACACTCGATGCGCGGATGCGGCATTGGTAAGCTGTCCCAAGCTATAGAGCATGGTCTCGGGGTTGCGCATGTGATGGGCTTCATCGATCACGAGCAAATCTATCAAAGGTTGACCTTCTGCCGCTTCGTCCAAAAGGCGGGCGAGTGTCTTCCTATGTGTTGGTGAGGTTTCCGCGTCCTCATCATGACCATTATTCCAGCCTCGAGGTGGCCGAAGGGACTGCATGCTGGCCACTGCCGCAAACCCGCGCCCGTTGCTCCGCGAGAGGAGTTCGACAAGCTCGCTAGCGTCGACAATACGGGCATCGACCCCAAACCTGTCATCCAGTTCCGTACGCCACTTGTCGCACAGCGTCTTGGGACACAGCACGAGCAATCGATTGGCTTCGACTCGTGCGCGAAGCTCCGTCCAGATTAATCCGGCCTCGATTGTCTTACCCAAGCCAACCTCGTCAGCGATCAGCAACGCGTCCGTGGGAGAATTGAGAAGCTTCAAGACCGGCTTGAACTGATACGCATAGAAGTCGGTCTCCGTCGCCTCCATGCTGTAGACAACATCGCTAAGCCGGCCAGTGACGCGATTTCTTGCAAAGGTCCGCCGCAACCATTCGGGGCTAGCAAAGCGACCGTCGAAAAATCGATCAACGAGCGGTGGGGCGACCGGCGGAACGACTTCCAAAGCGCTCTCCGGCAGCCATTTAACGGCGCCATCGAGGAATTGAACGGGCAGCATCTTTCGACCCGCTTGCACCTTCTCGCCTGGCTGCACCACGCCGCCGCGTGTCGGATCCGTCTTCAGGCGGACCTGCATGCCTGCTGGGATGAGGGCCTCAGGGCTAACACGCGCGAGTTGGGCGGCTATAATTGTTTGAGCGGGAGGGTCAAGGCGAGCTCCATCATCGGACAGCTCTGACCGAACTTCGTCATCGGATAGGAATTCAACGCTATCGGAGGCCGCTTCAACAAGCGCAATAAGCCGACGGACGTGATCTTGGTCGGCGCTCATGACCGATCTCCAGACATTTTATGCTTCGCTAACCTGCGTCGAATGCGCTTAAGGGCACTCTCGTAGCCGATCTCTGAGAGCCCGTATCGCTTTCTGACTTCCGCTGGCGAGTTGCCGCTGGCTAACGCTAGAGCGATCGCAGCTGTGTTGTCGTCATCGCCGAGAGCTCTCAGCACTTGAAGAAGCTCGTCACGGGCGGCCATCTGCACCTCGGGATCCGGTTCGGCCTGGTGCCCGGCGGCAGTGTCGCTGATCGCAATCATGGGAGTTTGCCGTCGGCGCCAATAGTCGCGAACAATGCTCTTCATGGTGCGGTGGAAGCAATCGGTGAGAGTTTCCTTCCGATGCCAATGGCGGCCATATTTTCCGTCTCGCGTCAGGAGGCGTTCGACGACTGTGTTGATAACCTCATGCGGCTCCATCGTTGTTCCGCGCACAAGCAACCTGGCCCGCAACTCGATCCTCCCCAGCTCAGATGGTGAGAGCCGAGCAAGTCCGGCGGCGGCTTCCTGGACTGTTGCGTACTCTGCCTCGCTCTCGCGGGAGCCTGGATCAGGCTCGTTGGACTGGGTCATCAGCGTTCGCCCACCCTCTAATCGCGTGACGCCGTCGATATCGGACACTCTCCAAGACGCGGAAGGAGGATGGAACTTTGGCTCCACCTCGGCAAGCAAAAGAAAGTAGGTGCAACCTACCTTCCTGCTTTAGGGAAAAGGAGGGGGTTTGCATGGCCCGAAGGCCTTAGGGATCCGACGTCGGCGAAGCGCGACCGCAGCACGCGGTCACTCACGCGACGCAACCATTGCCCGCTTCATGGGCAAAGCCAATTGGGTCGCCAAGCCGATTCTACGCTGCGGCTTTCCTCCTGCCGCCTCCACGAGCGAAATTTCAAACTAGAAGCAGCAAAAAGCCTCTGAAAACGATGCGTTCCCAAAGACTTAAAACTTTGTTGCGGGGCAAGATTTGAACTTGCGACCTTCGGGTTAAGAGCCTGATGTTCGATTTGCCAGGAACCAAGCAGAGCTGACCACACCCTCGTGTGGGTGAGCGGCGAGCACGCGGATCGGGCGCTGGACCAGAAACGCGCATCTTGCGGCAACAACAGCGCAAGCTATTCAGGCAAAATCACCTAACCCGCATCCGAAATGGCAATGGCGTCCGGGCAACGTCGCAGACCGCCTCGATCAGCAGCCGGACCGCTTGTGCCTCCCAGTCGATCTTGTCAGTTGGCTCTTCCCAATATTGGGACATCACATATGCCGCATGGCGAGCTTTTACACCGAGATCTACGATGGAGGATGCGGGAGCTGCCATGATTGCCCGTTCAACGGGGTAAAGGCGCTCCAGGATAGCCTCCACGTATTTCGCTTGGGTCATCTCGCTAACCGCTGCGTTTTCTTTACTGCCAGCGCTTACATGGCCCGGCGCAGCTGGCAGCCGATCTGAACTCGCAACCAGCTCACCGTTTGCTTCTTGGGCGGCAAGCAATTGCGCAACAAGGTCGTCGAGCTGAGCTCCCAGAGCGAGGAGACCTTTATCGTCACCTACTCTCGCCGAATTCGAGCGGCCCAAAGCTTCTATGCCGTTGGCTGATTGGTCATGGGGCATCGTAGGCAACCTCGCGCTGCAGTGTCGAATTCGGAGCATCTTTTCGGCTTTAAAGCCGTGGGTCAATAGGCCACAGAACGGTTGGCTGAGGCATGGACCTCCGCCAACGATTCGCGACCAATCTGCGCCGCATCCGGCACGACCGGGGTATTTCCCAGGAGGACTTGGCATATGAAGCTGGGGTCGATCGTGCCTACGTCAGCAGGATCGAGCGAGCCGTGACCTATGTCGGCTTAGAAATCATCGGGAAGTTCGCCGAGGTGCTGAAGGTCGACCCCGTCGAGTTTTTTGCGACTCCGAGCCGAACGCATCGGAAGACTTAAGACTGGGGCGAACGCCAGCACACGTTGGTCCGCGGCTGCACGTGCGGCGCGCCGACCCAAATTAAGTCAGCGTGGCGTTCCAAAAATCGCCGTCTCGGCAGCGTGATGGTGCAACACTGGACGGCGTCCCTGCTTTCGGGAAGCCAGATCCATCAATGCTAGAAAAAACTTCCCCAGACTAAAACCCAGACTAAACGGAATCTCTAGTCTGGGCCCATTCCGGCAAGAGACGAAAACTCGCTTATTTCTAGGAGCTTAAGTGGCGCGCCCGGAACGATTCGAACGTCCGACCCTCAGATTCGTAGTCTGATGCTCTATCCAGCTGAGCTACGGGCGCGTTTTTCGCGTGTGGTCTCGGGCTAATGCCCCAAAAGGCCGGTCCGGCGAGCGGAGGGCCCTGCGAAGGGCCACTGACTAACGGCTCCAGGCACGCTTGGCAAGGTGGCAGGAGCAGATTTTGCCGCCAATTTTTGCGCCGAGATGAGGCGCAGGCGCTGATCACCTCCCGTAAAAAAGGGCAGAGAGGGCTACCGCGTACGGTCGCTCGAAACGGACGCTGCGTTCCCTTCTCCTGAAAGGCCTGAACGCGGGAGATCGGGCGGGCGCCCGCGCCGGGAGGGGTACGCCTGGCCCCCCCAAATCTTGGAGCAATTGGCGCGGGCATCGGCCGCAGCCCCCCGCTCACGCCCTGGCGCGCTCCTTGCGGATGCTCTGCAGCTCGACCGGACGGTCGGGAATGGTGATGCGGAAGGTCGCCCCGAGCGTCCCCTCGACCAGCTGGATCTCGCCGTCGTGGGCGCGGACCAGTTCGGCCGCGATCGCAAGCCCGAGCCCGCTGCCGCCGGGCCGGCCGGCGCCGCGGAACGCTTCGAACAGGTGCTCCCGCACCTTGGCCGGGACGCCGGGCCCGGTGTCGGAGACCTCCAGGATCGCAACCGCCCCCTCGCGGCGGCCGGTGATCCGGATCTGGCGGATGCCGGAATTGCCCGGCCGGCTCTCCAGCGCCTGCGCAGCGTTGCGCACCAGATTGAGCAGAACCCGGAACAGCTGGTCCGGATCGGCATCGACCTCGAGGCCGCGCTCGACCGCCGCGACCCATGTGATCGACGCATCCGGCGACAGGCCCGCGGTCTCCCGGACCTCCGCCACGACCGACTCCAGCGAGACCATGCGACGATCCGGCGCCGGCTCCTGGACCCTGCCGTAAGACAGCGTCGACTGGCAGAAATCGATCGCGCGCTCGAGCGAACGCATCAGCTTCGGCGCAAAGCGCTGCACGCGCGGATCGGGCACGCTGGCGAGCTGGTCGGATAGCAGCTGCGCCGAGGCCAACAGGTTACGCAGGTCGTGATTGATCTTGGAGACCGCCAGCCCCAGCGCGGCAAGCCGGCTCTTCTGATGCAGCATGGAGACCAGATCGCGCTGCATGTCGGCAAGCTCGCGCTCGGCCACCCCGATCTCATCGCTGCGCTGGCTCGGCACGATGATCCGCGCGGCGCTTTCGGGGTTCTCATGGAACCCGACCAGGCTTGCGGTCAATCGTCGCATCGGCCGCACAAAGAGATAATGGAGCGCGAGGTAGACCAGGGCTGCCGTCAGCACGGCAATGAGGAGCGACACGACCAGCAGATTGCGGGAGAAGCGGTACATCGCCCGCCGCAGCGGCTTCTCGTCGGTCACGACCTCGATGAACTGGGCGCGGCCCGGCGCCGGCCCGACCACGCGCATCACGTGATCCCCGGTCTCGGTCATCATCTTGAGCGAATTGACGATCGAGGACCACGCCGTCATGTCGCGCATGTCGAAATCGTGGTCGATCGAGGCCGGCAGATCAGCGCTGGCGAGCAGGCGCCGTTGCTGGCCCATCTTGATGGCAACTGCACGCGCGCCGATCGAGGTCAGGATCTGGCGGGCAAGCGAATCCGGCACCATCCCTGAGGGCGCCGCATCGAGCACCAGCGCTGCGGTGTTGGCTGCGGCCAGCCGATCGTTGAGCCGGTTGGTCCAGAAATTGGCGATCGCGGGGACATAGATCAGCACTTCCGCGATCATGACGAGCGGAATGGTCAATAAGAGCAGCTTGCCGGACAACCCGAGCCGGCGCGACCGCTTCGGCCGCAGGCGCTCTATAATCGGTTGGTCGTCGGTTTCTGACACGTGTCGCCCTTCACGAGGCATCCCAACCCTTACCGCCCCGCAACATGAAGCCCGGCCCCAAGCCCCGTCAAATTACGGATCGCTCATGTTCCGGTTTCGATTACCTATGTTCGGGGCGGATCGATGCCATCCCGCCCGGAACCCGGTAGAATCGTTCTATCCAACGCCAAGCGCGACCTCCGGAGGCTTTCTGCAGACTGCCTGCCGCGCGATTGACGAAAACAGGTCGCTCCCGTATAAGCCGCGCCAACTGTCCGCGACGGCCCGGCTTGCCCGGGGGCGGCTCGATTTCTGGGCCGGCAGCGGCCTTTCTTGGGCCTGACCGCGTCACCGGACATCCTCGACAATTTAAACAGGCATATTGCCCTCTGGCAACTTGCCCGTCAGCGGAGATTGACCCGTGAAGCGGACCTATCAACCCAGCAAACTGGTGCGCAAGCGCCGTCACGGCTTCCGCGCGCGCCTCGCCACCACCGGCGGCCGCAAGGTTCTCGCTGCCCGCCGTGCGCGCGGCCGCAAGCGTCTGAGCGCCTGAAGCCAGGACGTCTCTCCCGGAGATTTCCATCATGGATCGGCTGCGGCAGCGGGCGGACTTCCTCGCCGTTGCCGATGGCGTGCGGGCGAGCAGCCCTGCCTTCGTGGTCCAGCGGCGGGAACGCCAGGACCAGGGCTCGATCCGGATCGGTTTCACGGTCACCAAGAAGAACGGCACCGCCACGGAGCGCAACCGCATCCGCAGGCGGTTGCGCGCGTTGGTGCAACGGCTCGATCCTCTGTCGATGCGGCCACACAGTGACTATGTGCTGGTCGGCCGACGCGACGCGCTCACGCGCGACTTCTCGACCATGTTCGACGATCTCAAGACCGCGCTGCAGAGGCTCGATCGGCCGCAGCGTCAGGCCGGGCCGCATCCAAAGCGGTCCCAGGCCAAACCCCGCCAACCAGTTTGAATGACCGGACGACAAGAAGAACGATGACCGACAATCGCAACACCATCCTCGCCGTCGTCCTGTCCGGGCTGGTCCTGATCGCCTGGCAATATTTCTACAACATGCCGCAGATGGAGCGGCAGCGCGCGCAGCAGGCGCAGGCGGAGCTCGCCAAGAAATCCGCACCGCAGCCGGAGGCGTCCAACACCCCGGCGGGTTCGAGCTCGGCGCCGCAGCCGGGCAGCTCGGGCGCGCCCAGCGCGCCTTCGGCGAACGCCCCCTCCGGAACCGGCGTGATGCCGCGCGAGACCGCGATCGAAGCTACCCCCCGTGTCAAGATCGATACGCCGCGCCTCGCCGGCAGCATCTCGCTGAAGGGCGCGCGGATCGATGACCTCGCACTGGTGCAATATCGGGAAACGGTCGATCCGAAGTCGCCCGCGATCGTCCTGTTCTCGCCGTCGAGCACCGCCCATCCCTACTATGCCGAATTCGGCTGGGTCGGCGGCGCCGGCTCGAACGTGCGCGTTCCCAACCAGAACACGGTCTGGCAGCAGCAGGGCTCGGGCACGCTGACGCCGTCGACGCCGGTCACGCTGACTTACGACAATGGCGAGGGGCTGACCTTCCATCGCACCATTTCGGTCGACGAGCATTATCTGTTCACGATCAAGGATGAGGTCACCAACGGCGGCACTGCACCGGTGACGCTCTATCCGTTCGGCCTGATCTCGCGCCACGGCACGCCGCAGGTCTCCGGCTATTACATCCTGCACGAAGGCCTGATCGGCTATCTCGGCGACCATGGCCTGCAGGAATACAGCTACAAGAAGATCGACGACGAGAAGGCCCTGAACTTCAAGGCCACCGACGCCTGGCTCGGCATCACCGATAAATATTGGGCTGCGGCGCTGCTGCCCGAGACCAATGCCCAGCTGCAGGCGCGCTATTCGTCGAATCTGGTCGACAACGTCCGCCGCTACCAGACCGATTATCTGGAGGATGCGCAGACGGTCGCGGCCGGAGCGACCACCACCGTCTCCAGCCGCCTGTTCGCAGGCGCCAAGGAAGCGGGCGTCGTCGGCATCAACTTCCCGATCGGTGGTCTCGGCGGCTACAATCAGGCACTCGGACTCAACCATTTCGATCTGCTGATCGACTGGGGCTGGTTTTACTTCCTGACCAAGCCGATGTTCCTGGCGCTGGACTTCTTCTACCGGTTCTTCGGCAATTTCGGCATCTCGATCCTGCTGGTGACCGTGCTGGTGAAGCTCATCTTCTTCCCGCTCGCCAACAAGTCCTATGCCTCCATGGCGAAGATGAAGTCGATCCAGCCGCAGCTCGCTGCGCTCAAGGAGCGCTATCCGGACGACCGGATGAAGCAGCAGCAGGAAATGATGGAGATCTACAAGAAGGAGAAGATCAACCCGGTCGCAGGCTGTCTGCCGGTGCTGCTGCAGATCCCGGTGTTCTTCTCGCTCTACAAGGTCCTGTTCGTCACCATCGAGATGCGGCACGCGCCGTTCTACGGCTGGATCCACGACCTCTCGGCGCCCGACCCGACCAACCTGTTCACGCTGTTCGGGCTGTTGCACTACGACCCGACGCAGCTGCCGATGTTCGGCCATTATCTCGCGCTCGGCATCTGGCCGATCATCATGGGCATCACGATGTGGTTCCAGATGAAGCTGAATCCGACGCCGCCGGATCCGACGCAGGCCATCATCTTCAACTGGATGCCGCTGATCTTCACCTTCATGCTTGCGGGCTTCCCGGCCGGGCTCGTCATCTACTGGGCCTGGAACAACACCTTGTCGGTGCTGCAGCAGAGCGTCATCATGCGCCGCAATGGCGTGAAGGTGGAATTGTTCGACAACATCCGGGGCGTGTTCTTCAAAAAAAGGGCGGCGTGACACCCGGCCGGCGCGATACAAGGCCAACGTCATCGCGAGCGAAGCCAAGCAATCCTGCATCGAAACGAAGGTTCTGGATTGCTTCGTCGCTTCGCGCCTCGCAATGACGCAGAGTGAGACTGCTCTCAAATGACTACCAGCACCACCGACGAGGCCGAGCTGATCGAACGGGGGCGAAAGCTGTTCGCGGGTCAGTGGCGCTTCGTCTGGGCCTCGCCCTCGATCGAGGCGCTGCCGCCGATGGGCCCGCTTGAGATTGCTTTTGCCGGCCGCTCCAATGTCGGCAAGTCCAGCCTGATCAACGCGCTGGCCGGCCAGACCACGCTGGCACGGACCTCGCATACGCCGGGCCGCACCCAGGAGCTGATCTTCTTCGAGGGGCCGGAAAACACGCCGCTGCGTTTGGTCGACATGCCCGGTTACGGCTATGCCTCCGCGCCGAAGACCAAGGTCGCATCCTGGACCACGCTGATCCACCAGTTCCTGCTCGGGCGCACCAGCCTCGCCCGCGTCTATGTCCTGATCGACTCTCGGCACGGGCTGAAGGATGTCGACCAGGAGGTGCTGACGACGCTGGACAAGTCGGCGGTGAGCTATCAGCTCGTCCTGACCAAGGCCGACCAGGTCAAGCCCGCCGAGCTCGCCGCCCGTATCGCCGAGACCGAGACCACGCTGGCCAAACATCCGGCCGCCTTCCCGCAGGTGCTCGCGACCTCCTCGCGCGCCGGCATCGGCATGGCGGAATTGCGCGCCGCGATCGCGCGCCTGTTGAACGAGCGCGGCGCATGATCCGGGCCGTTCGCATCCTGATCGCGCTCGCCGGATTGATGGGCGCCTCGGGCGTCGCGCTCGCAGCGATGGCCGCACATGCGACCGATGCCAGCCGGCTGTTGCCGGCCTCCGCCATGCTGCTGTTCCACGCCTGCGCCGTGCTCGGCGCTTGCGCACTGTCCGATCGGCGCGTGATCCACCCCCGCATCGGCCTGATCGCAGCTGGCGGCTTCGTTGTTGCGGCCGCGCTGTTCTCCGGCGATCTCGTCATGCGGCAGTTCACCGGCGACCGCCTGTTTCCGTTCGCCGCGCCGACCGGCGGCACGCTATTGATCGCGAGCTGGCTGGTGCTCGGCATCGCGGCATTGTGGCCCCGCCGCGGGTAAAGGCCGCTTTGCGCAGCATGCGGCAATCGGCTAGAAGGCGGCGACTTCCCCGCCAGCGAGATTGTCTCTCATGACCGACGCGACCCATATCAGCCCGCTCGATCAGGCCCGCATCCTGTCCGAAGCGCTGCCGCATATGCAAGAATATGACGAAGAAACCATCGTCATCAAATATGGCGGCCATGCCATGGGCGACGACGAGACGGCGAAGGCCTTCGCCCGCGACATCGTGCTGCTCGAGCAGACCGCGATCAATCCGGTGGTGGTTCATGGCGGCGGTCCGCAGATCGCGACCATGCTCAAGCGCCTCGGCATCGTCTCGGAATTCGCCGCCGGTCTTCGCATCACCGATGCCGCCACCATCGAGATCGTCGAGATGGTGCTGGCTGGCTCGATCAACAAGCAGCTGGTCGGCTACATCAACGAAGCCGGTGGCAAGGCCGTCGGCCTGTGCGGCAAGGACGGCAACATGGTGCGCGCGGTCAAGGCGACGCGCACCATGGTCGATCCGGATTCGCACATCGAAAAGGTGGTCGATCTCGGCTTCGTGGGCGAGCCGGAAAAAGTCGATCTGACGCTGCTCAACCAGTTGATCGGCTATGAACTGATCCCGGTGCTGGCGCCGCTGGCGACCTCCAAGGAGGGCCAGACCTTCAACGTCAATGCCGATACCTTTGCCGGGGCCGTGGCCGGCGCCCTGAAAGCCAAGCGGCTGTTGCTTCTGACCGACGTGCCGGGCGTGCTCGACAAGTCGAAGAAGCTGATCCCCGAACTCTCGGTCGCCGACGCGCGCAAACTGATCGCCGACGGCACCATTTCCGGCGGCATGATTCCGAAGGTCGAGACCTGCATCTACGCGCTCGAACAGGGCGTGCAGGGCGTCGTGATCCTGGATGGCAAGGTCCCGCACGCGGTGCTGCTCGAACTCTTCACCAACCAGGGCACCGGCACGCTGATCCACAAGTGAGAACACCCCGCCATCTCTCTCCGTCATGGCCGGACTTGTTCCGGCCATCCACGTCTTGCTCCGGTCGTGGGAACAAAGACGTGGATGCCCGGGTCAAGCCCGGGCATGACGATGTGGAGATACTCGGGCGCGCTACGTCCCTATGGACTCGCAGCGCGCTCGCTCTATCCGCTACTCTTCTCGCCCTTGTCGTCTCCACCAGCCCCGCGGCCGCCGACCTGAAACTCTGCAACCGCATGAGCTATGTCGTCGAGGCCGCGATCGGCGTCGACGAGAAATCGGCCACCGCGACGCGCGGCTGGTTTCGGATCGATCCCGCGGCCTGCCGCGTCGTGTTGCAGGGCGAGCTCAGCGCCGACCGCATCCTGTTGCATGCGCGCGCGCTCAGCCTCTACGGCGCCTCGCCGATCGCGGAGAACGGCAACGACACGCTGTGCGTGGCGCAGGACAATTTCGTGATCGCCGCCGCACGGCAGTGCCGGAGCGGACAGACCCCGGCACCCTTCACCCAGATCACGCCGACCAAGACCGAGGACGGCAACCTGGTCGCCTATCTCGCCGAGAGTGCCGAATATGACGACGAACAGGCGCGCCTCGCGGCCATCCAGCGGCTGCTCGGCATTGCCGGCTACGACGCTTCGCCGATCGACGGCGTCGACGGACCCAAGACACAGGCCGCCCTTGCTGCCTTCCTGAAAAGCCGCGGCCTCGCTTCCGATGTGGTCTCGCAGCCGAATTTCTTTTCCACCATGGTCGATGCGGTGCAGGCGCCCTCGCCGACGGGGCTGACCTGGTGCAACGACACGCCGCACAAGGTGATGGCGGCGGTGGCGACTGACGACGGCAGGACCGTGATCAGCCGCGGCTGGTATCGCATCGATCCCGGCAAATGCCTGCATCCGGACATCACGGGCCAGCCGAAGAAGGTGTACAGCTATGCCGAAGCCATCGATGCCGACAACCGCAGCATCAAGGTCAAGGACAAGCCGCTGCGCTGGGGCGGGCTGACGCAACTCTGCACCCGCGAGAGCAAGTTCGAGACCTCGGAACAGGGCGACTGCCCGAGCCGCGGCTTTGCGGCGACCGGCTTCACCGCGGTCGACGTCGCCCGCAGCGGCAAGACGTTACGGTTTGCGCTGCCGTGATGAGCGTGCGTGCAGTGCCGCCACACACGATGCTGTCGTCCCCTCGGAAGCGGGGACCCATAACCACCGGCGGCGTTGGTACGAAGAACGACAACGATCGGCGGTGCGTTACAGATAAATTCCGCGGTATGGATCGCCGCTTTCGCGGGGATGACGGTGGAATTTGCGGCAGCCTTCCGCGGATCACAGGCTGAAAGAGATATGACGAAATCCTCCCGCACCTTCGACCACGTCGAGACCTGGGTGTTCGATCTCGACAACACCCTGTATCCGCACCACGTCAATCTGTGGCAGCAGGTCGACGCGCGCATCGGCGAGTTCGTCGCCAATTGGCTGAACGTCTCGGCCGAGGAAGCACGTCGCATCCAGAAGGACTACTACCGCCGCTACGGGACCACGATGCGCGGCATGATGACCGAGCACGGCGTGCATGCCGACGACTTCCTGGCCTATGTGCACAAGATCGACCATTCGCCGCTTGAACCGAATCCCGCGATGGGGGCCGCAATCGAACGCCTGCCCGGGCGCAAGCTGATCCTGACCAACGGCTCCATCGATCATGTCGATGCGGTGCTAGATCGGCTCGGCATCGCCTCACACTTCCACGGCGTGTTCGACATCATCGCGGCCGAGCTGACGCCGAAGCCGGCGCGCCAGACCTATGACCGCTTCCTCAAGCTCCACGAAGTCGACCCGACGCGGGCTGCGATGTTCGAGGACCTCGCGCGCAATTTGGAGGTGCCGCACGCCCTCGGCATGACCACGGTGCTGGTGGTGCCCGACGGCACCAAGGAGGTGGTCCGCGAGGACTGGGAGCTCGAAGGTCGGGACGATCCTCATGTCGACTATGTCACCGACGATCTGACCGGGTTCTTGCGAGGGCTGGCGCGGTAACGCCGCTCGTCGTGAGTTCGCCATTCCCGGATGGTCCGAAGGACCAGACCCCAGATGCGTAATTGCGCATCGGGAATTCTCGAGATTCGGGGTTCGATGCTTCGCATCGCCCCGAAATGACGGACCAAACAACGTCCCGCCATTCTCACCGGACCAGGACCTCGTCCGCGATTGAGCCGACGAGCATCCTTGACTCTCCTTCCCCAAATTCAGAAAAAGCTAGCTCGTTTTGCTGAATGCACCGCGCGCCGCCCGCCAATCCAAGGATCGATCGATGTCCCTCTCCGCCCTGGAATCCACCATCAACAACGCCTTCGAGGCGCGTGACGGCATCTCGACCGCGACCAAGGGCGAGGTGCGCGACGCCGTGGAAAGCGCGCTCGAATTGCTGGACAAGGGCGAGGCGCGGGTCGCCGCGCGGGGCAGCGACGGCAAATGGACCGTCAATCAATGGCTGAAGAAGGCGGTGCTGTTGTCCTTCCGCCTCAACGACATGCGCGTGATTCCGGGCGGCCCCGGCCAGGCCACCTGGTGGGACAAGGTGCCCTCCAAATTCGAGGGCTGGGGCGAGAACCGCTTTCGCGACGCCGGCTTCCGCGCCGTGCCCGGCGCAATCGTGCGTCGCTCCGCCTTCATCGCCAAGGGCGTCGTGCTGATGCCGTCCTTCGTCAATCTCGGCGCCCATGTCGATGAAGCGACGATGGTGGACACCTGGGCCACGGTCGGCTCCTGTGCCCAGATCGGCAAGCGCGTGCACATTTCCGGGGGCGCCGGGATCGGTGGCGTGCTGGAGCCGCTGCAGGCCGGCCCCGTGATCATCGAGGACGACTGCTTCATCGGGGCCCGCTCGGAAGTGGCCGAGGGCGTGATCGTGCGCAAGGGCGCCGTGCTCTCGATGGGCGTGTTCCTGGGCGCCTCGACCAAGATCGTCGATCGCGAGACCGGTGAGGTGTTCGTCGGCGAGGTGCCGGAGTATGCAGTCGTGGTGCCGGGGGCGCTGCCGGGCAAACCGATGAAGAATGGCGAGATCGGGCCCTCGACCGCCTGCGCCGTGATCGTCAAGCGAGTCGACGAGCGCACCCGGTCGAAAACCTCGATCAACGAACTGCTGCGGGATTGAGACGAACATTCCGGCCCGCCGAGGCCCTACTAGCGGCAGCCGGAGAGAGCGTGTTAAGCGAGGGCATGACCGATGCCCTCGCCATTGCCCGTGACCTGATCCGCTGCCCATCCGTCACCCCGGCCGATGCCGGCGCGCTCGACGTGCTTGCAGCGCTCTTGAAGGACGCCGGCTTCGAGGTGCAGCGCGTCACCTTCTCGGAAGCAGGCACGGCCGATATTGACAATCTTTACGCCCGGATCGGCCGTGAGGCGCCGCACATCACCTTCGCCGGCCACACCGACGTGGTGCCGCCCGGAGACGAGAGCGCCTGGAGCCTGGGTGCGTTTTCGGGTGAGGTGAAGGACGGCTATCTCTACGGCCGCGGTGCGGTCGACATGAAGGGTGGCATCGCCTGCAGCGTCGCCGCGGTGCTGGATTACTTGCGCGAGCATGGTGGAAAGCCGCGTGAAGACGGCAACGGCTCGATCTCGTTCCTGATCACCGGCGATGAGGAAGACGTCTCGGTCAACGGCACCGTGAAGCTGCTGAAATGGGCGGCGGAGCGCGGCGAGATATTCGATCATTGCGTGCTCGGCGAGCCTTCCAACCAGGAGGTGATGGGCGACTGCATCAAGATCGGCCGCCGCGGCTCGCAATCCGGCACGCTGATCGTCGAAGGCAAGCAGGGCCACGTCGCCTATCCGCACCGCGCCGCCAACCCGGTGCCGGACATTTCGCGGCTGATCGTCGCGCTCTCCGACGAGCCGCTCGATCAGGGCAGCGCGCAATTCCAGCCGTCCAACCTCGAATTCACCTCGGTCGATGTCGGCAATTCCGCGAGCAACGTGATCCCGGGGACGGCACGGGCGAAATTCAACATCCGCTACAATGACTGCCATACGCAGGAATCGCTGCGAGCACTGGTCGAGGAGCGGCTGAGGACGGCCTGCGGCAACCGCATCCGCGCCCATATCGAATGGCTGCCGTCCAACGCCAACGTATTCCTGACCAAGCCCGGTTCGTTCACCGAACTTGCCGTTGCGGCAATCGAAGAGGCGACGGGGCGCAAGCCGGAGCTGTCGACATCAGGCGGCACCTCCGATGCCCGCTTCATCTCGAGCTACTGCCCGGTCATCGAGTTTGGCCTGGTCGGCCAGACCATGCATCAGATCGACGAGCGCGCGGCGGTGGCCGACATGGAGACGCTGACGAAGATCTATCGCGGCATCCTCGATCAATATTTCGCGTGATCGGTGCGGACTACGCCAGCGACCTGTCGGATCAGGCGACCTTCACTTCGGCCAGGAACTGATCGACCTCGCGGCGCAGGTCGGTGGCCTGGCCGGCGAGGCTCGCAGCCGAATCCAGCAGGGAGCGCGCCGAGCCGCGGGTTTCGGCCGCGGCCGCGCTGACCAATGCGATCGACGACGACACCTCGCGCGTGCCGCTTGCGGTCTGCTGCACACTGCGCGCGATTTCCCGCGTGGTCGCGCTCTGCTCGGCCACGGCGGTCGCAACGGATCCGGTCACGCCGCTGATGCTGTTGACCACGGCGGCGATCTTCTCGATCGCGGCGACCGTGCTGCCCGTCTCGTTCTGAATCGCCACGATCTGGCTTTCGATCTCCTCGGTCGCTTTGCTGGTCTGAGCGGCGAGACTCTTCACCTCGGACGCGACCACCGCAAAACCCTTGCCGGCCTCGCCGGCGCGCGCCGATTCGATCGTGGCGTTGAGGGCGAGCAGATTGGTCTGCGACGCAATGGCGCGGATCAATTGGACGACGTCGCCGATGCGGGTGGCACTGCCCGCCAGGGTGCGGACCTTGTCGGTGGTGTCGAGCGCCTGGCTGGTTGCGTTCGAGGACTCCGAGGCCGCTTCCGAGATCTGCCGGGTGATCTCCTTCATCGAATGATCCAGCTCCTCGGAGGCCGCGGCCACCGTGGTCACGCCGGATGTCGCTTGCGCCGCTGCATCGGCGACGGCGGTCGCGCGGGACGCAGTGGCGCCGGCGGAGCCATCGAGCGCCTCTGCCGACTGCTTCAAGCCGCTCGCGGCGTCGCTCAAGCGGCCGCAGAGCGTGTCGATGACCTCGCCGAAGCGACGGGTGAGCGCCTCGATCTTCTGCCGGCGCGCATCGCGCCGCGCTTCGGCGTCGGCGCCCTGCAGCGCCAGCCGGTCCGCCTCTGCGGACTTGTCCTGCAGCACGCCGATGGCGTTGGCGAGCGTGCCGACTTCGTCGGTCCGGTCGCGATAGGCGATCTGCACGTCGCGCTCGCCGCCTGCGATGCGGCGGATCAGCTCGGTCAGATTGGAGAGCGGCTTGATGACGCGGGCATTGAACCAGATCGTTCCGAGTGCGGCCGCCCCGATATTGATCAGCAGCAGGGCCAGCGCCAGGACGAAACGGGTCTGGGAGTCGGCGATCGCCACTTCGCTCTGGCGCAAAGCCTCCGCGATCGCCGCATCGCGCAGCGGCAGGATCGTGTCGAGGATCGGGAACACCGAACGCAGGAACTGATCGGGATCGAGGTCGAGCACCTTGCCGCGATTGGGCGCAACCTGCGAGGTGTAGAACTCGCCACCGCGTGCCCAATAGCCGTTCTCGACCTCGGTCAGCGCGACGAAGATCGGCTTCTGATCAATCTCGGCAGCAGCCAGCTTGGCCGACGACCAAATCCGCTCGATGCGCCCCTTGAACATGGCAAGCGCCTCGGCCGGTTCACCCGTCATCGCCTGCTTCGTCGCGATGGCCCGGACGAGTGTCGTGGTGGCGCGGCCGGCCCAGTCACGCAAATCCCAGCCGAGCACGGCGAGACGGGCCGCCTGGCCGACCGCCGCGTTCGCCGAATTGATCCGGCGAACGATCACATCGACATGGCTGCCCGTCGTCTCCTGAATCGTGAACATCCGCGGCACGTAATCGCGGACGAACGATTCGGACCGCGCCGCCTTCGGCTGCGCGACGGCCTCGAGCGCGGCCCCACGGACCGCGCGAAGCTTCTGCTGAATCGAATCCAGCGCAGCAGTGTCTTCGCTCAGCCACGCGAGACTGCGGGCCTTGGCGAACGCATCATCCGACCCCTGAATGACCTTCTGCAGCGTTGCAAGCTCGTCCGCGGTCGCAGGGTTGGGCGATGCCAGGCGTGGATTGACCATGGCGCGCTCGAGATTCAGCTTCTCCGGCAGCCGCAACATGGCAGACAGCAGTTGCGCATCACCGCCTGCTGCCTTGGCAGCCTGGAGCGCCGTCAACTGCTGCCAGGCGAACCACATGGTTGCGAGCAGACCGATGACCGCACCGAGTAGGAGCGAGAGCAGGAAGACTTGACGAATGCGCACGATCGACCTCGCCGAAGAGGAGCCAAGGCTCCCCGGATAGCTGCGAGGACTTCAATTTGAAGTTAAGAAACTCGGCCCTGCAATGCAGAACCGCAAGCCAATAAGGAAAAGCATTTGCAGCCGACGCGCGCGATCTGTTCGGCGCCGCCGGTGAGGATTACCTCAATACTCCACCTTCACCAGATACAAGCCCTCGGGCGGGGCGACAACGCCGCAGGCGGCGCGGCTGCGCGCGGCGAGCGCGGCGGAGAGATCATCCGCACTCCACCGCCCCTGCCCGACCCATACCAGTGAGCCCACCATCGAGCGCACCTGGCTGTGCAGGAACGAGCGCGCGGAGGTGAGCACCGTCACGGCATCGCCGTCTCTGATGACGTCGAGCTGATCCAGCGTCTTCTCGGGCGACTTGGCCTGGCACTCGGTGTCGCGGAAGGTGGTGAAATCGTGCTTGCCGATCAGCCGCTGCGCAGCTTCATGCATCGCGTCCGAATCGAGCCGCTGCGGCACGCGCCAGACCCGCCCCGCATCAAGTGCCAGGTTGGCGCGCCGGTTCATGATGCGATAGCGGTAGTGACGCTTGCGCGCCGAGAAGCGCGCTTCGAAGGTGTCGGGCACGATCTCCGCAGAGAGCACCGCGATCGGGTTGGGACGCAGATGGGCATTCAGCGCATCGCGCAGGCGATCCGGACGGAAGTCCTTTTCGATGTCGCAATGCGCGACCTGTCCCGTCGCATGAACGCCGGCATCCGTCCGTCCCGAGCCGTGGACGCGGGTGGCGACGCCGCAGGTCGCCTGCGCCGCCGCCTCCAGCGCGCCCTGCACGGAGGGCAGGCTCGCCTGCAGCTGCCAGCCGCAGAACGGTGCGCCGTCATATTCGATGGTGAGCTTGTAGCGGGGCATATGGTTCTGTTGTTGCCGTCGTCGCCCGCGCAGGCGGGCGATCCAGTATCCACCGGCACTCGGTTCGACAATGGACGTCTCGGCGTACTGGATACCCCGCTTCCGCGGGGTATGACAGCCTCAGGAAAAGCGGGCACCGCGCTTCAATGGCGTGCCGCGCAGGAAATCCGCAGCCTGCATCGGCGCCTTGCCGGCGCGCTGCAGCTCGATGATGCGGATCGCGCCCTCACCGCAGGCGATCGTCAGGTGATCGTCGAGCACCGCGCCAGGATCGGCATGAACCGCGCCGGAACCGGAGGCAAGCTCGCAGCGGAGAATCTTGACGCGAACCGCTTCGCCGTCCACCTCGACCTCGCTCCAGGCGCCCGGAAATGGCGACAGCCCATGGATGTGGCGCAGCACCGCGTGCGCCGGCTTGTTCCAGTCGATCCGCGCTTCCGCCTTGTCGATCTTGGCCGCGTAAGTGACGCCGTCCGCCGGCTGCTTCGTCAATGTGAGGTCGCCATGCGCCAGCGCTGCCATCGCACGCACCATCAGACCGGCGCCGATCGCGGCGAGCTGATCGTGCAGATCGGACGCGGTCATCGCATCCGATATCGCAATGCGTTCACCCATCGCGATATCGCCGGTGTCGAGGCCGGCATCCATCTTCATTACCATGACGCCGCTCTCGGCGTCGCCTGCCATGATGGCGCGATTGATCGGCGCGGCGCCACGCCAGCGCGGCAGCAGCGAGGCATGCAGATTGTAGCAGCCGAGCCGTGGCGCATCGAGGATGGCCTGGGGGAGGATCATGCCATAGGCCACGACCACGGCCGCGTCGGCATTGTGGGCGCGAAACTCAGCGAGCGCCGCCTCGGTCTTCAGCGTCTTCGGCGTGAACACGGGAATCCCGAGCCGCCGCGCCTCCTGCTCCACCGGTGTCGGCTGCAGCGCAAGCCCGCGGCGGCCGCCGGGCTTCGGTGCGCGGGTATAGACGGCCGCGATCTCGTGGCCGTCGGCGGCGAGCTCGCGCAAGGTCGGCACGGCGAAATCCGGCGTACCCATGAAGATCAGGCGAAGGGGCATTGGCGCAATCTCGTCTTGCGAGGTCAGCCTCCCTGCGCTCGTCACGCCCGCACTTGTCGCGGGCATCCACGTCTTTGGTCGTTCAAGGCCGCAGCGTGGATGGCCGGGGTCGCTTGGCTTGTCGTGCTAAGACGCGCTTCGCGCTTTTGCCCGGCCATGACGGAGAGAGACGTCGATCATTCCGCCGCGCGCTTGGCGGCTTTGGCGAACTTCTTCATGACGCGGTCGCGCTTCAGTTTCGACAAATAGTCGATGAAGAGCACCCCGTTGAGGTGGTCGATCTCATGCTGGATGCAGGTGGCATAGAGGCCCTCGGCGTCCTCCTCATGCACCTTGCCGTCCAGATCGGTGAAACGGACCCGCACCTTCGCGGGCCGCTCGACCTCCTCGTAATATTCGGGGATCGACAGACAGCCCTCCTGATAGACGGACATTTCGTCCGACCTGGACAATATCTCCGGGTTGATGAAGACGCGCGGCTCCGGATTGCCCTCGCCATTCTCGTCCCGCTTGGACAGATCCATGGTGATGAGGCGCAAGGGTTGCGCGACCTGGATCGCGGCGAGCCCGATCCCGGGCGCGTCGTACATGGTCTGGAACATGTCGTCGACCAGCTGCCGGATCTCCGGCGTCAGCTTTTCGACAGGTTTGGACACCAGCCGCAACTGCTTGTCGGGCAGGATGATGATTTCTCGTAAGGCCATGGCGGGCGATTTAAGCGCCGGACGGCACGCGGTCAATCTGAACCGCCGACGCTTAAGTCATCGCGAACCGTGTTTTTTAGAACCTCGTTAACCAAGAGTTTTAACCCGCGGTTAACCATAAATGTTCTTATTTTGTTCCTATTTACTCAGGAATCTGGTATAGGGGTCCGATGACCTCCGTGAACCCTGTCGTCTTCGCGATCGGCGATCTGCCGGTCCGGGCCTCTGACGCACTGCTCGGCTTCGGCGCGCTAGTGCTGTTGCTCCTTGTTGCCATCACGGTGGCGGTGGCCCGGTCCGGGCGGCGCGGCGCAGCGCTTGCAATGATGCAGGCCATGCGCGCCGACGAGCTGGAGCTGCGCCTGTCCGAAATGCTGCGGGTTCAGAACGAGGCCTCCGGCCGCGTCGATGCGATGACGCAGGTGCTCGCCGGCCGCCAGGCGGAGCTCGCGCGCGCCGTCAACGAGCGGCTGGATTCGGTGACGCATCGCGTCGGCCAGTCGATGGAGCAGACGACGCGCCACACGATGGATTCCTTGCGCGTGCTGCACGAGCGGCTCGGCATCATCGACAACGCGCACAAGGACCTGACCGAGCTGACAACACAGGTCACGACCTTGCGCGACGTGCTCGCCAACAAGCAGGCGCGCGGCGCCTTCGGCCAGGCGCGAATGGAGGCGATCGTCCAGGATGGACTGCCGAAAGGCAGCTACGCATTCCAATACACGCTGACCAGCGGGAAACGGCCGGACTGCGTCGTATTCCTGCCCGATCAGCGTCCGCTGTGCATCGATGCGAAATTTCCGCTGGAAGCCGTCACCGCACTGCATGATGCGCGCAGCGACGAGGAGAAGCGATTCGCCTGCCAGCGGCTGCGTGCCGACGTGCTCAAGCACGTCAACGACATCGCCGAGAAATACCTGATCACCGGCGAGACCCAGGACACCGCGCTGATGTTCGTCCCCTCGGAATCGGTCTATGCGGAGATCCATGACGGCTTCGACGACGTGATCCAGAAGGCCTATCGCGCCCGAATCGTGCTGGTATCGCCGTCGCTGCTGATGCTCGCGATCCAGGTAATGCAGCAGATCATGAAGGACGCGCGCATCCGCGACGCCGCCGACCAGATCCGCAACGAGGTCATGCACCTCGGCGACGATCTCGGTCGTCTGCGCGAGCGCGTGCTCAAGCTGCAGAAGCATTTCGGTGACGTGAACGAGGATGTCAGGCAGATCCTGATCTCCGCCGACAAGATCGAGAAGCGCGCCGGCCGCATCGAGGAGCTCGATTTCAGCAAGCCCGACGCATCAGTCGATTCCCCGCGGATCACCCCGGCCGCGGCGCCGGACTTGTTCCCTCTCTCAGGCCGGATGCAGGCGGGAGAGTGAGTTGGCTTGCTGCATTTGGGGGACGAAGCCTACTCAGCAAAAGTCGTCATCGCCCGGCTTGACCGGGCGATCCAGTATCCCAGAGACCGTAGATGGGCGCACGCAGCTTCTACGTTTACATTCTCGCAAACCGTATCGGCGGCACACTGTATATTGGTGTCACCAACGATCTGATGCGGCGGGTTGCGGAACATGGGATGAAAGTGGCCGACGGCTTCACTAAGCGATACGACGTTGCTCGCCTCGTTTATTTCGAAGTCTTCGATCAGGTTGAACCAGCGATCCGGCGCGAAAAACGACTGAAGAAGTGGCCACACGATTGGAAACTTCTCTGATCGAAAGAGAAAACCCGAACTGGATTGACCTCTATCCGCAAATTGCCGGAGCTCTATAATTACTGCCTCTGGAATACGGGGGCGCCCGGTCAAGCCGGGCGACGACGAGTGTTTTGGTGGAGGCGACTAAATCTGCTACACGCCTTCCATGACCGCACCCGACGCCGCATCCGACATCAGCGCCGATAACGGCTCGCACGAGGTCGATGCCCCCGCCCCCACCTGGCGCGAGAGCATCGCCGTCTACCTGCAGCCCCGCGTGCTGGTGGTGCTGTTCCTGGGCTTCTCCTCCGGCCTGCCGCTGGCGCTGTCCGGCTCGACATTGCAGATCTGGATGCGCGAGCTCGGCGTCGATCTCGGAACGATCGGCCTGTTCGCCCTGGTCGGCACGCCCTACACGCTGAAATTCCTGTGGGCGCCTTTGGTCGATGCGCTGCACGTGCCGCTGTTCACGGCCGCCTTCGGCCGCCGCCGCGGCTGGCTGGTCTTCGCGCAATTGCTGCTGATTGCCGCGATCATCCTGCTCGCGCTGACTGATCCTGCGCGGGCGCCGTTCATGGTGGCACTGGCCGCGCTCCTGGTCGCAGCAACCTCATCGACCCAGGACATCGTGGTCGACGCGTTCCGCGTCGAAAGTCTGCCCGAAAGCGAGCAGGCCGCCGGCATGGCCGCTTATGTCGCCGCCTACCGCATCGGCATGCTGATTTCGACGGCCGGCACACTTGTCGTCGTCTCGGCGTTCGAAAGCCGCGGGCTGCCGCGAGCTTCATCGTGGATGTGGGGCTACGTCGTCATGGCCGCGCTGGTGCTGATCGGCACTGTCACAGCTCTCCTCGCGACCGAGCCGGCGCAATCCAAGACGGCTGAGGCAGCGACGGCCGCGGACACGGCAATGACGCGCGTGATCCATGCCGCGATCGGCGCCTTCTCCGAATTCCTCAGCCGCAAGGATGCGCTGGCCGCGCTGGCCTTCGTGGTGCTGTTCAAGTTCACCGATGCGTTTTCGGGCACGATGACGGCGCCGTTCGTGATCGATCTCGGCTTCAGCAAGGTCGATTATGCCGCGATCGTCAAAGGCGTTGGGCTTGCCGCCACGCTCGCGGGCGGCTTTGCCGGGGGCTTCGTGGCGCGGCGTTATTCGCTCGCGACCAGCCTGTGGATCGGCGGTGCGGTGCAGGCGCTGGCCAATCTCTCCTTCTCCTGGCTCGCGATCACCGGCGTCAACCAATGGGCGCTGGCGCTCGCCATCTCAGCGGAGAATTTCACCAGCGCCGTCGGCACCGTGATCTTCGTCGCCTATCTTTCCGCGCTGTGCCAGAACCCGCTGCACACTGCGACTCAATATGCCTTGCTCACGGCGCTCGCAGCGGTGGGACGGACTTATCTCTCGTCAGGCGCGGGCTACGTGGCGAAGGCGACCGGCTGGCCGCTGTTCTTCGCCATCTGCGTGCTGGTGGCGATCCCAAGCCTGATCCTGCTCGGCTGGCTGCAGCGGCGCGGACATTTCGACGCACTGCAGACGCAGATCTCAGCTAACGCTTGAGGTCATCGCGCACGATTCCATTGAGCCGCTCGAACTCCGCGACAACCGTATCGCAGGCTGGCTTTGCGGCCTCGCAAAGAACGTCCATTTTGATGAAGAGATGATCGCCATCCTGGACCACATGGCGCCGAATTGCGGTGGGATAGGCTGGATGACCCGACGGCGCAAATGACCAGACGCTGAGGGCCGCTTTGTCCTCGATGACGGTCCAGCCAGATTGCATTGAACTCCTGGTCCCCGGCTTGGCGCGTAGTGACTCCAAGGCCGAGGCAACCGTGGGATAACCGAGGTCAGCCTGAACCTCGTTGTTGGATGCAGCCGCCGCTCCCGATCCCAGCGCTATCGCAAGCGCAAGCGCGTATAGCACTTTCACTCCCGCCGCCTCCCCAATGACGCGCGAATATGGCGCGTCGTCATCGTGACACAACCTAGCCAGGAATCAACGTTTCACCAAGCTCCATTTCGTCACGACCGCCTCGCTCAGCTGACCGGCGTCCTGCGCGCAGGAGACTTGATCGACCTTCACCGCGATCTGCTTGCCGAGCAGGCCCTTCAGCTGCGCGGCCTGCGCCTTGTTCTCGATCATGAGTTGGAACGTCTCGGGTCCGGTCTCGAGATTGCAGAGCCCGTTCGGTGGCGGCAACCGGCGCGGTTCGCTGGCGATCTGATAGGCCATGGCCGGCTCGCCAGGCTTGGCTCCGCGGACCTTCAGCATGTTCAATTCGCCCGACAGCACGTCGCCGGCATTGATCGGCTTGCCAGCCTTGAGCGGCTCATCGCTCTGCTGCGCCACAGCAAGCGAGGCTACCGTCGTCGCCAGAATCGCGCCCAAAGCCAAGCGTTTGCCGAATCCGGGTTTCGTCATCATGAACTTCCGTATGTGTGCTTAGAACAGAGTTCGCTGCCGCATCGCCGCCGACAACGTGCCTTCGTCGAGATAGTCAAGCTCGCCGCCGACCGGCACGCCATGCGCCAGCCGCGTGACCTTGACGTTCGCCTCCTGCAGGAGGTCGGTGATGTAGTGCGCGGTGGTCTGGCCGTCGACCGTCGCATTCAGCGCCAGGATGATCTCCTGGACCTCCGGCGCGTGCGCGCGCTGCACCAGCGCATCGATGGTCAGATCCTGCGGACCGACGCCGTCGAGCGGCGACAGCGTGCCGCCGAGCACGTGATAGCGGCCGTTGCTGGCTTTCGCGCGCTCCAGCGCCCAGAGATCGGCGACGTCAGCGACCACGACGATCATCGCCCCGTCGCGGCGCGGATCGGTGCAGACCGTGCAGGGGTTTTGCGTGTCGATGTTGCCGCAGGTCTTGCAGACCTGGATGCGCTCGATCGCGACCTGCAGCGCCGAGGTGAGCGGCGTCATCAGCGCTTCGCGCTTCTTGATCAGGTGCAGCGCGGCGCGGCGCGCCGAGCGCGGCCCAAGCCCGGGCAGGCGCGCGAGCAGCTGGATCAGGCGTTCGATCTCGGGACCGGCGACAGCCATCAGTTCAAGGACTTCATGACGTGCAAACTAGCCGAAGCCGAATCCAGGAGGCAGGCCGAGCTTGCCGGTGATGGCCTGCATCTTCTCCTGCATCGCGGCTTCCGCCTTGCGGCGCGCGTCATTGCACGCGGTCACCACCAGATCCTCGAGGATCTCGGTCTCTTCGGGCTTCATCAGCGATGGATCGATCTTGATGCCCTTCACATCCATCTTCGCGGTCATGCGGACCGCGACCAAGCCACCGCCGGAGGTACCCTCGACTTCGAGATTGCCGAGTTCCTGCTGCATTTCCTGCATCTTCGACTGCAGCTGCGCCGCCTGCTTCATCATGCCGAGAAAGTCGGCCATGGCTTACGTCCTCTCAAAACGCTTCCAGATCGTCGTCGCTGTCGGACTCGTCGACCGGCTCGACAGCGCTGCTAACTTCCGATTCCGGCGGCTCGGCGGCAAGCTTGCGCACCTCGACCACCTTGGCGCCAGGGAAGCGGGCCAGCACCTCCTGAACCCGCGGGTCGGCTTCCGCCGCGCGCTCCCGCTCGCTTTTCGCGCGCAGGTTCTGCTCGCGCAAGGTCGGCTGGCCCGGCTCGTTGGAGACGACGACCGTCCAGCGCCGGCCGGTCCAATCCTCCAGCTTGCGCCCGAGATCGGTGACAAGCGCGCGCGGGGCGCTGCGTTCCAGCGCAATCTCCAGACGGCCGTCCTCGAAGCGGACCAGCCGGACATCGGTCTCCAGCGCGCTCTTGGTCATGAGGTCGCGGTTCTTGCCGGCCAGCGTCACCAATTCCTGGAAGCTGGCAAGCCGGAGCGCGGGCGGCTGATCCTGCGGCGCCGACGACGGCGCCGCCATCTGCGGCCGCATCGGACTGCCGACCGCGGCCAAGGTAGGGCCTCGCGGCGGCTGCGCTGCCATCACGGACGATGACATCGAGGAAGAGGAAGACGAGATGGACGAGGCCGACATGGCCGGCGCCGGCGCGCCGCGTGATGCGGCACTCGAGGACGCCACCGGAGCCGCCCCGCCATTCTGCTCGATCATCCGGATCGCTTCATCGGGCGTCGGCAGATCGGCAGCATAGGCGATCCGCACCAGCACCATTTCGGCCGCCGCTGCAGGCCTGGTCGCAGTCTGCGTTTCGGCAATACCCTTCAGGAGCATCTGCCACATCCGCGACAACACACGGATCGACAGCTTGGTGGCGAAATCGCGCGCCCGCAGCCGCTCGGTCTCGCTGAAAGCGACGTTGTCGGCCGTGGCCGGCACCACCTTGACCCGGGTAACGAAGTTCACGAATTCGGCAAGATCGGACAGCACCACCACCGGGTCGGCGCCAACGTCATACTGGTCGCGGAATTCCTGGAACGCCGCGGCGATATCCCCACTCGCCAGATGCTGAAACAGGTCGATGACGCGGGTGCGGTCGGCGAGCCCCAGCATCTGCCGGACCTCGTCGGCACGCACTTCGCCGGCCGCATGGGCGATCGCCTGATCGAGCAGCGACAGCGAATCGCGCACCGAGCCTTCGGCCGCGCGGGCGATGATGCCGAGCGCTTCCGGCTCGATGCCCACGCCCTCCTTGGCCGCGACATTGGCAAGGTGCTTCATCAGCACGTCAGCCTCGACCCGGCGCAGGTCGAAGCGCTGGCAGCGGGAAAGCACGGTGACCGGGACCTTGCGGATCTCGGTGGTGGCGAACACGAATTTGGCGTGCTCCGGCGGCTCCTCCAGCGTCTTCAGGAAGGCGTTGAACGCCGCCGTCGACAGCATGTGGACTTCGTCGATGATGTAGACCTTGTAGCGCGCGCTGGCGGGTGCATAGCGCACGCTGTCATTAATCTGCCGGACATCATCGACACCGGTATGCGAGGCCGCGTCCATTTCCAGCACGTCCATGTGCCGGCTTTCCATGATCGCCTGGCAATGCGTGCCGAGCACCGGCATGTGAATGGTCGGCCCCTTCACCGATCCATCCGGCAACTCATAGTTCAACGCGCGAGCCAGGATACGGGCGGTGGTGGTCTTGCCGACCCCGCGGACGCCGGTCAGGATCCAGGCTTGCGGGATGCGGCCAGTCTCGAAGGCGTTCGAGACGGTGCGCACCACGGCTTCCTGGCCGATCAAATCTTCGAAACTGGAGGGGCGGTATTTGCGCGCCAGCACCCGATAGGGCTTGGCGGCGGATGTTATGCTGTCGAGGCCGGCCTGCGCGGCGCTGTCGGGCGTGGATGGAGAAGCGCCGGCCTCGGTCATCGATCGATCCGCAATTGCACGTCTTCCAGCCGACACAGCGGCCGAATGGGAGCGAGCGCCCGCCGGTGCGGGGTCTCCGCTAGTGATGCGCGATTCGCTCGAGAAAACAGGTAGGAGACTGACGAGCGACCCGATCCGGACCTCGTTAGGGCTGCTTCCTTCCGGACCTGACCCGGTTGGCGAGTGGCTCGTCCACCGCCAATCTCCCGATCCCTATTTGGAGCCAAACGGACCGGAAAGCAAGCGTGAGCTTCACGGGGAGCCGCCCTCTCGCAAGTGGGCTTGTGCCAGCGCGGCGAAAGGCATTAGGTGGCATCAAGACCCCTTCCGCCCGCAAGAGTCCACCGAATCACCCCGCCAGGAACCCCGATGCCCGACGCTACCTGGTCGCTGCACCCGCAGCTTGCGAAGGACACGATCAACATCGGCGATCTGCCACTGTCCCGGGTGCTGGTGATCAAGGACGCGAACTATCCCTGGATGCTGCTGGTGCCGCGCCGCGAGGGCGCGGTCGAAATCATCGATCTCGACGAGGTGGCTCAGGCCCAGCTCATGACCGAGATCGCGCGCGTCTCCCGCGCCCTCAAAGAGATCACCAAATGCGACAAGCTCAATGTCGCAGCGCTCGGCAACATGGTGCCGCAGCTCCACATCCACGTCATCGCGCGCCGCACCAGCGACGCCGCCTGGCCGCGCCCGGTCTGGGGCGCGGCGCCGGCGCTGCCGCATGACGCCGAAGAGGTGCAGCATTTCATCGGCGCGATCCGCCGCAAGATCTGGCTAGGGTGAACGATGTCCCCATTCGACCTGTTTCCGCTCGGACAGCCCGCTTTCGTCCACAACACCATCGACCGTGCCGCGCATCTGCGCTTCCATGACGACAGGCTGATCGCGCTGGAGCGCAGTCCGTCGGCCCGCGCCTATGTCGTGCATCGCGATTCGATCCTGCTGAAGCGCGATGGCGAAGCCATGCGCGCACTGCTGTCGGTCGACGAGGCGCTGGGGCTCGGGGCCAATCCGGGCACGATCTTCCTCGGCCTGCGCGATGGTGCCGCGTTGTTCGGCATGGGCATATCGCAGGGCGCCGCCGAGGCGCTCTCAGGACGCGACGACGTTGCGATCACCGAACTGCGCGGCTTGGCGATGCAGGGCGGTATCCCGCCGGACCAACTCGCGGGAATCGCGATGGCGAAGTCCATGGTGTCCTGGCATCAGCGCCACGGATTCTGCGCCAATTGCGGCACCCGCACCGCGATGCGCGAGGGCGGCTGGAAGCGCGAATGCCCGAATTGCAAGACCGAGCATTTCCCGCGCACCGATCCGGTCGTCATCTCGCTGGTCGCCCACGGCGACAGATGCCTGCTCGGTCGCCAGCAGCGCTTTCCGTCCGGCATGTATTCCTGCCTCGCCGGCTTCGTCGAGGCTGCCGAGACCATCGAGGACGCGGTGTGCCGCGAGGTGTTCGAAGAATCCGGCATCCGCTGCACCGATGTCACTTATTATATGACCCAGCCCTGGCCTTATCCGTCGTCACTGATGATCGGCTGCCGCGCCAAAGCGCTGAACGAAGATATTGTGGTGGACCGCACCGAGCTTGAGGACGCGCGCTGGTTCAGCCGCGAGGAGGCTCGGCTGATGCTCACGCGCCAGCATCCGGACGGACTGACCGGGCCACATCCTTTCGCCATCGCCCACCATCTGGTCGGCGAATGGCTCAAAGCGGGATAGGCCATCGCCAGCACGATCTCTCCTTCCGACGGCGCGCGAGTGTCAAAAAGACCTGCAAGGCGCTGAAGGCGCTGCGCTTTTCTGGATCGCGCCTTCGCCGATCCCGCCGCGGCAGCGTGCCGCCTTGATTTGGAATGTTTTTCTCTATATGAGGGTTTCAATGACCTCATATGGAACAAAATTCTTCCCATGACCGACATTGCCGCGCAACTCCCGGAATCCAACCGCCGGCTGGACGCCATCGACCGGAAGATCCTGATGGTGCTCCAGGACGATGCCTCGCTGTCGGTTGCCGAGATTGGAGACCGGGTGGGCCTCTCGTCTACCCCCTGTTGGAAACGCATCCAGCGACTGGAAGCCGATGGCGTGATCCTGCGCCGGGTCGCGCTGGTCGACCAGAACAAGATCGGTCTCGGTCTCACCGTGTTCGTCTCGGTCGAGAGCCCCGATCATTCCGACGCCTGGCTGAGGAAATTTGCCGAAGCCGTCAGCTCCATGCCGGAGGTGATGGAATTCTACCGGATGGCCGGCGACGTCGACTACATGCTGCGCGTCGTCGTCGCCGACATGCAGAGCTATGATGTCTTCTACAAGAAGCTGATCGCCTCAGTGCCGCTGAAGAACGTCACCTCGCGCTTTGCGATGGAGAAGATCAAGTCGGTCACCGCGCTGCCGGTGCCGCCGGCCGCGGCGGCCTGAGCAGAGGCTGCGGGAGAACGGTCAGATCTTCTGATTGTACTCACCCACTTCGGGATGGGTGCGCAGCACGGAGTCCATTGCCTCGAACATGTCGCGCATGCGCCGTTCGGACACGGGGCTTTCGACCACGACAACCAGCTCCGGCTTGTTCGATGACGCGCGCACCAGTCCCCAGCTCCCGTCCGCCACCGTCACACGCACGCCGTTGACAGTGACGAGATCGCGGATCGGCTGTCCTGCCACCTGGCCGCCCTGCTTCTGCAGCGCTTCGAAATGCTTCACGACCGCATCGACGACGCCGTACTTGGCCTCGTCGGCGCAATGCGGGGACATCGTCGGGGAGGACCAGGTCTTGGGCAGCGCGTCCTTCAGATCGGACATCGACTTGCCCGGCGCGCGGTCGAGCATCTCACAGATCGCAATCGCCGAGACCAGGCCATCGTCATAGCCGCGGCCGAACGGCTTGTTGAAGAAGAAATGGCCCGACTTCTCGAAACCGGCGAGCGCGTTAAGTTCGTTGGTGCGGCGCTTCATGTAGGAATGGCCGGTCTTCCAATAGACGGTCTTGGCGCCCTGCGCCTGCAGCACCGGATCGGTGATGAAGAGACCGGTCGATTTCACGTCGACCACGAACTGCGCATCCTTGTGGATCGCCGACATGTCGCGCGCCAGCATCACGCCGACCTTGTCGGCGAAGATTTCCTCGCCGGTATTGTCGACCACACCGCAGCGGTCACCGTCACCGTCAAAGCCGAGGCCGACATCGGCCTTGTGCGCGAGCACCGCATCGCGGATCGCGTGCAGCATCTCCATGTCTTCGGGATTCGGATTGTATTTCGGAAATGTATAATCGAGCTCGGTATCGAGCGGAATGACCTCGCAGCCGATCGCTTCCAGCACCTGAGGTGCAAAGGCGCCCGCGGTGCCGTTGCCGCAGGCCGCCACCACCTTCAGCTTCCGCTTCAGCTTCGGACGATTGGTGAGATCGGCGATATAGCGCGCCGGGAAATTCTCGTGGAACTGATAGGAGCCCCCGCTCCTGTTACCGAATGCTGCGTTCAGCACGATCTCTTTCAGCCGGCCCATCTCGTCGGGCCCGAAGGTCAGCGGACGATTGGCGCCCATCTTGACGCCGGTCCAACCATTGTCGTTGTGCGAGGCGGTCACCATGGCGACGCAGGGAACATCGAGGTCGAACTGCGCGAAATAGGCCATCGGCGTCACCGCAAGTCCGATGTCGTGCACCTTGCACCCGGACGCCATCAGCCCCGAGATCAGCGCGTATTTGATCGAGGCGGAATAGCCGCGGAAATCGTGGCCGGTCACGATCTCCTGTTTCACACCCATTTCGGCAATCAGCGCGCCGAGCCCCATGCCCAGTGCCTGAACGCCCATCAGGTTGATTTCCTTGTTGAACAGCCAGCGCGCGTCGTACTCGCGAAAGCCGGTCGGCTTCACCATCGGCTCGGATTCAAAGGCGTAGGTATTGGGAAACAGGACGGCTTTGGGCTTGGGAAACATGCGAATGAGACCTCGAGAAAATACTCAACTTCCGAGCAGCCTTAGCGAAATCGGCGGGTAATCGAAAGGCCGAGGGCTGAATTTCTTGGCACGAGGCGACCTCAGTGCTGGGGTGGCGAATGCAGACCATCTAACTCCATCTGGACCGCAAGTCGCAGGGACGGAAGAGATTTGCACACTGTTTCCCAGACGAATCGGGCTGCGACGTCTTCGTAGTTGTGCCGATAGACGTTGCCTGCCGCAGCCATCTGCTTCCAGGCAATCGCCGGATGCCTCGCCTTCAGCTCATCGGGTAACCGGCGCGACGCCTCGGAGATGATCTCGAGGCAGCGCGTCACCGCATAAATAGTACGAATGTCGCTTTCGAAGGCAGTCCGATCGAAGCCTCGGAGCAACGAGGTTGCCAAATCGATGTGATGCAGGATGTCCTGAAGAGTTCCGCCGACTTTATCAGAAGGCATAGATGGCATCCGCCGTCGCCGTCGGTCGGACATAAGGCTTGAGTGCGCTGCGATTCACGACGTCAACCGGGCGATCGAAGAGTGCCGCAATATACTCCTTCAGTTCGACATAGTCGAAGACGGTCAAGGATACATCAGGATCGATCTCGACCATGATGTCGATGTCGCTGTCATCAGTGGCTTGCGCGCGCGCCACCGAACCGAACAAGGCCGCATGTTTCACGCCGCGGGCGCGCAAAGCTCGCTCGGATCGCCGCAGGGTTTCGATGGCCTCTGTGCTGTTCATGCGCCCAATATAGCACGGCGCGACCATCTTGGGGAGAGATGCGGCCTGGTGAGCGATCCGCTCCCTATTGCTCCAGCACCATCTCGCCATTGGAATAGGCGAAGCGCCTGAGCCGCGACAGGAACGACAGGCCGAGCAGATTTTCCGATAGCGCCTCATCGGGCAGAACGAGCGCGTCGACATCGCGCACGGTGATCTCGCCGAGCTCCACCATCGGCAGCCGGGTACGCGCGGCTTTCACGGTGCCATTGGCCGTGGTGACGGTCGCATTATACGCGCCGCGGGCCGGACGCAGGCCGAAGCGCGCCGCCGAACTCTCGTTCAGAGCCACCATCGAGGCGCCGGTATCGACCATGAAATTGATGCGCTGGCCATCGATGCGGCCCTCGGCCCGGAAATGCCCCCGCGTATCAGAGGGAATGCTGAGACTGCGCTGGCCGGCCGCGACCGGTTCGACCACGGCGAGCTTGGCCGTTGTGGCGGAGGCAGGCGCGGGCGCCAGGCGATCGGCCAGTTGCGCCATGAAGGTGCCGAGACCGACCAGAACGGCCGCGAAGATCATGATGTTACGCATACGCAACGCTCGACTGATGCTTGGATTGCCTCGCCCCGCAGCCGATCTCACCATCAAAGACGCCGGCGTGCGACCGAAGGCGAAAGGCTGCCGCCGCCATTTTGGCGAAAAGGGTGAGCGAAGCGTTAATAGCGTAGCGGGTTGTCGAGATTTGATTAGGTTCCGCGCGGCTTGGCGCGCCGGGTCGGCTGCGCATTGGCCGGGTCGTCGGGCCAGGGATGGCGCGGGTAGCGCCCGCGCAGATCGGTGCGCACCGCCGCATAGCTGCCGCGCCAGAAACCCGGCAGGTCGCGCGTGACCTGGACTGGCCGCTGCGCTGGCGACAACAGCTCGAGCACCAGCGGCACCTTGCCTTTCGCAATTGACGGATGAACGTTGAGGCCGAACAGTTCCTGCAAGCGCACGGCAATGGTCGGGCCCTGCTCGGCCTCATAATCGATCGCGAGCATGGTCCCGGTCGGTGCCTCGAAGTGCGTCGGCGCCTCGCGATCGAGCCGGGCGCGCAGATCCCACGGCAGCAGCGCCATGATCGCGTCGGAGAGATCACCGGGAGAGATGTCCTTGAGGCCGATCTTGTCGGCCAGCATCGGCACGAGCCATTCCTCTCGCTTGGCCACCAGCCCATCGTCCGAAAGATCGGGCCACGTCTCGCCTTCGGCCTTGCGCAGGAACATCGCGCGGTCGCGCCACTGCTTGGCAGCTTTCGACCACGGCAGCTTGTCGATGCCCACGTCGCAAACGCCGGCGGCAAGGATGCGCGCGGTCTCATCGGATGGCGCGAGCGCGAGGGGCGCTTCGGACAGGGTAATCGCGTGCAGGCTGCGCTTGCGGCGACCGCGCAGCGCCATTGCATTGCGATCGAAGATAATCTCGTCCTTGGTCTCGATCTGGTCGGCGAAATGCCGCTCGATATCCTCGCCAGCGAGCGGGGCGGCCAGCAGGATGCGGCCGCTGGCCGCGGTGCCCGTGAGCTCACCGACAGCAATGTAAGGCGCGCGGGCCAGCGAGGAGGTCTGCTCGACCGCCGCGCCGCGCCCATTGGCGAGCACGAAGCTGCCGTTGCCGCGATTACGCGCCACGCGATCGGGGAAGGCAAAGGCGAGCATGACGCCCACGCTGAGTCCCCCTTCCCCTTCTGCCGGTGCAGAAGAACTCACCTGCGCGGCCCAGCGCCGCGCCATCTCTCGCGCGCTCTGGGCGCGCTGCGAGCGGTCGCGCCGGAACTGGTCGCGGCGCACCTCGAGATCGACGCTGTCGCCGCCGAGCCCGCGCTCCGTGAGGATGGCGGCAGTTTCGGCAGCGTCCTGAGCGGCGCCATAGCGCGCCGAATCCACGATCATGCGGGCAAGCCTGGGCGGCAGCGCCAATGCCCGCAGCCGCTTGCCCTCCTCGGTGATGCGGCCATCGCCATCGAGCGCACCGAGTTCACGGAGCAGCTCGCGCGCCTCTTTCAGCGCGGGCTGAGGCGGCGGATCGAGGAAGCTCAAGCTTGCGGGATCGCTGACGCCCCATTGGGCGCAATCGAGCAGCAGCGAGGAGAGGTCGGCACTCAGGATTTCCGGCTGGGTGTAAGCGGGGAGCGAGGCCGTCTGCGGCTCGTCCCACAGCCGGTAGCACACGCCGGGCTCAGTGCGGCCGGCACGGCCACGACGCTGGTCGACTGCGGCGCGGGAGGCACGCACGGTTTCAAGCCGCGTCAGACCGATGTCCGGCTCATAGCGCGGCACGCGCGCCAGCCCCGAATCGACCACGATGCGGACGCCTTCGATCGTCAGCGAGGTCTCGGCGATCGAGGTCGCCAGCACCACCTTGCGCTGGCCCTTGGGCGCGGGGGAGATCGCACGGTCCTGCACGGCGGCATCGAGCGCACCGAACAGCGGCACGATCTCGGTGGAGGCATCGTGAACGCGCTCGGCGAGCAGGGTCTGCGTGCGCCGGATCTCGGCCGCCCCTGGCAGGAAGGCCAGCACCGAGCCGGACTCGGCGCGCAGGCTCGTTGCGATCGCCTCCGCCATCTGACGCTCGATCGGGACATCGACCTTGCGGCCGAGATAGCGGGTCTCGACCGGAAAAGCGCGACCTTCGCTTTCGACCACCGGCGCGTCGCCAAGCAGCTTGGCGACCCTCGCGCCATCGAGCGTCGCCGACATCACGAGAATACGAAGGTCCTCGCGCAGCCCCTGTTGCGCGTCGCGCGCCAGCGCCAGGCCGAGATCGGCATCCAGCGAGCGCTCGTGGAATTCGTCAAACAGCACCGCGGCGACGCCGTTGAGCTCGGGATCATCCAGGATCTGGCGCGAGAAGATGCCTTCGGTCACGACCTCGATCCGGGTCGCGCGTGACACTTTCGAACCGAACCGGACGCGGTAACCAACGGTATCCCCGGCTCGTTCGCCGAGCGTCTTGGCCATCCGCTCGGCGCTGGCCCGCGCCGCGATCCGGCGCGGCTCCAGGACGATGATCTTCTTATTCTTCGCCCAGGGCGCATCGAGCAGCGCCAGCGGCACCCGGGTGGTCTTGCCGGCGCCGGGCGGCGCCACCAGCACCGCGGAGCTGCTGCGCTCGAGCGTGCGCGACAGCTCGTCGAGCACGGCATCGATGGGCAAAGGCGTGTCGAAGCGGAGGGACAATATCGGAACCCGTCATCGCCCGCGAGGCGGGCGATCCAGTAAACTCAGATCTCGCGGATCACGAAGATCGAGCGTTCTGGATACCCCGCGTGCACGGGGTATGACAATCGGTCCGGATCACGCCCCGCTCACCGAGGGACGACCAACGCTCTCGTAAGTGAAACCGTGAGCCGCCATGTCCTCGGGGCGATACACATTGCGCAGGTCGACCACGACCGGCTGCGCCATCACCTTCTTCAACTGATCCAGGTCCATCGCGCGGTACTGGACCCATTCCGTGACCAGCACGATCGCATCCGCACCCGTGGCGCAGACGTAAGGATCATCGCAATATTCGATTTCGGGCAGTTCCTTCTTGGCCTGCTCGATGCCGACCGGATCATGCGCGCGGACCTTCGCGCCCATGTCCAACAGGCCGGTCACCAGCGGGATCGACGGTGCCTCCCGCATGTCGTCGGTCTCAGGCTTGAAAGTCAGCCCGAGGACGGCGACCGTCTTGCCGCGCAGATTGCCGCCGAGCGCAGCGGCGACCTTGCGCGCCATGGCGCGCTTGCGGTTGTCGTTGACGGCGAGCACGGCCTCGACGATGCGCAGCTGGGTGTCGTAATCCTGCGCGATCTTGATCAGCGCGCGGGTATCCTTCGGGAAGCAGGAGCCGCCGAAGCCAGGACCGGCATGCAGGAATTTCGAGCCGATGCGGTTGTCGAGCCCGATGCCGCGTGCAACCTCCTGCACGTCAGCGCCGACCTTTTCGGCGAGATCCGCGACCTCGTTGATGAAGGTGATCTTGGTGGCGAGAAACGCGTTGGCCGCGTATTTGATCAGCTCCGCGGTGCGCCGCGCCGTGTACATCATCGGCGCCTGGTTCAACGACAGCGGGCGGTAGATGTCGCCCAGCACCTTGCGGCCGCGCTCATCGGAGGTGCCGACCACGATGCGATCGGGCCATTTGAAATCGCGGATCGCCGCACCTTCACGCAAGAACTCCGGATTGGAAGCAACCACCACGTCGGCCGACGGATTGGCCTCGCGAATGATGCGCTCGACCTCGTCGCCGGTGCCCACCGGCACGGTCGACTTGGTCACGACGACGGTAAATCCCTTCAGCGCGGATGCGATCTCGCGTGCGGCGGCATAGACATAGGACAGGTCGGCATGGCCATCGCCGCGGCGCGAGGGGGTGCCGACCGCGATGAACACGGCGTCGGCCTCGCCGACAGGCCCCTTCAGATCAGTAGTGAAATCGAGCCGCTTGGCCTTCACATTGGAAGCCACGAGAGCATCCAGGCCGGGCTCGAAGATCGGGATTTCCCCCCGCTGCAGCGCGGCGATCTTGCCGACATCCTTGTCCACACAGGTGACCTGATGGCCGAAATCCGCAAAGCAGGCGCCGGAAACCAGCCCCACATAGCCCGTGCCGATCATGGCAATTCGCATGAAAACCCGCCCTCGATGGTTAATGCGCCCGCCTCATAGAGCATTTGCGGGCCAAGGGGAATTTAGAAAACGGCATGACATTTGGATGACAATAAGGACTTTGCAACAGCTCTAACCAAAGATGCGCCGGCTCCGCGTCAAAGAGGAACAGCATGACCGCAAACGGCACATCGGCAGCCGCGGGAACCGGGACGCGGATCGACTGGGTCGATTACGCCAAGGGCATCTGCATCGTCATGGTGGTGATGATGCATTCGGTGCTGGGTGTTGAGCTGGCTGCCGGCGATACCGGCTTCATGCACCTCGTGGTCGCCTTTGCAAAACCATTCCGGATGCCGGATTTCTTCCTGATCTCAGGGCTGTTCCTGCCCCTCGTCATCGACCGCGACTGGCGCACCTATCTCGACCGCAAGGTCGTGCATTTCGCTTATTTCTACGTCCTCTGGGTCACGATCCAGTTCGGTTTCAAGGCCCCTGGCTTTGCCGCCGAGACCAGCTGGACTCACGCGGGCTATTTATATCTGGAATCCTTCATCGAGCCATTCGGCACGCTATGGTTCATCTACCTGCTGCCAATCTTCTTCGTCGTCATCAAGCTGACGCGCCGTATGCCCCCCTCGTTCCTCTGGGGGATCGCCGCAGGCTTGGAGATGGCGCATATCACGACGGGCTGGACCGTGATCGACGAGTTCTGTGCCCGGTTCGTCTACATCTATTCCGGCTATTTGTTCGCCGACCAGGTGTTTGCCCTGTCGGAGCGCGCACGGGCACGCCCCGCTCTGGCGATCGCGGGATTGATCGGCTGGGCCGCGATCGATGCGACGCTGGTTGCGGTCGGCGCCAGCGAGTGGCCGGCGATCTCGCTGGGGCTCGGATTCGCTGGCGCCTGTGCCATCATCGTTTGCGGCACCCTGCTGGCGCGTGCCCAACTCCTCAACGGCTTGCGCTTCTGCGGCGAACATTCGATCGTGATCTATCTCGCCTTCTTCCTGCCGATGGCGACGACGCGCAGCGTGCTGCTCAAGACCGGTCTCATCGGCGATGTCGGCACTGTATCGCTGCTGGTCACCGTTGCCGGCGTGGTCGGAGCGCTGGTGATCTGGCGCTTGGCCTTGCGGCTGAACGCGGATTTCCTGTTCGAGCGGCCCGATCCATTCTGGATCGCGCCGAGGAGGCCGCGCCCGGCGCTGCAGGCGGCTCAGTAGAGCGCACCGGCTGAGCTTAGGGAACGAGGTATAGCGCACCGCGGCTGCGCCCGTTCTCGAGATCACGATGGGCTTGCGCGGCGTCGGCTAACGCGTAGACCGTGCCCACGCCGGCCAATTCACGCTTGGCAAGTGCAGTTAGCACGGCGGCAGCGGCGCGCTGGTAGTCCTCCCGCTCATTCATGAAAGCCATCACGCTCGGCCGCGCCAAGCTCAGGCTGCGCCGTGGCCCTATCTCCTCGACATAGAGCTTCGGGATCGGCCCGGCCGACTGTCCTATGCTGGCAACGACACCGAACGGCCGCACACAGTCGAGCGTCTTCGCCAGCGTGGTCCCGCCGACGCCATCATACGCCACGTCGACACCGCGGCTGTCCGTCAGTCGAGCGACGGCCTGGGCGAAATCGGCGTCGCGACCGACAATGACGTGGTGCGCGCCGACGGCGCGGGCCAGCTCCGCCTTGGCATCCGATCCAACAGTACCGATCACGCTTGCACCACGTCGGCTGGCCCACCGGGTCAGGATCTGGCCGAGGCCCCCTGCCGCGCTATGCACCAGCACCTTGCTCCCGGCCTGCACGGGATAGACGCGGTTGAGCAGCATGAACGCCGTGATGCCCTTGACGAACACGGACGCCACGCTTTCGTCCGACAGCGCCGGCTGAAGCTTGATCGCGCGCCAAGCCGGCAGATTACGCTCCGACGCATAGGCTCCCACCGGCGCGCCCGCATAGGCGATGCGGTCGCCGACCGCGACGTCGGTCACGTCGGCACCCGCCGCAGTCACGATCCCCACTGCCTCCACGCCCGGAATCTTGCTTGGCAGCGGATAAAGCCCGCTGCGCTGATAAATGTCGATGAAGTTGACGCCAATAGCGGTCTGCCGCAGCCGGATCTCATCAGGCGCGGGCGCGGCCAGCTCGACCCCAGCGAGTTCCAAATTCTCGGCGCCTCCGGGCGCCTTCACGCGAACCACAGTGGCCATGTCGACCTCACATCTGTTTGTGTTTGACGAGACTACTGTGAACTCTGCTGGCGATATGCGAAACTGTCCAAGCTTGCGCCCCTAATGTTCGATTTTGCACATGCTGGACTGGACCGATCTGCGCCATTTCATAACCTTGGCCCGCGAAGGCACGCTCTCGGCGGCCGCCCGCGCGCTCGGCGTCGATCACGTTACGGTGGCCCGCCGCATTGCGGCGCTGGAACGGGCGACTCGGCTGAAGCTGGTCGACCGGCGCGCCCGGCTCTACGTGCTGACCGAGGATGGCCGCCGCCTTGCCACCGCGGCAGCGCCGATGGAGGATGCAGCCTATGCGGTCGAACGCGCCATCAAGGCGACGCGTCCGGGGCTTGTGGGCGAGGTCTCGATCAGCGCGCCGCCCTCGCTCGCCAACGCGATGATCGCGCCAAAGCTGATCGACCTGCGACGCCAACATCCGGGCATCACGATCAAGCTGATCGGCGAGAAGCGGACCGCATCGCTGAACCGCCGCGAGGCTGACGTGGCCTTGAGGCTGTCGCGTCCGGCGGACGCAGCTTTAGTCGCGCGCCGGATCGGATCGTTCGGCTTCAGCCTCTATGGCGCGCCGGGCTATTTGCGCGAAACGCCGCCATCGGCACTCAGCTTCATCGCCTATGACGCCAGCATGGACGAGGCGCCGCAGCAGCAATGGCTGAAATCGATTGCCGGCCAGCGCGCGATCGTCCTCTTGACCAGCGATCTGGAGAACCAGGCGGCCGCCGCACGCGCCGGCATCGGCTTGGCGGCGCTGCCGCATTTTCTCGGCGATCCCGATTCGCAACTGGTGCGTTATGATTCCGGGCGCGGCGAGGTCAACCGCGAGATCTGGCTCGTGGTCCACCGCGACCTCAGCCGCGCGCCGCTGGTCCGGGCGGTCATGCAGTTCCTGGTGAACTGCGTGAAGCCGGGACGGCCGGAGAAAAATCCGGTGCGCACGCCGCTTTGAATGGCTGTCAATCGGGACGAAAAATTCCTAAATTGGCCGCATGCCCAAAGCCCCCCAGAAAGCCGACGCCACCACGCCCGATACCGCTGCGCCGACCGCCAAGCCGGCGGCGGCTGCCAGAGGCGCCCAAAAGGGCGACCATGTGTTCCTGGTCGACGGCTCGTCCTACATCTTCCGCGCCTACCACGCGCTGCCGCCGCTCAACCGCAAGTCCGACGGACTGCAGGTCAACGCCGTGCTCGGCTTCTGCAACATGCTGTGGAAGCTGCTCCGCGACATGCCCGAGGACAACCGGCCAACCCACCTCGCGATCGTCTTCGACAAGTCGGAGGTCACCTTCCGCAACCATATCTATCCCGAGTACAAGGCCCACCGGCCGCCCGCGCCCGACGACCTGATCCCGCAATTCGCGCTGATCCGCGAGGCGGTGCGCGCCTTCGACCTGCCCTGCCTGGAGCAAAGCGGCTTCGAAGCCGACGACCTGATCGCGACCTATGCCCGCATCGCCTGCGAGCGCGGCGCGACCACCACCATCGTCTCCTCCGACAAGGACCTGATGCAGCTCGTCACCGACTGCGTGACGATGTACGACACCATGAAGGACCGCCGCATCGGCATTGCCGAGGTGATCGAGAAGTTCGGCGTGCCTCCGGAGAAGGTGGTGGAGGTGCAGGCGCTGGCCGGCGATTCCACCGACAACGTGCCGGGCGTGCCCGGTATCGGCGTCAAGACCGCCGCACAGCTGATCACCGAATATGGCGACCTGGAAGGACTGCTGACGCGCGCCGGCGAGATCAAGCAGCCGAAGCGGCGCGAGACGCTGATCGAGAATGCCGAGAAAGCGCGGATTTCACGCCAGCTCGTGTTGCTCGACGATCACGTCCAGCTCGAGGTGCCGCTTGACGAGCTCGCGGTGCACGAACCCGATCCGCGCAAGCTGGTCTCGTTCCTGAAGGCGATGGAGTTCTCCACGCTCACGCGCCGGGTCGCGGACTATTCCCAGATCGATCCGGCGGATGTTGCCGCGGACGAGCATTTGAAGAGCGGCGGGACCATTGCTGCTTCCGTTCCCTCCCCCCTTGTGGGGGAGGAGCAGGCAGGGGCGTCGCACGCAAATGGTGCCTCGGGTTTATCCCCCTCCCCAGCCCTCAAGGGAGGAGGGAGCCCTCAGAGCAAGCGGGGCGATCCCCGCACCGACAAGAGCGCCAGCAGCAAGGGCACGCCGGTCGCGCTGGTCGCCGCACGTGCGGAGGCCGCGAAGGCGGCGCGGATCGACCGGGCGACATACCAGACCATCCGCAGCCGCGATGAGCTCGACGCCTGGCTCGCACGCATCCATGATGTCGGTCATGTCGCCGTTGAAGCCAAGGCCAGCTCGATCGATCCGATGCAGGCAGAGTTCTGCGGCATCGCGCTCGCCCGCTCCGTCAACGACGCCTGCTACATCCCGCTCGCGCATCGCCAGGCCGGCGACGGCGGCGGACTGTTCGATGCCGGCCTCGCGCCGGACCAGATCAAGGAGCGCTACGCCCTGGACGCGCTGAAGCCGATCCTGGAATCCCCGGGCATTCTCAAGGTCGGCTTCAACATCAAGTTCGCCGCGGTGATGCTGGCACAGGCCGGCATCACCTTGAGAAATTATGACGACGTGCAGCTGATGTCCTACGCGCTCGATGCCGGGCGCGGCTCGCACAAGCTCGACTCGCTTTCTGAACACATCCTCGGCCATGCCATCATCAGCCATGGCGAACTGATCGGCAGCGGCAAGAACAAGCTCAGCTTCGAGCAGGTGCCGATCGACCGCGCCACCGCCTATTCGGCTGAGGATGCCGACGTGATCTTGAGGGTGTGGCGTGTGCTGAAGCCGCGGCTGGTGGCCGAACGCATGACCGCCGTCTATGAGACCCTGGAGCGGCCGCTGGTCTCGGTGCTGGCCCGCATGGAGCGCCGCGGCATCTCGATCGATCGCCAGGTGCTGTCGCGGCTCTCGGGCGATTTCGCTCAGACTGCCGCGAGGGTCGAGGCCGAGCTGCAGGAGCTGGCCGGCGAGCCGATCAATGTCGGCAGCCCCAAGCAGATCGGCGACATCCTGTTCGGCAAGATGGGCATCCCCGGCGGCACCAAGACCAAGACCGGCGCCTGGTCGACCTCCGCGTCGATCCTCGACGATCTGGCCGAACAGGGCAACGATTTCGCCAAGAAGATCCTGGAATGGCGCCAGGTCTCCAAGCTGAAATCGACCTACACCGACGCGCTGCCGACTTACGTCCACCCGCAGACCCATCGCGTGCACACCACCTACGCGCTGGCCGCGACCACCACGGGCCGGCTGTCGTCCAACGAGCCGAACCTGCAGAACATCCCGGTGCGCACCGAGGACGGTCGCAAGATCCGCCGCGCCTTCATCGCGACGCCCGGCCACAAGCTGGTGTCGGCGGACTATTCCCAGATCGAGCTCAGGCTGCTCGCCGAGATCGCCGACATTCCGGTACTGAAACAGGCGTTCAAGGACGGGCTCGACATTCACGCCATGACGGCCTCCGAGATGTTCGGCGTGCCGATCAAGGACATGCCGAGCGAGGTGCGGCGTCGCGCCAAGGCGATCAATTTCGGCATCATCTACGGCATCTCGGCATTCGGTCTCGCCAACCAGCTCGGCATCGCGCGCGAGGAAGCCTCGGCCTACATCAAGCGCTACTTCGAGCGCTTCCCCGGCATCCGCGACTACATGGATGCGACCAAGGAATTCTGCCGCAAGAACGGCTATGTCACCACCCTGTTCGGCCGCAAGTGCCACTACCCGGAGATCAAGGCCTCCAACGCCTCGGTGCGCGCCTTCAACGAGCGCGCGGCGATCAACGCACGACTCCAGGGTACGGCGGCCGACATCATCCGCCGCGCCATGACGCGGGTGGAAGAGGCGCTGGCGCAGAAGAAGCTCTCGGCGCAGATGCTCTTGCAGGTGCATGACGAACTGATCTTCGAGGTGCCGAATGAAGAGGTCGAGGCGACGCTTCCGGTGGTTCAGCACGTGATGCAGGACGCTCCGTTCCCGGCCGTGCTGCTGTCGGTGCCGCTCCACGTCGACGCCCGCGCCGCCGACAATTGGGACGAGGCGCATTGAGCTGACGCGCTTCGATCGGATGATCTTATGAGGATACTCGCGATCTCCGGCAGCTTGCGTGCGGCCTCGAGCAACACCACGGTGCTGCGCGCCGCGGCACGTCTTGCACCCAGAGGCGTCGACATCGTGCTGTTCGACGGCATCGCCAGACTGCCGTTCTTCAACCCCGATCTCGACGGCGACCTGCTTCCCGCGCCGGTCGCGGCGTTTCGGACCGAGATCGGGGAAGCTGATGGGATCGTGATTTCCAGTCCGGAATATGCGCGCGGTGTCGCCGGCGTGCTGAAGAACGCGCTGGACTGGCTGGTCGGCAGCTTCGAATTTCCGGACAAGCCGGTGGCGCTGATCAATACATCCCCGCGTGCGATCCATGCGCTGGCCGCGCTGACGCTGACGCTCGAGACGATGTCGGCCCGGCTGGTCAAGGACGCATCGATTACCTTGCCTTTGCTAGGGACGGCGAACGATGCAGCCTCCATCCTTGCCGACAACGCGCTCGCCGACCCGCTCCGGGATGCGATCGCCCGCTTCGCCGCCGCGATCTCCCGATACCAGGCCGACGCATGACGTCGGGCCGCTCCATTTCGATGCGCGCGCGGCGAATAGTTGCGATGAAGCGGCATCGATATATGTCGTCATTGTGAGCGAAGCGACTTGTCCGCGATAACCCGAAGGGCCACGGCGGAAGCAATCCAGAGCCCGGAAAACGGTCTAGATTGCTTCGTCGCTTCGCTCCTCGCAATGACGGCACCCATGACCAGCACATAGATGGGCAAAGCGTCGGCGTGCCCACTGCGCGTGGTTCGATTGCTACCTCGCGCCGCGCACGGAGGGCTCGCGGCATTTTCGATTCACATCTCAAACAGCGCGAGGACATGCGATCGCGATCTCGCGGCACGATCGGCCCGAGCTCTGCTAGCGAACCGCCCTCTGAACTCGATGAGGGCGCAGGGAAGGCCGGGCGCCGGCTGGCGCCCGCGGCCCGCCTGCAACAAAAAAATGCAGGCGGCAGGTACCACAGGCTCAGCCGAGACGACCCGGCCTTCCCTGCGCGATGGTTTTAACAGCTGCTTCGCGTTCTCCCTGGTGCGCCGGGCTTGTTGGCCACCATCACGAGCGTGACGCGCTCAGGCATCATCACCCGCTTGATACCAGCATCGGGGTATCAGGACGACGCGACTTGACCGTGCATGCCTCGCTGTTCGTCCGCATGATGAAACCATGCTGCAGCAAGACACACCCATCGCATCCCACTGCCAACGGTCCGTGACGTTCGCGAAACGCCCCTCATGCAGCGGCGGGACGTGCGAGAATCTCTGCCTGATTTGCCCGACGGCGCAACGTCATCGGCCTGCGACAAAGTAACCCGACGGGCAATTCGCGCATGGGACGCATGCGTCTCGTCGCCAACATATCACCGACGCGATCCAGTATTCGGCCGCGGCTTACTCAATTGCACTCAGAGCAATTTAGACAATGACCTCGCGCGAGGAGACCAGTTAGAAACCGGCATCAGCCCTTCTCTTCGAGCTACCGATGCCGCACACCTCGCCTCTGCTCGCTTTCGCCCTCGTCTCGTTCGGAATGGTGCTGACACCCGGGCCGAACATGCTCTACCTGGTCTCGCGCTCGATCACGCAGGGACGCACGGCCGGAATCATCTCGCTCGGCGGCGTCGCGCTCGGCTTCGTGGTCTACATGTTGTCGGCGGCGTTCGGCATCACCGCCCTTCTGCTCGCGGTGCCCTTCGCCTATGACGCGCTCCGGCTCGCCGGTGCCGCCTATTTGCTCTACCTCGGCTGGCAGGCGGTGAAGCCGGGCGGACGCTCGCCGTTTCAGGTGAAGAAGCTCGCGGTCGACAGCCCGCGCAAGCTGTTCGTGATGGGCTTCGTCACCAATCTTTTGAACCCGAAGATCGCAATGCTGTATCTGGCGCTGCTGCCGCAGTTCATCGACCCCGCGGCAGGCAGCGTGCTGACGCAGTCGGTGGCGCTGGGCGCGATCCAGATCGCGATCAGCGTCAGCGTAAATGCCCTCATTGCGATGGCGGCCGGCACCATCGCGCTGTTCCTCGCGACGCGACCGAGCTGGGCGCTGCTGCAGCGCTATCTGATGGGCACGGTGCTGGCGGGGATGGCGGTGCGGATCGCGGTCGAGGCGCGGCGGGGGTGAGTACTCCCACCCCGCCGACCGGAATGACCACAAGGCGGACAAGTGCCCCGGCGTCCATTCGCCGCCCGATTGCAGTCATCCGCTATTCGGCATAGGCGCCGCGATAGCGCCCGGCGCGGATGCTGGCCATGATCTCCGCTTCGCGCTGCTCCTGGCCGCGCACGGCCTCCAGCAGCTCAGAGGCGATCGCCGGCGCGAAAGCAACGACACCGTCGGCGTCCGCGACCACCACGTCTCCGGGCGCGACGATCATGCCGCCAATCGACACCGGCACGTTGATCGCGCCAGGACCATTCTTGTAAGGGCCGCGGTGATTAACTGCACGTGCGAACACTGGGAAGTCGGAGTTCATGAGCACGTTGGAATCCCTGACGGCGCCATCGACGATGATTCCGGCCGCGCCACGTTGCCTGGCGATGGCAGCGATGATCTCGCCGACCAATGCGCGCGTCTCGTCGCCCCCGCCATTGACGACGATGACGTCGCCGGGCTTTACGAGATCGAGCGCCCGATGAATGAAGAGGTTATCTCCCGGCGCCGTGTTCACGGTCAGCGCGACCCCGGCCATGGGCGAGCCCGCATAGAACGGCCGCAAGTTCGTCGCACCGGGCAACCGCTGCAGATTGTCGCTAATCACGGCCGTGGCGACAGTCTTGAATGCGGCTATGATTGCGGGATCGATCGGCGCACCAGCTTGCGGTTCGCCGTGTTCCATTCTCGCTGATCGCTCTCTCGCACCGTCCATGGGCTCTCCCGCACCATCGCGACACCGCATATGAAGATGTCGCTCCTTTGAAGGGCATGGTTCGACTGTGTAGGACTCGCCATGAATTCGAAAAACAGATAAATAGAGATATTAACCTATCTCTTTTTCGCATGTCGCATGGTCACTCTAAAGCAGCTTGAGGCCTTGAACTGGATCGCGGAACTCGGCACGTTCGAGCGCGCGGCCGCAAAGCTCAACACGACGCAATCGGCCATCTCGAAGCGCATCCAGGAGCTCGAGGCCTCCGCACGCGTTCCGCTGTTCGACCGCAGCCAGCGCGGCGCTCGCCTGACTGAGAGGGGCGAGCAGATCCTTGCCCTGGGCCGGCAGATGCTGGCGTTGCAGGATCAGATCCTGGAGCTGAAGGACGGACGGCAGGCACCGGCCCACCGTCTCCGCCTCGGCGCAACAGAACTGTCGGCGCTGACATGGCTGCCGCGTCTCGTATCGGCTATTCGCGAAGCTCATCCGGCCGTGATGATCGAGCCCGAGGTGGACACCAGCCGCAGCCTGTACGATCGGCTCATCGAAGGCAGCATCGACCTCATCGTGATCCCGGATGTGTTTTCGGATCCGGAGGTGACATCGGTCAGGCTGGCCGAAGTCCAGAACGTCTGGACGGCGCGCCCCGGCCTGGTCCAATCGCGTCGGGCTCTCGGATTCAACGAGCTCGGCGACCATACGATCCTGATGCAGGGCCGCCGCTCAGGCTCCGGCCTCTTCTTCAACAAATGGCTCACAGCGAACGGCGTCTCCTTCAAGCGCGCGATTTCAGTCGACAATCTGACTGCCCTGGTCGGACTCGCCGTGGCCGGCCTCGGCATCAGCTATCTACCGCAACGCTGTTTCCGTCCCCTCTTCGAGGAGAGAAAGCTCGCCATCGTGCCCGTTAAGCCGGCGCTGCCCGCAGTGCCCTATGCGGCCATGTATCGCAACGACAGGCCCTCGGCCTTCACGGCCGCCGTAGCCCAGCTGGCACGCAGGACCTGCGACTTCGGTCGCCAGCTCCAGGGCTAGCGCGGTGCCTGCGCCGACGGAAGTCTGCCGCGCCCAATGATCTCCTTTTGGAATGAGACGTGAAGCGTTTTTATCCCTTTTCATCGTTGCATGCCAAAGCGAGGCTGTCATCGGGCACGTGTGGCACCTGCGGCGTGCGAGTAGGATTGGTGCGAGGAGAGGCTTCAATGCGCATATGGGGATTTTTGCTGACGGCAGCGCTCGCCGCAAACGCCGCGAGCGCCGAGGAACTGACGGGCACGCTGCAGAAGATCAAGGAGAGCAACAAGATTTCGATCGGTTTCCAGGAGTCGTCGGTGCCGTTCAGCTACCTGGACGGCAACCAGAAGCCGGTCGGTTATGCGCTCGATATCTGCGCGCGGATCGCGGACGCCGTGAAGAAGGAGCTTGGGCTGCCCAACCTCACGATCGAAACCATTCCGGTGACGTCGTCCAACCGCATTCCGCTGATGACGAACGGCACGATCGACCTGCTGTGCGCATCCACCACCAACAACGCCGAACGCCAGAAGCTCGTGGCGTTTGCCAACACGCACTTTCTCAGCGCCACGCGCTTTGCAGCCAAGAAGTCGCTGTCGATCGAGACGATTGACGACCTGAAAGGCAAGACGGCCGTCGCGATTGCCGGATCGACCAACATCGCACAGCTGCACAAGGTCAATTTGGAGCGCAAGCTCGGCATCAACATCGTTCCGGCCAAGGACCAGGCCGAGGCATTCCTCATGCTGGAGACCGACCGCGCGCAGGCCTATGTGCTTGACGACGTCCAGCTCGCGGTCGCGATCGCGCGGTCCAAGGACCCGGCGGCGTACATGATCAGCAACGACTCCTTCTCGAAGCCGGAGCCTTACGGCATCATGTTCCGCAAGGACGATGCGCCGTTCAAGGCTCTTGCCGACCGTGTCACTGCCGAGATCTATCAGAGCTCGGACATCGAAGCGCTCTACAGGAAGTGGTTCGAATCGCCGGTTCCGCCGACCGGGATCAATTTCAACTATCCGATGCCGGCCGCGTTGCGGGCCGCATTCAAGACGCCCAGCAGCAGCCCCGATCCGGACACCTACGTGCAGAACTGAGGCCGGGGCATTCTTCGTTCTAAACCGAAGCCTTCGTCGTCCGGCCCCCTCTCTGGCCCTCCCCCGCAAGCGCAGGGCCATCGCATATAAGGAAGAAGCTGGGGCGGCCGGTCTTTTCGCGGCCATCCTTCGAGACGACCGCCTTCGGCGGTCCCTCAGGATGAGGGCCTTTTCTGCGGTGAAATCCTAAACCCTCATGGTGAGGAGGCGCGTAGCGCCGTCTCGAACCATGAGGCCCCAGTACGATCACGGCCGTCCGAATCCAAATGCGATCGTCGGCCCCGCAAGCGGGAGAGGGAGCAAGCACACGCGGATGCGGCGGTCGAGCCTGCCTCCGCGGAGGACGCGGCAATCGCCCCTCAATCCAGCTTCGCCTCCATGCCGCGCTTGACGGCCGGCCGGGCCATCAGCGTCTCATACCAGCGCTTGACGTTGGGGAAGTCGGCCAGATCAACCTTGTGGCGCGGATGGCGCCAGGCCCAGCCGAGAATGGCGAAATCGGCCACCGACAGCGCCCCCGCAACGAGCTCATGCGCGGCCAGCTGGCGGTCCAGCACCCCATAGAGCCGGCGGGTCTCGGCCATGTAGCGCTTCAGCCCATAGGCGCGGTCCTGCTCGTTGTCGAGCGCGATGAAATGGTGCACCTGGCCCGGCATCGGGCCGAAGCCGCCCATCTGCCACATCAGCCATTCATAGACCGGAATCCGTTCCGCCAACGATTTCGGCAGGAACTTGCCGGTCTTCTCCCCGAGATAGAGCAGGATCGCGCCGGATTCGAAGATCGACACCGGCTTGCCCTCGGGCCCCTCGGGATCGACGATCGCCGGGATCTTGTTGTTCGGGCTGATGGCGAGGAAGGCGGGCGCCATCTGCTCACCCTTGGTGATGTCGACCGGAACGACCTTGTAGGACAGGCCCATCTCCTCCAGGGCGACCGAGATCTTGCGGCCGTTCGGCGTGTTCCAGGTGTAAAGCTCGATGGTCATCCGCGCCTCTTCAGCTCTTGTTCAGGCGGTGTCTGTAGCATCGGAGGTCTCGGCGGCCAAAGCGCCCCCACCGCCTGTGCGAAGCCGGCCGGCGCCGCCTCGCCGCTGTTGACGGGCTGGCTCGTCCGGTGGCATGAGCGCCGGGCCGCTGATAATTGCCAACCCCTGCCAAGCCAAACGGGGATCGATGACCGTGTCCAAATCCGCCTCCCGCGCCCGCCTCTTCGAGATCATTCGCAGGCGCTCGTTCGGCCGTGGCGAAGTCACGCTGGCCTCGGGCCGCAAGAGCGATTTCTATTTCAACCTGAAGCCGACCATGATGGACCCGGAGGGAGCCACGCTGCTTGCCGAGCTCACCTATGAGGCGCTGAAGGACGAGCATTTCGACTATATCGGCGGGCTCGAGATGGGCGCGGTGCCCCTTGCCGGCGCCATCGCGCAGATCTCCTGGATCAAGGGCCATCCGATCGCGGCCTTTTTCGTGCGCAAGAAGCCGAAGGAGCATGGCGCACGGCTCGCCATCGAAGGGCTCGCCAAGGACGAGACCCTGGCCGGCAAGCGCATCGTCGTGGTTGAGGACGTCACCACCACCGGCGGCTCGGCCATGAAGGCGGTGGAAGCCCTGCGCGAGGCCGGCGCCGACGTGGCGCTGGTGTTCACCATGGTGGATCGTGAGGAGGGCGCGGCGGAAACCTTTGCACAGGCCGGCCTGCCGTTCCGCGCGCTGTACAAGGCCAGCGAGTTCCTCTCGGCCTAGTGGTCCGATGCCGACCAAGAGTGCGCGGATGAGCCGATCACGACTTCAAATCCGCCGGGCGAGCAGCAACGCATACCGCTCATTTACCATCCTCCGTTAAGGTTACCGCAAAGCTGACAGGCCGCGCCACAAGGATGGCGTGTTTGAGGTCTCATGATCTCGGGCAGCGGCGCGCCTGGATTGTGGCTGTTGCGGATGGGAGTGGGCGTTGCGTAACGAATTCTTGTCTTTGCACCCGTGGCGGCGGCACATCATGCCGATCGTCGCGCTGGCGCTGGCCGGATCGATCGCCATGATGCCGCAGCGAGCAGCAGCCGAGAACCTGTTCGATTTCCTGTTCGGCGGTTTCACCAAGCCGCAGCGACAGCAACAGGGAAATGGCTTCGACCCCTTCGGCAACAATCCGCAAGCCCAGCCGCAGCCGCGCACGGCGGCCTCCGGCTCGGGACCCGCCTTCTGCGTGCGGACCTGCGATGGACGCTATTTCCCGCTGATGCGCGGCCTCGCCTCGCCGGCGCAGATGTGCCAGGCCTTCTGCCCAGCCAGTGCAACCAAGGTCTATTTCGGCTCCAGCATCGATTACGCCGCGGCGGCGAACGGCGAGCGCTATGCGGACAGCGAGAATGCCTTCGCTTATCGCAAGGCGCTCCGCGCGGACTGCACCTGCAACGGCCGCGATCCCGCCGGCCTCGCGCCGGTCGATCTGGCGCTCGACAATTCGCTGCGTCCGGGCGATGTCGTCGCCACCACCGAGGGATTGGTTGCCTATACCGGACCGCGCGGCGGCACGGCACAAGCTGCCGACTTCACGCCGGTGGCATCCTATCCGGGATTGACGAACGAGGTCCGCGCCCGCCTGACCGAGCTGAAGGTCGCGCCGGTGCGTGCTGACATAGCGGCGACCGACCCGGCATCTGCCGATATCACCGCCAGCGTGGCGCCGCCTTTGAGTATCGCGCCGAAAGCCGTGCCCGGCCGCGACAAGCGCGCGGAAATGGACTGATCGGTCAGCGCTCGCGCAGGGCGCAATGCCGCGCAAGGACTTGCCGGCTCACCGCCCCACGATCACGCCGATCACGTTCGGCGCGGTGAGATATTTCTCCTCGATCGCAACCCGCGCCGCGGCGCGGTTCTCCGGCGTCAACAGGCCGCGCTTCTCGGCCAGGATCATCCAGCAAAATCCCCACCAGTCGGTCAGCATGCCGTCGTCATCGACGAGGTCATAACCCTGCTCGGCGGCAAAGATGCGCGCCCGCGCCTCGTCCAGCCCATCGAGGAAGGTGTGATCGGTGGCGGAGAACAGATCGTCGGAAATGTCGTCGGTCGTATAGCCCCAGATCGACAGGCAGACTGCATTGAACTCGCGGTCGATCTGGTCGTCATCGACCGGGCGGCGACGCGCCGTCCGGTGCAGCCGCGACAAGGTCCGGGCGAAATCGGCAATGCGGGTGAGAGCCAGGGGATCGAAGGCGATACTGGACATGGTGTCCTCGCTGGATGCGCGGATGAGGTGTGATGGCGCCGGGGGCACCGAATCAAAGCGTCTACAGCTCCTATCACAGATGTTCTTAATTTGTTCTTGCGCACTTGTGAAGAGCTGATTTATCGTCGTCCTGGCGAAAGCCAAGCGCAGGAAACGAGCTATCGGGCCTGTTGCCCAGCTGGCCGCGCTTATGAGTTTGCAGCGCGACTTCACGGATGGCAGAGGTCCTGCGAGCGCTGCGCCACGTAGGCCGTCCGCACATCTGACCTGAAGCCGCAGCTCTCGTAGAAGCGGCGCACGCGCGGGTCGGTTCGGCCGCTTTGCAGCAGCACATGATGGCAGTCCTGCCGCCACGCTTCGTCCAGAGCCGCAGCAACCACGGCGTGGCCGTGACCACGGCCGCGATGCTCGGGATGCGTTACGACATTTTCGAGAAACCCGTGCTGGCGGCCGGAGCGCAAGAGATTGGGCACGGTGATCAGCATGCAGGTTGCGACGACCGCTCCATCGATCTCCGAAACGAAAACCGCCACACCTTCGCGCGACAGGATCCGTTCCCACACATGAGCCGCACGCTCGCGTGGGCCAACAACGGCGCTGACCTCGGACGCCTGGAAAAGCGCAATCACGCCATCCAGGTCATCTGGCCGCGCCAACCTTGCTTCCGGCATCTGCTCCACTCCCCACCGTCGCTCACTGCAGTTTGATCACGCCGCGTCGTCAGTGCGCCCACCTATTGCGTCGCACGTTCGCGACATCATCGATTCCGCTCGGTTGCAACAGCAGGAACTCGGCCTGAACCTTGCATAACTTGTCAGCATTCCCACTGCCCCGGACCGCTCCGGGTTTCCGAAGGCGGCGCATCCGTCGTATGCTCTTCACTGGACTGACATCAGCATCACAGGTTCCACGGTGACAAACCAACCGCCCCAGCGCAGCTTTGTAAGCACCGGCCAGCCCGTCGACGAACTGGCGGTGGCGGAGATCAAGAGCGACATCCTGGCCAAGCTGCGCCTTGCGATCGGCAAGGAGGCGAGCCAGGCGACCCAGCACGACTGGTACTACGCCGCGGCGCTGACATTGCGCGACCGCATCGTGCACCGCTGGCTGACCGCCGACAAGGAGAGCTACGACGCCGGCCGCAAGCGGGTCTATTATCTCAGCCTCGAGTTCCTGATCGGCCGGCTCTTCACCGACGCGCTCAACAATATGGGCCTGATGAAGGTGTTCGAGACCGCGCTCGGCGATCTCGGCGTCGGCCTCTCCGATCTTCGCAAATCCGAACCGGATGCCGCGCTGGGCAATGGCGGCCTCGGCCGGCTCGCCGCCTGCTTCATGGAGAGCATGTCGACCCTGCAGATCCCGGCGATCGGCTACGGCATCCGCTATGATTACGGCCTGTTCCGGCAAGTCATCGTCGACGGCTGGCAGCAGGAATATCCGGACGTGTGGCTCTCGTTCGGTAACCCTTGGGAGTTCCAGCGGCCGGAGATCGTCTACCACGTCCATTTCGGCGGCGGTGTCGAGCATGTGGATGAGAAGGGGGGGCGCGACCGCGCCATCTGGCATCCCGGCGAGACGGTCCAGGCGGTGGCCTATGACACGCCGATCGTCGGCTGGCGCGGCCATCACGTGAATGCGCTCAGGCTGTGGTCCGCGCGCTCGCCCGATCCGCTCAAACTCGACGTCTTCAACGCCGGCGATTATCTCGGCGCCTCCGCCGAGGAAGCGCGCGCCGAGGCGATCTGCAAGTTCCTGTATCCGAACGACGAGAGTCCTGCGGGACGCGAGCTCAGGCTGCGGCAGGAATATTTCTTCGTGTCCGCCTCGCTGCAGGATCTCGTCAAGCGGCATCTCGCGTCCGACGGCCACCTCCGCAGCCTGCCGCAGAAGGCCGCGGTGCAACTCAACGATACGCATCCCTCGCTCGCGGTGGCCGAGCTGATGCGCATCCTGGTCGATCTGCACAATTTCCGCTGGGACGAGGCCTGGAAGATCACGGTCGCCACCCTGTCCTACACCAACCACACGCTGCTGCCGGAGGCGCTCGAAACCTGGCCGGTCGAGCTGTTCGAACGGCTGTTGCCGCGGCATCTCGAAATCATCTACCGCATCAATGCGCAACATCTGGCGCTCGCAGAGGAGCGCGCGCCCGGCGATATCGATTACCGCGCCTCAGTCTCGCTGATCGACGAGAAGAGCGGCCGCCGCGTGCGCATGGGCCAGCTCGCCTTCGTCGGCTCGCACCGGATCAACGGCGTCTCGGCGATGCACTCCGACCTGATGAAGGAGACCGTGTTCCACGATCTCAACCATCTCTATCCCGGCCGCATCACCAACAAGACCAACGGCATCACCTTCCGTCGGTGGTTGATGCTGGCCAATCCGAAGCTGACCGATCTGCTCCGCGAATCCTGCGGCGACGCCGTCGTCGATGATCCCACGCTGCTCGCAGGGCTCGAGGACTATGTCAGCGACAGCGGCTTCCACCAGAAATTCCGCGCGGTGAAGCATCACAACAAGATCCAGCTGGCGCGGCTGGTCGGGGAGCGCATGAACGTCCGGCTCGATCCGGCCGCGCTGTTCGACGTGCAGATCAAGCGCATCCACGAATACAAGCGCCAGCTGCTCAACATTCTGGAGGCGATCGCGCTCTATCAGGCGATGAAGGACGAGCCGCAGCGCGACTGGGTGCCGCGGGTAAAGATCTTCGCCGGCAAGGCCGCGGCCAGCTATCGCTATGCCAAGCTCGTCATCAAGCTGATCAACGACGTTGCCGAGGTCGTCAACAACGATCCGGCCATCGGCGGCCGGCTCAAGATCGTGTTCCTCGCCGACTACAATGTCAGCCTGGCGGAATCCATCATTCCCGCCGCCGACCTCTCGGAGCAGATCTCGACGGCCGGCATGGAGGCCTCCGGCACCGGCAACATGAAACTCGCGCTGAACGGCGCCATCACCATCGGCACGCTGGACGGCGCCAATATCGAAATTCGCGACAATGTCGGCGCGGAGAACATCGCGATCTTCGGCATGGAGGCGATGGAAGTGGTGGCACGGCGGCAGCAGGGGCTCGATGCCAGCGACATCATCCAGCGCTCGCCGCGGCTTGCGCGCGCGATCAATGCAATCGGATCAGGTGAGTTCTCGCCCGATGACCTATCCCGGTTCCAGCCGATCGCGCACGCGCTGCGCCATCTCGACCACTACATGGTCTCAGCCGATTTCGATTCCTATTACGAGGCGCAGCGCGGCATCGACGCGCGCTGGCAGGTGATGCCGGCCTGGACGCGCGCCTCGATCCTCAACGTCGCACGGATGGCGTGGTTCTCCTCCGACCGCACCATCCGCGAATATGCCGACGATATCTGGAACGTGCCGGTGGGGCCGATCGGGGCGATCGAGCCGCAGGCTCAGCGGGGCTGACAGCTCACACAGAGCACGGCGCGCATGCCGGCAATGACGTCGGACGTCATTGCCTTTGACATGATGCTCATCATACGATGAGCGTCAGAGAGAAACGCATGCCCGGCACAATGATGGACCACCTCTTCGACCAGGCCACCCGCGTCACCGCCGGTGATAGCCGCTGGCAGGGCAGGACCTGCCCGGATTACTGGGCCTTTGTCGGCCCGTTCGGCGGCGTCACCGCGGCCACCGTCTTGCGCGCGCTGATCGAGCATCCGCACGCTGCGGGAGATCCGCTGGCGCTGACGGTGAATTATTGCGCGCCGATCGCGGAAGGCCCGTTCGATCTCGACGTCCGTCTGGTCAAGGCCAACCGCTCCTCGCAGCATTGGTATGTCGAACTGAGCCAGGGCGATGCCGATCCGGCCACCGTCGCCACCGCTGTGTTTGCCGAGCGTCGCCCGTCCTGGTCGCACCAGCCGGCGCAAAGGCCGGACGCCCCGCCTTTCGATCAGGTGAAGCGGCATGCCGATACAGGAATGTCGTGGACCCGGCAGTATGATTTTCGCTTCGTCGAGGGCCAGCCCGATCTCGCTGGCGGCGCCAAGGCAGAGCCGCAGAGCGCCTATTCCAAGCTCTGGATCTCCGACCGCAAGCCGCGCAGGCTCGACATGCTGTCGCTCATGTCGATGTCGGACGCGTTCTTCGGCCGCGTCTTCCACGCGCGCGGCGAATTGGTGCCGTTCGGCACGGTATCGCTGACGACCTATTTCCATGTCGGCCGCGACGACCTCGCGGCCGAAGACATCACCCATGTGCTCGCGGTCGCCGACGCCAAGGTCTTCAACAGAAGCTATCAGGACCAGCACGGCGAATTGTGGTCGCCGTCGGGACGCCTGCTCGCGACCACGACACAGATCGCCTATTTCAAGGCGTGAGGCCACCACGCCTCGGCGCGCTCGGCGTCGTCCCGGCGAAGCTCATAAACACCGCATCGCGTTTGCGTCGAGAAAGACGCCGCCCCTACAACTGTCATCGCCCGGCTTGACCGGGCGATCCAGTATTTCAGAACAGGGCGACGAACTACTCCGCTGCCAGCTTCAGATCCGGCGCCGCCGCGCGGACCTCGGCGTCGACCTGGGCCTCGAACTTGGCAAAGTTCTTCTGGAACATGCCGACCAGCGCACGCGCGGTCTCATCGAACTCGGCCTTGTCCCTCCAGGTGTTGACGGGATCGAGGATCTCGCTGGGCACGCCCGGCAGCGCGGTCGGCACCGCAAAGCCGAAATACCTGTCGGTGCGGAATTCGACATTGCGCAGCGAACCATCGAGCGCCGCCGTCAGCAGCGCGCGCGTCACCTTGATCGGCATGCGGCTGCCGACGCCATATTTGCCGCCGGTCCAGCCGGTGTTGACCAGCCAGCAGTCGACATTGTGCTCGGCGATCAGCTGCCGCAGCATGTTGCCGTAGACTGACGGATCGAGCGGCAGGAACGGCGAGCCGAAGCAGGTCGAGAATTCCGGCTGCGGCTCTTTGCCGAGCCCGCGCTCGGTGCCCGCGACCTTGGCGGTGTAGCCGGACAGGAAGTGGTACATCGCCTGGGCCGGCGAAAGCTTGGCGATCGGCGGCAGCACGCCGAAGGCATCGGCGGCCAGCATCACCACGTTCTTCGGATGCGGCGCGCGTCCGGTGCGCGAGGCGTTGGGAATGAAATCCAACGGATAGGCAGAGCGCGTGTTCTCGGTCTTGGAGCCGTCGTTGAAGTCGACCTCGCGGCTGTCCTCATCGAGCACGACGTTCTCGAGCACCGCACCGAAGCGCTTGCTTGCGGCGTAGATCTGCGGCTCGGCCTCCTTGGACAGCTTGATGCACTTGGCATAGCAGCCGCCCTCAAAGTTGAACACGCCGTCGCCGCCCCAGCCGTGCTCGTCGTCGCCGATCAGCGTGCGGTTCGGATCGGCCGAGAGCGTGGTCTTGCCGGTACCGGAGAGACCGAAGAAGACCGCAGTGTCGCCGTTCGGCCCGACATTGGCCGAGCAATGCATCGGCATCACACCCTTTTCCGGCAGATAATAGTTCAGCGTGGTGAACACGCTCTTCTTCATCTCGCCCGCATAATAAGACCCGCCGATCAGGACGATCTTGCGGGCGAAATCGATCGCAACGACGTTCTCCGAGCGCACGCCGTGACGTTTCGGGTCCGCGCGGAAGCTCGGCATGTCGATGATGGTGAGCTCCGGCACGAAGGTGTCGAGCTCGATCCGTTCAGGGCGGATCAGGAGCGTGCGGATGAACAGCGAGTGCCAGGCGAGCTCGGTGAAGACACGCGTCTTGATCCGAAAGCTCGGATCGGCGCCGCCATAGAGATCCTGCGCGAACAGCCGCTTGCCTTCGGCGTGCTTGAGGAAATCCTGATAGAGCGTTTCGAACTGCTCCGAAGTGATCGACTGATTGCCCGCCCACCACATCTTCTTGTCGGTGGAAGCATCGCGGACCGTGAACTTGTCCTTGGGGCTGCGCCCGGTGAATTCGCCGGTGTCCGCGCACAAGGCACCATCCGCGGACAGCACCGCTTCGCCCGCCGCGAGCGAATATTGGTAGAGCTGCGGCGCACCGAGATTCCAATGCACCTGCTTCAGATTCTTCAAGCCGAACTTATCAGCACCGAAGGCGCCGTTGCGAATACCCGTCTCTTGCACGAAAGTCCCCTCCTGAGAGTCCGCGTCTATACTGCGCGATCGATTGAAAGCGCTTGTTGCGCGTTGACCGTTACCGTTACGCATTGCCTGTCATGGCTCGGGCTTGGACCTAATACTGACCAACGCCGGGCTTGCCAAGACGATCCGCGCCAATTGCTTATTGCACCGCTGCCGGCCTGATGCACATCAACAAGTGTTAGGCGCAGTGACAAAGCGACGCGATGCGGAACAGCCGATGCTGCGTCGCAGTAATCATCATACTAATGAGCTGGACCCGGCCGCCATCGCTTGCGCGACGCGCAACAGCGCGCGACCCTTGCCGGCGCGGCTGTCGCGACCATCCCGACCGCACATTGTTCTCGTCTGCGGACGCTCAAGTCGCGACTAACGACGGCAGCGTTCAAGCAAGCCGCTTTGCGCGCGCCTCCTCGGCCAGCCTCACAAGCATCTTGCGCAACTCGCCGGGCGAGGTCACGCGCTCCGGAAAATCCAGCCGCAGCACCTTGCCATCAGCTGCGAGATCGAGGCCCTCGGGATCGCATCCCGTGCAGCGCCAGTCGGCCTGTTCGGCTCCGAGCAGCCGAGTGGCGTAAAGGCCGAGCGCCTCGCGGTGATCGGCGTTCATGTGGTCGACGGCGCCCTGTTCTGCTTCGAGCAAACCGGCAGCATCCGACGTGTCGGTCAGGAATTGCGCCGGCTTCAGATCAAGGATGCGCCCGAATCCGGCCACCAGGTGCAGTCCCGACGGGCGAATCAGAAAAAACGAGAAATCAGCAAAATCGGCATAATTTTCTGCCGACGGGTGAGCATTCAGATACCGTCTTCGCAAGGTATCACGTTGCTCGGCGCCGACCTGTTCCGCGCGACCCAGCAGCATGATCCGCGCGCCCTCCAGCGGGTCGCCCGGCGCGCGCTCGTCCAGCATCAGCGAGACCCGCGGATCGGCCAAGACGTTCTTGGTGTGCACGGCGAGCCTTGAAATCAAGAGGATCGGCGAGCCATCAGGCGAGCTCGCGACGTTCACGAGCGAGCAATAGGGATCGCCGGAGTCGAGCATCAACGTCGCCAATGCCCCCTGCCGGCTCCGGCGCAGTAGCGATTTGGCAAGGTGGGACGGATTAAAATCAGAAGTCGGTTGCATGGTTATCTCTCGCCCATCCTGTTGCAATGAGGGTGTTTTTTCGGCTAAAGGGGCCTTGTTTCGGACTGCGACGCGCGCTTCGTCACGCGTTTTGTGGAACTCGGTCACACTTCAGCCCAGCTTGCATTGCTCGTTGACCACGTTCGAAGCCATTTATGCGGCGCCTAGCTGGATTGCTCGCCGTTTCAGCTAACCAGACTGTGAAAGCAGGCTCATGCCCACAATCGCCTTGGTCGATGACGACCGCAACATCCTGACCTCCGTCTCGATCGCACTCGAGGCCGAAGGCTATCGCATCATGACCTACACCGACGGGGCGTCGGCCCTCGACGGCTTCCGCACCAGCCAGCCCGATCTCGCTATCCTCGACATCAAGATGCCGCGCATGGACGGCATGGAGACCTTGCGTCGGCTGCGGCAGAAATCCGATCTGCCGGTGATCTTCCTGACCTCCAAGGACGAAGAGATCGACGAATTGTTCGGCCTCAAGATGGGTGCCGACGATTTCATCCGCAAACCGTTCTCGCAGCGTCTCCTGGTCGAGCGCGTCAAGGCGGTGTTGCGGCGCTCGCAGCCGAAGGATCCGACGGCGCTGCCGAAGGAGAATGACGCCAAGGCGCTCGATCGCGGCCTGTTGCGGATGGACCCGGAGCGGCACACCTGCACCTGGAAGAACGAGCCGGTGACCTTGACGGTCACGGAGTTTCTGATCCTGCAGGCGCTGGCCCAGCGTCCCGGCGTCGTCAAGAGCCGCAACGCGCTGATGGATGCGGCTTATGACGATCAGGTCTATGTTGACGACCGCACGATCGACAGCCACATCAAGCGGCTGCGCAAGAAGTTCAAGATGGTCGACGAGGATTTCGAGATGATCGAAACCCTTTACGGTGTCGGCTATCGCTTCAAGGAAACCTGAGGCCGCTGCGGGTCGCAGCGCGCGGTTCGCGCGCTGACGGCGTGACCTCATTGGGGTAGACTGCGTCGAGGCGGACTGCCGGGCGCAGCAACGCCGAAAACGGGGCACCACCCATTGCTCGATCGAACGCATCCTGACCACGGCCTGAATGCGGAAGGCACATCGGCGGCTGTCGTGATCGACAACGCCCCGGAAGAGACGCCTGCCGTCTCGGGTTGGCAGCGGCCGCTGAGCTGGCTGCGACGCGCCGGGCAATTCCTGTTCGCGCTCTCGTTCTCCAGCCTGACCCGGCGGATCGTCTCGCTGAACATCGCGGGCCTGCTGGCGCTGGTCGCGAGCATTCTTTACCTCTCGCAGTTCCGCGCCGGCCTGATCGATGCCCGTGCGCAGAGCCTGCTCGTGCAGGCCGAAATCATCGCGGGCGCGATCGCCGCCTCCGCGACCGTGCAGACCAACACCATCACCATCGATCCGGAACGGCTGCTCGACCTCAAGCCGGGCGAAAGCTACGGCGCGCCCGATGAATATTCGCCACTCGACTTCCCCATCAATCCGGAGCGCGTCGCTCCCGTCCTGCGCACGCTCATCTCACCGACCAAGACGCGGGCGCGCATCTACGATCCCAATGGCGGGATCCTGCTCGACAGCCGCAATCTCGAAAACGTGCTGCGCTTCGATCTGCCGCCGCCGGCTTCGGAAAAGCCCGGACTGGCCGAGCGCGCTCTGATCTCGGTGCGCACCTGGCTCAATCGCGGCGATCTGCCGCTCTATCGCGAACATGGACCCGAAAACGGCAACGCCTATGAGGAAGTTGCCGATGCGCTGCGCGGCCAGAAGCGCAGCATGGTGCGGGTCAATGTGCGGGGCGAGGTGATCGTCTCGGTCGCCGTTCCCGTGCAACGCTCGCGAACGATCCACGGCGCCTTGATGCTGTCGACGCAGGGCGACGATATCGACCAGATGGTGACGGCCGAACGGCTTGCGATTTTGAAGGTCGGCGGCGTCGCCTCCGCCGTCATGATCGTGCTTTCGCTGCTGCTGGCCAGCACGATCGCAGGGCCGGTGCGGAGACTTGCCGACAGCGCCGAGCGCGTCCGCCGCCGAATCAAGACCCGTGTCGAGATTCCTGACTTCACCCGTCGCCGCGACGAGATCGGTCATCTGTCCGGCGCGCTGCGCGACATGACGGAAGCGCTCTATAACCGCATCGAGGCGATCGAGATGTTTGCCGCCGATGTCGCGCACGAACTGAAGAATCCCTTGACCTCATTGCGCTCGGCCGTCGAAACGCTGCCGCTGGCGCGCAACGACAACAGCCGCAGCCGGCTGCTCGCAGTGATCGAGCATGACGTGAAGCGGCTCGACCGCCTGATTTCGGACATTTCCGATGCCAGCCGGCTCGACGCCGAGCTGCAGCGCCAGGACATGACCCTGGTCGACGTGCGGCGGCTGCTGACGACGCTGACCTCGGTCGCCAACGAGACCAAGCTCGGCCATGACGTCGGCGTCGAGGTCCGGTTCGAGGGGCGCGGCGTCAACGACACCTTCTCCGTTCCCGGCCACGATTCGCGGCTCGGCCAGGTGATCTCGAACCTGTTGTCGAACGCGCAATCCTTCTCCGCTCCCGGAGGCAAGGTCCGCATCACCTGCCGCCGCGTGCGCTCCGAGATCGAGATCGTGGTCGACGATGACGGCCCCGGCATTCGCGAGGACGCCCTGCAGCGGATCTTCGAGCGCTTCTATACCGACCGGCCGCACCAGGGCTTTGGCCAGAATTCGGGGCTCGGGCTCTCGATCTCCAAGCAGATCATCGAGGCCCATGGCGGACGCATCTGGGCCGAGAACCGCCCCGGTCCGGTGGACGCCGATGGAATGCCTACGGCCGCCGGCGCCCGCTTTATCGTCCGGCTACCCGCGCCATGAGTGCGGTGGGCGCCAGCGTCCACGCCTCCGCCGTCAAAGTCGGCGACCGTGCCGTGCTGATCCGGGGGCCTTCCGGTTCCGGCAAATCCCGCCTCGCCTTCGAGCTCATTCTGGCGGGCCGCGCGGGACAGATTTCCCCCACGATCCTCGTGGGCGACGACCGTGTTCATCTCGCCACAGCCGGCAAAGAAATATGGGTCAGCCCGGCCCCGGCCTTGGCTGGCCTGATCGAGATTCGCGGCCTCGGAATCCGAGCCTGCGACTTCGTGTCCGAGGCCAGGGTCGGACTCGTTGTCGATTTGATGGCAGACGATGCGGCGCGGTTGCCCGCGCCGGAATCCCTCCGGTGCGAACTCTATGGTGCTTCTTTACCGAGAATCCCGGTGGGACGCGGGTTTTCACCCCTCCCATTGGTTGTAGCCGAACTGACTACTACTCAAACTTCATGTTCCAGTAACCTTTCGGCCGATTGTGTGAAGGGAATTGGTAACCATATCATCGGCACTATCGCGCCCGAATAGACCGCGCACTGCCTCCCCTTCCGCAAGTCAGATTCCGGGAGACTGCTACACATCCCCTCTTGCGCAGGGGCTCTGGATGGTCAAAGTGGCGCGTTCGTGCGGTGCACCCAAGGCGCCCGCGAGGAGTATCCAATGATTGGCCTGGTACTGGTGACCCATGGGCGCCTCGCCGACGAGTTCAGAGCGGCGCTCGAGCATGTCATGGGTCCTCAAAAACAAATCGAAGCCGTGACAATCGGCGCGGACGATGACTCCGATCTCTGTCGCAGCGATATCATCGAAGCCGTGAACCGCGTCGATACCGGCGATGGCGTTGCCATTCTGACCGACATGTTCGGCGGCACGCCGTCGAACCTCGCGATTTCCTGCATGAGCCGACCTAAGGTCGAGGTGCTCGCCGGAATCAACCTGCCGATGCTGGTGAAGCTGGCCAAGGTCCGCGAGGAGCGTTCCTTGCCGGACGCGATCGCCATGGCCCAGGAAGCCGGCCGCAAATATGTGACGATCGCCAGCCGTGTGCTCGCCGGCAAATGAGTGACGAGGACGCTCCCCAGAACCACGTCGCCGGGCCAGCGGTGCCCGCAGATGCGTTATCCCGGGAGCTCCTGATCACCAACAAGCGCGGCTTGCACGCCCGCGCCTCGGCCAAATTCGTCCAGACGGTCGAGCAGTTTCAGGCCGAAGTCTGGGTGACCCGCGGCGGCGAAACCGTGGGCGGGCGCTCGATCATGGGCCTGATGATGCTGGCCGCCGCCCCTGGGACCACGATCCTGGTCTCCGCCGCCGGACCTGAGGCCGAAGCCGCCCTCCAGGCGATTACCGAGCTCGTCAACGACAAGTTTCACGAAGAAGGGGTGTAAGCCGGCCCTTGCCGTCATTCCTGGCGGTCGTGACGCGGCGTCTCGGAATCACGCGCTCCGGGCTACTTCCCCGGCGGCTGAATAAAGATCTTCCATTCGATCGCAGGACCCTGCTGACCGCGGAAGAAGCGCTGTGTGGTCATCACGAGCTTCTCGGCCTTGGGCGCCTGCTGCGCCATCCAGGCTTCGCAGGCGGCGATCCGGTTATCGGTCGTGTCGCAGATCCCGATGAAGCCTTCGCGGTTGAGATCCTCCAGCGAGGTCAAGCCCGATCCCCAGGTCTCGTCCGCCATGAACGGCACCGTGAACGGCCGCGGGTGGTCGGGACTGTAGAACGTCATCGGCGTGTTCATCTCCGAATAGCCGGCGACGAGCGGCCAGGGCGAGCCGAAGCGGGCATGCCAGGCGTCGGTCAGCTCACGGGCCAATTGCGACCGGGCCGCATAACTCGTCGAGCCATTTGGGCTCGCCTTCATCTCGCGCAGCGCGATCGAGGGCGAGGCCACCAGGGTCAGCAGCGAGAGCACGAGCCACAGCGTGGTCAAACGAACCACCACCGCTTGGCGGATACGCAGAGCGGGAATGGCGACCAGCGCCAGCGGCACCAGGAAGAACAGCGAGATGCCCCAGTCGGTCTTCATATAGATCGTGAAGGCAAGCCCACCGAGCGGCGGCCCGATCGCCACGATCGCCTGCACCATCCAGACATTGAGCGCCTGGCTGACATTGACGCCGGGATTTGGACCAGAGCGCCAATTGCGGAAAGCCCAGCGCGGCGGCCACGCCAGAACCAGGGCGGCGAGCGCAATCGGGAGCGCGAGCAGCGCCAGATTATGGCCGACATAGCCGAGCACGAGCTGCGCGGCCCTCCCCCGATCCGACAGCGTGTAGACGTCACCCGCGTAGGTCAGCGGCACGAAATCGACGTCCCACAGCCACACGAGGTGCGGAATCATCGCGACGATCATCGTGGCGATGCCGACCCAGGGCGCGGGCGAGGCCAGGAATCTAAGCCGCTCGGGATGGATCAGCGCAGCCAGCCCGATCGCGCCGATCATCGTCAGCACCCAATATTTCGTCATCAGGGCAGCCGCGCCGGCAAGGCCGAGCCAGATGCCGGAAACGACGCTGCGCTTCTTGAAGGCGTTGAGATAGGCCAGCATCACGAGCGGCAGCGTGACCAGCTGCAGCAGGTCGGGATTGTATTTGAAGCCCTTGAAATTGAAGATCGGATAGAGCGCGAGCATGACCACGACGAAGAACGCCCGGCGCCGATCAACCACCTTGAGGCTGATGAACCAGCAGATGACGAGGCCGACACTGACGGTGGTCATGGCCAGCGCGTAAGTCGCCCAATCCTTGACCGGAAAGACCATGAACCAGAGGCCGGCGATCCAGCCCGACAGCGGCGGATGCTTGCCATAGCCGAGCTGGAACTTGCTGCCCCAGGCATAGGCCTCCGCGACATCCATATGGATGTCCTGCGCCGCCTTCAGATTGGTCAGGATCACGGTCCAGAGCACCGCGTGCAGGACCGCAAACGTGACCACCAGCCACAGGCCGGTTGCGGGATCGCTGGCGCGCGCCGCGATCCAGGCCGACATCCGGGCAAGAGGGGCGCGGCCGCGCGCACGCGCCGTCGCGGGAAGAAAAGACGTGCTCGACATGGCCTCTCGGTACCGCGTTTTCCGGCCCGATGGAATCAGCTTGCCGTGAAGAAAGCTCCTTCAAATTCAGCAATATGGTTGCTGCTTTGGGGCCTGAATGCTATCTGCGCGGCGCATGACGACCGTCCCCATTCCCAACATCCGCAACTTCTCCATCGTCGCCCATATCGACCATGGAAAGTCGACCTTGGCCGACCGCCTGATCCAGATGACAGGCGGCCTGTCGGACCGCGAGATGGCGGGCAAGGAGCAGGTGCTCGATTCGATGGACATCGAGCGCGAGCGCGGCATCACCATCAAGGCGCAGACGGTGCGCCTGCACTACCGGGCCAAGGACGGCAAGGATTACATCTTCAACCTGATGGACACGCCCGGCCACGTCGACTTCGCCTACGAGGTCTCGCGGTCGCTGGCGGCCTGCGAAGGCTCGCTCCTGGTGGTCGACGCCAGCCAGGGCGTTGAGGCGCAAACCCTCGCCAACGTCTATCAGGCGCTCGACAACAACCACGAGATCGTCCCGGTCCTCAACAAGATCGATCTGCCGGCCGCCGAGCCCGACAAGATCAAGCAGCAGATCGAAGACGTGATCGGCATCGACGCCTCGGACGCGGTGATGATCTCAGCCAAGACGGGGTTGGGCGTTCCGGACGTGCTGGAGGCGATCGTCACCCGGCTGCCGCCGCCGAAGGGCGACCGCGAGGCGACCTTGAAGGCTCTGCTGGTCGACAGCTGGTACGACGTCTATCTCGGCGTCGTCGTGCTGGTGCGCATCGTCGACGGCGTCATGAAGAAGGGCCAGCGCATCCGGATGATGGGCACCGGTGCCGCCTATGACGTCGAGCGCGTCGGCTTCTTCACGCCGAAGATGCAGCAGGTCGACGAGCTCGGCCCCGGCGAGATCGGCTTCATCACCGCCGCGATCAAGGAAGTGGCCGACACGCGCGTCGGCGACACCATCACCGACGATCGCAAGCCCGTGTCGGAAATGCTGCCGGGCTTCAAGCCGGCGATCCCGGTCGTGTTCTGCGGCCTGTTCCCGGTCGATGCGGACGATTTCGAAACGCTGCGCGCCGCGATGGGCAAATTGCGCCTCAACGACGCCAGCTTCTCCTTCGAGATGGAGACCTCGGCCGCGCTGGGCTTCGGCTTCCGCTGCGGCTTCCTCGGGCTGCTGCACCTCGAGATCATCCAGGAACGGCTCAGCCGCGAATTCGACCTCAACCTGATCGCGACCGCGCCTTCCGTCATCTACAAGATGAAACTGACCGACGGCACCGAGATCGAGATCCACAACCCGGTCGACATGCCCGACGTGGTCAAGATCGCCGAGATCCAGGAGCCCTGGATCGAGGCCACGATCCTGACGCCGGACGAATATCTCGGCAGCGTATTGAAGCTCTGCCAGGACCGCCGCGGCAGCCAGAAGGAGCTGACCTACGTCGGCACCCGCGCGATGGTGAAATACGATCTGCCGCTGAACGAAGTGGTGTTCGACTTCTACGACCGCTTGAAATCCGTCTCCAAGGGCTATGCGTCGTTCGACTATCACCTGACCGACTACAAGCCGGCCGATCTGGTCAAGATGCAGATCCTCGTCAACAACGAGCCGGTGGACGCGCTGTCGATGCTGGTGCATCGGACCCGTGCCGAAGGGCGCGGCCGCGCCATGGTCGAGAAGATGAAGGAGCTGATCCCGCCGCACATGTTCCAGATCCCGATCCAGGCGGCGATCGGCGGCAAGGTGATCGCGCGCGAGACCGTACGCGCGCTGCGCAAGGACGTCACCGCGAAATGCTACGGCGGCGACATCACGCGTAAACGAAAACTTCTGGAGAAGCAGAAGGAAGGCAAGAAGAAGATGCGGCAGTTCGGCAAGGTCGACATTCCGCAGGAAGCCTTCATCGCCGCGCTCAAGGTGGATAGCTGAGGCAGCCTCGATGGGTCGCGCCTGGGGCGGCTCGGCAAGCGCGGTAAAGGTCTGCTTAAGCTAGGCCACCAGCACCCTCGGGCCGGACGACCTCTGATCCGCATCGTATTGCGCCTGCAGCAGTCCGACGATCTCGGCGTTGGGGCGCGGCCGGCTGAACAAAAAGCCCTGTCCTTCGTGGCAGCCCTCGGCGCGCAGGCAGCGCAGCTCGGCCTCGGTTTCGACGCCCTCGGCGGTGATGGTCACGCCAAGCCCCTTGCCAAGGCTGACGATCGAGCGGACGATCGCCTGGGCCTCGCGGTTGGCCGCGAGATCGCGAATGAACGACTGGTCGACCTTGATCTTGTCGAACGGAAAGCTGCGCAGATAGCTCAAGCTGGAATAGCCGGTGCCGAAATCGTCCATCGAGATCCGCACCCCGAGCGCGCGCAACGCATGCAACGTCGCGAGCACCTGGCCGCTCTTTTCCAACACCAGGGTCTCGGTGATCTCGAGCTCGAGCCGCGTCGGCGGCAGGCCGGACTGCTTCAGCACGTCCATCACCTGCGACAGCACATTGCCGACCCGAAACTGCAGCGGCGACAGATTGACGGCGACACGAACGTCGTCGGGCCAACTCGCCGCATCAAAGCAGGCCTGGCGCAGCATCAGCCGACCGAGGGCGGAGATCAACCCGGTTTCCTCGGCGATCGGAATGAACTCCGAGGGCGGGATCATGCCGCGCTCCGGATGCGGCCAGCGCACCAGCGCCTCGAAGCCGGTGATGCGCCCGCTCGAGAGGTCGATCAGCGGCTGATAGTAAGCCTGCAGGACTTCGCGCCGGATCGCATCGCGCAATTCGATTTCCATCTTGCGGCGGCTTTGGGCGCGCGCATCCATGCCCGCCTCGAAATAGCTGAACGTGCCGCGCGTCTCGCTCTTGGCGCGTGACAGCGCCATATCGGCGTTCTTCAGCAGCTTCTCGGCGTCGTCGCCGTCGCTGGGCGCCATGGCGATGCCGACCGTGGCCCCGATCACGATGGAATGACCGTCGAGCAAATAAGGATCGGCGAGCGCCTGCAACAGCCGCCGGCACAGCTGCGCGGCATCCTCCGGGCGGCTCAGGCCACCCTGGACCACCGCGAACTCGTCCGAATTGAGACGCGCCACGATGTCCTTTTCGCGCAGAACCGACCGCAGCCGCTTGGCGACCGCGCGCAACAACTTGTCGCCCACGCCGTGGCCCAGCGTGTCGTTGACAGACTTGAAACTGTCGAGCCCGAGCACCAGCACCGCCATCTTGTCGGAGCCGCGCCGCGTCTGCGCCAGCATGTCGTCCATCTGCTGACGCAGCAGGTTGCGGTTGGGCAGGCCGGTCATCGCATCGTGCTGGGCCAAGAACGCAAGCCGCGCCTCCGCCCGCTTGCGTTCGGTGATGTCCATCAGCGCCAGCAGAACCGCGGGCCTCTCCTCATAGACGAGGTGCCGCGAATAGATGGCGAGATCGATCAGGGCGCCGTCGGCGCGCACATGCTTCCAGGTCCGCGCGGCCTGCTCTTCGCTCGGGCGCTCATTGGCCCAGGGCGGATCGCTCTCGAAGGCCTGCAGGTTGCGGATGCCGAGTTGCTTGAACTCGGCCCGGCTGTAGCCGTAGTGCTCTGCGGCCGCGTCATTGACGCCAAGGACCTGCCCATCGTCCTGCGCACAGACGATCATCGGAACAGGATTGCCGTCGAACAGGAGGCGAAAGGACTCCTCGCGCTGCTTCAACGCGGTGATATCGACGCGCAGCCCGATAATGCCGCCATCGTCGGTCAGACGCTCCTCGATCAGGATGACACGGCCGTCCGACAATTTCTGTTCGTGAGGCCCGCACGGATGAAACAGCTTGTCGAGCCGATCGGAGACCCATTCGTCTTCCCGCCCGATCGCTTCGGGGTAATCGCCGCGCGCAATGCCGACCCGGATCGTATCCTGCAGCCGCGCACCCGGCTGGAACTGGTCCGAGCTGCGATTGTAGATCTCGGCGTATTTCTTGTTCCAGAGGATGTAACGGCCTTCCGCATCGAGGAAGACGATGCCTTGCGGCAGAATATCGATCGCCTCGACCAGGCGTTCGTGCGCCTTTTGGGCGTCGGCAATGGCGGCCGCAGCTTCGGCGCGGGTGCGTGCGATCTCCTCCGCTTCAATCGGCGGCGAGGCCGCCAGCGTCGGGAGCAATGGATTGGGTTTGACGGGACGGAACTGCGCGCGTGCCTGCGGCACCCGCATCGGTTTCTTTCGCTTCATTGGCCTGATGGGCCGCATGCACCGCCTCACTCAACTTACTCAATCACGATGTTGTCGGCCAAGGTCTGAAAAAATGGTATCTCGTTCCGCCGACGGTTTTGCTATGCAACCTGAAGGCGATGCCTTGAAAACAGCGCGAGCCCCCGTCGCACAAGCGGATCACAAGCGGTCTACAACCGACGATAAGCAGGACGAAACGCCGGGTGGTAATAATCCCGCATACCGAGTAATGGAGAGAAATGAACGCGCGCAGAGGCACACCCAAGGCGTGTGTTCCACGGCCGACGCGGGAAACCGCCGAGTTGGGATCAAGGTTGCCAAGCGCTTAATGGCGCGGTGCATCTCACATGCCTCCGCCCGTCGAGCTGCGTTCCATCCGCCGATCGGCGGCGGCTCCAGGAACGAGGACCGTCCGAGCACCTGGCTGAGCGCGGGACCCGGCGCGGCAAAATGGGCAGAAGCGACGACCTGTGGTATGGTCGACAGAACAGAGTGATCCGATGCAAGCTCGCCCTCCTCTGATCGCGCTTCTCGCCATCATCGCCACGTTGACCGCGTGGCCTGCCTCGGCGCAGGACAAGGGCAGCGTCGATCCGAAGCCGCTGCCTCCGCTGGAGCACCCGGACGATCCCGACACGCCTGCAAAGGAACTGTTCGCGCGCAAGCTGCTGTCTGCGGCGCTGCCGACCAAGGTGATCGGGACTTACAATCGCGGCTGTCTTGCGGGCGCCGAGCCGATGCCGATCAACGGCGACGCCTGGCAGGTGATGCGGCTGTCACGAAACCGCAACTGGGGACACCCGCAACTGATCGCGCTGCTGAAGCGGCTGGCGGCCAAGGCGCACAAGGACGCCGGCTGGCCCGGCATTCTGGTCGGCGATATCAGCCAGCCGCGCGGCGGCCCGGCTCTGAGCGGCCATGCCAGCCATCAGATCGGGCTCGATGCCGACATCTGGCTGACGCCGATGCCCGATCACCGCCTGTCGCGGGAGGAGCGCGAGGAGACGTCAGCGGTCATGATGGTGCGGGAGGATCGGCTCGACGTCGATCCGCGCGTCTTTACGCCGGGACATCTTGCCGTCATCCGCGACGCCGCGCGGGAGCCGGCGGTTCAGCGCATCTTCGTCAACGCCGCGATCAAGAAGGCGCTGTGCCGCGACGCCAAGGGCGACCGCAGCTGGCTGAGGAAGGTGCGGCCCTGGTGGGGCCACGACTATCATTTCCATATCCGGATCACTTGCCCGCCGGGCGACAAGGAGTGTCACGGCCAGAAGGAGCAGGAGGGCGGCGATGGTTGCAGCGCCGCCGATCTGGCCTTTTGGTTTCAGGACTCGGTGCTGCATCCGCCGCCGCCCAAGGAGCCGCCCAAGCCGGTGCCTCCGATCACGATGGCGCAATTGCCGCCGGAGTGCCGCGCCGTGTTGCATGCGCCGGATGCAAAGACGAATGCCGGGATGGCTAACGGGATTGGGATCACCAAAGCGGGGAACATCCGCTAATATCATACCGAAGCGCCGTAAGCGCTTTCATCATCCGGGATGACGGTCCCGCCCGCAGCTCTCTTGATCAAAAGTCCTCGCCCTGCCGCGGCGGATTGCCTGGTGTCGTCATGTCCATCTCTCGGCCTTCATCTGCCTCTTTTGCGCTTGCACTGACCCTGATCGGCGCCACCACCGCCCTTGCGGCAGAAGAGCCGAGCGGCTGCGATAAGTTCAAATGGCCCATCGACCGCGAACGCGCCGCGTTGACGGCCCCTGATCGCGCGCGGCTCGCCTCGGGCAACGAATTCGCCGCCATCCCCCAATCGGGCTTCACACTCGGCCTGGTCCCACCAGCCGAGGCGAAGCTGCCCTCCGCGCCGGAACGCGCGCCGAAGGACGGCACCTTCGCCGGCTTTGCGCGGATCACGACCGCACCGAAGCCCGGCATCTACACCATCAGCCTCTCCAGCGGCGGCTGGATCGACGTGCTGCAGGACGGACATTTCATCAAGCCGATCGCCTTCAGCGGCGCCACCGACTGCGGCGGGATTCGCAAAACCATGAAATACGAACTCGCGGCCAAGCCCCTCGTGCTGCAGATCAGCGGCACCAAGGAGGACGCGATTTCGATCGCGATCCTGCCCGCGGAATGATGACGCTTCTTGACATCTAAACCCCCGCTACCGAGGCCCAGACATCGGCCAGTTTGCGCTTGAGCTGCTCGGTGCGCGTCGCGACCGGCGCAGCCTCTTCCTCCTCCGGCAGGCGCAGGCCGACGACATTGACCCGTCCGCCCGAGATCGAGCGCGCCACCAGCACGATGGCGTCGAGTGCGAGCGTCGCTCCCTCCTTCGGCGCGTGATCGAGATGGACATCGAAATAGTCGGCGAGCGTGAGCTTGGCCTCGCCTTCGGCCACCTTGACGCCGTAGATCTCCGCGAGCTCCTCGAGCGTGTGCTCGGCCGACACCATGAAATCACCGAGCAGATGCGGATCAGGTGCCGAGGACGGCGGCATGTCGACGAAGAAGCGGTCCAGCGACTCGGCCTTCTCGGGCGGCGCCAGCAGATACAGATAGTCGCCGGGCGCGATCGGGTCGGCTTCGACCGGCGAAAGGATCTGCTCGTTGCGAATCACCAGCGTCGGCTTCGACCAGGACGGGATGAGGCCGCGTCGAAAGAACAGGCTCTTGGCGCGGATCGGATAGCCGACCAGCTGCTGCTCCAGCTGGCCAGGCAGATCGAGCTCGACGCGGCGGGGACCGCGATCGGTGCGCGGGAGCGCCACCTGCAAGCGCCGCGCCGCCGTACCGAGCGTCCAGCCCTGGGCGACCAGTGAGATGATGACCACGACGAAGGCGACATCGAAATAGAGATAGGCCTTGGACAGGCCGACCAGCATCGGGATCGAGGCCAGGAAGATCGCGACCGCGCCGCGCAGGCCGGTCCAGGCCATGAACAGCTTCTCGCGCCAGTTGAAGCGAAACGGCATCAGGCACACGAACACCGCAAGCGGCCGCGCCACCAGCATCAGCACCAGCGCAACGGCGACCGCCGGCACGATGCTGTCGAGCAGCCGCAACGGCGAGACCAGAAGCCCGAGCAGCACGAACATCACGATCTGCGCGAGCCAGGTCGCGGCATCGAGAAACGTCACGATCGAATTGTGGGCGCGGGTCGGCCGGTTGCCGATGATGATGCCGGCCAGATAGACGGCGAGAAAGCCGGAGGCGTGGGCAATCTGCGCCGCGCCGAAAATGACGAGGGCTGCCGTCGTGACGAAGGGGGCGTGCAGGCCCTGCGGCAGCGCCACTTTATTCAGCGCGATCACCACGCAGCGTCCCCCGACGACGCCGAACAAAACGCCCAGGATGGCCTCACGTGCAAGCTCGGCCATGAAATGGCCGAACGAGCCGTGACCGACCGAGATCAACTCGACCAAGGTCAGCGTGAGAAACACCGCAAAGGGATCGTTGCTGCCGGACTCCGCTTCGAGCGTCGCGCCGACGCGGGGACGTAGCCGCAGCCCCTGCGCATGGACCAACAGGAAGACGGCGGCCGCATCGGTCGACGCGACCACAGCGCCCACCAGGAGCCCCTCGGTCCAATTCAAATCCAGCGCGTATTTGGCGACCGGTGCAGTGATGAACGCGGTCAGCAGCACACCAATCGTGGCCAGCACCATCGATGGCGCCAGCACGGCGCGGATGCTTTGAAAGCGGGTCCGCAAGCCGCCGTCGAACAGGATCAGCGCGAGCGCGACCGATCCCACCAGATAGGTGGTCCGCACGTCCTGGAATTCGATATGGCCTGGGCCGGAGTCCCCGGCCAGCATGCCGATCACCAGAAACGCCAGTAGCAGGGGGGCCCCGAACCGCAGCGCGAGCAGGCTCGACAGGATGCCGGCCATGACGAGGACCGCGCCCAGAAGAATGGCAATACTGACGGCGTCGAGAGAGGACATCAAAAGTGCAACTGAATCCGACTGTTACAGTCTTATCGGCGCCATACTCGCCCGCCAACCGGATTTGCGCAAATCGCGGCGATATGTCCATTTTGGGCGGTTACGCGCATCGCCTGTATACTGGTATATGGGCGTCCGCGCGGCCCACTCGTGCGGAAGACCCGCCAATTCCCCGAATCACCACATCGATTCGGGGCTCCGCTCCAATCCGAGAATCCCGATGGACTTCGACCTCAACGACGTTCTGACCGCCCTGCAGACGGCCGCCCGGTCGGTTGGCGCCGAGGTCACCTCGCCCTGGTTCTACCTGCAGTTCGGCCTGCTGCTGGCCGGGGCCGGATTGGCCTTTGCCGCGGGCGCGGCGATCCGCTCCCGCATCGATCTGACCTCGCTGGCGATGGGCTGGCCGGGGCCGCTCAGGCAGTTCCTGCGCGTCCTGGTCGAAAGCCTGACGACGGTGGTTTTCGTGATCCTGATGCGGATCGCTCGCACGGTCATGGTGCTGTGGACCTGGCCGAGCCGCAGCTATCTGCTCGCAGTCGCATTGAAGCTTGCGCTCGCCTGGCTCGTGATTCGGCTCGTCACCTCGGTGATCCGCAACACGCTGCTGGTGCGGGTGGTGTCGATCTCGGCCTGGCTCGTCGCCGCGCTCAGCATCATCGGCCAGCTCGACGCCGTGCTCGACGCCCTCGATTCGGTGTCGGTGGTGCTGGGCGGCCTGCGACTGACGCCGCTCCTGGTCATCAAGCTCGGCGTGCTGCTGATCGCAGCCCTGTGGCTGACCAACATCGCCAGCAATTTCGTCGAAGGCCGCATCACCCGCTCTACCGATCTCACGCCGTCGATCCAGGTGCTCCTGATCAAAATGGTGCGCATGGGGCTGCTGATCCTGGCGGTCGCGATCGCCTTGAGCGCGGTGGGCATCAATCTCTCGGCGCTGGCGATCTTCTCGGGCGCCGCGGGCGTCGGCATCGGTTTCGGCCTGCAGAAGATCGTCGCCAATTTCATCAGCGGCATCATCCTGCTCGCCGACAAATCGGTGAAGCCGGGCGATCTCGTCACCATCGGCGACAGTTCCGGGCGCATCAGCGCCATGAACACCCGCTACATCTCGGTCGCCGCGGGCGATGGCCGCGAATTCCTGATCCCCAATGAAGACCTCGTGACCCAGAAGGTGACCAATTGGACCTACACCGACAAGAACACGCTGGTGAAGGTCAATTTCGGCACCAATTACGACGCCGATCCCAGGCTCGTTTGCAAGCTCGCGATCGGAATCGCCGCGGCCACGCCGCGGACCCTGAAATCCAAGCCGCCGAACTGCCTGCTCACCGAATTCACCGAAGCCGGGATGAAATTCTCGCTGACGGCCTGGATTTCCGATCCCGGCGACATGGACAGCATCAAGAGCGAGATCATGCTGTCGCTCTGGGACGCCTTCAAGCGCGAGGGCATCCGCGTGCCCTATCCCGTGCGCGAAATCCGCGTCCGTGGCGGGGCGCTCCCCGTGGAAACCACGGTGGAAGTGCCGACGGGCTAGGCTCCGGTGCTCCCCGCGCTTGCGCGGGGCGCTACGATCATTAAATTAGACCCTTAAACCAGCGAATTCTCGGGAACAAACCGCGCCCATGAGCTACATCGAAGCCACCGACAACGCATTGCGCAAGACCGGCCAAATCAAGCTGCACGGAGCGGCCGGCTTTGCCGGCATGCGCAAGGCCGGCCGGCTGGTGTCCAAGTGCCTCGACGAACTCACCGACCTCGTCAAACCCGGTATCCCGACCTCGCGAATCGACGAATTCGTCCGCGAGTTCGCCTTCAGCCATGGCGCCTATCCGGCCACGCTGATGTATCGCGGCTATCGCTATTCCACCTGCGTCTCGATCAATCACGTCGTCTGCCACGGCATGCCGAGCGATCGCCCGTTGAAGGAAGGCGACATCGTCAACATCGACGTCACCTTCATCGTCGACGGCTGGTACGGCGACTCCAGCCGGATGTACGCGGTGGGCGCGATCTCGCGCAAGTCGGAGCGGCTGATCGAAGTGACCTATGAATCGATGATGCGCGGCATCGCCGCGGTCAGACCCGGTGCCACCACCGGTGACATCGGACATGCGATCCAGAGCTTCGTCGAGCCGCAGGGGATGAGCGTGGTGCGTGACTTCTGCGGCCATGGCCTTGGCCGCCTGTTCCACGACGAGCCGAACATCATCCATGTCGGGCGACCCGGCGAAGGCGTGCCGCTCAAGCCCGGCATGTTCTTCACGATCGAGCCGATGATCAATCTCGGCAAGCCGCATGTGAAGATCCTCTCGGACGGCTGGACCGCGGTGACCCGCGACCGTTCGTTGTCGGCGCAGTTCGAGCATTCGGTCGGCGTGACCAATGACGGTGTCGAGATTTTCACGCTGTCCGAGCGTCACGGCGAGAAGCCTTTCGTCCAAGTCTGACATGTAAGTCTGACGTCTAAGTCGATCGTCCAAATCTGGGCGGCGCCTCCCGTCGGCTTTGGCCGCCTCGTGCGGCGGTCCGATTGTTGCCATCCCGCGCTGATGGAGTGCAGCCTCCATCGCGCGAGAGGAGGCATGCTTGACACACGCAACACGCCGGGGATTTCTGGGCCTCGCCTCTGCCGGAGCAGCAAGCCTGTTGCCGGCCGGTCCTGGGCGCGCCGCGGAGGCGACCGCTTCCGCTGTCGACGACTCCTGCATCCTGACGCCGCAATCCGAAGAAGGGCCCTATTACCTCGACCCGAAGCTGGTGCGCGCCGATATCACCGAAGGCCGGCCCGGCGTGCCCTTATCATTGCAGCTGCGCGTGATCGAAGCCGGATCATGTACGCCGATCGCGGGCGCGCGGGTCGATATCTGGCATTGCGACGCGCACGGGCTCTATTCGGCGTTTCGCGACCAAGGCGACGGGCACAATATCGACCAGACCGGCAAGACATTCTTGCGCGGCACGCAGCTTGCCGATGCCGCGGGCTGGGCCGCGTTCAGCACCATCTATCCAGGCTGGTATGCGGGACGTGCCACGCATGTCCATTTCAAGGTGTTCCTGGATGAGCATACCGCGTTGACGGGACAGACCTTCTTCCCGGAAGCACTGAACGAATTCATCTACAACAATGTGCCCGACTACACGGGACGGCCGAAACAGCGCCTGGTGATCAACGCCAATGATCGGGTCGCCACACAAGCCGATCCCGACCACCGCGCCTATTGTGCGGTGAAGGAGGAGCGCGACCGCTATGTCGCGCTGCTGACGCTGGCGGTCGATCGCAATGCGAGGCCGAGCGCCGACATCATGCCGAGCGGTCCGCCCACCCGCGCGCCGTGGATCAAGGATCGCCTGGCCGCGCTGGTGCCGGGCCTGAGGCGCAGCCCGTTCTGACTGCCGCTCCGTTCTTAGTTGCGCCGGCAGCCGCAGGCGCGGCTGCGCGCGACGCCCGATCGTGCCGCATCGGCGACGACGAACAAACTTGTCCGGTAGAGGCCCTGTCATGGCCGAGATATGGCGGCCCGAGTCCGCCAGCTACACACCGTAACCGGACCATTACACGCGTAACCATCGCATTTCGACGCGACATTCTCCCGTAGCCGACATTGCCGAGGCGTGCCGCATCAGGCCGTTCGTCGGCGTCCAGCCGAGCGCTGGCCCGCCTTCGCCGACACCTGAACGGATCCGTCGGACAATCATGGAGGCTCGCATCGTGTCGTACAATTTCCTGCTCGCATCATGGGGCACATCCGGCAACCTCAATCCTCTGCTCACGGCCGGCCGCCAGCTTCGGCAGAGGGGGCACCTCGTCAGGGTGATGGCCGACCCGGCGATGCGTGACGAGGTCCTGGCCGCTGCATTCGATTTCGTGAGTTGGGATCGCGCTCCGGTCGGCAACGACGCAGACCCGACCGACTTCGCCAATATGGGAGACTTGATCAAACGTACGGTATTCGAGCCGGCGACGCGCTATGCAGCCGACATCCGCGACGAACTCGGCAGGGCTGAAACCGACGCCGTTCTAAGCCTGGATATCGTGCTCGGAGCCGAAGCCGCCGGCGCCCCCGCAGCAATGCTCTCGCCGCACATCGGCATTCGACCTCTGGCCGGCCAGCCGCCCGCCACCAGCGGCTTAGGCGCGGCGAAGACCCTGCAGCAACGCGCCGAAATCGATGCTGCCAACCAACGGTTCTCGGATTTCATGAACGAGTTCCTGCCGGATCTCAACGAAAGCTGTGCGCATCTCGGCGTTGCCGGCGTCAGCCATGTCATGGACCTGTTCGACCGGCCGGCTCGCGTGTTGTTGGCGACGAGCCGCGCGTTCGACTTCGAGGCCGACTGGCTTCCCACCAACGTCAGATATGTCGGGCCGCTGCTCGACCAGCCCAGCTGGTCGGAGCCTTGGCGCGCCCCGTGGAAGGCGACCGTCAAGCAGCCGCGCGTGCTGATCAGCTGCAGCACCGGCGCGCAGGGCCAAGGCGAGCTGGTGCAGCGGATCATCGATGCCATGGGCCTCATCGAGGTCGAGGCGGTCACGACCGCCGGCCCCAATGTCGATGTCGCAAGCCTGAAGGCGCCGAATAACGTCCACCTGCTACGCAGTGCGGCATGCTCTCGCTCGAGCTCTGCGGCCGCCATCCGGACCTCGCGAGCGGCCTGATCATGATCGACTCGATCGTGCTGCCTCCGAGCCACCTCCGGGAGGCGCCTGCCATTCGCCAATTGGTCGAAGGCATCAGCGGACCGAATTATCTGGCCACCTCGCGGGCGAATGCCTGGGAGATCGGCTGCGACTATGACGATCCGGCCCGGCGTAAGGCGATCTTCGACGCGTATATCCGTCCGCCCTGCGAGGCCACGCCGCAGTATGTCGCCGTCTCGGCCTTCGTCAACGCCCTGTCACACGACCCCGAACCGGCGGCCGCGACCTGCCGGCTGCCCATGGCCTACATCTCCGCCGATGTGCCGATGGTCAACATGGCGCGCGACCTCGACCGCCTGCAGCAGCTGTGTCCGCAGCTCGTCGTCGCCAAGACGATGCTGGCCGGTCATTTCAATACGATCGAGGTGGCCGACCAGGTCAATGCGATGATCGAGCGTTTCCTGGCGGTGGGGATGAGGCCGCGCGCCCCCTGACGCGATGTGAGAGCGTCCGCGGGCGGCGCGCCAGTTACACTTGGCGGTTGCAAATTCCTCGCCGCAAGGCATGCTCCCCCTCCGATGTCCAGCGAGCCCAAACATCCCACCGAGAGCGCCGAGCCGCCGCATTATCACGGCCATCGGCAGCGGTTGCGCGAGCGCTTCCATGCGGCCGGCGCCGACGCGCTGAGCGACTATGAGCTGCTCGAGATGGTGCTGTTCGCGGCGCAGCCGCGACGCGACATGAAGCCGCTTGCGAAGGCGCTGTTGAAGAAGTTCGGCTCCTTCGCCGAAGTTATTCACGCACCTGGACCGCTGCTGCGCGAAGTCGAGGGCGTCGGCGAGGCCGTCGTCACGCAGCTCAAGCTGATCGCAGCCGCCGCCAGCCGGATCGCTAAAGGCGAGTTGAAGCAGCGCCACGCTTTGTCATCGTGGCAGGAGGTCATCACCTATTGCCGCACCAGCATGGCCTTCGCCGAGAAGGAGCAGTTCCGGCTCCTGTTCCTGGACAAGCGCAACCACCTGATCGCCGACGAGGTGCAGCAGACCGGTACCGTCGATCACACGCCCGTCTACCCGCGCGAAGTGATCAAGCGCGCGCTCGAACTCTCCGCCACCGCGATCATCCTGGTGCACAATCATCCATCCGGCGATCCGACGCCGTCGCAAGCCGATATCCGCATGACGAAGGCGATCGTGGATATCGCCAAGCCGCTCGGCATCGCCGTGCACGATCACATCATCGTCGGCAAAAACGGGCATTCCAGCCTGAGAGGCCTGCAGCTGATCTAAATGCCGCCTCGTTTCCCTTTCGGACCGGTTGTCAGCCGAACGCGGCGACGCTATACAATCTCAAGATGTAACAAAATTTATTTGTCGAAGGCGACCGTGCGCCCTCTCACCGGCGCACGCCGATATTGCAACAGATATATAATGCAATTGCCATGCGCCGCAGCAGCATTTTTCATGCCTTCGCTTTTCTAGCTCCGTTCATCTCCGTCCTCCTGGCGGGCACGCATTCGCCGGCTGCCGATGAACTACCGATTCCGCCGGTTCTCCAGGCCAAGAAAGGACCGCTCGAGATTCTGCTGGTTGCCCGCGAGCAGAGACTGGCAGAGCTGCCAGGCTCTCCGGTCGGCTGGGTCTACGAGGCATGCCTCCAGAAGGATGCGGGTCCGGATGCGCGACGCTGCCCTGGCAAGAAAGGATCCTCCGGCAAGAGAAGCACCTGTCCAACCGTTGAGGACGAAGCGGTAAGCCCTTATGGCGGCGTCCGGCTACAGCTTGCACGAACGCAACGGCTCAAGGTTCGCCTCGTCAATTGCCTCCCGGCGGTCATGAAGGACGTGCCGCAAGGCGAGTTCAAGCACGTCGGCGAGAACGGCGAGACCTTGCTGCATTACAATCCAACCAACCTGCACACCCATGGGCTCATCGTCGAGCCACGTCGAGCCGACGATCCGGGCGACAGCTACGGTGACTACATCTTCGTGCTCGGCATCAATCCGGCCAATGATCCGCCGAGCCAGCTTGCGCACAGGGCTGATCCGGCGGGTTCGGCGATGCACCATGGCGGCGATCATGCCAGCCAATTCGACATCACGCCCGACGGGGTGATCAACTACGATATCGACCTCGTCGATCATCCCGAGGGACTGTTCTGGTTTCACCCGCATGCCCATGGGCTGGCGCTCAACCAGATCACGGCCGGCCTCGCCGGTATCATCACCGTCGGCAGCGTTTCGCAATATCGCTGCGGCGCCAAGCCTTGCGAACCCGATAAAGTGAAAGTCCGGCATCTGGTGCTGAAGGACACCCAGCTTCGCGCCGACGGCACGTTGAAGCTGCAGGAAGATCCGAAGTTCTGCGGCGAGCTTGAGCCGCAAGGCACCGCCGTTCTCGGCAAAGGCTTATGTCCGGGCGCGCAACAGCCGACCGATTACTCGCAAGGCAAGTGGCTCTTCACCATCAACGGCGCCATCGACCCGACATTGTCGGTCGATTCCGCAGGAGAGATCTGGCGCATCGCAAACACGTCGGGGAGTGCAACCTACTCGCTCGCATTGCAGGACGACGCGAGCGGACGCGACCTCCAGTTCCAGGTGCTGTCAATCGACGGTGTCAGCCCGGATGTCGGATCACAGATACCGACCGCGCGTCTGCAAGCGCTGTTTGCGGACAAGCTGAACATTTCCGAATGCGTTGCCTCGGCCGGGGCGCCCACTGCGGCCGGGCGGAGCAAGCCGGTATGCGCCGATCGGATCCGGATGATGCCGAGCTCGCGCGTCGACGTCTGGGTTTCGCGCAAGAGCGCCGGAGTCGCGGACGGAAAGGCCAGTGCCGCACTACGCAGCTACAATTTCAATACCGGCAGCGCTGGCGACACCTGGCCCGGCATCGAGCTGGCGCGTGTCGCTTTTGCTCCTGCCCTGGCCGCGCAAAAGCCGCTCTCCTATCTCGGCATCGAGGCGCAGGCCAAGACGATGTTCGGACCTCAAGGCGCGCTCGGACAGGTTGCCAAGACGCGCGTCAGTGGGCTGGAAGAACCGACGCCGATTTCACGCCTCGCCGCGCCGTCGCAGGCGCGCGTTGGCCCATCGCAACATGCGGCATTCGCGGCGAGACTGGCCGAGCTCAACGCTCCCCGGAAATATGCGCCCTGTTCCGCGCTTGCGCCGGACCGGGTGCGGCAGGTAATTTTCGGACTCCCGAACGAAGACCCGAACAGCCTCTCATTCGGATTGGGCTACCGCGAGGTCGGGAGAGATCAAGCGCTGACGGCGCCGACCGGCGATCTGGCGATCAAGGTGTTTGATCATGCGGCGGCGCCTGCCGTTTGCCTGCCGCTTGCAGCGGGCGGGAAGGGCGTGACCGAGCGCTGGGAGCTCATCAACATCGCCGCTGAAGACCACAATTTCCACATCCACCAAAGCCGGTTTTCGGTCGTCGCGACGCAACTGCCCGGCAACACCGATCGACCGGCGAACGGCCAATCGTCTCCTCCTGACGCAGAGCCCATTGTCCTGCATGACAACATCCCGCTGCCCAGCGGGACCGGCTGTGACGGGACGGTCGGGGCATGGAAGCGAGGCAGTTGCCGTCCGAGCCGGGTGGTGGTCGATATCACCTTCAAAGAGGCCGGCGACTTTGTCTTCCACTGCCACATCCTCGAACATGAAGACGGGGGCATGATGGCCAAGATCAGCGTCGTGCCGCCTTCGCCGTGAAGGCGCGGTTAGGCGGGCGGGGGCAGCCGCAGAGGCGAATCCGTTGCGATCGGCCCTGCTGTCCCGTGCTGCCGGTTCGAGCGCGCAGCGCGGATTTGAACCGGGGAGGCTGCTGCGCCAACTCAGTTCCGTAACGCTTTCCGCGCATGGAGATTTCGAATGCAGGCAAGGCTGATCGGCGTGGTCCTCGGCGCCGCGCTCTCGGTGAGTTCGGCCCTGGCCGAGACCGCGAACCCGAACGACTGCCTCGGAATCGACTGGGACGACACGCGTCCCCTGACGGTCGCGAAGGTCACGGCGCAGCCGCGGGTCAACTTCATCAAGAGCCCTTATGATGACGACTTCAAGGCTTCGACCTGCCCCGCCGCCACGGAGGCCTGCCGGAGAGCGGCCTATCTCGTGACCAATGATCTCGTGCTCGTAGGCAAGGTCTCCGGCGAATTCACCTGCATCACCTATCAATCGCCGACGGCGAAAAAGCAGACCTGGAGCAGGGGTTGGCTGCCGAACGCAGCGCTGACCACTGTCGCACCGATGACCACTCCGACGCTTTCGGACTGGCTCGGCAGCTGGGAGCATCCGGGCGGCGGCATCACGATCGCCAAGGGCGAAGGCGGCAAGCTCAGGATCGACGGCGTGCAGGTCGTGCCGACCGCGCGCGACTTCCACAATGGCGCGATCGGCGCGCAAGCCGCGCCGAAGGACGGCATGCTTGCATTCGTGGACGACGGCAGCACGCCGTTCGAGCGCCCGAATCAGGGCGACGAATGCCGCGTCCGCATGCAGCGGATCGGCCTGTGGCTGCTGGTCGAAGACAACAACGATTGCGGTGGCGCCGGCGTCACATTTACCGGGCTTTACCACCGCAAGTAACAGATGCGACCATCAAGAGCCGTCGCGCCGCAGGCCCGCGAGGCTCAATAGCAATAGCGCGGATGCACCCGGACATAGGCGCCGTCCGGGCGCTGCAGGTAGCAGCCTCTCTGATAGTAGTAATAGCCGCCACGGCGGCGCTCGCCTTCGGCGGCGATTGCAGCACCAGTGCCGGCGCCGAGCACCGCGCCGATCGCCGCGCCGCGGCCACCGCCGATCGCGCCGCCGATGATCGCACCACCGGCGCCACCCAGGATGGCACCGCCCAACGCATCTTGCGCTGCAGCCTCATGAAGCGGCGCGGCAAGCGCGAGCCCGAGCACGGCCAACGTCCCGAAGCGCGTCGCGATATGTCGGATCATGTTAACCCCTCCATTTCAATTCGAAATTGCTTACACCATTCGTGGCTACGGCTCTTTGGCGTAGATCAAGGCACGGTCAAGGCACCGATCGCAAAGTTGACGTGATGATCACTGTCGCAGCATCATCAGCGGATTGGCGCTGTCGGGCACCAGCCGCCACTGGGCGTTGTCATCGGCCTCGAAGCGCCAGGTCTCGCCTCGGTCGGACATCAGGATCATCTGACCGTGCTCGAGCCGCCATTGCGTCGGCGCAAAGGCCGCGACGGCGGCATCGCATTTCGGTTTGAGAAACACCTGGAAATTGTCGTTGCCTGCGTCGTTGTTGGTGAGCGTGAGCCCGCAGATCGTGTCGCCATTGCCGCGCACCATGGCCCAGTCGCCGATCATCTGGTCCATCGACTTCGCCAGTGAACGCGCCGCCGCCAGGTTCTGCAGGATGTAGACACCCTCGCCTTGGCGCACGCCCTCGAAGATTCCGGTCTCGACTTCGGTGAAATCGATCACGGCTTCACCGGTCGCATCCTGCAGCCGCACGATGTCGAGCCCCCTCACGTTCCAGCCGACGATGTCCTTGGTGAAGGGCAGCGCCGCGGCGCAATTCGGCTCGAGCTCGAGCTTTAATCCACGCGGCGACGAATCCGGCTTCAATGTCACGACGCAGGTCTTGCTGCGCTCGGTCGTCGCGAGCTCCCATTGCCCGATCATCGCCTTCTTCAAGCCCGCGGCATCCTGCGCTGCGACCGGCGCAGGATGCACGCAGCCGAGCAGCAGCGCGAAAAGCAACGGGAGAAGGCGAAGCATCAGCGACCTTTCACCGGCGTTTCCGCCACCGGCGTCAGCGGCGGCTTGCCGGCAAACCAAGCCTTGAGATTGTCGACCACCAGCTGGTCCATGGCATTGCGTGTTACCACCGCGGCTGAACCGATATGTGGCAGCAGCACGACATTTTGCATGCTCTTCAGCTCGTCCGGAACGTTCGGCTCCTTCTCGAACACGTCGAGGCCCGCAGCCAGGATGCCGCCCGACTGCAGGGCGGCGATCAGCGCCTGCTCGTCGATGACGGAACCGCGCGCAACGTTGATGACGACGCCGCTCGGCCCGAGCGCCTTCAACACCTCGGCATTGATCATCTTGTTGGTGCCGGCGCCGCCGGGCACGATGACCACGAGCGTATCCACCGCCTTGGCCATCTCGATCAGGTCCGGATAGTGCTGATAGGCGACCCCGGCCGCGGGTTTCCGCGAGTGATAGACCACCGGCACCTTGGAGGCATCGAGGCGCCGCGCGATCGCTTGGCCGATCCGCCCCATGCCCACCATCCCCACCGTGCGGTTGCGCAGCGAGCCGACGGAGAGCGGATAAGGCTGAGCCAGCCAGAGGCCGGACCGCACGTAACGATCCGCCTTGATGAACTCACGCAAGGTGGCGATCAGAAGCCCCAACGCGACGTCGGCAACCTCTTCGGTCAACACGTCCGGCGTGTTGGTGACGACGAGGCCGTTCTGGCCGGCATGCGCCGCGGCGATGTTGTCGTAGCCGACGCCGAAGCTTGCGATGATCTCGAGCTTCGGAAAGCGCGCCATGGTCGCGGCATCGGCCGTAACCGTATGGAAGGTCATGGCGATGCCGCGGATCGACTCGATCACGCCGGCCGGGAGCCGTTCGAGATCGCCGCGCGTCTCGGCGAAATGCAGATTGAAATTGTCCGGAAAGCCTTTTTCGAGGATCGGCCGCAGCGGCCCGTAGATCAGAAGGTCGATCTTGTCAGACGGAACAGCCGCCATCACATGTCCTTTCCAAGCGCACTTTCATGCCAGCGCCGCAAAACCAGGTGCGAAAATAGCGCCAGCGCGGCGTAGATGACAATCCCGGCTACCGACAACAGGACCAGCGCTGCGAACATGCGTGGAATGTTGAGACGGTAGCCGGATTCCGCAATGCGATAGGCGAGGCCGGAGCCGGCGCCGGCACTGCCGGCCGCGATCTCCGCGACCACGGCGCCGATCAGCGACAGCCCGCCGGCAATGCGCAGGCCGCCCAGAATGTAGGGCAGCGCCGCCGGCAGCTTCAGGTAACGCAAGGTCTGCAGCTTCGAGGCGCGATAGAGCTGGAACAGACCAAGCAGATTGCGATCGACCGAGTTCAAGCCCAACGCCGTGTTCGACAGCACCGGAAAGAAGCCGACGATCCAGGCGCAGACGACGACCGCAGTCTGCTGCGGCAGATAGATCAGAAGCAGCGGCGCGATCGCGATCACCGGCGTGACCTGCAGCACGATGGCGTAAGGGAACAGCGCGTATTCCAGCCATTTCGATTGGTTGAATAGCAATGCCAGCCCAATGCCACCGATCGCCGCTGCGGCAAAACCCTCCGCGGTCGTGATCAGCGTCGTCAGCAGCGATTGCGACAGCACGTTCCAATCTGAAACCAGCGTTTGCAGCACCAGCACCGGGCCGGGCAGCACGTAAGGCGGGATGCCGTTGAACCGAACCACGAACTCCCACATGCCCAGGCCCAAAGCCAGCACCAACACCGGCAGGACGAGGCCGAGCGCAGGCCGCAATGCCATTCCCGCGGACGCGTCCGGCGTCTGTTTGGGGAGCGGGCTCACAGGGCCGACGCTCCCGAATAGGCCGGCGCCAACGCCTCCGATACGCGGCGGCAATGATCGGCATAGGCGACGGAGGTCCTGAAGTCGTCGCCGCGCGGCTCTTCGGCTGCGATGCGGATCTCCGCGCCCAAGCGGCCCGGCCGCGCCGTCATCACCAGGACGCGCTGCGACAGATAGACGGATTCGAACACCGAATGGGTGACGAAGATCACCGTCATGCGCAAGCTCCGCCACAATGCCAACAGATCGTTGTTGAGGCGGAAGCGGGTGATTTCATCGAGCGCCGCGAACGGCTCGTCCATCAAGAGAATCTCAGGACTGGTGACCAATGCACGCGCCAGCGACACCCGCATCTTCATGCCGCCGGACAACTCGCGCGGAAATCGCCCGGCAAAGTCGGCCAGACCGACTTGTTCAAGCGCCGCCTCGATCTTCGGCCGCGCCTCCACCGCAGGCATATGCGCAAGCTTCAGCGGCAATCCGACGTTCTCGCGCACGCTGGTCCACGGCATCAAGGTCGGTTCCTGGAACACGAAGCCGATGCTGTGATCCGGCCGTGAAGCGCTTGCGCCCTCTGCCAACATGACGCTGCCGGTGGTCGGCGCGGCAAGCCCGGCGATCAACCGCAAGGCGGTCGACTTGCCGCAGCCCGAGGGCCCAAGCAGCGAGATGAATTCGCCCCGCGCGACATCGAGGTCTAGCGGCCCGAGCGCCATCACCCCGCTATCATAGGTCTTGGTGACGCTGCTCAGCCTCACGGCCGGCGCTGGAGCGATGCGGGAAGGAACAGACGGAGACAGGTCAGCCATCGCGTGTGCGGCGTTTCGCGCGGGATCAATTCTTCGGCCGCAGATCGAGGCCGACGCCCTTGTTGACGAAGCGCAGCGTATAGGACTTGCGATAATCGATAGTGGGCTTGACCACGCCGGCCCGCACCATTTTGTCGAAGAAGCTGGTAACCCGCTCGTCGTTCATCGCGCCGATCCCGTCGCGTAAGGAATCGCCGGAATCGACGATGCCATATTCCTTCATCTTGGCGACCGAATAGGCCAGCAGGTCGTCGGTCATTTCGGGATTGAGCTTCTTGATCATCGCGTTTCCGGCGGAATTGTCGCCGTAGAGATAGTGATACCAGCCGACGATCGAGGCATCGACGAAGCGCTGCACCAGATCTGGCTTCTTCTCGACCATGTCCCAGCGCGTCTCGATCAGGGTCGAATAGGTGTTGAAGCCGTAATCGGCGAGCAGGATCACGCCCGGCTTGAAGCCCGCGGCACGCTCCACGGCAAACGGCTCCGACGTCACATAGCCTTGCATCGCGCTCTGCGGGGTGGCGATGAAGGGCTGCGAGTTGAATGTGTAAGGACGGACGTTCTTCTCGGAGAAGCCGTATTCGGATTTCAGCCATTGATAGTAGCTCGAGATCCCCTCCTTGGAGACGAATAAAGTCAGCGGCTTCAGGTCCTCGAGCTTGCCGACCTTCGATTCCGGGTGGGTCAGAAACACCTGGGGGTCCTTCTGAAACATCGCGGCGATCGACACCACCGGAACGTTGTTGGCGACCGCGTCGAACGACATCAGCGTGTTCGCGGCCATGAAGAAATCGAGCTTGCCTGCGATCAGGAGCATGCGATTGTTGTCGTTCGGCCCGCCCGGCACGATGGTGACGTCGAGGCCATATCGCTTATAGGTGCCGTCGGCGAGCGCCTGGAAGAAGCCGCCATGCTCGGCTTCGGCCACCCAATTGGTGCCGAAAGAGACCTTGTCGAGGGTCTCGGCCGCCGCAGGTGCAAACGTCACCGTCACGGCCAGCCAAGCCGCCGTTAACATTCGGAACAGAAGCGCCTGCGCCATGATTGGACTCTCCGGTTCATTCTGGCCCATGATGGGGTTGGTGGAGTACTAACCCGGCCAACCGACGAAAGAAACAATGCTTCCCATGCCCTTCCCGCCCCGCGACTGGACCGCCATTCATTGGCCCGAGCTGGAGACGTCCGATGTCGCGGGCTGGATCGCAGTGCTGCCGCTGGCCGCCACCGAGCAGCATGGGCCGCATCTGCCTCTCGGTACCGATGTCTTGATCGCAGAAGCCTATCTCGCTGCGGTTCGCGATCTCTTATCGGACAAACTGGCGGTGACGTTTCTGCCGCTGCAACCGGTCGGAATTTCCACCGAGCACATCGATTTTCCGGGCACGCTGACCTTACCGACCGAGGTCGCGCTGAAGAGCTGGTTTGCGATCGGCGAAAGCGTGGCCCGGGCCGGCCTCAAGAAGCTGGTGATGGTCACCAGCCATGGCGGCAACAGCGCGGCCATGACGCTGGTGGCGCAGGATCTGCGCGCAGCGTTCGGCATGCTCGCGGTCACCACGTCGTGGTCGCGCTTCGGCGCGCCGGATGGTTTGTTTGCGGAGGACGAGTTGCGTTACGGCATTCATGGCGGCGCGGTCGAGACCGCGATCATGCTGGCGCGACATCCCGATCTCGTCCGCATGGATGCGATCGCCAATTTTCCGTCCGCGGGGACCGCGATGGAGGCGCGCTATCGCCGGCTGTCGACACAACGGCCGGCGCCAATGGCTTGGCAGACACAGGATCTCAATGCGAGCGGCGCGGTCGGCGATGCGGCGCAAGCGAGCGCCGAAAAGGGCGAACGCCTGATCGCGCACGGTGCGCACGCGTTCTGCGAGCTGCTTGATGACGTCGATAAATTCGACGTGAAGACGCTCGGCAGTGGCCCCGGCGCTCGCGGCTGAGGGCAAGCTAACCGCTTGCTACATAAAAGCGATTTTTTACCACCACACGCCCAGCCCTCGATTCGGACCGCGTCCGAACAGATGGACTCCAAGCGGGCTGGCGGCCACCGCGAGCAGCCCGCATCGCGTCGGCATAGCGTTGCACGGGCGTCACAGAACCGTGCCAACGAAGCACCTGCGGCATTGTGCGCGTTGAACTTGCGAATGATTCGCAATTATGGTTCCGTTACGCGTAACATGCTGCTGGGCCATTTGTGCATTATCCGGCAGAGGAGCGAGTGCGGCTCGTTTTCCTGGTGACAGGGTACGGGCAAATCAGGTCTGACTGAACCCGCAATTGTAATCGCTGCCGCGTGATGCCTTGCTTGGACCAGCCCGCTCAATGATCCGTCTCTACCCTCAAGAGTTTACCTTCGCTTGCGCTGCGCTGGGTGCCGCGGTGATGTTGGCTGACCCAGCCGGCGCGACCGATCTGCCGCTCAAGGCCAAGGCATCGCCCCTCAAGCCCGCTTATGACTGGACCGGCTTTTATCTCGGCGGCCATTTTGGTTATGGCGGCGGCAGCCTCGGGGCGGGCACCAATCCCATTCCCATGCAGGGCGTGCTGTTTCCACATAGTGTGACCGGCCTGATCGGTGGCTATCAGATCGGCTACAACTATCAATTGGCCAACCGGGTCGTGCTCGGGATCGAGACGGATGCGTCATTTCCGAGCCCCGTCGATCAGATCGCGGTTGCACGGCTCACCCCGACGCCGTTCAACACGATGCTCGATTATGTCGGAACGTTGCGCGGCCGCGTCGGCTATACCTTCGATCGCTGGATGCCTTATGTGACCGGCGGTTTTGCCTGGGGTCATCCGCATGTCGAGGTCAATGACGGCAGCGGCGCCATGGTTGGGCAAACCCAGCTGGGCTGGGCGGCGGGTGCGGGTCTCGAATTTGCCGTGAGCGGCAATTGGACCGCCAAGCTCGAATACGACTATATCGACTTGGCGCGCCGCAGCTACAATCTTGACCGCTTCGGCCTGGCGCCGGTGACGGTCGATCCGCAACTGCATCTGGTCAAGGTCGGCCTCAACTATCAGTTCGGTGACAGCCTTTGGTCACCGAAGGCCTCCGAAAATCCCAAGCTGCCCGAGTCCGACAACTGGAACGTCCACGCGCAGACGACCTTCCTGCCGCAAGGCTATCCCAGCTTCTCATCCCCCTATAGCGGTCCGAACAGCCTGCCCGGCCGTGGTCAGCTCCAGTCCACCTGGACCACGACCGCCTTTCTCGGCGTCCGGCTGTGGGACGGCGGCGAATTCTATTTCAACCCTGAAATTGCGCAGGGCTTCGGCCTCGACGGAACGCTCGGCGTTGCCGGCTTCCCGAATGGCGAGGCCCAGAAGGCCGGCGCGGCCTATCCGCGCATTCGTGCGCAGCGCTATTACATCAAGCAGACCTTCGGCCTCGGTGGCGAGCAGGAAGACGTCGCCGACGGCCCCAACCAGCTCGCCGGCAAGCGCGACATCGACCGCGTGACCCTGGTCGTCGGCCGCTTTGCGGTCGGCGATTTCTTCGACAACAACGCCTACGCGCACGATCCGCGCGCCGACTTCATGAACTGGGCGCTGTGGGAAGCCGGTGCCTATGATTTCCCGGCCGATCTTCCGGGCTATACGCGAGGCGCGATGGTCGAGCTCAACCGCAAGGATTGGGCGATCCGCGGCGCAGTGCTGCAGGTGCCGTCACAGCCGAACAGCGACAAGCTCAGCCTCTCCGGTGGCGGAGCGGTCGTCGAGTTCGAGGAGCGCCACAACATCTTCACGCAACCGGGCAAGCTAAGGCTCGGCGTATTCGGCAATCAGGGCGTGACCGGCAATTATCGCCAGGCGCTGGCGATCGAGGCCGGCGATCCGACGCTAGACATCAACAACGTGATGGCGAGCATCCGCCACGTGAATCCGAAATACGGCTTCTATGCCAATCTCGAGCAGCAGGTCATTCCCGATGTCGGCGTGTTCGCGCGCGTGAGTTGGAATGACGGCCAGAACGAGATCCTGTCATTCACCGACATCGACCGCAGTCTCTCCGGCGGCGTCTCGATCAAGGGCAGCTTCTGGGGCCGGGCGAACGATACGATTGGCATCGGCGGCGCCATCAACGGCCTGTCGGCGGCGCATCGCGATTTCCTCGCGGCTGGCGGCACCGGGCTCCTGATCGGTGACAGCAGGCTCAACTACCGGCCTGAGCAGATTTTCGAAGCCTATTACGCCTATCAGGTCACCAAGAACTTCACGGCCACGGCCGACTACCAGTTCATCGCCAATCCCGCCTACAATGCCGACCGCGGGCCGGTCTCGATTGTCTCGGCCCGCCTGCACGCCGAGTTCTGATCGTCTCTGAAGCCTCATCTGGGTGGGCGTCCGTCTCGGATTCACCGTTGATCCAGATCAACGCCGCGAGGGAGGGACGTGGCAGCCTTTGCAGATCTTGATGCAGCAAGGCCAGCCGAGATGACGTCATCGACAAACGGCACTCACTGCGGCGGGCTCGCGGATGACGGGGCCACCTGCTCATGATCGACCTCCGCCGGAGCGATGGGCGAATTGCGGTGACCGAGGGGCTCAGCGCCGAGACCAAGGCTACGCGACCCATCCGTAAGATCGCCCTCGAAGAGCACTATTCGACCCCCGAACTTGCCAAGACATACGTCGCGAGGCCGACTCGGAGCGACACGCTATTCGCGGACATCGAACGCCGCCTCGCCGACTTCGACCAGCTGCGGCTGGAGGCGATGGACGCCGCGGGCATCGAACTTTCCGTGCTGTCGGTTACCACGCCGGGCGTTCAGGCGGTCGCGGATACTGATCTGGCAATTCGCCTCGCGCGCGAGGCCAACGACGTGCTGGCGCGGCAAGTACAGAAGCGACCGCACAGATACGCGGGCTTTGCCCATCTTCCCACACAGGATGGCGTCGCCGCCGGAGCTGAATTGGAGCGCGCGGTCAGGGAGCTCGGCTTCAAAGGCGCGCTCATCAACGGGCAGACCGCCGGGCACTATCTCGACGCCGACATGTACCTGCCGTTCTGGGAGCGCGTGCACGACCTCGATGTCCCGGTGTACCTCCATCCCGGCCAACTCGCCGACCAACCTGCGATGTTTGCGGGCCGGCCTGAGCTCGACGGACCGGTATGGGCCTGGACCGCCGACACCGCGGCGCACGCGCTGCGGCTCGTTTTCGCCGGTACTTTCAAGCGCTTTCCGCGGTTGAAGATCATCCTCGGCCATATGGGAGAGACACTGCCTCACCTGCTCTGGCGCCTGGATAGCCGCTGGGAGATGGAGCTGGGCGAAAAGCTTCCGCGCGACGATCTGCCCTCCACCATCATCCGGCGCAACATCATGATCACCACGTCCGGCGTCTGCGATCCGAATGCGCTGGTCGGCGCGATTGCCGCGCTCGGCGAAGACAGTGTGATGTTCTCGGTCGACTATCCTTATGAGGATTCGACGACCGCCGGAGCCTTCATCGAATCCGCGCCGATCAGCGAAATCGCGCGCGCTAAGGTGTGCCACGGCAACGCCGAGAAGATCTTGCGCCTATAGCCCCGCTTCAATCGATCGGAGCCGCATCGACCAACCAGAGCAGAGAGAACAGCAAACGTCAGGCCTGCAAGGAGAGAAATCGTGACCAACACCTCACGCCTGCCTGGGCTTTCGCGCCGTCATGTCCTTGCCGGGCTCGCCGCGGCGCCTGCCTTGAGCACGGCCTCCCCGGCGGCCGCACAGACAGCTGGACCGCGCTGGACACCGCAACAGGCCCAGGCCGCATTGAAAGGCGCCAAAGGCACCAAGCTGGTGCTGCTCGGCACCGGCGCCGGTCCGGTGCCCGGCCGCTCTCGGCGGATGACCTCGCACGTCATGCTTAGCAACGGCTCGGCCTATGTGCTCGATTGCGGCATGGGGGTCACGGATCAATACGCACACACCGGTATCCCGTTCAGTGCGCTTCGGTCTATCTTCATCACCCACCACCATGCCGATCACAATATCGAATACGGCCCGTTACTGATCGTCGGTTGGATACACGGTCTGTCGCCCGACGTTCGCGCCTACGGTCCGCCACCGCTCAAGCAGATGACGGAGGACTTCCTGCGCGCCTACAGGCAGACTGTCGATTTCTGGGCTGAGGACTTCCACGCGAAGCCGCTAACTGAAATCAGTGTGAAGGAAATCTCCGGCGCCGGCCCGGTGATGCAGGACGATAACGTCAAGGTCTCTTCGATCGTGGTCGAGCATCCGCCGGTAAAGCCGGCGCTCGGCTATCGTTTCGATTTCAAGGACCGCTCGATCGCCTTTTCCGGCGACACTGCGCCGCTGGAGGCGATCGCGGTGATGGCCAAGGGCGCCGACGTGCTCGTGCATGAGACCATGTACGTTCCAGCCGTGGAGAATTACGTCAAAGCGGAAATCGCCAAAGGGCAGCCGGTCAAGTTCGATGACTTCATGGCGCATATGAAAGCCGATCACACGCCATCGGAGGACGTCGGTCGTATCGCGCAGGAAGCGGGCGTCAAAACGCTGATCATGTCGCATCTCACGCCCCCGCTCGACAGCATTGCCGACGACACTTGGCGCGAGGGGGCGGCAAAATACTTCAAGGGCAAGATCATCGTCGCAAAGGACCTGATGGTCGTGTGAAACGGTCGGGGGAGTTGATCGAAACTTGGAATCTCCTCGTGCTCCGCTTCCGAGGTTCGCTTGATGCGGTCGCCAGCCGGCATTCGGGCGCGAAACGGCGGCCGCGATCCTATATAAGGGAGCCAGGATCGATTCCCGCCGTATCGGCGCAACGAAGGCTCCCATGCTCTCGGTTGAACTTGCGATCGTCATCGTCCTGATTGTGATCAACGGCCTGCTGTCGATGTCGGAGTTGGCGATCGTCTCGTCGCGTCCGGCGCGATTGGCGCTGCTGGCCGAGAAGAACATCCGAGGCGCACGGAGCGCTCTGACACTGGCCGCCGATCCCGGCAAGTTCCTGTCGACGGTCCAGATCGGGATCACGCTGGTCGGCGTGCTCTCGGGCGCGTTTTCCGGAGCCACGCTCGGCCAGCGCTTGACGCAGTGGTTGCTCGACCTTGGCCTGTCGCCGTCGCTCGCAGACATCGCCGGGGTCGGCCTTGTCGTGACCAGCATCACCTATGCGACTTTGATCGTCGGCGAACTGGTGCCAAAGCAGCTTGCGCTGCGCGATCCCGAAGCCGTCGCCGTCAGGGTCGCGCCGGCGATGCAGCTGCTCGCAAAAGTCTCGCTGCCGCTGGTCGTGCTGCTCGATGTTTCCGGCAAGCTGATCCTGAAGTTGCTCGGCCGCAGCGGCGTTTCCGACGACAAAGTGTCCGAGGAGGAGATCCATCATTTGGTGCGCGAAGCGGAAACGGCAGGCGTGCTGGAACCCGGCGAGAAGGAGATGATCGCCGGTGTGATGCGGCTCGGCGATCGTCCCGTCGGCGCCATCATGACGCCGCGGCCCGAGGTCGACGTCATCGATCTCAACGATGATCCCAAGGCAATCCGCGAATTGCTGGCGAAGAGCCCGCATTCGCGCCTGCCGGTATCCGATGGCGAGCGCGACCGTCCGATCGGCGTGCTACAGGCGAAGGACCTGCTCGCGGCCTATTTGCGCGACGAAACACCCGATCTGCGCAGCCTGGTGCGCGAGGTGCCGATCATTCCCTCGAGCGTCGATGCCCGCGATGTGATCGCGATTCTCAAGGGCTCGCCCGTGCATATGGGGCTCGTACATGATGAATACGGAGCCTTCGACGGGGTGGTCACGGCCGCGGATATTCTCGAATCGATCGTCGGCGCCTTCACCTCCGAAGAGGGGCCACCCGAACCCGCCTATGTTCGGCGGGCAGACGATTCATACCTGATCTCGGGCTGGATGCCGCTCGATGAATTCTCCGACCTATTGTCGATCGAGGTGCCGCCACATCGCGGCTACCACACGATAGCGGGCCTCGTTTTGCAGCATTTCGGCAGCGTTCCCCACGTGGGCCAGAGCTTCGATCTCAACGGCTGGCGCTTCGAGATCGTCGATCTCGATGGCCGCCGCATCGACAAGATCCTGGCGATGCGGCTTCCGCAGGATGAGAACGGTACGCCGCCGGCAGCGTAGATTTGCGGCGGGGTCGGTTTTGATCGAGATCTACTCCGCCGCCTCGACCTTCAACACGCCGCGACGGATCTGATCCTCCTCGATCGACTCGAACAATGCCTTGAAATTGCCCTCGCCGAAGCCGTCGTCGCCCTTGCGCTGGATGAACTCGAAGAAGATAGGTCCGATCGCGTTCGCCGAGAAGATCTGCAGCAGCACCTTGGTGTGCCCGCCGTCCACGACGCCCTCGCCGTCGATCAGGATGCCGTTCGCTTTGAGGCGGGCGACATCCTCGCCATGTTTCGGCAGCCGGCTATCGATCTTTTCGAAATAGGTGGCGGGCGGCGACGGCATGAACGGCAGGCTGGCGGCCCGCAGCCCCTCTACCGTCGCATAGATGTCGCGCGCCCCACAGGCGATGTGCTGAATGCCCTCGCCGCGATAGAGCTTCAGATATTCCTCGATCTGCCCGGAATCGCCGGCGTCCTCATTGATCGGAATCCGGATCTTGCCGTCGGGACTGGTCAGGGCCCGCGAAAACAGGCCTGAGGCGCGGCCTTCGATATCGAAGAAGCGGATCTGGCGGAAGTTGAACAGCTTCTCATAGAAGCCGGCCCACACATTCATGCGGCCACGATGCACGTTGTGGGTCAGGTGGTCGATATAATAGAGGCCCGCGCCGGTCGGGCTTGGATTGCGCGCGCCGAGCCAATCGAATTCGTAATCATAGGCCGAGCCTTTGGCGCCGTAGCGATCGACAAAATACAGAAGGCTGCCGCCGATGCCTTTGATGGCCGGCACATCCAGCGTCTTCTGCGCAGGTAACACATCGGCCGGCTCCGCGCCGAGCGCGACTGCGCGATCATAAGCGGCCCTCGCATCGACCACCCGGAACGCCATCGACGGCGCGCAGGGGCCGTGTTCGGCGACGAAGCTGCAGCCATGGCTGCCCGGCTCCTCATTGACCAGATAGTTGATGTCGCCCTGGCGATACAACGTGATCGCCTTGGTCTTGTGGCGGGCAACCGGCACAAACCCCATCAGCTTGAACAGGGCGTGCAGTTGCGGGGGCTCCGGATGCGCATATTCCACGAACTCGAACCCGTCCGTGCCCATCGGATTGTCGGCCGAGATCGTGGCAGGCGGCGCATCGTGCGGAAACGGACCCATCGGCGGATTCTCCCAAATGTCGATCAGGCATCCTGGCTCACGGGACCTGCACGGGGCGTGCAAACGATTGCCATTTTCAGCCGGATGTGCACGATCCGTGCATTGGATACAGGATTGATGCATGATTTCAGTCGACGCCTTCGATCTCAAGATCCTGGCCGCCCTACAGGACGATGGCCGCCTCACCAACCAGGAGCTGGCCGACATCGCCGGCCTCTCCGCCTCGCAGTGCTCGCGGCGGCGGATGCGGCTGGAGGAGGAAGGCGTGATATCCGGCTATCGCGCCGAACTTGCGGGTGCGGCGCTCGGCTTCGAGCTGATCGCCTTCATCCAGATCACGCTGGCGACCCATTCGCCGGACAATGCCAAGAAATTCCGCTCACTCGTCAATCGGGTCGAGGAGATCCAGGAAGCCTATGCGCTGACCGGCGATGCCGATTACCTGCTCAAGGCTGTGCTGCGCGACCTCAAGAGCCTGTCCGACATCGTCAACAACGTGCTGATGCCGCACCAGAGCGTCGCCCATGTGCGCTCGTCGATCGTGCTCGACCGGTTGAAGGAAAGCGCGAAGCTGCCCCTGCGGGCGATCGCGCGTTGAGGTCATCCAGTAACGGTTCATACTGCAACCGTCATTCCGGGGCGCGAATGAAATGAGCGAACCCGGAATGACGGGGCTCATCCGGCCGCTGCGACCGTCCCCTCAACCTCGCCGAATCCGATGCGATAGCCGTCGCCCTGACACCAGCCGCGAATGGCGAGCGAGTCGCCGTCCTCCAGGAACGAGCGCTTGATGCCATCAGCAAGCTCAACCGGCTCCGTGCCGTTCCAGCTGATCTCCAGCAGGCTGCCGCGCTGATGCTTCTCGGGACCGGAGATGGTGCCGCTTCCTAACAGGTCGCCGATGCTCATGGCGCAGCCGCTCGATGCATGATGCATCAGCTGCTGCACGCTGGACCAGTACATGTATTTGAAATTGGTGCGGCAGATCGTCTGCGCCGCCTTCATGCCGGGAGCGCGCAAGGAGACGTCGAGCTCGAGATCGTAGTTCTGCGCGCCCTTCTGCTGCAGGTAGGGCAGCGGCGTCGGTTCTTGGTTCGGCCCCGCCACGCGGAATGGCTCCAGCGCCTCCCGCGTCACCACCCACGGGCTGATTGACGTCGCGAATGCCTTGGCCTGGAATGGCCCGAGCGGCACATATTCCCATTGCTGGATATCGCGCGCGCTCCAGTCGTTGAGCAGCACGAAGCCGAAGATCATGGCTTCGGCTTGCACCTCGGTCAGCATCTCGCCCATGTTCGAGGGCTGGCCGATGACGACGCCCATTTCCAGTTCGAAATCGAGCCGCTTGCAGGGACCGAAACTCGGCGCATCCACGCTCGGCGGCTTGAGCTGTCCGCGCGGACGCTGCACCTTGGTGCCCGACACGACAACGGTCGAGGCGCGACCGTTATATCCGATCGGCATGTGCAGCCAGTTCGGCTGCAGCGCGTTGTCCTTGCCGCGGAACATCACGCCGACATTGGTGGCGTGTTCCTTCGACGAATAGAAATCGGTGTAGCCGGACACGTGAAACGGCAGGTGCATCGTCACGCCGGCGCGGGCGAGCACCGCGCGGCTGCGCAGCGCCTTGTTGTCGCGCAGCTCCGGATTGTCATGGCGCAACAGCTCGCTGATCCGTGCCCGCGTCTTCGACCAGACCGCGGGCCCGAGCGACATGAATGGATTTAGCGAGTCCTGCGCAAACACGTCATAAGCCGGCGCAAGGTCGATCAATCCTTCGCTCTCGAGCACGGCGAGGTCGAGCACGAAATCGCCGATGGCAACGCCGATACGACGTTGCGGCGAGTCGGCCGCCGAGAACACGCCATAGGGCAGGTTCTGGATCGGGAAGTCGGAGGCCGGATCGACCGGGATGAAAGAACGGAGCGAGGGATCGTTGGGATGGGGCAATGTCATAATCCTACTGACTCTCTCTCGTCATCCCGGGATGGCCCGACAGGGCCAAGCCTGGAATCCATACGCACGACCGTCGTCATGGAATCCAGGCTCACCGCCGAAGCGGCGCCCGAGAATGGCGGCGAGATTTATGGCTACGGCCTGGTTGGATCGAACCGCTTCTCCAGACCGTTCCAGCAATCGGCATAGTCCTCCTGCATCGTGCCGGACTCCGCGGCATGCCTGGTGATCCGTTGCGGGAACCGCGTCTCGAACATGAAGGCCATGGTCCCGGTGAGCTTGACCGGTTTCAATTCACCATCGCTCGCATGATCAAACGCCTCGCGATCCGGGCCATGCGGCAACATGCAATTGTGCAAGCTCATGCCGCCGGGTACGAAGCCCTGCGGCTTGGCATCATAGACGCCATAGATCAGGCCCATGAACTCCGACATGATGTTCATGTGATACCAGGGCGGGCGGAAGGTGTTTTCCGCCACCATCCAGCGCTCCGGGAAGATCACGAAATCGATGTTGGCGGTGCCCGCCGTCTCCGACGGCGAGGTCAGCACGGTGAAGATCGATGGATCGGGATGATCGAAACCGATCGCGCCCACCGGCGAGAAGGTGCGCAGGTCGTATTTGTAGGGCGCGTAGTTGCCGTGCCAGGCGACCACATCGATCGGCGAATGCGGCAGCTCGGTCCTGAACAGCGCACCGCCCCATTTGACATAGAGCTCGGTCGGCGTGTCCTTGTCTTCGTACGACGCCACCGGAGTCAGGAAGTCGCGTGCGTTGGCGAGACAATTGGCACCGATCGGTCCGCGTTCCGGCAAGGTGAAGGCGCCGCCATAATTCTCGCAGAGGTAGCCGCGTGCAGCGCCCGCCGGCAGCTCGACCCGGAACTTGACCCCGCGCGGGATCACCACGATCTCGCCCGGCTCCGCGTCGATGCGGCCGAACTCGGTGACGAACAGCAGATTACCCTGCTGCAGCACGAACATCAGCTCTCCGTCGGCATTGTAGAAATGCTGATCGACCATCGACTTGGTGATGACATAGACATGCGCCGCCATGCCGGCCTGCGTTGCGGCGTCGCCCGCGGTCGTCATGGTCTGCACGCCCTGCAGGAACGTCACCTCGCCTGCGGGAATCGGCGTCGGATCCCAGCGCAATTGCTGCACCGTGATCTCCTGCTCGTGGCAGGGGGCCGTGCGCCAAAGCCCGGCCTCGACGCGGGCGAAGCGGCCGGAGTGCTTGACCGAGGGACGAATGCGATACAGCCACGAGCGCTCATTGGCCCCCCGCGGCGCTGTGAATGGCGAGCCGGAGAGCTGTTCGGCATAGAGGCCGTAGGCGCAGCGCTGCGGCGAGTTGCGCCCGATCGGCAAGGCCCCCGGCAACGCCTCGGTTTCGAACGAATTGCCGAAGCCGGACATATAGCCCGGCGTGATCTGCGACGAAGCCTGGTTCAGTTTGCCAGGCGCGGTGTTGATGTTCATGACGCGTCTCCTTGCAGGCGGGCCCACATTTCGCGATCGCGCTCCGCCGTCCAGATCACGGGCTCTTCGATGCCACTCGCCTCATCAAAGGCGCGCGACACGTTGAATGGCAGGCAATGCTCATAGATCGCGAAGCTCGAGAATTTCGGATCCATCACCTCGCGCGTCGCCGCCATCGACTCCTTCAGGCTGCGGCCCTTGGCGACGGACATCTCCGCTGCACCATAGAGTGAACCGACGAAGTCACGGGTCATCGCGATCGCCTCGCGTACGGTCGCGGTGCCCTTCAGCGCGTCACCACGGCCGGGCGCGATAGCCTTGGGGTTGAAGCCCAGCACCTCGTTCAAGGTCGAAGGCCATTCGCGCAAGTAAGCGTCGCCGCAATAGCAGGCGGAGTGATATTCGATCAGGTCGCCGGAGAACATCACCTCGGCGTCCGGCACCCAGGCGACGATATCGCCCGAGGTGTGTCCGGCTCCGATCTGGATCAGCTGCACCTCGCGCTTGCCGAGATAGATCGACATTTCGCCTTCGAAGGTCAGCGTCGGCCAGGTCAGGCCGGGAATGCTCTCCGCGTCCTGGAACAGCCGGGGAAAGCGGCCATATTCGGAATCCCAATCCTGCTGACCGCGCTCGGCGATCAGTCGATAGGTCTCCTGCGAGGCAACGATGCCTTGCGCGTGGTAGGCCGAGGCGCCGAGCACGCGGACGGCGTGATAGTGCGAGAGCACGACATATTTGATCGGCTTGTCGGTGACCTTCCTGACACGCTCGATCACCTTGTTCGCCATTGCCGGCGTCGCCTGCGCATCGAACACGATGCAGCCGTCGTCGCCGACGATCACCGCCGAGTTCGGATCGCCTTCGGCGGTGAACGCGTAGAGATCAGGACCGATCTCGGAAAAGGTGACCTTTTTCTCCGCGAGGTCCCCGGTGGATGCAAAGCCTTTCGCCATCATGATTCCCTATCTCTGCAGCTCCGGTGCGGCTGCCTGTTGTTGCTGACCGGCTTCCATCGTGCGCCGCTTGGCGAGCGTGATCGCCTCGCGCAACACGCCGATGTCGCCGATGTGGTTGGCCAGAATGAGAACCAGCGCGGCATCGAGATCGGCGCTCTCGATGTCCGACAGGCCACGATGCGCCTCGACGATGGCACGGAAGGCGTCGTCTGGTTTGCTGAAATTGGAGCTGGTCGAAAGCGTCATGCGCCCACCTCAATTCAATCCCGCTGCACGCGCCACCGCGGCCTCGATCGCGGAGCGCGTCGGATGCCGGAAGCGCGCGGCGACGTAGCCGTCCGGCCGCAGCAGATAGGACGTTCCGGGATCGGCGCCGTAGCGCGTGCGAGCCAAGCCTTCCGCGTCGATCAAGCCGCGTGCGCCGCCGATCCTGATCGCGCCCATGTCGTCCGGCAGGTCATCGGCGGCACAACCGTTTTCGAAGGAGAGCAGCGTGAAGCCCCGCCCCGCTGAGCTGAACGCGTCGGTCAGGAACAGCGGACGACCCTCGGAATCGCGCAGCGGCGCATCCGCCATGGACGTGCCGGGGCAGGATCCGCCCTGCCAGAACTCGGCATCAGCCGTCGAAAGCGGCGTGTCATAGACCGAGGGCACCGAGAGCCGGCCGCCGTTGACCATGCGCTTGGCGAACTCGGTCTCCTTGGCGAGCGCCAACACCATCTTGCGCAGGCGCGCCTCCTGATGCGAGTTCGGCGCCATGAAATCGGTCGCGCGCGTAGACTCTCGGATATTCTCGTCGGCTGCCGCGCTCCGCTCCAGGTGATAGGTATCGAGCAGAGTTGCCGGTGAGAAGCCGCGCAGCACACGATCGAGCTTCCAGGCCAGGTTCTCTGCGTCCTCCAGTCCCGAATTGGCGCCGCGCGCGCCGAACGGTGAGACCTGGTGCGCGGCATCGCCTGCGAAAATGACGCGGCCATGGATGAACCGCTCCATCCGTCGGCACTGGAATTTGTAGAGCGAGATCCATTCGAACTCGAACGCATCGTGGCCCAGCATCCGCGCGATCCGAGGCCGCACGTTCTCGGGCTGCTTCTCGACGTTAGGGTCGGCATAACGGCTGAGCTGCAGGTCGATGCGCCAGACGTCGTCCGGCTGCCGATGCAAGAGCGCCGAGCGTCCGGCATGAAACGGCGGATCAAACCAGAACCAGCGCTCGGTCGGAAAATCGGCCGCCATCTTGACGTCGGCGATCAGGAACTGGTCCTCGAACACCTTGCCGGAAAAGTCGGCGCCGACCATCTGGCGCAGCGTCGAGCGCGCGCCGTCGCAGGCGATGACATACTGCGCCGAGAGCCGATACGGCCCATCCGGCGTCTCGACCGTCAGCAGCACATGATCGTTCCTCTGCTCGAGCGCGGCGACCTTGTTGCGCCAGCGCAGCGAGATGGCCGGCAGTTCGTTGACGCGATCGACCAGATAGGCCTCGGCATAGAACTGCTGCAGATTGATGAACGCCGGACGCTTGTGGCCCGGTTCGGGCAGCAGGTTGAACTGATAGAGCTCTGCAGGACCGTGGAAGATCCGACCAACGTTCCACACCACGCCCTTATCGACCATGCGGTCGCCGACGCCGAGCCGATCCCAATATTCCAGCGCCCGCTTGGAAAAGCAGATCGCACGCGATCCCTCGCCGATGCGGTCGGCGTCGTCCAACAGCACCACCGCGTGGCCACGCTGCGCCAAGTCGATCGCAAAGGAGAGGCCGACCGGACCGGCGCCGACCACCACGACCGGATGTTCGGCCGGCTCGCCGCTATCCTGGTCCGGATGGCGCCGATAGCCGAATTGAACCTTGGCCTTGCCCGTGGTCTCTGCCGAATTGGCCTGCACCATCGCTCGCGTGCCCTGCTCGCCTGTCTCGCGACCGCCGTTGTCGCCGGCGTTCTTATCGAAGTGGTTTTTGACGTTTCCAACGATGCGCAACCGGCATCTTGCCATATAGTCGCATCTGCGACTATCTTACACCCGACGGCCTCGGCCGCGTCAACTCAAAAAATTGGAGCCCGTCTTGGCTAAATCGTCCGTGAGCCCCGCCCGGCAACAGGCGAAGACCACCGAGGCAACACGCGATGTCGCGACGCCACAGCGATCGGAGCGGCTCGATCTGTTCAAATTCACGCCGTTCCGGCTCAATCGGCTCGCCGCCGAGGTCAGCGCGGCGCTCGCCTGCGAATATCGCGAGCGTTACGGTCTCGACATTCCGGAATGGCGGGTGCTGGCAACGCTGGGCTTCCGCCGCGATGCCTGCAGTGCGCAATATGTCGCCCATTGCACGCGCACGCACAAATCCACCATCAGCCGCGCTGTCACGACGCTGCTGGAGCGGCGACTGATCGAACGGGTCGAAAATGCCGATGATCGCCGCGAGTTCCGGCTTCGCCTCAGCCGCAAGGGCAAGACACTGTACGAGGAACTGATCCCCCGTTTGCAGCGGAAGGAACGCGAGATCATGTCCTGCCTGTCGGATCAGGAGCGCAAGATTTTCGATAGCCTGATCGGAAAGATCGAGGAGAGCCTCGGCCTGATCCAGACCAGCGAAGAGGCCGACGCAAAGGAAGCGTATTGATCGGCGCCGTCATGACGCAGAGCGGAGCGACGTAGGCGTTTATGACGACGGTTTCCGCCGCGCCGTCGCCGCAGCGGAGACGTCGATCACGTTCTCCACCTCATTGCGCCAGCGCAAGATCTCCATCGCTAGCACCGGGTGATTGAAGCCCTTGAGCTGCAGATCGTCGATCGGCACCGCTTCGACCCAGGGTTCGACCATGCCATAGACACGCCGGGATGCGATGATTTGCCCGGCCTTCGCCTCGTCGCACAGGCGCGAGGCAAGATTGGTCACGCTGCCGATCGCGGCATATTCCAAACGATGTTCGAAGCCGACCTGACCCAGCGTCGCATAGCCGAGCGCAATGCCGACACCAAAGCCGAGACTGTGGCCGCGATTGCGCCAACGCTCGGTGAGACGGCCGATCTCGTCTCGCATCTCGACCGCCATCCTGACCGCGCGCTTGGTGTGATCCTCGAACGGGATCGGCGCGTTGAACAGGATCATGACGCCGTCGCCGGCGTAGCGGTCCAGTGTGCCCTCGTAGCGGAAGATCAGTTGTCCGAGCGCAGCGTGATAGTCCCGCAGCACATCCATCGCCTCTTCCGGCTCGGTGGTTTCGGTAAAGGCGGTAAAGCCGCGCAGGTCGCAGAACACCACCGTCACCTCGCGGCGGTGGCTTTCGAGCAGAGCATGGTGGCCATCGGACGACGCAATGATCTGGGCGACCTGCGGCGCCAGGAAGCGCTCGAGCCGCCGGATGCGCTCGATCTCGCCGAGCTGCTTCTCGACGCGCTCTTCCAGAGACCTATTCCACTCGCGCAGTTGCGCGGTCTGCTCCTGCAGTTTGGCGGCCTGCTCTTGCACTTTAGCGTGGGCGAGGGCGAGCTCGCGGCCCTTCTGATCGACCTCGCTGAACAGCCGCGCGTTGCGCATGGCGAGCACGGCCTGGTGGGCGAAGGTGCGCACCAGCCCGATCAGGTTCGGCGCAAACGGGCCAGCGACGCGCCGTAAGACAACCAGTGCGCCGACCACACCCTGCTGCTCGACCAGAGGCGTGAACAGCACCGCATGGAAGCCAGCCGCAAGCGCAACATCACGGAGCGGCAGATCCGGCCCAGTCGCCAGATCGGCGATCGCAATCGGCTCGCCGCTCCGCACGGCATCGCCGAGCAGGGCGTCGTCCTCGGCCAAAACGGGATGTTCAGCCCATTGCACCTCGTCTATGCCCGTCGCTTCCACCAGCTCGAATTGACGTTTCGCGGCATCATAGGAATAGATCAGGATCGCATCGGCATGGGTGATCTCGAGCGCGCGGCTGGCAATGGTGGGCAGCACTGCGTTGACGTCGAGCGACGACGCCACCTCTCGGCCGACCTCTTCAAGCACTTTCAGCTCGTTGATCGATTGCGCAAGCTCGCGCGTGCGCTCCTCCACCTTCGCCTCGAGCTCGGAATAGGACTCGGCGAGCTGAGCCGCCATACCGTTGAACTGCTCGGCGAGCTCCTCCAGCTCATCGCGGGTATGCACTTCGATGCGATGGCTGAAGTCCCCGGCGCCGAGCCGGCGCGCGCCGGCGCGCAACGCCGTGACCGGTACCAGCATGCGCCTCGCCAGCACGGTGCCGGCCAGCGTGGCCACCACGAGGCCAAGCCCGATTAGGAGCGCGCCGCGCAGGAGCTGATCGCGGACCGGCGCCAATGCAACCATCGTCGGCTGCTCGAATAGCACGACCCAGCCGAGCTTCGGCAGCACCGACGCTGCGGTGAGCACCGCCCGGCCGTCGGCATCGGCTCCTGACGCGACCGGGTGTCCGCGCGGGCCGATCGCCGCCGCCACCTGCTGCAGCTTGGCGACATCCTGCCCTACAGCAGGCCCGTTTGTAGAGCTCGCCAACACCCGACCACGTGGATCGACCACATAGGCAACGGCGACCTTGCCCACCCGGGCATCGGTCACGAAATCTTCGAGAAAGCCGAGATCGATGTCGGCTACCGTGACGCCGGCATTGAAGCCGGAATGCGCAACCGCGACCGACATGACAGGCTGCGTGCCCTGGAACGTGATGGACGAAAAGCTCATCCCGCGGGTGACAGTTTCAGTGAAGCGCGGATCACGCGAAAAATCCGTACCGGCCGATTTGAGGATCGCGGTGCGCGAGACTCGAAGCTGCTCGCGGCCCTCGCCATTGATCTGATAGAGCTGGGTGACAGCCGGCACCTGCGTCAGCAGCTGCATATAGTCGGCCTGGCGATCCTCCAATTTGGTGGCGCTCGCCCGCGTGACCCAACTGACCTGACGCTGGAGGTCAGACAGCGCCTGCTCGATCCGGATTGCCGCAGCATCGGCTTTCTCGGACATCGCGCCGACCAGCCTGGCCTTGATGGCACGATAGCTGATCCAGGTCTCGGTAACGCCATTGACCGCGAGCACGAATACGACGAGGCCGACCAGCGCAACCACATATTTGGCGAACAGGCCTTGTTTTGAGAACAGGCTTTGGCGCAATGCCGTGCCGCAGTGCTCAACCCCGTTCATCCGATCCTCGTGCGCTGTCCTTCAAGGGCTCGCGCATCCGTGCCCCATGACAGACTAAACCCGTCGGCAGCCGTCACGGCAGCATACGTCCGAGTGGCCGACTGCGCGAGAAGACCGCCGAACGCTGTCTAGCACACAATCGTGCCAGGAGCCGCGGGCGTTGTCCGTCGCGGGAGGCGCCGGATGTCAGCGGTTGAAGAGGCGCCGCAACATGTCGTTCATGGGCTGGCTCTCCTGCGCACCGTCACGTGACGTGTCGGGCGGAGCCCCCTGCCGATCAGGGACCTGTGCCGCTGGAGGTTGAACCGACGGATCGGGGCTCGAAGGCGGCACGATGGCGCGCTTGCGGACATTCTGCCCCTGCTGCAGACCCTGCTGGATCAGATTGCCGATCGCGGCACCGAGATCGCCTCCGAGCGGATCCGATGGTGCAGTTTGCGGAGTTGCGCCGGAGTTTCCGCCCGGCGGATTGGAGGTGCCGTTGCCGATCAAGCCACCGATGCCATTGATCAGGTCGCTCAATCCGGCGGCATCCTTGCCGAACAGGCCCTGGCCCATCTGCTTCAGCTTGGCATAGGCGGTATCCGGATCGCTCAAAATGCCCGCGACATCCGGATAGATCCGCGGCTCGCTCCAGGACCCCTCGATCATCACGGGAATGCCGAGGCCGATAGGGTCCGACCTGCGGCCCTGTCCCTCGATGGTCATGACGAGCTTGGGCTCGACCCGCAACGCCAAGGTCTTGTTGCCGACGTCGACCGTGCCGCCGCCCGTCATCTTGACCAACGGCCCGATCAGATCGAGATCGTCGGTGACCGCCTGTCCACGTTCAAGGCGGAACGAAGCAGAAAGCTGATTAAGATCGGTCGACAACTCCTTCGAGTCCTGCCAGCCCGAAAGAGGAGCGGAGGTCAGGGAGCGGATCATCCGGGCGACATTGATGCCGCGGATCGCACCATCCTGGAAAAGCAGGAACGCCGAACCGTTGAGATTGGACATGATGGCCTGTTCGCTGGCGCCGCTTGAGCGCAGTGCGAGCTTCCCCTGCATCTTGGCGTCGATTTTGTCGAAATCGGCGAGACCCTGCAGCAACGGCAGCGCCCGCACGCCGACGATATCGCAATGCATCGCATAGGCTGGATTTCCCCCGGATGCATCGACGATGAGTTCACCGCTGGCTTGTCCGTCGTAGAGATGGAGATTGCCGACGGCCGTCTTCAGCACACCCCCGGCCAGCGATGCGTCGAGCGTGGCCGGTCCGAGTTGTGCACCGGCGAAATCGAACTCGGCAGCGGAGAGCTTCGCCTGGAGGTCGATATAGTTCAAGGCGCGGAGGTCGATCGAGGCCGTGCTCCATCCCTGCCGCTGGCCAGCAGATGGAGCATTTGAGCTCCCGACCGCAAGCCGCCGCAGGTCCAGATCGAGCTTCAACAGCGGCTTGCTCGCAATGTCGACGGAGGCCCAGCCGTTGAAAGCACCATCATCAAGCATTCCGCCGAGATTGTTGATGGCGATCAGCTTTCCGTTCCACCGCAGCTCGGCGCGGCCGGACAATGGCGAACGCAGAGTATCCGGCATGTCGATCTTGAACTCGATCGGAACTGCCCGCTGCATCGAAGAAACATCCGCCGTGATGTCGAATGCGAGCGGACGCTCGCCGGTCCGCGCGCTGCCGATGATCTTGGTCGTGTTGTCGGGCAATAGCGCGGCGCTCGCAGCAATGGCATCGATGCGCTGCTCCACGTGGTCGCGGGGGTTGGACAGAATGACGGCACCTTCCGTGACCGTGACATGATCGATCGAGACCGAAGCAATCGTACCGAATCCCGCAGATCCGGCATCGCGCGCGGACTCATCGCGCCGCCGCTCCCGAAGCAAGGGCAGATAGAGCGCCGGCTTTTCGATGGTGAGAGCGGTGATCTCCGGGCGGCCCGACCACAGGCTCGACCATCTCAGCTCGGCTCTCACCTTGCCGATGGTCAGCCGACGGCTGCCGTCGCGATCTTTGGGATCCTGCAGCGTAACATCGCCGAATGTGGCGTTGAGTGTCGGCAACAGTCCGATATTCGCGGCACCTGCGATACTCAAACGGTAGCCGGTGCCGCGCTCGATCCGGTCCTGGGTCGCAGCGACCAGCAGGCTTGCAGGCGCACCAAAGGCCAGCAGCCCCACGAAGACCACCAGGACGACACCGACCACAGCGCCCGCGTATCTCACTGCTTTCATATCGACGTTCCAATCGGATGCGCGAGCCGGACAAGTCGCTGCGACCCAAGCAGAGCCAACCGGCCCCGCAGACAACCGATCGCTCCAACGCGCCAAAAATAATCAGCGCAGCTCGCAACTTTATGTGACGTATGACACACTTCTGCCAGAGCGGCTTCCGTAACTGACGGTTTCAAACTGTTCCTAAGGGCATAGTGATGAGCACGCAGGCCGAGTTTGCGGTCATTCTGAAAATGAACCCGATGTTCGCGGACCTCGGAAACGACGAACTGCAGCGTCTCTCCACCCTGTGTCATACCCAGCATATCGCTGCGGGTGAGGTGCTGTTCCAGAAAGGCGATCCTGGTGACGCCTTGTTCGGAGTCCGGCGCGGCCAAATCCGCATCGAGACCGGTGCAACCGATGGCACCCGGCTGACTCTGAACTTCATGGGGCCAGGCGACCTCTTTGGCGAGGTCGCCGTACTGGACGGCCAGGAGCGCACCGCGGACGCCACAGCAAGCCAAGCGACCGAGCTGTTCGTGCTCCGGCGTGAGGAGTTTCTCGACTTCCTGGAACGCGAACCGAAAGTCGCGATCAAGATCATCCAGCTGCTCTGCCAACGCATCCGCTGGCAAAGCGAACGGATGGAAGAATCCGTGCTGCAGCCGCTTCCGATCCGGCTTGCCCGGCGGCTGTGCGCATTGGCCGACGATTTCGGTTCCGAGGTCCACATCTCCCAGGAGCAGCTTGGCATCTTCGTCGGCGCAGCGCGCGAAAGCGTCAATCGGCAACTGCAGACCTGGCGCAAGGACGGGATTCTCGAACTGCAGCGGGGTCGCATCCTGCTTCAAGACCTGACCACGCTCAGCGCGATCGCACATAGCGATTAGCGGCACGCCGCGTTGATGCGGGCCAATCCCACGGTGCTTTTTCGTGGCTTTGACAAGGCAGCACACAGACAAAGCACTTTATTGTCACGCCCAAGCTCAAACTTGTCCTTTCCAGGCTGCAAGCGTGACGCAAATCGGGCGGCGCGCATCGTTTCATATCTGCGCTGACTAAACATGATCGCAATTGGGCCACCACTCCTCACAATTTGCGACATGAACGCTTTTTAATGGTTCTAAACAAGTAATCCGGCAGCGGCGATGACCATTCATCCCGCGCGTTCGTACGCGTGGGCAAGGCTTTGCACGCTCCAAGAGCAGTGAGTATCAGTCCCGATGTGTCTCGCGGTGTTGGTGGCTGCGCGTAAGGAAAGCTCTTCGGCGCCTTGGTCCTGGGATTGGCGAGCGACCGTCTCGAGCTTGGCTCGCGGGGTCGAACAAGGATGGACCATTCCGCTTCTCCTCACAGGCTTCGTCGCATTGTGGATGATCTATTTTTCGCTTGCCTATATCGGCGGCGATCTTCACCAGGACGTGTTGGAAACTTGGTCGCTCGGCCGCAGCTTCGATTGGGGCTCATCGAAACATCCGCCGCTGATGGCGTGGACCGCACGGGCCTGGACCATCGTCTTTCCGCTCACCAACTGGTCGTTCAACCTGCTGGCGCTGACCAATTCGGCAGTCGGATTATGGGCGGTCGATCTGATCACCCACCGTTTCGCGCGTGGCGACAAGCGCCTGATCGTGCTGCTGCTGCTGATGCTGTTGCCGGTCTATCAGCTCCATGCACAACGCTTCAACGCCAACGCCATTCTGCTGTCGACGTGGCCGCTTGCGACCTATTGTTTTCTGCGCTCGTTCGAGACCCGTGCTCCAGGCTGGGCGATGGCCGCCGGCGCCGCAGGCGCTCTGGCAATGCTCGGCAAATACTATTCGGTCTTTCTGATCGGCAGCTTTGCGATCGCCGCCCTCCTGCATCGCGAGCGGCGAGCTTACTATACGTCTTCGGCGCCATGGATCGCTTCCGCGACCGGGCTCGCAGCCCTCGCTCCACACATCTATTGGTTGGCAACGACCGGAGCTCAGCCATTTGCCTACGCCATCGAGCGGCATTCCGGCAAGGCGCTTGGACCGGCGCTGATCGAGGCGACCGGATTCCTTCTCGCCATGGGCGGTTTGATCGCAATCCCGGGCCTGATCTGGCTGGTGATGGCGCGGCCTCGCTTGAGCCGATTGCTGGACGACATATTCAAGCTTGATCCCGGATTGCAGTTGCTGTCGAGCATCAGCATCGGAACCATTGTCCTTCCGGCGTTGGTTTCAGCAGTGTTCGGCACGGATATGCCGCCGCTTTGGGGGCTGCAAGGCGTGTTCCTGTTCGTCGTGGTGATCGTGTGCGGCGCGAGCTATCAAGCTCCCCGCGAGCGGACGGCCAATCTCCTTGTCGCCGCCGTCGGCGTCGCGGTCCTCGCCGCGTTCGTGGCCGCGCCGCTGCACGCGCTCTACCGCAACTATTTTCCGCTGCATGAGGGGCGCAACTTCTATCAGCCGGCGGTCGCGGAGCTGACGCGTCAATGGCACGCATTGTCGGACACGGCGCTGCCAGCGGTCGGCGGCGATGAAGGATTGGCCTTCGCGGCCGCGTTCTACAGTCCCGATCATCCGGTCTTTGACACCGGCCTGGTGCATCCGCATGAGCTTCAGCTGCCGGATGATGCCTTCACACAGGGATGGGCAGCTCTGTGTTACGACACCGATATCTCCTGCGTGGCGGGCATGGACAGTGCCGCTGCGCGGACGAATCGCGCCGTTCGCAGCTCGTTCTCGCTGACCACCAGCCTGTTCGGCTTGGAGGGCGCGAGCCAGGGCTTCGTCGCGCTGATCGTGCCGCCTGCGACCGATGAGGCGCCAAAGCCATCGCCGAGCAACGGCATCGCTCAGGATTTCAGCGCCCAGCGTCGAAGCCCGCCCATGCTCAACTGAGTGGCTGCACGGCGTTCAGTTACTCCGCAGCCGGCGAGATCCTCGTCGGCGGCTTTTTCTCCTGCGCATCCTTTTGCGGTGAAGCCGCAGCTTGATCGGCGGCCTCATCCGCAGCGGACGAGACGATCAGGCGTCGGCCAAGGCGCCCGAACAGCGCGCCGATGTCATCCATCACCATGAACATCGCCGGCACGAAGACCAGCGACAGAACGGTCGAGAACAACAACCCGCCGATCACCGCCAGCGCCATCGGCGAGCGGAACTCGCCGCCGGCGCCGACCGCGAGCGCACTCGGTATCATACCGGCGACCATGGCAATCGTCGTCATCACGATCGGCCGCGCCCGCTTCAGGCCGGCGTCGATCATCGCCGCCTCCCGCGGCTGGCCCGCACGAATCGATTCGATGGCGAATTCGACCAGCATGATCGCGTTCTTGGTGACGATGCCCATCAGCATCAGGATGCCGATCCAGACCGGCGTGGTCAGCTGCTTGCCGGTCAGGAGCAGTGCAGCGATCGCACCGCCGATCGACAAAGGCAGCGAGAACAGGATCGTGATCGGCTGCAGGAAAGTGCCGAACAACAAGACCAGCACCGCATAGACCATCATCAGTCCGGATGTGATCGCCGTGGCGAACCCTTCGGACAGCTCATTCAGGCTTTCGGCATCGCCGGAAGGGCTGACCCTGACGATCTTCGGCAGCGTCTTCATGACCGGCAGCTCGTTGATCTGCCGGGTGGCATCGCCGAGCGCGGCGAAGCCGACGAGGTCGGCCGCCACCGTCGCCTGGCGCTCGCGGTCGTAGCGATTGATGCTGGTCGGCCCCTGATCGAGCTTGATGTCGGCGACCACCGAGAGCGGCACGCCGCCCTTTTCGCCGTGCATGCCAAGCGGGACGCGCAGCTGCTCCAGCGTCTGCACGTTGCCGCGCGCGGCGTCCTCGAGCTGAACCCGAATCGGGATCAGGCGGCCGCCGGCATCAAATTTTGCCAACGCCGGTCCGACATCGCCGATGGTGGCGACGCGGATGGTCTGAGACAAACTCTCGGTCGATACGCCGAGCCGGGCGGCGAGATCGGCCCGCGGCTGGATCCGCAATTCGGGCCGGTCGAGCGCCGTCTCCGAGACCACGTTCGAGATGATCGGAATCCGCTTCATCTGCGAAGCGAGTTCACTTGCGACATTGTCGACGATCTTGCTGTCCGAACCGGTCACCACCAGCGAGATCGCGCGCAGGCCGTTTTCATCCAGGAACCAGAAGCGAATGTCAGGGACGTTGTTGAGCTCCTCGCCGATCTCGCGTTCGAGCTCCTTCTGGGTGACCTTCCGCTCCGATTTCGGGGTGTAGTTGATGATCAGCGCCGCGCGGCGCACCTCCATGATGCCGGGCGGCGAGCGGCCGCCGTCCACGAACACACTCCGCACCTCCGGCCGTTTGCGCAGCCGCGCCACGATGCCCTCCGTGACCTGCTCCGTGAAGGCAAGCTGCGAGCCGGGCGGCAGCTCCATTGCAAGCAGCGAACGCGCGGTGTCCTGAGCCGGCAGGAAGCCTTGCGGCAGCAGCTTGATGCTCAGGATCGAAGCCGCGAAAATCGCAAAACCGATGACAACCGTGATGAAGTAGTGCTTCACCGACCAGCTTACGACGGCATGATAGCCGCGCAAGATGCGGCCGGACGGCGGCTCCTCATGCGCCTGGTGCTTCAGGAAATAGGCGGCCAACATCGGGGTCACGAAGCGTGCGGCGAGCAGCGAGAAAAACACCTGCACCGACACGGTGATGCCGAACTGCTTGAAGAACTGTCCCGCAACGCCCGACATGAAGCTTGCGGGCGTGAAGATCGCGATGATCGTGAGGCTGATCGCGATCACGGCCAGCCCGATCTCGTCGGCCGCTTCGAGCGCGGCGCGATAAGGCGACTTGCCCATCCGCATGTGGCGGACGATGTTCTCGATCTCGACGATGGCATCGTCGACCAGAATGCCGGTCGACAGCGTGATCGCGAGGAACGAGACCAGGTTGAGCGAGAAGCCGAGGATGTCCATCGCCCAGAAGGCCGGGAAGATGGACAGCGGCAGCGAAATGGCCGCGATCACGGTGGCCCTGATGTCGCGCAGGAACAGCAGCACGATGATCACGGCCAGGATCGCCCCCTCGAACAGGGTCGAGATCGCGGCCTCGTAATTGCCCTTGGTGAAATCGACCGAGGTATCGATCAGCCTCAGATCGACGTCGGGATAGGCGACCTTCAGCGCATCGATGCGCTTCTGTACGGCCGCGGCGACCACCACGTCGCTCGCTCCCTTGGCGCGCTTGATGCCAAGCGCGACCACGGGATCGCCGTTGAAGCGGGCGAAGGTCCGGCGATCCGCGATCGTGTCCGTAACGGTGCCGAGATCGTCGAGCCGGACCTCGCCGCCGCCGAACAGCGGGATCATGGTGCCGGCGAGATCGTTCAGCGTCTTGGCGCCGGCCAGCGTGCGGATCGCCTGGTCGTTCTTGCCGATTTCGGCGCGCCCACCGGCCAGATCGACATTGGTGCCACGCAGGCTCTGGCTGACATTGACGGCGGTCAGGCCCATCGCCTGCAGCCGGTCGGGATTGAGCGAGACCAGGATTTCGCGCTGGACGCCGCCGATGCGCTCGACCTGGCTCACGCCGCGCACGCCCTGCAGCGCGCGCTTGACGACGTCATCGACGAAGAAGGACAGCTGCTCCGGCGTCTTGCCCGGCGAGATCGCGGCATAGGTCACGATCGGCAGTCCGATCACGTCGACGCGCTGGATCAAGGGCTCAGTGACATTCTGCGGCAGATTGGCGCGCACGCGCGTCACCGCATCCTTGATGTCGTTGAGCGCGCGGTCGGAATTGGTTTCCAGCGCGAACTGGATCGTGGTCACCGACAGGCCGTCGGTGATCGAGGAGGAGATATGACGCACGCCTTCGACGCCGGAGACGCCGTCCTCGATCGTCTTGGCGACCTGGGATTCGAGCTCGGCCGGCGCCGCGCCGAACTGCGACACCGCAACCGAGATCACCGGAATGTCGGCATTTGGCAGCCGGGTCACCGCGAGCTTGGTGAAGCTGATCCAGCCGAGCAGCAATAGGATGATGGAGAAAACCACCGGCGGCAGCGGGTGCCGGATCGACCATGCCGAGATATTGAGTGCCATCAGCGTACCCGGGTGCGATCGAGGTCTTCGGCGAACATGGTCTTGATCTGGTCGCCATCATGCAGCGAGCTGCCGGCGTCGGCCACGACGACCTCGCCGACGTCGAGACCTTCCAGGATCTCCGTCGAGGTGTCCGATACCAATCCGACGCGGACCCTGCGGGTCTCGATGGTGTCGCCCTTGACCACCTGGATGGTGAGATGATCGATCGCGGTGTTGGGAACCGCGACGCCGCAACTGCGCTTGGCGTCGATGCTGGCGCGCGCGAACATTCCCGGCTTGACGGCAGGATTGCCGGAGAGCGCAATCCTGACATGGCCGAGCTGGGTGGAACGATCGATCTGCGGCGAAACCACCCGTACACGCCCGATGATGTCCGGTTGCTCGTCGCGGCTGATCCGGACGGATGCGCCGGGATTGAGTTTCAGCAGGTGCACGCTCGGCACCTCGGCATCGAGCTCCAGCTCGTTGTTGACGGCGATGCGGAACATCGGTCCGGCCTGCGGCGAGGCAGGCGCGCCGACCATGGTGCGAACCTCGGTGACAAGGCCGGCCGCGGGCGCCCGCAGCGACACTGCCCGCCCGGCGGCTGCGGCCGGTGCGCCCGGCTGCGGCGGTGGCGGCGTGAGCCGCGCCAGCTCCTGGTTCTCGGTGACGGCATCGCCTTCCTTCACCAGCACGTCGGTGACCCGCGAGCCTTCGTGATCGGCGCCGACCACGGCTTCGCGGCGCGGCACGACAAAGCCGGTGACCCGCACCAGATCGGAAAAGCAGGCGTTCACCGCCTTGGTGACGACCACCTGCGCCTGCATTCGCGGCTCGTCTTCCACCCGTCGCGACCGGTGCTCGAACCAGTAATAGCCGCCCAGCAGGACTGCGACGAGCACCGCGCCGGCGGCGGGTTTGATAGTCTCGGTGAGCTTCATCGATGGCTTGATCCCAGAGCTTCGCGGCGGAGACGGCGGACGCCCGCTTGTGACGGATATGCGCCCCGCAATGCTGCGGGAGGAACGCCCAGGCCGATCCTCAGTCGCATGCGAGGCGCAAATTCGATCCCTGCAGACACTATTTCGCAGCCGCCGTCTTGCTCTGCGTGTTCACGACCTGCACGCGGCGGTTCACTTCCGACAGCGGGTGGCTTGGGTCCTTCAGCTTGCTCTTGCCATAGCCGACGGTCACGAGATCGGCGCCGGCGATGCCGTATTTCTCGACCAGATAGCGCTTGATGGAATCGGCGCGCCGCTCCGAGAGGTCCTGGTTGTAGGCATCGCTGCCGGCGGCATCGGTGTAACCGGCGACCAGGAAGGTCGATCCCTTCAGGTCCGGGCTGGTCAGCGCGCGGCCAAGCGCCTGCACTGACGCCAGCGACTTCTGGCTGATGTTGGCCGAATTGTACTCGAAGGTGATCTCGAGGTCGATGTTCGGCCTGGCCTTGGCGATCGCGGCGATCTCCTCGCGCTCGGCCGACGACAGCGAGCGTGCGGTACGGCCGCGCACGCTCTGCAGGAACTTGTCCTGTTCGGGCGAGACGGCCGGCGTCTCCTCCGCCGGCGGCGCCATCGACAGGCCCCGCGTCAGCGGCTTCTTCGGCCCGGCCAGCGCACGGACGATCTGATCCTCGGTCACGTCCTCGGCGGCGAGGGCCCTGGCCGCGCCGAGCGACAGCGCCGCTCCGATCGCAATCGTCGCGAGCATCGTGGCGGGGAGAGTTGGTCTCGTCATCTGGCAGTTCCTCCTGTGCGGAGAGCGCGGGTCCTCACCGATCGAGCGACGGCGAGGCCCGCCCGCGTCCCTTCGCTGTTTCCCGTGGCTGTTCGCCCTTTTGTCATTCCGGGCCGTCCTGGGGTTCGAACGGCGCCGGTTGCTGCGATCGCGAAATTGCTCAGCGAACGCCGTAGCTTTCGAATTCCTGCACGACGTTGGGGTCCATCGCCTTGGCATTGGCGATGTCGAGCGCCCCCTCCTGGGCCGCCCCGCTGCGCTGCCTGGCGAGACCTCGGCCATAGAGCGAGGACGTCAGCCGCGGATTGATCTTGAGCGCCGCGTCGAAATCGGCGATCGCATTCTTGTTGGCGCCGCTCTTCAGGTTGAGCAGCCCGCGACTGTCCAGCGCGTCGACGAAATTCGGCCGCAGCCGCAGCGCCTCGTTGCAGTCCCGCAACGCGGTCTGCAATTCGCCGATCACGGTGCGCGCCCAGCAGCGGTTGTTCAGCGCCTCGACGTCCTTCGGATTGATACGGATGGTGTCGTCGAAATCCTTGATCGCAAGATCATAGGCGCCCTTGCTGGCGTAGACCTGGCCGCGGCGATACAGCGCGCTGACATCATCCGGATTGGCAGCGATCTTGGCGGACAGGCTCTTGATGGTCGGATCGTCGGCGAGCGCCACCTGGGTGCTCGTCGGGGCCACGTTGGGCTCGGGACTGGGCGAATTGCTGGCCGCAGGCGGCACAGGTGCAGGCGTCGCTGTCGGCGCCGGTGCCGGCGGCGGCGTGTCGGCCTTCTGCACCGGGCTAGGCGCCGGGCTCGGCATCGGTGGCGCAGGAGGCGGAGCGGGCGGCGCCACCACGACCTGCGTCGGGCTCGGTGTCGGGGCGGGCGGCGGCGTGACGTTCGTCTCCGCGGCGCCGCCGGCCGGGCGGTTGCCAGCCGGCCCCGTGACGAAGGTGAAGTCCTCAGCGAGCGAAGAGGAGATCCACGGCACCTGCTCATTGCGCGAGGCGCGGGTGACGCCGACGCGGGTGTGGTTCAAGGTCTCTTCCGCCGAGAGATCAGGGACGCGGATCTCCTTCAACAGCTCCTGCACGAACAGACTGTGATCGCGTCCGCTGTCGGAGACCACCGCGGACAGCGCGGCCGAATACATCACCAACGTCCCCGTCGGCGCGATCACCGGTGCGAGCCCGGCCGAGGCGGTCCGGAATCGCCGCTCGTATGGATTGCGGCGCGAGGCGTCGATCAGTGCGATCTTGACGCCGGCGCCACGGCCGTTGATCTCGCCCAGCACCGTCTCCAGGCTGAAGCCGTCGCGCCGCACATCGGCCTCCTGCCAGATCTGCGCATCGACCGGGATCAGGTAGCTCTGCCGGTTGGACTGGATGCCGTAGCCGGAGAAGAACACCAGCGCCACCGTGCCGGGCTTGATCTTCCCGTACAGGCGATCGAGCGCGTGGCGCATCGCCTCGCCGCCCGCATTCTCCAGAACATCGACGTTGAAGCCGTCGCGCTTCAGCTCATCGGCGAGGTCGCGCGCGTCGTTCACCGGCTCCGTCAGCGGCGCGTCGGCATCGGGATATTTGGCGTTGCCGATCACCAGCGCGACGCGATCGGCGGCGGCGAAGCAGGGTACGGATGCAACGGCAGGGACGATCAAACCGAGCAGGAGGAGCAGGCGAAGCGTCATCACGATGGCGGTCCAGACTTTGGGCGGTCCAGAGGTCAGCAACAGAAGGCGCCGATCGCGCTTGCGCCGCGGCGACCTTACCCCCCGCACCAGGCATTATCAAATCGCGGTGACCCGACGTCAACCGCTGGGAACCTCGGCAGAAGCGTCACAATCGCGACGCATCGCGCCACCTCTCGCCTCTTCTCTCTGCAGCACGATCTTCGACGTCGGAGCATGCCCGTCTTGGACGGCTTGCGAATGTGACCGGCCGCACATGAGGCCAGCGGCGACCGAGCTGCTCTCGGTCTCATTGACCGCGACGATCGGGAGTGGCTTGCTGCATTCCGAACGAGACCACAACGACGGGGAGAGACGACCGGATGGGGAACGCCCATGAGATCGCCTATGAGATCTATGCGCTGCGCTATGCGACGATGTCGGGGCGCACGCCGCAGATGAACCATCTGCAGCCGGACCCGCATGAGAGCACGGCGCAGGACCTCGACTATTTCGTCTGGCTGATCCGTGGGCCGGGGCGCGACATCCTGGTCGACACCGGCTTCAACGCCGAGGAGGCGCGGCTGCGCAACCGCAAGCTCACCTGCGATCCGGTCGAGGCGCTGGCCGCCTTCGGCGTGGCGCCGGCGCAGATCCGGGAGGTGGTCGTCACGCATCTGCATTATGACCACGCCGGCAATCTCGACCGCTTCCCGAATGCGCGCTTCCATCTGCAGGAGCGCGAGATGGCTTACGCGACCGGCCGCTGCATGTGCAACGGCCTGCTGCGGCATCCGTTCTCCGTCGAGCACGTCACGGCGATGGTGCGGCATGTCTATCGCGAGCGCGTCGTCTTCCACTGCGGCGATGGCGAGATCGCGCCCGGCATCACCGTACACCGGGTCGGCGGTCATTCCGACGGGCTGCAGGCGGTGCGGGTGGAGACCGCGCGGGGTCCGGTCGTGCTCGCCTCCGATGCCGCGCATTACTTCGCCAATCTGCACAGGCGCAGCCCCTACCCGATCATCTACAATCTCGGCGACATGGCCCACGGCTGGGAAATCGTCGAGCGGCTCGCCGGCCATCCCGATCGCATCATCCCCGGACATGATCCGATCGTCGCCGAGATCTATCCGCGGGCGAGCGAGACGGTGGACGTGTTCGCTCTGCATCAGGCGCCATCGCGCTCATTCGTGAAAGAGTGAGCCGCGATGACCTCAGCATACAAGAGGCTTTCTTCATACAAGAGGCTTGGCTTCATCGGTCTCGGCGTCATGGGCGAGCCGATCTGCCGCAACCTCGTGACCAAGAGCAACGCCGGCGTGATCACCTTTGATCTCGCGCGCGAGCCGCTCGAGCGGATCGAGTCGGCAGGCGCCGCGATCGCGGCTTCCGTCGCCGATGTCGTCAGGCAGAGCGAATTGATCTTCCTGTGCCTGCCGAGCGCCACGCATGTGCGCGCAGCATTCGAGGGCGACGGCATTCTCGCCCATATCAGGCCGCAACAGATCGTGGTCGATCTCGGCACCTCCTCGGTCAAGCAGACCCGCGACTTCGCCGCGCAGCTGCAGATCAAAGGCGCCGCCTGGGTGGACGCGCCGATCGCGCGCACGCGGCAGGCGGCGCAGGACGGCACGCTGAGCGTGATGGTCGGCGCTTCGCCCGAGCTGTTCGCGGCGATCGAGCCCCTCATCCGCTGCTTTGCCACCGACGTCACCCTTTGCGGCGAGGTCGGCGCAGGGCAGGTCACCAAGATCCTCAACAACATGGTGCTGTTCGAGACGGTGACCGCGCTGGCCGAAGCCGTCGCCGTGGCGCGCCGCAGCGGCGTCGATCCCGAGCTCCTGCTGCAGACGCTGTCGAAGGGCTCGGCCGACAGCTTCGCGCTCCGCAACCATGGCCTGAAGGCGATCGTGCCCGGCGCATTTCCGGAACGCGCCTTCTCGACCGAATATGCGCTGAAGGATTTGTCCTATGCGCTCGAACTCGCAGCCGATGCCGGCGTGGCGCTGCGCGGCGCGGAGCTCACCGGCACCATCCTGCAGGAGGCGATCGATGCCGGCACCGGCAAGGCGTACTTCCCGGTCATTGCGAAGCTGATCGATCGGCCTCTGGACTAAGTGCCCGGGACTAAGTGCCTGCGCCCACGCGATCCGATGTCTGATTCATGTGTCAAACAGCCCAGGCTGACGTGACAACGCCTTCTCGCGACGCAGATACGTCCGAGTCATGCTACCGACATCGCCCTCGAAAAACGAGAGGGCGCAGGGAAGGCCGGACCTCGACTGAGGCCCGTGGCCCGCCTGCAGAAAAAATGCAGGCGGCAGGTACCACAGGTCCAGCCGGACGACCCGGCCTTCCCTGCGCGATGGTTTTAACGGCTGCTTCGCGATCTCCCCGGTGCGCCGGGCTTGTTGGCCACCGTCATCCACGCGATGCGCAAGGCGCATCGTCGCGAACTTGATACCAGCGTCGGGGTATCAGGACCACGCGACTTGACCGTCCGCGTCGAACTTGCTCGCCGGCTCGCCAATGCAGAGCCTCAAGTCCAATGCGTCCACCGCTCCCCGCCGCTACGCCTCGTGACGATCGGCCGAAACGCCCCTCTTCATCGCCGCGGGATAAGCGAGATCATCGTTGTGATTTGCCCGACACGGCAAGGCCAGGAGCGTGCGGCAAACTGGCACGACGGGCAGTTTGGGCATGACGGGAATGCGGAATTGCCCATCGGGTTGGGGGATGTGAGCTCGAGAGCGGATTAGCGGAGCGTCGTCCGCTGGTCCCGTGCGAGTAAGGTGGTGCGTCACGCGCACGAAAAACGGTAAGCTTATGTTCCGTGATCTTGACATTGGAGAGACGAATGAACGTGCAGCGGATTGCCGCCTTTTCCCAAGGAACGAACGGGGGCAACCCCGCAGGTGTCGTGCTCTGCAAAGCCCTCCCTCCTGCCGACCGGATGCTGGCGGTCGCCGCAGAGGTGGGGTACTCGGAGACAGTGTTCGCCGCACCGAACGAGGACGGCTGGCGGGTACGCTACTTTGCTCCTGAGATCGAGGTGCCGTTCTGCGGGCACGCAACAATCGCGCTTGGGGCCGCGCTTGCTCTTGCCCATGGCGACGGAACCTTCGCGCTTCAACTCAACAACACGCGGATCACGGTAACGGGATGGCAGAATCCCGAGCTTATGGCGGCCTTGCAATCACCGCGCACGCGCAGCGAACAGGCGCCGAAGGAGTTGGTCGAGACCGCACTCAGCCTTTTCTCGTATACCGTTGCTGATCTCGACCCACGGCTGCCTCCCGCAATCGCTGAGGCTGGTGCTCGGCATCTCGTGCTAGGCCTGACGAGCCGCCAGAAGCTGGCCGCGATGCACTATGACCTAGAGCAAGGACGGCGGCTCATGATTGCAGCGGGGATCGTTACCATCAGTCTCGTCCATGCAGAAACCGATACGCTCTTCCGTGCCCGCAATCCATTCGCAGCGGGAGGCGTCTACGAAGACCCGGCGACGGGAGCCGCAGCGGCGGCCCTCGCGGGATATCTTCGCGATCTTGGATGGCCTCATGGTGGTAGGATCGAAATCCTACAGGGGGAGGACATGGGTATGCCGTCGCGGCTACAAGCCGAGATCACCTCTGAACCCGGTGCGAGCATCCGGGTGTCAGGAGCAGCTCGGCAGATGTAGCCGGCGAAGCGCTGATCACAGTGAGACCCAGCGCACTCCGCAAATCGCGTGCGAGTAACGTGGCGGGTTACACGACCGCGACCAGACCGTAGGGTGGGCAAAGCGATAGCGTGCCCACCATTGATCATTGCATTGATCCCTCCATTGATCGTTGGGCGATATGGTGGGCACGGCGCTTCGCGCCTTTGCCCACCCTACGGGACCGCGGCCGAACGTAGTCACTGCAATCCGCTTCGCCACTTCCACCGCTATCGTCCCGGCCTTGAGTCGGACTCATGTTCCAGAGGCGCTTGTGATGCGCGAGCTGCCGAACTCATCGTAGCAGCAACAAAGGTCGGTGGTTATGGATCCCCGCTCCGCGCGCAATTGCGCGCTAGGCGGGGACGACAGCGGCGTTCGGATTCCTGGATTGCTCCGCTTGCGCTCGCAATGACGAAGGAGGCGCGGTCTCATCTCGCAACCTCGGGATTTCCGGGTTCGGCGCGTTGCGACCGCCCCGGAATGACGGGGGAGGTGAGAATCTGCGGCTCAACGCAGCTCGACCGCGGCGCCCTTCTTCACGTGAGCTCGTAGGGCGGGTTAGCGGAGCGTAACCCGCCAATCCCGTGCGAACAGCGTGGTGGGTTAGGCGATCGCGAACGACACTCCGGGCCGACATCAAAATGCTTGGCGCGGCCGCTAACCCACCCTACGATCTGAATATGCTGGAGTTGCGCACGCGACTAGGCGTTCGCCTTTACTCATGGCTGCGCCGGCGCTCGCTTCAGCGCCGTATCAGGCACATCCGCCGATCAGGCAGCTCTCGGCTTGTTCACCGTCTCGATGCGGTCGAGAATCTTGCCGAGATCGCGCTTCGCGACCTGAATGTCGTAGTCCGTCTGCAGATTGAGCCAAAGCTGAGCCGTCGTGTCGAGCGCCTTGGCGAGCCGAAGCGCGGTGTCTGCCGTAATGCCGGTCTGCTCACTGGCAATCCGCTCGATCCGGGTCCGAGGCAAGCCGCACACCTTGGCGAGAGCACCCGCCGACATCCCGAGCGGAACGAGGAACTCTTCCCGCAGAACTTCACCGGGATGCATGGGCTTGAGCTTGTTGGTCATTGCGTCCCTCCTAATGATAATCCACCACTTCGACCTCCGCGGGCCCTTCGGCCGTCCAAACAAAGCACACCCGGAATTGGTCGTTGATGCGGATCGAATGTTGTCCCTGGCGATCCCCCGCCAGCGGCTCGAGCCGATTGCCGGGAGGCGATCTCAAATCGGCGAGATCGGCCGCAGCATTGAGGTAGCGGAGCTTTCGGCGCGCCACCTTGACCAGATCGGATGGAAAGCCCTTTGGACTCTCGCCGTTGAAGACGGCTTCAGTGACTTTGTCCCGGAAGCTTCTGATCATATCGTCAATGTATCATTTGATGATACATGTCGTCAAGTGAACGTCCTAGGGAGCATCTCCGACGACGGTGGGCACGGCGCTTGGCGCCTCCGCTCTTCGAGCGGCTGCGGGACGAGTGCGACCGCCCCGGAATGACGCAGGGCTATCGCATATGGCGTCAAGCAGGGGCGGGGCCTCATGGTTCCCCCGACGATGCGTAGCATCGTCTGGAGACGCGCGGCAGCATTTGCGCCGTTCGCGACGGCCTCGCTATCGCTCGGCCTGCTCGGGCGTGCCGCGCCCTCACCATGAGGGTCTACGATTTCGCCGCGGAAAATGCCCTCATCGTGAGGAGCCCGCCGCAGGCGGGCGTCTCGATGGATGGCCGCAAAGAAGACTGCCCGAAGCTATTTCCGGCCATATGCGATAGCTCTGCGAATGACGGGGAGCGATGCGAGCGGCCGCCGCTCAACGGAGCTCGACTGCGGCGCCCTTCTTCACGTGGGCGCCGAGGAATTGGGCGTCCCAATTGGTCAGGCGGATGCAGCCGTGGGATTCGGTCTTGCCGACCTTGGAGGGATCGGCGGTGCCGTGGATGCCGTAGCCCTGGCCGACGGAGAGCCCGATCCAATAGGAGCCGACCGGATTGTTCGGCCCGGGCTCGATGGTGAAGGGCTTGCGCGCCTTCACGCCCTTGAACTTGTAGTTCGGATTGTATCGATAGGTCGAGTTGGGATCGGCCGAGGTCACCTTGTAGTTGCCGACCGGGGTCGGCTTGTCCTCGCTGCCGACGGTCGCGGGGAAGAACCCGAACAGGTGACTGTCCGCATCATAGGCCTGCACCGCGCCTGCATTCTTGTCGACCGCGAGCTTGGTCACCTGCGGCACCTTCTCGTCCGGCTTCAGCACATTGGCGACGAAGATCTCCTCGCCCGCTTTGTCGAAGGATTTGCCCGGGTTGAGCGCGGCCAGCAGATCCTGGCTCATGTGAAATTTTTCGGCCAGATCTTCGCGCGGCGAGGTGTAGCCGAGCGAGGGCAGGCGCTTCATCCGCTCCATCTTCTTCGGCAGCGAACGGACGAACGGCCCCTTCAGATCCTGCTTGGTGATCTGATAGCTCACGATGGCCGGCGCCTGGTCCTGCTGCATCAGCGCGGCCCACAGCTCCGGCGTCAGCTTGGCGCCGCTGTCGAGCCCTTTCGACGCGGCAAAGGCGGCGAGCGCCTTCTTGGCGTTGTCGCCGAACCTGCCGTCGATCTCACCCGGCGAGACATGGGTGCGGTCGAGGATGACCTGCGCGCGGATCGCGACCGGATCCATCTTCTCTTCGCCCGGGCCGCGCTTGCGCAATTCGGCGGTATTGACGTCATCCGGCTTCAAGGTGGCGGCGCCGGCCGGCACGGCGGCCAACACAGCGAAGAGAACCGCAATCCAAAGCCGCACCATCAGAGACACCCGAAGAAGAACCAAGCCGCCATCGCGGCATCAACGTCATCACGACCGGAAAGTTCGTAACGTCGTCCCACCGGGTGTCCCGCGACCGATAGCAGACGCGCGCGGGCCGGGCCAGCTGCCCTGTCCGGTCCTGATCTGTCGCGCGTGCCGGCCGTCACGTTCAGCGCTCTGTTAGCTATCTGTTTCTCGCAAGGCGTCGTCAGGGAACCGGCCGGCCTGCGCTCCAGCTTGGCTTTCGAAATTGTTCCACGCTTTGCCGCTCGCTATTCCCACCGCGGAAGCGTAGGCTTTGGCATCAGCGGATTCCAACGGGCATCCATCAGTGACTGAGCGTGGCGTGCGCTCCCGCCAAGGAAGGGGAGCGTCTATTGTCTCGGTTTCGCTTGATCGAATGGATCGTGCCGCCAGTGGTTGTCCCGCCGGCCCTTCTGCTTTCGGTTATCGCAGCGGCCGCCTGACATGGCTAACACGACGACACGGCCGCCCCTGGTCAGTCGAAGCGATCAATCGGGCTCGGTCAAATTCGGTTGCCCCACGGCAGCGGCAGCCCTGAAGAAAGCGGGAGAGCTCCCGGAACAGGCCCGCGCGGGGGTGAGAATATGCATGCCGCGAGGTCCGGATCCTGCTTTCCGATGAGTTCGATCAGCTCGACGGATGGCGAATGCAGCAGGCCACGGTAGCAATGGCGCAAGGTCGGCAATGAACGCAAAACCCTTCAAGACGGCGTATGAGCTCGCGGACATGATCGTCGAACGCGCGAGCATCCTTCACGGTCCGTGGCCTGCAGGAATGACGCTGTTCATATTTGACGACGCCTATGGGTGGAGCGCGAGCATCAGCCGGCCGGTTTCCGAGTTGGACGATTTCTATCGCAGCCGCACGCTCGATCTCATCGCGACGCTCAGGTCCAGATACGATCTGCGCTCGCCTCGCCTTTCATCGGCTGATGATCTGTTCTGACTTTGGCCGATTTTGCATTCAGCTTCGGTCATCTCAATCCCGAAGACAGCCTACGTAGCAAACGGTCGACAGAGGCCATCGGGAAGCCACGAAGCAGAGAGGAAAAGATCAAGGCAATTGCCGCGGCGCCCGGTCGGAAGGCCGCTGCCTTGCAGCCAAGCTTCGCCTCGGCCATCAAAAAATGAAAATGGCTTGCACCATTATCTGATGCATCGTCGGACGGCTATGGCCACCTCCGCTCGCGTGGAGTCATGCTATACATGTAGGGATCGGCAAGACTGCCCTTGCCGTCACGAAGGAGCTTGCCTTGGTCGTACAAGCTCAGACAATCGGCCCGCACGCGATGCTCGTAGTAGGTCCGATCCTCCCAATACAGCATTTCAGCGATGTCGCTTGCGGTCAGCTTTAGCCGGCGCTTCCGCCTCAACAAGTCGAGAATATCATCTGCAACGGACATTGAGGCCTTCTGTGAGATTGCAGTACCATTTCCGACGATCCTGTCCATGGAACAAAGTCGCCACGAACGCCCTGAGCACGCAATCTTCACGCATCGTTCAAGCGAACGAATAGAACGAGTGCCAGTCGTCAGCAAGGCTCCTGGAGGGGAGCGCTGCCTGCACGCACAAGATTCTAGGCAGGCCGCTGGCTGATCCTTGCGAGTGCACGGCGTTCTTCGTCCGTCAGCCGCCAATTCTTGCACTGACTGCAAAGCTGCCAGAGAACATCGTATAACTTGCTTCGAGCTACCTCGACGATTTCGGTGTCGTCGAATTCGCGCGAATTAAGAAATATCGGCGAGGTAAACGTGGTCTGACGGCCATCGAATTGAAACGTCAAGCTGACGTCCTCGCCTCGTTCGTTCGTTCGTTCGGCGAGATCATCTCGATACGGGCGATCTTGATCTTGAACATATCCATGTTCTCAGTCCTCGGGATCGACTGTGAACCGGTCTATCCGTTCAAGACATGAGGCTCGGCGATTGCGCTCTTCTGCGTGTCAGCACCATGCCTTCGATGATGCCGAGCATGACGGAACTGGTGTTCTTGCGATTTCTGCATCGATCTCCGGTACAATTGCTGCTTTGCTTGATCCGCTGACCGTTCATTGAACTCCGTTCTCTGATGAGGACCCATTCACATGCTTCGATCGTCCGGCGGGAGCCTTGGCGGCGCCGGCCAGCCACGCGAACATGTCGTTTCCCGCCTCCAAAGAACCTTGTGCGAAGCGCATGGCGCGCTCTCTTGGTTGACCGCCTGTGCCGCATCAGGTCCGCAACCTTGGCCTCATCGGCCATCAAAAAGGAAGAAGCCGATAGTCATGACGGCTGGCCTGGATATCTCACAGGTTCGAGCACATCGGGGCTCCGAAATCACTAAAACTTATTGTGGCGCAACGACTTTGCCGTGATCCAAGGAGAGCCCCGACGGCGACGGAATGTGCCGCGGATATGTTTGAATTTGAAGCGGTCGAAGGTCGCATGGTGGGCGCGGGCTTCGACGGAAGCGCGATCACATCGGACGCGGGCGGGTTGCTGCCGGGCGCGGCGGATCGAGCGATCCGGACGGCGGAGAGGTCGCTACGCTCGCAATGACGCCTGCGTGAACGTCATGGCCTCTTGCTGCGACCAATAGCGACGGATCGGGTCGGGTGGCCGATGGCGCGCGCGTCTGCTATCGGTCGACGCTCCTCGCCGACAGGACCAGGCTCGTATGGGACATTCCGCGTTTGCCGCCGCCTCGCGCAGATTTTCGGCGCTCAAGTTTTCAGCGCTTGCGGCCGCCAGCCTCTTCAGTCTGGTCCAAGCAGCCGCCGCCGCTGAGGAGCGAGATGCGCCGAAGGGCGCAGCCGTCACCGTGCTGAAAGCCGCGAAATCCTGCTTCGACGATACGGTCGAGGTCTCCGGCCTGGTGCTGGCCCGCGACGAGACCGCGGTGCGGCCGGACCGGCCGGCCCTGAAGGTCGCCGAGGTGCTGGTGGACCCCGGCGATACGGTCAAGGCAGGGCAGAATCTCGCCCGGCTCACCGCGCCCGACGGCGGCTCGACCATGATCCAGGCGCCCGTGGCCGGCACCATCGCCACCTCCAGCGCGACGATCGGCGCCTTCGCTTCAGGCCGCGGCGAGGCGTTGTTCACGATCATCGCCCGCAACGAATATGACCTGGTCGGCCTGGTGCCGAGCGCCGAGATCGGCAAGGTCGCGGCCAACCAGAGCGCCAGGCTCCACATCGTCGGCGCCGGCGACTTCGACGGCAGCATCCGCCGCGTGGCACCGACCATCGAGCCCAACAGCCAGCTCGGCCAGGCCTTCATCGGCATCAACAGCGACCAAAGGCTGCTGATCAATTCGTTCGGCCGTGCCGTGATCAAGATCGGACAGAGCTGCGGCATCGCGGTGCCGCTGACCGCGGTGCTCTACGATCCCGCAGGCACCGTGGTGCAGGTGGTGAAGCAGCAGCGCGTGGAGACCAAAGTGGTCGAGGTCGGGCTGATGGCCGGCGGCCAGGTCGAGATCCGCAGCGGGCTCAACGAAGGCGACGTGGTGGTGGCGCGCGCCGGCGCGCTGTTGCGCGAAGGCGATCCGGTGAGGCCGATCATGGCGGGTGCGGAGGCAGCGGCGTCGAAATAGGCGCGGTCGATGGTCACGCGGCGGCGGACACTCGAGTGTCGCTGATCGACGAATTCAGATCGACTAATCAGGTGCCGGCGTTGGCGTTCGTCTCGGATCCGAAGCGGACCTCTTCCTGCAGCGAGGAGGAGACCGAAGGCACCTGCTCGCCTTCCGAGGCGCGGGAGACCGCAACGCGGGTCTTGTTGAACACGGCTTCCGCGGGCGCGGACTTGCCGTCGAGATTGGCGAGCAACTCGGTGACGAGCACGCTGTTCTGCCCCTTGGAGTCGTCGACCACCTTGCCCGGCGTCGCCGAGGACAGCACCAGCGCATTGGCCGGCGCGTTGATCGGGGCAAGACCGTGCGAGTAGGCGCGGAAGCGCCGCTCATAGGGATTGCGGCGGGAGGCATCGATCACCGCCAGCTTGGCGCGCGCGCCCTGCTGCGCCATGGTGTCGAGCAAGGCCTCGATGCTGACGCCGTCGCGGCGCACGTCGCGCTCGTTCCAGATCTTGGCATCGACCGGGATCATGTAGCTCTCGCGGCCCGCCTGGATGGCGTAGCCGCCGAAGAACAGCATCACCACCGCGTTCGGCTTGACCTTCGCCTTCAGCCGCTCGACGGCACGGCCCAGATCGTCCTTGCTGGCATCCTCGATCACGTCGACATCGAAACCGTCGCGGCGCAGGGCGAGGGTGAGCGCACGCGCATCGTTGATCGGCTGCGTCAACGGCGCATTGGCATCCGGATAATGGCCGTTGCCGATCACCAGCGCGAGCCGCATGCCGTTGTTGGCGGGCTCCACACGCTCGGTGGTCGCCGCATTGGCAGCTTCGAGCGGACGCTTGTTCAAGGCAGCATGCGCGCCGATCGCCAGCGACACCGTGCCGAAGAGGACGGCGGCGATCGCGACCGAACGGCGAGAGAAGGAAGTCTGCCTTGCTGTCATCACGTCAATCCTGTCAGAGCCGGTTGCCCGGAGGCAAAAATCCGTCAGTACCAATGGTGCGCACGCATTGGTCGCGCCCAGGCTGCGGAGCTTTGAGGAGTTGCGGGACGATGTGTCGTCGGATTGTCCGCAATTTGCGGCGCCGCAACGCGCACAGCCTTAGCTCGATCGGCCCGGCCGGGCAACCTGCAATTCCCGTTGATTTTACAAGCATTTGAAAATTCATAAGAATTTAACCATCCTGGCGTTCTCTTGAGCCGACTCCCTTAGATTTCGAGGGTGTCATATTGCCGTTAAACCTCGCGTTCCAATTGTGACGTCGGTCACATTTGTCTTTCCTCGGACGCCATGCCAAGCTTGCGCCAAGAGCGCACGGCTGACGCAGCGGTTACGCGGATGGCGGTGTCCGCCGGACGGCCATCCCAAGAAGACAGCCCGATGAACCTGCACGCCTTCGCCGGTGCCGCCTATCGCGCCCTGACGGCCCGCAAGGACGGCCCGTCGCTCTATGACGTCTGCGACCCGGTGTTGAACCATCCGCGCAGCGGCGATCCGCACATCGCGAATTTCTACCGCACGGCCATCGGCAATCCGGCGCTGCGCACGCTGCTGCGACGCAGCGGCCTGGCCGAGCTGAAGGATTCCAGCCGAGTCAACGCGCTGCGCCAGGCTTTGGTTCAGGCCCGCGACGACGAACAGCCGGATTGGGAGACGGTCGGCCTGCCGGTCGCCGCCCTGATCGACAGTTTCGAGCTGCGCCATCCGCAGCCGCCGGCCGCAAGCGAAGCCTGCAAGCTGCCCGCCGCCGGTGAAATCGAGCGCGTGATCCGCGCCTGCGGCGCCGATCTGCTCGGCTCCTTTGCCCGCAACGGCTTCATCCCGACCTATGCCGCCTTCAACCTGATCGGCGACCCCGACCTCAAGGGCCGCGAATTCCTGATGGCGCTGACCGGCCTCAACTCGCGCGGCTACAAGAACTCGACGCTGCTCTTCAACCTCGCCCGCGTCTTCATCGCGCGCTCGCCGGCCGCAGGCATCGTCAATCCGTCATGGCGCGGCATCGCCGAACCGATGTGGGCGCCGGTGCAGATCCGGCATCGCTCGGCCTATTACGATGCGTTCTTCACCGAGGCCCTGCTCGCCTTCGTCGAGACCGGATTGCCATCCGCCGCGCAGATCGCCTCTGCGCGCGGCGCCATCGCGGCGATGGTGGAGTTCTGCCTGAAGACCAGCCGCGAACAGGTGCGCGGCGCCGATGGCACGAGCTACGACGTCGTCACCGCGCTCGCGCCGGCGCCGCATCCGCGCTTCTCGCGCTTCTTCGCCCAGATCAAGCAGGATCTCGGCTTCGGCATCTATGTGCCGGATTGCGACACCACGGCGTGCTCGATTTCGGCAGCGACGCAGGCCGGCGCCGATGATCCGATGCTCGAGCAGCCGCTGGTCGATTTCTACGCCGGCTATCAGGTGCGCGCGGGCAGCAACGAGCCGCGCGTCACAGTGCCGATCAACGACGATATCGATTATGACGGCGGCATCGCCACCTGGATCGACAGCCTCGCCGGCGAGCGGCCGTTCGGCAACGATCTCGACCCTACCCTCAATCTCGATGTGCTCGAAGTCTCGTTCCGCAATCTGGCGCGCTGGAAGATCCTGGAGACGCGCGAGCGGCTCGAGACGGTCAAGCGGATCGTCGCCTTCCAGCTCCGCCTCGTGGTCAGCGGCGACTTCGCCGATCCGCGCTCGCACATCTACTATCTGCCGGAGCTCTATTGCGCCTATTTCGGCCGCTGCTACGCCGCCTTCATGGCGCTGCCCGCGCCGGCGCGACAAGCGATCGATCCGGACGGCGCCTTCGGCCTGATCCGCGCGCGCGTGCTCGCCTATGTCGAGGACGACCTGATCGGCCGCGAGATGAACGTGTTCGACGCGGCGCTGGCGCTGATTGCGCTCGGCCATCTCGGCGGCGCGACCGCGAGCTTCGTGCCCGCCCTGCATTGCATCGTCACCCGGTTCGGCGAAGGCGGCCGTCGCCATCCCTACCGGGCCTATGAATGGAACAAGATGAAGACGCCGACCCGTATCCTGGTCGGCGGCCCCGAGGTGACCTCGGCCTTCGTGCTGATGGGCCTCGCTTTGGCGCGGCGGGCGATGGCACGGTGATCGCGCTTAAAGAACCCTTTACGCTGCGCTGAAGCCGGGGGCTGGCATCGCGCGAAGTTGAGGGAGAGTCCTCACAAGGAACTGGCGCGAGGGCTGGAACCGCAGCACAATCCCAGTCCGCGTCACCATTTCGGATGCACGGCCCGGTTCATGTTGATGAAGATTGCTCCTACGCTATTGCTCGTTCTGCTGCCCTCGCTGGCCTCCGCCGCCGACATCAGCGGCATACCCAAGATCCGCCAGGCCGATCTGGTCCAGATCGGCAATGCGCGCATCCGGCTCGGCGGCATCGACGCGCCATCGACCGACCAGCTCTGCATCAGCAACAAGAGCGAACGCTGGACCTGCGGGATCGCCGCGCGCGACGAGCTGATCAAGCACGTCGACGGCAAGAGCTGGACCTGCCATCCTCGCCAGGTCGACCGCCGCGGGCGCCAGATCGCGCGCTGCGAGGTCGACGGCGAGGACATCCAGAAATGGCTGGTCGCCAACGGCTGGGCGCTGGCCTATACGCACGTGTCCAAGGACTACGAACCCGACGAGCATGCGGCGCGCGAAGCCAAGGCCGGCATGTGGCAAGGCGCGTTCATCGCGCCCTGGGATTGGCGCGTGCGCAACAAGAAGACCGCCATTCTCGGCGCCACCAAGCCGCCGGACAATGCCAGCGCCGTGCTGCTCGCCTCCGCCTCCGGACCGGTCGCGCCCTCGCCCGATTGCACCATCAAGGGCAATGTCAACGGCGCCGGCGAATGCATTTATCACACGCCGTCGAGCCGCTGGTATGCGCAGATCAAAATGCGGATCGCCAAGGGCACCCGCTGGTTCTGCTCGGTGGAAGAGGCGGAAGCCGCAGGATGCCGTGAGACGCGGCGCTGACCTCGGCGGCGACGCGGCGCGCGAATGCCAGCCCCTCGTCAACTCCGGCTTTTCTTGAGCGACCGCGACGCGTAAAACCAGCGCGGCCCGATCCGGGTTATGCGGGCCCCGTCACCTGAAACTTGCAAGGACAATCGCAATGACCGTTCGCGCGGGCCGGGAATTTCTGGCCATCCCCGGACCCACCACGATGCCCGACGAGGTGCTGCAGGCCATGCACCGGCCGGCGCTCGACATCTATTCGGAGCAGATGGTCAATCTGACCGACAGCCTGATGGCCGATCTCGGCAAGCTGTTCGCGACCAAGGGCAAGACCTACATCTACATCGCCAACGGTCATGGCGCCTGGGAAGCCGTGCTCTCCAACGTGCTGTCACGCGGCGACAAGCTCTTGGTGCTCGAAAGCGGACGCTTTGCGGTCGGCTGGGGCCATGCGGCGCGCGCGATGGGCGCCGAGGTCGAGGTGCTCAAGGGCGACTGGCGTCGCGCGGTGCGCCCGGCCGAGGTGGAGCAGCGGCTGCGCGCCGACAAGGACCACAGCATCAAGGCGATCGTGGTCGCGCAGGTCGACACCGCCTCGGGCGTGGTCAACGACATCGAGGCGATCGGCAAGGCGATCAAGGCGGCCGGCCATCCGGCGCTGTATATGGTCGATACGGTGGCTTCGCTGGGCTGCATGCCGTTCCAGATGGATGGCTGGGGCATCGACGTCGCGATGTCCGGCTCGCAGAAGGGCCTGATGACGCCGCCCGGCCTCGGCTTCGTCGCCGCCAATGCGCGCGCGCTCGAGGTGCATAAGAAGGCCAATCTGCGCACGCCCTATTGGGACTGGAGCGAGCGCGAAGGCGCCGAGCACTACCGCAAATATGGCGGCACCGCGCCGGTGCATCTGTTGTTCGCGCTGCGCCAAGCCATCGACATGCTGTTCGCCGAAGGACTCGAACATGCGTTCCGGCGCCACCGCCTGCTCGGCGAGGCCGTACGGCGCGCCGTCAATGTGTGGAGCGAAGGCCAGGTGCTGGGCTTCAACATTGCCGAGCCGTCGGAACGTTCCAACACGGTGACCACCGTGCTGGTAGGCGGCGGCTATGACCCGGAGATCTTGAAGCGCTACTGCAAGGAGCAGTGCGGCGTCGTGCTCGGCGTCGGCATCGGCGACCTGCAGGGCCAGGCCTTCCGAATCGCCCATATGGGCCACGTCAACGCGCCGATGGTGTTGGGCACGCTCGGCGTGATCGAAATGGCGCTGATAGCGTTGAAGATCCCGCATGGCAGAGGCGGCCTCGATGCCGCCATCCAATGGCTCGGCGCGAATGTCAGCCCCACCGGCGAAAGCCCGTTGTAAAGGGAACAGATGAGCAAGACCTCCGAACAGGCGCCGGTGGCGCCGCGCCGCCCGCATTCCTTCACCCGCCACGGCATCACCGTGGCGGACGACTACGCCTGGCTGAAGGATGCGAACTGGCAGGAGGTGCTGCACGATCCGTCGCAGCTCGATGCCGACATCCGCCGCTATCTCGAGGCGGAGAACACCTATGCGGACAGCGTGCTCGGCCACACCGCGCCGCTGCAGAAGAAATTGGTCGCGGAGATGCGCGGGCGTATCAAGGAGGACGATTCCTCGGTGCCCTCGCCGGACGGCCCTTACGCCTATTTCCGCAAATTCCGCGAGGGCGGCCAGCATGAGATGTTCGGCCGCATGCCGCGCAACGGCGGCGCCGAGCAGATCGCGCTCGACGGCGACGAGCTGGCCAAGGGCCACGACTACTTCAAGTTCGGCGGCAGCCGTCATTCGTATGACCACAAGCTCGTGGCCTGGAGCGCCGATATCAACGGCTCGGAATATTTTTCGATCCGGGTGCGCGACTGGGAGAGCTGCAAGGACCATGACGACCTCGTCGAGGAGACCGACGGCGGCGTGGTCTGGACGCTCGACTGCAAGAGCTTCTTCTACGTCAAGCTCGACGACAATCACCGTCCCATGCAGGTGTGGCGCCACCGGCTCGGCACGGCGCAGGCCGACGACGTGCTGGTCTATGAGGAGCACGACACCGGCTGGTTCACCCATGTGCACGAATCGACCTCCGGCCGGTTCTGCGTGATTGCCGGCGGCGATCACGAGACCTCCGAGCAGCGGCTGATCGATCTCGCCAATCCCGACGCGCCGCCGCGGCTGGTCGCAGCGCGCCAGAGCGGCGTGCAATATTCGATCGCCGATCGCGGCGACGAACTGCTCATCCTGACCAATGCCGACGACGCAATCGACTTCAAGATCGTGACGGCACCGCTGGCTTCGCCCGAGCGCGCCAATTGGCGCGACCTCATCCCACACCGCGCCGGCGTCTATGTGCTCGACCACGATCTCTATGCGGGTCATCTGGTGCGGCTGGAGCGCGCCAACGCGCTGCCGTCGATCGTGATCCGCGACCTCACCAGCGGCGAGGAGCACGCGATCGCGTTCGACGAGGCCGCCTACTCGCTCGATGCGATGGGCTCCTACGAGTTCGACACGACGACGCTGCGCTTCTCCTACTCGTCGATGACGACGCCGTCGGAGGTCTACGACTACGACATGGTCACGCGCACCAGGACCTTGCGCAAGCGGCAGGAGATTCCATCCGGCCACAACCCGGCCGACTACGTCACGACCCGCATCATGGCCAAAGCGCATGACGGCGCCGAGGTGCCGATCTCGCTCCTGCGCCGGCGCGACTTCGTGCAGGACGGCAAGGCGCCGCTGCTGCTCTATGGCTACGGCTCCTACGGTCACGCGATCCCGGCCTCGTTCAACGTCAACCGGCTGTCGCTGGTCGATCGCGGCTTCGTCTATGCGATCGCGCATATCCGCGGCGGCACCGACAAGGGCTGGGGCTGGTATCTCGACGGCAAGCGCGAGAAGAAGCCCAACAGCTTCGAGGATTTCATATCCTGCGCCCGCGCGCTGATCGCGGCCAACTACACCAGCGAGAAGCGCATCGTCGGCCATGGCGGCAGCGCCGGCGGCATGCTGATGGGCGCGGTCGCCAACCGCGCCGGCGCATTGTTCGCCGGCATCGTCGCCGAAGTGCCGTTCGTCGACGTGCTCAACACCATGCTCGACGACACGCTGCCGCTCACCCCGCCGGAATGGCCGGAATGGGGCAATCCGATCGAGAGCGAGAAGGACTTCCGTGCCATCCTGTCCTACTCGCCCTACGACAACGTGGCGGCAAAGCCCTATCCCGCCATTCTCGCAATGGCCGGACTGACCGATCCCCGCGTCACCTATTGGGAGCCGGCCAAATGGATCGCGCGGCTGCGCGCCACCATGACCTCCGGCGGCCCGGTGCTGTTGCGAACCAATATGGGCGCCGGCCATGGCGGCGCCTCGGGGCGCTTCAACCGGCTCGACGAGGTCGCGATCGTCTATGCGTTTGCGTTGTGGGCGGTGGGGCTGGCGGACAAGAACGCCTGATGGGCGGAGAGACCATGGACATCCGCCTCGATAGCCTGATTACCGGCGCGGAACGCGCGCAAGGCGCGGTCGTTATCATCGATGTGTTCCGCGCGTTCACCACGGCCGCCGTGGCGCTCGCGCGAGGCGCTACGAAGATCATCATGGTCGACACCGTCGAGGAAGCGCTCAGGTTACGCGCCGCCGGCGTCGGCCAGATCTGCATGGGCGAAGTCGGCGGCCATAAGCCCAACGGCTTCGATCTCGGCAATTCACCGTTCGACGCCTCACAGGCGCTGCTCGACGGGATCACCGTCATCCAGCGCACTAGCGCCGGCACCCGAGGCATCGTCGCGGCCAAGCAGGCGACGCAGCTGTATGCAGGATCGCTGGTGACGGCGAAGGCAACCGCGCAAGCCGTCACAAGACATGCGCCTGCTCGGGTCTCGCTGGTGGCAATGGGTATGAACGGCGAGATCCGGACCGACGAAGACGAACTCTGCGCCATCCACCTGCGCAATCTGCTGCAGGGCAGACCGGGCTGCATTGCTGGCACGCGCAACGTCATTCTGGCGGGCCCTCAGATCCCAGATTTTCGCGATCCAGCCAAGCCGCATCTGCATCCCGAAGATCTGGATATCGCCATCGACATTGACCGCTACGACTTCGCTGTGCGCATTTCGAAGGAAGACGGCCGGCTGGTGGCGCGGAGAGACCTTTCACACCTTGCAGCCTGACAGTTTCATCGCCCGCGGAGCATCGAGGCGCGGAAGCAGATCGCATGCCGACCTATCGCAAAGCCGATTTCCCGGTTCGCAATGTCCGGCGCTTCCTCGAGCCCGGCCCGGTCGTGCTGGTCAGTTCCGCCCATAAGGGCCAGACCAACATCATGACCATGGCCTGGCACATGATGATGGAGTTTCAGCCGGCCCTGATCGGCTGCTGCATCTCATCGGCCAATCATAGCTTCGAGCTGATACGGAAGAGCCGGCAATGCGTGATCAACTTGCCCACGGTCGATCTCGCCGACAAGGTCGTCCGCATCGGTAATTCGTCCGGCCGCGACATCGACAAGTTCACCGCGTTCGGCCTCACGGCCGCACCCGCCGAGATGGTCGCAGCGCCGCTAATTGCGGAATGCTACGCTAATTTCGAATGCCGGCTGGCCGATACGAGCTGGGTCACGAAGTACAACGTCTTCGTGTTCGAAGTGGTGAAGGCACACGTCGCGACCAGGCCGAAGACGCCGAAGACGATCCACTATCGCGGCGACGGTGAGTTCATGATCTCGGGTGAGGAGACCCGGAAGTTCAGGAAGCTGTTTCGGCCGGAGATGTTGTGAGCTCTGCTGAGGCGCGATCAAGCCAGCACCAGCACCGCTGTCGTCTCGGGCGAAGACCCGGGACCCATAACCACCGTAGCCGATAGGGAGCACGAAGGAACGGCGTTCTGCGTAAGAACTACGCCCTGGGGTTATGGGTCCCGGGTCGGCGCGCTGACGCGCTTGCCCGGGACGACGACGGAGTGAATGGCTATCGCCCGTTCCTCTTCCGCCAGGCTGCAAAGTCAGTCGGCGTTTGCGTATCCGTGGCAGGATAAAGCCCGAGAATCGAGCGGCCCTTCGCCACCTCCTCCGCGACGAAATCTTCGAACGCGGTCATCTCGAAGGTCTCATCAGCGATCTCGTCGGCGAGATGGGCCGGAATGACGATGACGCCATCGGCATCGCCCAGGATCACGTCGCCGGGGAACACCGGCGCATCGCCGCAGGCGATCGGCCCGTTGATCTCGATCGCATGATGCAGGGTGAGATTGGTCGGCGCGCTCGGCCGCTGATGGAAGGCGGGAATGCCGAGCTTGGCGATATCGGCCGCATCGCGAAAACCGCCGTCGGTGACGACGCCGGCGACGCCGCGCTGCTTGAGCCGGCTCACCAGGATCGCACCCGCCGAGGCCGCCCGCGGATCCTTGCGGCTGTCCATCACCAGCACCGCGCCGGGCGGGCAATCCTCCACGGCCTTCCGCTGCGGATGGCTGCGGTCGCGAAACACCTCGATGGTGTTGAGGTCCTCGCGCGCCGGGATGTAGCGCAGCGTGAAGGCCTCACCGACCATAGTGGGCTGCTCCGGGTTCAGGGGATGAACGTTCTGGACGCATTGGATGCGCAGGCCGCGCTTGAACAGCGCGGTCGCGACGGTGGCGGTGGAAACGGTCTTGAGCTTGTTGCGGGTGACGTCGCTGAGTTTGGTCATGTCCTGCTCGCTGCACTCCCCTCCCCCTTGCGGGGAGGGCAACCGGCCGTGTTCGCGGCCGGCTTCGTTAGGAGACGCCGAAGCAGAGCTTCGGCTATGGGTGGGGGGCCACATCGGTGGTGTCGCCTGGGGCTACCCCCTCCCCAGCCCTCCCCCACAAGGGGGGAGGGAGCGCACCGCGGTTGGGGCGAGAACACTGCCTCGCCGCGCAACGAACTAATAAATCGCCGGCTCGCCCACGGGCGGGCCGAAGCCGGTCTCGAGGAAGTCGAAATCGCAGCCGTCATTGGCCTGCTTGATGTGGCGGGCGAACATCCAGCCATAGCCACGTTCGAAGCGCGGCGCCGGCGGGGTCCATTCGGCCCGCCGACGCGCAAGTTCTTCCTCGGACACATCGAGATCGATGGTGCGCGCGGCAACGTCGAGGTTGATTAAATCCCCGTTCCTCACCAAGGCAAGCGGCCCACCGACATAGGCCTCCGGCGCGACATGCAGGATGCAGGCGCCGTAGCTGGTGCCGCTCATGCGCGCGTCCGACAGACGCACCATGTCGCGCACGCACTGCTTCACCAGCTTGGTCGGGATCGGCAGCATGCCCCATTCAGGCATGCCGGGACCGCCTTGCGGCCCCGCATTGCGCAGGATCAGCACATGGTCAGGCGTGACATCGAGATCGGGATCGTCGATCGCCTTCTTCATCGACGGATAATCGTCGAACACCAGCGCCGGCCCGGTATGCTTGAGGAAGCGCGGATCGCAGGCTGACGGCTTGATGACGCAGCCATCGGGCGCGAGGTTGCCCTTGAGCACCGCGAGCGCACCTTCGCGGTAGATCGGATTCGAGGCCGGACGGATGACGTCGTCATTATAGACTTCGGCATCGGCGATGTTCTCGCCGAGCGTCTGCCCGTTCACGGTCAAGCAATCGAGATGAAGGTGCTCGACGATGCGGCTCATCAATGCGCGCAAGCCACCCGCATAGTAGAAATCTTCCATCAGATAGGCGTCGCCGCTCGGCCGGACATTGGCGAGCACCGGCACCTTGCGGCTTGCCGTCTCGAAATCGTCGAGCCCGATGTCGGCGCCGGCGCGGCGCGCCTGCGCGATGACATGGATGATGGCATTGGTCGAGCAGCCCATCGCCATCGCCACCGCGATCGCGTTCTCGAACGCCGCACGGGTCTGGATCTTCGCAGGCGTCAGATCCTCCCACACCATCTCGACGATGCGGCGGCCGCACGCCGAACTCATACGGATGTGCTCGGCATCCGCGGCCGGAATCGAGGACGCGCCCGGCAGGGTCATGCCGATCGCCTCCGCGATCGCGGTCATGGTGGAGGCGGTGCCCATGGTCATGCAGGTGCCGTGGCTGCGCGCGATGCCCGCCTCCATCGTGTCCCAGTCTCTTTCGGACAATTTCCCTGCCCGCCGCTCGTCCCAATATTTCCAGGCATCCGAGCCCGATCCGAGCGTCCTGCCCTTCCAATTGCCGCGCAACATCGGCCCGGCCGGCAGATAGATCGCGGGCAGGTTCATGCTGGTGGCGCCGAGCAGGAGCGCCGGCGTGGTCTTGTCGCAGCCGCCCATCAGCACGACACCGTCGATCGGATGGCTGCGCAGCAGCTCCTCGACATCCATCGCCAGCATGTTGCGATAGAGCATGGTGGTCGGCTTCAGCAGCGATTCCGAGAGCGATAGCGCCGGCAGCTCAATCGGCAGGCCGCCCGCCATCAATACTCCGCGCTTGACGTCGTCGACCCGCGACTTGAAATGCATGTGGCAGGGCTGCGCATCGGACCAGGTGTTGATGATCGCGATCAGCGGACGGCCTTTCCACTCCTCCTGCGCATAACCCATCTGCATCACGCGCGAGCGGTGGCCGAAGGATCGAAGGTCGTCGGGTGCGAACCAGCGCGCGCTGCGCAGTTCCTCGGGACGCTTGCGTGAGCCGCTCATGATGGACGTCCTCCCCTGTCATCCCGGCTGCTTCTTGACGGCCGAGCCATAGATGCACTAATGCATTAGTACATCTATGGCAAGCACCGCGGCGAAGCATCGGACCATGGCCCCTCCATCGGCGGCACCACGCCCTGCCATCCCATCAAGATCGAGCAACAACCGGCTCGACCGCAGCCGCCGGGCGGCGCCGCAAGTGTTCGAGCGGTTGCGCGACCTGATCACGAGTTTGACCCTGCCGCCGGGCACGCCGCTGTCGCGCGCGGAACTTGCCGCGGAGTTCGGCTTGAGTTCGACCCCGATCCGCGACGCCCTGATGCGGCTGGCCGAGGAAGGCCTGGTGGACGTGTTTCCGCAGCATGCGACGCTGGTGAGCCGGATCGACGTCCGCTCGGCCGAGCAGGCGCACTTTCTCAGGCAGGCGCTGGAGCTCGAGATCGTGCGGCTGCTCGCGCTCTCGCCGGATGCCGACCTCGTGGCTCACCTGTACGACCTGATCGCGCGGCAGCGGGGCTTTGCCAAGAACGGCGACCTCGAATCCTTCATGGCCGCGGATAACGAATTCCACGCCGCACTCTATGCCGCAGCCGACAAGCGCGAGCTTTGGGTGCTGGTGCGCAGCCGCAGCGGCCATATCGACCGATTGCGGCGGCTGCATCTGCCGTCGTCCGGCAAGGCGCAGGACATCCTGCGCCACCACCGCCTGATCGCCCGATCGATCGGCGAAGGCAGACCAGACGAGGCGCAGATGCATCTGAGGGTCCATCTCTCCGGCACGCTGAGCGACCTCGCCAGGATCCGCGACCTTCACCCCAATTACCTCGCGGGATCCCCCCCCGCTGCGAGTCGCTCGCAAGGCGGTCCCGCGGACGGCTAAATGCTTGCAGCTCGCCACGATTTGGGCAAAGCTTTTGCAACTGCCCGTTGGTGTACCAGCCGAATCGGGATGAGGGGCCGTGGCAAAGATACTGGTCGTAGATGACGACCTGGTCATTCCGCCGACGATCCGGCGGGCGCCGGAGCAGGCGGGGCATGCCGTTACGGGTTGGCGAAGACGGCCAAAAGGCATTGTCCGGATTTCGAACTGAGGACTTCGATCTGCTGGCGCTCGACACGTTCGTGGATAGGTTCATGGACGGGCATCAAATGGTGCGACGAATCGTGAAACGACGCCCCGATGTCCCGATCATCATGACCTCCGGCCGGCGGCACACAGCGGACTCGCTCCCGGAGGCGGATTATCGTACCATGGTCATGAAGCTCGCTGCCGTATCCGCTCTGCCAAAACAGTTCAAGCCGGCGACGCTACTGGCACTGATTGCCGACGGCCTCGCCTCCGCCAGCCCCGCTGGCAATTGCAAGCCGGGTCACGATGCTCTTCCGAATTCCTGACGCCCAGAGCAGCTCGCGGGACCAGCCGTCGACGCCAGGGACGCACCGTCCAGGCGTCGTTGCGGCTTGGCAGCGGATGGCCCTGACGACCCGGCTCGCCGTCGCGATGATCCTCCTGGTAGCGATTGCCGTGTTCGCCGTTGGCTGGTTGGGCTATCGCAGCCTGGAGCAGGGATTGTTGCCGCGCGCGCTGGATCGCGTCGAAGCACATGCACGGCTGATGGCCACCGAGCTGGAATCCTATGTCGGCGGCGCGCGCAACGATCTTGCGAGCTATCGCGCCGACCCGAGCATAGCGACGCTGATCCGCACCATGATGGCTGGCGGCCTCGATCCGCGCGAAGGGCTCTCGGCCCAGTCCTGGCGCGAACGGGTGGCGCTACGCTTTTTTTCCGAACTGCAGGCCGAGCCCACCTACGCCATGTTCCGCCTGGTCGGCCTGGAGAACAACCGGCGTGAACTCATCCGTGTCGACCGTCTCGGGCCGAACCACAGCGTCCGGATCGTTCCGGAGGGCGAGCTGATCGAACGCGGCGACCGTCCTTACATCAATGAGACGCTGCGCCTCGCGCCCGGGCAGATCCGCATCTCGCCGGTGATCTTGGACGGCAACACGACCGACCCGAAGACCGGCGTTCCGATGCTCTGCGTCGGAACGCCCGTCTTCGCGCCGGATGGCAAGCCGTTCGGCGTTCTCATGATCGACGTCGACATGCGTCCGATCTTTGCGCATCTGCGGGCGGCCGCCCGCCCGGGAGCGCAGCTCTATGTGGTCAACGCGCGCGGCGACTATCTCTTCCATCCGGATTCGGACCGCGAGTTTGCCTCCAAGCGCGGCAACTCCACGAAATGGCAGGATGACTTTCCCTCGCTCGCTGCCGCAACCGGCACGACAGAGACGTTTGCGCGCATTATCCATGACGCGCACGGCAGACCGGACGGGATCGCCTTCGCGCCCGCCTTGCTCGCAGGCCAGGAATGGGTGGCCGTCATCGAAACCATTCCAAACACCACCTTCATGGGTCCGGCCGTTGCCATTCGCAAAACCGCTCTCGGCGTCGGTCTCATCGCCATGCTCTGCGCGGCCGCGCTGGCGTTCCTCGTCGCGCGCTCGCTGACGCGGCCCATCAATCAGCTGACCGCGGCGATCGAGGGCATCGGCCGTGGCGAGGCCGTGGCCATTCCCGTCGAGGCCGGCGGCGAAACCGGCGTGCTGGCGCGCGCCTTCGCCCGCGTCATGGAGGAGGTCCGGGCCAAGACCGCCGAACTCGAGCGCGAGGTGCAGGAGCATTACCTGACCGAGGCCGCCCGCGACCATTTCGCGGAGCGCGAGCGCCTCTACAGCGCCGCTGTCGAATCCTCCAGCGATGCGATCCTCACCGAATCGCTCGACGGCACCATCACCGGCTGGAACCCGGCTGCCGAGCAGGTGTTCGGCTACTCGGCCCAGCAAGCCGTCGGACGCAACATCGACTTGATCCTGCCTGCCGACCGGATCTGCGAGGGCCGGGACATTCTGGCGCGGGTCGGCCGCGGCGAGCGCATCCAGCAATACGAGACGATTCGGCTCCGCAAAGACGGCTCGCCGATCCAGGTTTCGCTCAGCATCGCGCCGATCAAATCACCGTCCGGGCAGATCACCGGCGCGTCGATGATCGCCCGCGACATCACCGAGAGCCGCAGGACCGAACAGGCACTGCGCCAGCAGACCGAAGAACGGCGCCGCATCTTCGAGAGCTCGCAGGACCTCATCCTGATTACCGACCGCAAGGGCATGCTGGTCCAGGTGAGCCCGAGCGCGGAAACCATCCTGGGCTATACTCCGGCGGAGATGATCGGTCGGAGCGCCGCCGATTTTCTTCATCCCGACGATCTCAAGAAGGCGCGCGGTGAGATGCGCGCCTCGCGCCGGGGCCAACGCGCGCGAGGCTCTGACTCCCGCTACATGCACAAGGACGGCCGGGTCGTGACGCTGTCCTGGACGGCGAGCTGGTCCGAACCGGTGCAGCGGCATTTCTTCATCGGCCGCGACATGACCGAAAGCCGGCTTGCGCAGGAGACCCTGCGCGAGAGCGAGCAACTGGCCCGCAATATCGTCGAGACCGCGCTCGACGCCTTCGTCCAGATCGACGACAGGGGCAGTGTTCTCAACTGGAATTCACAGGCCGAGAAGATCTTCGGCTGGCCGCGCGCGGAGATCCTGGGCAAGGACGTCTTCGACCTGATCTCCGTCGATCAGGACCGCGACGAACTCCGAGCAGCGCTCGGGCGGGTGCTGCTGACCGGCGGCAGCGACGGGCTCGTCGGCGGCCGTCGCCGAGAGATTATGGTGCGCCGGCGCGACGGCCGGGAATTCAAGGCCGAATTGAGCGTCACGGCCCTGAAGACCCGCAGCGGGTTCGTGTTCAACGGATTCTTCCGCGACCTCACCGACAAGATCGCCGCGGAAGAGCGCATCCGCCAATCGGAGAAGATGGAGGCGATCGGCCAGCTCACCGGCGGCATCGCCCACGACTTCAACAACATCCTGACTGTCATCACCGGCACGATCGAGATCCTCGCCGGCGCCGTCGCCAAGGAGCCGCAGCTCGCCGCGATCACCAAGATGATCGACGAGGCGGCGGGACGGGGCGCCGCCCTGACCCAGCAATTGCTGGCCTTTGCGCGACGGCAGCCGTTGCAACCGCGCGAGATCGACATCAACACGCTGGTGATCGATACCGCCAAGCTGCTCCGGCCGACCTTGGGCGAGCAGATCGAAATCGAATCGGTGTTCCAGGACGAGAGCTGCGTCGCCCATGTCGACCCCAACCAGCTCGCGACCGCCATCATCAACCTGGCGCTCAACGCCCGCGACGCGATGCCCAACGGCGGCAAGCTGATCCTGGAGACCGGCTGGGCCGACCTCGACGAGACCTATGCCAGCCTGTACGACGACGTCCGGCCGGGCCGCTATGCGATGATCGCCGTCAGCGACAGCGGCACCGGAATTCCCTCGGCCATCCTCGACAAGGTGTTCAACCCGTTCTTCACCTCCAAGGGCCCGGGCAAGGGAACCGGCCTCGGACTTTCGATGGTCTACGGTTTCGTCAAGCAATCCGCCGGGCATATCAGGATCTACAGCGAGGAAGGCCACGGCACCACGATCAGGATGTATCTGCCGCCCGGCCGCAGTGGTGTCGCCGCTGCTGCGAAGGCAACCTCGCTGCCGATCGAGGGTGGCAACGAAACGATCCTCGTGGTCGAGGATGACCGCCTGGTGCGCGGCTACGTGCTCGCGCAACTGCATTCGCTCGGTTACGCCACCCTGGAGGCTGCGAATGCGACCGAAGCGCTGTCGATCGCGCGCTCCGGCGAGCCGTTCGATCTGCTGTTCACCGACATCATCATGCCCGGCTCCATGAACGGACGTCAGCTGGCGTCCGAGATTCAGCAGCTCCGGCCGGGCCAGAAGGTGCTGTTCACCTCCGGCTACACCGAGAATGCCGTGGTGCATCACGGCCGGTTGGACTCCGGGATCCTGCTGCTCGCCAAGCCTTATCGCAAGTCGGAACTTGCCAGGATGATTCGCAAGGCGCTGGCTGCAGAGGCGAGAGTCGAGACGTAGGAGCCGACCTGGGAGAGCCGACGCACGTTGGCGTGCCGGAGGCTTGGCTCCGGCTCAGGAGGCGCGCGAGGCCGTCATGACGATGCGGATCAGGTCCGCCGCATTCCGCGCGCCGAGCTTCTTCATGATGTTGGCGCGGTGATCCTCGATCGTCCGCGGGCTGATACCGAGCGTGCGGCCGGCTTCCTTGTTCGAGGCGCCGGCGGTAAACTGTTCCAGCACTTCGCGCTCGCGCCGGGTCAGCGGCTCCCGCCCGGGGAAATGCAGCGAGCCGATCTTTGGATTCGCATTCTCCTTTTGCCGGCGGGCAAAGGCGCCGATCGCCTCGTTCAGCCGCTCGACAATTTCACTGCCGCGGAACGGCTTCTCGATGAAGTCGAGCGCGCCGTTCTTGATGGCATTCACCGCCATGGCGATGTCGCCCTGCCCGGAGATCATGAAGATCGGCGCCGGATAATCCTCGCCATGGAGTTCCTTGAGAATATCGAGCCCGGATTTTCCCGGGATATGCACATCGAGCAGGATGCAGGCCGGCGTCCTGGTTCTGGCAACCGCCAACAACGCAGCGCCGTCCGCAAAGCAGATCACGTCATAGCCGCCGGCCGACAAGACCATCGACAGGGTATCACGCACGGCAGGGTCGTCATCGACGACAAAAATCTCACCCCTGGAAGTTGTTTGTTCAGCCATGTGCGATCACTCGGCATAGAGAGCAGAAATCATAGAAACACGTTTTATGATACCATACTCCAATGGCGTTTTGTGCATCCGTATTCGTACGGCTCAGAACCATAGCCCACAAGTAGTAGCGGGCGGCCGACGAATGCCCCAGGGAGAGGGGAATATCGGAACCGGCGGTGCCGGGTGTCGTGATGCTGCCTTGCGAGAACCGAAGTTCCAATTCCGCAACCTCCGACGTGCAGACCCCTGATCCGACGCGTTCGCGCCAGCATCCGTGTCGTCGGCGCGACCGGCCGAGTGCAGCCTTGCCGCGATCGGCTGGCTGAATGCATGGCGCTGCGAGATCGCCGGCTTGGAGAGAGTCTGCAGCTCGATGCCGAGTGATCCCGCACAAAGATGAGCGACACGGCGATCGTGCCGAAGCAAATCTCCGCGGCCCAATCGGGACGCGCGGTTCGCGACCACGGCCCGCAAATCGCAAGATAGGAAACGCCGCGCTCAGCCGCTCATCGCGTCCTGGGCGGCGGACGCGCTCGAGCGCTTCTTCTTGTTCTTGCCCTTGATGAACTGGATGTCCATCTCCGCGCCGTTTACGCGCACGAGTTCGCAGCGGCGGTAGGCAAGCCCGGTCGACGATAGGAGCAGGAAGAATTCCTTGAGATTGAGCCCCTGGATCGAGCCTTCGACCGTCAGCACAGCATCGTTGTCGGATATGGCATTCAGCTGGCAGTCGCGCCGCCACGTGCCGTCGATACCCATGATGCAGACGTCATAACCCCGGCTGAAGGTGACGCGCTCCGTACCTTTGTTTTCGTCAGACATCGTCGTGTCCTGACCTTTCAGTGTCCTGCGAAGCTGGCCATTTTCTGCAGCCCGCCCAATCCGGCCGCGCTCTTGGCGGACGCAGCGAGGTTCGGCCGATACAGCCCGCGCCGTTCCGCGAGCGGTTTGAAGACGTCCGTCAGCCCGACCACGGTTTCCGCCGCGCCCAGCACCAGGAATCCGTCCGGCTCCATCGATTTGGCCAGCCGGCCGAAGATGTTGATCTTGGTATCCTGGTCGAAATAGATCAGAACGTTGCGGCAGAAGATCACGTCGAACGTGCCGAGCTGGGAGAAATCGTTCAACAAGTTGAACTGGCGGTGCTGGACCATGGCGCGGATCTCGGGATTGATCTGCCAGAGCTCGCTGACCTGCTTGAAATATTTGACCAGAAGCTGGATCGGCAGGCCGCGCTGCACCTCGAACTGACTGTAGAGACCGGCCCTGGACTTCTCCAGCACCTCCTGGGAAAGGTCGGTGGAGAGGATCTCGATCCGCCAGCCGCTGACGGCGGCTCCCATCTCCTTCAGGCACATTGCCAGCGAATACGGCTCCTGACCGGTCGACCCCGCCGCGCACCAGATCCGCAGAGACTTGCGGCTGGTACGCGCACGCAGGAGCTCGGGCACGATCACTTCGCGGAAATGATCGAACGGCACCTTGTCGCGAAAGAAGAAGGTCTCGTTGGTGGTCATGGCCTCGACCACCTGATTGATCAGGCTGCTCGGTCCGTCCTTCAGTTTGTGGACTAGCTCGGCGATGCCGGGCAGTCCGGCTTTGCGCGCCAGAGGAAGCAGACGGCTCTCGATCAGGTACTGCTTGTCGGCAGATAGATCGAGACCGGATTTGTCCCGGAGCAACTTGCGCAGGAAATCATAATCGGGCTGGTTCACGGGTGGCCTCTTCTGGGCAAATCGGGAATCACGCGGATGGCTGGAGCGGATCTGATGTTCGCAACCTGCCTCCCAGACGGCGTGCGAACATTGCAATCGAACCGCTAGCTGGACATGGCCTGAAACAGGCCGACCTCCTCGAACTTGGCGGAGACGATGTCCTTATCGAACGGCTTCATGATGTACTCATTGGCGCCGGCATTCAGCGCGCGCGAGATATGATCGATGTCATTCTCGGTGGTGCAGAACACCACTTTGGGCTGCTCGCCTCCCGGCAGGAGCCGCAATTTGCCCAGGAAGTCGTAGCCATCCATCACCGGCATGTTCCAGTCGAGCAGGACGGCGTCGGGCAGGCGGCTCTTGCAGAGCTCCAGTGCCTGCTCGCCGTCTTCGGCCTCGACGACCTCGAACCCCATCTCTTCCAGAATGCGCCGGGCGATCTTGCGCACGACGCTGGAGTCATCGACAACCAAGCACGTTCTCATCACTTTCTACTCCCCGCTGGGACAATGACTGGCGAATCGATCAGGCGGCGAGCGCCGCCTTCGGCAGCATATCGAGCACGCGATCGACATCGAGGATGACCATGAGCTGGCCGTCGAGGCGGTGGACGCCGCCGGCGAGCTTGGCCATGCGCGGATCGAGATTGACCGGGTTCTCCTCGCGGCCATCCTCGGGCAGCCGCAGCACCTCGCCGATCTGGTCGATCAGGAGGCCATAGGACTCGCCGCGCAGGTCGACGCCGACCGCCATCGGCGGCTTGCCGTCGTCGGCCTTGGCAAGGCCGAGCCGCGCGCGCATGTCGATCACGGTGACGATGCGGCCGCGCAGGTTCAGGACGCCCGCGATCTCCACCGAGGACAGCGGCACCCGCGTCAGCCGTTCCGGCATGAACACGTCCTGCACCCGCGAGATCGACAATCCGAACAGCTGGCCGCCGATCACGGCGGTGACATACTCGGCAACCGCGCCGTCGCTGGTTTCGGTCTTGATGCTCATCTTAACGCTACTCCTTGAGGCGGCTGCGGTTAGGCGGCCTGCTTGGCGGCTTCGGCGCGGGCCTGCTCTTCGACCTGTTCCTTCAGCGCCGCGATCAGCCCCGGACGGTCGAACTTGGCGATGTAGTCGTAGAACCCGGCCTGGCGGCCGCGCTCGATCGCCGCCGGCGACACCAGCGAGGACACCGCGATCACAGGCAGATGGTGCAGGTGCTGATCGGCGCGGATGGTCTCGGCGAACTCGAAGCCGTTCATCTCCGGCATCTCGATGTCGGTGACGACGATGTTGTAGCTCTGGCCCGAGCGCAGCGCCGCCAGCCCCTCGATCGCCGAGCTTGCGGTGCGCACCTTGTAGCCCGCCGACTTCAGCACCGGCGCCAGCATGTTGCGGAAGAACGGCGAGTCGTCGACCAGGAGTACCGACTGCGTCTGCGCCTCGGTGGCCATCTCCTTGCGGATGAACCAGTCGGCGAACGCCATCGGCAGGAAGTGGCCGACGTCGATCACTTCGGTGGCCTGGCCCTTGATCACCGCCGAGCCGAGAATGCCGTCGCGGGAGCCGGAGACCTGGATGTGGAGGCGCTCCTCGACGATGTCGATGATCTCGTCGACCACGAGGCCCATGGCGCGGGTCTCGTCGGCGAACACCAGGATCGGCTGCGAACCCGAGGTCTGGACCGAGACGCCCTCCATCTGCACCAGCGGCATCAGCTGATCGCGGTACTGCACCATGTAGCGGCCGTTACTGATCTCGATCTTGTCGGCCGCGATCTCTTCCAGCCGCGTGACCAGCGCCAGCGGCACCGCCTTGGGCTGCGCCGTGCCGGCGCGGAACACCAACAGCGAGGTGAGCTGCTCGCCGGTGGTGGCGTGATGCAGCGCATGCTCGTCGGCGACGCCTTGCGAGGCCGAGCCGGCGGCGCCGAGCGCTTTCGCAATGCCGTTCGGATCGATGATCATGATCACGGCGCCGTCGCCCAGGATGGTGTTGCCGGAGAACATGTCGATGTGGCGCAGCTTGGTCGACATCGGCTTGACCACGATCTCCTCGGTGTGGAACACGCCGTCGACCACGATGCCGAAGGTCTGGCTGCCGACCTGGGTCACCACGATGAAGCCGTTCTCCGGATCCGAGGACGAGCCGTCGTCGATCCGCAACAGCTTCTTCAGGTGCATCAAGGGCAGCAGCTTGTTGCGCAGGCGCAAGACCGCGGTGTCCTTGATGCGCTCGATGCGGTGCTCGGAATTGGCGCGCGCCCGCACCAGTTCGACCACCGCCAATTGCGGGATCGCGAAGCGGTCGCCGCCGGCCTCGACGATCAGCGCCGAGACGATGGCGAGCGTCAGCGGGATCTTGATGGTGACCGAGGTGCCTTCGCCGGCCACCGACTTGATGTCGATGGTGCCGCCGATCTGGTCGATATTGGTGCGCACCACGTCCATGCCGACGCCGCGGCCCGACACCGAGGTGATGGCGGCGGCGGTCGAGAAGCCCGGCTCGAAGATGAATTTGTGGATCTGGGCTTCCGTCATCTTCTCGAGCTCGGCCTCGCTGACGAGGCCGTTGCCGAGCGCCTTGGCCTTGATCCGCTCGGTGTTGAGCCCGCGGCCGTTGTCGGCGATGCAGATGATGATGTGGCCGCCTTCATGATAGGCGGACAGGCGGATGGTGCCCTGCTCCGGCTTGCCCGCGGCGGCACGCTCGGCGGTGGTCTCCAGGCCATGATCGGCGGAGTTGCGCACCATGTGGGTGAGCGGATCCTTGATCAGGTCGAGCACCTGGCGGTCGAGCTCGGTGTCGGCGCCGTGCATCTCGAGCTCGATCTGCTTGCCGAGCTCGGTGGCGAGATCGCGGACGATGCGCGGCAGCTTCTGCCAGGCATTGCCGATCGGCTGCATGCGCGTCTTCATGACGCCTTCCTGCAGCTCGGCGGTGACGTTGGACAGCCGCTGCAGCGGCACCTTGAACTCGGTGTCCTCGTTGCGACGGGCGATCTCGAGCAATTGGTTGCGGGTCAGGACCAGCTCGGAGACCATCGTCATCAGATGTTCGAGCGTGTCGACATTGACGCGGATCGACTGGTTGGCGACCTTGTCGCTCTCCTGAACCTCGGTTTCGGCGGCGGCCTTGCTGAGCCGCGAGGGCTTGGCGTCTTTCTTCGGCTCGGCCTTGGCGGCCTCGGTCTTTGCGTCGGTCTTGGCGGCGGGTGCTGGGGCGACGGGCTTCGCCTGCTCATGCGCGGCCGGCACTTCGATCGCGGTCTCGCGGAAGGCGCGCTCCAATTCGTCGAGCGAGACTTCGCCCGGACGCAGCGGCCGCTCCAAGGTCTGATCGATCAGCGTGCCCTTCGCGACCGCCGGCTCCACCGCTGCAGGTGCCGCCGCCTCGGCTGGCGCTCCGCCCGCCGCCATGGCCGCCATGCCGCGCTCGACCATCGCCTCGAGCTCATCGATGAGGTCGCGATCGGCGCCTTCGGGCTCGGCCTCGGTCGCCTCGAGCTGTCCCAGAATGTCTTTGATCCGGTCGATCGTGGTCAGGATCAAGGTCACGGCCTCGCCGGTCACCGGCATGCCGTCGCGGAACTTGCCCATCAAGGTCTCGGCGGCGTGCGCCAGCGCTTCCAGCCGCGGCAGGCCGAGGAAGCCGCAGGTCCCCTTGATCGTGTGCACCAAACGGAAAATGTTATCCAGGATCTTGGCGTTGTTCGGCTCCTGCTCGAACCGCACCAGCTGATTGTCGACAGTGTCCAGGCTTTCGCTGGTCTCCGTCAAAAACTCACGCAACAGATCATCCATCAGACTGTGCCTTCCAAGAAATGGCGTTGCGGCTACCGAGCAATCGCTATTCTGTTGGCATGTCCGGCAGCATGCCCCGCGCTCTCATCAGGCCGGGATGGGTGAGCCGTCGCGGCTGCCGCTTGGCTGAGCTCAACGGGCTTCCCTGCTTGCAAGCGTTAGGCTTTCGCTTTCTCTGTCCCGTTAATTTCGTGATCCGTTCAACTACGGAGGCTCGCTCCGTCGGTAGTCGTTGTGACCAACGCGCCGGACCGATCGGTCCTGAACGTCGCGTTCGGTGCGCCTCGCTCCACCGGCCCTCTCAGAAGCGCGATACCGACTTCACTACGGCCCAAGAGTCAGGTCTCAGGAATCCGGATCAAGGGTTCGAGGGAGAATTGGCCGCAGAGGGATCAGCCGGACGATGGCCGTCTCATCAGGCCGAAGGCGGCGGGGTTGCCCCCGCCGCCTGGTTTTGCATCAGCCTGACAGCGCTGCTTAGCGCAGCAGCTGCAGCACGCTCGCCTGCGACTGGTTGGCGAGCGAGAGCGCGGACACCGCGATCGACTGGCGGGTCGACAGCGCCTGGCTGTTGGCCGCTTCCTGGTTGGTGTCGGCCAGCGTCAGGTTGGACGAGCCGGTCTGCAGCACGTTGATCAGGTTCTTGTTGAAGTCCTGACGGACCTGCACGATCGACAGGTTCGAACCGAGCGTTGAGGCCTCCGACCGCAACGACGAGCTGGCGTTGTTGAGGACGTTGAGAACCTTGTTCGCCGACGAGTTGTCGAGGAAGTCGGTGCCCGAAGTCAGGTTGCTCAAGCCAAGGCCGGTGCTGTTGAAGTTCACGCCGGTGATCGACAGCGTCGACTTGCCGGTCTCGTTGAACGTCAGCTTCAGCGTGTCGCCGTTCAACAGGTTGATGCCGTTGAAGGAGGCGTCGGCAGCGGTCGTGTTGATCTGCGCGAGCACGTTGTTGTACTGCGCAACCAGGCTGGCCCGGGTGGCCTGCGAGGTCGGATCGGCAACCGGGGCGTTCGCGGTCAAACCGGTGAAGGCCGTACCGCCGCTGACCGCGCCGATCGTGAAGGACGCCGCGTCGTTGGTCGTGGTGATCGAGATCTTGCCCGTCGAGTCGACCGAGGCCTGCAGGTTGTTGGCGGCAAGGGCCGTGTTGAGGTCGTTCAACGAGTTGACCTTGCCCGTCCCGATACCGAAGGTGATACTGGTCGGTGTGCCACCGCCCGTAGCTGCGATACTGAGCGTCTGGCCGGCCAAGCCATCGCCGACCTGGGTGAGGCCGAGCTTCGCCAGAGCGCCGGTCGAGCCTGACAGCGTGAGACCGGAGGCCGGAGGCGTCAGGGTGATGGCGCCCGTTGCGCTGATCGAGGCGGAGACGCCGGTCGACGTCTGGATTGCCGACAGCAGGTTGCCGACGGTGTCGCCGACACCGATCGAGGTGCCGGACGAGGTCGAGCCCGCGATGAACGTGAAGGTGGTGCCGTTCACGGTCAGCGTGTCGGTGGTGGTGAAGCCGGTGGCGAGGTCGTTCGAGGTGCTGCTGGCGGTGCCCGACAGCTTGGTGGAGCTGGTGATCGCAGCCGGGGTCGTATTGTCGTTGAGGACGTTCGTGCCGGTGACGGCGCTGGTGGAAGCCCCGAGCAGGGTGCTGGCAGTCGCGCCGGTCAGCGCGGCCGTGGTCACGGTCGACTTGGTGGAGTAGCCGACCGAGGTCTGCAGCACCTGGTTGGCGATCGACTTGGCGCTATCGACCAGCTTCTGCAGCGAGGTGATGCCGGTGTTGGCGGCCTGCAGCACCTGCACGCCGTTGCCGATACCATCGAGCAGATTGGAGATGTCGCTGGCCCGGTTGTTGAGGCCCTGCGCGGTGAAGAAGTTGGTCGGATTGTCGAGAGCCGAGTTGACCTTGTTACCGGTAGCAAGGTTGTTCTGGGTGGTGGCGAGAAGCTGAGCCGTCGACTGCAGCGAGAGCAGATTCTGGCGCACCGACGCCGAGAGTACGATACCTGACATTGTCATTCCCTTCTGGATGAACACAGTTGAATACCGCCGCACAGTTCTGTCGGCGATGCGCCAGACTGGTCCGCGGACTCCTACCCGTTCGTTAAACGGAGTTCCGCATATCCGAAGAGAAGGGGGGCTGCCGTCGTTATCCCTAACTGCCGCCTAATCGGTTCGATCCAATTTGGTTCACGCGCGTTGGACGCGCCGAAGCTCAGCTTCGCGGCAGAATGAGACGATCAATTCCTTAGTGTTGTTGAGTTGCTTGTTAGCGCGCCGCTAACCATGCAAACCGGTATCGGCGCGCGGCAACGAAATCTCGACCCGCGTCTCCGGCCCCGCAGGCTCCTCGACTGTCAGGCCCCCATTCGATCGTCTGACGAAGTCATCGACCATTCCGATTTGTGAAACGAACCGGGAGGAGACCCCGGCAGCATCGGCCCTCAGCGATATCACCACGCAATTGCTTGCGCGCCGGCCCGCGGCGATCGTCTCCGAACGCCCCGCCTCGAAGCGAAGCGAGCCGCCCTCCGGCATGCTCTTCCCCGCGGCGATGCCGAGACACAACAGCGCCGCCAGAAGCTGGCCTGCATCGGCAAAAGCCGCTGGCGTCTCGGTCGCCACCTGCGTCGTGATCTCGATCTGCGTTCCCAGCGTGGGGCGAAGCAGCCGGCCGGCGTCTGTCAGAAGCTCGTCGATATCAACCCGGCACGGTTGAGGCGGCCGGCCCTGAGCGAAAGCCAAGAGCTGCGACGTCAGTCTTGCACCGCGACTCGCGGCCTCGTCGATCAACCGAGCGACAGCTGCAAGCTCGGGCCGGTCCGCCACGGCGTGCGCGAGTATGTCGATCGTTCCGGTAATGACCGTCAGGACATTGTTGAAGTCGTGAAGAATGCCGCCAGCGACCTGTCCGACGAGCGCCATGCCTTCGCTCTGACTCATCGGCGTCGGCGCGCCGGCATCCGCACCGCCACGGGGCGAAAGCCGATCGGATGTCTGTTGCTGAGACGATATCGCCATTGTTCGCATGACCTTCTTGGACTCGACGAACCAACGACACAACGGGAAATTCCCTGCAGCGCAGGCTGCGGATTGATCCCAAGGAACTCCAAATCGAACGCAAACGAGACTCAATCCGCGCGGCCGTCATTCATTCGCAAACGCCCGAAGGCGGGGACCACATCCGCGTGCGAGATGTCGCACTCACATCACGCGGTCACGGCGCGGCGGGACCGGCTTCATTACCGAGATCGGCTGCGCCGCCCGACATGCGGGGCGTGACCTGCTCAGCGACCAGCAACGAATCAGCACGCCCGTTTACTCTCGGACGCGACGCCTCACTCTGTCAAATACACCGCAGACGAAGTGACTCGCTCGGCAAGATGCAGCCTCTACGACCATGAATCTCGACGTCCGCACCATGGCTGCGCCGCCCCGGATCGCTTTCATGCCGAGGCACCGGCTGTTGACCGCAGTCGCTCCTCCGTACGCGAATGATGATCGCGCCGGACCACGCCCATCAAGGCTCGACGGGGAGCCCTGCCGGACCGCCTCTGAGCAACTGCACAATAGCTCCAGCCAGTTCGGAACGGCTTTCCACCAGGTCCCAACCGGTCTTTTCCGGCCGATTTTCTCTTGTCAGAACAACGTCCAGGATTCATTCTGTGGGGCGGTCAGCGTGCATTGTCGGCGGTCCGGAGCCGCGGTACCAGCTAAGCAGGAGATCTGATTTTGGACACGGGCTCGCGCTCTCCGAATGGCTTTCTGTCGGCGCTGACTGAGGATGATTTCGAATTGATCCGCCCCCATTTGCGGGTGGTCGATCTGCTCCAGGATTCGACTCTGGCCGAAGTCGGCGAAACGGTCGAACGCGCCTATTTCCCCCATCGCGGCGTGATTTCGCTCGTGGTCAATCTCTCACGCGGGGAGCGCGTGCAGGTCGCGATGATCGGGCGCGACAGCATCTTCGGTTCGGTGTCGGCGCTCACCGACGAGCCCCTTGCACTCAACAGCGCCGTCGTGACGGTTGCGGGCGTCGCGAGCGCGCTCGATATCGACCGCCTCCGCGCCGCGGCGGATCAAAGCCGCACCTTCCGCAACCTGCTCGCCAGACATGCACTCGCGATCTATGTGCAAAGTCAGCAGACCGCGGGCTGCAACGCGGCGCATACGGTCGAGTCTCGCCTGGCGCGCTGTCTCGTGCAAACCTACGACCTGTCCGGCGGCAGCAAGCTCTATCTGACTCAGGAATCACTCGCGCATATGATCGGCGCCCGTCGCAACAGCGTATCGCTGGTCGCGAGCACATTGCAGCAGGCGAACTTCATTCACTACAGCCGAGGCCACATCGATATCATCGATCTGGAAGGCCTGAAGAAGACCGCCTGCGAGTGTTACGCGGCAGTCAAGATGCAGTACGACCGTCTGGTACGGCGGCGTGACCGGTCCTGAAGGCACAGCGAAGGCTCGCTTCCCTCCCGCTGCACATCCGTATAATTACGGCACGCTGGCGGACCAGTTCCGAAACGCGCTTCAGTTCCTAGCAACTACTTTGCGGACCAATTCCAAAGTCCGCAGTGGCGCTCCGATTCCGACGCTCGCGTCCTGTCACGCTTCATTTGTAAAGTTCGGAACGCCAAGCGCATAGAAAATCATTGAAGCTGGCGCAGCTTCGACGACGTACCGACGACGAATGCGCGGAGGATTTGATCGCAACTTCGAATTCACCGCACGAGAGATCCAAACAATTGTCGGAGACGGCATTAACGCGCTGTTCAATGGGCAATGATAATTGTCGTCTGCTGACGAGCGCGAGTCCGAAGGGTGACGTACCCTCTTCGTGCTGAGTATCTCGCCCGTGTTCGGCTTTGGCGAAGCGAGCGGAGTGGATTCACATGGCTTTTGATCTGTCGATGCCGATCTTGGTGGTGGATGACTACGCCACGATGATCCGTATCATCCGCAACCTGCTGAAGCAGCTGGGATTCGAGAATGTCGACGATGCCAACGATGGATCGGCCGCACTTTCCAAGATGCAGGCCAAGAAATACGGGCTGGTGATCTCCGACTGGAACATGGAACCGATGACGGGCTACGACCTCCTGCGGGAGGTTCGCGCCAGCCCCGAGCTATCGAAGACGCCGTTCATCATGATCACGGCGGAATCCAAGACCGAGAACGTCATCGCCGCCAAAAAAGCCGGCGTGAGCAATTACATCGTCAAGCCGTTCAATGCGGCGACGCTCAAGACCAAGATGGAAGCCGTGTTCGGCCCGGCCGAATAGCTCCCGCTGAAGCGGGAGCGCATCCGGATCGGACGGGAGGCATATTCGCTAAAGAGCACCGGAACATTCGGCTACCTCGGAGGCTTCGCCCCGGTTCTGCAGAGACGCGCGAGACGGTTCGCGAAACAGAATTATGCGGCGCTGCCGGGCCGCATCGACGGGGCCCACCGTGCCGGACGCGTGCAGGAGCCGCGACAACCGGCTCCAACCTAACGGTCGGCGCGCTCGTCCTGACGTTCAAAACCCTGCCGTACTTATACGGCTCTCGATTTTCATAAACGGCTAATCATGACTTGCGACACTCCCGCGAACACATAGGAGATGTGTCCATGTTTACATTCGAAACAGCTGACCAGAAGGAAGTCAGGCGTTTTCGCATCGCGCAGTTCAACGGCAGACCGGCGACTGTTAAGTCCGGCGGCGTGACCATCACGGGCCATGTGCGATCGGTGATGGAGAACGAAGCCAGCATCCCGCCGCGCTGGACCATCACCATCATTCCGATGCCGCCCAAGCCAGAGGCTCCGCTGCGCCCCACCTCGCGCGTTCGCCCCTTCGCGGAGGACTATTTCTAGTGCGGCGCCGGAGTCCTCTAGCGGGACGCTAGCCTCGGTTCTGGCGTTCGTATCATCTTGCAACGCGCCTGTTTACGAAGGTCAGAACCAAATAACGCCCGCCTCAGTCCAAGGGATAGAGCAAGGCGGCACGGACCAGTTCGGCAGTGTTGCGTGCGCCGAGCTTGCGCATCGCTTCGGCCCGATGGCTCTCGAACGTTCGCGGGCTGATTCTCATGCGCAGCGCACCCTGCTTGTTGGAATGGCCTTCGCTGATGAGCTTCAGCACTTCACGTTCGCGCGGCGTCAGCGGCTTCTGCTGGCGTGGAGACGAGATCGCGCCGCCATGCGGCGGTGCGCAGTTGCGATCGGCAACCTGCGGCGCTCCCGCTAGGGCCGGCGCGGGAGAGCCGGAGATCTGGCGAACCAACGCACAAACTCGCTCGGTCTGTTCGACCGCATTGTCCACGATCGTCTGCAGGTAGCGCCGCTCGGTGCGAGTATGTGCGATCTTCTCGCTTTGCTGCTTGATCTCGCCCATATACAGCATGAGCGCCATCAGCGAGCCATTGAGCTGACGTGCAAGCGCAGCGGCGCTCAGCTCGCCGCTCGACAGATGGGGCAGCGCAGTTACGTTGTCGTCCGAGCAGTTCCGGCTCCCGCCCAAAGGGCTGCGATCAGCCGGCTGCTCAGACAGAGCCGGCACGGGACGTTCGTCGACGATGCTCTTGCTCGGTTGCGACATGTCCGCACTGTGCGCGAAAACATGCTTAACGAGCGTTAACTTGCCGCTCCGTATTACTACGGGTCCTCCCGCAAACCCCTGCAAATTCATGGATATTTTCGCGCCCTGGTTGCGGCCCGCAGCCACTCCCACCCGCGAGATCGCAATGCCGTAAACAGCTGCGACCGTCCGCGCTCGCCGGTGCGGTCCGTATCAATGCCTCCAGGTCGATGAGCCCTTCAGAGCGATGAGCGCGGAGATCGATGAGCCTTGGACGAGGTCCATCTACGCGCTTGGATTAATCGAGCGCGAACAATTTTGTGATTGTATCAGCCATTCTCGCCCCGGAGGCGAGCCTGCCAGCCGTTCCGAACCAATCCAGACCTCAATGGGACCGATCGACCGGATCTGGGAGTTTCTGCAGCGGCTATCGCCGCTGACACGTAGCTGTCTGCTCAGCGAACTCGAGCGCCTGGAGATGAACGGGGTAGAGATGCCGGGCTCAGCCGACATCCAGGCCCGCCTGCGCGCGGAGTTCCGCAAGGACGGAACCACCCAACATCGGACCTCGAACCCGTCGCGATACTTCTTTATGCCGCTCGAGCCGCTCCTGGTCGACGGCTCGCCCGAGCACGCCAATTCGGGGCGCATCGCGCGCAGCTCGCTGGCGCCGATCTGGGAATGGATCAGCCGCGACCTGCTGCCGACCATGGCCCGCGACTACAACGCCCAGATGAAGGATCTGATCGCGTACGACAAGCAGCGCGAGCTTCGCCAGGTCGCCAATGCGTTCCAGACCAAGGTGACGAAATCCTTGGAGGGCGTGCTGGCGCGGCCCGATGGAGCCGAGCAGGTGCGCAGCAAGCTCAAAGCCTATACGGCCGCTCCCTCCGTGTTCAACGATGTGACGAAGCTGATGCGGGTCCTCCAGGCGCGCGAGGAACTGGCGAGGTTCAACGACACGCTGCCCGAGCGGATCGTCGAATTCGATGATCCGCAGATCAAGAAGATGACCAACCTGCTGGACGGCTTTCGCAAGAAAAGCCCGGAGGCGGTCCCGTTCGCGCTCGCGCTGGTCGCCAAGCGATTGAAGGAGCCTTGGCAGTTATTGCGCCTTGCCACCAAGGCAGCCCCGAGCAAGAACGCGGCCGATGTCGCCGCGACCCCCTATGCGATCGCGGTATCGATGGCGCTCGACCAGCTGGAGGGCAAACGGCTGGCACTTCGGATGGCCTTGAAGAACAACCGCGTGGTCGTGGCCAAGGAGATCCTGACCGACATCTACAACACCGAATATGCCATGCAGGTGCGGATCGATCGGATCGAGGATTCCGACTGGGGCAGGCGGCTGCAGAGCATCATGCAGGCGATCGAGACCATGGTTGCAGCCGAGGTGAGCCGGTTCCCGGAGGAGGTCGGTCATGTGCTGGGATCGCGGCGGCTCCGCAGCTACCGTTCGCTCGGCGGCCGGCTGACCTATCTCGCCTACAAGGGACGTGATGCGATTCAGGACGGAGCCACCTTCTGCAAGCGGTTGATCGGTCAACACTCCTAACTGCAACGGAGGCTTTGCCGGTGCAGTCCGGACCCGATCACCGATCGATCCGCTCCGAAACGCGATCACGAGCGCCGTCGCCACCCTAGAAACGTGTCCAGGAACCGCCCGGAAAACACGAATCTGAGCCACCAATAGGCCAGTCGTCGTGTCGTCATCAGGTCTACCTCGTCGCCACGTCGGGCGCCTCATCGATATCGCAGCGCGCAGCGGTCGCGTGTGAGTTGCTTCACATTTGCCGGAGAGGCGCCGGTCGGCCAACCTTTGCGGTTTACAGGCCGGCGCCTCGCATCGATGATCGCGAGCCGCTGGCTTGCGACTGCGACATCCGGAGGCATGAGATGAGACCGACAAGAGCTTTGCTGACCGCGCTCGCCGTGCTGATATCGGGTGCAATTTTCAGTTCCAGCAGCATCGCACAGGCGCCGCCGGCCAGCACCGCCACGCCGACGCCGGACAATGCCGTGCTGCTGACGGTGTTCTTCAAGCACGACCAGTCGCGCCCCTTAAGCGAGCTGAATGCGCAGCTGGAGAAGCAGGGCTTCTACAAGGCGTTCCCGCCTCCGGGCGTCGAGGTCGTGAGTTGGTATGTGATGATGGGAATCGGACAGGTGGTGACGTTGCGTCTTCCGGCATCCCGGCTGCGTGAAGTCAACCGCATCCTGGAAGATACCGCCTGGGGCGCCTATCGCACCGAATTCTATCCGACCTATGACTACAAGGCGGTCGGGCTCGCGGCGCATGACAAGGCCGCGCAATAGCCGCCGTTATTGCAACCAGCCCGGCGTGACATGCGATGTCCCCTCCTCATTCACTGTGCGCAATCCTTCCCTGTAACGATCTCGACGCGTCCGAGAGGTTCTATCGGCGGCTGGGTTTCACCCGGGCCGATCAACCTCGCGATGGGATGGCCGACGAGTACCGTATGTTGTCGGACGGCAAAGGCGCGTCGCTGCATCTCACCCGGGCCGAACCGGAATGGCTGATCCCGGGCCGCAATCCCTTCGGGCTTTATCTTTATGTCGATGACGTCGACGCGCTGGCGGCCGAATTCCGCGGCGAGACGGTCGAGCCGAACGGCGCGGAAAACAAGCCCTGGGGTATGTACGAATTCTCGTTGTCGGATCCGGATCAAACGCTGGTGCGAGTCGGACGGCCGCAGCGACTTTCGGATCGAACGGCGTGATGCGTTCGGCAATCACACGTCGATCCAGTGGATGAGATCGGCCGAGCCTCTCGTCGCCGCTAATCCTTGACCATCCGCTCGCGCGCCGATTTGAAGCCGGCGACGAAGCGCGCCAGCGTCTCCGACGTCTTGCCTCGCGGCAGCATCACTTCGATCAGAGAAAACTGGCCGCGCCGTTGCACGGCCCGATCCAGCGCCACGGCAAGCTCACCGCGCGTCGCCACACGCTCGCCAACCCCGCCGATCGCGTTGGCGACCTCCGCAAAATGCCAATCATCGAGATTGTTGAAGCGCGATTCCGGCTGGAACACCCGCAGCATTTCCCAGCTGCAATTGTTGAACAGCACCACAATGGGGTCGAGGCCATAGCGGCGGCAATTGCCAAGCTCCCAGCCGGTCATCTGGAAGGCGCCGTCGCCAACCAGGATCAGCGGCCGCAGCCCCGTGGCGGCAACACCGAGGCCGGCGGGCACGCCGAAACCCATGCCGGCATAATAGCCGGGCGCGGCCAGCGCGGTGTTGTCGATCTCCATCGCCGTGAACAGGCAATCGCCGATATCCGACGTCATCGGCATCTTGCCGTAGCGGTCGAACAGGTCGTTGATTGCGGTCGCGACGTCGGACGGCGCGAGCAGCTGATCGTCGTGGGGCAAGTTGCGCGGATAGACCGAACGCTGCCGCGGCAGGCCGGTGCGCGGAGGTTGCGGCGTAGCGTGGCTCTCCAGCGCGGCGATCAGATCGGCAAGCGGCATGTCGCGATAGACATGATGGCCGATCTGCACCTCGCGGCTCGAGGCCATGATGGTTCGGCGCGGGTCCGGCGCCCGGTTCGACAGCGCGAAATTGGTGTCGGAGAGGATGACCCCGAGCATCAGGACGAGATCGGCCTCCTCCACCACGCGCGTGATCGCTGGATCGCCCGCGGCGCCAAGATAGGTGCCGGCGACGACGTCGTCGGCCTGATCGAGCAGACCACGCCCCATGAAGGTCGTCACCAGGGGAACGTTGAGCTTGCGCGCCAGCGACGCGATCTTGTCTTCGACGCCATAACGGCGGATCTCGACATCGACCACGATGACCGGCGCCGACGCACGTTCGACACGTGCAAGGATCTCCTCGACGCATTCGCGGAGCGCCTCGAGATCGGCCCGCCGGGCCGGCAGCGGCACCACCGTCTCGACCTCGGCATCGACCATGTCGCGCGGAAACTCCAGATAGACCGGCAAGGACATTTCCCGAGCACTCCGCAGGACCCGCGCGATCTGCGCCGGCGCGGTCGCGGGATCGTTCAGCACCGCCTGATCGCAGGTGATCTCCTTGAACACGGCGAGCTGGGTGTCGATGGTGCGCGCCTGGTGATGCAAGAGGAAGCCGGAGACCCGCTCACGCGCGCCGGGCGCGCCGGCAATCACCACCACAGGCGATCGCTCGGCGTAGGCACCCGCGATCGAATTCACCAGATTGAAGGCGCCAGCGCCATAGGTCACGACGGCGACGCCGAGACCACCATGATAACGCGCGGATGCGTCCGCGGCGAAACCGACCGCCGGCTCATGACTCAAGGTGAAGCTCGGCAGGATGTTGCTTTCCTCGATCACCTTGAACAGCGGCAGAACAAAATCGCCGGGAATGCCGAAGATCTCGCGGGCACCGTGATCCTTCAGAGCCGAGAGAAGCGCGTAGGAAAGAGCAGGCATCGAATGTCCTGAGATAGCTCGTTGCGACGGTGCTCCACGATGCGCCGCTCACGGCCGACGCGCAAGAGCCGCGACCGGCCGGCAGAAGCGCCCAGCCCTCGCATCCGCATGGCACGACTGAACCAAACGGTCGAACAGGTCTTGTTGCTCCGGAGGATCCGACCATGAGTAGCAAGCGAGCAACTCGCCCCCGCGGACGGCAACCCGCCGACCGCTCCCCGCGCCGACCTCGCGAAAGACGATTAGGATGCAGCGTTGCATGAGAGACAACGGCATCCGTGCCAGGATTGCGTGCGACGCCATCTTCCGGGGCTATAGGCATGGCACGGCCGTGCCGTCACTCAACTGGCCGGTCGAAGCTTCCTGCACACCGCGCGCGATCTCATGACCGGCATGGCTGGCGACGTCCGCTATAGTCGAGATAGGTCTCGCTTTTGGGATCGTAACTGCGGAAGTGAAGGCAGCCGGGCCGGTCGCGGCGGCTCATGCGCGATCCCACGTCGTTCTGTTGCGGCATGTCCGTGCGCTTGTTTTCCGGACCTGTCTGTTGCGGCTGGACCGTCGCAGCTTGCGACGCCTTGAGCGCATCCTTCCCCGGAGAAGCAGCCACAGCCGCGCTCGAAGCAGGCGGAGCTTTCGATTCTGATGGCGCGGACGCCTCCTCCGTCCCTCTGTGACGTGCGATCAGGTCCTTGCACGCAAAGGGAAACACCATATTCCCCGCCGCGGTGACTCCGATCGGCATGCATCCTCCCGGTGGCGGCTCCCCAAGCGCGGCGCCGGGACCACCGGCAGCGCCATTATTGACCGAGCCAGTGGTCTGGGCAGCCCCATGGCTCACGATCAGAAGCAGCTGGCAGGCAATGCCAACGCAAACCTTTGTCTTGAAAAACAAATCAACGCCCCACGCGGTACTCTACTTGCCACCCGGAAAAGGGATGGCGGACCTTCCTACCCTGTCGCCGAAATTTTGGCACCTCTTTGTGGCAAAACGATCTCTTCCACCCGCCGGAATTCGCATCGAGAAAGGCGGGACGCCGCACCGATGCCCGCTCTGCGCGTGCTCCGATCCGAAATTGATGCCGACCGCCGACGCATGCGCGGACAAACCGATCGGGCTTTATCGTTTGCCGCGTCAGCCTGCGATATCGAGGGTTGCGACCGCATAGCCATGCCGGATCGTGCGGTCGAGCACCGGATCGATGATCTCGAAGTCGAAACGCTCGGCCGGGCGAATGCCACCCTTGGCGGCAAAGGTGCCGCCGAACATCGCGGCGCCCTCAGGCAAGCCGGCATCGCCATAGCGTCGGGCAATCAGGTCCTCCGGCGCCAGCATGGCGTCGAGCCGGCCCTCCTGATAGAGCTCCCGCGTGCCATCGATGGTCGCGTATGCGCGCAGCAGGATGCGGTCCCAATGCGCTGAAATCTCGTCGTAACGCCACAGCTCCGGCGCGACAGGCTTGTCGCACATCTGCTTCGACACCGTGATGTTGTAGGTCTCGACCTTGCGGTCGGTGTGATCGGAGCCGACGCCGACATAGAGCGTGCCGCCGGAACGAAGCAGCACGAATTCGACCTCGCCGCTCGAGTCGCCACCGCTCACCTGGATCGTATCAGCCGTGGTCAGGCGGCTCGCTGCGACTTCATAGTAGATCGGCGTGGATGCGGGCCGCGGGATGCCGAGTGCCTCGAGCTCCGCTATATGCTTATCGCGCGCGACAGGATCTCGTCCGGTCCAGCCGGCGATCACCAGGCGATCGACCGCAATGCGCCGTTTCGACGCGCTCTTATCCTGGTGAACCGTGAACTCGATCGTCGTCCCGCTCATCGCATCGCCTTTCCACTTGCCTCTAAGCCCGGTCTCTCCGTCCTGGCCGCGGGAACCCGGCTCGCGCGCCGCCGTTGTCGCAAAGGACAGAAGGAGCGTTGCGATGGCCGACAACAGGGATCCGAAGCAGAAACAGCCGGGCGAGAAGGATGCCGGAAAGTATCACTACAATCCGGGCAACCAGTCGGGCAAGGTCGCCGACATCGTCAAGCCGGAAACCGAGCGCGCCAACAACCGCGATCGGATCGAGAATCGCGACGAGCCCCACGGCCGTTAGGTTCGAATAGCCGGTTCAGGCACGCTCGCCTTCGAGGAGAAAGGCAAGGGCGTCCTCGCAGGGCGCCTCGACCTTGAGCGCGAGGAGATCGTCGGCGCGGGTGCGGCCGAGATTGACGGCAGCGATCGGAACGCCGCGCCTGGCCGCAGCCTGCACGAAGCGAAAGCCGGAATAGACCATCAGCGAGGAGCCGACGATCAGCATGGCATCGGCGTCATCGAGTTGCGCCAGCGCCGTGGCGACGACATCGCGCGGCACGTTTTCGCCGAAGAACACGACATCCGGCTTGAGCACGCCGCCGCAGGCCGCGCACGCCGGCACAACGAAGCAGGAAAAATCCGCGCGCTCCAAGTCGGCATCGCCGTCCGGCGCAGCGGCGGCGTCCAGCGCGAGCCAATCCGGATTGGCCCCCGCGAGCGTGGTTTGGAAATCCTGGCGTGACGTCAGCGCACCGCAGCCCATGCACCTGACACGATCAAGCCGGCCATGCAGGTCGATCACCGCGCGGTGGCCTGCGGCCTGATGCAGGCGGTCGACATTCTGGGTGACGAGCAGGCGGCAGCTGCCCTGCGCCTCCAGCCGCGCCAGCGCGTGGTGAGTAGAGTTCGGCCGCGCCAAGCCGAAGCGCTGCCAGCCGATCAGGCTCCGCGCCCAATAACGCTGCCGGGTCAACTGCTCGCCGATGAAGGCCTGGAAGCTGACGGGCTGCGTCCGCTTCCAGTTGCCCAGCCGGTCACGATAATCGGGGATGCCGGAATTGGTGCTGCACCCTGCTCCGGTCAGCACGAACAGGTTCGGATGCCGACCGATGAAATCCTCGAGTGCACGCTGTTCGACCATGTCGCATGATCTAGGCGGCTTTCGCACGATTGCCAGGGCGGTAACAGGAGATGTCCCGACGGCCGCAAGGGATGTCTTCCGGCCGCCATCGACGGGACTGGTTCAGCCCGGTTACTTGTCCTTGCGCAGGAGGCATACGACGCGGCCGAGCGTTTGCACCCTGCCGGCTGCGATCGGCGTCTCGATTTCGTGCCTGAGGGCCTCGGCGGCCTTATTGCAGAGCTGCTCGGTGGAGAAGGTCTGGATCTGCTGCGTGGTCGGCTGGGTTGGACTGCCATAGACGATCCATTGCAGCGAAACGAAAAGGACCCATTCCATCAGAAGCTCCAGTCAACGGTTCAAATCGAAATGCTAATTCGCTAGGCTCGAGGCCCGGCTCGCGAACATGGGTGAAGAATGCAATTGAAAGTGGCGGAGCTCTTGGTCGTAGGCTCAGCCTGCCCGCGCTGGTCCAATCCGGGGTGTCTGCCCGCCGCGATGCATCAGGCAATCTGGTGCGCGACACCGGGTCATATTCACCCGCAGGTGTCAATCAGGGATCAGCGAACAATTGTTCAATCAGGAATGCGCCGGCCCGGCCGTCCATCGCCAATCGCCGGACAATCGAACGGCGCTGAGCACGACGTGGTTGGGCGGCCGATCAACGTGAAAACGGCGCGCGGACGCGGGCCCCTCACCACCAGATCATCGGCCGGTCCGGGGCGCCGCAAACCACCGCGCGGCGGTAGCGCACGCCCCGTGGCGTCTCGACTGCGACGCGCTTGATGCAACCGGGGTAGATCGCGAGATTATAGTGGAACGGAGTAGCCGCGAACGACCCATGGAGCCGACACAGCTGGCTGAGATCGGGGCCGCATTCCGTGAGCGGATAGAGGCCTCGCGCGGATGCCTGGCTCGACAGAGCTGCCAACGCCGCGATGGCGACAGCGGCGATCCTGGTGACGTTCGACATCGGGTAGTCCCTCGCCCAGAGTTTCAACGATTGCTAAAGCACCATAGACTGGAACAATAGGGTTCGCCAACCTGCTCCTCGATTTCGACCACAACGCCTTGCTGCGATCCGTCCTACCTCGGCAGGGGCAGTGCCTTCAGCACCGCTCTCACAATGACCGGCGCAGCAAGCCAGATATTTCAATGTCCGGTATTTCAATCATGATGCGACTTCCGGCGAAGGACCGATGGATCGGCCGACCACCGACATGACCAGTGACACTCCGAAACAGGACGAAAAGGGCGCCATCTCGCCGTTCGGCCAGGAGATCGAGTTCGCCCTGATTCTCCAGAAGATGATCAACGTGGTGAAGGATGATCCGGCGCAGATGCGGCTGGCGATCTACGAGTTCGCGCGGGCCCGGCTGAAGATCGACGCAGCCGACACCACCGATGCCGAGCGCGGGCGGATGGCGGAGGCGCTGGAAACCGCGATCAAAGGGGTCGAGCGGTTCTCGCTCCGCGACGATGACCTCCTGCGCCTGCCCGCCGCTGCCGAGAGCCAGGGCGACAAACTGCTGCCAACGACATCGACGGGCATTGAGACCGTGGAGCTGACCGAAACCTCCATGGTGCCCATCGATCCGCCGATCCAGGACATCCTGGTCCCGGAACGGGTGTCGGTCTACCGGGACGCTCGGGTGCGGGAGGTTCGCAGGCCATCACGGTCGGCGCGGCTCGCGCGCGCGGGCATCGCCGGCCTGCTGGTGCTGGCAGGTGGCGTCCTATTGATGTCCTTTCGCCACCAGTTGACAGCCTTGGGCGACCGCCTGGCTCTCTTCCATGCGCCAGTCCGGCCGATCGCCGAACCCGGCACGCCTCCGGCGCCAGCGGCCAATAACGCGCCTGCTGCACCGTCAGCCGCCTCGCTGGCGCCTGCTGCACCCGTAGTACCAGCCGTGCCGCAGCCCCCGTTTCCCGTTCCCACTGATTACGGCGTCTACGCCCTGATCAACGATGAGCTGGTCGAGCTGCAACAGCTCACCGAGCGAGTCCCCGACAAGCGGATCGCGATATCGACGCCGGTCACTCAGCCAAGCCACACCACGCTCGCCGACGGGCGGGCCAAATTCATCGTCTATCGGCGAGACATGGCCGACACCGCGCCGGACCGGATGGATGTGCGGGTGGTCGGTCGGGTGGTGCGGGCGCTCTCGTTCGATGCGAAGGGCAAGCCGGTCTTCTCCGCCGTCACCGACGCATGGAATATCCGCAGTATCGCTTATGAGTATCGGGTCAGGCCGGTGCCGGGAAAACCCGAGATGCTGCTGGTGCAGCCGGAGAAACCTGACTTCGTCCTGCCTGCAGGACGCTACGCGCTCGTTCTGAAGGACCGCGGCTACGACTTCACCATCAGCGGGGCCATAACTGACCCCGCACAATGCCTTGAGCGAACGGACGCTGCGAACGGGGTGTTTTACTCAGCCTGTCAAAAGCCTTAACCGAACGCTCGCCTGCCGGCGCGTCCGAGGCGTCATCGAAGGCCGGAAACTGCGCCGGACGCAGGACGGCGCGAATCACCAAGCCCGCGAGATAGCTGCTTTGCAGGATCGTCTGCGCGATCATGACGATCGCAGCGGTCCAAAGGAAGGTGAAGCCGGCCTGCAGGGAAAAACCGATCGACAGCAGAAACACAACCGTGACGTGCACTAAAAGAATCTTCAGTCGGGACGTGAGTCCGGCGGCGAGTCCCAAGATCGCCAATACAAGGGCCGCGTACCCCATAAGCAACGTCCCTCCCGTTCGCCGTGATTCGAACTTCACACATGCGGCGCACGTCGCCGCGATGCCGCCTCATATGAGAGATACCCAGAGATCCGAATCAGCAACACTCCCGCCACACTCGTCATCCCAAGCAACCTGCTGAGCCGAACCACGAATCGTAGCGTCGGCCAATCAGATTACAGCTTCTTAAGTTAATCGGCTCAAAAAAAACGTCAACGCGTAATCGCCCGGAGCATCTACTTGCGATTGCGATTTTGTGGCAAAATTCCGCCGAACACTTCCAAGTAACCGTCGCTCAACGGCCTTGTGCTTCCATTGTCACAAACAGTTTCCTCGGCCCGCCAAGGCAGTCCGAGCCGCAACACCGTGCGGCCGGTCAGGCAATGATTGGTACCTTGGTAGGCCAGAGTGTGACTGAATTACCACGACGTTGCAAAAGCAGAGATGGCGGAGCAGTACGATCTTTTACCTAGGTAAGTCGCCAAGTAGGTTCATAGCCGGATGGAACCGCCGTTTTCCTCCGTTCGTGAGGACGCGGCGCGGGGAAAACAAATTATTTTTATCGCATCCGAGGGTGGGTTTTGAGAATCCTTATCAATCCGCGTTCGACGCGTGGAGCGGCCAACGTTAGCGGGGATGCTACCCGCAACAGCACTCCGAACCGATTGCGGCACCTGTGCGGAGGCTCGCGCTCGCTCATCGTCCTGGCGCTGTTGGCATTGCTGCCGGGCTGCTCGCTGCTCCCCGGAACGGGTCCGAACAGCGACGCAGTGAATAGCAACCCGACGGCAAGCGTCCGGTCGAACACCGCGCTGCCCTATGCGCTGGTCGACGTCAGCGCTGAAACCATCGGGTTTCTGTCGCAGCCGAACCTGATCTCGTTCCAAGGCATCTTCCCCGACAAACGGCCAAAGCCCGAGCAGGTGGCCGGCGTCGGCGACATCTTGAACATCTCGATCTTCGAAGCCGCGCCCGGCGGCTTGTTCACGCCCGCAACGGCCGCGGGTGCTCGTCCCGGCAACTTCGTCGACCTGCCCGCACAGGCGGTCGACCAGAAGGGCAACATCACCGTTCCTTATGCCGGCGAGATTCCGGCCGCCTCGCGGACCTTGCCCGAAATTCAGCAGGCGATCGTTGCGCGGCTGCGCAATCGCGCAATCGAGCCGCAGGTCGTGGTCAGCCTGAACCAGCAGCATTCCAGCGTGGTCAGCGTTCTCGGCGACGTCAACACGCCCGGCGTGCTGGCGTTGAACAGCGTCGGCGAGCGACTCCTGGCCGTCATTGCGCGGGCCGGCGGCCCGAAATACGAGGCGATCGAGAGCTACGTTACGCTGCAGCGCGACGGGAAGCGCGTGCGGGTGCTGTTGAGCCGCGTGGTGCACGATCCCAACGAGAACATCTTCATCCGTCCGAATGACGTGATCTTCCTTACCCGCGAGGCTCCGACCTTCACGGCACTCGGCGCCCTCAATCAGAACGTTTTCGGCTTCAACTCCGAGATTGCCTTCGACACCGAGACCCTCACGCTGTCGCAGGCGATCGGCAAGGCGGGCGGTCTGAACGATCAACAGTCGGATCCCGCCGAAGTCTTCGTTTATCGCTACGAGGACCGTTCGCTCCTGCAGAAGCTGGGCATCGATACCACCCGGTTCACCTACGATCGCATTCCGACGATCTATCACGTCAATCTGCGCGACCCGTCGGGCATGTTGCTGGCGGCAGGCTTCCAGGTGCGGAGCAAGGACGTGATGTACGTCGCCAACGCGAAGGTGGTCGACTACTACAAGCTCCTGACCCTGATCAACTCCACGGCAAACACGACGTCGAACACGGCGAATGCAGTGACCAACGTCAACACGGCGGTGAAGACGAAGTGGTAACCTCAATCTAGCAGCCGATCTGAGTCGGGGCGGCTCGGCGCTGCTTGATTGGGGATGACGGTGAAGGCGATCGGTTCCGTCCAGCTTTGGGTCACGATTGGCGCGCTGACCCTCGCACCGCTGTTCTTCGGATCGGTCGACCGCGTCTGGGTATCGGTGTGGACGGTCGTGCTGTCGTTCGGCACGATCTGCGGCGTCGCAGCCGCCCCGTTGAGCGCCGGTCAGCGCCGCGTGCTTCTGGTGTTGTCCCTGATCGCTGCCGCCTATGTCTTGGTTGCAGTCATCCAGGTGATCCCTGGGCTGCTGAGCGGTCTTGACGACCCGATCTGGCTGCGGACCAAGGACCTGCTCGGGCTGGATGTTGCGCCGCGGATCTCCAGCCGGGCGGAGATTCCGCCGATCGCGATCGGTCATTTCCTCCTTGCGGTGACGTCCTTGCTCTGCGGCTTCTTCGTCGGGACCTCTCGGCGCAAGACAGACAAGCTGATCATCGCAGCGCGCTATTCCATTCTGCTCTATGCGATCTACGGCCTGGCCGCGCTCGCCTTGACCCCAGACCTGCTGCTATGGGCGCCAAAGGTCGCCTATCGGGGCAGCCTGACTGCCACCTTCGTCAACCACAACACCGCTGCAACGTTTATCGGCGCCGGAATGATCCTGTGCTCCTGTGCAGCCTTCCTGACGCTGCAATCGCTGCAATGGTCCTCCCTCAGGGTTCTGCTGTTGACCCCGGCTAATGAAGCCGTGGCATTCGAACTGGTCCTCCGTGCGTCGGCAGCGCTGATCTGTTTGTTTGCGCTGCTGCTGACCGGCTCACGCGGCGGCCTGATTTGCTCCAGCCTCGGCCTTCTTGTCGCGCTCGGCCTGATGGTGCCACACCAGTTCAGAGCCCGGTCCTGGGTTGTGGCCGGCTCGATCATCGCCGCCCTGACCGTCACATTCGCCTGGCTGAGCGGCACAGGCCGGATCGGAAGCCAGGGCGCATTCGACGTGGGACGATGGGCCGTCTACGAGATATCCTTGGAGGTTATTCGCCAGCGGCCGCTTCTGGGCGCAGGCCTCGGCACCTTCGCCGATCTCTTCCCTTCGTTGCGCACCACCGACTTCGAGAGTTGGGGCGTTTGGGATTTTGCACACTCGACCATTCTCGAGATTGCTTTCGAGATGGGGATTCCTCTGGCGCTGGCGTTCGTACTTGCTGCCTTGGCCTCTGTGCTCGTGCTGGCGCGCGCCGCACTTCGCTCGGTCGACCGGCGCCGCAGCTCGTTCGCCGCCCTGGCCGGAATTGCGGTTCTGACCTATCTGCATGCGATGATCGACTTTTCACTCCAGATACCGGGCTATGCGATCGTGTTCGGGATCCTGCTTGGCTGCGGGCTTGCACAAGCGACCGCAGAGCATCGCATCAAGAGCCCGACGTCAGCTGTAGAGCCCGCCCTGCGTTAGCGGCGGTCACGCCCCCAACTGCACTGTTGACCGCGGTCAACGACACCGCCTGCGGCGGGAGCGCTTTCGTACACCGTGCACGCTCGCGATTTGCCGCAAATCGGCGCCGTTCCGATCGCAGGCGATCCGATTCAAGCGCAGAGAACTAGTTCGGTTGGCTCGTAACTGCCGATGGGGAGAGTTCGCCGCTCACGCGCGTCGGCCGCAGCAAAGAACGATGCGAACTGACGGACTCAGCATGCGCGTGTCGTGGTTCGGAAATTGGCTTCGGTCCCGCGAGCCAGGTTCATCAAGCGTGTGAACCGAAGCCTGCTCGCATCAAAGGTCCTGGTATTCTTCGGATTCGAACGACCCTTGAGAAGATCGCTGCGGATGAAGCGAGCTTCGGGTGCGCGGCACGAGCCTCGCCACACGCGTCTTGTGTTCGCTACGCGCCACCATCGGAGACTTGACTGCATACCAGAAGCGAGGATCGTCGGCTGACTGGATCTTCAACCATCGGTAACGAGTCCGCTGCCAAGGCAGGATTGCTCGTGTGAGGTTGTCGAGGACCATGTCGCCGCTGGTCGTTGCCACGACGAGCACGAGATGACCGAGACCTTCAGGAGTCTTGACGACGGCCAGTCGCAACGCCCTCGTCGACAATCCGTTCTGTGCCAAGTCGTGTCGCTTGGTCACCGCGTAGTCGTTGCAATCGCCGAACACCGGCGCAATGCTCCAAGCGCTTTGCAGGTCCGATCCGTAGCGCTTGACGGTCGGCGAAATCTCCGCGTTCACGGTGCGATTGACGCGGTCGAGAAGCTCCGTCTTCTCGGCATTCAACCCGATACGCTCTTCGCCGGACGGATCGGAGCGGCACTCCGAGGGATAGCGCAGGCAGAAACGAACATGCTGGAATGGAGCCAGCGTGGGCGCGCCTTGCTCGATCGCAGACGGCGCAATCGGTTCGCCAACCCATCGATCACGAGCATTTGCCGCAGTTGCGGCGAGCCCGCACGCGGCAAGCACAGAGATCAAGAACGCCGATCGTCGCGCCATGTCACACTACCTAGTCGGAGATACGCGAGCCTCGGAGGGTTCGCTACTGCGGCAAATTCTGTCCTTCGCGGGTTAAATCTTCGCTATTTGTAGCAGTTAACGCTTTTTTTGATGGGAGAGCAACAGGTTGTATCGAATCGGGCCGGTATATCAATGGGGGAAATACGTAGAAAATATAGGCTGGTCGAGAGTGACTGGTGTTCGCAGCCGAAGCAGACCTCAGACCAGCACTGTTGGAGCGATCTCGGATCCGCAGCCTCACCGCGCGGCTAGAGGATCTCACTCCAAAGCGTTTTGATACCCAGAAATGCAGAGTGAGTGATCTCGACGACGCCCCATCCCAGAAATATGAACCACGCGCCGATCGTCGCGAGGATGAGCAGAATGGTCAGTACGACAGCGACGCGTCGGCCGGGCGGAACATCCGGGAAGAACGGCTTGTCCTCATTCTCCGTGCCGATCGGATCGAAATCGATCATGGGTGTCATTGGCGGTGCTCAAGACATTCGGCCAAAAAGCATCACAGGACGGCGCACAGGCTGGAAGCCAGCGAGGGCTTCAAGCCGGCATCTCCGGTCGTCGGAAGTAGGAAGCTTCGAGTCTGGACGGGGCTTGATCCCGCACCCCGACGTCACCGCATATTGGTGGTCTCGGGGCTCAGCAAACATGATCCGGCGGCAATCAAAGATCACGGCCGGATCGGATCAGCAGGCATTTTCGGCAAACAGAACGGCGGGAATGGTCACGATGATGATCTTGGCATCGAGCGCGACCGACCAGTTCTGCGCATAGAACGTGTCGTAGGCGACGCGTTTGTCGTAAGTGGTCGAGCTGCGGCCACTCACCTGCCATAGTCCGGTAATTCCGGGCCGACAGGCGAGATACGCACCGATCGAGCTCGCATAGCGCTCGAGCTCTTCCTCGGTCACCGGTCGCGGACCGACGATGCTCATTTCGCCCTTCAGCACATTGAACAGCTGCGGCAGCTCGTCGAGGCTCGACTTGCGCATGATCGCTCCGAAGACGGTGACCCGCGGGTCGTTGCGCAACTTGCGTGTCGACGCCCATTCCGCTGCGGCCCGAGGATCAGTCGCCAATAGGTGGCGTAGCCGCTCCGAGGCATCGACCGCCATGGTGCGGAATTTCAAGCATTCGAACGTCTTGCCGCCGAACCCCACACGCCGATGCCGAAACAGGGCCGGCCCAGGCGAGGTGGCGATCGTCAGAACGAAACAAAGCAGCAGAAGCGGCGCAAGCAGGACGATGCCGGACAGGGCAATGACGACGTCCAGCACCCTCTTGTAGGCCATCCCTACCGGCTGCTTACCCTGCGGCCGGCGAGTCTTCGTACGAGTAATATCAAAAGCATTTCGTGTATCGGCAAATATATCCATTCCGGTACTCCGGTACGATTCGAACACACATCCTCCGGATCGCAATTTAGATTTTCTTTTTCATCTTCTTTTACTGATTGTTTATCAAAACCTCTGGCAACGCACAATCAGCAGAGATGCGACCCAAATACCGAATGCTGTTAAGCTAAACAGCTAACCGTACGATGCTTTTGGCTATCGAGCGGATCCCATCTTGCCTCCCTGATACGGTCGCAAATCACGTTGCCGTGCATTCTCAGCTTTCAAATATGTCATAAGGCCGACCAAAAAGTTTTCGCTTTCAGAATCTTTTAACCATATCTCGCAACTGAGGCGCGACGAACACCTCGTACGGTCCCGGGGTTGCAAATTCGTATCAGTTGCGGTTAGCCCTGTTTGCGAAAGTCGGGTCGAATGCACCTGCGGAATCAGTAGTCTAGTACAGCTTCGGACCTGTTATTGGTTGTGGAGCACGCGGGGTCCCTCTGAACGAATGTCAGGTCCGCCGCGCGAGCTCGGCAACGAAAAGCATGCTGATACCGTCCGACCGGCCGCAGAAGGAAGCGACGATGGTCCGCCGCGCGAGGGCATCGATATCGGTCATGGCCCGCTGTAATCCGCCGGCCGCTGCAATGCGGCACGCCCGGAATCGGCGGCTTCATTCTGAGGACTGCAGCGCACAGCATGGCGCGTGCGGGGCGTTGCGACTGGTGAGGACGATGACGCCCGGCGGCTGTCGCCACATCATCCGTCGCCACGTCATCCCTGGCCGAAGGTTCGAATTGCTTCACGGGTGGAGCTTGCCATCGGCAGCGCGGCAAGTGACCCGTCAGCTGTCCTGTCAGCGCTGAAGCTGCTGGAGCATCGCGGCGAAGGCTTCTCTGCTCTTCACATCGAGCTGGTCGATCCGCACCTGGAGCAGGGCTCGCGTGGAGCCCGATACGCCCAGATACAGGCGCGCAGGAATCTCGGGGAGCTTGTCGCGGATCAGGTTCTGGAATTCGGTCAGAACCTGCTCCCGTAGTGGCTCAGGAACGGTCTGGATGATGGGAATCGTCACCATCATTCGGCGCAGCCCGAGCCAACCTTCATGGGGTGAGATTTCGTAGGAGGTCGCGAGCAAGTCGAAGGCGTGACGGTCACGCCGTCCGTGCTCGACCTCAAGTCCGAACAACACGAGCCAGAACAGCGGATCGCGCGGCGCACAGGCGAGAACTCGTTTGGCGCGCGCCTCGATCGATTCGACGTGACGGTCGAAATCACGCGTTGCGCCTGTCCGGAGCGCGGCGTCGGCGAGGGGCAATTCCAGCAGCAGCAGCGATCTCTGGGCGTGATTATCGCAATCGCTCAGGTCCTGCGCGGTCGAGCTATCGAGCATCCCGGTCACCGATTGGGTGCTGTACGATCCGAACCGCAGCAGGCGGGCCTCGACGTCCTCGAAATAATCCACCGCCGCGCTACGCGCGAAGCCGGCGATTCCCCACGCCATGCCCAGACAACCGACAACGATGGTCAGGACGCGCAGGGCTTGGTGCTGCGAAGCAGCTGTTGGCTTCAGTTGCACGAACCTGGCTAGACGATTTGAGCAGGAATCTTGTCGTTGTTGTAATAGCCGTAGTGACGGTCCGAATAGCCCTCGAAGCGACGCATCACGTTCTCGTCGGCCTTGTTAAGAACGGTGCCGAGCAGTCGTTCGGAGAGAATGGGCGAGGCCGCGACCGCCTTGAGGATTTCATCCCGCTTGGTTGAGCCCCACTCGACGACCAGTACGAATGCATCGAAGAGATGCGCGACCGCCTTGACGTCCACCACCGGCAGGATTGGCGGCAGATCGATCAGCACATAATCGTACTCGCTCTTGGCCGTCTTCAGGGCCTGCTTCACCGCCGACGAGTTCAGGATATCGGAACTGTTGGATGGCTTGATCCGGGTCGAAGCCGCCGGCAGGAAATCGAACTTGAAGTTGGAATCCTTGATCAGCAGCTCGTTGAATGGCGACTTGTCGGCGACCATGTCGAGCAGGCCCGGGGAATCGGCATGACCGAGCTTGGTGGTCATCGAGGGATTGCGCAGGTCGGCATCGATGACCAGCGTGCGGCTGCCGTTCTTGGCGAGAAAAGCAGCGAAGCCGGTCGTGAGCGTCGTCTTGCCCTCACCGGGGAGAGCCGAAACGATTCCCACCACCTTGCCGCCGGAGGGATGAAGGTCGATTGCGACCTTGATGTAGCGCAGCGCTTCGGCTGTCGCCGAAAACGGGGCGACCTCGCTGATCTGGTGGATGACCCCGGATTCGGCACTGCCCGCGCGGCGCCGCCGCCGCCCCTTCCGCTCGGCGAGGGCAGGCAGCACGGCCAGACAGTTTATGCCGAGAAGGCTCTCGATCTGGGCGCGGGTGTGAATTTGGCGGTTCATCTGCTCCCGGGCAAACGCCAGCATCACGCCGATACCGATTCCGCAAAGTCCTGCGAGCGCCAGGGTCAGGCTGGTCTTGGGCGAGCTGCGCCCATGCGGCGGCGTCGCCGGGGTGACGACCCGCGCCTCCGTCGACGGGAACGACTGCTGCTGCACCGATTGCGTGAAGCGCGACAGGAACGTCTCGTAGACGTTTCGATAGGTGTTGGCCGCCGTCTCAAGATCGCGCAGCCGGACCTGGGCCTGACGGGTCGAGGCGGACTGCTGGAAGACTTCGGTCATGCGCTTGTCGATCGACTCTTCCTGCGCCTTGGCGATCTGCAATTCGCTCTTGTAGCTCTCCGCGATCCGCGTGATCTCGTCCCAGATGGCGCGCTGGAGCGCCGCCATTTCGGCGCGCAGGTTTCGCGCCGCCTGGTGATCGTGACCGTAGCGCGTGCTCCACTCCGACTCCTTGCTCTGGTCGTCCAGAAACTGCTGCCGAAGCTTGGTGATGACCGGATTGTTGAGCGCGTCGGTCACGATGGGATCAGGAATATCGAAGGTTTCCTTGTCAGGGGAGTTGGCCGCGGGCCGCTGCTCCAGAACGCGCTCGATGCGCTCGAGCTTGGCTTTGGCCTGGCTGGTGTCGGCGCGCGCCTTGGCGAGAGACACGCCCAGTTGATCGAGTTCAACCTCGCTCGCCAGCTTGCCGTCGACGCCGATGATGATGCTGTTCTGCGACTTGAAATCTTGGACCGCTTTGTAGGCTTCGGTGGCCTGCTTGCGCAATTCCCCGATCCGCTCTTCCAGCCAGACGCTGGCGCGGTGAGTCGCTTCGAATTTTGCGTTCAGCTGGTCCTCGATATAGGCATCCGCAAACGCATTCGCGATCGTCGCGGCCTTCACGGGATCAAGCGACGTATAGGAAATCCGCTCGATATAGCTGCGTCCGACACGAGCGACACGCAGGTTTCCACGAAGCACGGCGAGAACGCCCTGCATCCGCTCTTCCTGCGTAATCTCCTGGGCAGGCGCGGCCTTGCTCTTGAACAGCGCGAACAACCGCGACCTCAGGCTCGCTCCAGTGCCGATGAATTCAGGATCTTCGTCCAAATGAAGCCGGCGCGCCACGGAGCCTGCAACGTTCTCGGACATGGTGGTCTCGATTTCGCTTTCCACCGAAGCGTCGTCGACCACGCGATTTTCCGTCGCCATCTCGGACTGCATCCACACGATCTTCTTCGTGTCGATGATCATGTCGGTGCTGGCGGTATATTTGGACGGCATGATCGCGAGGTTCGCGACACCGACCGTAATCGCGAGCGCGGTGACCAGTGCGATCAGACGCCACTGTCTCAGAAGGAAATCGCGCGCCTGTAGCAGCGGGGCCACCGCAGCGGCGCGATCGAGTTCCTCTGTCGCGCGATATGGCGGAAATGGACCAGCAATATTCATATCACATCCTCGACATCGGCCTGACGACCGCGGTCCTGTTGGGCCGGCGCGACGACCGAAGAAATCAGCGTGTTGCGCTCACCGGGCTTGCCGCGGTGGCTGTGCCGCTGCTGTTGCTGGTGGTCGAGGGGCGGGTAGCTACCCCGGTAGAAGAAATTTGAAATATCGTGGTGGTCCCACCGCCGCCGGGCGCCGTGCTGAGCGGCGTCCCGCGATTGGGATTGGTCACGATGACACTGCCGACCGAGCCGGTCGCGGCGGTGGTCGCGGCCTCCGCCGCTGCAGTCGAGAGATCGCCTGCAACAGCGGCGAAAGCGTTCTGGAATTCGCCATCCTCGAAGCCTGCGACCGCCTGCTGGATCAGGAGCGCGGCTTGCTGATCGGCCGTCTCGCAAGCAACAGCTGCTTGCGCGAGACCCGCAGCGATTGCAGTCCGGAAGCGCGGAGAAGCGGCCAGAGCCAGACGCACGAACTCCGCCGCAAGCGACGCATCGGTCCCGGCGAGATCGCGCACCGAGGTTTCGATGGCGCGGGTATCCGCGGTGGGCGCCAGCAGATCCTCGGGATTCGACTTGAACCGATTGATGTCCGACTCGGACACCGGCGGCGCAATGCAAGATTTGGCGAGGACGGGAGTAATAAGGAGTGCAAGAAAAATTTGTGCGCATAGCGACTTTACGATCAAACCGATACGCATCGATACGACTCCAACCCCTTGCGAGTGGTAAAAAAATATATCTTCTAAGATACATCACCCTTAAGAGCCCATCAACCACGCTCGCGCGCTATGGTTTCCGGCTCGCCGGTATGAAACTGCAGCTCCGCGTGCCGGCGCTGACATCTGGACCCCGTCGCATCCCGCCCAGAAGTACGCTCGTAAATCTTGGCGGCAAAAGGACCACTGGCTAACTCATTGCCGGCAGTGCAGCTTTGGAATTGAGATTCGCAGCTCGGCGTTCCGACAGGCGGGCGGCGAAACGTTAAATAAGACTTACTATCAGTTTAGCAAGTTAACGCTTTGCAATTTTAGGGGGTGCGACTAAATAACATTAGGCGACTTGCGGCCCTTTACCATTCCTAGGCTTATACCATTCCGATCCTATGGAGGAGTGAGTATGGGTCCACTCCGGTCAGAGCGCCGCTGATTGGCGCGGCCTTAACCTGTTGCGATATCAATGACGTCACTGCGCGCGGACTGGGCATCGTCCTGATCCAGCGACGCGTGGCGGTATCAGGGGAATGCGTGCTGTCATCCTTGCCCGGTATTGAGCGCTTGCGGCTGTCAGGGCGGACACCTGCGCTTCCCGACGGCACCAGGATCTATGCGATCGGCGACATCCACGGCCGACTCGACCTCCTCGAGGACCTGCTGGCGCAAACAAGCGCCGACACGCGGCAGCGTCCGGTCGATCGCCCGCTCCATGTCTTTCTCGGCGACTACATCGATCGGGGGCCTTCCTCCCGGGAAACGATCGACCGGCTGATCGAGCACGGACAAACGAGCGAGTCGATCTTTCTCAAGGGAAATCACGAGCAGGTCGCGATCCGTTGCCTGACGGATCCCAACCTGTTCGAGCAGTGGATGCGCCTGGGCGGCCTCCAGACGCTGGTCTCATTCGGGATCGCGCCGAACGCGCAACAGCCGCGGGCGATCGCAGAATTGCAGGCGGCTTTCCACGCCGCGCTGTCGCCCTCTCATCTGCGCTTTTTCCGGGAGCTGCGGCCGAGCTTTGACTGTGGCGATTTCTTCTTCGCCCATGCTGGGGTCAGGCCGGGCATTGACCTGTCCAATCAGAAGGAAAGCGACCTGCTCTGGATCCGGCAGGAATTCCTGGCCTCCGCCGAGGATTTCGGGAAGGTCGTGGTTCATGGTCATACGCCCGCACGGGCCGTGCAGGTGGAATCCAATCGGATCGATATCGACACCGGGGCATTCGCGACCGGCTGCCTGACATGTCTCGTCATCGAGGGCTGCTCGCTGTCCCTGATCGACACCGGACAGGCTTGACGGTCGGGCGTTCGCAGTCGCTCCCACCTCTCCGAGGCCTCGTCAGCTGCGATACGTGCCAACGGCGCTTGACGCCAGCATCAACGATACCAAGCAAGCGGACGAGAACGGAGCATCCGCGGCATCAGCAGGCCTGCCGCTGTACAGGCAGCGGCCGCAGCGGCTTACGGGCGACGAGACCCCGCACATAATCCGTCATGGGCCGCTCCACCCAGAGATAGATCAGGCAGGTCAGTCCGACCGTGGCCAAGACCACCAGCGCAAAGTGCAAATTGACCGGGAGCTTCAGGTGGAGCAGCAGCCCCTCCAAAATGATCGAAACGAAAACATGCCAGATAAAGATCGAATATGAGGCATCGCCAAGAAAACGCAGGAGACGGATATCGGGCAGCCCCCTGCTCTTCTCGTAATAGGCTGCCCCTGCGACGACCAGCACCGGCGGGACCACCAGCGCCAGCAGGGAGAGACCATCCGGGCGATAATATTCGGATAGAGCAAGGCCGATCGGGCCCGCAGCAAGAAACAGCAGTGCCCAGCCGATGCTGAGGCTCACATTCTTCCAGACGACACCGAGCAGCACCCCGGCCAGAAATTCGAGCAGGATGTTCGGGCTGGTCAGCGAGACAAAATGAGCATCGGGAATCCACTCGTGAAGAACGGCCAATGTGCCGACCGCCGCAGCAAGGAAGAGAGGGCGATAGCGCTGCGCGACGAGCAGCGATACGGCGACAAGAATGTAAAACATCATCTCGTAGATCAGGGTCCAGCCCTGCAGAACGATGGGCAGGATGCGATCACCCGAGAGGGTCGGCCAGAAAAACAGCGAGCCCACGAAGCGAGAGAGGTCAAGCTCGTGCCCGTAAGTGAAATTGGGCTTGACCAGGATCAGGACCGCGGTGGCAAAGGTCGCCAGCCAATAATTCGGCACGAGCCGAACGATGCGGCGGAGCATGAAAGCCGAGGGACCGATCGGACGATCGACCGAGATCACCCAGGTGATGAACCCGCTGATGACGAAGAAGAGATCCAGGGGAAACGTGCCAATGGGGATCGGGCCGCCATAACGGAGCGCCAAATGATAGTAAAGCACGAAAAGTGCAGCAACCGCGCGGAGATATTGGATTGTATAGATTTCTTTGCTTGCCAAACAACGCTTCCCGAACTCGTACGCTCGCGTGTTCGTCGCTCCCTCAAATTGCAGGGCGTCAGAAACAATCACGCTAGGTGCGAAACCTAGCATCTAGCATTGTTTGTGTCTTGATGTTTCCGGATCGCGAATGCGACAAAATGATGTAGCGAATTCTGACCTGGCGCTCGGTAATGCCGGTTCGAGGTCGCTTCGCCTTCTCGATCCGGCGAGGGAGCGCGCCGCCAAACTCCCGGGAGGCAGCGCGCACCGGCGTGACCACGGACAGGTCACGACGAAATAATCGTCAGGAAATCTGCCGCTGCATGGCGGCCGGCCGGACCGGCGGCAACGGCTTGCGGTCGATCAGGGCACGCAGATAGTCCGTCATCGGACGTTCCATCCAGACATAGATCAGGCAACTGAGGACGACCGTGCTTGATATCTCCAGCGCGAATTGGATGCCGATCGGCAGATGCAAATGCAGCAGCAAGCCATCGATGATGATCGAAACGAAGACGTGCCAGATGAAGATCGAATATGAGGCATCGCCGAGGAAGCGCAGGAAGCCGATATCGGGCACTCCCCTGCTCTTCTCGTAGTACACCGCACCCGCAACCATCAGAACGGACGGAATGCCGAATTTGAGGATCGGAAGAACGTCCGGGCGATAATATTCGGACAGCGCAAATCCGATCGGACCGGCCACAAGAAACAGCAACGCCCATCCGATGCCGAGGCTCGACTTCTTCCAAATGACCCCGAGCAGCACGCCGGCAAGAAACTCAAGCAGAATGTTCGGGTTGGTGAGGGACAGGAAATGGGCCTCCGGCAGCAGCGCGTGAATAATCACCAGCGCGCCGAGAGCCGCCGCAAGGAAGAGCGGCCTATAGCGCTGCGCAACGAGCAGCGACGCGGCAATGAGGACGTAGAACATCATCTCATAGACCAGCGTCCAGCCCTGCAGCACCACCGGCAGAATACGATCATGCGACAAGGTCGGCAGGAAGAACAGCGAGCCTACAAAGCGCGACGGATCAAGCTCGTGACCGTAGGTAAAATTGGGCTTGACCAGGATCAGGAGGGCCGTGGCCATCGTGGCGAGCCAATAGTTCGGCACCAGGCGAATGACGCGGCGAAGCATGAAGGTCCCGGGATCGATCGTGCGATCGACCGTGATGACCCACATGATGAAACCGCTGATGACGAAGAACAAATCGGTCCGAAAGCCGCCGACCGCGATCGTGCCGCCGTAACGGAGGGTCAGGTGGTATCCAAGTATGAAGAGAGAGGCGATCCCGCGCAAATACTGGATCGTCAGTAGCTCCTGCTTCTTTACAGCCATCGCTCTCAACTCAAAATCTTGCCCGTGACGCTGTCACATGCACGGGCGAAAACATCCATATGAGCGCCGTCCTGCATCCGGCGCGCGAAAACGGTTTCAGTCTGTCGGCTGGCAAATAGCCAAGTTATGTAACAATACGTTGGGCCTGCCTCGTCTTCAACGCCGTTCGATCACTAGGGTCGACTGCCATATCGCGCTACACACCCTAAGTTGTTTTGTTTTCCATCATCGCCCAATGGATGAGATCCGATCGAGACCTGGAGCCGTTGCCGGCGCCCATGTCCCTTCCTGGCTAGTCCTCATCCCAGCAGCTCGCGAACCGGTGCGAATATCTCAGGCTGGGGCCACCGGAGCCAGGTGCGGCTGCTGCCGCACGGCAAACCTCTTGCCCAACTTGATGGAGGGAAACTCGACCAGCTCCGCCAGCGCGAAGGCTGCGCCGATGGACAGCATGATCACCAGCGGCCCCTTCACGAGCATGGGCCAATCGAAGGCGAATTGATCCGCGAGGTAGATGATCGGGAGGTGAACGAGATAGAGGCTGTATGAAATTCGCCCGAGCCAGACCGGGCCGCGGTGTTGCAGCGCGCGCTGGAAGGAGCCCGCACCAAGCGACAGACCAATAACCACCAGCGAGCCAATTCCACGCAGATAATCGAGAACGCATCCGGCCGCGGTGTGCAAATTCGCGTCCGTCTTTAGGAATGTGAACGCAGCTCCCGCGACCAAAATTGCCTTGACCACGCCCGGCAGCATGGTCGAGAGCTCCGTGACCTTCTCCCGGTCGAGCGCGAGACAGGCTCCGGCCGCGAAGAACACAATGAAATAGCTGGTGTCGATCAGGGTTTTGGGCAGCGTCGATTCCTGGAATCCCGTCAGCACCAGCCCGCGATGCAGGAAGGTTGCTTCGGTACAGACGACGGACAGCAGCAGGAAGCCGGCAACGGCCAACCATCTGTATCGGGCGACGATCAGCAAAAGCAGCGGGAAGATCAGCGACACGCGCATTTCGTGAACCAGCGACCAGTCGACGCCGTCAAGTCCGTGCGTCGCGGTGGTGCCCCATAACAGCAATGTCTTCAGCAGCATCGGCAGCGACGTATCCGCCGTATCGACCCCGGTCCGTGCCCACTCGGAGTCCGATACGTGCCGGATGCCGATCAGGCTGTGGAACAGGAAACTAATCAGGATCGCGACGAAGAAGGCCGGATAGATGCGGAAGACGCGCTTGACGACATAGCCGCCATAGGGAACCGGATTGCTCTTGAGCGAATGGGCCAGAACGAAACCGCTGAGAACGAAGAACAGGATGACCGCCGAACGGCCTCCCTCCTCCAGCCGCGACAGGCAATAGAGGAGGAAGTCAGAGAACGAGCCGGTCGCATGGCCGAGCTGGTGATGTGACGAGCGGAACGCATCGGCGTTCATGCCCCAGACGTGCGCAATGAGAACGATGACCGACGCGATCCCTCTGATGGAATCGAGATGATCAAGTCGGGACTGAGAACTCGCAGCCAAGGCCACCTCCGGTCATCCCCTCACGACAATTACCCGAACCACCTGCATCTTTGGATGATATCCGGACATTACTCAACTGATAGAAAGATGCCAGCAATGCGGAGAAATCCGGATAGATTGGTTAAACGCGCGGAGCGACATCGGCGGTCGCATCATGGCGCCGCAACTGCTCGTACGAATATCGGGGTTCGGATAACGTATTGATTCTGATAGAGCTTGGAGGTTGACCTTCACGTCAAGCTGCGTTTGCAGGAGAGGTATGAATTCCGTCAGCACGGCCGACCGCTTCGGCGCGAGGACAATCTGAAGACCCGAAAATGGTATTCTAGTCGGCCGATTAAGCTTGATCCCTCTGCCGCGTCGTGCTTCCGGTCCGACCGTGTCAGGGTGGAGACGCGATCCTTGATTATCAGACGTCGCACTCGCCATGCTTCAATCTCTTCCTGATGAGGACACTCAGATGGCCGGCACCGCCGCGGCATCAAGCTGGGACGAGTACCTCGAGCGCATCCGGCAGGCGGCGCGGGGCATTGTCCATTCACGCCCCATCGAGGATGGCTTCCTTACGTTTCCGCGGTCATTGCCCGAATATCGGCCGGACTATCTCGGCGAGGTCATCGCCGCAGCGATGCGCGATGAGCCGGAGCGTGGACCGATCAACGGGGACACGTGGGAACGGTGGCGGCCGGCGATTCAAGCCTTGATCGCACAAGTGCTGGATTGGCCAGGAGGCGACCGCGTCAGGGCGACCGCGCTGGCCGCAGCCAAGCACGGGCTGGGCCTGGAGTTTGGCCGCACCCGCGACACGTCAGCCGACCTGCTTGCGGAGTTGGAGGTCGACCTCCGCAAGCCGCGCGAGAGCGGCTTCAGCGTGAGCGGTCCGAGCGCCGTGCAGTTGAACTTTGGCGGCCATCATCTCGGCCTCGTCTTTCTGACGGGATATGAAGGCGCGGCCCGTATCTCTTTCGGGCAAGCCATCCTCGATCAGGCCGGCGACCTGCCGTTATCGGCGTCGCTACGTCACCTGGTTGGGCGCGGACGATTTTGGACCGCCACCATCGGCAGCGCCATGTCCCGGCTGCACCGGCGATCGCTCGGCGATCTGCCCAAGCATTTGAAGGGCGACGCGAAGGCCGCCTTGTCGGCTGGCGTCCGTGCATGCCTGGCGCAACAGCTGCGCCGTTCCGGCGCACCCGAGGCGACCGACGTTGCTGGCGTTCTCCCCGACACGCCCATTCCGGTCCTGATGTATCATCGTGTTGCCGACGACGGTGATCCCGAGCTTTCGCGCTACCGCGTCACGCCGGCACAGTTCGAACAACACATGGGATGGCTGAAGCAGAAGGGCTTCACGCCGCTTTCGCTCGATGTCCTGAAGGCTGCGAGCAAGGGTAGTGGTCCATTGCCGCGCCGGCCTGTGCTGATCACGTTCGACGACGGCTACAGCGATTTTTACGATCATGCCTGGCCCGTGCTCCGGACGTTCGCATTTCCGAGCGTGATGTTCGTCGTTGCCGGCAAGGTCGGCGGCCGTTCGGACTGGGACCAGACACTCGGCCGCTCCGAGCCGCTGATGAATTGGCAGCAGCTATCGGAGATTTCGGCAGCGGGAGTGGCGATCGGCAGTCATTCGCTGATGCACCGTCGGTTTTCGCGGCTGGACGTCCGCGAGTCGCACGAGGACATGCGGATGTCGGCCGAGATCATCGGCCGCGCGCTGGGACGGCGACCGATCGCGTTCTGCTACCCCTATGGCGTTTATGACCGGCTCGTCGAGCGGGTGCTGCCGACCTGCGGCTACGAGTTCGCGTTTACATGCGATCCCGCCGCAGCCACGCTGCAGGACAATCCGCTGCGGCTGCCGCGCATAGAGATCATGGGCTCTGATGATGTTCAGAGCTTCGCGGCCAAGTTGGAAGCCTGCGCCGGCTAAGGCAGAGCCGCGCTTCCCAGCTGCTCGACCGCGTATCGCTCAATCCTTCGGCGAGAAGCGCCGCAACGGAAACAGCACCGCGACCGAGGCCGCGCTGAATGGAAACCAGCGCCAAAAGCTCGGGTCGTCACGCATCAGGCGATGGATATCTGCGAGCGCATTCAGCCGCTTTTTCGCCACCGCGCGCAGGAAGAAGAATGCAATGTTGCGACGCTCCTGCGTGATGCATGCCTGAACATAGTCGCGGTCGGCTTGCGCGAGCGGCAACGTTTGGAGAAAGCGATAGGACTTCAGGAGCTGTCCGATCTGGCGCGGAAGGTGCCCCGGATCATCCCAATTGTAGGTCGAGTAGAAGATGTTCACACCTTCGGCGCAGGTCACATTGAGCGCCGTCGCGCAGCAGATTCGGGATGCACGGCCCATCAGCTGCAGCAGGAACAGGCAGTCCTCGCCGGCGGCCCGGAGTGACGCATCGAAACGGAGATCCGGCGCAATGGAGCGACGGAAGACAACCGTCGGCGTGAGCGAGGTCCAGGCTCGCAGCGAAAAGGAGATGAAATTCGCCGGATCGAGCGCATAGAGGCCATCGGCCAGCGGCGCCCCCTGCGCGGCAAGGTAACGGTCGAATCCGGTCTGCGCAAAATAGGACTCATGACCGCCGACCCGGCGGTTGTTGCAGAAATAGTAATCGTATCCGCGATCCAGTGCCGCAAGCGCGGTGGCAAGGTGCGCCGGCTCCCAAAGATCGTCGGAGTCGAGGAATGCGATGTAGCTGGTGTCGTCGGCGACCGCCGCAAGGCAGCCATTTCTTGCAGCTGCCGCGCCCGCATTGGCCTGCCGGACCAGTTGCAGCTCGAACGGCGGCGTGATGAGCAATCCGTCAAGCTCGCCATCCGGCGGGACGGGAGATCCGTCGTCGGTCACGATGATCCTGACCGTGACCGACGGCGGGACGACCTGACCGAGGACCGATTGCAGAGCGCGGCGCAGAATGCCGAGCTTCTTCTGATAATAGGGAATGACGACGGCGACGACGGTCATCTGCGCGCTATCCAACTGGCGCGCGTGGCGGCGAGCTGGCAAGGAAGTGCCTGGCGCCGGCAGCGTAGCAGCGCATCTTGTCGGCGTAGGAGAAGTCGTATTCAGGCAGGAACAGATTTTTGCGCGTTATGATCTCGCGCGCGAAATCCTTCAGGTCCCAACGCAGCTGCCGGCACAATGACGGGCAGGCCAGGATGTATTTGGCATAGAGCGCTCCCGAACCGATCATGTAGTTCTGCCATAATCGGCGCGCAGCCTCGGGCCGCTTTCGTCCATGATGATGATAGACGACGATCTCAGGGACGTATTCGAGCCGGAGCCCGGCGATGTAGGCGCGAAAGATATAGTCGGTGTCTTCGCCCGAGGGAATCGCTCCGACGCCAAAGCGCTCATCGAAAGGCCCGAGACGCTCATAGACGGCTCGCGTCATGAACAGGTTGCATCCGAGAAAGCAGTTGCCGAGGTTCTCATAATACGCCGAGCGATCGTCGATATGCCAGCGGCGCGGCGCCATATCGGTCTTGATCGTCAGCGGCAGGTCGGTGGCATCGCCGAGTTCGACACGTCCGCCCCGGAGTGCCGGGGTCGGATCGGCTGTATGAAGCCGCAGCAACTGGACGAAATAGTCGGACTGCAGCCGGCAATCGTCATCCGTCAGGACCAGAAGCTCGCCGCGGGCCGCACGCAGGCCGCGGTTCTTGGCGATCGTGATCCCGGTTCGAGATTCATGCTCGAGGCGGACTGCGATCGAGGCTCCGGCCGCCCAGTTCCGCACCACCTCCGGAGTACCATCGCTCGATCCATTGTCCGTGATGACGATCTCGGCGTCGGTAAGCGCGGCACGGCGCGCCGCGACGTCGATCGACTCCAGGCAATGAACGATCGCATGGGCGCGATTCCTGGTGCAGATGACGACGGAGAGCTTCATGGCAGCGGCCGGCTCAGCTCATTGCGTAACGGGGTTCGAGCGAAACGGCAGCGCGACCCCCACGCTTTCATCCCGCAGCGGACGCAACTGAATCAAGATGCAGACGGCCATCGTGGCAAGGGTCAGGGCAGCCGCGATCACGACGTCGGCATAGAGCGAAGGTGCGCAAAGCCGGACGATCTCGGCGTAAAGAAAGATGGTCGCAGGCGTCACGAGGGCCGGAACCGCCATGGCCTCCAGATATTGCGTGATGGGACATTTGATCAGGGAGAGGACGATGCTCAGCGTGCGCGGCATGTAGAGCACGACCGCGCAATTATAGGCCACGGCCACCCAGTGGATGTCGCGAGATATCGCAAGCGAGAGCAGCAGCGCGACAAACCAGATCAAGCTGAACTCGATCGTCGTACGCAGACGCAGATCGGAGCGGCCAAGCACCAACATGATGTCGCCACCCAGCGCCATCATGGCCTGCACTGCGCCGGCCCCGGCCAGGATCATGAAGAGCGTGCCGGACTGAGACCATTTCTCGGACAAGACGATCTTGAAGACCGGATAATGAGCGGCTGCGACCATGCCGAGCGAAGGAATGACGAGAATGGCGAGGATACGGGTGATCAGCAGGAAGGTCCGCCGGATCGCCGGCAGATTGTCCTTGATGGTCGCCAAATGCGAGTAGAGCACGAATTGCAGCGGACCGGTGATGACCGTGGTCGGGAGCCGGATGAACTGCATCGCCATGTTGTAGTAGCCGACCGCGGTCGGGCCGAGTACGCCGCCGATGGCGAGATTGTCGATCGATCCCGACACATGGGCGATGAGATTCGTGCTCAGGATATCGCGGCCGAAGATCAGATGGTGCCTGATCGCGGCAACATTGAACACGAGGCGGGGACGGAAGGGCGACCAGGCAAAGGTCAAGACAAGCCGGACCGCGAAAAACACGATCTGCTGGGCGACAAGGGACCATACGCCGGCTCCCAGCAACGCCGCGGTCACGGCCGTGGCGATCCCGAGCAGGGTCGAGCTGATCTCGATCACCGCGACCGCGGAAAAGCGGCGCGACTGCTGCAGGGCGGCGCCGGGAATGACAGCCGCGGCTTGCGCCGCGATGGTGAAGGAGAGGATGAACACGATCAAATGCAGCCGCGGCTCGCCGAACGCATAGGCCGCAAGTGGCGACAACAGCAGCAGGATCGCCGCGAGAGTTCCGCCGAGCGAGAAGATGACCCAGAAGCTCGTCGACCACGCCGTATCGTCTTCGAGCGGCGTCGATCGAACCAGCGACATGCCGAGGCCGGCGTCCGTGATCAGCATCGCGAAGGCGATGAACGGTGACGCGATCGCGACCAGACCATAGTCCGTCGAACTCAGCAGCCGCGACAGGATCGGAAGCGCGATGAACTGGGCAAGGATGCGAATGACGCTGGCCGACGACACAAACGCCGTACCGGTGACGATCCGTCGGAGCGACACTACTATGATCCTACCACTTTGCGCTGAAATCGATCGACGCAAGGATGCGCTCGACTTCCGGTCCTAAATAGTACAGAAGACACGCTTGAAGATATAAGCCGCATATCATCGTCGATTCATAGTAAATTCAGACACAGTAAATTCAGACACTCGAACAAGACCGAAAATTATCGATCCATCCCCGCGCAGCTTGGTATGGATCATGGACGCTCGATTGTTCCGTCCAGATGTAAATATCGATATTGAGATCGACAAAGTAGACCAGTAGATGAAGCATTTCCAGTGGACGCTACCGGGTTTCGCCGGCGCGGGCGAAGATAGACCGTCGCAGGTGACGAAGGGCGGCGCCTTGCGGATCGGCTCGGGATAGCGCGGTGAGAGTCCTGCATTTCCTTGGCATCGGTCGAGTTCCCAAACGGCCGATGATCGATGCGACCGGTGGGACCGAGCGCGTCGCCCTCGAAATCGCGCGGATTCAGGCCCAGCGCGGCGCCGATGTGACGATCGCGTCGATAGCGCCCACGGCGTGGCGCGGGGCCTGGGAGGGCGTGAACCTCCGCCACCTTCGCCCCTATTCATGGGCGAAGATCAGCTATGGCGGCAAGGTGAAGGACCTTCGCGAGCATCTCAGCCTGACCAAGTTCGTTCGATTGGGCCGGTTCGACCTGGTCCACCTGCATGAATACCGCAGAACGCGCTTCTTGGGGAAGCAGCCGAAGGTCATGCATTTTCACAATAACCCGCTCGATGGGCTGGCCGATGCGACGCTGGCCGCGGCAGCCCCTGGCTATTGGCGGGATCTCGGCAGTGCCGGCGCGCAGATTGCCGTCAGCTCCTTCGTTGCCGGTCGCCTGCGACTGTCTCATGAGCGCGCGGGCGAAATGGCGCCAGCCTCAAATATCGTCGTGAACCAGAGCGGTGTCGACGCCGACGCGCTGTCATGCGACGAGCGGCGGGAGGCGCGCAAACGCGTGCGGCACGAACTCGGCCTCACGGATTCCGATGTGCTGTTCATGTTTGCAGGCGCAGTCCGGCCGGAAAAGGGCGTGATTCAGCTTGCGCAGGCGTTCTCGAAATTGTCGGAGGAGCATGATAATGCATTCCTCGCAATTGCCGGCGGCAGCAAGCTTTGGATCGACGGCGATGGTCCGCAGGAAACGACGGAACAACAGGTTCGCGCGATCCTGACGAATGCCGTGGCGCGCCGGCGCGCGTCAATGCTTGGCGTCATCTCTCCAACGGCGCTCCCCTCCTATTATGCGGCAGCCGACGTGTTTGTGCTGCCCTCCATGTTCCAGGAGACGTTCGGACTGGTGATCCTTGAAGCCTTCGCCGCCGGAATTCCCGTGATTGGAGCACGATCGGGTGGCGTTCCCGAATTGGTCGAGAACGAAAGAAACGGTCTGCTCGTCGATCAGGGCGATGTAGATGGCCTCTGCCGCGCGATGCGCCGTCTGCTGCTCGACCGCACCCTGCGGGAGCGGCTCGGCGCAGAAGCGCGGCAAACGGCGGTCAAGATGTCCTGGGACAATACGGTCGATCGCCTGGAGCGGATTTATGAAGAGGTCCTGAGTTCAAACTGATTCATCATTGTGTGTGCGTTGCGCGCCGACTGGAGCAGAGATGCTGTCTCAATTCCTTCACGATTTTTCTCCGAGCTTCTGGCACTGGCTGAAATATCAGCAATACCTACATACGAAGGCTGGTGAGCCCGAGATCAGATACATCCACAAAATAATACCGCAAGATTTGCTCGTGATCGACGTTGGTGTCCACCTTGGCTTCTATTCGCGCCATTTTGCGCGATTCGCAGCTCAGGTACTCTCTTTCGAGGCTAATCCGGTGAGCGCGCGGGAAGCTGCCCGCATGCTGCCTGCCAATGTCAGGATTGAGAACGTTGCATTGTCGGACGAGGATGCGACGCTACAGCTGCGCGTACCGGTGGAAGGGGCTGGCGGCGGCGAGGCGGCCTTGGGCACGCTCGCACCGAGCAACAGCCTGTCCGGCGCGGCCTTCCAGTCGGTCCCGGTCACAGCCCGTCGGCTTGACGGCATGGGCCTGGCGAGGGTCGGATTGATCAAGATCGACGTCGAAGGACATGAGGAAGCGGTGTTGCGCGGCGCGCAGGGGATTCTTGAACGCGATCGACCGAATCTGATGATCGAAATCGAGGAGCGCCACAACGCCGGCTCGATCCAGCGCGTTTTCCAGCACCTCTCCCAGCTCGGCTATCGCGCCTTTGTGCTCGAGAGCGATCGGCTGTCGCCGATCAGCGCCGAGACGGCGGTCACATTGCAGCAGGCTGGATCAGGCGATCGATATGTCAACAACTTCTTCTTCCTGCAGCAAACGCCGTGAGAACACAGTCGATCCGCGCGTTTGCCCTGCGCGACGTTAGCCTTAACGGCTTCCTGTCGATGCCGACTGGCGCGACATCGTCTAATCCTCCGAGCAAAAGCCGCGGCGCAACCATGGAGAATCCTTCCGTGACGCACGAGATCAGATCGAACAGGAGACCAAGCTGAAGATCGCCTACCTCGTGCATGACCTCTCGGATCCTGCCATTCACCGCCGCGTCAGGATGCTGACGGCTGGCGGCGCGGACGTGCAGCTTGCCGGATTCCGACGCACGGCCGCTGTGCCTCATGAGATCAGCGGATGTGAGTTTGTCGACCTTGGTCAGACCAGGGACGGAGCCTTCCTGGCCAGGATCGGCTCGGTGGCCGCGGCTGGCCTGAACCTGGGTCGGCTCGATCAACTGGTCCGCGGCAGCCAGGTGGTGCTCGCGCGAAACCTCGAGATGCTGTACGTGGCGGCAAAGGCTCGACGGCGTTATGCGCCATCCGCACCGCTGATCTATGAGTGTCTCGATATTCATCGCCTGCTGCTCGGCAGGGCTCTGCCAAACCGGCTGTTGCGCGCGATGGAGAAGCGGCTGATGCGGGATGTGGACCACATCCTGACCAGTTCTCCGCGTTTCGTGTCCGAATATTTTGCTCCCAGAGGCTTCGACCGGCCGATCACGATTCTGGAAAACAAGGTTCTCCTCGTCGATCGCGAGATGGATCGCCAGATGTCGCGGCCGAGCGGTCCGCCCTGGAAGATCGGCTGGTTCGGCATGATCCGCTGCCGCCGAAGCCTTGAGATCCTCAGTGCTGCTGCGCAGGCGATGAACGGCCTGCTTGAGGTCAGGATCGCCGGCCGGCCGTCGCCGAAGGAGTTTCCCGATTTCGAGGCGCAGGTCGCCGCGTGCCCCCACCTCAGCTTCTTGGGATCCTATCGCTTCGAAGATCTGCCCAAGCTCTATGGCGACGTGCACTTCAGCTGGGCGATCGACTTCTTCGAAGAAGGGCTGAACTCGTCTTGGCTGCTGCCGAACCGGATCTATGAGAGTTCGTTCTTCGGGGCGATTCCGATCGCATTGCAGGGCGTGGAAACTGCGCGCTGGCTGCAGCAGAGGGGCATCGGCGCCGTCCTCGACGGTGATCCCACGGCATCTCTGTCCGAGTTCATCCGAGACTTGACGGATGCGCGCTATGAGGAGCTGACGGCGGCGCTGCGCAACGTCCCAAGTCCCGATTTGGCGGCGACCCGACAGAGCTGCGGCGAACTTCTCAAATCGTTCGAGACGCTCGGAAGTCTCGCTCGGGCAGGAGTTTAACCTCATGTCGAACGTAGCCTCAGCCGATCACAACGCGCCGTCTGCAGCAATTGTCGTGATCCCTTGCCTCAACGAGGAGCGCTACATCGAGAACACGCTCGCGACCTTCATGGCCGAGCCGCCGGAGACCGTGCGCAGGATCGTCATTGCCGATGGCGGCAGCACGGACAGCACCTTGGCGATCGTGACGGCGTGCGCGCAACGTGACGATCGCATCGCGATCGTTCACAACGAACGCCGAATTCAAAGCAGCGGCGTCAACCGGGCCGTCGAACAATATGGCGACCTCGCGCCGTATCTGGTTCGTGTCGATGCACATGCCGGTTATCCGGCAGGCTATTGCACCAGTCTGTTGCGGGCGCAGGCCGAGACCGGGGCGCAATCGGTCGTCGTCAGCATGATCGCCGCGGGCACGACCTACTTTCAAACGGCCGCCGCCGCCGCGCAGAACTCCCGGCTCGGCAACGGCGGATCGGCGCATCGCAAGGCAGCCGAAGGGCGATTTGTCGATCACGGCCATCATGCGCTGATGGAGGTCAAGGCGTTTCGCGCCGTCGGCGGATATGACGAGGCATTCTCGCACAACGAGGATGCCGAGCTCGACGCTCGCCTGAGTGCAGCCGGAGCTCGCATCTATCTGTGTGCCGGCGCCGACATCACCTATTACCCACGGAAAGGCCCGGTGTCGCTGTTCCGGCAGTACCGCAATTTCGGGCGCGGGCGCGCGATGAACATTCTGAAGCATCGGAGCCGGCCCAAGCTGCGTCAGCTGATCCCGGTCATGGTGGTACCGGCCGTGTGCCTGTCGCTGTTGGCGCCGGGCTCACCGGTCTTTGCCGTTCCCGCGCTCTTCTGGGCGGCAGCAAGCCTGAGCCTCGGCGCGATCGAAGGACTCCGGCAACGCAATCTCTGCGCAGGCGCGGCGGGCTTTGCAGCGATGCTGATGCATCTCGGCTTCTCGTTTGGGTTCATCGTCGAGGTCCTGCGCCAAGCTTCACGCGTACGACAACGGCAGGGCGGGCGCAGCACCTATCCCGCAGCTTTGGGAGCGGCGGACAAGCCATGACCGGAGCTGCACAGGACCGTTCCGGCGCTGACGTCGAGGTCAGCGTGATCGTCGCGAACTACAACGGCGCGGCGTTCCTGGCCGATGCGATCCGATCGGCATGCGGGCAAACTCTAGACGACATTGAAGTGATCGTCTCCGACGACGCGTCCTCCGACGCCAGCGTTCCCGTCGTCAGGCGCCTGATGGCCGACGATCCCCGGATAAGGCTCGTTGAATCCAAGACCAACAGCGGCGCCGCTGCCGCGCGCAATCGGGCGATCGATATTGCCCGGGGCCGCTGGATTGCGATCATGGACAGCGACGATTTGATGCATCCTGATCGTCTGCGGTCGCTGCTTCGGGCCTGCGACACCACCGGCGCCGACATGATCGCCGATGACCTGCTGCTGTTCGACAGCGAACGCCGGGCGACGCCGCAAACGCTCCTGAACGGAGCGTGGGCGACGGAGCCTCGTCAGCTCTCCACCCGCGACTATCTCGCGGCCAACAATCTTTATGGCGGCGGACCCGCCTTCGGCTATCTCAAGCCGATCATTCGTGCCTCGCTCCTGGCCAAGCACGCCATTCGCTATGACGAGCGGCTGATCATCGCCGAGGACTACAATCTGGTGATCCGGCTGTTGCTGGCCGGCGCGCGGTTCTGGATCGTGCCGCAACTCGGCTACTTCTATCGACGCCACGGCGCCTCCCTGTCCCATCGCTTGAATACACTTGCGCTGATGCGGATACGCGAGGTCGAGCAGGACTGGGCCAGGCGGTGGCCGTCCGCGGAATTGCAGCCGCTGTTCGAGGCACGCGCGCGTTCAGTGGAGCGCGCCATCGCCTTCGACGAATTGGTGCGGGCCCTCAAGGGTCGAAAGCTGGGCGAAGCGGTCCGGATTGCGGTCCGCAATCCCGCTGCCGCGGCGCTGCTCAGGATTCCGCTGAAGGATGCCTTGGTTCGGCGTATCCCTCGATCGAAGCCGATCGAAAAGCCGCGGCGACAGCAGATCTGCATCTTGAGCCGGCAGCGCATCACGGCACGCAACAACGGAAGCTCGCGCTACCTCCTTGAGATCGCCGGCTTCCTTGCAGCGAAGGGATACGACGTTCATTTGCGGGTCCCCTCGCCGGTGATGATGGGGCGATGGCCGTTCCTCAAACTCTCGGCCGACATGGACGTCTTCAAGACCATCAAGGTCCGAGGAACGTTTCGTCTGGGACGTTATGTGATTGCGCGCGATCCGCGGCTGGCGATCAAGGCATCTGTGGCGGTTCTCGACCGCCTGCTTCTTCGCAGCGGCATGCTTTCGCGCCCGCTGTCGCAGCCCGCCCCCTATGCGATAGCCCAGCCAATGACACGGCAGGATCAGATCTTTGTCGCGCGCGAGGCGCCCTCGATCTCGGACGTCCAGATCGCGGACTACTGCTTCCTCACCGACGCCTTCCCCTATGCGTTGCGGCCCGATGCGCGTCGCGTCGTCATCATGCACGATCTGTTTTCAAGCCGTGCCTCGCAATTTGCACGCTTGAATGCCGCTGATACTGTGGCCTCGCTCTCCCTCGAGCAGGAACTCCGCATGCTTGCCGCTGCTGAAATCGTGGTTGCGATTCAGCGCGACGAGGCGGCGATGCTGCAGCGGGAGTTGCCTCGTCATGAGATCGTCCTCGCGCCGATTGCCGCCGATCCCGTTAGCGAACCGCAGCCGGGCGCAGCTGACATCGTGCTGTTCGTCGGCAGCTCGACTGCGCCGAACAGCGACGGGATCAACTGGTTCATCGAGACCTGCTGGCCGCGGATTCGCCGCGAAAGGCCGAACGCATCACTCCTGATAGCGGGGAGCGTCTGCAACGCGGTCTCCGGCACGCCCGTCGCAACCAGGCTCTTGGGCGTCGTGGACGATCTCGAAAGCCTCTATGCTGAAGCATCGGTCGTGATTTCGCCGCTCCGCGCCGGATCCGGCCTCAAGATCAAGCTGATCGAGGGCTTGTCAAAGGGCAAGGCCATGGTGGTGACATCGACCACGCTGCAGGGCGTCAGCGACATCGTGAGCGGCTGCGTTTTCGTCGAAGACACCGCGCCCGGTTTTGCCTCTGCGGTGATCGCTCTCCTCGGCGACGCGGAGCGGCGCAAGCGCCTGGGAGCGGACGGGCTGAAGACGGTAAAGCAGCATTTTTCGGCCGAGCAGGCGTATGCCGGCATTGTTGCTGCAATCAAGGCGACGGCAACGCAACAGGCAGACGCAGGTCTGCGGCGGACGGCATCATGAAACGCAATACTCGACCAGCAACGCCCCGCTCCGCCAACCGCGCGAGGATGCCGCTGCGGCCGCGCGCCTGGCTGTTTGTCGTTGCGATCGCCGGGATCATGTCCGGCGCAACCGCGCATGCCGATGAGCGACCAGGTGCCAGCGCCGAGGTATTGACCAGCGCCGAACGCGGACACGTGTTCGTCATCGGCAAGGGCCAAGGCAGCAAGCGGATCGAGGAATTCCACCCAGCTGCCGGGCAGAAGATCAGGCTGGTCGGCTTCACCGCGCTGAGCCTCGATCAGTTGCGAGCTCGTGCTACCACTGCCGGACCGGATATTGTGATCGATCTCGGTGGCGGCCAGGAGTTGACGGTCGTCGGTGCGGACAAGGACGTTCTTGGCTCGGTTCAGATCGAGTTGGATCGCAGCGGTCTCGTGCCCAGCTTCGCCGACGAGTTCGACCAGCTGAGCCTCGACCTGGAGGACGGTGCCTCGTCGCCCGGACGGTGGCGGACCAATTTCGGCTATGGCGGCCCGACCTCGGTCCACAGCAGAACCCTGGTGAACAATGGCGAGCTCGAAGTCTATGTCGATCCCAAATTCGCCGGGACCGGATCGACCAGCCTGAACCTCAATCCGTTCCGGACAGGAAGCGGCAAACTCGACATCGTCGCCGAGCCGCTGGACGAGAAGGTGCGCAGCGTCGCCTGGGGACGTTCCTACGCATCGGGACTTTTGACCACGAAGGCATCCTTCTCGCAGCAATATGGGGTGTTCGAAATCCGGGCTAAGGTGCCGCGCGGCAAGGGATTGTGGCCGGCCTTCTGGCTCCTGCCCGCGAACGGCGCCTGGCCGCCCGAACTGGACGTGCTGGAAATCCTCGGTGACAATCCGAGCAAGGTCTACATGTCCTGGCACAGCAATGCCGGCGGCAAGCATTCGTTCGAAACCAAGCCGATCGATATTCCCGATGCCTCGGCCGACTTTCACACCTATTCGGTCGAGTGGACCAAGGACACGATCAACTGGTTCTTCGACGATATAGAAGTCGCGAGCGCGCCGACGCCGCAGGACCTGCACCAGCCGATGTACATGCTGATCAACCTGGCGGTCGGCGGCGGCTGGCCCGGGGCCCCGAATGCGTGGACCAAGTTTCCCGCCCTCTATTCGATCGACTGGGTGCGGGCCTATACGCGTCCCCTGCCGACGGAGCGGTCAGGAGCAAGTGAATGACCGCGGAGCGATCGGAGCGGATATTGCCGGCCTCAGTCGACGTCATCATCGCCGTCTGGAACAACGCCGGCACGATCGCGCGAGCGGTGCGCTCCGCGCTCGCAGCGCCGGAGGTGAATCGCGTGATCGTGGTCGACGACCGCTCGACCGACGACACGGCAGCGGTTGTCGCAGCTCTGATCGACGAGTTCGGGGCCCGGCTGCATCTGGAACGGATGGAGCGCAATGGCGGCCCTGCCGCGGCGCGCAATCGCGCGCTGGCCTTGTCCGATGCGCCCTGGGTCACCATCCTGGACGGTGACGACTACTTCGCGCCGGACCGCCTCCGCGGCCTGTTATCGGTCTCCGACGGGGCGGACCTCGTCGCGGACGACCTGCTGCAGGTCAGGGAAGGCGCTGAGACAGCGAACGGCAGTCCGCTGCTCGGCCTCGATCAAACCGTCACGCTCGACCTCGCGACCTTTGTCGCCGGCAACATCAGCCAGGCCGGGCGGCTGCGCAAGGAATACGGCTTTCTCAAACCGATGCTGCGGCGGGCGTTCCTGGTCCAGCACGGCCTGCGTTACGACGAGGAGCTGCGCCTCGGCGAGGATTTCGCGCTCTACGCGCGCGCGCTCGCGGCCGGCGCTGTGTTCCGGGTGATCCCGTCCGCCACTTATGTCTCCGTCGTCCGCGCGGGCTCCCTGAGCGGCAACCACACCAAGCGCGATCTCGAGCGGCTGCGCGACAGCGACAAGAGCCTGCTGCGCCTGACCACACTGACGGCGGACGAGCGCCGGCTGATCCGCCAGCACTATGAATCGATCGATGCGCGGGTGCAGTGGCTCAACGTCATCGACGCGGTGAAGGCGCGCGACGTCGGCGCGTTTCTGGCCCCGTTCCTGATCCGCTGGAGCACCTGCAGTTTTCTGGTGAGCCGCCTCTTGGAGCAGGTGGTGCTGCGCAGCCGCAGGCTGCTCGGCATGACGTAACTAACCCGGCCTGTCGGGAGGGGTGGCCTACCCGGCACGATGAATATAGGCGCGCAGGCCTCCGCCTGCTATATCGCCTGCTTTGAACCGCCGCGCGGGACGCGCGGTGCATGTGATTGGATCAGGATGAGCCTGCTGGCGAGGAATCCGGCGAGAAACGATGTGCTGCGCAGCGCGAACTGGCAACGCCATATCGCCTGGGCGGCCTGGCTTTGTTGCGCGGTGTCGCTGGCCTTCATCCAGGCCGTCCCGACCATTCCGGCCGTCATCATGCTCGGCTCCGCCCTGCTCTACAGCGGGCTGTATCCGCTGCAGGCCCAGCGGGTGATCTTCTGGAATTTCCTGCCCTGGATGCTGCCGCTGTTCGGCGCGCTGTCGATGGTGTGGTCGGATCAGCCGGCGCTGTCGGCCCGCGCCGCCGCGCAGATCGCGATCACGATCTACATCGCGATCCTGTTTGCGCAGAGCCTGCCGGCCTACCGCTACATCGCCAACCTGATGTACGCCTTCCTGGCCTCGGTGGTGGCGAGCCAATACGAGACCGGCATCTTCGGCGCCAAGAACAGCTTTGGCCTCGCGGTCGCGCTGGCGATGCTGGCGAGCTGCTGGGTGATGCTCGACAGCAAGCAGCCGAAAATCACGCGGTTCGTTGCGCTCGGCGCGCTGTTCGGCGCCCCGTCGCTGCTGATCGCAGCGGGGTCGGAAGGCGCGTTGCTTGGCGCCGGCGTGGCGCTGTTCGCATCCTTCATCCCGTTCCTGCTGCGGCAGATGTCCGCGAATGCGCGGATCTCGACCATCCTGATCGCGGCCGTCGTGGTGCTGGCCGGGCTCGGCATCGCGTTTCTCTCGGTCGACAATCTGTTCGAGGTGCTGCTGCTGTCGATCGGCAAGGATACCAGCCTGACCGGGCGCACCCTGCTCTGGTCCTATGCGACCGACGTGATCGCCAACCATCCGCTCGGCGGGGTCGGCCTGCAGGCGTTCTGGGTGGAGGGCAACCGGGCGGCCGAACAGTTCTGGGCGTTCTTCTACATCTACACCCGGTCCGGCTTCCACTTTCACGATCTCTGGCTGGAGATCGGCGTCGAGCTGGGGCTGACCGGAATCTTCCTGGCCGCCGCCACCGTCATCACGGTGGTGTTCAACGTCGTGCGCTGGGTGCTGCGCGATCCGCAGCCCGAGGGCTGCTTCTTCCTGGGCTTCATCGCTTTCGTGACGCTGAGGACGATCGGCGAGGTCGAGCTGTTCATCCAGTTCGCGCTGATGCCGATCATCTTCATGGGCGCCTATTACTACGCGCGCGAAGCCAATACCGCATGGGATCGCGCCGGGCAGAGCGCCGCGATCAAGCCGCGCGCGATGCGCTGATCGCGCCTTCCCCCAAGCTGATACGAATGCCCGATGCCGCACACGCGGCGAGCGCAAGGCTCGCTGGCAGCGTGAAGCCGGAGCCTATCTTAAGTCGCTGAAAACTGGACGATCAGAGGATGCGCCAGACCGCCCAGACGATGCCGGCCCACATGGCGCTGCTGATCGAGGCGGCCAGCAGCCAGGGCCGCGGCGAGGAATAGTGCAGCGCGGGGCTCATCCGCGCAGCGTTCCCCTTCAGCGGGGCCGTCCTGTCGAACGCGACGGCTTTTGCCGACCGGGCGAGGAAATGTTGAGTTCCGACTGCCATATCAGGGTCCTTTGTACCCCCCATCAAAGCTCGAAAAGGTTAAGATTTTGGACGCCGGCCGGGTTTCGGCCCGTACCTGCCCTGACGATGAGTTGAACTGTCGTGACCGCGACCTCACGCAAGCTTGCGTGGGGTAAACACGCGACAGCGATGTCAAACAACGGGTAGCCGCAGGCGTTCTCGCGGGCCGCGCAGGCACCCGAGGCTTGGCTTCGTCCGCCCTCTCGAGAATGCGAGGGCGCAGGGAAGGCCGGGAGCTCGCCGCCCCCATGGCCCGCCTGCAGAAAAGAAAGCAGGCGGCAGTCACCACAGGTTCGGCTGAGACATCCCGGCCTTCCCTGCGCGATGGTTTAACCGGTTGCTCCGTGCTCTCCCCAGGGACCGGCTGTCTTGCCCCTGTCGCTCGCGTGCTCGTCAAAGCATCACGAACTTGGCGCCAGCACCGGGGCGCCAGGACCACACGGCTTGGCCGTCCGCGAAGGTGCCTCGCACAAGGCCGGAGACGACGGGCTTGGTACCTGCCCCGCCGAAAGCCTCACGCGCGCACCGACCGATGCTGCTCGTCGGGCAACACCGTCGCGGCCACCGCTCCCCGCCTCGCGTTCGTGACGATCGCGATACGCCCCTCGCATCGAGGCGGGATAGCGAAGAGATAACACGATTTCCGAAAAAGCGAAATAGAAATTTTGACTCAGAACTGAAGAGAGCCGGCGTGGTTGTGGTCGTTCCGCAGCGGTCATTCGTTTCAACATGAACGCGATCTGCCTGACAGGCACTCGGCCTCACGCACGAACGATGGACCGCGACTCGTGAACGAGTCTCGATATCGCGTCCGGTGCCCTCAGGAGATGCTGCAGACGCGCGCGCACCCGAATGCGCCGACCTAAGCTCCGCAGCATTTTTTGTATTTCTTGCCGCTCCCGCACGGGCAGGGACCGTTGCGGCCGACTTTTGCCGCGCTCCGCATCGTGCCTTCCCGCCGCCCGTCAATGACGCGCGCGCTCGCATTGCCCTCGACGAATCGCCACGTGTCGCCGTCTCGCCGACCAAACTGCGAGACTTCGTGATGCGCAATGGTTTGACCGCCCTGTTGGTAAGTCGCAATGAAGGACACTACGCCCGTCGCATCTGCCTGCTGGCCGCCTTCAACAAACAGGATTTTCAGGCCGAGCCATTTGGCCTGCGTAGCCCACGCCGTGGCGGCTTCGGCGTCCAATGTTCCGCGTTTCTCCGGCGCGAGCGTTTGCGCGATGTAGTCGATGTTGCCTCTCGCGTAGGCAGTGTAGCGCGAGCGCATCAACGCTTCGGCCGTCGGGGGGTTCTCATCCCCGCTCAAGAACGGACCGCAACACCGCTCAAAATCCAGATCTGAACCGCAAGGGCATGGCATCCAGGAATATTATCATGCGGGTAGCGCTCCAGAACGCCACCCGAGCGAATCGATTCTGATATTCTTGAATACCTGGGGGAAAAGGGTCGCGCGCCAGCGCAGCGATCAACCCTGTGTCCCCAAAGCCGCACCTTTGCCGCCTAGTGTCGCTGACCGCGCCGACAACCACGCCGCGCCGTTTCGCCACCGGCGAATCCGTGTTAACCATTCGTTAAGAGTGGGTGTTGGGCGTTCGGCTGACCGGCCCGGCCCCGCGCGGAGCAGAACCTTTTTCGGACGCCGACCTCATTACGTCGCGTTCGCATTCCGCGAGCCCGCCCGCATCATCAGCGGCCATGGCGCGCGATCGCTACGCCAATTTTTTCGCGCGATGCCGGCCAAGCCGTAAATCGATCAAGAGGCCCGCCCTGGACGGGCCCAAGGCCTAGCTCCCGGTCTCACATCAACCTGATGCCGGCGCGACAGCGTGCTTACCTGCACGCCCGCGCGCCGCCGCATCGCGACCGAATGGAGCGGCTCCGATGGCCGACGAGTCAGTTGCGTCAATCATTCCCTGGCACCAGCCCAAGAAGCCGGCGACCCGCGCCAAACGCTCGCCCGCGACCAAGCCGCGCAAGCGAGCCAAGACTTCAACCAACAAGCCCCAGACCAGCAAGACCGAAGCGAACAAGGCCCAGGCCAGGCTGAAGGCCACCAGTGATGCGGACGACGATCTCTACGCCGCGGACTCGCTGATCGCGCCGGATTTCCTGGAGCTGGTCGAGGCTGAGGCGAAGCGGCCGTCGATCGCCGACCGCGCGCGGATCGAAGAAACCGCGAGCGCGTGGGCCGGGGCCGGGCAAATCGCCGCCTCGGCTTCGCCTGCGACGACGCCAGCCGCAGCACCGGCCAGCGCAGCCGCGCGGCGCAACCTTGCGCCCTATCTGCTGCAGGCGGCCGCGTTCGCGCTCGCTCTCGTCGGCATGGCCATGAACGGCTGGTTCGCGCAGTCGCTCGGCTCGAGCCATGTCGCGGGCTGGATGTTTCTGGCGATCGGCGTCGCCGCCGACCTGGTCGCGCTGGTGATGCCGACCTGCGCCGCCAGACTCTGGCACGAGCGCCACCGCGCCACCGCGCTCGCGGGTTGGACGGTGTGGTCGATGACCTTCGTGTTCGCAGTCACCGCAGGAATCGGCTTCGCCTCCACCAATATCAGCGAGGTCGCGTTCGCACGCTCCTCGCGGACGACGCCGGCGATCGAGGCCGCGCAGGCGCAGCTCGCCGACGCCACCATCGCGCGCGACCGCGAATGCAAGAGCGGCGTCGGCAAGTTCTGCAGGGAGCGCGAAGCCGAGGTGGCCGAGCGCCGGCGCACGCTGGACGCCGCGCTGCAGTCGGTGACGCAGACCGCCGATCCGCAGACCGAGGCCGCGATCAAGCTGGTCGCCTGGGTCTCCCATGGCCTGGTGAAGCCGGCGGCGGATGATTTCGCCATGCTGCGCCTGGTGCTGCTGGCGCTGCTGCCGCAGTTCGGCGGCATCCTGCTGATGGTCGGGCGGCGGGCGTGAGGCGCGTCAGCCTGTCCGAACGGCCATGACGCGGCCAAGCATGGCGGACCACGAACGATGAGGATGAGCAGTGTGTCTACGCCATAATCCTCTAAGTGCCGGCATGGAGACTTCATGCCGGATTCTGCATTTGCCGCGATGGTTGGTGCGCGGCGGAAATCGACCGGAAGTCGGCGGCCACGGGGGATAGTCGTCGCCTGCCTGGGCGCCGCTACGCGCAGGACGGATTGGTCAACGACGTTGCCTGATCCAGGTCAACGACTCTTCGGCAGTTCCGAACTTTATTTCTCAAAAGGATCAGGAGGGTTCGGACTTGGCAAAATTTGCGGTTTGCGATTGGAGCGATGTCGTATGGCAGATCGACGCAGATAATCCAACTCTGCCGCCATATCCAGTTCATACCGGCAGCGGAAACGTGCAGAGCCTGGCATTCACTGCCGACAAAGAATTCGAGCTGGTCTGCGGCCCAAGCGATGCTGAGATCCACAAGACCCAGGGCCCGAAAACCGACGTACTCATCTACGTCGAACCGCTGGCCTACCAGGTGTATCTTTCCAAAGTCAGGGTGCGAATGATCGGCTTCGGGCAGGAGCGCGTCTACTTCAGCTCCTATGATACGAGCCAGGGCGCTCAACAGATAGGAGAGCAGATCTTTCAAATCTCTTTCCTCGAAAATGGTTCTGCGGTTCCTTACGTCACGATCTATCCTTCGCAACTGACCATTCCCAACCCATGCAAGCCCAGTCAGGAGATACCCGCCTATATGAGCGGCGACTTCACATTCGGCGACGGCGACACACTCTATTTGTCGACCGGTGACTTGGGTGGCAAAAATGGAATAGTTGTAAAAGCGGGCATCTACAGGGTCGATGGAGCGCTCCCGAACACGGTGACGGGCAACGTGCAGCGGATCTATCTTGGCAACGGCCCCATTTCTGGCCTCTGTTACCGCAGTCCGCAGACTTTATACTTCCTGCGTGGGTACGATATCTGCAGCCTGGATCTCAACACCCTCACGGAAGCAACTCTGTGCACGATTCCACCCGATCCCGGCTGGTCCGGCCCCCGCGATCTGGCGTATGTCGGAGATGGATTGAAGCAGGCGACCTATTGGCCCATCTTTAGCGGCGCCTATCTGGCGCTTAAGTTACTCGCAAAATCGGTCTGGAAACTCGGAATCGCGATCACCATTGGCGGCCGGCGAATTCCACCACGCCCTCGCGAGCGCGGGCCGGACACGCTCTCAAAGCTGCCGGCGACCGCGTCGTTGAGCGACCCGAGAGATAGGTGAAATTGCGTACCGAACACATGGGTTACACTTCTCGCTTTTATGGCGGGTCGTGCGAGATGAGGATGAGAACGATATCTGCGCCATTGCTACCTAATGCACGGCTACAGCCAGTATCGTCTTGCATAAATCACGGTCATTGCCGCCCCCGCGACGATTACGAATCGTCTCACGTAGTTCGCCGGAAGAACGCGAATCAGGTAACCGCCGCCATATCCGCCAATCATCGCTCCAAAAAGCATAACAGTTGTCTCCGGCCACCGCACGGCTCCCTGGACGATGAAGATGACGGTCGCGGCGAATGCCACACAGGTTGCGAGCAGATTCTTCAGGGCCTTTATCGCACGGATGTCGTTCGGTTCGGTGATCGACAAGACGGCCGTCAGGATGACGCCCAGACCGGCGCCGAAGAATCCCCCGTAGATGCAAGCTGTCCCGATGAACGCCGCGCTGAGACCACCCGGCACCGAACTGCCGGTGCTGTAGTGACGGACGGTCGACGCCTGGATTTGCGGCGCGAAGGCAAAGAGCAGCGTTGACAACGCGATCAGGGCTGGGACCGGCAAGGTGAAGAGGCGCTCGGGCAGGAGCGACAAGACGATCGCCCCGGTCGCTCCTCCCAGGACGGCGACAGCGACAAACGACACCGCGCGACTCGTCAAGACCGGCAGCTTCGCGCGATCGGCGAGAGCCGCGATCAAATGACCAGGTGAAATTGCAACCGCGTTGGACGCATTAGCGGCAATGGCTGGCAATCCTGCCGCCAACATCGCCGGAAATGTAATGAGCGTCGCGCCGCCGGCCAGCGCATTGATGAGGCCGCCGGCCACGCCGGCCACCATTAAAGCCGCGCCCGTAGTGAAGTGCATGCTCGCTCTCTCCGATCACGAGAGGGGTATCCGTTCGCGAGTCGGCGAGTCTGGAACGTTTGTGACCGGATTCAGCCGTGCCAGTAGAGACCCGGTGTGGTTCCGAATGTTCGACGAAACAATCGTGTCAGATGGCTTTGATCAGCGAAGCCGGTGTCGGCTGCCGCGGCAGCTATCGGCTGGCCTTCTCGCAACAAGCGTCGCGCCATGTTCAACCGCGTGAGGACTCTGAAAGCATGGGGGGCGATGCCAAGTTCGCGCGTCACCAGCCGGCTGAATCCTTCACGGCTTTGGCCGAGACTTGCGGCGATTTCTCCGATCCGCCCGAAGCTGTTCGTCAAAGTCGCGCGGAGCTTCTCTTGGTCAGCTTTCACGGTTGGACGAAGGGCCACGTGGGATGCGATTTTATCCCGGACCCGCAGGAATTCGTCTCCGGAGGTCCGGCCTGCGCTCGACCGGCCATACTGGATGTCGAAGACCTCCAAAGATTGCGCGGAACCGCCCGCTGGAATGTAGGCGTTAAGGCAAATCGTTTCGTCTTCCGTGGTCGCGAGCGGGACGTGCAGCATCCCCGCCGGAATGCAGGCGGCCTGTCCCGCCGCCACCGTCACCGTCGTGCCGTCGATAAGAAACACCCGGGATCCCGACAGAACCATCACGATCTGGGTCTCGTCATGAAAATGGGGCCTGAGACCGGGAGAGCCGCGGCCGCGCCATGAGCCAAGCTCGACGATACCGGCGATGTTCGCCTGGCAATAGCTCCAGCGGGATTCAGAGGCAGAGCGGAGCATCGAAGAATACGGAGTCAATGATCGCTTCCGAGCGGTGGGGGGCCACAGCGGACTAACAACAACGGCCGGATACCATCGGATTGCGTTGTATGGCGGACCGAGAACGACGAAACGGAGAACTACGTTTACGCCATAGCCCTCTTAAATTGAACCACGGGTGACCGATGAATATCGGTGGGAAACGGTCGGTCTGCGTACGGTTATGAAACCAGGAAGAGTTGGAGCTCGTTCGAGGGTAGAAAGAAGAAGGCAGCCAAGGGCCAAGTTTGGATAGCCGATGACCGCCGTAAGTCGATGGCCGATGGCTAGCGCTGGAACGTGAGGTGGACGGTCCCGCTCTCGGCCGTTTCGGTCTTGGTGGTGTAGCCGGCCTCCAATCCGCGCAACTCGTCCCAGAGGCGTATGCCCCGCCCCAGCAGAATTGGAGCAATGGCGACATGGATGCGGTCCACAAGTCCAGCCTTGAGATAGGCGCGGACCATGGTGGGTCCGCCGCCTATCCGAACATCCTTGCCGTTTGCGGCTCTCTCGGCGCGCTGCAGCGCATCAACCGGATCGGCCGCGAGGAAGTGGAACGTGGTGCCTCCGGCCATCTCGATGGAAGGCCGCGGCGTGTGCGTCAGGACGAAGACCGGGCAGTGAAATGGCGGCTCGTCGCCCCACCAGCCCTTCCAGTCCGGATCATCGGGAAAGTTGTGCAGGCCGAACTTGCCGGCCCCCATGATCTCGGCGCCAATGTTGGTGAAATAATCTTTCGCATACTCATCGTCGAGGCCGGTGGTGCCTTTGCCGCTGGTGTCTTTGAGCACGCGCTCTCGAAACGTCCTTGTGGCCACATATGCTGCAACAAGGCGCGTCCAATCGGGGCCGAACGGGTTTTCGGGTGTCTGGTCCGTCGTCGTTGCGAAACCGTCGAGCGAGATAAGAAGGTCGACACGTACTGCCATTGGCCTCTCCTAATAGTAAGGTACATACCTTATTAATGCAATGAGATACAAAGGCAAGTGCCTTATTATTGTTGACGCATATGGACGATCCGCCTTACCGTCGCGCATGCCTTATCATTCGGCCCCCCTCGACCTTGCCTTCCATGCTCTCAGTGACCCGACACGCCGGGCGGTGGTGTCGCGTCTGGCCGAGGGAGAGTTGCCGGTCAGCGCCCTCGCGGAGCCCTTCGATATGGCGCTGCCCTCCTTCGCTCAGCATCTCAAGGTGCTGGAAGATTGCGGATTGATCGCCAGCGAGAAGCGCGGACGCAGTCGCTGGTGCCGACTGGAACGAGCGCGCTTCGAGGAGGCGGCCAATTGGATGGAAGCGGAGCGTCGACGCTGGGCCGCGCGGCTCGACCGGTTGGAAGCCTATTTGGACGGGACGGAAGAGAACGACGATGGAAAAACTATTTGAGACCTGGTCGCTCGACCGTGAGATCGTGGTCGTCAAGGTGCTGAAGCACCCGCGACATAAGGTTTTCGCCGCTTGGATGGATCTGGAAGCGCTGGCGCAATGGTACGGCCCGGCTGGCCTCAGCATCGAGAACCACGAGGCCGATATCCGCGAGGGAGGGCAATGGCGCTTCGACATGGTGGGCGTATTCGAGGGCCAAGAGCAGCGCTTTCCCAACCTCATGCGCTTCTTGAAGATCGTGCCCAACGAACTGATCGTGGTGGACTATGGTACCCCGGACCTCAACGACCCTGAGCGCTTCTACATGACGGTTACCTTCGATGAGCAGACCGACGGCAAGACCGTATTGACCTTGCGCCAGCTTCACCCAAGCCGCGAACGGCGTCAGGTGGTCGTCGGTTTCGGCGCGGTGGAGTATGGCCTGCAAACGCTTGATGGTCTGACCGCTTGGCTAGATCGTTGAACGCTGCGCATCTTGGGGGTTCCGGTCGCTGCCCTAGCGCCATGATCGACTGGGGCTTTACGGCCCAATCCCAACGACCGGAATGCCGTCGCTGATCTTCAAGATATTTCGGGCTGTAGCGTACAATCGGCGGCAAATGGCGGAGAGGGAGGGATTCGAACCCCCGATAGGCTTGCACCTATGCCGCATTTCGAGTGCGGTGCATTCAACCACTCTGCCACCTCTCCGGGCGCAAATCAGGGGCATGGCCCCCGTGGTTGGGCCGTGTTCTAGGGCACGATGGCGGGGGTGACAAGGCAGCGAGGGCGAAAATTTGCCCGCACGCTGGCAGATGCGGACAAGCCGCCGACGCGGTCCGCCGGGGCAGGCGGACCGCGCGTGCGGCGGGTTCGACCGGACAAGCGAGCCGCCGCACGGGGCCAAACGTTGGACGTGGCGGCCCCGGAGCGCGTTATCTCAGCGGAAGAGATCGAAATGGTAGTTCACGCCGACGCTGACGGTGTGGATCTTGGCCGCGTTCCAGTCCGGCAGATTGTCGTGCTTGAGGTCGATGTAGAGATATTCGAGCTTGGCCGACCATTTCGGCGCGAACGCCCATTCGGCGCCGCCGCCGGCGACCCAGCCCATCTTCATCTTATGGACAGGGCCGTCCTTCAATTCGCCGGCGGCAAGGCCGGCGGTGCTGTAAAGTAGCAGCCGCGAATCGAGCACCGCGATGCCGGCGCGGGCGCGGCCGGTGGTCAGCCAGGGCACACTGATCTCCGGGCTCACCAGATCGGCCTTGTGAGACAGATTGCCGAACGCAAGGTCGTTCTCGATACCGACCACGAACATCGGCGACAGCTGGTAATTGTAGCCGGCCTGCAGCCCGCCGATCGCGCCGGAGAGCTTACCGCCGGCCCCTCCGCCGAAATTGCTGTACGCGTTGGCGCCAGTGAAGCCGCCGCCGACATTGGCGCCGACGTAGAATCCCGTCCAGGAAAACGGGGCCGGCGCGGGCTGCATGTAGGCCGGCGCCTTGTACGTGTTGGCCGGCAGATCGGCGGCATTTGCGCCTGCGCAGGGCAGCGTCGCAAGCAGCGCCGTCAGCCCATATCCGGCGGCTTTGATCTTCATGTCCTCAGTCTCCAGTTGGCGGCTTGACGCCGCGCACGTCCCACCCCGAATTGGGTTGCGTCATATAAAAACCGTCTAGACGGTTTGTAAATAGGCCGATCCGTCACACCGGCAGTTTCTGCGAAGGATCGCAACCGAACAGCGAAGCGGCGCGAAAGCGAAGGGAGCTGGGAGAAGGGACTTGGGAGGAGAGATGCGGAAAAAAATGTGGGACCGCCATACGCTGACACACAATGGCGGTCCCGTGTCGCTTCATCTTGGGGAAACCAACCGAAAGAGACGGGGGTCAATCCGGCTGGCCTGAGCGACAAGGCAGCCTTGCGGCATAGGCCGGATCGCTGCAATGCAAACTCATCCTTAACGTCTAAAAAGCGATCTTTAACCTAACCGGTAAAGGTTACCGGCGGCGGCCGCGCACTATCCCTATCCTATTGATTGCAAGATATTTTTCAACAAGCGCCGACTGAGGCCCTGGCGCAATCCACGATTGTCGGCAGCAACCCTTCACGCGCTTCTATGCTGCATCGCAACAATATGAGAGGGGGACGGGCGCATATCGATACCGAGCAGCTAATCCTTGCTCTTCTTCTTGGCTTTCTTGTCGTCGGATTTGTCGTCCGCTTTGTCCTTATCCTTCTTGCCGTTCTCCTTGTGACGGTTGGTGAAGCGGGCGTTGCCTAGCCCGGTGCCGATGGTGAGCACGCCCCAGTGCTCCATTCCCTGCATGAACGGCACCTCCGACAGGCCCTGCACCACTCCGTCATTGTGCATCAGCAGCGCGGTGTCGTGGCCGCCGATCATAGGAATCGCCTCGATCAGGCTGCTCGGCAGATTGAACTTGCTGCTCTCCCAATTGCCCGGCAGGTTCTGGGCGCCCTTCTCGATCGATCCGTCCGCATCGATCACGCCGGGACAGGCGATGCCGATGAAGGGCGCGAGCTTGAAGCCCTCAGCCTCGGCCTTCTCGATCAACCCCTTCAGCATCTTGGCCAGCCGCTTCACTGCACCTTCGCGGGTCGGCTCGTAGTCGGCGTGGCGCCACAGGTCGGACTTCCACACCGAGGCTTTCGAGAGGTCCGGTGCCTTCTTGGCGCCAGTCTCGACCACGCCGCAGCGGATATTGGTGCCGCCGATATCGACCGCCAGGATGCTGTCATGGGCTTCGAAGATCCAGGAAGGCGCCAGATGCAGCGCGCCGATCAGCCCGGCATCATCCGGGTCGTAGCGGATCGGCACCAGGTCAACCTCGAAACCTTCGTCCCTGAGGATGATTTCGGCGCGTGCAATCGCAAGCTCGCCGAGCCGGGAGGCGCGAAAGCCGCCGCCGACCACGATGCATCCGGTGTCGGCCCAGGCCTTGGTGCGCAGGAAACGCCGGGTGACGTAAGCGAGCTCCTGGGCGAAGTCCTCGATCGCCGAATGCACCACCGCAGACGCCTCGGTGTCCTCGCCGATCAGGATCTCGTCGAGCACCTTCTTGCTGATCTCGTCGGACGACTCCTTGCCGAACGGGTCCTTGCCGGATTTACGCAACGGCTTGCGCCAGCGCTCGAAGATCTTGCGGAAGGCGCCCTTGGAGGCGCGGTCGCCGACAAAGCCGTCCTCGTCCTTGATCTCGATATTGAAGCTGTCGATGTCCACCGACGGCAGTCGCGTGGCGCCGTGCCGGGCCGATGCCGGTGGAGGTCATGACGTCCTCAGCCATTGGTCCCTGCCCTTTTCGCGTGTTGGGTGGACACAACGGCGGAGGGAACCGTTTGGTTTCGTTGAAGGCGGCCGGCGGCCATTTACCTTGACTCACCGACCCTTGCGGCTATAAATGCCGCTTCATCCGGCGTGGGCCCTCCCGCGCCGCTTGTTTTTGCGCGGATTTGGCGGGCTTTCTGCCCTTGGAAACTGCGCAGGATCGTACCGGTCGAGGTACGACCAAACCGAACCATAACGACTGAACAAGAAGCCGGCCCGCAGTTTCGACTCGAGGCCGGGATCGAACACGAAGGAATAGAACGATGTTCGCAGTCATCAAGACCGGCGGCCGGCAATACCGTGTCGCTCCGGATGATGTGCTCGAGATTGGCAAGATCGAAGGCGAAGTCGGCACGATCGTGCAGCTTCCCGAAGTGCTGGTGGTCGGCGGCGACACGCCGGTGCTGGGCGTCCCCACCGTGGCCGGCGCCACGGTCGCGGCCGAGGTGCTGCAGCACAAGCGCGGCCCCAAGGTGGTCGCGTTCAAGAAGCGTCGCCGCAAGAATTCGCGCCGCAAGCGCGGCTACCGCGACGAGCTGACGGTGCTGCGCGTGACCGAGATCTTGACCGACAACGCCAAGCCGACCATCGGCCCGCGGCCGAAGAAGGCCAAGGCTGCGGCACCGGCGGCAGACGCGGCCGAGTAAGGATTGCGGCGCAAGCGCGCCACATCGACAGACAATTCGCGCGGACCTCACGTCCGCACATCGCAAATGTGAATGATTCTCCAGCCAAATTGAGCTAGAGAGAAGCGAGATCGGAGACGAGCCATGGCTCATAAAAAAGCAGGCGGTTCATCGCGCAACGGCCGTGATTCCAAAGGCAAACGCCTTGGCATCAAGACGTTCGGTGGCGAGCGCGTGATTCCCGGTAACATCATTGCGCGTCAGCGCGGCACGACCTGGCACCCTGGCCTTAATGTTGGCATGGGCACCGACCATACGCTGTTCGCCAAGGTCGAGGGCGTCGTAGAATTTCATGACCGGTCCAACCGCACCTTCATTTCGGTGCGTCCGGTGGCTGCAGAGGCGGCCGAATAACGGTGGATCAAATTACGTCCGCCGGGTCCTGATGAACCGGCGGAGCGCAAAAAGGCTCCAGGGGAGGCGGGACACCGGCCTCCCCTTTTCGTTGCGTGCGTCATATTGCCGTCGCCGTGTTGATGGAGCCCGACATGCTGCAGGAGATCCCGACATCGACCTTTCGCGAGGCGAGACCTTGCGTCCTCGAGACCGAGCGGCTGATCTTGCGTCAGCCGACGCTCGCGGACGTGAAAGCCATCGCCCGTCTCGCCGATGACCGCCGCATCGCCGAGAACACCCGTCGCCTGCCGCATCCTTATACGCCCGATGACGCCGTCAGCTTCGTGCGCGGGCTCGCCGATGGCGGCAAGGAAACGGCCTTCCTGATCGAGACCGATCGCCAGCCGATCGGCATCGTCGGCGTGAACTGGCGCGCGCCGGACCTGCCTGCCCTCGGTTACTGGCTCGGCATCGCCTATTGGGGCCGCGGCTACGGCACCGAAGCCGCGCGCGCAATCATCGACTACTTCTTCGATGCGCACGGGCACGACGCGCTGCTCGCCTATGCGCGCGTCTCCAATCCCGCCTCGCGCAACATCCTCGAGAAGTGCGGCTTCCAGTGGACCGGGGTCGAGCTGCACCGTTTCGAAGTGCTGGCCTCCTCGGCGCCGGTAGATGCGTTCCGCCTCTCCCGCAACGTCTGGGCCTCGCTGAAGAACTGGGCCAGCGCCGCGCGCCGGGCGATTTAGGCGCCTCGCCTCATCCCCCTCCAGAGAGGCTCCCTGGAGGGCAGAGGCCAACCGATGCGGCCCTATGGTCCGGCCACAGGGCCACGTCACGCCTGCAGCCTGAACGTCACCCCACCCAGCGAGAAACCACCGTTCACGACCGAATGCCCGCGCGCCTGCGCAGCGGCACAGATTCCCCTCGCATCGGCCGCGCGAAACGTCAGCCCACTCACGATCTCGCGGTCACCCTCCACGAAGCGAAAGCGGGCGTTTGGCAGATCGATCTGCGGCGTCTCGCCGGCCTCGACGGTTGGCGCGATCTCGAGGATGCGGCCCCAATGCGCAGCGAGGCCCGACGGATCGGGGCTCTGCAGCTCGACCGCGGTCAGCGCCATCGTCACGTTCTTGCGGATCGCGCGCTGCCAGTCGGGTCCGGCCGGCGGATAACACCCAAGGATATCGTCACTGCCTGTGGTGTGATTGAACTCGATGAAGGCGGCGCGGCAGTCGCGCGGATGCAGCTGCACGCCGTGATAGGGCGGATGATCGATCACGTTCGCCGTCCGCACGCCGAGCGCATTGGCGTTGCCAGCACGCGCGTCCGGATCATCGCAGGCGAAGATCGCCATATAGCCGCCCTGCCCGCCGGTCTTCTCCAGGAAGCGTCCCGCGGCTGTGCCGGCGCGGATCGGCGCGACGATCTCCAGCAGGATCGTATCGACCGGCAGCAGTGCATTCTCCAGGCCGTATTTGCCGACATGCGGATCGCGGTAACAGACCTCGAGTCCCATGATCTCCGCAATGTCGGACACAACGGGCTCGAGCCGCGGTGCGACCAGGCAGACCTGGCGCAGATGCAGGTAGCTCATGATACACACCTAAGAGGTCTGGATTGCTTCGTCGCTTCGCGCTTCGCAACGACGACGTTGCACCTATTTGCCCTGGAACACCGGCGGCCGCTTCTCGACAAAGGCTTTCGCAGCCTCCATGTGGTCGGCGGTCTCGCTGCAACGAGAGTGATGCATCGCCTCCGCATCGAAGCAGTGTTCGAGCGACAATGTCTCCGCGTTGTTGATGTTGCGCTTGATATAGCCGAGCGTCACCGTCGGCCCGTGCGCCAACGACATCGCAAGTTCGCGCGCGGCCGCCTCGACCTCCGCGTCCGGCACGACCTTCGTCACCATGCCGAGCGCGTAAGCCTCCTGGGCGCTCAAGAGCGGCGAGGTCAAATAGAGCTCACGCGCTTTGGCGCTGCCGAGCAGCTGGGTGAGAAAATAGGTGCCGCCGAAATCGCCTGACAATCCGACCTTGGCGAAGGCGGTGGTGATCTTGGCGGAGGCGCCGGCGACGCGGAGATCGCAGGCCAGCGCAATCGAGAGCCCCGCGCCCGCGGCAGCGCCATCGATCTGCGCCACGACAGGCTTGGGCATTTGGTGCAGCAGGCGCGAGACTTCCATGCGGTCGCGCAGGATGGCAACCTTGCTCTCGAACGGCGGAGGCGCCTTGCCCTCGGCCATCGCCTTGACGTCGCCGCCGACACAGAAGGTGCCGCCGGCGCCCTTGATCAGGACCGCCCGCACATCATGGTCCTCCATGGCGCGGCGGGCGGCGGCAACGAGACCGGTGGTCATCTCGGCGTTCAGCGCATTGCGCCGCTCGGGACGGTTCATCGTAATCGTGAGCAAGCCGGACTCGAGGTGCTGCAGGACGGTGTCGTTGGCGGTCATCGGATTTACTTTCCGTTGTCATTGCAGGGATCACAGTTCGTCATTGCGAGCAGCGAAGCCGCCTCGCTCGCAACGGCGGACTATTTCTTCACCAGCGCGCAGCGCGAGGCTTCCAGCGGCTGGAATGCCTGGTCGCCTGGCACCGTCGCCAGCAGCTTGTAGTCATCGGAGCGGCCTTTGGATTCGGATGGCTTCTTCACCTCGAACAGATACATGTCGTGCACCATGCGGCCGTCCTCGCGGATGTGGCCGCCTTTGGCGAACATGTCGTTGATCGGGGTTGCCTTCATCACCTTCATCACGGCGGCCGGATCGGTCGTGCCGGCCGCCTTTACCGCATTGAGATAATGCAGCACCGACGAATAGACGCCGGCCTGCGCCGAAGTCGGCACGCGCTTGGTGCGCGCCATGAAGCGCTTGGTGAAGGCACGGGTCTCGTCGTTGAGGTCCCAGTACCAGGCCTCGGCGAGGAGAAGCCCCTGCGCGGTCTCGAGCCCGACGCTGTCGATGTCGGAGACGAAAGCGAGGAGCGGAGACAGCTTCTGGCCGCTCTTGGTCAGGCCGAATTCGGCGGCCTGCTTGATCGCGTTGATGGTGTCGCCGCCGGCATTGGCAAGGCCGATGACCTTCGCTTTCGATGCCTGCGCCTGCAGCAGGAAGGATGAGAAATCGGACGTATTGAGCGGATGGCGCACGCTGCCAAGCACCTTGCCGCCGGACTTCACGATCACATTGGTGGTGTCTTTTTCCAGATCCTGGCCGAAGGCATAGTCGGCGGTGAGAAAGAACCAGGTGTCGAGCCCGGATTTCACCGCTGCAAGCCCGGTGACGTTGGCCTGCGCAAACGTGTCGAACACGTAGTGCACGGTATAAGGACCGCAGGCCTCGTTGGTGAGCCGCACCGAACCCGGGCCGTTGAAGATGATGATCTTGTTGCGCGCTTTTGCGATCTCGCCCGCTGCGAGCGCGGTGGCGGATGCTGCTACGTCGTAGATCATCTCGACGCCTTGATTGTCGATCATGTCGCGGGCGATGTTGGCGGCAAGATCGGCCTTGTTGAGATGGTCGGCGGCCAACACTTCGATCTTGCGCCCAAGGACCTCGCCGCCGAAATCCTCCACCGCCATCTTGGCTGCCGTCTCGCTGCCTACGCCCGTGATGTCGGCGTAAAGGCTGGACATGTCCAGGACGCCGCCGATCTTCAGCGGCGGCTTCTCCTGTGCATGCACAGCACCTGACGTGAGCGAGAGAACGGACGCCAATGCAAACAACGGCGCCAACGCGCCCGACAATATCCGCGTCATTAAAATCACCTCCCTGGCGGACGCCGTCATCGCGGCGGCCCTTATCATTGATTGGCCGGATCATGCCGCAGCGCTTGCCAAGCAGCAAGGGCAGCGGCCGGTGCTGCTCAGATCGCGACGTGCTGCAGTTTTCCATTCGGTGGAATGGAGAAAGTATGGGATGATCGTCCGACGTCGAATCCGGTGAGGGCTGCGAGGATGAACACGCAAAGCGCGTTTTTTCTTATCTTCACAACTATGCTCGCGATTGCCGGTCCGGCAGCAAGCGATGCCTCGCCGTGCGCGTTCGAATCGCTCGGCGACGGACGCGTGACCGAGGTTGTAGATGCGCGAAGCTTTCGTTTATCCGATGGTCGCGAAATCAAGCTCGCCGGCGTTGAGCTGGCGACTGCAACCGGCAACCCGAGCAATGGATTGGCCGAACTGATCGATGGCCGCGAGGTCGTCCTGTACGGGAGCGACGATGCGCCGGACCGCTATGGGCGACAGAGCGCTTTCGTGTCGATCGCAGGCTCGGATGTGCTCGCTCAGCGCGAGTTGCTCGCGCGAGGGCAGGCGCTTCTGGCCACCGACATCGCCGACAGGGACTGCGCAGCGGCGCTCGCCGCCGCCGAATCCGAGGCCCGCGCCGACAAACGCGGCATCTGGGCAGACGCCATCGTCATAAAAAGCGCGGAAAGTCCAGACGATATTTTGTCTCGGGTCGGACGATTTACAGTTGTCGAAGGCAAGGTCTTGTCCGTACGACAGGCAGGGGCGACGACGTACCTCAATTTCGCACGTAACTGGACACGGGGTTTCGCTGTGACTATTTCAAGGCGCGCGCTGCCGGTCTTCGAGTCGGCCGGCCTTGCCGTAAAGTCCTTGGAACAACGACGGATTCGGGTGCGCGGCTGGGTAGAGGCGCATTCCGGGCCGAACTCGGGACCGCGCATCGACGCGGCCAGGGTGACCCAGATCGAAGTCTTGAACAGCAACTGACGACGAAGCTACCGGGGAGCCACGTGAAAGGGTTTGCGCACTGGCGTGGAAGAGCGACGAGGAGCGGCCTTCGGGTCGCGCCCGCTTTGCTATGCCTCGGCTTCGCGCTCGCCGGCTGCAGCTACATGGGCAAGCTGCAGACCACGACCGCACCGACGCCGACACCGCGCCCCAAGCCCGCCATCGTCCAGACGACGCCCGCCAGCGATCGCGAACACGAAAGAATACTCGCAACCTATGGTGGCTCGTACGACGACCCGCAGCTTGAATCCCTGATCGGCAAGATCGTTGACCGGCTGGTGGCGGCCTCCGACCATCCCGAGCAGAGCTACAAGGTGACCATCCTGAATTCCGGTGCGGTCAACGCCTTCGCCTTGCCGACCGGCCAGCTTTACGTCACCCGCGGCCTGATCGCGCTTGCCAACGACACCTCCGAGCTCTCTTCGGTGCTGAGCCACGAGATGGCGCATGTCCTCGCCCACCATGCGGCGATCCGTGAAGATCAGGCCCGCCAGGTTGCCGTCGTGACGCGCGTCGGCTCCGACGATCCCGATCTGACCGCGCTGGCACTGGCGAAGACCAAGCTGACGATGGCGAGCTTCTCGCGCGCCCAGGAATTCGAAGCTGACGGCATCGGCGTCGGCATCTCGGCCAAGGCGCATTTCGATCCGTTTGGCGCGGCACGGTTCCTCAGCTCGATGGAGCGCAACGCGGAGCTGAAGGCCGGCAAGATCGGGTTCGATCCGCGGGCGCAGGACTTCCTGTCCTCGCATCCGGCAACGCCGGAGCGGGTGCAGAATGCCGAGGCGGTCGCCAAGCAATATGCCTCTGCCGACCCCAGGGAGCACGATCGCGAGACCTATCTCGGGGCCATCGACAACATTGTCTATGGCGAGGACCCCAGCGAGGGATTCGTACGCGGCCGGCGCTTCCTGCATCCCAAGCTCGGCTTCACCTTCCAAGCGCCGGAGAACTTCACGCTCGACAACACCGCACAGGCGGTGATCGGCGTGCGCGAGGGCGGCGCCCAGGCGATGCGCTTCGACGTGGTGCGGGTGCCCGCCGAGCAGACGCTCGGCGATTACCTGAATTCGGGCTGGATGGAGAATGTCGACAAGTCCGCGACCGAGGAGCTCACGATCAACGGGTTCCCAGCGGCCGCGACGACGGCGAGCGGCGATGCCTGGCAGTTCAAGGTCTACGCGCTGCGCGTCGGAACCGACGTCTATCGCTTCATCTTTGCCATGCGGCAACGGACGACGGAGAGCGAGCGCAACGCGCGCGAGACGGTCAATTCGTTCCGCCGCCTGAGCCTCGACGAGATCCAGTCGGCCCGGCCGCTGCGCATCAAGGTCATCACCGTGCAGCCCGGCGACACGGTGGACTCGCTGGCGCACCGCATGGCCGGCCTCGATCACCCGGTCGAGCGATTCCGTGTTCTCAACGGGCTCGATGCCCATGCCCAGGTCAAGGTGCGCGACCGCGTCAAGATCGTGGTGGAGTGACCGGCCAAGCAGGGCAGGCCTTTCGATTTGCGTCCTCGTTGTCGCGACGACGACAAGCCGGCACTCGTCTAGTCGAAATACGCCGGCGCATGCGCAAGCGTCGCCGACTGGGCGGTATCATGGTTCAACCAGAGCTGCGCGCCCTCGGCATCGACGATCGCAGCGATGCGTTCCATCGAGGCCAGCGACAGCTCGCGGCTCGCATTCATAGTCGGCACCTGCCGATGTGCCATGTTGTAAGCGTCATGCGCGACGTCCCCCGAGAGCAAGACCGGCCCGGTGTTGGCGAGACGGACCAGTAGCGAGCAATGCCCGGGTGTGTGGCCGGGTGTGGAGATCACGCGAACCGAGTCGTCACCGAACAGATCGAGATCACCATCGATCAGTTCGACCTTGGCCTGCCCCAGACCCTCATAGAGCGCCGGAGTGTAGCCATGCTGGCGATAATCAGCACCGAACATGGCTTCGTGCTCGCGGCGCTGGATGTACCAGGTCGCGCGCTCGAACAGGCCGGCATTGCCGATGTGGTCGAAGTGCGCATGGGACAGCAGCACCATCCCGATATCGGCCGCGGCGAGACCGATATCGGCGAGCTGAGCCGTGATGGGCCTGGCGACGATGCCCCTGATGCCGTGCGCGATGATCCTGCCCCGCGGCTCTTCGGCCAAGGCTTCGTCGATCCCGGTGTCCCAGAGGACCCATTCGCCGTTCCGCCGCATCAAATAGGCGTTGCAGCTCAGCGTCACCGGTTCGCCGCACCATTTCCCAGGCGTATAGACGGACCGGTCAGGAGCAATCGCAGCGCCGCCATCGAGCACGTAGAGACGATCGAGCGTTCCCAGATGTCGGCCGTTCGCGCTCATGGCCAATCTCCTGTCTGGCTGCTGTTCCGGTCAGATCGCCTGACCGCCGGAGACCTCGATCCGCTGGGCGTTGACCCAACGATTGTCTTCCGACAGCAGGCTTGCGATCATCGGACCGATGTCGTCGGGCAGGCCGACCCGGCCCAACGCGGTCATGCCGGCGAACACCTTGTTGATCTCGGGGTCGTCGCGCACGGCGCCCCCGCCAAAATCGGTTTCGATCGCCCCCGGCGCCACCGTGTTCACGGCAATGCCACGGCCGCCGAGCTCCTTGGCCAGGTAGGTCGAGAGCACCTCCACCGCCCCCTTAGCGGCCGCATAGGCGGCATAACCGGGGAACGAGGTCCGCGTCAGTCCGGAGGACAGGTTGACGATGCGGCCGCCATCCGCAAGCAGCGGCAGCAGCGCCTGAGTGAGGAAATAGACGCCCTTGAAGTGCACGTCGATCAGCCGATCGAACTGCGCCTCGGTCGTGTCGGCGATCAGCGCGTAATCGCCATGGCCGGCATTGTTGACGAGGTGGTCGAAGGTGTCGCGCTGCCAGCTCCGGCGCAGCGCGGCACGCAGCGTCTCGGCGAATGGCGCAAACGCCGCGACGTCGCCGCTGTCGAGCTGAAATGCCAGCGCCTTGCGGCCCATCGCTTCGATCTCGGCGACTACGGCCTGCGCCTCCTCCGCGTGGCGCTGATAGGTGAGGATGACATCGCCGCCGCGGCGGGCGATATGCAATGCAGTGGCCCGGCCGAGCCCGCGGCTGGCGCCGGTGACGAGCGCGATCTTGGTCATGTCTGCCTCCAGTCGGGATTTGACCACCCCGATATCGGGCCGCAGCGCCGTCCGCGGTTGCCAGAAGCTCGCCGTTTCTTGCCCGATCCTCCGAAGGAGGATGCATCGCCGGCGGCGCCGGTTTAGGCTCGTTGCATGACCAGTCTGCTCAGCACCGTGAGCCGCTACACGGCTATCCATGCCGGTGCCACAGGTCTCGCCAAGACCCTGATCCCGGGGCTCACGATGGTGCGTGCAACCGCGCCCAGCGAGCTCGTGTATGCGATCTCTCGACCGCTGGTTTGCCTGGTCGTGCAGGGCGATAAGCATGTCGCGATGGGGAAGCAGAGGGTTGCGTTTTCTGCCGGCGCTTCACTGATCATCACGGCCGACGTGCCCACTGTCAGCCAGATCACGCGGGCCAGCATCGCCGCGCCGTACCTCTCCCTGGTGCTGGAGCTTGATCCTGCGCTCGTTGCCGAGCTGATTGCGCAGATGAACGGCACGGCAGAAGCCGATGGCCACGCCGTTCGGGTTGAGCCGACCGATGCGGAAGCCGCCGACGCCGCGGTGCGGCTGGTGCGCCTGCTCGATCGGCCCGCCGCATTGCCCGTGCTGCAGGCGCAGCTCGTGCGCGAGATGCATTATTGGCTGCTGGCAGGCCGGCATGGCGCGGCAATCCGCAGGCTCGGCGGCCCCGACAGCCATGCGCAACGTATCGCGCGCACGGTGGCGTTGCTGCGCGCCGAATTCACGCAGGCGCTGCCGGTCCAGCAGCTCGCTGCCGTTGCCGGCATGAGCCCATCCTCCTTCCACCAGTATTTCCGCAAGCATACCTCGCTGTCGCCGCTGCAATTCCAGAAGCAGCTGCGGCTGATCGAGGCGCGGCGGCTGATGCTCGCAGAGGGCATGAATGCAAGCAGCGCCGCGTTCGCGGTGGGCTATGAGAGCGTGCCGCAGTTCACACGCGAATATGGCCGGCTGTTCGGCCTGCCGCCGGTGCGGGACATCAGGGCCGCGCGGAGCAAGCTGGAGGCCGTGGCCTGAGCAACGCCAGACGCGGCGGCGTACCCGCCGGACCAGGGACGTTCGAGTAAGCTCAGGACGATGGCTGCCCAAGCAAAAAGCCCGGCCTTGCGGGCCGGGCTTTCGTATTCGATTGAGCGGGTGACGCGTTACGCCGCCTCGTCGGCCACAGCGGTATCGTCGCCGTCGATATCATCGATATCGCCCTCGGCGTCGCCTTCACCCTCGGCAACCGCATCGGCTTCCGTCTTGGCGCCGCGACGCGGGCTCTTGGCGAGCTGGCCCTCGATCTCCTTGACCGCTTCGGTCTCGGTCGAGTGCTGCACGACGGCGATCTCGCGCGACAGCCGGTCCAGTGCCGCTTCATAGAGCTGACGTTCGCTGTAGGACTGCTCAGGCTGCGACTCGGAACGGTAGAGATCGCGCACCACTTCCGCGATCGCAACGATGTCGCCCGAGTTGATCTTCGCTTCATACTCCTGGGCGCGGCGCGACCACATCGTGCGCTTGACACGCGCGCGGCCCTTCAACGTCTCCAGCGCCTTCTTGACCAGCGCCGGATCGGACAGCTTGCGCATGCCGACATTGGCGACCTTGGCGGTCGGAACGCGCAAGGTCATCTTGTCCTTGATGAAGTTGATGACGAACAGTTCGAGCTTGGCGCCCGCAATCTCCTGCTCCTCGATGGCCAGGATCTGGCCAACGCCATGCGCCGGATAGACCACGAATTCGTTGGTCTTGAAGCCCTGACGCTGGGTGGGCAGCTTCTTTTCCTCGACGCGCGGAGCAGGCGCGGCCGGCTTGGCGGCCACGGTCTTGGCAGGCGCAGGCGCCGCGACGGCCGCCTTGGGGGCGGCAGCGGGCTTAGGAGCGGCAACGGCAGGCTTGGCGGCAACCTTCGCGGCAGAACTCTTGACAGCAGAAGCCTTGACGGCAGAAGTCTTGGCAGCAGTGGCTTTCGCGGCAGTCTTGGCAGTCTTTTCAGGCATTGCGCTTCTTTTGTTCTTCGAGGATTTGGCAGCCGAGGCCTTTGCGGCAGCCCGAACTTCCTTTACAGGAGCCCGGGCACGGCCCTTGGAAACGCTGCGGCTGGCCGCGGCGGGCTTCTTGGTACTCTTGGAAGCACTTTTTTTACGCGTTTTCTGTGACACAGCCTGCGCGCGGAACTGCCACGCCCCTGTTTGATGTTGCGGGAACCTAAAAGGGCGGCCAAAATTACGCATGGCCGGGTTCGGCTCTGAGAATGTGCCATATATAGCACATTTCCCGCAAAAATCAATGATTTAGAGGCGGAAGGGCGGTTCTGTGACGGATCCGCGTGCTTAGGGTTAAACGGCGAGTCGCCCGGTGCCGACAATTGCAGCATTCGGGCCGTCACCAAATCGTCTTACATCCTTGTTTCCGCGGAATGATTCGCAGCCGGCAAATTTGCCGGGCGACGGACCGGCCGTCACTCCCGCGGCAGCTCAGACCTCAGCCGAGAGGAGGCGCTCAATCCCCAGTTCCGGGATTGGGCGAAAAATATTTTTCGAACTTCCCATCCTCGCCGTCATGTTCCTTGGCGTCGCCGGGAGGATCCTTTTTCTGGGTGATGTTGGGCCAGGCCTTGGCATATTCGGCATTCACCCCGAGCCACTTTTCCAGCCCCGGCTCGGTGTCCGGCTTGATCGCGTCCGCCGGGCATTCCGGTTCGCAGACACCGCAATCGATGCATTCGTCAGGATGGATGACCAGCATATTGTCGCCCTCGTAGAAGCAGTCTACCGGGCAGACTTCAACGCAATCCGTATATTTGCATTTGATGCAGTTCTCAGTGACGACGTAAGTCATCCAGGGCTCCGGAACGGGTCTAGAAATCAGCTGGCCTGCACATTTGCAAACGTGCTTTCCCGGATGGGGAGCAAATGCTGGCGTCGGACCACTAGCGCAGGACGTGGTGGGCCGCAAGTGAACGGGGCAAAGAACTGAAACGGGTTTGTCGTGCAGCAAACGCTATTGCGAACCGCCCGCCAAGTCATCGTAGAGCACGCGCGCAGAGGTCGCATCGCCCCGTCGCTCCGCAAACGCCACCACCTTCAGGATCCGGACGCTGCGGTCGAGCGCGATGGTCAGCACGTCGCCGGGCTTGATGCCGTGGCCCGGCGAGGTCTCGCGGACGCCGTTGACGCGGACATGGCCGGAGGTGACGAGAGCAGCGGCGCTCGCGCGGGCTTTCACCACGCGCGCATGCCACAGCCATTTGTCGAGGCGCTGGCGCTCTGACGGGCTTTCCGGCTTGGCCTCGTCCTTCCTGCTGATCGCGCGTCAGTCCTTCCGGTTGTTCGCGGCGAGCTGCTCCTTCAGCGCAGCGAGCTTGGCAAACGGCGAATTCGGATCGATCGGCCGATCGCGGTCGCGCGAACCGGCGCTCGACGCGTAGGGCCGGAGCGCCGGGCCGCCGTCGCGCTTGTCGCGGCCGCCCTTACCGAAGTCCCGGCCGCCGCGCCCCTCGCGCTCGCCGCCGAACTTGCCGCCCTTGTTACGATCGCGGTCGCGATCACGTCCCTTGCTGTCGTGCTCGCGGCGGGGGGCCCGGTCCTCACGCGTCTGCACGCCTTCGCCCTGCGCTTGACCTTGAGGCTGGCCTTCAGTGCCCTGACGCGGCCCCTTCCGAAAGTCCTTGCCAAATTCCTTTACGCGGTCGCGGCGGCCATGCCCCTGACCATGGCGACGCTCGCCGCGAGACTCGCCCTCGGCCGGGGCAGCCCCGCCTGCAGCATGCTCGCCGGCCGGCTGTTGGCCGCGATCCTGATGCGGCCGCTGATGGCGGGGGCGCTGATGCTCATGGCGCGGGCGTCGCTCCTCGGAACGGCCGCCGGGACGCCAGACTTCGACCAGCTGCGGTTCGGCGGGCTCTGCCGCCGGAGTTGCGGTCGCTTCGGGGGACGCGGCTTCCGCCGGTGCTGCTGGGCTCACGACCTCCGGCTCGGCGGAGATTTCGGCCTGCGCTGCGTCGGAGGGCTCGGACTCGACGACAATGGACTCGGCGACGGTCGGCTCCGACGTGGGCATCACCGCCTCTTCCGCGGGTGGCGGAGCGAAGTCGACCATTGGCAAGGAGGCCGCCGTCGCGATCGGTTCGGCCTGTTCGGACGTCTCGACCGGCTCCGGCACAGCGACGACCTGTTCGACCACCGGCGCCACTGCGGCCTCAGCCACCGTCGGAACCATCTCCTCGGTCGCAGGCGCCGCGGCGGCATCGTCGCCGATGGCCGGTGCTGCAGCGTCGGCGCCGGCGGTTTCCACCGCCGCCCCCTCGCTCGCGGCGGCGTCAGCAGCCATCGCTTCGCCGGCCGGAGCTTCCGTCGGCTTTTCAACGCCCTTGGGCGGCAACGGCGGGCGCTTCTCCATGCGATAGCCAAGCGCGCGCAGGATCGAGGCAAAATCCTCACCGGCCGATCCCGTCAGCGAGGTCATCGCCTGCGTCACCACGAAGCCGCGGCCGTCGAAAGCGCCTGCAGGCTTCTCGCCAGGAGCATTTTCCCGCCAGGCCAGCGCAGGCCGGATCAGATCGGCCAGCCGCTCGAGAATGTCGACGCGCACGGCACGTTCGCCGGCCTGCTTGTAGCCAAGCACGCGATAGGCGTCCCGCGGCAGCGCCTTGTCGACGGGAAAAGAGGTACGCCCCGAGCTTGCCAGATGCTGCGCGCCGGTCAGCGCGGACATGTCGACATTGCCCTGCTTCTCCGCCCACAGCAGCGCCGCGAGGGCGCGCGCCGCAGGCTTGAGCAGCGCCGGCAGGTAGATGTGATAGGCGCCGAAGCGCACGCCGTATTTGCGCAAGGTTGCGCGCGAGGGCTGATCGAGATCCTTCATCTCGCTCGCGATTTTGCTGCGTTCGATGACGCCGAGCGCCTCGACGAGCTGGAAGGCGATGCCGCGCGCAATGCCGGTGATGTCCTCCGCCTTGGACAGTTCGAACAGCGGGCCCAGCAGCTTCTCGATATGCGTCTTCAGCCACAGATCGAGGCGCGCCTGGACCTTGTCGCGCGCAGCGCCGGTAAGACGCTCGTCAGCGATGATGCGCAGGCGCGGATGCAGCGCGTCGTCAGCCGCCACCAGCTTGGCGACCGCATCCCCGGTCCAACGGACCGTACCGTCGGCGGTGAGCACGAAATGCTCATCGGGCGCGTTGGAGAGCTTTTCAGCGCGGGCCTCGATCTCGCCGGCCAAAGCCTTCTGGGCCGCAGCCTGCAGGGCCTTGGCTTCGGAGCCGGCCTCGGCGGCGTCGGGCGCGAAGGTGAATCCATCCAGCCGGCCGATCGCATGCCCTTCGACGATCACTTCGCCAGTCTTGCCGATTTCCGTATTCAAAACACTGTTCTCCCGCAGGCGCCGCATCAATACACTGGTACGACGATCAACGAAACGCTCCGTGAGCCGTTCATGCAGGGCGTCTGACAATTTATTTTCAACATCGCGGGTAATTCCCTGCCAATAATCGGGATCGGCCAGCCAATCCGGCCGGTTGGCGACGAAGGTCCAGGTGCGAATTTGTGCAATCCGGCCCGATAGCGTGTCGATATCGCCGTCGATGCGGTCGGCCTGGTCGACCTGAGCGGCATACCACGCGTCCGGAATCCGCCCTTTTTGCATCAAAAAGCCGAACACCGTGGTGACGAGCTCGGCATGGGCCGCCGGCGACAGCTTGCGGTAGTCCGGGATCTGGCAGGCTTCCCACAACCGCTCGACCGCCGCCGCGCCATGCGCCAAATCCCGCACATCCGCGTCGCGCGCCGCGTGATCCAGCACGCGCAAATCTTCGGCAACGGGCGCCCGCGTCAGCGCCTCATGCGCCGGCGGCAAAGCCAGCGACACCTGCAGCGCGCCCAAAGACGAAAAATCCAGCCGCGCATTGCGCCATTGCAGCACCTTCACGGAATCGAAGGTGTGGTTCTGCAGCACATTGACGAGTTCGGGCTCGAAGGGCGCGCAACGTCCGGTCGTGCCGAAGGTGCCATTTCGCGTAGCCCGGCCGGCGCGGCCGGCGATCTGGGCGAATTCCGCGGGCGTCAAACGACGGAACTGATAGCCATCGTATTTGCGGTCGGAGGCAAAGGCGACGTGATCGACGTCGAGATTGAGGCCCATGCCGACCGCGTCGGTGGCGACGAGATAGTCGACATCTCCGTTCTGGAACATCGCCACCTGCGCGTTCCGCGTGCGCGGAGATAGCGAGCCCAGCACCACCGCCGCGCCGCCATGCTGGCGTCGGATCAGTTCGGCAATCGCATAAACCTCGTCGGCCGAGAAGGCGACGATCGCGGTCCGCCTCGGCTGGCGCGTGATCTTGCGGTCGCCGGCGAATTCGAGCTGCGACAGCCGTGGCCGCGTCACCATCGAAGCGCCCGGCAGCAGCCGCTCGATGATCGGCCGCATCGTTGCAGCCCCCAACAACAACGTCTCGTCGCGGCCGCGCCGGTTGAGAATGCGGTCGGTGAAAACATGGCCGCGCTCGAGATCGGCTGCGATCTGGATCTCATCGACGGCAAGGAACGATACGTCGAGATCGCGCGGCATCGCTTCGACCGTCGAGACCCAATAGCGCGGATTTTTCGGCTTGATCTTCTCTTCGCCGGTGATCAGCGCGACTGCGTCGGAGCCGGTGCGATCGACGATCTTGTTGTAGACCTCGCGCGCCAACAGGCGCAGCGGCAGGCCGATGATCCCCGACGAATGCGCAAGCATGCGCTCGATGGCGAGATGCGTCTTGCCGGTGTTGGTCGGACCGAGCACGGCGGTGACGCCGGAGCCCGGAGCACGATCAGGCGTGCGCTCGAAGGGCGAGGCAGCCGAAGAGGACGAGAAGGCCATTCGTTAATTTTAGGTCTTTGCCGGCGTGATGTGCGCGTGTGCTGTTACACGCGATGGAACCGAGTTTTGAAGCGATTTCAGAAGGTCGCGACCGCACCCGGCTGTGTCAATTTGCTACGCATATAGTGTCGCACCTTAAGCTTCGGAACGCCCGGAGAACGAATCGCGCCCGAATCGCTGACTCCGGCGGCTTTCCGGCTTCGTTCACCGCAACATCTCGCGCGTGAGGTGAAAGACCGCACTAGATCAAGTTTTTGGAGCAACCACAAGCAACGGTTTTGCGACGGATTCGGCGCGGCTTTTTCGGAGCGCGAGTCGAATCAGATTCGAGCAAGAGTCAAACGGATTCACGCGGGAATTGCGACAACGGACGATCCAGAGGGACCGTCTCCCTTTGGCGGAAAGTCGGCGGGCGAGCCGCTACTGCGTTTTCGCCACACGCGGCGGGGTGGCCTGGGTGACGAAGCTGGTCGCCTCCAGCACGCCGGTTCCAAACGGGGTCGGAATCACCAGCCTGAACGGCACCAGGATGCGGGTCCCCGCGATCGGCACGAAATAAATCTCGAGATTGCGCGCGCTGGCCAGATATTTGATCACGGGCCGGTCTGGAATATAGCCCGCCACCGGCGTGAAGTAGATGGCACAGACCAACGCCGGCCCGCGATAGCCCTTTTCGGCCCGCACATTTTCCAGGCGCTTGAAATCGAGCTTGAGCTCGTAGCGCATGCGGCCGTCGAACACCGGCGCGCCGGCGTGGCAGGCCTCCGGCGTCAGCAGATCGCCATTGCCGGGGACGCGCAACAGCGAGGCGGTCATCGGATCGTACACGCCGCGCTTATGCGCCTCCGTCACCGGAATGCGGTCGGGATCGACCGGCGGCGTCGGATCGATGCTGAACTCCTTCACGTTACCATTCGTAAGCGTGATGCGGATCTGTTCGGACTTCTTCCCCGCAGTGGTCGAGGCTTGGTAGCTCTGGCCGACCAGCGCCCCGTTGACGATCCGCCCCTGTGCCGAGCCCTGGCCCGAACCTTGCGAGAAGCTCTTCAGCAACCCCGCGGTGCCGCCTTGCGCGGCCGCGCCATACTGATCCTCGCCGATCTCGATGGCCCAGGTGCCTTTGCCGATCGGGATGCCGGCGAGCGTCGCCTCATATACGGCATCGAGGCGGCCCTGCGCGGAAGCTTGTGGAACGGCGGCGAACAGCACCAGGACAAGCGCGACCGCGATGGTCGCGCCACGTGCGACGCCGCGGGCAAGGCCGCGACCACAGGAGGGCGCGACGATCAAGGGAGCTGCGCGATGGGTCACTTCAAAGGGCCGTCCTGCCAAAACGCCTGCTCGCGCACCTCTGCGCGATCGCCTCGTTACTTAAGCGAAAAAATCCAACGCACAACGCAACTCGGCGTCGGCGCGGCATTTCCCGCGCCGGGTCCCTTGCGGGGCCGAAAGTCTATTGGGCCGCGCCAACGGCATCCAGCCTATCGTACCGCCCCGATTATGCTCTTTATATGGTGACCGGCCAGAGTCTACAGTGTTGATTTCGCGTCAGATTTCTGACTTGTAGGTGATTGCGGGCGCCGCCCTGGAAAAACGGAACTTTGACGGCTACCCCCTGACCCGCGTCGCGCAAAGGGCGGGAGCCACCGCATCTCGAAAGGCGCCAGTTACCCGCCTTCAAAAACTTGACGTATTCGCCCATCGCCCCTATACGTCCGCGTCTCCCAGAGAGAACTGGACGAATTTTGGACCCCCGCGCCGCGCGCCAAAAGCGGCGATTACGGGTGCGGGGATGAAAGAGGATTTGCAACGATGTCGCGGCGCTGTGAACTGACGGCCAAGGGCCCCCAGGTCGGCCACAAGGTGAGCCACTCCAACATCAAGACCAAGCGGCGCTTCCTGCCGAACCTTTGCAACGTGACCTTCATCTCGGATGCGCTGGGCCGCAACGTGCGTCTGCGCGTCTCGACCAACGCGATCAAAAGCGTCGACCACAATGGCGGACTGGATGCGTATCTGCTCAAGGCCAATGCCGCGACGCTGTCGCCGCGTGCGCTGGAGCTGAAGCGCCAGATCGAAAAGAAGGCCGCCGAGGCCGCTCCCGTCGCGAAGGCGAGCTGACTACGAGATTTAGAGCAGCGGCCGAGCCCGGCTGCTCACGGAACCTGAGCAAACCGATAAGGCCGGGTCGAACGACCCGGCCTTATCTGTTTGATGCTGGAAAACGCATCGTCGGCTGCCTGTCGGCTTCGCAGCGGAGTTACCTTATCCAACTCCCGTCCGATGCGGTTTCGCGGTTCGCATATGGTGATCATTCCGTTCAGCCGCAGCTGTACTGATGGACGAGCGCGTTGCGGAGACCAAGCGCAGCGTGGGCCGAAATCGATCATTTAATTCAATAGCGCGCACGGAGCACCGCAGGTTTTTGTTGTCACGCCCGCCGAGAGGCCCAGCAGACGCAGAAACTCTCGTGCAGAACTTCGATTGAATATCAGAATGAGGGCGACGGACTAAGACAGCTCTGACCCTCGCAGCTCGCAAAAAACGAACTTCCCGGCGGTCGTTCGCGCCGACTACCGCCTCTGAATTCCTTATACCAGCACAATCGTCGGTTTCTGGCACCTGTACAACTGTCACAAAAACCAATCTCCTCAAACTCCGCCAGATGCATTACACTCGCAAAGGTCGTATTCTGGAGGCCCACAATCGCAATGAAGAACATCGTCATCTGCTGTGACGGCACAGGCAACGAGATCAGCGAAAATATCTCCAACGTGCTGAAGCTCTATCGCTGCCTGCGCAAGACCGACAGGACCACGCCGCACCAGGCGGTGTTCTATGATCCCGGCGTCGGCACCTTGTCGCAGCCGGACACTTGGCATCGCATCAAGGCCAATTTCAACATGGTGCTGGGGCTGATGACCGGTTACGGGCTCGACGACAACGTCATCGCGGCCTACGCCTTCCTGGTGCAGCATTACGAGGAGGGCGACCGGGTCTTCCTGTTCGGCTTTTCCCGCGGCGCCTACGCCGTGCGCATGCTGGCCGGGCTGATCCACAAGATCGGGCTGATCTCACCAAACCAGGTGAACCTCGCCGGATCCGGGCTGATCGCCTACAAGAAATATTCGAGCGACAACCCGAAGGCTGGCCGCGGCGTCACGGCGAAGGCGGAAACCGCCGACGAGGACGGCCCATTGCCGCAGAACCGCAACGACCACGCCGCGCAGTTCGCCCGCATCTTGTCGACCCGCGCACCCTCGATCCATTTCATCGGCGTGTGGGACACCGTGGCAAGCGTGATCGTGCCGCGGCCGGACCGCCTCTATTGGCCGAGCCTCGAGGAGCTCGCCTTCACGATCCAGAACCCGAGCGTCAAGATCTTCCGGCAGGCGATCGCGATGGACGAGCGCCGCTACATGTTCCGGTTGAAGAAGTGGGACGAGCCGCAGAGCTACAAGCCGGTCCGCTTCAACGACGTCCATTCCGGCCCGCAGGATTCCAAGCAGGTGTGGTTCGCCGGCGTGCATAGCGACATCGGCGGCGGCTATCCGGAGAAGGATTCCGCGCTGTCGAAATTTCCGCTGCTGTGGATGATCGACGAGGCCGTCGCGGCGGGGTTGAGCGTCAACCCGAGCACGGTGAACCAGCTCGCCTGGGGCGTGCAGCGCAAAGGCAGCCCGTTTTCCTATGTCGCGCCGGACATTCGCGGCCAACTCCACGATTCGATGACACTCCCCTGGCGACTGCTCGAATACTTGCCGAAGAAGGACAAATACAAGGAATGGCCGGCGCGCAAATCGCATCTCGGCTTCTACATTCCGGACTGCGAACCGCGCTTCATCCCCGACGGCGCCTTCATCCACGAGAGCGCGTTGATGCGGATCGCCGAGATACCCAACTATCGACCGGTAAACCTGCCCATGGCTTACGAGCGTGTGCCGCTCTCGGCGAAGGGGCAAGTGGGCTAAGCTTCCTCTGCGCCTTCAGAACGGACGTCGGGTCAGATGCGATCTATGAGCTGCTTCTTCCCTGGATAGGATGAGTTGGTTCAGACCGGCGGATTGACCGCACCCTCGTCCTTGCCGAGGCTGCGCTCGCGCAAATAGATGTAAAGCCCGGCGCCGATGATGATCGCTGCACCGGCGATCGTCGCCGGATGCGGCACATCGCCGAACACCACGAAACCGAAGATCACCGCCCACACGATCATCGAATATTGATAGGGCACGACCACCGATGCAGGCGCGAGCTTCAAGGAGCGGTTGACGCAGAACAACGCCGTGACCGAGATGAGGCCCGCCGCAGCGAACAGCATCAGGCTTCCCGGCGTCGGCGTCACCCAGCCGAACGGTGCCATGACCGCACCGAGCAAAAAGGTGCCCACGAATTGCGAGGACGCCATCACGATGTCGGGGGTGGCGCGCAGTGAGCGGGTGATCAGCATCAGCACGGCGAAGGAAAGGCTGCCGCCGAGCGCGATCAGCGCCGGCAGGCTGAATGTCTGCGCCGACGGACGCAGCGCGATCACAACGCCGCAGAAACCGATCAGGATCGCGCTCCAGCGCCGCCAGCCGACCTGCTCGCGCAAGACCAGCGCCGACAGCGCGGTGACGAAGATGGGCCCGGCCAGATAATACGTGATGACGTCCGCGAGCGGCAGGTAGACGGTGGCAAGGAAGAACGCCGCCACCTCCAGCGTCGAGAGGATCACGCGGACGAGCTGCAGCCACGGCCGCTCCAGCTTGAGGAACTGCGCGCGGTGACGCCAGATCACCGGCGAGAGCACCAGCAAGGCGGCACAGGCGCGCAAGACCAGGAGCTGCCCGACCGAATAGGTGCCGACCAGGAATTTACCGGTGGCGTCACCGAACGAGAACATGAAGATCGACAGCAGCATCAAGGCGATGCCGGCGAGCCGGGCGGCGCGTTCATCGTTGGACGTGGAGAGTCGAGAGAGCACGCTCATGATGGTGCAGCCTTACCAAGCCATCTGCTTCGGCTCCAGCGTTCCGCTACGCGTGCGGCGCGATCCTGCCGCAACCGCCACGCAATGCTCGATTCCGAGTTCAATTCCAAGCCCATGAATTAAGCGTTTGGGCCGAAAAGGCCGAACTCCGCGGTTGCCGTGGCGGCCCGCCTCGCCTACCTAAGACCCATGAAATTCCTCGATGAAGCCAAGGTCTATGTGCGCTCCGGCGACGGCGGCAACGGTTGCGTTGCGTTCCGGCGCGAGAAGTTCATCGAGTTCGGCGGCCCGTCCGGCGGCAATGGCGGCCGTGGCGGCGATGTGGTCATCGAGGCCGTCGATGGGCTGAACACGCTGATCGACTACCGCTACCAGCAGCATTTCAAGGCCCAAAAGGGCGAAAACGGCATGGGCAAGGACCGCCACGGCGCCGGCGGCAAGCCGATCGTGCTCAAGGTCCCCGTCGGCACCCAGATCTTCGACGAGGACAAGGAGACCTTGATCCACGATTTCGCCACCCGGGGCGAGCGCTTCGTGCTGGCTCATGGCGGCAATGGCGGCTTCGGCAATGCGCATTTCAAGTCGCCGACCAACCGCGCCCCGCGCCACGCCAATCCCGGCCAGCCGGGCGAGGAGCGCTGGATCTGGCTGCGGCTGAAGCTGATTGCGGATGCCGGCCTGGTCGGCCTGCCCAACGCCGGCAAATCGACCTTCCTGTCCAAGGTCAGCGCCGCCAAGCCCAAGATCGCGGACTATCCTTTCACCACCTTGCATCCGCAGCTCGGGGTGGTGAATGCCGATGGCCGCGAATTCGTGCTCGCCGACATTCCCGGCCTGATCGAGGGCGCGCATGAGGGCGCCGGCCTCGGTGACCGCTTCTTGGGCCATGTCGAACGCTGCCGCGTGTTGCTGCATCTGGTCGATGCGACCTGCGAGCATGCCGGCAAGGCCTACAAGACGGTCCGGCACGAACTCGAAGCCTATGGCGGGCAGCTTGCCGACAAAGTCGAGATCGTCGCGCTGAACAAGATCGATGCGGTCGATGCCGATGAGCTGAAAAAGCAGAAGGACCGCCTGAAGCGCGCAGCCAAGAAGACGCCGCTACTGCTCTCCGGCGCGACCGGGGACGGCGTCAAGGAAGCCCTGCGCAAGCTCTCCGAGGTGATCGGCGAGCAGCCGGTGTCCGCCAAGGCAAAGAACGCGATCGAGAACGCCGCGACCGAGGAGCCGTGGGCGGCGCCGCCGCCGCCGCAAGGCTGAGCGCCCGTCGCCCAGCTTGCCTCCCCTGCGGCGGCTTGCGACAATCCCTGAACAATCGCTCTCGCGACGCCCCGTGCCTCCATCCATGCGAGGCATTCGAACCGACCTCGCAGCTCATCATGGCCGATCCCAAACTCGAGAATTTCCGCCGTATCGTGGTCAAGGTCGGCTCCTCGCTTCTGGTCGATGCCGAGGCCGGAGACGTGCGGACGTCGTGGCTCGCCGCGCTCGCTGCCGATATCGCCAAGCTGCATGACGCCGGCTGCGAGGTGCTGGTGGTGTCCTCGGGCTCGATCGCGCTCGGCCGCAGCCGCTTGAAGTTGCCGCGCGGTCCTCTGAAGCTGGAGGAAAGCCAGGCCGCGGCCGCCGTCGGCCAGATCGCGCTGGCCCGGATCTGGTCGGAGGTGCTGGGCGCGCACGGCATCGATGCCGGGCAGATCCTGGTCACTCTGCAGGACACCGAGGAGCGGCGGCGTTATCTCAACGCCCGCTCGACCATCGCCAAGCTCCTGGAATGGCGCGCGGTGCCCGTGATCAACGAGAACGACACGGTCGCGACCGCCGAAATCCGCTACGGCGACAATGATCGGCTGGCCGCACGTGTTGCGACCATGGCCAGCGCCGATCTGCTGATTCTGCTCTCCGACATCGATGGGCTCTACACGGCGCCGCCGGCCCAGGACCCGAACGCGCGGCTCATTCCCGTGGTCGAAACCGTCACCGCCGAGATCGAGGGGATGGCCGGCAGCGCCGCGTCCGAGCTGTCGCGCGGCGGCATGCACACCAAGATCGAGGCGGCCAAGATCGCGACCACCGGCGGCACCCACATGCTGATCGCCTCCGGGAAGATCGAGCATCCGCTGGCCGCGATCGCCGAAGGTGGCCGCTGCACCTGGTTCCTGACGCCCGCCAACCCCGTCACCGCGCGCAAGCGCTGGATCGCAGGCTCGCTGGAGCCGAAGGGCATGCTGGTGATCGATGCCGGTGCAGTGACGGCGCTGCGCTCCGGCAAGAGCCTGCTGCCCGCGGGCGTCGTCCGCGTGGAGGGCCAGTTCGCCCGCGGCGACGCGGTGGTGGTGCGCGGGCCCGACATGCATGAAATCGGTCGCGGACTGGTGGCCTATGACGCCGACGACGCCGACAGGATCAAAGGCCGCTCCTCGCCGGATGTCGCCACCATCCTGGGCGTGCCCGGCCGGGCCGAGATGATCCATCGCGATGACCTGGTGATCGGACCGGCCGGCGCCGGACCGACGGCGTAGATGGGCGGCGTAGATGGGCGGCGAATTCGCTCCGACGTCGCTTTCATGCTAGGAATTGATCGAAATTCAAGGTTGGAACGTCATGACAGCTTCCCTCAAAGCCATCGACGGCAGCGCCGATCTGCCCGCGCTGATGAACGAGCTTGCCGCACAGGCCCGCGCGGCCGCGCGGGTACTGTCGCTGGCGCCGGCTGAGCAAAAGAACCGCGCGCTGGAAGCGATGGAGCGTCTGATCCGTGCGCGCGCCGATGCCATCCTCGCTACCAATGCTGAGGACGTCGCCGAGGCCAAGGCTGCCGGGATCACCAGCGCCTTCATCGACCGCCTGACGCTGACGCCGGCGCGCATCGCCGCCATGGCGGACGGGATCGCCGCCGTGCGCGCGATTTCCGATCCGGTCGGCGTCGTCACCGAAAGCTGGCAACGCCCGAACGGCATGACCATCGAGCGCGTGCGCGTGCCGCTCGGCGTCATCGCTGTGATCTTCGAGAGCCGGCCGAACGTCGCTGCCGACGCTGGCGCACTCTGCCTGAAATCCGGCAACGCGGTGATCCTGCGCGGCGGCTCCGACAGCTTCCGGTCCTGCCGCGCGATCCACGATTGCCTGGTGCAGGGCTTGCGCGAAGCGGGCCTGCCTGAAGCATCGATCACATTGGTGCCGACCCGCGACCGGGCCGCGGTGGGGCTGCTGCTGAGCGGCTTGAACGGCGGCGTCGATGTGATCGTGCCGCGCGGCGGCAAGAGCCTGGTGGCGCGGGTCGAGGCTGAAGCGCGCGTGCCGGTGTTCGCCCATCTCGAAGGCGTCAACCACGTGTATGTCGATGGCGCTGCCGACTTGGAGATGGCGAAATCGATCGTGCTGAACGCGAAGATGCGTCGCACCGGCGTCTGCGGCGCCGCCGAAACCCTGCTGGTGGATCGGACGGCCGGCACCATGCTCAAGCCGCTGCTCGATATGTTGATCGACGCCGGCTGCGAAGTGCGGGGCGATGAAACAGTCCAGCGTGCCGACTCGCGCGTGAAGCCGGCGAGCGAGGAGGACTGGGACACCGAATATCTCGACGCGATCATCACCGCCAAGGTGGTGGATGGCGTGCAGGGCGCCATCGCTCATATCCACGAGCACGGTTCGCATCACACCGATGCGATCGTGACCGAGGATACCAAAGCGGCCGACAAGTTCCTCAACGAGGTGGATTCGGCGATCGTGCTGCACAACGCTTCGACGCAATTCGCCGACGGTGGCGAGTTCGGCTTCGGCGCGGAGATCGGCATCGCCACCGGCAAGTTCCACGCACGCGGACCCGTTGGCGTGGAGCAGTTGACCAGCTTCAAGTACCGCATCCACGGTACCGGGCAGACCCGTCCGTAACAGCGAGCGTTGGCGTGAAGCATCGGCAGAGCTGCCAGGGCCTGCAGCGGAGACGTCCTTGAACGATATCTCCGCCACCGCGCCCGCGTTCCTCCAAGGGCTGCCGCCTCATAGCGATGGCATGCGCATCGGCCTGCTCGGCGGCTCCTTCAACCCGCCGCATCAGGCGCATCGCGCTATCAGCCTGTTCGCGCTGAAGCGACTGCAACTCGATCGCGTCTGGTGGCTGGTCACGCCGGGCAATCCGCTGAAAGACAATGACGGCCTGCACGCGCTCGCCGAGCGTGCGGCCGCGGCGCAGAAAATGGCTGCCGACCCCAGGATCGAGATCAGCTGTCTCGAAGCCGTCATCGGGACCCGCTACACTGCTGATACGATCAACTACTTGCGTAGGCGTGCTTCGCGCCTGCGCTTTGTCTGGATCATGGGCGCCGACAATCTCGCGCAGTTCCATCGTTGGCAGAACTGGCAGCGCATCGCTGCCCAAGTGCCGATGGCCATCATCGATCGGCCGCCTCAGAGCTTTCGCGCCCTGACCGCGCCCGCAGCCCGCGCGCTGGCGCGTTACCGAATCCCGGAGAACGAGGCCGGCCGGCTCGCCGATCGCCACGCCCCCGCCTGGGTGTTCCTCACCGGCCTCAAATTGAACCTGTCGTCGACCGGCCTTAGGAACCCGGACGGCAGCTGGAAGTCGGAATGAAATGCAAGACCGCACCCGAAGAGCGGGTGCGACATCGAGACGCGCGAGCGCTTGTCGGTCCCTGCTACGTCGAGGTTCCGGAGACCGAATCTGGTTATCGAGCCTCGGAAAAGTGCCGGGAAAGTGGGGTACTGGAATATTGAACTCGTTAACCCCACATGCGTAGTATGGTCAGCAGGCGAAGAGATTCGGCCTGCGATACAGTGAAAGGAATGGTCCCTGACCACATCTGTATTGTCCCAGTCGGTTTTACCGAAGACCGTCAAGTCGACGCGTAAAACATCGACCCCGAAAGCGGCCTTGCAGGCGCAACCCGACGCCGACAAGACCCTGAGCATGATCCTTTCCCGCCTCGACGACATGAAGGCGGAAGAGACGGTCACCATCGATCTTCGTGGTAAATCGGCATATTCCGACTACATGGTCGTCACCTCGGGCCGGTCCAACCGGCACGTCGGCTCGATCGCGGAAAACGTCGCTAAAGCCCTGAAGGAATCCGGTGTCAAACCGCCGCATATCGAAGGCCTGCCCAACTGCGATTGGGTCCTGATCGATTCCGGCGACGTGATCGTGCACGTGTTCAGGCCCGAGGTCCGCGAGTTCTACAATCTCGAGCGGTTGTGGACGCAGGGGCCGAAGCCGGCGAAGACGCTCTGACGCGACGGCGCGGTGTCATGCCATGCGTGCGCATGCTAACGATATCGCATGCGCATTGTTGTCATTGCCGTCGGCCGCCTGAAGCAGGGTCCTGAGCGCGAACTCGCAGATCGCTATCGCGAGCGCTTCGAGGATCTCAGCCGCAAGCTCGGCTTCCGCGGCATCGACATCCATGAGATCAGCGAAAGCCGCGCCCGCGATGCGGCGGCGCGGATCGCCGAGGAAGCGGCGGCGATCGCGACTCACATCCCGGAAAAATCCCTGCTGGTGACGCTCGACGAACACGGCCAAAACATCGACAGCGCCGGCTTTGCCGGTCAGCTCGGCCGCTGGCGTGACGAGGCCGCGCCCAGCACGGCTTTCGTGATCGGCGGGGCTGACGGACTTTCGCCCGAATTGCAGCGCAGAGCGAAGCTGAGGATCGCGTTCGGGACCGCGACCTGGCCGCATCAGATTGTCCGCGTTCTGCTTCTGGAGCAGCTTTACCGGGCCGCGACGATCCTGGCAGGCCATCCCTATCACCGCGCTTGAATTGGCGCCGAGACGAGCACATTAAGGTCCGATGTCCGCTGCGCGGCCCCCTCGCTTCCCTTCATTCACCAGCCGCCCCGGCCGGCCTCCCACCCCCTCGCTCTCAGCCCTGCTCCTATCCGCAATCCTTGTGGCGCCCGCTGGACCGGTGTTCAGCCAGACCCCGCTGCGACCGTCGGTCGGGACACCCACGGCCGGGACGCCGCCGTCCGCCGACGCCTTGAAGCAGCGCGAACAGGAGCTCGAGGCCGCCCGCGCGGCGCAAAAGAGCGCGGCAGACGCCCAGGAGCGACTGAAGGCGGATATCGCCGCGATCGGTCAGGATCGCAGCAAGCTCAATCAGCAATTGATCGATGTCGCCGCGCAGGTGCGCGGTATCGAAGGCCGCATCGGCGAGGCGGAGACGCGGCTGCGCGGTTTGGACAGTCGCGAGCAGGAACTGCGCGACTCCCTGGAGTCGCGGCGCTCCGAGATCATCGAGGTGCTGGCCGCGCTGCAGCGCGCCGGCCGCCGGACACCGCCGGCGCTGTTGGTGCGGCCCGAAGATGCGCTGCAATCGCTGCGGACCGCGATGCTGCTCGGCTCGGTCGTGCCGGAGATGCGCAGCCGCGCCGAAAAGCTATCGGGCGACCTCGGCGAATTGCTCAACGTCCGCAAGACCATCGCGACCGAGCGCGACAAGCTCGCACTCGACCGCGATAAGCTCAGAACCGATCAAACGCGGCTATCCGCTCTGATCGAGGAACGCCAGCGTCAGCAGGCTGCCGCCGAGAAGGACATGCAGGCTGAAGGCGCCCGCGCGGTCGCGATCGCCCAGCAGATCGACAATCTGCAAGGCCTGATCGCGACCATGGAGCAGGACGTCAAGAGCGCAGCCAAGGCCGCGGTGACGGCGAGCCTGCAGGGCGTTCCGGTCAACAACAAACCTGACGTCAACGCACTGCGAAACTCAAATCGCAAGAGCCCGGCGATCGCCTTTGCCTCGACCAAAGGAATGCTCGCCCTTCCCGTGAACGGCACCAAGATTCGCGGTTTTGGCGGTTCCGACGGTGCCAGTAGTGTCGATAAAGGCATTTCTTTGGCGACCCGGCCCGGAGCCCAAGTCACAACGCCGTGTGATGGCTGGGTCGTCTATGCCGGGCCCTTCCGCAGCTACGGACAACTCTTGATCCTCAACGCCGGGGGCGGGTATCATGTCCTGATCGCCGGGATGGAGCGCATTTCCGTCACTATCGGGCAGTTTGTTCAGGCGGGAGAGCCGGTCGCGACCATGGGAAACACCTCGCAGGTCGCCTCCATTCTCGCCACCAATGCGAGCCAACCTGTGCTCTATATCGAGTTTCGTAAGGACGGCACTCCAATCGATCCAGGCCCATGGTGGGCCATAAATGAAGGCGAAAAGGTACGCGGATGATGCGTAAGACTTCGGTAATTCTCCTGAGCGCGGCCACCGGTGCGGCATTGACCCTGCTGGTAACGCAGCCACGCGCAGTGCTGATGGGATCGACCGCGCGCGCCGCGACCGCTGATACCTATCGCCAGCTCAACCTGTTCGGCGACGTGTTCGAGCGCGTGCGCAGTGACTATGTCGAAAAGCCCGACGATTCGAAGCTCGTGGAATCCGCGATCAGCGGCATGCTCTCGGGCCTCGATCCGCATTCGAGCTACATGGATGCCAAGAGCTTCCGCGACATGCAGGTGCAGACCCGCGGCGAGTTCGGTGGCCTCGGCATCGAGGTCACCATGGAAGACGGCCTGATCAAGGTGGTCTCGCCGATCGACGACACGCCGGCCTCGAAGGCCGGAATCCAGGCCAACGACATCATCACCAATCTCGACGACGAGGCCGTGCAGGGCCTGACGCTGAACCAGGCGGTCGAGAAGATGCGCGGCCCCGTCGGCACCAAGATCAAGCTCAAGATCGTCCGCAAGGGCGCCGACAATCCGCTCGACGTCACGCTGACCCGCGACAACATCCGCGTTCGCTCGGTGCGTTCGCGCGTCGAGGCCGACGACATCGCCTATATCCGCATCACGACCTTCAACGAGCAGACCACCGAAGGCCTGAAGAAGAGCATCGCGGATCTGCAGAACCAGATCGGCGACAAGCTGAAGGGTTACGTCATCGATCTCCGCAACAATCCGGGCGGCCTGCTCGAAGAGGCCGTCACCGTCTCCGACACCTTCCTGGAGCGGGGCGAGATCGTTTCGACCCGCGGCCGCAATGCCGAGGAAACCCAGCGCCGCACCGCGCATCCGGGCGATCTGACCAAGGGTAAGCCGGTGATCGTGCTGATCAATGGCGGCTCGGCCTCGGCCTCCGAAATCGTCGCTGGTGCTCTGCAGGATCACAAGCGCGCGACGCTGGTGGGCACCCGCTCGTTCGGCAAGGGATCTGTGCAGACCATCATCCCGCTCGGCGCGGGCAATGGCGCGCTGCGCCTGACGACGGCGCGCTACTACACGCCATCGGGCAAGTCGATCCAAGCCAAGGGCATCGTGCCCGACATCGAAGTGCTGCAGGACGTGCCGGACGAGCTGAAATCGCGCATGGACACCAAGGGCGAGGCTTCGTTGCGCGGCCACCTGAAGAACGATGGCGACGAGAAGACCGGCTCGCAGTCCTACGTGCCGCCGGACGCCAAGGACGACAAGGCACTGAAGATGGCCGATGACCTGCTGCACGGCATCAAGAGCAGCTCCTCGGCGAATCCAGCACCGGCAGCAACGACCGACAAGGCGGCGGCCGACAAGCCGGCCGTCAGCGAGCGGCAGACGCCGAAGCCGAACTGACGCAAAGTTTCGGAAATTCAAGTTTCGCAAGGGCGGCCTTCGGGCCGCCCTTTTGCGTCCAAGCGCTGACCGCCGACAGGTGGGCCGCTCTCTTCCTTGACCGTCACCAAAGCCCGAGCCCTGCGCGGGTACACTCGGCCGTGGTATCGTCGGCCCGACTGATTCGGGAATTTCGATGACAGAAACGGCCGACGAGCTGAGCGCCCCGCTGGGACAGACGGAGACACGTCGCAGGCGCTGGCTCCGGCTTCCGTTCACCGGATGGCAAGCGCTGGCCGTGCTGCTTGGGCTGACCTTGGTCGTGTTCGCCGGCTTTGCGCTATTCCATGACGATCCGCTCGGCGGCGAGCCCGTGGTGCGGATTGCGATCAGCAGCGGCATCAAGCCGAGCGATGACGCGGCCGCTACAGCGAAACCCGCCGCCAAATCCGAGCACGGCAGTGCTACGGAGACGAAGCAGCAGCCGAGCGGCAGCCAGAAGACGGTGACCATCATCGATGGCTCCAGCGGCACCCGGCAGGAGGTGGCGATCGGCGCCGACACGGCCGATGGCGGCGATTCAGGCAAGGCCCCGCCGGCAACGGCCATGATCGGTGTGGACCCGCGGCTGCTTGAAAAATCGCGCTACGGCATGATCCCGGTATCCGCCGATGGGCTGAAGCCGTTCACGGCCTATGCGGCAGACGCCGACCGCGCCAAGGCCGCGAAAATGCCGGTCGTGGCGATCGTGATCGGCGGGCTTGGCGTCGGGGCCGCCAAGACCACCGACGCCATCATGAAGCTGCCTGCAGCGGTGACCTTGGCCTTCACACCCTACGGCTCCGATCCCGGCAAGCTCGCCGAGCGCGCGCGGGCCCAGCGCCACGAGATCCTGCTGCAGATTCCGATGGAGCCCTATGACTATCCGGACAACGATCCGGGACCGCAGACCTTGCTGGCCACCTTGGGACCGGACCAGAATATTGATCGGCTGTATTGGCATTTGAGCCGGCTGCAGGGCTATGTCGGGGTCGCAAATTTCATGGGTGCACGCTTCGTCGCGACCGAGAGCGCGATGCAGCCCATCGTCGCGGAGGCCGCCAAGCGGGGGCTCGCCTTCTTCGATGACGGCGCAGCGCCCCGCAGCGTCGCAGGCGCGCTGGCAACCGGCCAAGCCATGCCCTTCGCCAAGGGCGACGTCGCGATCGACGCGGTGCCGACCGCCGTTGAGATCGACAACGCGCTGACGAAGCTCGAGAGCCTTGCGAAAGAGCGCGGCGTCGCAGTCGGCACGGCATCGGCCCTGCCGGTCTCGATCGAGCGCATCGGAACCTGGATCAAAGGGCTGGAGCGCAAAGGCATTTTGCTTGTGCCATTGACAAGCGCGATGCTGAAATCAAAATCCAATTGACGGCGTCCGGTCCTAGCCCGGCGCAGGTAAGGCGAGCGACCCGTGAATAGAGGTCGACCGCAGGAAGGCTTTGACGGAATGACACGTTACGAAGACCTGCCCTACCGAGACTGTGTCGGCGTCATGCTTATCAACCAAGAGGGGCTGGTCTTCATCGGTCGTCGTGCCGGCGGCATTGAGCATGTCGATGAATCCCACGTGTGGCAGATGCCGCAGGGCGGCGTCGATCCCGGCGAGGACGCGTGGGATGCGGCCAAGCGCGAACTCTATGAGGAGACCAGCGTGCGCTCGGTCGAGAAGCTCGCCGAGGTCGGCGACTGGCTGACCTACGACATCCCGCGGACGGTGGCCGGACGCGCCTGGAAAGGACGGTATCGCGGACAGCGCCAGAAATGGTTCGCCATGCGCTTCACCGGCCAGGACAGCGAGATCGAAGTCACCCATCCCGGCGGCGGTCACCACAAGGCTGAATTCGTCGGCTGGCGGTGGGAGCCGATGCAGAATCTGCCCGAGCTGATCGTCCCATTCAAGCGCCCGGTCTACGAACGGGTGGTGCAGGAATTCACCAAGCTCGTGAAGCGATGATGGCTCGCCACGCGCCGCGCATTTGCGACATCGCATCTCGACGGATCAGGTCAGCAATCTCATGAGCGAGACAAAGCCCTATCGTCCGAATGTCGGGATCGCTTTGTTCAATACCGAAGGCCAGGTCTTCCTCGGCCGTCGCTTCCGCGACGACGGACCGGAGATCATTCTGCCGGGGCTGGAATGGCAGATGCCGCAGGGAGGCGTCGACGCAGGCGAGGATCTGCGGGACGCCGCACGCCGGGAACTCTGGGAAGAGACAGGCATCCGCGACGCCGATTTCCTCGGCGAGAGCGACTGGCTGACATATGAATTTCCGCCCTTCGAGGACCCCTCGCACCGGCTCGCCAGATTCCGCGGCCAGCGCCAGAAATGGTTCGCCATGCGCTTCACCGGCGACGAGGCGGACATCGATCCGCTGACGCTGCGCAATGGGCAGGCGGCCGAGTTCGACGCTTGGCGCTGGGAACGTTTGGCCCTTGTGCCGGACCTCGTCATACCGTTCCGCCGCGAAGTCTATCGCCAAGTGGCCTGGCAGTTCGCGCGCTTTGCCGAACAGGTGATCTGATCGGACACCTCAACAAAATGGCCGGGACGAAGCCCGGCCTTTTTGTCGTTCGATGCTGGTTTGCGAGTTCTCGGGCGCGCCGCCGACTTAATGAAGGGCGGTGGTATTGAGCTGGTACTGGATGGTCTTGAAGTGATCCAGCCGCTCAATGGCGCGGTCGAGCTCGTTGCCTTCCTTCTCGGCGAGCTTGGCCTCCATGTCGGAGATCTGGCCGGCGAATGCGGCACGGTCGAGCTCGGCCAGCGAGGTGGCCACATCGGCAAGCACCGTCAGCCCCTTGTCGGAAACCTCAGCAAGTCCGCCCAGCACGATGATCTTCTGATGCGTGCTGCCGGTCGTCACCGTCAAGATGCCGGGCCGCAACGCCGCGACGAACGGCGCATGTCCGGCCAGGACGCCGAAGTCACCTTCCAGCCCGGGGATATCGACCTGATCGACTTCGCCAGCGAAGGCGATCTTTTCCGGCGAGACGAGATCGAAATGAAAGGTTGCCATTTGACACCTGCGAATAGCGAATAGCGAATGGCGAGTAGTGAAGAGGATGCAGCGAATAGTCTGTTCTATTCGCTACTCCCTATTCGCTATTCGCTTAGGCGGCTTCCGCCGCCAGCTTCTTGCCCTTCTCGACAGCCTCTTCAATGGTGCCGACCATGTAGAAGGCAGCCTCCGGCAGGTGGTCATACTTGCCTTCGCACAAGCCGCGGAAGCCCTTGATGGTGTCCGCGAGCTCGACGAACTTGCCGGGCGAGCCGGTGAAGATCTCGGCGACGTGGAACGGCTGCGAAAGGAAGCGCTCGATCTTGCGGGCGCGCGCCACCGTGAGCTTGTCCTCTTCCGACAACTCGTCCATGCCGAGAATGGCGATGATGTCCTGCAGCGACTTGTAGCGCTGCAGGATCTGCTGGACCATGCGCGCAGTGGTGTAGTGCTCCTCACCGACGACCAGCGGCGACAGCATGCGCGAGGTCGAGTCGAGCGGGTCCACCGCCGGGTAGATGCCCTTTTCCGAGATTGCACGGTTCAGCACGGTGGTAGCGTCCAAGTGAGCGAACGAGGTCGCCGGCGCCGGGTCGGTCAAGTCGTCGGCCGGCACGTAGATCGCCTGCACCGAGGTGATCGAGCCCTTGGTGGTGGTGGTGATGCGCTCCTGCAGCGCGCCCATGTCGGTGGCCAGCGTCGGCTGATAGCCCACCGCCGACGGAATGCGGCCGAGCAGCGCCGACACTTCCGAGCCCGCCTGGGTGAAGCGGAAGATGTTGTCCACGAAGAAAAGCACGTCCTGACCCTGATCGCGGAAATATTCGGCGACGGTCAGGCCGGTGAGGCCGACGCGGGCGCGCGCGCCTGGCGGCTCGTTCATCTGGCCGTACACCAGCGCGCACTTCGATCCCTCGCCGCCGCCCTGCTTGTTGACGCCGGATTCGATGAACTCGTGATAGAGATCGTTGCCCTCACGGGTACGCTCGCCGACGCCGGCGAACACCGAGTAGCCGCCATGGGCCTTGGCGACGTTGTTGATCAGCTCTTGAATCAGCACCGTCTTGCCGACGCCGGCGCCACCGAACAGGCCGATCTTGCCGCCCTTGGCATAAGGCGCGAGCAGATCGACGACCTTGATGCCGGTGACGAGAATCTCGGCTTCGGTCGACTGCTCGGTATAGGCAGGAGCCGGCTGATGGATGGCGCGCTTGCCGACCGCCTTGACCGGACCGGCTTCGTCGACGGGATCACCCACCACGTTCATGATGCGACCGAGCGTGCCCTCGCCGACCGGTACCGAGATCGGCTCACCGGTATCGGTGACTTCCTGGCCCCGCACCAGACCTTCGGTGGTATCCATCGCGATGGTGCGCACGGTGTTCTCACCGAGATGCTGCGCGACCTCGAGCACGAGGCGGTTGCCGCCGTTCTTGGTTTCGAGCGAATTCAGGATCGCCGGAAGTTCACCTTCGAACTGAACGTCGACGACGGCGCCGATGACCTGGGTAATGCGACCGATCTGGTTGGCTGCGGTAGCCATCTCATCTCTCTCCTTACGATCCGAATTCTCGACCTCGGCCGGCTCGACCGGGGATATTGACCTTGATTGCCTCGAATGAGTGCTGCGTGACCGCTGTTACACGGCCTCGGCACCCGAAATAATTTCAATCAGTTCCTTGGTGATCATCGCCTGGCGGGTCCGGTTGTAAACCAGGGTCTGCTTGCGGATCATGTCGCCGGCATTGCGCGTGGCATTGTCCATCGCGGTCATCTGCGCACCGTAGAACGAGGCGTTGTTCTCGAGCAGCGCGCGGAAGATCTGGACGCCGACATTGCGCGGCAGGAGACCTGCGAGGATCTCATCCTCCTCCGGCTCGTATTCGTAGAGCGCGACCGGCGCGGCATTGGCCGGCCGCTCTTCGACGACCAGCGGGATGATCTGCTGGGCGGTCGGGAGCTGCGCGATCACCGATTTGAAGCGCGAATAGAACAGCGTGCAAACATCGAACTCGCCGGCCTCGAAACGTGCAATCACCTTCTTGGCGATGTCCTCGGCGTGGACGAAGCCAAGCTGGCGCACGGCGCGTAGGTCGACATGCTCGACGATCTGCTTCTCGAACAGGCGGCGGAGCTGCTCATAACCCTTGCGGCCGACGCAGAAGAACTTGACCTCCTTGCCCTGGTTCATCAAGGCGAGGGCCCGATCGCGCGCCAGACGCACGATCGAGGAGTTGAAGGCGCCGGACAGGCCGCGCTCACCGGTACAGACCAGGAGCAGATGGACATGGTCGCGGCCGGTGCCTGAAAGCAGTTTCGGCGCAGTGGCCGAACCTGCCGCGGCACTCGCAATGTTCGAGATCACCGCGTCCATCTTCTCGGCATAGGGACGTGCCGCTTCGGCCGCCGTCTGCGCGCGGCGCAGCTTGGAGGCTGCGACCATCTGCATTGCCTTGGTGATCTTCTGCGTCGCCTTGGTCGAGGCGATGCGGACCCGCATATCTTTCAGTGACGCCATTGCTCGTCTAGCTCACCCCGGCGGCCGGTCCCCTGGGACTTGACCGCTCAACCCTTAAGATGATTCACGCCCGGCCTCGTGCCGGGCATGACATGTCCCGTTGTCCCACATCGACGACGTGGATGGCTGGGCGAACCCAGCCAGCCATAGCCTGCTCAATCAGGCGAAGGACTTGGCGTAAGCCTCGACCACGGCCTTCAACTTGGAGGCGCTGTCGTCCGACAGGTCGCGGCTGTCGCGGATGGCGTTGAGCAGGTCGGCATGCTTGCCGCGCAGCGTCGACAGCAGCCCCTCCTCGAAGGCACCGACCTTGTTGAGCGGCAGACCGTCGAGATAGCCGTTGGTGCCGGCCCAGATCACGCAGACCTGCTCTTCCATCTTCAGCGGCGAGAACTGCGGCTGCTTCAAGAGTTCGGTCAGGCGCGAACCGCGGTTGAGCAGGCGCTGAGTGGCGGCGTCGAGATCGGAGCCAAACTGCGCGAACGCCGCCATTTCTCGGTACTGCGCCAGCTCACCCTTGATCTTGCCGGCGACCTTCTTCATCGCCTTGGTCTGCGCCGACGAACCGACGCGCGACACCGACAGACCGACGTTCACCGCGGGACGGATGCCCTGGAAGAACAGGTCGGTCTCCAGGAAGATCTGGCCGTCGGTGATCGAGATCACGTTGGTCGGGATGTAGGCCGACACGTCGTTGGCCTGGGTTTCGATCACCGGCAGCGCGGTCAGCGATCCCGCCCCCTGCGCGTCGTTCAGCTTGGCGGCCCGCTCGAGCAGGCGCGAATGCAGATAGAACACGTCGCCCGGATAGGCTTCGCGGCCCGGCGGACGGCGCAGCAAGAGCGACATCTGGCGATAGGCGACGGCCTGCTTGGAAAGATCGTCATAGATGATGACCGCGTGCATGCCGTTGTCGCGGAAGTACTCGCCCATGGTGCAGCCGGTGAACGGCGCGAGATACTGCATCGGCGCCGGGTCGGATGCGGTCGCGGCGACCACGATCGAATATTCCAGAGCGCCCTGCTCCTCCAGCACCTTCACGAACTGAGCAACCGTCGAACGCTTCTGACCGACCGCCACGTAGACGCAGTACAGCTTGATCTTCTCGTCGTTCTGCGCGTTCAGGGGCTTCTGGTTCAGGATGGTGTCGAGCGCGATCGCGGTCTTGCCGGTCTGGCGGTCGCCGATGATCAGCTCGCGCTGGCCGCGGCCGATCGGGATCAGCGCGTCGATCGCCTTGAGACCGGTGGCCATCGGCTCGTGCACCGACTTGCGCGGAATGATGCCGGGCGCCTTGACGTCGACGCGCTTGCGTTCGGTCGCCTGGATCGGCCCCTTGCCGTCGATCGGATTGCCGAGCGCGTCGACGACGCGGCCGAGCAGGCCCTTGCCGACCGGCGTGTCGACGATGGCGCGGGTGCGCTTGACCGTCTGGCCTTCCTTGATCTCGCGGTCGGCACCGAAGATGACGACGCCGACATTGTCGGTTTCGAGGTTCAGCGCCATGCCGCGGGTGCCGTTCTCGAACTCGACCATCTCGCCGGCCTGGACGTTGTCGAGGCCGTAGACGCGGGCGATACCGTCACCGACGGAGAGCACCTGGCCGACTTCGGAGACCTCGGCTTCCTGTCCGAAATTCTTGATCTGGTCCTTCAGGATCGCGGAAATTTCCGCGGCGCGGATGTCCATCAGCCTGCCTCTTTCATCGCGTGCTTAATCGAATTGAGTTTGGTGCGGAGCGAGCTGTCGATCATGCGGCTGCCGAGCTTGACGACGAGACCGCCGATGATCGCAGGATCGACCTTCACATTGAGAGCGACGTCCTTGCCGGTCACCGTCTTCAGGGCGGCCTTCAGAGCGTCGAGATTCTTGTCGGACAGAGGCTCGGCCACCGTGACATCGGCACTGGCCTCGCCCTTGAACTTGGCCACCAGCGCGCTGAAGGCGCGGATCACGTCAGCCACCGCAAACAGGCGGCGATTGGCGGTCAGCACTTTCAGGAAGTTGGCGGCGATGCCGGAGATGCCGGCCTTGTCGAGAACGGCCGTCAGCGCCTTGAGCTGCACGTCCGCGGCGAAGACCGGGCTGCGGACGAGCCGCTTGAGATCGGCGCTCTCGGTCACCAGCGCGTCGAATTTGTCGAGATCGGCCTTGACCGCATCGATCGACTTCTTATCGCGGGCCAACTCAAACAGGGCGGTCGCATAACGACCGGACACACCTGATACGGACGGATCTTCAGCAGCCACAGACGTGCTCTTTTTATTATGTCAAATCCGCAAGGAGGAAACCGGCGCCGCGCCGCGGCGCAAACCGATCAAGCCCTTGGAATTCAAGCCGGACTTTGATTTTCGATCGCCGCAAAAGCAGCTTGATCACGAAAAGCGGCGCTTTGCTAACATAGCGTAAGCGCAGCCGCAACAAGACCAGCCCCCCAATCGGCGCCTTATCGCCGCAGCGCGGCCAGCCTGCATCAGCGGACAGCACCGGGCGCCGGCCGCCCGTCAGACCATGTTACCGTAACTTCCCAACTCGCCGCCGCGATGTTCCACGCGCTGGGCGCATAGGGGTTATGACCAAAGTCCCTTGACCGGCCATTTTCGACCCGTGGGCGCCCTGCGCGCGTTACAGGCGCAATATTTGGCGAAAACTTACCCGAAACGATAAAGACTTTCTTTGACAGTATTATAAAGTATTTTAGCCGTTAATTTCCAGTTAACGTACAAGATTACGGAATTTTCCTGGATCAATGTACGCCGCCACAGAATATTTCCGCGGCGTGGGAACGAAATCTACTGCCCCATTCGTGCCGCATTGCGCCACCAAACGGCGATCGCTCAAAACTGACGGGGGTCAACTGACCACAGAACGTGGCAATACTACCCTAAAGGAACCGTTGTAGATGCTGAAACTGAAGAAGCTGCCGGTCGCCAAGATTGCCGGCTCGCGAACTGCGCTCGCCGTCGCCGTCACCCTGATCGTCGGCGGCACCGCCACCGAGGCGTCGGCCCGGACCAGGCATCACCATCATCGCCACCATCACCACCACATGGCCCGCCCCAGCGGCGAGGCGGCGTCGGAGTCGTTCGCGAACGGCTGGTCGAATGGATCTTGGGTGAACGCCAACGCCTCGATCGGATCGAACTCGGGCTCCGGCCGGACCTTCTCGGGCATGGCCTCCTACTACGGCAGCGAATCCGGCAGCCGCACCGCCTCGGGCCAGCGCATGAACTCCAATGCCATGACCTGCGCGCATCGCTCGCTGCCGTTCGGCACCAAGCTGCGCGTCACCCATGGCGGTCAGAGCGTGATCGTCACCGTCAACGATCGCGGCCCGTTCATCCGTGGCCGGGTGCTCGACCTCTCGACCGGCGCGGCCCGCGCCATCGGCCTGACCCGCGCAGGCGTCGGCCGCGTCACCGCCGAAGTCGTTTCGTAAGACGCAGGCCGCTTCTCCCTCAGCACCGCCGTCTGCTCCATGCGCCAGATGTGCATGACGGTCGAAGGCTGCAGGTTGAGGTCGATACCGCCGCCCGTTCGCACCGTCATTGCGAGGGGCGAAGCCCCGAAGCAATCCAGGCCTTCCACTCTGGACCATCCTGGATTGCTTCAGGCTTCGGCGGACAAGTCGCTCCGCTGGCTATGAGCGGCGGAGGGGGCGCAACAAGCAACGTGCTACAAGAAGCTCTGCGGGTCGACGTCCACTTCGAGCTTCAGGTTGCCTTTCGGCTTCGGCGCATGCGCCAGCCAATGGCGCAGATAATCCGATAGATCGAAATTGCGCGCCGATTTCAGCAGCAGCCGGAAACGATAGCGGCCCTTGATGACGGCGAGCGGTGCCTCGGCCGGCCCCAATAAGGTTACCCCCTCTTCGCGCGGCGCCGTCGTGGCCAGCTGACGCGCAAAGCCCTCAGCGGTGGGCCGGTCGCCGGCCGAAATGATCAGACTCGCCAGCCGGCCGAACGGCGGATAGCCGGTGCGCTCACGCGCCTCGATCTCGCTCGCATAGAACGCCTCGCGATCGCAGGCGACCAGCGCCTTCATCACCGGATGCTCCGGCTGATGCGTCTGCAGATAGCCGACGCCGCGGCCTTGGTCGCGGCCGGCGCGCCCGATTACCTGGTTGAGGAGTTGCCAAGTGCGCTCTGCCGCGCGCGGATCGCCGTTGCTCAAACCCAAATCGGCATCGACCACGCCAACCAGATTGAGGCGGGGGAAATGATGGCCTTTTGCCACGAGCTGGGTGCCGATAATGATGTCGACGCGGCCCTCCGCAATCTCCGTCAGTTCGGCGCGCATGGTCTCGATCGAGGTGATGAGGTCGCTCGACAGCACCATGCTGCGCGCCTCCGGAAACAGCGCCGCCGCCTCCTCCTGCAGGCGCTCGACGCCGGGACCGACGGCAACCAGCGACTGCTCCGCCGCGCAATGCGGGCAGGTGGGCGGACGCGGCATCGAGAAGCCGCAATGATGGCAGACCAGGCGCTGACGAAATCTGTGATCGACCAGCCAAGCGTCGCAGATGGTGCAGGCGAAGCGATGGCCGCAGGCGCGGCACAAAGTCAGCGGCGCATAGCCGCGGCGGTTGAGAAACAGCAGCGCCTGCTCGCGCCGTTCGATCGCGTTGCGGATCTCGCCGGCGAGCCGCGGCGAGACGAAGCGGCCACGCGGCGGCGGCTCGCGCCGCAGATCGATGGCTTCGATATGCGGCATGTGCTGGCCGCCGAAACGCGAGGGCAGCGCCACGCGCTGATAGCGTCCCTTGCGCGCATTGACCTCGGTCTCGACTGAGGGTGTGGCCGAAGCCAGGACGACCGGAATCTTGGCGATGTGCCCACGCACCACGGCCATATCGCGGGCATGATAATGCGCGCCTTCGTCCTGCTTGTAGGCCTGGTCATGCTCCTCATCGACGACGATGAGCCCGAGATCGGCATAGGGCAGAAACAGCGCCGAGCGCGCGCCGACCACGACCGGTGCTTCGCCGGCCGCGATCGCGGCCCAATTGCGCTGGCGCGTCCGCGGCGTCAGCTCGGAATGCCATTCCAGCGGCCGCACCCCGAAGCGGCGCGCGAAGCGATCGAGGAACTGGCCGGTTAACGCGATCTCCGGCATCAGGATCAGCGACTGCTTGCCCCGGCGGATCGTCTCAGCCACGGCTTCGAAATACACTTCCGTTTTGCCCGAGCCGGTGACGCCGTCGAGCAGCGCGACATGGAAGGTGCCGTTGGCGGCGAGCGCGCGCATCGCATCGACAGCCGCGCGCTGCTCGCGGAAGAACTCCGGTTGCGCAAAACCAGGATCGGGCGGCGGCGGTGGCAAGGCGCGCGGCATGGCTTCGACGGTGAGCGTGCCTTCGTCGACGAGACCGTCGATGACGCCGGTCGACACGCCTGCCTCGCGTGCGAGATCGGACTTGCCGTGCAGGAGGCGATCGGACACCGCCTCGATCACGCGGCGTCGCGCCGGCGTCAGCCGCTTCGGCGCCTCGCCGACCAGACGCACCCCAAGCCGGATGCGTTCAGGTCCCAGATGCTCGCCCATGCGCAGCGACATCCGCAGCACCATGCCGCGCGGCGACAGCGTGTAATTCGCAACCCAGTCGACCAGTGCCCGCAGCTCCTCCTTGAGCGGGGGCACCTCGAGCTTCTCGGAGACATCCTTCAGGCGGTTGTGCAGGCGCGGATCGGGATTGGCGTTGTCCGCCCAGACCACGGCCAGCACCTCGCGCGGCCCGAGCGGCACGCCGACCACGTCGCCCGGCTTCAACTCCAGGCCGCGCGGCACACGATAGGAATAGGTGTGGTCGAGCGCGACCGGCACCAGGACGTCGACCACGCGGGTCGACGCGGCAGCGCCTGGATGAGGATTCGTCGCGCGGTCCATGAACGGAATCGGTTCCTGTGGCCATCGAGGCTAGCGCGGCCGCGAGCGGTTAGCGAATGGTAAACGAAGGCAATGCGATATAGTCAGATCACCAGCGCTGTCCAGAACGCCATGGCCAAGGCAGAGAACAAGCCAGAGAAAGCGATCACGACGCCCGAACCGCCAGAGCTCGTCTGTGCCGACGCCAGCCTGTCGCAGGCGATGATGCATTGGCTCGCACATCTGCGCAGCGAGCGGCGGCTGTCGCCGAAGACGGTCGAGGCCTATGCGCGGGACCTCAGGCAATGCCTACAGTTCCTGTGCGAGCACTGGGGTGAGCGAGTCACGCTGGCACGCTTCGCCGCGCTGGAAGCCACCGATATCCGCGCCTTCATGGCGATGCGCCGCGCCAACGACATCGCCGGGCGCTCGCTGATGCGCGCGCTCGCGGGGCTGCGGTCATTTGGCCGCTTCCTGGAGCGGGAAGGCAAGGGCAAGGTCGGGGCGTTCTCGGCGATCCGGGCGCCGAAGATCGCCAAGAGCCTGCCAAAGCCGCTGCCGATGGATGCGGCCAAGCGCGTGACCGATGCCGATGAACGCGCCGGCGAGACGCGCGAGACCTGGGTGCTGGTGCGAGATGCCGCCGTGATGGCGCTGCTCTATGGGTCGGGGCTGCGCATCTCGGAAGCGCTCGGCCTGAAGCGTCGCGAGGTGCCGCGTCCCGGTGAAGGCGACGTGCTGGTGGTGACCGGGAAGGGCAACAAGACCCGCATGGTGCCGGTGCTGCAGAACGTGCTGCAGCTGATCGATGAATATGCCTCGCTCTGTCCCTACCCGCTACCGGCGGAGGGCCCGATCTTCGTCGGCGCCAAGGGGGGCCCGTTGAGCCCGCGCATCATCCAGCTGGCGATGGAGCGGCTGCGCGGCGCGCTGGGCCTGCCCGATAGCGCCACGCCACATGCGCTGCGCCATTCCTTCGCGACGCACCTGCTCTCGCGCGGCGGCGATTTGCGCGCCATCCAGGAGCTGCTCGGCCACGCATCTCTGTCGACGACGCAAATCTATACCGGCATCGACTCTGAACGACTGCTCGAGGTCTACGCCTCGGCGCATCCGCGGCGGTGAGTTCGTCGCCGACACGTTTCCGTCATATCGTTTCGCTTGCGCTGCCCTCGCCGTTCCGGCATTCGTCCTCTGACCATCCGGAGGGGGAACAGATGAGCGCACATGAAAGCATGGAGCATGCCGAACACGCCGAGCATGCATCGAGCGAGAACAAGAAGATCGCGCTGCTGATCTCAGTCATCGCGCTGTGCCTGGCACTATCGGAGACCCTGGGTAAGGGCGCACAGACCGAATCGATCAGCAAGAATGTCGAGGCCTCGAACCTCTGGGCGTTCTTCCAGGCCAAGACGATCCGCCGCACCGTGGTGCAGACCGCAGCCGAACAGGGCAAGCTCAACCTGCCGGCTTTGCCGGACGAGACGACCAAGGCGGCACTGCAGAAGCAGATCGACGACTGGCAGAAGAACGCCTCGCGCTATCGCTCCGAGCCCGACACCGGCGAGGGCAGCGAACAACTGGCCGAACGCGCCAAGCACGCCGAAGAGGAGCGCAACCTCGCTACCGACAAATACCATCACTACGAACTGGCATCAGCCGCCTTCCAGATCGCGATCGTGCTGGCCTCGGCCACCATCATCACCGGCATGCTGGCGCTGGCCTGGATCTCGGGCGGACTGATGCTGGTCGGGATTGGAATGACCGTGCTCGGGATCTTCGAGCCGCATCTGCTGCATTTGCATTGAAAGCCGCCGCGGCGGCAGGTCAGCGCGCCTGCTGCACGCTCTTGCGGAAGCGCATGATCAGCCGCAGTACGCGGGACGACCAGCCGTCGCGGTGTCCTCGGATGATCTCGACGATCCGCGCCTTGATCGGATTGACGAGCGCGGCCGCCTTGGCACGGAGCGCCAGGACCGCTTCATAGAGCCATTCGAACCAGGCCATCTGCAACAGCTTGTTGCGCGTCACGTCGAACACGAAAGCGGTGATGCCGACGCCCAGGAACTTCGCGAACAGGATCGTGAAGACGGCGCTGGTCCAGTGCTGGTGCATCAGGAGCCACATGCCGGCCAGCTTGAGCGGAAAGAGCGGAATGACCGGCACGATGAAGACGATCAAGCTCATCGCCGGCGACAGGCTATCGACTCGCTCTGCGAGCCATTGCTTGAGGGCGCGGAGCGGAATGAGAGCGACCACGCGCGCCACGATCGGCTCGAGGTGGTCCCACAGCCAAGCTTCGATCAGGAAGATGATCGCAAGCAGGACCCAGAACGGCTGAAGCAGGCGGCGCAGCATGAAACTCCATCTCAGCCCCGCAACAGGCAAGCGCAATACGGCCAAATGACGCAGCACTGCGCGTTACCTGCTGGCAGCATGATCGCGCGACTCATGGTCGTGCAATCATGCCTCAGGGCCTCGATCACATATGGATGGCACGCTTGCCGACCGCAAGCGCCGCCTCCTTGATGGCTTCCGACCGCGTCGGATGCGCGTGACAGGTGCGCGCCAGATCCTCCGCCGAGCCACCGAACTCCATCAATACGGCAGCTTCGTGGATCAATTCGCCGGCCTCACGGCCGATGATATGCACGCCGAGCACGCGATCGGTCTTCGCATCCGCCAGAATTTTGACGAACCCGTCGGTGGTCTGGTTGACCTTCGAGCGGCCATTCGCGGTGAACGGAAACTTTCCGACGGTATAAGCGACGCCGGCCTGCTTCAGCTCGTCCTCGGTCTTGCCGACGGCAGAGACTTCCGGCGTCGTGTACACCACGCCGGGAATCACGTCGTAGTTCACGTGTCCGGCCTGGCCCGCGAGAATCTCGGCGACCGCGACGCCTTCGTCTTCAGCCTTGTGCGCGAGCATGGGGCCGGCGACGACGTCGCCGATCGCATAGATGCCCGGCACATTGGTCGCGAAGTGATGATCGGTCTGCACCCGGCCGCGATTGTCGAGCGTGACGCCGGCTTCCTGCAGGCCCAGTCCTTCCGTGTAAGGAACGCGGCCGATCGCGATCAGCACGACGTCAGCTTCCAGCGTCTCGGCGCTGCCGCCGGCGGCCGGCTCGATGGTCGCGGCAAGCTTCGCACCCGCGGTGTTCACGCCCGTGACCTTGGCGCCGAGCTTGAACGCGAAGCCCTGCTTCTCGAGGATGCGCTGGAACTGTTTGGCGATCTCACCATCCATTCCCGGGAGAATACGGTCCAGGAATTCGACCACGGTGACTTGCGCGCCGAGGCGGCGCCACACCGAACCGAGCTCGAGGCCGATCACGCCGGCGCCGACCACGAGCAGGCTCGAAGGCACCTTCTCCAGCGACAGCGCGCCGGTCGATGAGACGATGCGCTTCTCGTCGATCTCGATCCCCTTCAGGCGCGCGACGTCGGAACCGGTCGCGATCACGATGTTCTTGGTCTCGACCGTCTGGCTGGCACCATCCTGGCCCGTCACCTGAACCTTGCCGGAGCCCAAGATCTTGCCCTTGCCGTGGAGCACGTCGATCTTGTTCTTCTTCATCAGGAACTCGACGCCCTTGACGTTGCCGTCGATGCCCTGCTGCTTGAAATTCATCATCGACGGCAGATCGAGCTTCGGCGCCGGGACGCTGACGCCCATCTTTGCAAAGGAATGCCCGGCCTCTTCGAACATCTCGGAGGCATGCAACAGCGCCTTCGAGGGCATGCAGCCGACGTTGAGACAGGTGCCGCCGAGCGTCGCGTTTTTCTCAACCACCGCCACCTTCATGCCGAGCTGCGCCGCGCGGATCGCGCAGACGTAACCTCCGGGTCCGGTGCCGATGACAATGAGATCGTAAGTGGCCATAATCGAATTTTCCGTGGGATTAGTTCGTGGGATGAGTTGGAGAGCGAGCGTCAGCGGCCGCCGGACACGTCGAGGATGGCTGAGGTGACGTAGGAGGCCTCGTCCGACACCAGCCAGACGATGGCGTTGGCGATTTCCTCGGCAGTGCCGACGCGCTTCATCGGCACCATCGGAGCAAGACGATGCGCACGATCCGGTTCGCCGCCGGATGCATGAATTTCGGTATCGATCAGGCCGGGACGAATGGCTGCGACGCGGATGCCCTCGCCCGCGACCTCATGACCGAGGCCGACCGTAAAAGAATCGATCGCGCCCTTGGAGGCGGCATAATCGACATAGGTATTAGGCGAGCCGAGCTTGGCGGCGACGGAAGACAGGTTGATGATCACACCGCCCTTGCCGCCATGGCGGGTCGACATCCGCTTCACCGCCTCGCGCGCGCAGAGGATGCTGCCGGTGACGTTGACCGCCATCAGCCGCTCGATGCGTTCGGCGCTCATCTCGTCGACGCGCGAGGTCGGGCCGACGATACCGGCATTGTTGATGAGCGCTCCCAGCGTACCGAACGCGTCCGCCGCCTTGAACAGAGCAAGGATGTCGCGCTCATGACCGACGTCGCATTTGACCGCGATGGCCTTGCCGCCCTTCGCCTCGATCGCCGCAACGACGCTTTTGGCCGCGGCCTCGTTGCTGGCATAGCCGATCACGACCTTGAAACCGCGTGCGGCGACCGCGAGTGCCGTGGCGCGGCCGATGCCGCGACTGCCGCCGGTGATGACTGCAACCCTGTCGCTCATGGTAGCCCCCGTTAAGCTATGAGGCGCGCTCTTGGCGCGCCTCATATGAACCGGACGATGAGGTCTCAGAGATCCAGCACCAGTCGTGCCGGATCCTCCAGGCTCTCCTTGACGCGCACCAGGAAGGTCACCGCCTCCTTGCCGTCGATCACCCGGTGATCGTAGGACAGCGCCAGATACATCATCGGCCGCACCTCGATCTTGCCGCCGACCACCATCGGCCGCTCCTGGATCTTGTGCATGCCGAGAATGCCCGACTGCGGCGCGTTCAGGATCGGCGTCGACATCAACGAGCCGTAGATGCCGCCATTGGTGATCGTGAAGGTGCCGCCCTGCATCTCGTCGATCTTGAGCTGGCCATCGCGGGCGCGGCGGCCGAAATCTGCGATCGACTTCTCGATGTCGGCGATCGACTTGCCGTCGCAATCGCGCACGACAGGCACCACCAAGCCCTTGTCGGTGCCGACGGCGACGCCGATGTGATAGTAGTTCTTGTAGATCAGGTCACTGCCGTCGATCTCGGCGTTGACCGCCGGGATGTCCTTGAGCGCCTGCACCACGGCCTTGGTGAAGAAGCCCATGAAGCCGAGCTTGGCGCCGTGCTTCTTCTCGAACACGTCCTTGTACTGCGCGCGCAGCGCCATCACGTGGCTCATGTCGACCTCATTGAAGGTCGTGAGCATCGCCGCGGTGTTCTGCACGTCCTTGAGGCGGCGCGCGATGGTCTGGCGCAGGCGCGTCATCTTCACGCGCTCTTCGCGCGCGGCATCGTCAGCCGGCGACGGCGCACGAACCTGGACGGCCGCGGCGGGCTGATTGACGGGGGTCGGTGCCGACGCCGCCCGCTCGATCGCCGCCAGCATATCGCCCTTGGTGACGCGACCATCCTTGCCGGAGCCCGGCACCGTGGTGGCATCGATGCCGCTCTCGGCGGAAAGCTTGCGCACCGACGGCGCCAGCGGCGCATCCGCCGGCGGAGCCTTGGCAGCCGGTGCAGTCGCTGTCGCAGCCGGCGGGGCCGCCGACGCGACCGGCTTGGCCGGGGCTGCGGCGGGCTTGGCGGCGACGGCGCCGTCATTGATCTGTCCGAGCAGTGCACCGACGGCGACCGTCTCGCCGTCCTTGGCCACGATCTCGCCGAGCGTTCCTGCCGTGGGCGAGGGCACCTCGATGGTGACCTTATCGGTCTCGAGCTCGACGAGCGGCTCGTCCACCGCCACGGCGTCTCCAGCCTTCTTGAACCAGCGGCCGATGGTAGCCTCGGTGACGGATTCACCGAGCGTCGGAACGCGAATTTCAGTCATGGTTTTGTCCTCAATAACCCCGTGCGGTCATAAACAAGAGTGTCATCGCTCGCGGGCGCGGGCGATCCAGTACGAACAGATGGTGCTACGCGTACTGAGTGGCCCGCCTGCGCGGGCCACGAGGAATGGATCAGTTGAGCGCGTCGTCAAGCAGCGCCTTGAGCTGGGCGAGATGCTTCGACATCAACCCGGTGGCGGTCGCAGCCGACGCAGCGCGACCGGCATAACGCGGACGCTTGCTCTTGCCACCGGCCTGGTTCAGCACCCACTCCAGATAGGGCTCGATGAAGTGCCAGGCACCCATGTTGCGCGGCTCTTCCTGACACCAGACGACTTCCGCGTTCTTGAAGCGCGACAGCTCGGCGACCAGCGCCTTCAGCGGCACCGGATAGAGCTGCTCGATGCGCATCAGGTAGACGTCGTCGAGACCACGCTTCTCGCGCTCCTCGTAGAGGTCGTAATAGACCTTGCCGGAGCACAGCACGATGCGGCGGATCCGATCGTCCGGGACCAGCTTGGTCTTCTCGTCCGGCTGCATCTGGGCGTCATCGTACAGGATGCGGTGGAACGTCGTGCCCTTGGCGAGTTCGTCGAGCCGCGACACAGCGCGCTTGTGGCGCAGCAGCGACTTCGGCGTCATCAGGATCAAGGGTTTGCGGATTTCGCGATGCAGCTGGCGACGCAGGACGTGGAAGTAGTTCGCCGGCGTGGTCGGATAGACCACCTGCATGTTGTCCTCGGCGCACATCTGCAGATAGCGCTCCAGACGCGCGGAGGAGTGCTCCGGTCCCTGGCCCTCATAGCCATGCGGCAGCATGCAGACCAAGCCCGACATGCGCAGCCACTTGCGCTCACCCGAAGAAATGAATTGGTCGAACACCACCTGGGCGCCGTTGGCGAAGTCGCCGAACTGCGCCTCCCAGCACGCGAGCGCATTCGGCTCGGCGAGCGAGTAGCCGTATTCGAAGCCCAGCACCGCTTCTTCGGACAGGAGCGAGTTGATGACCTCGAAATGCTCCTGTTCCGGCGCCAGATGGTTGAACGGGGTGTAGCGGCTCTCGTCTTCCTGGTCGATCAGAACGGAATGGCGCTGCGAGAAGGTGCCGCGCTCGCAATCCTGTCCCGAAAGGCGGACCTTGTGGCCTTCCAGGAGCAGCGTGCAGAACGCCAGCGCCTCGCCGGTCGCCCAGTCGAGCCCGACGCCGCTGTCGATCGCCTTGGCGCGATTCTCGAGGAAGCGTTGGATCGTGCGGTGGACGCGAAAACCGTCCGGCACCTTGGTGATCTTGCGGCCGATCTCCTTCAGCCTGTCCATTTCGACGCCGGTGACGCCGCGCCGGGCTTCTTCTTCCTGGTCCGCCGACTTCAGCCCGGCCCACTTGCCGTCGAGCCAGTCGGCCTTGTTCGGACGATAGCTGGCACCGGCCTCGAACTCGGCATCAAGCCGGGCGCGCCAATCGGCCTTGGCCTTCTCGATCTCGCCCTCGGTCATCACGCCTTCGGCGACGAGGCGCTTGGAGTAGATCTCCAGCGTGCTCGGATGGGCGCCGATCTTCTTGTACATCACCGGCTGGGTGAAAGCCGGCTCGTCGCCCTCGTTGTGACCATGCCTGCGATAGCAGAACATGTCGATCACGACGGGCTTGTGGAATTTCTGCCGGAACTCGGTTGCGACCTTGGCCGCGAACACCACAGCTTCCGGATCGTCGCCGTTCACGTGGAAGATCGGCGCATCGATCATCTTCGCCACATCCGACGGATAGGGCGACGAGCGCGAATAGCGCGGATAGGTGGTGAAGCCGATCTGGTTGTTGACGATGAAGTGCAGCGAGCCGCCGGTGCGGTAGCCCTTCAGGTCGGACAGCGCGAAGCACTCGGCGACCACACCCTGGCCGGCGAAGGCCGCGTCGCCATGCATCAGCAGCGGCAGGACGGAGATGCGCATGTCCGGCGGATCGCCGTGCTGATCCTGCTTGGCGCGGACCTTGCCGAGCACGACAGGATCGACGATCTCCAGATGCGACGGATTGGCGGTCAGCGACAGATGGATGCGGTTGCCGTCGAACTCGCGATCGGACGACGCGCCGAGGTGGTACTTGACGTCGCCGGAGCCTTCGACCGCGTCCGGATTGGCCGAGCCGCCCTTGAACTCGTGAAACAGCGCGCGGTGCGGCTTGCCCATCACCTGGGTCAGCACGTTGAGCCGGCCGCGATGCGGCATGCCGACCACGACCTCTTTGATGCCGAGATTGCCGCCGCGCTTGATGATCTGCTCCAGCGCCGGGATCAGCGCCTCGCCGCCGTCCAGACCGAAGCGCTTGGTGCCCGTGAACTTGACGTCGCAGAACTTTTCGAAGCCTTCGGCCTCGACCAGCTTCATCAGGATGGCGCGCCGGCCTTCGCGGGTGAAGGAAATCTCCTTGTCGGGACCCTCGATGCGCTCCTGGATCCAGGCCTTCTGCGCCGCATTGCTGATATGCATGAACTCGACGCCGAGCGTCTGGCAATAGGTGCGCTCGCAGATGGCGACGATCTCGCGCAGCGAGCCGTATTCAAGCCCGAGCACGTGATCGAGGAAGATCTTGCGGTCGAAGTCGGCTTCCGCAAAGCCATAAGAGCGTGGATCGAGCTCCTCGCGGTTGCGCGGTGCCTCGATACCGAGCGGGTCGAGCTTGGCGTGGAAATGGCCCCGCATGCGGTAGGCGCGGATCAGCATCAATGCCCGCACCGAGTCCCGGGTCGCCTGATTGATGTCCGCAGCCGAAAGTTCGACGCCCTTGGCCTGCGCCTTCGCTGCGACCTTGGTCCCGACCGCTTTTTCGACCTCCGCCCAGTTGCCATCGAGCGCCGAGGTCAAATCATCCCGCGGAGCAACCGGCCAGTTGGCGCGCTCCCAGGACGGACCCTCTGCATTCTTGATGACGTCGGTGGGGGTATCCTTCAGGCTTTTGAAAAACGCCTGCCAGTCGGCATCGACCGAGGCGGGGTCTTTCTCATAACGGGCATAGATTTCGTCGATGTAGGTGGCGTTGGTGCCCTGCAGAAAAGATGACAGAGCAAAAGCTGCGTTCGCATCTTGGCGAGACATGGTGTCGTCCTGGTGAATTTCGCTGCGCCAATCAAAAAGCGGCGCAAAGCCTGACCCGCTAGCGCGGATCAGGCTCGGTTAGGACCGTTTACCTTATTTATTGTAAATATTCGCGCCGAAAAGAACAAAGCACTGAATTAGGATTTCAATTTTTCGACAAGCGTTTTGCCGAGACGGGCGGGCGATGGCGACACGGTGATACCGGCCGCTTCCATCGCTGCGGTCTTCGAGCCGGCATCGCCCTTGCCGCCGGAGATGATCGCACCGGCATGGCCCATGCGGCGGCCGGGAGGGGCCGTGACGCCGGCGATGAAGCCGACCATCGGCTTCTTGCGGCCGCGCTTGGCTTCGTCCTTGATGAACTGCGCGGCGTCCTCTTCCGCCGAGCCGCCGATCTCGCCGATCATGATGATCGACTCCGTCTTGGGGTCCGCCAGGAACATTTCCAGCATGTCGATGAACTCGGTACCCTTGACCGGGTCGCCGCCGATGCCGACTGCCGTGGTCTGGCCGAGGCCTTCCTGGCTGGTCTGGAACACGGCTTCATAGGTCAGCGTACCCGAACGGGAGACGATGCCGACCGAGCCGGGGCGGAAGATGTTGGCCGGCATGATGCCGATCTTGCACTCGCCGGCGGTCATGACGCCCGGGCAGTTCGGCCCGATCAGCCGCGACTTCGAGCCCTGCAGCGAACGCTTGACCCGCACCATGTCGAGCACCGGGATGCCCTCGGTGATGCACACGATCAGCGGGATCTCTGCATCGATCGCCTCACAGATGGCGTCGGCTGCACCCGGCGGCGGAACGTAGATCACCGACGCGTCGGCGCCTGTCGCATCGCGCGCTTCGCGCACGGTGTCGAACACCGGCAGGCCCAGATGGGTCGAGCCGCCTTTGCCCGGCGAGGTGCCGCCGACCATCTTGGTGCCGTAGGCGACCGCGGCCTCCGAGTGGAATGTGCCGTTCTTGCCGGTGAAGCCTTGGCAGATGACCTTGGTGTTCTTGTCGATCAGGATGGACATGCGTGGACCTGCTTTTCGGTTGAACCTTGAATTGCTTGGGAACTTTGATGCTTAGGACTTCGATTTGTTGCCATCGCCGGCCGGACCGAACCGGGCCACGACCCATCGCATGCAAGGCCGCCGGATCAGCAGCCACGCTGTCATCAGGACGACGAAGGGGACCCAGCTCATCACGAGCATCCAGGACGACTGATCCATATCAGGCCCAATCTTCGGTCGAGATCGGCATCAGGCGCTCCGCCGATAGATGCCAGTCATCACGTCGGACCAGCCCTCGGCATCCGGCGAGAACTGGATCCTCGCGGTATAGCTGTCGTCGTCGATTACTTCGTAGACGTGACGCGCGTTGCCACGCAGCGAGCCGCGGACCAGCACCAGCGCGTTTCCGCTCCAGCTGCCTGACGCCGGCGACGGCGCGAAATAGCCGAGTGAATCGTGCCAGAACAGCTTGTAGAGCCGATCCTCGCGGTCATAGGTGAAGACCGCGTGGGTCGCGAAGCTTTCCGCGGCCCCGCGAGTCTGCCTGGTGTCTTGGATCAGATAGAAGCCGTTGAGGTCCATGCGGGCCGAGACCTGCGAGGTCGCCTCGCCGCCCTCGACCCACCGTGACGGGTAGACCGTCTCTTCGCCGCGCCACTCGCCGGCGAACACCGCAAGCCTGCGGTGCTCCTCCGTCGGCATTGGTGCGGCGAGACGGTCCGCCATCGGACTCAGGCTCCCTTCACCGCCTTGACGATCTTCTGCGCGGCGTCATCGAGATTGTCGGCCGGCAGCACATTCAGGCCGGACTCGCTGATGATCTTCTTGCCCAATTCGACATTGGTGCCTTCGAGCCGCACGACCAGCGGCACCTTGAGACCGACTTCCTTGACCGCAGCGACCACGCCCTCGGCAATGACGTCGCACTTCATGATGCCGCCAAAGATGTTGATCAGGATGCCCTTCACGTTGGGGTCCGCGGTGATGATCTTGAAGGCCGCGGTGACCTTCTCCTTGTTGGCGCCGCCGCCGACGTCGAGGAAGTTGGCCGGCTCCATGCCGTATAGCTTGATGATGTCCATCGTCGCCATGGCAAGGCCCGCGCCGTTGACCATGCAGCCGATGGTGCCGTCGAGCGCGACGTAGTTCAGATCGTACTTCGACGCCTCGATCTCCTTGGCGTCCTCCTCGGTCTCATCGCGCAGTTCGACGACGTCAGGATGCCGGAACAGCGAGTTGGAGTCGAACGAGACCTTGGCGTCGAGCACGCGCAGCTGGCCCTGCTTGGTGACGACCAGCGGATTGATCTCGAGCATCGCCATGTCCTTGGCGACGAAGGCGTTGTAGAGCTGGATCGTCAGCTTCTCGGCCTGTTTGGCGAGATCACCCGACAATTTCAGCGCCTTGGCCACGGCGCGGCCGTGATGCGGCATGACGCCGGTGGCCGGATCGACCGAGAAGGTGACGATCTTCTCGGGGCTTTCATGAGCGACGTCCTCGATGTTGACGCCACCTTCGGTGGACACGACGAAGGCGACCCGCGAGGTCTCGCGATCGACCAGGATCGAGAGGTAGAACTCCTTATCGATGTCGGAGCCTTCCTCGATGTAGAGGCGGTTGACCTGCTTGCCCTGCGGGCCGGTCTGCACGGTGACCAGGGTCGCGCCGAGCATCTGCTTGGCGAACGTATTCACCTCTTCGACCGACTTGGCGAGGCGGACGCCGCCCTTGTCACCGGCCGAGGCCTCCTTGAACTTGCCCTTGCCGCGCCCGCCGGCATGGATCTGGCTCTTCACCACCCAGATCGGACCACCCAGCGTCTTGGCTGCGGCATCCGAATCCTCCGGCCGCAACACCGGCACACCCTTCGAGATCGGCACACCGAATTGATGCAGCAGCGCCTTGGCCTGGTATTCGTGAATGTTCATACGAGCATGCTCCCCGACCCCGCCTGGGGTGAATTGCAACGTTCCAACTCTACGGTCTGGTATACCATATACCAAACGTCGGACAACCCCATGATTGCGGGCGGAGGAGACCGCCCGCAGTCACGCAAACTTGCCCAAGCTTACTTGCCCAACAGTTCAGGCGCGATCTTCCGGCAGGCGTCGACCAGACCTTGCACCGCAGCAACCGACTTGTCGAACGCCTCGCGATCCTTGCCGGCGAGTTCGATCTCGACGACGCGCTCGACACCCTTGGAGCCGATCACGACGGGAACGCCGACATACATGTCTTTCACGCCGAACTCGCCGTTGAGGTAGGCGGCGCAGGGCAGGACGCGCTTCTTGTCGCGCAGGTAGCTCTCAGCCATCGCGATCGCTGAGGCCGCCGGCGCGTAATAGGCCGAGCCGGTTTTCAGCAGGTTGACGATCTCGGCGCCGCCGTTGCGGGTGCGGTCGACGATCTCGTCGATACGGGCCTGCGAGGTCCACCCCATCTTGACGAGGTCGGGCAGCGGAATGCCGGCCACGGTCGAGTACTTGGTCAGCGGCACCATGGTATCGCCATGGCCGCCGAGCACGAAAGCCGTGACGTCCTCGACCGAGACGTTGAACTCGTCGGCCAGGAAATAGCGGAAGCGCGCGGAGTCGAGCACGCCCGCCATGCCGACCACCTTTTTGGCCGGCAGGCCGGAGGCCTTCTGCAGCGCCCAGACCATCGCGTCGAGCGGGTTGGTGATGCAGATGACGAAGGCGTCGGGCGCGTATTTCTTAATGCCGGCGCCGACCTGCTCCATCACCTTCAGATTGATCGAGAGCAGATCGTCGCGGCTCATACCGGGCTTGCGCGGCACGCCCGCGGTGACGATGCAGACCTTCGCGTTGTCCAACGCCTCATAGGAATTGGCGCCGCTGTAGTGGGCATCGAAGCCATCGACCGGCGAGGACTGAGCGATGTCGAGCGCCTTGCCCTGCGGCACGCCTTCCGCAATGTCGAACATAACGACGTCGCCAAGCTCTTTCAGGCCAATGAGGTGAGCCAGCGTTCCGCCGATCTGACCGGAGCCAATCAAAGCAATCTTGTCGCGCGCCATGAGAAATGTCCTTTGAACCCGAACGGGTGGAGGGAGGTGGAAAAGCCTGGGTGGCTGGTTATCCCTTTCGCCGAGGCCATTCAAGTCAGGCTAATGGCCAATTCGAGGGGCTGCCTTCATTTCGATCAGCCCCTGAAAAAGCCGGCAGGGATCGTCATTGGCCGCACCGGCATGGCGTTTTCACGGCCGTGTGTTCGATGGCAGGCTTTGCCCGCCCATTGCACTCCGACACCGCCGCTCTGTCAGGTTTCGACCAGGCCGGTCGACGTGCCGCTGGCGGTCGAGTCCTTTCGGCCGTGGGGCAAGGCGAGATAGGATTCCGAACCCATCTCGATCAGCCGCGACGCGGTGCGCTTGAACTCCATCGCCTCGATCCCCTCGTTCGCGAGATAGAGCGACACCGGGTTGGCTTCGGCGGAGGCGATCAGCTTCACGGCATTGTCGTAGAGCGCATCGATCAGCGTCACAAACCGCTTCGCAGCGTTACGCTCAGGGTAATCCATCACTGGAATATGGTCGACCAAGATGGTGTGATAGTCGTGCGCGAGCCGTAGATAGTCGGATGCGGCCAGCGGCTTCTCACACAATTCGGCGAAGGAAAAGCGGGCGACTCCCGGCGCCGAACACGGCACGTGAAGCGTGCGCCCCTTGATCGCAATGTCGCGCGGCCTGCACCTGGCATTGCCGGTCAGCTTCGCCCAAGCCTTGTCAAGCGCGGCCCGCGCATCGATATCGGCAGGCACCAGCCACATCTTGACGCCGGCTAGCTTCTCGAGCCGGAAGTCGGTGCGGGCATCGAGCCGTGCCACCTCCATATGGTCTTCGATCTGTTTGATGAACGGCAGGAAAAGCGCCCGGTTCAGCCCGCCTTTGTACAGATCCTCCGGCGCCACGTTCGACGTGGCGACGACGACCGTACCGAGCTCGAACAGCTTGGCGAACAATCGCCCGAGGATCATCGCGTCTGCGATGTCGGTGACATGGAATTCGTCAAAGCAAAGCAGCCATGCCTGGTCGAAGATGGCGTTTGCGGTCAGCCCGATCACGTCGGTATCGGCAAGCTCGCCGCGCGCAATGTTCTGCCGATAGCCATAGATGCGCTCATGCACGTCGGCCATGAATTCGTGGAAATGAGCGCGGCGCTTGTGCGTCACCGGACAGGTCTGAAAGAACAGGTCCATCAGCATGGTCTTGCCGCGACCGACTTCGCCGTGGACATAGAGGCCGCGCGGCGGCTCGCTCTTCTCGGAAAACAGCCGGCCCAAAAGGCCCTGCTTGCGCGCGGGCTTGTAGGTCGACAGCCGGCGCTCCAGCGCGGCCAAGGCATCGGCGACCTCCGACTGCGCGGGATCGGCCTCGATAGCGCCGGAATCGATGAGGGATTGGTACTGGGCGCGAAACGCGTCGGACGGAGTGGACAACATGAGCCCACTCTAGGTCATGAGGCTTGCTAAAATTGCAAGCCGTCATTTGGTCGTGGCCGCTATGCGGTCATCATCGCCGGCTTTGGTATACGGCAGGCAAAGAACCTGCCGTTTCCACCAGCAATCGGCGGCGGTTCGGCGAATTTACGCGCAGAGCTGGTAGGCATCCTCGACGACGTAGGGTCCGCCTCCGGTCGACGCGCGCGAAGAGAACAGCACGAAGCGCTCGGCCAGGAACACCCGGCTCGGGAAATAGCCGCGCACCGACAGGTAATCGGCAACGTCCTGGCTGGAAGCATCATGCAGCCGCGCCAGCGTCACATGCGGGACGAACTTGCGTCCCTCGGGATCGAGCCCGATCCGTTGCATCATGCGCTCGAGCTCGGCCTGCAATTCGATCAGCGGCCGGCTTGGCGCGATATTGGCGACCACCGCACGTGGCTTGCGGCCGCCGAAGCTGGAGAGCCCCTGCACCGTGACCTCGAAGGGCTTGCGGTTGACCCGCCACAGCAACGAAGCGATCTCATTGGCGGAGGCGCCGTCGATGTCGCCGATGAAACGCAGGGTCACGTGATAATTGTCGGGATCGACCCAGCGGGCGCCGGGAAGGCCACCCCGCAAACTGGAAAGTGTGCTGCCGATATCGGCCGGGATTTCCAGTCCAGTGAACAGACGCGGCATCGTTTGAGGACTCCCGATGCTTGAGGCTGCCCCCGCAAGACAACGGGATCAAGCCTCCAAAGTTGATCGACGAATCGTCCAGTACACACTTGTACCGAACTTATATGACTCTGCGAAGCAACGGGCGTTAACCGATCGAAAACCTGCGGAAAACCTTGGAGTTTCGCTCTATCTCAGGTTAACGCGCGCCTTCCAAAGCTCGTAGCCCGCTCATTGTCCGCGAAGCGGGCGCAGGAATGCCTCTACCGTAGGCAGCATCTTCGCGACGATGATGTCGACCCCAGCCGCGGTGGGATGAAGCCCATCGGCCTGGTTGAGCTTGGGGTCAGCCGCAACGCCTTCGAGAAAGAATGGATAGAGCGGCACATCGAATTGCTTGGCGAGATCCGGATAGATCGCGTTGAACTTCGCCGCGTATTCGCTGCCATAGTTCGGCGGCGCGAGCATGCCGCATAACATCACCGCAATCTTTCGCGCCTTCAGCCGGGTCACGATCTCGGTCAGGGCCTTGCGGGTCACTGCGGGATCGATGCCGCGGAGGGCGTCGTTGGCCCCGAGCTCGACGATCACGGCATCGGTGCCGTCGGGCACCGACCAATCGAGCCGGTCACGGCCACCGGACGCAGTATCGCCGGACACGCCGGCATTCGTCATGTCGATAGCTATACCATTGTCCTGCAGGGATTTTTGTAACTTGGCCGGAAATGCCTCGTTGCCGGCGAGGCCAAGTCCTGCACTCAAGGAATCCCCGAGTACCACCACCTTTATCGGCTTCGCGGCGTCGGCCCCGGCGAGCGCCGGGCCTGCCGTCATCAATCCGAGCATCAACACGAGTATGTGCACGGCCATCCGCCCGAAACTCTCGACCCGGCTTGCGGAAGTGCCATATGACCGAGCCATGGACAGCCTCATCGAACCCTCACAATTGGCCGGCTCTGTGCCGGACACGATCTCCATCTCCAACGTCAACCTCTCGCTCGGCACCGGTGCTGCGCGGGTCCATATCCTGAAAGATATCAGCCTGCGGGTCGGTCAGGGTGAAACGATCGGCCTGATCGGTCCCTCGGGATCGGGCAAATCCACGCTGCTGATGGTGATGGCGGGGTTGGAACGTCCGGATAGCGGAGAGGTGGTGGTCAATGGCACCGCTTTCAATGCTCTCGACGAGGATGGCCTGGCCCGGTTCCGCGGTCGTCAGGTCGGGATCGTGTTCCAGTCGTTCCACCTCATTCCCACGATGACGGCGCTGGAGAATGTCGCGGTGCCGCTCGAATTGGCAGGAAACATGGACGCGGCGCGGCGGGCGGCACAGGAGCTGGAATCGGTCGGACTCGGTCACCGCCTGCACCACTATCCGACCCAGCTCTCCGGCGGTGAGCAGCAGCGGGTCGCGTTGGCGCGCGCGCTGGCGCCGGATCCCGCGATCCTCGTCGCCGACGAGCCCACCGGCAATCTGGACGAAACCACCGGCAGGCAGATCGTCGACCTTCTGTTCACCAAGCATGCCGAACGCGGCATGACGCTGGTGCTGGTGACCCATGACAGCTCGCTGGCGCATCGCTGCGACCGCGTGGTGCGGCTGCGCTCCGGGCGGGTCGAAGGCGATCACAGCAAGCCGCAAGTCCGGACCGCATGAGCACGATATCCGAACCGATCGGCGGCGGCCGGACGACCGCTCTGTCCGTCCGCTATGCGCTGCGCGAGCTGCGCGGTGGCCTGCGCGGCTTCTACGTTTTCATCGCCTGCATCGCGCTCGGCGTGCTGGCGATCGCGGGCGTCGGCTCGGTGTCAGCCAGCCTCAGCGACGGGCTGACGCGAGAAGGCCGCACCCTGCTCGGCGGCGACGTTGCCTTCTCGCTGTTTCAGCGCGAGGCCAAGCTTGAGGAAGTCGCCTTCCTGCGCACGCATGGCGAAGTCTCGCTGGCGGCGACGTTGCGGGCGATGGTGCGTGCGGCCGACGGACGGCTGGCGCTGGTGGAAGCGAAGGCCGTCGACGGCGCCTATCCGCTGCTCGGCCACCTTGACCTGAAACCGGCCATGCCGCTCGGGGATCTGCTCGGCGAGCGCGACGGCGCTTTCGGGGCCGCCGCCGATCCCGCGCTGCTCGCCCGGCTCGACCTCAAGGTCGGCGACACCGTCACGATCGACAAGGCCCGTTTCCAGATCCGCAGCACGTTGGAGGCCGAGCCGGACAAGCTATCCGGCGGCATCGGGCTCGGCCCGCGCTTTCTGATCAGCGAGGCGGCATTGCGTGCCACGCAGCTGCTGCAGCCCGGCAGCCTGGTGCGCTGGACCTATCGCGTCCGCCTGCCCGACAATGCGGCCGACGATCATGCCACCGCCGCCTTCATTGCCGCGGCGCGCGAGGCCTCGCCTTCCGCGGGCTGGGAGATCCGCTCCCGCAGCAACGCCTCGCCGCAGCTCGAACGCAACATCACCCGTTTCACCCAATTCCTGACGCTGGTCGGACTGGCAGCGCTATTGGTCGGTGGCGTCGGCGTCGCCAATGCCGTGAAGAGCCACATCGACCGGCGCACCGAAGTGATCGCAGCGTTCAAGGCGCTCGGCGCAACGAGCCGCGATGTGTTCGGCATTTACCTCACACAGGTGATCGTACTGGCCGGCATCGGCTCGGTGATCGGACTTTGCGCCGGCGCGGCACTGCCCTTCGTCATCGTCGGCCTCCTAGGCAAGCTGTTGCCGTTACCGGTAGTGCCGGCGCTGCACCCGGACGAGCTCGCGCTGTCGTTCGTCTACGGTCTCCTCACCGCGCTTGCGTTCGGCCTGTGGCCGCTCGGCCGCGTCCACGACGTGCCGGTGGCGGCGCTGTTTCGTGAAGCGGTGATCGCCGAATTTCACCGTCCGCGCTGGCGCTATCTGGTGCTGATGGCCGTAGTGGTGGCGTTCCTGGTCGCCGTCGTCATCGGGCTCGCCTACGACAAGCGGATCGCTGCGATCTTCGTGGCGGCCTCGGTTCTGGTGTTTGCGCTGCTGCGCGGCGTCGCAGCGCTGGTGATGGCGACCGCCCGCCGTCTGCCTCGCAGCCGGTTGCCCCTGGTCCGGCTCGCGATCACCAACATTTATCGTCCCGGTGCCCTGACCCCATCGGTGGTGCTGTCGCTCGGCCTTGGACTGGCGGTGCTGGTGACGATCACTCAGATCGACGGCAACCTGCGCCGGCAATTCCTGGCGCAGCTGCCCGAGCAAGCGCCCTCGTTCTTCTTCATCGATATCCCTTCGACCGAAGCCGATCGCTTCGGCACGTTTCTCAAGCAGCTGGCCCCGAACTCGAAAGTCGAGGAGGTGCCGATGCTGCGCGGGCGCATCGTTTCCGCGCGCGGCGTCCGCGCCGAAGACATCAAAGCTTCGCCGGACGCCGAATGGGTGCTGCAGAGCGACCGCGGCCTGACCTATACGGGCGAGGTGCCGAAAGGCTCCAAAGTGGTCGAAGGCCAATGGTGGGGCGCCGAATACAATGGCCCACCGCTGGTCTCGATCGAGAAACGGATCGCCGACGGCATGGGGCTGAAGGTCGGCGACGAGATCGTGGTCAATGTGCTGGGACGGGACATCACCGCTCATATCGGCAACATGCGCAACATCGACTGGCAGGGGCTCGGCATCAATTTCGTCCTGGTGTTCTCGCCTGGCGCCTTCAAGGGCGCGCCACACACCCATGTGGCGACCCTGACCGAGGCGCGGGCCGACGTCACCGACGATGCGCAGGTCATCAAGAAGGTGGCGGATGCCTTTCCGATGGTGACCAGCGTGCGGGTGCGGGAAGTGATGGAGACGATCGGCGCGGTGGTGTCCAACCTGGCGTTGGCGATCCGCGGCGCGAGCGCTGTCACATTGATCTCCGCAATTCTGGTATTGGGCGGTGCATTGGCTGCCGGCCATCGCCATCGTGTCTACGACGCGGTGATCCTGAAGACCCTGGGCGCGACGCGGCTGCGTCTGCTTGGCGCCTATGGGTTGGAATATCTGTTGATCGGCCTGGCCACGGCAGTATTCGGGGTCATCGCCGGTTCGGTGGCAGCCTGGCTGATCGTGACACGGCTGATGACCTTGAGTTTTGTCTGGCAGGCCGGCAGCGCCGCCTGGGTGGTTTTGGCAGCCCTGGTCGTAACCGTCGGATTGGGGCTGGTCGGCACCCTTTTGGCGCTCAACCAGAAACCGGCCTCCGTCCTGAGGAATTTATGAAATTGCGGCGCTCTGCCGCACGGTTAACGCGATGTAAGGCCAAAAACACGTGCGGAGCGACATTCGGCCGCGCGTGGAAGCTTGCATCGAATATGCTAGTTTCCCACTTGAATGATGGGTTCAGAGTCCGCCCCCGGACGTAAATTTGCCGATGACGGAAATTTAATGTCGGGAGCGAGGGACATCTGAGATAGGGTTTCGAGAGCTGGCGGAACGGGCCCACAAACGGACCGCCGGACAAACAACGGGAATTCGACCATGTCGGATCTAAACCGCAATTACGCTTCTCCCTTCGGCCGGGTCGCCGGGCGCGCCGATGCCGCGACCGTCGATGCCGGTCTGCGCGCCTATATGCTGCGCATCTACAATTACATGAGCATTGGCCTCGCCATCACCGGCTTGGCCGCGCTCGGCGTCTACATGGCGGCCGTGACCGGTGATCCGGCGGCCGGCGTCTTCCGCTTCGGAAACGCCTACCTGACCCAGTTCGGCTACGCGATGTTCGTGAGCCCGCTGAAGTGGCTGTTCATCCTCGCGCCCTTGGCGATGGTGTTCGCCATCTCGGCCGGCATCAACCGCTTGGCACCGTCGACCGCGCAGATCCTGTTCTGGGTGTTCTCGGCGCTGATGGGTGTTTCGCTGTCGTCGATCTTCCTGGTGTACACCCACACCTCGATCGTGCGGGTGTTCTTCATCACCGCGGCGACCTTCGGCGCGCTGAGCCTCTACGGCTACACCACCAAGCGTGACATGACCGGGTTCGGCTCGTTCCTGTTCATGGGCCTGATCGGCATCGTGATCGCAAGCCTCGTCAACCTGTTCCTGGCGAGCTCCGCGCTGCAGTTCTTTGTGTCGATCATCGGCGTGTTCGTGTTCGCCGGCCTCACCGCCTGGGATACGCAGCGGCTGAAGAACGAGTACATCTACGGCTATGCCTCGGCCGGCGGCGACGTCGCTGAGCGCGCAGCGATCACCGGCGCGCTGTCGCTGTACCTGAACTTCATCAACCTGTTCACGCTGCTTCTGCAGCTGCTCGGCCAGCGCGACTAACAACGGCGAAGGCCAACCTGTTCAAAGCCCCGGCTTCTGGCCGGGGCTTTTTTTGTTGGACCTCGGGCAGCTCTCTGCGCCCCCATCAAGGGCACGAAGACCGCCCCATCGAACACTTGCCCATGGAAGAACTGGCGGGAAGACTTGCCGGGAAGACCTGCCATGTTGGAAGGCGGTTGAACGTGGGCCGGCCCCTGATATGGTTCCGGTCCATGTCAGAACTCGAAATCCGGCCGACGAGCGAGGCCGACCTTGCCGCCATTACCGCGATCTATGCGCAGGCCGTGCGCGAAGGCACAGCGACCTTCGAACTGGAGCCGCCGGATCTGCCTGAGATGACGCGTCGCTTCCGTGCGTTGACCGACGGCGGCTTTCCTTATTTGGTCGCGGTGCAGGATGGCCGTATCGCCGGCTACGCCTATGCGGGGGCCTATCGGCCGCGCCCGGCCTACCGCTTCACGGTCGAGAATTCAGTCTATCTCGATCCTGCAAGCCATCGGCGCGGGATCGGCTTGCGGCTGATGCAGCAGCTGATCTCGGAATGCGAGGCCCGCGGCTTCCGCCAGATGATCGCGGTGATCGGCGACTCGGCCAACGCCGCCTCGATCGGCCTGCACACCCGATGCGGCTTCCAGATGATCGGCACACATCCGAACGTCGGACTGAAATTCGGACGCTGGCTCGACACGGTGATGATGCAGCGCCAGCTTGGCCAAGGCGCCGATACGCTGCCGGCAACCTGAAAATCCGCCCCTCATTCCGGAACGTGCGCGGGCCAGCGGCCTCGGCGTGGCGGCCGACGCGGTCACACCAGCGCCGGCTTGCGATCGATGACCAGGAGAACCCGCTCAAGTTCGTGGCCGCGGCGCAGGATCAGCCCCGTGGCCGAGATCACGCTGTACATGCCCTGCTTGCGGGCGAGCCGCGGGTCCTTCTCGATCCGGTAGAGGGGAACTTCCGAGGCGCGCCGGAACACTGAAAAGACCGCGCGGTCGCGTAGAAAATCGATCGAATAGTCCCGCCACACGCCGTCGGCGACCATGCGGCCATACAGATTCAAGATGCGGTTGAGTTCGAGGCGGTTGAACGTCACCCGATTCGGGATCGCCGCGGCGACGTTGCGGGCCGCCGCGCGGTTCTCGCTCGGGTCGGCATCCTCCGGTACGAGGTTCATTGAGCGTCCTCCTGTCATCTGCATGACATGATCGCGCCGTCCCTCAACGACCGCAAGGGACTCTTGAGGAGACTCGCGAAGGCGCTCAAAGCGACCCTGGGCCACTCATGATGATCGCCGGCGATTCTTGGTGATTCTTGGCGAGCCAGATCCGCCCTGTGTCGTGCAGCCTGCACGCAATGCGGGTCCGTCACGGGATCGTTAGCGGAATCATAATGACGCCCCACTTCCGCCAAGCGTCCGCCCCTCCAACCAAACATAACGTTGCGTGTGCGTTGGCCCGGTCCTTTCGGTTCCGGATTCCTCAGCCCCCAGCCCCCCGGGGTCGTCAGGATCGGGCCTATTCACTCCTCCCGACATCGAAGGATGCCATTGAAGGACCGACGAAAGTTGGTCCTTTTGCTTTTGGGGGTATTCCTACTCCGCGTCCGACCTTCGCATCTAGCGGGGGCGAGCTGGTTGCGAGCTGCGGGTGCGAAGAGCTCCGGCAGAGTCTTGATCTCAGCGCGGCCTCGAATCGAAGATGGTTGCGCAGACCTGCTGAGCGGAACCCGAACTCGCGATTTTCCGACCGACGACAGTCGCAACGCCGACCGCGAGAAGCGCCAACGCCTCAGCGTGCGTGCAAATCCGGACGTGGGATCGGATCAAACGTCAGTGAAGTTCGGTATAGGCGGCGCCGAGCATGGGGCCGGGACGGTCTCGCGTCCCGTCCTGCACGTAGACGACGGCGCCATCCACGCCCTCATGGGCGATCTTGTCGATAGGCACATTCCAGTGTCCCGGCGTCCCATTCCAATCGCCGACCTTCAAGAGATTGCGAACGACGTTGTAATAGGTCAACTCGCGGCCGGTGTTCTCGCCACGGCTGATCGAGATCGGGATAGCCTTGGAGATCGAGCAGAGCCACACCTCGCCGCGCTTGTGCGCAGCCTGCTCCTTTGCGGCCGCGACGCTCACGGTCAACTCATCGCCCTGAAGGACCAGGCTGACCGGCACCGACATTACGGCGCCGCCGCGCATCGTGTCTTCGATCGCGCCTTCGATCGCCTCGCGATCGCTACCGATGACGTGAACCGAGCCGTTGATGACGGCCTGCGGCGTGTAGACCTCGCGGTCGCCGCGCATGCGCGAATAGGCCCGCTGGCGGGCTGAGAACCGGGAATCGGCCAAGGTGTCCTTCCAGCCGAGATAATCCCAATAATCGATCGGCATGCTCATGGCGATGACGGTGGGATCCTGCGCCAACTCGCCAAGCACCTTGTCCGCCGGCGGACAGGACGAACAACCTTGGGATGTGAAAAGCTCAACTACCGCGCGAGGATCGGCTTGGGCCGGTCGAATGACGGCGATGATCGCACAGACCCCGAGCGCCGCGCCCGACCACCAAGACGTCCTACCACCCATCATCCCTGCCATGGTCGCATACTACCCGTCACACCTTGCCGCGTTGACACCGTCCCGAAATCGCCTCGAGGCACGATGGTATACCGAACACAAAAGAGGCGGCCCATGTCATAGGCCGCCTCCCGCATCACCTGCCACTCACTTCAGAGTGAGCCAATCTGTCGCACCCTCACGCCGCGAGCTTGCGCAGCACGTAGTGGAGAATGCCGCCGTTTCGATAGTAATCGAGTTCGTCGAGGGTATCGATCCGGCACAGCAGCGGGACCTGCTGCGTCGACCCCTCAGCCGAGGTGATCTCGGCGGTGAGCGTTTGGCGAGGCTTGAGATCGCCCTGCAGACCCCTGATGGTGACCTTCTCGTCACCCTTCAGGCCGAGCGACTGCCAGGATGTACCCTCCTGGAAGGTCAAGGGCAGTACGCCCATGCCGACCAGGTTGGAGCGGTGAATACGCTCGAAGCTCTGGCAGATGACGGCGCGGACGCCGAGCAGCCGCGTGCCCTTGGCGGCCCAATCGCGCGACGAGCCGTTGCCATATTCGGCGCCGGCGAACACCACCAGCGGCACGCCCTCGGCCTGGTACTTCATGGCAGCGTCGTAGATCGGCATCTGCTCGCCGTCGGGCCAGTGCTTGGTGAGACCGCCCTCGGGGATGCTGCCGTCGGCGCCCTTGAGCATGAAGTTCTTGATGCGGATATTGGCGAAGGTGCCGCGCATCATGACTTCGTGATTGCCGCGGCGGGTGCCGTACTGATTGAAGTCCGCGGGGCGCACCTGATGCTCGCTGAGGAATTTGCCGGCGGGCGAGGTCAGCTTGATCGAACCGGCCGGCGAGATGTGGTCGGTGGTGATCTTGTCGCCGAACAGCGCCAGGATGCGGGCTTCCACCACGTCCTTGATCGGCTCCGGCTCCTTCTTCATGCCCTCGAAATAAGGCGGGTTCTGTACATAGGTCGAGCCCATGTTCCAGCGGTAGGTCTCGCTCTCGACCGTCTTGATCTTGCGCCAGTTGGTGTCGCCCTTGAACACGTCGGCATAGCGCTTCTTGAAGATCGACGCCTTCACGTACTTCTTCATGAAGTCGTTGATTTCCTTGGTCGTCGGCCAGATGTCCTTCAGGTAGACCGGCTTCTTGTCCTTGCCGATGCCGATCGGCTCGACCGCAAGGTCCTTGGTCACAGTGCCGGCGAGCGCGTAAGCCACCACCAGCGGCGGTGACGCCAGATAGTTGGCCTGCACGTCCGGCGAGACGCGGCCCTCGAAGTTGCGGTTGCCGGACAGCACGGCCGCAGCAACGATGCCGTTATCGTTGATCGACTTCGAAATCTCCTCCGGCAGCGGGCCGGAATTGCCGATGCAGGTGGTGCAGCCGAACCCGACCAGGTTGAAGCCGACCTTGTCGAGGTCCTTCTGCAGGCCGGAATTGGCGAGGTATTCCGCCACGACCTGGCTGCCCGGGGCGAGCGAGGTCTTCACCCAGGGCTTGGCCTTGAGGCCCTTGGCGACCGCGTTGCGCGCGAGCAGGCCGGCCCCGATCAGGACGCTCGGGTTCGAGGTGTTGGTGCAGGAGGTGATCGCCGCGATCACCACGTCGCCGTGACCGAGATCGAAGTCGCGGCCCTCGACCGGGAAGCGGTGGGTGGCGTCCGTCTTCTTGTACTCGCCAGCCAGCGCGGTGGAAAAGCCTTCGCCGACCGCCGGCAGGGCAATGCGGCCTTCGGGCCGCTTCGGACCGGCCATCGAGGGCACGACGTCGCCGAGATCGAGCGTCAGCGTCTGCGTGAATACCGGATCGGCCGACTTCGCCGTACGGAACAGGCCCTGTGCCTTGGCATAGGCTTCGACCAGCGCAACACGCGCCGACTTGCGGCCCGAGACCTTGAGGTAATCGATCGTCGCGGCATCGACCGGGAAGAAGCCGCAGGTCGCGCCATATTCGGGGGCCATGTTGCCGATCGTCGCCTTGTCGGCCACGGAAAGATTATCGAGACCGGGGCCGAAGAACTCGACGAACTTGCCGACCACGCCGAGCTTGCGCAGCATCTGGGTCACCGTCAGCACGAGATCGGTCGCGGTGACGCCTTCCTTGAGCTGGCCGGTCAGCTTGAAGCCGACCACGTCGGGCAGCAGCATCGAGAGCGGCTGGCCGAGCATGCAGGCCTCAGCTTCGATGCCGCCGACGCCCCAGCCGAGCACGGCGAGGCCGTTCACCATGGTGGTGTGGGAATCGGTGCCGACCAGCGAGTCCGGATAGGCGACCTCGAAGGTGCCCTTGGTGCGGCCGACCGTCATCTTCTCCTTCTTGGTCCACACCGTCTGCGCCAGATATTCCAGGTTGACCTGGTGGCAGATGCCGGTGCCCGGCGGCACCACGGAGAAGTTGGTGAAGGCCTTCTGGCCCCATTTCAGGAATTCGTAGCGCTCCTGGTTCTGCTTGTATTCCTCGGCCACGTTCTTGCCGAACGCCTTGTTGTCGCCGAAGAAGTTCACGATGACGCTGTGGTCGATGACGAGATCGACCGGCACCAGCGGGTTGATCTTCTCGGCATCGCCGCCAAGCTTCTGCATCGCGTTGCGCATCGCGGCCAGATCGACCACCGCCGGCACGCCGGTGAAATCCTGCATCAAGACCCGCGCGGGGCGGAAAGCGATTTCATGCTGCAGCGTCTTCTTCTTCAGCCATTTGGCGACGGCGAGAATGTCGTCCTTGGTCACGCTGCGACCGTCCTCGTTGCGCAACAGGTTCTCGAGCAGCACCTTCATCGAGTACGGCAGCTTGGAGATATCCTTCAGACCGTTCTTCTCTGCGGCGGGAAGGCTGTAATAGACATAAGACTTCGTACCGACCCGAAGGGTCTTACGGCTCTTGAAGCTGTCGAGCGAGGTCATGCGTGGAAATCCCAATTGATCGTTATACCCGGAGAGGGTACCCAAGGACCGTCAGCGCAAAGCGCCGGGTGGCTTGCAGCGGGGGTTTGTGTGCTGCATCAAATCCGGGCTTATAGAAGCTTTCTAACTGCGCCGCCACAGAGACGAGCAAGTCGCGACGTGGCATCACCCACAAATTCTGAAGTGCTAGCCATCGGATTCAGAGGGCTGTAACGGACGGACCATGCAGCTGTTGGGAAGCGATGTCAGATGTGTGCGGGGCGGGCGCGAGGTGTTCGCGGGACTCACCTTCCAGGCCGCGGCAGGCGAAGCGGTGGCGGTCACCGGGCGCAACGGTTCGGGCAAGACATCCCTGCTGCGGCTGATTGCCGGGCTGCTGCTGCCGGCCGGCGGCACGATCGCGATCGAGGGCGGCGAGGACGAACTGACGGTCGCCGAACAGGCGCATTATCTCGGTCATCGCGATGCCCTGAAGCCAGCGCTCAGCGTGCATGAAAACCTATCCTTCTGGACCGATTTCCTCGGCGGCGGCGCGGTCCGCGCGACCGCCGATTGCCTTGCCGCGGTGGGGCTTGCGCACGCGACCGATCTGCCGGCGGCGTATCTCTCCGCCGGCCAGCGACGGCGGCTCTCGATCGCCCGACTGCTAGCTGTGCACCGTCCGCTGTGGCTTCTGGACGAGCCGACCAATGCGCTTGATGTCGCGGGCCAGGCGATGTTTGCCGATCTCATGCGCGCGCACCTGGCCGCGGGTGGACTGATCGTCGCCGCCACCCACGGGCCACTCGGCATCGACGTGCGCGAATTGCGGATCGGGGGGATGGGATGATGGATCGAGGCTGTTTTTCGTGCACGGCGGCCGTTCTCCCCTCCCCCTTGCGGGGAGGGAGCGCAGCGAGCGCGGGGAGAGAGCCTCGCTCTCGTACTAAGCCTCTCGCCGAGGCGCTCCCCGCATGACCGCGCTTGATGCCCTGATCCGCCGCGACATCAGGATTGCGCTGCGCGTCGGCGGCGGCGCACTGATCGGCGTCCTGTTCTTCCTGACTGTGGTCGTGCTGATGCCGTTTGCGGTCGGCCCCGATCTCGCGCTGCTGAAGCGCCTTGGCCCCGCGATCCTCTGGCTCGGTGCGCTGCTGGCCAGCCTGCTGACGCTCGATCGGCTGTTCACCGCCGATCACGAGGATGGCTCGCTCGACCTGGTCGTGATGAGCCGTACGCCCCTGGAGCTCGCCTGCGCCGCCAAGGCCCTGGCACATTGGATCGCCGCCGGCCTGCCGCTCGTCGTGGCCACCCCCGTGCTGGGTCTGCTCCTCAACCTGGATGCAACGGCGACGGGCGCTATCGCGCTGACGTTGCTGGCCGGCACGCCGGCGCTGACCTTCATCGGCATGATTGGCGCGGCACTCGCCGTGACGATGCATCGCGGGGGCCTGTTGCTTGCGGTCCTGGTGCTGCCTTTGTCCATCCCCGTGCTGATCTTTGGCGTCGCGGCCTCCCAGGCCGCAATCGTCGGCCCGCTACCATTTGGCGCACCCTTCTCCATTCTTTGCGCACTTTCTTTGGTCAGTTTCGTGGTGGGTCCTTTTGCTGCGGCAGCGAGCTTGCGGCACGGACTCGACTGAGCCGCGCCCGGCTTGACCCGCATCAACTCTTCTAGAGCGATCCTATGCTGATTGCCTGCAACCGCTCCGGCCTTTAACTAGATGCTTATGACACTGATCGACCTCGCCAATCCGACCCGGTTCCTTGCACTGGCTGCGCGGCTATTACCTTGGCTGGCGGGGATCACGGCCGCCCTGCTGGCGGCCGGCCTGTACCTGTCCGCCCTCGCCCCCGACGACTACCAGCAGGGGGCTACCGTCAAGATCATGTTCATCCATGTTCCGAACGCCTGGCTGTCGATGTTCGTCTGGGCGATCATGAGCGTCGCCTCACTCGGCACCTTGGTGTGGCGCCATCCGCTGGCCGATGTCGCAGCGAAAGCGGCGGCGCCGATCGGCGCGAGCTTCACCTTCCTGGCGCTGATCACCGGCTCGCTGTGGGGCCGGCCGATGTGGGGCACCTATTGGGAGTGGGATGCGCGACTGACCTCGGTGCTGATCCTGTTTCTGATGTATCTCGGCCTGATCGCGCTGTGGCGCGCGGTCGAGGACCCGACCCGCGCAGCCCGTGCGGCTGCGGTCCTGACCCTGGTTGGCGCGATCAATTTGCCGATCATCAAGTTCTCCGTCGACTGGTGGAACACGCTGCATCAGCCGGCCTCGGTGATGCGAATGGGCGGTCCCGCACTCGACAAGGCGTTCCTGATCCCGCTCCTGGTGATGGCGGTCGCCTTCACGTTCCTGTTCGTGACGCTGCATGTCGCGGCGATGCGCAACGAGATCCTGCGCCGGCGCGTGCGCAGCCTGCAGATGATGCAGGCGCGCAACGTTGCAAGCGACGTTTCGACCGGCGGCGTGCCCAGCCATATCGCAGGAGCGGCGTGATCCCATGGACCTCGGGCCCTATACGACCTTCATCGCCTCGTCCTACCTCGCGGCTGCCCTGGTCGTCGCGCTCCTGATCGCCTGGATCATGGTGGACCACCGTACCCAGAAGGCGCGACTGCGCGCGCTCGAAGAGAGCGGCGTCAACCGCCGCTCCGGTCGCGCCGCAACGGACATGTCATGACCGAACTGAGCCACCAGACCACCGAGGCCGCGCCGCGCCGCCGCTCCGTCCTGATGCTGCTGCCGCTGGTCGTGTTTCTAGGGCTCGCGGCCCTGTTCTGGTTCCGGCTCGGCAGCGGCGATCCCTCGCGCATTCCCTCCGCCCTGATCGGCCGCCCGGCCCCGCAGACGACGCTACCGCCGCTCGTCGCTTTGACGAACAACGGCACTCCGGTGCCGGGGCTCGACCCTGCCGCCTTCAAGGGCAAGGTCAGCATCGTCAACGTCTGGGCGTCCTGGTGCGTGCCCTGTCACGACGAGGCCCCGCTCCTGGTCGAGCTCGGACGCGACAAGCGGTTCCAGATCGTCGGCATCAACTACAAGGACGCTGCCGACAACGCGCGCCGCTTCCTCGGCCGCTACGGCAACCCCTATAACGTCGTCGGCGTCGACGGCAACGGTCGCGCCGGCATCGAATGGGGCGTCTATGGCGTGCCCGAGACCTTCATCGTCGGCCGCGATGGCACCATCGTCTATAAGCTGGTCGGCCCGATCACGGCAGAGAACATCACCACCGTGTTGAAGCCTGAGATCGAGAAGGCGCTGCAGGCGGGAAGCTAGCTCCGTCATTGCGAGCGAAGCGCCGCCACCCAGACGGGATTCTGGATTGTTTCGTCGCCGGGGCCTGTCATCGGGTTCGCCGGAGGCGAAACCCATGGGCGCCTCGCAATGACCACCGCCTATCCCTTGCTGACATCGCCCGCATCGGCTTCGCTGGCCTCCAGCGACACCGGCTCGAGATGATAGCGCTTGATCAGCGGCATCTGCGCGATGGCGAAGATCGTGGTCAGCGGGATCACGCCGAACGCCTTGAAGCCGACCCAGAAATCCGTGCTCTGTGTGCGCCAGACCGCTTCGTTCAAGACCGCCATCGCGGCAAAGAACAGTGCCCAGCGGAAGGTGAGGATGCGCCAGCCCGCAGGAGTCAGGTTGAACATCTGATCGAACATGATCGCGATGAAGGAGCGATTGAACAAGAGGCCGCCACCGAGCACCGCGGCGAACAGACCGTAGATGATGGTCGGCTTGACCTTGATGAAGGTCTCGTCATGCAAGACCAAAGTAAGCGTGCCGAACACCAGCACGACCACGCCGGTGACCAGCGCCATGATCGGAACGTGCTTGGTCACCACGTAGGACGCGATCATCGCCACGACGATCGCCACCATGAATGCGCCGGTCGCCGCGAACAGTTGAAACTTGGCATTGACCACGAAGAACACGAGCAGCGGACCGAGCTCGGTCGCCAGCTTGAAGAGTGGATGCGGCTGGGTCTTGTCCATGTCGTGTCCTGTTAGCTGTCCTCACCGCCAAAAGCGGCGACCCAGTATCTAAGATGTATGTTGGCGGCGCGGCGCACTCGATGCCCTGCAGGCGCGGGGCATGGCAAGAGAAAACTAATCCTCGATGCCGGCAATCGCGCGGGCAAAATCCTTCGCCGCGAATGGCGAGAGATCGTCGACGCCTTCGCCGACCCCGATAAAGTGCACCGGCAGTTTGAATTTCTCCGCCAGCGCCACCAGGATGCCGCCGCGCGCGGTGCCGTCGAGCTTCGTCATCACCAGACCCGTAACGCCTGCGGTGCGATGAAATGCCTCGACCTGCGACAGCGCATTCTGTCCCACCGTGGCGTCCAGCACGAGCAACACGGCATGGGGCGCTGACGCATCGACCTTGCGGATCACGCGCACGACCTTTTCCAGCTCGTTCATCAGCTCGGCCTTGTTCTGCAGCCGGCCGGCGGTATCGATCAGGAGGATGTCCCGGCCCTGCTCCTTGGCCGCCGTGATCGCGTTGAAGGCGAGGCTTGCGGCATCCGAGCCTTGCGCCCCGGCGATCACCGGCACCTTGGTCCGCTCGCCCCAGACCTTGAGCTGCTCGATCGCAGCGGCGCGAAAGGTGTCGCCGGCGGCCAGCATGACCTGCTTGCCTTCCGAGACGAATTTCGCCGCCAGCTTGCCGATCGTGGTGGTCTTGCCGGAACCGTTGACGCCGACCACGAGGATAACGAAAGGTTTACGAGCGGTATCGACATCGAGCGGCTTCGCCACCGGCGCCAACACCTTCTCGACCTCGGTCGCGACCACCGCCTTCACCTCGTCGGCGCTGATCGTCTTGTCGTAACGGCCGGTGCCGACGGCATCTGCGATCCGGGCAGCCACTTGCGTGCCGAGATCGGCGCGCAGCAGCACGTCCTCGATGTCCTCGAGCATCGCGCGGTCGAGCTTGCGCTTGGTGACGAGATCCGCAACAGCGGTCCCCAGCGCGCCCGAGGTGCGCTTCAGCCCGGCGGACAGCCGCCGCCACCAGCTGAGCTTGGGTGTTTCGGAGGTGGTATCGTTCATGGCGTGGTGTTAGCCCTTCCATCCCGCAAACGAAAGCCTAGACCGGATTTATGGATATCGACCAACCCACCGACGAGGAAATGCTGGCCCGCGTGCTCCATCGCGACGGGCTGATGCTGGTGATCGACAAGCCGGCCGGCATCCCCGTGCACAAGGGTCCCAAGGGCGGGCCGAATCTGGAGGCCTCGTTCGACGCGCTGCGCTATGGCCTGCCGCGACCGCCGGTCTTGGCCCATCGGCTGGACAAGGAAACCTCGGGCTGCCTGGTGCTGGGACGCCATCGCAAGGCAACGGCCTCGCTCGGGCTTTTGTTCAAGCATGGCAAGATTTCCAAGACCTACTGGGCGGTGGTGGAAGGCGGTCCGGACGAGGACGAAGGCACGATCGAACTGCCGCTCGGCAGGCGCAATGCCGAGCGCGGCTGGTGGCAGAAGCCGGATCCCGAGGGACAGCCGGCGATCACGAAATGGCGGGTGCTGGGGAAGTTCTCCCCTCCCCAACCCTCTCAGCGCGAGCCAAGCTCGTCGCAACCCGAAAGAGGAGAGGGAGCGCACTCTGCTCGCGCCGACACCGAGGCGACAACAGGCAGTACATCGACAAAGCTCACCTGGCTCGCCATGAAACCGGTCACCGGCCGCACCCACCAGCTGCGCGTGCATGCGGCAGCCATGGGCTGGCCGATCGTCGGCGACAATATCTACGGCAACGGTCCACGCCTCGGCGAGCCGCGGCTGCATTTGCATGCGCGCGAGATCAGCATCCCGCTGTCGAAGAACAAGCCGCCGGTGCATGTGGTGGCGCCGGCGCCGGCGCATATGCATGAGCGACTGAAGGCGTGTGGATGGCAGGGAGAGTGAGTGGAGCCGCTCACGACTGATTGAGACGCGCGCGACCACCGCACACTCCGCCGTCATCATCCGCGAAGGCGGATGATCCAGTACCCCAGAGACAGTCGCGATCAATCGAGAGGCCGCGGCGTACTGGATCGCCCGGTCAAGCCGGGCGACGACGACCGAAACTACGGAAGCAGCCTCGCCCCATCATGACCCGCAATCGCGAGCCGCCGCACCGCGCCCGGAGGCTCGCCGCTCACCGCCACCGGCAGATAATGCTCCGTGCGCCCCTGGGTCTCGCTCTCGATCAGCACCTCGCGCCGGCAGCCGATCTCCTCATCCAACCGCCGCCGCAACGCCGCCTCGCCCGCCGCCCGCAAGCGCCGCGCTCGCTCGCGGATGATGCTGCTCGCGAGCTGCGGCATTCGCGCCGCCGGCGTGCCGGGCCGCGGCGAATAGGGAAACACATGCAGGAAGGTCAGCGCACATTCCGCGACCAGATCGAGCGAACGGGCGAACGCCTCCTCGCTCTCGGTCGGAAAGCCCGCGATGAGATCGGCGCCGAGCGCGATGTCCGGCCGCAGGCGGCGCACTTGCGCACAGAAATCGATCGCGTCCTGGCGCAGATGCCGCCGCTTCATGCGCTTGAGGATCAGATCATCGCCGGCCTGCAAGGACAGGTGCAGATGCGGCATCAGCCGCGCATCGCTCCCAATCGCATCGAGCAGATCGGCGTCCGCCTCGATCGAGTCGATCGAGGAAATCCGCAGCCGCCTCAGCTCCGGCACATGCCGCAAGATCTGCTTCACCAGACGGCCAAGCTTCGGCATCCCCGGCAGATCGGCGCCATAGCTCGTCAGGTCGACCCCGGTCAGCACGATCTCGGCGTGACCGCGCTCCACCAGCGCACGGACCTGGTCGATCACCGCGCCCATCGGCACCGAGCGTGAATTGCCGCGGCCGAACGGAATGATGCAGAACGTGCAGCGGTGGTCGCAACCGTTCTGCACCTGAACGAACACCCGCGGCAGCCCGCGCTGATAGCCCTCCAGAAGATGCGGCGCCATCTCCTTCACCGCCATGATGTCGGAGACGGCGACCTTCTCGGTCGCGTCGATCCCGAAGCGCGGCGCCTCGAGCGCCTGCGCGCTGGCCCGCCAGGCCGCCGCATGCAGCTTGTCGTCATTGCCGACGACTCGATCGACCTCGGGCATCGCTGCGAACATGTCCGCTTGCGTCTGCGCCGCGCAGCCGGTGACGATGATGCGCGCATCGGGCCGTTCGCGCTTCAATTTGCGGATCGACTGCCGGGCCTGTGCCACCGCCTCGTTGGTCACGGCACAGCTGTTGATGACGATGGTCTCGGAAAGGCCGGCGGCATCCGCCTCGCGCGCGATCAGTTCGGATTCGAAGGCGTTGAGGCGGCAGCCGAAACTGACGACATCGACCGGCACGGCCGTCACGCCACGGAGGCGAACAGCGCGGGATCGAAGCGACCTTCATATTCGAACGTCGCCGTGCCGGTCATCAGCACGTGATCGTCGCGCTCGCGCCATTCGATGTTGAGATCGCCGCCCGGCAAGGTCACCCTGACGATGCGGTTGGCGCGCTTGAGCCGCGCCGCCGCGACTGCGGTGGCGCAGGCGGCCGAGCCGCAGGCCTTGGTGAGGCCGGCGCCGCGCTCCCAGGTGCGGATGGTGATGTGATCGCGATCGACGATCTGCGCCAGCGTGATGTTGGCGCGTTCCGGGAACACCGGATGATTTTCCAAGAGCGGGCCGACGCGGGCGAGATCATAGGCATCGACGTCATCGACCCAGAAGATCGCGTGCGGATTGCCCATGTTGACCACCGAGGGCGAATGCAGGATCGGCGCATCGATCGGACCGATCTGCAGCTCGATGTAGCGGGTATCGCGGAACTCCTCGGCGAGCGGAATGTCCTGCCAGCCGAACTTCGGCACGCCCATGTCGACCGTGTAGAGATCTGACGAAGGCCCTTGCCAGCAGTTCAACAAGCCGGCACGGCTCTCGAAAGTTGCCGTGGTCTCGCCGGTGGTCTCGAACACCCGCCGGACCACGCAGCGCATGCCGTTGCCGCAGGCGCCGGATTCGGAGCCGTCATTGTTGTAGATGCGGATGAAGGCCTCGGTGCCGGTCAGCCGGGGCGGCTGCAGCACCATCAGTTGATCGTAGGGGACGCGGGAGGCGATGGCGCGGGCCTCGTCCGGCGTCACGACATGCTTCGAATCACGCAAGTCGAGAACGACGATTTCGTTCCCGATCCCGTTCATCTTGGCAAAGGCGTGGCCTGCGAGCGCGCTCATGAAAATATCCAAATTGTGTCCGTCTTATATGGCGGAATGGCGAGACATTGACCAGCCCAGCCGACCCGTAATGGCCACATGACGCATCTGTCAGGGGACGATCAAGGCCGGACATGATAGGAACCGGGCCATTCGCCGGCACGAACCGGGCACCGACGCACGGCCCTGGAGAATAATTGGATGAATGTAAGTACCTTCCGCCGCGCTCTGGCCGTAACGTCGGTCGCGCTGTCATTCGGAATCGCGGCCGCTCAGGCCCAGTCGCCGTCCGCGTCGCCGGCTCCTGCAGCCTCGTCGACTCCGGCCCCGGCATCGAGCGCCACCCCCTCGCCCGAGACATCGGCGACGCCAGCCCCGGCCGCCTCCGCCAGCCCCGCGCCGGCTGCCAGCCCGGCACCAGCGGCGAGTGCGAGCCCCGCACCGGCAGCGCCGGCCTCCCCGCCTCCGGCCGCAGCCCAGGCCCAGCCATCGGAAGCCTTCGGCGAGGAGATCACGCTGGCGGCCAAGAAGGTGCTGATCGTCAAGGGCACCGCGAACTGGGACAATGCCTTCGATACCCTCATCGATTCATTCAAGACATTGTCAGCGCTGCTCGACAAGCAAGGCATCAAGCCGGCCGGCAACGGCATGATCGTCTACACCTCGACCGACGACACCGGCTTTACCTTCATGGCCGAGATGCCGATCGACCAGGAGCCGAAGAACCTCGGCAAGGGCATGAGCATCGGCCAGTCGCCCGAGGGCAAGGCGCTGAAATTCGTGCACCGCGGCTCCTACGACAACATGGACAATACCTATGAGGCGATCACCAATCACCTCGACGAGCGCAAGCTGGAAGCCAAGGACACCTTCATCGAGGAATATCTGACCGACCCCTTGAAGACTGCCGAAGACAAGCTCGTCATCAACGTTTATGTGCCGCTGAAATGATGAAGATCACCGCCCGCATCCCGCTTGCGCTCGTCATTGCGGCAGGGGCCGCAACACCCGGCCTAGCCCAGCAGCCGGCGTCGACCGACTTTCCGCCGGCGATCTCCGTGAGCGGAGAAGCCAGCGTCTCGGCGCCGCCGGATCTCGCACAGATCGATGCCGGCGTCGCCTCGGACGCCAAGACCGCGCGCGAGGCCGCAGAGGCCAACAATACCGCGATGGCCAAGGTGCTGCAGGCGTTGAAAGCGGCTGGCATCGAGGACAAGGACTATCAGACCTCGCGCCTGTCGCTGCAGCCGCAATATGCGCCGAACCGTCCGGGGCAATCGACCGTGGTCGGCTACCGCGCCAGCAACCGCGTCACCATCAAGCTGCACGACGTCAGCAAGGTCGCCAGCCTCATCGATACCGTGGTCGGCGCCGGCGCCAACGATGTCGGCAATGTCTATTTCACCGTCGCCGAACCGTCGAAGCTGCTGGACCAGGCGCGCGAAAAGGCTGTGGCCGACGCTCGCCGCAAGGCCGAGATCTATGCCAAGGCGGCGGGCGTGACGCTCGGCGCGCCCTTGAGCATATCCGAAGAGGGCACGCCGACGCCGATGTTCCGGGTCAAGACGCTCGCGGCACCGATGGCCGCCGCATCGACCCCGGTCGCGCAGGGCGAGGAGACGCTGTCGATCGCCGTCAGCGTGACCTGGGCGATCAAGACGGGGCAGTAGCAACATACTCGATGTCGTCCCGGCCTTGAGTCGGGACCCATAATCCCGATCGGAGATTGATGAGCGGGCTGGAGCTCTAACCTTCGTCACATTTGACGATGGTGTTTATGGATCCCGGGTCGGCGCCCGCCAACGCTGCGCGTTGCCGGGCTTGCCCGGGACGACGATCTCTTCTCGACCATCTATCAGATCTCCACCACCTGCCCCGGCTTGAGCACACCGAAGCGCTCGCGCGGAATGCCGGCGTCATCCAACGCCGCGTGAAGCGCATGGACCGGCGCGTCGATCGCCTCGTCCGTGAGCTGGAAGGTGCCGTGATGATGCGCCAGCGCGGCCTCCGCGCCGCAATCCTGCAGCGCCTGTACCGCGTCAGCCGGGTTCATGTGCTGATCCTGCATGAACCAGCGCGGCTCATAAGCGCCGATCGGCAGGATCGCGAGCTTGAGCGGCGCATGCGCTTCGGCGACACGGCGGAAATGCGCACCCGTGCCATAGCCGGAATCGCAGACGATGTAGATCTTGCCGGCGGGCGTCTCCAACACGAAGCTTGCCCACAGCGCCATGTTGCGATCGGAGATGCCGCGCGCCGACCAGTGGCGGGTCGGCACCAGCGTCACCGCAATCTCCGCGTTGAGCGCGACGCGATCGTGCCAGTCGTAGGCCTCGGCGCGGATCTTCGGGATCTTTGCCATCATGGTGAGATCGTTGCCGAGCGGCGTCACGACACGCGGCCCAAAACGCGCGTCCAGCCGCGACAACGTCCTGATATCGAGATGATCGTAATGACCATGGGACACCAGCACGACGTCGATGTTCGGAAGAGCATCGAACGCGATGCCGGGATGGTTGTGCCGCTTCGGCCCGGCGAAGGAGACGGGCGAGACCCGCTCCGACCATACGGGATCGATAAGGATGTTGAGCCCGCCGCCCTGGATCAGCCAGCTCGCATGCCCCACGAAAGAGAGCCGAACCGCATCGCCGTCGACCCGCACCGGCGGGATATCGGCATGGGGGCTGGGCACCCATTTGGGCCATTTGGCCGGCTTTTCGCGGCGGCCGAACTGCCAGCGCAGAACCTCCGGCAGGGATTTGGGCGGCACCCCATCGGGATCATAGAAGCGCTTGCCGTCGAAATGGTCGGTGATGGGACCTGAATAGGTCTTGGAACGGCGCGCCAATGTGATCCTCGTCGGAGCCGGAAACCTCAAGTTCGGCAACAGGTAAGCGGCCGGCCGAGGTCCGACAACGGGCCGCCGGAGTGCAAGTTTCCTTGACTTTTCGCCGGCTTGAGGGTTTAAGGCGGCCTCTTTATCGGAAAGTGTCATCTTTTCGAGCCACCGACCGGTCCTGGAGACCGGAGGTCAACGCCCGACAGCGCTATGCGCCCTCGGGCGCGAAATTGTTTGTATTGTCGGTTTCGGCACTATCTACCGAACCGACAGCCGTCATCACCCGCGAAAAGCGGGTGATCCAGTATCCCAGGGAGCTCGGCAGGAGCCGAGACGCTGCGGCGTACTGGATGCCTCGCATGCGCGGGGCATGACGATCAAGGAATTCAAGCGCCTGCAGTGCAGGACAAAGGACGAAGCAAGTGTTCGACAATCTGTCGGAAAGGCTTGGCGGCATTCTCGATCGGCTGACGGGGCGAGGGTCCCTGTCGGAGGCCGACGTCGACGCCGCGATGCGCGAAGTCCGCCGGGCGCTGCTGGAGGCCGACGTCGCGCTCGAAGTGGTCCGAAGCTTCACCGAGCGCGTGCGCGAACAGGCGATCGGCGCCACCGTGGTCAAATCGGTGACGCCCGGCCAGATGGTGGTCAAGATCGTCCACGACGAGCTGGTCAATACGCTCGGCTCGGACGGCCAGACCATCGATTTGAATGCCGTTCCGCCGGTGCCGATCATGATGGTCGGCCTGCAGGGCTCGGGCAAGACCACCACCACGGCCAAGCTCGCCCGGCGCATGACCCAGCGCGACAAGCGCAAGGTGCTGATGGCTTCGCTCGACGTCTACCGTCCGGCCGCCATGGAACAGCTCGCCGTGCTCGGCCGCGACCTCGAGATCGCGACCCTGCCGATCGTCGAAGGCCAGAAGCCGGCGCAGATCGCCCGCCGCGCGCTGGAAGCCGGCAAGCTCGGCGGTTACGACGTCGTGCTGCTCGACACCGCCGGCCGCACCACGCTCGACGAAGAGATGATGAAGGAGGCGGCCGAGATCAAAGCGGTCGCCAATCCGCATGAGGTGCTGCTGGTCGCGGACTCCCTGACCGGCCAGGACGCAGTCAATCTGGCGCGCTCCTTCGATGAGCGCGTGGGCCTGACCGGCATCGTGCTGACCAGGGTGGACGGCGACGGTCGCGGCGGCGCTGCGCTGTCGATGCGCGCAGTCACCGGCAAGCCGATCAAGCTGCTCGGCACCGGCGAGAAGACCGATGCGCTGGAAGACTTCTATCCCTCGCGCATCGCCGGCCGCATCCTCGGCATGGGCGACATCGTCTCGCTGGTCGAGAAGGCGGCGGCGAATATCGATGCCGAAAAGGCCGCGCGCGCCGCAGAGAAGATGCGCAAGGGTCAGTTCGACCTCAACGACATGCGCGAGCAGCTGATGCAGATGGCGCAGATGGGCGGCATCAGCGGGCTGATGGGCATGATGCCCGGCATCGCCAAGATGAAGAACCAGATCGCGGCCGCCGGCATCGACGACAAGGTCATCAAGCGCCAGGTCGCGATCATCGACTCGATGACGCGCGACGAGCGCAAGCATCCCGACCTTCTCAAGGCCAGCCGCAAGAAGCGTATCGCCGCCGGCTCCGGCCAGAGCGTCGAGCACGTCAACAAGCTGCTGAAGATGCACCGGAACATGGCCGACATGATGAAGGCCATGAGTTCCGGCAAGCGCGGACCTCTGGCCGGCATCGCCCAGGCGATGGGCTTTGGCGGCGGCATGCCCGCGCCTTCGCCCGAGCAGCTGAAGGCGCTCGCCGAGAAGATGCCGGGCGGACTACCCGCAGGTGGACTACCGAACCTGCCGAAGGACCTGCCAGCGGGCCTGCGCGGCGGATTGCCGAACCTGCCGGGACTCACCGGCCTTTCCGGCAAGCCGATGCTGCCCGGCCTCGGTCTGCCGCCGGGGAAGAAGAAATGAGGATCCGTTCCTCTCTCATCCCGTCATTCCGGGACGCGTCGCGAGGCGCGGGCCCGGAATCCATAACCACGATCGTGAGTATGGATTCCGGGCTCACCGCTTCGCGCTGCCCCGGAATGACGACATCTCTCAATATCATCTAGACCAAACGACACTCAGGAGAACCTTATGTCAGTCGTCATCCGCCTCGCCCGTGCCGGCACCAAGAAGCGCCCGGTCTACCACGTCGTCGTCGCCGACTCGCGCTTTCCGCGTGACGGCCGTTTCATCGAGCGCCTTGGCCATTTCAATCCGCTGATGCCGAAGGACAACGAGGCGCGGCTGAAGCTCGACATGGAGAAGACGAAGGCCTGGCTCGCCAAGGGCGCCCAGCCGTCGGATCGCGTGGCGCGGTTCCTTGACGCCGCCGGCGTCAAGAAGCGTGAAGCCCGCAACAATCCCGAGAAGGCCGTGCCGCGCAAGGAGCGCAAGGCGCAGGCCGAAGCCGCCGCGAAGGGCTAACTCGCCAATGGCCGATGCCTCATGCTTCGAGACGCACGGCTTGCGCCGTGCTCCTCAGCATGAGGATTTGGCGCCTCGTCCTGAGGAGCGCGCCGTGGCGTGCGTCCTGGAATACGAGGCCCGCTGATGTCCAAGCTGATCTGCGTCGCCAGGATCGGCGCCGCCCACGGCGTGCGCGGCGAGGTTCGCTTGTGGACCTTCACCGACGATCCGCTCGCCGTGCTGCATTACGGTCCGCTTCAGACCAAAGACGGCAATCGCAGCTTCGAAATTGCGAAAGCCCGCGAGGCCAAGGACCATCTGGTCGCGACCATCAAGGGCGTCGCCGATCGCAATGCCGCCGAGCGGCTCAACGGCCTCGAACTCTATGTGCCGCGCGACCGGCTGCCCGAGACCGAGGACGACGAATATTATCACACCGACTTGATCGGACTTGCCGCGGAGACCACCGCGGGCGAGCCGCTCGGGCGCGTGATCGCCATCCATAATTTCGGCGCCGGCGACATCATCGAGATCGCCCCGCCTTCGGGCAGCACGCTGATGCTGCCGTTCTCCAATGCCGTTGTCCCGACGGTCGACCTCGAGGGCGGCCGCGTCCTGATCGAGCTGCCGACGGAGATCGAGGGCGAGGAGCGCGATGGGCATGAGAACGGGAAGGATGAAACTGCGGCCGCCTTCTCTGCGGGTCGTCCCCGCGAAAGCGGGGACCCATAACCACAGGATTTAATGCGACGCAGACTTGAGCAACAGCTCGCTTTCGCCATGCTTGCCGGGGAATATAGGTTCCCGGCGCAAGGCCGGGACGACACTGAATTTGAGGTGGTGGCGATGGCAACTCACAAGTCTCACCACAAAGCCTGGCGCCTGCACGCGCCGAACGATCTTCGCTTCGAACAGGTGGAAACCCCGGCGCCTGCTCCCGACGGCGTGATCGTCAGCATCGAAGCCGCGATGGTGCTGTCCTACACGAACAAGGTCGTGGCGGCCGCGTTGCCCTACGCACTGCCGCCGATGCCGTTCGTGCCCGGCACCAATGCGATCGGGCGCGTGGTCGCGGCCGGCGCGAGCGTCGGCCATGTCCGGGCCGGCGACCGGGTCTTTCTCAGCCCGCATCTGCGCGCCGATGTGCCCGATCCCGAGCCGGCACAGATCCTGATCGGGCTCACCAGCATGGGCGCTTCCGAAGCCGCGCTCGCCCTGCAGGCGCACTGGCGCGACGGCGTCTTTGCGGAGATTGCGCATTGGCCGGCCGCCTGCGTCACGCCGCTCAGCGGCCTCGAGGACCGCGCCGCCACCGAACTGATCGGCCTCGCCAAACTCATCGTGCCCTTCGGCGGCCTGCAGCGGCTGAACCTGCGCGGCGGCCAGACCATCATCATCAATGGCGCGACCGGCTATTTCGGCTCGGGCGCGGTGCTCCTGGCGGTCGCGATGGGCGCGGCGCGCATCGTCGCAGTGGGCCGCAAGCGCGAGGCGCTGGAGCGACTGACTAAGGCCTTTGGCCCACGCGTCATTCCCGCCGTCGTCTCAGGCAACGATGCCGCGAAGGATGCGGCGACGATCCGCCATGCGGCGGGAGGCGGCGCCGACGTCGCGCTCGATCTGCTCGGCCAGGCCAGAAGCACCTCGACCACGCTGTCATGCTTGCGCGCGCTCAAACGCGGCGGACGATTGGTGCTGATGGGCAGCGCCACCGCGCCGCTCGAGCTCTCGTTCGGCGAGATGCTGGCGAATGATTGGGAGGTGGTCGGCCAGTTCATGTATGAGCGGACCGCTCCCAGCCAACTCGCCTCGCTGGCCCGCGAGGGCCTGCTCGACCTCGGCAAGATCGTGGTGACGAGCTTTCCGCTCGCCGACTTCCCGCGCGCGATCGAGGCTGCGGCCCTGATGCAGGGGCTCGATCTCACGGCCGTCGTGCCGTGACAGGAGCGATCATCGTCGAAATTTCATAACAGGAGACCTTATCACGGCCAATCAGATTTGGTAGTTCCATACTTGCAAACGGATAGCTCGCCCTGGCTCAACATCAGCACATAGCTGCCTTTGTTCGCCCGGTAACCGCCGGAGAGGATCATGCTCAGCCGTAAATTTTTGATCGTAGCCACCCTGCTGGGCTCGATGCCGCTCGCCAGCGCACAGCCGCAGGCCGAAACCACGCCCTCAGCACCCCAGCCAGCCAGCAGCGGTGAGGCAATGGAGGCGCCCCAGACCGGAGACCACTGGACGTACGAAGTCCGGGACGAAATCACTGGCGATCTGAAGTCGACCGTGATTCAGACCATCACCGACGTCTCGGCAAGCGACATCAGCATCCGCGTTTCTGCGCTCAACAACCCAAATACAGGATTCCTGACCTTCGATCGCAGCTGGAACGTTAAGAACAACGGCACATGGCGCTATGCCCCGAGCGATGGCACCGGCGTCAGCGTGCCGCTCGCAGTCGGCAAGTCCTGGCCCATCAAGTCGAACGACACCAGCATATCGGCCAACGCCAACTTCAGGCGAACTGGCACCAGTAAGGTGACAGCTAAGGAAAGCCTGACGACCTCAGCCGGCACGTTCGACACCTATAAGATCGAGACCTCGATCCAAGCGATCAACACAAAGGACCCTTCGCGAAAGATTCAGGTCACCCAGACCACCTGGTATGCGCCGGAGATCGATCATTGGGTGAAGCGTTCATCGGAGACCCGCATCGACGGGCAAGTTCGTGACAAGAGCGCGATGGAGCTGATCGAATACGGCCGTCGTTGACCGCAATCTCTCCTACTCCGAGCCTTGGAATCCCGCATGCGCATGATCCTGACCGCGTTGGCGTGCCTGAGCGGCCCGATGGCATTTGCCCAGCAGTCAGCCCCTCCAGCAGCCGAGGCGCCGGTGCCTGTGGCGATGGAAGAGCCGCGTCAGGGCGATCATTGGACTTATGAGATCCGCGACGAGATCTCCGGTAAGGTGACGAGCAAGCGGACCGACACCGTGACCGAGGTGACCCCGACTGCGATCGCCATCCGCTACACGAACGACCGGGATAAAGCCGGATTCCAAGTCTACGACCGGAACTGGAATGCGAAGACGGCCGACGCCATGAAATATACTCCCAACAGCGGTCTTGGCGTGGTCCAACCGCTGAAAGTCGGCTCGACCTGGCCGATCAAGGTCGAACAAACCAACACGGAAAAGGGTTTCACCTGGAGGTGGGCCGGACAATCCAAGGTGAGCGGCGAGGAAAAGATCACGACGAAGGCCGGCACGTTCGAGACCTTCAAGATCGAAACCACTTACACCTTCTATCCCATCAACAATCCGGGACGGAAATCCGAAGCCGTCATGCAGACGTGGTACGCGCCCGCTGTCGACCACTGGGTTTTGCGGACAAATACCGTCCGGACCGACAACATGCTGCGCGTCAACTCGAAGATCGAGCTCGTAGCCTACGGGCGCAAGGAGTGACCGGCGGCGTTGGGCCCGACACAGGGGCTCGATCTCCCCGCGCTGGTGCCGTAACAACGGCGCTATGACCCAACTCGCACTTCCCTGGCGCGCCACCGTCCTGACCCTGTTCCCGGAGATGTTTCCGGGACCGCTCGGCGTCAGCCTCGCCGGTCGCGCGCTGGCCTCGGGGCTGTGGGCGCTGGAGGCGCGCGACATCCGGGCATCCGCCACGGACAGGCACCGCAGCGTCGACGACACCCCGGCCGGTGGCGGCCCCGGCATGGTGCTGCGGGCCGATGTGCTGGCCGCCGCGATCGATGCCACTGAGGCTGCGCCCGACCGGCCGCGTCTTCTGATGAGCCCGCGCGGTCGGCCATTGACCCAGGCGATGGTGCAGGAGATCGCTGCAGGACCGGGGCCGCTGATCGTCTGCGGCCGGTTCGAAGGTATCGACCAGCGCGTGATCGAGGCGCGAGGGCTGATCGAGGTGTCGATCGGCGATTACGTGCTGTCGGGCGGCGAGATCGCCGCGATGGCCCTGATCGATGCCTGCGTTCGGCTGTTGCCGGGCGTGATGGGGAAATTGGAATCCGGCACCGACGAGAGTTTCTCCGAAGGCTTACTGGAATACCCGCAATACACGCGACCCCAGCTGTTCGAGGGCCGACCGATCCCGGACATCCTGCTCTCGGGAGATCACGCCAAGGTGGCGGCCTGGCGGCGCGCCCAGGCGGAGGCGCTGACCCAGAGCCGCCGTCCCGACCTTTGGGCCAAGAAATCCGATAAGAAATCGGATGGAGTCGGCGAACAAAGCGGAACCGGCCAAAAAACGCCAAAAAACACGACAGACGGGTGACAAGCCTCGCGCTTTGCCTTATAGGAGCGCTTAATTCCGCAAGTGACGGCAGGAACAAGCGCAGCCCGCGGTTAACGGCTGGGCGCGCCGCCGATGGAGATTTACCCGTGAACCTGATTCAGCAGCTCGAAAAAGAGCAGTACGACAAGCTCGCCGCTACCAAGGACATTCCGGATTTCGGGCCCGGCGACACTGTCATTGTCAACGTCAAGGTCGTCGAAGGCGAGCGCACCCGCGTGCAGGCCTATGAAGGCGTCTGCATCGGCCGCTCCGGCGGCGGCATCAACGAGAGCTTCACTGTCCGCAAGATCTCCTACGGTGAGGGCGTGGAGCGTGTGTTCCCGATCCTCTCCCCGATGATCGACTCGATCAAGGTCGTGCGCCGCGGCAAGGTGCGTCGCGCCAAGCTGTATTATCTGCGCAGCCTGCGCGGCAAGTCGGCCCGCATCGTCGAGAAGCAGGACCGCCAGACCGCCGTCAACGAGTAAGCGCGGCAATATCGGTTTTGAAAGAGCGCGGGCCGGTCCCGCGCTTTTTTGTTTTTGCGGCGCCGTCCTTCGGATCATCCTGGATGACTCCGGCGAAAGCGCGCTCGGACCGCTCACGCAAACGCATCTCGCACTCCGCGTCACGCGTGCTATATATCCCTCAAATGGTTCTAAATCGCTCTCATATGGCCTGCCGCCGCATCGTCATCGACGATCGTAGCCGGCTGCCCGGGCGCTTCTTCGGACGGTTCGCCACGTCGGCGACGTCGGAGCTTATGCGCGCGCTCTAGGCGCAGCGCCGATCTCTTTTTTTCCCTTCCCCGCGCGGCCTCGCGCGTCCCTCGTTCAAGCCATAGCCCGGGAGCATCCGCTCATGTCCAAACCCACCACGCTGTACGACAAGATCTGGAACGACCATCTGGTGCACGAAGCCGAGGACGGCACGTGTCTGCTCTATATCGACCGCCATCTGGTTCACGAGGTGACCTCGCCGCAAGCCTTCGAGGGCCTGCGCGCCACGGGCCGCAAGGTGCATGCGCCGGAGAAGACGCTCGCCGTGGTCGACCACAACGTGCCGACCACCGATCGCACCAAGCCGAACCCGGACCCCGAGAGCATCGAGCAGATCAAGGCGCTGGCCGAGAACGCCAAGGAATTCGGCATCGAATATTACAACGAGTTCGATCGCCGCCAGGGCATCGTCCACGTCATCGGCCCGGAGCAGGGCTTCACGCTGCCCGGCACCACCATTGTCTGCGGTGACAGCCACACCTCGACCCATGGCGCGTTCGGCGCGCTCGCGCACGGTATCGGCACCTCCGAAGTGGAGCACGTGCTGGCGACGCAGACGCTGATCCAGAAGAAGGCCAAGAACATGCGCGTCACAGTCGACGGCACTTTGCCGGAGGGCGTGACGGGCAAGGACATCATCCTCGCCATCATCGGCGAGATCGGAACGGCGGGCGGCACCGGCTACGTGCTGGAATATGCCGGCGAGGCAATCCGTGCGCTCTCGATGGAGGGCCGCATGACCGTGTGCAACATGTCGATCGAGGGCGGCGCGCGCGCCGGTCTGGTCGCGCCCGACCAGAAGGCGTTCGACTTCCTGCGCGATCGCCCGAAGGCGCCGAAGGGCGGGGCCTGGGATGCGGCCATGCGCTACTGGGAAAAGCTGCGTTCGGACGAAGGCGCGCATTTCGACCACGAGATCCGGCTGGATGCTGCCAAGCTGCCGCCGATCGTGACCTGGGGCACCTCGCCGGAAGATGTGATCTCGGTGACCGGCATCGTGCCCGATCCGGACAAGATCGCGGACGAGGCCAAGCGTCTGTCGAAGCATCGCGCGCTGAAATATATGGGCCTCGTTCCCGGAACGAAGATCACCGACATCCAGCTCGACCGCGTGTTCATCGGCTCCTGCACCAACGGCCGCATCGAGGATCTGCGTGCCGCGGCCAAGATCGCCGAAGGCAAGACGGTGAGCGCCCATGTCAACGCGATGGTCGTTCCCGGCTCTGGCCTGGTGAAGCAGCAGGCCGAAGCCGAGGGGCTCGATAAGATCTTCATCAAGGCCGGCTTCGAATGGCGCGAGCCCGGCTGCTCGATGTGCCTTGCCATGAACCCCGATAAGCTGAAGCCGGAGGAGCGCTGCGCCTCGACCTCGAACCGCAACTTCGAGGGCCGTCAGGGTTTCAAGGGCCGCACCCATTTGGTGTCGCCGGCCATGGCCGCGGCAGCGGCGATCGCCGGTCATTTCGTCGATGTGAGAGATTGGCGCTGACGGCTTTCCCGGTCGCAGCACGACGACACGGCAAATTGCCGACGATCAACAGCGCGATGGCCTCACCGGCCGTCGCGTTTTCGTTTCAGCTCAATCTCGACAGGCTTCCGCAAGGACTCCTTAAGGGTCCGCTCGCACAGTGCCCCCTCCAGATGCACGCCGCATCCGAAGAGGAACGTGCCAAGGAGCATGTCGTGGCCAACAAGCCGGAATTCGTCGATCTGATCCGCGACGCAACGCGTCAACGGCGTCGCACGCGACCGCGCAAGATCATCGCCAGGCCTGAAGTCGTGGAGAAGGAAGAAAAGCGGCTCTCCAACTGGCCGCCGGGCCACTTTGCGAAATGGCGGCTGGCGACCTTGGTGCCCTGGAAACTGACGGTGAAGAACTGGCAGTTCAAGGATTGGTTCTGAACGCGGCTCCGGCTGCGTCCCACAGATCGCGGATCAAAAAAGGGCGCCCGGGTGGCGCCCTTTCTTGTAAGCGGCCGATGCGCTCAGCCATTAATAATAATGGCGCCAGTGGCGATGATGGCGATGGTGCCAACGATGGTACCTATGCCAGTGCCGATAATGGCAAACGCGGTGCGGGCCGTAATAGGTCCAGATCACCCGGCAACGCCGGTACGGATAGTAGTAATATCCGGTGTAGTAGGGATAGTAGTAGGCGCCGTAGAAATACCGGTGCCGGTGGTGGAAGTACGGCCGATAGGCGTAGTGACGGTGATATCCGCCATAACGGAAGCCGCCGCCGTGAAAGACGGGTCCGCCGCGAAAGCCTCCGCCATGGAACGCAACGCCGCCACCATGAAAGGCCGGGCCTCCGCGAAAACCACCGCCGTGGAAAGCTGGGCCTCCACCACCATGGAAGGCCGCAGCTCCACCGACGGGCCCGCCACCTCCGCGAAATCCTCCACCGCCTCCGCCGATGTGAGCACCGCCACCACCACCCGGACCAGCACCGCGGGCTTGAACCTGAATGATCGGCGCATTCGCCGGCTCTTGCGAAGCCGGCCGCGCGCCGGCACCGATCAGCATCATCGCTTGTGTTGAATGATCAGGCACCGCGGCAAACGCGAGTAACGCGGCCGCAGCAAGACCGAGGCGGCGAACGAGGCCACCTCCCGGATCTCTCGTCCTCGTCATCGTCACTTCTCCCTAAGTCGCTTCAAGCGACGGAGAGCACCCGCCGTATCGTTTCTCCGCCGATCGATCACAAGTCGCCCCGACATGAACGTAATGATAGGCACGTGAACGCGGCATGAATGCCGCACGCGGAACGCGAACTAATCGGAACTACTCTGAGCGAGAACTTCGCGTCGAATGTGACGATTGACGAGACGAATTGCCGCACTCGTGATGCGGCGCAATCAGTCACCCTGACGGAAATCGCGTCCCGGCCTCGCGCTGCGACCGCGTTCCATTCGCTCCTCAGTATCGTTTCCAGCCATCGCTGATGAACGGCAGAAATGGGGCATACGGCGCCGGCGCGTAAAGCACTGGTCTGCCGTAATAGTGCAGCTTGTCAGTAGGGCGGCGCACAATGCGGTGCCGCTGATGATGATGCGCGGCGGCCTTCGTCCTACCTTGTTGCTGCGGATGAGTGGTCGTCTCCGGCGCAGAACTGGCGGCAGATGCTGCGGACGAGAACGCAAACAGCGCCACGAGTTGGATCACAACGACGACGCCAATTCGGATCTTCACGGCGGATCCTCCCTGCTCGGACAGCTCACCATACGACAACAGGCCCGCGAACGGGCCTGTTGAACGCAATCAGAGCGGGACGGCCGGCATCGCCGGGTCCCCGGTGATGGCGGTGCCAATGGTCCCTTTGGCGACGTCCTTGCCAATGACGCCACCAATGGCCGTGGTGCCAGCGGACTTCGGGCGTCGAGGCGGCAGCCCTCCTGCGCAGCCGCAGCGGTACCAGGATTAAGCAGCGACAGAGCCCTGCGCGCGCTTCATGGCGGTTCCGTCCCCGTGCGCGACATCTCGAACCGTGTCACGCGCCGACACGCAGTCATCGTCAAAACGTCCGCACGGACGGCGATTTCGGAGACTTCAGCCGCGCCGCCAATAGCAGCTCATATGCGGCACGATCACGGTGCCGCTGGGCCTGAATTCCTGCACATACTGGGCGTTGCAAACCCGCACGGCGTTCGGGCCGGGATTATAGCGGGGCACCACGTCGGGCTGCCAATGCTCATCCTGACGCGGATAGATCTGGAGGCGCCGCTGGCGGCGCTGGGCGGACACCTCAGTGTTCAACCCGTTTTGCGCCGGGCGCGCCTGGCTCTGCGCAGCGATCGGCTGTGCATTCGCGCCGGGAGACACCAGAACCGCCACCGTCAGTGCCGCGCCGATCAAGGCCATCGTCGTCCGCATCATCGCGCTCAATCCCACCCCAAAATCGCGTTTTACGGTCTCCGTTTTCGCAAGCCACGTCAACCGCCGCGGCACGGGAGAGGTCAGAATTCTAATGGTGCGTGTCCATCAGACCCGCGCTACAAGGCGGCAATGTGGACAGAGCTGAAAGCCCCCTCGCTGGCCGAGATGGAAGCCATGGCGCATCAGGTCTTCGCGCGCCTGCCCGGCCACTTCCGCACCATGTGCGAAGGCGTCATCATCCGCGTCGACGACTTTCCGACCGAGGAGGTGTTGGACGAGATGGAGGCGGAAAGCGAATTCGACCTGCTCGGCCTGTTCCAGGGCACCGGGCTGCCGTTCCGCAGCAATGACGACCTGCCGCGGCTGCCGAACATGATCTGGCTCTACCGGCGGCCGATCCTGGACTATTGGGCAGAGCACGATGAGACGCTCGGCCACATCGTGCGTCACGTGCTGATCCATGAGATCGGCCACCATTTTGGACTGTCGGACGACGACATGGCGGCCATCGAGGCCGGCGCGGATTGAACGGGCACGGAATCGATCCAGGTCGGATTGACGGGCGCGGGCTGAAATTCCAGGCATTTTTCCTTTATCGCCAGCGCCAATCGCGCTACATCAACAGCCTGCCCACTTTCGGAAAGTGCAACGATGGACAAATTCACCACGCTGGAAGGCGTCGCGGCGCCCTTGAAGATCATCAATGTCGATACCGACATGATCATCCCCAAGCAGTACCTGAAAACCATCAAGCGCACTGGCCTTGGCAAGGGGCTGTTCTCGGAACAGCGCTTCAAGGACGATGGCAGCGAGAATCCGGATTTCGTCCTCAATCAGCCGGCTTACCGCAATGCCAAGATCCTGGTCGCCGGCGACAATTTCGGCTGCGGCTCGAGCCGTGAGCACGCGCCCTGGGCGCTGCTCGACTTCGGCATCCGCTGCGTGATCTCGACCTCGTTCGGCGACATCTTCTACAACAACTGTTTCAAGAACGGCATTCTGCCGATCCGCGTCTCGCAGGCCGATCTCGACAAGCTGTTCGACGATGCCGAGCGCGGCGCCAATGCGACGCTCACGATCGATCTTGCCAATCAGGAAATCCGCGGACCGGACGGCGGCACGGTCAAGTTCGACATCGACCCGTTCCGCAAACACTGCCTGCTCAACGGCCTGGACGACATCGGCCTCACCATGGAGAAGAAGGCCGCAATCGACAGCTACGAAACCAAGCTGAAGAGCGAGCGCGCCTGGGCGTGATCCATTCCGTCCATGATGCCTTTGGGGCCCTGGATGATCGTCCGGGGCCTTTTTTCGCAAGCGACCGACGCCGGTGACGCGCTCATTGCCCGACATCGTCAGCTTCTGGCGTGGCCCGCTCGACCGGCTGCGGCAGACCTGCTTGCGCTCGCAACTCGCGGCCGGCCACAAGGTCACGGTCTATAGTTTCGATCCGCTGCCCGGATTGCCCGAGGGCGTCAGCAACGCCGACGCCGAAGCCGTGCTGCCTTACCGCTTTTCCGAGCGGCTGCGTCCGCCCCAACCCGACGGCAGCTGGCGCGACTGGACCACGCTGCAATTCAGCGACTTCTTCCGCATCAAGCTGATGGCACAAGGCGCGGGCGTGTGGCTGGATGCGGATGTCTTGCTGCTGAGGCCGATCGAGATTGATCCGGCAAATCCCTACTTCGCCTGGGAGCGGTCGCGGCAACTCGGCAACTCCGTGCTGTATCTGCCGCCGGACGATCCGATCGTCACCGAATTCGAGCAGCTGATGCAGCAGAAGGAGCTGACGCCAAACTGGCTGTCGCTATCGCACCGTGTGACGTTCGCTTTGCGGCGCCTGCGCGGCGGCTCGAAACGGCTCTCCGACATCCGTGTCGCCGTCTTCGGTCCGGCGGCGCTGACCGCGCTCGCCCGCCGGCATCGCAGCCTGCACCATGCGTTGCCCAAGAAGTCGTTCTACGCGGTTCACGCCGAGCCCAAGGCCTTCTTCGAGCCCTCGAACTTCTCGGACCTGATCAGCGACCCCGCGATCATCGGCCTGCATATCTCGCCCAAAGGACGCGGCAGCCAGCCGCCGTTGCCGGGAAGCCTGTATGGCTGGGCCGCGGAGCGGTTCTGATGAGTGGCTTGAGAACCAGCCCCGTTGCGCGCAGCAGAACGGTATTTGCACTTTGATCTAACGCAACGTGCTGTTGCGATGACGATGGTTGATTGGCGCCGCTGATTGGAGGTGCCGCATGACCACGCAAACTACGCCATATCCCAGGGTTCAGTACCTGATCGATACGTTTGCGCAGTGGCTGAAGCATCGGCGCGAGCTGAGCGAGATTCGCCAGATGGATCGCGAGGACTTCGAGCGCATCGCGGCGGACCTCCAGGTCTCGCCCGCCGATCTCGACGAACTGGTCCGGCACGGCGAACATGCCGCCGACGAATTGCCGCAGATGCTGAAGGCGCTGAGCATCGACGAGGCCGCCCTTGCCCGCAGCGAGCCGATGGTGCTGCGTGACATGGAGCGGGTCTGCGCCCTCTGCAAGGACAAGCCACGTTGTCACCGTGACCTCGCCACCGGTACGGCCGGCGCGCACTACGAGGAATATTGCCCCAATGCGCCGACGATCGACCGTCTCGGCGCGGACCTCGTCAAGCACGCTTGAACCATTCATCGATCGCCGGACATTGAGGACGGCCGCACATGCACCGCAATCGTCTGCTTCAAATCAGCGTTGCGATCCTGCTTGCGATCGCCGCACTGTTCCTGATCCGGCTGCACAACGCCCACGGCGCAGAATCCCCGAGTAGCAGCGTGGCGGCAGGCCACAAGCTTGCGGAGGCCTGGTGCACGGCGTGTCACGTCATCGATGCGCGGCACGGAACGGCCCAGGGCGGCGCGCCCGATTTCGTCGCGGTCGCCAACATGCATTCCACGACCGAGCTCTCTCTGAAGGTGTTCCTGCAGAGCAGCCACGCCAACATGCCGAACATCATGATGACGCCCGAGCAGCGCGGCGATCTCGTCGACTACATCCTCAGCTTGAAGCGCAAGTAGAGCTGCGGCCTCGCGCACCTACTTGGTGAGCGCCGCAATGGCGTCCGCGATGGCGATGGTGCGACGGGCCATGTCGGCGTGCAGGCGCTCCACCATGCGGCCGTCGATCTGGATCGCACCGCGCGTGGCATTTTCCGGCAGATCGAACGCGGCAAGGATCTTGCGAGCCTCGGCGACCTCTTGAGCCGGCGGGGTGAAGATCGCATTGCAGGAATCGATCTGGCTCGGATGGATCAACGTCTTGCCGTCGAAACCGAGATCGCGCGCCTGGATGCACTCCTGCGCAAATCCGTCCGCATTGGCGAAATCGCTGTAGGGACCGTCGAGGATTTCCAGGCCATGGGCCCGCGTCGCCAGAATGCAGTGAGAGATCATCGGCAGCATCGTGGAGCGGCCGGGCAGCATGCGGATGCGCGTCTCCCGCGAAATGTCGTTCGGACCGAACACGAAGCCGGCGAGCCGTGACCCTGGTTCCCGCACGGTGGCGGCCAACCTGTCCGCATCGAGCACGGCACGGGCGGTTTCGATCATCGCCCAGACCTTCAGCGTCGGATCAGCGCCGACCTCGGCAAGACGCTCAGTGACCTTCTGCAGGTCCTCGACCGTCGAAACCTTGGGAACCAGGATGCCGTCGGGCGCCGCCTGCCCGGCCATTGCGACGTCGTCGCTCCACCAGGGCGTATCGAGGCTGTTGATGCGGATCAGAAGCTCGCGACCGCCATAACCATCGGTGGCGACCGCCTTGGCGATCTGCTCGCGGGCAGATCCCTTGGCATCCGGCGCGACCGAGTCCTCGAGGTCGAGAATGAGCCCGTCGACGGGCAGGCTGCGGCCTTTGTCCAATGCGCGCGCATTCGAGCCGGGCATGAACAGGAGGCTGCGGCGCGGGCGGATCATGTCGGCGTTTCCCTTGGCTTATTCAGGCGTCTCGCGATACCATTTCGAGCCCCGTCCTGAAAGGCTTGTTCCTGCTCCGGACATATGTTGTTTAGGTAACCGCCATGATCACCTTTCCGCCCCGTCTGCTCGACGGCTATCGCGCCTTTGCCACCACCCGCCTTCCGACCGAGCAAAGCCGTTACCGGGAACTCTCCGAACGTGGCCAGTCGCCGGAAGTGATGGTGATCGGTTGCTGCGACTCGCGCGTCTCGCCCGAGGTGATCTTCGACGCCGGCCCGGGCGAGCTATTCGTGGTCCGCAATGTCGCCAATCTGGTTCCCGTGTACGAACCGGACAGCGGCGCTCACGGCGTCTCGGCGGCGCTGGAATACGCGGTCACCGTGCTGCGCATCAAGCACATCGTCGTGCTGGGTCATGCCCAATGCGGCGGCATCCGCGCCTTCGTGGACAAGATCGAGCCGTTGTCGCCAAGCGATTTCATCGGCCGCTGGATGGCGATGTTCGTCAAGCCGGGCGAGATCGTCGAGCAGCGCGCCCATGAGACCATGCAGGACTTCGTCATCAGGATCGAGAAGGCTGCGATCTTCCGCAGCCTGGAGAATCTGCTGACCTTTCCGTTCGTGCACAAGCAGGTCGAGGCCGGCACGCTGCAACTGCACGGCGCCTATTTCGGCGTCAAGGAAGGTTCGCTGTTCGTGCTCGACAAGACGACCAAGGAATTCAAGAGCGCGCGCATTGACGAATAGGGCGTAGCGGATAGCAAGTGGAATAACTTTCCAATTCGCCACTCGCTTCAGTGATCGCTGCCCCAGCGATCCGACAATGCCAGCATCACGGTTGAAACCACGAATACCAGATGCACGCCGACCAGCCAGCCGAGCTTGATCGAGTCAACGCCGGCATCGAGGTTCATGAAAGCCTTCAGCACCTGGATTGCCGAGATCGCGACGATCGAGGCCAGCAATTTCTGCTTCAGCCCGGCGAAATCGACCTTGGTCATCCATTCCGGCCAGTCCGGATGGCCGCCCGGATCGATCCGCGAGACGAAGTTCTCATAGCCCGAGAACACCACGATCAGCACCAGATTGCCGGTCAACGAAACGTCGATCAACGAGAGCACACCGAGGATGATGTCGCTCTCCTTCGCGGACGGCACGTGCAGGACGAACTCCCACAGCAGCATCACGAATTTGACCAGCAAAACCGCTAGGCTGACGACCAGGCCGACATAGAACGGCGCCATCAGCCAGCGGCTCTTGAACAAAAGGCCTTCGATTCCGCGTTCCACCACGTTTGGCGCGTGCTGTCGGGCCGATGCCGCCGGCTGTTCGCTCATGGGAGTCGTCATCGGGATAACATGCCGGCCGCTTCAGGCCGCTTTCTTCTTCGCGGTGATCAGCTTGCGGTTGATCAGCACTTCCGCGATCTGCACCGCGTTCAGCGCGGCGCCCTTGCGCAGATTGTCCGAGACGCACCAGAAGGCGAGGCCGTTCTCCACGGTCGCATCCTCACGGATGCGGCTGATATAGGTCGCGTCCTCGCCGGCCGCCTCATAGGGCGTGACATATCCACCCGGCTCCAGCTTGTCGATGACGAGACAGCCCGGCGCGCGGCGCAGGATATCGCGAGCCTCGTCCGCCGTGATCGGATTCTCGAACTCGACATTGACCGCTTCCGAGTGACCGACGAAGACCGGCACGCGCACGCAGGTCGCGGTCAGCTTGATCTTCGGATCCAGGATCTTCTTGGTCTCCGCCATCATCTTCCACTCTTCCTTGGTGTAGCCGTCCTCCATGAAGACGTCGATCTGCGGAATGACGTTGAAGGCGATGCGCTTCGGAAACTTCTTATTGATCAGCTCGTCATTGGTGTAGACGGCCTTGGTCTGCGAGAACAACTCGTCCATCGCATCCTTGCCGGCGCCCGATACCGACTGATAGGTCGACACCACCACGCGCTTGATCGTCGCCTTCTCGTGCAGGGGCTTCAACGCGACCACGAGCTGTGCCGTCGAGCAGTTCGGATTGGCGATGATGTTCTTCCTGGCAAAACCGGCGGTCGCATCCGCGTTCACCTCCGGCACGATCAACGGCACGTCCGGGTCCATGCGCCAAGCGGACGAGTTGTCGATCACGACCGCACCGGCGGCGCCGATCCGCGGCGACCATTCCTTCGATACCGCCCCGCCTGCCGACATCAGGCAGATGTCGACATCGGCAAAATCGTAGTGCTCCAGCGCTTTGACCTTGAGCGTACGGTCGCCGTAGGAAACCTCGATCCCGATGCTGCGGCGCGAGGCCAGCACCACCACCTCGTCGGCCGGGAATTTCCGTTCGTCGAGGATATTGAGCATTTCCCGCCCGACATTGCCGGTCGCGCCGACCACTGCGACTTTGTAACCCATCGTTCACTCTCCGACGAAAAATGGCCGGCCGCACAAGGATGCGGCAACGGAAGCGGCAGCGCTTCTATGCGAGAAACGTCCCTGACACAATCTTACCATGACGTTTCGCGTTTGATGCATCCCGTTTCGGCCAGAACAGCCGCCCCATCCCGCGTTGCCGCCTTTCTCCTGGCGCTCGAGAGCCTTGCCGACGAGGTTTGCGCCACCTTTGCACGCCTGTTCGCTTATCTGGGGGCGCTGGCGCTGATCGCCATCCTGGCCCTGGCGGGCTGGCGCCAGATCGGGGGCGACGCGGCAGAATCAGCCCGGTCGGGCTGGAGCATGGTCGATAACGCTGTCCCCGCATTCTCGCTGCGGCTGACCGACCAGCCGGACAAATCGGCAACCTATACCGTGCTCCGGCACCCGCTTGGCGGCCGCAAGGACATCTTCCGCTGGGGTGAACCGGCCGACCGCCCGGCGGCCGAACTCGAAATCTATCGCTTAGGAGCCGAACCCGCCGCCTCGCGACACGCCGCTCACGCACTGGGCCTGCGCATGGCGCCGGACGGAACAAGCGAGCTGGAAGCCGCGGGCGTGATCGACACCAAGTTCGGCTCAGTCAGCCTGCTCCGCCAAACCGGGGCCGCGGATGGGCCGGGCGCCTGCCTCGGCTTTCTCAAACAGCTCGGCGAGCCTGCCTTGCGGCTCTCGGGATGGTCCTGCCAGGGCGTCAGCGCACCCGTCAGGCGCGCAATGGTCGGCTGCATGCTGAACCGGCTGACGCTGTTGTCGGGCAGTCACGACGCGGACCTGAGCGCCCTGTTCGCGCGTGCCGACGGCAGGCGCTTGGCCTGCGACCCGACCGCGGGAGCAGCGAGACCGTCCGATTGGGTCACGGCGCTCGACGAGCCACGGCTGCGCGGCACGCTCTAACTGGCGCGCCGAACACATCCCGCCGTTTCCCAATGCGTCCACGCCACCTTTCGGCCGCGCCGCCGGCACCCGGATCGGCCGTCAAGCCACGGATTTTGATGCAACTTTCCCGCCACAGCGGGGATTTATCTTGACCGGTATGGCGGGATTGACCTTGTGACGCCATATCCGAGCCGGATAATGTATTGCCCAAATCATTGCATGGCGCGCGCCCGCCCCGTTTGGCGCGAGGAAGAGGACGTGATGACGAGATTTTCTGCCGCGACCCGGGTCATGACCGTGGCGCTGATCGCCGCGACCGGTCTTGCCATCACATCCGCCAATGCCGAGACCAAGCGTCGGCACTACGGCAATTACGTCGCCACCGGCAGCGGCCCGAACTATTCCTACCAGTCCGGCCCGCGCACCCGCATCTACATCACCAGGCGCTCCTGGCTCGACGGCGGCACCGAGGTGCTGCCCGGCGATCGCAAGTTCAGCGACTATGCATTCCCGTCCGAATACGGCTATCCGAGCTTCGGCCGCGAGAACCTGAACCGGCCGATCGATCGCCAGCCGCTGATGACGCCGACCGATCTCGGCGGCTATCCGCGGACCTTCCCAATTCCCTACTGAGGTCGGCGATAGCGCCTGATGACGAAGGCCGGGCCCAGCCCGGCCTTTTGCGTATGGAGCGCACGCAACGCGCCGCTACGGATCAGGACGCGCGAGAAAATGAAGGCGAGTTGCGCGGCAAGGCACCGCTGACGAGCTGTGGCCAACAGACCCGACACGGTAGCCACATAAAAAACGTCGTCCCGGCAATCCGCCGGGACGACGCCAATTCATGCTGATGCGCTTGCGCGCGGCATCGAGAGTGCCACGCCCTATGCGTGCAGCTTCTCCAGTTCCTTGAGGATCGCCTCGCCCATCTGCGTGGTCGATGCCGGCGTCGCGCCTTCGGACTTGATGTCGGCGGTGCGCAAACCGCTCGCGAGCACGGCGGCGATAGCAGCTTCCAGCTTGTCGGCCAGCGCGCCCATGTCGAAGGAATAGCGCAGCGCCATGCCGAAGGACGAGACCATCGCGATCGGATTGGCGAGCCCCTTGCCCGCGATGTCGGGCGCGGAGCCGTGCACCGGCTCATACAGCGCCTTGCGCGTCTTGGTCTTGGCATCGACCTCGCCGAGCGAGGCTGACGGCAGCATGCCGAGCGAGCCGGTCAGCATCGCCGCGATGTCCGACAGCATGTCGCCGAACAGATTGTCGGTGACGATGACGTCGAACATCTTCGGATACTTCACCAGATTCATGCCGCCGGAATCGGCGAGCTGGTGCTCGAGCGTCACGTCCTTGTATTCGCGGCTGTGCACCGCGGTCACGACCTCGTTCCAGAGCACGCCCGTCTTCATGACGTTGCGCTTCTCCATCGAGGTGACCTTGTTGCGGCGCTTGCGGGCGAGATCGAAGGCGACCCGCGCGATACGCTCGATCTCATAGGTGTCGTAGACCTGGGTATCGACGGCGCGCTTCTGGCCGTTGCCGAGATCGGTGATGGTCTTCGGCTCGCCGAAATAGACGCCGCCGGTGAGCTCGCGCACGATCATGATGTCGAGGCCTTCGACGATCTCGCGCTTCAGGCTGGAGGCGTCCGCGAGCGCCGGATAGCACACGGCCGGACGGAGGTTGGCGAACAGGCCGAGATCCTTGCGCAGGCGCAGCAGGCCGGCCTCGGGGCGGACGTCGTAGGGAACGCCGTCCCATTTCGGCCCGCCGACCGCACCGAAGATCACGGCGTCGGCCGCCTTGGCCTTGGCCATGTCGGCCTCGGAAATCGACACCTTGTGCGCGTCATAGGCGGCGCCGCCGACCAGCCCCTCTTCCGTCTCGAACGAGGCGAGCCCGCGGGCGTTGAGCCAGCCGATCAGCCGCTTCACTTCCGCCATCACTTCGGGGCCGATGCCGTCGCCGGGCAGCAGAAGCAGTTTATGGGTCGCCATGGTCGTCATCCTCGCTAGGTGTCATGCCCGGCTCGATCCGGACCTGACGGCGTTCTCTGGAAAATCGGCGGAGTGCTAAAGCGCCGTTGCGGCCTTGGCAAGACACCATTGCCGCAGCCGGCATTCTACGGCGGGCCGTGAGGGCTATAATCGTCCCACAGCATCAGCGTCGACGCATGCAATCGTTCGCGCGATCGGCGCGCCGGAGCATTTCCTTGCACAGCCCTCACCCCCCATCGACCGCCCATCTGGCGCGGCTGATCCTCACGCTCTCGCTCAGCGCTACCGTCAGCCTCGGCATCGGCCGGTTCGCCTACGCGCTCGTCCTGCCGGACATGCGGGAGTCGCTGCATTGGTCGTATTCGGCGGCCGGCTTCATGAACACGATCAACGCCGCCGGCTATCTCGCCGGGGCCTTGTTGGCATCCTGGATGGTAAGGCGCGTGGGCTGGTCGGCTGCGCTGCGCGGAGGAACGCTGGTCAATCTCGCGGCACTGGCGCTGTGTGCCATCACCGGCAATTTCGTCGTCTTGAGCTTTGCGCGCCTGATCGGCGGCTTAGCGGCTGCGGCCTGCTTCGTGGCCGGCGGCGCATTGGCGGCCGAGATCGCGCAATCGCGTCCCGAACGGGCGAGCTTCCTGCTCAGCCTGTTCTACGCCGGTCCCGGGCTCGGCATTCTGACCTCGGGTCTGGTCGCGCCGTTCGTTCTGCAGGGCTTCGGCCCCGGGTCGTGGTGGATCGTCTGGTGGGCGCTGACGGCGCTATCGAGCCTGCTCACCATTCCACTGCTGCTCACGCCGATCCGAAGCAAGGCCGGCCTTAATGCCGCCGACGCAGCTTCGTTCTCGGTCTGGCCAGTCGCGATCTATCTGTTCGGCTATTTCTTGTTCGGTGCGGGCTACATCGCCTACATGACGTTCATGATCGCCTATGTCCGCGATCTCGGCGGCGGCGCAACCGCGCAGGCTGCATTCTGGAGCCTGATCGGATTGTCCGGCTTTGCAACGCCCTGGGTCTGGCGCGGCACATTAGCGCTGGACCGCGGCGGGCTCGCCACTGCAATCGTCCTTGCCGTCAATGCAGTTGGTGCAGCACTGCCGATCCTGGGACATTCCACGACCATGCTCGCCATCTCCGCGGTCGTGTTCGGGGTCTCCTTTTTCGCGGTGGCCGGCTCAACCACCGCTTTCGTGCGCCTCAACTACCCGCCGTCCGCCTGGCCTGCGGCGATCGCTGCGATGACCATCGCATTCGGCATCGGCCAGACATTGGGTCCTTTCGTGGTCGGTGCGATCACCGACGCGATGGGCAGCCTGAGCTACGCGTTGAACATCTCCGCGGCCACCCTGTTGGCGGGCGCGATCGCGTCGGCGATGCAGCGCAAATTGAAGAAGGACGTGTAACTCACAGGCGTATCAACACCCTCGCTGTCGTCCCGGCGAACGCCGGACCCATACCGCGTGATGTTAGAAACAGGCACGCGGCCCAGCCCGCGCACGATAATTGGGACCTATGGTAATGGATCCCAGCGTTCGCCGGAACGACGGCGGAGAACGTAGCCACAGCTCTGCTCATCGCTTGCAAGAAGAGCCATACCCCCGCTCAAGTCACAGCCGCCATCAGCTGCCGCTGAACGAATTGTAGCCCTGGTCCTCCCAATAGCCGCCCTTGTAGTCGTTGGTGACTTCCATCGAGAGCACGTATTTCGGGTTCTTGAAGCCGAGCTTGGTGGGCACGCGGATCTTCATCGGATAGCCATAGGCGCGCGGCAGGATCTGGTCGGCGAACTTGAAGGTCATCTGGGTCTGCGGATGCAGCGCGGTGCGCATATCCAGCGGCGAGTTGTAACCGTCCTTGTCGGCGCACTGGAACCAGACATATTTCGCGCGTGTGTCGGCGCCTATCAGTTTGAGGAAATCGCGCAGGGGCGTGCCAGTCCATGAGCCGATGGCGCTCCAGCCCTCGACGCAGATGTGCCGCGTCACCTGCGTGACCTGCGGCAGCGCGTAGAGCTCCTCCAGCCTCCACGACTTCTTGTTGTCAACGAGGCCGCGCACCTCGAGGCTCCAATCCTCGCCGTCGACCTCCGGCGCCTCGTCGAGATCGTAATAGGCGTTGAACGGGAACGGCTTCGTAATCATGCTCTCCGGAAAGGTCGGCGCCAGCGCATCCGGGTCGAACAGCCGGGCCTGCACCGCATCGTTGAACTTCGAGATCTGGGCCAGCAGCGTCTCGGCCGAGTCGCTGTCGAGCACGTCGCAGCCGGTGAGCAGCGTCAGTGCACCGAGGCTCGCGCCGCCCGAGATGAAGCGGCGGCGGGTAAGATCGGGCATCAGCTTGGCGGCGTCCTTGACCAGGAGCTTCTTGTCGACGCCGGGGATGAGAAGCTTGCGCATGCGGCTCATGATCTGTCTCCTCGGAAGTGGTGTCAGCGCCCGATGATCATCGCGCGCAGGCTCTTCGGCACCAGGATGGCGAGCGCGACATGGACGATCAGGAAGGCGCAGATCAGCGACATGCAGACGAAGTGCACATAGCGCGCGGTCGGATAGTCGCCGAACAATGTGACCAGCCAGTGCAGCTGCACCGGCTTCCAGATTGACAGGCCCGAGAGCACGACGACAACGCCGACCAGGATGATGCCGGCATAGAGCAGCTTCTGCACGGAGTTGTAGACGGTGAGATCGTCGTGCGCGAGCCTGAAGCTCAGCGCCGCCTTGAGATCGGCGAACACGCCCCCGGGCGTGATCGGAAACAGCTTGCTACGGAAGCGGCCGGTCGCCACCCCCGTGATCAGGTAAGCGAGGCCGTTGAGCATCAACAGCCACATCGCGGCGAAGTGCCACAGCAGGGCACCGCCGAGCCAGCCGCCGAGCGTGATGCTGTGGTCGAAACGGAAGTTGAACAGGGGCGAGGCGTTGTAGATCTGCCAGCCCGACATGATCATCAGGATCATCGCCACGGCATTGATCCAGTGCATCACGCGGACCCAGGCCGGCTGGATCACCTTTGGCCTGCTCGCGTCGGCCGGTGCTGCGCTGACGTGGCCCTCGGTGACGGCAAGGCTGGACATGATGGCCTCCATTCGTTTCGCATTGACGTCATCCCGGTGCTCCGACGCCAACATTCGCTCCCCTCTGGCAATGGGGATGCAAAGGTAAATCCGCTCTACTGGCGATTATACGCCGGCATCTGGCGCTTCGTTACCATCGGTAAGACGAACAATTTGGCGTCGTCTTCCGCCGGGGCGACAAAAAGAACGATCACGAAAGGGCGAGCCGGAACTCTGTCCCGGCTCGCCAACCGCGCATCCGTGAGGCGGGGGGGGAAACGGACGGCAGCGGTGTTACGTTGCCGGCATCAGCACCGTGTCGACCACGTGGATGACGCCGTTCGACTGATGGACGTTGGAGATCGAAACCATCGAGGCGTCACCCTTGGCGTCGATGATCCAGATCTTCCCGTCTTTCCGCTTGACGGTGAGCTGCTCGCCCTCGACGGTCTTCAGCATCTTGCCGTCCGTGAGGTCCGAGGCGTCGTATCTGCCGGCGACCACGTGATAGGTAAGAATCTTGGTGAGCGCCGCCTTGTTCTCCGGCTTGGCGAGTGCGTCGACGGCGCCGGCCGGCAACTTGCCGAAGGCGGCGTCGGTCGGCGCGAACACCGTGAACGGACCCTTGCCTTCCAGGGTGTGGACGAGACCGGCGGCCTTCACCGCCGCGACCAACATGGTGTGGTCCCTCGAATTGACCGCGTTCTCGATGATATTCTTCGAGGGATACATCGCGGCACCGCCGACCATCACGGTCTTCTGTTCGGCACGCGCCGGCGCGACGAGCGTGGACGTCAGCGCGAGCGCGCTGAAGGCAGCGACAGACAAGAAGGCAATGCGCTTGGTCATCGATAGCTCCCGAATGTTTGAACAGCCGGCGACGCCGGTGTTCATGAGATTGGCTGCGACGGCGATGCGGTCATTGCAGAGACTTCCCCGCATCGTGTCGGGCCAAGCTACGGGGGCGCTTCCAGCCAGTTTCGACGCATAACTTTATGTGATGCCTGAAACTAATAGCGGGTGAGACCGTGTCTCGTTGCTTCATGAAGGCAACAATACCGCCCGCGTCATCCGGCCGACCAACTCATGGCGGCGCGGCGGCGGGACGACGATGCCGCTCTCATTGCGAGCGTTAACTACGTTCGACGACAAACCCGAGCAAAGCGCACGGCGTCGTTGCGGGTAACACTTTCTTAAGGTTGATTACAGGTCAGCGCTGTTCGCGGGAAGGGGCTCTTCCGCAACGTCAGGCGCGCGTCGTGGACGGGGGTCGCGTCGTGATCAGAACAATCTGGATTGCCGGTCTTTGTCTATTGATGATCGCGGGCCTGCTCGCCACCAAGGTGGTGTCGGCGGCGGTATCGGCCTCGTCTGAGAGCCAATTCGATGCGACCGCATCGCTGGAGCGCATCCCCATTCCGGGGATCGACACGCTGACCGAGGCCGATCGCAACGCGGCAATGCCGCTGGCCAATACGGATGACGCCGGCGCGTTGCCGATTCTCTCCACCGTCGTACGGCCGACGACTGAAACATTTCGAGCGGGGTCAACGCGTCGGGTTCGGCCTGCCGGCCGCGCCAAAGCGGCCGCACATGCTCGTTCCAAGAGCGGGTCCGAGCCGGCCAAAATGGCCGTCGCGCCATGCCGGCAACTCGATCCGATCGCGCGCTTCCTGGCTTCCGCAAATCTCGCGCCGCGCTGCCAGGGCTGATTCAGAACCACACTGCGGCGCGGCCCGCGCAAGCTTGCATCAGCGAAAACGGCCGGGATCGCTCCCGGCCGTTTTGTTTGCGCCCTATGCACCCGTATGGGGCGATGACGCTCTTTCCGCTTACCGCGGCGGCGCGATGCCGGGCGGAGGCGGCGGCAGCGAAGCCTGGCCCCCGTTCAGCAGTGGCGTAATGCGGCGCACGGTGACGCGGCGGTTGATCCGACTGGGGCCGGAGGTCTGCTCCTTCAGATATTGCGAGCCATAGCCCTGCGAGGTCAGGTTCTCCGCCGGCACGTTGAACTGCTGCGTCAGCAGCGTTGCAACGGATTCGGCGCGACGATCCGACAGCGACAGATTGTCGGTGTCGTTGCCGACCGCGTCGGTGTGGCCCTCGATCAGGAACACCTCGCGCGGATTGCGCTGGATCGCACGGTTGAGGCCGTCCGCGATCACCTGCAACTTCGCCACCTGGTCCGGACTGATCTCCCACGATCCCGTGTCGAAAGTAACGGTGTTGAGGTCGATCGAAGGCATCAACTGCCGCACCGACGGGCTGTAGCGAACTTCGTCCAGCGAATAGCGCCGCGCAACGCGCTCCACCGGCGGAGCCTCCAGCGTGTCGTAGATGACATCCGGCGACGCCTCGTCCGCGTCGACGATGTAGCGGTCGTTCGGAATGCGGATAACCGGGGGCGGCAGGTCGACATAGAAGCCGCCGACCGCGTCAGGATCGCGATAGGTGTTGTCGATGATGATGATCTCGCGACCACCCGGATCCCGGCGGATGCGGCGCAGCAGCCGGCCGTCCGGCGCGGCGACCGTGATGATCTCACTGCCGTCGGGGCGGATGACGACGGTACGCCGCTCGCCGCCGACATCCTGGACGCGGATGTCACGCGCGCCGTAGCGGAAGCGATCGATCTCGTCGTGCCGCACGAACTCCTGACCGCTCGGATCGCGCACGATGACGCGGCCCGGCTCGAAGATCACGGTGCGACCGCCTTCCTGCACCTCGCGGCGCTGGGCGCGGAAGTCCTCCAGCCGCTGCGGACCGGGCGCTTGGGCACCCGGCGCGATCGGCGTCAGCTGCTGCGGCGTCGGCGGGGGCGGCGCTGGAATGGGAGCGGCGACCTGCGGCGGCGGACGATTGGACATTGCGGGCGGCCCTCCCGGCGGCAACGCGCTCTGCCCGGCCGGCGGCTGGGCTGCGGGAGCCTGCTGCGCTGGCGGCACCCCCGGAGCTGATCCAGGATGTCCGCCCAATCCCGCACCACCGGCCGGCGGCGGCGTGGGTTGTCCGGCAGACGGCGCGCCGGGAGCAGCCGACGGCTGCGACGGAGCCGGGCTTGTCGTTCCCACCGGCGGGGTCGGCGTACCGCGCGGCGGCGTACCTGGCGGCATTCCCGGCTGCGTTCCTGGCGATGTTACGGGTGGCGTTCCTGGCGCGGCTCCGGGCCGGGCGGGGGGCTGGCCACCGGCCGCCGCCGGCGGAGCAGGCGGCGGGGGGTTTGCTGCCGGGGGCGGCCCCGAATGCGCAGGCGGCGTAGTGCCAGCGGGCGGCGCCGAGGGTGTCGGAGTCGCGCCGGGACGTGCCACAGGCGCCCCACCAGGCGCGTTTGGCGCTGCAGCGGGCGGCGGGGACGGAGGCGTCGGATGGCTCGGTGCGGCTACCGGCGGAGGGGGCGGCGGCGCGGCCGGACGCGTCGGCTCCTTCGGGGCGGCCACCGGCGGCGGCGGCATGTGCGCGGGCGGCGCAGCTGCGGGCGGCGCCGGCGGAGTCGGATGCTGTGGCGGCGCGGCGCTCGGAGCCGGCGGCGCGACGTGCGGCGCAGGTGCGGGCGGCGGAGCGACATGTGGGGCCGGTGCCGGCGGAGGCGGCGGAGCCACGTGCGGCGCGGGAGCCGGCGGCGGCGGCGGCGGTGGAGCCACGCGCGGCGCAGGAGCCGGCGGCGGCGGAGGTGGAGGTGGAGCCACGTGCGGCGCAGGAGCTGGCGGCGGCGGGGCAGCATGCGGAGGCGGCGCCGGGGGCGGCGGCGGCGGAGCTGCGGGATGCGGTTGAGCTACAGGCGGCGGCGCGGCGCCGGGAGCTCCGGGCGCCGGTCGCTGGGGCTGCGCGCCTGGCGCGGGCGGCTGGCCGTGTGGAGGCTGCTTCGGCTTGCCATCCGGCCCGACTTCGCCCTGCGCCTGGGCCAAGACCAGCGGCGCGGTCTGCGCATGGGACGCGAAGCTTGCCATTTGCGCCGCCGACATCGCGGTCGTCGCAAGCAGCAGAAGTCGAAGTTTGCTCATGTGATATCGATTCCCCGGAATGATCTCTGTGAGAGGCGCGTGATCAACGAATATGCGTTAGGCCGGATTGTGGCGCGGTTCAAATAGGCCGACCGATTTATTTTGCCGCATGAGCGCACTCGCGCCGCTGCTGTTCATGTTGCATTCAGTGATAGATTTCAATGCGTTGCAAAGCCCCCTCTGCAGCGCGCGCACATCGGACGCACGCCTTGCGCGCACATCGTTTGTACGCCGCAACCGCGTTCAATCCGTGGCTGGATTCGGGGTGGTCGGGCTCGCCGGTCCCCGCCCCGGCACCTCCTCAGGCGTGCTGCCGGGCAGCTCGTCCGGCGGGGTTGGCGTGTCGGGCTCCCGCACCGGCGGCGGCACCTCCGGCTGAGGATTGCCGACCGGATCCTCCGGTGGCGGCTCGGCGGGACGACCCGGCGTTGCCGGTGGAATCTCCGGCGGCTCGATTCCGATCACATCGCAACCTTGCGGTTATCGCCGATGACAGGCCGAGAGCCGGTGACCGCTGCTGCGGCCATCTTCACATAACTGACGACCGTGCCTGGCGAATCCCAGAACTCCGCATCATCAGGCGTGATCTTCAGGACGCGGATGTTGGGATCATCGGCACTGTCCCACCAGGCTTTCGCCGGGGTTGAGAACAGCTCCCTGACCTTGGCGCGATCGTTGGAGATTGCTGCCGTGCCGGTCAGCGAGACGTATTTCTGACTTCCGGCGTCGGCGAAAGCGAGATTGACGTGCGGATCGCGCGCGATCTCCTTCTCCTTGTGACGACGGGCATCGGTCAGGAAGTAGATCATGCCCTCGTCCCGCTCGATATAGGCGGCCATCGGCCGCGCCCGCAGCTTCTCGCCATCGCGGGTCACCAGCATCGCAAAGCCGATCTTCTTCATCAGGTCCCAGGCGCGATCCTGACCGCGCGCGGCATTGGTGGCCATGGTTTCGCTCCTCGATCTTTCGGAAGCGATAACGGGGGCCATCAGGCGATGTTCCACCCGCCGGTCGGCCGAAATCAACGAGGAGCGGTCAATCCCGCAACAACAGCGTGTTGCTGCGGGTCCTGCCGGCCTCGCGATAACCGCGACCGATCATGTCGACGAGGCAATCCTGACGCCATTCGCTTCGCGACAGATGCTCGATCGCGATCGCGCGCGGCCACAACGCCGGCGCGACGTCGCGAAAGAAGCCGGTCAGCACACGATCCTCGAAACCTTCGACATCGATCTTCAGCGCGTGGATCTTGGTCAGGCCGGCGTCGTTGACGATGCGCGCAAGCCGCAGCGCCCGCACCTTGTACGCCTGGTCCGCCGCCGCTGCGGGCACTATGCGACTTGCGCCGAGATTCTCCGCGTCCGTCGCAATCATCAACTCGCCGTCGCTGTCGGATGCGGCCGCGGCAACCAGTCTCACCTGGGTGAGACCGGATGCGGCGACATTGAAGGCCAAGCGCGCATGCGCAACCGGATGCGCCTCGATCGCGACGACGCGACCACGCGAGCCGACGTGACGCGCGAGGGTCAGCGCATAGGTGCCGACATTGGCACCGACATCGACGAATACGCCGCCGCCGGGCACATGCGCACGCAGAAAGTCGAGCTCGGCGCGATCGTAGTCCGGGTTGAACAGGGCGCCGCGCTCGGTCGCGCTGAACTGGTGGTGAAAGCGAAAGGATGCGCCCTGGTAGTTCGCATCGATCGGACCTGCCCGGAGCAGATTGAGAAGCCGCGACAAGGTCGGACGAAACGCGCCACGCTTCAACCCGGAGCCGTGCGCGAGCGCAATCACCGCGGCCTGCGCCCAACTCGGCGCGAAAGCGCCGAACGGCGGTGCGGACACATCATCGTCCGGCATTGCCGTTGCATTGCGCGAACGCCAGCCGCCCTCAGTAGCGCGTGACTCCAGTGCCCGCACCAGTGTCATCTCTTCCTCTCCCGGGTTCTTCCCCAAAGCGAAACGGAGACGCTGATGAAAGCGATATTCCGATGTCCTGGCCTCCGCAGCCGCGAAGACATCCTCAGATGCTATGATGTCCTAATCATGTCTCGGCAGGATGGTCTCAGCGCGCCATTGAGGCCGGAGGAGTCGGAGCGGCGCGGCGCCTGGAAGGCGAGCCGATACGGTGCAGCACACGCGACAATTCCTCGATCGAATAAGGTTTCCGCAGCAGCTCGTAACCATGCAAGCCCTGCTGCGCGAGAATGTGGCTGTAGCCTGTCGCAAGTACGATCGGCACGTCGATATCGAGGCGTCGGACTTCTTCGGCGAGCTCGAGGCCCGTCATGCCGGGCATCATGACGTCAGTGAACACCACATCGAACCGCTGCACGCCACTGACCAGTTCTTCGAGCGCATCCTTGGCGTTGTCGACCAGGATGGTGCGATAGCCGAGTTCGGACAGAGCTTCCGTCGTAGCGCGACCGACGTCGATATTGTCCTCGATCACCAGCACCGAGAGGCCATCGCCGCCGACGGCCGCGCCCTCGCCGGCATGGGCGTTCTGCGATCCGACTGCGGCCGGCGCCCGGGGCAGATAGAGCGTGAAGGTCGCGCCACGGCCGACTTCGCTCGACACCGCGATCTCGCCGCCGGACTGTTTTGCGAAGCCGAACACCTGCGAGAGGCCGAGACCGGTGCCATGGCCGATGGTTTTGGTGGTGAAGAACGGCTCGAAGATGCGGCTGAATTGCGCTTCGGGAATGCCGACGCCGGTGTCCTTGACAACGATGGCGACGTAGCCGAGCGGCGGCCGCTCGTGGGGCGCCGCTGGTGTCGGCAGTTCGCCGACCGCGTGGACTTTGATCGTGAGCTGCCCCTGGCCCGCCATCGCATCGCGCGCGTTGACCGCCATGTTGATCAGCGCGGTCTCGAACTGGCCGGCGTCGGCGCTGACGTAGCAAGGCTCCTCGGCCAGGGCGATGACGACCTCGATCCGCGTTCCCACCAGGGTCTTGATCATGTCGCGCAGCGCCGTCACGCTGCTGCCGATGTCGAAGACCTCGGGTTTCAGCGCCTGCCGTCGCGCAAAGGCCAGCAGCTGCCCCGTCAGCTTCGAGGCCCGCCCGACCGTGTCCGAAATCGCATCGACATAGCGCTGCCGCCGCTCCTCCGGCAGGTTGGGCCGGCGCAACAGGTCGGCCGAGGCTCTGATCACGGTGAGCAGATTGTTGAAATCGTGCGCCACGCCGCCGGTGAGTTGCCCCAGCGCCTCCATGCGCTGCCCGTGCTTGAGCGCCTGCTCCGCTTCCAGCCGACGCTCGGCCTCGGCATACAGCCGTTCGGTGCGCCGCAAGGCCAAGGTGAGGAACAGGAACAGGAACGCGGTGGCGGGCACGCCGAAGATCAGGTGGCGGCTGATCGCGCCGAGCCAACGGCTGCGGATGGTCGAAGTCTCGAGCCCCGCGCTGACATAGATTGGATATTCGGTCAGCCGCCGATAGCCGATCCGGCGCTCGATGCCGTCCGCCGAAGAGGTCGTCGTGATCAGACCCGACGGGCTCCCGGTCGCCTCAACTTCCGGATTGCTCGGATCCGGCTTGATGGCCAGGGCCGGAAATCTTACCAGCGCCGAACCATCGGCCCGACGAATCGCAAAATAGCTGCCCGGATCACGTCCGATCCGGGCATAGAACTGCTCGAAATAGTTGGGCAGCACGGAGGCCAGGATCACGCCGGTGAAGTTGCCGTTGGCGTCGTGGCGCCGTCGGCTGACCCCGAAGAAGGGGGCTCCCTGATACGGCGAACGCGGCGCCAGCGGCGCTCCGATAAAAGTTCCAATGTCGGAGCCCAGATGGGCTCTGAAATAGTCGCGGTCGGAGAAGTCGATCGCGGGCGCGGGGTAGACCAGGCTGTTGACCAAGGTGCGACCTTGCGCATCGAACACCCAGACCGACCTGATCTGCGATAGCGCTTCGGGGAGCCGGCGCAGCCGCAAGTACAGCTCCTGCTCACGTGCCCGGATCTCGGCGTCCGGCATGTCTCGGATGATCGCGTCCGTTTCTGCAAGGCTGCGGTCGATGGTTTCGAACACCTTCAGCGCATGTTCGTGGACGACGTCGAGCGAACGCGCGATATCGCGGTCGGCTTCTTTCTGCGTCGCGTCGTAGGAGACAAGGGATGCAACGGCGAACAACGCAATCGGCAGCGCCAGCGAAGCCGCCATCATCCATCGCAGCAGTCTCAAGGAATTGCGTTGCGCAAGCTGCACGGTCGCCCCAGCCTCCGACGGCGAGGAGCTTAACGCAATTCGCAGCTCATCACAAAGACGAGAGCGCCCTGGAACCGGTAAATCGGCCAGGGCGCTGGTGTGATGAGGCTCCGAGGACGGAGCTCTGGTCTGGGCTGCGGCTTAGATCTGCCGCTCGACCAGCTTCAGCTTGAGTTCCGCAATCGCTTCGGCCGGGTTGAGGCCCTTCGGGCAGGCCTTGGCGCAGTTCATGATGGTGTGGCAGCGATAGAGGCGGAACGGATCCTCGAGATTGTCGAGACGCTCGCCGGTGGCCTCGTCGCGGCTGTCCTTGACCCAGCGGTTCGCCTGCAGCAGCGCCGCCGGTCCGAGATAGCGCTGGCTGTTCCACCAATAGCTCGGGCAGGAGGTCGAGCAGCAGGCGCAGAGGATGCACTCATAAAGGCCGTCGAGCTTCTCGCGGTCCTCATGGCTCTGTCGCCATTCCTTCTGCGGCGTCGGCGTAGTCGTCTTCAGCCAGGGCTCGATCGACGCGTATTGCGCATAGAAGTTGGTGAGATCGGGCACCAGGTCCTTCACCACCGGCTGATGCGGCAGCGGGTTGACCTTCACCGCGCTGTCCTTCACCTCGTGCATCGACTTGGTGCAGGCGAGCGTATTCTGGCCATCGATATTCATGGCGCAGGAGCCGCACACGCCCTCGCGGCAGGAGCGGCGGAAGGTCAGCGACGGATCGATGTGGTTCTTGATCCAGATCAGGCCGTCGAGCACCATCGGGCCGCAATCATTCACGTCGACGTAATAGGTGTCGATGCTCGGGTTTTTGCCGTCGTCCGGATTCCAGCGATACACCTTGAACTCGCGGACTTCGGTGGCGCCAGCCGGCTTCGGCCAGGTCTTGCCGCCGGTGATCTGCGAATTCTTCGGAAGTGCGAACTCAGCCATTTCGAAAGGCCTTCTTGGTTGTCCGGGATGTAATCAGTACGCGCGCGATCAATAGACCCGCGCCTTGGGCGGGATGTACTGCACATCGTTGGTCATGGTGTAGCTGTGCACGGGGCGGTAATCGATCGTGGTCTTGCCGTCCCGATCGATCCACACCAGGGTGTGCTTCATCCAGTTCTTGTCGTCGCGGTCCGGATAATCCTCGCGCGCATGCGCGCCGCGGCTCTCGGTGCGGTTGGCCGCCGAGTCCATCGTCACCACCGCCTGCGCGATCAGATTGTCGAACTCCAGGGTCTCGACCAGGTCGGAATTCCAGACCAGCGAGCGGTCCGAGATCGCGATGTCGCCGATGCCGCCATAGACCTTATGGATCAGGTTATGGCCTTCCTGCAGCACCTCGCCGGTGCGGAACACCGCGCAATTGTTCTGCATCACATGCTGCATGCTCTCGCGCAGCTTCGCGGTCGGAGTGCCGCCGGAGGCATAACGGAAGCGGTCAAGGCGCCCGAGCGCCTTGTCGGCCGAGTCCTTCGGCAGATCCGGCTGCTTGCCGTTGGCGGTGAGCTTCTCGGCGAGACGCAGCGCGGCAGCGCGGCCGAACACGACGAGGTCGATCAGCGAATTGGAGCCGAGACGGTTGGCACCGTGCACGGACACGCAGGCCGCTTCGCCGACGGCCATGAGGCCGGGCACCACGGCGTTGTCGTCGCCATCCTTCTTGGTCAGCACCTCGGCGTGATAGTTGGTCGGGATGCCACCCATGTTGTAGTGCACGGTCGGCACGATCGGGATCGGCTCGCGCGTGACGTCGACATTGGCGAAAATCTTCGCCGATTCGGAGATGCCGGGCAGACGCTCGGCCAGCACCTTCGGATCGAGATGGTCGAGATGCAGGAAGATGTGGTCCTTCTTCTTGCCGACGCCGCGGCCTTCGCGGATCTCGATGGTCATCGCCCGCGACACCACGTCGCGTGAGGCCAGGTCCTTGGCCGACGGCGCATAGCGCTCCATGAAGCGCTCGCCTTCGGCATTGACGAGGTAGCCGCCTTCGCCGCGAGCGCCCTCGGTGACCAGGCAGCCCGAACCATAAATGCCGGTCGGATGGAATTGCACGAACTCCATGTCCTGCAGCGGCAGGCCGGCACGCAGCGCCATCGCGCCGCCGTCGCCGGTGCAGGTGTGCGCCGAGGTGCAGGAGGCAAAGGCGCGGCCATAGCCGCCGGTCGCGAGAATGGTGGTCTGGGCGCGGAAACGGTGCAGAGTGCCGTCGTCGAGCTTGAGCGCGATCACGCCGCGGCAAGCCCCCTGATCGTCCATGATCAGGTCGATAGCGAAGAATTCGATGTAGAACTCGGCGGCATGGCGCAGCGCCTGGCCGTACATCGTGTGCAGCATGGCGTGACCGGTGCGGTCGGCGGCGGCGCAGGTGCGCTGCGCCTGGCCCTTGCCGTAATCCAAGGTCATGCCGCCGAACGGGCGCTGATAGATCTTGCCGTCCTCGGTGCGCGAAAACGGCACGCCCCAATGTTCGAGCTCGTAGACCGCCTCGGGCGCATTGCGCACCATGTATTCGATCGCATCCTGGTCGCCGAGCCAGTCCGACCCCTTGACGGTGTCGTACATGTGCCAACGCCAATCGTCCGGATGCATGTTGCCGAGCGAAGCGGAAATGCCGCCCTGTGCCGCCACCGTATGCGAGCGGGTCGGGAACACCTTGGTGATGCAGGCGGTGCGCAGGCCCGCCTCGCTGCAGCCGACCACGGCGCGCAAGCCGGCGCCGCCGGCGCCGATCACCACGACGTCGTAGGTATGATCCTCGATCGGATAGGCTTTCCCGTTCGTTGCGGGCGCGCCGTTCGCGCTGCCATTTGCACCGCCGGCCATAGGCTAGACTCCGGATGAAAGTTTGAAGATGGCGTAGATCGAGGCCAGGGCCACGGTCAGCGCGAAGAAGTTATTGGCCATGATCGCCACGAGCTTCAGCTGCTCGCTATGGACGTAGTCCTCGATCACCACCTGCATGCCGATCTTCATGTGCCAGCAGCTGGCGACGATGAAGAGCAGCATGATCATCGCGATCGGCAGCGAGCCGAGAATTTGCGCAGCACCCGCCTGGTTGCGGCCCAGCAGCATGATCACGATCACGACGATCGGAATGATCAGCAGCGTCATCGCCACTGCAGTGATGCGCTGGCGCCAGAAATCGCTGGTGCCGGAATGAGCCGCACCGAGATTGCGGACGCGGCCGAGCGGAGTCCGCATCGATTTTGTGCGTGCGTCGCTCATCGGCCGCCTCCCACCGCATAGGCCAGGATCCAGACCAGCACGGTCAGGAAGATGCCGCCGATCAGCGCGCCCCAGGTCAGCGCCTCGCGCTCGTTCGGCTTGAAGCCATAGCCGAGATCCCAGACGAAATGCCGGATACCGGAGAGCAGGTGGTGCAGCAACGCCCAGGTGAAGCCGAACACGATCAGCCGGCCGATGATGCTGGAGGTAAAGGCCTGCACGTAAGAATACGCGCTGGGCCCTGACGCCGCGGCGATCAGCCACCAAGCGAGCAGCAGGGTCCCGAAATAGAGCGCAACCCCGGTGGCGCGGTGGACGATCGACAAGATCATCGTCAACGTCCAGCGGTAGGTTTGCAGATGTGGGGAGAGAGGTCGTTCGATCCTGGCGTTCATTGTGCTTGATATATTCTTGTGGGCCGCAAGCAGCGCGCGCTTGTAAGCCCGTCGTGGATCGTGGAAGGCGGCCTTTATTTACGGAGTCGGAACAGCCAGCGCAACGATCAAATGGCCCAAAACCGAACCGGTGTTCAGTCCTACAGCTGCGAGCAGGTCGGGCGCCGCAGCGGGTCTTAAAAGAGACAATCCGCTCCGTGGTATACCAGACGGCGTGGGACCATCGCATGGAGCAACAGGAATTCACTTCTTTTGCGCGCATTCGGTGGAACGATCGGTTCGCAGTGCTCCACGCCAAGCCGCATCGCGCGATAGATTCATTTCTTGCGCGGACGCGCTTGCCGCATCGGTTTCGGCCGTATGCACGAGGTTGCGATGATGCTCGCGCAACCCTGCTCTCAGTCAACAGCAGGTCAGAGCTCGCCAGAAGATCGCCAGCACGCGGCCAGATGATCCACCAGGGCTCGCGTCTTGGGGGCGCCGAGCCGCGCGGCCGGAAACACCAACTGCACGGGCGTGGGCGGCAGTTCATACGCGGTCAGGATTCGCCGCAAGCGCCCGGTTTCGATGGCGTGCTTCACCTGCCAGGATGGCACCCGGGCGAGGCCGAGTCCCGCTGTTGCAGCCAACACCAGCGAGTCCAGGCTGTTGATCCAGAGCCGGCCTGATACGTGGATCTTCTGTTCGGCTCCATCCCGCACGCGGAAGCGCCAAACGGCGGCGCCCGGCGTGTCCGAGAATACCAGGCAATCGTGCCGGACCAGCTCGCGCGGCGATTGCGGCTCGCCGCGCCGGTCCAAATAGTCCGGCGCGGCGCAGACCACCATCGTGAGCTCGCCCAGCCGGTGCGCTATCAGCTGCGAATCCGGCAGACGTCCGATCCGGAGCGCGACGTGAATATCCTCCGCGAGGAGATCGACCGGGCGATCGAGCAGCAGCAGGTCGAGCGAGAGCTGCGGGTGGCGGCGCAGGAAGTCCGGCAGCACGGGCGCGATCAAGAGTCGTCCCATCAAGCTCGGCGCGCTCATGCGCAAGCGTCCCGTGAGCTGATGCTGGCTGGATGAGAGCGCCGCGTCGATCTCACGGACCTCGCTCAGGATCGTTTTGACCCGGTCGTAGAGCAGCCGCCCGGCATCGGTCAGCGCAAGCCGTCGCGTCGTCCGCAGCAACAGCTGCGTGCCGTAATGCGCTTCCAGCCACGCGACCTGTCGGCTGACCGATGTCAGCGAGGCGTGAGCGGCGCGGGCCGCGCCGGACAGGCTGCCGGCCTCCACGACATTCACGAAGGTCGCCATCGCCGAAAGCTGATCCACGCGTCATCCTTCCGCAATCTGCAAGAGAGCTGACCGGATTTGCCGGATACTCCCTGCATGCGGAAGAGTCTACATCGCGCTCCTGCGTTCTCTCATCCGTCCCCAGCGCCAGGATACGTCGTCGCACATGCCGGTTGCAGTCGATATCGGCGGGCTCGTCGAGCTCGCGCTCGCTCTCATCCTGGTCGGCGCGCTGTCCGGATTCCTCGCCGGCCTGTTCGGCATCGGCGGCGGCGCGATCCTGGTGCCAGTGCTCTACGAATGCTTCCGCATCGCCGGCGTCCCGCTCGAAGTGCGCATGCCGCTCTGCGTCGGCACCTCGCTGGCCATCATCATTCCAACCGCAATCCGCTCCTTTCGCGCCCATCATGCGCGCGGCGCAGTCGACCTCGCCGTGGTCCGCGCCTGGGCGGTACCGATCATCCTTGGCGTGATCGGCGGCAGCGTCATCGCCCGCTACGCGCCCGAGCGGCTGTTCAAGATCGTCTTTGTTGCCGTCGCATGGTCGGCCGCAGCGCGGCTGATCCTGGCCCGCGAGAACTGGAAACTCGGCGATAAATTGCCACGCGGCGGCCTGATGCAGCTTTATGGGCTCGCGGTCGGCGTCTTGTCGACCTTGATGGGGATCGGCGGCGGCCTGTTCTCGAACCTGCTGATGACCTTCTACGGCCGCCCCATTCATCAGGCGGTGGCGACATCGTCGGCGCTCGCGGTGCTGATCTCGATCCCCGGCGCATTAGGCTACATCTATGCCGGCTGGCCGGCAGCCGCGCGCTATCCCGACGTGATGGCGCTGCAGCTGCCGTTCGCGATCGGCTATGTTTCCCTGATCGGCGCGATTCTGGTGATGCCGCTCAGCCTGTTCACCGCGCCGGTTGGCGTACGCGTGGCGCATGCAATGGGCAAACGCATGCTGGAGGCGGCGTTCGGCTGCTATCTGTTCATCGTCGGCAGCCGGTTCGTGATCAGCCTGGTGTCAGGGCAATAACGAACTCCGCGCTCGCCCCGGCCTTGCCTGTCCTCCGTAGCGCGCAGAGCGTTCGCCGGGACGACATGTCACTTCGTATAGATATCCTTGTACTGGTCGCGCAGCACGTTCTTCTGCACCTTGCTCATCGTGTTGCGCGGCAGCTCGTTCACGATGAAGACGCGCTTGGGCATCTTGAACTTGGCGAGCCGTCCGTCGAGCCCCTTCAGCACGCTGGCCTCGGTCACATCCGCGTCCGCATGGCGCACCACCACCGCGGTGACGCCCTCGCCGAAATCGGGATGCGGCACGCCGATCACGGCCGATTCCACCACGCCCGGCATGGCATCGATCTCGCTCTCGATCTCCTTCGGATAGACGTTGAAGCCGCCCGAGATCACGAGGTCCTTGCCGCGCCCGACGATGTGGACGTAGCCCTTGGGATCGATCTTGCCGAGATCGCCGGTGATGAAGAAGCCGTCGTCACGGAATTCCGACTTGGTCTTCTCCGGCATCCGCCAATAGCCCTTGAAGACGTTCGGCCCCTTGACCTCGATCATGCCGATCTCGTCGCGGGCAAGCTCCTTGCCGGTTTCGGGATCGGCGACACGCACGGAGACGCCGGGCAGCGGGAAGCCGACCGCGCCGGGCACGCGCTCGCCGTCGTAAGGATTTGACGTATTCATATTGGTTTCGGTCATGCCGTAGCGTTCGAGCACGGCGTGGCCGGTGCGTGCGAACCATTCGCGATGGGTGTCGGCCAGCAGCGGCGCCGAGCCCGACACGAAGAGACGCATATGCCTGGTGGTCTCTTTGTTCAGATGCGGGTTCTGCAACAAGCGGGTGTAGAAAGTCGGCACGCCCATCAGCACGGTCGAGCGCGCCATCAGCTTGATGATCAGTTCGGGATCGAGCTTGGGCAGGAAGATCATCGAGGCCCGCGCAAACAGCGTGACGTTGCTCGCCACGAACAGGCCGTGAGTGTGATAGATCGGCAGCGCGTGGATCAGCACGTCGTCCTTGGTGAAGCGCCAGTAGTCGACCAGGGTGAGCGAGTTCGACGCCAGATTATCATGGCTCAGCATGGCGCCCTTGGAGCGGCCGGTGGTGCCGGACGTGTAGAGGATTGCCGCCAGGTCGTCGTTCGTCCGCGGCACGGTTGCGAACGCGCTGTCGGCCTTGTCCGCCGCCTCCGTCAGCGAGCCCTTGCCGCTCGCATCCAGCGTCTCGACCTTGGCGCCGACCTTGGCCGCAAGCGACGCGATGCCCTCTTCCTTCGACGGATCGCAGACCACCACCGTCGGCTCGGCGTCAGAGATGAAATAATCGAGCTCGTTCAGCGTGTAGGCGGTGTTGAGCGGCAAATAGACGCCGCCGGCGCGCACGGTCGCGAGATAGAGCACGAGGTTCTCGACGGACTTCTCGACCTGGACCGCGACCCGGTCGCCGGGCTTGACGCCGCGCGCCGCCAGGACGTTCGCCATCTGACCGGCGCGTGCGATCAGGTCGCTATAGGTGATCCGGCCGCCGTCCTGGGTTTCGATCGCAAGCCGGCTCGGATCGTCGAGTGTGTCGAACAGGCGGGAGAACAGGTTGGCGTTGGCAGCTTGGTTCATGCAACATTCCCCTGGAGCACGATCCGGAACAGCGACGGCCGGTTGCTCGGAAACATCATGCTCGACGATAGCGACGATAGCCGGGATGGCTGCCCCGAGCCTCGCGGTCGGGACGAGGCTGCAATAGCAAAAACGCCCTTTCGAAGGCAACGGAGACGGCCGGCCGAAATGTCGCGAAAGCGAATCCGACCACCCGGCCGGGTCGACACATCCGTCGTCTCAGTCCTTATCGCTTTCGAGCTGGAAGATCTGAGAACCGTCTCGGTTTGAGATCAGCCCCGTCTCTGCGTAGAGGTTGAGCTTGGTGCGGGTATCGGCGATGTCGAGGTTACGCATGGTCAGCTGGCCGATGCGGTCGGCCGGCGTGAACGCCGCGTCTTCGACCTTCTCCATGCTCAGCCGCTCGGGCTGATAGGTCAGGTTGGGGCTTTCGGTGTTCAGGATCGAATAGTCGTTGCCCCGGCGCAGTTCGAGCGTCACCTCGCCGGTGATGGCGCGCGCCACCCAGCGCTGGGCGGTCTCGCGCAGCATCAAGGCTTGCGAGTCGAACCAGCGTCCCTGATAGAGCAGCCGGCCGAGACGCATGCCGCTGATCCGATACTGCTCGATCGTATCCTCGTTGTGGATGCCGGTGACCAGGCGCTCATAGGCGATGTGCAGCAGCGCCATGCCGGGCGCTTCATAGATGCCGCGGCTTTTCGCCTCGATGATCCGGTTCTCGATCTGGTCGCTCATGCCGAGACCGTGACGACCGCCGATGGCATTGGCCTCGAGGAACAATGCGACCGGATCGGTGAAGGATTGGCCGTTCAGCGCGACCGGTTGGCCCTCCTCGAAACGCACGGTGACCGTCTCGGGCTTGACGACGCAATCGTCGCGCCAGAACGGCACGCCCATGATCGGATTGACGATCCGGATGCCACTGTCGAGATGTTCGAGATCCTTGGCCTCATGCGTGGCGCCGAGCAGATTGCTATCGGTCGAATAGGCCTTCTCGGCACTCATCTTGTAGGCGAAGCCATTGGCGGTCAGGAACGCCGACATCTCCGCGCGGCCACCGAGCTCATCGATGAACTGCTGATCGAGCCAGGGCTTGTAGATCCTCAGATTCGGATTGGTCAGCAAGCCGTAGCGATAGAACCGCTCGATGTCGTTGCCTTTATAGGTGGAGCCGTCGCCCCAGATGTTGACGCCATCTTCCTTCATGGCCGCGACCAGCATCGTACCGGTGACGGCGCGGCCGAGCGGCGTGGTGTTGAAATAGGTCAGGCCGCCGGTCGAGATATGGAACGCGCCGGATTGAATGGCGGCGATGCCCTCATGGACCAGTTGGGTGCGGCAATCCACGAGCCGGGCCTTCTCGGCGCCGAAGCTGAGCGCCTTGCGCGGGATCTCGTCGTAATCGGCCTCATCGGGCTGGCCGAGATTGGCGGTGTAGGCGAAGCAGCGGGCGCCCTTCAGCTTCATCCACAACAGCGCCGCACTGGTGTCGAGACCGCCCGAGAACGCAATGCCGACTTTTTCCCCTGTGGGCAGGCTTTTCAGGATCGTACTCATGGAGCTTCCAATCGGTCGTAGGTGCTGGTGCATCTGGTGCGGCGCTTCAAGTTGCCGCGAATATCAAATTTCCCAAGCTTGGGCACGGGTTTTTGGGCAGGCACCGATAGCGGGCTACCCCGCTCGAGCCGCAGGGCTGGTCCCGGCGGCGCGACGGCGGCGCACCAGCCGCAGCATCAGCCGGTAGCCGGGCCAGGCGAGGCGGGTCAGCGACGCATCGATGGCCTCGTCGGACAGGCGCGTGGACGGCCAGCGGTAAATGTAGCCGTGCAAGAGCCAGATCACGAGGAAGGTCACGAGACCGGCGGCGGCGACATCGGTGAAGAAATGCCCGCCAAAGGCCATGCGCAGCCCCGAGGTGACGAGCCCGAACACGGCCGCCGCGGCGTAGGCGATCGGGCGCACCGCAGGCGGGGTCAAGGCGGCCGGCGCCAGTGTCCAGAACGCGGTCGCGCCCTCGCCGGAGAAGAACGAGCAATTACGACCGCAACCGCCGCGCGGATCCCACCATGGCACGAAGGGCAGGTCCCCGCCGAACTCGGTCACCACCACCGGGCGCGGCCGGCCCCAATAGGATTTGAAGGTGGCGTTGGCGAGTACGATGGCCGACAGCGACAAGGTCAGCAACAGGAACGCGATGGTACGGCCCTTCACCAGCAGCGGCCGATCGGGCCGGATGAACTTCACCACCAGCGCAACGATGGAGGGAAGCGCGATCGCCCAGGCGATCCACATCGCGCCGTCACGCGCGAACGACGCATAGCCGTTGAGCTTCAGCGGAAATGCGTGCGTGACGGGATCATAGAACAGCGCGGCGAGCTTGAGGTCGAGCTCGGGATAGATCCCGAACACGATCCCGATGACGAGCGCGAGCGACAGTGCGACGAAAAGTCCGGTCCGGTTCATGGCGCGCGGTTTAGCCGACAACGTGAAAGGTGGAAAGCTCCACCGTTGTTCCGCGACGACCCCAACAGCCGACCCCGGAATCGCGGGATTTCGGGCTCGATGCCCCGGAATGACGGATGTTCACCGCACCGAGCCCGACGGCAAGGGCGGCGACGGCGGCAGCTGCCGCGGCGGTTCGCGCCAGGCGCCCGCGTTGCGACCGGCGATCAGCCAGTAGACGAGGCCGCCGACGATGCCGGCGCCGGTCAGGATCTCCAGGTGCCGCCGCACGATGCCTTCGAATTGGAACGTGTCCGGATCGAACGGAACCAGGCCGAGATAGCAGGCCGCACCGACCACGCCGCCGCCGATCGCGTAAGCCAGCACGCTGCGGATCGAGAATGCCTCCGTGATCAACGCGATCAGCATCGCCGGGAGCAGGGCGAAACCGGAGACGAAGATGAAGCCGAAGCCGATGATCACGTTCAGCGCACCCTGGTCGATCGGGCCCTCGCCAAGGTCGGAGAACTCCGGAAACAGGATCGCGATCACGACGATCAGCCCCGCAACGAAGCACGCGGCCAGGAAGGCGAACGCGATCACGAACAGGCGGCCGATCAGCGCCATGTTAGGCCCTCCCAACCGCAGTCATTGCGAGGAGCGTCAGCAACGAAGCAATCCAGCATCACTCGTGCGGTCCTGGATTGCTTCGCTTCGCTCGCAACGACGTACGTTTGGCATCTGACATTTACACTAATCGGTCATCGCCATGGCGCGCAGCGCCTGGCGTTCGCGCGCCGACAGTTTTTCCGTCTCCGATTTCAGCTGGCCGCAGGCGGCGAGAATGTCGCGGCCGCGCGGGGTGCGCACCGGCGAGGAATAGCCGGCGTTGAAGACATACTCCGAGAATTTCTCGATCTGCTCCCAATCCGAGCATTCGTAGCGCGAGCCGGGCCAGGGATTGAACGGGATCAGATTGATCTTGGCCGGGATGCCCTTGAGCAGCTTGACCAGGAGCTTGGCGTCGTCGAGCGAATCGTTGACGCCCTTGAGCATCACATATTCGAAGGTGATGCGCCGCGCATTCGAGGCGCCGGGATAGTCGCGGCAGGCCTGCAGCAGTTCGGCGATCGGGTACTTGCGATTGAGCGGCACCAGTTCGTTGCGGAGTTCGTCGCGCACCGCGTGCAGCGAGATCGCGAGCATGACGCCGATCTCCTCGCCGGCCCGAGCGATGTTGGGCACCACGCCGGAGGTCGACAGCGTGATGCGGCGACGAGAGATGCCGATGCCTTCGTTGTCCGAGACGATCAGCAGCGCGTCGCGCACCGCGTCGAAATTATAGAGCGGCTCGCCCATCCCCATCATCACGACATTGGTGACGAGCCTGTTGCCGTGCGGCGTCTCACGATCGGCCCAATCGTTGAGCCGGTCGCGCGCCACCATCACCTGGCCGACGATCTCGCCTGCGGTGAGATTGCGCACCAGGCGCTGCGTGCCGGTGTGGCAGAATGCGCAGTTCAAGGTACAGCCGACCTGCGATGAGACGCAGAGCGTGCCGCGGTCGGTCTCGGGGATGTAGACGCACTCGACTTCATGCGCCTTCTGCAAGGCATCGCCGCTCGGCAGCCGCAACAGCCATTTGCGGGTGCCGTCGTTGGAGATCTGCTCGGCGACCACTTCGGGACGGTCGACCGTGAACCGCTCGGCCAAGCCGGTCCGCGTCTCCTTGGACACGGAGGTCATCTCGTCGAAGGATCTCGCCCCGCGGAAGTAGATCCAGTGCCACAGCTGCTGCACCCGCATCTTCTGCTGCCGCGGCGGCACGCCGATCTCGCCCAGGCGCTCCGCAAGCTCCGCGCGCGACAGGCCGATCAGCGACGGCTTGGCCGGCGGCACGTAGGTTTCGAGCGGCGTTTTTTCGAGGGGCGCGGCGGTCCCGCGCAACTCGGCGGTCGATGACATCAGAAAGGACCCAAATGCTGTGCCCCAGCCCCGGGCTGACGGCCGGAGGCGCGAGCCCCCATATCGGCCCTATATAGCAAGCTTCGCTGCAATTGCGACCGGAACCGGCAAGGTTCGATGGACCTTTACCGCTTGCAATCCTGCGCGATGCGGTCGAGCGCCTGTGAGAGCCCCTTCAGCGAGAAGGTATCCACCGTCTCGGTGCCCTTGGCCGAGACCGCCTTGACGACGGCATCCGGGGCGCGGCGCATCGCTTCCACCAAGCGCTCCTCTTCCGCCGCGTTCTTGATCCATAGCCCGTCGCCTTGGGTGTACATCGCGTAGGACGCGCCGCCGACCTCCAGCGTGGAATCCGAGCCGGGTTTCGCGGCATAGCCGATCATGATCGAGACCTCGTTGAAGACCTTCTCGGACGGCCGCGACGAGACGAAGGCATAGGCCGGATCGCGCGGCCGGTTCGGCGGGCTGGTTTTGGATGAGGTCGGCTTGGCGAGCGCGAAGCAGACCTTCTTACCGGCTGGCGCTGCCGTATAGGCGCCCCAGCTTCCGAACTGGCCGATCAAGGTCGGCTCGGCCCCACCCACATTGGGTACGGCCGTCTTCGCCTCCTGCTTCGGCGCCACCTTGGGAGCCGCCTTCGGCGCTTTGGGCGCCCCGCTCTGCGCCACCGCAAGATTCGGAACGCCGAACACGAGCACGCCGGCGGCCAGCGCTGTCAGTCCTCGTCCAAAAAACATGATGAGAGTACTTCCCCCTGGTGCCCCGACTCCGAAGTTCGCACCATAGTATATAATACCGCGCCGTCTTCGTTTGCGAACGTCTGAAATAGCAGAGCCCTAGCAAAGCATGAACAACTGCGGCTTTGAATTGGAAGCTCCGATGACGAGCGTGCAGAAGCAGCGATCAGAACTTCAAATTCGTCATAGGCCGCGGTGGTTCCATCAATATTGTGACTGGAAGATGGCCCCGCCGGCGCGTTCACGCGAAGCAATTTACAACTTCAACGGGAATCCGTCGCCGGGGAATTCAGATTGTGGCGCGGCAGCAAATCCGGCATGAGCACTGCCAAGCGAGCTCCCTGTTCGGACAGCGGCCCGGCAGCTTTGCCGCCGAACCGTCAGCATCGGAAAGCGGGAGGCGCGCGGACCAAGAGGATCCAATAACAAGAACGTCAGGAGCGCTCATGAAAGCCATTCTCTGTTCCCAATTCTGCCAGCCGGATGATCTCGTGCTTGCCGACATTCCTGATCCCGTGGCGGGCCCCGGCGAGGCGGTGATCGCGATCAAGGCCGCTGCGCTGAATTTCTTCGATATCCTGATGATTCAGGGCAAGTATCAGGTCAAGCCGCCCTTTCCGTTTTCGCCGGGCGCCGAAGTCGCGGGCGTGATCGAGAGCGTCGGCGAAGGCGTCACCGATCTCAAGGTCGGCGATCGCGTGATGGCGTCGTGCGGTCACAACGGCGCGCGGGAAAAGATCGCGCTGCCGGCGGAAGCGATCGTGAAGATTCCCGACAATCTCGACTTCGACCGCGCTGCGGGCATCATCATCGTCTACGGCACGGCGCTGCATGCGCTGGACGACCGCGCAAGGGCGCAGCCCGGCGAAACGCTGGCCGTGCTCGGCGCCGCCGGCGGCACCGGCCTTGCCGCCTGCGAACTCGGCAGACTGATGGGCTTGAAGGTCATTGCGTGCGCCTCCAGCGACGAGAAACTGGCTTTCGCCAAGGCGCATGGCGCCGAGCTCACCTTGAACTACGCCAAGGAGGATCTGAAGGAAGGCCTGCGCCGCCTGACCAACGGCAAGGGTGCCGATATCATCTTCGATCCGGTCGGAGGCGCCTACGCCGAAGCCGCGCTGCGCTCGATCGCGTGGGAAGGCCGCTTTCTGGTGATCGGCTTTGCTGCGGGCGAGATTCCGAAGATGCCGCTCAACCTCGCGCTCTTGAAGGGTTGCGATATCCGCGGCGTATTCTGGGGCGCCTGGACCCGCATCAACCCTGCCAAGCATCGCGCCAATCTCGAGAAGCTCGCGCAGTGGACCGCTGACGGCAAGCTGTCGTCCCATGTCGATCGCGTCTTCCCGCTAGCGCAGACGGCCGATGCGTTGAAGGTGCTCGGCGGCCGTCAGGCCATGGGCAAGGTCATCCTGCATCCTTGACGGCGGCGGCGAATGCGGAAGCGGCGTTCTCGGCACGAGCCCGGGCGCCGGCAATTTGGTCGACAGCGTGGCGCGCACTTTGCGCCACGCGCCACGACCTCGTCACATTCGGCAGGGCCGCATTCTCCCGCGTAAAACCTTCGCGTGCATCTTGTATATAATGCTAAGCGGGAGATGTATCCGACGGTGCAACAATGCCACAACCGCCGATAAATCGACATGGGCCGAAATCAATTTGCCGACCAAAATCGAAAACCGCGCATCCAAGAACAACTACAACCAAAAAAAATTGTGGCACGGTTAATTCGACCACTTAGTTACTGTTCTACTTAAGATTCCGACTTCTTCTTCTCGCCGATTTGCTGGCCTTTGCCGCGGCCAAATCAAGAAATCTCCAGATTCACGCCAAACCCGTCCACTTTTGGGCTGATTCGGATAGTCAATTAGTTCAAGGCAAATGGGGTGCCTCCGGCAAAATGCGACTGGCCCTGAGAGCTGACAACTCGGGGCCACAATTGTTGCGTGAAGATGATGGGGAACAGCTATGGGTGAGCGTAGGAGCTACGGTCGGTCACACGACGGAGTTTCAGGTAGTCCCGACTTCAGACCCTTTCCAGAAGAGGCTGCGCAAGAACGCTCGCAGGTCTACCGTTTCGGACGATCGACTCAGGACAGCTATCCCTCCGACGAGTCGATGCCGATGTTCTTGTCCGACTACGACAATGAACAGGACGGGACGGAATTCGCCTATGAGGAGCACTGGCCGGCGCGCCGGCGGCGCCCATCCATATCGTCACGGATCCTGCTTGCGGTCGTCGCCGCAGCCGGCGTGGCGATGGTGTTCGCGCTGGTCACGTCGGACGCGACGCGCGACCTGATCGCCACCGCCAAGGCCTCGATCATCGGCGCGCCCGCCGATCCGACCGCACCGCCGCAGCCCGCTGACACGCAATTGACCGCGCGCGACCTGCAGCTGAACGAGCCGGCCAGGGTCCCGCCCGCGCCGGCCCCGGTCGCCAGCCCGGTGCAGACCGCCTCCGTCGCGCCGAGCCGGGAAGACATCGCCAACGCCTACCAGGCCGCGCTGCAGAACCGCGCCGCTGTCGACCCCGCGGTCACGACACCGCAGCCGGCACCCGCCGCGCCGCCTCCGGCAGCGACACCGGCCGTCACCGCGCCCAATTCGATCACCGCGCCGGGCGCGGCGACTGCGATCGTGGCACCGGCCATCGTCGGGCCATCCATCTCCACGCCGATGCAGTCGCAGCAACCCAAGGCGCGGCGCATGGATCCTGACGAACTCGCCGGCATCATGAAGCGCGCCAAGAGCCTATTGGCGGCCGGCGACATCCCGGCCGCGCGCCTGCTGCTCGAGCGTGCTGCCGACGCCCAAGAGGCCGGCGCCGCGCTGATGTTGGCGCAGACCTACGACGCTCAGGTGCTGGGGACGAGCGACGTGCGCAACATCAATGCCGATCCGGCGGCAGCGCGCACCTGGTATCGCCGTGCAGCGCAGCTCGGCTCGGCCGAGGCGCAGCGGCGGCTCGATCAATTGCAGAATTAAGTTCAGATTTTTTCAAGGCAGGGGAACACATGACACCTTTCAGCAGGCTGGCAGCACTTGCTGCCATCATGACGATGGGCGCGTTCAGCGCCCAGGCGGCGGACGAGTATGATCCGGCCAAAGTCAGCGACAGTCTCAAGGCCGTCTTCCAGTTCGGTTCGAACCAGACCAAGCAGGCCCTTAACGCCAATACAGTGACGATGATCACCGGCACCATCGGCGGCACCTATGTGCAGTTCGGTGCCGACCTCGCCTCCGTGCTCGACGACGGCAACAAGCTGCGCGTGCTGCCGATCGTCGGCCGCGGCTCGGTGCAGAGCGTCGCCGACATTCTGTTCCTGCAGGGGGTGGATCTCGGCGTGGTGCGTGCCGACACGCTCGACTATCTCGAGCGCAAGGGCTTCGCGCACGACATCAAGAAGCAATTCACCTATGTGACCAAGCTCTACAATGAAGAGATGCAGGTGATCGCGCCGCTCGCGATCCGCAATCTGCGCGACCTCGACGGCAAGCGGGTCAGCGTCGACCTGCCCGATGGCGGCACCTTCGTCACCGCCTTGACCACGTTCGAACGGCTCGGGCTCAATGCCTCCAACTTCCGCTACATCGAACAGCGCATCGCGATGGAGAAGCTGAAGAAGGGCGAGCTCGATGCGGTGATCGTGGTCGGCGGCAAGCCGTACAAGTCGGTCAGCAATTTCGTCAATGACGGCGGCCGCTTCCATCTGGTGAACGTCGATTATGACCGACCGCTGCAAACCGACTACCTGCCGGCAACGCTCACGTCGAAGGATTATCCGAACCTGATCGCCGAAGGCGACAAGGTCGACACCATCGCCGTACCGGCGGTGCTCGCCGCCTACAACTGGGCGCCCAACACCGACCGCTATCGCAAACTGTCGCTGTTCGTCGACGCCTTCTTCGCCAAGTTTCCGAGCTTCCAGAAGCCGCCCTTCCATCCGAAGTGGAAGGAGGTCTCGCTGTCGGCGCCGCTGGCGGGCTGGCAACGCTTCCCCTATGCCAAGCAGTGGCTGGAGACCCATTCGTTCGAAAGTTCGGGTGCGGCGCGCGACCGCTTCGACGATTTCGTGAAGCAGAGCGACGCCGGCAAGGGCCTGCAGAGCGAGGCCGATCGCGAGGCCCTGTTCAAGCAGTTCCAGGCCTGGGAGGCCGAGCGGAACGGCAGCCCGCGGACGCAGACGCGGCAGCGCTGAGGCTGTAGCCGATCAGCTGCTCAAGCAAACAAAAGCCCCGCGGTCATGCCGCGGGGCTTTTCTCTTGCGTTATTCTCACGCGCACATCGCGTGACCTCGGCGGACGCCACGTGCCGTGCACTGGTGCCGCCACCGGACAGCTAATTGGCCTTGTCCTCTTCGTCCCCCTCCAGCCCGCGCTTTAGCGCGGCGCGTGCGGCGGCGCGATGATCGGGGGTGATGTGCGAGGCGACCATGCGGATGGCCGTGGCGAGCACGGCCGCATCGTCGGTGAAGCCGAGCACCGGCATCACGTCCGGAATGAAATCGAACGGCAGGATGAAATAGGCGATGGCGCCGAGCAGCGCGGCCTGGACGTGACGCGGCGTCTCGCTGTCGAACGCGCAGTAATAGGCGGCGAGCAGGTCTTCGGCGAAGGGCAGCTTCGCCATCACCCGCTTGAACGTGGTCCAGAACCTGCGGCGCACACTATCGCGGTCGCGCGCGAGGCGGTCGGCCGGTTCGAAACCCACAGTATAGTCGGTGGTGTCGGATGCCACGTTTGGTTCCCCTCGTGCCGCGATCCTAGCGGCCTGCCGCCACAAGATGTGGGGATGGCTCCGCGACCCGCAAGCCAGATAAGGGAGGAGAGCACATTATGCGCCCATCTGCGCTGCGATCGCATCCATCGCCTTGGCCAGTTCGATATCCAGCTTCGTGACGCCGCCGGCGTCGTGTGTCGCCAGCACCACCTCGACGGTACGGTAGACATTGCGCCATTCCGGATGATGGTCGCGCTTCTCGGCCACCAGCGCGACGCGGCACATGAAGCCGAAGGCCGCGTTGAAATCCTTGAAAGTGAAGGTTCGCCTGATCGCGTCGCGGCCGTCCAGTTCGGTCCAGCCGGAAAGCTCGCCCAGGGCCGCGGCCCGCGCCTCGGCCGACAATCGCTCCGCCATGATCGCCTCCTCTCGCTAACGTTCCGCTGATCGGACCCGCCGCCCTGCCATCGGCCTGCCCGGTATGGCCATACTGTCCGCCCTCGCGCCCGCCGTCGCAAGGGGAACCTTCCCGACATCGATCCCAAACCATGCATTCGCATCGTTCGCGGAACCGATCCCGCCGGTCGAGCCCAGCGCATCTCGGTAACCATGACGCAGATGTAACCCTCTTCAGGCAAGATATTTGCTACAAGTTTGGCCTAGCGGCTCGGAACCAGACCCATCGGCGACTGTCGCCAGCGCGATCATGGGAGGATTGGACCTGGTGGAAGCTCAGATCCCGACAAAACCGCGCTCGCCGGTCCGCCCCGTCGTGTTCATCGTCGTCGCCGGAATTCTGGCGATCGTCGGCGCGCTTATCGGCGGCTATTACTTTGCGATGCGCCCGGTGCCGCTAAAGATCGCCGTCGGTCCTCCCAACAGCGACGATCTCAGGGTGGTGCAGGCGCTGACCCAGGCGTTTTCGCAAAATCACGGCTATGTCCGCTTGCGTCCGGTGCAGACCGAGGGCGCCGCCGAAAGCGCGCAGGCGCTCGCCGAAGGCAAGGTCGATCTCGCCATCATCCGCGGCGACCTCAACGTTCCGAAGAACGCGCAGGCCGTGGCAACGCTGCGCAAGAACGTCGCGGTGCTATGGGTGCCCCCGGCCAAGGGCCGGAGGAAGGGCGCGAAGATCACCAAGATTTCGCAGCTCGCCGGCCGCAAGATCGGCGTCATCGGCCGCACTCCGGCCAACGTCAATCTGCTCAAGGTGATCCTGCAGCAATATGGCGTCGATCCCGGCAAGGTCGATATCCTGCAATTCCCGATCACCGAGGCCATCGACGCGGTGCGCAGTCAGAAAGCCGACGTCTGGCTGGCTGCGGGACCTGTCAACAGCAAGATCACGACGGAGGCGATCGCAGCCTCCACCAAGGATGGCGGCACACCGACCTTCCTTGCGATCGATTCTGCGGAAGCGATCGCGCAGAATCATCCGGAATATGAAGCGGCCGACATCCCGGCCGGCGCCTTCGGCGGCTCGCCCGACCGGCCCGAGGACGAGGTGAAGACGATCAGCTTCAACCACCACATCGTGGCGCGCAAAGGCTTGGCGGAATCGACCGTCTCCGCCTTCGCCCGCCAGCTGTTTTCGGTGCGCCAGCAGCTGATGTCGGAATTCCCGTTGGCTGCGAAGATCGAGACCCCCGACACCGACAAGGACGCCGCGATCCCGGTGCATCCGGGAGCGGCTGCCTTTGTCGACGGCGAGGAGAAGACCTTCCTCGACCGCTACAGCGATTACATCTGGTGGAGCCTGATGGCGCTCTCGGCGATGGGCTCGATCGGTGCCTGGTTCGCCGGCTATCTGAAGAAGGACGAGCGGTTCATCAACAGTTCGATGCGTGACCGGCTGCTCGAAATGATCACGATCGCGCGCAAGAGCGATTCCCCCGAAGAGCTCGACAACATGCAGAGCGAAGCCGACGACATCCTGCGCAACACGCTTGCCTGTTTCGAGGATGGCGCGATCGAGCACGCCGCGCTCACCGCCTTCAACATCGCGCTCGAGCAGTTCCACAATGCGGTCGCCGACCGCAAGCTGATCCTGATGAGCATGCCGCAGACCCCGCCGCGCGCCGGCACCGGCAACGGTCCCCAATTGCGCGCGACCGGCACCTGATACCAAGGCAAGTCCAGCCGCGATGCAACGCTGGCGCTTCACCGCCAGCCGACGTCAGCTTCGTGGACCGACATCGGAACGGCTCGCAAAATCCTCCCCTGTGGCGCCTTCGCGTAATCGCGCTGTCATCGAATTTTCCTAGCTCTTCGGTCGTACATTCGGGCGCGACTCGCCGCCGCCCCGGAGGAGATATTCATGACGATCCGAATCCCACGCCGCGCTTTCCATGCGCTCTCCCGCCGCCGCTTCCTGTCCACCGCGGCCGCAGCCGGCGTCAGCACGCTGGCCATGCCTTACCTCAGCCGCGCCGCCGACCGGCCGCAGATCACTCACGGTGTGCAGTCCGGCGATGTGAGCAGCGACGGCGGCGTGATCTGGTCGCGCGCCGACCGACCCGCGCAGATGCTGGTCGAGGTCGCCACATCGGACACGTTCAAGGACGCCCGTGCGCTGCCGCCGATCGCAGCGCTGCCGGAAAGTGACTACACGGCCAAGATGCTGGTCGAGAACCTGCCCGGCGGCCAGGAAATCTTCTACCGCGTCAAATTCCGCGACTTGTCGCATCCCGACATCGAGAGCGAGCCGCTCGTCGGACGCTTCCGCACCGCGCCGGCGGACAAGCGCGATGTCAGCTTCGTCTGGGGCGGCGACGTCGCAGGACAAGGCTGGGGCATCAACCCGGACGACGGGGGCATGTTCACGTTCTCGACCATGAAAAAGCACCGGCCGGACTTCTTCATCCACTCCGGCGACACCATCTATGCCGACGGTGTGATCGCATCCGAGGTGAAGCTTTCCGACGGCAAGCTCTGGAAGAATCTCACCATCCCGGAGAAGGCCAAGGTCGCCGAGACGCTCGACGAATTCCGCGCCGCTCACAAATACAATTTCCTCGACGACAATGTCCGCGCCTTCAATGCCGAGGTGCCGATCTTCGTGCAGTGGGACGATCACGAGGTCACCAACAACTGGTCGGCCTCGAAGGATCTTCCAGCCGCCTACAAGGAGCGCAACATCCAGCTGCTGGCGGCGCGCGCCGCGCGCGCCTTCCACGAGATGTATCCGCTGCGCGAAAGCATTGTCGAGCCCGGTCGCGTCTATCGCAGCATCTCCTATGGTCCGCATCTCGACGTGTTCATGCTGGACGAGCGCTCCTATCGCGGTCCGAACAACCCGAATCAGCAGACCGAATACGGTCCCGATGCCTATTTCCTCGGTCCCGAGCAGATGCGCTGGCTGAAGCGGGCGCTGTTGAACTCGCGCGCGACCTGGAAGGTGATCGCTTCCGACATGCCGCTCAGCCTGATCGTCTATGACGATGCCGCCAACAAACGCGGCTCTGAAGCGTTCGCGCAAGGTGACGGTCCGCCGCGCGGCCGCGAGCTCGAGATCGCCGAGATCCTCCGCTTCATCAAGACGGCGCCGATCCAGAACACGGTGTGGCTGACCGCCGACGTCCACTACGCCGCCGCGCATTACTACAATCCGGACAAGGCGCAATTCCAGGACTTCGAGCCGTTCTGGGAGTTCGTCTCGGGGCCGCTGCATGCCGGCACGTTCGGACCGAACGAGCTCGACAACACGTTCGGCCCCGAGGTGCGCTTCATCAAGGCGCCCGGCCTCGACAAGCAGAACCTGCCGCCGTCGGCGGGCATGCAGTTCTTCGGCCACGTCAAGATCGAAGGCGCCACCGGACAGATGACGGTCACCTTGCGCGATCGCGCCGACATCGCGCTGTGGTCGACCACGCTCGATCCGAAGCTGGAGTGAGTGCCGCCGACGATTTCTCCCGCGGCCGTCCTTCGAGACGCTCGCCTCCGGCGAGCTCCTCAGGACGAGGGCCTGTTTTGCGGCAAAATGACAGACCCTCATGGTGAGGGCGCGGCGAAGCCGCGCGTCTCCGGACGATGCTTCGCCGGGAGAACCATGAGGCCCGAAGCTACAGTCATATGCGATTGCCCTGCCGCTTGCCGGGAAAGGGAATTCAGTAGCGGTGCGATCAGCTCCGCTCGCTACGTCTTCCGCCGCAGCGCCGCTTCCAGTGCATCCGTCGGGCAAGGCTTCTGCAGCCGCGGCCGGTCGGAGAATTGCGCGGGCACGCGGTCGGCGTCATAGCCGGTCGCGAAGGCGAACGGGATCTGCAGCGCAGCCAGCCGCTCAGCCACGGCGAAGCTATTGCCGCGCACCAGTCCGACATCGAGCAGCGCGAAATCCGGCGCGCGCTGCTCGATCATCACGAGCGCGTTCGCGACGTTGGCGGCAACACGCACGGTCGGCACGCCGAAGCCGAGGATCGTATCTTCCAGGCCAAGCGCGATGATCGGATCGTCCTCGACGATCAATATGTCCTGATAGAGCTCCGGCAAGCCGAGCTGCGAAGCGGTCATGAGCGGGGTTCCAGAGATGAAGGACGGCCCCCGCAGCCAGCGCCTTCGCACAAGCACGCCGGCGGGTTCCTGGAACGAAACCACCATACCAGAGTTCCCCTGTCGGTCCACTTCTGTACATAGCGTGAAACAAATCGACAGGGCCAACACTGAGCCAAGAGGGCGTAGAAATGGCAATGCTGAGTCAGGGAGTGACGCCGCTCTCGCGCGAGCGGCCGTACAATAACTTGCTGCGCCGATTGAGCATGACCGACTATGCACTGCTCTCTCCGCATCTGGCCGAGGAGCAGACCTCGGCCGGGGACCTGCTGTACAACCCCGGCGACGACGTGCAGATCGTGCACTTTCCCTGCGGACCGGCCCTTGCCTCCTATCTGGTCGCGAACGAGGATGGGCGCGACGTCGAGACCATTCTGGTGGGGCGCGAAGGCGCGGTCGGCGGCATCGTCAGCCAGGGCTTTCTGCCCGCCTATACCCGCATCGTCGTCAAGTTCGCCGGGCCCTTCGTTCGTCTGCCCGTCACCAAGCTCGACGCTGCCAAGCTGCAGTCGAAGACCTTGCGCAGCGTGTTCGCGCGCTACGCCGACTGCATGCTGGCCCAGATGTTCCAGTCCACCGCCTGCAACGCGATCCATTCGATCGAGCAGCGCACGGCGAAATGGATCATCGCAGCCATGGAGCGGACCGATGGCGACCCGACCGTACCGTTGACCCACGAGCAGCTCGCCACCTTGCTCGGGGTCGGCCGCAGCTATGCCAGCCGCGTGCTCCAGACCTTCAAGGCCGAGGGCATCCTGGAGACCCGGCGTGGCGCGATCACGGTCCGCGATACGGAAGCCCTGAAGCGGCGCTCCTGCCTCTGCAACGAGGCCGTGAAAGGCCATTTCGAGGAGGTACTCCGCGGCGTCTACCCGAGCGAGCAGGCGGCGGCTGGCTGATCTGGCGGGAACCGACAGCCCGGCACAGGACTTCGCACGTCGGCGCACCGACCAGGATTGTCATTGATTGTCATTGTTTTTTGGTAGTTTCTGCCTATATTGCGGCGCAACGCGTCAGGTTTGCCCGGTCCTTTTGGCCGGGCTTCCTTTTTGAGGGCGGGATGCCCTCTCCGCCGCAGACCCGTTTCGCGAGCGCGCTCCATAGCTAAATAACTGATTTCCCTGCAGGAGCGCGCGCCGCCGGGGACAGAGCACGAGCTTAAGAAAGCTTAAAGAAGCAAGTCATGAACCTTCGCAACATCGCCATCATCGCCCACGTCGACCACGGCAAGACCACGCTCGTCGATCGCCTGCTGCAGCAATCCGGCACCTTCCGCGAGAACCAGAAGGTCGCCGAGCGCGCTATGGACTCCAACGACCTGGAGCGCGAGCGCGGCATCACCATCCTGGCGAAAGCGGCATCGGTGCAGTGGAAGGACACGCGCATCAACATCGTCGACACCCCCGGCCACGCCGATTTCGGCGGCGAGGTCGAGCGCATCCTCAACATGGTGGACGGTGCGCTGGTGCTGGTCGACGCCGCCGAGGGCCCGCTGCCGCAGACCAAATTCGTGGTCTCCAAGGCGCTCAAGGTGGGGCTGAAGCCGATCGTCGTCATCAACAAGGTCGACCGCCCGGACGCGCGGCCGACCGAGGTCATCAACGAGGTGTTCGATCTGTTCGCGGCGCTCGACGCCAGCGAGGAGCAGCTCGACTTCCCGATCCTCTACGGCTCGGCCAAGCAGGGCTGGATGGCCGACAGCCCGGACGGTCCGAAGGACCAGGGCATGCAGCCGCTGTTCGACCTGGTGCTGCGCCATGTGCCGGCACCATCGGTCGAAGAGGGGCCGTTCCGTATGATCGGCACCATCCTGGAAGCCAACAACTTCCTTGGACGCATCATCACCGGGCGCATCACCTCGGGCAGTATCAAGCCGAACCAGGCCGTGAAGGTGCTGAACGCCGAAGGCAAGGTTGTCGAGCAGGGTCGCATCTCCAAGATTCTGGCGTTCCGCGGTATCGAGCGCGTGCCGCTCGACGAGGCCGAAGCCGGCGACATCGTCGCCATCGCAGGCCTCAGCAAGGGCACCGTCGCCGACACCTTCTGCGACCCCACCGTCGAAACACCGCTGCCGGCGCAGCCGATCGATCCGCCCACGGTGTCGATGTCCTTCATCGTCAACAACTCGCCGCTGGCGGGCACCGAGGGTGACAAGGTGACGAGCCGCATGATTCGCGACCGCCTGCTGCGCGAGGCCGAGGGCAACGTCGCGCTCCGCGTCGTCGAATCCGTCGACAAGGACGCCATGGAAGTGTCCGGCCGCGGCGAATTGCAGCTCGCGATCCTGATCGAGACCATGCGCCGCGAGGGCTTCGAGCTGTCGGTGTCGCGCCCGCGCGTCGTTCTGCAAAAGGACGAGGCCACCGGCCAGTGGCTGGAGCCGATCGAGGAGGTCGTGATCGACGTCGACGAAGAGCATTCCGGCGTCGTCGTGCAGAAGATGAGCGAGCGCAAGGCCGAGATGATCGAGATGCGCCCGTCCGGCGGCAACCGGCTGCGGCTGGTGTTCTACGCGCCGACCCGCGGCCTGATCGGTTACCAGGGCGAACTGCTCACCGACACCCGCGGCACCGCGATCATGAACCGCCTCTTCCACGGCTACGCCCCGTACAAGGGCGAGATCGCCGGCCGCCGCAATGGCGTCCTGATCTCCAACGACCAGGGCGAGGCGGTGGCCTACGCGATGTTCAAGCTGGAAGACCGCGGCCCGATGATGATCGAGCCGGGCTGGAAGGTCTATCGCGGCATGATCGTCGGCGAGCACACCCGCGACAACGACCTCGAGATCAACGTGCTCAAGGGCAAGCAGCTCACCAACATCCGCACCACCTCGAAAGACGAAGCCGTCCGGCTGACGCCGCCGATCAGGATGACGCTGGAAAAGGCGCTCGCCTATATCGAGGACGACGAACTGGTCGAGGTGACGCCGAAATCGATCCGGCTGCGCAAGAAGCATCTCGACCCGAACGAGCGCAAGCGCGCCGAAAAGACCAAGGAAGCGGTGGCGTAAGCACGCTCCTGCCCCCTCCCCGCTTGCGGCCGGGCTGTCTGATATGGCCCAAGCAGGGTCGCGACCTCATGGTTCGAGACGCGCGGCTTTGCCGCGCCCTCACCATGAGAGGCTACGATCTCACCGCAAAGATGGCCTCCTCCTGAGGAGCTCGCCGGAGGCGAGCGTCTCGAAGGACGGCCGCGGGCGAGATCGTCCGGCCGCTTTTCCCATATGCGATTGCCCTGCCGCTTGCGCGGCGAGAAAGCAATTGCCGCGACGCCTCGGCACCTTCAGCGCCGACGGCGATCGACCAACTCTCTCCTCGTCATTGCGAGGAGCGAAGCGACGAAGCAATCCAGAGGGCGGCCGTGGGAGGATTCCTGGATCGCGTCGCTACGCTCGCGCTGAGCGCGATTCGCGATCATCCCCCACCATCCGCAAGAATTCCCGCGCCGCCATCGTCTGGTGATGCTCCTTGTGACGCAGGCTGAAGAAATGCCGTTTGGGCAGCGGGATATTGGCGACAGCCAGCAGACCCGCCTTCAAGGCCCGGACCACGACCAGGCGCGAGATCACGGTCACGCCGGCACCCGCTTCGACCGCACCGCGCACCGCCTCGTTGGAGGGCAGATCGAACGCGACATCGAGCTCGCGTGGATCGACGCCGAGCTCAGCGAGCGCAGCCTCGAACACCGCCCGTGTCCCCGAACCCGCCTCGCGCAGCACCCAGCGCGCCGACCTCAGATCGCCGGCCGTGACCGACGATGCTCGGCACAGCGGGTGATCGGGCGGCCCGACCAGCACCAGTTCGTCATCCGCGACCGGCTGCGCCGCGAGCACGGGATCGTCGACATTGCCCTCGACGAAACCGAGGTCCGCCGAACCTTCGCGCACGCGCGCGGCCACCTGCTCGGTGTTGCCGATCGCGAGCGAGAGCGTGATCGCCGGATGCGCGGCATTGAACTTGTGAATGAAGGCGGGCAGCCAATAGCCGGCGATGGTCTGGCTCGCGGCCAGCGACAGCTGCCCCCGCCTTAGCCCGGCGAGATCGTCCAGCACGGCCTCTGCGCTCGCGACGCGGGCAAGGATGCTCCTGGCTTCGACGAGGAACGTCTTGCCGGCGGCGGTGAGCACGATCCGGCGGCCGACGCGGTCGAACAATTTGGTTTGATATCGCGCTTCGAGCGCGGCGACCGCCGCCGATGTGGCCGATTGCGTCAGGTTGAGGTCGCGCGCGGCTTGCGTGACATGCTCGCGGGTCGCGACCGCAACGAAGATCCTGAGCTGCTCGAGCGTCATGACGTCCTAACTTGTGAGCTTCACCAGCGTCAGGCTGAAGCTTGCGATGAAGACGAAGGCGAGCAGGCCGAGCGTGAGCGGCCGCAGGCCCTTGGCCTTCAGCTTGGCGAAATCGGTTTCCAATCCCATCGCGGCCAGCGCCATCGACAGCAGGAAGGTGGTCGCGGTCACGATGACGGTTCTGACCTCCGCCGGAATGGTGACGATGCTGTTGATGCCGACCAGCGCGATGAAGCCAAAGATGAACCAGGGCAGCGGCGCCTTTGCACTGGCGTGAGCATGGCCGCCATGACGGGCGCGGCGCGCTGCCAGCAGGCCGAGCGTGATCACGACGGGCGCCAGCAGCATCACGCGGGCGAGCTTGGCGATGGTGCCGAATTCGCCGGCCTGCTGGCCCTGCTGGAAGGCGGCGGCCACCACTTGTGCGATCTCATGGATCGAGGCGCCGCTCCACAGACCATAGGCGTGGGCATCGAGGTGCAACAGCGCCGGCAACAGCGGATAGCTGAACATCGCGATCGAGCCGAACACGGTGACGCAGGCCACCGCATAGGCGACGTCCTCGTCGGGCGCACGGGTGACCGTGTTGGTGGCGATCACGGCCGAGGCGCCGCAGATCGAGGTGCCGGCCGCGATCAGTTCGGTCAGCTTGCGTTCGACGCCGAGCAGCCGCCCCATCCACACCGTGAACAGGAAGGTGCCGGTGAGGCTGAGCGCGATCACGAGAAGCCCGCGCGCGCCGACCTCCACCACCTGCTCGGCGGTGAGCTGCAAGCCGAGCAGCACGATGGCGAGCCGCAGCACCCGCCGGAGCGAGAAGGTGACGCCGGCCTTGGCCCGATGCGGCGTCCCGATCAGGTTGTGGAAGGCCATGCCGGCGACGATAGCCAGGATCATCGGACTGAACACCGCCAGGCCTGGAACCTGGCGCAGGGAAAAGCCGGCGCCGGCGATCGCCGCCGAGAGCAGGAGGCCGGGCACCAGCGCCGGAATACCGTGCTGAAGGGGCGCGTGGACACGGAAGTCATGATGCGGAACGGCGGTGGGCGCATCGGCGGCGAGTTCGTGCGACGGGGCAGTCATGAAATAATCTCCCACGTGGGCGGCTGGGAGGAGAATTTCACACCCCTATCAATCGATCTAACGCATTATATCGGATAAACCGTTCGTTTCAATCGATTAATTATCACCTGCTATTCCAGCACCCGCGCCCGCAGCTCCGCATCCGGGATGAAGCACGCCTCGTATCTGCCGAAGATGCGATAGCGGTTGCGGGCGACCAGGCCGTAGACCACGTCGCGCAGCGGCTTGGGCACGGCGAACAGCACGCGCGTCCAGCGCCAGCCGGGCAGGGTCGACAGCACCGTCAGCGCGGCATTGGATTTCAGGTGCGCCCTGCCGCCGTGCACGACGGCATTGGTGTCGGGATCATCAGGGTCGATGCCGAACGCCTGCGCGAGGCGGGTGCCGTAGGCCGACTGGATCGGCGTGAACCGAAACCGCGCCTCGCGATCGCGCGCGATCACGAAACGAACCCAGCGCGAGCAGAACACGCAGACCCCATCGTAGAGGATCACGTCGTCATCGGGCCATTGCGTCATCATCGATTATCCAGTGTCGACAGCGCGACCAGCATCAGCACGATCGCGGGTCCTGTCTTGACCAGCGCGCCCAGCGGCTCGCGCCAGAGATCGGGCGTGAATATCGCGCAGCCGAGACGCATCGCGCATTCTAACCCCGAACCGCCCCACCGAATCAGCGGAGCTTTTTGAGGGCCAAGCCGCGTCACCGGTGCGGCCGGCATCTCCGGATCGCCCGGCTGTTGCCGAATCGTCCCTTTTCGGCACAGATTTCTCGCCCGGTGATGCAGAAAGTCCACAGGTTAACCGATCTTTAACGTTGGACCTTGAAGCGGCGCCGCCGACTTGCTTTGATCCCCTCATGAGCACAACCCTGATCGAAGTCCGTCCGGCCAAGGCTGCAGATGCGGCTGCGGTGGCGTCTGCCCATGACGAAGCCTGGCGCTCTGCCTATCAGGGTATCATCCCCGGCGCCGAGCTGGAAAAGCTGATCAATCGCCGCGGCCCGCAATGGTGGGACAGCGCGATCCGCAAGGGCAGCCGGGTCAGCGTGCTCGTGTTCAACGACAAGATCGCAGGCTATGCCAATTACGGCCGCAACCGCGCCCGCAGTCTGCATTTCGACGGCGAGATTTATGAGCTTTATCTGCGACCGGAATTTCAGGGGCTGGGGTTCGGTCGCCGCCTCTTCACGGCGGCCAAGCGCGACCTCGCGCAAAGCGGCCTGAAGAGCATGGTGGTGTGGGCGTTGTCCGACAACGACCCCGCCACCGAGTTTTACCGCACCTTGGGCGGCCGGATGGTGGCGCGCTCGTCGGAGCGGTTCGGGCCGAAATCGCTCGACAAGGTTGCCTTCGCCTGGACCAATTGAGCTCCAGGCTCGGTTTCTGAGGCCATTACGCCTCGATCAAGTAAGCTTAAGCGCGGCTGCCGAACTCGACGCGTTGTGCGGCATCAAGTTGCTGTTGCAGAGCCGCAAATTTTTTGCGACTGCGAATGAGTGCGTTCGTCCTCTGAACGCCTGACCTTTACGTTCCAGTCCAACGGAGTCCTTCATGCGCATCGACGCCATCCCGATCGGGAAAGATCCGCCACGCGACGTCAACGTCGTCATCGAAGTCCCGGTGGGCGGCGAGCCGATCAAATACGAGCTCGACAAGGACGCTGGCACGCTGTTCGTCGATCGCTTCCTCTACACGGCGATGCGGTATCCGGGAAATTACGGATTCATCCCGCACACGCTCTCGAACGACGGCGACCCCTGCGACGTCCTGATCGCCAACACCCGCGCCATCGTGCCGGGCGCCGTGATGAGCGTCCGCCCGGTCGGCGTGTTGCTGATGGAAGACGAGGCCGGCGGCGACGAGAAGATCATCGCGGTGCCGTCGTCGAAGCTGACCCAGCGCTACGACAAGGTGCGCACCTATAGCGACCTGCCGGACATCACGCTGGCGCAGATCCAGCACTTCTACGAGCACTACAAGGACCTCGAACCCGGCAAATGGGTCAAGGTGCTGCGCTGGGGCTCGGCCGACGATGCGCATCAGCTGATCACCGAAGGCATCGCCCGGGCGAAGGCGGCGAAGAAGTAGTCCCTCTGCGTGCTCGCGGTGTGAGTGAGTTGCGCTTCGATCGCAACGGCGATGGACTTCGCCGCAGGCTTTGAGCAAAGTCGACGACGCCGCAGGCGAAGCTTGCGGCGTCGTTTTGCTTTGAGGGTAAACGCGATGCGACGGCTGCCCAGGATCGTCAGAAACGTAGTTCTTCTCGTGCTGGTCGCGATCATCGCCGTGCTCGCGATCCTCGCCCTCAATACGCAACGCCAAGGTTCGCGCCAGCTTCAGGTGACGGCGCTGCCGAAAATCTCGATCGACGGAGAGGCCGCGGCGAACCGGCTTGCCGCAGCCGTCCGCTTTCGCACCATCTCCAGCTATGACGATCCCGAGCAGAATGCGAATGCGTTTGCAGGGCTGAAGGCGCATATCGAAGCGAGCTTCCCTGCATTTCATGCGGCCGCCAAGCAGGAGGTGGTCGCGGGTCACAGCCTGCTCTACACGTGGCAAGGCAGCGATCCCGCCGCCAAGCCGATCGCATTGCTCGCGCATCAGGACGTGGTGCCGATCGCGCCGGGCACGGAAGGCGATTGGAGCGAGCCGCCATTTTCCGGGAGCATCAAGGACGGCTTCATCTGGGGCCGCGGCGCCTGGGACGACAAGGGCAATCTCTACGCAATGCTCGAAGCGGCGGAAGCGCTGGCGAAGGCCGGCTTCAAGCCGAAGCGCACGGTCTATTTTGCGTTCGGTCACGACGAGGAGGTCAGCGGCACCCGAGGCGCCAAGGCGATCGCCGCCTTGCTGGCCTCGCGCAATGTGCGACTCGACTTCCTGATCGACGAAGGCCTCCTGATCTCCGAGGGCGGCATCAAGGGGCTCACGAAGCCGGCCGCACTGGTCGGCGTCGCCGAGAAGGGCTATGCGACTTTGCTCCTGAAGGCGAAGGCGACGCCTGGCCATTCCTCGATGCCGCCGCATGACACCGCAATCGGGATGATGAGCGCGGCGCTGGCGAAGCTCGAGGCCAACCGTCTGCCGATGCGGATCGACGGCGCGGTCGGCGAGATGTTCGCAACGCTCGCGCCGGAGATGACCGGGTTCAACCGCGTCGCCTTGTCCAATCTCTGGCTGTTCAGGCCGCTCTTGCTCCGCGAGTTCGAAAAGAGCGGTGTGACGGAAGCGATGGTGCGCACCACCACCGCACTCACGATCTTCAACGCCGGCGACAAGGATAACGTGCTGCCGGGCGTTGCGTCCGCCACGGTGAATTTCCGCCTGCTGCCGGGCGATACGCAGGGCAGCGTCATCGAGCATGTCACGCGCACCATCGCCAATGATCGCATCACGATCGACCCGGTGCCGAGCAACACCGAGCCGCCGCCGGTCACATCGAGCGCGTCGCCGTCCTATCAGCTGATGAACCGCACCATCCGCGAGGTCTTTCCCGATGCCGTCGTGGCGCCGAGCCTGATGGTCGGCGGCACCGATTCGCGGCATTATGTCGGGGTCGCCGACAACATCTTCCGCTTCTCGCCGCTGCGCGCGACCAACCAAGACCTCAAGCGCTTCCACGGCACCAATGAGCGGCTCTCGATCGACGGATATGCCGACATGATCCGCTTCTATCGCCGGCTGCTGGAGGCGAGCGCGGGATGATGCAAACTTGGACGTGAACGACGGCACGAAGCGCCGTCTCGGGCGCCGTTTACGGGTTCTTAGCCATCCGGCTTTACGCTGTTGTGATCATTCGCGCGCGAGGCACGGGCGCGTTGGAGGATCCGATGGCAGAACGTCAAAGGGGCGAGCGCGTCGTCTTCGAGCGCGGTATCCCCGCCTTCATGATGGGCATCGACGGCACCTGGCGGCGCAATTGCACCATCGAGGACGTCTCCGAGACCGGCGCCAAGCTGACGGTCGAGGGTTCGGTCGAGGGTCTGCACCTGAAGGAGTTCTTCCTGCTGTTGTCCTCGACCGGCCTCGCCTACCGCCGCTGCGAACTCGCCTGGGTCAATGGCGACCAGATCGGCGTCAATTTCCTGAAGCTCGGCGATCGCAAGAAGAAGTCGAACCGCCGCGCGGCCGAGGACGCCTAAAATCCGGCCCTTTGGCAGTCGAACTCAGCTAGGCCTCGGACCCTTGTCCGTCGCATAATCGTCATCGCGGCTCGCTATCGCAGCGGGGGTCGAGACGATTCACGCCCTTACGTGGTATGATTCGCTACAAGGTTGTTACTGCTTCGAGACGCCGGAAGATGCCAGTCAAGCCGCACAAAGCCATGGTTCTCGCCGCCGGTCTGGGCCTGCGCATGCGCCCGCTGACGGACACCATGCCCAAGCCGCTCGTGCGCGTCGCCGGCCGGCCGTTGCTCGACCACGTGCTGGACCGCCTGGCGGATGCCGGCGTGAGCGAGGCGGTCGTGAACGTGCATTATCTGCCCGACCAGATCATCGATCATGTCGCGCCCCGCAAGGCGCCTCGCGTCATCATCTCCGACGAGCGCGACCAGGTGCTCGGCACCGGCGGCGGCGTGGTGAAGGCGCTGCCGCTGCTCGGCTCCGAGCCCTTCTTTCACGTCAACTCCGATACGATGTGGGTCGAGGGCGTGCGACACAACCTGACCCGGCTTGCCGACGCCTTCGATCCGGAACGGATGGACATCCTGCTGCTGATGGCGCCGACCGCAAACTCGATCGGCTATAGCGGTCCGGGCGATTATTCGATGCTGCCCGACGGCGCCCTACGCAAGCGCCGGGAGCATCAGGTCGTCCCCTTCGTCTATGCTGGTGCGGCGATCATCTCGCCCGCGATCTTCGACGGCGCTCCCGACGGCGCGTTCTCGCTGACCAGGAGTTTCGACCAGGCCAATGAGCAGGACCGGCTGTTCGGCCTGCGCCTCGACGGCGTCTGGATGCATGTCGGCACACCTGACGCGGTCGCCGCCGCCGAAGACGCGCTGCTGGAGAGCGCGGCGTAGTTCGGGCCCCGCAGCAAGCTCCGCTGCCGTCCGACGGGACGAAGCCATAAGATAGTTGCTGGTAATTGCTGTCATGGCCGGACTTGTCCCTGCCATCCACGTCTTTGCCACCGGACCACATGGCAGGCGTGGATGCCCGGGCATGACGACCTTTTTCCAGAAGACGCTGCCTATGCCGCTCGGCAGTTTGCTGCCTATCTGAACCGATCAATAAGCGTAGAAGCGCCAATTCATGAAGCACGTTCAATGCGATCGTGCCGATGAGGCTTGCTGCTCAAAATATAACTTCTGTTTTTCAGAAATAAATGTTATATTGCTCGCATCCCGACTCGGAGCGAGGGGCGTACGCGTCGTCACGGACGTTGAGTGCGGGATGCGATGGACGTGTCGCTGCCGGAAGACGAACGGCCGCGATGCGGACGGCGAAATCGCGTGGTCCTGACACCCCGACGCTGGTGTCCCGCGCAACGCGCCTCGGCGCGTTGTCGCGGACGCGACGAAGCTTTCGCTTCGCGCGGATATGGTGGCCAACAAGCCCGGCGCACCAGGGAGATCGCGTATAAGCCGTAACCCATTCGCGCGGGGAAGGCCGGTGCTATCCGGCTGTACCTGTGGTTCCTGCCCCGTGCACTTTTCACGCACGGGGGCCACGGGCATCAGCCGATGCCCGGCCTTCCCTGCGCCCTCCCGCTGAGGGCGACGAATTAGCAGAGCTCGGACGCGCCATGCGCCGCGAGAGCGCGACCGCATATCTATGCAACAATGGCTGCAGCGACCTCGATCCAACCTCGCCGCGAGCCAACGGGCCTCATGGTTCTCCCGGCGATGCGTAGCATCGTCCGGAGACGCGCCGCGAGCGGCGTCCTCACCATGAGGGTCTGAAATGCTGCCGCGAATCAGCCCTCGTCCCGAGGAGCCCGCCGGAGGCGGGCGTCTCGAAGGACGGCCGCACGGGCCGGTCCGCCACGCGCCACGGCGGTACCGAGCGCTTGGCTATCAACACCCATCCACAGCCCGCGCATGACCGTGGGCCGATCGCTCCCTATATAGACGCGTAGGACAACGAATCGGCCGGCATGCGCGTCTATACCGTTCCCATCTCAGCGCCGTTCCTGCGCACCGTGATCGCCGCGCTGATCGACGGCCGGCTGGTCGACGGCTTCGAGGCGCGCACCGATCCGGCGCGGCTGGCGAGCGCCACGCTGTACCTGCCGACCCGGCGCTCCCTGCGCGTGGCGCGCGAGGTGTTCCTCGAGGAACTTGCGACCGATGCCGCGGTGCTGCCGCGACTGGTCGCGCTCGGCGACATCGACGAGGACGAGCTCGCCTTCGCCGAGGACGGCGAGTCCTTTACCGGCACGGCGCCGCTGGAGATTCCGGACCGGCTCGGCGAGCTCGATCGCCGCCTCACCCTGGCCCGGTTGGTTGCGGCCTGGGCCAAGACGCCGGTCTCGGCGCCGCTGGTTGTCGGCGGTCCGGCCTCCACGCTCGCGCTCGCCGGCGACCTCGCCCGGCTGATCGACGACATGGTCACGCGCGGCATCTCCTGGGATGCGCTCGACGGCCTGGTGCCGGATCAGCTCGATCGCTATTGGCAGCATTCCCTGGAGTTCCTGCGCATCGCGCGCACCGCGTGGCCGGCTTACCTCGAAGAGATCCAGCGCATCGAGCCGGCGGCGCGGCGTGATCTTCTGATCGCGGCGGAAGCCGCGCGGCTGACCGCCAATGCTGACGGCCCCGTCGTCGCGGCCGGTTCGACCGGCTCAATGCCGGCAACTGCGAAATTCCTGCAGGCGGTGGCGAAGCTGCCCTATGGCGCGGTGGTGCTGCCGGGGCTCGACACCGATCTCGATGAGGCGGCCTGGCGCGCGATCGGCGGCGCCAAACCGACTAACAAGCCAACAAACAACACGAGCAAGGATGCGACGCTGGACGTCGCGGTCCGCGCCCACCCCTCCTTCAACCACCCGCAATATGCGATGCAGATGCTGCTGCGCCGCTTCGGCATCGAGCGGCGCGACGTCATCAGGCTCGCCCATCCCGCGCGCGGCGGGCGCGAGGTGCTGATCTCGGAAGCCATGCGCCCGTCGGAAGCGACGGCGGCCTGGCATGAGCGGCTGCGCCAGTTCGACGTCGCCGCGAACATCGCCTCCGCAATGGATAATCTCGCCGTCGTCGCTGCGCCGAATCCGGAGATGGAGGCGCTGGCGATCGCGATTGCGATGCGTGAGGCGCGGCATCTCGGGAAATCGGCGGCGCTGGTGACGCCGGACCGTGCGCTGGCGCGGCGGGTGATGGCTTCACTGTCGCGCTGGCATCTGACCTTCGACGATTCCGGCGGCGATGCGCTGCTGGAAACGCCCGCCGGCATTTTCGCGCGCCTTGCAGCCGAAGCTGCCGCGAAGGGGCTGGAGCCGCCGACCTTGCTGGCGCTGCTCAAGCATCCGCTGTGCCGGCTGGGCAGCGCCTCGGGCGCGTTCAGGGGAGCGATCGAGACGCTGGAATTGGCCGTACTCCGCGGCACCAGGCCGCAGCCGGGCACGGCGGGCCTGGCGCGCGACTTCGCGCGCTTCCGCGACGAGCATGCCAAGCTGCACCAAGGCGAGGCGTCTTCGCTGCATCCAGCCGAACAGCGTGCACGGCTGTCTCCGCAGCAGCTCGATCGCGCGCAAGGTCTGATCGAGCGCCTGCAGAAGGCTCTGGCTCCGCTGGAGAACCTGAACTCGCCCAAGCCCTATGACTTCGCCGAGCTCGCCGCGCGCCATCGCGAGGTGCTGGTAGCGGTGTCGCGCGACGATCTCGGCCTCAGCGTCGCCTTCGCCGAGCGCGACGGCAGCGGCCTCGCACGGTGCTTCGACGATCTGCTCAAATCGGGCGAGCGCTGCGGCCTGATGCTTCCGCTGTCCGACTATCCCGAGGTGTTCCAGACCGCATTCAGCGATCGCGCAGTGCGCCGCCCGGAACGACATGGTGCCCTCCTGCAGATCTACGGCCCGCTAGAGGCGCGGCTGATGCAGGCCGATCGCGTCATCATCGGCGGGCTGATCGAGGGCGTGTGGCCGCCGGCGCCGCGCATCGATCCCTGGCTCAGCCGCCCGATGCGGCATCAGCTCGGCCTTGATCTGCCCGAACGGCGCATTGGCTTGTCGGCGCACGACTTCGCGCAACTGCTGGGCAGCCCCGAGGTGATCCTGACCCACTCCGCCAAGGCCGGCGGCGCGCCCGCGGTCGCTTCGCGCTTCCTGCACCGGCTGGAGGCGGTCGCTGGCGGCGATCATTGGCGCGCGGCCGAAGTGCGCGGCGAGATCTATGTGCGCTACGCCGAGGCGCTGGACCAGCCTGCCGACGTCCGGCCGATCCCGCAGCCGGCGCCGAAGCCGCCGCTGGCGGCGCGACCCACGCGCATGTCGGTCACCGCGATCGAGGACTGGCTGCGCGATCCCTACACGATCTTCGCGCGCTACATCCTCAAACTCCAGCCGCTCGATCCCGTCGACATGCCGCTGTCCGCGGCCGATCGCGGCTCGGCGATCCACCAGGCGATCGCTGAGTTCACGGAGAACTTTGCGCAGGCGCTGCCGCCGGATCCGGCGCGCACGCTGCGGCTGATCGGCGAGAAGCATTTCGCCCCGCTGATGGAACGGCCCGAAGCGCGCGCGCTGTGGTGGCCGCGCTTCCAGCGCATCGCCACCTGGTTCGCGGCATGGGAAAGCGCGCGGCGCGAGCACGTCGAACAGCTCACCGCCGAGATCCGCGGCGAGATCGGGATTCCGCTCGGGCCGGACAGGACCTTCACGCTGTCAGCTCGCGCCGACCGCATCGAGCGCCGCAGCGACGGCTCGTTCGCGATCCTCGACTACAAGACCGGACAGCCGCCGACCGGCAAGCAGGTCCGCATGGGACTGTCGCCGCAGCTCACGCTGGAAGCTGCGATCCTGCGCGAGGGCGGCTTCGAGGGGATGCCCGCCGGCAGCCTGGTCGGCCAGCTCGCTTACGTCAGGCTCTCCGGCAACAATCCGCCGGGCGAGGAGCGCGTGCTCGAACTGAAGATCAACAAGGGCGATGCGCCGCAGCCGCCTGATGCCGCCGCGCGCGAGGCGCGCGACAAGCTCGAAGCGCTGATCCGCAGCTTCGAGGACGAGAACCAGGCCTATACCTCGTTGAACCTGTCGATGTGGGCGAACCGCTACGGCGCCTATGACGATCTTGCGCGCATCAAGGAGTGGTCGGCGGCCGGCGGATTGGGGATCGAGGAATGGTGAAGGCGCCGCGCCCGATTCCTGCTGCCGTACGCGAAGCGCAAACCCGCGCCTCGAACCCGGCGGCGTCGGCCTTCGTGTCGGCCAATGCCGGCTCGGGCAAGACTCATGTGCTGGTCCAGCGCGTGATCCGGCTGCTGCTCGAAGGCGTGCCGCCGGAGAAGATCCTCTGCATCACCTTCACCAAGGCTGCCGCCGCCAACATGGCCGAGCGCGTGTTCTCCACGCTGGGACATTGGGTAACGCTCGACGACAGCGCGCTCGACGATGCGATCAAATCCACCGGCATTCCGCACCCGAATGCCCAGCTCCGTGCCGCCGCCCGCAAACTGTTCGCGAGCGCGCTGGAGACGCCGGGCGGGCTGAAGGTGCAGACCATCCACGCGCTGTGCACGCGGCTTCTGCAGCAGTTTCCGTTCGAGGCGAACGTGCCGGCGCGGTTTACGGTGCTCGACGAGCGCGACCAGACCGAGATGATGGAGCGCGCCAACTTGAAAGTGCTGCTCGATGCGGCGCGTGCACCTGACAGCGCCGTCGGCCGTGCGCTTCAGGTCGCGATGGCGAGCGCCGCCGACGTGACCTTCAAGGACGTGGTGCGCGAGGCGTGCCTGAGCCGCGATCATTTCATGGCGTGGACGGATGGCGCAGGCCATGTCGATCTCGCCGCGGCGCAGTTGTCGCAGGCGCTCGGCGTCAGCGCCGATGAGACGATCGAGCACATCGAGCGCGACATCCTCGACGGCCCCAATCTGCCGCGCGCCGATTGGCTGCAAATCGCGGCGCAGCTCGACGGGGGCGCCAAGACCGAGCAGAAGCAGGCGGATCAGTTGCGCGCAGCGCTCGCCTACTCCGGCAGCGACCAGGTCGATGAATATCTCTGCGTCTTCCTGACGGATGAGAAGCAGCCACGCAAATCGCTGCTGACCAAGAAGTTCGCGGATGCCAATCCTGCTCTCGCCGCGCTGTTCGAGGCCGAGGCGGGCCGGCTCGACGTCCTGATCGAGAAGCGCCGCGCGGCGGTCATGCGCGACCGCACGGATGCGCTGCTGCGGATCGCCACATCGGCTGCCGCGAACTACCGGCGCGAGAAGCAGGAGCGCGGCCTTCTCGACTACGACGATCTGATCGACAAAACCCTGGCGATGCTCAACCGCGTCTCCGCCGGCTGGGTGCATTACAAGCTCGACCGCGGCGTCGATCACGTTCTGATCGACGAGGCGCAGGATACGAGCCCGCGGCAGTGGGAGATCGTCGCCCACATCATCGAGGAGTTCACGGCCGGCGAAGGCGCACGCGACGGCCTTGTCCGCACCGTCTTTGCGGTCGGCGACGAGAAGCAGTCGATCTTCTCGTTCCAGGGCGCCGCCCCGCATGAGTTCGACGCGCGGCGGCGGCAGCTGCAGCAGCGCTTCACCGAGGCCGGTCTGACCTTCGATCCGGTGTCTTTCACCTATTCGTTCCGCTCGGGGGCGACCGTGCTGCACGCGGTCGATCACGTGTTCCGCGATCCGCAGGTCTATCGCAGCATCCATTCGCCCGACATCGGCTATCCCATCCATAACTCGCTCGCGGATGCGGGTCCGAGCCTGGTCGAGCTCTGGAGCCTGTGCGAGCGTGACGACACCAAGGACATCGAGGGCTGGCGGGCGCCGTTCGACGGCGTCGCGGTGACGAGCCCCGAGGTCAAGCTCGCTAGGCGCATCCAGGCCGAGATCAAGCGCCTGATCCGCGATGGCGCCATGACCGGGCATGAGGGCGCGCGGCGTCGCCTGAGCTATGGCGACATGCTGATCCTGGTGCGCCGGCGCGGCAACGCCTTCGATGCGGTGATCCAGGCGCTGAAGCATGCCGGCATTCCGGTCGCCGGCGCCGACCGGCTGAAGCTGACCGAGCACATCGCCATCATCGACCTGATGAACCTCGCCGACGCGCTGCTGCTGCCCCAGGACGATCTGGCGCTGGCGACTGCGCTGAAGAGCCCGCTGTTCGGGCTGACCGACGACGATCTCTTCACCTTGGCGTGGCAGCGCAAGGGATCGTTGCGCGAGGCGCTGGCGGCGCATGCGGCCTTGGACGAACGCCTGCAGCGCGCTCTGCGGCGGTTGCAGCAATGCGAGCGCCGCGCCAGGGAAGAGACCCCGTTCGCCTTCTATGCCTGGCTGCTCGGCGGCGACGGCGGCCGCAAGCGCATCCTGGCGCGGCTCGGCCATGAGGCCAATGACGCGCTCGACGAATTCCTCGAACTCGCGCTGTCCTATGAGCGGAAGGCGCCGGCCTCGCTGCAGGGTTTCATGGCCTGGCTGCGCGCCGCCGACACCGAGGTGAAGCGCGACATGGAGATCTCGCGCGACGAGGTGCGGGTGATGACGGTGCACGGCGCCAAGGGGCTTGAGGCCTCGGTGGTCTTCCTGGTCGATACGACGTCCTCGCCCTCGGACACCCAGCGGCTGCGCCTGATCCATGTGCCCTATGGCGAGAAGGAGATCGTGGTCTGGGCCGGCCGCAAGGCCGACGACCCCAGGCCGGTGACAGCGGCCCGCGCCAAGATGCTGCAGGACACCGAGGATGAATATCGCCGCCTGCTCTATGTCGCCATGACCCGCGCCGCCGACCGGCTCATCATCGGCGGCTGCATGCCCGGCAACATGAACAATGTCCGCCCCGGCAGCTGGTACGATCTGATGGCGCGCGGGCTGGAGGCGGCAGGTCTTCAGGTGCAGACGATCGAAACCCCGGACGGACCGGTGAAGCGCTATCTCAGCGCCGAGGATATCGCGATTTCTGGCGGCGCCGAGGAGCGGCGCGAGGCCAACCGGCCGGTTGAGCTGCCATCCTGGCTGCGCACCGAAGCAGCGGAGGCGCCCGCTGCGGACGTGGTGCTGCGGCCCTCTGACGCGACGCCCGATGACGGACGCCCGGTCAAGGCGGCCGAGACGATCATGGCGCGGAGCGAGGCGATGCAGCGCGGCACGCTGGTGCACCGGCTGCTGCAATCCTTGCCCGACGTGACGCCGGCGCGGCGCCGCGAGGCAGCCTTGAAATATCTGGCGCGCAATGCGGCCGACTGGCCTGAGGACGAGCGCGAGAAGCTGGCGACGCGCGTGCTCGGGGTGATCGAGGAGCCGCGCTTTGCTGCCGTGTTTGCCGCCGGCAGCCGTGCGGAGGTCTCGATCGTGGGGCGGTTGAGCCAGGAGGGCCAGCCCGCGGCCCTGGTGTCCGGCCAGATCGACCGCTTGGTGGTGACCGATGCCGAGGTCCTGATCGTCGATTTCAAGACCAACCAGAGCCCGCCGGCCGGTCTGGCCGAGGTGCCGCCCGCCTATGTCCGCCAGCTCGCGCTGTACCGCGCCGTGCTGCGCCAGCTGTACCCCCACCGCGCCATCCGCGCCGCCCTGCTCTGGACCGAAACCCCTGAATTAATGGAGCTTTCCGCCTCCGCTTTGGACGCGGAACTGCTATCCCCCCACGTCTGAGTGAGCAAGCTTGACCCCGCAACAGACCGTTCATAGCTTTGCTGTCACGATTATGGGCGCGAATCTCCGCGCCGTTCTCCAACCAAACGAGGTATTCCCATGGCCGTTGGCAAGGTTTCCGATGCCGATTTCGACACCGAGGTGCTGAAGGCGAACGGCCCTGTGGTCGTCGACTTCTGGGCCGAGTGGTGCGGCCCCTGCCGCATGATCGCCCCGGCGCTGGATGAGATCGCGGGCGCGATGGGCGACAAGGTCAAAATCGTGAAGCTGAACGTCGACGAGAGCCCGAAGACGGCCTCCAAATACGGCGTGATGTCGATCCCGACCCTGATGATCTTCAAGGGCGGCGAAATGGCCTCCCGCCAGGTCGGCGCGGCGCCGAAGGCCAAGCTGCAGCAGTGGATCTCGACCGCGGTCTGAGCCCTCCGGGTTTAAGATTTTTCGAGAACGGCCGGCGAAATCGCCGGCCGTTTGCGTTGAGAGGGGGAGTTTGCCGCGTTTTGAGCGTTTGCCCACCATGCCCGCCCGCCCCCGCAGATCCCTCTCCCGCCATCCCGATTTGCAGGCCATGGAGGCGCGCTCGGTCGACGCCATCCCGCGCGGGAAGGAGTGGCAATACGAGCCGAAATGGGACGGCTTCCGTTGCCTGTTGTCGCGCAATGGCGACGAGGTAACGATGCAGTCGAAGGCCGGCGAGGACCTGACGCGCTATTTTCCCGAGGTGGTTGCGGCGGCGCGGGAATTGAAAGTGCAGAAATTCGTGCTCGACGGCGAGCTGGTCGTGCCGCATGGCAAGACCAGCTCGTTCGACGATCTGTTGCAGCGGATCCATCCCGCCGCCAGCCGGGTGACGAAGCTGTCGCAGGAGACGCCAGCGCTGTTCATTGCTTTCGATCTGCTGGCCACGGCCAAGGATGGCGAACTGGCCGAGCATCCTCTGGACGAGCGGCGGCCGGCCTTGGAAGCCTTTGCCAACGCCAATTTCAAAAAACATGCGACCTTTCGCCTGTCGCCGGTCACGACCAGCTTCGCCACCGCCGAGAGATGGCTGGCGCGCTCCGGCGCCGGCTCGGATGGCGTGATCGCCAAGCGCATCGACCAGCCCTATCAGGCCGGCAATCGCGACGGCATGCAGAAGATCAAGCGCTTCCGCAGCGCCGATTGCGTGATCGGCGGCTTCCGCTACGCGACCAACAAGGGCGGCAATGGCCAGAAGGTGGTCGGTTCATTGCTGCTCGGGCTGTACGACGACGAAGGGCTGCTGCACCACGTCGGCTTCACCTCCGCGATCAAAAAGGAAGACAAGCCGGCGCTGACCGCGAAGCTGGAGGCTTTGATCGCACCACCGGGTTTTACCGGCAATGCGCCGGGCGGCCCGAGCCGCTGGTCCACCGAGCGATCGACGCAATGGTGCCCGCTGAAGCCGAAGCTCGTGATCGAGGTTTGCTACGATCATTTTTCCGGCGACCGCTTTCGCCACGGCACCTCGATCCTGCGCTGGCGCCCCGACAAGGCCCCGCGACAATGCACCTTCGATCAGCTGAAGCAGAAGGCCGCAGATCCGATGAAGCTGCTCGCATGAGCTTAAGTGGGAGGCGTGCCGTTGATCGCCAGCACATGGCCGGCGAGATAGAGCGAGCCAGTGATCAGGATGCGCGGCGGCACCTCGTAGGCGAGGCGCGCGATGCTCGCGAGCGCCGCTTCGACCCCGGCGGCAATCTCGACCCGCATGCCGAGCACGCGCGCGGCATCGGCCAGATCGGAAGGCGTCATCGCCTTGTCCTGACCGGGGATCGGCACGACAATGATGTGGCGTGTCAGGCCGGCAAAATTGGCCAGAAAAGCACGCGCGTCCTTGTTGGCCATCATGCCGACGATGACCACCAGCGGTCGCGACACCCGCTCCTCGAGATCGCCGAGTGCAGCCGCGACCACGCGACCGCCTTCGGCATTGTGACCGCCGTCCAGCCAGATCTCGGAGCCCTGTGGCCCGAGCACAGGCAGCGCGCCGGTCGACAGGCGCTGCATCCGCGCCGGCCACTCGGCCCCGGTAATGCCCGCTTCGAACGCCTTGGTCGGAAGCTTGAACCTGTCGATGGCGCGCAAGGTCGCGATCGCCAGCCCCGCATTGTCGAACTGGTGCCGACCGAACAGTCTTGGCGCGGGGAGATCGAGCAAGCCACGATCGTCCTGATAGACCAGCCGGCCGCGCTCGACATTGACATGCCAGGCCTCACCAGCCGCAAACAGCGGCGCACGCATGCGTTTCGCCTGCTGTTCGATCACGGCCAGCGCCGACGGCTCCTGCTCGGCCGAGATCACCGGGCAGCCGCGCTTGATGATCGCAGCCTTCTCGCCGGCGATCGATGCCAGATCGGTGCCGAGAAAATCCATATGATCCATGCTGATCGGCGTCAGCACGCTGGCCGCCGGCTGCTCGATCACATTGGTGGAGTCGAGCCGGCCGCCGAGACCGACCTCGAGCAGCACGACGTCGGCCGGATGCTTGGCAAACAGCACAAACGCAGCGACGGTCTTCACCTCGAAAAAGGTGATCGGCGCGCCCGCGTTGACCCGCTCGCATTGCTCAAGCGCATCACGCAATTCATCGTCACCGACCAGGACGCCGCCACCGACGCGGCCCAGCCGATAGCTTTCGTTGATGCGCACAAGCCAGGGCGAAGTGAAGACGTGCACCCGCAGGCCCGCGGCCTCCAGCATCGCCCGCAGATAGGCGACGGTCGAGCCTTTGCCGTTGGTGCCGGCGACATGGATCACCGGCGGCAGCTTGCGCTCGGGATGGCCAAGCTGCGCCAGCAGCCGATGCATGCGATCCAGCCCGAGATCGATCTGGCTCGGATGCAGAGCCGAGAGCCGCGCGATCAGCTCGTCGGGCGAACAGGTCTGCTGGGACGCCGGATCGTTCACGCAGCCGGCGCGCCCGCGGTCGCCTCGGAAGAGACGACCGTCTTCTCAGGCGGTGGCAGCTGCGCCATCGGCTTGGTGGGCTCGATGGCCGGCGATTTGGTCAGCAGCCGGCAGAGCCGCGCCAAAGTCGGGCGCAGGTCGTGACGATGCACGACCATGTCCACCATGCCGTGGTCGCGGAGATATTCGGCACGCTGGAAGCCTTCGGGAAGCTTCTCGCGGATGGTCTGCTCGATCACGCGCGCACCGGCGAAGCCGATCAGAGCGCCGGGCTCGGCGATCTGAACGTCGCCGAGCATCGCATAGGAAGCCGTGACGCCGCCGGTGGTCGGATTGGTCAGCACCACGATGTAGGGTTGCCGCGCCTCGCGCAGCATCTGCACGGCCACGGTCGTGCGCGGCATCTGCATCAGCGACAGGATGCCCTCCTGCATGCGAGCACCGCCGGAAGCCGCGAACACGATGAACGGCGATTTCTTCTCAACTGCGAGCTCGAGCCCGCGCACGATGGCTTCGCCCGCGGCCATGCCGAGCGAGCCGCCCATGAAATCGAAATCCTGCACGGCGATCACCGTACCCATGCCCTCGAGCTTGCCGTAGCCGACCTTGACGGCATCGTTCAGGCCGGTGCGGGCGCGTGCATCCTTGATGCGATCGGCATAGCGACGCTCGTCGCGGAATTTCAGCGGGTCAGGCGTGACTTCGGGAAGCGCGACGTCGAACCAGGTCTCGTTGTCGAAGATCGATTTCAGGCGCGCAACCGCGCCCATGCGCATGTGATAGTTCGAGCCGGGGATGACGAACTGGTTGGCCTCGACGTCCTTGTAGAACACGAGCTGTCCGGAATCCGGGCACTTGATCCACAGGTTCTCCGGCGTCTCGCGCCGCAGGATGCTGCGGATCTTCGGCCGGACCACATTGGTAAGCCAGTTCATGTGTCGCTCCGTATGGCGCTCGCAAACATATATGGCGGTGAGTTCTTGGCCCGGCAAGCCGCCGCCTACGGCGGCAGCGCAGCCGGACAACAGCTATTCTGCGGCTTGTTTCGCGCCGTGCACGCCTTGCGCGAGTGCTGCGGCCAGATCGGCCACGGCGCCCACCGTCTTCGCGGTCGCGCGCCCCTCCGCGTCCAGGCTGCTGCGCACCGCATCCACCAGAGCCGTGCCCACGACGGCGCCATCGGCATGTTGGGCAATCGCCCGCGCCGCTTCAGGGGTGCGGATGCCGAAGCCGACGCAGACCGGCAGCGCCGTATGTCCCTTGATCCGGGCCACGGCGGCACCGACCGACTTCGCATCGGCCGAGGCCGCGCCGGTGATGCCGGTGATCGAGACGTAGTAGACGAAACCCGATGTGTTCGCGAGCACCGCCGGCAAGCGCTTGTCGTCGGTGGTCGGAGTCGCGAGGCGAATGAAGTTGAGCCCGGCCTTGAGCGCCGGCACGCACAATTCATCGTCCTCTTCCGGCGGAAGGTCCACGATGATCAAGCCGTCCACGCCCGCCGCTTTCGCGTCGGCCAGAAACGGCTCGACGCCGTAAATGTAGATCGGGTTGTAGTAGCCCATCAGCACGATCGGCGTGGTATCGTCGCTTTCGCGGAAGCTGCGCACCAGGGCGAGCGTCTTGCGCAAGGTCATGCCGCCTTTCAGCGCGCGCAGGCCTGCGGCCTGGATCGAGGGGCCATCGGCCATCGGATCGGTGAAGGGCATGCCGAGCTCGATGATGTCGGCGCCAGCCTGCGGCAGCGCCTTGACGATCGCAAGCGACGTCTGCGGGTCGGGATCGCCGGCCATCACGAAGGTGACGAACGCCGAGCGGCCTTGCTTTTTCAATTGCGCGAACCGCGCGTCCATCCGGGTGGTCACGACTTCCTCCCTCGCAGGATCTCGCCGACCTGCGGGACGTCCTTGTCGCCGCGGCCCGAGAGGTTGACGACCATCAGATGATCCTTCGATCGCTTGGGCGCGAGCTCCATCACCTTGGCGATCGCGTGTGCCGGCTCCAGCGCCGGGATGATGCCTTCGAGCCGCGACAACAGCTGAAACGCCGCCAGCGCCTCTTCGTCGGTCGCGGAGAGGTATGTCACGCGGCCTGTCTCGTGCAGCCAGGAATGCTCCGGCCCGATGCCGGGATAGTCGAGACCTGCCGAGATCGAATGCGCTTCCTGGATCTGGCCGTCCTCATCCATCAGCAGATAGGTGCGGTTGCCATGAAGCACGCCGGGCCGACCGCCGGCGATCGAGGCGGCATGCAGCTGCGTGAGGCCATGGCCCGCAGCTTCCACGCCGAAGATCTCCACCGAGGGGTCATCGAGAAACGGATGAAACAGGCCCATGGCGTTCGAGCCGCCGCCGATGCAGGCGATGAGAGAATCCGGCAGGCGGCCTTCCATCTCCTGCATCTGCACCCGGGTCTCGTTGCCGATCACCGACTGGAAGTCGCGCACCATCATCGGATAGGGATGCGGCCCCGCGACCGTACCGATGCAGTAGAACGTGTTGTGGACGTTAGTGACCCAATCGCGCAGCGCCTCGTTCATCGCGTCCTTCAAGGTGCGTGCGCCGGACTGCACCGGGACCACCTTTGCGCCCAGCATCTCCATGCGGATCACGTTCGGCTGCTGCCGCTCGACATCGACCGCGCCCATATAGACCACGCATTCAAGACCGAAGCGCGCGCACAGCGTCGCAGTCGCGACGCCATGCTGGCCGGCGCCGGTCTCGGCGATGATGCGCTTCTTGCCCATACGCCGCGCCATCATGATCTGGCCGAGCACATTGTTGACCTTGTGCGAGCCGGTGTGATTGAGCTCCTCGCGCTTGAAGTAGATCTTGGCGCCGCCAAGATGCTCGGTCAGCCGTTCGGCGAAATAAAGCGGCGAAGGACGGCCGACATAGTGCTTGAGGTAGCCGTCCATCTCGGCCTGGAACGCCGGATCGGCCTTCGCTTCGGCGTAGGCTTTCTCCAGGTCCAAGATCAGCGGCATCAGCGTTTCCGCGACAAAGCGGCCGCCGAAAATGCCGAAATGGCCGCGCTCGTCGGGGCCGCTTCGATAGGAATTGGGACGCAAAGTGGTCATCGGACGCTCAACTCTTCGATCGCGCGCGCCGCGCGCACAAATTCTCTGATCATGTCGCTATCCTTCACGCCGGGCGCGCGCTCGACGCCAGAAGAAACATCGACGCCTCCCGCACCTGTGATTCTGACCGCCTCATGCACATTGCCGGCACTCAAGCCGCCCGACACCATGAACGGGAGATCGAGCTTGAGATCTTGAAGCAGATGCCAATCGAAGGTGGCGCCCAGCCCGCCGGGACGCGTGGCATCCTTGGGCGCACGGGCATCGAACAGAATGCGGTCGCACACAGCGGCATAGCCGGACAGCGACGCCAGGTCGGCGGCGGTTTCGACGGGGATCGCCTTCATCACCGGCAGGCCGAAGCGCTGCTTGATGTCGCGAACCCGCGCCACGCTCTCCTTGCCATGGAGCTGCAGCAGATCCGGCCTCAAGGTCTCGACGATGTTCTCGATCGTGGCGTCATCGGCATCGACCGTGAGCGCGACCTTCAACGCGCGGCCTTTCGCCTGCGCGCCGAGCGCGCGGGCCGCTTGGAGGCCGAGATGGCGCGGCGACGGCGGAAAGAACACGAACCCCACCATGTCTGCGCCAGCATCCAGGGCCGCCGCGAGCGTCTCGGGCGTGGTCAGGCCGCAGATTTTGACGAGCAAGGGCATCAGTCGAAAACGCAATTCCGCGCGAAAAGGATCACCTCGTAACGAGGTTTCGCGCGGGTTCTACAACGCGGCGCCCTGCTTGTCTCGCCCATAAGGGCCGAAAAGCCCGGCCGGAGAGGACGACGGAACCAGCTGCCCCCGCGCACCCCGCGTCGCAGCCGAGGCCGCCTTGAGATGGGCGAGCTCGGCCCGTGCAGCGTCCGCGTCGGCCTGATGCTGACGCGCCGCTCGCCGCCATCGGCGCTGACCGATCCAGGTCGCGAGGCCGCCAGCAACGACGCCCACGATGGTCGCGGCGATGATCAGCGCAAAGAGCGGCAATGACACCGCCGCGCCGGCATCGGTCGTGTCAAATGGATTGAACGATACGGTAACGAAATGCCGGTTCGCGACTGCAAACACGACGAAGAGCAGTGCCAGCGGAATGACGATCACCGCGGTAAGGAATTTTCGCATAACGCTCGCTCGTGCTCATCCCAGACCGCATCCGCCTCAACACATCCGGCGCCTTGCGCAGGACGCATCAGGACGAGGATTCGGCCGCTTCCGGCGGCTGGTCGCGGTTCAGCCGCTCGCGCATTTCCTTGCCGGTCTTGAAGAACGGCACGCATTTCTGGTCCACCGGCACATGGGCGCCGGTCCGCGGATTTCGCCCTGCGCGCGCCGGACGGTGCTTGACGGAGAAGGCGCCGAAACCACGCAGCTCCACCCGATCGCCGCGCGCCAACGCTGCGACGATCTCATCAAGGATCGCATTCACAATGTTCTCGACATCTCGCTGGTAGAGATGCGGGTTGTGCTCGGCGATACGCTGAACAAGCTCGGATTTGATCATCGAGAAGGTGTATCCGGGAAATTCAGCGCCCATTTCCGTGAAAATGCCGTGGACTGTCAAGACGCTAAATCATTCATCGGCGACGCGAAATTGCGTGACAGGGCCGAAATCCCGCTTTCCAGCCCCACACGCAGCGCGCGAAAGATACGGCGACGCCGGTCTTAGCGGGTTCAGTTGCTGCCCGCCGGCTGCCACAGCGCCAGCATGCCGTCCAACCCCAAGCCGTCCACTGCGCGCACCACGCCCGCATGCTCGATCTGATGCGCGACGGCGCTCAGACCGACAGCCTCGAGCGCGATCGAAGTTGCCGTACGCAGGAAGGAGAGATCGCCGAACCGCGGCGAAAGTTTGTAGTCGCGCACGGGCAGATCCTTTTTGACGTTCTTTTGCGCAACCAGCCAGGCAATCGCCTTCTTCTCATCGCCGAGTTCGTCGATCAGCTTCAGATCGATCGCCTGTCGTCCGGTGAAGACGCGGCCGTCAGCAACCTTTTCCAGCTGCGCATCATCCATGCCGCGCCGCTCCTTCACGAGTCCACGGAACCATGCGTAGGAATCCTTCACCAGCGCGTCGAGCGCCTCGCGCGCTTCCGGGCTTGTCGGCTCGAACCCGTTGGGCGCAGCCTTCAACGGCGAGGATTTCACCTCCTCGACCTTGACGCCAATGGTCTTCAAGAGTTCGCCGACATTGGGATATTGGAACAGCACACCGATCGAGCCGACGAGAGAACTCTGCTGTGCGACGATGTGATCGGCCGCAATCGCCGTGATGTAGCCGCCGGAGGCCGCAAGCCCTTCGACGACGACCACCAGCGGCTTCTTCGCCTTTAGGCGGACCAGAGAATCGTAGAGCTGCTCGGATCCCGCGGTGGTGCCGCCCGGCGAATTGATGTGAAGCACGACGGCGGCGGCGGACGAATTCTCCAGCCGCTCCAGCGCCTCGACGCGATCCTGGTCGCTGCGGATCAGGCCTTCGATGTTGACGCGGGCGATCGATCCCGACGTGGTCAGCGCGGTGCGTCCGCGCGGCGACATCACGAAGCCGACCGCCGAAAGAGCCGCGATCGCGATCAGCACGGCAGCGACGCGCCAGAACGTCAGCTTGCGGCGCAGCCTGCGCCGATCGACGATCACATCCGAATCAAGCGACATGGAAAATCTCCAGGAAGTATCAGCGCGTTTTGCATCCGCAGCGTGAATCCGACGTTACCTGATTACATCAATTGCGACCCAATATGAAGAAAGCATGGCCCGCCACGATGCTGCCGAACGATCGCCATGCCGGTTGGAGGCAGAGGCCGGATCGGCCGGCTTCTTACGTCGGTCGAATAAAAAAAGCCCCGGCCGAAACCGGGGCTTTGATGCTCGTCAAATCGACGACGGCTTACTTCTGATCGCGATTCTTGAGCGCGGTGCCCAGGATGTCGCCGAGCGTCGCGCCCGAATCGGAGGAGCCATATTGCGCGATGGCCTCCTTCTCTTCCGCGACTTCCAGCGCCTTGATCGAGACCTGCACCTTGCGGGCCTTCTTGTCGAACTGGATCACGCGGGCATCGACCTTCTCACCGACCGCGAAGCGTTCGGAGCGCTGATCGTTGCGGTCGCGCGCCAGCTCGGAGCGCTTGATGAAGGTGGCGAAGTCGGTGCCGGCGATCTTGACGTCGATGCCGCCTTCCTTGACGTCGAGCACCTCGCAGGTGACGACCGCGCCCTTCTTGACATCGCCCGGCTCGGCGAAGGGATCGCCTTCGAGCTGCTTGATGCCGAGCGAAATACGCTCCTTCTCCACATCGACGTCGAGCACCACGGCCTTCACCATGTCGCCCTTCTTGTAGTTGTCGATCACCTGCTCGCCCGGAAGCTTCCAGTCGAGATCGGACAGGTGGACCATGCCGTCGACATCGCCCTCGAGGCCGAGGAACAGGCCGAACTCGGTCTTGTTCTTGACCTCGCCCTCGACCACCGAACCCGTCGGATGCTTCTCGACGAAGACCTCCCACGGATTGCGCATGGTCTGCTTGAGACCGAGCGAGATGCGGCGCTTGACCGAATCGACCTCGAGCACCTGGACTTCGACTTCCTGCGAGGTCGAGACGATCTTGCCCGGATGCATGTTCTTCTTGGTCCACGACATCTCCGAGACGTGGATCAGGCCTTCGATGCCCGGCTCCAGCTCGACGAAGGCGCCGTAGTCGGTGATGTTGGTGACGCGGCCGTGGAAGCGCGCACCCAGCGGATACTTCGCCTCGATGCCCTGCCACGGATCGTCCAGCAGCTGCTTCATGCCCAGCGAGATGCGGTGCGTCTCGTGGTTGATCTTGATGATCTTGACCTTCACCGTCTGGCCGATGCTGAGCACCTCAGTCGGATGGTTGACACGCCGCCAGGCGATATCGGTGACGTGCAGCAGGCCGTCGATGCCGCCGAGGTCGACGAACGCACCGTAATCGGTGATGTTCTTGACGACGCCGTCGATCACCTGACCCTCTTCGAGGTTCTGCACCAGCTCCTGGCGCTGCTCGGCGCGGGTCTCTTCCAGCACGGTACGGCGCGACACGACGATGTTGCCGCGGCGGCGATCCATCTTGAGGATCTGGAACGGCTGCGAGTTGTTCATCAGCGGTGCGACGTCGCGGATCGGACGGATGTCCACCTGCGAACGCGGCAGGAAGGCCACCGCGCCGTCGAGGTCGACGGTGAAGCCGCCCTTGACCTGGTTGAAGATGACGCCGTTGACCTTCTCGTTGTTCTGGAACGCCTTCTCGAGCTTGCCCCAGCTCTCTTCGCGGCGCGCCTTGTCGCGCGACAGCACGGCTTCGCCGAGTGCGTTCTCGATCCGGTCGAGGAACACCTCGACCTCGTCGCCGACCTTCAATTCGTTCTCACGGCCGGGGCCTGCGAATTCGCGCAGCGCGACGCGGCCTTCGGTCTTCAGGCCGACGTCGATGACGGCCATGTCCTTCTCGATCGCAACCACCTTGCCCTTGACGACGGAACTTTCCTGCAGGTTACCGCGCGTGAAGGACTCATCCAGCATCGCGGCAAAATCATCGCGGCTGGGGTTGTAGGAAGTAGCAGTGGTACTCGAAGCCATTGGTTCTCCAGATGCGGACTGTCTTGCCGGCAGCGGGTTGATCGGCGCATCGGATGCACAGTGTTTGGAGGTCCGCAAATACCCCAAACGACCGCTCGGTGCGCGAAACGCGCAGAAGCGGGCCGGCAGTGCCTGCACATGCGATACGTTGAGTAATGTCCGGCTGATCGAACCCGATTGAACCGCAATCGAGCTATCGACGGTCAAGGGCGGGAGCGGGCGTTCCTCCAATGACGCCAGCGGCAAATATCAAACCCGCTGACGGCCCGCTCGAACGGCCTCGACAATATCGATGGCGGCCCGGACGCCGCTTTCTATATCCAAATGGGAGTTGTCTAGCAAGTAAGCATCCGGTGCTTGCTTTAAAGGAGCAATCGGGCGGTTCTGGTCGCGCGCGTCGCGGGCAAGGATATCGGCCAGGACGGCGGCCTCGTCGGCCTCCTCGCCACGGGCCCGCGCCTCCAGGGTGCGGCGCTGGGCCCGGATCTTCGGATCGGCCACGACATAGATCTTCACGTCGGCATCCGGGCAGATCACCGTGCCGATGTCGCGGCCGTCGAGCACGGCGCCGGGCGGGCTGGATGCAAACTGACGTTGGAACGCCACCAGCGCCTCGCGCACCTTGGGAAGGGCCGAGACGACCGAGGCAGCCGAGCCCACCGCCTGGGACTTCAGCGCCGGATTGTCGAAGGTCTCGGGCTCGAGCTTCAGGGCAATCTGTGCCGCTTGGCCTTCGTCGTTCAGGTCATGACCGGCCGAGAGCATGGCATAGGCCACGGCGCGATAAATCACGCCGGTATCAAGATGCCGATAGCCGTAATGCGCCGCGAGCCGCTTGGCGAGGGTGCCCTTGCCCGACGCCGCCGGGCCGTCGATGGCGATAATCATGCGAACTCCGCGCCGGCTTTGCGCATCAGCGGCAAAAAGTCCGGGAAGCTGGTCGCAATGAAAGCGGTGTCGTCGACCTTGACCGGCTGGTCTGAGGCAAGTCCCATCACCAGCGCCGACATCGCGATACGGTGGTCCATGTGCGTGGCCACCAGGCCGCCCCCGGGCACATGGCCCCTGCCCTCCACGATCAGGTCGTCGCCAACGATCTCCACCTTGACGCCGTTGACCCGCAGCATCGCCGCGGTCGCCTCCAGCCGGTCGGATTCCTTGACCCGCAGTTCCTGCAGCCCGCGCATGATCGTGGTGCCTTCGGCGTAGCTGGCTGCCACCGCCAGCACCAGATATTCGTCGATCATCGACGGCGCGCGTTCCGGCGGGACTTCGACGCCGCGCAGCTTCGAGGCGCGGACCCGCAGCCTGGCCATCGGCTCGCCGGCGTCGCCGCGAACGTCGCTTTCCTCGATCGAGGCGCCCATCTCGCGCAAGGTGGTGAACAGGCCGGTCCGCAGCGGGTTGGTCATCACGTCCGGGAGCACCAGGTCGGAGCCTTCGACGATCAGCGCCGCGACGATCGGGAACGCGGCCGAGGACGGATCCCCCGGCACGATCACGGCAGCACCGCGCAATTCCGGCTCGCCGGCCAAGGCGATGCGGCGCCCATGCGGCCCTTCCGCCGTCGTGACGATCTCGGCGCCAAAATGCTTGAGCATCAGCTCGGTGTGGTCGCGGCTGGCCTCCTGTTCGATGACGGTGGTGATGCCGGGGGCGGCGAGCCCCGCCAGCAGCACCGCCGACTTGATCTGGGCCGAGGCGACGGGCGTGCGATATTCGATCGGAATCGGATTGCGCGCGCCCTGCAAGGTCAGCGGCAGCCTGCCGCCTTCGCCTTCGGCAATGACCTTGGCGCCCATCAGGGCCAGCGGATCGAGTATCCGGCGCATGGGGCGGCTGCGCAGCGAGGCGTCGCCGTCGAACACGGCCGTGATCGGGCAGCCCGCCACCGCGCCCATGACCAGCCGGCATCCCGTGCCGGAATTGCCGAAATCGAGGGTCTCGCCAGGCTGGGCGAAGCCGCCGACACCGACCCCGCGGACGCTCCAGGCGAAATCGCCGGTCCGCTCGACCTTGGCACCGAGGATGCGCATGGATTTGGCGGTGTTCAGGACGTCCTCGCCTTCGAGCAGGCCGGAAATCGTGGTTTCGCCGACCGCCATCGCGCCCAGAATCAAGGCCCGGTGCGAGATCGACTTGTCGCCGGGAACACGAATCGTGCCCGTCAGGGGGCCGCTGGCCCGGGATTCGAGCGGGGTCGGGGCTGCAGATGTCGACAAGGTCATGTCCTCTCAGATCGGAGCCGCAGGTATCACAGGCCCAACCGGCCGTCACGAGCCCTCGAAATTCTCGTGTAAAGCGCTATTGACAGCGGCGCGGCAACTAGCCAAGTGAAGCACCGCTTTTCAGACATTCCCAGGACGCTGCACGTGGCCAAAGCCGAGCTTGGAACCAAACGCATTTGCCCGACCACGGGCAAAAAGTTCTACGACCTCAACAAGAACCCGGTGATTTCGCCCTACACCGGCGAGGTGGTGCCGATCGCCCCGGTGGCCCCTGCCCGCGCCATGCGCGGCGAGGCCGCGCGCGCTGCCGCCCCCGTCGATACGGCGCACGAGCCGGCCGAGGCCGAAGAGTTGGTCTCGCTCGAGGAGGCCGATGCCGAGGAGAACACCGGCAAGGTCAAGGCCGTCGTTCCCGAATCGGAAGACGACATCGAGATCGACGAGACCCTCGACGACGACGAGGACGATGATTCGACCTTCATCGCCGACGAAGAAGAAGGGGATGAAGACGTCACCGACATCATTGGTGACGTCGGCGGCGACGAAGACACTTGAGATAATTCTGAAAACGTGTTTCACGGTGCATCCCGGCGCGTCGCCCAGACGAGCCGGAGCTGTTAAGGGGCCATAGCTCAGCTGGGAGAGCGCTTGCATGGCATGCAAGAGGTCGGCGGTTCGATCCCGCCTGGCTCCACCAGCCTTCGCTCGCTTCGCGAGCTTCGGCAGGGCAAGCCACACTCCGCCCCTATCGTAGCGAAGCCAGCGAAGGCTGTCCCGCCGAAGCTCAGAGAGCGAAGGCGGACTGTCGATAATGAGACTTGGCTAACGGCACGTTGTCCGCGCTATCGTAGTGATACGACTGAGCGCCGGGCCTTCTCATGAAATATGTCTATATCCTTGAAAGTCTGGACGGCGTGCACTTCTATGCCGGGATCACCGACGACGTGCCGGAGCGTCTGATCAAGCACAACGCAGGCGCGGTCCCGCATACGTCCAAGTATAGGCCGCGGCGTGTTAGAACTTATGTTGCATTCAGCGACGAGAAGCTCGCGTTCGCGTTCGAGAGATATCTCAAGTCGGGCTCTGGCCGCGCTTTTGCGAAGAAGCACTTGTAGGCTGGACGGTCCCTAGCCTTCCCCCGCCACCGCATCGAGTCGCTCGCGCAGCGCAATCAGGCTCTTCTGCAATGTCGCCAGTTCCGCAACCGAGCATCCCGTCGCGTCGAGAATCGCCGGCGGGATGATCGCCCTGGCCTTCTCGCGCAGCGCCGCGCCCTGCGCGGTCAGCGCCACCAGGACCTGCCGCTCGTCCGCTACCGAACGCGTCCGCTTGACGAGGTGAGCCGTCTCCAGTCGCTTCAGGAGCGGCGTCAAGGTGCCGGAGTCCAGGAACAGCCGCTCACCGATCTCCTTGACCGCCAGGCCATCCCGTTCCCACAGCACCAGCATCACCAGATATTGCGGATAGGTGAGGCCGAGCCGGTCGAGCAGGGGCTTATAGACGCGGTTGAACGCATGCGCCGTCGAATACACGGCGAAACAAAGCTGGTTGGCGAGCAGAAGCGGCGCGTCGGCCGCGGCCTTTCTGGGCATGGTGACCTCGGAAGCTCGGATCGTGACCCCATCTTGGGTCGGCCGGGCATGCCGATCAACGACCCGCGCTACGATCACGAAATTTCTATCGACCAATTATATTGTGCACAATATAATTGTATGCAATATTGTGTCCATCGAAATTCATGAACGGGAGACCCGACCATGTCCGTGAACGTGCTCTACAAGACCAGCGCCAAGGCCACCGGCGGCCGCGACGGTGAAGCACAGACCCTCGACGGCTCGCTGAGCGTCAAGCTGGCCACCCCGAAGGAACTCGGTGGCGCCGGCGGTGCCGGCAACAATCCCGAGCAGCTGTTCGCCGCCGGCTATGCGGCCTGCTTCATCGGCGCGATGAAGTTCGTGGCCTCGCAGGGCGGCCCCAAGGTGCCGGCCGACACCTCGGTCACCTCCACGGTCGGCATCGGACCGCGTTCGGAGGGCGGCTTCGGCATCACGGTCGAGCTTGCGGTCTCGCTCCCCGGCCTCGCCAAGGCCGACGCAGAAGCCTTGGTCGAGAAGGCGCACCAGGTATGTCCCTACTCCAACGCCACCCGCGGCAATGTCGACGTCAAGCTGAGCGTCGTCTGACCGGCGCGATTCCACGACACGGCAGGAGATCGCAGGTCGCAGTCTCCTGCCCCTTTTGTGCATGGGCACGGTGCGCCCTCGGATTTGCGCCGGTGCGCCGCCAGTGCTTTATGACCGCGAGTTGACACCAACCTCGCGAATCCCTCGATGACCCCACAATTCGTCCCCGGCGCGATGACCGGCCTGCGCGTGATCGATCTCACGCGCGTGCTCGGCGGACCCTATTGCACCCAGATCCTCGCCGACCACGGCGCCGACGTGATCAAGGTCGAACCGCCCGCCGGCGACGAGGTGCGCGACTGGGGCCCGCCCTTCCATGACGAGGACGCGGCCTATTTCGTCGGCATCAACCGCAACAAGCGCTCGATCGGCCTCGACCTCGCCGCCGAAGGCGGCCGCGCGGTGCTGATGAAGATGCTCGAAACGGCCGACGTGCTGATCGAAAACTTCAAGCCGGGCACGCTGGAAAAATGGGGCATCGGCAGCGATGCCCTGCGCGAGAAATTCCCCCAGCTGGTGCATTGCCGGATCTGCGGCTTCGGTGCCGATGGCCCCCGCGGCGGCAATCCCGGCTACGACGCGATCATCCAGGCCATGACCGGCATGATCGCAGCGACCGGCTCGCCCGAAAGCGGGCCGATGCGGATCGGCGTGCCGCTGGTCGACATCACCACCGGGCTCTATGCCGCGATCGGCATCCTGATGGCGCTGTCGGAGCGGCACCGCTCCGGCCTCGGGCAATTCCTCGAAGTCACGCTGTACGAGACCGGACTCGCCATCATGCATCCGCATACGGCGAACTACTTCATGCACGGCAAGCCGCCATCACTGACGGGCAACGAACATCCGAACCTCGTGCCTTACGCGATCTTCCCGACCAAGACCGACGACATCTTCATCGGCGTCGGCAATGACGGCACGTTCCGTAAGCTCTGCAAGGAGATCGGCCGGCCGGAGCTCGGCACCGATCCACGCTTTGCCCGCAACCGCGACCGCGTCGCAAACCGCGCGGCGCTACGGACAGAACTCGCCGCGGTCTTCAGCCAGTTCGAGGCCGAACCTCTCTGCGACCGGCTGCTCGGAGCCGGCCTGCCGGCAGGTCCGGTGCAGAAGATCGACCAGGCCCTGACCAACGCACATACGCTGCATCGCGGCGATGTCATCGAGAAGGACTGGTACAAGGGTGTTGCCTCACCGATCCGGCTCGGCCGCACCAAGCCGAGCCTGCGCTCGACCCCGCCGAAGTTCAGCCAGCACGCAGGCGAGGTGCTGGGCGAGTTCGGCTATTCGGACGAAGCCATCAAGGCCCTGGTCGACAGCGGCGCTGTCTGCATCGAACGCAAGCGCTGAACGCGAGCCGCCGGTTCAGCTCCACGTGGGCGGGCGGCCGCAACAAATGTAGGGGGAGTTCGCGCGCTTTACCGGCGCGGTGGGGCGTGCTTTCCCCAGCAACTGCGGCCGTCTATACATCTTTCATTGAACCGTCATCCGCCGCTGCTAACGGCCACGAACGTTGATGACGCCCCATGGGAGGTACTTTTGATGTCAGTTCGACAATTTAGCGCCGCGACTTCGGTCCTGGCCATGATGGCCTTTGCCGCCGCCTCGCCCGCGCATGCGGTGACCGAGATCCAGTGGTGGCACGCCATGACCGGCCCGAACAATGACGTCGTGAACAAGCTCGCCAGCGACTTCAACGCCTCGCAGAGCGACTACAAGATCGTTCCGAGCTTCAAGGGCAGCTACGCCGACACGCTGAACGCCGGCATCGCCGCGTTCCGCGCCGGCAACGCGCCGGGCATCATGCAGGTATTCGAGGTCGGCACCGCGACCATGATGGCTGCCAAGGGCGCCATCAAGCCGGTGTCCGAACTGATGAAGGAGGAGGGCGAACCGTTCGACCCGAATTCCTATCTGCCGGCGATCACCGGTTATTATTCGACCTCGAAGGGGGACATGCTGTCGTTCCCCTTCAACTCGTCGAGCATGGTGATGTGGGTCAATCTCGACGCATTGAAGAAGGCCGGCATCGATGCTCCTCCGAAGACTTGGCCGGACGTCTTCGAAGACGCCAAGAAGCTGCATGCAGCCGGCAATCCGACCTGCGGTTTCTCCACGGGCTGGGTGACTTGGGCGCTGATCGAACAGTTCAACGCCTGGCACAACCTGCCGATCGGCACCAAGGCCAACGGGCTTGACGGCTTCGACACCGTGCTCGAGTTCAACTCGCCGCTGGAAACCAAGCTGCTCGAGAACCTGGTCGAGCTGCAGAAGGACAAGAGCTTCGACTATTCCGGTCGCACCAACACCGGCGAAGGCCGCTTCACCTCGGGCGAATGCGCGATGTTCATGACGTCGTCGGCGTTCTATCCGAACGTGAAGGCGAACGCCAAGTTCAACTACACGGCGGTCGCGATGCCGTATTTCCCGGAAGCGAAGGGCGCACCGCAGAACTCGATCATCGGCGGCGCTTCGCTGTGGGTGATGGGCGGCAAGTCGAAGGAAGAGTACAAGGGCATCGCCAAGTTCTTCACCTTCCTGTCCGACACCGACCGTCAGGCCAACCTGCACCAGGTCTCCGGCTATCTGCCGATCACCAAGGCGGCATATGAGAAGACCAAGGTCTCCGGCTTCTATGAGAAGAATCCGATCCTGGAAGTGCCGCTCAAGGAGCTGACCAACAAGGCGCCGACCGAGAATTCGCGCGGCCTGCGCTTCGGCGGCATGGTGCAGATGCGAGACGTCTGGTCGGAGGAAATCGAGGCGGCGCTTGCCGGCAAGAAGTCCGCCAAGGACGCGCTCGATACCGCCGTCTCCCGCGGCAACCAGATGCTGCGGCAGTTCGAACGCACCGCAACGAAATAGTCATAGCCAACGCCGCGGCGGCTCGGGCTCCTAAGTCCCCGGCTCGCCGCGGCTCCTCATTCGCGCTAAACGTCTTTGCGCAGCTCTCAGGCTGCGAAGGCCGCACTTTCCGTAGCTGGGGATGAGCCGGTACCCACCGGCCATAGATAGGGATCATGGAAAACCGCGCGATCTTCTCGGGAAAAGCACTCCCCATTCTGCTGGTCCTGCCGCAGCTCGCGATTTCGCTGATCTTCTTCTATTGGCCCGCGGCGCAGGCTCTCTGGCAGTCGTTCCTGGTCCAGGACGCGTTCGGGCTGTCCACCGAGTTCGTCTGGTTCGAGAACTATCTGTCGATCTTGAAGATGCCGGAGTATTACAACTCGATCGGCGTCACCTTGATGTTTTCAGCCCTGGTCGCGTTTTTTTCGCTGAGCATCGGCCTGCTGCTCGCCGTGATGGCCAACCGCGAACTCGCGGGGCTGCAGATCTACCGCACGTTCCTGATCATCCCCTATGCGGTCGCGCCGGCCGTGGCGAGCACCCTGTTCATCTTCATGTTCCAGCCGGGCCTCGGCATGATTGCCCGCCTGCTGCAGCGGTCGGGGATCGATTGGAATCCGGTGCTGAACGGCCCGCAGGCCATGACCCTGATCGTGATCGGCGCCGTGTGGCACCAGATCAGCTACAACTTCCTGTTCTTCCTCGCCGGGCTGCAGTCCATTCCAAAGAGCGTGATCGAGGCGGCTGCGATCGACGGCGCCCGACCGTTCCGGCGGTTCTGGACCATCGTGTTTCCACTGCTGTCGCCGACCACCTTCTTCCTGATCATCGTCAATACGACCTACGCTTTTTTCGACACCCTCGGCATCATCGATACCGCGACCGAAGGCGGCCCGAACGGAGCGACCCAGACCTTGGTCTACAAGGTGTTCCTGGACGGCAAGGCCGGCACCGATCTCGGCAGCTCGGCAGCCCAGTCCGTGATCCTGATGGCCATCGTGATCGTGTTGACCGCCTTCCAATTCCGCTACGTCGAGAAGAAGGTTCACTATTAAATCATGGTCGAGCATCGCCGCTTTGGGAATCTGCTTCCGCACCTGGTGCTGTTGACCGGCGTCGCCATTGTTGCCTTCCCGGTCTACCTCGCCATCATCGCGTCGACGCACGACAATGCGGTGATCGCCAACGGCCAGATGACGCTCTGGCCTGGCGGACACGGGCTGGAGACCTATTGGAAGACCATCGTATCCGGCAGCGGCCGCACCACGCACGAGCCGGTCGGCAGCATGATGCTGTCGAGCCTGATCATGGCGCTCGGGATTGCGGGGGGCAAGATCGCGATCTCGATCATCTCGGCCTATGCGATCGTGTTCTTCTCGTTTCCGTTCCGGATGGCGATGTTCTGGACCATCTTCGTCACCTTGATGCTGCCGGTCGAGGTGCGCATCTTTCCGACCTACAAGATCACCACCGACCTGCACATGCTGGATTCGTATTCCGGGCTGATCCTGCCGCTGGTCGCCTCGGCCACCGCGACGCTCTTGTTCCGGCAGTTCTTCATGACGGTGCCGAAGGAGCTGGTCGAAGCCTCCAAGATGGACGGTGCCGGACCTGTTCGTTTCTTCTTCGATACGCTGCTGCCGCTCTCGGTCACCAACATCGCGGCGCTATTCGTGATCCTGTTCATCTACGGCTGGAATCAGTATCTCTGGCCGCTGCTGATCACCACCCGCGACGACATGCAGACGATCGTGATCGGCATCAAGAAGATCATCGACGTGCACGATGCGCTGACCGAATGGTCGGTGGCGATGGCGACCGCCGTGCTCGCCATGCTGCCGCCGGTCGCCGTCGTGGTCTTGATGCAGCGCCTGTTCGTGAAGGGTCTGATCGAGACGGAAAAGTGAGGAGGCGAATGGCGAGTAGCGAATGGCGAATTGGGGCTCTCGCCAAGCCGCTCGCTTTTGCCCGACTCTCTAATCCAATTCACCTGTTCGCTACTCCCTATTCGCTACTCGCCGGGCATAACCATGGCTAACGTCGTTCTCCGCAATATCCGCAAGGCCTATCCGAATGGCTTCGAGGCCATCAAAGGCATCGATTTCGAGATCGGCGATGGCGCGTTCTGCGTGCTGGTCGGCCCCTCCGGCTGCGGCAAGTCCACGCTGCTGCGCATGGTGGCGGGGCTGGAGACCGTGACGTCCGGCGAGATCGACATCGGCGGCCAGATCGTCAATCAGGTCGAGCCGGCCGAACGCGACATCGCGATGGTGTTCCAGAACTACGCGCTCTATCCGCATATGAGCGTGTACAACAACATGGCTTACGGCCTGCGCAATCGTGGCACACCGGCGAAGGACATCGATGCCCGCGTCCAGGAAGCCGCGCGCATCCTCGAACTCGGCGCGCTGCTCGATCGCAGGCCGGGGCAGTTGTCCGGCGGCCAGCGACAGCGCGTGGCGATGGGCCGGGCCATCGTGCGCCAGCCGAAAGTGTTCCTGTTCGACGAGCCGCTCTCGAACCTCGACGCCAAGCTGCGGATCGCGATGCGGGTGGAGATCCGCAAGCTGCAACGCCGGCTCAACACCACGGCGATCTACGTCACCCATGATCAGCTCGAGGCCATGACGCTGGCCGACATCCTGGTCGTGATGAATGCCGGGCGCGTCGAGCAGATCGGCAGCCCGCTCGAGATCTACAGCCACCCGGCGACCACCTTCGTCGCCACCTTCATCGGCGCGCCGCCGATGAACCTGATCACGCTGGACGATGGCTTGAAATCCCAGCTCGCAGCCGCCGGCCTGCTCGCGGGCGAGGCCGGCATCCTCGGCATCCGCCCAGAGCATTTCGAGCTCGCCGCGGGAACGCCCGCCGGCGGCGGCGTCGCCCTCGACCTCACCGTCGAGGCGATCGAGCATGTCGGGGCGGAGACCTTCGTCTATGGCGCCCGCCGGCAGGGCCCGATCGATCCGGACAGCGCCCTCACTTTGGCGGCGACCGCCAACGACATCATCGTACGGGTGCCGGGGACCGCGGCGCCTGGGATCGGCACCGAAATTCGCGCGGTGGCGCCGCGCGAGCAGCTGCATCTGTTCTCGGCCGACGGCCGCCGCCGGATCGTGCTTTAACCCGTTCGAGATACAGGTGGTTTAGGGTCGCCCGGCGCTTGAACCGCGCGGGCGTCATGCCCATATTGCTTGCCAAGGGGTGCCGATAGGGCCCTGAAACGTCAAAGTCGCTTCGAGAGGACTTTGTAAACTATGTCTCGTGTTCCTTCGCTCTCCAGCCCGTTCCTGCTGGGCTTCGACGAGATCGAGCGTGTGCTCGACCGCGTCGTCAAAGGTGCCGACGGTTATCCGCCCTATAATATCGAGCGGTTCGAACGCACCAATGGCCAGCCAGAACGCTTGAGGATCACGCTGGCGGTGGCGGGTTTTACCCGCGACCAACTCGATGTCACCATTGAGGAAAACCAGCTCGTCATCCGCGGGCGGCAGCAGGACGACAAGACCCGGCAATACATCCATCGCGGCATTGCCGCGCGCCACTTCCAGCGCACTTTCGTGCTGGCGGAGGGGATGCACGTGCTGGGTGCGGATCTGAAGAACGGGCTGTTGTCGATCGATCTGGCCCGGCCCGAGCCGGAGCGGATCGTTAAGACAATCGCTATCAATGAACACGAATAATAGTTGGTATGGAACGAGTAGCGGACTCGACCGCTTGAGACTACGATGAGGAGTCGAGACCATGAACGAGGGTAATGTTGCGTCTCAATCCGGCGTCTCGCTGGAGTCGCTGGCCAGTTTGGGCGAAGGTCATATCGCCTATGTGAAGCAGATCCGGTCCGAGGATGTGCCCGGGCTGTTTCCGCAGGCGCCGCAGATCGCGCCAGGCCTGAAGCTGTTCGCATTGCATGCCGCCGACGGCACGCCGATCATGCTGACCGACAGCCGCGAAGCCGCGATTGCGAATGCGTGGAGCCACGAACTCCAGGCCGTGAGCGTGCACTGACGAATTTCTCGCCGCCCCTCGCGTGGCGGTCGATGGAGCCGTGATACACATGCGCGGATCTGTCGCCTCGACAGGTCCGCGTATTTTTTTGGCCCGATGTTTGTTGCTTAATGACGGACGCGCTCCTGAGATCCATGACATCCGCGGAGCTGACGCCCGGCTCGCCGCTCGGCGCGGCGCTGCTGGCGCTGAACAACGCGCATGCCACGGAATTATCCTGGCTGGACTCCGGGCGGCTCGCGCATCTTGTCGTGCAGGCCTATGCCGCCTGGCGGATCGGCGATGCCGACGCGCTCCTGATCGCGCTCGACGAGCGCGCCTCCTATGACAATCCGAACTTCCAATGGTTTCACGACCGCTTTCCGCGCTTCGTCTATGTCGATCGCATCGTGGTCGCGCCCATGGCGCGAGGGCGCGGTCTGGCGCGCCGGCTCTACGAGGCATTGATCCGGAAGGCGTCGGAGGCGGGCCACGATCGCGTCGTCTGCGAGGTCAATCTCGACCCGCCCAATCCGCAGTCCGACGCGTTTCATGCCGCGCTTGACTTTTCAGAAGTCGGCTCGGCCAGCATTCACGGCGGCGCCAAGACGGTCCGCTATCTCGCACGAGCTCTGTCGTGATGCCGGCGCAGCGTCACGCTGCCGACGCTCGCGATGACGAACGGCTCGGGCAAACCGATCCGAGCCCGATCGACGAGACGGATAATTCAAGAATTTTGTTTCTGGCCATTTCCGCGGCGCCGAATTTCACGCCGAGACATAAATCAAGCCCGTTCAGGGCCGAGCTGTCCAATCCTTAAGTTTGTCCCTGCGGCGGCAGCCGCTAGTGCTCCGATTCCGATGTTCGCGCCTTTCGATGCTCGCGTCATGTCGCGGCAATCTCGTGCTTCGGGATCGAAAAACACGACGATCGTGTGTAGGGACTGCAGATGCATGCGTCGAGCCTTGGGTCGAGCCTTGGGCTGTTTCGAGAGCTGGCGCTCGGGACCGTGCCGAACCGTCACGTGTTCGCGGACGTTCCTGCGCCGGGATCGAGCCCGTACTACGTGATCTGCAACAGCGTACCCAAGGCGGGGACCTACCTCCTGGTCGAGCTCGTGAGAGCGCTGGGCGGCCACGTCGACGTCGGCTACCACACCTACACATCATCGATCAGCAAAGTGAACCCGGACGGGTCATTCGATTACGGACGCGCGATTACGGCGCCGCTCTGGGCCTCCGCACTCACTCCCGGCTACTTCTGCGCCTCGCATACCGAGTACTGTCCGCATCTCGAGCAATATCTGCTCGGCAGACCCGAGCACAAGATGCTGTTCATCGTGCGCGACCCGCGCGACATCGTCATGAGCTGGGTCGACTTCGTCTACCATTCGGCGGCCTACCCGCGGATGCGGAAGTGGAACGCCTATCTGCGGGCAGCCGGATCGGCAGCCCACCCCGACGATGCGTCGCGGATCACCTCGACAATCCTCTCGCTTCCCCGATCCGGGATCAGGAATTTCATGAGCTGGCTCGACTCGCCGGCCTGTCTGACCGTGAGGTTCGAAGATCTCTATTCCGAACTCGCCGCTGACGATGCAACGACGACATCGTCGTTTCCCGTCCTTCACCGCATCTGCGACTATCTCGGGCTTCCGCGCAAAGCGCCATCGGACCTCAAGGTCCTGGGGCGCGGCCTGACGTCGTCGGGACGGCCCAAGAAGGTCGGTGTCTACAAGGATCGGATGATGCCGCAGCATCTCGATCTGCTCCGCGACGAGGCGTTCCAGGAACTGGTCGTCGAGTTCGGCTACGATCCGACTCCTGCGGACACGCTGGCGCGTGCAAAGGGCTACGGCGCCGCGCGCAGGCTTGCCAAGCGCCTCACGACGTTCGCCCTGCCGCGCCCGGGCCGGCCCGCGGCAGAGGCTGGGTGCTGCTCGCAAGGGCGCCAGAACTGGCAGGGGGACTAGTGGCTAGCGTTCTTCAAGCCGAAGTGCGCACGAATTCGCTGGAGGACGGCGCGGCATCACGCCGCGGAGGCGGGCGGCAGCGCCAGCACGGAATAAATCGCCTGGGCATCACGGGAGGCCCGCAGCTTCTTGGCGACGTCCTGATCGCGGAGCAGCCGGGCGATGCGCGCCAGCGCCTTCAGGTGATCGGCGCCCGCCCCTTCCGGCGCCAAGAGCAGGAAAATCAGGTCGACGGGCTGGCCGTCCATCGCCTCGAAATCGATCGGCCGTTCCAGGCGGGCGAACAGGCCGAACAGCTTTTCCAGCTTCGGCAGCTTGCCATGCGGGATGGCCACGCCATAGCCGACCGCCGTGGTGCCGAGCTTTTCCCGCTGCAGCAGGACCTCGAAGATGGCGCGTTCGTTCTGCCCGGTCAGCGCTGCGGCGCGGGCGGCCAGCTCCTGCAGCGCCTGCTTTTTACTATTGACCTTCAATGCCGGGAGAATCGCCTCGGGTGCGACCAGATCGGTAATCGGCATAGGGCGTTCCGAGGTGAATGAACCGTCAGGGGCGAAAATAGGTCGGGACCGAGCGGCGTCAAGGAGCCGACGAACGACGCGGGCGGGGGCTCGCCCGGGTCGGATGCGAGGGGCTTCTACCCCAACGCAACGGCCGTGCCAACTCCCGCAAGCATGTTCCGGCGGCCTATCCTTAAGATCGTTGAACGGCGTCCAAAAGGCGGTCAATTGCCGCGTTCCACGGCCGAATCCGCTGCGTCCCGGCGGCCGGCTTCAAGACGTGGCGGGGGGATCCACCCAGCCGATATTGCCGTCGGCACGGCGATAGATCACGTTGATGCGGCCGCTGGAGCCATGCTGGAACACGAGGCAGGAGGCTCCGGTCAGGTCGAGCTCCAGGACCGCCTCGGAGACCGACAGCCGCTTCAGCGCGGTCGTGGCCTCGGCGATGATGACGGGATTGTAGCCGGAGAGCTCCTCGTCGCCCTCCCCCGGAGCCTCGATGACGTAGCTGGGCGCGTCCACCGTCGGCGCCTCGAGGCCGGCAAGCGCCGTATTGGCGGCATGCGTCTTGCGCGCCGAACGATCCTTGAGCCGGCTCTTGTAGCGGCGTAGCCGCTTTTCGATCATCAGCAGAGCCTGGTCGGCGCTGGCATAGGCGTCCGGCGCGTTGCCCTCCGCCTCCAACGTGATTCCGGAATCCAGATGCAGCGCGCAGTCGGTCTTGAAGCCGAAGCCGTCCTTCGACAGCGTGATGTGACCGGAGTAGTTGCCGTCGAAATATTTGCTCAGCACCTCCGCCGTCCGTTCGCTGACGCGCCCACGCAGCGCCTCGCCGACGCTGATGCTTTTGCCGGAGATCCGTAAGGTCATATGCTGCCTCGATTCATGTCAACCGAGGCCAAGACTAGCCCGATTTGGGCAAGGCGCAATCCGCGCCAGCGCGATCGATGGACGCAACCAGGCGCGATCAGGCGGAAGCGGTGTCCCGGGAACGATCGGGCGCATGCGAACCCGATAGCGCATGCGCGAGCATGCTCTGCTTGTCGCGACGCCGCTGCACCGAAGAAGGTATCCGCATCGCTTCGCGGTATTTCGCGACCGTGCGACGCGCGATGTCGATGCCGGCCGCGCGCAGCTTCTCGACGATGGTGTCGTCGGAGAGAATCGCCGAAGGCTCCTCCGCATCGATCAGCTGCTTGATGTGGTGACGGACGGCTTCCGCGGAATGCGCCTCGCCGCCATCGGCCGAGGCGATCGACGCAGTGAAGAAATATTTCAGCTCGAACGTGCCGCGATTGGTCGCCATGTATTTGTTGGCGGTGACGCGCGACACGGTCGATTCATGCATCTGAATGGCATCCGCAACGGCCTTCAGATTCAAGGGCCGCAGATGCGCCACGCCATGGGTGAAGAAGCCGTCCTGCTGGCGCACGATCTCGGTCGCCACTTTCAGGATCGTGCGCGCCCGCTGATCCAGCGCACGCACCAGCCACGTCGCGTTCTGCAGACAGTCGGTGAAGTAGGACTTGTCGCCGTCCTTGCCGATCTTCTTCGACAACTCGGTGTAATAGACTTGGTTCACGAGCACGCGCGGCAGCGTGTCGCTGTTGAGCTCGACCAGCCAGCCGCCGTCGGGCCCCGGCCGCACATAGACGTCGGGCACCATGGTCTGGGTGCGCGTGGTGCCGAACTTCAGCCCCGGCTTCGGATCGAGCCTTTTGATTTCCCCGATCATGTCGACGAGATCCTCGTCGTCGACGCCGCACAGCTTGCGAAGCGCGGCGAAATCGCGCTTGGCCAACAGGTCGAGATGCTCGATCAACGCCTGCATCGCCGGATCGTAGCGGTCGAGTTCGCGCAGCTGGGCCGCCAGGCACTCGCTCAGGTTCCGCGCGCAGATGCCGGGCGGATCGAATGTCTGCAGGACCCCGAGCACCGCCTCGACATCGGCCTGCTCGGCGCCGAGCCGCTCGGCGGCCTGGCCCAGGTCGACCGGCAGATAGCCGGCCTCGTCGACGAGATCGATCAGGTACTGGCCGATCATGCGGTCGGCCGGCGCGGTGAAGGCGACCGCAGCCTGCTCGGCGAGGTGATCGGAAAGCGTGGTCTCGGCGGCGACGAAGGCCTCGAGATTATAGTCCTCGTCGCTCGAGGCCCCGCCGCCCCATTCGGTGTAGGTGGTGGGCGGTGCGTCCTGCGCGTTGCGTGCGGCCGCTTCCGCCGGCTCTTCGGAGAAGACGTTGTCGAGGCCGGTGTCGAGCGTCTGCTCGATCTCGGCACGGCTGCCGAGATCGCGGTTCATCCAGTCTTCCTGGGCCGGCTCGAAGCTTTCGCCACTGCCGCTCGCCTCGGCAAAATCGTCGTTGCCGCCCTCGGCATCGGAGAACTCGGCGCGCTCCGCCGTGTGCTCGCCCGCAACCGGCGCCTCGGGCCCGTCGGCCGCGCGCTCCAGCAGCGGATTGCGTTCCAGCTCGTCTTCGACGAACGTTGCGAGGTCCAGATTTGACAGCTGCAGCAGCTTGATCGCCTGCATCAGCTGCGGCGTCATCACCAGCGATTGCGACTGGCGGAATTCCAATCTCTGCGTCAGCGCCATGGAGGCAAGAACATTCCCTAACAGTGGTCCAATTCTTGCTTATCCTACTCTGCGCCGGATGTACACGGCTTGACGAATAAGAAAAACGAACTATGGCGCGCACGCACTAAGCCGTTACCGGCTCAGGCAGCTGCCGCCTTTTCTCCCCGCCAGGCGCGACCGCAATCGCCGACATTTCCGCCGTTGTTCCGGCCTCCGGCCAGGATTCTTGGCCGCTCTTGGCCGCAGCTTGTTATTTGGCGGGGCAATTGGCCGTTATCGTTTTCTTGATGCATCCCCCGCGGATCGCGACGCGCGCAAGGCAGCGCACCGAGGTCGCGTCATACGCCGGAACGACAATTCGTTCTGACGCTCAAGCCTGCGGCAGAGTCGTCGCGCATGTCGCATGGACGACAAAGCCGACAAAACATTCATGACACTACAGGCGGAATTCCTCGCCGAGATAAAGCCTGCGCACGTCGGGATCGGCGACGATCTCCTCCGGGCTGCCTTCGGTCAGGATCTGTCCGGCGTAGACGATATAGGCGCGGTCGGTCAGGCCCAGCGTCTCGCGAACGTTATGGTCGGTGATCAGAACGCCGATGCCGCGATTGGTGAGGTGGCGCACGAGCTGCTGGATGTCGCCGACCGCGATCGGGTCGATGCCGGCGAACGGCTCGTCGAGCAGCATGTAGTTCGGCCGCGTGGCAAGCGCACGCGCGATCTCGACGCGGCGGCGCTCGCCGCCGGACAGCGCGATCGACGGCGACTTGCGCAGCCGCGTGATGGTGAATTCTTCGAGCAGCGCGTCGAGTTCGCGCTCGCGCTTCTTGCGCGACGGCTCGACCACTTCCAGCACCGCGCGGATGTTCTGCTCGACCGTGAGGCCGCGGAAGATCGAAGCTTCCTGCGGCAGATAGCCGATGCCGAGTCGCGCGCGCTGATACATCGGCAGGCGGGTGACATCGTGGCCGTCGAGCTCGATGGCGCCGCGATCCGCCTTGATCAGGCCAGTGATCATGTAGAATACGGTGGTCTTGCCGGCGCCGTTCGGCCCCAGCAGGCCCACCGCCTCGCCACGCCGGACATAGATGCTGACGCCGCGCACCACCTGGCGGCTGCCAAAGCTCTTCTCGATCGAGTGAACCGCGAGAAAGCCCGGCCGCCGCAACAGCTGCGGCCCGCCACCGGCTTTTGCTGACTTGCCTGCAGCCTTATTCGCGGGCGGGCGGTTGCTGCGCGCCAGTGTCTCGGTGTTCTGCGGCGAGCGCGGGTTGATCCGTGGCCCGGGCCGCTCGCTCACGGTCTCCGCGAGCGCCGCCAACGGATCGTCGAGCGCGGTGATGTCCTCACGCGGGCGCACGAAACCTCGCTGGCCGCGCTTTGCGGGCTGCCGACGGAACATGTCGCGTAGATCCACCATTCCCCGCTTTGCTCAACTCCCTCGAAGGTGTCTCACCACCCGCTCAGCCTGATTCGGTCGCCCAGTTCGAACGAACGATTTACCCTGCCCAGCGGACGCCTTCGACCTCGGGGCTCGCCAACATCTCCCGGAACAGCACCTGCACATCGCCGCAAGCCACCGCCCTGCCCTCATATGGGCTCCGCAGCCATGGACTTCACCAAGACGTTGTGGCGAGTTCATTGCGACGGCAACGGCCGCATTCGTAAATAGAGGCGGGCGCGGCGGCATTCAACTGCCGCCAGTTAACCCAAGAGTAACCCAAGCCAAACTCTCGGGTCACTCTCCTGTCATTTGGGCCTATTTGCGCCCAACGACAATGGCGATCCGATGGTCGGCCCGGACGAGCCGCAGCCCTGCCCGCTGCCGCCTCCCGAGGCCTGCGGCAGCAAGACCTGCACGCCTCGGCCGCTGTCGGATTCGACCCTGGAGACCCCGGTGGTCATGTCCACGGTCAGCCGGTCGCCGCGCATGACGTTCTTGCACTGGGTCAGCACCACGCCGCCTTGCATCGTGATCTGGTTGCTCTTGGGATCGAAGATGGCGGTCTCGCCGGTGACGACCTGGTCCTTCTGGGTCACGACGACGTTGCCGCGCGCCTCCAGCCGCTTGATCGACGAGGCGCCACCTGGCCCAGGCGTCGCAGCCTGCATCGACGGACCCTTCGCCGGCTTGGCGCCGGCATTGCCAGGCGAGTTCGAACCGCCCTCGTAGAACACCACCAGCGTCTTCGACGTCATCGTGGTGTCGCCCTGCACCACCTTCACATTGCCGGAGAAGGTCGCCTCTTTCACCTTGTCGCGCATCTCGAGCGAAGCCGCCTCGATCTGGATCGGCTGATCGCGATTCTGCGAGAAGCCCTGCAGCGCGTTGGGCACGCCCGTCGTTGCGCTCTGCGCGAACGCACCGCCGCTGGCGCCTGCGAGCAGCGCCGCAACCGCCATGAATCGCGCAAGGGCAGAGCCCGCGCGACCGAGCCTGACGCGACTTGGCCTGATAAGATCAATCATGAATTCACTTTGCATTCGTTGACTTGACGGGCCGCGTCCGCTGCGTGGGCGTTGCGTCGGCCGCGCGCTCGGCGGCCGGAGCATTCGGCCCGGCATTGCCGCCGTCCAGATTTTCCAGATGCATGACCACATTGCCCTCGAATCGCACGACATCGCCATTGTCGGTGATTCGCAGGCGATCCGCAGCCAGCGTGCCATTGGTCAGCTTGACGTCGACGTGCTGGTCCGAGCTCACCGTGCCCTTGCCCATGTCGGCATGCGCCTCGCTCAAATGCGCCTCGTAGCCGGTCGATGTCGTCATGACGACATCCTTGTACAGATCCAGGAGCTGTTGCTTGGTATCGAAGATGCCGGTGCGCGCCTTCAGCGTCACCGTGGACTGGTCTTCCATCAGCACCTTGGCGCGCAGGATGTTGAGCTGGACATGATCGGGATCGGTGAGGTCCTGCACGGCGCTGTGGGCGACGAGATCGTAAGGCCGCTGGTCCGGCGTGAAGCCGGTGAGATGCGGCGTCTCCATGGTGATCTTGCTGCCGGAGACGACGAGATTGCCGGAATCGAGCGGCAGGCTCGGCATCAGAACGCGGAATGGATTGAAGATCGAGACTCCCAGAACCGCCGCCATCGCCAAGGCCACGGCCACCGGCACCGCGATGCGCAACACGCGGACCATGCGGCTGTGCCGCGAGGCCACGGCGAAGCGCGCTTCCAGTCCGGGATCGTAGACGGGGTTGTGGACGGAGTTCACCGTGGCTCCAATGCGGAAGGTTCCGTGCGCATTCTACCACGGAGACGGCGGACATTGCAGCCGGAACCGGCGGCCGATCTGTGGCCGTCAGGGCTCAATTGGTTACGAGAATTTAAGAATCGACCGCCTCAGGAATGGGCAAAGATATCCTCGGCTTCAAAACCTTGGAGATCCAGCCTGGCGCGGTGCGGCAGGAACTCGAAACAGGCTTGCGCCACCGCGCTCCGCCCCTCGCGGGCCAGCATCGCATCGAGACGCTCCCGCAAGCCATGCAGATGGAGCACATCGGAGGCCGCGTAGGCAAGCTGCGGCTCGGTCAAACTATCAGCGCCCCAGTCGCTCGACTGCTGCTGCTTCGACAGGTCGACATTAAGCAGCTCGCGCACCAGGTCCTTCAGGCCGTGGCGGTCGGTATAGGTGCGCGCCAGGCGCGAGGCGATCTTGGTGCAGTAGAGCGGCTGCGGCATCACGCCGAAGGTATGATAGAGCACCGCGACGTCGAAGCGCGCGAAGTGGAAGATTTTCGTGACGTTGGGATTGCCGAGCAGCGCCTTCAGATTCGGTGCATCGGTGTGCCCCTTCGGAATCTGCACCACGTCGGCCGTGCCGTCCCCGTTCGACAGCTGCACCACGCAAAGCCGGTCGCGATGCGGGTTGAGGCCCATGGTCTCGGTATCGATCGCAACCGAGGTGGTATAACGGGACAGATCGGGCAGGTCGCCGCGGTGCAGGCGTACGGTCATGTGTTTCAAAACCTCGGTCGAATCGATGTCGGACGCGATGAGCCAGACCGACGCCGCGTAAAAGCGCTGATGCGCGGACTTAAGCCCGGCACTGGTAACTATCCGGCAAACGCCGCGGATTGGCCGCGTGCCGGCCTCCGAATGCCAGTCCGGCGGACTGGACGCAAGCCCGAGCGCGTCGCAAGGCGAGACGGCCCGCCGGCGGAACCCGCGGTCTTGGCCGGCCGGCCAGCATCTATCGGCGGCTCACCTGACGCAAGACCGCGCAGCGATGCCGATCTTGCGCCGGTCGCCGGCGAGATCGAACTGCAATCCCATCGCGACGTCCTGCTCCACACGTCCAATCCCGTCAAAGGAGATCTCGATTCGCTTCGCCGCCTGAAGATCAGCCATTGTCGCGCCGACGATCTGAGCGGACACCTGGACACCGGTCGGGTTGTTCTCCAGGGCGGCCAGCTGGAGCGGACACGTCCGTTTCGTCTTGTCGCCGATCAGGATGACGGAGCGATCTGCCATGATCGTCCGTATCGTTGCTTCGAACCTCTTCATGTCGTCGATCTTGTAGTTCGGGGTCATGGCGAGATACGCCGTCCCGGCATTGCCTTTACGATACAGCCGGTGACGAAAGCTCGTGAAGGTCGTCCGGCTAACCGTCTCGACATAGGCGCCGCCTGCGCCGAAGGTCGGCTTGACGCCGCTTTCCAAGCCGGCCCGGCACGTTCAGCTATGGCTTCATCCCACCACGATTGTTCGCACAGATCAAATCCAAGTTTCTCTTGTTAGCTCGACAGAGCAAGAGCAGCGCTGTGCGCCGCTGACATGCGCCGACACCGCCACGCAGTCACGTACGACGAAGCAAGCGCATCTCCTCGAAGCTCTTCAAGGACAGGAAACAACTCCTTCTCTGTCACGAATTGCACCTCGAACTCAGTTCGAGCTAACATGTGCAGGGGATTGATGATCGCATGAAATCAGTTGTCGAAAGCGGCAGCGATGACCTCCTCCGATACGTAACTACGCGTCGTGCTCGTGCATATCACCCATCCGCAAACTGCCCGTCGTGCCACTCTGTCGCAGGCTGTGCGGCTTGTCGTGTCGGGCAAATCAGAACGATGTTAGTCGCCGTCCCGCGCTCTTGAGAGAGGGGCGCTTCGCGATCGTCACGAACGTTGAGCGCGGGATGCGGTGGACGTTGCGATGTCGGGCGCGCTTCGCGCAAGACGACCGATATGGCGACGGACGTGAAATCGTGTGGTCCTGGCGTCCCGGTGCTGACGCCAAGCGCGTGATGCAACTCGACGAGCATCATGGGCGACGGGGGCAAGACAGCCGGTCCCCGGGGAGAGCGCGTATAAGCGTTAAAACCATCGCACAGGGAAGGCCGGTTGTTGCGGCCCACCTGTGGTGACTGCCGCCTGCTTTTTGTTTGCAGGCGGGCCATGGGTGTTGGCCAAACATCCGGCCTTCCCTGTGCCCTCTCGCCGTTGAGGGGGATAGCTTGGCAAAGCTCGGACGCAGATTGCGCCGCGAGAACGAGAGTCCGTGTCCGGGATGATCTTTCGACAAACGCCATGTCATTCCGGGGCGCGCAGCGCGAGCCCGGAATCCATTGGACACAGAGCGGGATACGACATGGATTCCTGTATCTGACCGGGTGTCACTGTCATAGTGGCGGCGGGTAGAGACAGCTCGTTGGATTCCCGGTTGCCTCGGCGACCGTAACCCGGCTTGGGCGTCTCCGCTTGCCTTGTCTGATCGAACAGTCGCATGAGCGCCGATTTCCGGTAGCTCGCATACAGGTCTGATCCCCATGACAGCTCAGTCTCTTGCGCTCGCGGCCGGCATCGATGTCGGTCAGCGCTTTCTTGATGTCGGCCTTGCTCCCTCGGGCAAGACTTTCCGGGTTGCCAACGCTGCCGAAGGCGTTGCCGCCGTGGTCGAGCGGTTGACCCAGGCCGGCGTCGGCCGTGTCGTGCTGGAGGCGATCGGCCCCTATGCCCGGCAACTCGTCAGCGCTCTCGGCGCGGCCGGGTTCGAGGTCGGTCTCGTCAATCCGCGCCGCATCAAGGCATTCCGTGAGTTTGAAGGGCGCCGTGCCAAGACCGACAGGCTGGACGCGCGGCTGATTGCGCGCTTCGCTCTCGCCATGACCGACGCCATTCGCCCATTGCCATCCGCCGAGCAGCTGACGCTCAAGGCCCTCACCACACGTCGTCGCCAGCTCACGGAAATGATCGCCATGGAGAAGACACGGCTGAAACAAACCGCCGAGCCACTCCTATTGGACAATCACCGTGCCACCATCTCTGTTCTGACGACCCAGTGCCGCCAGATCGAGACCGAACTCGACCGCCGGATCGCCGCCGATCCGCAGCTTGCCTGCAGCTTCGAGATCCTCACCTCGATCCCCGGGATCGGCGAGCGCGTGGCCACTGTGCTGATCACCGAACTGCCTGAGATTGGCCGCGTCGATCGCAAGGCTGTCGCCAGCCTGGCCGGCCTCGCGCCGCATGTCAGCCAGTCCGGCAATGCGCCGCCCCGTGCCGCCATCTCGGGCGGCCGCCCTTGCGTGCGCACGGCGCTCTACATGGCCGCCCTCGTCGCCAGCCGTCACAATCCCCGAATGAAAGCCGCCTACCAAGCCCTGCGAGAACAGGGCAAGCCCGCCAAGCTCGCCCTCATTGCCATCGCCCGAAAGCTGTTGGTCACCGCAAACACCATGGTCAAAAACAACACCCGATATACCCAGCAATCGCTTGACAGCTAAGACAGTCGCCGGGTTCAGCGCTGGCGCGGTGCCCCGGAATGACAAGAACAGCTGTTTGACAGGTTAAATCGGGGTAGGGGGCTCGCTGGGCCTAGGGCGCTACGGACGCCGCTTCGCGACCGGCGAAAATCCAACTTCGCCGCACCACGCGTAGCTCGAAGAGCGAAGCGTGGTGCCCAGGAAAGGACTCGAACCTTCACGGCCGTTAAGCCACTGGCACCTGAAGCCAGCGCGTCTACCAATTCCGCCACCTGGGCATGGGGGCGGTTAGTACGGATCGGGGGCGCGCTTGTCAAACCGCGGATGCGATTTTTGTGACGATTTTTCCGAGATGCGCGGAAAATCACGCCCCACGTTTCCCGTCCCGCGGCGATACGCTATACAGCGCGGCGAAGCGGCGGACGCTACGCCCGCCAAATGACGCCCTTCCGCAGGACATCCCAGGACGATTCCCATGGCATCGAATCTCGACACCCTCGTCACGGTCTTCGGCGGTTCGGGCTTTCTCGGCCGCCACGTGGTCCGGGCGCTCGCCAAGCGCGATTACCGCATCCGCGTCGCGGTGCGCCGCCCCGAGCTGGCCGGTCACCTGCAGCCTTTGGGCCGGGTCGGCCAGATCCACGCCGTGCAGGCGAATCTGCGTTATCCGGCCTCGGTCGACGCGGCGATGCGCGACGCGCATGCCGTGATCAACCTGGTCGGCGTGCTGACCGAGAGTGGCGCCCAGACCTTCAACGCGGTGCAGGCGGAGGGGGCGGCGACAGTCGCAAAGGCGGCAGCCGGGGCGGGCGCGCAGCTGGTGCATGTCTCGGCGATCGGCGCCGACGAAGCGTCCGCCTCCGCTTACGCGCGCGCCAAGGCCGCCGGCGAGAAGGCGGTGCTGACCGCGCTGCCGACGGCAACGATCATGCGGCCCTCGGTGGTGTTCGGTCCCGAGGACGACTTCACCAACCGCTTCGCCGGCCTGGCGCGGATCTCGCCATTCCTGCCGCTGATCGGCGGCGGCCAGACCCGGATGCAGCCGGTCTATGTCGGCGATGTCGCCACCGCGATCGCGGATGCCGTCGACGGCAAGGCGAGGGCAGGGACCACTTACGAGCTCGGCGGGCCGGAGGTGCTCAGCTTCCGCGAGATCATCGAGATCATCCTCGACATCACCGACCGCAAGCGCGCGCTGGTGTCGCTGCCGTTCGGGCTGGCGAAACTCCAGGCCGCCTTCCTGCAATTCGCGCCGGGCGCGCTGAAGCTGACGCCGGACCAGGTCGAGCTGTTGCGCCACGACAACGTCGTCTCGGAAACCGCCACGGCGGAGGGGCGCACCCTGCAGGGCCTCGGCATCACGCCCGATTCGCTCGAGGCGATCGCCCCGCAATATCTCTGGCGCTTCCGTCCCGCCGGCCAGTTCCAGCGCAAGAACGCCTGAGGCGCGGCGGGCAGCCCGCCACGCAGCGCCTTACATCCCCAGCGCCAGCGCGATCAGTCCGAGGGTGCCGACGATGACGCGCCACCAGGCGAACAGCACGAAGCCGTGACGGGTGACGTATTCGAGGAACGTCTTCACCACGATCATCGCGGTGATGAACGACACCACGAAGCCGATCGCGATGAGGCCGATATGGTCGGTCGTCATCTCGGCGCGGCTCTTGTAGAAGTCGTAGACGAAGGCGCCGATCATGGTCGGGATCGCCAGGAAGAACGAGAATTCAGCGGCCGAGCGCTTGTCGCCGCCGAGCAGCATCGCGGCGACGATGGTCGCGCCCGAGCGCGACACGCCGGGAATCATGGCGAGACACTGCGCGACGCCGATCCACAGATACATCATCAGCGGATAGCGCGTGGCGTCATGCTCGCGCGGCTTGTGATCGATCTGATCGACCCACAGCAGGACTGCACCGCCGACGATCAGCGTGAAGCAGACCACCCAGGGATCGAACAGCACCGCCTTGATGTATTTGCCGGCGATGAGGCCGATGATGACGGCCGGCATGAACGCCACCAGCACGCCGATGATGAAGCGGCGATCGTCCGCGTTCGACAGGGCGCCGATGGCGACGCGCGATAGCTTGAAGAAATACAGCGCGACGATGGCCAGGATGGCGCCGAGCTGGATCAGGATCGCGAAGCTCTTCCAGAACCCGTCCTCGCCCAGCCCGAAGAAGCGCTCCGCCAGCAGGAGATGGCCGGTCGACGAGACCGGAAGGAACTCGGTGACGCCCTCGACGATCCCGAGAAGCACCGCCCGCAGCGTATCTGACATCATGAATTTGGTCCGTCATTGCCGGCTCGCTCGCCGCCGACATGCGCCGACAATGCGGCGAGATCCGCGAAAAGCGCGTCCTTCTCGCTTATTCGGCCACCGCTCGCAATCCAAAAAGCCCGGCGCGCGAGCACGAATCGGAAATGCGCGGCTGCAAGAGCATGCAGGCACCGCCAGCTTTGCCTGGGGATACACCGTTCCCTGTGGTCACACTTTGGCCAGCCGCCCAACTGCTTACACTTTTGCCGACCATGCGCTAATGCTCCGAATCGGATCTGCAGGACGTCGTTTCGAAGCTCGGACCCTCTCAGCGAACCCGCCGCAAACGCCGAATGGTTGAAGCTTCGTTAAGCGCGGCCATCTAGTCAAAGGCTCCATGTACACGCTCTTTCACCATGCCTTCTGCCCGCACTCGCGATTCGTCCGCCTCGTGCTCGGTGAATATGGTCTCGACCTGCGGCTGGTTGAGGAGCGCGCCTGGGAGCGGCGGGAAGCCTTCTTGACGCTGAATCCCGCCGGAACCACGCCGGTATTATCCGTCGAGGGCTTGCCGCCGGTACCCGGCGTCAGCGTCATCGCAGAGTTCCTCGACGAGACATGCGGGCCGGAGATGGGGGATCGCAGGCTGTTGCCGACCACCACGGCCGAACGCATCGAGGTGCGCCGGCTGATGGGCTGGTTCAACGAGAAGTTCTTCGAGGAGGCCTCGAACCTTCTGGTCACCGAGCGCATCTACAAGCGCTTCATGAGCGAGGAGGATGGCGGCGGGCCGCCTTCGACCGACGTGATTCGCGCCGCGAAGACCAATGTGCGCTATCATCTGGCCTATATCGGCTGGTTGGCACAGCGGCGCAATTTTCTCGCCGGCGACCGGCTGACCTATGCCGACCTGGCGGCTGCCGCGCATCTGTCGGCGATCGACTATCTGGGCGACGTGCCATGGATCGAGGACGACGCAGCAAAGGCGTGGTACGCGCGGGTGAAGTCCCGCCCGTCGTTCCGTCCGCTGCTGAGCGACTGGCTGGCGGGCGTGCCGGCGTCGCGGACCTATGTGGACCTCGACTTCTGAACCCGGCGCCTGCTCCTCCCGGCCGCGATCTCAAGGCGAAGCTTGCGGCCGAGGCTCACAAGCTTGGCTTCGACTGCATTGGCATCGCGCGGCCGGAACCGACGCCCGAACGCGCCCGGCGCTTCCAGGAATTCCTCGCCGCCGGGGCCCATGGCGACATGGACTGGCTGGCACGTGACCCCGAGCGGCGGATGGACCCGCAGACGCTGTGGCCCGAGGTGCGCAGCGTGATCATGCTCGGCGTGAATTACGGCCCCGACGAGGATCCGCTTGCCGTGCTTCAGGCCCGCTCCCGCGGCGCCATCTCGGTCTATGCACGCGGCGATGACTATCATGACATCATCAAGAAGCGGCTGAAGGCGCTGGCCCGCTGGCTGATCGCGACGGCCCCCTGCGAGCTCAAGGTGTTCATCGACACCGCGCCGGTGATGGAAAAGCCGCTCGGCCAGGCCGCCGGACTCGGCTGGCAGGGCAAGCACACCAACCTGGTCTCCCGCAGCTTCGGCTCCTGGCTGTTCCTCGGCGCCATCTATTCCACCTTGGAATTGCCATTCGACGCGGCGGAGATCGATCATTGCGGCTCCTGCCGCGCCTGCCTCGACATCTGCCCGACGGCAGCGTTTCCGGCGCCCTACCGGCTCGATGCGCGGCGCTGCATCTCGTATCTCACCATCGAGAACAAAGGCCCGATTCCGCGCGAATTCCGCAAGAGCATCGGCAATCGCATCTACGGCTGCGACGATTGCCTGGCCGCGTGCCCCTGGAACAAATTCGCCAGGGAAGGGCGCGAGGCCAAGCTGGCCGCCCGCGACGGCTTGCGTGCACCGGCGCTGGCCGAATTGGCCTCGCTCGATGACGCCTCGTTCCGCGCCCTCTTTACGAAATCGCCGATCAAGCGGATCGGACGCGACCGCTTCATCCGCAACGTCCTGATTGCGATCGGCAATTCCGGTGACGCCGCGCTCGCGGCAACGGCCGAAGCGCTCCTGAACGACGCCAGCCCGCTGGTGCGCGGGGCGGCCGTCTGGGCCCTGGCCCAGCTCGATCGCACCAGCTTCGATCGGCACGCGGCGATGGCACTTGCTGGCGAGACCGACGAGGGCGTGCGCCAGGAATGGCGACTCGCCGTGTGATCTGGATTCAACCCATCTCGGCGACCGCGGCCAGGATGCGCGCGATGTCTTGCGGCCGCGACAGCCGGTGATCGCCGTCCTGGATCATCGTGAGCACGACATCGTCCGCGGGGAGGCGATGCGCCAGCGCAAAGGCATGCTGCCAGGGCACATCCGGATCCTGGGCGCCCTGCAGGATCCGGACCGGGCAGCCGACATTGATGGCGCTGCCCAGCAGAAGATGGTTGCGGCCCTCCTCGATCAGCGTCTTCGTGATCGGGTAGGGGTCACCATACTCTGACGGCCGCAGCCAGACGCCCTTGGTCTCGATCTCCTGCCTGACCGCCTGGGAAAATCCCTTCCACATCAGCTCCTCGGTGAAATCCGGCGCCGGCGCGATCAGCACCAGTCCCGCCACGGTCGGCTCGCCGGCGCGCTTGGCGAGTTCGCGGGCGAGCAAAAGCGCGAGCCAGCCGCCCATGGATGAGCCGATCACGACCTGGGGACCCCGGCAGAACCGGGTGAACACGGCAACGCTCTCCTCGAGCCAGCGACCGATGGTCCCATCGACGAATTGCCCCCCGGATTCGCCATGGCCCGAATAGTCGAAGCGCACACAGGCGCGGCCGTGCTCGGCTGCCCAGGCGTCGAGCGCCAAGGCTTTGGTGCCTTTCATGTCGGAATGGAAGCCACCGAGCCAGAACAGGCCCGGCCCCCTGCCCTCACGGGCACGGACCGCGATCCGGCGCGACGATTGGCCCGTACCGACCTCGATGAAGACAGGCGTTTCGTTGGCTTCCGCCGTGATGGTCATGGATCGCACCCCGCTATCGGGCGTTTGTGTGGGCGAACCTCAACCATCCGTCAACGCCGCGGCGACCGTCCTGCTTGCGAAACGCGACTTCGCACTCTATGTCGCCACCGGAACCAGCACCGTCTCCGAATTTGCGGATGTTCGGCGGCCGGTTCCGGGGGAGATGCCCGACCTCGCCGGCGCGCAGGCGCGGATGCCGAGTTCGGTCTCGTTTGGCGGCAAAGCTGCACCGCTCGGCGCGAAATTTCACGCCGGAGCCGTGAGCTGTCTTGCCCCTTACGGCTTCTTCCTTCAAAGTAATGCCCCTCTTCCACAACTTCGGAGAAGTACCCATTCGCCGTCCCAATAGAGCTCCGCCCGCTGCCACCAAAGACGGGCCGCGCACCAATGATGAGATTCGCAATGCGCAGATCCAGTTGATCGATCAGAACGGCCAAAACCACGGTACCGTCGAGACCATGGTCGCCATCAAGATGGCCGCCGAAGCCGGCATGGACCTGGTGGAAATTCAGCCGAACAGCAGCCCTCCCGTCTGCAAGATCATGGACTACGGGAAGTACAAATATTCGGCGCAGAAGAAGGCTGCGGAAGCCCGCAAGAAGCAGAAAGTCGTTGAGATCAAGGAGATCAAGCTCCGGCCGATGATCGACGACCATGACTACGACGTGAAGATGCGCGCCATGCAGCGGTTCTTCGAGGAGGGCGACAAGGTCAAGATCACCCTGCGCTATCGCGGTCGCGAAATGGCGCACCAGGAGATCGGCACCAAGCTCCTGGACAAAGTCAAAGCGGACGTGGCCGCCTTTGCCAAGGTCGAGCAGGACGCCAAGTTCGAAGGTCGGCAGGTCGTGATGGTGCTGGCGCCGCGCTAAAGCCGGCGCCCACCTGCACGACAGCTTGAGGAGCCCGCCACGGCGTTTGGCGGGCTTTTGCCTAACGAGAGGTTAATCGCGGGCGGCATTCGCATCGTCCGGGCAAGTCGATGCCAAAGGCGGAGACGAACCACGGCGGTGCGGGGACACCATGGTCTCTCGCCGTGCACGGAGCCGACGTCGGGTCAAATTCGCTGATTCCGGCTCTCCAGCGTTGCCAATCGGCCTTGTCTCTGCCATAAGCGCAGCCTTCACCGCCCGGCTGATCAAGGGCTGCCGTGGCGATGCTTTTGTGCGGGTGGCTTCGGCTTTTTCCGAAAACCTGAGCACGGTCAACGCTCTAACGAGCATTTTCGCCAGACGGCGCCGCTTTAGCGGGCGGCTTGCTGTTGGCATCAAGGAGAGCCAAATGCCCAAGTTGAAGACCAAATCCGGCGCCAAAAAGCGATTCAAGGTGACGGCCACCGGCAAAGTGATGCACGCCCAGCGCGGCAAGCGCCACGGCATGATCAAGCGGACCAAGAAGCAGATCCGGCAGCTGCGCGGCACCCGCGTGCTGTTCAAGACCGACGGCGACAACGTCAAGAAGTACTTCTTGCCGAACGCCTGACGGCCAACTGCTTCCGATCCGCCGGCCGCGCAGGGCGCGGCCCACACTCACTATTGATCAAGGATTTCCGTCATGTCTCGCGTCAAACGCGGTGTGACCGCCCACGCCAAGCACAAGAAAGTCTTCAAGGCCGCCAAGGGCTATTACGGCCGCCGCAAGAACACGATCCGCACCGCCAAGCAGGCCGTCGAAAAGGCCGGCCAGTACGCGTTCCGCGATCGGAAGCGCAAGAAGCGCACCTTCCGCGCGCTCTGGATCCAGCGCCTGAACGCCGCCGTGCGGCCGTTCGAGCTGACCTACAGCCGTTTCATCGACGGTCTCGCGAAGTCCGGCATCACCGTCGATCGCAAGGTGCTGTCGGATCTCGCGATCAACGAGCCGGTGGCCTTTCAGGCGATCGTCGAGAAGGCCAAGGCCGCATTGGCTGCCTGATTCTCCTGTGTGAGAAGTAGCGCTGAAAGCGGCCGAGATGATCGGCCGCTTTTTGCATTCTTGTGACCGTCTCAGTCCGATGAGCGCCGGGCATCGCCAGGCGTGCATCGCGACCGTCATTCACGCGGCGAATTGACCTTGACCCCTGCCGCCCGCGCGGCGACAACCAGCCGCTTTTTCGCGGAGATCAACCTGTGTCCGATCTTGCCAATCTCGAAACTTCGATCCTCGAGCAGATTACCGCAGCCGGCGACGAAGCTGCGCTCGAAGCGGTGCGCGTCGCCGCTCTCGGCAAGAAGGGCTCGATCTCGGCGCTGCTGGCGACGCTCGGAAAGATGTCGCCCGAAGAGCGCAAGACGCAAGGTGCGGCGATCAACCTCGCCAAGGACAAGGTGACGCAAGCGCTCGCCGCCCGGCGCGAGGTGCTGAAATCAGCCGCATTGGACGCAAGGCTGGCCTCCGAGACGATCGATGTCACCTTGCCGTTGCAGGATGCGCCGGCGGAGGCGGGCAGGGTGCATCCGCTCAGTCAGGTGATGGACGAACTCACCACGATCTTCGCCGACATGGGCTTCGCCATCGCCGAAGGTCCGGATATTGAGACCGACGACTACAACTTCACCAAACTGAACTTCCCGGAAGGCCATCCGGCGCGCGAGATGCACGACACCTTCTTCTTCAATCCGAAGGCGGACGGCTCGCGCATGCTTCTGCGCACCCACACCTCGCCCGTGCAGGTGCGGACGATGCTGACCCAGAAGCCGCCGATCCGCGTGATCTGCCCGGGCCGCACCTATCGCATCGATTCGGATGCGACCCACACGCCGCAATTCCACCAGGTCGAAGGCCTCGTCATCGACAAGGGCTCGCATCTCGGTCACCTCAAATGGATCCTGCACGAGTTCTGCAAGGCGTTCTTCGAGGTCGATCACATCAACATGCGCTTCCGGCCGTCGTTCTTCCCGTTCACCGAGCCGTCGCTCGAGGTCGACATCCAGTGCCGCCGCGACAAGGGCGAGATCCGCTTCGGCGAGGGCGAGGATTGGCTGGAGATTCTCGGCTGCGGCATGGTGCATCCGAACGTGCTGCGGGCCTGCGGGCTCGATCCGGACGAGTACCAGGGCTTCGCCTGGGGCATGGGCATCGACCGCATCGCGATGCTGAAATACGGCATGAGCGACCTGCGCCAACTGTTCGAAGGCGACGTGCGCTGGCTGTCGCATTACGGCTTCAAGCCGCTCGAGGTGCCGACGCTCGCGGGGGGATTGAGCTCGTGAACGTTGGCGGCCTCGATATCTCCAATCGGGCGCTGCGGCTCCCTCTCCCGCTTGCGGGGGAGGGCTGGGGTGGGGGTATCTCCGCAGCGGAGGTGTCGATGGATGATGAGAAGCCCATCTGGACCGTATCCCCCAAGCTTCGATCGAATGCACGGGCACTCCGCAGAAATTCGACCGACGCCGAACGACTATTGTGGTCGGAGCTGCGTGATCATCGCCTCCTCGGCGCAGGCTTTCGTCGGCAAGTTCCGATCGACCGTTACATCGCCGACTTCGTCTGCCACGCCGCGCGCCTTGTCATCGAGCTTGACGGCGGACAGCACTTCTCGACCGAAGCCGAACAGCGCGACGCCTCACGCTCCGCAGTGATCGAAGCGAAAGGATTTCAGATCCTGCGCTTCGCCAACAACGACGTGATGAGCAATCGCGCTGGCGTTCTCGAAACCATCGCGGCTGCCGTCGCAGCCAGAGCCCCCACCCTGACCCTCCCCCGCAAGCGGGGGAGGGAACAGGACTGACTTCGCGGGAAAAGAGCCATGAAATTCACGCTGTCCTGGCTGAAGGACCATCTCGACACCGATGAGCCGGTCGAGAAGCTCGCCGACAAGCTCACCATGATCGGTCTCGAGGTCGAGCATCTCGAGGACAAGGCGAAGCTGCTCGCGCCGTTCACGATCGCCCGTGTCATCTCCGCCGAGCAGCATCCGAACGCGGATCGCTTGCGTGTCTGCATGGTCGATACCGGTAACGGCGCAGCGCCGGTGCAGGTCGTGTGCGGCGCGCCCAACGCGCGCGCGGGCCTCGTCTCGGTGTTCTCGCCGCCCGGCACTTATATCCCCGCCAAGAAGATCACGCTCTCGGTCGGCACCATCAGAGGCGTCGAGAGCCGCGGCATGCTGTGCTCCGAGGCCGAGCTCGAAATCTCGGAGAACCACGACGGCATCATGGAGCTGCCGGCGGACGCTCCGATCGGCAAGCCCTACGCCGAGTGGGCCGGGCTCGGCGATCCCATGTTCGAGATCAATTTGACGCCGAACCGGCAGGACTGCACCGGCGTGCATGGCATCGCGCGCGACCTCGCCGCGGCCGACATGGGCAAGCTGAAGGAGCCCGCGATCAAGCCGATCAAGGGCGAATTCCCCTGCCCGGTGAAGGTCACGGTCGAGGACGAGAAATTGTGCCCCGGCTTCGCACTGCGGCTGGTGCGTGGCGTCAAGAACGGCGCCTCGCCGAAATGGCTGCAGCAGCGCCTGACCTCGATCGGGCTGCGACCGATCAACGCGCTGGTCGACATCACCAATTTCATGACCTTCGATCGCGCGCGTCCGCTGCATGTGTTCGACGCCAAGAAGGTGACAGGCAATCTGGTCGTGCGCCGCGCGCGCGACGGCGAGACGCTCTTGGCGCTCGACGGCCGCACCTACACGCTCGACAGCGGCATGTGCGTGATCGCCGACGACACGGGCGTCGAGTCGCTGGCCGGCATCATGGGTGGCGAAGCCTCCGGCTGTGACGAGACCACCACCGACGTGCTGATCGAATCGGCGCTCTGGAACGAGATCAACATCGCCCAGACCGGCCGCAAGCTCGGCATCAATTCGGATGCACGCTATCGCTTCGAACGCGGCGTCGATCCCGCCTTCATGGTGCCGGGGCTGGAATTGGCGACGAAGCTCGTCCTTGAGCTCTGCGGCGGCACGCCGTCGGACAACGTCGTCGTCGGCAATCCTTTCGGCGACGAGCGCGTGATCGATTTCCCGCTCACCGAGGTGAAGCGGCTGGCCGGCATCGACGTGCCGCTGACGGAGATGCGCCGCATCCTCGGCCATCTCGGCTTCATGCTGGCGGGATCGGGTCCGGTGGTGAAGATCGCGGTGCCCTCCTGGCGCAGTGACGTGCACGGCAAGGCCGACATCGTCGAAGAGGTCGTGCGCATGGTCGGCGTCGACAAGGTCCCGGAGACGCCGTTCGAGCGCGGCGACGCGCCGCGCAAACCGGTGCTGACGCCGATCCAGATTCGGACCCGCCGCGCCAAACGAGCGCTGGCTACGAGAGGGATGGTCGAGGCCGTCACCTGGTCGTTCATCTCCAAGCCGGCGGCCGAACTGTTCGGCGGCGGCAAGGCGGAGCTTGCGGTCGCCAATCCGATTGCCGCCGATCTCTCCGACATGCGCCCGAGCCTCATGCCCGGCCTGATCGCGACCGCGCAGGCCAATGCGGATCGCGGCATCGGCGATAGCGCGATCTTCGAGGTCGGACAGATCTTCAAGGGTGATCGGCCCGAGGATCAGTTCGTGGCGGCGAGCGGCGTCCGTCGCGGCGTCGCCTCCTCCGCAGGGCTTGGACGGCATTGGAGCGGATCACAGACCGCAAGCGCCTTCGACGCCAAGGCTGACGCGCTCGCGGTGCTAGCCGCCGCCGGCGCGCCGATGGCGGCGTTGCAGATCGTGCCCGGCGGCCCGAGCTGGCTGCATCCCGGACGTTCCGGCACCATCCAGATGGGGCCGCAGAACGTGCTCGGCACCTTCGGCGAGATCCACCCGCGTACGCTCGAGACGCTCAAGGCCGATGGTCCACTGGTCGGCTTCGAGGTCATTCTGGATCGTATTCCGGCAGCCAAGCAGAGGCCGACCCGCGCCAAGCCGGTGCTCGAGCTCTCGGCCTTCCAGCCGGTGTCGCGCGATTTCGCGTTCATCGTCGATCGCGCCGTCAAAGGCGGTGACATCGTGCGCGCCGCGCAGGGCGTCGACAAGAAGCTGATCACGAATGTGACGGTGTTCGACGTCTACGAAGGCAAGGGCATCGAGGACGGCAAGAAGTCGATCGCGATCGCTGTGACGATGCAGCCGCGCGAGAAGACCATGACGGACGAGGAGATCGATGCCGTGGCCGCCAAGATCACGGCCGAGGTTGCGAAGAAGACCGGCGGCGTCTTGCGCGGATGAGCCTTTCAGGGCTCATCCCTGACGATGTCAGCGCCTCGGCCGCGCTGGCGCTCTGCGTCATCGCCCTTATCGCCGCGACGGCGCGCGGCTTCTCCGGCTTCGGCGCGGCGCTGATCTTCATGCCGCTCGCGAGCAGCGTCGCGGGGCCGCAGCTCGTTGCCGCGCTGCTGCTCGTCATCGACTTCGTATCCGCCGCGCCGCTCGTTCCCAACGCCTGGAAAGATGCCGACCGCAGGGCGACGGCCGTCATGGTCGCGGGCGCCCTGGTCGGCGTGCCCGTCGGCACCTATTTCCTGACCCGGCTCGATCCGGTCACGACGCGCTGGATCATATCCGGCTTCGTCGTAGCGCTGCTCGCGCTGCTGCTGTCGGGCTGGCGCTATCGCGGCAAGGACCATCCGGCCCTGGCCGTCGCGGTGGGGAGCGTGTCCGGCTTCTGCAGCGGGCTCGCGCAGACCGGTGGGCCGCCGATCGTCGGCTACTGGCTCGGGCGGCCGATCGCGTCGAAAACTGCACGCGCGAACATCCTGCTGTTTTTCGGCGCCTCCGATTTGTTCTCGATGGCGAGCTATGCGGTGAGCGGGCTGATCACCTGGGATTCGCTGAAGCTGTCGCTCCTGGTCGGACCGATCTATGCGCTCGGCGTGTTCTTCGGCGCCTCGTTGTTCGGGCGTGCCAGCGAGCGCGCATTTCGCGCCATCTGCTATGCGCTGATCGCGCTGGCGGTCGTCTTTGGATTGCCGGCTCTCGACGGGGTGCTGGGCCGTCGCTAGTGTTCTCCTCGACATAACAAAATCGAGGAGGAGATCATGATCGATCGGCGTGGCGTGCTGACCCTTGCGCTCGGCGCAGCCGGTACGCTGGCGGCGCCTTCGGTGCTTGCGCAAACCACAAAGCCGCGCACGCGCATCGTCTTCCTCGGCACCAAAGGCGGACCGCGCGTCGGCATCGGCGCCTCCAACCCCGCCAATCTCGTCGTCGTCAACAACACGCCGTTCGTGATCGATTGCGGGATGGGCGTCAGCCGTCAGCTCGTGGCCGCGGGCGTCCCGCTTCCTTCGGTGAAATATATCCTCATCAGCCATCACCATTCCGATCACAACCTGGAATATGGCAACTTGTTCTACAATGCGTGGGCGGCCGGGCTATCCGCTCCGATCCGCTCCTTCGGGCCGAAGGGACTTGAAGCGATGACGCGCAACTTTTGGGAGCTGAACAAGTTCGACGTCGAGACCCGGATCGATGACGAAGGCCGCCCCGATCCGCGTCCGCTCCTGATCGCCAAGGACATCACCGACGACGGCATGGTGCTGAAGACGGACGATGTGACCGTGACCGCGTTTCGTACGCCGCATCCGCCGATTACGGACAATTTTGCCTACAAGTTCGAGACGCCGGATGGGGTGATCGTGTTCTCCTCGGACACTGCCTACAATCCCAAGCTGGCCGAGTTCGCCAAGGGCGCCGATGTGCTGGTCCATGAATGTCTCTACGTACCGGCAGTCGACCGTCTGGTGCTGAAGACCAAGAACGGGGCCACGTTGAAGAAGCATCTGATGGACAGTCACACGTCCACCGCCGATGTCGGACGCATCGCCGCCGCAGCCGGTGTAAAGACGCTCGTGCTGAGTCACCTCGTGCCGGGCGATGACCCCGACATCACCGATGACGATTGGACGCGCGATGTGAAGGCAAGCTTCTCCGGCCGTATTATCGTGGCCAAGGACCTCATGGAGCTCAAGCTGCCGGTGTGAGCGGGCGGTTAGTTGCGTGGCGATGCGGAGCGGATCGAGCCGCGACGACGTGACCGCTTTGGTTCCGGCGCTTCGGCCGGCTCGGAATCCCTAAGCGCACCAATCCTGCGCAGAGCGGCTTCGGCGGCACGCGCGCCGGACTCCCAGGCGCCATCGACCGTGCCCCACATCGTTTCATGCGTAGCTTCACCGGCCAGAAACAACGGACCCAGCGGCTCGCTCAGGATCTTGCGCGAGCCCTGTCCCCCGGGTGCAGCCGCCGACATCGCGCCGAGGATGGTTGGCGCGGCATTCCAGCGCGTGACGGCGGAGGCCTGCACCGCAGCAGCGGCGTCGCTGCCGAACAGCTTCGCCAGCCACTCCTTGCCAAAGGCGACCATCGCCGCTGCGCCTTGTGCCGACAGCTCGCGGCCAAAGGATCCGGCGACATCGATCGTGCAGAGCGACGAGCCACCGATATTGGCGAACAAAAGGCCGGTTCGCTTCGAGCTGCTCTGTTCGATCATGAGATCGTCGCGCGACAGACCGAGGGGGTTGCCCGCAAGCTGCAGCGCGATGCGATCGTAACTGCCGAGACTGAGCTTGGCGGCGGCATCGAGCTGCCGCTTCGGCAGTTCGGGCGTGAACTTGATCGCGCCAGAGGTGAGCACATTGGTCGAGACCGTCAGGATGATGGCACGCGCGGTGACGCGACCCGACGGCGTCTCCACCCAGACCTCGCGATTGGTCCATACGATGCGCGTGGCGGGAGTCGATAGAGCCAACGGCAGCTGCTCGCCAAGTTTGGTGATCAGCGTGCCGAGCCCCTGGCGACACGCAAGCGCCGCGCTGCGGTCCTGCGCCCGCGCCTTGTCCATGGCCGAGAGCTCGTTCAAGTCCTTGGCCGCTGTAGCAGGTCCAAGGACGAACTCCGCCGTCGCGGTCCAATCACCGAGATCCTTCGGCAAGGCAGTAGCACAGGAGGTATCGAGCTTGCTGCGGCCGGCCTCGTCGATCGCGTGCTTGGCGCGAACCAGCGCGGCCAGGAACTGCTCGGTTTCACCGGCCCGCGCGTTGCGGCGGCCCACGCGGATCTTGTGCCCGACAGGAGCAGCCATCACGTCGAGCCCGGCCGCACGCCCGAGCTTCGCCAGCGGATTGCCGTCAGGATTGTAGAGCCAACGCGCACCGTGATCGAAAGGTACGCCGAAGATCCTGGTATCGGTACTGCAGCGCCCACCGATCTGGTTCGCGGCTTCAAGCACGAGCACCCTGCGATTGGCCGCCAGCACCCGCCGCGCCGCAGCGATGCCGGCCGCACCTGCACCGATCACGACGATATCGGCATCGCGCGGCGGCGTCGCGGCGACAGCGCCGCGGTCGAGCCATGGCGTCGCCGCGAGCGCCGCGGATGCGGAGAGAAAGCCGCGGCGCGTGAAAGTCATGTCATGGTTTCCGAAAGATTGGAAAAACAGGATTGTAGCGAGAACTCTGCCGCATCAGGCGCGGTGCGGCAACCATCATAGTGAATCAACCATGATTGATGTCACACTGAACATGAACCAAATGGCAACCGCAGTCGACCATGATACACACAGGGAAAAGCGGCCGACCGAGGCCCTCCGGGGGGATTGACCGTCATGGGCGTCGTGCTCGATCAGATCGGCAAGCTGATTGCCGCGTACCTGCAGAAGGAGGTGCCGGGCTACGAGCCGTTCACGCCGAGCGATCCGGACAATCTGCGCAAGGACGTCCAACCCGGCGATGTGCTGCTCGTCGAGGGCAACAGCCGCATCTCCGGCATCATCAAATATCTGACGCAGTCGACCTGGTCGCATGCGGCGCTTTATGTCGGACCGATCGATGGTGCGGCGGAACCCGATGGCGAACCGCATGTGCTGGTCGAGGCCTATGTCGATGAAGGCGTCATTTCGGCGCCCTTGTCGAAATACGTCACCTACCACACGCGCATCTGCCGGCCGGTCGGCCTGACATTCGAAGACCGGCACACGGTGTGCCGCTACGCCATCAATCGCATCGGCTTCGGCTACGACACGAAGAACATCATCGACCTGATGCGCTATCTGGTTCCGCTGCCGGTGCCGCAACGCTGGCGTCGGCGCATGATCGCGCTCGGCTCCGGCGATCCAACAAAAATGATCTGCTCGGCGCTGATTGCGCAGGCCTTCGATGCCGTGCGCTATCCGATCCTGCCGAAGATCACCCGCGCGGGATCCAGGCGCGCCAAGCGCGAGATCCTGCACATCCGCGATTCCTCGCTCTATATGCCGCGCGACTTCGACATCTCGCCCTATTTCGAGATCGTCAAGCCGACCATCATCAACGGATTCGACTACACGGCCCTGCACTGGGCGGACAAGCAGAAGCCGCTCGCGGAGGTAGCGGGCGAATTCGGTGTGTTTCCAGAAATGGTCGAAACGCCGTCGCTGGTTCCTGAAGCGCTTGACCCGGAAGCGCCGGCTACGCCTGAGCAAATAAACCTGGCCGCGAAGGCGGTCGAGCGTGACCGTGCATGGCCTGCTCGTAGGGCAAATTCCCGCGACGATACCGGACGGCACAAAGCGGTCGTCTAGCCTCAGGCGTGGCCTCACCGCTACCGATCGGAGCGGCTGATGACATCCATCAGTTCCGCGATCTTCTGCCGCTGATCGGTCTTGTCGCCCGAGGCGATCGCGTGCTCGACGCAATGAGCGACGTGATCACGCAAGATCTCTTCCTCGACGCGGCGCAGGGCAGCCCGGACCGCCGAGATCTGGGTGACGATGTCGATGCAGTAGCGATCGTCCTCGACCATTTTGGACAGGCCGCGGACCTGCCCTTCGATCCGGCTCAACCGCTTCTGACAGGATATCTTGATGTCCTTCCGCATTCGGCCTATATACCCCTACGGGGTAGTGGTTACAAGCCCGGAGTTGGACACCGATGTCGGAAAGCGAACACACGCATTCAGGAGCCATTGCCGCTTCCGGGACCTGCGGCTGCGGATCGAAGGCGCCAGCGCCGGAAACCGTACAAACCGAGGCGGTCGCCAAGAGCTGCTGCAGCAATCATGCCGTGACTGAAACGGCGGCTGCCAGTGCGGGTTGCTGTGGCGGTCATGGGCATGATCATTCCGACACCAACGCAAAAGCGCTGGATCCGGTCTGCGGGATGACCGTCGACCCTGCGACGTCAAAACACCGCTTCGACCATCGCGGCCAGACCTTCCTTTTCTGTTCCGCCGGCTGTCGCGCCAAATTCGCCGCCGACCCCGCCAAATACCTCGAGAAGAAAGAGCCTCCGCCGGAGATGCCGGCCGGCACCATCTACACCTGCCCGATGCACCCTGAGGTCAGGCAGGTCGGCCCGGGAAGCTGCCCGATCTGCGGCATGGCGCTGGAGCCGGAGATCGTCAGCCTCGACAGCGCGCCGAATCCCGAGCTCGTCGACATGACCCGACGGCTCTGGATCGGCGCCTTGCTGACCGTGCCCGTTGTCATTCTGGAAATGGGCGGGCATCTGCTCGGCGGCGGCCACGGCCTGGTCGACCCGCTCTGGTCGAACTGGATCCAGTTCGCTTTCGCAACCCCCGTGGTGTTGTGGGCCGGGTGGCCGTTCTTCGTGCGCGGCTGGCAATCGCTGCAGACGCGCAACCTCAACATGTTCACGCTGATCGCGATGGGGACCGGGGTCGCCTATGTCTACAGCGCGATTGCAACGATGGCGCCGCAAGCCTTCCCGGCGACGTTCCGCGATCACGGCGGCGCGGTTGCGACCTATTTCGAGGCGGCCGCGGTCATCATCGTCCTCGTGCTCGTCGGACAGGTGTTGGAACTGCGCGCGCGCGAAGCCACCTCGGGCGCGATCAAGGCCCTGCTGCAGCTCGCGCCGAAGACGGCGCGGCGCGTAAGCGAGGACGGTCAGGACCACGAGATCGAGATCGACCAATTGCAGGTCGGCGATCGCTTGCGCGTACGCCCGGGCGAGAAGGTGCCGGTCGACGGCACCATTCTCGACGGCCGCTCGACGCTCGACGAATCGCTCGTGACCGGCGAATCGATGCCGGTGACCAAGGAGGAGGGCGCCCACGTCATCGCCGGCACCATGAACCAGTCCGGCGGCTTCGTGATGCGCGCCGACAAGGTTGGCCGGGACACGCTGCTGTCGCAGATCGTCCAGATGGTCGCCGAGGCGCAGCGCTCGCGCGCGCCGATCCAGCGGCTCGCCGATCAGGTGGCCAGCTGGTTCGTGCCGATGGTGATCGCGGCCGCGATCATCGCCTTCGCCGCCTGGTACGCATTTGGGCCGGAGCCGCGGTTCACTTACGGCCTCGTGGCAGCCGTCAGCGTGCTGATCATCGCCTGCCCCTGCGCGCTTGGGCTTGCGACGCCGATGTCGATCATGGTCGGCGTCGGGCGCGGCGCGCAGGCCGGAATTCTGATCAAGAATGCCGAGGCGCTGGAGCGGATGGAGAAGGTCAATACGCTCGTGGTCGACAAGACCGGCACCTTGACCGAAGGCAAGCCGAAGGTGACGGCGATCGTGACCGCATCCGGCTTCGACGAGAGCGAGGTGCTGCGGCTCGCCGCCAGCGTCGAGCGCGCCAGCGAACATCCGCTCGCGGATGCGATCGTACGACATGCAAAGGGGCGCAACCTGCCGCTCGGCGAGGTCAGCGGCTTCGACGCGCCGACCGGCAAAGGCGCACAGGGCTCGGTCGACGGCAAATCGATCGTACTCGGCAACGCCACCTATCTCGCCTCGCTTGGGATCGTCAGCGATGCGCTCGGCGTCGAGAGCAAGCGGTTGCGAAGCGAAGGGGCCACGGTCATCGTCATGGCGATCGACGGAAAGCCGGCAGCACTGTTCGCCATTGCAGATCCGATCAAGGCGTCGACGCCGGATGCGCTGAAAGCGCTCGCCGCCGACGGCATCAAGGTGATCATGCTGACCGGCGACAACAGGACGACCGCCACCGCCGTCGCGCGCAGGATCGGGATCACCGAGGTGGAAGCGGAGGTGCTGCCGAATCAGAAGAGCGCCGTGGTCGCGCGGCTGCGCGCAGCCGGCAAGATCGTGGGCATGGCCGGCGATGGCGTCAACGATGCGCCGGCGCTGGCCGCGGCCGATGTCGGCATCGCCATGGGCACCGGGACCGATGTCGCGATGGAGAGCGCAGGGGTCACGCTGCTGAAAGGCGATCTCGGGGGCATCGCGCGGGCGCGCAAGCTCTCAGCGGCGACGATGCGCAACATCCGCCAGAACCTGTTCTTCGCCTTCATCTACAACGCAGCCGGCATCCCGATCGCGGCGGGAATTCTCTATCCAGCCTTCGGCATCCTGCTCTCGCCGATCATTGCCGCCGCAGCGATGTCGCTGTCTTCGGTCAGCGTGGTCGGCAATGCGCTGCGGCTGCGCAGCGTGAAGCTCTAAGTTGGAGCTGGCGACACCGATACCGGCCTTGTCGAAACAGGCCGGCATCGTTACCTCTTCCGCTGGATTTCGAAGGGGTTGAACCGCCATGATCGATGCTGCCATCAAGGCGTTTTCGCAGATGCTGTCGCCGCCGATGCGCTCGATCCTGTGGCGATCGGTCGGGCTTGCGCTTGTCCTCGTGACCGTGCTGGCGATCGGCCTGCAACGGCTCCTGAGCTGGCTGGCCACCGCTGGCGAAGGCTGGGCGGAAGGCATGCTGGGCCCCCATTCGCATACCTCGCTCGACGCGCTGGCCTGGATCATTTCGATCGCGGCCGGATTCGGCGTCGTGTTCGGCGGCATCATGTTGATGCCGGCGATCACCTCGCTGGTGGCAAGCCTGTTCGTCGATGAGGTGGCCGAGCATGTCGAGCGCGAATATTATCCCGCGGAACGCCCCGGCGTCGCGCTGCCGTTCGGTCTCGCAATCCAAGAGGGGCTGAAGGCCGCAAGCCTCACCATCCTGGTTTATCTGATCGCACTGCCTTTCGTGTTCCTGGCGGGCGCGGGCTTCGTCATCTTCTTCATTGCCGCCGCCTGGCTGCTCGGCCGCGAATATTTCGAGCTGGCGGCAATGCGATTTCGGCCGCCTGCAGAGGCCAAGGCGATGCGGCGCGACAACGCGGCGACGGTGTTCACCGCCGGCCTGATCATTGCCGCCTTCGTCTCGATCCCGATCGTCAATCTCGCCACGCCGCTGTTCGGCATGGCCTTCATGGTCCACATGCACAAGCGGCTATCTGGGTCGCGACCCGAGCTGATCGAGCCGTCGCGACGCCGCAGCGTGACGGGATTCCAGCGCGATTGATACCGGCGCCTCGCCGGCAACTTCGCGCTCGCGCGCAAATAGCAGGATCAGCAGAGCGAATAGCGATACGCCCGCGAGCAGGGCCCAGGCCTCGTTGACGCACAGCGCCAGCGAGGCTTTCTCCACCAGCGGCCGGACATAAGCGATGGTGGCCGCATCGGGCGGTCCCGGAGGGCGGTGGAGCAGGAGCTCCGGTGGCAATCCGATCGCCTTGGCCGCCGTAACATCGCCGGCGATCAAACGATCGCGAAGATCGGTCGCATGAATGCTGACGCGGCCATAGATGATCGTGTCGATCAGCGCGATGCCGATGGCGCCGCCCAGATTTCGCATCAGGTTGAACAGCGCGCTCGCATCGGCGACCTCCGCTTGCGGCAGGTCACCAAGCGCAATCCGCGTCGGCGGCAGCAGGCAGAACATGATCCCGATGCCGCGGATCACCTGCGGTCCGAACATCTCGGCGTAATCCGCCGTACGCGGCTGAAACGCACTCATGGCGAGTCCGGCCGCAAACAGCGTGAAGCCGAATGCCGACAGGACTCTCGCATCGACCCGGCTCTCCAGCAGGGTCACACATGGTGCAGCGAGCAGCTGCGCGACGCCGGTCACCAGCATGATCGTGCCGATCTCGAAGGCGGAGTGGTGACGCACGAAGGCGAGGAACACCGGCATCAGATAGACCGATCCGAACAGCCCGACGCCCAGGCAAAAGCTCAAGCCGCACCCGGCCGCAAAGCCGCGCCGCCGCAGACTCCCGAACCTTACGATGGGATGTTCCGACAGCAGCGTGCGCTGAACCAGCAGGACCAGGCTCGAGCCGCTCAGCACCAGCAATGCGAGGCAGTTCGGCGACAGCCAGCCGCGCTCGGGCGCCTGCTTCAATCCGATCTCGAGGCTCGTCAGCGACAGCGCCAGCAACGCCAAGGCGGGCAGGTCGAGCTTGGACAATTCGGCAAAATCGGTCGGTTGGCGCGGCAACAGGCGCGGCGTGGCCGATGCCGCGACAATGCCTGGCGCGACATTGATCAGGAACAGCCACGGCCACGACCAGGTATCGGTGATGTAACCGCCGACCACCGGGCCGATGGTCGGCGCCAAGACCGCGACGACGCCGGCGATCGTGGTGGCGACCGCATGCAGGCGCAATGGAAACAGCAGAAACACGGCAGAGAACACCGCCGGGATCAGGAGGCCACCGGAGAAGCCCTGCAGCACGCGGAAGCTCAGCAGCATGCCGAAACTGGCGCTGAGCGCGCAACCGAACGAGGCCAGCGTGAACAGGCCGACTGCACCGACGAACAGCCAGCGGAGGCTGAACACGCGCGTCAGCAGGCCCGTGAGCGGGATCGCGATCACTTCCGCGATCAGATAGGCGGTCTGGATCCAGCTCATCGCCTCCGGCGAGATGCCGAGCGCATCCTGGATGGTCGGCAGCGAGGTCGCGACCACCTGGATGTCCAGGATCGCCATGAACATGCCCAGGCACATCAGCAGGAAACCGAGCCATGTGGCAACGGCCGGTGTCGGCTGCGACGCGGACTGGCTGCTCATGCGACCCGCCCCCCGATCTCCCCAAGCGCCTGCTGCTCGGCTCGGATCCGAACCGCCAGCATGGCCGCGTTCAAGAGCGTGAATATCAGCGCGAGCCACGGCAGATGTAGGGCAAGCGGCAGCACTGCGATCTCGGCGGTGACGACGGCGTAGTTGGGATGCGACATATATCGGTACGGCCCACCGGTGACGAGCGGCGCACCGGGCAGCACGATGATCCGCGTGGTCCAGCGCGGACCCAGGGTCGAGAGCACCCACCAGCGCATGGCCTGAAGCATGATGAAGGCCAGCAGCAGGAACGGATCCACCGGCTGGTCATGGCCCAGGACCCATAACGAGATCAGCCAGGCTCCGTGCATCGAGACCAGCAACGGATAGTGGCCGGCGCCGACCTCGATCGCACCGCGTGCACGCAGACGGCTCGTATTGTGGCGGGCCAGCACGAGCTCGCCGAGCCGCTGCATGGTGACGAGCGCAAGGATGAAGGAGGCGATCGTCATGCGGCGTGCCGTAACGAGACGCAACTGGCGGTGAAGCCGGGGCCAAGCGCCGTCAGCAGCGAGCGTCGCGGCAGTCCGCTGTTACGGGCACGCTCCAGCACGAACAGCACGGTGGGGGCCGACATGTTGCCGTAGTCGGCGATGATGTCCCGCTCGTGATCCAGCGTGCCCTGATCCAGCGACAGCGCCCGTTCCAACGCGGTGATCACCTTCGAGCCGCCGGGATGGCAGACGAAGCGATCGACATCGTGAGGCGCAAGCTGCATTCCTTCGAGGATCTCGGTGACGGCCGGACCCATGTTCTCGGTCACGAAATCCGGAATCGTGCGCTGGAAGATCACGCCGAACCCTTCGGGGTCGACGCTCCAGCCCATGATGTCGAGCGTATCCGGCCACAACTTCTCGCCGGTCGCCTCCACTCGCGTGGCGCCGCCGTCGCCGGCGCGCAGTACCGCCGCAGCGGCACCGTCACCGAACAGGCTGAGCGCGACGATATTGGCCTTGGTCAATTCGTCATGGCGGACCGCAAGCGTGCAGAGCTCGAACGTCACGAGCAGCACGTTGGTGCCGGGCCGCGCCTGGGCGAGCCGTGAGGCGATCGACAGACCGGATACGCCTCCGGCGCAACCGAGCCCGAAGACGGGAACGCGCGAGATATCGGGGCGGAAGCCCATTTGCCGCGCCACGCGCGCTTCCAGCGTCGGCGTGGCGATGCCGGTCGAGCTGACGGTCACGACCGTGTCGATCTCGGACGCCGCAAGATCGGCTTGCATCAGCGCCTTGTTCGCGACGTCGACGAACAACGCTTCCGCGCCCTCCAGATAGGCTTGCGTCCGCTCCGGCCAACCACGCCGCTCCATGTACCATTCGATCGGCTTGACGCCGAAGCGATGGCGGATTCCGGTGTTGGAGAACAGGCTGGCAAGCGTATCGAATTGCGGAAAGCGCGGCGCGAGCACGTCGCGCGCGGCTTCCATCACCTGTTGCTGCTGGAATCGATGCGGCGGGACCGCGGTCGCAAGTGATACGAGTGCGGCGGTGTTGTTCATGCGACGGGGTCCTTCCTCCAACTCCGATCAACCTCAACGAGTGGCGGCGCCGATCATGTCACATGCCACTCGCGTCCATCGGCGAGTGCATTTCAATTTCAAATGGGGGCACCGATGTGGCCCGCCCGTGGTGAGACAGCGCCCGATGCCGCCGATTTGAAGTCACCATTTCATAGGCTGTGGTGGCGCTCCGATCGCGCCGTCGTGTTCAAACGGTCTTCTCCGGCCAGCGGCACAGATCGTTGATGAGGCAGACCTCACAACGCGGCTTGCGGGCGAGACACGTGTAGCGGCCGTGCAGGATCAGCCAGTGATGGGCATGGAGCATGAACTCGGCCGGGATCGCTTTTTCCAGGCCGAGCTCGACCTCGAGCGGCGTCTTGCCCGGCGCGAGCCCGGTGCGGTTGGCGACCCGAAACACATGCGTATCGACCGCCATCGTCCGCTCGCCGAACGCCATGTTGAGCACGACGTTGGCCGTCTTGCGCCCGGCGCCGGGCAGCGACTCGATCTCCGCGCGCGTGCGCGGCACCTCGCTGCCGAAATCTCTGATCAACTTCTCGGATAGTGCGATGACGTTCTTGGCCTTGGTCCGATAGAGCCCGACCGTTTTGATGTAGTCGCGCAACCGCTCTTCACCGAGCGCGACCATCTTCTGCGGCGTGTCGGCCACGGCAAAGAGCGGCCGCGTCGCCTTGTTGACGCCGGCGTCCGTCGCCTGCGCCGACAGCACGACCGCAACCAGCAAGGTGAAGGGATTGAGGTGCTCGAGTTCGCCCTTTGGCGCCGGATTTGCGTTGGCGAAGCGGCTGAAGGCCTCGCGCACCTCCGCCGGGGTCCAGGGTTTCGGCGCTCTCAGGGACTTTTTCGCGGGCCTGGAAGCCGGCGCCGTCTTCGGCAACTTCGCTGGCTTTTTTGCCTTTGTGCCCTTCACGGCGGTTTTGAGGGCCTTCTTGGGTGCGGAACGAACCGGCACTGCGTTGGCGCGTTGGGGACGGGTGATTTTGGCCATGTTCTGGGTATACTGATCCGCCATGACTGCAGGCAATGCCTTTGCGCACCAGGAGCAGGTACCGGATCCCGCCGAGACTGAGCTGTTCTCGGCGCTGCTGACCCCGCACCGCTCGCTCAACCGAACCGGCTTCGTCGTGCTGATGGTGGTGGTCAGCGGCGTCAGCTTCGTCGGCGGCGTCGCCTCCTGGCTGACGGGAGCCTGGCCCATCCTCGGCTTTTTCGGCCTCGACGCGCTCGCGATTTATTGGGCCTTCAAGGTCAACTTCCGCCGCGCCCGCGCCTATGAGGAGGTCTCGGTCACCCCCTCCGAGCTGCGGCTGCGGCGGGTCAGCCATCGCGGCCACGTCATGGAATGGACGTTCAATCCGCTCTGGGTCAAGCTCGACCAGATCGTCCATGAGGAGTTCGGGGTCGAGTACCTCTATCTGGTCTCCAGGGGGCAACGGGTCGCGATCGGAAGCTTTTTGGGTCCCAACGAAAAGGCAAGCTTCGCCAAGGCGTTGACCGCCGCCCTGCAGGCGGCACGGCGGGGTCCGGTCTACAACCCGATCTGAACGGGAAGATCGGAAATCGGGTGGAGCGGGACCCCTGGCCGCCTTAGATTGAGCGCCATGATGACCCTTGCGATCCACGACCAAGCCCTGGCCAAGCCGGGGCCACAGCAGCCCGCCGCGCTGCGCGATTATGACTCCGTGCGCCGCGCGATCGCGTTCATCTCGGAACATTGGCGGCGGCAGCCAACCATCGAGGACATGGCCGACGCTGCCGGCGTCACCCCGGACGAATTGCACCATTTGTTCCGCCGCTGGGCCGGCCTGACCCCGAAAGCCTTCATGCAGGCTTTGACGCTCGATCATGCCAAGGGCCTGCTCAAGGGCTCGGCCAGCGTGCTGGATGCCGCACTCGACTCCGGGCTGTCAGGGCCGAGGCGACTGCACGACCTGTTCGTCACGCATGAGGCGATGTCGCCGGGGGAATGGAAGAGCGGTGGCTCCGGCATGGCCATGCGTTACGGCTTTCATCCCTCGCCGTTCGGCACGGCGCTGGTGATGGCCACCGGCCGTGGTCTTTCCGGGCTCGCCTTTGCCGATCCAGGCGAAGAGGCCTCGGCACTGGCTGACATGAAGAGCCGCTGGCCACGCGCCAGTTATGTCGAGGACCCGGCGGGCACGGCGACATTGGCGCAGCGAATCTTCGATACCAGCCTGTGGCGGCAGGATCAGCCGCTGCGCGTCGTCCTGATCGGCACCGACTTCGAGGTGCGGGTCTGGGAGACGCTCTTGAAGATCCCGATGGGCCGCGCGGTTTGTTATTCCGACATCGCCAACAGGCTGCAGGCGCCGAAGGCGTCACGGGCGGTGGGCGCGGCAGTCGGCAAGAACCCGATCTCCTTCGTGGTCCCCTGCCATCGCGCGCTCGGCAAGAGCGGCGCGCTGACCGGCTATCACTGGGGTCTCACACGAAAGAAGGCGATGCTGGGCTGGGAAGCCGGGCAGGTTGGCGTCAACTAATTCTCCCTGCGGCGCGCAAATTCCGCGCGCCGCCGCGCTCATCGAACCGGTCGCCTATGACGCCAGATCGAGCTTGGAGGCGACCGTCGAGTCCGCGTTCAGCCGGTAAATGATCGGCACGCCGGTCGCGAGTTCGCGCTTCAAGATGCCCTCGGGCGACAGTTTCTCCAGCACCATGATCAGCGCGCGCAGCGAATTGCCGTGGGCCGCCACCAGCGTGCGCTCGCCGCGCAGCACCCCCGGCAGGATCTCCTGCACATAGTAAGGCAGGGCGCGCGCCAGCGTGTCCTTCAGGCTCTCACCGCCGGGCGGCGGCACATCATAGGAGCGGCGCCAGACGTGCACCTGCTCCTCGCCCCATTTCTTGCGCGCATCGTCCTTGTTGAGCCCGGAGAGATCGCCATAGTCGCGCTCGTTCAGCGCGAGGTCCTTCTGTGTCTTGAGCCCGGTCTGGCCGAGCTCTGCAAGAATGAGATCGAGCGTATGCTGAGCGCGCTGGAGGACCGAGGTGAAGGCGACGTCGAACGTCAGGCCGTGAGCCTTGAGCTTGCGTCCAGCCTCTTTGGCTTCCGACACGCCCTGCTCGGTCAGATCCGGATCTTTCCAGCCGGTGAACAGGTTCTTCAGATTCCACTCGCTCTGGCCGTGGCGCACCAGCACCAGGAGACGTTCGCTCATTCTTCGATCCACTTATATTGATTAGAACAGATTCTTGAGGCCGAGCACGTCGTCCATCGAGTAGTGGCCGGGCGGCTTGCCATGGGCCCAGAGCGCCGCCTTCAGCGCGCCGTGGGCGAAGATCATCCGATCCTCAGCGTGATGCGCCAGCACCAGCCGCTCCGAGGCGCCTGCGAAGATCACGCTGTGATCGCCGGCGGCGGTGCCGCCGCGCAAGGACGCAAAGCCGATGTCGCCGGTGCGCCGTGCCCCGGTGAAGCCGTCGCGTCCCCGTGCTGAATGCTGGTCCAGGTCGATGCCGCGGCCAGCGGCCGCGGCCCGGCCGAGCATCAAGGCAGTGCCCGAAGGCGCATCGACCTTGGCCTTGTGGTGCATCTCCAGGATTTCGATGTCGAAGCTGTCGTCGAGCGACTGCGCGACGCGCTTGACCAGCGCGGCGAGCAGATTGACCCCGAGGCTCATATTGCCGGACTGCACGACCACGGCGCGCTTGGTGACGCTCTTGATCACGGCGTCGTCGGAGGCCGACAGGCCGGTGGTGCCGATGACATGGACGATGCCGCGCTCGGCCGCGATGGCGACGTTGGCGATGGTCGCCGCCGGCACGGTGAAGTCGAGGATGCCATCGGCCTCGCCCGACAGCGCCCACAGATCGGCGGACAGCTTGATGCCGTTGGCGGGCAGGCCGGCGAGCATGCCGGCGTCTTTGCCGATCAGCTCGGAACCGGGCGCCTCCAGCGCGCCGGTCAACACCGCGCCGTCGGTTTCAGCAATCGCACGCACCAGCGCGCGGCCCATCCGACCGCCGGCACCAGCAACAATCAACCGCATCTTGGACATGTCATTTCCTCACTGCTGAAGGCTATACCCCGTGGCAGGCGGCGGCGGCAACCCGACCGGGTGCGAGGTCAGGGCTGCGGCCCGTCATAGCCCTCGATGATCACGAGATCGCCCTCGGAATGCGGGGCGCGGATCGCAACCAGACGCTGATATTCGGGCGAATTGTAGCAGGCCAGCGCGGTGTCGTAGTCCTTGAACTCGATCACCACATTGCGCGAACGCGAGGTGCCTTCCTTGGTTTCATACTTGCCGCCACGGACCAGGAACTTGGCTCCGTATTTGTGGAACACGGCGCCATTCTGGGCGACGTACTCCTTGTAGCCGTCCATGTTGTGCACATCGATGCGGGCGATCCAATAGGCCTTCGCCATCTCGTTCTCCTTTGATTTGTCGTTACCGACCGAGCGCCTCGGCGATCTCGGCGTGAATGGCCTCCGCCGCCGCTTTGGGATCGGACGCGCCGATCACGGGACGGCCGACGACGAGGTAATCGCTGCCGGCTCCGATGGCGCGCGCGGGCGTCATGACGCGCTTCTGATCGCCGACGGCGGCGCCAGCCGGCCTGATGCCGGGGGTAACCAGACAGAGCCGATCGCCGACAATGTTACGCAAGCCGCTCACCTCTTCCCCCGCGCAGACCAGGCCATCGACGCCGAGCGACTGCGCCTGCTGCGCGCGCATCTCCACCAGCTCCGAAACCCCGGCGCGGTAGCCAGCCGCAGCGAGATCGGCCTCGTCATAGGAGGTCAGGACGGTGACGGCGAGAATCTTCAGGCCTGATCCGCCACGGCCCTCGACCGCGGCCTTCATCGTCTGCGGATAGGCATGGACGGTCAGGAAGGTCGCACCGAGCCTGGCGATGCTTTCGACGCCATGCATCACCGTGTTGCCGATGTCATGCAGCTTCAGGTCAACGAACACCTTCTTGCCGCCTGCGGCGAGTTTCGGCACCAGCGAAAGGCCGCCGGCGAAGGCGAGCTGATAACCGACCTTGTAGAAGCTCACGCTGTCGCCAAGGCGGGCGATCATGGCCTCTGCCTCACTCAGCCCAGGCAGGTCGAGCGCGACGATCAGTCGGTCACGCGGTGCAATCTGGTGTGCCATGCCCATCTCACTTCATCTGTTGTGCAAACGCGATCAGTTGCCGGACCAGCGCATCGAGCGCATCGACATCTTGAGGCTGCTTCAAGCGGTCGGTCTCGTTATAGGCCTGATCGGCAAAGGATAGCGCAAGCTGGTTGGGGATCACGCTGGCATGACATGCCGTCAGGATCAGCCGCAAGGCGGCCAGCGCACGAGCGCCCCCAAGCCCGCCTTCGGATGCTGCGGCGATGGCAAAGGGTCGTGTGCGAAACACCCCGCTGCCGCGCTCATGCGGTTCTGCAATCCGGCTCACCCAATCGATCGCATTCTTCAGAAGCGGCGGGATCGATGCGTTGTATTCGGGGGTGACGAACAGGACACCATCATGTGCGGCGATCATGCGTTTGAGGTTCAGCGCATGCCTCGGCACGCCTGACATCCCCTGCAGGTCCGCGTCGTAGATCGGCAGCGGATAGTCGGCCAGCGAGATGCGGGTCACATCGACATCGGCCTGGTGGAACCGATCAGCCGCGGCTGCCGCCAGCTTGACGTTGCGCGAGCCTGATCGCACCGAGCCGGGAATGATGAGGATTTTCAGTGCGGTCATGTTCGGGTGGGTCATGAGCGACCCGCCACGACTCGTGTGGCGCGTCTGACATTCGCTGCTTTACTCTAACCGCGCGCCGCGAATGATACGAATGTCAGAACCAGGCACCAGCGGCGGATAGGTCCGTCAGCCCTTGCGATACACCCAGACGCGGGCCGGCGGAAGATTCATCCAGATCCGTTCCGAGGCTTCCGTGGTCACGCCGGGCAATGATTTCGGGATTGGGGGCACCACCGAATAGGTGAACTGGACGAAGGGCGAGCCCGGCGCCAATGCCGCAAAGGCATCGCGGATCAGCTTCAGCCTGGTGAGCATCGGCTTGGTCACCAGCGGCAGCCCGGACACGATCGCCGAGGCCGGCGCCGCCAGGACGTTCCAGAGCGTGTCTCGCAAGGTGTAGGCGTCGCCCTGGACCACCCGCGCCTGCGGGTAGCGGTCGCGCAACAGGGCACAAAAACCGGGATTGTACTCGACCAGCACCAAGCGCTTTTGATCGATGCCGTGCTCGACCAGCGCATTGGTAATCGCGCCCGTGCCGGGCCCGAGCTCGACGACCGGCCCCGACGCGTGCGGGTCAACGTATTGCGCCATCGTACGGGCGAGAAACCGGCCCGATGGCATGACTGCACCCATGTGCAGAGGTTTTTCGATCCAGGAGCGGAGAAATCGAACCTCGTCGTCCAGACGAAGAGGCTTTTTCGACGCACGCACGGACGAGGGGAGAGGCATCTCAGTACCAGACGGGACCGTCTTCACGGCGATGTCAGAAAAGAGTCACAAAGACGTATAGGGCGGAGGCGAGGCGGTCAAGCTGAACCGTAACGCTCGGCCAAGCGGCGCGGCTCCGCGGGTCCCTGCAAATTATTTGCAGGCGGCTAAGCGGTTGCGCTGCACCTATACCTGCCGGTGCAACGACTGAGCCGATGAGCACGCGCTTCAAGTGGCGCGCGTACCGAAGAAGTCCTTCACTTTGGCGAAGAAGCCGGCAGCCTCCGGGTGGGTCTCGCCAGACGACAGTTTCTCGAATTCAAGCAGCAGTTCCTGCTGCTTCTTGGTGAGATTCTGCGGCGTCTCGACCACGATCTGGACGTACATGTCGCCGGTTTGACGCGAGCGCAGCACCGGCATGCCCTTTGCCGCGATGCGGAAGCGACGACCCGATTGGGCCCCGGCAGGAATCTTGACCTTGGTCTTGCCCTTGTCGATCGTCGGCACCTCGAATTCACCGCCGAGCGCCGCAGTGACCATGGAGATCGGCACGCGGCAGTGCAGGTCGGCGCCGTCACGCTGGAAGAACTCGTGCGGTGTCAGCGACAGGAAGATGTAGAGGTCGCCCGGCGGTCCGCCGCGGACGCCGGCCTCGCCTTCGCCCGCCAGCCTGATTCGCGTGCCGTCCTCGACGCCCTGCGGGATATTGACCGACAGAGTGCGGTCGCGCGTGACGCGGCCGGAGCCCGAACATGACGGGCAGGGATCCTCGATCATCTGCCCGCGGCCCTGGCAGCCCGGACAGGTCCGCTCCAAGGTGAAGAAGCCTTGCGCCTGGCGAACGCGGCCGGCGCCGCCGCACATGCCGCAGGTCTTGGGCTTGGTGCCTGCCTTGGCTCCAGTGCCCGAGCACGACTCGCAGGTGACCGACACGGGAATTTCGATTTGCGCGGTCTTGCCCTGGAAGGCCTCCTCGAGCGTGATCTCCATATTGTAACGGAGGTCGGCGCCGCGCTCGCGCCCGGTGCCGCGGCGCTGCCCGGCCATGCCGAACAGGTCCTCGAAAATATCGGAAAATGACGAGGCGAAACCGGCACCGAAACCGTGCGGGCCACCCATGCCGCCCTGCTCGAATGCAGCGTGGCCGTAGCGATCGTAGGCCGCGCGCTTGTCGGCGTCGCGCAGCACCTCGTAGGCTTCGTTGATTTCCTTGAACTTCACTTCGCTGGACGCGTCGCCCGGATTCTTGTCCGGATGCCATTTCATGGCGAGCTTGCGGAAGGCAGCCTTGAGCTTGCCCTCGTCAGCATCGCGTTCAACTTCCAGAGTTTCGTAGTAGCAGCGCTTGGTGGACATCAATCAAACCCGCCCGAACGTCGTCAGGCCGAAGGGCTGGCGCGAAACGCGCAGGCTTCGGCTCAATGAAAATGACCCCCATCCAATGAGACGCATCGTGCGCTCTTTGGCATGGGGGTCATGACATCGCCTCTGCCTGGACTTAAGCAGATTTCTTCTTGTCGTCGTCGACCTCGGTGAACTCCGCGTCGACCACGTCATCCTTGGCGGCATCGCGAGCCGCATCGCTCTCGGCCTGCTGCTTATACATGGCCTCACCGAGCTTCATCGAAGCCTGCGCCAGCGTGTTGGTCTTGGCCTTGATGGCCTCCGCGTCGTCGCCCTTCAGCGCTTCCTTCAGATCGCTGACGGCATCCTCGATGGCGCGACGCTCGCTGTCGGCAACCTTCGACCCATGCTCGGCCAGCGCCTTCTCAGTGGAGTGCACCAGCGCGTCGGCGTGGTTCTTGGCGTCGACCGCCTCGCGGCGCTTCTTGTCGGCCGCGGCATTGGCTTCCGCGTCCTTGACCATCTTGTCGATGTCGGCTTCCGACAGACCGCCCGAAGCCTGGATGCGGATCTGCTGCTCCTTGCCGGTGGCCTTGTCCTTTGCCGACACATTGACGATGCCGTTGGCATCGATGTCGAAGGTGACCTCGATCTGCGGCATGCCGCGCGGTGCGGGCGGAATACCCATCAGGTCGAACTGGCCGAGCATCTTGTTGTCGGCCGCCATTTCGCGCTCGCCCTGGAAGACCCGGATGGTGACCGCGTTCTGATTGTCCTCGGCGGTCGAGAACACCTGGCTCTTCTTGGTCGGGATCGTGGTGTTGCGGTCGATGATGCGGGTGAACACGCCACCCAAGGTCTCGATGCCCAGCGACAGCGGGGTCACGTCGAGCAGCAGCACGTCCTTGACGTCACCCTGCAGCACGCCGGCCTGGATCGCAGCACCGATCGCCACGACCTCGTCCGGGTTGACGCCCTTATGCGGCTCCTTGCCGAAGAACTGCTTCACCATCTCCTGGATCTTCGGCATGCGGGTCATGCCGCCGACCAGGACCACTTCGCCGATCTCGCCGGCGGTGAGGCCGGCATCCTTCAGCGCCTTGCGGCACGGCTCGACCGTCTTCTCGATGAGGTCGGCCACCAGCGCCTCGAACTTGGCGCGGGTCAACTTCATCGTCAGATGCTTCGGGCCGGACTGGTCGGCCGTGATGAAGGGCAGGTTGATCTCGGTCTGCGTGGTCGAGGACAGCTCGATCTTGGCCTTTTCAGCAGCCTCCTTGAGGCGCTGCAGCGCGAGCTTGTCGTTGCGCAGGTTGATGCCCTGCTCCTTCTGGAATTCGTCGGCCAGGTAGTTGACCAGCCGCATGTCGAAATCTTCACCGCCGAGGAAGGTGTCGCCATTGGTCGACTTCACCTCGAACACGCCGTCGCCGATCTCCAGGATCGAGACGTCGAAGGTGCCGCCGCCGAGGTCGTACACCGCGATGGTGCCGGACTTCGATTTGTCGAGGCCATAGGCGAGCGCGGCTGCGGTCGGCTCGTTGATGATGCGCAGCACTTCGAGGCCGGCGATCTTGCCGGCGTCCTTGGTGGCTTGGCGCTGGGCGTCGTTGAAGTAAGCGGGAACGGTGATGACGGCTTGGTCGACCTTCTGGCCGAGATGGGCCTCGGCGGTCTCTTTCATCTTCTGCAGAATGAAAGCCGAAATCTGCGAGGGCGAATAGGCCTTGCCGTCGGCCTCGACCCAGGCGTCGCCGTTGCCGGCCTTGACGATCTTATAGGGGACGAGCTTCTTGTCCTTCTCGACCATCGGGTCGTCATAGCGGCGGCCGATGAGGCGCTTGACCGCAAAGAAGGTGCGCTCGGGATTGGTCACCGCCTGGCGCTTCGCAGGCTGGCCGACCAGCCGCTCGCCATCATCGCTGAAGGCGACGATCGACGGGGTCGTGCGCATGCCCTCGGCATTCTCGATGACTTTCGGCGCCTTGCCATCCATCACGGCCACGCACGAATTCGTGGTGCCAAGATCGATCCCAATGACCTTTCCCATGGTCTCATGTCCTTCTTTTTGCGGCAGGTTGGGAGGGGCCCTGACGGCGCCCCCAATCCAAACCCCCTCAGATCAAATGCTCGCGATATTGCGACGATGAGCCTCATATAGGAGGGGGGGACCGGCCCGCAAGGACCGAACCACCGGCTCGGTGGTCGAAAGACCGAAGCTTTTACGGCCCTCGATGAGGCGCGCTCGCGGCTGACCGGATCCGGTCCGGTCCCGCCCAGGACCACGCGCCATCATGCGCTGTGGTTAGGAAATTCCAAACGGGCAGGGCAGCCGCGGCTCGCGGAACTTCAAATCCCGAGCAAGAGCCTGTCGCCATTGCCGCAAACCCGTTAAAAGCGTGCGGCCGAACCACCACCCGGCGGGGACCGCGACAGCCGGCGATCTGGCGGTATTCGTTAACGAGGCAGATGATTCATGACGTTCTTTCGACTCCTCATTGCGGCCGCACTGTCTACTATGCTGCTGCGGCCGGTCCTCGCGGCAGACGCGGTTTTTCCACCCGGCGCCCGCGTCGGGCTGGCCCCTTTGGTCGGCCTCTCCGTCGCCAAGTCCTTCCCCGGCTTCGAGACCGAAGATCACAGCGTCAAGGTCCTGCTCGCGGAGCTGCCCGCCGATGCCTATGGCGAAGTGAAGAACGCCTTCACCGCCAATCCGGGCGGCACCGGCGGCATCAAGCCGGAAAGCATCGAGACCACCGCCGGGCTCGGCTACTACACCGTCGAGAACGGCAAGGATGGCGCCACGCCGGTGCGTCGCTATTCCATGATTGTCGCCGGCGGCACCTTCTCGGGCTATGTCGCCGTGCAGGTCCCGGAGAGCGCGAGCAAGATCTACACCGACGACGCGATTCGCCAGATGTTTGCCTCCGCCGCAGTCCGAAAAGAAGTCCCGGTCGACGAGCAGCTCTCGCTGATGCCGTTCAAGGTTACCGAGCTCGCGAGTTTCAAGACGGTCCGCACCTTGGCACCGGGCGCCGCACTGATCCTTGCTGATGGCGATGAAGCCAAAGGCTTCGAGTCCGCCCCCTTCATGGTGGTCAGCCTGATTGCCGCGGCACCGACGGAGCCTGGCGACCGCGGGCGCTTCGCGCAGCAAGCCGCAACGACGATCCCCGGCGTGCGCGATGCTCGCTTGACGATGTCGGAGCCGATCCGCATCGACGGCTTGCCGGCCTATGAGACGCGGATCGATGCGACCAGCGGCAAGGACAATACGCCCGTCACCATCGTGCAGTGGCTGCGCTTCGGCGGTCCGACCACGCTGCGCATCATCGGCAGCGCTCCGCGCGATCAATGGTCGGCGGCGTTCCCGCGCTTCCGGGCCGTGCGGGATGGAATCCAGCCGAAGGGGTGACGAAGCGCCACGTCAGCCGCCCCGGCGGACGTAGACATCGATGTTCTGGACGGTTTCCGAGAGCCGGTAACCCTGCAACAACCTGTCGAGCTCGGGGCTGTCGTGTATCCAGGCGGCCCAATCGTCCGTTGCATTGTCGACCAGCACGATCGCGGGCCGATTTCGGCGGAAATCCTCGATCAGCCACGCGCGTTCGCGCTGCGCATATCCCGCGAGCGCTGCCAGCGTGTTCGAATCCGATGATGGTATGCTTCTGACCAGCTGCTCGTATCTCGGTACGAGCAGCCGCTGCTCGCGCGACGCCCACACGCCCCCGATCGCGCGCGTCAGCGGATGAGCGATCGCTCCATCGGCCGAGATCGCCAGGATGGTCGGATGTTGCAGACCTGTCCTTGCAATGGCCGGCTGCAAGAAGCGCGCATCCATCCCCAGATTGAACCACACCATCGCGGCCAGGAACAGAGCCCCACATGCGGCAAGCTCGCCAGGGCGAAGCCCGCGAGGAACGGCGTCGAAGCCATCCTCGCTGAACGAGATGGCATAGCCGAACCCGAGCCAGGAAAAGGCCAGCATCGGATAGGCGTGGTATGGCCAGCCCTTACGCTGCAACAGATAGACGATTCCGAAGCAGACGGACGCGGCCAGCAAAAGGAGCAATGTCGGCGTCATAGCTTTGCATCGCTTCTGCACGAGCGTCGCGATCAAGGTGAGGCCCAACAATGGGACGGCCGGCTTCATCAACATGGCGCCCATCGGCTGTCCGATCGAGTAGACGTCGCGGATCAGCGGCACGATAAAGGTGAAGTATTCGGGGAAGAACCAGATCGTGCAGACGCTGTAGGCGAGGATCACACCGACAGCGACAATGTTCTCCGGTGCGACGAGCACTCGCCACGATCTCGCAGACGCTGCCGCCACAAGCAGACAGCAGAACATTGCAGGCGCGAAATGAGGCTTGAAACACAGTGCCAAGCCAAGGCCGACGCCTGTTATCCCGATCGTCCATGCGGGCGGAGTTTCGCGGTTTAGGCGCAGCGCAAGAGCAGCCATCGCAGGGATCATCTCGATCACGGCGATATGCTCGCGCTGTCCAAAGGACTGGACCGGCAAGACCGCCAGGACGAGAACGGCAGTGATTGCAAGGACCCAGCCCTGTCTCGCCCCGATAACGGTCGATTTTCGCAGGATGAGAGCGCTCAGACCGAGAGACAGAGCGATGGCCAGGAACACGAGGCCATCGACGACGTCCTCAGCATTCCAGCCAAGGGCGCGGGCAATCAGGATCCCGGGGAGATAGACGAAGACCGCCATGGGCGGGTTCGTCTCCAGGATTTCGGAATATAGCCGCTGCCCGTCGAGCCAGCGCTCGCCCGCAATCAGCAGCCAGCTCACGTCGGGGCTCGCCGCCACAATGTGGCGCATCACGATCGCTGCGCTGAACGCCGCAACGATCGCGCCCCATTGCAGGGCTAAGGTCCGGTCCACCTCCGGCCTGCAGATCGGCCGGGGCGCGGTATGGATATTCATAGCCATGGCGTACACCCCCGCAACTCTCGGGACCGTAGCCAAGCGCCATTAAGGCTTTGTTTCAGGAGCTCCGGAGAAGATCCGGACCGCGTTGCGATCGCTACGCAGCCGGAAGCCACGGCACGACACCGTGGCTTCACATTCGTCATCCGTCGATCGTTGACGAAAGCGGCCGAGCACTGAGCGGAAAATCAAGCCGCGCTGTTGGGTTCATCCGTGTTTGCAGCCGCCGGCGCAGCCTTCGGTCCGCCCTTGGATACGCCGACCAAGGCCGGCCGCAGCACGCGCTCGCCGATCGTATAGCCCGCCTGGACCACCTGAACGACCGTGCCGGAGGGTACCGACGGATCAGGAACCTCGTACATCGCCTGATGAAAATTCGGATCGAACTTCTGGCCGGACGGATCCAGCTTCTTCACGCCGTTCTTCTCCAGCGTGTTGTGCAGCGAGCGCTCCGTCAGCTCGACGCCTTCGATCAGCGCTTTCAGACCGGGGTCGGCTGCGGCCCGCGCTTCTGCCGGCACCGCATCGAGCGCACGCTGCAGATTGTCCGCGATATCGAGTACATCGCGGGCAAAGCCCGTGATGCCGTACATGCGCGCGTCGGCAACTTCCCGCGCCGTGCGCTTGCGCAGATTTTCCATCTCCGCCAGCGTCCGCAGCATCTTGTCCCGGGCCTCGGCGGCCTCCTTGGCCAATGCCTCCACAGAGCCGGTCTCGGGATCGTCGGGCATCACATAAGGCCTGGAAACGACGGGTTCGTTGGCCTGCGCCGGGTTCGCCGGATCGTTCTTCTGCAGGTCGGGATCGGTCATGGACAGACTTCTCGCAAAATCAACTGGAAGGGGGGGTGTGTCGGCCGGGATATCGTGCTTTGAGCGCCGAAAATCAAGCACAGCATGGACTTGGCCGACGAAGTCACGGTCGAGCAACCCCGCTGTTGCCCTCATCAGCCACCCAGAAGCCGGCTGACCAGACGCGCGGCATAGTCGACGGTCGGGATCACCCGCGCATAATTCAGCCGCGTCGGACCGATCACGCCGAGCACACCGACGATGCGACCCCTCGCATCGGTATAAGGTGCCGCGATGGTCGACGAACCCGACAGCGAGAACAGCTTGTTCTCGGAGCCGATGAAGATGCGGACGCCTTCCGCATTTTCCGCCCGGCCGAGCAGATCGATCACGCCGCGCTTGGCCTCGAGATCATCGAACAGCTGGCGCACGCGCTCGAGATCTTCGAGGGCGTGCAGATCGTCGAGGAGATTGGCATGGCCGCGAACGATCAGCTGCCTGTCATCATTGTCACCGCCGGACCAGCTCGCAAATCCTGCGGCGATCACCTTCTGGGCCAGTTCGTCAAGCTCCACGCGATCTCGCGCCAGAGCGGTCTCGAGCTCCAGCCGCGCGTCGGCGAGCGTCCGTCCCCTGATCCGGGCATTGAGGAAGTTCGAGGCCTCGGTCAGAGCCGACGAGGGAACGCCCGGCGGCAGGGTCAGGACCCGATTCTCGACCTGGCCATCTTCGCCCACCAGCACGGCCAGCGCCCGTTCCGGCTCCAGCCGCACGAACTCGATGTGCTTCAGGCGCGAATTGGACTTGGCCGTGAGGACCACCGCGGCCGCCCGTGTAAGGCCGGAGAGCCGGGTCAGCGCCTCATCCAGCGCGGCCTCGACCGATTGCGCCCGGCCGACCGATGCCAACTGGCCCTCGATCGATTGCCGCTCGGCTTCGGTCATGTCGCCCACCTGCATCAGGGCGTCGACGAAAAAGCGCAGGCCGAGCTCAGTCGGCAGCCGTCCGGCGGACGTATGCGGCGCATAGATCAGGCCAAGCTGCTCGAGATCGGCCATGACGTTGCGGACCGAGGCCGGTGACAACGGAACCGTAATCAGGCGGGAGAGGTTGCGCGAGCCGACCGGCTCGCCGGTCGCCAGATAGCTTTCGACGATCTGCCGGAAAATCTCCCGCGACCGCTCGTTGAGCTGCGCGAGCCCGGCAGGCGGTGTTATCAGGTTGATCGGGTCGTGGTGTGCCACAGCTATCCCCTTCCGGATTGCCCATAATTTGTCCATGCGGCAGGCCCGTGGCAAGCCAGTCCGGGGCACGATAAGGCCTTGCCGGTCCTGATCACCCCCCCTACAAGGCCTCGGCATAGCCGATATTTTACCCTGCTTCGGAGGATTCTCATGCGGCCGAGCCGCCGTGCACCGGATGAACTGCGCGCCGTCAGCCTGGAACGTGGCGTCGTCAAATATGCCGAGGGGTCCTGCCTAGTGAAGTTCGGCGACACCCATGTGCTGGTTACTGCCACCCTGGAGGATCGCTTGCCGCCCTGGCTGAAAGGGCAGGGCCGCGGCTGGGTCACCGCCGAATATGGCATGCTGCCGCGGGCGACCCTGGAGCGGACGCGGCGCGAAGCCTCGGCCGGCAAGCAGAGCGGCCGCACGGTCGAAATCCAACGCCTGATCGGCCGCTCCCTGCGGACCGCGATCAACCTTGAGGCACTCGGCGAGCGCCAGATCACTGTGGACTGCGACGTGCTCCAGGCGGACGGCGGCACCCGCACCGCATCGATCACCGGCGCCTGGGTCGCTCTCGCGGACTGCATCAGCTGGATGAAGGCGCGCAATATGGTGAAAACCGAGGTGCTGCGCGACCATGTCGCTGCGATCTCCTGTGGTGTCTACAACGGAACCCCGGTGCTCGATCTCGATTATGCTGAGGATTCCGAAGCTGAGACCGATGCCAATTTCGTGATGACTGGCGACGGCCGCATCATCGAAGTACAGGGCACGGCCGAGAAGACGCCCTTCACGGAGGCCGAGTTCCTCGCCTTGATGGCGCTTGCGCGCAAGGGCGTGGCCCGGCTGGTCGATCTACAAAAGCTCGCGGTCGCATGACGAACACGCACCGGCAAATCGAAGGCCGCCTCGTCATCGCCACGCACAATCCCGGCAAGCTGGCCGAGATGCGCGAGCTGTTGGCGCCGCATGGGGTCGAGGCAGTATCGGCCGGCGAGCTGGGGCTCGGCGAACCCGACGAGTCCGGGGAAACGTTCCAGGCCAATGCGCGCATCAAGGCGATCGCAGCGGCCAAAGCCGCGCAATTGCCGGCGTTCGCCGATGACTCCGGCATCGTGGTCGAGGCGCTCGACGGCGCACCCGGCATCTATTCGGCGCGTTGGGCGGGACCATCCAAGGACTTCACCGCCGCGATGACACAGATCGAGCGCCTGTTGCAGGAACGCGGCGCGACGTCGCCGGAGCAGCGCCGCGCGCATTTCGTCTCCGCGCTGTGCGTGGCCTGGCCCGACGGCCATATCGAGGAGGTCGAGGCGCGCGTCGACGGCACCCTGGTCTGGCCGCCGCGCGGCAATGCAGGCTTCGGCTATGATCCCATGTTCCGGCCCGACGACCACGACAGGACATTCGGCGAGATGACCGCGGTCGAAAAGCACGGCCTGCCGCCGCTCGGGCTCGGCCTGTCGCATCGTGCCCGGGCCTTCGTGAAGCTTGCGGAGATCTGCCTTGCCTGATCCGTCCGCTTTCGGCGTCTATGTGCATTGGCCGTTCTGCCTGTCGAAGTGCCCCTATTGCGACTTCAACAGCCATGTCCGCCACGTCGCCATTAACCAGGAGCGCTTTGCGCGCGCGTTCGCGCGCGAGATCGAGACCACCGCGGGACGTATTGGGCAGCGCGATGTCACATCGATCTTCCTCGGCGGCGGCACGCCGTCGCTGATGCAGCCGCAGACCGTCGGCACCATCCTTGATGCCATCGGCAAACATTGGCGCGTCGCCGCTGATGTGGAGGTGACGCTGGAAGCCAATCCGACCAGCGTCGAAGCCACGCGCTTTGCCGGCTATCGCGCGGCCGGCGTCAATCGCGTCTCGCTCGGCGTGCAGGCGCTCGACGACGTCTCGCTGAAAATGCTGGGCCGTTTGCACACGGCGCAAGAAGCCATGGATGCGGTTGCGATCGCACGCAGCACGTTCGGACGCTATTCGTTCGACCTGATCTACGCGCGTCCCGATCAGACGCCACAGATGTGGACGGAGGAGCTCAAGCGCGCCATCGGCGAGGCGGCGGAGCATCTGTCGCTGTACCAGCTCACGATCGAGGAGGGCACGCCCTTCTTCGGCCTGCACGCCGCGGGCAAGCTGAAGACGCCGGACGAAGGTTTGGCACGGGTACTCTACGACGTGACGCAGGAGGTCTGCAGCCGTCACGGCCTGCCGGCCTACGAGATTTCCAACCACGCCCGACCGGGCGCGGAATGCCGGCACAATCTGGTCTATTGGCGCGGCCACGAATATGCCGGCATCGGACCCGGCGCGCATGGCCGGCTCGACATCAACGGCGTCCGCTACGCCACCGCGACCGACAAGCGCCCTGAGGCCTGGCTGATGCGGGTCGAAGCCAACGGCCATGGTGTGACTATCGACGACGCGCTCAACCGCGAAGAACGCGCCGACGAATTTCTGCTGATGGGCTTGCGGCTGGCCGAAGGCATCGATCCCAAGCGCTACGCGGCTATTTCAGGACGTACGCTCGACCCGCAGCGGATTGCGCTGCTCCGCGAGGAAGGCGCGATCGTCGTCGATAGCGACGGCCGGCTGCGCGTGACGCAGGAGGGGTTCCCCGTGCTCGACGCAGTCGTGGCCGATCTCGCAGCCTAGAGCATGATCCGGAAGAGTTGAGACCGGTTTTCCCAAAAAGATCATGCTCGAGTAATAACGAGATCTTTTAGGTGGCGCTGAAGCTCTTCGGCGACCCCGCAACCGCCTGGCCACCGGCCGATGCCACCCGCATCACGGCAAGCCCCCGCTCATTGGTGCCGTCGGTGCGGAAGCGGAACAGGCCGTCGATGCCGGCAAAGCCGGATGCGTTGGTCAGCACGTCGGGCGCGAAGCGCTGCGGGCCTTGGGTCCGCGCCAATGCCGCAACCAGCGCCACCGCATCATAGGCGAGCGTCGCGGTGCGTACCGGCTCCGAGCCGAAGCGCGTGCGATAACGGCCGGAAAAGGCGCGGAAGCCCGATGGATCCGGCGCGGCATACAAGCCGCCCTGCAAGTTGGCGCTGGCGTAGACGCGCGGATTGTCCCACAGGCCGGTCCCGAGCAGTTGGATGTTGCGGAGATTGGCGCCCGCCGCCGTGAGCGCATCGGCGGTTGCGACGACGGCGTCGCCATCATCGGCCAGCAACAGCGCGTCGGCACCGCCGAGCGACTGCGCCACGGTCCGTGCCGTGGTGGCGCGATCCTGTCCGTATTTCTCGAACGCAACGATACGGCCGCCCTTGCGGCTGACCGCGGTCTTGAAAGCGCCTTCGACGACCGTGCCGTACGCGTTGTCCGGCAACATCGCCGCAAAGGATCGTTTGCCGATGCCGACAGAATATTCGACGATCCGACTGACGTCGGACTCAGGCAGAAAACTGAGCAGATAGACCCCGCGCCCGGCGACGCTGGAATCCGTCGAGAAGGCGATCACCGAGACGTTCCGTGCACGCGCCACCTGTGCGGTCGGCGGCACTGAGCCGGCAAACAGCGGCCCGAGGATGATCTCCGCGCCTTCGTCACAGGCCTGTTGTGCACTCTGTTGTGCACCTTGCGGACTGCCGGCGTCGTCCTTGATCAGAAGCTGGATATTGGGGTTCTGGAACTCGGCCAGCGCCATCTCGGCCGCGTGCCGCATCGACAGGGCGGCAACACCGGCATTGCCGGAGGCCGACAGCGGCAGAATCAGCCCGACCTTGACCTGGCCATTGCCTGCGACCGCCGGCTGCTGCGGCGGTCCGCCGGGGGCCGCCTGCTCGAACGGATTGGACACGCTGGAGCAGGCCGACAGCAGCGGCGCGCCGAGAATAAGGCCCAGCGCGGTCCGCCGAGCGAGCCGGGTGGGCTCCGGCCTCGGAGCAGCTGAATTGGGATCACGCGGGCCCGCCATGGCATCTCTTTGCTTGGCCGGAGACCGGCCAGGATTGATCCGCCCCCGCACCGACATGGGGGACGGATTCAGGCATATTGTCGACGAATAGTTAACCAAAACAAAAGGATTAGAGGACCCCCACAGCTGGTCAAATTCACTGTTTTGCGTCTTGCTTTCGACGGCAACGGGCACGTCGCGAACGCGGGTGGCATTCGCCCAATCCACCCTCTAGATTGGGGACATGGGCGCAAAGGCAATCCCGAACACACCGATCGACAACGGCCACATTGCCGAAGCCAGCTATGTGGTGGCGGGACACGGCATTCCGGCGCCACGGGCTCGACCTGGCTTGTACCTCGTGGCAACGCCGATCGGCAACCTTGGCGATATCACGCTGCGTGCGCTCGAGACCCTGGCCGGTGTCGACCTGATCGCCTGCGAGGACACCAGGATCACGCGGCGCCTCACGGAACGCTACGCCATCTCGGCGGAACTTACCCCTTATCACGAGCACAATGCAGAAGCCGCGCGGCCAAAGCTGCTGCAGCGTTTGGCCGAGGGCGCGGCGATCGCGCTGGTCTCCGACGCCGGGACGCCGCTGATCTCCGACCCCGGATACAAGCTGGTGCGCGCCGTCTGCGCGGCCGGTCATCCGCTGACGGCGTTGCCCGGCGCCTCGTCCGTGCTTACGGCGCTGAACGTGGCGGCACTTCCGACGGACCGCTTCTTCTTCGAAGGCTTTCTGCCGGCGAAACAGCAGGCGCGCCGCAGCCGGCTCGCGGAACTCGCCCGCATCGAGGCGACGCTGGTGCTGTTCGAGTCCGGCAGCCGAGTGCAGGACACGTTGCACGATCTCTCCGAGATCATGGGCGCGCGCGAGGCCGCGATCTGCCGCGAGCTGACCAAGCTGCATGAGGAGATCACGCGCGCATCGCTCGCCGAGCTCGCCGCAAATGCCGCCAGCCTGGAGACGCGCGGCGAATTCGTCCTCGTCATCGGTCCGCCCGCACGCGATGCCGGCCTCATGTCATCCGATGAGCTCGATAAATTACTGACGGAGCAGTTGCGGACCGAGACCGTCAAGGACGCGGTCATGCACGCGGTCGAGCTCTCCGGGCGGCCGCGGCGCGAGGTCTATGCCCGTGCGCTGGCACTCGCCAAGAATATGCAGACCAAGGACATGCGGGCCGGAGAGGCCGATGGCCAAGATTGAGTCGACCAAGACTGCACCTGCCAAGACTGACCCGGCGAGCCCTGACGCCGCGTCGGCAAAACCTGCGAAGGTCGCCGCGCCCGAGCGCGTCGCCGCCTTTCGCACCGGGCTTTCGGCCGAAAGTCGTGCGGCCGCGTTGCTGATGGCCAAGGGTTATCGCATTCTGGCTAAGCGCTTCCGCACGCCGCACGGCGAGATCGATATCGTCGCGCGCAAGCGCAACCTGCTCGCCTTCGTCGAGGTCAAGGCTCGCGCCTCCCTGGATGACGCCGCCTACGCGGTGACGCCGCGCCAGCAGCAGCGCATTATCGATGCCGCGCAGGCCTGGCTGATGGCGCATCCCGAACATGCCGAATTCGAATTGCGCTTCGATGCGATTCTGATTGCGCCGAAGAGCCTGCCGCGTCATCTGCTGGCCGCATTCGACGCCAGCCCTTAAACACGCTCATAAGACCAGGACCAGCCTCATGAAATTGAATGTCGCCGTCCAGATGGACCCGATCGCCCGCATCAACGTCCGTGGCGATTCGACCTTCGCGCTGCTCCTGGAAGCGCAGCGCCGCGGACATGGCCTATCCTACTACACGCCCGACAAGCTCTCCTTGCGCGGCGAGGAGCTGGTCGCGCCCGTGCAGGCGCTGACCGTGCGTGACCAAGTCGGCGATCACTTCACCTTGGGTGAGCCGAAGCCGACGCCGCTGACATCGTTCGACGTCGTGCTGCTGCGGCAGGATCCGCCATTCGATCTCGCCTACATCACCTCGACGCATTTCCTCGAGCGGATTCATCCTAAGACGCTGGTGGTGAACGACCCGGCCAGCGTCCGCAACGCACCGGAAAAGCTGTTCGTGATGAATTTCCCGCAGCTTATGCCGCCGACCCTGATCTCGCGCGATCTCGACGAGATCAACGTCTTCCGCGATCAGCATGGCGCCGTGGTGATGAAGCCGCTGCACGGCCATGGCGGTGCGGCGGTGTTCCGCGTGATGCCGCAAGACATGAATTTCGGCTCGCTGTTCGACATGTTCTCGGTCACGTTCAAGGAGCCTTGGGTGATCCAGCGCTTCCTGCCGGAGGTGAAGCACGGCGACAAGCGCATCATCCTGGTCGATGGCGAATTCGCCGGCGCCGTCAACCGCGTGCCGGCGGCCGATGATCTGCGCTCCAACATGGTTCGCGGCGGCGCGGCGCAGGCGACCGACCTAAGCGCCCGCGAGCGCGAGATTTGCGAGACCTTGGGGCCGGCCTTGCGCGAGCGCGGGCTGCTGTTCGTCGGCATCGACGTGATCGACGGCAACCTGACCGAGATCAACGTGACCTCGCCGACCGGTATCCGCGCCATTTCCCGACTCGGCGGTCCCGATATTGCGGCGCGCGTCTGGGACGTGATCGAAAAGAAGCGGAGCTGATTTAAGGCTTCATGCCCCGCGCTTTCAGCTGGGCCTCGGAGAGCACGAGCTTGTCGAAACGCTTGCGGCTTTCGTCGAAATCCTCGGCGGAGATCGGCGCACAGCCCGGCCTGCCGCGGAGGATGATCGAGGTCGTGGCCCAGCTCAGGCGCGATGCCTTGCAGGCGACCAGGAGATCGCCGATGCGATCGTCATCCAGCAGCGCCTCGATGGTTTCGATGCTGACGTCCGACAGCAGCGCCAGCGCGGCAATGACGGCCGGATAGTCGTTGGTCGCGGCGAACCGGTTGACCGCGGAATCGCTGAGCTTGCCGGTCCTGTTCAGGGCAGCGACCTCGCTCTTGACCTGCGTGTAGTCCCAGGTGGCACGCATCGCTGCGGCCGCGGATCGGGTAGGAGTCGCCTGCAGCGTAGCCTTGGCGGCCGGCGGCGCCGCCTTGATGAAACGCGCGCGCGCGTCCTCGCTCGCCGCCGCCACGAAGGCGCGGGACAGCTTGGCCGGCAGATCGGGACGGGCCCCGAGCTTCTCGGCGAGATCGGCGTCGCGCTCGGCGCTCTTGAACAGGCTGCGGTAACCGTCCTCGGAAAACTTCGCCGTGAGATTCTGCACCAGCGCCATGCGCACTGCCGGATAGCTGCGCGCGATCAGAAGCTCGGTCAATGGCTCACCAATGGCCTTGCGGCTTGCGACCGCAATCAGATGCGGCTGGTTGCCGGTCTTGATGAAGTCCGCGAGGTCACGCTCCGACAGCACCGCAGCCTTCGCCAACATCGGCGCCGCAACACGCACCTCCGGATGGCTCGCCAGCAGGCGCGCGGTGGCGTAGGGCGCGCGCTCGACCGAGGCCAAAGCGGCGCTTAACTCGGCCAGCGCTTCGACGCCGACCTGCGGCAACAGCCGGGCAAAGATCTGATCGTACAGATCGAGTTGCTCGGCTGCGTGCGGCCGTGGCCCGGACAGAAGCAGCGCGGTCGTCTTGCGCAAGATTTCGATCGACAGATCGGACATCGTCCTGCTCTCAGGAGCGGCCTGTCGTGCCGCCGGGAGCACCGGATGCCTTTGAGTCATGGTTCGTTTACCTCTTGCGTCGCGAGGATGTCAGCCCGACCGGCAGCGCCGGCACGACCCTGCCAGAGCATGCAAGCGTCCGCCTAAAGCCACGTTAAGGGATCAGGCGGCCGAGACTGCGTCGGCACCGACCTCGCTGCCTTGACTGCACGTCAACCATGCGATCGCGTCGCTATCCACCATCGGGCGACCGTAGAGCCAGCCCTGCCCGTAGATGCATCCGAGCGTCCGCAGCAGTCGCGCCTCTTCCTCCGTCTCCACTCCCTCGGCGACGATCCTGTGCCCGAGCGGCAAGGCGACCGCGGTAATTGCCGTGATCAGTTGTTGGTTTCGGCAGCTCGTCGTGAGGCCATGGACGAATGAGCGATCAATCTTGATGGTATCGAGCTCAAGGGCCACCAGGTTGGAGATCGAGGAGTGACCGACGCCGAAATCATCGATTGCCAGACCAAATCCGTATGCGTGGATCAGCTCCAGCTCCTGCGCGCAACGCTTCGGATCGAACATCGCCTCCTCGGTGATTTCGATCTCGATTCGCCGCGGGTCGATGCCGTATCGCTGCGCTGCGTCGTTGAGGATTGTCGCAGGCGAATGGATCGAAAACTCGCGCGGCGAGACGTTGATCGCGACTTTGGCGTTTGGCGCGTGACTCGCGTCGAGCGCCCGCACGAATGCGCAGGCCCGTTCGGCGACGAAGCTCGTGAGCTTGTCCGACAAGCGTAGCCGAACGGCAGCACGCACAATCTCCGGCGGCGGGATCATGCCGACCCGCGGGTGCCGCCAGCGGAGCAGGGCTTCAAAGCCGATCACCTCGCGCGTCGCCATCACGACCTGCGGCTGGAATTCGAGGTGGAGCTCACCGCGTGCCAGGGCCTGCGGCAGTTCGAGATCGAGGCAACGCTGCAGCGCCAGCTCAATCTGCATCTGCGCGTCGAACACGCGTATGCAGGCGCGCCCATCCTCTTTGGCCCGATAGAGCGCCGCATCGGCTCGGGCGCAGAGCACCTCGACATCGATATCGCCGTCGAGGTGCGCGGCGATGCCGATCGAGCAGCTGATGGACTGTGGCTGGCCTGCGATTGCCAATGGCTGCAGCAAGCCTTCGCTGAGCCGTTCGGCGAAGGCGATGGCGCGCTCCTCGACATCACGGCCCTGGAACACCACGATAAACTCATCGCCGCCCAGCCGTACCGGCAGGTCATCTGCCTCGCAGCTGGACCGGAGCACGTCGGCTACCGCCGCGAGGACGCGATCCCCGGCTTCATGGCCGCGCGTGTCGTTGATCGTCTTGAAGTTGTCGATGTCGAACAGCAGGAACGCGACGCCCCGCCCAGCGGAGCACGCCGCGTCGGCGACGTCGCGGAAGTGACTCCGGTTGGCAAGCCCGGTCAGCGCATCGGTGCGCACGAGGCGTTCCAGCGCGCGGTTGGAATGCAGCACCTCGCTGTTGGCTTCCGCAAGCGAGGAGGCAAGGTCCGTGGCTTCGAATGCGGTGACTTGGCTGGCGATGAAGCCGCGCTCTCCGACGCGGGCAGCCCGGAACAGCATCAAGGTCAGGAAGAGGACGTCGAGCGCGATGATGTAGCTGACGCCGCTCCCGGACATCAGCATCCTCGACAGCGTGGCCCCCATGAGCGGCGCGCCAAACGCAATCGCCGGCGGCGAATAGGCGAGACTCTGGATGATTGCGCCGGTCGTCGTCCCGGCCATGATGAAGACAACGCAGTATATCGTCTGCGTGGCGAGGAAAGCCCCGAAGCAGAGCGGCACGACCGACCATAGCAGCCCGCTCAGGAACGCCGCGACGGTCAGGGACCGCAGCACCCGCTGCGGATCGGTTTCCAGCATTCCCGAGGATTTCATCCTCAGAATCCACCAGGCCCGGACCAGTGCAAAGGCGACCGCGGCGGCGAGCCAGGAGGAGATGATCGTCCCTCCATGCTCGAGATAGATCAGCAGCGCGAGCGAGACCGCGATCGCAACGTTCGAGAGCAAAGTCAGGGCGATATTTTGCAGCAGGCTCGTCGCCTGCGCTCTCGCAAGTGCCGCCGGCCTCAGCTCGCTATCCTTGATCTGCATGCTTGGCACTGGCGGCCTTCAATGGTCGAATTGACGGAACGACGTGGTGATTGTGGCCCGGAGGATCCGCTCGCGCGGAACGAGCATCCAGAGTGGGGCCTAAGGCGACGTTAATTCGCTCCGGCGGATGTCCTTGATTGCCGCGCAGCGGCGCCTCCTCGTGTTCATGTATTGTTCTTGCGGCTACTGGCGTCTTCAGTTACCTTCCACCCGTTGGGGAGGGCGGCATGGTCCAGCGCGTCACTACCGTTGCCTTTGAAGGGATCGAAGCCCGCGCAGTGGACGTGCAGGTCCAGGTTGCGCCGGGGTTGCCGGCCTTTGCCATCGTCGGCCTGCCGGACAAGGCGGTCTCGGAAGCGCGCGAGCGGGTGCGCTCGGCGCTGATCGCGTCGGGTCTTGCGCTGCCGGCCCGGCGGATCACCGTGAACCTGGCGCCAGCCGACCTGCCCAAGGAAGGTAGCCATTACGACCTGCCGATCGCGCTCGGCCTGATGGCCGCGATCGGCGCCATCCCGCCGGATGCGCTGAGCGGCTTCACCGTGCTGGGCGAACTCGGCCTCGACGGCTCGATTGCGCCTGTCGCCGGCGTGCTGCCGGCCGCGATCGGTGCCAATGCCCGCGAGGAAGGCCTGATCTGTCCGGCTGCGTGCGGGGCCGAAGCGGCCTGGGCCAGCCCCGATATCCAGATCATTGCGGCAAGCTCGCTGATCCAGATCGCCAACCATTTCAAGGGCACGCAGGTGCTGTCGCGGCCGCAGCCGAAGATCCACGAGGCGCCGTCGAGCGCGCTCGACCTGCGCGACATCAAAGGCCAGGAGAGCGCCAAGCGGGCGCTCGAGATCGCCGCGGCAGGCGGCCATCATCTGCTGATGATCGGTGCGCCCGGCGCCGGCAAGTCGATGCTGGCGGCGCGGTTGCCATCGATCCTGCCGCCGCTGTCACCGGCCGAGCTCCTTGAAGTCTCGATGATCGCCTCGGTGGCCGGCGAGATCGAGGGCGGCGCGCTGACCTCGCGACGGCCGTTCCGCAGCCCGCATCATTCGGCCAGCATGGCGGCACTGACCGGCGGCGGCCTGCGCGCCAAGCCCGGCGAGATTTCTCTCGCCCATCAGGGCGTGCTGTTCCTGGACGAGCTGCCGGAGTTCGATCCGCGCGTGCTCGACTCGCTGCGTCAGCCGCTGGAGAATGGCGAGGTCTCGATCTCGCGCGCCAACCATCGCGTGACCTATCCTGCCCGCTTCATGCTGGTCGCAGCGATGAATCCCTGCCGCTGCGGCAACGCCTTCGAGCCCGGCTATGCCTGCAAGCGCAACCGGATCGAGCGTTGCACCGCGGACTATCAGATGCGCATCTCCGGTCCGCTGATGGACCGCATCGACCTGCGCATCGAAGTGCCCGCGGTGACCGCAGCCGATCTGATCCTGCCGCCAGCCGCCGAGGGCTCGAAGGAGGTCGCTGCGCGCGTCGCAACGGCGCGCGGCATCCAGCTTGCGCGTTACGCGGCAGCCGGCCTGCCGCAAGTCCGCACCAATGCCGAGGCGCCGGCTGCCGTGCTGGACGAGATCGCAAAGCCCGATGCGCAAGGCCAGAAGCTGCTGCGCGAAGCTGCGGAGACCATGCGGCTGTCGGCACGCGGCTATCATCGGGTGCTGCGCGTCGCCCGGACGCTCGCCGATCTCGACCATGCCGACAAGATCGGGCGGCTGCATCTGGCCGAAGCCTTGTCCTATCGCGCGCTCGCGGACGAAGCGCGGCACGCGGCCTGAGCCGCTCCTCCGTCAACAGGACGGTAACCAGTTCCCTTTACACTCCGCCAACCATAACAGCCGGTGTTGTCGGCTCGGGATTGGCGGGTATGTGATGTTGCGTTTCAAAGTGCTGGTGATGATCACCCTCGCGGTGACGGCGGCGGTCGTCGGCAAGATCGAATTATCCTCCGCGGCTCGCCCCTGCATCGTCGTCGGCGCCGACGCCGTCGAGATCGGCTCTACGCCATTTCATGCCGACCTCCACGTCGACTTCACCGATGACCCTGCGCTTGCCACGGTTCGCGTCGCCCTGACGGACAGCCCTGAGACCGCCGATCTCGTCATCGTCGACGATGGGACGGTGGCGGATGACAAAGGCTGCGGCGCCGCGGCGGCGACCGAGTTCGTCGCACTGGCCGCCAATCCCGCACAGAACCCGCCATTGCGGATTTATCTCACAGCGGACGGCCCTGCTGACTATCGGATATTTGTCCGATCCACGCGCGTCACCGCGCGCCAGGCGGCCGCGCTGATCGTCGGCGCGCACGGCGGCAGATCGCACCTGGCCGACGCGCAGTTCTGAACGGAATTAGGACCTCGTTCACCTTGTTCGCACGGCAACGCCGCTGCTGAACACCGGCTCAAGCTCTCCGCAAGATAGCAACCGCATGTTGGTTGGACTGATCGGCAACGTTCGAATTCATCAGGGGTATGGCGATGGGACGGTTCTTCCGCATCAAGCTGCGCTTGCTCCGCTTCGCGCGCCGCCACCAGCTTGTGATCGCCATTCTGCGCTCGCTGATGATCTTCTCCGCCGGGTTCGGCGGCGCCTACGGCTTCATCAAGGCCAGCCTGTCCGAAAACTCGGGCTACAATCCGCATGCCTTTGCGATCGGCGCCAGCTTTCTGTTCGCGATCGCCTGCGTTGCGCTCGCAACGCTCAGCATGCGGCTACGCTTCGTCGCCAAGAAGCTCCACAAGCTCGCGCTCCACAACGAGGTGCTCGCCGACCGGAACTGGGAGCTGCAGGAAGCCGAGCAGCGAGCCCGCAGCCTGTTCGAGTCCCAGGGTGACCTGATCGTGATGCGGGATGCGGACGGCTGCATCACCTTCGTCAACGACGCTTATTGTCAAATGGCAGGCCTTGATCGGGAGAACCTGCTCGGCAGCCGTTTTGTCTTCGAACTGATCGAACAGGGCGACAACGCGCTCGAGCCGAACGGCACGCGCGTTCACGACCAGCGCATCGAGAGCGCGATCGGACCGCGCTGGATCGCCTGGCGGGAAGCGCTGGTGCGCTCGGATGCCGGGCAGCCCGCGGTGCTGCAATGTGTCGGCCGCGATGTCACCGACCGTACCGAGACCGAGCGCGCATTAGCCGAAGCCCGCGACCAGGCCAATGCGGCGAGCCGTGCCAAGTCGCGCTTCCTGGCGATGGCGAGCCACGAGATCCGCACGCCGCTGAACGGCATCATCGGCATGAGCGGCTTGCTGCTCGACACCGCTTTGACGCCGGAGCAGACCACCTACGCCAGAGCGGTGAGGACATCGGGCGAAGCACTGATGTCGTTGATCGAGGAGCTGCTCGACTATTCCAAGATCGAAGCCGGCAAGCTCGACCTGGAGGCGCGGCCGTTTGCGCTCGCGCCGCTGATCGAGGACGTCACCGAATTGCTGGCGCCGCGGGCGCAGGCGAAGAATCTGGAGATTGCCGCCTATGTCGACGAGCGCCTGCCGTCCTGCGTGGTCGGCGACGCCGCGCGGCTGCGTCAGGTTCTGCTCAATCTCGCCGGCAACGCGATCAAGTTCACTGAGAAAGGCAGCATCGCGCTGATCGTCGAGCCGGGAATCTGGCCGGGCGAGATCAGCTTCCGCGTCCGCGACACCGGCATCGGCATCGCGCCGGAGGCGCAGACGCGCATCTTCCGGGAGTTCGAGCAGGCCGACGAACGGGTTGCGCGCAGCTTCGGCGGCACCGGGCTCGGCCTTGCGATCTCCGAGCGGATCGTCAGGCGCATGGGCGGCCGCATCACGCTGGAGAGTGCGCCCGGTGCGGGCGCAACCTTCGAGATTGCCGTCCCCTTGCCCGCTGCGCTCGAACGCGGCGAACAGAACAGCTTTGCCGGCCCGGATTTGCGCGGCCACTCCGTCATGCTGCTGGCTGCGCCGGGTCTTGCGACGGAGCTGATCGAACGGCGGTTGCAGAACTGGGGCGCTCAAACCTGCCTCGCATCGGATGGCGGGACGGCACAGGCGCTGCTGCCGGAACGGTCGTGGCACGCCGTGCTGATCGACGAGGCGATCGGGCGCGATACGGCGTTGAAGGTCGGCGAAGCCGCGCGACACCACACTGCCCGTCGCATCGTGCTGGTCACGCCAGCCACGCGTCACGAGCTGCAGGCGAGCTCGCCCTTCACCGGCTATCTCGTCAAACCCTTGCGGGCGGCATCGCTCGCAGCCCGTCTCGCCATTGCGACCGACGTGACCGCACCCGCATTGGCCGATGAAGCCGCCATCGAATCCCACGGACAGACGCCGGTGAACCCGAGCTCAGGCCTGTCGATCCTTGTCGCAGAAGACAATGAGATCAATGCGCTTCTGATGCGCTCGCTCCTGACGCGGCTGGGTCATCGCACTGTGATCGCAACCAACGGCGAAGCGGCTTTGGAATCCTGGCTTGCCGCGAAATCCGCCGGCACGCCGCACGACCTGATCCTGATGGATGTGCAAATGCCGCGGCTCGACGGCATCGAGGCTGCCAAACGCATTCGCGCTCGAGAAGCGTCTGAGCCAAGCCGGCGCACGCCGATCCTGGCATTGACCGCCAATACGCTGGTGGAAGACCGCTACGCCTGTTTCGAAGCGGGCATGGACGGCTTCCTGATCAAGCCGCTCGATCGCGACAAGCTCGACGAGGCGCTCGCCGCGCTGACGGCGGCGCGCCATGTGCCGGCGTGAACGGCACGGCCCTTACAGCCGCCGCAGTGCCACCGTCTCGACGCCGTGATCGGGACCCTTCTTGAGGATCAGGGTCGCACGCGGCCGCGTGGGCAGGATGTTGTCCTCGAGGTTGGCGAGGTTGGTGCGCTCCCAGATCGCGGTCGCGGTCGCGGTCGCCTCTTCATCCGACAACAGCGCGTAGCGATGGAAGTAGGAGCGCGGATCATGGAACGCGGTATCGCGCAGCGCCAGGAAGCGCTTCACATACCAGTTCCGCAACACCGGCTCCTCAGCATCGATGTAGACGGAGAAGTCGAAGAAGTCCGACACCACGGGCACAGCCTTGCCATCGCGCGGCAAGGGACCGGTCTGCAGCACATTGACGCCTTCCACGATCAGGATGTCCGGCTGATCGATCTCGGTCCACTGATTGGGCACGATGTCATAGGTCAGATGCGAGTAGACCGGAGCCCGCACCGGATGGCGTCCGGCCTTGATGTCGGAGAGGAAGCCGAGCAGCAGCGGCAGGTCGTAGCTCTCTGGAAAGCCCTTTTTCTGCATCAGGCCCTGCCGTTCCAGCACCGCCTTGGGGTACAGGAAGCCGTCGGTGGTGATGAGGTCGACCTTCGGCCGGGGCGACCAGCGCGCCAGCAGCGCCTGCAGCACGCGCGCCGTGGTCGATTTGCCGACCGCCACCGATCCAGCCACGCCGATGATGTAGGGCATCTTGCGGTCGCGGATGCCGAGGAACTGGCGCTGCGCGTAATAGAGCCGCTGCATCGCATCGACATAGATCGACAGCAGGCGCGACAGCGGCAGATAGATGTCCTCGACCTCCTGCAAGTCGAGGCGATCATGCATCGAACGCAGCTTGGAGAATTCGCCGGGCTCGAGCGTCATCGGGGTGTCGTTGCGCAGCTCCGCCCATTGCTCGCGGGTGAAGATGCGGTACGGATTATATTGTTGTTCTGTGGTGCGCATATCCATGACGCTGACCTCGCTTCCCCCGAGCGGTTCCCAAGTAGCCGCTGCGCTATTCCGTCTTGCGTGACGCCTTTTCTTCCAGCCCGGACATCCCGGTTCGTTTGGCCAGGGTCGCCTCGACCTCTTCGAGGCGGACGCCGCGCGACTTCAGCAACACCAACAGATGAAACAGCAGATCGGCGCTTTCGGCGATGAAATGATCGCGATCGTTCTCGACCGCAGCGATCACGGTTTCGACAGCCTCTTCGCCCATCTTCTTGGCGCAGTGCTGCGGACCTTTGTCGAGCAGCTTGCGGGTATAGGACGCTTCGCCACCCGCCTCTGCGCGGGCATCGATGATGGCGGCGAGATCGTGGACCGTGAAACGGGGCATCAGTCGGTACTCGATACAGACGCCCGCGGCAGGAGAGCGGACGCTAGGGTTCCTATGTAGCAGTTTTGCGACGCGAAGTCCTCAGGGATCCAGCCGCATCGGCAGGCCGGCGCGGACCATGTGATCCTTGGCCTCACGGATTGTAAATTCCCCGAAATGGAAGATCGATGCCGCCAGCACGGCGGTGGCGTGGCCTTCCCGGATACCCTGGACCAGGTGGTCGAGATTACCGACGCCTCCCGAGGCGATCACCGGCACCGGCACGCTGTCGGCAATCGCGCGGGTCAGCGGAATGTCGAAGCCCTGTTTGGTGCCGTCACGATCCATCGAGGTCAGAAGAATTTCGCCGGCCCCGAGCGCGACCACCTCCTGGGCATATTCCAGCGCATCGATCCCGGTCGATTTCCGCCCGCCATGGGTGAAGATCTCCCAACGCTCCGAACCGCCCGGGCGGGCTACGCGCTTGGCGTCGATCGCGACCACGACGCACTGCTCGCCGAACTTTTCGGCCGCTTCCTTGACGAATTCGCGCCGGGCCACTGCCGCAGAATTGATCGAGACCTTGTCGGCGCCGGAGCGCAGCAGGGTCCTGATATCGTCGATGGTGCGGACGCCGCCGCCGACGGTGACCGGCATGAAGCAGGCTTCCGCCGTGCGCCGGACGACATCCAGCATGATGCCGCGGTTTTCGTGGGTCGCAGTGATATCGAGAAAGCAGAGCTCGTCGGCGCCGGCCGCATCATAGGCGATGGCCGCTTCGACCGGATCGCCGGCATCGCGCAGATCGACGAAATTCACGCCCTTGACCACCCGTCCGTCCTTGACGTCGAGGCAGGGAATGACACGAACCTTGAACATGGCGGTTTCTCCTACGCGGCGCGTGCGCGGCGGATCAGATCGAGCGCGGCAGCGGGGTCGAGCCGGCCATCGTACAGCGCACGGCCGGCGATCGCGCCTTCCAGCTTGCTGGCGCGCGGCGACAGCATCGCCTTGACGTCCTCGATCGAGGCAAGCCCTCCCGAGGCAATCACGGGAATGGAGATCTGGTCGGCAAGCGCGATGGTCGCATCGAGGTTCAGTCCCTTCAGCAGGCCGTCGCGCGCAATATCGGTGAAGATGATGGCGGCAACGCCTGCGTCCTCGAAGCGGCGGGCGATGTCGAGCGCCGTGACCTCGGAGGTCTCGGCCCAGCCTTCGACCGCGACCTTGCCGTCGCGCGCGTCGAGGCCGACGGCGACGCGGCCCGGAAAGGCCTTCGCCGCGGTCTTCACCAGCCCGGGATCGCGCACCGCCGCCGTGCCGATGATGACGCGGGTGATGCCCTTGACGAGCCAGGCTTCCACGGTCTTGAGATCGCGGATGCCGCCGCCGAGTTGCACCGGCATCTTGACCGCCGCCAGCATCGCTTCGACAGCTTGCGCATTGACCGGCTTGCCAGCAAAGGCACCGTCGAGGTCGACGACGTGGAGATACTCGAAACCCTGGTCGGCGAAGCTCTTGGCCTGCGCGGCGGGATCGAGATTGAACACGGTCGCGCGCGCCATGTCGCCCTGCTCGAGGCGAACGCATTGGCCATTCTTAAGGTCGATGGCGGGAAACAGGATCATCAGAGAAAATCTTTCAAGCATGCCGCTCCTCTCCGCGCAGCAGCGGGCGGAGAGGGCAGCAAGACCTACGGCTTCCACTTCAGGAAGTTGGAGATCAGCGCGAGCCCGAAGCGCTGGCTCTTCTCCGGGTGAAATTGGGTGCCGATCGCAGTGTCCTTGGCGACGATCGCGGTGATCGGCCCGCCATAGTCGGCGCGCGCCAACACGTCGTTCTCATTTGCCGCGTTCAGATGATAGGAGTGCACGAAGTAGGCGTGCCGCCCGTTCGGCCCGAGCGGCAGCCGCTCCAGCACCGGATGTTCCTGCACGAGATCGAGCGTATTCCAGCCCATGTGCGGAATCTTCAAACTCTCGTCGCGCGGCACGATCTTTTCGACATCGCCCGCGATCCAGTCGAAGCCCTCGGTGATGACATGCTCCTTGCCGCGGGATGCCATCAGCTGCATGCCGACGCAGATCCCGAAGAACGGCCGCGCCTTGTGCCGCACCGCCTCGTTCAGCGCCTCCAACATGCCGTCGACCGCATCGACGCCGCGACGGCAATCGGCGAAGGCGCCGACGCCCGGCAGCACGATCCGATCGGCGCGATAAACCGTTTCGGGGTCGCTCGTGACAACGATCTTCTGCGGATCTTGCATGCTACGCGCGGCGCGCTCGAAAGCCTTGGCCGCCGAATGCAGATTGCCGGATCCGTAATCGATGATCGCAACACTCATCGTCCACCTCCCGGTTCCGGAAACAAGCCAATGATGCTGGCATGCGGCAGCGGCGGCGGCCGAAGCGCATTGCCATTGTCACGCGTCGGCGGCGGTGCGCCGCGATCGACGGTGTGATTGTCGTAATTTGTGGCGCCGCGACGCGCGGCCCAGCGCTCGAAGAAACGCCGCTCAGCCGAATCGAGATCGTCGCCGATCACGATGTCGAGCTGCCGCCAATTCCCGCGCGAAAAACTCCAGCGTTTGAGACTGGACGCCTCGAAGCCCAACAGGATCGCGAGCAGGATATCGGCGACAACGACCGTACCCCAACCGATCCCAACTCGGCGCAGGACGACATCGACAGCTGCAACCAGGACGACCCAGCCGATCAGCCCGAGCCACAACCGGTGCCAGGCAAGCCAGAGCACGCTCAAGACAGCCGCCCACAGATGGAAGCCGTCGCGCACGAACACGAAACGGTCGGTCGAGCGCAGATCGGCTCCGGCCGCGAGAGGAGCGTGAACGGTGTAGACCGGCATCTTGATAGTCCTCGCAAGGAGGTCAGCCGCCGAGCCGACCCTTGGTGGATGGCACTTCGCCTGCCGCGCGCGGATCGATGCCGACCGCCACGCGAAGAGCGCGCGCGAGACCCTTGAAGCAGGATTCGGCGATATGATGACTGTTCTCGCCGTACAGGGTTTCGACATGCAGCGTAATGCCGGCGTTCATCGCGAAGGCATTGAACCATTCGCGCACCAGCTCGGTATCGAACTCACCGATCTTGTCGCGCGGAAAGGTGGTGCGAAACACCAGCATCGGCCGCCCCGAGACGTCGATCACGACCCGGGTCAGCGTCTCGTCCATCGGCATGTGGATCGAGGCGTAGCGGGTGATACCCGCCATGTCGCCCAGCGCCTGCTTGACGGCCTGGCCGAGTGCGATCCCGACGTCCTCAGTGGTGTGATGGTAATCGATGTGCAGATCGCCGGCCGCCTTGACCGTCATGTCGATGCGGGAATGACGCGCCAGCAGGTCGAGCATGTGATCGAGGAAGCCGATACCGGTCGCGATCTCGGACAGTCCGGAGCCATCCAGATTGACGGCCACCTCGATGTCGGTCTCTTTGGTCTTGCGCTTGATGGTCGCGCTGCGCATGAGGGTCTGCTTTCCCTTGAAAACGCGGCCCTTTTAACAGGCGGATGTCAGCTTCGCTACTGCGGGATGACGGGATGAGACCTCCATCTCGGCCTATGGTGAGCGGATTTCAAGTCCATGCCAGCTTTGACCGTTACCTTGGCTGGTAATTGCATCCCCGGCCAGCAGGCCCTAGATGCAAGGCTCTGAGCAAGGATTCCGCATGCAAGCATCCCAAAACCAGCTGCCGGTCTGGCATGGCACCACGATTCTGACGGTCCGCAAGGGCGGACGCGTGGTGATCGGCGGCGACGGCCAGGTCTCGATCGGCCAGACCGTGATCAAATCCAACGCCAAGAAGGTCCGCAAGCTCGGCAAGGGCGACGTGATCGGCGGCTTTGCCGGCGCCACGGCCGACGCCTTCACCCTGTTCGAACGGCTGGAAAGCAAGCTTGAGCAATATCCGGGGCAACTCACCCGGGCGGCGGTCGAGCTCGCCAAGGATTGGCGCACGGACCGCTATCTGCGTCGGCTGGAAGCGATGATGATCGTCGCCGACAAGGACGTTTCATTGGTCCTGACCGGCACCGGCGACGTGCTGGAACCGGAGGCCGGGGTCATGGCGATCGGCTCCGGCGGCAATTACGCGCTGGCCGCGGCCCGCGCCTTGATCGATACCGACAAGGACGCCGAGACCATCGTCCGCCGTGCCCTCGATATCGCGGCCGACATCTGCGTCTACACCAACCGCAACATCACGATCGAGGCGCTCGAGGCGGGCTGATCCAGCCGGCTTCGCGCTGTGTCCGCCGACCCGAGCCGACGGCCGGACATTGCGGCAGCAACCCGGCTTGCCCCGATCCCAAACCAGCCCTAGCTAAAGTCCATGACCGACTTTTCCCCCCGCGAAATCGTCTCCGAACTCGACCGCTTCATCGTCGGCCAGGCCGACGCCAAGCGCGCGGTCTCCATCGCGCTGCGCAACCGCTGGCGGAGGCTGCAGCTCGACGCCGGCTTGCGCGAAGAGGTGCTGCCCAAAAACATCCTGATGATCGGGCCGACAGGCGTCGGCAAGACCGAGATCGCGCGGCGCCTGGCAAAGCTCGCCGGCGCGCCGTTCCTCAAGGTCGAAGCCACCAAATTCACCGAGGTCGGCTACGTCGGCCGCGACGTCGAGCAGATCATCCGCGACCTCGTCGAGATCGCAATCATCCAGGTGCGCGAGCGCAAGCGCAAGGATGTCGCCGCGCGCGCCCAGCTCGCCGCCGAAGAGCGCGTGCTCGACGCACTGGTTGGCGCGAACTCTAGTGCTGCCACGCGGGACTCGTTCCGCCGCAAGCTGCGCGCCGGCGAGCTCAACGACAAGGAGATCGAGGTCGAGACGCAATCCTCCGGCAGCGGTTTTCCGATGTTCGAGATTCCGGGCATGCCGGGCGCGCAGATGGGTGCAATCTCGATCGGCGATCTGTTCGGCAAGATGGGAGGGCGCACCAAGACGCGGCGCCTGACGGTGGCAGGCTCGCACGAGATCCTCATCAACGAGGAATCCGACAAGCTGCTCGACAACGACCAGTTGGTGCAGGAAGCGATCAGCGTGGTCGAGAACAACGGCATCGTGTTCCTGGATGAGATCGACAAGATCTGCGTCCGCGAAAACCGTGCCGGCGGCGATGTCTCGCGCGAGGGCGTCCAGCGCGATTTGCTGCCGCTGATCGAAGGAACCACGGTCTCGACCAAGCACGGTGCGGTCAAGACCGATCACATCCTCTTCATCGCTTCGGGTGCCTTCCACATCGCCAAACCGTCCGACCTGCTGCCGGAGCTGCAGGGCCGCCTGCCGATCCGGGTCGAGCTGCAGGCGCTCAGCCGCGACGACATGCGCAGGATCCTGACCGAGCCGGAGGCTTCGCTGATCAAGCAGTATGTCGCCCTGATGCAGACGGAAGGCGTCACCCTCGAGATCACCGACAATGCCATCGACGCGTTGGCTGACGTCGCGGTGGCCGTTAATTCCACGGTCGAGAACATCGGCGCGCGCAGGCTGCAGACCGTCATGGAGCGGGTGCTGGACGACATCTCCTTTACCGCATCCGACCGCGGCGGCGAGACCATCCGGGTCGATGCCGACTACGTGCAGCAGCACATCGGCGACCTCGCCAAGAACGCCGACCTGAGCCGGTTCATTTTGTAGTTCTCGACCCTGTCATTCCCGCGAGAAGCGCTCGGACGCAGAAACGCGCGGTGTACCCCCGTCTCGCATTCTTGCGGCTTAAGCTCGGGTGCGCCGGATCCGCACATAGAGTGCCCCGGCGCCGCCGTGGCCAATATGGGCCTCCTCGAAGCCGACGATGAGGGAGCGGAATTCCGGCAGGCTCAGCCATTGCGGCACCTGCCGCCGCAGCACCCCCCGCTCGGGGTCGCTGCCGACCGTGCCCTTACCGGTGATCACGAGCACGAAGGTCAGGCCTTCATGATGCGCCCGCTGCAGAAATAGATGCAGCGCCTGGTGCGCCCGATGTTGGGTCATGCCGTGCAGGTCGAGCCGCGCGTCGATCTCGTTGCGGCCGCGCGACAGGCGCGCGCGTTCACGGCGGCCGAGCGGCGCCAGCGGCGGCATCGGAGCCTTTGCAGGTTTCGGCACCGGGATCGGAGTAACCGGACGCGGTGAACTTGGTTTTGCGAGGACCGGCTCAGGCGCCGACATCGGCGGATGCGGCTTGGTCGGACGTGGCTTCTTGCGCAGCGGCCTGACCTGCTTGATTACGGTCTCCCACAAAGCGCGATCTTCTTCGCTCAAGCCGCGCCGTCGACCGCGCGGTGACTTCGGATCCTGCGACGGCGGTTTCATTGGCGATGACGGTGATGCCGGCCACGATGAGAGCGGCTGATCGTTGCATCACTTTCGATGCTGGGCCTCGGCTCCGGCAGCGGCACGGCTTGCGCCGCGCTCGCAGCCGATGAGGCAGGCGAATTCGCTGCGGATGCCGGGGCTGAAGCGGCAGCGGCAGCAGCAGGTGGGGCCGGGTCGGGAACGACTGCCGCGGACTTCCGATCCTTCGTTTGATCCTTGGCTTGGTCCGGATCCTTGGGCGGTAGCTGCGGAAACAGCTTGGCGATCTTCTCCGACGGTCGCGAATCCGGCAGCGGCATCTTGTGGCCCCGCGCCACTGGATCGAGACTTTTCGGCACGAGCATTACGAATTCCATGTTGTGCTTGAGCCGACCGGAAACCTTGCCTGCGTCCGCACCGGCACCGAAATAGAGATCGGCCCGCGCGGGCCCGACGATGGCCGAGCCGGTGTCCTGCGCGATCATCAGCCGGTGGAACGCGGTCTTGGAGCGCTCCGATTCGATCGGCAACTCGCCGGTGATGAAGAACGGCGTACCATAGACATGCAGCGACTTGTCGACGGCGATCGATCGTCCCGGTGTCAGCGGAATGCCCTGTGCGCCCACCGCTTCGTCCTTATCCGAGAGCTGCACCTCGCGAAAGAAGATGTAGGACCGATTCTGCCGGCGAACTTCGTCCGCAGCGTTCGGATTCTGCTCCATCCACTCCCTGATCCGCTGCATCGACATCTCTTCGCGGGGGATGATGCCGCGTTCGATCAGAATGCGGCCGACGGGCGTGTAGGGGTAACCGTTATAGGCGTCATAATTGACGCGAAGGGTCGAGCTGTCGTCGAGCTGAATACGTGCCGAGCCCTGGATCTGCATGAACAGCAAGTCGGTCTGGCTCTTGAGCCAGCAGATTTCGAGTCCGCGACCTTCGATCGCACCGTCTTCGATCGCAGCACGGTCGTAATAGGGCACGAGCTTGCGGCGTCCGATCTTGCGGTAGACCGGCCCCTTGTTAGGCAAGCTCGGCGCATCCTGCTTGAAGCCTCGCACGAACAGGTTGGAAGGCCGGCGATAGACCGGGACATTGTAGACTTCATTCTGCGTGCGCGATCCGTCCAAGACCGGCTCGTAATAGCCGGTGACGAAGCCGTCGCTGTCGCCCAGTCGTGAAATCTTCAAGGGCAGGAAGTGAGCTTCAAAGAAGGCCCGTGCTTTGGTGCCGTCGGAGATATCGAGCGATTGCGCTGCGCGGCAAGGATCGCGCAAGGAGTCGCCCAGCGCTTTTGGCTCGCCGCCGTTTGCGTTGGGGATTTTCGGATCAGCGACAGCATTCTGCTGCGCGGCGATCGGCTTACAGCTCGCACGGAATGTCCGATACGCCGCCAGATGATCATCGTCGGTCCAGCCGGGAACCTCGGCCCAGGATAACGGAACATATTGGCTGCCGGCGATCTGCAGCGGCCAGTCCAAATGCGGGTAGGGGAGGTGGCGGGCCGGTACTACCGGCTCATGACGGCGGGCGGCGCGAACAGCTTCGGCGGCATAGGGCGTCAGCACGCCCGCAGCCGCGGTCAAGCCAAGCGCCGCGACAGCGTAGTTGAGGCGATTGCCTGAAAAAGGCAGCTTCCAAAATTCGCGAACCATCGCTGCACCATCTAAACACCACTCAACGCGAACCTTGGAAATTAAGACTTAGACAAGAATACCCACGAGCGCTGCGCCTCAGTGCCTCGGCGATGCTCTCACGATGTTCTATCTGTCCTCCTCCATAGCGGAGCCGTGCACGGCGCCGCTGCCTGACCTCAATGGCTGCCGGTGCCGATCAGTTTCCAGTTCGGATCGCGCGAGGTGACGTCGCGGGCAAAAGTCCAGATGTCGGTGATATCGGCGACCTTGTCCGGATTGCCGTCGACGATCGTGCCCGCCTTGTCGCGCGTGACGGAGATCATCTGCGAGACGAAGCGCACCGTCAGCTGCGCGGTGCGGTCGCGCAGCTCGGCCCCGACCAGTTCGGCCTTGTCGATCGAGACGAAGCGGGTCTCGTTCGTCTGCTCGTGCTTCTCGCGATCCTTGATGACCGCTTCGAAGCTGTCATAAACGTCCGGCGACAACAGGTCGCGCAACGCGCGGCGATCGCCATTGGCAAAGGCCAGCACGATCATCTCGTAGGCGCTGCGCGCACCCGAGATGAAATGGCGCGGGTCAAAAGCGGAGTCCTGGGCGGCGATGCCGTCCAAACCCCGGGCCAGCGCGCTGCCCGGTTCGGCCAGTCCCTTCCAGCGGTCGGCTGCAGGAGCCAAGTCGGCCGTCTGCAGAGGCGCGGCCGGCTCGATCAGTTTGCCTGGAACCGGCATGGCATTACTATCAGGCGCACCCTGGACAGCGTTCCGAGCGGCCCGATCGAAGGGTGGACGCTCGCTACCGGTCCGCTGCCCAAGCACGGCGCGCAGGCGCACAAAGATAAAGACCGCCAGCGCCAGGAAGATGATGGTATAGATATCCACGTCGTTTTCGCTTTCTGACTTCTCGCGCCGGCCACGAAATCGACCGTCGGGCTCGCTGTTTCAAAGCCGGCTGAGACTACCGGGTCGATTATCGCCTCGATGTAGTCACTCAATTGAGCCCAGCCAATGACGCATTCTGGCGCGGGATTGTAACCTGTTTCGGAACGGAGGGGAAATCCGATCCCGCCGGGAATTAATGCCCGTTCAAGTGTTTACCGGCCGTTAGGGTTGCGTGGCTGGCGTGATGGCGGTCGGTAAAAACGGGTCCGCCGCAGGAGCTGACATCCGTCCTTCCCACGCTCGTCCTTGTGGAACAGACCGGCCGTATGTTAGCCACGCGCCGCGATAATTCGCCCTTTTTGTGCCAGGAGAACACTTCATGACCAATGGTAACGGCGCCACTCCCGAGGCAGCCCCTCCTCCCCAGCTGAACGTCCTGGCGCAGTACACCAAGGATCTCTCGTTCGAGAATCCGAATGCGCCGCAGTCGCTGTCCCCGCAGGCCCAGCCGCCGCAGATCAACATTCAGATCAATGTCGGTGCAAACAACATCGCCGAGAACGAGTACGAGGTGACGCTGTCGATCGACGGCAAGGCCGAAAGCGCCGGCAAGCTGATGTTCAGCTTCGAACTCGTCTATGGCGGCGTGTTCCGGCTGGTCAACATCCCCCGCGAAAACCTGTCGCCGATGCTGCTGATCGAGTGCCCCCGGCTGTTGTTCCCGTTCGCTCGCGAGATCGTGGCGACTTCGGTACGCGACGGCGGGTTCCCGCCGCTGATGCTGGACCCGGTGGATTTCGTCGGCCTGTACCGGCAGAACATGGAACGGCAGGCAGCTGGCCAGGGTCAGCTGAGCTGAGCGCTGCTAGACGAAGACCGCCAAGTGAATATCGTCGGGTGAATTGAGACGAAGGCGCGTGATCCGTCAGGCCAATAGGCCGAGGCGGATCACGTTCCCGGCATGAAATCAGTCCAGAGCGGCTTATCGCCCAGAGTTGCGATAAAGGCGCGATGGGCCTCGCGTTCTGCCTCGGAAATCCGCGGCGCAAGCGGCACGTCACGTTGCCGACGCGGCATGTCGGTGGATGTCCCGACACGAATCTCCGCACTCTCCTGGGTCAGGATGAGCTGCGACTGCCGCGCCCCGACCAAATCGACATAGACTTCGGCGAGCAGCTCAGCATCGAGCAACGCGCCGTGCTTGGTGCGGCGGGAATTATCGATCGCGTAACGGGAGCAGAGATCATCCAGCCGGTTCGACACGCCTGGATGCTTCCGGCGTGCCAGCAACAAGGTATCGACCAGCCGCTCGCGCGGAATCGGTGCCCGCCTCACGCGGTCGAGTTCGGCGTTGATGAAACCGACGTCGAATGACGCATTATGAATGACCAGCGGCGCATCGCCGATGAAGGTCAGAAACTCCTCCACGATCTCGTGGAACAGCGGCTTGGTCGCGAGAAATTCGGTCGACAGTCCGTGAACCGCGAAGGCCTCGGCCGGCATGTCGCGTTCCGGGTTGATGTAGCGATGAAAGACCTGGCCCGTCGGCATGCGGTTGAAAATCTCGATACAGCCGATCTCGACCAGCCGATCGCCACGCAAGGGATCGAGGCCTGTGGTTTCCGTGTCGAGAACGATTTCACGCATGTCTTGTCTGGTCCGTCAGATCGGCTTGACCGTCACGAATCAGCTTCGCCGCCGCGGCATCTTAACAAGCTGATCGAGGATGTCGCGAATACGGGCCCGTACGGGCTCGAGTCCGTGTGACGTATCCACGACGAAATCGGCCCGCTTGCGCTTTTCCTCATCGGGCATTTGGCGAGCCAGAATAGCATCGAGCGCCTCACGCGACATGGTCCCACGTGCCAGAATGCGCTCGCGTTGAATCTCCGGCGATGTCGTAACCACGACAACCGCATCGACACGTTTATCGCCGCCGGTCTCGAACAACAGTGGCACATCGACCACCGCGACCGCGGCCCCCGACCGCTCGGCATCCTCGAGAAACCTCTGATGATAGGAGCGCAGCATCGGATGGACGATTCCCTCGAGCCGCCTGATCGCCTCGGGATCGCCGACGACCCTCGCCGACAGTTTGGTGCGATCGACCTTGCCATTGAGAGTGGTGCCAGGGAAGGCGGCCTCGATCGCAGGCACGGCTTCGCCCTCATATACCTTATGGACCGTAGCATCGGCATCGTAGACCGGAACGCCGGCCTCGGCGAACAGCTTTGCCGTCGTTGATTTGCCCATCCCGATCGAGCCGGTCAGCCCAAGCACTTTCATTCGCCTCTCTCCGGTCTGCGCGGCCAGCCGTTACATTGCGAGCAGCTGCGCATCTCTGAAGAAGGCCAGCAGCGGCAGCAGCGGCAGGCCGAGGATGGTGAAATGATCACCATCGATACGATCGAACAGATGCACGCCGAGCCCTTCGAGCTGATAGGCGCCGACGCTCGTCGTGACCGCCGCCCCGGCCTCGTCGAGATAGGCCGAAATATCGGTCTCGCTCAGCGGCCGCATCGACATCCAAGCGACCGCGACATGCGAGAACACCACCTCGCTGTCGCGGGCAACCGCGATGGCCGAATGCAGCGCATGGGTCCGACCGGCAAGCGCGAGCAATTGCCGATGGGCCTCATCACGGCCCGCGGGTTTGTTGAACAGACGGTCACCCAGCGCCAGCGTCTGGTCGGCTCCGACGACGTGGGCACCGGGCTTCGTGGCCGAGACCGCCAGCGCCTTGGCCTTTGCGAGATGCAGCGCGAGCTCATAGGGCGCAACCAGACCGGATTCCGTCTGCATCGCACGCTCGTCGATATCGGCCGGCTCGGCCACGCAGGCCAGTCCGGCATTCTCGAGCAGCGTTCGCCGCGCCCGGCTCTGGGAGGCAAGGACAAGCGGCACTTCGCCGCGCCATAAAGTCATGTCGCGCTCATCACTCCAGCAGTCGCTGTCGCTGCCGGTCGGAATAGAGTTTCAGGATTGCAGCCGCCGTCTCCTCGATCGAGCGACGCGTGACATCGAGCATGACCCAGTCGAACTTCGCGCTGAGCTTGCGCGCATAGGCGACCTCTTCAGCCACCGACTGCTTGTCGACATAGGTCTCGTTGCTGGTGTCGGCGCCCATGCTGAGCAGCCGGTTCTGTCGCACCTGGATCAGCCGTTCCGGCGTCGCATGCAAGCTGACGACCAGAGGCTTCTTCAAATTTTCAAGCTGATGCGGGATCGGAATGCCGGGGACCAGCGGCACGTTGGCCGTGCGCACCCCGCGATTGGCGAGATAGATCGAGGTCGGCGTCTTCGAGGTGCGGGACACGCCGACCAGCACGACCTCGGCTCCTTCGAGATCCTCGACCAGCTGCCCATCATCGTGGAGCATGGTGTAATTCAGCGCATCGATGCGTGCGAAATATTCCGCATTGAGCACATGCTGCGCGCCCACGCGACCGGCGGTCGCCGCGCCCAGATAGGCTTCGAACAGCTGCATCACCGGCCCGATGATCGACAGGCTAGGGATGTTGACTTCCTGACACTTGGCCTCCAGCCGGCTGACCAGATCCTTCTCGAGCAGCGTGAACAGCACGATGCCCGGTGATTCCTCGATCTCGTCGAGCACGCGGTCGAGCTGCTTCTGGCTGCGGACCAGCGGATATACATGCTCGACGGGTGTGATGTTGGTGTATTGCGCGGCCACCGCACGGGCGACCGTAATCAAGGTTTCGCCGGTCGAGTCCGAAACCAAATGCAGGTGAAAATAGTTGCCGGTGGTGGGCATCAATTCCCTAACAATCTGTGAATCTCGGTGAAGGATGCGCCGAAAAAAGCGGCCTCACCCCGGAGGCTTTGGATAACCGCCAATCTTCTACACATGCCTGCCCGCCAGGATAAGTCGACCCGATGGCGCGATGATATCGGGACGAAGCTCGCTTGTCTCTGGATAAGCTGTCGATCACTCTGCGCAAGTCCCTGAGATGCATTGTCTTGTGCCGCCGGCAGAGGTTCAGCACCGGCTTGTTGAGGGATGTGAAGAAGCTGGGCGAAAGCTGCGAGCTGCATTGCATGAGTCCAATCCACGTCTACCTAGACTCAAACCTTAAGATTCAAAATTTATTTGGTTTGGAGGGCATCGAGCGAGCGGATATGTCTCCTCTGCAAGAGGGATCGGCCCACCAGAGGATTGCTCGTCTCGATGTATGAGTGGATCAAGGCGCTGCACGTCATTGCGGTCATCTCGTGGATGGCCGGCATGCTCTATCTGCCCCGACTGTTCGTCTATCACTGCGAAGCCGAGATCGGCTCCAAGCAGTCCGAGACCTTCAAGGTCATGGAACGGCGGCTGTTCAAGGCGATCATCAACCCGGCCATGATCGTGACCTGGCTCGCCGGGCTGTATCTGGTCTGGGCCGGCGGCTGGTATATGGCCGGCTGGTTCCACGTCAAATTCCTGCTGGTCCTGATCATGTCCGGCGTTCACGGGTTCTTTTCACGCTGGGTCAGGGAGTTCGCAGCCGACCGCAATACGCACACCCAGCGTTTCTATCGCATCATCAATGAGCTACCGACGGTACTGATGATCGGCATCGTTATCCTCGTGATTGTAAAGCCGTTTTAGACCGGTAAAACCAGCATGACAGTTTGCTGCGTGGCGCCTTGCGCAATGAGATGCGATTTTCTATATTGAGGTCATCCCCACCCCACGCAGGCGGATGTGGTTGCGTTCCGGTTTGACCGGCCGCCGCATCAGGTTTGGTGCCTCCATGGCGCCAACTTTGCTTAGACCTGCGGACCTTCTTTTCCGTCCGCGCTTCCCACAGCCACTTCGCATCCTTCCCAAGTCGTTCCACAGGACCTCCCAATGCGGGAAATTAAACTTCAGGACCTCAAGTCGAAAACACCGGCCGAGCTTGTCACCTTTGCTGAGGAAAACGGGGTCGAGAACGCCAGCACGATGCGAAAGCAGGAGCTGATGTTCGCCATCCTCAAACAGCTCGCGATCGCTGAGACCGACATTATCGGGGAAGGCGTCGTCGAAGTCCTCTCTGACGGCTTCGGCTTTCTGCGTTCGCCGGACGCCAATTATCTTCCCGGCCCAGACGACATCTACGTTTCGCCGTCGCAAATCCGCCGGTTCGGTTTGCGCACAGGTGATACGATCGAAGGCCACATCCGCAGCCCCAAGGAAGGCGAACGCTATTTTGCGCTGCTGAAGGTCAATACGCTGAACTTCGAGGATCCCGAGAAGTCCAAGCACAAGGTCAATTTCGACAATCTGACGCCGCTGTTTCCGGATGAGCGTTTCCGGCTCGAGATTGAAGATCCGACCCGGAAGGATCTGTCGTCACGCGTCATCGACATTGTGGCGCCGATCGGCAAGGGCCAGCGCGCACTGATCGTCGCGCCGCCGCGGACCGGCAAGACCGTGCTGATGCAGAACATCGCACATTCCATCACGGCTAATCATCCAGAGTGCTACCTCATCGTTCTTCTGATCGATGAACGTCCGGAAGAAGTCACCGACATGCAGCGCTCGGTGAAGGGCGAGGTGGTGTCGTCGACCTTCGACGAGCCGGCGGTGCGTCATGTCCAGGTCGCGGAGATGGTGATCGAGAAGGCCAAGCGCCTGGTCGAGCACGGCCGCGACGTTGTCATTCTGCTGGACTCGATCACGCGTCTCGGCCGCGCCTACAACACGGTGGTGCCATCCTCGGGCAAAGTGCTGACCGGCGGTGTCGACGCCAATGCGCTGCAGCGCCCGAAGCGGTTCTTCGGCGCAGCCCGCAACATCGAGGAAGGCGGTTCGCTCACGATCATCGCGACCGCGCTGGTCGATACCGGCAGTCGCATGGACGAGGTCATCTTTGAAGAGTTCAAGGGCACCGGCAACTCCGAGCTGATCCTCGACCGCAAGGTTGCGGACAAGCGGACCTTCCCGGCGATCGACATCGCCCGCTCCGGCACCCGCAAGGAAGAACTCATCACCGACACGCAGAACCTCAAGAAGATGTACGTGCTCCGGCGCATCCTCAATCCGATGGGCACCATGGATGCGATCGACTTTCTGCTCGACAAGCTCCGCAACACCAAGAGCAACGCCGAGTTCTTCGAGTCGATGAACACCTGAGCGACGGTTCGGAGACCAGATTACGAAGGGCGCCGTTACGGGCGCCCTTTTTGTTGGCCGGTGCTTGCTGCGGTGTCCGGCAGACGCTCCGCCGAACGTAAAGCATCTTGCGGCAAATCGATTGTTTTTGCGGCGCTGAAGGTCCACCTGAGGGCACATGCACCCTCACGATCAAACGATCTTTGCTTTGTCCTCCGGACGGCTGCCGAGCGCGATTGCGATCGTCCGGCTGTCGGGTTCGCAGGCCGGGTTCGCGCTGCAGACCCTGGCAGGGCAGCTGCCGCGTCCGCGGATCGCGACACGGGCGCTGCTGCGTGATGTTACGGGCGAGCCAATCGACGATGCGGTGGTGCTGTGGTTTCCCGCCCCGGCCAGTGCCACCGGGGAGGACGTCGCCGAGCTTCATATTCATGGCAGTCGCGCGGTCGTTGCAACGTTGTTTTCTGCTCTCTCGGCGCTCCCGAATATGCGCACGGCGGAGCCCGGCGAATTCACCCGGCGTGCCTTCGAGAACGGGAAGATAGATCTGACCGAAGCCGAGGGCCTGGATGATCTGATCCATGCTGACACGGACCGGCAGCGCCGTCGGGCGCTACAGCAGTTCAGGGGTCTCCTCGGGGATAGAGCGCGCGAATGGCGGCGCCAGATCATTGAGGCGTCGGCGTTGGTCGAAGCCGGGATCGATTTCTCCGACGAGGGCGATGTGCCGCAGGAGCTGATGCGACCCGCGACGATGCGCATCGAGACGCTGCTCGGTGAGATCGAAAGCGTCCTCGCCGAAGGCGGTCGAGCCGAGCGCTTGCGTGAAGGTCTGACGGTCGTGATCGCAGGGCCTCCGAACGTTGGCAAATCGACCTTGATGAATCAGATCGCGCGGCGCGACGTCGCGATTGTTTCTCCGCACGCGGGGACGACGCGGGACGTGATCGAAGTCCAGCTCGACCTCGACGGCTATCCGGTCACGGTGATCGACACGGCCGGAATCCGGGACACGGATGATCCGGTGGAGCAGGAGGGTGTCCGTCGGGCGCGGGCACGCGCGGCCGACGCCGATCTGGTGCTATGGCTCGCCGAGAGGGGTGAAGCCAAGATCGACTACGATGGCGAAGCTCCGGTTTGGCTGCTTCGGAACAAGATCGACCTGAGCGGCGATGGGGTAGACGTCCAACGGAATGGTGGTGTGCCGACCTATCGGATCGCTGCAAAGAACGGGAAGGGCGTCCCCGAGCTCCTCGACGGGCTGGTCGCATTCGCCGGCGAATACTTCGGCAGCTCCGAGGCTGGTCTGATCAGTCGCGAACGACATCGAAAGCTTCTGGAGGAAACGGCCGTATCGTTGCGGCGGAGTCTGGAAGTCGTCTCGCTCGGGGAGGAGCTTGCCGCCGAGGAGCTGCGCATTGCCGCTTTCGCGTTGGGAAAGTTGCTTGGCCGGGTCGATGTCGAGGATTTGCTCGACGTCATCTTTCGCGAGTTCTGCATTGGCAAGTAGGCGCGGATATCTCCGTCTATGTTTAATGCGAGGTTAAAGTCGGGGCCGGCCGGCCGGCCGTTTCACGTGAAACACGATGGACGATTGCTCGCATGTGTTTCACGTGAAACAGCGCCCCGCGCATCTCTTCCTTGTTTCACGTGAAACGTCTTTCGACGGTCGCCTTCCGGCGCTAAATATCGATCCATGAGCACAGCTATGAAGACCTTCGACGTCATCGTCATCGGCGGCGGCCATGCCGGCTGTGAAGCGGCAGCTGCGGCGGCGCGAATGGGCGCTCGGACCGCGTTGGTGACGCATCGGTTCGCAACTATTGGCGCCATGTCCTGCAATCCGGCTATCGGCGGTCTCGGGAAGGGCCATCTGGTTCGCGAAGTCGATGCGCTGGACGGATTGATGGGGCGTGTTGCGGACGCCGGCGGCATCCAGTTCCGGGTACTCAATCGCCGGAAGGGACCAGCCGTTCGCGGTCCCCGTGCGCAGGCCGACCGGAAGCTCTATGCGGTGGCGATGCAGGCTGCGATCAGTGATACCGCCAATCTGGACGTGATCGAGGGCGAGGCTGACGAGCTCGTCGTTTTCGACGGCCGCGTGAGCGGCATCAAGCTGAGCGATGGACGACACCTGTCCGCCGGAGCCGTCGTGATCACGACCGGCACGTTTCTTCGGGGTCTCATCCATCTCGGTGAGAGGAACTGGCCGGCTGGCCGGGTCGGTGAAGCGCCGGCGCTTGGGTTGTCCCGTTCGCTCGAGGCGATCGGGTTCAAGCTCGGACGGTTGAAGACCGGGACACCGCCGCGTCTCGATGGGACGACGATCGATTGGAGCGCGGTCGAAATGCAGCCCGGCGATGATCCGCCAGAGCCGTTTTCAGTGCTTACGGGCAAGATCGTCACGCCTCAAATTCAATGTGGGATCACCCGCACCACGGCGGCGACGCATGAGGTGATCCGGGCGAACGTCCACCGGTCGCCGATGTATTCCGGTCAGATCAAGAGCACGGGCCCGCGCTATTGCCCGTCGGTGGAAGACAAGATCGTCCGTTTCGGCGATCGCGATGGTCATCAGATCTTTCTCGAGCCGGAAGGACTGGACGATAGCACGGTCTATCCGAACGGGATCTCGACCTCGCTGCCGGAAGAGGTTCAGCTGGCGCTGCTGCCGACCATTCCGGGACTGGAGCGGGTCAGGATGATCCGGCCTGGCTATGCTATCGAATACGATCACGTCGATCCGCGGGAGCTTGAGCCGACGCTGCAGACCAAGCGGCTCAAGGGGCTGTTCCTGGCCGGACAGATCAATGGCACCACGGGTTATGAGGAGGCGGCGGCACAGGGCCTTGTCGCCGGCCTCAATGCCGCGTTGGTGGCAGGCGACGCCGACGCCATCGTGCTCGACCGCGCCGATGGTTATCTCGGGGTGATGATCGATGATCTCGTGACGCGCGGCATCAGCGAGCCCTATCGCATGTTCACCTCGCGCGCCGAGTATCGCCTGACACTGCGCGCTGACAATGCCGACCAACGCCTGACCGATAAGGGCATCGCTCTTGGCTGCGTCGGCAGTTTCCGCGCAGAGCGGCATCGGTCAAAGATGGCGGCGCTGGAGGCGGCGAGGACACACGCGCGATCACTAACTCTGACCCCCAATGAGGCGGCCAAGCATGGGCTCAATTTGAACAAGGACGGTCAGCGCCGCTCTGCGTTTGAGCTCCTCGCCTATCCGGAAGTGGGGTGGGACGATGTCCGCGCGATCTGGCCGGAGCTAGGTTCGATCGATCCGGGCATTGCCGTCCATCTCGAGATCGATGCCAAATATGATGTCTATCTCAAGCGTCAGAGCGCGGATGTCGATGCGTTCCGGCGTGATGAAGGCATGGTGCTTGGCGATATCGACTATGGTGCAGTCCCGGGCCTTTCCAATGAGGCGCGCGCCAAGCTGATCGCGGCGCGACCTTGGACAGTAGGGCAGGCGAGCCGGATCGATGGCATGACGCCCGCTGCGCTCGGCATCCTCGCGGCGTATTTGCGCCGGGAGGCGCGACGGGCCAAAGCGACCGCTTAAGGTGAGGGATCATTTCACGTGAAACCAAACGCGCGGCCAACGGCCGCCATGGACTTGGCTTCAGACAAAGCAGCGGCGTTGCGGCTCGTGTCCGTTTCACGTGAAACGGAAGCGCGGCTCGATCGCTATGTTGCTTTGTTGCGGGAGTGGCAAGCCAAGACCAATCTGGTCGCGCCGTCGACGCTGCCGCAGATCTGGACCCGGCATATCGCCGACTCGCTGCAACTCCTTGAGCTCGCGCCGCAGGCCAAGATCTGGATGGATCTCGGCAGCGGCGGCGGCTTTCCCGGCGTGGTCCTGGCCTGTGCCTTGGCGGAAACGCCGGGCGCGCAGGTTCACTTGGTGGAACGGATCGCCAAGAAAGCAGCATTCCTGCGCGAAGCGATTCGCGTCACCGGCGCACCTGGCGTCGTGCATTTGTCCGAAATCGGGGATATCGTGGAGAACTGGAGCGGGCGAATCGATTGCGTCACCGCGCGTGCGCTGGCTCCGCTACATCAGCTAATCAGTTTTGTGGAACCCTTGGTTAACAGAGGCTCAACGGCGCTGTTTCTCAAGGGTCAAGATGTAGAGTCAGAATTGACCGAATCTACCAAATATTGGAAGATTGCGGCGAAACTTCATCCCAGCCGGACGGGCGGACAGGGCTGGATCGTCGAGATCGATCATATCGAACGACGCAACTGACCCCCGCGACAGACATGGCGACCGCGCATGACCGTAATTGATCAAGTCTATCAAGAGGATAGGGCCCAGCACCCAGAGGGCCAGCCGCGCATTCTCGCGCTCGCCAATCAGAAGGGTGGGGTGGGCAAGACCACGACCGCCATCAATCTCGGGACCGCGCTGGCCGCGATCGGCGAGCGTGTGCTGATCGTCGACCTCGACCCGCAAGGCAATGCCTCGACCGGACTTGGCATCGACCGGCGCAACCGCAGTTGCTCGACCTACGACGTTCTGATCGGCGAGGCCGCGTTGCGCGACGCGGTGGTGCCGACCGCCGTGCCGCGCCTGCACATCGCCTCCTCGACGATGGACCTCTCCGGTCTCGAGCTCGAGCTTGGCTCCAGCGCGAACCGCGCGTTCCGGCTGCGCGATGCGATCGCCGGTCTCAACAACAATGTCTCGCCCGACGCCGACTACACTTATGTGCTGGTCGATTGTCCGCCGTCGTTGAACCTGCTCACGGTCAACGCGATGGCCGCGTCCGATGCGATCCTGGTGCCGCTGCAGTGTGAGTTCTTCGCCCTCGAAGGTCTGTCGCAACTGCTGCAAACCGTGGAGCAGGTGCGCGCCACCTTGAATCCGCACCTGTCGATCCATGGCATCGTGCTCACCATGTTCGACTCCCGTAACAACCTGTCGAACCAGGTGGTGGCGGACGTGCGCCAGTTCATGGGATCGAAGGTCTACAACACGATGATCCCGCGCAACGTGCGCATCTCGGAGGCGCCGTCCTACGGCAAGCCAGTGCTGGTCTATGATCTGAAGTGCGTCGGCAGCGAAGCCTACCTCAAGCTTGCAACCGAAGTGATCCAGCGCGAGCGCGAGCTCAAGACGAGCTGATCCCGCCATCAGTCCGGATCGGTCAACGCTTGCGCTTTGCGGGACCGGTTATCGCATCGAGATAGTTCGGGTTCGCTTGTGCTCCTGCGTCCCGGATCGGAAACGGGAGCAGGAGTCGAACGGCGTGAGTCCAAGGGAGAAGGCGATGGCCGATGAAGCGCGTTCGCGTTTGGGCCGCGGTCTTGCAAGTCTGATCGGAGATGTCGGGCGTGAAGCCGGCGCGCCGCCGGAGCGGCCGCGTGCGCAGCGCAAGGTGCCGATCGAATTCTTGAAGCCCAATCCGCGCAACCCGCGCCGTACCTTCTCAGAGGCCGAGCTTGGCGAGCTGACCAATTCCATCAAGCAGCACGGCGTGATCCAGCCTATCGTGGTGCGGCCGGTGAAGGGCGTGCAGGATCGTTATGAGATCATCGCCGGTGAGCGCCGCTGGCGCGCCTCGCAGGCCGCGGGTCTGCACGAGGTGCCGATCGTGCCGGTCGATGTCAGCGACAGCGACGCGCTCGAGCTTGCGATCATCGAGAACGTGCAGCGCGAAGACCTCAATCCGATGGAAGAGGCGCAGGGCTATCACGCGCTCGCCAACGAGTTTCAGCGCGGCCAGGAAGACATCGCCAAGATCGTTGGCAAGAGCCGCAGCCATGTCGCCAACATGATGCGACTGACGAAGCTGCCGGCGGAGGTGCAGGGCTTGATCGCGACCGGTCAGATCTCGGCCGGCCATGCGCGGGCGCTGATTAACTTGCCCGACCCGCTGTCCGCTGCGAAGCGCATCGTCGCCGAGGGACTCAATGTCCGTCAGACCGAAGCGCTGGCGCATGAAGAGGGCGTGCCGGAGCGCAAGCCGCAGAAGCCGCGTGCCGGTGCGGCGTCTGCCGGCGAGAAGAAGGATGCCGACACGCTCGCACTCGAGAAGCGCGTCGGCGACGCGCTGGGTCTGACGGTGTCGGTCAATCACCGCGATCCCGGCGGTACCGTGCAAATCAGCTACCGCAACCTCGAACAGCTCGACGAGGTGATGCGCCGGTTGGAGCAGGGCTGATAATTAGTTCGTCCAAGCGGCGCCGTTCGACGAAGTTGCGGTCATCCGGCTCTTCAGGAGAAGGGCGAAGCGTCACTTCTGTCCGACGTCTTCCACGCAACCATCACCCGCGGCGTCTGGCGCTGACCGCAATCGACAGCAGCGCGCGCTGTGCGATCGCCGCGGCCAGCGTCGGCTGCTTGCGCGCCTCCAGCGCGGCGGTCGCGAGCTGATCGATGATCGGCAGCAGGCGCGCCGGGGAGAAATTTCGCAGCGCCACTTCCGCAGCAGGTTTGCGTGAGAAATGCAGCCGTGGGAATCCGCCTTCGAGGATCCCCGAGACCGGCGTGCCTGCTGCGACCGCCAGCGCCGATTTGTGCAACCAGGCCGCATGGCGCTGTGCTGCGGAAATAATGAGGCCGGGATAGGTGCCGGCGACCATCGCCTTGGCGAACTCGGTCTCGACCAGTTCGGGCTTGCCGCCGAAGGCGCCGTCGACGATCGGATCGAGCTTCATCTCGGAGGCGTCAGCGACCACAGCCATCACGTGATCGAGCGTCACCTCGCCCTGGCCGTGCGCGAACAGGGTCAACTTGCGCAGTTCGTTGCGCGAGGCCTGACGGTCACCGCCGAGCAGGGACATCAGCGAGGCCCGAGCGTCGGGCGCGATCCGCAGATTGGACGTGCGCAGCTCGTCGTCGATCAGCTTGGCCAGATCGCGCTCGGTGTCGGGATAGCAGCCGATCGCGACCGCGGTCTTGGATCGTTCGCACGCCTTGCGCAGCGGCGATTCCGGCCTGAGATCGCCGGCCTCGATGACGATGCGGCAATCCTTCAGCGACATCTCTGCGAGCGTATCGATGCCGCTGGCAAAATTGCGGGCGCCGGCGCGGACCCGGATGGCGCGGCGGCCGCCGAACAGCGGCACCGTCATCGCTTCGTCGATCAGCCTCGAGGGTTCGGCGGCAAGCTCGTCGCCGTCCAGCTTGACCACTGAAAATGGATCATCGCGATCGTCGACCGCCGAGGTGATCAACGCGTCGGCGCGCTCGCGCACCAGGCCGGCATCGGGGCCGTAGAGCAGGATGACCGGCCGCGCCGCATCCGGCTTGGCGAGGAAAGCGTTGATGTCTTGTCCGCGTAGCGCGACCACGGTTCTTCAGAGCGCGCTGGCTAGATGCCGGCGCTGAAATAGGAGGCTAGCCGGGTCTTGATGTTTTCGGCGATCTGATCGGCCGCCCGGTCTTCGGCATCGCGGAACGCGCGCAGACGCGAGAAGCGCTGATAGGAGCCCGGAATGTCATAGGAGGTGCGGGCGAAGGTCGTGCCGGTCATCACCGATTTGTTGGTCGCGAGTTCGACCAGATTATACTGTGCGTCGATCCCGACATTCTCGGTGGTCGGCAGCCCGGTATTGGGATCGATGATCAGCGACGAGCGAGTGGTCTGGAATTTCAGGACCAACTTATAGAGTGGCGGCGAGCCGGTGGCATTGCCATAGAGTTTGAAGGCGAGCGCATTGCGGATGTCGACGCCGATCCGCGCTTCCGGCGAGGCGGTGGGCTTGTCGACCGGCGGCAGGTCGATTGCCATCAGCTTGTCGCGCAGGCCCGGCGTGCCGTCGGCATGTTCGGCGTACATCGGCTGGAAACAGCCCGCGGTCAGCGCAGCCAGGGCGGCTACGGCCACGAGCCGAGAGGCGATCCGAAACTTAGCCGACGACATTCACGATCCTCTTGGGGACGATGATCACCTTGCGGACAGGTTTGCCGTCCAGCGCCAATTTTACTGCATCGAGGCCCAAAACGGCAGCCTCAATTTCCGGATTCTGCGCATTGCTGGCGACTGTGACTTCGCCGCGCTTCTTACCGTTGACCTGGACCACCAGGGTGACGCTGTCCTCAACCAGCAAATCCGGTTCGATTTGTGGCCAGCCGGCTTCCGAGACCAGCCCAGGCTGGTCCAGCGCCTGCCAACACTCCTCCGCCAGATGCGGCATCATCGGCGAGAACAGGTGCACCAGGATGGTGGCCGCTTCGCGCACGGACCAGGCGAGGTCCGCGCTGGGATTGCCGCCCTTTGCCAGCACCTCGGCCAGCGCATTGGCGAATTCGCGGATGTGAGCCAGGCAGACATTGAAGTGCAGCCGCTCGATGCCGCCCGACACCTTGTCCAGCGCGCCGTGCGCGGCCTTGCGCAGGACCAGCGCGTCGGCACCGAACTGCGTCGGCCGGGAGGAGGGCGCACCCTTGCTGAATTCGACCGATTCATTGACCAGCCGCCAGAGCCGCTGCACGAAGCGCGCGGCGCCCTGCACCCGCTCATCGCTCCAGATCACATCGCGGTCGGGCGGCGAGTCCGACAGCATGAACCAGCGGGCGACGTCGGCGCCGTAGCTCTCGATGATGTCGTCGGGGTCGACCGTGTTCTTCTTCGACTTCGACATCTTCTCGATCGGGCCGACGGTGATGTCCTCGCCGGTCGCCGCCAGCACGGCGCGCCGGCCGTTGTCGCCGGTCTCGATCTTGACCTCGGCCGGGCTCACATAGGTGCCGTCGGCCTTCTGGTAGGTCTCGTGCACGACCATCCCTTGCGTGAACATGCCGGCGAACGGCTCGTCCATCGCCACGTGGCCGGTTGCCTTCATCGCGCGGGTGAAAAAGCGGCTGTAGAGCAGATGCAGGATCGCGTGCTCGACGCCGCCGATATATTGGTCGACCGGCATCATCCGGTTGGCGACCTTAGGCGTCGTCGGCGAGGCCTCGTTCCAGGGATCGGTGAAGCGCGCGAAATACCAGGACGAATCGACGAAGGTGTCCATCGTGTCGGTTTCGCGCAGCGCCTTCGCCCCGCATTGGGGGCAGGTGACGTGCTTCCAGGTCGGATGATGGTCGAGCGCATTGCCGGGCTTGTCGAAGGTGGCGTCGTCCGGCAGCGTCACCGGCAATTGGCCGGCCGGCACCGGCACGACGTCGCATTTTGGGCAGTGGATCACCGGGATCGGGCAGCCCCAGTAGCGCTGCCGCGAGATGCCCCAGTCGCGCAGGCGGAAGTTCACTTGGCGCTCACCGACCGGCGCATTGCTGCGCGTCTCGCCTTCCAGCCGCTTGGCGACCTCCTCCTTGGCTTGCGCAATGCTCATGCCGTCGAGGAAGCGCGAATTGATCATGCGGCCTTCGCCGTCATAGGCGGTATCCGTGATCACGAAGGTGCCGGGGTCCTGCCCCTCCGGGCAGACCACTGGCGTGTTGCCGAGCCCGTATTTGTTGACGAAGTCGAGGTCGCGCTGGTCATGCGCCGGGCAGCCGAAGATCGCGCCGGTGCCGTATTCCATCAACACGAAGTTCGCGACATAGACCGGCAGCTTCCAGCTTGGATCGAACGGGTGCACGGCCCTGATGCCGGTATCGAAACCCTGCTTCTCGGCGGTGTCGATGATCTCCTGCGCCGTGCCGATGCGCTTGATCTCGGCGATGAAGGCAGCGAGGTCGGGGTTCTTCGCGGCCGCGGCCTGCGCCAGCGGATGATCGGCCGAGATCGCCATGAACTTGGCGCCGAACAGGGTGTCGGGGCGCGTGGTGAAGATCTTCAGCTCTGTCTCGCCGGCCGGCGTCGTTGCAGGATCCAGCGCGAAGCGGATCAAGAGGCCTTCGGAGCGGCCGATCCAGTTGCGCTGCATCAGCCGCACCTTGTCCGGCCAGCGGTCCAACTTGTCGAGCGCGTCCAGCAGCTCCTGCGAGTACTTCGTGATCTTGAAGACCCACTGGTTCATCTCGCGCTGCTCGACCACAGCGCCCGAGCGCCAACCGCGGCCGTCGATCACCTGTTCGTTGGCGAGCACGGTCATGTCGACCGGGTCCCAGTTGACCTTGCGCTTCTCGCGCTCGACCAGCCCCGCCGTCATGAAATCGAGAAAGAGCCTCTGCTGGTGCTTGTAGTAGGATGGATCGCAGGTAGCGAATTCGCGGCTCCAGTCGAGCGACAGGCCGATCGAGCGCAGCTGCTTCTTCATCGCTGCGATGTTGTCGTAGGTCCAGGCCTTTGGCGCCACCTTGCGCTCGATCGCCGCATTCTCGGCCGGCAGGCCGAACGCGTCCCACCCCATCGGGTGCAGCACGTTGAAGCCTTTGGCGCGCATGAAGCGGGCCAGAACGTCGCCGAGCGTATAATTCCTGACATGGCCGATATGGATTCGCCCGGAGGGATAGGGAAACATCTCCAGCACGTAGTACTTGGGGCGCGGATCGTCGTTCTTGGCGGCGAAAATCGCCTTCTCGTCCCATTCGCGCTGCCAGCGCGGCTCGGCTTCACGGGCGTTGTAGCGTTCGGATGTCATGGAATCGCTTGTAATTTTCGAGGATTCGCGTCGAGTGAAGACGCGGACCAGTGCTCCCATTCCGACGTTCACACCCGATCGCGGCGCGTTCGTTTGCGAACTTCGGAAAGCAGGAGCACCAGCAAATCTGGGATTCTGGTGCGGCCTTGGATTTGAAGTTCCGATGACACGTGCGGACGAACCGTTCGGACCATCAAATCCGCCGCACTAGGCCATAAAATCTGCAGCCCGGTCAATGGGCTGGTCACATGATGATACCGGCCTGGCGGGGCGCTAAGCGACGGTACTTGGTAGGTTTTTTACGGGATTGCTGCCGAGTCTCGGAGATCGGATTGAGGCGGGGTTAAGACTTGGGTGGGACAGTCTCGTCGCAGCGCGCGCTCTGCTGCCCGTATCTGGGACCCATTCAAATCGTGTCCAGTGCCACTTTCCACGAGCTCGATTTCGAATACGCGACCTCTGTCGCCGACAAGGCGCTGCGTGCGATGGTGCAGCAGCACGTGCCGCCGACACCGAATAACTTTCATCTCTGGTTCCAATACTCGCTGGGTGCGGCGTCCGACTTGAAGCGGGCCGTCGACATCCTGATCAGCAACAAGCGCAAGTTCGACAAGACCACGAGCCAGGCGCTCTATGATACCTACATCGGATCGCAAGGCGCCGATGCGGCGGTGGTTCACAAGGTGTCGCAGCAGCTCTATGGCGTGATGGATTCCGCCAAGCAGTACCTGACGGCGGCCATTGCAGAGAACCGGACCCAGATCGAGGCGATCGACGACGTTGCCGACCGCAGCGGCGACGGCTTCGATCCGAAGCCCCTGATTGAAAATCTGGTGAGCGAGCTGGCCAAGGCCACCGAACGCGCGGCCAAGCTCGAAGCCAGCTTTGCGGAGAAGTCGCGCGAGCTCGACACCATCCGCGACTCCCTCAACAAATCCGAGCAGCGGGCCCGGACCGACACGCTGACGGGCCTGCCGAACCGCCGCGCGCTGGAGGAGTTCTTCCGCCAGGCGCAGATCGCGGCCATGGAGCAGGATGAGCCGCTCAGCGTGCTTCTGATCGACGTCGATCACTTCAAGAAGTTCAACGACAATTTTGGCCACGGCGTCGGCGACCAGGTGCTCCGCCTGGTTGCGAAAGCGGTGCGCGAGCGCGTACGGGAGAAGGATCTGCCGGCGCGCTATGGCGGTGAGGAGCTGATTGCCGTGCTTCCGCGGGCCGACCTCGAGACCTGCACCGCGATCGCCGAACGCATCCGCCGGTCGATCTCGGAGTGCCAGTTCACGCGCCGGTCAACCGGGGAAACCCTGCCGCGCATCACGGTCTCGATCGGCGTCGGCCAATTCCAGTTCGGAGAATCGATGGCGGATCTGATCGACCGTTGCGATCGTGCGTTGTATCTGGCCAAGAAGCTCGGCCGCAATCGCGTGGTCACTGAGACCGAGCTCGATCGCAAGCTCGCGGTAGGCTGATCGCGAGAACCTCTCTCGAAAGTCGCGTCAGCTCGCGCGAACCGCGTCGCTTCCCTCCTCGACCATCTGGATGAAGCCATGCGCGACCACGGCATTACGGCCGCGATGCTTCGCCGCATAGAGCGCGGCATCCGCCGCTTCGATCAAATCGACCGGGCGCAGCGAGGGATTCGGCCGCGCGCAGGCGACGCCGACGCTGACCGTGACGCATTGATGTCCGGACGTCGCATGAGGCAGCCCGAGTTCGAGCACGGCCGCGCGGACGATCTCGCCAATCTCCAACGCACGGTCGGCACCGGCATTCGGCACCAACAGGCAGAATTCCTCGCCGCCATAACGTCCTGCGAAACCTGTCGCCGCCGCCGCGATGTTGGAAAGTGTCTCACCGAGCTGTGCCAGGCACGCGTCGCCTTCCGGATGCCCATAGGTGTCGTTGAACAGCTTGAAATGATCGACATCGATCATCAGCAGCGCCAGCTCGCCGCCGTGCTGCTGTGCCTTGATCCATTCGAAATCGAGCCGGCTCTGGAAGCCGCGGCGATTGGCGAGGCCGGACAGCATGTCCATCGAGGCAATGACTGTCAGACGGTCGTTGGCTTCGACCAGCTCGCGCTCACGCTGGGCTAATTTGGTCGCCATGGCATTGAATGCCTTGGCGAGCGGCATGAATTCCGCCGGAAGTCGCGCGGTCGTCGCGCGCGCCAGCCAATCGCCATGTCCGAACCGCTTCGCGGTCGCGGCAAGCAGGTTGATTGGTTTGACGATCAAATGCTCCGCGGCGATCAAGGCACCCAGCAGAACGAACAGGCAGACGAAGCCGGCCTGCAGATAGGCGGTGCGAATTTCCTGATCGATTGCGGCGGTGACCCTTGTCTCGTCGATGCTCAGGATCAAACGCGATCCGGTGTCGGCAATGCGGGTGAAAGTGACGGCGCGGCGCGAGCCGTCTGCGGCGGCGAAGGAGATCGAGCCTTCGCGGCGATCCGAACTCATCGCGGTCTCCGCGATCGCGGACAACAGCGGCGCGCTGTCGAGCGACTGTCCGATCAAGCTCGACTCGTCGCCGGACGCCGCCAGGACGGTCCCGGTGCTGTCGACCAGCACCGCCGAGATGCCGGGGCGGCCGTCCAGATTGCTCATGATCTTGGACATCCACGCCAGATTGACCGACGCGAGCAAGACAGCGTCCGGTTCGCCGGTGATGGCAGAGACCGGATAGGCGGCCATGATGATCGGCTTCTGCTCCTGCCGTGCCAGCATGAAGTCGCTGAACACGAAATTGCGCGTGTCTTGCGCCTTCCGGAAATAGGGACGGTTGCTCACATCCAGGCCGACAATGTTGTTATCGGTCGAGCACTGCACGCGGCCGTCCTGGCCCGCGATCATGATGCTGCGGATCCAGGGCAGGTTCAGCGGCAGGCTGGCCCGCAACATGTCGCAGCTCCGCGCGATGCCGGCGGTGGATGCGCGGATATAGGCCGAGGACTTCAGCAGCGTCTCGACCGACATGATGATCTCGCGCTGCGTATCGGCGCTGTGTTTGGCGACGGTCGAGAATTCTTCGGTGGCAAGCGCGATCTGTCGCGCCCGCGTGGTTTCCAGCGAACGCGCGCGCTCCAGCATCAATGGCGCAACCAGGATCACCGCCAGCAGGGCCAGGCGGGCACGGATTCCCAGTATCCGCTTGAGCCTTACTCTATTGCGGTTGAAGCGGATGCTTGGCATCTTCGGTCCCGTACCCCCAATTGCCGAGGATAGGTGGAAGGGTTCAAAAAGCCTTTCCCGGACTCGGTAAAATTGGAACGAACGTCCGCAAATTTACGAGTGCCAGACCTGATGGCGACAGAACGTCCCATGACTTTAACCTCGCCTTCACCATCGGCATTGGCGGCGGTGGAACAGGAAATCTTGCGCGCCTGCAACGAGGCGCGGCGCCCGCGCGAAGCCGTGACCCTGATCGCGGTGTCGAAGACGTACGGTGCTGACGCGATCGAGCCGGTGATTACGGCCGGGCAGCGGGTGTTCGGCGAAAATCGGGTGCAGGAGGCCAAGGCCAAGTGGCCGGCTCTGATGTCGGCTCATCCGGGTCTTGCGCTCCACCTGATCGGGCCGTTGCAGTCGAACAAGGCCAAAGAGGCCGTGGCGCTGTTCGATGCGATCCATTCAGTGGATCGGCCGAGCCTGTGCCAGGCGCTTGCCAAGGAGATCGAGGCTCAGAAGCGCCGGCCGCAGCTGTTCGTCCAGATCAACACCGGCGAGGAAGCGCAGAAGGCCGGCATCGCGCCTGGCGACGCCGATGCGTTCATCGCGAGCTGCCGCGATCATTATGGCTTGGTGATATCCGGCCTGATGTGCATCCCGCCGGTGAATGAAGCGCCGGCGCCGCATTTTGCCCTGACCGCGAAGATCGCCGCGCGCAACGGACTGGCGAACCTGTCGATGGGCATGAGTGCAGACTTTGCGGTCGCCATCCAGTTCGGAGCCACCCATGTCCGGGTGGGGTCGGCCATTTTCGGTCGCCGGCTATAGCGGGCTGCGCCGTAGCGGCGTGTCTCGCCGGGCGCCTATTCGATGATGATCCGCGTGCGCGGGCCGATCCGTTGCAGCAAGCGCAGCATGGTTGATGGCCTCATCGCCACGCAACCGGCGGTGGGGCCGAAATTGGCGCGCGCGAGATGCAGGAAAACCGCGCTGCCGCGGCCGGCAACGCGCGGCCGGGTATTGTGGTCGATTTCGATGATGAAATCATAGAGGCGGTCGTCACGTCGCAGCCGATCGCCGGCTTGGGCTCCCTCCACCCGGAGCGGCCGGTTGTAGCGGCGGTCGGCGGGATCCTCGCACCATCCGTCGTCAGCGCCGATCACCCGGACCGGTAAAAAAGTATGGGGCCGGACATGGCGGTCGCTCCGCCACCACAGCCGAAGCGGCCGGAATGTGCCCCGCGGGGTGCCGCCGTCACCTTCCCGCTTGTTGGCGAGGACGCCGCCCCGGCCAAGCGCCACGGGGACGACATGGCCCGAGAATCTCATCCAGCCACGAATCCGAGTCCCCGCAGCGGTATGAATCCGCACCGTAGCGAGCTGCCTCATTTTTGGGTTACGTTCGTAACAATATGATAAATCTTGCCTTTTCATTGGCCAGCTCTGCCCGTCAATTGCCTTAATGTGGGAAAATGGTCCGGCCTCGGGCCTGGCAGGACATTCGTCTCGCCGCTCGGGAAATCTGGAGTAGACTGTGCTCGCGCTTGTGAATCGGTAACAGACGCCTACTTCAAACGAAATACGGCCCGTGAGGCTTGTATTGCCACCGCTGCAGGCGCCTGCTGTGTGGTCTTCCGGCGCCAATATGAGGATTGTACCAATGGCCAATGCCCGCAAGATCCTGATCGTGGATGACGATACCGATCTGCGCGACACCCTGATGGAGCAGCTCTCGCTGCATGACGAATTCGAAGCCTCAGCGGTCGATACCGGTGCCAAGGGCGCCAGCGCTGCAAAAGCCAACTCGCCCGACCTGGTCCTGATGGATGTCGGCCTGCCCGATACCGATGGGCGCGAGGTGGTGCGCTCGTTGCGCAAGGGCGGTTTCAAGGCGCCGATCATCATGCTCACGGGGCACGACACGGATTCCGATACGATCCTCGGCCTCGAATCCGGCGCCAACGACTACGTCGCAAAGCCCTTCCGCTTCGCGGTGCTGCTGGCCCGGATTCGCGCTCAGCTCCGACAGCACGAGGCGAGCGAGGACGCGGTGTTCTCGGTCGGCCCCTACAGCTTCCGGCCGGGCTCGAAGATGTTGACCGGGCCCAACGCCCGCAAGGTTCGGCTGACCGAGAAGGAGACGGCGATCCTCCGTTTCCTCTATCGCGCCGGACAGCTGCCGGTCTCGCGCGAGACCCTGCTCCAGGAAGTCTGGGGCTACAATTCGGGGGTCACCACCCACACGCTCGAAACCCACATCTACCGGCTCCGGCAGAAGATCGAGAAAGATGCTGCCAATCCCGAAATCCTGGTCACGGAGGCCGGTGGCTACAAGCTGGTGCCGTGATACGATCCGGGAGCGGCGAGTTGCCGCATAGTTTATAGTTTAATGAGTCGTTCTCGCCTCTCCCGGGCCATTGATGTCGATTGAAGACGATATCGCGCTCTTGGAGCGCGTCCCTACCCTGCGGCTGCTTGGCCCCGAGTCGTTGCGCATGCTCGCGATCGGCGCCGAGAATCGCAACGTCCAGGCCGACGAGGTGCTGTTCCGTGTTGGTGATACGGCCGATTGCGGCTATGTGGTCCAGCGCGGCTCCTTGCGCATTCATGACGATAACGGGGCCGAGATCGTAGCCAAGCCCGGCATGCTGATCGGCGAGCTCGCTCTCTTGCTCGAGATGCCACGACCGTCCACTGCGATCGCGTTGGAATATTCGACCGTGGTGCGGTTGTCGCGAAGCCTGTTTCAACGAGTTCTGGAGAGCGATCCGGCCGCTGCCGTTCGGCTCCGCGACGCGTTCGCCAACAGGGCGAACCAGATCGCCAGTGACATCCTCACCGCCGGTGCGAAGCTGATTTCGTAGTTGCAGCGACTGTGTCGTCGTAAGCACTTTGGGTGTCGCAAGCCCCATGGTCGTGGGGCGGCCTCGCATAGAGGTCGGCAGCATCTGCGACGAACCGATCGGAAGGAATCGGCCGCACGACTTCCACGTATCAGCTCATCGCATGAAGCGTGACCCGGTCCAGCGAAGCATTGTTGGACCGGCGATCGAGCCGTTTCGTATCTCCAGAAATACGGCGCCTTGGTCGCGGACCAGCCGGATATCTTGAGCACGCACGGTCAGCACTTTCCGATATCGTCCTCGGTTTGCCACATACACTTCATGCAAACACCCGTATGCGTCGCATACTGCGATCTTGTTCCGGCATTGGAAATCATCGAAGTGAAGTGCGACGAATTGAACGCCCGGAGCGGTCAGGTAAAGCGCAAACCCTTGGGCGGCAGCGATCGGAGCACCACAGGCGGCCTCCCATTTTTTCGCCTGCACGCGGAGGTCCGAAGGTAGATTGCTGAGGTGCGCAGGATTCCATGGATTCTGCCCAATTCCTCCGTATGCCGACGCGGCCTGGGGAGAGCCCAACAAGCAGAGAGCGAACGCAATTGCCGGAAGGGCCCACTTCCTCGACAGCATGGCGGGACTCCCAGTGGTTTTCTTGTCCTTTTGGCGCGCCCACATTTCGCTCGGGTGCCTCTTAAGAGGAGAGAGCGAATGTCGGCGCCGGAACAGCACGCTCAGTTCGCCGCCCGCACGCGGCACGACGTGCAATTCGTCGTCGCAGCGTCGCAAATTCGAGCTTACAATGTGCTGACATGGATCGACAGCATCCCGTCAGCGCTGATTCATCATTGTTCAGGAGGTCATGGACTTGCGACGAAGCAAGTCTACGCTCGGCACCGATTAGCGCCCCGGAAGACGAGCGGCATTGATAAATATCAACCTCCGACATGCAGATCGGGACTAGCCGGTTGCAAAGGGCCAAATCTGTTATCGCGATCTTGCCCGTGGAATCCTTGCCATGCACCTGAGTTCAGCAACGCCCTCATGGCGAAAGAGGGCTCGCATCGTGATGACGTTGGCGCTTCTGGCCCTGCCGTCAGAGGCGATGGCCGAGGATACCGTGAAACTCAGCCCGGAGCAGGCAACCAGCCTCGGGGTCCGCGTGGTCCATCCGATCGCGAGCCCGATCGATAAGACGCTGCCCTACCCCGCCCAGATCGTTATTCCGACGCCGCAATTATGGGTCGTGAGCAGCCCTGTCGCCGGCATGGTCACGAGCCTTTCGGTGGCGCGCGGCGACCGGGTCAAGGCCGGCCAGCCTCTCGTCATGATGGAGAGCCCGAGCTTCGTGTCGCAGCAACGCGAGTACCTGCAGGCCGTGGCGCAGGAGTCCCTGACCGCTCAGCAGCTCGCGCGAAACACTCAGCTATTCCAGGGCAATGCGACCCCTCAGCGGGTTCTGGAGGCGAGCCAGACCGAAGCCCGGCAGGCCAGCATCGTGGTTGCTGAGCGGCGGCAAGTGCTGCGGCTGAGCGGGCTGTCGGATGAGGCGCTCTCGAAACTGACCAACGAAGGTGCCATCAGCGCGGCGCTGTCCGTGGTGGCGCCGCGCGCCGCGACCGTCGTCGATATCGCGGTCTCTCCCGGACAGCGGGTGGAACAGACGGCGTCGCTGATCAAGCTTGCCCAGCTGTCTCCGTTATGGGTCGAGATCGCAATCCCTGCGTCGAATATCCGCGCCATCCGCCCGGGGGCGAAGGTGGACGTTGAGGGCTATTCGACGCCGGGGCAGGTGGTGCTGGTTTCGGAAACCGCCGATCCCGCGACCCAGACCGTCCTGGTCCGGGCGGAGGTGCCGAACAACGGCCAGCTGCGGCCTGGGCAGACAGCCCAGGCGCGGATCGGATTTGTATCCTCTGTCGAAACGGCCTGGCAGATTCCCTACAGCGCATTGATCCGCCGCGGCGAACAGGCCTCGGTATTCGTTGCGACGGAAGGCGGCTTTCACCTCGTTCCGGTTACGCTGCTCGAAGAGGACCAGGAGCATGTGGTGGTGTCCGGTCCGATCAGCGACAAGGACGCCATCGCCGTCAGCGGCATCTCTGCGCTTCGCGGGGTCCTGCTCAAGCTCGGTGCGGGTTGATCATGCTCGAGCGTCTTGTCGCATTTGCACTTTCGCAGCGGCTGTTCGTCGCACTCGGCGTGCTTCTCCTCGTCGGTGCCGGACTGGTCGCGTTGCCCAGCCTGCCGATCGACGCCTTTCCGGATGTCTCGCCCGTCCAGGTCAAGGTGATCATGAAAGCACCGGGGCTCACGCCGGAGGAGGTCGAGCAGCGCGTCACGGTCCCGATCGAGCTTGAACTGCTCGGACTGCCGAACAAGAAGATCCTGCGCTCGACGACCAAATACGCGCTTGCGGACGTCACGGTCGATTTCGAGGACGGCACCGACATCTATTGGGCGCGCAACCAGGTCTCCGAACGCCTGGCCAATGTCAGCCGTGATCTGCCGGAGGGTGTGACCGGCGGCCTCGCCCCGATCACCAGCCCGCTCGGCGAGATGTTCATGTTCACCATCGATGGTGCGGACCTCTCGCTTGCCGAGCGGCGAAGTCTGCTTGATTGGGTGATCCGACCGGCGCTGCGCACCGTTCCCGGCGTGGCCGATGTTAACGCTCTCGGCGGTCATGTCCGTGCGTTCGAGATCGTGCCGCTCAGCGATGCGCTCGCGGCGCGTGGCATTTCCTACGATATGTTTCGGCGTGCGATCGACGCCAACAGCAAGAACGACGGCGCCGGCCGCGTCAACCAGGGCGAGGACAGCGCCCTGGTCCGGATCGAAGGCAGCATCCGCTCGATCGAGGACATCCGGCAGATCGTTATCGATACCAAGGACGGCGTCCCGATCCGGGTCAAGGACGTCGCCCGCGTCCAGGTGGGATCCTTGACGCGCTATGGCGCGGTTACGAGTGACGGTCGCGGCGAAACCGTCGAAGGGATCGTCGTCGGACTGCGCGGCGCCAATGCGCGCCAGCTCGTCAGCGACGTGCGGGCACGGCTCGACGAACTCAAGCCTTTGCTGCCGCAGGGCGTCAGCATCAACGTGTTTTATGATCGCAGCCGGCTGGTCGACCGTGCCGTCGGCACCGTGGTCCGCGCGCTCGGCGAAGCAACCGTCCTGGTGGTTGTCCTCCTGCTGCTGTTTCTGGGCAATTGGCGCGCCTCGCTGGTGATCGCCTTGAGCCTGCCGCTCGCAATCGTGATCGCCCTGATCGTGATGCGCATCGTGGGGATGTCGGCGAACCTGATGAGCCTGGGCGGCCTTGCCATCGCCATCGGCATGCTGATCGATGCGCTCGTCGTGGTCGTCGAGAACGTCGTCGGAAATCTCAGCAAGGAGCGGCAGGGAACGGCCGCTCCGCTCGTCCATATCATTTTCCGCTCGGTCTCAGAAGTGCTGCAGCCGGTCGCGTCCGGCGTGCTGATCATCATCATCGTGTTCGTGCCGCTGCTGACGCTGCAGGGGCTCGAGGGCAAGCTGTTCATTCCGGTCGCGCTCGCGATCATATTCGCATTGGCCGCTTCGCTGTTGCTCGCGCTTACGGTGATCCCGGTTGCGACCTCCTTCCTCCTGAAGAGCGCATCGCATGGCGATCCATGGCTGGTCCGGATGGCCTCGCGCCTGTATGCGCCTGCACTCGGCTGGGCGCTCAAGAACGAGCGCAAGGTTGTGATCGCCGCACTGCTGGCGCTGGCAGCTGCAGCCTACGCCTATACCCAGCTCGGCAAGACGTTCATGCCGACGATGGACGAAGGCGATACGATCATCAGTGTCGAGGCGCTTCCGTCGATCAATCTCGACGAGATGATCGCGATCAATACGCGGCTTCAGTCTGCCATTCTGGCGAAAGTGCCGGACGTCAAAGGCATCGTCGCGAGAACCGGCTCCGACGAGCTCGGGCTCGACCCGATGGGACCCAACCAGACCGACACGTTCCTGGTCCTGAAGCCGGTCGAGGAGCGCAAGGCAGCTGACAAGACGGCGCTGCTCGAAGAGCTAAGGCATGTGCTGACCGATTTCCCGGGACTGTCACTCAGCTTCACCCAGCCGATCGACATGCGCGTGCAGGAAATGATCAGCGGCGTGCGCGGCGATGTCGCAGTGAAGATATTCGGCCCTGACATCACCAAGCTCAACGAGATCGCGAGCAAGCTGTCCGCCATCCTGTCCAGCATCGACGGCGCCGACGACGTCTACACCACGCTCAACGAAGGTGCGCAGTACTACACGGTTGCGGTGAACCGCATGGAAGCCGGCCGGCTCGGTCTCAGCGTGGACGCGATCGCCAATTCGTTGCGCACCCAGATCGAAGGCCGCACGATCGGAACGGTGCTCGAAGACGGCCGCCGCACCCCGATCCTGGTTCGCGGCAGCGAGACCTCGCGGGAGACGCCGACGCTGCTCGCAAGCCTGCCGCTGACGCTCGCTTCGGGTCAACATGTTGCGCTGTCGCAAGTGGCCCGGATTCGCCGCGTCGACGGTCCCGTCCAGGTCAATCGAGAGAACGGATCCCGAATGAGCGTGGTGCGCGTCAATGTCCGCGGGCGCGACATGGTCGGCTTCGTCGAGGCGGCCCAGCGGAAGGTGGCGGCGGAGTTGCCGCTGCCGCAAGGCTATCGGCTGACCTGGGGCGGTCAATTCGAAAATCAGCAGCGGGCCGCCGCGCGCCTGTCGATCGTGGTCCCCGTTGCGATCGGGCTGATCTTTGTGCTGCTGTTCACGACCTTCGGCTCGATCCGCCAGGCGCTGCTGGTCCTGGTCAACATTCCGTTCGCCGTCATCGGCGGTGTCTTCGCATTGATCCTGACCGGTGAGTACCTGTCGGTTCCGGCATCGGTTGGGTTCATCGCGCTGCTCGGCATCGCGGTGCTCAACGGCGTCGTGCTGGTCTCCTACTTCAACCAACTCCGCGCCCGCGGCGTGCCGGAAAGGCAGATCGTGGTCGAGGGCGCCCAGCGCCGGCTCAGGCCGGTCCTGATGACGGCGAGCATCACGGCGCTCGGCTTGATCCCGCTGCTGTTCGCGACCGGTCCGGGGTCGGAGATCCAGCGCCCATTGGCGATCGTGGTCATCGGCGGGCTGGTCTCGTCGACGGCTTTGACGCTGATCCTGCTGCCAATCCTCTATCGCCGCTTCGGCGGCGCCGCGAAGGTCGCCAAATGAGTGCCGAGCTCGTCTGCCTCACGCTGGTCATCCCGCAATCGCTTCGCGACGAACTGTTCGATTATTTCGGCGAACAGGGCGACCTCGCGTCCGGCTTTACGGCGTCTGCTGTTGCCGGGCACGGCCCGAACGTCCGCTTGCAGACTCCGTCCGAACGGGTCAGAGGCCATGCCGATGAAGTGATGGTGCGGACCATTCTTCGTCGGCAGGATGCAACGCAATTGATCCAGCGCCTGAAGACGGCCTTCGCCGGATCCAGGATGGTCTATTGGATCATGCCCGTTTTGGAATTCGGGGTGGTCGACGGCTCGGCCGAGGATCTGCCTTGATCGCGGCCGTGGCGGTCCGATCGGAGCCGCGCTTCACTTCGGGCGCTCTGTCCGAGCAACGCCGGAGGTGAGAGCCTCGGCGCGGCGGAAGTCCACTTCAGCGCCGATGCGGTCGCCGAGTTTCGCTTTCATCGTTCCCCGCTCACGGACGAACAACGCATTCTTCGGATCGGCTTTGATCACCACGTCGAGGTCGGCGATCGCGCGATCGAACAGGCCTTTGTGGCCATAAGCTGCTGCGCGTGCGCCGAACGCTGCCAGATAGTCCGGCTTCAGTTGAATGGCGCGATCGAAATCCGCAATGGCGCGATCGAACTCCCCTTTGGCCATCAAAGCGACGCCGCGATTATTGATCGCGATATAATAATCCGGCTGCAGGCGGATGGCCTGGTCGTAATCCTCGATGGCGCGGTCGAGCTCGCCGTTGGACCTGAAGGCAAGACCCCGGTTGTTGTAGGCGGCGACGAGATGGGCAAGCACCCTCTCACTCGCCTTGATGACAGCCGTGCAGCCGCGGATCGGACGGTCGGACGCCAACTCGGCAGCACGCGCGCAGGAATCCCAATCTTCCTCGCTCAGGGCCAGCGCCGGCGGCGCGTAAGACGCGACCAGGGCGGCAGTGACGATCGCCCCAGCCAGAGCAAATCTGACGGTATTGCCGGCAGCTCTGCCGCAAGCCATTCGCTTCCGGATAGATGCTCGCATTGCCGGCGCCCTCATTGCGGCGGGCAGGACCGCGGCGGACCTGGACAATGGACATGCTCCCGGAAAACACGGCTTGTTTGACCCGCAATATGGCAGATCGAAGCTGACAGCCAGCTGATATGGATCAACGGCCTTTTGTCAGAGTTCCCCGGCTCCCAGGCTGAGACGGCGGCCCGTGAGCCTCGGCCGCCAGAACGGCTTCAGCAACTCCAACACCGCGAAGATGAGCAGTGCGGAACCGAGCGCCAGCGCCAGATCGTCGAGATGCAGCGCGCCGAACCGAAACAGCTCACGTAAGGCCGGGACGCTCAGGCCGAGGCCGAGCATGGCGCAAACGCCGAGCAGGATCGAGAGCAGCGCCAAGTTGGGACGAACCAGCGCAAGCTTGAGCGATGAACTGAAAGAGCGGTCCACCAGCACCAGACTGAAAATGCCGGCAACGAGCGAAACAAAGGTGAGTGCCCTCACCTCGTCGCCGGGCATGCCATTCCTCGATGCGAAGATGAACATGGCCCCAGCCATGACAAGCACAAGTGCGCCCTGCAGGGCTCCCCAGGCGATCAATGGAAGCGGCAGCAATCGCTCGGTCGGCGACCGCGGCGGCCGGCGCATCACGTCCTCCTCCTCCGTCTCGGCCTCGAAGACCAGGGAGCAGACGGGATCGATGACCAGTTCGAGGAAGGCTATGTGGATCGGGCTGAAAATGATTGGCAATCCCAGCAGCAGCGGCAGCAAGGCAAGGCCGGCGATGGGGACATGGACGGCCACGATGAAGCTCATCGCCTTGCGCAGATTGTCGTAGATGCGCCGACCGAGTCGGACGGCGGTGACGATCGATCCGAAATCGTCATCCAGCAGCACGATGGCGGAGGCTTCGCGGGCGACATCCGTGCCGCGCCCGCCCATGGCGATGCCGATATGCGCCGCCTTCAGCGAGGGTGCATCGTTGACGCCGTCGCCGGTCATGGCGACGATCTGCCCGTCCGCTTTCAGCGCTTCCACGATGCGCAGTTTCTGTTCGGGCACGATCCGCGCAAACACGGTCGCGCTCCGCGCGTAGGAGACCAGCGCTGTGGCGTCCTCCCTGTTGATCATCTCACCCGTGACAGCTTCGTTCGCCGCAATGCCGGCTTGGCGGGCAATCGCAACGGCGGTCGTCGGATAGTCGCCCGTGATCATCACGATCCGGATGCCGGCGGTCTGGCACTGCCGCACTGCGGCCGGAACACTCGCCCGCAACGGGTCGGCGAACCCGATCAGGCCGAGCGGGTCGAACGCAAAATCGGCCGGCGTGTCAGGCAGCTTCGTCCCGCCATACTGCGCGCGCGCGACCGCCAGCACGCGCATGCCCTGCGCGGCCATGGCTTCGACCGACGCTTCCAGATCGGCGGTCTCGCTCGTCGAGAGCCGGCACAGCCGAGCAATCGCCTCCGGAGCTCCCTTCGCGGCGACGACCAGCGGCTCGCCGTCAGTTCTGGCCCAAACTTGCGTAACCGCCAGAAGCTCCGGTCGCAGGCCGTAGGTGTTCACCAGTCTTGCGTCCGGCCGCGGATCGACGTCTGGTTCGGAGAGCCGGTCTGCAGCCTCGCGCAGCGCCTTCTCCATCGGATCGAACGCCTCCGGCGCGCTCGCGAGAACGCCAAAGGTGACAAGCTGCTGAATGTCATCACTGGCCGGACCCGCATCGCCAGGCCGCCATCTGGCTTCGCCCGCTCGCAGTTCGACAATGGACATTCGATTTTCGGTCAGCGTCCCGGTCTTGTCCGTGCACAGCACCGTCGCCGAGCCGAGCGCTTCGATCGCCGTCGAGCGGCGTGTCAGCACCCGCGCGCGGGAGATGCGCCAGGCCCCCATTGCCATGAACACCGTGAGCACCACCGGAAATTCTTCCGGCAACATCGACATGCCGATGGTAATGCCCGCCAGCAATGCTTCCAGCCAGCCGCCGCGGAACAAGCCGTAGAGGACCATGACCACGAGGCTGACGGCGCCGCCGCCGATCGCCGCGAGCCGGACCAGACTGCGGGTCTCGATTTGCAGACGGGGCGGCTCGGGCTCGAGCCCATGGAGCAATTGCCCGATCTTGCCCATCTGGCTGCGCGCGCCCGTGGCGACGATCTCGGCCGTGCCGTTGCCGCGAACCACGAGCGAGCCTGAAAAGACGTACGGCGAATCTTCGCCGCCAGGCGCCGCAATCGTGCGCTGTGCGTCGGGCGAGGCGAGCTTTCGCACCGGAACGGACTCGCCGGTCAGCAAGGATTCGTCGGCTTGCAAATCCCGCGCCTCGAGCAACAAGCCATCGGCTGGAACCCGGTCGCCCTCGGTCAGAAGGATGAGATCGCCGCGGACCACCTCGCGTCCGGCAATCCGCTTGCGCACGCCATCGCGGATCACCAATGCGCGCGGGCTCGCCAAGTTGCGCAGCGCGTCGAGCACGCGCTCGGTCCTGCTTTCCTGAACGACAGTGATCAGGATCGAGAGCATCGCGAAGCCGAGCAGGATCAGCGCTTCCTTGATGTCCCCGAGCAGGACGTAGATGACCCCGCCCCCGATCAGCAGCGCGAACATCGGCTCACGGAGGACTTCGAGCACGATACGAAGCGGCGTGCGACGCTCCGGTTGAGGGAGTTCGTTGGCGCCCTCGGCGGCCAGCCGCGCCTGCGCTTCGCTTTCGCTGAGGCCGGTCAGACCCATCGGACACCCATCATCTCGGAGAGCTGTCATATTCTTTCCGGCGGTAGCTACTTTGAAGATTGGCCGGCATGGCTACGGCGCGGCCTGCGGGCGCGATGTGACGCGCACTCCCGACGCAACACGATCGCCGGGATAGACGATAACCGCTTCGCCGTCGGTAAGCCCGGAGGCGATTGCGGCAAACCGACCCGAGCGGCGTAGCACCTCGACGCTGCGCAGTTCGGCCCGGCCATCCTTGACGGCGTAGACGCTCCATTGATCGCCGCGGCGAAAGAGAGCTCCGGCCGGAACGATGGTCGCGTCATCCTTCGTGAACACGACGATCTGCGTATCGAGCTGATAGGCATCGCCGAGCCGTGTCCACTGCTCCGCCGGCGAGGTGATGTCGATCAGGACGTTGACCCGTTGCTCTTCCACCCCGAGAGTCGAGATCTTGGTGAAGGCTGCCGGTTCGACCCGGCGGACGCGTCCGGACAGCGGCTCCGGACGGCCCCAATGAATAATCGTCACATCCGCCCCCGGGCGAATTTCGACGGCATCCGTGCTCAAGACATCGACGACGATTTCGAGATCGTGCGGATCGCCGACCTCCAGGAGCGGTGTTCCCGGCTGGACGATCGTCTCGCTCTCCTGCGCGACTTTCAGCACGACTCCGGTAACCGGCGCCGTGACGCTCCAGCTTTCCGGGGTCTCGTCCGGATTTGTGTTGCCGCTATAGCGTGCCAACAAGGCGCGCATCTGGCTCAGCTCGTGTTCGGCAGCATGGTCCAGGAACTCTGCTGCGCGCAGATCCCGGTCCGCGGTCCGAACAGCGAGCTCGGCGTGCTCCAATGCCTGAGCCGTCGCCGTCCCGTGCTCAGCCAGTGTCCGCGTGCGGGCCACGTCGGCGTTCGCCTGATCACTCTGGGCATGCGCCCGCTCGACCACTGCCTTGGCGCGCGCCACATTGGCCTCCGCCGCGCCAAGCCGCTCCTCGGCTTCGTGACGGCTGCGAGGATCCATCAGGGGTGCGGGCGAAGGCGTGATGGTGGCGACGGCATCGTCAGACTTGATCTGGTCTCCTGCCTTGAAGCGGATACGTCCAAGCCGGCCGGCGAGCGGCGCCGCCACCACATAGCGCTGGCGGATACGAGTCTTCCCATCGTCATCGACGGTGGCAACAAATCGCCCTTTGGCGACGACTGCCGTCTCGACGGTCACGGCGCTCGGCATCACCGCCCAGGCGACCAGCGCCGCGACCGCGATAAGGGCCCCGGCGATCGCGATGCGGCGGATGGCCACGTGCATGCTTATTCCCTTGTCTTGAGTGCCGCCACCAGGTCGAGCTGGTCGACGCGCCGGCGGACGACGAATGCGCTTCCCGCGGCTGCCGCCAGGACGACGCCGGCCGCGATCAGATACGTCCGGGGCTCGATGACCGCGGGAATCTGGAAGCTTTCGTTGGAATGAAAGCGGGCAATCACGGCGATGATCCCATGTGACAACGAGAGCCCGATCGGAATGGCCAGTGCTATCTCGACGGCGAATTCTCCAAACAGGATGCCTGCGACCTCGCTGCGGGTAAAGCCGAGCACGCGCAGGCTTGCAAGCTCCCAGGCGCGCTCCTGCAGGCTGATCCGCGCGCTGTTGTAGACGACGCCCACGGTGATGATCCCGGCAAAGACGGTGAGAATGCCGGCGCTGACGAAAACCAACCCGCCGATCTTCTCCAGAAATGACGATAGCGTGTAGGCTTTCATCGATACGGATTCGATCGTCGGCAGGTTCTTGAAGCTTCGCCCCAATGCCGGCAGTGCGGTCGGCTCGACATACAGGCTGGCTGCGGAAATCGTGGCTCCTTCTGCGGTCAAGCGATTGAGCGTATCGATATCCATGTAGGATGCCATCCCGATCGACTCGTCGACGGTCGCGCTCACCGGAAGGTCGCGCTTCAGCCGACGGCCTTCCATCGTCTCGACGGTGATCACATCGCCCGGCTTCACCCCGAGGCGTTCGGCCAGCCTCAGGGTCAGCGTCACGCCATCCGGAGAAGCGGCAATCGGTCGCAGCGCCGCGTCATGCGGCCGGCGAAGCTGGTCGGCGGACGACAGGCCGATCACCGAGGTCAGATAACTGTGCTGTCCGGCACGCAGCCGAACCGGCACGATGCGTTGCCCCTCGACGGCCAACACGCCGGGCAGGCGCGCCAGATCGCGAATGATGACGCGGTCCATTGGGTGCGAAAACGTGATCGAAACATTGCCCCGCTCGATCAGATTGAACTGCAGATCGATCATTTGGTCGATGGCGTCGCGCCAGAATATGCCCAGCACCATCATGGGCACGGCAAACGCAACCCCGACCACGGTGAGCAGCGAACGGAACGGTCGTCCGGCCATGTTCCGCAGCATCATCATCCAACGCACCGTCATCGCCCTGCCCGGCAGAAACGTCTCGAAGAGAGAGCGACGAAATCCGAGCGGCGCGGCCGGTCGCATCGCAACCGCCGGGGCCAGGCCGACGACATCCCGCAACGCCGTCAGGACGCCTAGCGAACCTGCGGCCAGGCTGATCGCGACGCCCGCAACGATCGACCAAGGCGTCAGGTTGAATGGGAGGTCGGGCAGGCGGAAAAAGCCCTGATAGCTGGCCATCATCGCTTCCCCGAAGCCAAGACCGGCAGCGATGCCGAGCACCGAGCCGATCAGCACTATGACCAGGACGAGCTTCAGATAATGCAGCGCGAGTGTGACGGTCGGAAAGCCCAGCGCCTTCAGTGCTGCGATCTGCTCGCGCTGAGCGCCGACCAGTCTGCCGAGCGCACTGTTCAGAAGGAACGCGGCGACACCAAAGAAGATGAACGGAATGGTGATCGACATCACCCTCTGCTGGTTCAGCTCATCCTGAAGGAAGCGATTGGAGGGCTGGTCCCGGCGTGCGATGGCCCCGACCGAGCCATAGGGGTCCAGCAGCCGATCCAGTTCTTCGATCACCGGCTGCGGATCCACACCGGGAGCCAGGGAAATGACGGCATCATTGAAGGCGGCCTTCATGTCGAAAGCCGCTTCGGCGGCGCGACGGTCCACCCAAAGGATAGCGTAGAGTCGGTCGTCCGGAATGGGCAGTCCAGGCTTGACCGCGTAGACATATTCCGGTGACAGCGCGATCCCCGAGACGCGAAAGCTCTGGAGCTTGCCGTTGAGCAGCACGCGGACCTCGTCGCCGGGCTTCACGCCGTTCGCCTCGGCAAAGGCTTCGTTGATGACGGCGTCCCTCGGCGAGCCCGGGTCAGGTGCCGTGCCGCGGCGAAAATGTAGCCGCGCCAGCTGTTCGTCGCCGGCATGATTCAAAGAGACCATGCGTGCCGACACCGGCTGTGATGCCGCCGGCCAGTCGATGATGACTTCGCGGACGATGCGGGGCTCGACGGCAACGATGCCCGCAGTGGCGCTGAGGCGCGGCACGATCGACAATGGCGCCCGCTTGAGCGTCACGAAAATCTCTGGAAACCGGGCGGACGCGTAGAACCGCTCGCAGGCCGAGCGCAAGGATACGTAGGTCGAAACCGACCCGACAAAGACCGCGACGCCGGCGGCAACGAGCAGCGCGATGGTAAGCACTTGGCCGCGCATTGCGCTGATGTCGCGCCGCAGTTTGCGGTCCAGCAGGCTCACCAGCGCACCTCGTCGGCCGAGAGCCGTCGCGCATTGCGCTCTTCGCCGACGATCCGTCCACCGCCGAGCCGCAGCACGCGATCGGCCATGCCGGCGATCGCGGCATTATGGGTGATGATGATGATCGTGGTGCCAAACCTCTCGTTGGCACGCGCGATCGCCGCCAGAACCACCTTGCCGGTCTCGTAATCCAGCGCGCCGGTGGGCTCGTCGCAGAGCAGCACGTCCGGGGATTTGACGATGGCGCGGGCCACCGCCACGCGCTGCTGTTCGCCGCCGGACAGCTGGGACGGAAAGTGGTCGATGCGGTGCTCGAGGCCGACCAGCCTGATCACCTCCAGAGGATCGAGCGGCCGTTCCGCAATCTCTTTGACCAGCGCGACGTTCTCCAGCACGGTGAGGCTGGGGATGAGATTGTAGAATTGGAAGACGAAGCCGACATGTTCGCGCCGGTAGCGCGTCAGTTCGGCATCTCCTGCCGCGACCAGATCGTGATCGCGCCAATGGGCTTCGCCCGAAGTCGGACTGTCCAGCCCGCCAAGGATGTTCAGCAGCGTCGATTTGCCCGAACCCGATGGTCCCAGCAGCACGACAAATTCGCGTTCGAAGATATCGAGGTCGACATCCCGTAGGGCATGCACCTCGACGTCGCCCATATGGTAGGTTTTTGAAAGGCGCCGGGCGCGGAAGACCGGTGTCGCAACCGGCGACGCGGCAGCGGCGGCTACGCTATATCCGATCCCGTGTTGGCCTGGCTCGTCCGCGGAGTCCATGAGCGCCACATCCGTAAAGTCAGCGCGGTGGCTTGGGGCTTGACGGCCACACGCGGCGTTCGCCGAGCAGTCCCTCTATATAGACCGTATTGACCAGAACCAGCAGCACGACAGCGAGCGGCGCGGCCAGCAGGACGCCGAACGGACCTAACAGCAATCCGAAGACGAGCGTCGCGAACAGCGTGAGCACCGGAGGCAGCTCGACGGCTTCCGCCTGGACCAACGGCGTAATGAGATTGCCTTCGATGAAATGAATTCCGGCGTAGAGCGCGATGACGTAGACGACCAGCATCGGTCCCTGCATCGCGGCCATGAGTATGGCGGACACCGACGCCAGGATCGGCCCGACATAGGGGATGAAGGCAAACATCCCCGAGATCATCCCGAGCGCGATCGGCGCAGCGACGCCGAGCGTGAGGAGGCCGATGCTTGTCAATGTGCCGACGACCGCCATCGTGACCGACTGACCGATCAGCCAGCGCCGCAGGGTCATTCCAAGGAGATCGACGACATCGCGGCTTCTCTCGCGGCGATCTGCCGGAACGAGCCGCAGCAGGGCTTCGATATACCGTGTCGGCTGCACCGCCAGATAAACCGCAGCGAACAGCAGGACGGCGACGTAGGCGCCTGCCCGAACGACCGAGCCAAAGAGCGCCGCAAGATAACCCGCAGCCTGCCCGGTCGCGTTGCCGAGGTTCATGTCGCGCACCTGCCCGAGCAGCCACACGCCCACCGAACTCGATCCGAATTCGCGGACGATTTCCGAGAGGCTCTGCGGGAGGTCCTTCGCGAGCACGCTGAATTGCGCCGAGATTTGCGCCCCGAACAGCCAACCGACGGCGCCGATCGATCCGGCAAGCGCGACGATGACAGGCAGTACCGCCCATTGATCCGGCAGCCGGGTTCTGCGGCCGAGTTCGTGCGCCAAGCCTCGCAGCAGGAGCGCGAGGAGCGCGGCGCCGAAAGCCAAGACGAGAACGTCCGAGAGCTTCCAGATCGCGATCAGTGCCGCACCGACGAGGCACACCAGAACAAGCCGCCGCGCGAAGCTGTCTGAAGGCGTCCGCTCCATGTCGTCGCGCAAGATGACCTTCCTTATGTGTCCTGTTCCGTCCGCAGCATCGCACCTTCCTCACGCGAGAAAGCAACAAACGAGATTTGCCTCTTGATGCGGATCAAATCTTCGCCTGCTGCGTGGCCTAAATTTCCCGCAGGAGGACGGGACATGGATTCTCAAGAGCTAAGTCAAGGGTACGGTCCGGTCGCAAAGCTCTTGCACTGGATCACGGTGGCCCTGGTGGCCCTGGCCTGGGTCTTGGGCACGTTTGGCGATGAGCTTCCTCGGGGAGGCGCGCGGGACGCGGGCTTGCTCGCTCACATCTGGATCGGCTTGGTCATCCTCCTGATCGCCTTCGTTCGGGTACCGTGGCGGATGGCAAATCCGCCGCCGAAGGTCACGCCGACGGAATTCGGAAAGTGGCTCGTCGAGTGGACCGACCCGGTCTCGCGACTCATGCATTATGCGCTCTATGCGCTGCTGATTGCAGTCCCGATCTGCGGAATCGCGCTGCAATTTGCCAAGGGGCATGCCCTTCCGATTTTTGGGCTCGTCGAAATTCCATCGCCGTGGCTGGCCGATAAGGCATTCGCCCATACCGTCAAGGAAGTGCACGAGGTCCTGGCTAATGTCCTTCTGGCCCTGGCGTTCTTCCACATGGCCGCGGCGCTCGTCCATCACGTCGTCTTCGGCGACGATACGCTGCGCCGCATGCTGCCGACCTGGGCAAAGAACCTGGGCAAAGAACAGGTGAGACCGCGCTAGCAAAGACGATTACGCAAAAGGTGATCTGTACAAGAGTGGCGCGCACCGCAGCCAAAGCGCATCAGCCTTGAGGAATCATGTCGAGGAATCACGCTTCGGACAGCGTGAATGGAATGGTAAAGATCTGTCGGTGACCTCACCGATCCGGAAATCAGGACTGAGATCGACGTTGCCACTGCGCCCAAGAGACCCGAGAGACAAGAGACCCGAGCGAATTGCGGGCGCAGCGACATTGCCGATGATCGGCCATCGATGACCCGCTCCAACTGAGCAATGGCGGACGCCACCGGTTTCAAGCGAGCGGCGCTTTGAATCGTATTGGCCGTCACACCCGCGTCAACTGTCGCGAACGCGCCGAATTGGCGGAATCTTGTACGTGCCGTCCTTGAGGGCAGCCTTCGGTTGATACACCCGGATGCTCAGGTTGAAGGGAAGGCTCGGCGGGCAAGGTAGCCAATTTGCTTCCTTGTCTCCTCCCGGAGACCGCGACTGGATGTAGATGTCCAACGAGCCGTCCGGATTGTATTTCAGCGGCATTCCGGACGTCACGCCATAGCGATCGATGGCGTTGCGGACGTAGAAGTTTTCGCGATACGGCGATATCGACCAGACGCCGCTCTCGGAAGGCAGCATCTCATCCTTTGCGAAATGCAGAAGATATTTTTGTGAGCCGTCGAGAACATCGCCATCGCCATCGACGAAGGCCGTGGGATAGACCGCGTCGTCCGCCGTGAGCGCTCCAAGTCCGAACCAGGCGACGAACGCGCGCGTCGTGTAATCCGTGCCGAATCTCCCGATATTGAGCGTGTTCTGCCAACCGTTGACGGTAGGCGCGGTATACGGACCTGTTTCAAGCTTGAACCAGATTTCAGCGGGCACCCGGTTCAGCCCTTTGATGATGGCGGGCTCCACGGTCGTGCGGTCGAACGGCTTGCCGGGCTCGACACCGATACGCTTGAGCTTGGTAAGCATCGGAGCGTCGGCCAGGTACGGCGGATTGTCTTTCAGCAGAGCGGCGAGACGGCTGAAGAACATCTCCCCTGTCATCAATCGCACCTGATCGTAAGGTGTGGCGGTGAGATCGACGTCGGGATCGACGGGAACATTCTTCGGAGGCTCGTATGGAGTACCCCAGGCGCTCAGTGGCGTAAGCTTCAGCCCATCCTGCAATTTGTGGATTTCCGGGAAGTCCTGCGGACCAGCGGCGGCCATTTGCACCAGGGCCCACCCGTATCGGGTGGAGCAGCGATAGACAGCTTTGACGTCGGGTGGCGCCGTGCCGTTCCAGTTCGGGCCGACAATCAGAAAGTTGCCACCGGCGCTGCCGGTGGTGCGGGTCCCGACGGAGGCGAAATCGTCGGTCCACATGTTCAGCAACTGGATGACGAAATAGCGTCCATTCGAGTCCGGGTACGAGAAGACCTGTGGCTCCTTTTCGAGATCGAAGACGCCGCCGGACCACACCGAGTTGACGCTGATACGGACGCAGTTCTTGAAGTCCGGACTGACAAACCCTTTCATTTTGAAGAGCTGGTTTATAGGCGCGGCATATTCGCCCGCCTCGGAGGTCGCAGTCTCCACGCGGTTGGTGACATCCATCATCACAAGGGGGAAGCCATAGACGTATGCTTCCATGCCCAGCAAATACGCGAACTCCTCGACCGCATCTCCTCGCACGTCCCCGAAGGCGCGCTCGAGAGGACCGGCGGCTCGGGCGGTCGCCGCCGGCAGCATGGCGCCGACCCCTGCGCCGAAGGCGGTCGTCAGCAGGTCCCGGCGGTGAAACGATAGACTCCGTTCGCTCAACATGGTCGATGCCCGTTCGTTGGAGGAAGCCCCGCGGTCGGATCAGGACGACCGCGCGCTGTCGGACTCACAGAGAGTCCGCGGTCTGCGTCCGACGATCAGTCGTGTCCGGTCGCGAGGGCCCGTTTCATCTGCTCGCGCTCTTCCGCGGCCAACTGCTCCGGACCGGTCTTGATGGTCAGCTTATCGATGCTGCCGGTAAAGCGGAACGGCAGTTTGTAGCTGTCGTCCACCGGCGTACGGGTGTCCAGCCCGACGTCGAAAGACTCATCGATCGCCATCATGAACGGAATGGTATGCTCCATCTTCAGCTGCGACAGCACCTTTCCGTCGACCGTCAGCACGCCGGTGCCACCTTTGCCGAGGCCTGGTCCGTCGTACTTGAAATCGAACACGATCGTGTGCTTGCCCGGCTCGAGGGCTCGGCCGCCCAGCCAGTCCTCGGCGCCGACGCCGCCCTCAAAGCGATAGCGCTTCAGGTTGAGTAGATTGTAGACGAAGACCGGCCTGCCGCCGAGCAGGTAGAGCCCGTAGCCGCCGAAACGACCGCCCATGGTGGCGATCATTCCTTCCGCGCCGGCCGCCGGAATCGTGATGTCGGCGGTGATCGTGTAATTGCGGTTGAGCAGACTCGGAGCGTTGCCGATCGGAATGTCCACGTTCTCGCCCGTGTAGACGAACTCGGATCGTCCCGCCGTTCCGCTTGGACGCGGCGTGAGGAGGCGCGGGAGCACCGAGTTGTCAAGCGGCAGGACCTGGTACTTTGCCGCCTCCGAGAGGAACAGCGCCTGCAGCTCCTTGAGCTTTTCGGGATTCTTCGCCGCCAGGTCGTTGTTCTGCGAGAAGTCCTCGGCGATGTTGTAGAGTTCCCACTTGTACTGATCGACCGGAGGCAGCGGCTTCGTGCCGACCAGCCACGGCGGCTCGGGCGGCGTGGTCGCGGCATACCAGCCATCGTGATAGATGCCGCGGTTGGCGAACATCTCGAAGTACTGAGTGGTATGTCTGGACGGCGCGTTGGCATTCGCCTTGTCGAAGGTGTACGCCATGCTCACCCCCTCGATGGGCTTCTGCTTGATGCCGTCGACCATGTCCGGCGCCTTGATCCCGGCCGCCTCGAGGATCGTGGGCACGATGTCGATCACGTGGTGAAACTGGCTGCGAATGCCTCCGACGTCGTTGATGTGACCGGGCCACGAGATGGCCATGCCTTGCCGCGTCCCGCCGAAATGCGACGCGACCTGCTTGACCCACTTGAATGGCGTGTCGAATGCCCACGCCCACGGCACTGCCATATGGGGATAGGTCTGGTCGGAGCCCCAGGACTCGTAATACCGCAGATATTCGAGCTCCGGCAGTTCCAGCACGCCGTTGGCGACGGTCAGCCAGTTCGGCGTCCCCATCATCGAGCCTTCCGCGCTCGTGCCGTTGTCGCCGTTGATGTAGATGATCAACGTGTTGTCCAGTTTGCCCATGTCCTCGACGGCCTGGACCACACGGCCGATCTCGTGATCGTTATAGGCGGTGTAGGCGGCGAACACGTCGGCCTCGCGGATGACGATCTTCTTCTTGATTTCGGAGAGCGAATCCCATTTCGGCAACTCGTTCGGCCAGGGCGTGAGCTGCGTGTTTGCAGGAATCACGCCGAGGCGCTTCTGGTTGGCAAAGATCTGCTCACGCAATTTCTCCCAGCCCTGGTCGAACAGGTGCATGCTGCTGATCTTGTCGATCCATTCCTTGGTCGGCTGGTGCGGGTCGTGCGTCGCGCCGGGCACGTAGTAAATGAAGAACGGTTTGTCTGGCGCCGAGGCATCGAGCGCCTTCATGTACTTGATGGCCTCGTCCGCCATGTCGGTGACGAGGTTGTAGTCCTTCCTGCCGATCCACGGATAGATCGGGGTGTGATCGCGGAAGAGATACGGCGTCCACTGGTCGGACTCGCCGCCCATGAATCCGTAGAAGTATTGGAAGCCCATCCCGCTCGGCCATTGGTCGAACGGTCCCGCCGCGCTGTACTGGAACGAGGGCGTATTGTGGTTCTTGCCGAACCACGAGGTGGCGTAGCCGTTGTCGCTCAGGATCCGGCCGATGGTGGCGTTCTCCGGACCGATGATCGAGTCATAGCCCGGGTAGCCGGTTGCAAATTCGCTGATCTGGCCGAATCCGACGGAGTGATGATTGCGGCCTGAAATCAACGCGGCTCGTGTCGGCGAGCAGAGGGCGGTCGAGTGGAATTGGGTGTAGCGCAGTCCGTTGTTGGCGATCCGATCGAGCGTTGGCGTCGGGATCACGCCGCCGAAGGTGCTCGGCACGCCATAACCGGAGTCGTCGGTCATGATCAGCAGCACGTTCGGCGCGCCCTTGGGCGGCACCACCGTCGGCGGCCACCAGGGCTTCGAATCCTTGGCGTCTTCCTTGATCACGCCCCCGAATTTCGGCGGCGGTGGCGGCAACTGATCACCTGGAATGGTGGTGGTTGCGGCAGGCGAGCCGGGTGGCGGAGAGGTGCTTGGTTGACTTTGCTGAGCAACCGCTGGCGTCAAGAAGGAAAATGCAAGTGCAACAACGAAAAAGCGAGTGGAGATCATTGCAGCGTCTCCCTTCAAAATAGAAAACAATCATGGGCTGGTGTCGACAGCCACGAATTGACGCAAATCAACGCACCGGACGACGGGCGAGAAGTAGGAATAGTGCTGTGTGCGACACGTCACTTACCTACGACGGCGGCGTGAGAATTGATCCAGACGAGAACGTCATTCGCGCGCGCTGGGTGAGACTACGCGTCGCGTTGCCTGCTGCTGCAGCGTGCAGCGCCCTCAATGATCCGAGGTGAGCGGTGCGATAGGGCTATTGTGCCCGTTGCGCAACATATGGTTGCAAAATACTTTCCCTGCTCTAAGGCAGCTATGGCCCGCTTGTCCGTCGGTGTCATATTTTCAGCGTCGTGTTCGGGACTGCACACGGGACGGGGCCGTGGTTCAGAGGGGGGAGCTGCAATGAGAATGACCAAGGCGCTGGCCGCAATTGTATTCGCAATCGCCGCTTCGGCGCCCGTCGTGGCTTCGGCAGATGAAGGTGGTATCAGCTTCTGGATCCCCGGCACATTCGGCAGCCTTGCGGCCACACCTCAACAGCCGGGATGGTCGGCCGCTTCGATCTATTATCACACCTCGGTTTCTGCAGGCGCCGAAGTGGCACGGGCACGCGAAATCCAGATCGGCCGCATTCCGGTGAATCTCACCGCGACAGTAAACGCGAATCTGAATGCCAAGGTCGATCTCGGGCTGCTGAATGCGACCTATGTCTTTGCAACGCCGGTGCTCGGCGGTCAGGCGTCAGCCAGCCTGATCGGAATCTATGGTGCCAATACCACCTCGCTCAACGGATCGGTGACGGGCATACTCTCGACCCCGCTCGGCTCGATCCCGTTCTCGCGGTTCGATTCCATCAGCGACTCCACAGCGGGCTTCGGTGATCTGATCCCGCAATTCGCCATGCGCTGGAATGCCGGCGTCAACAACTACATGACTTACGTCATGGGTGACATCCCGGTCGGCGCCTACAGCTCGACGCGCCTCGCCAATATCGGCATCGGACATGGTGCGATCGATGCGGGCGGCGGCTATACCTACTTCAATCCGCAGACCGGACATGAGCTCTCCGGCGTGCTTGGCTTTACCTACAATCTCAAGAATACCGACACGCAGTATCAGAGCGGCGTCGACATGCACTTCGACTGGGGCGCGTCGCAGTTCCTGAGCAAGCAGGTCCAGGTCGGCCTGGTGGGCTACGTCTACAAGCAGCTCGGCTGCGACAGCGGTTCCGGTGATCGGGTCGGCTGCTTCCGCTCTCAGGTCGCGGCCGTGGGTCCGCAGGTCGGGTTCATTTTCCCGGTCGGCGAGATGCAGGGCTATCTGAATTTCAAGGCTTACAAGGAATTTGCCGCAGAACGCCGGCCCGACGGCTGGAATGCCTGGGTGACGTTCTCCATTTCGCCGGCGCCGCCGATGCCGACCGCGCCCCCGAAGCGGATAGTCACGAAGTAGCTACGGCTCCTCGTTTCCGAGATTCGCAACCGGATGCGCCGCGATGCGGTGCGGACTTCGGAATCGGGGCGTCAGACCTCCAGCGTCACTGTCACCGGGACGTGGTCCGACGGACGCTCCCAGCCGCGCGCGTCGCGCAGGATGCGGAAGTCGCTGACCTGGTCCTTGAGGGCGCGCGACACCCAGATGTGGTCGAGCCGGCGGCCGCGATCGCCCACCGTCCAATCCGCCGCGCGGTAGCTCCACCACGTATAGACCTTTTCCGATTGGGGAATCCGCTCGCGCGCCACGTCGAACCATTCGCCATGCGCTTGCGCGGCCAGCAGCTTCTCGCATTCGACCGGGGTGTGCGAGACCACCTTCAAAAGCTGCTTGTGCGACCAGACGTCGTTCTCATAGGGCGCGACATTGAGGTCGCCGACCAGGATGTGGCGGTCATCGCCGCGCGGGTGCAGCGGCTCGCAGGCCTTCATCTCGTCGAGGAATTGCAGCTTGTGCTCGAATTTCGGATTGAGCGCGGGATCGGGAATGTCGCCGCCAGCCGGCACATAGAAATTGTGCAGCACCAGCGGCCTTGCGAGCTCGGCCTTTTCGCCGAACGACACCGAGATATGGCGGGAGTCGATCTTGTCGCAGAAGGTTCTGACATCGGTGCTCTCGAACGGCCATTTCGAGATCACGGCGACGCCGTGATAGCCCTTCTGCCCGTTCAGCGCGATGTGCTCATAGCCGAGCCGCTTGAAGCGCTTCAGCGGAAAGGCGTCGTCGATGCACTTGGTCTCCTGCAGGCAGAGCACATCGGGGCGCACCGACTTGATGAATTTGGCGACGAGATCGATGCGCAGGCGCACCGAATTGATGTTCCAGGTGGTGAGAACGAGACGCATGGGAGATGCGTCATAGCACGGATTGTGGCGGAGTCTGCCCTTCTTGGGCCACTTGCGGGCACCCGGGGGTCGCGCTACGAGCGGTCGCGGCGCTTATCCCCAGCTCTCCACAGGCCGCTTGCGGGCGAGACCGCCTGGTCTCAGCCCGGCGGCGTGGTCGGATAATTGGTGAAGTCGATCTTGAACAGGCTCGGATCGAGCTTCTTGGTCGCGTCGAGATTGTAGACCGCGACCGTGGTGTCGTAGCCCTGCGGATCGGTGACGGTCCATTGCTTGAGCTGGCCGTCCTTGACGCCGACCATCAGGAGCATTCGGCTGGTCCCGATCAGCGCCTGCTTCTCCTCGATCGTGATGCTGATGTACATGTCGTCCGCCGACACCGCGATCACGTTGGTGTCCTTCAGCAGGTCGATGCGGTCGGAGAGAAGATAGCGCAGCGGCGTCTGCGACAGCGGGTAGACGTCCTGGGTCGCGAGATTGCGGTCGCGCACCACCAGCGAGGAGCCGTCGGCGACGATGTCGATCGGGCTCGGCGGATCATATTCGAAGCGCACCTTGCCCGGCTTCTGGATGTAGAAGTCGCCCTTCACCTTGCTGCCGTCGGGCCCGACCTGGACGAAATTTCCCACCAGCGTCTGCAGCGACGACAGGTAAGCACTCACCTTCGCGGCCTGCGCCTTCTGGTTGGCATCGAAGGTGGTGAAAATACTAGCCGGAACGTTGCGCCGTGGGTCCGGGATGATCGGGTTCGGCGGCACGCTCTGGGTGGTGGCGGTGGTCTGCTGGCCGCGTTGGCTCTCGGACGCGCTGAGCTGCGTGCTATCGCGCCCCTTCGCGGCCTTCGGCGGAGCAGTCTGTGCTGCACAATGGCCGGCTGTGCCCGTGAGCGCGAATATGACCAGCCCTGCCAGCGCCAAGCCGGCAGGAGCCGGCGCGACGCGCACGACGGAAGGCGACGGAATTGAGGTGTTCGGGGCTGGGCTATTCAAAACGACGTCCTGAGCTTTTGCGCGTTTCTAACTCGGTTCGGTCGGGCCGCGTGATCGTAATTGCGTGAACATGACGACACAGATGAGGCCGGTTTGGGGCCAAATGGGCGATGTCAGAACCCGCCCTCTTCCTCCGGCACCAGGATCTCGCGCTTGCCGGCATGATTCGCCTGGCCGACGATACCCTCTTGTTCCATTCGCTCCATCAGCGAAGCAGCCTTATTATAGCCGATCTGTAGCCGGCGTTGAATGTAGCTGGTGGAGGCCTTGCGGTCCCGTTTGACGATCGCCACGGCCTGCGAGAACAGGTCGTCGCCCCCGCCGCCGCCCATGCCAGTGGCATCGAACACGGCGCCGTCCTCCTCGCTGGGTTCTTCCGCGGTGACGGCTTCGAGATATTCCGGCGAGCCCTGCGCCTTCAGATGGCGCACCACCTTCTCGACCTCCTCGTCGGAGCAGAACGGGCCGTGCACGCGGCTGATGCGGCCGCCGCCGGCCATGTAGAGCATGTCGCCCTGGCCGAGCAGCTGCTCGGCGCCCATTTCGCCGAGGATGGTGCGGCTGTCGATCTTGGAGGTGACCTGGAAGGAGATGCGGGTCGGGAAGTTCGCCTTGATGGTGCCGGTGATGACGTCGACCGAGGGACGCTGCGTCGCCAGGATCACGTGCAGGCCGGCGGCGCGCGCCATCTGCGCCAGCCGCTGCACCGCGCCCTCGATGTCCTTGCCGGCGACCATCATCAGGTCGGCCATTTCGTCGACGATGATCACGATATAAGGCAGCGGATCGAGGTCGAGCTTCTCTTCCTCATAGATCGCCTTGCCGGTCTCCTTGTCGAAGCCGGTGTGGACCGTGCGCGTCAGCTCCTCACCCTTGTTGCGGGCTTCGCCAAGGCGGGCGTTGTAGCCGTCGATGTTGCGCACACCGAGCTTGGCCATCTTCTTGTAGCGCTCTTCCATCTCGCGCACCGCCCATTTCAGGGCGACCACGGCCTTCTTCGGATCGGTCACGACCGGCGTCAAAAGATGCGGAATGCCGTCATAGACCGAGAGCTCGAGCATCTTCGGGTCGACCATGATCAGGCGGCACTGGTCCGGCCTGAGACGGTAGACCAGGCTCAGGATCATGGTGTTGATCGCGACCGATTTGCCCGAACCGGTGGTGCCGGCGATCAGCAGATGCGGCATGCGGGCGAGGTCGACGATGATCGATTCGCCGCCGATGTTCTTGCCGAGGCAGAGCGGCAGCTTGGCCACGCTCTCCTGCGCTTCCTTGGCCACCAGCAGCTCGCGCAGATAAACCTTTTCGCGATGCGCATTCGGCAGCTCGATGCCGATCGCGTTCCGGCCGGGCACCACGGCGACGCGCGCCGACAGCGCGCTCATCGAGCGCGCGATGTCGTCGGCGAGACCGATGACGCGGGATGATTTGATGCCGGGCGCCGGCTCGAGTTCGTACAGCGTCACCACCGGACCGGGATGCGCCTTGACGATCTCGCCGCGCACGCCGAAATCCTGCAGCACGCCTTCCAGCGCGCGCGAATTGGCCTCCAGCTCGCTCTTCGACAGCGGCTGCCGATCGGCGGCCTTTGGCGCGGCGAGCATCGAGACCGACGGCAGATCATATTTGTCGGACTTGCGGGGAGCAGGCTTCGGTGCCGGCTTCTTGCGCGGCGCGCGGGCGGCCGGGGCCTCCTCCTCTTCTTCTTCTTCCTCTTCTTCCTCGATCTCCTCCGCCTCGGCCTCGTCCTCCAGTTTCGGGGCGAGGCTGGCGCGGTTGCGCCCGGCGAGCGTGGGTTCGTTGCGGCTGACGGCGGTACGCGCCTGTGGGCCGCTGGAGACGAAAGCGCGATAGGCCGTGGTCAGGAACCAGACCACGCGCGCCTTCGCACTCATGATGGCGTGGAACACGAAGCCGAGCCGGACCGCGCCTTTGTCGTCCTCCTCGTCCGGATCGGACAAGGGGGTCTCGTCCTCCTCCTCCGCACCCAGTTCGTTCTCGCTCTCACGCGCGCCGAGGCCGCCGGCGACCAGGAGCGCCGCGACCATCGCAAATCCCAGCATGCTGCCGAGCACCAGGCGATAGAGGAAGCTCGGTGGTCCGAACACGACCGCCGGCGCGCGCACCAGCGCGTCGCCGACCACGCCGCCGAGCCCGGTCGGCAGCGGCCAGGTCTGCGAATGCGGCCAGCAGCTGGCGAAGCCGGCGGCCAGCACGGCGCAGAGGACCCAGGCGCCGAAGCGCAGCGCCTCGCGATCGTACGGACGGTGGGTGAGCATGCGCCAGCCGCGGATCGCGAGCGGCAGGATCACCATGATCGCGCCGAGCCCCAGGATCTGCATCAACAGGTCGGCGCAGATCGCGCCGGGATAGCCGAGGATGTTGCGGATCGGGCGCGAGGTGGCGTGGCTCAGGCTCGGGTCCTGCACCGACCAGGTCATCAACGCCGCCGCCGCGATCGCCGCGCCGCCGATCAGCACGAGGCCCACGAGCTCGCGCAGCCGCCGCACCAGCGCGTCGCGGAGCGACGTCGGCAGGTGGTTGACCAGGGGAATGACTCGTTCGATCGTCGCCATCCTCATCCGTCTCGCGGAGCTAACCCAAAACCTCGACCAGCCGGTGCAACGCCTCGCCGGTCGATTCACTGTCGGCCACCAGCGCCAGCCGGATATAGCCGGCGCCCGGGTTGAATCCGTCGGCCTGCGGCTGCGCCAGGTAGCTGCCCGGCACCACGCGCACGCCGGCGTCTCGATACAGCTTCACGGTGCAAGCGATATCGCCGCCGCGATCGGACACATCGAGCCAGACGCAGAAGCCGCCCGCCGGGCGCTTGTAGCCATAGCGGTTGCCGAGGATCTGGTCGGCCAGGTCGAACTTGATGCGGTAGAGCCGGCGGTTCTCCTCGACATGCGCCTCGTCGCCGTAGGCTGCGACCGCGACATGCTGCAGCGGCACCGGCACCTGGGGCGCGGCCACGTTGCGCAGCTCGTGAAAGGCGCTCAGAAAACGCTTGTCGCCGGCGGCGAAGCCGATCCGCATGCCCGGCACGTTGGAGCGCTTCGACAGCGACTGGAATGCGACGACGTTGCCGTAATCCGGGCCAGCCTGTTCGAGCACGCTGCCCGGTGCGGTCTGCGTGTAGATCTCCGAATAACATTCGTCGCTGAAGATCAGAAAGCCGTAGCGATCGGCGAGCCGCTTCAGTTTGCGGAAATAGTCCGGGCTCGCCACCGCGCCTTGCGGATTGGCGGGCGAGGCGAGATAGAACGCGACGGTGCGCGCCAGCGTTGCCTCGTCGAGCGCATCGAGGTCGGGCAGGAAGCCGGTCTCGGTCGTGGTCGGCAGGTAGATCGGCTCGCAGCCCGCGGTGCGGGCGCCGGCGCCGTACACGGGATAGAACGGATTCGGCATCAGGATCGCAGGCCGGCCGCGGCGCGGGCCGACATGGCGGAGCGCGGCGTGCGCGGCGAAGAACAGGCCCTCGCGGCTGCCGTTCAGCACCAGGATTTCGCTCTCCGGGTCGAGCGGCCGCGGCAGGGCGAAGCGGCGCGACAGCCACTGTGTGGCGGCCTTGCGGAACGGCTCGATGCCCTTGGCGGCCGGATAGCGGCCGAACGCGGCGATGTGCTGGGCCAGCACAGGGCCGACGAAATCCGGAACCGGATGCTGCGGCTCGCCGACCGCAAGCGTAATCAGGGGCTTGCCCGGGCTATAGGGCGACAGGAGCTCGGTCAGCCGTACGAACGGCGAGCGTTCGCCCTCCGACTGGCCGGCGCCCACGGGCGCGGGGGATGAAGCGGTCATTGCCATACGTCAACGCGCCAAACCTGTTGAAGCCGCCGATCGCCCGGTTCCGGTGGAAGCGGATGAAATCACCATAGATAAGGCGAGGTTAAGACGCGATTAACCATCGGCGCACGAGCCGTGCTCGTGCCGCCGTTTTGATCGGTTTTGCCGCTCCGATCCAGAGTTTTTTGGCCACAGCGGCGGAGATTATGGCGCTTCGCCGGGCGCAGGTTGCCGGCTGGTTGCGGCAGGGTTGCCGCCTACGGTCGGGGAACTCTCAGCAGCAGTTCAATGCGGACATGGTCCAACGCGGAGGTCGTGCTGTTCGTCCGCCGTCTCGGATCAGCAAGGGAGTGAATCGCCGGGGCATCCGTCTTGAAGGGCGCTGCGCGCCCTTGCCGGGACATGACAGGTCATGATGAGAAGCTCGCAACGAGTCAGCATCTCGCCATCGGGTGAGAAATCGCCTCGCCAAAAAAGGCGGCCCGGTGCGCCGGAATGAAAATGGGAATCGGTGCGCACCGGGCCTACCCGAACCGACTTGGGGGCTTCAGTTCGGATGAGCTGACACTAGCACCGCAGTTTTTCTCGCGTGTTGCCGGCATTCGAAGAATTGTAGAGATTGATTTCCGAAGCCGGCCAATTCAGCGGAGCATCTCGATTTGTAGAATTGGATGTCCGCCGCCGCGCGCCACAAAATCGCGCGCTGGGATGTAGTACATATCCCTGCAGCGTCGCCCGTCGCGGCTGAAATCTTTCTGATTAGAAACAATCAGTCACGTCCAGCATCTTTCGAAATTTTGCGAAACGAACTCGGCGCATACTGACCATCTTTCCGATGCATCACCCGATTCCGAATGCGCGTGCCGACGCAAATCGTGCGTTGCGCATGCGCGGGGATTGAGAATGCGAAAGAGCGTCGATGACTGGTCTGACACTGCGGCGGGGCGTGCTCGCCCTGATGATGTTCGCCATGCCGCTGGCTGCGCCCTTGATCGGGATCGTCGGCGCCGGACCCGCGGTGGCGCAGGCCGTGGCTTCGATCGCGGTGGAAGGCAACCGGCGCGTCGAGGCCGAAACCATTCGCTCCTATTTCAAGGCGGGGCCGAACGGAACGCTTGACGCAGGCCAGGTCGACGACGGCCTGAAGGCGCTGATCGAGACCGGTCTGTTCCAGGACGTGAAGATCAACCGCCAGGGCGGCCGTCTTGTCGTGACCGTGGTCGAGAATGCCGTGATCGGCCGCGTCGCCTTCGAGGGCAACAAGAAGCTCAAGGATGAGCAGCTCTCGGCCGAGGTGCAGTCGAAGCCGCGCGGCACGTTCTCCCGGCCGATGGTGCAGTCCGATGCATCGCGAATCGCCGAGATCTACCGTCGCTCCGGCCGCTATGACGTGCGCGTCACGCCCGAAATCATCGAGCAGCCGAACAACCGCGTCGACCTGATCTTCACGATCGAAGAGGGCGTGAAGACCACGGTCAAGTCGGTGACCTTCATCGGCAACAACGCCTTCTCCGCGGCGCGCCTGCGCGACATCATCAAGACCCACGAAACCAACTGGCTGAGCTTTCTCGGCGGCAACGACGTTTACGATCCCGATCGCGTCGAGGCCGACCGCGACCTGATTCGCCGCTTCTATCTGAAGCACGGCTATGCCGACGTGCAGGTGGTGGCCGCGCTCACCGAATACGATCCGGAGCAGAAGGGTTTCCTGGTCAGCTTCAAGATCGACGAGGGCCAGCAATACCGGGTCGCCTCGGTCGATTTCCAGTCCTCGATCGCGGCGCTCGACGCGAAATCGCTGCGCAGCCTTTCGCGCGTCGATGCCGGCTCGCTCTATAACGTCGAGCAGGTCGAGAAGTCGGTCGAGGAGATGCAGATCGAGGCGTCGCGTCGCGGCTTTGCCTTTGCCGTCGTACGTCCGCGCGGCGACCGCAATTTCGAGGCGCATACGGTGTCGATCGTGTTCACGGTCGACGAGGGCCCGCGCACCTATATCGAGCGCATCACTGTTCGCGGCAACACCCGCACCAGGGACTACGTGATCCGGCGCGAGTTCGATATCTCCGAGGGCGATGCCTACAACCGCGCGCTGGTCGATCGGGCCGAGCGGCGGCTGAAGAACCTCGACTTCTTCAAGAGCGTCAAGATCACCACCGAGCCGGGCTCATCCAGCGACCGCGTGGTCCTCATCGTCGATCTCGAGGAGAAATCCACCGGCGATTTCTCGGTGTCCGGCGGCTATTCCACCAGTGACGGCGCGCTGGCGGAGGTGTCGATCTCCGAGCGCAACTTCCTCGGTCGCGGCCTCTATGCCAAGGCGTCGGTCTCCTACGGTCAATACAGCCGGGGCGTGTCGCTGTCCTTCGTGGAGCCCTATCTGCTCGATTACCGAGTCGCGCTCGGGCTCGACGTCTATTACAAGCAGCAGCTCGCCAACAGCTACACCAGCTACGGCGTGACCACGATCGGCTTCAGCCCGCGGCTCGGCTTCCAGCTGCGCGAAGACCTGTCCTTGCAGCTCCGCTATTCATTGTACCGCCAGCAGATTTCGCTGCCGTCCTATTATCAGAACTGCAACAACAATTCCGCCAACAGCCTGCTCGCCTTCAATCCGACCCCGGCCTACATTGCCAACGTGCTGGGCGGCAAGGACCCGACCAATTCGACCAGCTCGGGCTATTACGGCTGGGGCTGCTATGCCGACGGCGAATCGACCCTGCCGGTGCGCAAGGAGCTCTCCGACGGCGCCGCGCTGACCTCGGCGATCGGCTACACGCTGTCCTACAACACGCTCGACAACAACAAGAACCCGACCGACGGCCTGCTGATCGATTGGAAGCAGGATTTCGCCGGCGTCGGCGGCGACGTCAGCTATCTCAAGACCGCGGTCGATGCGAAATACTTCACGCCGCTGGTGTCGGAGATCGTCGGCGTCATCCATCTGCAGGGCGGCATCCTGAACAAGGTCGGCGACAAGGACCTGCGCATGCTCGACCATTTCCAGATGGGCGCGAACCTGGTGCGCGGTTTCGCCTCCAATGGCATCGGGCCGCGTGACATCACCTACGTCAATTTCGGCGCCACCGGCGACTCGCTCGGCGGCACCAAATATTGGGGCGCCTCGGCCGAACTGCAGATGCCGTTCTGGTTCCTGCCGAAGGAAGTCGGGCTGAAAGGCGCGGTCTATGCCGATGCCGGCTCGCTCTGGGGCTATCAGGGACCGACCTCGTGGGCACAAACGGGCGAGGTCAATTCGGCGGCCTGCAAATGCGGCCTGCAATATGACGACAGCAAGGTGGTGCGCACCTCGGTCGGCGTCGGCCTGATCTGGGCCTCGCCCTTCGGCCCGCTGCGCTTCGACTACGCGGTGCCGCTGACCAAGGGCAAATACGACGTGGTGCAGGAGTTCAAGTTCGGCGGCGGGACCTCGTTCTGAGGCCGGTCATTCAGGAGGCGGATTGGTCGGCCAGCGCGATGGCGCGCGCCTTGGCCTCGCGGGAGACCGCGAGCCGTCCTCTCCGCTGTCATCCCGGGGCGTGCGAAGCACGAACCCGGGATCCATAACCACAGGCCGATATGATGCGGCCAGATAGCAGACGTCAGGGCTCCAAATTCCAGCCTGTGGCCATGGATTCCGGGCTCATCGCTTCGCGATGCCCCGGAACGACCACGGAGAGATCCATGCGCACGCATGCTCGCCATGCGTGAAATTGCCCGTCGTGTTAGTTTGTCGCAGCGCCGCGCGCTTGCCATGTCGGGCAAATCAGAACGATCATTCCGCCCGTCTCGCCGCCACCTGAGGGGACGTATCGCGATCGTCACGGACGTAGGCAGCGGGATGCGATGGGCGTGAAGGCGTTGCAGCGAGCTCTTAGTTCGCCGACGAACGGCGCAGTCACGCACGGTCAAGTCGCGCGGTCCTGATCCTCCGACGCTAGGATTAAGCTTGCGACGACGCTTCCAGCGTCGCGCAGGCAACGGTGGCCAGAAAGCCCGGCGCACCGGGGAGAACGCGAAGCAGCCGTTAAAACCATCGCGCAGGGAAGGCCGGGATGTCTTGGCCGAACCTGTGGTACCTGCCGCCTGCATTTTTTTCCGCAGGCGGGCCATGGGGGCGGCAAGCTCCCGGCCTTCCCTGCGCCCTCAACGAATTCGAGGGCGGAAGATGAGCATGACTCGGGCGCGAATGCGTCGCGGGAAGGCGAAGGTGTATCTGGTCGAAAGAGATGTCGCGGCATCCTCATCAGTCATCCCCGCGAAGGCGGGGATCCAGTACGCCGCGGCCCCTCGATCGACTACCACTCTCTCGGAATACTGGATCGCCCGGTTGAACCGGGCGATGAGAACGGAGAACTTGGCCGACGATGCCGGTCCACGCGACGGCGCGCCGCTTACACCGCGGCCGCCACCACCACCTGCGCCAGCAGCAGCTCGCGCTTGCTCTGCGAGCGCTGGCCCTTCAACGTCGCGGCGAAGCGCTCCAGGATGCCGTCCTCGAAGGCGGTGACGATGGTGTCATGCACGTAGCTCTTGCGGCAGATCGCCGGTGTGTTGGCGAGCTCGTCGGCTGCGGCGCGCACCGCGTCCAGCACCTGGCGTTTGCGGCCGCGCGCACTCGCCGCCGGCGTGATCCGCGACAAGGTCTCCAGCGCCACCGCCGAGGCCATCAGGGTGCGAAAATCCTTCAGCGAGATCTTGATGCCGGCGATCTCTCGCAGGAATGCATTGACCTGGGTGGTCGAGACCGCGCGCACGACGCCTTGAGCGTCGCGATACTGGAACATGCGGCGGCCGGGCAGCTGGCGCATGACGCCGATGGCGCGAACCAGCTTGGCGGCGTCGCATTCCTTGCGCACCGCCTTGCCGCCCTTGGCCTTGAAGGTCAGCACCACGGAGTCGTCTTCCAGGAGGACGTTGGACTTGAGCAGCGTGGTGGCGCCGCGGGTGCCGTTCAGCTTGGCGTAGGACTCGTTGCCGGGACGGATCGCGGTGCGCGCGATCAGTTCGATCACCGAGGCGAGCGCGAATTCGCGGGTCGGCTCGTCGCCGGCCAGATGCTTGGTGACGGCGCGGCGGATCTTCGGCAGCGCACCGACCAGCTTGGCGAGCCGGTGCGCCTTGCGGTGCTCGCGCACCTTCTCCCAGTCGGCATGATAGCGGTATTGCAGTCGGCCGGCGGCATCGATCCCGACCGCCTGCAGATGCGAGTTTGGATCGGGGGAGTAGCGGACTTCGCGATAGGCCGGCGGTACGGCCATCGCATGCAGGCGGCGGATGGTGCTGGAATCGCGGACCGTGGTGCCGTTGGCGCGGACGAAGCTGTAGCCCTTGCCGCGCTTGACCCGGCGGATGGTCAATTCGTTCTGGTCGCCCAGCGTCAGCCCGTGCTCGGTGGCGAGTTCTTCGACGGTCGTTTTGGCGTTCGCTGCGGCTTTGGCGGTGGAAAGGTCCTTCAGCGACAGCTTCCGGCGGGGCGGCTTGGGCGGCCACTGGCCGAGAGCCTTGGCGAGTGCGACGTCAGGATCGGCGGCACGGGACCGGAGCCCATCGAAATTCTGCTGATCCCTCATCGGTTTAGACGCCTTGTTCTGTTCTTGACCCGCTTAATGCCCCTGCCTCCACTTTGGTTCCGGCCGGGTTATCCACAACAATGGCGGCATGTAGGGCGTTTATGCACGGATAGCGAGTCCCGAAAATTGGGCAAAACGGTTCCAAATTACCCTTTCATGGCAGCCATTCGGGGTAACCTTGACGCCGCGGCGACGCGCGGGGGCCGCTCACGGCCGCAATCTCGGCGCACGATCCTTGATCGGGCGCATGGCTGCCTCCCCGTCGAAGGTCCAACTTGTCTTTACTTGTCGGTGCCGGTTACGCGGACGCATAGTGGCAATAACGACGGCTTGCGCAGTGCCGATCTGCAAGCCGCAGGGTGGAGGATTAAATGTCCGAGAAGATCTACGACGTGTCTGCCGAATGGGCGAAACGCGCCTTCATCAACGACGCGAAATATCGCGAGATGTACGCCCGCTCCATCTCCGATCCGAACGGCTTCTGGGCCGAGCAGGCCAAGCGCGTCGACTGGTACAAGGCGCCGACTAAGATCGAGCACACCTCGTTCGCGCCCGGCAACATCTCGATCAAATGGTTCGAGGATGGCGTTCTGAACGCCGCCTACAACTGCATCGACCGCCATCTCGGCACGCGAGGCGACCAGACCGCGATCATCTGGGAGGGCGACGATCCGTCGCAGAGCCGCCACATCACCTATCGTGAGTTGCACGACGAAGTCTGCAAGATGGCCAACATCCTGCGGAACCGGAACGTCAAGAAGGGCGACCGCGTCACCATCTATCTGCCGATGATCCCGGAAGCGGCCTATGCCATGCTGGCCTGCGCGCGGATCGGCGCGATCCATTCGGTGGTGTTCGCGGGCTTCTCCCCGGACAGCCTTGCCCAGCGCATCAAGGACTGCCAGTCCAAGATCATCATCACTGCGGATGAGGGCCTGCGCGGCGGCAAGAAGGTGCCGCTGAAGGCCAATGTCGACGCCGCCCTGAACAAGGTCGAGGGCGTCGATTGGGTGGTCGTGGTCAAGCGCACCGGCGGTCATGTCGAGATGAAGCCGAGCCGCGACTTCTGGTATCACGAGGCCGCCGAGGTCGTGACGACGGAGTGCCCGTGCGAGCATATGCACGCCGAGGACCCGCTGTTCATTCTCTACACCTCGGGCTCGACCGGCCAGCCCAAGGGCGTGCTGCACACCACCGGCGGCTATCTGGTCTATGCCTCGATCACGCACCAATACGTGTTCGACTATCATGACGGCGACATCTACTGGTGCACGGCCGACGTCGGCTGGGTCACCGGCCACAGCTACATTCTCTATGGGCCGCTGGCGAATGGCGCGACCACGCTGATGTTCGAAGGCGTGCCGAACTATCCGGACAACTCCCGTTTCTGGAACGTCATCGACAAGCACAAGGTCAACATCTTCTACACCGCGCCGACGGCGATCCGCGCGCTGATGCAAGGCGGCGACGAGCCGGTGAAGAAGACCTCGCGCGCGAGCCTGCGCCTGCTGGGTTCGGTCGGCGAGCCGATCAATCCGGAAGCCTGGGAATGGTATCACCGCGTCGTCGGCGAGGACCGCTGCCCGATCGTCGATACCTGGTGGCAGACCGAGACCGGCGGCATCCTGATCACGCCGCTGCCGGGTGCGACCAAGCTGAAGCCGGGATCGGCGACGTTGCCGTTCTTCGGCGTGGTGCCGGAGATCGTCGATGCCGAGGGCAAGACTCTGGAAGGCGAGGCGACCGGCAATCTCTGCCTGACGCGCTCCTGGCCCGGACAGATGCGCACCGTTTATGGCGATCACGCCCGCTTCGAGATGACCTATTTCTCGACCTACAAGGGCAAGTACTTCACCGGCGACGGCTGCCGGCGCGATGCCGACGGCTATTACTGGATCACCGGCCGCGTCGACGACGTCATCAATGTCTCCGGCCACCGCATGGGTACCGCCGAGGTGGAGAGCGCGCTGGTGGCGCATCCCAAGGTCTCGGAAGCCGCCGTGGTCGGCTATCCCCATGACATCAAGGGCCAGGGCATCTACGCCTATGTGACCCTGATGGCCGGCGAGCAGCCGAGCGAGGAGCTGCGCAAGGAACTCGTGGGCTGGGTCCGCAAGGAGATCGGTCCGATCGCCTCGCCGGATCAGATCCAGTTCGCGCCAGGCCTGCCGAAGACCCGCTCGGGCAAGATCATGCGCCGTATCCTGCGCAAGATCGCCGAGGACGAGCCGGGTGCGCTCGGCGACACCTCGACGCTGGCCGATCCCGCCGTGGTCGACGACCTCGTCACGCACCGGCAGAACCGCAAGGAGAAGCAGGCCTGAGACCGAGCCTCCTGCTCACGATTTCGGCCTCGCGCGGCAATTTCCGCGCGAGTGTTGTTTTTGAATCATTTACTTTAGGTTGAAAATCTTCATTCCTCGACCCCGCCGAGCTGTCGCGCGGAAACCAGCTGGTAAACGCGGTTCGGCAAAATCTCTGCGCGTTCGGGGCGGTCGGCCTTGCAGGTGTTGGCGCGTCTTGAAATTCCCGGACGCGAGGGCGCGCCGAGGCAAAGGGGCGAGCGACGATGCTGAAGGGAATTGCGGTGACGCTGGCCGTCACCATCGGGGCGGGACTTGCGGCGACGGGTGCGGCCGAGGCGCGGCCGGAGCTGGTAGGGATGAGCGGCCAATATTCGCCGGGTACGATCGTGGTGAGGACCCACGAGCGCCATCTCTACCTCATTCTCGATGGCGAGCACGCCATGCGCTATCCGGTCGGCGTCGGCAAGGCCGGCAAGCAGTGGGCGGGCACCACCTCGATCGAGGGCAAGTACAGATACCCGGCCTGGGCGCCGCCCGCCGACGTCAAGCGCGACAAGCCGAACATTCCCGACGTGATTCCGGGCGGCTCGCCGCGGAATCCGATGGGAGTCGCGGCAATGACCTTGGCCGGCGGCGAATATGCGATCCATGGCACCAATTTGCCGAACTCGGTGGGCGGCTACGTGTCTTATGGTTGCATCCGGATGCTGAACGCCGACATCACCGACCTCTATGATCGCGTGTCGATCGGGACCACGGTCGTGGTCGCGCAATAATCGCTTGCGCTGGGGCTCCGGCGCCAGGCTCAAAAGTCGGAGGCGATGCCCTTGCGCTCCCAGTCGCCGTAGCGGGTCGGCTCCGGCCCCTTGGGGCCTTGCAGCTCCCTCGGCATGGCCTTGGCGTGCTCGGCGGCCTGCCGCCGCCGCTCCTCGGCCTCGGCGAGCGCGCGCTGGGCGGCGGGCGTCAGGGGCTTGCGTGCGGTATCGCCGGGAGGTGCCGCCGGCGTGGAAGGATGGTCGCTCATGGTGTCGTGTCCCGCTTGAACCGGCTTGCGGCCGATATCATCAGATCGTGTGCCCGGAGGTGAAGTGACAGGGTTAAAATAGCAGAGCGGCTTCTTATATTCGGCATATTCCCGTGGCAGAGGTGCCGACAGCTCTCATTGGCATGCGCCGGATCGCCCGCGGAACTGCCTTCTTTTTCTGCGAGTGACGCTCCAGCATGCCTCCACCGCGATTTGCGACCCCCTCCGAAGTGCCCGGCTTGGCCGCACGGCGGATCGCAGCAGACGTTATCGACGGGGTTTTACACAAACATCGGACGCTGGACGACCAGCTCGACGGCGCCGGCGCACACCCGGGCCTGAAGCAGCTCGCCGACCGGGACCGCGCCCTGATGCGTCGCCTGGTGGCGACCACTTTGCGCCGGCTGGGCACGCTCGGCCATCTCTTGTCCCGCCTGCTCGATCGCGGTGTTCCGACCGATGCGCCGCGGGCGCAGAGCGCGCTCTTGATCGGGGCTGCCCAGATCCTCTGGATGGACGTGCCGGACCATGCGGCGGTCGACCTCTCGGTGCGGCTGGTCCAGGCCGACCGGCGCGCGGCGAAATATGCGGGCCTCGTCAATGCGGTGTTGCGCCGTTGTGCCCGCGAAGGTGCAGGCATCGTCGAGGAGGTCAAAGGCCAGGCGCTCGACGTCGCGCCCTGGCTCCTGAAGCGCTGGATCGCTCATTATGGCGAGGCGACCGCGAAGGACATCGCCGCTGCGCTCGGTAACGAGCCCTCGCTCGATCTCACGGTCAAATCCGAACCCGCGCAGTGGGCCGCGCGCCTCCATGGCGAGGTATTGCCGACCGATACCGTCAGGACGCTCCTGCATGGTTCGGTGACCGTGCTGCCGGGCTTTGCCGAGGGGCAGTGGTGGGTGCAGGACGCCGCTGCGGCGCTGCCGGCTCGGCTGTTTGGGGATGTCGCCGGAAAGAGCGTGGCCGATCTTTGCGCGGCGCCGGGCGGCAAGACCGCGCAGCTCGCGCATGGCGGCGCCCGAGTGACCGCGGTCGACCGCTCCCCCGGCCGCATGGCGCGCCTCAAGGACAACATGACCCGGCTGCAACTCGAGATCGAATCGGTCGTCGCCGATGCCGCGGAGTGGCAGCCGGCGGGCGACAGCTTCGACGCCATTCTGGTCGATGCGCCCTGTACCTCCACCGGCACGATCCGCCGCCATCCGGATGTCGGCTGGCTTCGCCAGGAGCAGGAGATCGCGGCCTTGTCCGTCTTGCAGAAGCGCCTGCTGCACAAGGCGATGAGCCTGCTGAAGCCGGGCGGGACGCTGGTCTACTGCACCTGTTCGTTGGAGCCGGAAGAGGGCGAACAGATGGTTGAGAGCTTTCTCGCCGGCGAGAGCGGGCTTCGCCGCATACCTGTCACACCTGGCGAGGTGGCGGGATTGAGCGAGATCGTGACGCCGGCCGGCGATTTGCGCACGCTGCCCTGCCATCTGCCGCATCAGGATCCCCGGCTCGGCGGGCTCGACGGCTTCTACGCGGCCCGGCTCGAACGGCGCAGCTGAGCTGCGCTGGCGTTTACCAGGTGTGGAACTGCTGGCGGTAGCGTGGTCTGGGTGCTAGAGTGAAACCCTTAGTTAAATCCTGATTTTGCACCAGATTTTTGCGCTGACCGGCAGCTTTCGGCGAGGCCGAAATGGTGCATCAGCGGCATTTCCGATCTAGTAAGGCTTCGCTGAAGATTCCTCCTCACCTCAAGGCAAGGCGTGTCCGCCGCTCAGACGAGACGCATATCGACGCTGGTTTTGGGCCGCTTCGCGCGCAGCCTGATGGCGCATGCGAGCGGCCTGGCGGTGTCCCTGTCTGCCTTGTGGCCGGGCCGCGCCGACCGGCTCATCATCGCCCCACATGATCTGCGGACGGCGGATGCAACCCGTGCTGCGGAAATCTACGCCGGTCGTTTCGTGTTCGCCGGCAAGATCGTCACCTGCCATGGTCGCTCGATCTTCGACCTCGAGCCGCCCTCGGAGGATTGGGAGGTGGCGCTGCTCGGGTTCGGCTGGTTGCGGCATCTGCGTGCCGCGGACACCGCCCTGACCCGTGCCAATGCCCGTGCTTTGGTCGACGACTGGATCACCAATCAGATCGGCCGGCACCCCGTCAGCCGCCGCGCCGATGTGCTGGCGCGCCGAGTGATCTCGCTTCTGTCGCAGGCGCCCCTGGTGCTTGCGGATTCCGACGGCAAATTCTATCGCCGCTATCTGCGTGGCCTCGCCCGAGAGATCCGCTACCTTCGCTATGGCACGATCGATATCCCCGATGGGGTGCCGCGGCTGCAGGTATCGATTGCGCTGTGCTATGCGGCCTTGTGCCTTGCCAATCAGTCCAAGCAGATCCGCGGCACCAGCCGCAAACTTTCCGACGAACTGCAGCGCCAGGTCCTGCCCGATGGCGGCCACGTCTCCCGCAATCCCGGCGCGCTGATCGATCTTCTGATCGATCTGCTGCCGCTGCGGCAGACCTTCGCCGCGCGTAACATCGCGCCGCCACCGGCGCTCCTGAATGCGATCGACCGCATGATGCCGATGCTGCGGTTCTTCCGCCATGGCGACGGCAACATGGCGCTGTTCAACGGCATGGGCGCGACGCCGTCCGACCTCCTGGCGACGCTGCTCGCCTATGACGACACCTACGGCACCCCGATGGCGAGCATGCCGCATTCGGGGTTCCAGCGGCTGGATGCCGGCGCCATGACGGTGATCGTGGATACCGGACTGCCGCCGCCGCCGCATCTCAGCCACGACGCCCATGCCGGCTGTCTTGCTTTCGAACTGTCGTCCGGCATCTGCCGCATCGTCATCAATTGCGGCATGCCTTCCAACGGCCGCGACAACTGGCGGGCGTTTGCCCGCAGCACGGTGGCGCATTCGACCCTGACCTATCACAACACCTCGTCCTGCCAGTTCGTCGAGATGTCGGCAGTGAAGCGGCTCCTGCATGGCGCGCCGATCGTATCCGGGCCAACCCGCGTGGAAAATCTGCGGGAGGCAGTGGCCGAAGGCACCGTGCTGTCGACCTCGCACAATGGCTATGCCGCCAAGTTCGGCTTGATCCACCGCCGCGTCCTGATGGTGGCCGACGATGGAGCGCGGCTCGACGGCGAGGACACAGTGACTCCGGCGCAGGGCGCGCGCCTGCGTGGTGGCGGTTCCGATTATACGATCCGCTTTCACTTGCATCCCGCGGTGAAGGCCAGCCGGCTCAGCGACGGCCGCGGCGCCATGCTGGTACTGCCCAACCGCGAGGTCTGGACCTTCGAGACCATGGACGATGACCGCATCGACCTCGAGGACAGCGTCTTCCTGGCCGGCAATGACGGTCCGCGCCGGACCACTCAGATCGTGATCCGGCAGGAGGTGCGCCAGACGGACTCGATCCGCTGGAGCTTCGTGCGCTCGTCGGCGTCGCCTGCCGAGACCAGTGCGCGGCGGAATGCGCGGCGCGAGCCGGAATTGCCGCTCTGAATGATGGCATCGCCGGTGCCCGTTGTCGCGGACGCCAAAAGCTGATAAGGACTCGGCTCTCGCGCGACTGGCGACTTTGGATGGAGCACCATCGGGGAGCGCGGGTTGGACCGCCGTGCGCCTGGGCAAATTGAACTCCTGCAACAGGACTCTGCCCATGACCGACCAGCTTCGCCGCGTAACCCGCGCGCTTCTTTCCGTTTCCGACAAGACCGGCCTCGTCGATTTCGCCCGTTCGCTCGCCGCCCGTGGCGTCGAGCTGGTGTCGACCGGCGGCACCGCGAAGGCCATCGCCGCAGCCGGCCTGAAGGTGGCCGATGTGTCCGACCTCACCGGCTTCCCCGAGATGATGGATGGACGGGTCAAGACCCTGCATCCGAAAGTCCACGGCGGACTGCTCGCCATCCGCGGCAACGCCGAGCATGTCGATGCGATGAAGAAGCATGGCATTGCGCCGATCGATCTCCTGATCGTCAATCTCTATCCGTTCGAAGCCACGGTCGAGAAAGGCGCCGACTTCGCCGACTGCATCGAGAACATCGATATCGGCGGCCCGGCGATGATCCGCGCTGCGGCCAAGAACCATGACGATGTCGCGGTCGTCGTTGACGTGCAGGATTATCAGGCGGTGCTGGATGAGCTTGCCCGACATGATGGCGCGACCACGCTGCTGCTGCGCCGGAAGCTTGCGGCGAAAGCCTATGCGCGCACCGCGGCCTACGACGCTGCGATCTCCAACTGGTTCAACGCGACGATCCAGAACGATAAGCCGGATTATCGCGCCTTCGGCGGCCGTCTGATCCAGGCACTGCGCTACGGCGAAAACCCGCATCAGCAAGCGGCCTTCTATGCGCTGCCCGGCCGGCGGCCCGGCGTCGCTACGGCGCGCCAGCTTCAGGGCAAGGAGCTCTCCTACAACAACATCAATGACACCGATGCGGCCTATGAATGCATCGCCGAGTTCGATCCGGCGCGCACTGCGGCCTGCGTCATCGTCAAGCACGCCAATCCTTGTGGCGTCGCCGAGGGGCCGGATCTCGTCACCGCCTATCAGAAGGCATTGGCATGCGACTCGACCTCGGCGTTCGGCGGCATCATCGCGATGAACCGGACCTTGGATGCCGAGACGGCCCGAGCCATCACCGGCATCTTCACCGAAGTCATCATCGCGCCCGATGCAACGGAAGAGGCGATCGCGATCATCGCCGGCCGTAAGAATCTCCGCCTGCTGCTCGCAGGCGGCCTGCCCGACCCGCGCGCGCCTGGGCTAACTGCGAAAACGGTGGCGGGCGGTTTGCTGGTGCAGAGCCGCGACAATGCCGTGATCGACGACATGGCGCTCAAGGTCGTCACCAAGCGCGTGCCGACCGAGGCTGAGTTGCGTGACCTCCGCTTTGCCTTCCGCGTCGCCAAGCATGTGAAGTCGAACACCATCATCTACGCGAAGGATTCCGCCACGGTGGGCATCGGCGCGGGCCAGATGAGCCGGGTGGATTCGGCACGCATTGCCGCGCGCAAGGCGCTCGATGCAGCCGCCGAGCTGAAGCTTGCCGAGCCTTTGACGAAAGGCTCGGTGGTCGCGTCAGATGCGTTCTTCCCGTTTGCGGACGGCATGCTGGCCTGCATCGAGGCCGGCGCCACGGCTGTGGTTCAGCCCGGCGGCTCGATGCGCGACGACGAGGTCATCAAGGCCGCTGAGGAGCACGGGATCGCGATGGTGTTCACCGGGATCAGGCACTTCCGGCATTGACGCACTTCTATGTGCCCCCGCGAAAGCGGGGGCACATAGTCACGGGGCGGTCATCGTGGCAGCTGCGGCGTCGAACACCGGCGCTCGCTGATGGATGATGCAGTATGGCTCGCGCTCGTTCACGCGCTGGGCCGGGATGGTGAAGCGGGATTAACCCGCGCCAGCAGCACCAGTCCGGCTGCGAAGAACATCACCAACACTGCCATGCCCGCTTTCTGGCTGGCAGTTGCCGCAGTGACGATGCCGATCAGCAGCGGGCCGATGAACGAGGTCACTTTCCCGGTCAGCGCGAACAGGCCGAAATATTGCGCGATGCGTTCTCTCGGCGCCATCCGGATCAGGAGCGAGCGCGATGCCGCCTGCAGCGGCGCGCCGCAGGTGCCGATCACGCAACCGAGCAGGAGATAGGCGCGCTCGGGCGCGGATGCGAACAGCGCGCCGCCCGGCTCGGGTGGCCCGACCGGGATGAACAGGATCGAATGCCTGCTGACCGAGAGAATGCCGACGATGGCCGCGAGCAGTAGCGTCATGCTGCCGGTGATCACGGTCTTCGGGCCCAAGGCATCGTCGAGCTTGCCGCCGATCCAGCCACCAAAGGCGCCGGCAATCGCGAGGATGATGCCGAACGTGCCGATCTGGATCGTGTTCCAGCCGAAAGTGCCGGCGGCATAGATGCCGCCGAAGGCGAACAGCGAGACCAGCCCGTCGGTGTAGATCATGTTCGCAATCAGGAAGAGCGCAATCGCACGCTGTTGCGGTAGCGTGCGCAAGGTCTCCTTCAGCTCAGCCACTCCTTTGCGCAACGCCGGACCGAGCCGATGTCGCGCCGGATAATCCGGCGTGAACAGAAACATCGGCAGCACGAACACGACGAACCAGATCCCCGTCAATGGGCCAGAGATGCGATCGCCCTGATGACTGACGGGATCGAGGCCGAACAGAGGTTTCAGCCCGAACAAGGTGCGGCCGCTGTCAGGATTGGCGGCGAGGAAGCCGAGCACAAGAATGAGAGAGAGGATGCCGCCGATATAGCCGGTGGCCCAGCCGGTGCCGGACAGGCGTCCGATTCGCTCCGGCGGCACCAGCGTCGGCATCATCGCATTGTTGAATACGGTGGCGAATTCGACGCCGATCGTCGCGATCACATAAGCGATCAAAAGTGGAGTGATCAGTTCGGGCGCATGCGGCCGGCCGATCCACATCAGCGCCGAGCCGACCACCAGCATCGCACCGAAAGCTGCGATCCACGGCTTTCGCCGGCCGGTGGCGTCGGCGATCGCTCCGAGCACGGGCGACAGAACTGCAATGACAATGCCGGCGGCGGCCGTGGCGAAGCCCCACAGCGCCTGGCCGCTCGCCGGATCAGGCGCGACATGCGCGGCGAAATAGGGTGCGAAGACGAAGGTCATGATCAAGGTGAAATAAGGCTGGGCTGCCCAATCGAAAAAGATCCAGCTCACGACCGCCCTGGGCGGTGGATAGGTTCGCTGGACAGCCTCGTTGCCTGAGATCATTGAGGTCACAGTCATTCCAAAATGTCCTTCACGATCACGGCCTCGCGTTTTGCGCCGGGGCTTGAGGGCTATAGCATCCGTGGCGTTCACTGGATGTCAGCCGCGGCGGAATTTTGATGCTCTCTCTCACAATCAATCGACGGACAATCCTGGCGGGCATCGGCCTGCTCCTCGCCGGAGTGATCCCGGCAGCAGCGCTGGATGCCCAGAGTTACAGCCTGCATGCACCGCTGCCGTCGGGCGTGACAGCGCCGGTCCAACCGCCTGCTCATGGCATGGTGGTCGCGCAGGAGAAGATTGCGGCCTGGGTCGGGCAGGGCGTGCTTGCGCTCGGCGGCAATGCAGTCGATGCGGCGGTGGCGACCGGGTTTGCGCTGGCCGTCACTTATCCGACTGCCGGCAATATCGGCGGTGGCGGCTTCATGGTCATCCATCTGAAGCAGCGCAAAGAGGATATCGCAATCGACTACCGCGAGACGGCGCCGGGTGCTGCGACGCGCGATATGTTCCTCGGCGCCGACGGCAAGCCCGATAATGCGAAGTCGCGCGACTCGGCGCTGTCGATCGGCGTGCCCGGCACGGTCGCAGGCTTGGCGCTCGCGCTGGAAAAATATGGCTCGGGCAAGTTCACGCTGGCGCAGCTCGTCCATCCCGCCATTGTGCTCGCACGCGACGGCTTCGTGGTCGAAGGACACGTCGCGGATACGTTGCCATTATTTTATTCGAGGATCGGAAAGTGGCCGGCTTCAGCAAAGATCTTTGCAGGCGCGGACGGCACGCCGCTGCACGAGGGCGACAGGCTGGTCCAGAGCGATCTGGCCGCAACGCTCACCGCCATCGCCGAGCAGGGACCGCGCGGCTTCTACGAAGGTGCCGTGGCGGCGAAGCTGGCAAAAGCTGTGCAGGAGGCTGGTGGCATCATCGCGGTCGATGATCTAAAATCGTATCAACCCGTGATCCGGCAACCCGTGCGCGGCACATATCGCGGCTATGACATCGTCTCGATGCCCCTGCCGTCCTCCGGCGGCACTGTGCTGATCGAGACGCTGAACATCCTCGAAGGCTTTCACCTCGATGAACTGAAGCAGGGCTCGGCGGCCTCGCTGCACCTTTTGATCGAGGCGATGAAGCGCGCCTATGCCGACCGCGCGCGCTATCTCGGCGATCCCGCCTTCGTCGATGCGCCCGTTTCGGTGATGTTGTCGAAAGACTATGCGGCCAGGCAACGCGCGAGCATCGACCCGGATCGTGCGACGCCGGCCGATGCCGTGCTGCGCGTGGCGCCGTTGCGCGAAGGCAACAATACGACGCATTTTTCGGTGGTCGACAATGACGGTAACGCGGTCAGCAACACCTATACGCTGAATTTCCCATACGGGGTCGGACTTGTGGCCGATGGCACCGGCGTGCTGCTCAACAACGAGCTCGACGATTTCACCGCGGCGCCCGGCGCGTCCAATGCGTTCGGTCTTGTCGGCTTCGAGGCCAATCTGCCCGGACCAGGCAAGCGACCACTGTCATCGATGTCGCCGACCATCGTGCTGAAGGATGGCAATCCGGTGCTGGTGACGGGCTCGCCGGGCGGCAGCCGCATCATCTCGACCGTGCTGCAGGTGGTCGTCGACGTGCTGGATTATCATATGGACGTCGCCGCCGCTGTGGCCGCGCCGCGCCTGCATCATCAGTGGATGCCTGATGAGGTTCGGGTGGAGCGCGGCTTTCCCGAAGAGGTTCTTGCTGAGCTGAAAGCGAGGGGGCATCGGATTGTGGAGCCGATGGGCCAGACGTCGGCCAATTCGATCCTGGTGACCGCTGACGGTCTGATTGGTGCGTCCGACCCCCGCACGCGTGGCGCAACGGCAGCCGGACAGTAGCGCCATGCGCCGCTGGCCGGCTCCTCAAAGCTGTCGCTACCTGCCGACCGTATACGGTCCGCCCTTGTCCAGCGCCAGCTTGTAGGCGGGGCGCGCCTCGATGCGCGCCAGGAAATCCATCGCGCGCGGATGGCCCTGCTCCAACCCACCACGCGCCGCCGCCGCCTGCAGCGGAAAGCTCATCTGGATGTCCGCCGCGGTGAACTCGTCGCCGGCGAACCATTCGCTCTTCTGCAACTCGCTTTCCCAGAAGGCCATGTGCTGCTTGAGCTGCGGATTGACCAGCGTGGTCAGCGCCTGGTTCGACACCTTGCGCACCAACGGCCGCAGCAGAGCCGGAGCGCGCTTCGGCATCATGTTGAACAGCAGCTTCAACAACAGCAGCGGCATCGCCGAGCCCTCGGCGTAATGCAGCCAGTAGCTATAGCGCAGCCGTTCCGGTGTTTTCGGCGGCGGAATCAGGCGGCCGTTGCCATAGGTCTCGATCAGATATTCGACGATGGCGCCGGATTCGGCGATGGTCTGGCCGCTATCGGTAATGACCGGCGATTTGCCCAGCGGGTGGATCGCGCGCAGTTCCTTGGGGGCGCGCATATCCGGCTGGCGCTCATAGCGGATGATCTCATAGGGGACGCCGAGCTCTTCGAGCAGCCACAGCACGCGTTGAGAGCGGGAATTGTTGAGGTGGTGAACGGTCAGCATCGTGATCCCGGGGCCTTCGGATTCGCTGCCGTTCCCTAGCAGGCTGAATGCAATCCGGCGATCCATTCGCCACCGGTATTCTGGCGACATAATCACCCGGGTGATATTGATTTTATTTTATCCGGGTATTAATAGATGGCTCGTCAATGCCAATCCCAGCTGGGTCGTGAGGATGATCGAAACCTTTACTGTCTTCGAGGGCGCGCGCCGGCTTGCTACGGGCCCGCTCGCTGAAGTCGCCCTTGCGGTCAAACGCGCCGACGGCACGCATGCGCCGATCATGATCTTCAACGACCGGACCGGTCGCCCGGTAGATCTCGACCTGCGCGAAACTGGCGCAGCGGTCGCATCGCGTCTGCATGTCGAGGCACCCTCCGCCCCAGAGCCCGCGACCGTCGAGCCGCGTGGTCGGGGCCGACCCAGACTGGGCGTCGTTGCCCGTGAGGTGACGTTGTTGCCCCGTCATTGGGAATGGCTGAATGCGCAGCCCGGCGGCGCCTCGGTCGCCTTGCGCAAGCTGGTCGACGAGGCGCGTCGCACAAGCGGTGACAAGGATCGCGCGCGAGAAGCGCGCGACGCGGCCTATCACTTCATGTCGGCCATGGCCGGGAATTTCCCGCATTTCGAGGAGGCGTCACGCGCGCTGTTCGCCGACGACCTGCGTCGTTTTGCCGAGCTGATCGCGGACTGGCCTGCCGACATTCGCGATCACGCCATTGGGCTGGCCTATCGAGACCGTTCGCCCTAATAAGATACCACTTGCGGCCTATCCCCCGAGCCCGGCGCATTTTTGCTCTCACATGCAGGACGTCCTCGTGTCGACTTCTCCGTCGCTCCGAAAATCCTTTCTCGTCTTTCTCGCGCCGATGATGCTCAGCAACATCCTGCAGGCGTTGTTCGGCACCATCAACAATGTCTATCTCGGGCAGATGATCGGCGTCGACGCGCTTGCGGCGGTGTCGGTGTTCTTCCCCGCGATGTTCTTCTTCATCGCCTTTGTCCTTGGGCTGGCTTCCGGCGCTGGCGTGCTGATCGGGCAGGCCTGGGGAGCCGGCCAAACGGACAAGGTGAAGACCATTGCCGGCACGACGCTGAGCCTGACCTTGCTGATGGCAGCCTTCATCGCGGTGCTTGGCGGACTGTTCGCGCGGCCGCTCCTGGTCGCGCTCGCGACGCCTGCAAACATCCTCGATGCCGCTGTCACGTACGCGCGCATCATGATGATTGCGATGCCGTTGACGTTCACCTTCATTCTGATCACGGCGCTGATGCGCGGCGTCGGCGACACCGTGACGCCGCTGATCGCGCTCGCGGTCTCGACCGTCATCGGGCTCGCACTCACGCCGATGCTGATCCGCGGTACGTTCGGCCTGCCGCAGCTCGGTGTATCCAGCGCGGCCTGGGCATCTGCGATCTCAAGCTTGCTCACCCTGATCTGGCTGCACGCGCATTTGCGCCGGCGCAAGCATCCGCTCGCCTTCGATGCCGCGTTCCGGCGTGGGATGTCGATCGATCCGCTCCTGCTGCGCATTGTGCTGCGGCTCGGCATTCCCGCGGCCATCAACATGATCGTGATGTCGCTCGCCGAAATGGTGCTGCTGGGCCTCGTCAACAGTTTCGGCTCGGGCGCGACCGCGGCCTATGGTGCCGTCAACCAGGTACTGGCCTATGTGCAGTTCCCGGCGATCTCGATCGCGATCTCGGTCTCGATCTTCGGCGCGCAGGCGATCGGCCGCGGCAATGCCGGGCAGATCGGCCGCATCGTGCGAACCGGGCTCGAGATGAATCTCGTGCTGACCGGCGGGCTCGTGGCAATCGCCTACCTGTTCTCCCGCACGCTGATGGGCTTTTTCATCACGGAGCCGCCTGTGCTCGAACTCGCGCAGCGCTCGCTGCACATCGTGCTGTGGAGCTCGGTTGTGTTCGGCATGGCGACGGCGTTCTCGGCCGCCATGCGCGCCAGTGGCACGGTGTGGATGCCGCTGCTGATCTCGATGCTCTCGATTGCAGCCATCGAGGTCCCGTCGGCCGTCGCACTGAGCTCCCAGCTGGGCCTGGACGGCGTATGGCTCGCCTATCCCATCACGTTTTCGGCGATGTTCCTGCTGCAGATGAGCTTCTATCTCCTGGTCTGGCGGAAGCGCACGATCAGCCGTCTGGTCTGATCCGCCCGGAGATGGTCATCATGTATGATGACTATCATAAAATGCTGGACGCGGTTGCGAGGCTGGATCAAGATGGGCCAAAATCAAGGTCTGGGGAGATCGCCCATGAGCCGGCCCGCGCCGCAATTCCTGTTCGATTTCGGCAGTCCGAACGCCTATCTCAGCCACCTGGCCATCCCTGCCATCGAGCGGCGGATCGGCATGAAATTCGAATATGTGCCGGTGCTGCTGGGCGGCATCTTCAAGGCGACCAACAACAGATCGCCCGCTGAGGCGTTCGCCGGGATCAAGAACAAGCGCGAGTTCCACGAGCTGGAGACGCGGCGTTTCCTGAAACGCTTTCAGGTCGAGCCCTATGTTTGTAATCCGTTCTTTCCAGTCAACACGCTGAACCTGATGCGTGCGGCCATTGCCGCGCAGCTCGAAGGCGTGTTCGATCCCTATGTCGAGGCGGCGTTCTTCCATATGTGGCGCGAGCCGAAGAAGATGGATGATCCGGAGGTCGCGATTGCCGCGATCACCTCATCCGGGCTGGATGGCACAAAGTTGTTTGCGCGCGCCCAGGAGCCGCAGGTGAAAGCGAAGCTCGTCGAAAACACTCAGCAGGCCGTTGAGCGCGGCGCTTTCGGCTCGCCGACCTTCTTCGTCGGCGGCGAGATGTTCTTCGGCAAGGAGCAGCTGCGCGATGTCGAAGAGATGATTATGGCGAAGTAGCGCTGTCATCGCGGGTACGTCGGCATGGACGTCATTCCGGGGCATCGCGCAGCGATGAACCCGGAATCCCGAGATGAGGCGCGAGATTCCGGGTTCGCGCTGACGCGCCCCGGAATAACAGGAGATCGAAATGCAAAAGCGTAACGCCACCGTCGCGGTCGTCGGGGCCGGCGACTATATCGGCGCCGAGATCGTCAAGAAGTTCGCCTCCGAGGGCTTCACCGTGTTCGCGGGCCGCCGTAACGGCGAGAAGCTCGAACCGCTCATCAAGGAGGTCGAGGCCGCAGGCGGCACGATCTTCGGTCGCTCGCTCGATGCACGGAAGGAGGAGGAGACGACCGCCTTCCTCAACGACGCCGATAAGCACGCTCCGCTCGAGGTCGCGATTTTCAATGTCGGGGCCAACGTCAATTTCCCGATTCTGGAAACCACCGACCGCGTGTTCCGCAAAGTATGGGAAATGGCCTGCTGGGCCGGCTTCGTGACCGGCCGCGAGGCGGCGCGGCTGATGCTGCCGCGCGGACAAGGCAACATCTTCTTCACCGGGGCGACCGCTTCCCTGCGCGGCGGAGCCGGCTATGCGGCCTTTGCGTCCGCGAAGTTCGGTCTGCGTGCCGTGGCGCAATCGATGGCGCGCGAATTGATGCCGCAGAATATCCACGTCGCCCATCTCATCATCGATTCCGGGGTCGACACCGCTTGGGTGCGCGAGCGGCGGGCGCAGATTTGGGGTCAGGAGGCGCTCGACAACCCCGACCTCCTGATGCCGCCGGCGTCCGTCGCCGGTGCCTACTGGCAGCTCTACCAGCAGCCGAAGAGCGCTTGGACGTTCGAGCTGGAGATCCGGCCATTCGGCGAGAAGTGGTGAGTGGCGAATAGGGAGTAGCGAATGGCGAATGGAAGCCATCCCCATTCGCTACTCGCCATTGGCTGTCCGTCGCGGCAGTATCCGGCGCTCGCAAGAACAGGATAAGATCCCATGCGCATTCTCGTGGTCGGTGCCGGCGCGATCGGCGGCTATTTCGGCGGCCGCCTGTTGCAGGCCGGCTGCGACATCACCTTCCTGGTGCGACCGCGCCGTGCAGCCGAGCTCGCCTCGGCCGGTCTCGTGATCAGGAGCCCGGCCGGTGATGTCACGCTGCCCAATCCGGCGACCGTGCAAGCGGATACGTTGAAGCAGCATTTCGACGTCGTGCTGCTGAGCTGCAAGGCCTACGATCTCGATGACGCGATCGCGTCCTTTGCGCCCGCAGTTGGACCGCAGACTGCGATCATTCCGCTGCTCAACGGCATGCGCCATCTCGATGTGCTCGATGCGAGATTCGGACGCGACCACGTGCTCGGCGGGCTCTGCGCGATCGCCGCGACGTTGAACGAGAAGCGCGAGGTTGTGCAGCTGCAGCCGATGCAGTCGTTTGCTTTCGGCGAGCGTGCCGGCGGGATGTCCGACCGCGTCCGCGCCATCTTCGAGCTGTTCAAGCGCGGCAATTTCAATGCCGCCGCCAGCGAGCATATCCTGCAGGAGATGTGGGAGAAATGGGTGTTCCTGGCGTCGCTCGCTGCTTCGACCACGCTGATGCGCGCGCCTGTCGGGGTCATTCTCGCCGCGCCGGGCGGCAAGGAGTTTCTGCTCGGCATGCTCGATGAATGCAGCGCGGTGGCGGCCGCTGCCGGGTTTCCGCCCGCAGGGCCTTTTTTCCAGCGCGTCTCCGGCATGCTGACCACCGAGGGATCGCCGATGACGGCCTCGATGTTTCGCGATCTCAAGGCCGGCCTGCCGGTCGAGGCCGATCATGTGATCGGCGATCTCGTGGCCCGCGCAGACGCTGCGAAAGTCCCGGTGCCGAAGCTGCGCATCGCCTATACACAGCTGAAGGTGTACGAGGCGCAGCGAGGATAGCTCAGCAGGCTTTGCGTCCCTGCGGGGTGCGCCTGCACGGGGCGACATCCCCGTGCTGCTACAAATGCGCGAGATAGTGCGCCAGCGCTTCGATCTCTTCGCCGCTTAGAGGGTAGGCAACGTCGGTCATCGCGGCCTGACTGCCGCCGACGCGCAGACCGCTCTTGTAGTCATGTAGCGCCTTGACGAGATATTCTTCGCGCTGGCCAGCAAGCCGCGCCACGCCCTTGGTTCCGGCATAGCTGTCGGTATGGCATGAGGCGCAGCGGCGGCCCGCAGCCGCCTGTGCACCTTTTTGCGATAGGTCGGGATTGTCATCCGGCGGCGCCTTTGGCGGCGTCAGCGAGGCGAAATAAGCGCCGAGATTGCGGATGTCCTCGTTGTTGAGTTGTTCGATGATCGGCTGCATCGCCTCGTTCTTGCGCGTGCCGGCGCGAAAGAACACCAGCTGCCATTGGATGAACTGGTCCTGCTGGCCCGCGAGCGAAGGGATGTTCTCGGTCTGTGAAATGCCGTTCTCGCCGTGGCAGCCGACGCAGAGCTCGGCCTTGGCCTTGCCGGCGGCGATGTCAGCGGCATGTGTGACGGAGTAGTCGGCTAGCAGGGCCGCCGTGACGAGCACGGCTTCGATCAGAGCCTTTCGCATATCCTTCCCCTCCACGCGTCAGCCCGGAAGCTTGTTTCCAGCTCTATCCGGGATGTCCCGGCAACGGGCGACGGCAGTCTTTGTTTGTGTGATGGGCCGCCCGCACCGACGGCCGTGTACCGTTCAAAACAAAGGCTGCGGCCGCCATAAGGCAGCCGCAGCCCCCAAATCTCTCAGATGATCACTTCTTCTCGTAGCTGATGCGGTAGATGGCGCCGGCCCAGTCGTCCGCCACCAGGATCGAGCCGTCCTTGGCAAGGACGATGTCGTCGGGACGGCCGAGATAGCCCTGATCACCTTCGATCCAGCCCGAGGCGAACACCTCCTGCTTAGCATTCTTGCCGTCAGGATCTGCGGTCACGCGCATGATCCGTGCGCCCTGATACTTGTGGCGGTTCCAGGAGCCGTGCTCGGCGATCAGGATGTTGTTCTTGTATTCGGCCGGGAACTGGTCGCCGGTGTAGAACTTCATCCCGAGCGGGGCGACGTGACTGCCGAGTTTGAGCACGGGCGGCGTGAACTCGGAGCATTGGTGGCCCATCGCGAACTTCGGATCCGGCAAGTCACCCTGGTGGCAATAGGGATAGCCAAAATGCTCGCCGATCTTGGCGATCATGTTGAGCTTGTCGCTCGGCAGATCATCGCTGATCCAGTCCCGCGCATTCTCGGTGAACCAGTATTTGCCGGTGCGCGGGTCGACGTCGCCGCCGACGCTGTTGCGCACGCCGAGCGCCCAGATCTCTGCATTGCCGGTGCGCGGATCGACACGGCGGATCTGCGCCACGCTGGTCGGTGGAATGCCGATGTTGAAGGGCGGGCCGAACGGGATGTAGAACCAGCCATCCTTGTCGACCGCAATATACTTCCAGCCATGCGCGGCATAGGACGGCATGTCGTCATAGACGACCTTGCCCTGGCCGAGATTGTCGAGATTGGCTTCGGCATTCTCGTATTTGACCAGCTTGTTGACCTCGACGACGTAGAGCGCGCCGTCCTGGAAGGCGACGCCGGTCGGCATGTTCAGTCCCTTCAGGACCGTCTTGACCTCGCGCTTTCCGCCCTTGTCGGTGATTGCGTAGACGTTGCCGAGCCCGAACGAGCCGACGAACAAGGTGCCCTTGTCGCCCCAGGCCATCTGGCGCGCCGCCAGCACGCCGGGTGCCCACACCTCGATCTTGAAGCCGTCCGGCAGCTTGATCTTCTTCACGATGTCGGCGAGTTCTGCCTCCGAGGCGCCGGTCGGCGGCCCGGATGGCGGCGCCAACCCCTTCTGTGCCTCGGTTTCATCGCCAAGGAACCAGTCATCCGGCGGATGCGTCCAGAATTCCTTGTTGCCGGACTCGTATTTCTTGAGCGGCCGGGCGGCGTCCGACTGCTGCGCGTAGCTCAGGCTGGTTCCGGCCAGAAGGCCGAAGGTCGCAAGCGCAAGAATGCTCCGGTGGAAAGCCGATGTCATCGCTTCACTCCCATCAGGCAGCTTCGATGCTGCCGCCATCATTTTTCGAAACGTGTCTTGAGACGTTCGTTGGTCCGCCAACTCAGTGGATCGGACAAAAAATGTTAGCACATCTTCCACGACTGAAAAGCGACCAGCGCCCGCTGGCCGGTGCTCGTCCGTGAAAATTCACGTGGGCCGGCTTGGGCGCGTATCAAGCGGCTGGGTTGCCTCGCGATGCAACAAACCTCGGATGCGGACGCAATGCCGCATCGCGATCACGTGGCGCTCACGAAACCCGTGGGCTCAGGTTTGGCCGTTATGCCCAAAGACACGCCATGCACCGCGAAACGTCGAGGCACGGTGTGCCCGGAAACGGGCTGAACCATGGAAACTCCGAGGATTCGGGCTTGGCATGCAAGTTGCGTCAGCTGCGGCATGTCCAAGCCCGAAACCCAGCTGAGCGTCCGCGGCGTCAGCAAATCCTTCCATGGCAAGCACGGCGAAGTCCGCGTGCTCGACGATTTGTCCTTTGACATCCACCAACGCGATTTCGTCAGCATCATCGGTCCATCCGGCTGCGGCAAGACGACGATCTTCAATATCATCGCCGGCCTGATCGAGGCCGATGCCGGCACCATGCATTATCGCGGCGCGCAGATCGGAAGCCTGCGCGGTCGCATCGGCTACATGATGCAAAAGGACCTCTTGTTTCCGTGGCGTACGGTGCTCGGCAACGTGCTGCTGGGCCTGGAGACTCGCGGTGTCATGCGCGACGCAGCGGAGACCAAGGCGCGGCAATATCTGAAGGACTTCGGCCTCGCCGGTTTTGAGAACGTCTATCCCAAGACGTTGTCGGGCGGTATGCGGCAGCGCGTGGCCTTGATCCGCACCCTGATCATGGATCCGGACATCCTGCTGCTCGACGAGCCGTTCTCGGCGCTCGATTACCAGACGAGGCTGTATCTCGAGGGCGTGCTGAAGGAGGCCGTCGAGACCTACCACAAGACCGTCATCCTGGTGACTCACGATATCGACGAGGCGGTGGCGCTGTCGAAGCGGGTGGTGGTGCTGAGTGGCCGGCCGGCGCGGGTGAAGGTCGTGCACGACATCGACATCGCGGCGCATTCACCGATTGCGGCGCGCGCCGATAGCCGCTTCTCCGGCTATTTCCATCAGCTCTGCGCCGAGCTCGACATCCAGACCGAGAAGACAGCGTGACCCTGACCCTCCCCAGCGCACCTTCGGCGACGAAATCGCGCGCGCGTATGCGACGCCGCAAGACTTTCGACACGATGCTCGGCCGCGCCGTCCTGCAGGCGTTGGCGGTGATTGCCTTCTTCGTGCTGTGGGAGCTTGGCGTTCGGCTCGGCCTCGTATCGGCATTCCTGGTCGGCTCGCCGCTTGGCATTTTCCAGAACGCCTTCCGCATGCTCGCCAGCGGAGACCTGATTTCCGATACCTGGACCACGCTGTTCGAAGCGCTGCTCGGCTTCGTGATCGGGACGATCGTCGGCTCCCTGCTAGGGCTGGCGCTGTGGTACTCCGTGTTCGTTGCCCGCCTGGTGGAGCCCTTCATCGTCGCCATCAACAGCGTGCCCAAGATCGCGTTGGCTCCGATCGTGGTGCTGTGGTTTGGAACCGGGCTCGTCTCGAAGGTCGCCTTGTCGGTGTCGCTGACCGCCATCGTCGCGCTGATCGCGGCCTATCAGGCCGCCAAGGATGCCGATCCCGACCTGCAGTCCCTGCTGATCTCGATGGGCGCCGACAAGCACCAGGTGTTTTTCAAGGCGGTGGCGCCGTCAACGTTGCCTTCCATCATCGCGACCTTCCGCATCAATATCGGCTTCGGCTTGGTCGGGGCCGTCGTTGGGGAATTCATCTCATCCCAGCGCGGGCTCGGTCACCTGATCTACACGGCTTCCAGCCTCTACGACCTCAACACGGTGTGGGTCGGCCTGTTCACGCTGATGATCGTGGGCTTTCTCCTTTACTACGTCATCGACATGATCGAGCGCACCAGCCTGCCGTGGAAGCAGGCCAGTGCGACGCAGCAGGTTCAGGTTTGATTTCCATGAGAAACGAACGGAGTATTTCGATGTCATTGCTGACGCGTGCCGCCAAGGCGGCTGCGCTGATCTCGCTGCTGCTTGCTTCGCCGGCACTCGCCGAGAACAAGAAGGTGACGCTGAGCCAGGCGTTCCAGTCGATGCTATACTTGCCGCTCTATGTCGCGATCGACGAAGGTTTCTTCACCCAGCAGGGCCTGGATCTGACCAAGGAGACCGCCGGCGCGCCGACCGTGGCGTTGTCCGCCGTGATCTCCGGCAGCGCGCAATTCTCGATCCACGGGCCGGAATGGACCGCGATCGCAGCCTCCAAGGGAGCGCCGGTCGGCATCATCGCCAACGTCGTCAACGGCGCCGCCGTGTGGATCGCGACCGCGCCGGATTTCAAGTTCGATGGCATCAAGGACGTCAAGGGCCAGAAGGTCGTCACCGGGTTGATGCCGACCACCTCGACCTCGCTCTTCATGAAGCTGTTGAAGGAGAACGGCATGGATCCCAAGACCGACGTCGACCTGATCCAGGTCGCGATCGGCAGCGAACCCGGGCCGTTCGTCGCCAAGCAGGCCAATGTGGCCGTGATGTATGAGCCGGGGCTGGACCAGGCGGTCGCGAAAGGCATGAAGGTGGTGTTCGGCTTTCCCAAAGCCTATGGCGCCTACGCCTTCTCGGCGGTGACTGCGCGCAACGACGTCGATCCCGATACGGCGCAGCGCGTCGTCAATGCGATGGAAATGGCGATGCGCTTCATGGCCAAGAACGAGGCTAAGACGGTTGAGATCGCCAAGAAGGAATTTCCGTCGCTCGAGCCGGCGGTGGTGGAAGCCGCGGTCAAGCGCATGTTGGCGGACGGCGTCTATCCGCCGAGTGTCGATATCACGCCGGACGCGCTGAAGGTCGCGATGGATACCCAGATTGCGCTCGGCAATCTGGCCAATCAGCCTGACTATAAGAGCTTTGTGGTGCGGAAGTACATCGAGCCCGCTCTGTCGATGAAGTAAGTAGCCTTTCTTGGCTGCGCGTCTCGGGATGCGTTATGCTGCGCTGTCTCGAATGTCCGTGGGAAATTGCCATGACCGAACAACGCGCCTTGCCTGCCCCGAAAGCCGGCGCAGGCGTCCTTGATCTGTTGCGTCAGTTCAGAGCCGATCCATCCGCGTCAGAGACCTATGCGGCCGATTGCCTGGCGCGGACAAAGCTGATCGAGCCGCGCCTGAAGGCGTTCGAATATCTGGCGAGGGACGTTGCGCCGCATCGTGGGCCGCTGGCCGGCATTCCGGTTGCGATCAAGGATATCATTGCCACGCACGACATGCCGACCACCAATGGCTCGCCGATCTACCGGGACCACGTTCCCGCGGCGGACGCCTGGGTGGTCGAGCGTTTGCGCAATCTCGGCGCGACGATCTTCGGCAAGACGGTTTCGACCGAATTCGCCTGGCGCCATCCGGGTCCCACGGTGAACCCCTGGAATGTCGCGCACACGCCGGGCGGCTCCTCGTCCGGCTCGGCGGCGGCAGTGGCGGCCGGCCTCGTGCCGCTGGCGCTGGGCTCGCAGACGCTCGGCTCGGTGATCCGTCCCGCCGCCTTCAATGGCGTGGTCGGCTTCAAGCCGAGCTTCGGTGCGATTCCGCGCGTCGGTGTGCACCCCTTGAGCCCGTCGCTCGATCATGTCGGTTTCTTCGCGCGCAGGGTCGATGACGTCGCGCTCGCACTTTCGTTGCTCGCCGGCACGAACGATGGCGACATTCACGGTCGGCCGCTGCCGTCCTTCGAAATCGATATCGACGAGGGCGTCATCGCGATGGACAAGCCGCGGCTCGCCATTGTGCGCTTCGCCAAATGGGAGCGCGCCGAGCCGGAGCAGCAGGCGCTGTTCGGCGCGGTCATCGACAAGCTGCGTAGCGCGGGCGCCGTGCTGGAGGTGCTCGAACTGTCCGCCCTCGACGCCGTGAATTGGACCGCGATCAACACCATCATGCTGAGCGAGGCCACGGTCATCTTTTCGGATCTGATCGCGCGTTATCCCGATCGCGTCAGCGACGTCTTGAAATCCCATGTCGAGTCCGGGAAAGGGAAATCCGCGATGGACTACCTGATCGCGAAAGCAGTCCAGGAGGAGCGGCGCGCGGCGTTGGACACCGAGTTGGAGGGCTTCGATGCCGTGTTGACGCTGCCCGCTTTCGGCGAGGCCCCGCAGGGCCTGCATTGGACCGGCGATGCCGAATATTGCGCCCCCTGGACCTTCCTTGGTGCGCCGGCCGTGTCGCTGCCCGCCGGCTTCGGCCGGAACGGCCTGCCGCTTGGCATTCAGATCGCCGGCCGTTACCGCGAGGATGTCCGTGTCCTTCGCGCTGCAAAATGGGTCGAATCAGCCCTCGCCTTCGATCCGGGCCTGCCGCCGATCCTGGATTAGCGCAGCAGCCCCTGCGACAAACCCCATTGGCTGCGGCAGGGCCGGCGCGCTAAAACGCCATAATGACCGTAACCGACATCGCGAGCAGGACCTACAATCACAATTGGCGCCTCGACCCGATCGTGCGCAGCCTGCTCGATACCGATTTTTACAAGTTGTTGATGATGCAGATGATTCGGGAGTTCTACCCGAATCAGAAGGTGACCTTTTCCGTCATCAACCGCACCAAGCGGGTGCGGCTTGCCGACATCGTCGACGAGGGTGAGCTGCGCGCCCAGCTCGACCACGCCCGCACCATCCGGTTCACCAAGAAAGAGCTGATCTGGCTTGCCGGTAACACGTTCTACGGCAAGACCCACATGTTCGCGCCGGATTTCATCGCCTGGCTCGGGAGCTTCCGGCTGCCCGAATATGAGCTGCGCAAGGCGGAAGGCCAATACGAGCTGCATTTCCACGGCCCCTGGACCCACACCACGATGTGGGAGATCCCGGCGCTGGCGATCCTCAACGAGCTGCGGTCGCGGCAGGCGATGAAAGGGCAGGGGCGTTTCGCGCTTGATGTGCTGTTCGCGCGCGCCAAGGCGAAGCTGTGGACCAAGGTCGAGCGGCTGCGAAAAATCGAGGGCTTGCGGCTGTCCGATTTCGGTACTCGCCGCCGCCATGGCTTCCTGTGGCAGCGCTGGTGTGTCGAGGCCGTCAAGGAAGGTCTGGGCTCCTCCTTCACCGGCACCTCGAACGTTCTGCTCGCCATGGACAACGACCTCGAGGCGATCGGGACCAATGCGCACGAGCTGCCCATGGTCGCGGCGGCACTTGCGAAAGACGATGAGGAGCTGCGCTTTGCGCCCTATCGCATTCTCGATCAATGGCGGCAGACCTATGCCGGCAATCTCCTGATCGCGCTGCCCGACGCGTTCGGCAGCAAGGCTTTCATGCGCGACGCGCCGGATTGGGTCGCCGATTGGACCGGTTTCCGTCCCGATAGCGCGCCGCCGATCGAAGCCGGCGAGGAGATCATCGCCTGGTGGAAGGCGAAAGGCCGCGATCCCAGGCAAAAGCTGCTGGTGTTCTCGGATGCCATGGACGTCGAATCGATCGAAGCGATCCACCAGCGCTTTGCCGATCGGGTTCGGCTCTCCTTCGGCTGGGGCACCAACCTCACCAATGATTTTGTCGGCTGTTCGCCGGACGGCTCGGTCGATCTCGATCCGATCTCGCTGGTCTGCAAGGTCACGTCCGTTGACGGCCGGCCCGCCGTCAAACTCTCCGACAATCCGGAGAAGGCGACCGGCGATCCTGCCGAGATCGCCCGTTACCTGCGCGTGTTCGGCGATGCCGGCCGGGTCCGCATGCCGGTCTATGTATAGGTCGCGATAGCTCGGTGTGATTGCGCCAAGGCTGCATCATCCAACAATGTCACCGGACTTTGGATGTGGGCCGGCGCATGCGCGTTCGCTCACGCGATGGATGTATATGGTACAGGAGCTGTCGCGGTTTCATCGGCCCGCACGCCACGTGAAGGTCGCCGGGGATGCTTTCCGGTAGGCATGTCCGATGTCGCCCGATCGGCGGGCGATCCTCGCCATCAGCAAGGGCGGATCAGGAGGACGGCGGCTTCGCCAAGGCTCTTAAGGCCCGGAGAGGCACTGAGCGGACGTTTTTGATGGATAAAGCGCGATGGATCGCAGCGGGCTTTGGAGCGGGCGAAGGGGTTCGAACCCTCGACCCCGACCTTGGCAAGGTCGTGCTCTACCACTGAGCTACACCCGCATCCGTAATGTTGCGCCCAGTCGCGGCGGCAACGGGGAGACCTATGCCAAATGCCGCCGCGGAATGCAACAGGTCTGCGACACCTTTCGTCACCGTTTGGCGAAGGTCCCTGGCGCAAAATGGCCGAAAACAGTCGGAAAAGCCCGCTCCCGGCGGTATGAACGGGAACCGGTTGAAATTTCGCGGGTGACCGCCACTTAAAACAGACGAAACCGTGTATTGAGGCGCCGCGGCAGGCCGGTCTGGCCTGCGGCCATTCAGCATTTCAGACGAGGACCCCGTGACGATTGTAGAGCAGGGCGGCGCGACGCCGCAGGTGCCGGATCTGATCAAGGAGACCACCACTCAGACCTTCGTGAAGGATGTCATCGAGGAGTCGAAACGGCAGCCCGTGCTGATCGACTTCTGGGCGCCATGGTGCGGTCCCTGTCGGCAGCTGACCCCGATCCTTGAAAAGGCTGTCCGCGCCGCCAAGGGCAAGGTCAAGCTGGTCAAGATGAATATCGATGAGCATCCGGCGATCCCGGGGCAGATGGGCATTCAGTCGATCCCGGCCGTGATCGCGTTTGTCGGCGGCCGCCCGGCTGACGGATTCATGGGTGCCCTCCCCGAAGGCCAGGTCGCCGCCTTCATCGAGAAGCTCACCAAGGATGTGCCGGGAATCGGCGAACCCGATATTGCCGAGATCATCAAGGAAGCGGAGGCGGTTCTTGCCGAGGGCGATGCGGCTGCCGCGGCGCAAATCTATGCCGAAGCCTTGTCGGTCGATTCGACCAATATTCAGGCGCTGGCCGGATTGGCCAAGTGCTACGTCCAGACCGGAGCGATCGAGCAGGCCAAGCAGACGCTGGCGATGGTGCCGGAGTCCAAGCGCAACGATGCTGCAGTCTCCGCCGTGCAGGCGGCGATCGATCTGGCTGAGCAGGCCCAGTCGCTAGGGCCGATCGGCGAGCTCGAACAGAAGGTTGCTGCTGATCCGCTCGACCATCAGGCCCGCTTCGACCTCGCGACCGCGTTGAATGCCGCAGGCAAGCGCAAGGAAGCCACGGACCAGCTGCTCGAAATCGTCAAGCGCGACCGCAAATGGAACGATGACGGTGCGCGCAAGCAGCTGGTACAGTTCTTCGAGGCCTGGGGCGGTGCGGATGAGGCCACGGTCGAGGGCCGCAAGCGGCTGTCGACCATCCTGTTTTCGTAACGAAGGCGCAGCCGACCACACGGGGCAGCCCATGCCGATCAATGCGGAATATCGCGGTCCCGCCGAGCTGCCGGAAGTCATTCCCGTATTCCCGCTCGCCGGCGCGCTGCTGTTGCCGCGCGGCCAGATGCCGCTCAACATTTTCGAGCGACGGTATCTCGCCATGGTCGACGATGCGTTCCGCGACGGCCATCGCTTGATCGGCATGATCCAGCCGGACGTGACCCATTCGTCGAACGAAGCGGTGCCGGTGCTGTTCCAGGTCGGCTGCGTCGGTCGCATCACGCAAATGGCGGAAACCGGAGATGGCCGCTATATCCTCGAGCTCACCGGCGTCTCGCGCTTCAAGGTGGTCGAGGAAATGACCGTGCTGACGCCATACCGCCAATGCAAGGTGGACTACTTCCCATTCATCGATGATTTCACTGCGCGCAAGGGCGAGGACGAGGTCGGCCGCGAGGCGCTGCTTTCGGTACTGACCGACTTCCTGAAGGCGAACAATCTCAAGGCTGATTGGGAAGGAATCGAAGCGGCGCCGAACGAGGCGCTGGTGAATGCGTTGGCGATGATGTCGCCCTACGGACCGGCGGAGAAGCAGGCGATGCTGGAAGCGCCCGACCTTAAGACGCGCGCCGAGATCCTGATCGCCGTCACCGAGATGGACCTCGCCAAGAAGCGAACCTCAGGCGATCCTCCGCTGCAGTGATCATTCCGCCGCTACGACAGGCGCAGACGGAAGCGGAGCCGTCAGCCGCATCAGTATGAACGTCAGGACGATCACGCCGAGATAGACCGCGAGCTGCATCGCGGTCGGCTGATCGGTGTAGCCGATCAAGGTGTGCAAGGTCCGGCCAAGCGGGCTGTCCTCGGACAGAACCGAACTCGAATCCCACACGACCTGGTCGAGGCTCGTCAGCCAGCTGGCCCGTGCCAGGAAGGCGACCGCCTGCGCGGCCATGCCGGCGGCAAGCAGAGTGATCAGCACCGTCGTGGTGGCGAACAGCGCGCGCGGCGGAATCCGCATCAAGCCGAGATAGGTCGCAAGACACACGGCAACGCCCAGTCCCAAGCCGAGCACGCCACCGCCGAGTAGCGCCAACCCGGAATTGTCTCCGGACGCCGCGACACCATAGAGGAACAGAACGACCTCGCTGCCTTCGCGCAGCACGGCCACCGCGACCACCACCGCGAGCGCGAGCAGCGACTTGGATCCCTCTGCAACCGCCTGTCCGACCGCACGCAGGTCGTTGGCCATCTCGCGGCCGTGGCGCGCCATCCAGACATTGTGCCAGATCAGCATGACGACTGCGGTCGACAGGATGGCTGCGTTGAACAATTCCTGCCCCATGCCCTCGAACAGCTGCGACAGGGCACCTGCAAAAGCGGCCACGGTGCAGGCGCCCGCGAGGCCGGCAAGGAGGCCGCCGCCGATCCAGCGCAGCCGGTGCGGTACGGCGCTCGTTACTGCCAGCACGATGCCGACGATCAATCCGGCCTCGAACACTTCGCGGAAGACGATGATCAGCGCGGCGAGCATCTTCGTTTCCTATTGGACGTTGACCGTGCCGCGGGCCTTCTCGTTGAACTCGTCGAAGAACTCGTAGCGGCCGGGCTTCATGGCGCGCACCTTGAGGATGGCCTCGCTCTTGGCCGCGATCACCTTCTCGACCTTCAGCGTCTTGCTCTCGAACTCCATCGCCTTGGCTTCCATGTTCTTCACCCGGATGACGAACGGTTTGTCGGCCGGCGCGGCAGCCTCCTTCGGCTCGAACTGCCCATTGCTATAGGTGAGCTGAATCTGCACGTCTTGCGCCTTGACCGGCGCAAGTGCCAGGACGGTGCCGGCGGCTACGGTCGCAAAGACCAGTTTCGGTAAGCTCACAGTGAACATTGCTGGCCCTTTTTCAACAAAAACGCCCGGCACCGGGACGTAGCGGCGCAGCCAGCTAAACGCGGGACACTCTGGGCCGCAAAGAGAGCCATTCTAAACTGGAGCGATTCCATTTAGGCGGCGGTAGCTCTGCCCTGGAGATCGCCCGGCCTGTCCATGGCAAGCGTCGGCTGACGACAGCAGCCTCGCGGCTGTGATAGATACGGGGCAAACCAGCCTGAAGAGATTCTCCGCATGACACCGTCAGAGCGCCCCGAGACCACGGTCGATCCCAAGCTTCTGGAGATCCTGGTGTGCCCGATGACCAAGGGGCCGCTGGAATACGATGCGGCCAAGCAGGAGCTGATTTCGCGATCCGCCAAGCTCGCTTATCCGATCCGGGACGGCATTCCGATCATGCTGCCCGAAGAAGCGCGGAAGATCGACTGACCATGCGGCTTCGGGCCTGCCTCCCGGTGTTCGCGCTGCTCCTGGCCGCGACGCTGACGTCCATCGCCCGCGCCGAGGAGAGCAATGTCCGGGTCGGCGCGCTGGACGCGGTGCTGACGACGCCGGCCGGCGTCGAGCGGCCCCCGGTCGCGCTTTTGATCGCAGGCTCCGGTTCGACCGATCGCGACGGCAACGGTCCGCAGCTCAAGCCCGCGACGCTGAAGAAGCTCGCCGAGCAACTGGCTGCGCGCGGCATCGCCAGCCTGCGCTACGACAAGCGCGGGGCGCGGGGCTGGAAGCGGGAGTTCGGCAGGCCGGAGGATTTCCGCTTCAAGGATTATGTCGACGACGCGGCGTCGCTGGTGGCGTTCCTGCGCGGCAGGTTTGCCCGCGTCGTGCTGGTCGGCCACAGCGAGGGCGGCCTGGTCGCGATCCTGACCACACGCCGCGCGCCGGTCGACCGGCTGGTGCTGCTGGCGACGACGGCGCGGCGGCAGGGCGACCTCCTCAAGGCGCAGCTGGAGAGGAAGCTGCCGCCCGACAAGTTCGCCGAGGCCGCGAAAGCGATCGACAGCATCATGGCCGGGCAGGTCGTCGATCCGCCGCCCGCGGCGCTGCCGATTCCCCCCGCCATGCAGCCCAGCATCGCATCCGCGTTCACCGAGGATCCGATCGATCCGTTGAAGCAGATCATCATGCCCACGCTGATTGTCGGCGGTGGCCGCGATCTGCAACTCGCGCGGGTCGACCTGCTGGCGCTCTCGGCCGCCGCGCCGGCCGCCAAGACGCTGTGGCTGCCCGATATGAACCATGTGCTGGTCGACGTCACGGACGACGATGCCAATCTGAAATCCTATGGCGATCCCGATCTTCCGCTCGACCCAGACATGTTGGACGCCGTTGCCGCCTTCATCAGCGGTGCCGAGGCACGCTGAACCTCACAGCGCCTCGCCCTTCAGAAGCCGCGGAATCTCGCCGGTCAGCCCCGCGGCCTGACGGATGAACAGCTCCTTCAACGGCGGCGTGCGGTCGACCAGGCCAAGCCCGATGTCGCGCACGGTACGCAGCAGTGTCGATTTGTTGGAGAACAGGAAGTTGAGCGAGTTGGTGGCAAGCCCCATCGCCATCGTGTCGAAGCGCCGCCAGCGCTGGTAGCGCTCGAGCACGTCGATCTGGCCCGGATCGGCCCCGAGCCTGGCGGCATCGACCACGACTTCGGCGAGCGCTGCGACATCCTTCAGCCCCATATTGAGACCCTGGCCCGCGATCGGGTGGATCACATGGGCGGCGTCGCCGACCAGGGCGAGCCGCGGGGCGATGAAGGAGCGCGCCACGAAATAGGACAGCGGAAAGGCCCGCGGCTGATCCAGCACCTTGAGTTCGCCGAGATGCAGGCCGGCGCGCTTTTCCAGCTCGGCATGGAATTCATCCGCGCTCAGGGCGACAAGGCGTTGCGCCTCCGCGCGGGTCTCGGTCCACACCAGCGAGGAGCGCTTGCCGGTAAGCGGCAGAATCGCAAACGGCCCGGGGGGCAGGAAATGCTCTTCGGCGCGCCCCTCGTGATCGCGTTCATGGCCGACGGTGACGACGATGCCGGATTGGTTGTAGTCCCGGCCATGGGTGACGATGCCGGCGCGCTCGCGCAGCTTTGAGCGGGCGCCGTCGGCGGCGACCAGGAGGCCGGCCGCGATACGGCTGCCATCGGCGAGCGTCACCTCGATGCCGTCGGCCTGGGTCGCAAAATTCGTCACCGCGGTCGGCTTCAGCACGATGCCCGCAGCTTCCGCATGGGCCACCAGGGCGTCGATCAGATGCCGGTTCTCGACCATATGGGCGAAGGGTTCGCCGGGTTCGACCTGGCCGGCAAAGGTCAGGAAGGCGGGCCGGGTGGCGTCCTCGAGCCTGGAATCGGTAATCACCATGTCCAGGATCGGCTGTGCCTGCTCGGCCACATCGGCCCAGACCCCGATCGCGTCGAACAGCTTCCGACAGGCCGCCACGATGGCGCTGGCGCGGGGATCGCGGCTCGGCCGCGCCCCCAGTGCCGGGTCGGCCACGATCACCGGGACGTCCGGCCCGAGGCCCTGCCGCAGCGCCAAGGCCAGCGCCAAACCGGCAAAGGCGCCGCCGCCGATCACGATGCTCCGCTGTGTCATGCCAACCCGCTTACCCTTATGCTCTTGCGGCGGGAGTATAGCTGGGCGAAACAGGGCGGTGAACCATGCCGTCGCCAATTGTCGCGACCGATTGGTCTGACCAAGCGAAGGCTTAACCCATGTCCAAGGGCCTGATCGACCTGATCTCGATCCTCGACCTCGAGCCGATTGAGGTGAACCTGTTTCGCGGCAACAGCCCGAAGACGAGCTGGCAGCGCGTGTTCGGCGGCCAGGTCATCGGCCAGGCGATGATGGCTGCCTGCCGCACGGTCGAAGGACGGCTGCCGCATTCGCTGCATTGCTATTTCATCCTGCCGGGCGATCCGCAGGTGCCGATCATCTACCAGGTCGAGCGGCTGCGCGACGGCAAGAGCTATGCGACCCGGCGCGTCACCGCGATCCAGCACGGCAACGCGATCTTCTCGGTCATGGTGTCGTTCCACACCGACGAGGAGAGCGCGTTCGACCATCAGGACAAGATGCCGGATGTGCCGCCGCCGGAAAAACTGACTGCCGAAGAAGTCTCCAAGCAGCCGATGTTCCGGGAGATGCCGGACTTCATCCGCCGCTACTACGAATCCGATCGTCCGATCGAACTGCGTCCGGTCGAGCTCGGCCGTTATTTCGGCCAGAAGATCGATGACGGCCGCATCCATGTCTGGATCAGGACTGCGGCCAAGCTGCCGGACGACCCGGCGCTGCATATGTGCGCGCTCGCCTATGCCTCGGACTTCTCGCTGCTCGACGCGGTCATGGCGCGCTACGGCCGCACGCTGTTCGACAAGCGGATGATGCCGGCGAGCCTCGATCACGCGATGTGGTTTCACCGGCCGTTCCGCGCCGACGAATGGCTGCTCTATTCGCAGGATTCGCCGAGCGCGCAAGCCGGCCGCGGCCTGACGCGCGGCCTGATCTTCAAGCCCGACGGCACGCTCGTCGCCTCTGTGGCGCAGGAAGGCTCGGTGCGCGAGCGCAGGTCGCCCACTTAGTGCCCTGAGGCGGGTATCGAAGCGCGCGACACCAGGGCGAACTGTGACACATACCATTGGGTGTACCAGCGCAGCACCCATGGGATCGGGATGATCAGCACGCAGCCGATGGCGAACAACACCGTCCGCCACAGCATCTCGAGCCCGCTCGCGGTGAAGATGATCTCGCGCCGGGTGCCCTGGATGTTGCGACAGATCCAGCGCATCCAGGCCGTGATGACCCAGGCCCAGCCGATGATCGTGATTGCGGAGATGATCATCAGCACATGCCAGCCGACATAGGTGAGCACGCTGCCTTCGAAGCGTCCGATAGGTTGGCCATCGACGATGATATTGCTGACCATCCAACGGACCACCAGCCAGGACAGCAAAACCTGGGCGACCATGACGAGCAATTCCACGACGGGCCTGTTGCTCGGGCCGACATAGATCAGCACGCCCATGCCGATGAAGACATACCAGATGTCGAGCGGCTGGCCTGTGAAGCCCAGCGCGGAGCGGCTCGGCGCTCGGATCCGTTCGATCACGTAACGATAGAAGTAGGTTGCGGTCCACGGCGCCGGAATGACGAAAGCCGTGCCGATCACGAACAGCAGCGCGCGGCCGAGAAACGGCCAGAGTTCGAGCTCGGCCGATAGCGGTCCCTCGGCAATCCCGGCCGCGCCGGAGCTCGGGACCGATCCTGCGGGATGGTCGGCGATGTCGGAGACCAATCCTGGGATATGATCGGCCCTCTCCCAGCCTGCCATGCCCTCGGTCCAGACCAGCGTGTCGGCCGTGACGACGCCCTTGGCGACGAGGTCGCGGAGTGCGCTTTCGGACACCGGACCCTGCTGCTGGCCTTGTAACGCATAATACCAGGGACGATTCGACATCTTGCATCCTCAAGGAGGGGGGAGCCGGCGCGGCGGCGCGTCCTCCCCATCTGTCGGCCGTCGGGGCTTTCCGTTCAGTGAACAGCAGCGATGCCGGACGTTTTTTGCTTAACCCTGCGGAATTTTTGTGCCATGTGCCTATCAACCAGCCAGCCGAGGGGACCATGCTCTGCCTCAGAACCAGGCTGCCTGATCTTGAGGGACCCAAGGCACCGCCATGAAGCTCGTTGTCGCGATCATCAAACCTTTCAAGCTTGACGAGGTGCGGCAGGGCCTCACCGCCATCGGGGTCCACGGCATGACCGTCACCGAGGTGAAGGGCTACGGCCGGCAGAAGGGCCACACCGAAATCTACCGCGGCGCCGAATATGTCGTGAACTTCCTGCCCAAGCTGCGGATCGAGATCGCGGTCGCCTCCGACGTCGCGGACAAGGCGGTCGAGGTCATCACGACGAGCGCGCGCACGGGGCAGATCGGTGACGGCAAGATCTTCGTGACGCCGATCGATCATGCCCGCCGCATCCGGACCGGCGAGACCGACGCCGACGCGCTGTAGGCCGCCACCACTTGCTCGCGCGCGGCGGCGCAGCCGCGCCTTTGCGTTCATCTCGATATGCTGAGGACTGTCATGGGGGCATTTTCGTCTCGCGCTATCCGCGTGCTTGCGGCGACCGCGCTCGCTGCCATCGTAAGCGCATCGCCCGCCTTGGCCGCGGCGCCCGGGATCGACGCGGCCGACACCGCCTGGATGATCGTTGCGACCGCGCTGGTGCTGATGATGACGACGCCGGGCCTCGCCTTGTTCTATTCCGGCATGGTCCGGAAGAAGAACGTGCTCGCGACCATGGCGCAGAGCCTCGCGGCGGTGATGGTCATCTCGATCCTCTGGGTCGCGTTCGGCTACTCGCTGGCCTTCGTCGGCGACGGTCCCTGGCTCGGCTCGCTCAACCGCGCCTTCCTGGCGGGGCTGACCCTCGACAGCGTGCATCCCGCGGCCAAGACCATCCCGGAATCGCTGTTCATGCTTTACCAGATGACCTTTGCGATCATCACGGTCGCGCTGGTGGCGGGCTCGGTGGCGGACCGCATGCGCTTCTCGGCCTATCTGGTGTTCTCCATCGGCTGGTTCATCCTGGTCTATGTGCCGCTCGCGCATTGGATCTGGGGCGGCGGTTTTCTCGCCAGCATGGGCGTGATCGATTTCGCCGGCGGGCTCGTCGTCCACCTCTCGGCCGGCACCGGCGGGCTGGTCGCAGCTTTGGTGATGGGCCAGCGACAGGGCTATGGTGCCGAGAATCTGGCGCCGTTCGACCTGTCGCTTGCGGTGATCGGCACCGGCCTGCTGTGGGTCGGCTGGTTCGGCTTCAACGGCGGCTCGGCGCTCGCCGCCAACTCGCATGCCGTGATGGCGATCCTGGCGACGCATCTCGCGGCCTGCGCGGGCGCGATCACCTGGGGCGCGATCGAATGGTCGGCCCGGCGCAAGCCGTCCGTGCTCGGCATGATCTCGGGCGCGGTCGCGGGCCTCGGCACCATCACGCCGGCCTCGGGCTTCGTCGCGCCCTGGCACGGCATCGTCATCGGCGTGATCGCCGGCGCGGTGTGTTACTGGGCCTGCACCTCGCTGAAGCACCGGTTCAAATACGACGATTCGCTCGACGTGTTCGGGGTCCACGGCATCGGGGGGCTGACGGGAACCCTGCTGGCTGGCGTGTTTGCGACAGCCTCGATCGGCGGCACGGCGGGGCTGCTCGAGGGCCATCCCCGGCAGCTCCTGGTCCAGCTCTATGGCGTCGCCGTCACCCTGGTCTGGTCGGCCGGCGTCAGCTACGGCCTGCTGAAGCTCGTCAGCGCCATCGTGCCGCTGCGGGTGTCCCGTTCCCAGGAACTCGAAGGCCTCGATATTTCGCAGCACGGCGAAGCGCTGCAGTAATCGGCGCCATTTGATCTCATAGCAGCCGGCGAATGTTGCCCTTTGCGTGGGCAGTTCGTCCGGAGGTTGCCTGTCTGCGCAAAAATCGCGCATAATTGCCCATTGTTTGGGCGCGACCGAATAGCGCAGGTCAGGGCTATCCGGCCAAAGGCGGAAAAGGTCCGCATTCATAGTTCGTTAGGCGTCGTTGCCCGTCTGGCACGGCATTTGATTCTAGGCCTCCCGGCTGTGCCCGCGTTGTGAAGATTTCTCCGCGCTGGGGACCTCAGTCGCAAAGAAGTGCTCGGTAACGTCCGTGCCGGGCCCAAGCGGGGATAGGACTCATGAAAATTGTTATGGCGATCATTAAGCCATTCAAGCTGGAAGAAGTCCGTGATGCCCTGACCGCCATTGGCGTTCATGGTCTCACTGTGACGGAAGTCAAAGGTTATGGCCGGCAGAAGGGCCATACGGAAATCTACCGCGGCGCTGAGTATGCGGTGAGCTTCCTGCCAAAGATCAAAATCGAAGTCGCGATCCCGGCCGACCAGGTCGACAAGACCATCGACGCCATCAGCTCGGCGGCGAAAACCGGACAGATCGGCGACGGCAAGATCTTCGTCATCAATCTCGACCACGCCGTGCGCATCCGCACCGGCGAGGCTGATGCCGCGGCCCTTTGATTTCCCGCTCAAATTGAAACACTTACGGAGTAGAAGAAAATGACGTTTAAGCGTCCAACCAGCGCGGGATGGATAACGCTCGCCATCGCAGGGCTCTGCGTTGCAGGATTTGCGGATCTGGCGTTCGCCGAAGACGCACCTGCCGCAGCCGCTGCAGCCGCCCCCGTTCCCAACAAGGGCGACGTCGCCTGGATGCTCGTGTCCAGCGCGCTCGTCCTCATGATGTCGGTGCCCGGTCTGGCCCTGTTCTACGGCGGCCTGGTCCGCACCAAGAACATGGCCTCGGTCCTGACCCAGGTGTTCGCGATCGTCGCCATGGTCGGCGTGATCTGGACACTGTACGGCTACTCGATGGCCTTCAGCGACGGCGGCAGCATGACCTCGTGGGTCGGCGGTTTCTCCAAGGCCTTCATGCACGGCATCGACGCCAACTCGACGGCGGCGACCTTCTCGAACGGCGTGGTGATCCCCGAACTCGCTTATTTCGTGTTCCAGATGACCTTCGCCATGATCACCCCGGCCCTGATCGTCGGCGCCTTCGCCGAGCGCATCAAGTTCTCGTCGGTGATGCTGTTCATCCTGCTCTGGGTGACTTTCATCTACTTCCCGATCGCGCACTGGGTCTGGTACGTCCCGGCGCCGGATGACATCGCCGCTGCGGCCAAGGCGCTCGCTGCGGCGACTGACGCGGCCGCCAAGACTGCCGCTCAGGCCAAGCTCGATGAAGTCAACGCCAACGCCGGTTGGCTCTTCCAGGCTGGCGCCCTCGACTTCGCGGGCGGCACCGTGGTGCACATCAATGCCGGCATTGCGGGCCTCGTCGGCGCGCTCGTGATCGGCAAGCGCACCGGCTACGGCAAGGACCTGATGGCTCCGCACTCGCTGACCATGACCATGATCGGCGCCTCGCTGCTGTGGGTCGGCTGGTTCGGCTTCAACGCCGGCTCCAACCTCGAAGCCAACGGCACCACCGCGCTCGCCTTCGTCAACACCATGGTCGCGACCGCCGGTGCGGCGCTGTCCTGGCTGCTGTGCGAATGGGCCGTGAAGGGCAAGCCCTCGCTGCTCGGCATCTGCTCGGGTGCGGTCGCCGGCCTCGTCGCCGTCACCCCGGCGTCCGGCTATGCCGGCCCGGTCGGTGCGCTGGTGCTCGGCCTCATCGTCTCGCCGGTCTGCCTGTTCTTCGTCTCCACCGTGAAGAACGCGCTCGGCTATGACGACGCACTCGACGTGTTCGGCGTGCACTGCGTCGGCGGCATCATCGGCGCGCTCGGCACCGGCATCCTGGTCAACCCCGCGCTGGGTGGCGTCGGCATCACCGACTACACCAACATCACCGGCAACAACGCCGGCACCTACGACTTCGCCACGCAGATGCTGGCGCAGGGCAAGGCGGTGCTGGCGACGCTGGTGTGGTCGGGCGTCGGTTCGGCGATCCTCTACAAGGTCGTCGACGTGATCATCGGCCTGCGTCCCACCGTGGAGCAGGAGCGCGAGGGTCTCGACATCACCGATCACGGCGAGCGGGCCTACAACTACTGAGTTCTCCCGGGGCTCGGTCCCAAGACACCTCCCGAGGGACCGGGCCAAAACTTCGGTTCGGGCAGATACCCGGCAATGCCCTGACCGTTGAGGGGCTCCAGCGCAAGCTGGGGCCCCTTTCTTTTTTGAGTCGAAGGGCTGATGTGATGGCGACGGATCTCCTGTCTCCCCCGCTGTCATCGCCCGGCTTGACCGGGCGATCCAGTACTCACTGTCGGTCGCGATCGACCGAGAAGCCGCGGCGTACTGGATGCCCCGCCTTCGCGGGGCATGACAGCTGGATATGCGGAAACGTCCTCGCGACACGATGCGTCCGAGCTGTGCTGAATTCGTCACCCTCCAATCATGAGGGCGCAGGGAAGGCCGCATAGGCGTTAAGTTTATGCTTGAGTGTTGGAATCCGCCGTGATTCGAACAGGGGATGGCAGACGAATCGCTCCTGAACGAGGACTGGACGAGAGTGGTTGCGCAGCTGGGCGGGGCTGCGCAGCTCGAGAAAACTGCGCGCCAGACGAAGGCCTTCGCGCGTCGGCGGCAGATTCCAGATGCGGTGACGTTACTTCGGCTGATGCTGGCCTATTGTTTGGGTGAAAGAGGGCTGAGATCGACAGCCGCATGGGCGGCTTCTGTTGGCCTTGCCGACCTCACCAGCGTGGCGTTGTTCTATCGGCTGCGTCAATGTGGTGATTGGTTTGCGGTGCTGGTGGAGGGCTTGCTCGCTGCGGCAGCTCCGAAGGCGAGCCAAGGCCGCCTGATCCGCATCATCGATGCGACGACAGTGCCTCAGGCGGGACCGGCTGCGCGCAAGAACAGTGAGCTTTGGCGCGTTCATAGCGCATTTGATCTGCCCTATGAGCGCTTTGGTCACTTCGAGCTGACAGATCAGCAAGAGGGCGAAACGTTTGACCGGATACCAGTGGTCAAGAACGAGATCCGCATTGCTGACCGCGCTTATCTGCAACCTGACCGCATTGCGGCCGTCCGCGAAGCCGGGGCCGACGTTTTGATCCGAGCGGGCTGGAAGAACGCACGTTGGCTTGACGCCAAAGGCCTTCCGTTCGATCTGATGGCCCAATTGCGTGCCGCGAAGGCGCGCGGACTGGTCGATCGGGAGATTTGGATCAAGCGCAAGGGCGGCGCGCCTCTGGCTATGCGTCTGGTCGCAATCAAGAAGCCCACCGGTGCGGCTGCTGCTTCTCGGCGTAAAGCCCGGCAAGACGCAAAAGATGAAAACCGCATCATCTCCAAAGAAACTTTGGAGGCTGCGGATTGGGTCATTCTGATCACGTCGCTCGCGCGGGACGAGTTCTCCACCAAAGATGTGCTTGCGCTCTATCGATTGCGATGGCGGATCGAGCTTGGGTTCAAGCGACTGAAGAGTCTGATTGGCCTCAAGACGCCGCCAGGAACCGATCCGCGCTCTGCCAAGCCCTACCTGCTGGCCCACCTCCTGATCATCCTGTTGCTCGAGCCGCTTGCCAGCGACTTCGAGGACTCTCCCCACTGGACGCAGGCCGCTTAACGACGCCTGGCGCTTGGCGGGTCCTGCAGCAGCTCGTTGCATCCTTGCTGCAAGCAATCATTCCACAACCAACCATCCGTTGCTTGCGCCGCAGAAAACGCGCGTTGGGGCGCCACCTTCGCGAGCCTCCTCGAAAACGCAAGTATCAATCGATGCTCGCGCTACCTTAACGCCTATGGGGAAGGCCGGGCGCTGGCCGCACCCATGGCCCGCCTGCAGAAAGAAATGCAGGCGGCAGTCACCACAGGTACGAGCCGGAACGACCGGCCTTCCCTGCGCGAATGGTTTTAACGGCTGCTTCGCGTTCTCCCCGGTGCGCCGGGCTTTCTGGCCACCGTCGTCCGCGCGAGGCGAAGCCTCGTCGCGAACTTGGCATCAGCGTCGGGATGCCAGGACCGCGCGACTTGACCGTGCGCGCATCGCTGTTCGTCCGCGCGAGAGACTCGCGCTGCAGCAACACACGCCCATCGCATCCCACAGCCAACGGTTCGTGACGGTCGCGAAACGCCCCTCATGCGGCGGCGGGACGTGCGGAATGATGGTGGTGATTTGCCCGACATGGCAAGCGCGCGGCATTGCGGCAGATTGGCACGACGGGCAAACACGCGGTTTACGAGCCGTAGCGAAAAATCCTCAATCGCGAGCTCCGTCGGTGACCGCTAACTAAGCAAGTTGCCGACGCCTATCGCCGAGTGATGCGCGCCACAAACTTTCTGGTAGAATGCAAGTGGATCTTCGGCGGGATCGCGACTGTGGTCCAAGGGGGAATAAATGCGCTGGTGCCGGTATTTGGTCGTCGGGTTGTCCATACTGCTCGCTGCATCAACGTCTCCTGCCGCAAGAGCACAGGACCCGACGCCCGAATCGCTGGCGGCGGCGAAGGAGCTGATCGCAGTGATGCATCTGAAGGATCAGTTCGCGGCCGTGATGCCGATCATCGTGAAGGGTATGAAATCGGCAATCGTCCAGGGACGCCCCGAGGTGGATCGCCAATATGATGCGATGACCCCCAAGCTGCTCGAGGCATTTCAGAGTAAGGCTTCTGAGTTCTCGGATGCGACCGCGATGATCTACGCCAGGAACTTCTCGGCGGAGGATCTCAAGGTCCTGACCGCCTTCTACAAGACCCCTGCCGGCCAGCGGTTCCTGCAGAAGATGCCGCTGCTCGCACAGGAATCGATGGCCGTCGGAAAGCAATTCGGCCAGGCAGTCGGCGAGGAAATGAAGAAGCGAATGATCGAGGACTTGCGCAAGAGCGGCGTGGATCTTTGAGCCAGGGCACGGCACCGGCCGTGCCCTGGCTCTGGCGATGCGTCCCGGTCGAAGACCTTCGCGATATCCGGTTCAATCTCGCAGACGAGCTTTCATCCTCGGCTATCACCAGCTGGACCGACAGGCGCAATCGGTTCGGTCCCAAATCGATAGGCCGGTTCAGCGATCCGCAACCGGGATATGCTCAGCTCATGAGCCTTCGAACTTGAACGACACGTTGAGCTTGGCCCGATAGGACTCGACTTTCCCCTTGGCGTCGAGCTGCATGTCGAGTTGGACGACTTCTGCGACGCGCAGGTCTCGGAGGGTTTTCGCGGCCTGTTCGACTGCGTTCGCGGCCGCCTTTTCCCAGGATTCCCTGCTGGTACCGATCAGCTCGATGACTTTGTAGACACTGTCAGGCATGTCGTTCTCCTGTTCGGTATGAGCAGGAAGCAGGTGCTTCCTGCCACAGGCGAACGTAGCACCACGATGCCGTGCCCGAAAGAACGCTGCCTGGATCGGCCAGCCACAGGCCCTGGTGCTACCATGAATGGCGCTTGCGCACCGCGTGGCTTACCAGACCTTGCGCAGCTACATCCCGCCCATCTTGCAGACGAGCTTCCATTCCTCCGGCGTCACCGGCTGCACCGAGAGCCGCGACTGTTTCACCAGCGCCATCTCCGACAGCTTCTTCTCCGCCTTGATCGCGACCAACGTCACCGGTGTCTTCAACGGCTTGTCGGCCTTGATGTCGACGCAGACGAATTTGCCGGTCTTGTCGGTCGGGTCGGGATAGGCCTCCTTGATCACCTCGGCGATGCCGACGATCTCCTTGCCCTCGTTGGAATGATAGAAGAAGGCGAGGTCGCCCTTCTTCATGGCCACGAGGTTCTGCCGCGCCGTGAAGTTGCGCACGCCGGTCCAGGCCTCGCCTTTGGCGCCTTTGGCCACCTGCTGTTCCCACGACCACACCGAAGGCTCGGATTTCACCAGCCAGTACGCCATTCTCATTCCTCCGCCTTGAACGGGCGCGTCAGCAGCGCCTCGATCGCCGCCTCGATCGTCAAGTCCCCGTTCAGGATGCCTACCACAGCGTTCGACACCGGCATCTCGATGCCGAGCGACGCCGCCAGCTCGACCAGCACCGGCGCCGTGTATTGCCCTTCCGCCAGCTTGCCGGCGGGCAGCGGCTCGCCGCGCCCGAGCGCCAGGCCCGCGGCGAAATTGCGCGATTGGGGACCGGCGCAGGTGAGAATGAGATCGCCGAGGCCGGACAGGCCCGTCAGCGTCTCGCTGCGCGCGCCGCAGGCGCGGCCGAAGCGGGCGAGCTCGGCAAAGCCGCGCGTGGTCAGTGCTGCGAGCGCCGATGCGCCCAGCCTGCGCCCGGCTACGATGCCGGCGGCGATCGCGAGCACATTCTTGGCGGCGCCGCCGATCTCGACGCCGCGGACGTCCGTGCTGTGATAAGGGCGGAACGTGGCGGAGCCCAGCGCGTGGACGAGATCGGCCGCGAGCGCCTCGTCATGCGCGGCCAGCGTGACCGCGGTGGGCAGGCCGCGTGCGACATCGTCGGCAAAGCTCGGGCCGGAGAGGATGGCCGGGTGTGCGTGCGGCGCGGCTGCCGCGATCACTTCGGTCATGAATTTGTGGGTGCCGTGCTCGATGCCCTTGGCGCAGGCGATGAGTGGCGTGGCGGGTTTCAAGTACGGCGCAAGATGCAGGATGGCGCCGCGCAGATGCTGCGCGGGCACGGCGACGAGCGCGATCTCGGCGTCCGCCGCCTGCGCGAGCTCGCTGGTGATCGAAATCTCAGGTGCGAGCGGAATGCCGGCGAGACGCGGGTTCTCGCGCCGCGCGGCGATCTCCGCGGCGTGCGCGGCATCGCGGGCGTAGAGCGTGACATCTCGCCCGGCGCGCGCGGCGACGGCTGCCAGTGCCGTGCCCCAGGCCCCGGCGCCGATGATGCTGATGGATCGGAAGCGCGACATCACGGGCGGTCTCAGTGCTCCCTCCCCCCTTGCGGTGGAGGGTCGGGGAGGGGGGTGCCACGTGCGAGAGTCTTTATGGGGCCGCCCCCACCCGAAGCTTGGCTTCGGCGTTCCCTTAAGGCGGCCGCCAAATGCGGCCTATGCGCTCCCCGCCAGGGGCAGGGCGATCGCATATGGCGCAAACTGGATCGGGCCTCATGGTTCTCCCGGCGATGCGTAGCATCGTCCGGAGGAGCGCCGCATGCGGCGCTCCTCACCATGAAGGTCTGCCATTTTGCCGCAAACGAGCCCTCGTCCTGAGGAGCTCGCCGGAGGCGAGCGTCTCGAAGGACGGCCGCGGGAGAGCTCGTCGGCCGAGTTTTTCTCCATATGCGATCGCCCTGCCGCAAGGGGGAGGGCAGCGCACCGGCTCTGTGGACATAGAGGACCAACGCACCCTCCTCAAAACCCCGCGCGGGTGTTGGAGAATTTCTCGGGCACGCTGACATTGGCATCGAGCAGCCAGCGGGCGCGGGGCGCGCTGTCCATGCCGTCGGTCAGGCCGAGCGCAAGCCGCTCGGCGCCGGCCCAGGCGATCATGGCGCCATTGTCGGTGCACAGCGCGGGCGGCGGCACGATCAGCGTGGTCCCGGCCTCCTGCGCCACGGAGTCGAGCGCGGCGCGGATCGCCTGGTTCGCCGCGACGCCGCCGGCGGCGACCAGCGCGGTCGGCGCGCCGAAGCGCTGCCTGAACAGCTTCAGGCCGACACGCAGCCGGTCGGCGGTCGAGTCCAGCACCGCCGCCTGGAAGCTGGCGCAGAGGTCGCTGACGTCCTGCGGCGTCACCTCTCCGATCCGGCCGATCTCGTTGCGCACCGCCGTCTTCAATCCCGACAGTGAGAAATTGGCATCGCTGCGTCCCAGCATCGGCCGTGGCAAGGCGAACCGCGCGGCGTCGCCGCTGCGCGCCGCTTCTTCGACCTGCGGCCCGCCGGGATAGGGCAGGCCCAGCATTTTCGCGACCTTGTCGAAGGCCTCGCCCATGGCGTCATCGACCGTGGTGCCGAGCCGGACATAGTCGCCGACACCCGCGACCGCGACGATCTGGGTGTGGCCGCCGGAGGCCAGGAACAGGCAATAAGGGAAGTCGATGTTGTCGGTGAGGCGCGGCGTCAGCGCATGCGCTTCGAGATGGTTCACCGCGACGAGCGGCGTGCCATGCACCAGCGCGATCGCTTTTGCCGTGGTGAGGCCGACAATGACGCCGCCGATCAGGCCGGGGCCGGCAGCGGCCGCGACGGCGTTGAGCTCCGCGAACGCGACGTCGGCTTCACGCATCGCCGCCTTGATAATGCCGTCCAGCAGATCGACATGGGCACGAGCGGCAATCTCAGGAACCACCCCGCCATAGCGCGCGTGTTCTTCGGTCTGAGAGCGCACCACATTGGAAAGGATCCGCCCCTTGCCGTCCGAAGCACGCGCGACCACCGCCGCGGCGGTCTCGTCGCAGGTGGTCTCGATGCCCAGCACCAGCGCTTGTGAATCGTTACCCAATCTCAACCCTTCGGTTATTATGTGGCGCGATCTCCCGCCATGGGACCGCCTAACACCACGAGGTCGCAAGGTGCAATCGTCTGTCAATTGCGACTTTGTCAATTGCGACCCGGCGGCGCGCTGCCCAGCGAGAGCATAGCACATGGCTGTGCTGGTGACCCGCCCATCCCCCGATAATCTCCGCACTGCGGACGCCTTGCGCGCGCGCGGCTTCGACGTGCTGTTGGCGCCGATGCTGCGCTTCGAGCCGTTGCCGCTTCCGGCCGATCTGGGCGGCGATGTCGGCGCCGTCATCGCCACCTCGGCCAATGCGCTGCGCGCCGCCGCGCCGCAATTGTCCGGCTCGCCGCTCATCGCGTTGCCGCTGTTCACCGTCGGTGCGCAGACTGCGTCGGCGGCGCGCGAGGCTGGATTTACGGAGGTCATCTCGGCCGATGGCGATGCGGCGCGCCTGCGGGAGCTGGTCGTCGACAGCGCCGCCGCGCGCGTGTTCGAGGCGAGCAGGACCCTGCTTTATCTCGCCGGCAGCGACATCTCGCGCGATCTCGCCTCCGAGCTGATCGAGCGCGGCTTCGATGTGGTGACGGCGACGGTCTATCGGATGGCGCAGGTCAGCGCGCTGCCGCGGGAGGTCTGCGATGCCTTTGCCGCCGACCGCGTCGAGGCCGTGGTGCATTACTCGCGCCGGAGCGCCGAGGCCTTTGTGGCGGCGGCGCGCGCCGAAGGCGTCGAAATCTCGGCGCTCTCGGTGCCGCAATACTGCATCTCCGATTCGGTGGCGGGGGTGTTGCGCGAGGCCGGCGCCGCCCGCGTGACGTTCGCGGCGCATCCCGATGAACAAAATTTGTTGGAGGGCCTGACCCGTGCGTTGCGGCCGTGAATGGCGTAAGAGGGCCTGCCCAATCTCTAGTCAAGGGAACTGCCGCCATGGTCGATGATCCGTCCGATACCGCTGGTCCGGCTGCCGAGACCGGACGGCCGAAGCGTTCGCCGCCGACCATCGATCTCGAACCGACTTCGAGCGAGACCCACCCGGCCCCGGCCGAGGCGGTCGCGGAGGGCTCGTCCGACGCGGCGAGCGAAGCGCATCCGCATGGCGCGCCTGAGCCCGAATTGGAGGCGGCCGAACCGGCCGCCGCGGAGACGCCTGCCGACGAGGCGATCGCCGCAAGCGAGCCGCCGCCGCGCCCGGCGCGGCCGATTTCGCCTTGGATCGTCGCGCCGTTTTCCGGTGCCGTGGCGGCGGCGCTGGTCATCGGCGTCGGCTGGATGTTGGGCTGGCCGGAGGTCACGGCGCCCACCGCCGCGCCGCAGCTGTCATCCGTGGTCGACGATCTCAGCGGCCGCGTCAAAAGCCTCGAGGGGCGGATCGGCAAGCCGGACAGTGCGCTCGCCGGGCGCATCGATGCGCTGGACAAGGCTGTCGCCTCGGTGCGCAACGACGTCGCAGCGCTGCGCGCGCAGTCGGACAAGACGGCGGCCGCGATTGGCGACCTCAAGGCGGCGCCGCGCGACGGCGCGGCCGCGGTCGATCTCTCCGGCGCGGCCGCGGTCGATCTCTCCGGCCTGACCGCGCGGATCGACCAGCTCGAACGCGCCAGCCGCAGCCAGAGCGCGGCGCTGGCGCAGGCGAGCGGGAAGATCGCGGAGGCCAAGCCGACCGATGACATGCCGCTGCGGCGTGTCGTCGCGGCCGCTCTGCTCGATGTTGCCGTGCGTCACGGCGATCCCTATGCCGCCGCGCTGGCGACGGCAAAATCGTTCGCGCCCAATGCTGATGCGCTGAAGCCGCTGGAGCCGTTCGCCAAGACCGGCGTGCCGAGTCCGCCGGCGCTGGCGCGCGATCTCCTGACCATCGTGCCGACGCTGGCGCCGCAGCAGCCGGAGACCGCGCCCACCGGAACCTCGATCGTCGATCGCCTGCAGGCCGGCGCGGCCAAGCTGGTGCGGATCGAACGCAGCGATGCGACCGGTAATGACCGCGGCGCGGTGGTGGCGCGGATCACCGCGGCCGCCGTGCGCAACGATGTCGCCGACGCGCGGCGCGAGCTCGAGCTGTTGCCGGAGGCCGACCGCACGCCGGCGCAAGCCTGGCTCGACAAGGTCAATGCCCGCGACGCCGCGCTGGCGGCGTCCCGTCATTTCGCCGACGATGCCATGACCGCGCTTGCCACCCCTCCAGCCAAAGCCGGGCAGTGAAGGCCATGATCCGGATCGTCTTCTTCCTCGTCCTGGTTGGACTCGCTGCGGCAGGCGCTGCCTGGGTCGCCGAGCAAACCGGCAACGTCGTGCTGACCTGGGGCCCGTGGAAGGCCGAGATGGGCCTTCCGGTGTTCGTGCTGCTGCTCGGCATCGCCATCGTCGCGGTCATGCTGCTGTGGAGCATCGTGAGTGCGCTGTTGCGTGCGCCCGGCCGCATCCGCCGCCACCATCATGCGCGGCGCCATGCCCGCGGCCGCCATGCCATCACCCACGGCCTGCTCGCGATCGGCCATGGCGACCCGACCGCGGCCCGGCGGCACGCCGATGTCGCGCGCCGGCTCGCCGGCGACGATCCCTTGACCCTGCTGCTGCATGCGCAAGCCGCGCAGCTCGAAGGCGACCCCGAGGCGGCGCGGCGCGCCTTCCGCGTCATGGCCGAGCGCCAGGACACGCGGCTGCTCGGTCTGCGCGGCCTGTTCATCGAGGCGCAGCGCTCCGACGATGCGATCGCCGCGGTCATGATCGCGGACGAAGCCTTGAAGGTCGCGCCGCAGGCGACCTGGGCCTCGCAGGCGGTGCTCGGCTTCCGCTGCGCGCAAGGCGACTGGAACGGCGCGCTCGCGATTCTCGACAGCAACTACACCGCCGGGCTGGTCGACAAGCCGACCTACCGCCGCCAGCGCGGCGTGCTGCTCACGGCCCGCGCCATCGAGCTGGAAAGCAAGAACCGCGATCTGTCGCGCACGAGCGTCATGGAGGCGGTGAAGCTGGCGCCGACCCTGGTGCCGGCCGCGGTGCTGGCGGCGAAATTCGAGAGCGAGGCGCACCAGGTGCGCCGTGCCATGAAGATCATCGAGGCGGCCTGGATCGCGCAGCCGCATCCCGAGCTTGCCGAGGCCTATGCCCATGTGCGGCTCGGCGATTCCGCCCGGCAGCGGCTGTCGCGGGTCGAGAACCTCGCAGGCCGGACGCCGGGCCAGATCGAAGGGGCGCTGGCGATCGCGCGCGCCGCGATCGATGCCGCCGAGTTCAAGCGGGCGCGGGACGCGCTGGCGCCGTTCATCGCCGATCCCACGCAGCGGGTGGCAATGCTGATGGCGGAGCTGGAGCGCACCGAGCACGGCGATGCCGGCAAGGCGCGCGAATGGACGCTGCGCGCGGTGCGGGCCCGCCACGATCCGGCCTGGACCGCCGACGGCTATGTCAGCCACCGCTGGCACCCGGTGTCGCCGGTCACTGGCCGGCTCGACGCCTTCCAGTGGCAGACGCCGGTGGCCAGCCTGCCGTCGGAGCGCGGCGCCGCCATCGAACCGCAGCCCTTCGACGAAGCGATGCTGCCCGTTCCGGAACGGCCGACGATTGCCCAGGGCCTTGCCGAGCCGCCGCGCGAGGTCGCATCCGAGCCGGCCGTGATCGAGCCGACACCGCAGGACAATCTCCCGGCGTCGACGCCGGTGGATGAAGCTGTGGACAAGCCTGCGGATAAGCCTGTGGAACGCGTTGAGGATAAGTCCGCGGCCGCACCCGGTCCCGCCGTTCCAGCCGCAGCGCCGGCCGAGGCGCCAGAACCGGCGCCGCCCCTGCAGGCGGCGGCACCGGAGGATGCGTCCGGAGGCCCATCGCCGTCCGCGGCGACGCGCAATTCTGCCCCGGCCGGGCGCGCCGCTCCGGCAGCATCGGCGCCCGCTAGTTCCGCACCGCTCGGGCCGACGCCCCTGTACCGTACGCGCAGCGATCTCGGTAAGCCGGCGGAAGCGCCGATCCCGGCGATCGTCCCGATCATCCGGCCGCCAGACGATCCCGGGATCGAGGAGGACGAAGCGGCGCGGGACGAATTCGCCGAGCAGATCGCGCCGAAGCAGCAGGCCGGTGGCTGGCGCGGCTTCCTGTCCCGGTTCGGGGGCTGAAGCGGGCGTTTCGCCCGCTCACGCGCGGTCCGTCACAAAAATTACCGCGCCGGCGGCTTGCGGCCGGCTTGTCCTTGCCAATCGGCCGCCCGCCCGATATCAGAGGCGCGTCCGCGGCCGGCTGCGCCGTCGCAAGCCGCGGAATGACAAGGTCGCCGCAATAGCTCAGCTGGTAGAGCACGTCATTCGTAATGACGGGGTCGGGGGTTCGAATCCCTCTTGCGGCACCACTCCGTGGTGTTCCCCGGCTAGCAAGCTCCGGAAATCCCGGCTAACCTCCTCACAGCATCGAATCAGCGCGGGCCGAAGCCCGTTCGCTTGCGTACTCCGTGGCCGTACACGGCAGCCGGAGATCGGTATCCAGTAACTGCAGAATGCAGCCCCAACCCGCAACGCCAATCAGGCGTGCGGGCAGCCAACGCATGTTCAGGCGAATTCAAGGGCGCAATCTCGATATGACCACCTCCGCACTCGATAATCACGCAGAGTTCCAGTCGCTGATCGCCCAGATCAAGGCGCTCGGCTACAAATACCTTGAGGACAAGGACTTCGTCAGCGCGCGGCTGGCGTTCCAGAAGCTGCTCGAGCTGGACGGCAAGGATCTCAGCGCCCGCTTCATCTATGCGCAGCTGATCGAGGACGGCACGCACAAGACCCACGCCGAAGCGCGCGACATGATGCTCGCGATCCTCGACGAGCACCCCGAGATCTTCAACACGCCCACGGAAGGCAACCTGCACCTGATCAGGAGCGCGGCCCTGCGCTGCAGCCATGTCGGGCCGTTCGCAAGGGCGATCGAACTCTACCGCAAGCTGGCCCGCGCCTCGAACCTGGCCGACGACTACTTCCGGCTGAGCGAAATCCTGACCCAAGGCAACCTGTTCGAAGAGTCGATCGCTTCGCTCGAAAAGGCCATCGCGCTCGACCCGGCCTATGATACGCCCGCCAATCGCGAGACCCTGGAGGTCGCGCGGACGCGCAAGAACGACCCCGGCGCCAAGACTAATAAGAGCAAGGTCGGGCGCTACCCCGAGACGGCGGATTTTCTCGGCGATTTCCAGAAGCTGATCGGCGATCACATCGCGGTCAATCTGAAAGCCGGACCCAAATTCCTGACCAAGCAGACCCGGTTCTTCACCATGGGCTCCTGCTTCGCCCGCAATCTCGCGAAAAGCCTGCATGAGAACGGCTATGCGGCCCATCACATGGAGATTTCGGAATACATCAACACCACCTTCGCGAACCGCGTCTTCGTCGACTGGCTGCGCGGGGCCGCGATCGACGACAGCGTTCGCGAGCGGATCGTCGAGCTGCTGCCACCCGGCTGGAGCAAGGAAAAGACGCTCGAGGTCATCAAGTCGAGCAACGTCTTCATCCTGACGCTCGGGGTCGCCGCGGCGTTCTTCGACCGGACCACGGGCGCCTTCGTGCTGCCGCGGCCGACCGCGCTGAATTCGCGGGCGCTGGCGGAGAAGTATCAGTTCCGGACCGCGAGCGTTCAGGAGAACGTCGACAACGTGCTCTACCTGATCGAATTCATCCGGAGCGTGGTGCCGGATATCAAGATCATCGTCACCGTCTCGCCGGTGCCGCTGCTGGCCTCGTTCGAATATGAGTCCGCGGTGCAGGCCGATTGCCTGTCGAAAAGCACGATGCGGCTGGTCGCCCATGAGGTCGTGAACAATTCGAACCTGTCGAACATTTTCTACTGGCCCTCGTTCGAGGTGTTCCGGTGGGCGGGCTCGAACGCCAGCAACTACTTCGCGGCCGATGACGGCGCCGCCTGGCACGTCTCGGAAGACAAGGTGAACGGCACCATCAGGGCTTTCGTCGAGATGTTCTCGGCGGCTTGAGTCGAAAGAAGCCGCCTCACGGCTGGCGGCGCTTGAACAGGCGGATGATCATGAGGCCGGCCTGCGCATAGCCCTTCGGCGAGCTCTCCTCGCCGAAGGGCGTCCGCGAATACATCGAGCTGGAGACCAGGAATCCGCCGACATAGGGCTCTGGAAGCCCCGACAGCAGCATGAAGCAGCGGTGCGTGAGCAGGCCGTCTTCCGGCAGATTGCCCCGCACCAGCCGGCAATCGCCGACGCCTGTGAAGGCGATGCCATTCAGGTGGCCTTCGGCATAGGTGCCGAGAACGGTCGGGTCCATCGCCTGCCCGACGCAGACCCGCATGTCGCCGATATCCTTGTCACCGGTGCCGGTCATGCGGCCGTCGGACGGCCGCGTGTTGACCGATTTGATGCTCAGCTGATCCTCGAGCGCAGGTGCAAAGCCGGTTTTGGTCGGCGCGCAAAAATCCGAGGGCACGACGCGCGAACGGCGCACAGACCGCGCGACATAGACCTCCTCGACCTCGTTCTCGCCGCTCTGCGCCCAAGCCTGTTCGAACGCCTGTCCGAACCACAAGGCGCTGGCGATCAAGGACATCGCTGCTACGGCGCGGCGCATGCTTCCCTCCTGTTTACTGGCGGCTTCCTGGCCCATTGGTGCCAACAGCTGAACTCGCCGGCACCTTGTATTCTTTCACACCACCATACTTCTGCAGGAGCGATTGTCTAATCGGAAGACGCCGAGCATCGAGGCCAAAGCAGTAGGCCGGGCAAAGCCCGGCCTTTCGCCACAGCGCAGGACGTCCGGCGTGCTCGCTACTGGGAAATGGTCTGAATCACGCTCGAGATGGGCCGCGCACTGGTCATGGTGGTCGGCAGTTTCGGATCCTGGCCGATCATCGCGTCATATTCCGGCAGGGTCTCCAGCGACGCCTTTGCCTTCATCGCGACGACCTTGAAGCCGCCGGCCCTCAGTCGCCGCAGTAGCATCGGCAACGCTTCGGCGGTGTGCTTCTGGAAGTCGTGCATCAGGATGATGCCTTTGCCCTTCTTCTCGAGCCCGGCCATCACGGTGTTGACGACCTGATCGGCGTCCTTGGAACGGAAGTCGAAGGAATCGACGTCGCAGGAGAACATCGCGACGTTGCGCGTGCCGAGATAGGCCACCGCAGACGGCCGGTGCTGCAGCTGCGGGAAGCGGAAGAACGGCGACGGGTTGGTGCCGAGCGCGAACTTCACCGCGCTGAAGCCCTTCTCCAGCTCGTCCTTCGCGGTCTGATCGGTCATCTTCTTGCCGTTTAGATTGGCATGACCCCAGGTGTGCGCGCCGACGGTGTGGCCGGCCGCCAGGACCTGGCGCAGGATCTCCGGATGATAGGTCGCGTGCTTGCCGATCGGGAAGAACACGCCGGTGGTGCATTCGTCGGCCAGCGCCTTCAGCACCGCAGGCGTATTGTTCGGCCACGGGCCGTCGTCGAAGGTCAGGACGACCTCGTGATCGGTGAGGAAGTCGAACTGCTTGAAGTGATCGAGGCCGAAGCCGGGGCCGCCGGTGGTGTCGACCACGACGGTGCGGGAAATGCCGAGCGCATCCGGATTGGCGCAAGCCGAGGTCGGCAGCGACTGTGCAGGCGGCATCGCGGCAGGTTTGGCCGGCACGGCGGCCGTGAACTCGACGTCGTCCTTCGCGGCCAGTTTCGGTGACGTGCTTGCCGGTTCCGCAATGCGGGCGGCCGTGGTTTGCGGCGCGGCCAGCACCGCATGCGGGGCGGACACGTAACGCCACACCCCAGTGATTGCGACTGCCGCGACAATGGCGGCCAACATCAAGCCCAACGCATTACGCATGTTACTCTTCCCGAAAACACCACACTCGATCTACGGGGACGCGCGGCCGTCCTGCGCAATTGATCAGATTCGATTAATGCCAACGAAACCTTAACGCGGTCCCAACGCGCGCCGGCCGAGCTGCCATTTCCAGCGTTCCGGAATGGGATGGTCTGCACGAGCTCGTGATGTGACCGCAATCACGGTGGTTCCAGGCGTTCGCGACCATGATGGCGGCATCGACAACGAGCGCCGCAACCGGGCGGCGATGGGAGCCGATCATGACCTTGTCCGCCTCGAGCCTGTGCACTTCAGTCGCTGTCGCCTTCGTCATCTGTGCCCTGACGATCATGACCTCTCGCGAGAGCTTCGCCTTCAGCGCCGAGGCGCAGCAGATGTGCAGCGGCGATGCCTTTCGTCTCTGCAGCAGCGAGATCCCCAACATCCCCGCGATCACCGCCTGCATGGTCAAGCACCGCTCCGACCTGACCGCGGGCTGCCGCGCGCTGCTCGACCGGGAGATCGGGAGGAAGGGCGGCAAGGTCGCCGATGCCGATCGAGCGATATAGGAAGCGGTATCGGAGTGCACGGCATGCCGGCCGATTCCATCGGCTTGCGGCCGGCCGTGGTGCGCTTTAGAACGCCTCCAACGCATGAAGGTCCGGGAGCGAGGCGTCAGCCATGAGCAGAATTCTCTTCGTCATACCTCTCGTCTTCTTGGCATCCGCTGCCTCCGCGCAGCAGGTCGGTCACGACGCCTGCGCGCGCGACGTATCGCGATTGTGCCGCTCGGTCATGAATGATGGCGATCAGGCCGTGCTCGCCTGCCTGAAGCAGCATCGAGCCCGGCTGTCCAAGCCCTGTGAAAAGACCCTGACCGAGCACGGTCAGTGAGTTCGCCGGTCGCGTCGACAAGGTTGGATTCGCTAAGGCGTGATTTCCGTGCTCGCCGTTCGGCAGCTTCGAGCTTCGCGTGATTGCCACACGCCACTTTGCGCGATCGCGGCGCTCCCGGTGCTTGGCTGATTCCTGCCGCCCGTGAGGTGAATGCCCGCCGCGATCCGCCGCTGTTCGGACCCATTCGTGACGGAAGTCTTACGCGTGGAAACGATGCGTACAATCAATCCATGACCGGGAGACGCCAATGAGCTTGAGCCGACGCACCATCCTGCAGGGCATGGGCTCGCTGCCGTTGCTCTCCGCCGTTTTTTCGGTCCGTGCATCTGCGCAATCCGCGGCTGCACCCGGCGCCGAGATTCCGCCGGTCCTGTTTGTCCACGGCAATGGTGATCACGCCGCACTATGGATGACGACGTTGTGGCGGATGGAGTCGAACGGCGTGCCCCGCGGCCGAATGGCTGCGCTCAACTTCACGGATCCCTTGGCGCGCAACGATGACGGCGTGGCCCAGCCGAACCGATCCTCGACCGAGGATCAGCGCCGCGAGCTCGCTGCTGCGATCAAGGCGCTGAAGGGCGAGACCGGCGCAGCACGCATCGCATTGGTCGGCAGCTCGCGCGGCGGCTATGCGATCCGCAACGTCATCAAGAACGGCGGCGCAGCGGATATCAGCCACGCCGTCTTGTGCGGAACGCCCAATCACGGCGTGTTCGACTCCGATGAAAATCCCGGCAGCGAGTTCAACGGTCGCGGAGCATTCCTGCGCGGGTTGAATGCCGGCGAGAGCGAGGTGACGGACGGCGTCGCATTCCTCACCTTGCGCAGCGATGGTCTGGACAAATATGCGCAAGCAGACGGCCGCCTGATCGGCAAGCCCGGCGTGCCGACCGGGATCACTGCGGAAGGACCAGCGTTGAAGGGCGCGACCAACCTCGTGCTCGGCGCACTCGATCACCGCGAGGTCGCCTTTCATCCGCGCGCCTTCCGCGAGATCTACAAGTCGATTGCAGGCCGCGAGCCCGACCGGATCGCGATCGTGCCGGAGAAGCGGGTTCGTCTCAGTGGGCTGGTGAGCGGCACGCCCGGCGGGGTGCCGACCAATCGTCCGGTGTCCGGAGCGACGGTCGAAGTCTACCGCATCTCGCCGGAGACCGGGGAACGGATCGGCGACATCGTCTATCGCGGGCAGACCGAGGCCGACGGACGCTGGGGGCCTGCGGAGGTGGATCCGGCATCCTGTCTCGAGATCGTGCTCACCTCGGCCGGCGCACCGACGACGCATTTCTACCGCGCGCCTTTTCCGCGTTCGTCAGACGTCGTGCATTTGCGTGCAGCGCGTCCGATCGGACCGGCGGACGCGGGAGCTGGCGCCATCATCATCATGTCACGGCCGCGCGGCTATTTCGGTCTGCCGCGCGATATCGTTTTGCTAGACGGCAAGGAGCCGACCGACGTGCAGAAGGGGGTGCCGACCGACGCGGCGACCACGTTGCGATTGCCCGCGGGCGAGGCCGGACGCACCATCATCGGTGAGTTCAATGAGCAACGCATCGCTGCCCGGCTTTGGCCCGTATCCGAGGGCAGGATTGCGGTGATCGAGCTGACGACATAGCTGTTCGGACGGGGCAGCCTGCAGATCTCCTGTCGCCAGCGCTGTTCAAGCTCTGAAGGGGGCCCCGTGGACGTGAGCCGCTGGGATCGCGGGGGCGATGATTGTGAGTTCACCAATGAGCGTCGCCGAAGTCCACTATCTGCCGCAGTCCCGCTCGCCGCTGGTGCCGCCGATGCCGCCGCGGGCACCGGACAGCATGGGTACGTTCCGGCGCGTGTTGAAGATGGGCGAGAACGCGATCGCGACCTGGGGCCAGCGCGCCTATGAGGACGAGGTCGTCGCCGGCCGCTTCTTCGGCCGCTCCAGCTTCATCCTCAATACGCCTGATGCGATCAAGCATGTGCTGGTCGACAATTACGAGAACTACGCCCGCACGCCCGGCGGCATCCGCGTCTTGCGGCCGATACTCGGCGATGGTCTGCTGACTGCGGAAGGCAAGGCCTGGAAGCATCAAAGGCGCACGCTGGCTCCGGCCTTCACGCCGCGCGCGGTCTCCGGCCTGATTCCGCACATGGTGGCGGTGGTGGACGAGACCGTGGCCCGGCTCACGCAACAGGGCGATGCGCCGGTCGATCTGCGTGAGATCATGCAGCTGATGACGCTCGACATCGCCGGGCGCACGATGTTCTCGTTCGAGATGGGCCGCCATGGCAGCACCTTGCGCGACTTCGTGTTCGAATATGGCACGCGGCTGGCGAGCCCGCATCTGCTCGACATCGTGCTGCCGCTGTCCTGGCCGACGCCGCGCGATCTCGCGCGCGCCCGGTTTCGCAAGCGCTGGACCGCCTTCGTCGCGATGCTGATGGCGGAGCGGCGAGCGCGGGGAAAAAGCGAGGATGCGCCGCCGCGCGACCTGTTCGATCTGATGGGCGCCGCGCGCGATCCCGAGACCGGCGCGGCCTTCACCGATGCGCAACTCGCCGACGAGGTCGCGACCATGATCCTCGCGGGACATGAGACCACTGCGACCGCTCTGTTCTGGGCGCTGTATCTGCTCGCGCTCGATCCGCTCACGCAGGACAGGCTGGCCCGGGAAGCGAAGGACAATCCGGCGACGGATGATCCGGAGCGCTTGCCGTTTACCCGTGCAGTCGTCGACGAAACGCTCAGGCTTTATCCGCCGGCCTTCCTGATCGCACGCGCGGCATTGGGACCGGATGCGGTTGCGGGCTTTCCGGTCAAGCGCGGCGACGTCATCCTGATTGCACCGTGGCTGTTGCATCGGCATGAGAAACTGTGGCGGGCGCCGAACGCGTTCATGCCCGAGCGCTTCCTGTCGAATGCGCCGCCGCCCGAGCGGTTCTCCTATCTGCCGTTCGGCGCCGGCGCGCGCGTCTGCATCGGCGCACACTTTGCGCTGGTCGAGGCCGTGCTCGCGCTGGCCCGGCTGGTCGCCGCGTTCCGGATCGAGCTGATCGACACCGTGCCGGTGACCCCGGTCGGCGTGGTGACCACGCAGCCGGATCGCTCGCCGATGTTCCGGATCACGCCGCGGTAAGCGGGTGGCTTGACCGCCTGCGTCAGGTGATTGAGACAGTGGTGCGGTTCCAGGATGAGGCAACGAGAACGTTCCCCCTCGCATTTCAGCTGGTACATGCCCACATCTTCGCGCGCACCCAGGGACATCGGTCAATCCATGAACGCCACGGCAGTCCAGTTTTCGGCCCTGCAGGAATCCGCCGATCCCGCGGTCGCGGATGCGATCGCGCAGCTGATCGCCGATGGTGCCGATCACGAGCTCAACCGCGTCAATGCGCTGGATTTCTCCAAACGTACCGGGCTCGACGAGGAGCGCGTGATCTCCGGTTTCATTCACGCCGCGCGGATCGGGCTGTTCGATCTGACCTGGAATGTGCTGTGTCCCGGTTGTGGCGGGGTGCTCGATGCGCACGGCACGCTGAAATCGCTGCGCTCGGACGAATATCACTGCGGCCTGTGCGCCTGCGGCTATGAGGCGACCGTCGATCAGCAGGTCGAGGCGGCCTTCACCGTCAGCCCGCGGATCAGGTCGATCGCGGCGCATAATCCGCATTCGCTGCCGATCTGGGACTATTTCAAGCAGGTGTTTTGGAGTTCGGGCGTCGACTTCGACGAGGCGTCGATGGCTTCGCTCTCCAACGACGTCGTGCTCGATGCGCGGGAGCTGGCGGCCGGCGATCACGACACCGTGTCGCTGAGCCTGCCGCACCAATTCATCATCGTGTTCGAGCCGGTGACCCATGCTGCCCGCTTCATCGACGTGCAGGGCGAGCCGACCGGCGAGCTGCAGCAGCTCGCGCTGAAATATGACGGCGTGCGCGCGCCGGTCGAGACCACGGTGCTGCGTCCTGGTCCGCTGCAACTCGCGCTGGACAACAAGTCGGGATTGCGCGTGCTGCCGACCGTGATGGTCGCGGCCGAGGCGTTGCATCATCTGACCGGCAGGCGCAAGCCGTTCCTGACCGCCAAGCGGATGCTGTCGAACCAGACCTTTCGCGACGTGTTCAAGGCCGACCAGCTCAACATCGATCAGCGGCTGAAGATCACCTCGCTGACCTTTCTGTTCACCGACCTCAAGAGTTCCACTGCGCTGTACGAGCGGGTCGGCGATCTCGCGGCGTTCGATCTGGTGCGGGCGCATTTCCGCGCGCTGCTGGAGATCATCAATGCCGAAAAGGGTGCGGTAGTGAAGACGATCGGCGATGCGGTGATGGCGACCTTCATCAGGCCCGAGAATGCGCTTGCCGCCGGCTTGCGGATGCGCGCGGCGATGAAGGAGCTGAACCAAGAGCGCGGCACCGAGGATCTCGTCGTCAAGATCGGTATCCATGAGGGGCCGTGCCTGGCGGTGATGCTGAACGATCGTCAGGATTATTTCGGCCAGACCGTCAACATCGCCGCGCGCGTGCAGAGCCTGTCGACCGCGCAGGAGATCCACCTCACCGCGCCTGTCATCGAGGCGCCCGGCGTCGTCGACATCCTGCAGAAGGCGCACATCACGCCGATCCAGAAGCACGCCGCCCTGCGCGGCGTCGCCGACAAGATGATGGTGTACGAGATTCCTTGAGCGGGCGAGTGCCCCGGAAACGAAGTCGGGGCGCAAACACTTACCGAAATGTCATGCGGGCGAAATGCCGCGGCGGATTGCCAGGGCAGCCGATGAACCGCATATCTGAGATGAGAACGCCGCTCCGACGGTGACCGGCGAGAGCGAGACAACAGAGACCTCAAAGGACGCCATGCTGGACGGATTGCGCCAATTCATCGCCGATGTGGTCTCGCCCCAGGAGACGCCGGCCTTCGACGACAATGGCTATCAGCTCGCCGCGACGGCACTGCTGATCCACGTCATCTCGCTCGATGGCGGGCCGAGCGAGGTCGAGAAGCACAAGCTGCACAGCCTGCTCGAGCTGCGTTTCGGGCTCGCTCCCGGCGCCGCCGACCGGCTGATCAGCTCGGCCATGCTGGCCGAAGGCGAGGCCGTCGATCTCTACCGTTTCACCAGCGTGATCATGCGCGAGGTCGACGAAGCCGGACGGCTGCGCATCGTCGAGATGATGTGGGAGCTCGTCTACGCCGACGGCAAGGTGACGGAATTCGAGGACAATGTGGTGTGGCGCGCCTCCGAACTGCTCGGCATCTCCTCGCGCGATCGTGTCGATCTGAAACACCGCGTTGCCGCCAGGCGGCAGGGCGTATCGCCGGAAGCATAGATCCGCGCCCAGGAACGCCGGAGACGGTGTTCATGGATAAAGTTTAATGTGGCGCGGAATCGGGCGGGGCGGTTAAGCCCGTAGGATTCCAGGCATTACGGACCCTCTTTGCGGCCCGCAGCCAGTTCCGGACCGCTTGCAAGTTCCTGCGCGCTTATGCTCTCTCTCCCGGTTAAATGATGTTCGAAAGTTGTTCCGAGAGACTGTACCGTGAGTGAACGTGTGACGCTCGTGACCGGCGCCTCCGCAGGGATTGGCGCTGAATTGGCCCGCGTTTTCGCCGCGAAAGGGCATCGGTTGGCCCTGGCGGCGCGGCGCGAGGACCGGCTCACGGCGCTGGCGCGCGAGATCACCGCAAAGGGCGGCCCAGCGCCCATCGTCATTCCGTGCGACCTGACGGCGCCCGACGCGGGCGACCACATCGCGGCGACGCTGGCGGAGGCCGGTGTCGAACTCGACCATCTCGTCAACAACGCCGGATTCGGTCTGTTCGGCAAGGCCGTCCAGCTCGATCGGGCCGAGCAGCTCGACATGATCGCCGTCAATATTCGGGCGCTGACCGACCTCTCGCTGCGCTTTGCCGACCAGCTGATCAAGAACCGCGGCGGAATTCTCAATGTCGGCTCCGTCGCGGGCTATCTGCCGGGGCCGGGGATGGCGGTCTATTACGCCTCCAAGGCCTATGTCATTTCCTTCACCGAGGCTCTGCACCAGGAGCTCAGCCCCCACGGCGTGCGCGTCACCGTGCTTTGCCCGGGTCCGGTGCCGTCGGAGTTTCAGGCGCGCGCCGGCTTCAAGCCTGGGATCGATTCGATGATCCTCAATGTGTCGCCGCGGGCGGTGGCGGCGGCCGCCTATCGCGGCCTGATGTCGGACAAGCGTGTGGTGCTGCCTGGGATCGGCATCAAGGTCGTGCCGTTCCTGCTGCGCTGGTTTCCGCGCGGCTTCATCCTGGCCGCGGTCGGCCGCCTGCAGCTGAAGCGAAGTTGATCGCCTCTGGCCCGCCGCTTGCTTTGTGAGAGGGGCACGCTCACGCGCCGTTAACCTTCGCTTAGCTAAGATCAGCAGGTGATGCTCAGGCAAAACCCCTCGCTTGGACCGAAAGGGGCCGCAGAGGCCGACATTCGGCAACTTCTCCCGACCGCCGGCGCCGCACGCGGGCCGAAACGGCCGGTCCTCGTGGTGCTTCATCAGGAAAGCTCGAGCCCCGGACGGGTCGGCAACGCGCTGCGCGCGCTTGGCCATCCGCTGGATATCCGCCGGCCGCGCTTCGGCGATGCGCTGCCGGAGACGCTGGATGGGCACGCCGGTGCCGTTATTTTCGGCGGGCCGATGAGCGCAAATGATGCCGACGATTTCATCCGTCGCGAAATCGATTGGATCGACGTGCCGTTGCGGGAGCAGCGGCCGTTTCTCGGCATCTGTCTGGGTGCGCAGATGCTGGCGAAGCAGTTGGGTGCCGCGGTGGCCCCGCATCCGCACGGCCGGGCCGAGATCGGCTATTATCCGGTGCGCCCGACCCCGGACGGCCGGAAGCTCTGCCCGCATTGGCCCGACCACGTCTATCACTGGCACCGCGAGGGTTTCGCGCTGCCCTGCGGGGCCGACCTGCTCGCCGAGGGCGATGACTTCCCGATCCAGGCGTTCCGGTACGAAAATGCCTTCGGGCTGCAATTTCACCCCGATGTGACCTTCGCCATGATGTGCCGCTGGACCACACGCGGCCACGACCGGCTGGATGCACCCGGCGCCCGGCCGCGGCACTGCCATTTCGAGGGCCGCGCCGTGCATGATGCCGCCGAGCGCGCCTGGCTGAAGCATTTCATCGACGGCTGGCTGAAGCGCGAGCCGATGCCGATGCTGGCGGAGGCGGCGGAGTAGGGGGCAATAGCGCTCGCCCTTCGCCATATTGCTTTGGATGTCGATGGACAGCCCGGCTTCGCCAAGAGGCTTCGCCGGGCACCACGCCTCGCCCTTCAGGCTCTTGCGTGGCGGTGCCACGCGTAGCCCGAAGGGCGAAGCGTGGTGGAGCCAGGCGGGATCGAACCGCCGACCTCATCATTGCGAACGATGCGCTCTCCCAGCTGAGCTATGGCCCCTTGAGCTTTTGCATGACAACCGGCCTTGACGGCTCGGAACATACGCCCGGTCGCTGCAGATGATTGGGATGGCGACCGGCAAGTCGCGTCATTTACAGTCCCTGCTGAGGCCAAGTCAAGAACGTCACATGCCTCATTAGCCTTGACGGGCGGCTTCCCTTGTTTGCGTGCGGCGGAACCGATATCTAGCGGATATCCAAGGTCGAATTCGCGACCGAGCCCCCGAGTAGCCCTGCATGCGCGCCGTTCTCGACATCATCCTGATCGTTCTGGATCTCTATGTCTGGCTTCTGATCGCGTCGGCCATCCTATCCTGGTTGATCGCATTCAACGTCGTCAACACGCGCAACCAGTTCGTGTCGGCGGTCGCCGAGTTCCTGTACCGGATCACCGAGCCCGTGCTGGCGCCGATCCGGTCCATGCTGCCCAATCTCGGCGGCCTCGATATCTCGCCGATCATCGTGATCCTGATCATCATGTTCATCGAACGGGTGATCCAGTACTACATCTACCCGGTCGTGTTCTGACCTGTGATGCCGGCCGCCGGAGGCATGACTCCCTGGCGTGCAAGCGGTGACGGGCTGAGCGTCGCGCTGCGGGTGACGCCGCGCGGCGGCCGCGACGCCGTCGACGGGATCGAGACTTTGTCCGATGGCCGCAGCGTGCTGAAGGTGCGGGTGCGCGCGATCGCCGACGGCGGCGAGGCCAATCGCGCCGTGACCGAGCTTCTGGCGAAATCGCTCGGCGTGCCCAAGGCCAGCGTGCGGCTGACCTCCGGGGCAACCTCACGGCTGAAACAGGTCGCGATCTCGGGCGATCCGGCGCATCTCGAAGAGGCCTTGCGCGGCCTCGCTTCGGTGACTAAGCCGACGCGCAAGCCCTAACCGCAGAGGACGAGACATGACCGCGCGGATCATTGACGGAAAGGCGATCGCGGCGGATTTGCGCGCGCGCGTCGCGAGCGAGGTCGAACGTGTCAAGCGCGATCACGGCCTGACGCCCGGGCTCGCCGTGGTGCTGGTCGGCAACGATCCCGCGAGCGAAGTCTATGTCCGTAGCAAGCACACCCAGACGCAAGCCGCCGGCATGGCCTCGTTCGAGCACAAGCTGCCGGCCGATGTCTCCCAGGATGAGCTCCTGGCGCTGATTGCGAAGCTCAACCGCGATCCCGCCGTGCACGGCATCCTGGTGCAGCTGCCACTGCCCAAGGGCCTCGTCACCGAGGCCGTCATCAACGCGATCGATCCGGCCAAGGATGTCGACGGCCTGCATCCGCACAATGCCGGGCGGCTCGCCGGCGGTCTTCCGGCGCTGTCGCCCTGCACGCCGCTCGGCTGTATCATCCTGACCAAGAGCGTGCATGCTTCGCTCGAGGGCATGAATGCGATCGTGATCGGCCGCTCCAATTTGGTGGGACGGCCGCTGGTGCAATTGCTGCTCAACGAGAACGCCACGGTGACGATCGCGCATTCGCGCTCGCGCGACCTGCCGCAGCTCGTCGCGCGCGCCGACCTCGTCTATGCCGCGGTCGGCCGGCCCGAGATGGTCCGGCGCGACTGGATCAAGCCGGGCGCGACCGTGATCGATGTCGGGATCAACCGCATTCCAACATCTGACGGCAAGACGAAGCTGGTCGGCGACGTGGCTTTCGCGGAAGTGTCCGAAGTCGCCGGCGCGATCACGCCGGTGCCGGGCGGCGTCGGCCAGATGACGGTGGCTTGTCTCCTGGTCAACACGCTGCGCGCGGCCTGCGCGATCGCCAGCTTGCCCGCGCCGGCTGTTTAACTCGCCACCGGCGGCGGCACGTTGGCCGCATACCAATCGCTGATCGAGCCCAGCGCCGGATGCGCCAGCGCGCGCGACAGATAGGCCCAGATCCGCGGCTGGTGTTTCAGGTAATGCGGCTTGCCGTCGCGGCGGTTGAGCCGGGCGAAGGTGCCGAGCAGCCGCGTATTACGCTGCGCCGACATCACGGCGTAATGCGCGCGGAAGGCTTCCTGGTCGAAGCCCGCATCGGCGGCCTCGCGGGCCGTGATATAGCGCGTCAGCAGCGCCTGCTCGATCTCCTCCGGCACATCGATGCGCGCATCCTGCAGCAGCGAGACGACGTCATAGGCCGGCGGCCCCATCACCGCGTCCTGGAAGTCGATCACGCCGACCCGTGCCATGCCTTCGCGCCCCGGCAGCCAGAGCAGATTGGGCGAATGATAGTCGCGCAGCACCCAGGTCGGCTTTGTCGCCAGCGGCTCGGCCAGAAGCTCGCGCCACATCGCCATGAACTCGGCGCGAAGCGCTTGGCTCGGCTGCACACCGCGATCGGGCAGATACCATTCCAGCATCAGGCCGATTTCGATCAGCATCGCATCCGCATCGAACGCCGGAACCGCGTAGCTGACATGCGGCGCCAAGGGCAGCACGTCGGGAGTTGTCTCGTCGTGCAGCTTGGCCAGCAGGTCGGTGGCGGCTTCATAGCGCTCAACGATGGGGCGCGGCGGATCGCCTTCGATCACGCCTTCGTTGCCGAGATCCTCGGTGATCAGAAATCCATGCTCGAGATCGGCATCGTTGATCTTGGGGGCGGAGATGCCGCGGGCGCGCAAGCTCCCGGCGATGGCGACGAAGGGGCGGACGTCTTCGGCCAGATGCACGGCGGCGCTGTAGGACTTGCCGCCGTAGATCGCGGGACCGTCGGGTCGCTTCGGCGAATTCATCAGGATATAGGCGCGTTCGCCCTTGAACAGCCGCGCATAGGAGCGGATCGAGGCGTCGCCCGCCATGCGCTGGCGTCGCGAACCGGCGTGCCCGGCTTCGGTCAGGAATTGCCGCAAAGCTCGCAAGCGGGCGACGATCGCAGCGGCCTTGCCGGAGCCTGTGACTTCGGCAATGCGGGCGTCGTCGCCCTTCGCGCCGTCGTGCCGAAAGGTGATGTCGATCCGGTCCATTGGCAACGTGCTGCCGGCGCGCTCCGGCCATTCGATCAGCACGACGGTGGCCTCGGGCAGCGGCGAAAGCCCGATCTCCTCCAGCTCGGACGGATCGCCGATCCGGTAGAGGTCGGCGTGAACGAGCGGAAAGCTCGGCAGGTCGTAGCTCTGCGCCAGCGTGAAGGTCGGGCTCGGCACTTCGAGCTCGGCGCTGCCGGCGAGATAGCGGATCATCGCGCGCGCTGCGGCGGTCTTGCCGGCGCCGAGGTCGCCCGAGAGCGTGATCAGGTCGCCGGGACCGATCAGCAGCGCAAGGTCGGCCATCAGGTTCGCGGTCGCGGCCTCGTCCGCGAGCGCAACGGTGAATGTGGTGGGCTCCGTCATTCCGCGGCGTTACGCTGCGCGATGTGGTCGGTCGGGAATTCGCAGGTCACGGTGGTGCCGCGCCCGACCACCGAATCCATCCGCACCTTGCCGCCGTGCAGTTCGACGAAGGAGCGCACCAGCGACAGGCCGAGCCCGGCGCCGCGATGGCGCGAGCCCTGCGAATGGCTTTCGAACCATTCGAACACCTTGTCCTTCACCTCGGGCGGGATGCCCGGGCCGGAGTCCGTGACCGAGAAGCTGACGCTGTGGTCGGTGCGGCGAGCGCTGACGACGACCAGGGTGTCCGGCGGCGAGAAGCCGACTGCATTGGCGAGCAGGTTATAGAGCACTTGCACGACGCGCCGCTCGTCGCCGACGAACGTGCCGACATCGGCAGCGACCTCGACGGTGAGGTGGATGCGGTCGGTGGCGAGCCGGTCCTGAACGCCCTCCGCGGCGGCCGCGATCGCCTGGGTGGCATCGACCGGGCCGAGTTCGAGCTTCATCGCGCCCGCGTCGATGGTGGCGAGGTCGAGAATGTTGTTGGTGAGCGCGAGCAGCGCGTTGGTCGATTTGGTGACGTAGTCGAGATATTCGGCCTGCTTGTCGGTCAGCGGGCCGGTCGAGGGATCGGACAGGAAATGCGCAAAGCCGATGATCGTGGTCAGCGGGGCGCGCAGCTCGTAGGAGACGTGGTGCACGAAGTCGATCTTCATCTGGCCGGCGGCTTCCAGCGCCTCGTTGCTCTCGCGCAGCGCCCGCTCGACATTCTCGGTATCGGTAATGTCCTGGAACGTTAGCATGGTGGCGCCGTCCGGCAAGGGGCGGCTCATGCAGTCCAGCACGCTGCCGTCCTTGCGCTCGAGCTTGAGCGCGAGGTCGCGCCGGTTCTCGATCCCGGTGACGGCCTCGCGCAGGCTGCGCCAATGCGAGGGGTCGTCATAGAGCGGCCGGCACCAAGCCTCCACCGTGTCGATGTGCGGCCGTTCGCGCAAGGCGTCGGAGGCAAGCCGCCACATCCTGGCGAAAGCCGGGTTGAACAGCTCGATACGGCCGTTGCTGCCGAACACGGCGACGCCCTCGGCGAGGCTGTCGAGCGTCTCGCGCTGAACCCGGATCAGGCCGTCATAGCGGCGGGCGAGGTTGAAGCTCTCGGTGACGTCGTCGAACAGGTACGTCACGCCACCTTCGGGATTGGGCGTGGTGACGACGGAGAGCGCGCGGCCATTGGGCAGGAACCAAGTGTCCTTGGCAGTCTCGACCGCGCGATAGGCCTCGTGCAGCTTGGCCTTCCAGGCGCGAAAATCGGCCTGTTCCGGCAGCTTGCGCGCGGCGCGCAGCCGGTCGAGCACGCTGGAATCGTCCGGCTGGCCGTCGAGAAAGCTGGTCTCGAGGTCCCACAGCCGGCGATAGGAATCGTTGTAGAAGGCGAGCCGGCGCTGGCCGTCGAACACCGCAACCCCGGAGGAGAGCTGATCCAGCGTCCGCCGGTGCGCCTCGGCCATGCGCACCAGCGCGGCGCGCAGCTCGTCCGCCTCGCTGGCATCGACCGCGACGCCGGCGCTGCCGCCGGACAGGCTGAAGGCGCGCACGTCATAGATGCGCCGCTCGCCGCCGGCGACGATCGGCAAGCGCGCGGCGAAGCTGCCGGAATTTCCGAGTGCGCGCTGCATCTCGCTGCGATCGTCGCTGTCGAGCAGTTCGACGTTCCGGCTGATCGCGTCGTGAACGTCCCGCGCCTCGGCGGCGTGCGCGTAGGCGGGATTGGCATAGAGCAGCGCGCCACCCGTCTGCTTGGCCCAGATCGGCCAGGGCAAGGCCGAGGTCAGCCCACGGAGCAGCTCGGTCTCTTCGAACAGGGCCCTCAGCCGCAGCTGCGTCTCGGCCAATTCGCGGCGGACACCGGAGAGCTCGCGGATGCGCACGATGGCCTGACCACCGATGGCACGCCCCATCACTTCGACGGCGTGGCCGTGCGAGGTGATGAGCTGCATCAGGAAGCCCTCGCCGATCTCGCGCAGCGAATCGATCGCGCGGTCGAGCTGCAGCGCCGGCTCCGACGGCAGCCAAGTGCCGAAGGCGAGAATGCGCTGCGGCTGGTCGGCCGGAACCAGCAAGGAGGTATCGCCGGAAATCTGCGGGCGGTGTCCGCCGGCCGGCCATGCGATCAGGATCTGCGGTTCCGCGAACAGCAATGCGCGATAGCGATCGGCCTGCAGCTGCAGCTCGGCAATGTCGGTGCGCAGCCGTGCCTCCTTGCGCCCGGCGCGGATCCGCGTGCGCACCAGCGCGATCGCCGCGACCACGGAAAAGCCGAGCAACGCAAGCGCCGCAGTCATCGCCGCGACGTCCTGCCGGCTCAGTTCGATGAGATTGGCGATGACATCGGCCGGCATGCCGTCGCCCGCAAAGGCCGCGTCCACCGGCGCAAGCACAGTTGCGGCCAGGCTTAATCGGCCTACGCGCGCGAGAGACGTGCATGACAGCAGCGTCCGACGCATCACCACGATCACGCCTGACATCTTTGCCCCAAAACCGCACGAAGTTTCGCGCGGCGCCGATCGCGTCGATCGTGCCGTTGCGCGAATCAATCAACAATAACCGCTTCGGGACTCCAGCGGTAAGAGTCCAGACCGTGAACGCGGACAGTGCCTGAGGAAAATGCACCGGATGTGTTTGCACGCGAACGAATCGGCGCGTGCGATGCCCGTGATTCAACGGCCTGTCGAACCGAAACCGCCCTCGCCCCGCGCAGTCGTCGACAGCGAGGTCGCAACGACGAACTCGGCGCGCGTGACCGGCGCGATCACCATTTGCGCGATCCGCTCGCCGCGGCGGATCGTGAACGGTGCCTCGCCGTGATTGATCAGGAGCACGCAGATCTCGCCGCGATAATCGGCATCGATCGTGCCCGGCGAATTCAGCACGGTGACGCCGTGCCGGGCGGCGAGGCCCGAGCGCGGCCGCACTTGCGCCTCGTAGCCCACAGGCAGTGCAATGCACAGGCCGGTCGGCACCATCGCGTGGCGGCCCGCCGCGAGCACGACAGGTTCGGCCTCGGGAATCGCGGCCAGCAGATCGAGCCCGGCGGCCTGCGCGGTCTGATAGGCCGGCAGCGGCAGGCCTTCGCCGTGCGGCAGGATCTGGACGTCGATGGCGATGGTGCTGGTCACGGTGGCGTTGTTCCTACGGCTTTGGCGATATGGGCAACCAGCGCGGTCGCGACCTCATCCTTGGTCATGATCGGCCAGGAGTCGACGTGAACGCGCTCGCCCTCGCGGGTCAAGAGATGCACCGTATTGCGATCGCCGCCCATCACGCCGGTCGCCGGCGACACGTCATTGGCAACGATCCAGTCGCAGCCCTTGCGCGCGAATTTGGCCTTGGCGTTCTCGATCAGATGCTCGGTCTCCGCAGCGAAGCCGATCACCAGCGGCGGCCGGTTCTCCTTCAGCTTGGAGATGGTGGCAAGGATGTCGGGATTTTCGACCAGCTGCAGCGGCGGTATCGCCGCGTCGGTCTTCTTCAGCTTCTGGCCGCCTTCGCTGGCCACGCGCCAATCCGCAACGGCAGCGGCGAAGATCGCAACGTCGGCCGGCAGCGAGGCCTCGACCGCCTGCAGCATCTGCCGCGCCGATTCGACATGCGTGATCGTGACGCCCTTCGGTGCATCGAGTTCCACCGGCCCCGAGATCAGCTGCACATCGGCGCCCGCAGCGTGGGCTGCGGCTGCGATCGCATAGCCCTGCTTGCCGGAGGAACGGTTGGCGATATAGCGCACCGGGTCGATCGGCTCGTGGGTCGGGCCGGCGGTAACCAGCACGCGCCGGCCGGCGAGCGGCCGCGGCGGGACCGGCTTGAGCATGCGCTGAACGACGTCGACGATTTCGAGCGGCTCGGCCATCCGGCCGACGCCGGCCTCGCGCGCCTCCGCCATCTCGCCGGCATTCGGCCCCACCATCTGAATGCCGTCGCGCTGGAGGGTCGCGGCGTTGCGGCGCGTGGCCGGATTGCTCCACATCATCGGGTTCATCGCCGGCGCGAGCAGGATCGGGCGGCTCGCAGCCAGCAGGATCGCGCTGGCGAGGTCGTCTGCATGTCCCTGCGCCATCTTCGCCATCAGGTCGGCGGTGGCCGGTGCCACCACGATCAGGTCGCAGTCGCGCGCCAGGCGGATGTGCCCGGCATCGAATTCGCTGCGGGGATCGAACAGGTCGGTGAACACGCGTTCGCCGGAGAGCGCGCTGGCCGACAGCTCGGTGACGAATTGCGTCGCCGCCTTGGTGAGGACGCAGCGCACCTTGATGTGCCGCTCTTTCAGCCGGCGGACCAGATCGAGCGACTTATAGGCGGCGATGCCGCCGCCGATGATCAGCGTGACGCGCGGCTCGCGCGTGGAGGCGGGCAGGGGAGAAATGGCCGTCTCCGGCTCGCCGGTCGGCGGGGCCGCGCGCGGCTCGGCCGGTTCGATCAGGCCGCGCAGGATGACGCGAACCTCTTCCTCGAGCGAGCGGCCATTCTGCGCCGAGCGTAGCCGAAGATAGCTCTTCAGCGCGTCGTCGAGCTTGCGGATGGTCAGGCTGGCCATCGCGGCCTCCCGGGCATCATTGTTGTGATTGCAATGCTATCATATTTTGATTGCGTTGCAATCAGCAGTGGTCGCCCTCCCGGACCTTAGGCCAGCCGCAACACCGCGATCAGGATGCCGATGAACGTGGCGGCGATGATCCACAGCGCGATGGCGCGCCACCGGCTCTTCCTGCCCTCGGTGCGGCCCATGGCGGCGATCGATTCGGGGGAGAGCCGCAGGCCGTCGCGCGTCATCACCTCGAGATGCTCCAGCACGGAAGCGGCGCGGTAGGCCAGCTCCGGCAAGGTCACGGCCAGCCGCGCCAGATCGCCGACGCCGGATGCTGCGCTCTGGATGCGCCCAAGCGGACCTAAATTGCGTTCGATCCATTCGCGCACCACGGGGTCGGCGATCTTCCAGATGTCGAGCTTGGGATCGAAGCCGCGCGCCACGCCTTCGACCACGACCATGGTTTTCTGCAGCAGAATCAGCTCCGGACGGGTGCGCATGTCGAACAGGCCGGTGACCTCGAGCAGCAGCGTGAGCAGCTTGGCCATGGAGATCTCTTCGGCCGTGCGATTATGGATCGGCTCGCCGATGGCGCGGATCGCTTGCGCGAAATTCTCCACCGAGTGATGCGGCGGCACATAGCCGGCCTCGAAATGCACCTCGGCGACGCGGCGGTAGTTGCGGGTGATGAAGCCGAGCAGGATCTCGGCCAGGAAGCGGCGCTCTTTCATGCCGAGCCGGCCCATGATGCCGAAATCCACCGCGACCAGCCGTCCCTCCTTGTCGAGGAACAGGTTGCCCGGGTGCATGTCGGCATGGAAGAAGCCGTCCCGCAGTGCGTGGCGCAGGAAACTCTGGATCACCTTGCGGCCGAGATCGGGCAGATCGACATGGGCGGCCTCCAGCCGCGCCCTGTCGTTCAGCGCGATGCCGTCGATCCACTCCATGGTGAGCACGTTGTGCGCCGTGCGGTCCCAGTCGACGACCGGCACGCGGAAGTCGGGATCGTCCTTGGTGTTCTCGGCCATCTCCGAGAGCGCGGCCGCTTCGAGACGGAGATCCATCTCCATCGCGACCGAGCGCGACATCGTGTTGATCACCTCGACCAGCCGCAGCCGCCGCGCTTCCGCCGAATGCGCCTCGGCTTTTTCGGCGACGAAGAAGAAATCGGAGAGGTCGCGGCGGAAGCGCGACGCGACGTTCGGCCTGAGCACCTTGACGGCAACGGGAGTATGGATGCCGTCGCGTTCGACGTCGCCACGATGGACTTGAGCAATCGAGGCTGCAGCGACCGGCGGACCGAGCTGACAGAACACCTGGTTGATCGGGCGTTCGAGCGCGGTGGCGATCACGGCTTCCGCTTCGGCCTGCGAGAACGGCGGCAGCCGGTCCTGCAGCGACTCCAGGTCGCGCGCCATGATGACGCCGACCACGTCGGGACGCGTCGCCAGGAACTGGCCGAGCTTGAGATAGGCCGGGCCCATTCGTTCCAAGGCGCGCGACAGCCGCGGGCCGGACTTGGCGCCCGGGCGTTCGATCAGGCGCGCCAGCTTCAGCGGTATCTGACCGGAAGGCGGCACGAGAGCCGGGTCGACGGCACCGAACACGCCCTCGCGCGCGAAGACGAAAGCGGCCCGGGTGAGCCGCACGATATGGGTCAGTGCCGAGATCACAAACGCCAGCCGGAATGGAGCGCGACGATGCCGCCGGAGAGGATTTGCCAGGAAACGCGGGCGAAGCCAGCGTCGGAGATCATCTCGCCGAATGCGCTGGGGGTCGGAAACTTGCGGATGGACTCGACCAGGTAACGGTAGGACTCGGCGTCGCCGGTGACCGCGCGGCCGAGCTGCGGGATCACGTTGAAGGAGAACATGTCGTAGAGCTTGTCGAGGCCGGGGACCTGAACCGTGGAGAACTCGAGGCACAGGAAGCGGCCGCCATGCTTGAGCACACGATGGGCTTCGCGCAAGGCGAGATCGATTTGCGGCACGTTGCGGATGCCGAAGGCGATCGTATAGGCGTCGAAGGAGCGGTCGGGGAAAGCCAGCGCCTCGGCATTGCCCTCGACGAAGGAGACCTTGTCTTCGAGATATTGCTTGATGGCGCGCTGGCGCCCGACCTCGAGCATGTCGCCATTGATGTCGCAGACGGTGGCATGGAAGCCGGCTCCGGCCGCCTTCGCCGCCCGGAAGGCGATGTCGCCGGTGCCGCCGGCGACATCGAGCAGGGCAAATGGCTGATCGCCCTTCGGCGGGTTCAGCGTATTGATCATGATGTCCTTCCAGACGCGGTGCAGCCCGCCCGACATCAGGTCGTTCATCAGGTCGTAGCGGGACGCCACGCTGTGAAACACGTCGTTTACCAGCGTCTGCTTCTCGCCCAGGGGCACATCCCTGAAGCCGAAATGCGTGGTTTGGTCCGGCCGATCCATCACCCTACTCCGATACGGGACCATAGCGTGCCCGTCGCAATGGCGCTATCACGTCACTTCGATAAGGTGAATGGCGACAGAGGTGAATTGATTGCCTGAACTGCCCGAAGTCGAGACGGTCCGCCGCGGCCTGCAGCCGGTGATGGAGGGCGCCAGGATCGTGGCGGCCGAGGCGCGGCGCAAGGATCTGCGGTTTCCATTCCAGAAGGATTTCGTGGCGCGCCTCAACGGCCAGACCGTGACCGGGCTCGGCCGCCGCGCCAAATACCTGCTCGCCGATCTCGGCTCCGGCGACGTGCTTCTGATGCATCTCGGCATGTCCGGCTCGTTTCGCGTGCTGAAGCCGGACGAGGCCACTGCGCCCGGCGCCTTTCATCACCCGCGCGGCAAGGACGAGAATCACGACCATGTCGTGTTTCACATGTCCTCCGGCGCCGACGTTGTGTTCAACGATCCGCGCCGCTTCGGCTACATGAAAGTGATTCCGCGTAACGCGCTGGACGAGGAGCCCCTCCTGAAGGACCTCGGGCCCGAGCCGCTCGGCAATGAGTTCGACGCGGCGATGCTGGCGCGCTCATGCGCCAACAAGAAGACCAGCCTGAAGGCGGCGCTGCTCGACCAGCGGGTCGTGGCGGGACTGGGCAACATCTATGTCTGCGAAGCGTTGTTCCGCGCGCATCTGTCGCCACGCCGGCTGGCGGCCACCCTGGCCACGAAGGCCGGACAACGCAAGGGCGTTGCCGGGGCGGAGCCGACCGACCGTGCCGAGAAGCTGGTCGAGGCGATCCACGCGGTGCTGAACGAGGCGATCAAGGCGGGGGGATCGTCATTGCGCGACCACCGCCAGACCTCGGGCGAGCTCGGCTACTTCCAGCATTCGTTCCAGGTCTATGACCGGGAAGGTCAGCCCTGCCGCAGCAAGGGATGCGACGGCGTCGTCAAGAGGTTCACCCAGAACGGACGCTCGACCTTCTGGTGTCCGAAGTGCCAGAAGTAAGCGCCCGACCGCGGCCGGGGCTGGGCGTCGACCGCGCGATTGGCTCGGTGAAGTACAGGTAAAGTACACCTGCCGTTCTAGAATCCCGTCTCCCAGGTGATGTTGCTGTCGGCCCAGGTCGGATAGGCGCGCGCCGCGGTGGCCTCGCGTTCTTCGGCGGTCGGCCGCAGCAGGATCGGAAATTCCACGTCCATCAATTCGTTCGCTTCCTGCACCACCTGGTCACCGGCGATCTTGCCGATGGTCCAGCGCCACAGGCTGCTGATTTCCTGCGCGCACTTGCCCTCGGGCGCGAATTCGCAGACGCCGAGGCCGGCGGCGAGCGCATCCTGATGGTCGTTGCGCATCATGATGAAGGGCTGCGCCAGTACTTCGGCGATGTCGCGCGGTGCGTCATTGTCGAGCGCCGTGGTGGCGTCGGTGACACGATGGCCGCCGCGGATCGGCGTCTGGTTGAGCACGAAGGCGAACGGCTTGCGCCAGGCGCGCACCACGCTCAAGGTCGGCGCGGTGGCTTCGATGTCGGCAACGCTCGGACGCGCCGGGATCAGGCAGAGGTCGCAGTGGCGGATGGCCGCGGTCGACGCCGCGTTGACGCCGCTTGCGGTATCGATGATACAGACCGTCACGCCGCCGCGCGCGAGTGCCTCCAGGCGCTGTTCGATCATCTTGGCGTCGTATACGGCCTCGACGATGGGCTCGGCCTGATGACGCCTGGCCTGCCATTTCGACAACGTGCCCTGCCGGTCGGTCTCGATCACGCGCACATTGTGTCCGGCCTGTTGGGCAGCCACTGCAAGGCCGATGGCCAGCGTGCTCTTGCCGCTTCCGCCTTTCTGGGTGGCCAGAACGATCGTATACATCGGTCAGTAGTCCTTCGGCTGTTGACGGAACTTGATGGAACGCCAGCTGAGTTGCACCGCGCAACCTGCGATGCGGAGCTATTCTCGCTCAGGACGGTCCGGTCCGACCCAAAGGCACTTGCAACAGGCACTTGGAATCGCGGTGGTCCGAATCAGCACGCCGACAAATCTGATCGAACTATGTCACGCCGCAGGTGTCACCACATCCCGTTCGACTACGGCAGGACTCGTTCTGAGTTGATAGCAAGGTGCGTCGGAATCCAACGGCTTGAAGGGCCGTCGATCGGCCGCTCGGGACTTAAAAGCCGTTCTGCGATGATGGCGTCATCTGCAGGATGCGGGCTCTGCGGCCAAAGAGCTTCCTAATTTTGTGTAAAATGGTTTGCTTAATTTTGGGTAAACGAAGGCAGTGAGCGTGCCGCTCCCGGCCCCGGCAACTGGCGATTGAGGCGGCAAGGCGAAACCGCCGAGACCGCCGCACGTCGCGGCGTTCGTCTGTTCGCGGCTACTTCCGAACACAGATCACGCGCACCGTCGCGGCCTTCGCGTCCGCCGATTTGCCATCGAGACCGACGCCGTTCCCGGTGAGAAAGTCGCGCACGACTGCGGCCGATACGAGCACCGCCTGGGTGCCCGGCACGGCCGACGTTGCCCCCGCGACCACCGCCTGTTTAGCCAGCGCAAGCCCTGTAAAGCGGCTGTCGGCATCCATCGCGGGCGCGCCGGAGAAACCGAGACCGAGCGAGGGCGTCAATGAAAGTTCGCCGCTTCCGGCAGACGTTCCCTGCGCCGTCGCCTGCGCCTTGACCGTGCTGACCGCGGACCCGCCACCCTGATTTTGCGGATCGGCAATGCCGACGATGTCGAGGCTGGATTTCGCGCTGCCGGGGGCCAGGTTGAGCGGCCTCAAGCCGCGGGCACCGTAGATGCGCAGCAGTGCCAGGCCATGCGCCTTGTCGTCGGCCACGCGATCGGCATGGCCGAAGCCGCCGATCGTGATCGCGAGACAACCGTCGACGATCTCGCGATCGGTCACGACGGCCCCGTCCTCGCTGACGACGAGGCCGGTGCCGTAATCGACCGTGCGCCGCGGCGGCGGCGCTGCGGCCGCGGTCGGGAACGCGGCAAATGCGCTCGACATGGCGATCACCACCGGGTCCAGGGTACTTTCCATCGCCTGATCATAGAGGATGGTGAGGGTGCGCACCTCGTCACCCCTGAAGGTGCCGCGGACATAGAACTTCTTCTGCTCCTGCGTGCCGGAGAGCACGAAGAAATCGGGTTTGACTGCGGTGTAGCCGACCGTGCGCCCGGCCGGCTCCTTCTTCTCGCGTTCGGCGAGTGCTGCGGTGGTCGGATTGGCTTCCTTGCGCCGTGCCAGGAGGATCTGCACCGTTCCGGTCGGCGAGCTCCATTTGGAGCCCCCGGCATCGCTCGCCTGTTGCGGCACCAGCTTGGTCGGGAGTCCGATTTTCGCTCCGGTCACGGGATCGGTGACGATCTTCCAGCCGACCGCCTCTTGCTTGCGCCGGGCGGCATCGGCCAGCGCGCTGCGCTCCTGCGGATTGAGGACGCCGGTCGGCTCGCCGCCTTTGAGTTTCTGATACGCCTTGACGGCGTTCACCATGCGCGCGCTGGCCTCGCCGGTGATCGCGCCGTTATATTGCCCGACCCAGGCGAGATCGGATTGCAGCGCCAGCCGCTGGGCCGCCGTCATCGCGTTGGCCGGGTCTGCCGGCGGCTGGGCCGCCGGGCGCGCCGGCACGGCAGCTCCCGTTTTGGGTTTGACGCCGGAGGAGGGGGGCGTGCTCAGCTGGGCCAGCGCAGGACTGACGCCAAGCAGCAAGGTCGCCGAGATCGATGTTGCCCAGGCCAATGGTCTCATGACAAATCCCAAACTCTTGCGGCGCAAATAAATAAACCCATCTGCTTGGTCGGTCGAATCGGGCGCGGGTTCAGGCTGCCGAAAGGCCGATGGCTCCGTCAGAGTTCGCGGAAGGACGTGTGAGACGATGCTGAGCGAGGAAGAACTCGAGCGTTATGCCCGCCACATCGTGTTGCGCGACGTCGGCGGCCCCGGGCAGGCGGCGCTGAAGCGAGCCTCGGTGCTGGTGGTTGGCGCCGGCGGGCTCGGCGCGCCGGCCTTGATGTATCTCGCCGCGGCCGGTGTCGGCACGCTCGGTGTGGTCGATGATGATGTCGTGTCGCTCTCCAACCTGCAGCGTCAGGTGATTCATGCGACGCCCGATATCGGCCGGCCCAAGGTCGAGAGCGCGGCCGAGCGCATCCAGGCGCTCAACCCGCACGTCAATGTCGTTGCGCATCGGACCTGGCTGAACGCCGACAACGTGCTCGATGTGGTCGGTGCTTATGATCTCGTGCTCGACGGCTCCGACAATTTCGACACGCGATATCTGGTGTCGGATGCCTGTTTCCTGGCGAGGAAGCCGTTGATTACCGGCGCGCTCGGCACCTTCGATGCCTCGCTGACCACGATCCGCGCGCATGAGACGAATGCGCAAGGCATTTTCAATCCGACCTATCGCTGCCTGTTTCCCGAACCGCCGCCGCCCGGCACCGTGCCGGCCTGCGCGGAGGCCGGCGTCATGGGCGCGCTCGCCGGCGTCCTCGGTTCGATGATGGCACTGGAAGCGATCCGGGAGGTCGTCGGTTTCGGTGACGGCCTGGTCGGCCGGCTGCTGATGCTGGACGCGCGCACCATGCGCTTCGAGACCCTGCGCTACAGCCGCGATCCGACCAATCCCCTGAATGGCGATGGGCCTGTCATCGCCGATCTGAGCGCGCATCGGTGAGATCGACCTCTCCCGCACGCGGGAGAGGCAGCGACGATCACGCCGTCAGTCGGCGCTCGCTGTCCATATGGACAAGCTGCGATTCCTGATAGCGGGCGCCGGCGGCAACACCCGGTGGGAAAGCCTTGTCGAGCGCGGCGAGATGCGCCTCGGTCAGCTTCAGCGCGAGCGCACCGAGAGCTTCCGACAGGCGGTCGCGGCGCCTTGCACCGACCAGCGGCACGATATCCTTGCCTTGGGCCGCGACCCAAGCGATCGCCACCTGTGCCGGAGAGGCGCCGATATCATCGGCGATTCCGCGCAAGGTCTCGACCAGCGCGAGATTCTTGTCGAGATTGTCGCCCTGAAACCGTGGTGCGCTGCTACGGAAATCCTTCACGGCCCGGTCCTTCGACCAGTGGCCGCTGATCAGGCCGCGCGAGAGCACGCCGTAAGCGGTGATGCCGATGCCGAGCTCGCGGCAGGTCTTCAGGATGTCGCCCTCGATGCCGCGCGAGACGAGCGAATATTCGATCTGCAGGTCGCTGATCGGATGCACCTTGTGGGCGCGGCGAATGGACTCCGAACCCACTTCCGACAGGCCGATATGCTTGATGTAGCCGGCCTGCTTCAGCTCTGCCATGGCGCCGATGGTCTCTTCGATCGGCACCGACGGATCGAGCCGGGCAGGACGATAGATGTCGATCGCTTCGACGCCGAGCCGCTGCAGCGAGTAGGCGAGGAAATTGCGCACGGCAGCCGGCCGGCTATCGTAGCCGTGCCAACCCTTGGCGGGATCGCGCAGCGCGCCGAACTTGACCGAGATCTGCAGGTTGCGAGGCCCGGCCGAGGCAAGCGCCTCGCGGATCAGCGTCTCGTTATGGCCCATGCCGTAGAAGTCGCCGGTGTCGAGCAGCGTGATGCCCGCATCGAGCGCGGCATGAATCGTGGCGATGCTCTCGGAGCGGTCGGCCGGACCGTAGAAGTCCGACATGCCCATGCAGCCAAGACCAATGGCGGATACGCGTGGGCCGGTCGCGCCGAGTTGACGGATTTCCATGATCGTTCTCCTTCGCTGGGACAGCGGCCGCTGGGGCCGACTGGACAACGCGGATATCGATCGTTTTCCTCGGTTCGATAAGCCGGACAATTCCGAACGGACCGTTCGGAATGCCGAACAATCAGCGTGGCCGCGGCTTCGGAGCGACGCAAGATCGCCCCCGCCCTGCACGGCAGGGCAAGCTCACAGCATGCTGGGTAGCACCCGATCCGGTGGCTTATGGCTGTCGAGGAAGGTCTTGATGTTGATGATGACCTTCTCGCCCATTTCGACCCGGCCTTCGATCGTGGCCGAGCCCATGTGCGGGAGCAGCGTGACCTTGCCGGCTTTGGCAAGCCGCACCAGGCGCGGGCTGACTGCAGGCTCATGTTCGAACACGTCGAGCCCGGCGCCGGCGATATCGCCGGATTCGATCAGCTTGGTCATCGTCTCTTCGTCGATCACCTCGCCGCGCGCGGTGTTGACGATGTAGGCGTCCTTGCGGATCAGCTTCAGCCGCCGCGCCGACAACAGATGGAACGTGGCCGGCGTGTGCGGACAGTTCACCGAGATGATGTCCATCCGCGCCAGCATCTGGTCCAGGCTTTCCCAATAGGTCGCGCCCAGCTGCTCGGCGATGACAGGGGCCACCGGACGGCGGTTGTGATAGTGAATCTGCAGGCCGAAGGCGCGGGCGCGGCGCGCCACCGCCTGACCGATCCTGCCCATGCCGATGATGCCGAGCCGCTTGCCGCCGATACGGTGGCCGAGCATCCAGGTCGGCGACCAGCCCGCCCAGTTCTTGCCCTCGGTCAGGATCGAAGCGCCCTCGATCAGCCGTCGTGGCACGGCAAGGATCAGCGCCATGGTCATGTCGGCGGTATCCTCGGTGAGCACTTTCGGCGTGTTGGTCACGGTGATGCCGCGCGCGATCGCTGCGGCCACGTCGATATTGTCGACGCCGTTGCCGAAATTCGCGATCAGCCGCAGCTTGCTCTCGGGCGTGTTCAGGATGTCGGCGGTGATGTGGTCGGTGACCGTCGGAACCAGGACGTCGGCAGTCCGCACAGCCTCGGCCAACTGCTCCGCGCTCATCGGTTCGTCGTCGAGATTGAGCCGGGCGTCGAACAGCTCGCGCATCCGGGTCTCGATCGAGTCCGGCAACTTGCGCGTCACCACGACCAGAGGCTTTTTCCTAACCGACATGTCTTGCTCTCATGAGATCCTTCAGACCTCATTAACCGGGTTCGCCGAAACTACCGTCGCAGCCTATGCCGGCGTTCCCAGGGGATGGTCTCTCGGATCTGTTTTGGGGTTCCCGATCCGTCCCTTGCAAGGATTCGCCGGACGTTGAGGCGCGTCCTGGCCGTTGTGTTCGGTCCTCTGTAGCAGAAGGCAGGCCCAAGACAAGGCGCAGGACGCCCGCCGGAAGGTCCCCGCCCGCACAGGGGGATCCGGCGGGGTCGGTGGGAGCGGGCGAACGATTGCACGTGCGAAATCGGTCGAGGCGTCGATTCGGCGAGGGAGAGTGAGTTGCGTTTGATGGCGTTGGGGCGTTTTTCTTCGTTCGTGATGCTGGTCGCGGCCTTTCTGGGATTTGCGCTCAACCCGCCTGCCTCGGCCAAGGACTCCACACCGACCACCAGCGGCCTGCCCGTGCCGCGCTACGTCAGCCTGAAATCGGACCATGTGAATGTGCGGGCCGGTCCGACCAAGGACAACGATGTCGCCTGGGTCTACACCCGCTCGGGCCTGCCGGTGGAGATCACCGCCGAATATGAGAATTGGCGCCGGGTGCGCGATTCCGAAGGCGCGGAGGGGTGGGTGTATCATTCGCTTTTGTCGGGCCGCCGCACCGCTGTCGTGACGATGAAGAACAAGGATGACCTCGCCTCGCTCTACGACAGCGCCGATGCGACAAGCTCAGTCACCGCGCGCCTGCAGGCCGGCGTGATCGCTCAGGTCAAGAAGTGCAACGGCTCATGGTGCCACGTCTCCGGCAACGGCTTTGATGGCTGGATCGAGCAGCAGAGGCTGTGGGGCGTCTACGCCGACGAGCAGGTGAACTAAGCGCCCGTGTCGCCGCGCCGATCACCGGCGGCTCGATTCCGATCTTCGTCTTGCCCTGAAACGCAAAATGGCCGGAACAATCCGGCCATGACGACAAGTCCGGGCGCCGCAGAGTGTGCCAGCGGCTCAGCGCTTCTTGCGCAGGCGCACCACCATGTCGACGCGGGAAATCTCGTAACCGTCCGGGACCTCTGGAAGCTTGGTCAAGGCCAGATGCTGATCGGGAATGTCGACCAGCTCGTGGTTGTTCTCGAGATAAAAATGATGATGCGTGGTGACGTTGGTGTCGAAATAGGTTTTCGTGCCGTCGACGCTGACCTGGCGCAGCAGCCCCGCATCGGTGAGCTGGTTGAGCGTATTGTAGACGGTGGCGAGCGAGACCGGAACTTTGGCCAGCGTCGCTTCCTCATAGAGCATCTCGGCCGTCAGATGCCGCGCGCCCTTCCCGAACAAGAGCCAGCCCAACGCCATGCGTTGCCGTGTCGGACGCAGGCCCGCCGCCTGCAGCATTTCGTTGACGTCGTGCCAGGGGCAGCCGTTGAGCGCAGGTTGGCGCCCGGTTCCGAGCCTGTCGCGGCTCGTCCGGTCGTCACTCACGATCGATGCGTTGTCGGTCGCGTCCACTTCAAACACCGCAAGTTGATACTCTTAAAAAGATATATGGAGAGAAAGCGGTACAGATGCAAGCTCTTCGCAACTGAGCCTATCTAGAACGCTCCTAAATCGCGTGAGCGCCTCGGAAACGACCGGAAAAAGATGCGGCGATTTAACCGGTCTCGGTGCTTTGCCGCCGAACGCCCCTATGTTAGAGAGCGGCCGGACCGGAACGGCCCGTTTGGCAATGGTGATCGCCATTTTGCCTTGAGCTTGCCGTCCGGCGTCGTCATCAGGTGTTCGACTGCAGGTTTTTACCTCCAGGAGGCCTGGCTCAAGCTGCCTCCGACACGGTTGGTGAACGGGCGCTTGGGCAGCGAGGCAGGTCCGATTTCGCGCGAAAATCTCCATCGGAGATGTTGAGGAGGCTATTTGAGCATGCTGGATCGGCGCAGCGGTTATGAATATGAGGACTTGCTGGCCTGCGGGCGCGGAGAGCTGTTCGGTCCGGGTAATGCCCAGCTGCCGCTGCCGCCGATGCTGATGTTCGATCGCATCACGCAAATTACCGATACGGGCGGCGAATTCGGCAAGGGCCTGGTCCGCGCCGAACTCGACGTGAAGCCGGATCTCTGGTTCTTTGCCTGCCATTTCAAGAACGACCCGGTCATGCCGGGCTGCCTCGGCCTGGATGCGCTGTGGCAGATGGTGGGTTTCTACCTCGGCTGGATCGGCGGCGAAGGCCGCGGGAGGGCTCTCGGCCTCGGCGAGTTGAAGTTCTCCGGCCAGGTGCTGCCGCACGTTCGCAAGGTCGAGTACAACGTCGACATCAAACGCGTGATGCGCTCAAAGCTGGTACTTGGTATTGCCGATGGGTGGCTTTCCATGGACGGCGAGATTATCTATCGCGCCAAGGATCTGAAGGTCGGCTTGTTCAAACAAGGGACTGCGCCGTCTTGAACCGGTCGCATCCAAACACAGACATTGTAGCAACCGTGATTGCGCAAGGACACAAGGGTAAGGCGAGGCGGACATGAGGCGGGTTGTCATCACCGGGATGGGCATCGTCTCATCGATCGGCAACAACACCCAGGAAGTGCTGGCGAGCCTCCATGAGGCGAAGTCGGGCATCTCCCGCGCCGAGAAATATGCCGAGCTCGGCTTTCGTTCGCAGGTGCAAGGTGCGCCGACCCTGAATCCGGCCGAGGTCGTCGACCGCCGGGCCATGCGCTTTCTCGGTGAGGGCGCAGCCTGGAATCACGTCGCGATGGAGCAGGCGATCCAGGACTCGGGGCTGGAGCCGAACGAGGTCTCCAACATCAAGACCGGCATCATCATGGGCTCCGGCGGTCCGTCGACGCGCACCGTGGTCGAAGCGGCGGATATCACCCGCACCAAGGGCCCGAAGCGGGTCGGACCTTTCGCAGTGCCGAAGGCGATGTCGTCGACCGCATCCGCCACGCTTGCGACCTGGTTCAAGATCAAGGGCGTGAACTACTCGATCTCCTCGGCCTGTGCGACCTCGAATCATTGCATCGGCAATGCCTACGAGATGATCCAGTACGGCAAGCAGGACGTGATGTTCGCCGGCGGCTGCGAGGAGCTTGACTGGACCCTGTCGGTGCTGTTCGACGCCATGGGCGCGATGTCCTCCAAGCACAATGACACGCCCGCCACCGCCTCGCGTCCCTACGACGTCACGCGCGATGGCTTCGTGATCGCCGGCGGTGCCGGTGTGGTGGTGCTGGAGGAACTCGAGCACGCCAAGGCGCGCGGCGCCAAGATCTATGCCGAGCTCGTCGGCTATGGCGCTACCTCCGACGGCTATGACATGGTCGCACCGTCGGGCGAGGGCGCGGAGCGCTGCATGCAGATGGCGCTATCTACGGTCAAGACCAAGATCGACTATATCAACCCGCACGCCACGTCGACGCCGGCCGGCGATCCGCCGGAAATCGAGGCGATCCGCAAGGTGTTCGGCAGGGGCGAGAAATGTCCGCCGATCTCGGCGACCAAGGCGCTGACGGGGCATTCGCTCGGTGCGACCGGCGTGCAGGAAGCGATCTATTCGCTTCTGATGATGAAGAACGGTTTCATCTGTGAAAGCGCCAACATCACCGAGCTCGATCCGATCTTCGCGGACATGCCGATCGTACGCAAGCGCATCGACAACGCCAAGCTCGGCACGGTGCTGTCCAACTCGTTCGGCTTCGGTGGTACCAACGCCACGCTGGTCTTCAAGCACCTCGACGCCTAACCCCATCGCACGGCCTGGGCGATCCGAGGGATCGGACCGGGCTCTCGTTGGTGAGGACATCGGACATGTCCAGGCCAGCAAGCCCTTGACGGCTCGGGCGACTGCTGGCGAGGTGCAGGCACGTGCCGCCTCGACGTGGCCGAGACGTCCTCCAGCAAACTAGGAAGCACTGCACCATGCACGAGCTGATGAAGGGCAAGCGCGGGCTGATCATGGGCATCGCCAATGATCATTCGATCGCCTGGGGCATTGCGAAGACGCTCGCCGCCCATGGCGCCGAGATGGCCTTCACCTATCAGGGTGACGCGCAGGCGCGGCGGCTGCGGCCGCTGGCTCAGACGCTCGGATCGGATCTCGTGCTGCCCTGCGATGTCGAGGACATCGCAAGCGTTGATGCCGTGTTCGAGGCCCTGAGCAAGAGCTGGGACCGGCTCGATTTCGTCGTTCATGCGATCGGCTTCACCGACAAGAACGAGTTGCGTGGGCGCTATGCCGATACCACGCGCGAGAATTTCCTGCGCACCATGCTGATCTCCTGCTTCTCCTTCACCGAGGTGGCGAAGCGGGCGGTGCCGCTGATGACCGACGGCGGCTCGATGATCACGCTGACCTATGGCGCCTCGATGCGGGCGATGCCGAACTACAATGTCATGGGCGTCGCAAAGGCTGCGCTGGAGTCCTCGGTGCGCTATCTCGCGGCGGATTTCGGCGCCCAGCGCATTCGCGTCAATGCGATCTCTGCCGGTCCGGTGCGTACGCTGGCCGGCTCGGTGATCGGCGACGCGCGAGCGATGTTCGGATTCCAGCAGAAGCATTCGCCGCTCGGACGCGGCGTGACGCTCGATGAGCTCGGCGGCTCCGCGCTGTATTTGTTGTCCGACCTCGCCGGCGGCGTCACCGGCGAAATCCATTACGTCGATTCCGGTTTCAACATCGTGCTGCAGCCGCGGCCGGAGAACCTGCCGCCGGAATAGCGTTATTGGCCTGAGGCGATCTTCTCGGCGCGCTGGAAAGCGGGCCGCGCGATGCAGCGCCCGATATAGGCGTCGAAGGACGGCCGCGACGGCAACATCTTGAACAGCCGGACCGAGAAATTCAGCGCCGAGCCAATGACGACATCGGCGGCCGAGAAGTCCTCGCCAAGAATCCAAGGTCCTTTCGCCAGCGCCTGATCGAGCACGTCGACCACGCGTGCGACTTCGCCCCAGCCCGCGGCGACCGGGTTCATCTCCAGCTTGGTCGCGACCTGGACCATCGCGGGCTCGATGCAGCCGGGCGCGAAGAACAGCCATTGCAGGTATTTCGCGCGGCGTGGATCGCCGACGGCAGGCGCGAGCTTCGCCTCCGGATAGCGCTCGGCGATATAGGCGCAGATCGCCGCAGCCTCGGCCAGCGTCGCGTCGCTATCCTTCAGCGCGGGCACCTTGCCCATCGGATTGATCGCGAGATATTCGGCCGACTTCTGCGCGCCTGTGGTGATGTCGATAAGGACCCGCTCATAGGGTTGACCGGCTTCTTCCAGCATCCAGAGCGCGGTGAACGAGCGCGTCCTTGGAGCCCAATAGAGTTGCATCATGGGTGTTTCCGTCGCTTGGCTGGGGGATGCACTTTCAGAGCTGCACTCGAATGACGCCGGCGGCGGGATGCTGCAACGTCGTGGCTCACTGCTTCTCAAGATACTTCGGCAGATCGCGGTCGAGCTTGTCCGCAACCAGTGTCCGTATCCGTTCGCGGAGCACGACGCTGTTGGCAGCAGCCGAGGGGGGATCGGGGAAGTCCGCGTTGTCGAGCTTCTTGAGAGGGTCCTCGGTGATCCTCATGCTTTCTGCGAGTCGTGAGCCGGTGTCCGCCGCAAAGCTGCTGATCCTCTCGTAGGATTTTCCATCGATCAGGCTGATCGTGAAATTGGCGAACAGATGCGAGTGTCTGATGAGAGAGCCAAGGCCTTGATTATAGGCGCCGATGCCTTTCACCGTCAGGTTCGTGCCCGCGATTTTTCCTTCAAACGTCGTCACGACGAGATAGCGGTCGCAATTCGAATTGGCGGTCACGTCTCGAACGATCGACGTCAAACTCTCGCGAGGATCGGGCAAGAAACGCGATTTCGGATGGTAGTAGGGCTCAAAGGCGCCCTTCGGATAGCTGATCCTCCGGACCGTCGGATCGTTGCCGGTGGCGGCGCGCACGCGTGCCACGACGAGGTCGCCAAGTCCCCAGCCCTCGACCGGTACCTCGGTCACCTCGGTTTCGAATATCGTGACGCCGAATTTGTCGATCTCCAGACGGTCTTCAACGACTGAGACTACGCCGAGGGTGCAGGGGCCGCTTTCGACTGGCTTCGCACTGGCTTTGGTTTGGCCGGATGGCTTCCTCGCGACCGTCTTGGCTGGCGCCTTCGATCGGACTTGGGGAGAGCGCGCTTCGGCTGACGGTGCTTGGCTCGACGGAGCTTGGGCTGATGCGGCGACGGCGAAGGAGGATGCCGCTATCGCAGCGGCGAGAAAACGCAACATGACTGATCTCGCGGGCGACGTCTCTGTGAACGGGCGTGTTCCGATCACATGAAACTAGAGAGTGTTCCCGGCACCAGCAAGCTGAACATCAGCCGGGAGCAATCATGCTCCGCCGCAACCGTCACAGAGTCGCCGGGTCTCGCTTCCAGCGATAGTATTTCATCAACCGCACGTGCGATGGCTCGACCTCTTCTTTCTCGAGCACGAAGCCCTCGCGCTCGTACCAGCGCCACGCCTTCTCGTTGCCCTCAGCACAGCGCAGCCAGATCTCATCCGGCAGCAATTCTCGGGTGAAGGCGAGCAGCCGGCGGCCGAGCGACCGGCCTTGATAACTGGGCGCGATCATGAGCTGATCGAGGTAGAGCTTTGGCACGTGCACGGCGAGCATCGCGGCGAGCTCGCTGCCGTACTCGGCGACATAGAGGCTCCAGCCTCCGGCGATCTCACGCGGCAGGCGCTCTCTCAAGATAGTGAGCAATCTCCCACTCGGGACCTCCAGTCCTGTCGAGCACCAGCTGTCCATCCAGAGTTTTGCGATCGCATCGTATTCGTCTGAACGGGCCAGGCGGATGATCATGGTCATGGTGACGATCCTGACGAGGAACGAGGTGGCTTGAGTTACGCGCCGCCGAAACTGCCGTCGTTGCGAGGAGCCGAAGGCGAACAATCCAGATCTGCTTTTTGGCTCCTGGATTGCTTCGCTTGCGCTCGCAGTGACGGCGTAGCCAATGGCTGTCCGTACCTGAATATCGCAACTAGGGCGACGATGAAGCTGAGCTAACAAAAAAGGCGGCCCTGACGGCCGCCTTTCGTTGTCTTCAGCCAAGTCCTGCGCGGGTTACTCGCCGGCGGCCTCGCGCGGCGCCTCGGTGGCGGCAGCTTCCTTCTGCTTGGCCTCGAGGTCCTCGCCGGTCTCCTGATCGACCGCCTTCATCGACAGCCGGGTCTTGCCGCGATCGTCGAAGCCGAGCAGCTTGACCTTGACCTTGTCGCCTTCCTTGACGACGTCGGTGGTCTTCTGCACCCGCTTGTCGGCGAGCTGGGAGATGTGGACGAGGCCGTCGCGCGAACCGAAGAAGTTCACGAAGGCGCCGAATTCCATCACCTTCACGACGGTGCCGTCGTAGATCTGGCCGATCTCCGGATCGGAGGCGATCGACTTGATCCACTTGATCGCGGCCTTCATCGCCTCGCCGTCGTTGGAGGCGACCTTCACGGTGCCGTCGTCCTCGATGTTGACCTTGGCGCCGGTCTTCTCGACGATCTCGCGGATCACCTTGCCGCCGGTGCCGATCACTTCGCGGATCTTGTCGGTGGCGATCTTGAAGGTCTCGATGCGCGGCGCGTATTCGCCGAGCTCGGCACGCGCGGCAGTCAGCGCCTTGGACATCTCACCCAGGATGTGGATGCGGCCGTCGCGGGCCTGCGCCAGCGCAACCCGCATGATCTCCTCGGTGATGCCCTCGATCTTGATGTCCATCTGCAGCGAGGTGATGCCGCCCTCGGTGCCGGCGACCTTGAAGTCCATGTCGCCGAGATGGTCCTCGTCGCCGAGAATGTCCGAAAGAACCGCGTAGCGGCTGCCTTCCAGGATCAGACCCATGGCGATGCCTGCGGTCGGCCGCTTCAGCGGCACGCCGGCATCCATCAGCGCCAGCGACGAGCCGCAGACGGTCGCCATCGACGAGGAGCCGTTGGACTCGGTGATCTCCGAGACCACGCGCACCGTGTAGGGGAATTCATGGTGCGGCGGCAGGACGGGGTGGATCGCGCGCCAGGCCAGCTTGCCGTGGCCGATCTCGCGGCGCTTGGTGCCGCCGAGACGGCCGGTCTCGCCGACCGAGTAGGGCGGGAAATTGTAGTGCAGCAGGAACGTCTCCTTGTACGTTCCCGACAGCGCGTCGATGTACTGCTCGTCCTCACCGGTGCCGAGCGTGGTCACGACCAGCGCCTGGGTCTCACCGCGGGTGAACAGCGCCGAGCCGTGAGCACGGGGCAGCACGCCGACCTCGCAGACGATGTTGCGGACGGTCTTGACGTCGCGACCGTCGATGCGGCGGCCGGTGTCGAGGATGTTCCAGCGGACGATCTTGGCTTCCAGCTCCTTGAACACGTCGGCGACGCGGAGCTTGTCGTATTTCGGCTCCTGCCCTTCCGGGAAGAAGTGCGCCATCACCTTCTCTTTGGCGGCGCCGACGGCAGCGTAGCGCTCCTGCTTGACCGGGATCGCATAGGCCTTGCGCAGGTCCTGCTCGGCGACCCCGAGCATCTCCTTCTCGATCTCGCCGTTGTCGATGATCGCAACGTCGCGCGGTTCCTTGGCTGCCTTCTCCGCCAGCTCGATGATCGCGTTGATCACCGGCTGGAAGTGGCGGTGGCCGAACATCACCGCGCCGAGCATGATGTCCTCGTTGAGCTCCTTGGCCTCCGATTCCACCATCAGCACCGCGTCCGAGGTGCCGGCGACGACCAGATCGAGCTGGGTGTCGGTCATCTCGTCGAGCGTCGGGTTCAGGATGTATTCGTCATTGGCGAAGCCGACCCGGGCAGCGCCGATGGGACCCTTGAACGGCACGCCGGAAAGCGTCAGCGCAGCGGAGGCTGCGACCATTGCCAGGATGTCCGGATCGTTCTCCATGTCGTGCGACAGCGTGGTGATGATCACCTGGGTCTCGTTGCGCCACGCGTCGACGAACAGCGGACGGATCGGGCGGTCGATCAGGCGGGAGACCAGCGTCTCCTTCTCGGTCGGACGGCCTTCACGCTTGAAATAGCCGCCGGGAATGCGGCCCGCGGCATAGGCCTTCTCCTGGTAGTCCACGGTCAGCGGCAGGAAGTCGACGCCCTCGCGCGGTGCCTTGGCTGCGACGACGGTGGCAAGCACCACGGTCTCGCCGTAGGTGGCGACCACGGCGCCGTCGGCCTGTCGCGCGATCTTGCCGGTTTCAAGCTTGAGGGGGCGTCCACCCCAGTCGATTTCGACGGAATGCTTATTGAACATTGATATCTTCTTTCATGAAGTCGGCGAAGGACACGGCCCCAGAAACACAAAAACCATGCGCAAGATGGCAGGACGCTGGATTGCGGTCAGCGCCCTGCGATCCTGCCATGGTTTTTATCTTTCGGATGGTGTCCATCCTTCCGGTCAACGGGCACCTTGCCCGTCAGGCCCAGCGGCCGGATTGCTGCTGGGACATACTGCAAACTGGGCAAATCGGTCGGAACAGCGTCTGCTGTGTCTCACCGATCGTGCCCCAACACGCGAACTCGCAGGGTGAAAGCCGCGAACCGGCGGCTCTCGCAAGCTCATGCAAAAACGCGCGCCACGTTGCGCGCGTCCATTCCTAACACCACCTTAACGGCGGATGTTGTGCTTCTCGAGCAGCGCCTTGTAGCGCGCCTCGTCGGTCTTCTTCAGGTAGTCGAGCAGCGAACGGCGCGTCGACACCAGCTTCAAGAGGCCGCGGCGCGAATGATTGTCCTTGCCGTGGGTCTTGAAATGGCCGGTCAGGTTGTTGATGCGCTCCGAGAGGATCGCGACCTGAACTTCGGGGGAGCCGGTATCGCCGGGCTTGGTGGCGCTGGTCTTGATGATTTCCGCCTTGCGTTCTGCGGTAATCGACATCGTCAGTCTCTTTCGTTGCGACCGGGGTTTGCAGTCAATCCGGTCAGGTTGAACACGCGCTTGGGGATGAGTTCGCCATTGCCAATTTCAGCAAGCGCCAGAAGGCGGCCTGCGACGGTGACATAGACTGTGCCGCTGCTATTGGGCGCATCCCGTCCGCGCAACAAAACGGCCTGGCCCCTGTGGAGCCTTGCCGCATCAGCCCGAGTGACGGCCAGTGCCGGGATGTCGTCCAGCGCGGTCTCAACGGGCAAGAGGGCGTCCGCGAGGCTTCCCTCGCCGGACGCGGCTCTATTGCATAAAGCCTCCAATTGTTCCAGCGGAATCATGTCGTTCTCGGTAAACGGGCCGACCAGGGTCCGTCGGAGCGCGCAGATATGGCCGTAACAGCCGAGGAGGCGGCCGATGTCGCGGGCCAGCGCCCGGACATAGGTTCCCTTGCCGCATTCGGCCTCGAACACCGAATGGGAGCTATCTGGTTGTTCTACAAGCGTTAATTCGTGGATCTCGACCGGGCGGGGGGCCAGTTCGACGACCTCGCCGTCGCGCGCCAGATCATAGGCACGTTCGCCCTGTACCTTGATCGCCGAATAGCGCGGCGGAACCTGGGCGATCAGCCCGGTGAACTGCGGCAGCAGGGCACGGATCGCCTCGACGCTAGGCCGGGCCTCGCTGGTCTGGACTGCCCGCCCCTCGGTGTCGTCGGTGTCGCGTTCCTCGCCCCAGCATACGGTGAAGCGATAGCGCTTGCGGCCGTCCATCACGAAGGGGACGGTCTTGGTGGCTTCACCCAGCGCGATCGGAAGACCGCCGGAGGCGAGCGGATCCAGCGTGCCGGCGTGCCCCGCGCGCTTGGCCTGGAACAGCCGCTTCACGACCGCGACTGCTTGGGTCGAGGTCATGCCGACCGGCTTGTCGAGCACGACCCAGCCGTGGACGTCGCGGCGATCGCGGCGCGGCTGGTTGCCGTGGCGCTGCTTGTTGCGGGGATCATTGTTGTCGCGCGGCTGCGTGCGTCCGCCGGCCGATTTATCGCCTCGGAGTTCGGTGGCTTCGGCGTCTGGCGCCAGCACGGCGCCGGTTTCGGGGGGGATATTCATCAGTTCTCTTCCGAATCCGAATGAAGGTCTCTTTGCACCGCAGGTGTTCTTAGTAATTTCTCGATCCGTTCCGCTTCATCGAATCGTTCGTCGACGCGGAAGCGGATGTCAGGTGCAAATTTCAGGTTAACGCGACGCGCGATCTCTCCGCGCAAAGTTTTCTTGTTGCGCTCCAGCGCCGCGAGCACGATCTCGGTGTCGCGTCCGCCGAGAGGCATCACGTAAATGGTTGCAAGCTTCAGGTCAGGCGACATGCGGACTTCGGGCACCGTGATGATGTGTCCCTCGAGGTCCGGATCATGGGCGCTACCGTGGGAAAGAATCTCGGCGACAGCGTGGCGCACGGTTTCGGCCACGCGCAGCTGACGCTGCGATCCGCCGGGAGCTGCGCTTCCCTTCTGATGATGGCGAGGCATTTTTCAAATCCAATAGTGATCGCCTGCGCGCTACGCGGCGATTGCGGTCATTCTGTTGAGTTCAACGACACTCTCGGGAGTTCAAAAGACCCCGGCGAATCCTCAAAGGAAACACCGAGCTTCGGCGCTCTCGTGAGTTCAAAGGCGGCGAGCGCCCCGCCACATGCGGGACGCTCCTCGCTTCGTTCCAACGCACGTAAGATTTGGACTTACAGCGAGCGCTGGATCGTCTCCACGCGGTAACACTCGATCACGTCGCCGACACGCATGTCGCCGTAGTTCTCGAAGGCCATGCCGCATTCCTGGCCGGCCTGCACTTCCTTCACTTCGTCCTTGAAGCGCTTCAGCGTCGACAGCTTGCCCTCGTGAACCACGACGTTGTCGCGGATCAGGCGGACATTGGCGCCGCGCTCCACGGTGCCGTCGGTGACCCGGCAGCCCGCGACCTTGCCGACCTTGGAGATGTTGAACACCTCCAGGATCTGCGCGTTGCCGAGCATGGTTTCTCGAAGCGTGGGTGCCAAGAGACCGCTCATCGCCTTCTTCACGTCATCCACGAGGTCGTAGATGATGTTGTAGTAGCGGATCTCGATGCCGTTGCGCTTGGCGGCGGCGGCCGCCTCCTTGTTGGCGCGGACGGAGAAGCCGATGATCGCGGCGTTGAAGCCTTCCGCGAGCGTCACGTCGGACTCGCTGATGCCGCCGACGCCGGCGTGCAGGATGCGGGCGGCGACCTCCTCGGTGCCGAGCTTCTCCAGCGAACCCAGGATCGCTTCGAGCGAGCCCTGCACGTCGGCCTTGATGACGAGCGGGAATTCCTTGCGGCCAGCCGTCTTCAACTGCGACATCATCTGCTCGAGCGAGCCGCGCATGCCGGAAATGTTGGCTGCGGCATTCTCGCGCTTCTGGTGCGCACGATAGCTGGTGACCTGGCGGGCGCGGGCTTCGTTCTCGACCACCGCGAGACGATCGCCGGCCTCCGGCGGACCGTTGAAGCCGAGCACTTCGACCGGCACCGAGGGGCCGGCTTCGGTCAGCGTCTCGCCCTGGTCAGAAATCAGCGCGCGCACGCGGCCCATCTCGGCGCCGGCGACGATGATGTCGCCGACACGCAGGGTGCCGCGCTGCACCAGCACGGTCGCCACCGGACCGCGGCCGCGATCGAGCTTGGCTTCGATCACGGTGCCTTCGGCCGGACGGTGCGAGTTGGTCTTCAGGTCGAGAATTTCGGCCTGCAGCGCGATCATCTCCAGGAGACGATCGAGATTGGTCTTGTTCTTGGCGGATACCTCGACGTCGACGACATCGCCGCCCAACGACTCGACCTGCACCTCGTGCTGCAGCAGCTCGGTGCGGACCCGTTCAGGCCGTGCATCGGGCTTGTCGATCTTGTTGATCGCGACGATCATCGGCACCTTCGCCGCCTTGGCGTGGTTGATCGCCTCGATCGTCTGCGGCATCACGCCGTCATCGGCCGCGACCACCAGCACCACGATGTCGGTGACCTTGGCGCCGCGGGCGCGCATCGCGGTGAACGCGGCGTGGCCGGGCGTATCGATGAAGGTGATCTTCTTGCCGGAATCCGGCGCGGTCACCTGATAGGCGCCGATGTGCTGGGTGATGCCGCCGGCTTCGCCGGAGACCACATTGGCGTGGCGCAGCGCGTCGAGCAGCGAGGTCTTGCCGTGGTCGACATGGCCCATCACGGTCACGACCGGCGAACGCGGCTCGGTGTCGGTGGAATCGTCGACTACATCGAACAGGCCTTCTTCGACGTCGGAGGCGGCCACGCGCTTCACGCTGTGGCCGAGCTCCTCGGCGATCAGCTGCGCGGTGTCGGCATCGATCACGTCGGTGATCTTGTGCATCGCGCCCTGCCGCATCAGCAGGCGGATGACGTCGACCGCGCGCTCCGACATGCGGTTCGCCAGTTCCTGGATCGTGATCGCTTCCGGGATCGTCACCTCGCGGACCAGCTTCTCCTTCGACTCGTTGGCGGCATGGCCCTTCAGGCGCTGGGTCCGGCGGCGGAACGAGGCGATCGAGCGCTCGCGGACATCGTCGGCCGTCAGCGCCGTGACCACGGTCAGGCGGCCGCGCTGCTTTTGGGGCGCGGGCTTGTGCGTGGTCTTCGGCGCCATGACCGGGCGTGCGGCGCCGCCCGGACCACGGCGGATCTGGCGCGGACCCTCATCCTCGTCCGGCCCGGCGGCGACGCCGGGAGGCGTGCGGCCGAGCGGACCGCCGGCGGGCCTGGCGCTGGCAGCCGTGCGCGCGCCCGCGGGCTGTGCGCCGGCGGGGCGCGAACCGGAACCGATTTGTGGTGGCCGACTGCCGGGGGCGCCGATCGGGCGGCCAGGCGCGGGCGTTGGCCGGGCCGGCGCTGTCGCGGCCGGCTGCGGTGCTGCGGCCGCAGCAGCCTGTTGTGGGCGCGCTTCGCCTTCGCCAAATCGCTTCTTGGCCTCTTGCTCGGCCTTGCGCTTGGCTTCCTCTTCCTGGCGGTGGCGTTCTTCCTCAGCCTTGCGGCGCGCTTCGGCAGCTTCGCGCTCAGCGCGTTCGGCGGCCTCACGCTCGGCGCGACGCCGTGCCTCTTCCTCGGCTTGACGGCGCTCCTCGACGTCGCGCTGGCGAGCGTCGGCCAGCGCGCTGGCGCGCGCGGAGCGCTCGTCCTCGGTCAGCGTGCGCAGGACCACGCCGGATCCGCCGCGCTGCGCCGGACCCGATTGCCGCGGGCCAGAAGGCCGTGGGCTTGGCGGCGGCGGCGATGCCTTGGCGACGACCGGCTCCGGCGCGTGCGGCGCCTCGGGTCCATCGCCCATCCGGCGCTTGCCGCGCTTCTCGACCACCACCTGCTTGCTCCGGCCGTGTGGGAAGCTCTGGCGCACCGTGCCGGTCTCGACGCGCGGCTTCAGCGTCAAGGTCTTGCTCGGGACACTCAGTTTCTTGTCGCCCGGAGTATTGTTGTCGGCCATTCAGTCGTCCTAATCTCGTTATTTTCGTGCGGGAAGCCGCACCGTCCCATTCGTGCAAATCGTCGCTAGATCTTCGAATTCCCGGCCGCGGTTCCGGCAGTCTTGTCAGCGTCGGCCGACCGGTATCGGACCAGTGTCTGGCTGCGCGACAGGAATGTCCTGCTCGCCGGGCCCGCGAGCACGGCAGCATGTATCACATTTGACCGCCCTAGTGCCAAATCCAATTCTGCCGATGTGAGGCAGCTGATGATTGGAAATGTCGGGGCTTGCCCTGGATCCCCGGCATTTGGCCGCGCGAGCGCGTCGAGCTTGCGGATTCCGTCCGGTGCACCGTCGCTGGCATGGATCAGCGCGGCAAGGCCTGTCCGCGCTTGCCGCTGTGAGAGTGCCGCCTCGACCTTGGCAAAACCGGAAACGACCTGCCCCGCCTTGGCCGCGATCCCGAGCGCGTCGATGGCGCTGCGCGCCAGCAAGGCGTCGGTCTCCTCGGCAAGGGCCGGGTTGACCCGAACATCCCGCTTGAAGCCCCGGCTGAAATGGTGACGGCGCACCGCTTCCGCAACGGTCTGTCGCGAGGCTGAAATCCATAGCCCGCGGCCGGGGAGCTTGCGCTTGATATCAGGTATGACCTCGCCAGAGGGCGCGACGACGAAACGGATCAGCTCGCTGATCGGCCGCACCTCGCGACTGACCGCGCAGGTCCGCATGGTCGCGGACTTGTCGGTCCGCGGTCCATTGTCGAGCTCGGGGTCAGCCAGGGCGAGCATGCGGTCGGGCGGCTCCTCATCTCAGCTGCGCGAGTTCATGGCGGGTGTCATCAGCGCGTCCATCGGGTCAGGCTGCTGGCTGGTCTTCGGAGGCCTCTTGCTCCTCGGGCTTCTTGGCCAGATCGGCCTCGCTGATCCAGCCGGCCTTGACGCGGGCCTGCATGACCATCTCCTCGGCGTCGTCGCGGGAAATATCGATGCCATCGAGGATGCCGGGATATTTGGTCTGCTCGCCGCCGTCCTTGCGCTCGGTCCAGCCGACCAGGTCGTCGGTGGCGCAGCCGGCGAGATCCTCGACCGTCTTGATGTCGTTCTCGCCGAACTTGACCAGCATCTTGGAGGTGACGCCGGGAACGGTCTTCAAGGCGTCCTCGACGCCGAGCTCCTTGCGCTTGGCCTCGAGCTCAGCCTCCTGCTGCTCCAGGAACTCGCGCGCCCGGGTCTGCAGCTCGGTCGCGGTTTCCTCATCGAAGCCCTCGATGCCGGCCAGATCCTTCAGATCGACCAGTGCCAATTCCTCGACCGAGGTGAAGCCCTCGGACGCCAGCAGCTGGCCGACCACCTCGTCGACATTCAGCGATTCCATGAAGACGCGGGTGGAGTTCTCGAAATCGGCCTGACGGCGCTCCGATTCTTCCTGCTCGGTCAGGATGTCGATGTCCCAGCCGGTCAGCTGCGAGGCCAAGCGGACGTTCTGGCCGCGGCGGCCGATCGCCAGCGACAGCTGGTTGTTGGTGTCGGGAACCACGACCTCGATACGCTCCCGGTCTTCATCGATCACGACCTTGCTGACCTCGGCAGGGGCCAGCGCGTTGACCACGAAGGTCGCGATGTCCGGCGACCACGGGATGATGTCGATCTTCTCGCCCTGCAGCTCGTTCACCACGGCCTGCACGCGCGAGCCGCGCATGCCGACGCAGGCGCCGACCGGATCGACCGAGGAATCGCGGGACACCACGCCGATCTTGGCGCGCGAGCCCGGATCGCGGGCCACCGCCTTGATTTCGACGATGCCGTCATAGATCTCCGGCACCTCCTGCGCGAACAGCTTCGCCATGAACTGCGGATGGGTCCGCGACAGGAAGATCTGCGGGCCGCGGGTCTCGCGGCGGACGTCGAAGACATAGGCGCGGACGCGGTCGCCGTTGCGGAAGACCTCGCGCGGCAGCATTTCGTCGCGGCGGATGATGGCTTCGCCACGACCGAGGTCGAGGATCACGCTGCCATATTCGACGCGCTTGACGACGCCGTTGACGATGTCGCCGATGCGGTCCTTGAATTCCTGATACTGCCGGTCGCGCTCGGCCTCGCGCACCTTCTGCACGATCACCTGCTTGGCCGATTGCGCGGCGATGCGGCCATATTCCAGCGGCGGCAGCGTGTCGGCGATGGTGTCGCCGATCTGCGCGCCCGGATTGGCGCGCCGCGCATCCTCCAGAGAAATCTGGTTCGAAGCGTTCTCGACCTTGTCGACCACCAGCATGTGGCGCGACAGGCGCAGTTCGCCGCGCTTGGGGTCGATCTCGGCATGCACGTCGGTCTCGCTGCCGTAACGGGCGCGGGCCGCCTTTGCGATCGCGTCTTCCATCGCCGCGATCACGATGCCACGGTCGATCGACTTTTCGCGCGCGACTGCGTCGGCGATCTGCAGCAGTTCCAACCTGTTGGCGCTGACGGCCATGGCTCAGTCTCCTCTAATCAGGATCGATCTCGCCCCTGCGCGCGCGTTGCGCGGCGAGGCGATGTTGCTTGGTATTTTGCGGCAAAGGCTTCTTTGCCGGTTTCTTGTCTGTACGCTGGCTCGGACCCTTGGCCTTGCCGGCCGGCTTGGCATGCGGCGCGAGGGGTGGGGCGAGACCGAGGTCGCGCTTCAGCTCCCGTTCGGCAGCCTTGCCGCGACGCATCGACTCCGCGATCAATTCGTCGGTCAGCACCAGCTTGGCGTCGCCGATGTCGCCCATCGGCAGCAGCACATCCGGCTCCTGATCCTTCGGCACGTCGTCCCGGGTCACCCGCACGGCCTCGCCCTCGACGCCGGCCAGGATGCCGCGGAACCGCTTGCGGTTCTGATGCGCGACAGCCATCTCGATCTTGACCAGATGGCCGGTGTAACGGACGAAATCGGAGCGGCGCACCAGCGGTCGGTCGATGCCGGGCGAGGAAATCTCCAGCCGATAGGCGCGTTCGATTGGGTCGGCGATGTCGAGCACCGGCGACAGTGCCCGCGACACTGCTTCACAGTCCTCGATCTGCATCGTGCCGTCCGGGCGTTCCGCCATGACCTGCACCGTGCAGCCGGCCTCGCCGGAAATCCGGATGCGTACCAGCCGATATCCCATGCCCTGCAGCACCGGCGCCGCGACCGCGGCCACCCGCGCGGCCACGCCCGGCTCGACAACGAGACGAGGCTCGGTCAAGAGGTCGGTGTCGACAGGGTCTAACGTGGGCTCGGTCATTGTCAGGCGTCGATCAGATGGGGTCTTGTCAATGCGGTGAGTTGCAGTCCCGGCTCTTTGGGCTTTTGGAACTCGTCCGATCGCGTTCCCCGAGCCCGGCTGCGGATTCGGCCGCCGGCGAGTTCAGGTAATAAAAAAGAGCGGGTCCCGGAGGGCCCACTCTCACTACGCGATCGTATATGAGAAACTGTAAGTTGCAGTAGATATAGCGGTTCTGGTGCGATCCGGCAAGGGCCGGGAAGCCAGGTCCGAGAGATTTTGGCCTCGATTCGGAACGCCATCTCCCGCGACGAGGTGGCTGAGCACCTAACCGTTGATTCACCAAGACCCGTTAAACTCCACGGAATTTTCGGGTCATCTGGCGGAGACCCCCTTCCCGTAGGTCTCCATTGTGTTGCGTATCGAGTCCTTGCTATGACCATCGCCATTTCGCTGATCCCCGGGGTCGATCAGATCATCAGGCGGGGTGATCGCGGGCGCCGATCCGAGGCTGCCCGCCGCATCGCGGACTTGTTCTTCGAAGATGCCGCCAAGCTTCGTCCCGAACACATCAACCTGTTTGACGGGCTTTTGATCGCGCTGGTTCCGCACACGGATGTGATTGCGCGGATCGATCTCGCCGAGCGGCTGTCACGGCTCGACCGGGCGCCGCGGATTCTTGTCCGCCAGCTCGCGCGCGAGGACGAGATCATGGTGGCGGGGCCGCTCTTGCGGCGTTCCCCGGTGCTCGACGAAACCTGCCTGATCGAGATCGCGCGCGACCAGGGGCAGGACCATCTCCTGGCAATGTCGGAACGGCCGACGCTCTCGGCCGATGTCACGGATATCCTGGTCTGTCGCGGTGACCGCGACGTCGTCCGCCGCGCCGCGGGCAATGGCGGCGCACGGTTTTCAGAATTCGGCTATTCCGAGCTGGTCAGCCGGGCGAGCTTCGACGGCGTGCTGACGCTGACCGTGGGCAAACGTCACGATCTGTCGGACGCGCATCTCAAGACGCTCGTTTCAAGACGCTCGTTGCTGGGTCTCTCGAAGTGGTCAGGCGACGGCTGTTTGACGTCGTCAAGCCGGAGCGCCAGGCCAAGATCCAGGAGGCAGTTGCGGACCTCAATGGCACGACAGGATCGGTCCCGAGCTCCCGGAATTTCGTCCCGGCTCAGCGCACCGTTCTGGCGCTCTATGAGTCCGGCGGCCTCAACGAAAGCGCGCTGCTCAGCTTTGCGCGAAGCTATCAATATGAGGAGACCGTCGCCGCGCTGGCAGCGATGTCGGGTTTGAAGATCGTGATCCTCGACCGGCTGATGTCGGGCGACCGTCACGATCCACTTCTGATCATCGGTCGCACCATCGGGCTGGAATGGGCAACCGTACACGCGTTGATGACGCTGCGGCTTGGACCGAAGCGGATTCCTGCGCAGGCCGATATCGAAGCCGCTCGCGTGAACTACGCACGGCTCGTGCCATCCACGGCCGAGCGCGTCGTGACGTTCTGGAAGACCAGGCATTAGCTGGACCGCCCAGTAACGAGCTGGCAACCATCGCGACGGGGACTTCCCGCCGCGCCGCCGTCTCCGCGCCGCTGTTACTTTCTGCGGAAGCGCAGATAGTTGGCGACGCGGCCCTCACGCGTGGCCTTCTGACCGTAGCGGGTCATGGTGTAGCCGGGCCAGGGCTGGCGCCAGTCGTCGGCGCGCTCGGCCGTCCACTCGAACTGCGGCGCGCGCAACAGATGCCACAGCGTCCAGGCGCAGTAATCGTCGATGTCGCTGACGAAGCGGAATTCGCCGCCCGGCCGGAGCGCTCGCGCCATTGCCGCGATCGTCGCATCCTGCACGAACCGCCGTTTCCAGTGTCGCCGTTTCGGCCAGGGATCCGGATGGATCAGGTCGATCCGGGCGAGCGATCCGGCCGGCAGCCACGCCAGCAACTCGGCGGCATCGCCGGCCAACAAGCGGATGTTGCGGACATGATGAGCCTCGATCTGCGCCAGGATCTTGGCCATGCCGTTGACATAGGGCTCGCAGCCGATGAAACCGGTCTCCGGATAGCTGAGCGCCTCGGCAACCAGATGCTCACCGCCGCCAAAGCCGATCTCGAGCCTGAGCTCCTTGGCCGGAGGATCAAACAGGTCGAGGACGGAGGCGGCCGGATGTGCGAGATCGAGTGCCAGATGCGGCAGCAGGTGCTCGATCAGGTCGGCCTGATGCGCCCGCAGCCGATGGCCTTTGCGGCGCCCGAAGAACGAGCCTTGCCGATGCGATGTCGCGTCGTCACCTTGGCCCTCAGCGTCCGGCATGTGGACGGCATCCTTCATCGCAGCGTCTGATACAGGCGGTGCAACAGCCGCGTCCGCGGCTCGATCGAAGAGATATACATCTGTTCGTAGTGCGTATGTGCGCCCTTGCCGTCGACGCCGAGGCCGTCGAGCGTTGCCGTGAACGGCGCCGTGAAATTGCCGTCGGAGCCGCCGCCGGTGGAGGTGCCGACGAGGTCGAAACCGATCTCGTCCGCCAGCGTCCGCGCGTGCTCGAACAGGGCCGCGCCGGCATTGCTCTTTTCGTAAGGAGGACGATTCAGTTCGCCTTTCACCTCGACCGTTACGCCCTCGGTGCGCGACTTCAAGTTCAGGATCTTGGCCAGGATTTCGTCGGCGTCGGTCAGCGTCGGGAGACGGGCATCCACCTCGGCATAGGCAATCTCCGGGATCACGTTCGGCCGGGTGCCGCCACGGACGACGCCGACATTGACCGTGACTCCCCGCTTGGGATCGTTCAGCGCCTCCAATGCGTGGATCACATTGGCGAGCTCGCGGATCGCGCTGCGGCCGTCCTCGGGTCGGGTGCCGGCATGGGCCGGCACGCCGGTGATCGAGATGTCGAAACGGGCCACGCCCTTGCGCCCGGTCACGATCTTGCCGCCGTCGCGGGCGGGTTCCGTCACCAGTACATATTTCGCCTTACGACCTTCCGCCTCGATCAGCGCCCGTGAGGTCGGGCTGCCGATTTCCTCGTCGGAAACAAACAATTGCGTAATGCCCAGCGGCGCGCGTTCGCCGCTCAGGCAAAGCTGACGAAACGCATAGTAGGCGAGATAGGCCCCGCCCTTCATGTCATAAATGCCGGGACCATAGGCGCAGTCCCCCTCCACCTTGAAGGGCAGCCGTTCGATGAAGCCAAGCGGATGAACGGTGTCGAGATGGCTGAGCACCAGGATGCCCGGTGCATCCTGGCCCCATGACGAGCGCGCCAGCAGATGGTCGCCGCAGCCATCCCGGCCGGCGACCCGCTCGATCTCGACGGGGAGGTCGCGATAGCCCTCGGCAACCAGCGTGGCCAAACGGTTGACTTGTTCAGGTGCATCGGTCGGCGTTTCGATCTCGACCCAGCGTCGGATGCCGGCGAGGATGATGCTGCTATCGAAGGGATGGCTAATCGCAGTCATGGTTATTGGTTCGTCACCTTCATCAAGTGCTGCCCCGCTCGCCTCAAGTGCGCTTTCGCAAGATCGGCTGCAGAGCTCAGCATTCCGGCGCAACAACCGCCGCGGGCGCCGGATCGCCGGCCAAGGCATGCCCGCGAAAACAAATAGAGCGCGATAGCATGTCCCGGTGGGAGCCATCGCGCTCTAATCATTTCCATGCAGTTTGTCTATTGGCCTCTTCGGGCGGGTCGCCCGGCGATATGGAGCCGGGCTAACTGATCACACCTAGCGCTCTTCGGGCGCTTCGCGGTCGGCAATCTGCTCGACGAGGTCGACAATGCTGCGGCGAAGCTTGGAATCGTTGATCCGCGTAAATGCGCGGGTCAGGGCCAGGCCTTCGGAAGTCGCAAGAAAGTCGGACACGTAGGCCGGCGAAGCACCTTCGCCAAAGGCTTCTCCGTTAGTCCCGCCAGTTGGAACTCCTTCGAATAAGAACGACACCGGGATCTGCAGGACCTCGGAAATCTGCTGAATCCGGCTCGCACCAACCCGGTTCGTGCCCTTTTCGTATTTCTGTATCTGCTGGAACGTGAGGCCGAGAGCCTCACCGAGCTTTTCCTGGCTCATGCCCAACATGATACGGCGCATCCGCACCCGGCTGCCGACATGTTTGTCAACAGGGTTGGGCGCTTTCGTCGACATCTCTCAACTCCTTGAATGAGGCCCGGGGAATGAGGCGACCGCAGTATGCCTCAGGCGCAAATACCGTCAAACTCTGCTCAGAGTCCTAATCACGATGCGGGGTGAGCAGCGAATTGAACGGGATCGTACTGCCGCGCGAGAATGCGAATTGCAGCGGCAATCTGTCAACACTTGGAGTTTTGCTTGTCAAAAAAAATTCTTACGGACGTGACGAGAAACACCGATAGCTGCGTTCATGGAAGCTTTTGTGCAACGCTTCGGCGGATCACGACCATGAGGGACAGGGCGAACAGGATCACGAAGGCGAGATCGCCGCTGCGCGCGTAAGGTGTTGGCGGAATGGGCGCGGGCAGTGCGGAATCGAGAATGCCTTCGATCCCGAGATCTAATCGCGCGATCACGCGTCCTAATGGATCGATGACGGCGGAAATTCCCGTATTGGCCGCGCGAACCAGCGGCAAGCCTTGCTCGATGGCGCGCCACCTTGCCTGCTGCAGATGCTGATAGGGGCCGGTCGAAATTCCGAACCAGCCGTCATTCGTCAGATTGACCATCCAGCCGGCGCGATCATTCGATTCGCTAGCTATTTCATTGGGAAAGATCGCTTCATAGCAGATCAGCGGCAGCGCGCGCGGGGCATGCGGCACATCGAGGTTGCGCCGCACGGTCCCCGGAATGAAGCCGCCCTGCACCTTGGTTAATTGTTCGAGACCCAGCCGTTCCAGCAAGTTCTGGAGCGGCAGATACTCGCCGAATGGCACCAGATGCAGTTTGTCGTAGAGCGATACAACGCTGCCCTCATGGTCGATCACGTAGATCGAATTATAGGCGCGCGTTATTCGTGCATTTGGTGGCATGTCTGGTGCACGTACGGAACCGGTTATCAGCGCGGTGCCCGGCGGCAACAGATCGGCGATCTGCGCCATCGCATCTGCCTCGCGGGTCAGGAAGAACGGAAAGGCTGATTCCGGCCATATCAGGATATTGGTGTCGCGGACGCCCGTGGCGAGAGGTCCGGACGCGCGATCCGACAGGGCCAGGTATTTGCGCATCACCTCCGCTTTGGCCGAATAGTTGAATTTGACGTCCTGCTGCAGGTTCGGCTGCATGATCCGGAGCTTGACGTTGCTCGCAAAGGTCGTGGGGTGCAGGGATAGGCGGACGGCGCCGAAGATCCCCATGGCGGCCAGAACGGCGAGGGCGGCGAGGGGGATATGCCAGGGGACACGCTTACGTGCGGTGCGATCGATCAGCACTGCGGGGCTCGCAAAGATCGCGACCGCAACAAGCGTCATGCCCCAGAGCCCGATCAGTGCGGCCGACTGGGCCAAGGCCAGCGGCTCGGCCAACGCGTAGCCGAATGCATTCCAGGGGAAGCCGGTCAGCGCGTGGCCGCGCAGCCATTCGCTCGCGGTCAGGCCGACCGCGAGCGCGAGGATGCGGGTGGGGCCCCGCGTCCAGACCAGCCGCGCCGCGGCAAAGCCCAGCGCCGGGAACAGCGCGAGATAAGCGGGAAGCCCGAGCACGGCGAAGGGCATCAGCCAGGCGAAGGTCTGGGCGTCGACCAAGAAGGCGTAGCCGATCCAGTAAAGGCCCGGCACGAAATAGCCGAGACCGAACCAGAAGCCGGTCAGCGCCGCCGCCGGAACGCCCTTGAACCGCCCAGCGCCCGCGCCGTCGGTCAGCCAGACCATCACCGGGAAGGTGACGAACAGCACCGGCCAGGCATTGAACGGCGCCATCGCGAGCGCCGAGAGCGCGCCGGCCGCGAGCGCGATGCCTGCGCGCTTCCAACCCCAGGACAGAATGATTCCAAGCGCAAGCCCGCGCAACGTTGAAAGCATCGTCACTGCGAGCCTGCTCCGTCGCCGGCTTGCGGGCTGCTGCTGTCGTTGTTCGGTACCTGCCCCGCATCCGGCGGTTGCGCAGGTTCAGCAGGAAGGTCTGCGTCCGGCGCCGCTTCGCGCCGCCGGCTCTCGCGCTGGCTGCGCGGTGCGGGCCGGTCCTTGCGCGGAGCAATGCGCAGGCGCTTGACGCGCCGCGGATCGGCATCCAGCACCTCGACCTCGAAATTGCCCGGTCCGGAAATCAATTCGCCACGGACCGGCAGCCGGCCGACATGGTTCACGAGATAGCCGCCGAGTGTCTCGACTCCCTCGCCGGCCTCTCCGGTGACAAAGTCCTCCCCGATCACGGAGCGGACGTCGTCGAGGCTGGCGCGCGCGTCGGCAATGAAGGAGTTGTCCGGCTGGCGGACGATGGCCGGCGGCTGATCGCTATCATGCTCGTCGTCGATCTCGCCGACGATCTGTTCGACGATGTCCTCGATCGAGACCAGGCCATCGGTGCCGCCATATTCATCGACGACGAGCGCGAGGTGAATGCGCGAAGCCTGCATCTGCGCAAGCAGGTCGATCGCCCGCATCGAAGGCGGCACATAGAGCAGCTTGCGGATGATGTTGGCGTCCGCCAGCGGCATCGCGAGATCGACCAGTCGCAGGTCAAGGCCGGCCGGCAGCGGCTTCTTGCGCTTGGCCTTGACCGCCTCGGGCACGCGCGCCTGCGCCGTCATGAACGCGAGCAGGTCGCGAATGTGGACCATGCCTTCGGGGTCGTCGAGCGTGTCGTTGTAGACGACGAGACGTGAGTGCGCGGCGCTCTCGAACAGGCTCATCAGTTCGCCAAGCGGGATGTCGCGCTTGACCGCCACGATGTCGGCCCGGTGCACCATCACGTCGGCGATGCGGCGCTCATGGAGATCGAGGATGTTGCGCAGCAGGGTGCGCTCGACGGCGGAGAAGCCGATATCGTCCGGCGTGGATGCGTCGAGCACGACCTGAAGGTCGTCGCGCACCGAATTTCCGGCCTTCCAGCCGAACAGACTGCGGATCGCGCGCAACAGCCAGTTGTCGCTCGGCGAACGTCCGGCTTCGCCCTGCGGCACCACGGCCGGCAAATTGCGCGTATTGCGCGGATTGTCGTGAATTGGCTCTGAATCCGTCATCGTCAATTCATCCGCTCCCGATCCGCGTAGGGATCGGGAATCCCCAGCTGCGCCAGGATCTCCCGCTCGAGCGTTTCCATCTCCTGGGCTTCTTCATCGGTTTCGTGGTCGTAGCCGATCAGATGCAGGAAGCCGTGCACTGTGAGATGACTCAAGTGATGATCGAATGGCTTTTGCTCCTCGTCCGCCTCGCGCCGCATCGTCTCATAGGCGATCGCGATGTCGCCGAGCATGCGCGGCGCATCGTCCTCGTCGCGCGGACCCGTCGGCTGCAGCGCGGGGAAAGAGAGCACATTGGTGGGCTTGTCGATGCCGCGCCAATTGCTGTTCAAGGTGCGAATGCCGGCGTCGTCGGTCAGCATCACCGCAATCTCAGCTTCGCCGACATCGGCGTCGACCGTCTCAGCCGCGGCGACGATCGCGCGCTGGATGACGGCTTCGGCCTCTGGCTGCTCTTGCCAGCAATCGGCGGCGACGATGACCTCGGTCGTTGGAAGAATACTTTGTGGCATCTCGGCTTTGGGTCTGTGCGAAGCGGACGCTGATTTGATGACGTGCGCTTGGCATCCTTGCTCCCGCGTCAGCGCTCCTTGGCGCCCTCATAGGCGGCGACGATGCGCGCCACCAGCTCATGGCGAATGACGTCTTCGCCGGTGAATTTCACCTGTGCAATGCCGTCGACGCCGTCCAGCAGCCGCGCGGCTTCCGCAAGGCCCGATGTCTGCCCGTTCGGCAGGTCGACCTGCGACGGATCGCCGGTGATGATCATCCGGCTGTTCTCGCCGAGCCGGGTTAGGAACATCTTCATCTGCATGGACGTGGTGTTCTGCGCCTCGTCCAGAATGATGGCGGCATTGGTCAGCGTGCGCCCGCGCATGAAGGCGAGCGGGGCGATCTCGATCTCGCCGGCTTGGAGCGCCCGCTCGACGATCCGCGCATCCATCAGGTCGTAGAGCGCGTCATAGATCGGCCGCAGGTAGGGATCGACCTTCTCGCGCAGATCACCGGGCAGGAAGCCGAGCCGTTCGCCGGCTTCCACCGCCGGGCGCGACAGGATGATGCGATCGACCTCCTTGCGCTCGAACAGCTGTGCGGCATGCGCAACCGCGAGCCAGGTCTTGCCGGTGCCGGCAGGTCCAACGCCGAACACGAGCTCATGGCGCTTCAAGGCGCGGATGTAGGAATCCTGCGCGGCGGTGCGCGCCCGTACCGGCCGCTTGCGCAAATTGATGCTCTCGAAGCCGGACTTCGCGCCCTTGGCGTCGAACTCGAACAGCGAGCCTTGCGCGACCACGGCGCGGATCGCACCATCGACATCGCCCTGTCCGAGATCATGACCCTGCACCGCCTGGGCGTAGAGCGATTCCAGCACGCGCCGTGCCGCATCGCAGCCATCACGCGAGCCGCCGATGGTGATGTGGTTGCCGCGGGAATCCACCACGACTCCCAGCCTCCGCTCGATCAGAGCGAGATTCTGGCCGTAGGGGCCGACCAGCGCGGAAGCTGCGCGATTGTCGTCAAAATCGATGACGACCTGTGCCTCGGGTGGAATGGACATGTTGCGATCGAACTTGCGGCTTGGAGCGAGCGAGGAGGAATCCGATGCGCTCTTGGGCAAGGGGTCAGGCTCCGATGATGACGGGGGATGCCGCAGCCTGCGTGTTCTGCGGCGCGGCCGGGCTTGTGAGCTCACCGAGCAGGCTGTAGCGCTCCAGGCTGTCGATTCTGATCGGCAGTACCTGCCCAATGATGTCAGGTGAGGCCATCACGTGTGCGGGCTGCAGATAGGCGGTGCGGCCGACGATCTGTCCGGGATTGCGCGCTGGCCGCTCAAACAGCACATCGACAACCGTACCGATCGCGGCCTTGTTGAAGGCCGATTGCTGGCTGTCGATCAAGGCCTGGAGTCGCTCCAATCGCGCGTCCATCTCGCTTAAAGACACCGTCTCCCGAATCTCCGCCGCCGGCGTGCCCGGTCGCGGCGAATATTTGAAGGAATACGCCGCAGCGTAGCCGATTTGTGCGACAAGCGCGAGAGTGGCGCGAAAATCTTCCTCGGTCTCGCCCGGGAAACCGACGATGAAATCCGATGAAAATGCAATATCTTGGCGCGCCGCCCGGAACCGGTCGATGACTTTGTGATAATCGATCGCCCGGTGTTTGCGGCTCATCGCCGCCAAGATCCGGTCCGAGCCGGATTGCACCGGCAGATGGATGAAGGGCATCAAAGCCGGCAGGTCGCGATGCGCGGCAATCAGGCTGTCGTCGACGTCGTTCGGGTGGCTCGTGGAATAGCGGATCCGTGCGAGCCCCGGAATCTCGGCAAGCCGGTACAACAGCCGGCCGAGCGTCCAACTCCGCCCGTCAGGGCCCTCGCCATGATAGGCATTCACGTTCTGCCCGATCAGGGTGATCTCGCGCACCCCGTTCTCGGTGAGGTCTCTGATCTCGTCGACGATCCTGCCGACCGGGCGCGACATTTCGCTGCCGCGCGTATAGGGCACCACACAGAAGGTGCAGAACTTGTCGCAGCCCTCCTGCACCGTCACGAAAGCCGAGACGCCGCGCGCGCGGATGGTCTCGGGCTTGGGCTTGGCGAGGTAGCCGAACTTGTCGTCGGCGGGAAATTCAGTGGCGATGGCGCGTTCCCCGCCGCCGGCACGCTTCAGGAGATCGGGCAGGTGGTGGTAGCTCTGTGGGCCGACCACGATGTCGACGACCGGCGCACGCGCAACGATCTCCTCGCCTTCGGCCTGGGCCACGCATCCGGCTACCGCGATCCGCATGGTGCGGCCGCCCCGCGCCGCCTCGTCCTTGGCGAGCCGCAGCCGGCCGAGTTCCGAATAGACCTTCTCGGACGCCTTCTCGCGGATGTGGCAGGTGTTGAGGATCACCAGATCGGCGTCCTCAGCGCTTGCGGTCTCGACAAAGCCCTCAGGCTGAAGCGTATCCACCATGCGCTGGGCATCGTAGACGTTCATCTGGCAGCCATAGGACTTGATATGCAGCTTGCGCGGCGGCGTCATAAATCCCGCTTGGTTGGATCCTGATTCGCGGTGAATACGGCACCTATCCGGCGCCAAACCCGATGCGGCCTCAGATATAGTCTAACCGGCTGAAAATCCAGCGATCGGGGCGTTTTTGGCGCCCAATTGGCCGAGCAAGGCCGGCAATTTCGCCATATCGTCAAAGGTCAAGTGCGCGCCCGCCGCCTGCAGGGTCGCGCCATGGTCGGGCCGGCAATGGCTGCCGCCGTAGAACCCGAACACGGTCATCCCGGCGGCCACCGCGCCGGTCACGCCCGCTACGCTGTCTTCGACGACGAGGCAGCGGCCAGGGGCGGCCCGCATTTGTGCGGCCGCGAACAGGAACAGGTCGGGAGCGGGCTTGCCGTTCTGGACCTGCGAGGAGGAGAAGATATGCGGTGCAAAGCGGTCATAGAGGCGCGTGGCGCCCAGGCTGACCCGCATGCGCTGGTGCGAACCGGAGGAAGCGACGCAGGCCGGCACATCGAGCGCATCGAGCGCGTGCGCGATCCCTTCGATGGCCCGAAGGTCGGCCTCGAACGCGCCGAACAGCCGCTCCTGCAGCAGCACGTTGAAGTTGTCCGGCAGGCTGCGCCCCAATTCGGCCTCGATTTCCAGGCGCGCCTGCTTGGCGGAGCGGCCCAGGAAGCGATCGAACACCTGATCGGCCGTGATCGGATAGCCGCATTGGCTGAGTACGTCGGCGTGGGCCTGACAGGAGATCACCTCGCTGTCGACCAAGACGCCGTCGCAATCAAAAATGACGAGATCGACAGGTGCGACGGAAGATGGCCGGATCAGTTGCTCGTTTCCTCTTCGAGCGGAACGCAATACAGCTCGAGCCGGTGGTCGACCAGCTTGTAGCCGAGCTTGCGCGCGATCTCCGCCTGCAGCTTCTCGATTTCTTCGGAGGTGAACTCTATCACCTTGCCGTCGCGCAGATTGATCAGGTGATCGTGGTGGCTGTCGCGCATCTGCTCATAGCGAGCGCGGCCTTCGCGGAAATCGTGCCGCTCGATGATACCGGCATCTTCGAACAGCTTGACGGTACGATAGACGGTCGAGATCGAGATCTTGTCGTCCACTGCGACGCAGCGCCGGTATAGTTCCTCGACATCGGGATGGTCAGCTGCTTCGGCCAGCACGCGCGCGATGACGCGGCGCTGCTCCGTCATGCGCATACCGGTCGCGGCGCAGCGCGCCTCGATATCGGAGGATTGCAGCACGGGTGTAACGGTTTTCAAGGACGTCATGGTCTCTCGCCTTAAGGGGTCCGCTTTCTGCCACCAAGCTCATACTACGACAAGTCCCGGCGCATCAGAAGTGCATTCAGTTGTTCCCCGCCGGGCTGCAGATAATAGCGTTCGCGCCGCCCCACGGTCGCAAATCCGGCCCGTTCGTAGAGACGTCGCGCTGGCTGGTTGTTCTCTTCGACTTCGAGGAACACCGTCCGTACGCCGCGGCCCGCTAAATGACCCAGATGCGTCAACAGCAGATGACGAGAAAATCCGCGGCCGCGCTGATTTGGGTCAAGTGCGACGGATAAAATCTCGGCTTCGTCGGCGCCGATGCGCGAGACGATGAAGCCGACGGTGCGCCGTCGCAGCCTCAGGCGGTGCACCAGTGTGTTGCGCTCGGCGAGCATGGCCTCGAACTCGCTCTCGCCCCAGCCGCGGTGGAATGACGCAGCATGGATCTGCGCGAGCTTCGCTGCATCGCGCAATGAGGCAGCCTCGACCGCCGGCTTGCCGCCCCCGCACAACAGTGAAAGCCAGCCCATCACGACGTTGCCGTCTGCGCGGCCGCGTGCGGTATTTCTGCAGGGAGCTTGACGTCAGGGGCCCGCAAGTAGAATGGGCGGGCGCTCGCGCGCTCGGGATCCGCCGCGGCCCCGAGCCAGGCGATCCACGTGATGTCGGGCGCGGCCTGCGTCTGGACACTCACTGGAGGCTCGGCATCGATCGGCCAGCGTTCGGCCAAGAGCTGGGCAGCGTTGCCGACCAGATGCACTGCACCAAACCGCGCGGCGGCCAGCGCCTCGCTGACCGGCGCCACCTGCGGTGCGACGAGTTCGTCGCCGCTGCCGGCGACCACTTGGTAATAGACCTGATCATGGCGGGCATCGATCGCCGAGATCACGGGATGCGGGCCATCCTCGCTGACGACAGGAGCCGCATAGGCCGACAATGTGGTGACGCCGACTACCGGCTTGTCGGCGGCCAGCGCAATGCCGCGCGCGGCCGACAGGCCGACGCGCAGCCCGGTAAAGCTGCCAGGGCCCGTCGTGACGGCGATGCGATCGAGCGCCGCGAAGGACATCCCCGACCGCTCCATGAGGCGTGCGATCATGGGCATCAGCGCCTCGGCATGACCGCGTTTCATCGGCTGTGATTCGAGGGCGCGCATCTTGCCCGTATCCGTGTCGAGCACCGCGGCAGCGCAATGATCCAGTGCGGTATCGATGGCGAGAATCAACATCGTGTCGGTGTGGTTGTCGCCCCGAGTCGGGGCGGCGGACGCCTCATCTCTGAGGCCAATGCGGTAAAGTTCGTTATTCTTACTGAATAGAACGGGCTCAATATCGCACCTCGGTGCGCCCGATGGAAGTCTAAATGGTTGAAAATATGGGGGATTAAGCCAAGATTCTGCGGGCGAACGGCCGCTTGAAGATGTTCGCCGGCGGGCGGGGAGCGATTGGGGAGCGGCGAATGGACGCAGCTCCCCAATGGCCTTCTTACATTGGGCGGACTTCGACCACTTCGGGCACGAAGTGCCGCAGCAGGTTCTGGATGCCGTGTTGCAGCGTCGCGGTCGACGACGGGCAGCCGGAGCAGGCCCCCTTCATGTTGAGATAGACGATGCCGTCCTTGAAGCCGCGGAAGGTGATGTCGCCGCCGTCATTGGCGACCGCAGGACGCACGCGCGTTTCGATCAGGTCCTTGATGATGTCGACCGTCTCGGCATCGGCCTCATCGTAGAATTCGTCGTCTTCGTCGGCGAGTTCGTCATTGGCTACGCTGCCGTCGGCGAGCAGCGGTGCGCCCGACATGTAGTGCTCCATGATGGCGCCGAGGATCGCCGGCTTGAGGTGCTGCCACTCGCCGCCGTCCTTGGTCACCGTGATGAAGTCGGCGCCGTAAAAGACCCCGGTAATGCCTTCGACGTCGAACAGGCGCGCGGCGAGCGGCGAACGCGCGGCGGCGTCTCGGCTGTTGAACTCCATCGTACCGGTCTCGAGTACGAGGCGGCCCGGGATGAACTTCAATGTTGCGGGATTGGGGGTAGCTTCGGTCTGGATGAACATGGTTTTCTCCGGCAGCGCCGGTTCAAGGCCGGCGTGTGGGGGCTTCTCTATCAGATGGCGCCTGCGGGCGCACGATCAAGACAGCAGGCCGGCTATGCCAGCGCGTCGATCTCGGCATCCTTGAGGTCGCCCGGCACGATCAGCACCGGAATCGGGAACGTGCCGACGGTATTGGTGACTTGCGTGATCAGGGGACCTGGCCCCTCCGCGCCGGAATTGGCCGCCAAAACCAGAACCGCAATGTCGGCATCGGCTTCGATCGTGGTCAGGATCTGCTCGGTGGGGTCGCCTTCGCGAATGACCCGTTCCGGCGGTCTGGCGCCGGCGGCAGCCGCCAGCGCCGTGCCGCGATCCAGCGCGGCGTTCGCCTCGTCATGGGCCTCCGCCCGCATGAGGTCGGCGACACCCAGCCATTGCTGGTTCTGGTCCTCGGTCTCGATGATGCGCAGCATCACGATGCCGCCGCTGCTGCGGATCGCCCAGCGGCTCGCATAGCGCAGCGCGCGGTCCCACTCTGCGCTGTCGTCGACGACAACGAGGCATTTCGGCGTGTGCCCGGTCTGATAGCTCTGCCGCTGAGGGGACATCGATGCTTCGCTCGCTCGAGGTCGTCCGACGTCAAACGGCATCATGCTGCCATAACCGGCGCCGCTTTGGGAGGGCTGCCCTCGGGCGCGAGGGCGGCCCTCATGCCGCCGAGGTTCAGCGCTTGCGAATGAAGCCGACGATGTCCTTGGCCGTCTGCATCGTCTCGCTGGCGATCGCCATCGCGCGCTCGCCGCCGTCGACCAGAACGGAATCCACGTAGCCGGGGTCCGCCGTGAGCCGCTTCATCTCGGCCGCGATCGGCGCGAGCTCGGCCACGCACAGCTCCACCAGCGCGTTCTTGAAGCTGGAGAATTGACCGCCGCCGAATTCGCGCAAGACGTCCGCCTTGCTGCGGTTCGACAGCGCGGCGTAGATGCCGACCAGATTGTCGGCCTCGGGTCGTGGTTCCAGACCCTTCTCCTCGGTCGGCAACGGCTCCGGATCGGTCTTTGCCTTACGGATCTTCTGCGCGATCGTGTCCGCATCATCCGTCAAGTTGATGCGCGAATAGTCCGAGGCATCAGACTTCGACATCTTCTTGGTTCCGTCGCGCAGCGACATCACGCGCGTCGCCGGCCCTTGGATCAACGGTTCCGGCATCGGAAAAAACACGCCGTCGCCAAAGCCGTTGCTGCGGATGGACTCGCCGAAATCATTGTTGAACTTCTGTGCGATGTCGCGCGCCAGCTCCATGTGCTGCTTCTGGTCTTCGCCGACGGGCACATGGGTGGCGCGGTAGAGCAGGATGTCGGCCGCCATCAGCACCGGGTAGTCGTAGAGGCCGACCGAGGCGTTCTCGCGGTCCTTGCCGGCCTTCTCCTTGAACTGGGTCATGCGGTTGAGCCAACCGATGCGCGCGACACAGTTGAAGATCCAGGCGAGCTCGGCATGGCCCGAGACCTGGCTCTGGTTGAAGACGATATGCTTCTTCGGGTCGATGCCGGCTGCAATGAATGCCGCCGTCACCTCGCGCGTGGCGCGGGGCAGTTCCGCCGGGCCGCCCCATACATCGACCGGCATCGTGATCGCGTGCATGTCGACGACGCAATAGATGCAGTTGTGGGTCTCCTGCATCTTCACGAAGTTGACGATGGCGCCGAGATAATTGCCGAGATGCAGATTGCCGGTTGGCTGGACGCCCGAAAAAACCCGTTCCACGAAGGCCATGGTCGATATTCCCTGCAGATTTGCAGCGTCGTTTGGCACGAGCGCCCTAAACGTGCAAGTCGCGGGGCGGCTTTTGCCGGATCGCCCGGATGGTTTCGCGCCAGCCGATGACGCCGAGTACCCGAAGCAGCACGCCGTAGACGGCCACCGCCGTCGCAATCAGCGCCAGCAGGACGGTCGCCCGGCTCAGAACATGCTGTGGAGGGTGCGCGCCCGTGACCGTCGTTGCGAGCCAAAGCGCGCCGCCCATGATGATGGCGGCGAGCACGATGCGCGGCAGCCGGCGCCGTGACGCCGGCTGGATCGCAAAGCCCAGGCGTGCCGCGCCGCGCCGGATCAGCACCAGCGTATTGGCCCAGGCGCCGAGCGCCAGCCCCGCCGCGATGCCGCCGGCACCCAGGACTTGCCCGAGCAGGAAGCCCAGCGCGATCGCGGCGCCGGACCCGATCAAGGTGGCTCGCAGCGGTGTCTGCGTGTCGTTGCGCGCGAAGAAGCCGGGCGCGAGTGCTTTGGTGAGGACCTGCGCAGGCAGCGCCGCCGCAAGCCACATCAGGATGCCCGAAGTGGCGGCCGTATCCTCGGGGGTGAACGCGCCATGCTCGAACAGCAAGGCGACGATGGGATGGCTGAGCAGCATCAGTCCCAGGGTTGCAGGCAGAGCCAGGCCGATCGTGAGTTCGATGCCGCGCGATTGCGCATGTGCGATGGCCGTCTTGTCGCCTGCATGGACGGCGCGCGTCAGCTCCGGCACCAATACGGTCCCCATCGCGACGCCGACAATGCCGAGCGGTAGTTCGATCAGGCGGTTGGCGAAATAGAGCCAGGACACCGCCGAGCTCTGCGCCGAGGCAATGATCGCTCCTGCCACTGCAAGCAACTGCGGCGCCGCGCTGGCGATCATGCCAGGAAGCGCCTTGCCGATGAAAGCGCGAAGCTCGGGATCGAGCGAGATGCGCAATGGTCTTGCGTCATTGCGGCCCCGGCGCAGCAAGAGGATCAGGAGCTGCAGCAGGCCGGCGACACCGACGGTGGCCGCCAGCATCGAAGCCGCAAACGCCGGCTCGCCGGGCACGACGAGCAGCGCGATCGTCGCGGCGACCAGCACGAGATTGAACAATAGCGGCGAAAACGCCGTCAGCGCAAAGCGCCCGTGGGTACTCGCGAGCGCGAGCAGCACCGTCGAAGGTCCGGCAAAGGCGAGATAGGGCAGCATCAGCCGGGCGTCATCGACGGCGATGGTCAGTGTCACCTCGCCCGCGAAGCCGGGCGCGAGCACGGTCATGACGACTGGCATTAGGAGTGCCAGCAGCGCTGCGGTGGCGACAACTCCGGCGCTGAACGTGGCGAGCACACGGCCGGCGAAGGCGGCCGCCGCGGCCGCGCCTTCGTTCTGACGCAGTCGCAGCCAGGCCGGCACCAGCGCAGCGTTGAGCGCACCCTCGGTCAGCAATCTGCGGATGACGTTGACCAGTTGGAACGCGGCAAGAAAGGCGTCGGCGACGGGGCCGGTGCCGAGTAGCGCGGCCATCAACGAGTCCCTGACGAAGCCGAGCAGCCGCGAGGCCAGTGTCCCCGAAGCCATGGTGAGAAAAGATCGGATCATCGGGCTTCTATAGCAGCACAGCTTGTGATAGGCCCCAGCCTTTCGCAATCGCCGCAGACGGGGCCGGTGGATGACTGACGCAAAGTTCGACGTTCTCGCGATCGGTAACGCCATTTTCGACGTGCTGGCGCAGACCGACGAAGGTTTTCTCGCCAAGCACAGCATGGCCAAGGGCAGCATGACCCTGATCGACGAGGCGAGGGCGGCCGCAATCTACCGCGACATGGGTCCGGCCACGGAGATGTCCGGGGGATCGGCTGCGAATACCATCGTAGGGCTCGCGAGCTTCGGTGCGCGCACCGCCTATGTCGGCAAGGTCAAGGACGACCAGATCGGCAAGATGTACACCCACGACATCCGCTCCGCTGGCGTGGTGTTCGACACCCTGCCTGCCGCGGACGGCCCGGCCACCGGCTGCACCTACATCCTGGTGACGCCGGACGGCGAGCGCACCATGAACACCTATCTCGGCGCGGCCCAGAAGCTGACGCCCAACGATATCGATGCCGGGCAGATTGCGGCGTCGCGCATCACCTACCTCGAAGGCTATTTGTGGGATCCGAAGGATGCCAAGGATGCGTTCGTGAAGGCTGCTGCCATCGCGCATGACGCGGGACGCGAGGTCGCGCTGACCTTGTCGGACGCGTTTTGCGTCGATCGTTATCGCGGCGAGTTTCTTGACCTGATGCGCGGTGGCACCGTCGATATCGTGTTCGCCAACGAGGCCGAGCTGCACTCGCTGTATCAGACCTCGGATTTCGACGGCGCGCTGAAGCAGCTGCGTGAGGACGCCACGCTCGGCATCGTCACCCGCAGCGAAAAGGGATGCGTCGTCGTCTCGAACGATGGCGTGATCTCGGTGCCGGCGTTTTCGATCGACAATCTCATCGACAGCACCGGCGCGGGCGATCTGTTCGCGGCCGGATTCCTGTTCGGCCTGGTGCGCCAGGCTGGCTATGAGAACGCCGGCCGGCTTGGCGGCCTCGCCGCCGCCGAGGTGATCCAACATATTGGCGCGCGGCCGCAGCTCTCGCTGAAAGAGCTTGCCGAGCAAAACGGTCTGCCGGTTTAGACGGAAAACTTGAAGCTGCCGATCCTGGCACGTGATGCCCGGGCTGGTCCCGGGCATCAACGTCTTCGCTCTATGCTCGTGCGTCGGTGGCCGGGCCGCGGCCTCGCCGAGTCGGCTTTGGCCGCGCAGGCGGATCGAGCCCGGCCATGATGACCCCGGAAGGTCACGCCGCCTGCTTGCCGCCCGCCGCATCGAGCCCGGCATAGATGCCGCGCTCGAAGCCGGCGAAGGCTTCGAGGCACTCCTTGTCCGCAAACGGCAGCACCTGCATCAGGATCACGCCCGTCACGTCGCGCGCGGGATCGATCCAGTAATAGGTGTTGGCAAGTCCGGCCCAGGCGAGGCTCCCGGCGCTCCGCCCTTCCGGAGTGCGGGCCGTGGTGATCATGAAGCTCAAGCCCCACTTCTTGACGATATCCGGATAGAGATCGACATCGTTGGTCACGCCGGGGACCGCCGCGACCATCTTGGTCATTTCCAGCTCGCCGATGTGATTCTCGCACATCGTGCCGACGGTCTCCGGCTTGAGCACTTGGTTGCCGTTGCCGCGGCCCTTGTTCAGGATCATCTGTGTGAACTTGATGTAGTCGCCCGCGGTGCCGTAGAGCCCGCCTCCGCCCATGTGGAATTCCGGCTCCTGTTCCATCTCGAACGGGATCGACGCCAGCGCGCCGTCCGCACCACGCGCGTGCATGGCGACCAGCCGCTCGCGTTGCGACGGGCCGAGCTTGAACCCGGTGTCGGTCATGCCGAGCGGGGCGAACAGATTTTTATGCAGGTAGGCATCGAGCTTCTGACCGGTCACGGCCTCGATCGCCTTGCCGACGAAATCGATGTTGATGCCATATTCCCAGCGCGTGCCGGGATCGGAGGCAAGCGGCGTCTTCAGCGCATCGTTCTTGCAGCTGATGATTCCGGGCAGTCCAGCCTTCTCTGCATAGGCGACCATGTCGCCGTTCCACATGTCATAGCAGAAGCCTGCCGTGTGGGTCATGAGCTGGCGCAGTGTGATCTCAGCCTTTGCGGGGCGCAGGATGGGATCGCCCTTGGCATCGAAACCTTCCAGCACCTGCGGCGCGGCAAGGTCCGGCAAGACTCGGCCGATCGGTGCATCCAAGGACAGCCGTCCCTGCTCCACCAGTTGCATCGCGCCGGCGCAGGTGATCGCCTTGGTCATCGAGGCGATCCAGAACACGCTATCCGTGGTCATTGGATCGTCCTTGCCCAGGTCCCGTTTGCCGAACGCGCCCTGATAGATCACCTCGCTCCCGCTGGCCGCGACGGCGACCACGCCGGGAATAGCGCCGGCATCGGCCTTCTGGCGCAGCAGCCGATCGATGTCTGTCTGGTTCTGCATGAGGTCCTCCCGCTGTTTTGATTTTTGGTAAGGCGATTGTTGTCTCGCCCGTGCTGCTCGGCAAGAACTCCCGGAAGGGCGACCGGTCGCGATCTCGTGATGATGCGACAGCGAAAGCGCCGACGGGAAGACGAGCCACGGACTTTTAGAGTTCGAGGGAATTGTGGCTACGGTCGTAATCGCCGCGGTGCATGGGCGTCATGCGCCGGCCGCGCTTGGCGTGGGGCGCCTTGAAACTATCTGTGTGTCAATGAGTTCGGCAAGGCCGGCAGTTGCGGCGGCAATGAGACAGACTGGCGACGACGACCGTCATGAGGGGGCAAGATGATCTCGACCTGGAGCGAATGGAAGCGGTACCCGAGACCGGGCCGCGGCGACAATATCGAAGCGCCGATCACGCCCGGCATCTACGAAGTCCGCGTCGCCGCCACCGGAGCGCTGCATTCGTTCGGAGCGGTCGACAATGTGGCGCAGGCTTTGGCACTGCTGCCCGTCGGCCCGAAGTCCTGGTTTGGACGGCGCGATCCTGCGTCGCTGCCCGATCTCGAATACCGCACCTGTGCGACCTCGACCAAGGCCGACGCCAAGGCCGCGGCCGAGCGGATGATCGGGCAGCGTGAGATCTATCTGAGCGGCGCGGCCTGAGGCCGCATCTGGTCGGCTGAGGTGCTCTGCGCATTTGCGCGGTGCGTAATGGCGTCGTCGCCGTTATATTCGCGCAAAATCCGCACCCTGTGAGGAGACCGCTCATGACCCCGACCGCCGCCGCACGCGCATCTCAGTCGTCACAGCAGAACTTGCGGGACCGTCTGAAGGACCCCTCGCTGTTGCGCGAACAGTGCTACATCGATGGCGCGTGGGTCGGCTCGCCGGTGTTCGCCGTGAACAATCCCGCGACAGGGGCCGAGCTCGCGAAGGTCGCCCAGCTCGGGCCTGACGATGCGACGAAGGCGGTCGAGGCTGCCGCGCTAGCCTTTCCGGCCTGGGCGAAGCTGACCGCGAAGCAGCGCTCGAACATCCTGCGCAAATGGTTCGAGCTGATCGCAGCCAACCGCGAGGATCTCGCGCTGATCCTGACCTCCGAACAGGGCAAGCCGCTGGCCGAGGCGCTCGGCGAGGTCGACATCGGTGCGGCCTATATCGAGTTTTTCGCCGAGGAAGCACGGCGGGTCTATGGCGAGACTATTCCGACGCAGAAGCCCGACGCGCGCCTGCTCGCGATCAAGCAGCCGATCGGCGTGTGCGGCGCCATCACGCCCTGGAATTTCCCGAACTCGATGATCACCCGCAAGGTGTCGCCGGCGCTGGCCGCGGGCTGCACCGTGGTGCTCAAGCCGGCCAACGAAACGCCGCTGAGCGCGCTGGCTCTGGCCGTTCTGGCCGAGCGCGCCGGCGTGCCGAAGGGCGTGTTCAACATCATCACCGGCGATGCGCCGCCGATCGGCAAGGTGTTGTGCGAGCATCCGGCGGTGCGCTTCGTCGGCTTCACCGGATCGACCGAGGTCGGCAAGATCCTGTATCGCCAGTCGGCCGGCACGGTGAAGAAGCTCGGGCTCGAGCTCGGCGGCAACGCGCCTTTCATCGTGTTCGACGATGCCGACCTGGATGCAGCGGTCGAGGGCGCCATCGTCTCGAAATACCGCAACATGGGCCAGACCTGCGTCTGCGCCAACCGCCTCTATGCGCAGGACAAGATCTACGACGCTTTCGTCGAGAAGCTCGCGGCGAAAGTGGCGGCGATGAAGATCGGCGATGGCACCGAGCCCGGCGTGGTGCAGGGGCCGCTGATCAATGCGGAAGCGGTGGAGAAGGTCGAACGCCACATTGCCGATGCGGTGGGCGGTGGCGCCAAGGTCGTCACCGGTGGCAAGCGCTCTTCATTGGGGCGAACCTTCTTCGAGCCGACTGTGCTGTCGAATGTGAAGGCCGATGCGCTGGTGGCGCGCGAGGAAACCTTTGGCCCGCTCGCACCCGTGATCCGCTTCAAGGACGAAGCGGACGTGATCGCGATGTGCAACGCCTCGCCGTTCGGTCTTGCGTCCTACTTCTACGCCCGCGATCTCGGCCGGGTCTGGCGAGTGGCGGAAGCGCTGGAGTCCGGCATGGTCGGCGTCAACACCGGCCTGATCACCACCGAGGTCGCGCCGTTCGGCGGCGTCAAGGAGAGTGGCCTCGGCCGCGAAGGCTCGCATCACGGCATCGAGGAATATCTCGAGATCAAATATGTGATGATGGCGGGCGTTTGAGCTCAGCTCAGGCCGACTTCGGAAGCTTGCTCACCGGAACCATGTAGGACTTGTTCCCGATCTGGTAGATGACCTTGCCGTTCTTGCCGTCGTCGGTCGAGATCTGCGACTGCCCGAACATGATGACATTCTTGTACACGATCCCGGTGCCCTGGCGCGTGATGCCGTCCGTGGTGACGCTGACCTGGGCCTCGTTGCCGCTGACCGAGAGCACGCGAAAGCTGGCGCTCTTGCCGTTGTTGGCCGAATAGCCTGCCCAGCTGCCGGTCAGGTTGCTCTGGTCGGCAGCCGGCGACTGCTTGTCGAGCAGCGCGGTCGCCTTGCCGCCGCCGGCCGAGAACAGCAATACCGCCTTTTTGCCGTTCTTGGTCCCGAGCGTGACTGAGCCGAAGTCGATGGTTGAGCCGTTGACCGTGCCGATGCCGCGCTCGGTCCGTCCATTGTGGGTGTATTCAACCACGGCCTGGGAGCCGCGGATGTTCACCACCTTGAAGCTGACGGTCTGATTGTTGGCGGTCCAAGTGCCTTTCCATTCACCGAGCAGATTGCTCTGGTGATACATCCGCTCCATGGCGGGAGATATCCGGCTGGTGCTTTGGACGACGGCCATGTGCGATGCAAAGAGCTCGGAAGCTCTTTTCTCAATGTTTCTGGTCGTTACAAACCGTGACAATGACCCGATTATGCCGGCTAGGTTAACGAGCAATTAAGCTCCGTCGCCCGGCCCCTCGCAGCCGCGCGGCCTATCGCCGCAGCACCGCGATGGCGCGGTTGGCGAAGCTCAAGCGCTCGGCCATCACGGTGACGAAATAGACCAGCAGCTTTTGCCCCAGCGCCGGCCGGTCGCGCGTGATGGCCTCGAACTGTCGCGTCGTCAGGACGTAGAGAACGCTGTCGGTCTCGGCCTGGATCGTGGCACTGCGCGGCGTGTGCGCGACCAGGCCCATCTCGCCGATCGTGGTGTAGCGGCCGAGGCTGCGCACCCGGGTGGCGCCGGCATGCTCGGCCGGGATCATCACGCCGACGCGGCCGTCCAGGATGAAGTGCATGGAGTCGGCGGCGTCGCCGGCGCGAACGATCGTGCTGCCGGCAGCTACCTCGAGCCGCTCGCAACGATGCATCAGCTCAGAGGCCTCCTCCTGGCTACCCAAGATCTGGGCGAACCAGTCGCGCAGGGATGCTTCTTCCCGCGGATGTCCCTGGTGGCGCGAAATGATCGCGTCTTCGCACCATTCCAACGCATGATCGAGCTCCGGCGCGATCGCGACGTCCGGTGTAATGAACTCGCTGGCGCGCAGCGCGCGTTCGACGGCGGGCGGCACATGTACGAGCACCAGCTTGATACCGCGCTCCTGCGCCACCCGCTTGATTTGGGCGAAGCTATAGGCAGCCGAAGAATCGATCCCTGTTACGAGCTTGAAGTCGAACACCAGGAAGCGGCATTCGGGCCGGCGCATGAGCAACGCCTTGACGTACTGGTAGAGTCGGTTCGCCGAGCCGAAGAACAGGTAGCTCTGCAGATTGAGACCCTGGATCTCGCTGCCGTGCGTAGCAAGCAGCGCCTGGTCGTGGCGCGAACGATCGAGCGAAGAGCGATATTCGGTGCCATCGAAGCTGTATTTGATCGAATTGATGCGCGAAGCACTGAGCGCAAAAGCGATGCATCCGATCAGGACCCCGATCAGGATCCCGGCGATGAAGCCCCATTGCAGGATGATCAGGATGATCGCAAGCAGCGATACATAGTCGGTACGGGACAATCGCCGCCGCGATTGCACGGCCCATTTGTGCAGCGTATCGGCACCGAGATAGAGTAGGAGCCCGCCGAGCACGAATTTGGGCATGTAGCCGAGCAACGACGGAGCGAGTACCAGCATCAGAACCGAGACGGCTGCGACCGTCACGCCGGAGAGGCGACCGCTTCCGCCGGCCTTGAAATTGAGAATGGTCCGGCTGATCGAGATGCAGCCGGTATAGCCGCCGAGCAGGCCGGACAGGATGTTGGCGATACCGGTGGCGGTGAGCTCGCGCTCGATATCGGCCTCGCGATGGGTTGCGACCTCGATGCCAGCAGTATTGAACAGCGTGCTCGCCGCGGTGACGAAGGCGACTGCGATCAGATCGCCGGACATGTCGGGTAACATGTGCCATGGATACTGGGCGAGCGCATGCAGGTCCCAGCCCCAGACGAACGAGGCTTGCCCGGGTGGCTGGAAGGTCCAACCCATCGCTTGCGCATCCGCCGGGGAAATGCCGGCAAGCCGGAACCCGACATGCGTGGCCAGGGTGACCGCGACCAGGATCGCCGGAAGCCCGAACGGACTGCGCGAGCGATGCCAGGTCAAATAGAGCAGAAGCGCCATCGCGAGCGCCGCGGTGAGCTGGTAGGCGGTCTGCGGATTGGCGAACGAGGCGAGCGAGCCCAGTTGTAGCCGTTGGCCGGTGATGACGCGGATCGCGCCGAACACGATCAGCGCGCCGGTGGCGCCGAGGAAGCCGCCAACGACGGGATAGGGCACGTAGCGAATGGCGCGCCCGAGCCGGCTCATGCCGCAGCCGCAGAGGACGAGACCGGTCGCGATGCTGGTGAGGCCGAACGTGATGACGGCCGGTGCGAAGATCGATGCATTGGGGTCGACCGCGACGATCCGGTCGATCAGCGACGAGGTGAGGATCGCTGTTACTGCGGCCGTCGAGCTGTCCGGCGCGCCGATCGCGAAACGCAGCGAGCTGCCGAAGGCGAGGACCAGCGCCAGCACCGCGGAGACGATGAAGGTGATGCCCAGCCCCTGACCCAGATAGGGGGCCAGCGGCCCGGCGAAGATCAGGAGCGCGTAAGATAGGCCGTAGGTGATGGTGAGGGCACTGGCAGCGAGCCCGCCAAAAACGTCGTCAAATGCGCGCCGTCCCGCCGGACTGGCGCCGACCGATAGAATCGTCATCTAAAAAATGCTCTCAACAACTCCGTGCCAATGGCAGCGAGGGACACTGGCACGCAAACTACAAACTTACGACAAGTGCCATTCCACCCGCGAAATGGGCAGGAAGCGACGGCGCGACGCTGGAGGGCAGCTCAGATCGCAAGCTCCCGGCCGGTGATGCGCCGATAGGCATCGAGATAGCGTTTGCTGGTCGCCTCCACCACGCTGGCCGGCAAGGGCGGCGGCGGCGCTTCGCCGTTCCAGCGGCCCGCGCGCCGTTCGGCATCGAGGTAGTCGCGCAAAGGCTGCTTGTCGAAGCTCGGCTGCGGCCGGCCAGGCTGATAGGCGTCGGCCGCCCAGAACCGCGAGGAGTCCGGCGTCATCACCTCGTCGATCAGGATGATGCGCCCTTCCTGGTCGCGGCCGAATTCGAACTTGGTGTCGGCGATGATGATGCCCTGCTCGCGGGCGAGTTCCTCGCCCAGCGTGTAGATCGCGCGCGTCATGCTTTCGAGTGTGTAGGTCACCTCGTCGCCGACGACCTCCCGCATGCGGGCGATCGTGATGTTCTCGTCGTGTCCGGTCTCGGCCTTGGTGGCCGGGCTGAAGATCGCGGGATCGAGCTTGGCGCTCTCGACCAGGCCTTCCGGCAGCTTCTCGCCGGCCAGCGTTCCGCTTGCGGCATATTCCTTCCAGGCCGAGCCCGAGAGATAGCCGCGGATCACGCATTCGATCGGAAACACGCTCGTGCGTTTGCACAGCATCGCGCGCCCGAGGATCTCGCCACGATGATCTTTCAAACCAGGCACTTCCGCGATGATGGCATCGGCGTCCGCCGTGATCATGTGATGCGGCACCACGCCTTCAAGCTCGTTGAACCAGAAGGCGGAGATCTGCGTCAGCACCGCGCCCTTCATCGGGATGGTCTCGGCCATGACCACGTCGAAAGCGGAAATGCGGTCGGTGGTGAGCAACAGCACGCGGTCCTCGCCGACGGCGTAGATGTCGCGGACCTTGCCGCGCCCGATCTTGGGAAGCGGCAGATTGCTGGCGAGAAGCGTGGTCATGACGGTACTTTCGAGGACGTGAGGATCGTGTGGAGGACTTACCCTATTCCGGCAGCGGAATGAACTCGTGCTCTTGCGGCACGGGCGCGAAACGGCCGGTTTTCCAGTCCTGCTTGGCCTGCTCGATCCGCTCCCGGCTCGAGGAGACGAAGTTCCACCAGATGTGGCGCGGGCCCTCCAGCGCATTCCCGCCCAAGAACATCATCCGGGCCGGCGTGATGGCGCGCACGGTGATGGCGTCGCCCGGGCGGAAGATCAGCAGCCGCGGCCCTTCATACCGCTCGCGCGCGATCTCGACCTCGCCGTCGACAAGATAGATGGCGCGCTCCTCATGATCGGGATCGAGCGGCACGCTGGTGCCGGCGTCCGCCGTCACCTCGACATAGAACCAGGGCGAGACCATCGACACCGGCGAACTCGCCCCGAAGGCGCGGCCGGCGATGATGCGCGCAGCGAAGCCGGTGTCCTGTACGGTGGGCAGATCGCTCGCGGCATAATGCTGGAAGCTCGGCGCGATCTCCTCGGCCTCGACCGGCAGCGCAATCCAGCTCTGCAGGCCCAGCATTTTCTGTCCGTTCTGCCGCTGCAGGTCCGGCGTGCGCTCGGAATGGGCGATGCCGCGCCCGGCGGTCATCAGGTTCATCGCGCCGGGCTGGATCTCCTGCACATTGCCCTCGCTGTCGCGATGCATGATGGCGCCGTCGAACAGATAGGTGACGGTGGCAAGTCCGATATGCGGGTGCGGCCGTACGTCCATGCCCTTGCCGGACATGAACTGCACCGGGCCGAAATGATCGAAGAAGATGAACGGCCCGACCATCTGCCGCCGGCCATGCGGGAGCGCGCGACGCACCGCAAAGCCATCGCCGAGATCGCGCGTGCGTGGCACGATGACAAGCTCCAGCGCATCGCAGGTGACGGGATCGCCCAGCTCGGGATCGTTTGACGGCATCCAGCTCATGAGCACCTCCTGAGAAACCACCTGGGCTTCTTGCACACTACCAGCAAATGCGGCTTGTGGCCCCGGCTTCCGCGTGCGGCGAGGTTCACGGTCCGCCGGTGCGAAATGGAGCTCCTATTGCCGCCCCAACTCCGTCGCCTGCGACACGCGATCGAACCGCTCCAGCGACAGGATCGCCTCGGCAAATTGTTGCGCTCCACCGTCGAGCACCGGGCGCGTGAGGGTCAAGAACTTCTCACTCATGGCCTGCGAGGTCGGGAACGAACTCGGCTCGCCGGAGGGATCGTCATGCAGCCGCTCGTGCACGCCGTGCTCGGTCGTGATCGCCACACGCGCGCCGAACGGATGGCTGCGGCCGATCTCCAGCCGGTCGTCCTGAACGACATCGAACTTGTCGGCCAGCGCGTCGATCGCGGGATCGCCGAGACGGTTGTAATCATCCCAGCCGAAGCGGCCTTGATCCAGTGCGAGCGCGCCGGTGAAGAACATCGAGAACTGGCCGCCGACGATGGAGGTCGGATGCCGCTTGGTCGCGGCGTCGCCGGTGAGCGTGATGCCGTTCCGATGCAGGCCGATCTCGACCCGCTTGACCTGGTCGGGCGTCAGATTGTGCTCGCGCCGCAGCGCGATCAGCGCATCGATCGCGGCATGGGTGTAGCGGCAGCTCGGATAGGGCTTCACGCCGATCTTCATCGTTTCAAAGGTCGTGCCCAGCCCGGCGACGGCTTTCTCGGGATGCGGCGTATCGCTGTAGCCGACAAGCAGGCCGTGCTTGCCTTCGACTGATTCGATCGCGCCGACGAAATCGTTCTTGGCGAGTGTGGCCGCAATCACGCCGTTCATCGCGGCGGCGCCGACCTGGTAGCGCTTGTTCCAGGCGCCGTTGACCAGGAACTGCAGCGAGCCCGCAGCTTGGCTGCCGGAGACGCCGAATGCCGAGATGATCTGCTGCTCCGACAGGCCGAACAATTTCGCGGCGGCCGCGGCGGCGCCATAGGTGCCGGCGGTCGCGGTGGGATGGAAGCCGCGCGCGTAATGCGAGGTCGGATCGAGCGCGTTACCGAGCCGGCAGCAGACTTCGTATCCCGCTACGATCGCGGTCAGCACCTGGCGACCGGAGGCGCCGACCATTTCGCCGACGGCAAAGGCGGCCGGCACCACCGGAGCGCTCGGATGCAACGAGGAATCGGCGTGGGTGTCGTCGAAATCGAGCGAATGGCCCATGGCACCGTTCAGGAGCGCGGCGATCGCTGGTGTCCAGGTCCTGGAATCGCCGAACACGGTGGCTTCGCCCGCGGCATCCAGCTTCAAGCCGGCGAGCATTTTAAGCATCGACGGTGTCGATTCCGCCTCGCGTCGCGCCCGGATCGCGCTGCCGAGGAAATCGAGCGCCAGGACCTTGGCGCGCTCCAGGACTTCCGGCGGGATGTCGTCATAATTCAGCGCGGCGACATAGCCGGCGAGTGTTGCGGTTTCCTGGGCCATCGTGTTTCCTCGGTTTGCCGGTAGGGTAGGCGTGGCGATTCACCAGTTCAAGCGGCTTCGGCGTGGCGAGAAGCTGCCATGCCGAATCTGTGTTTGCGCCGATCTGTTGTTTCAAGCGGAAAGCACGATGCTTCTCTCCAGTTTGTTCGGCCGTTTGCGTGCCAGGAAGGCGCAGCTGGCGCTCGCCGTCAGGAGCACGGTCGCGGCCGCGGCGGCATTCGCGGCTGCCAGCGCCCTGCATCTGATGCTGCCGCTCTGGGCGGTGCTGACCTCGCTGATCGTCACGCAGGGCAGTGTCGGCCGATCTTTGAAGGCGACGCGTGACTACATGTTCGGCACGATCGGCGGTGCGATCTATGGCGGCGCCATCACGGTGCTGATCCCGCATTCCGGCGAGCTGCAATTGCTGGGCATGCTGGTTCTGGCGGTGACGCCGCTGGCCTTGATCGCTGCACTCAATCCAAGCCTGAGTGCGGCCACTGTCACCGCCGTGATCGTGCTGCTGGTGCCGACCATGGGCCATCTCGATCCGGTGGGCTCCGCGATCGATCGCGTCTGCGAGGTCGCGGTGGGCGCATTCACCGGACTTGCCGTGTCGTTCCTGGTGCTGCCGTCGCGCGCGCATGTGCAGATCCGCAGCGCGGCGGGACGGCTGTTGGAGCTGATCGCAGCGGCATTCACCGAGCTGCTGGCGGGCCTGTCGCGCGGTCGCGACAATGACGCGCTGCACCGGATCCAGGATGGCATCGGCGCCGCGCTGGTTGATCTGAACGCCACCGGCGCGGAGGCCGAGCGCGAGCGTTCGGCGCGGTTGTCGTCGGGGGCGGACACCGGGCCGATGCTGCGCACCATCCTGCGGCTGCGCCATGACGTGGTGATGATCGGCCGCGCCAGCGTGGTGCCGCTGCCGTCGGAGCTGCAGGCGCGGCTCGCCGGTCCGGTGGGCAGACTCAGCGAGGCCATCGCCTCCTACCTTCGCGGCTGCGCAGCGAGCTTGCGCGCCCGCACCCAGCCGCCGCCGATCTGGCCCGTTCATGTCGCCGTCAAGGCCTATGCCGAGCAGGTTGCGATCGTGCGCAGCGAGGGGCTGACACACGGTATGCCGGCCGATGCCGCCGAGCGGTTCTTCGCGCTCGGCTTCTCGCTGGAGCAGATGCGGCAGAATCTCGTCGATCTCGAACGCGTGGTGGCGGAGTGGTCGGATGCGCCGTCGCGCGCGAAGAAGGAACCATCGCGCCCCGAAGAATCCACCGATACGGCCGGCGCATGATGCCTATCTGCTCAGCTTCACGAAGCGCAGGATGAGTAGGCTGGCATAGAGGGCGGTCCCGGCCGAGAGCCCGATCCAGATTCCAGTCGCACCGAGCGAGGTGTGAAGGCCGAGCGCGTAGGAGGCCGGGAAGCCGATCACCCAGTAGCCGAGGATCGCGAACAGCAGCGGCACACGGGTGTCCTTGATGCCGCGCAGTGCGCCAATGGCAATGCTTTGCAGCGCATCGGTGACGAAGAAGGTGGCGCCGACGGCGAGCAGGCCGGCGGCGAGGGCCGCCGTCGCATCAACGTCCGTTGCGCCATCGCCGAGGAACAGATGCACGATCGGAAATCGTGCGGCGATGACGGCTAAGGTCAGGATCACGGCCAGCGTAACGCCGAGCAGCATCGCCATCCATCCCGCGCGCCTGATGCCGGCGGCATCGCCGCGCCCTGCGGCGTGGCCGACCCGCACCGTGGCCGCCATGCTGATGCCGAACGGGATCATGAACAGGACCGCCGTGACCTGCAGGGCGATCTGATGCGCCGCGAGTGCGGTGGTGCTGATCAGCCCCATCAGCAGCGCGGCGGCCGAGAACATGCCGTATTCGAGCAGAAAGGCGAGCGAGATCGGTGCCCCGATCACGACCAGCTGCCACATCAGCCGGCAGTCGATGCGCCAGAGCCGTGCGAGGACGTGATAGCCGCGGAATGGTGGACGGCGGATTGCGAACCACAGCCCGGCGACGAAGGTCGTGAGATTGACGAGCGAGGTGGCGAGGCCGGCGCCGGTCAGCCCGAGCTGCGGCAGGCCCCAATGGCCGAACAGCAGCGGATAGACCAGCAGCGCGTTGATGGGGATCGCCGCGAGCGTGATCCACAACACCGGCTCGGGCCGATTGACCGCACCCATGAAGCTGCGCAGCGCCAGGAACCACAGCGCCGGCGCCACGCCCCAGGCCAGTCCGAGTAGATATTGCTGGGCCAGATGCGCAACGCCTCGCGCCTGACCCAGCGCAACCAGGATCGCTTCCCCGTTGAACGAGATCGCCATGATCGGCAGCGCGATGAACAGGCCGACCCACAATCCGACACGGAGCGAGCGGCGCACGAGCGCGGGATCGGAAGCACCGAAGGCTTGCGCGGCGAGCGGCGCCACGGCCGACATCAGGCCCATGCCGACGGTGAAGCTGACGAAATAGACGGTTCCGGACAATGCGGCAGCCGCGACCGCCTCACCGCCGAGCCGGCCGATGAAGGCGAGATCGGTCGACATCATCGCGATCTGCGACAGCTGCGTCAGCGCCATCGGTGCGGCGAGGCGCACGGTGTCCCAAAGTTCGTGCGCGAACGGGGTGGTCAGCGCCGCGGCTGGCGGCGCGTGGTTGGTTCCGGCTGAGGAGGTCATGATCGTCATCATAGCAGCCTCTGCCGTGCCGTGCACATCGCGAGAGCAAGTTGCGTCCATGGCGGCGACGTGGGAGCGACGATCAGTACGGCGAGCTCGTCGATGTCTCCGTTCGTGATGGCAAGCATCGGGGTCTGCTCTCGTGCCATGTTGATCACATCGGGGCGTCAGTTCGCGTTCTCGCGGCACGACATGCCCGAGTGATGCTCGCCAAGCGTCTCCCTCGAAACGAGGAGGGGCGGGGAAGGCCGGGTGTTTGGCCACACCCATGGCCCGCCTGCAGAAGAAAAGGCAGGCGGCAGTCACCACAGGTCTGGCCGCACATCCGGCCTTCCCCGCGCGGTAGTTGGAACGGCTTATACGTACTCTCCCCGGTGCGCCGGGCTTGTTGGCCACCGTCACCTGCGGATCGCGCCGCAGACTTGACCTCAGCGTCGGGAGGTCAGGACCATACGACTTCGCCGTACGCCGCCGCTCATTCGTCCACGCGCCAGCCTCGGCTCAACCGAGTGCGCGCTGTGAAGCGACCGCGTCCACCGCATCCCGCTCTCAACGTTCGTGACGATCGCGAAGCGTCCCTCTCATGAGGGCGGGACAGATGCAGTATTTCTGATTTTCGGAATTTATGCAAGTCGAAGATTCAGACGCATCGGTCTCTTCTAATGCATGACGTTCATCCGATTGCGGAATTAAATGTCTCCGCGCAAGGCGTGGGGCGGCCGCCGATGAGATCCAGCGGCCGCTGCAGGGGAGCGTATGCCCACTGTTGAAGGTTGTGCTTGCATCTGCGACCATGCGGTGCCGATAACGCAGGGAGAGGCATTCGTGATCAATGGAGTATCGGAGAAGCCGCAGTCCGCGATCCGTCCCGTCAGCGTCATCTGGTACGAACGGCTTGCAATCGTGGCCGTCGTCGCGACTGCGGCATCCGCCGTCGCCGATCGGGCGACCCTTGTCAAATACACCAATCAACATCCAGTCGCGTACCCGATCCTGGTCTTAGCTTTATTTGTAGCGCAGGGACTATGGATCTGGCTGGTCGCGCGTCGGCGAACAAACTGGGCGCGCTGGATCAGCATGATTTCGGTGATCGGCGGCATTCCAAGTGTCATCTTGAGTTTCGAAGCACGGTTTCGTTTCAACCCTGCCATGGCAATCATTTCCTGTATCGCATTCGTCGTATCAGCCCTCGCCGTTTCGATGCTTTTCCGTCGGGATGCGCGGGACGGGTTTGCCGGATCGCGTCAGTCGCCATGAGGCGGCGTCTCATGGCCTCGGCTGAATGGGGGCGCCTTACCTCCCGTTTGATCTGGAATGCGTCGTGACGGCCTGGTCGAACGCGTCAATGGACGTGAAAACGGCGCGGTGCACATGGAGGAGGCGGCCGAGACGGGCGCGTGATCAGGCGGGCCGTGCGATCTGCCCGAGCATCGCCTTCACGACCAGCCGGTGAAACGGTGTGATCACGGCGAGATAGCAACGGCCGAGAAGGTTGTGCGTCCTGACCAGCGTCGTGGCCGTGACCTGGCGGCCCCCGCTTGCGGCGGTGACGTCGATCACGACGCGGAAGTCGAGATGGCTGTCGTCGAAACCAGCGACCAGTTGCTCCGGTGTTTCGCTGATCACGGGGAACATGCCGATCAAGCCGAGCCTGCCGCTATCGCCGGCGCCGGAGGTCTTCAGCCCGAATGGTGCGACCAGCAGGTTGCGCAAGGCGAGCAGCGCCTCGACCCAACGCGGCGAGCGGCCGAACATCCGCGTCGCTGCTGTACGGGCATCGATCGTATTGCTGGCGACCGTCATGCAAAAGGCGTCGGCGAACTCGGCGCCGTCGAGCCATCGCGCACGGTCGACGGTGGGACTGGTCTCGTTGATCGTCATATGCGGCGAGCCTCTCATCTGGAGTCCGGTCTGCGCTGACAGGCGAGGTCACGCGCAGGGTAGGTCGATCTGCCCGAGAATCCAGCCTTCGCGAGGAAATGACAATGGTGCCGTTACAGGGGCTTCAGCCCGACGGCCATCAACGACCTCGATCATGCCGCAGAGACCGGCCAGCGCATCGAATGGATCTTCGCCGTCTTTGCGCGGGCCAAAGCCGTCGTGCAGCTTCTCCTCGACATCGGACGAGAATTGGATGCCATGGCGGGCCGCCCAGGCGAACATCGCGGCGCAGCCCTCCCTGCGTCCGGTCTGGGTGCGCTTCCTGATCGTCCGCCGCATGCCGATATGCTGATAGGCCTCCGCCGGATAGGTCTCCGCGATCGTCAGGGCAGGTCCTTGCAGCGCTGCCAGCATCCCGTCGAACGGCCACAGCGCGGCGCCACGTTCCAGCGCCGGAATCAGGATATCTTGCCAGCCGGCCAAGGCCGCCTTCCCAACCTGCTTGGCGCCGACCGTCCAGAAGATCGATTCCGCGCGGGAGCGGCAAGACGTAGGCCGGTCACAGTCGCGCAGCAGCTGATCGAAGGTGGAGCATTCGAGCGCGCGCAACAGGTCGGCGCGCCGGCCGCCGGCGGGATGCTTGCGATAGAACGGCTGTAGCGGCGAGATGCGGAACAGGGTGTTGGCGGGTTGGAGAAAATGCTGGGCCTGCGGCGAGCAGACGAATTCGCGAAAGCCGGCTCCAATCCGCCCCAGCCAAGCCAGTGGCAGGCCGATCGGAAAATCAAAGCCGGCGAGCGTCGGTTTTGCATGGCCGAACAACTCGTCGAGAAATGCGTCCGACGACGGCGTTTGTGCGACCCGCTCGACCAGCCAGCCACCTTGCCTGCGAAGCGCGCAGGCGCTCCAGCGCTTGGGAGCATTGCTGCTCCAGTCCGAATGGACCAAGCGCTCAAACGTGAGATGGCCGCTGGATCGCATCATTGCGCTCGAGAAAGAGCTGCTACCGCCCCCGCTCCGGAACGCGGGTGATCTTGGCGCCGAGCGCGTTCAGCCGCTCGTCGATGCGCTCATAGCCGCGTTCGATCTGGTCGGCATTATTGATGGTCGAGGTGCCCTCGGCGCACACCGCGGCCAGCAGCATCGCCATCCCGGCGCGGATGTCCGGCGAGATCATCGAGGCGCCGCGCAGCTTGCTGGGACCGGCGACCACGGCGCGATGCGGATCGCACAGCACGATGCGCGCGCCCATCGAAATCAGCTTGTCGACGAAGAACATCCGCGATTCGAACATCTTCTCGAACATCACGATGACGCCGTCGCATTGGGTCGCCGTGACGATCGCAATCGACATCAGGTCGGCCGGGAAGGCCGGCCAAGGCTGGTCCTCGAGCTTCGGCACGTGGCCGCCGAAATCGTCCTTGATCTTCAAGGTCTGGTCGGACGGCACGATGAGATCGTCGCCGGCGATCTCGCAGACGATGCCGAGCCGCTCGAAGCCCATGCGGATCGAGCGCAGGTGATCGACGCCGGCTCGCACGATGCGCAGGGGCGAGCGCGTGACCGCGGCGAGCCCGATCAGCGAGCCGACCTCGATATGGTCGGGCTGGATCGCGTAGGCGGCCTGGCCGAGGGTTGCCGCACCATGGATCACCATGGTGTTGGTGCCGATGCCTTCGATATTGGCGCCGAGCGCGACCAGGAAATGCGCGAGATCCTGCACATGCGGCTCGGACGCCGCGTTACGCAGATAGGTGGTGCCTTGCGCGGCTACCGCGGCCACCAGCGCGTTCTCGGTCGCGGTGACGCTCGGCTCGTCGAGGAACACGTCGGCGCCCTTCAGTTGCGAGACCCGAAGCTCGATCTTGTCGGTCGCGGTCACGGTGGCGCCGAGCTGCTCGAAGGCGAGAAAGTGGGTGTCGAGGCGGCGCCGGCCGATCACGTCGCCGCCCGGCGGCGGCAGCGCCACTTCGCCGCAACGTGCGAGCAAGGGGCCGGCGAGCAGGATCGAGGCGCGAATGCGCGCGCACAGATCGGGGTCGAGATCCGCGGCGCGGATCTCCTTGGCGTGGATCGCCAGCCGGTTGCGGCCGCGCCATTCGGCCGAAGCGCCGACCGAACGGATCAGTTCTACCAGCGTCTCGGTGTCGCGGATGCGCGGTACATTGTCGAGCGTGACCGGATGCTCGGTGAGCAAAGCAGCGGCGATGATCGGCAGCGCCGCATTCTTGTTGCCGGAGGGTTCGATGGCGCCCTTGAGGCGATGGCCGCCCTCGACGATGTATTTGATGGGCGTCCCGCCGGCTTCAGGCTTCCGAAGGTCGTGATCCATGAGGTTCCTATCCGAGTCTGGCTTCGGAAACGCCGGCGGTGCCGGCCACGCGCGGCGGCGTCATGGCGGACATCTAGGGCAATTGCGGGCAGGTCAGCAATCCCATGGCGACCCGGCAGGCATGCCGATTACACGACGCGTGCGACGCCAGGAACGCGCAACAGCAGACCCGCGGCAAGATAGCACAGCGTGCAGGCCACCGATCCCGTGATCACGAACTTCAGCAGCCCCGGCGCGGCGATGTCGCGCCAAGCCAGCGCCGTGCCGACCAGGATCGGCGGGTGGATGATGTAGATCAGGTAGGCGCGGCGGGCGAGCCGCGTCCAGCCGTCGGTCAGCCGGGCGAAGCGCCGCTGAAAGGCGGTCAGTAATCCGAGGAGGAAGCCCCAGGCGACGAACGGCTCCCAGAAGGCGTAGACCAGCGCCTGGACGTTCAGCCCGCCTTCCGCGTTGCCGGGCAGCACGTGAAACTTCAGGTCGATGAATCCGACCAGCGGAAAGACCGGAACGGCGATCAAGGCGACACGGAGCCAAGTTTTCTTCTGAGCCTCTGGAATGTGTTCGAGCCAGCGGCCGTCGGCGGCGGCGCAGCCCGCCGCGAACAGGGCGATGTAGGAGGCGAAATAGCCAAGCTGCAGGAAGGCCACGTTTACGCCGACCGGCCAGACCAGGCGCAGCAAGAACGCAGCGAAGCCGATCAGCAGCGCGGTCACGAGCAGAACGGCATCGGACGGAAATGCTCGCTTTGTCGTCGCGCGTGGTAACGGCTGTACCCACTGCCACAGCAGCCAGGTCGCCGCGAAGATCAGCAGCGCTTCCGCAAACCACAACGGGCCGGGTTCGAATCGGCCGTGCGTCCAGAGATATTCGAACACGCGAGAGAAGGAGCGTCCGTTCGCCGTCTGCGCCAGCGCGACGGTTAGGGGATGCAGGACGACAAAATAGACCGCGAGGGGAATGCCGAGCCGGACCAGGCGTTCGCGGACGAAACCGGCGAGCCCGTCGCGCCGATAGGAGGGCGGCGTGTAGTAGCCCGCCAGCAGAAAGAACAGACCCATGAACCAGGCCTGGTTCACCGTGCAGAACAGGACGAGCAACGCCCCGCCCAGTGTCTCCGATGGAGCGATTTCCTTGTAGTACCAGCCGCCGATGGCGCCATAGGTGATCGCGGTGTGATGGGACACGACCAGCAGCGTGACCGCTGCGCGAAGCGCGTCAATCCCGCCGTTGCGGCCCGCCGCGCCGGCCTTGACTGCGGTCACGGTGCCCTTCTCGACGGCGACATGCGCCGCGCGAGGGAGTGCCTCATCCGCGACTGACATTTCGCTCGACACGCTGCTTACGATCGGCTGCGCCTCCGCCCGAAGCTGCACAGGGGCTTGCGAGGCACGCGCGATGTGGAATCAGGTCCGCATCGCGCGATGCTCGTCCGATCCAACTATAGCGGATGCAACCGTTGAGCGACAGGCCCAATCACGATGGATCGCGCGAGGGTCTCGCGAGACTCGTGCCGATGGCGGCCGGGTCGCACTCAGCTACACGTCGACATTGGCGGAAAGCGAGTTGTCCTGGATGAATTCGCGGCGCGGCTCGACCACGTCGCCCATCAGCTTGGTGAAGATGTCGTCGGCCTCGTCGACCTCCTTGATCTTCACCTGCAGCAGCGAGCGCGCTTCGGTGTCGAGCGTGGTCTCCCAGAGCTGTTCCGGGTTCATCTCGCCGAGACCTTTGTAGCGCTGCAGGGTGACGCCCTTGCGGCCGGCATCGGTCACCGCCTCGAACAGGTCGGTCGGGCCGTGGATCACCGTCTCGGTGTCGCCGCGGCGGAGCAGGCCGGGCTTCGCATAGGCCTCTTGCAGGCGCGGCGCGTAGTCGTCGAGCTTGCGGGCGTCCGCCGAGGCAAGCAGCGCATCATCGATCGCGGCGACATCCTTGACGCCGCGCACGGTGCGCTCGAAGGTGAAGCCCTGGCCCTCGACAAACTGACCGACCCAGCCACGCTCGACCTCGTCCGCCAGCACGTCGAGCCGCTTGGCGATGTATTCCGCCGCGGCGTCCGCGGTGGCGATGTCGCGGGTGATGTCCGGTCGCAGCACGCCGGCGATCGCTGCCTGTTCGACCACCTTGCGGTCGTAGCGGCTGTGCAGATTGCCTAGCACGTTGCGCATGATGCGGGCATCCTCGACCAGCGACAGCAAATCGCGGCCTTTGCGTTCCTCGCCATCGGCAGTCCTGAACACGCAGTCGTCGAGGCCCGCGGCAATCAGATAATCTTCCAGCGCGCGCTGGTCCTTCAGATACTGCTCGGACTTGCCACGGCTGACCTTATAGAGCGGCGGCTGGGCGATATAGAGATGGCCGCGATCGATGATCTCGCGCATCTGCCGATAGAAGAAGGTCAGCAGCAGGGTGCGGATGTGAGCGCCGTCGACGTCGGCGTCGGTCATCACGATGATCTTGTGATAGCGCAGCTTGTCGGCGGAGAAGTCGTCGCTGATGCCGGTGCCGAGCGCGGTGATCAGGGTGCCGATCTGCTCGCTGGAGAGCATCTTGTCCGGGCGCACGCGCTCGACATTCAGGATCTTGCCGCGCAGCGGCAGCACCGCCTGGAATTCGCGGTTGCGGCCCTGCTTGGCGCTGCCGCCTGCCGAGTCACCCTCGACGATGAAAAGCTCGGACTTGGCCGGATCCTTCTCCTGGCAGTCGGCGAGCTTGCCCGGCAGCGACGAGATGGCGAGCGGGCTCTTGCGCGTGAGCTCGCGCGCCTTGCGCGCGGCTTCACGCGCAGCCGCAGCCTGGATCACCTTGCCGACGATCACCTTGGCTTCGGCCGGGTGCTCCTCGAACCAGGCCGAGAGCGCTTCGTTGAGCACGTTCTCGACCACCGGCCGCACCTCGGACGAGACCAGCTTGTCCTTGGTCTGTGACGAGAATTTCGGGTCCGGCACCTTCACCGAAAGCACCGCAGTCAGGCCTTCGCGGCAGTCGTCGCCGGTCAGCGCGATTTTTTCCTTCTTCGCGTTGGCCTCGGCATAGCCGTTGACCTGGCGTGTCAGCGCGCCGCGGAAGCCGGCGAGATGGGTGCCGCCGTCACGCTGGGGGATGTTGTTGGTGAAGCACAGCACGTTCTCGTGGTAGCTGTCGTTCCACCACAGCGCAGCTTCGACCGTGATGCCATTGGCCTCCGAGCGCACCATGATCGGCGCGGGGACGATCGCCTTCTTGTTGCGGTCGAGATATTTGACGAACTCCTCGACGCCGCCGGAATAGTGCATCTCCTCGCGCTTCTCGACCGCATGGCGCATGTCGGACAGCACGATGTTGACGCCGGAATTGAGGAAGGCCAGCTCGCGCAGGCGATGCTCGAGCGTGGCGTAGTCGTATTCGACGATCTTGAACGTGTCGGTCGACGCGAGGAATGTCACTTCCGTGCCGCGCTTGCCCTTCGCCTCGCCGACCACCTTGAGCGGCGCCACCGCATCGCCATGGGCGAACTCGATCAAATGCTCCTTGTCCTCGCGCCAGATACGCAGCTGCAGCTTGCTCGACAGCGCGTTGACGACGGAGACGCCGACGCCGTGCAGACCGCCGGAGACTTTGTAGGAGTTCTGGTCGAACTTTCCGCCGGCATGCAGCTGGGTCATGATGACCTCGGCGGCGGATACGCCCTCGCCCTTATGGATGTCGACCGGGATGCCGCGGCCATCGTCGCGCACGGTGACGGAATTGTCGGGATTGAGAACCACTTCGACCGCGGTGGCATAGCCTGCGAGCGCTTCGTCGATCGCGTTGTCGACGACTTCGTAGACCATGTGATGCAGGCCGGAACCGTCATCGGTATCGCCGATATACATGCCCGGCCGCTTGCGCACGGCGTCCAGGCCCTTCAGCACCCGGATCGATTCCGCGCCATACGTGCTCGCAATGGCAGGCTCGTTTTCGGCGATCGTTTGCCGGGCGGGTTCAGTCATGTGAGGCCTTTGAGATATCCCGAAGGCGCGGTGCCGCGCAGGGATGGGATGAATGCTATTTGTGCCACGAAAGGCGATGCGCGCCTAGCGCAAAGTGGACGCCTGTAAGATATTGAAGAGATAGCATTTTTTAACGGTTTTTCAAGGTGCGCAGCGCGCCGTTTTGGGCGATGCAAAAGCCCGATTCGGCCGGCCATTTCAGCCCCGCAAAACGACGGAATTTCGTGCCTCGAAAGGCGCAGGAAGGTGCCGGAATCCGAGACGGTCAGGCGGTGCGGCGGCTGATGCGGCCGGCCTCGACATCGAAAACCTCCCCGGACGGTCCGAGCTCGGCAAAGGCCGCGGGATCGGCGCCGGTCAACCACACCTGCGCGCCCAATTTTCCAAGCTCGCCGAACAGCGCCGCGCGGCGGCCGGGATCGAGATGGGCGACGATCTCGTCCAGCAACAGCAGCGGCACGATCCCGGTGGTCTCCGCGACCAGGGTCGCATGCGCGAGGACGAGGCCGATCAGCAGCGCTTTCTGTTCGCCGGTCGAGGCATCGCGCGCCGGCATGGTCTTCGGCGCGTAGACGACGTGGAGGTCGGTCAGATGCGGGCCGTCGAGCGTGCGCCCCGCGGCGGCGTCGCGCACGCGATTGTCGCGCAGCATCGCGCGGTAGCGGTCCTCGACCGCGAGCGCAGGCTCGGCGAGCAGCGCATTCTCCATCCAGCCGTCGAGCGCGATCTCCGCGGATGGAAAGGCGGAGGCGGCGCCGCGGGCGCGCAGCATGGCGGCGAGCTTGACCGCGGTCTGGCCGCGGCTCGCCGCCACCGCAACCGCAAGCTCAGCGGTCTCGCGCTCGATGGCGTCACACCAATGGTCGTCGAAATTGCGCACTTCCAGCAGCCGGTTGCGCGAGCGCAAGGCCCGCTCCAGCGCCGAGACCCGGCTGGAATGCTCGCTGTCGATCGCCAGCACCAGGCGGTCGAAGAAGCGCCGCCGCTCCGAGGCTGCGCCCATGAACAGCCCGTCCATCGCCGGCGTCAGCCACACCATGCGGATGTGGTCGCCGAAGGCGCTCGCCGAGGCCACCGGCTCGCGATCGATCCGGCAGCGCCGGCTCGTGGCGGCATCACTCCTCGGAGGCTCGATGCCGGTGCCGAAAGTGGCGAGGCCAAGCGCGCCTTCCACCTCGGCCGAGACGGCCCAGGAACCGTCGCCCTGGTTATCGGCGACATCCTCCAGCGTGGCGCGGCGCAGGCCGCGGCCGGGTGCAAAAAAGGAGATCGCCTCCAGGCAATTGGTCTTGCCGGCGCCGTTGGGGCCGACCAGCGCGATCAGATCGCCGCGCGCCTCGACGCTCGCGGAGCGATAGCTGCGAAAATGCGTCAGCGCCAGGCGGTTGATGCGGGACGGGGTCATTGAGAACGGACGGCAGTGACGGGAGCTGTGTCATTGCCGGGCCTGACCCGGCAATCCATCGTCCGCGCTAGCGGACGATTTCATCATATAGGTCACGCCAGTCGCGATTGCTCGCCACAATCAGATCAATCTTCCATTCGCGTGACCAGCGCTTGATGTTCTTCTCGCGCGGGAGCGCTGCGGTAATCGTGTCGTGCGGCTCATAATAGACCAGCCGTTTCACGCCGTAACGCTTGGTGAAGCTCTCAGCCAAGCCCTCGCGACGCTCGTAGACGCGCCGGACGAGGTCGTTAGTCACGCCGACGTACAGCGTTCCACCGGGCTTGCTGGCAAGAATGTACACCCAGTAGGTCATTTGTTTGGATGGATGGCCGGGTCAAGCCCGGCCATGACGAATAAAGCAAGCTGTGCGCTCGGTGAAGGCTGCCGCTATGCCCACAGCCTCACACCCGCATCGGCATCAACACGTAGAGCGCGTTTCTGTGGTCGCGGTCCTGGATCAGGGTCGGCGAGCCGGGGTCGGCGAGGCGGAGCACGGCGACCTCGCCCTCGATCTGGGCGGCGATGTCGAGCAGATAACGCGAGTTGAAGCCGATATCGAGCGGGTCGGAGGCGTATTCGACCTCGAGCTCTTCGGTCGCGCTGCCCGAGTCCGGATTGGTCACGGAGAGCACCAGCTTGCCGGCCGACAGCGCCAGCTTCACGGCGCGGCCGCGTTCGCTGGAGATCGTGGAAACGCGGTCGACGGCGGCGGCGAAATCGACCTTGTCGACGATCAGTTCCTTGTCGTTGTTCTGCGGAATGACGCGGCCGTAATCGGGGAAGGTGCCGTCGATCAGCTTCGAGGTCAGGACCACCTGGCCGATGCTAAAGCGGATCTTGCCCTGCGACAGTTCGATCCGGATCTCGGCCTCGTTGTCCTCGATCAGCCGCTGGACTTCGCTGACCGTCTTGCGCGGTACGATCACCCCGGGCATGTCGGCCGCGCCCATCGGCTGCGGCAGATCGACCTGGGCCAGCCGATGGCCGTCGGTCGCCACGGCCCGCAAGGTGGGCTGCTTGGCGTTGCCGGCCGCATGCAGGTAGATGCCGTTCAGATAATACCGCGTTTCCTCGGTCGAGATCGCAAACTGGGTGCGATCGATCAGGCCCTTGACGTCCTTGGCCGCGAGCGTGAAGGCGTGCGTCATCTCGCCGGCAGCAAGGTCGGGGAAGTCGCTCTCCGGCAGGGTCTGCAGGGTAAAGCGGGAGCGGCCGGCGCGGATCGCCAGCACTGCACGTTCACCGTCGCTTTCGAGCACGATTTGCGAGCCGTCCGGCAGTTTGCGCACGATGTCGTAGAACATGTGCGCCGGCACGGTGGTCGCGCCGGCGGTCGCGGTTTCCGCGGCCAGCGTCTCGGTGACCTCGAGGTCGAGGTCGGTGGCCTTCAGCGACAGCTGCGACTGTTCGGCGCGGACCAGCACATTGCCCAGAATCGGAATGGTGTTGCGCCGTTCGACCACACGATGGACGTGTCCCAGCGACTTCAGGAGTTGCGCGCGTTCAACCGTGACCTTCATAGCAATACCCGCCCGCTCCGATTGAGCATGTCCTGGAAATGCCGGCGGGCTTTTGAGCTGCGCCGCGGCCGATGACACCCCGCTTCCGATCGGAACCTCGGTTCAGTCGGGGCGCAGGGGGAGCGTAAAGTGGCGCGGATGGGACGGAAGCGCAAGAGATGGGATGGTCATTTCCCACCTTTCGGCGGCCGTTTCAGGCCGCCGGCGCAGTGTTTAAGACAGGATGGTGAAGGGCGCCAAGAAGGCTGCCGGGGGCCGCCGGGTGCAGGACGTTCTGTCCGCGCCTCTCGCGGCAGAGACTTACTCCTGCAACTGCCGCTTCAGCGACTCGACTTCTTCCGAGAGCGCGCTGTCCTTGCCGACCAGCCCCTCGATCTTGCGCACGGCATGCAGCACCGTGGTGTGGTCGCGTCCGCCGAAACGGCGGCCGATCTCCGGCAGCGACCGCAGCGTCAAGGTCTTGGCCAGGTACATCGCCACCTGGCGCGGCCGCACCACATTGGCGGTGCGACGCGAGGACAAAAGGTCGGAGCGGCTGACGTTGTACTGCCGCGCCACGACGCGCTGGATGTCCTCGATCTTGATCCGCTTCGGCTCCGAGGGACGGATCAGGTCGCGCACCTCGCGCTCGGCCATATCCAAGGTCACAGGCTGATTGTTCAGCTTGGAGTGTGCGAGCAGGCGATTGATGGCGCCTTCGAGGTCGCGGCCGTTATGGGTGATGGAGCGGGCGAGATAATCCAGCACGGGCTCCGGCACGTCGAAGCTGGCGTGATGCACGCGGGCTGCGGCGACGCGCGATTTGAGAATGCCGAGCCGCAGGTCTTCGCCAAGCGTTCCCATCTCGACGACGAGGCCGCCGGCCAGCCGCGAGCGGACGCGATCGTCGAGGCTTTCGAGATCGGACGGCGGGCGGTCGGCTGCGATCACGACCTGACGGCCGGCATCGATCAGCGCATTCAGCGTATGGCAGAACTCGGCCTGGGTCGACTTGCCCTGCAGGAACTGCAGGTCGTCGATGACGAGCACGTCGATGCCGCGGAGCGCTTCCTTGAAGGCAAGAGCGGTCTGGCTCTTCAGCGCCGCGACGAAGCCGTACATGAACTTTTCGGCGGTAAGATACAGCACCTTGCGCTCGGGGTTCGCATTGCCGGCCCACGTCACCGCCTGAAGCAGGTGCGTCTTGCCGAGGCCGACACCGGCATGGATGTAAAGCGGGTTGAACATCACGGGGTCGCCGCGACGGCCTTCCGCCACTTGGCGGGCCGCCGCATGTGCCAGCGTGTTGGAGCGGCCGACGACGAAGCTTGCAAAGGTCAGGCGCGGATCGAGCGGCGAGCCGCCGAGGGCGTCATGATTGGCGGCGACCGGCGGCATCGCCGCTGCGCGCGGCTCGAACGTCGGGCGATTGTCGCTGCGTTCAGCCCGGCGTGCTTCGACCGCCACGGGCGCCTCCTTTGCCGGCATCGCGTTGCGCATCGCCGAGCGCACCGTCAGATCGATCCGGTGGACCTCCGGCATTTCGGCCTGCCAGCACGACAGCACGCGCTCGGCATAATGCGCCTGGATCCAGCTCTTCAAAAACCGGGTGGGCACCGACAGATGGACGCTCTCATCCTGAACGCTTTCCAAATCCATGCGTGCAAACCAGCTGGTGTAGACGTCTTCGCCGACAGTCGACCGCAGCCGACCTTTGACCCGAGACCAGCGTTCCTGTTCCGAATTTGTCATTGTCGCCGTAACTTCTTGAAGGTGAGTGATGAATGCCATGAGCCCTCGCGCAGATTTGCTGCCGAAGCGCGCGCGATCTCGAACCGGAAGCTGATTCCAGGCATAGCTCCGCCGTCGACGCGAGCGCCGGTGGTCAGATCAGTGCTGGCTGGAATAAGGCCTCCGCGAGATCAGAGCGGACTCGACGGTGGTGCCTGGTAAGGCTTGGGGGGAGGGCCCATCGCAGTGCTAGCGGTATCGATTGCCAAGTCGATCGCTAAGAGGGGGTGAGCCGGAACTGGCTGTTGGTGTAAAACCGCGACTTGTCCGTAAAGCATGCAACCTCCCCGCCTCGCCGTGATTGCTCACGACAAGTTGTCATCTCGCACATGTCCCAAATGCAGCCGCGCCTGAACCCCAGATTCAGCCGCTACGCCACTACATCCCGTAACTGTCCCACTCGTCAGGCGTTGCTATCGAAGTGGCTGCCGGAGTGATCCTATCCCGTATTTCTCTTGTTCAAAACCACGAAGCATGGATGCCTCGCCCGAGAAATTTCGACATAGTTTCACCGTCACCCATATTGCTATGGGCCACGAACCGACAATCGCTTGGAAAGCGTCGCCAACGCGCACACCGCCGCCGATTTGCACGTCCGCCCCGTTTCTAAAACCGCGCTGGTCTTAAAGATCGTGGGCGCCCGCGAGCCATTTAAGAAATACACAATGCGCCAGTTCTCGCAATCCATTTGATCGGCGCACTGCAACGAGTCGTCGAGCGCTCTGCAGTGCAGCGTTGCAGTTCGAGAAAGCATGTTCTTGAATCAGCGCGAGGAATCTCGGATGTGACGGATCGCACGCGCCGCGCAAAAATTTTTCATAAAAAATTTACGTTGGCCGATTGACGAGCATCTTTTCCAAATACTTGGTCGCGCTATGTGGGTAAGTCATTTTCGAGCCGAAGTTTTTCGAGATTGTTTTTTCGAGTAACTCCCGCGTCGCATCGTGCGCGTGCAGCTGTGCTCGGAATCGCCAAGCGCGTTGTCTTGACACTGTTGGTGCTGGGTCTGCGACGCTGTCGTTCTTCGCGTTGCAGGTGCGGCTAAATTGTCACCTCGTAAAATTACGGACCGTGCACGCAAAGCTACAGACGTGGTGAACGCACGTGCAAATGCGTCGCGCGTGTGCGCAGAAAAATATCTGCACTGCAGTCGCGCAGAACAAGACAACAAAAAAGCCCGGCGTCGCGCCGGGCTTCGATGCATCATTGCGTGATTAGGATGGTGCGATCAATTCACTTCGCGAGCTTCGCGATCTGGTGCGACAAGCGCGATACTTTGCGGCTCGCGCTGTTCTTGTGAATGATGTTGCGTTGTGCCGCGCGCATCAGCTGCGGCTCGGCGCGCGTCATTGCCTGCAACGCCGCCTCGCGATCGCCCTTCGCGATCGCTTCCTCGACACTGCGCACCGCGCCGCGCATCTGGGTGCGACGCGACTTGTTGATGATGGTGCGGCGGGCAATCTTGCGCGTCGCCTTCTTGGCTGAAGTCGTATTGGCCATGCTCTCACATATCCTTCGGCGGCAAGCGTCGCCGCAATCTGCAGATCCGCGCTGGCCGCGGCTTGCGGCCCGATCGACGCGATGGGTTGTTTGGACGCCTCTCTGAGAATGCCATGACCGGAGCGCCAGAGGCTCGGTAGGTCGGCGCTGCTCAAAGAACAGCGGCGGCGGGATTGCGCCCACCGCCATTTCGGCCCTTATAGAGGGCGGTCTTTGGAGCGTCAACGGCCTCGCGCGGCTGGAAAGCCCGGTCCGGCAGGCCAATTGCGGCCGTAAGCCCCTGACGAGGTTGAATTTCCTGAAATCGCCCGGTAAGGCCTAGCAGCGCGCTGACCGCGCCACAGGAGCAGGTGAGGCATGATCCGCGGTTTCTTCCGACTGGTGGGGCTGTTGCTCTTGGCCGGCGGTTTCATCTTCATGGTCTATGACGGCGCTCGCTGGGTGGCCGATCAGACCCTGCAATTCACCCGCTTCGGCCAGTTCTGGAACGACGTCCATCAGTCCAGCCAGGCCGCGTTCCATGCCTGGATCGAGGCCAGGGCGCCCTTCCTGTGGGAATGGATCGTCAAGGGCGTGCTGGATCAGCCGGTGTTTGCCGTGTTTGGTCTCCTGGGCATCGTCCTGATGCTGGTGTTCCGCCCGCGCAAGCCTCTGATCGGCTATTCCCGCGACTGATCTCCATAGCTGCCGATCGGTAACGGGCCTGCCGGTCCCAACGTAGAGCCCTATATAAGATCGGCCGAAGGTGACGGCGCCGCCTCCTGCGGGCCGTCGGACCGTGCCCGGAGGAAAGCCATGCTGTTCACGCGCAAAGCCACCGACCTGCCGAGCGTCGCCGAGGCGCTGCCAGGCCGCAGCACCCCGATCCCGACCGCGACCACGCATTTCGTCAACGGCCATCGTCTGCAAGCGCCTTATCCGGCCGGCTTCGCGCAGGCCATGTTCGGGCTCGGCTGCTTCTGGGGCGCCGAGCGCAAGTTCTGGCAGCTCGGAGATGGCGTCCATGTCACCGCAGTCGGTTACGCCGGCGGTCACACGCCCAATCCGACCTATGAGGAAGTGTGCTCGGGACGGACCGCGCATGCCGAGGTCGTGCTGGTCGTGTTCGATCCGAAGCTGATTTCCTATGAGCGGCTGCTGAAGACGTTCTGGGAAAGCCACGATCCGACCCAGGGCATGCGCCAGGGCAACGATGTCGGCACCCAATATCGTTCGGCGATCTACACCTTCGACGACGCGCAAGCGAAGGCGGCTGCAGAGTCCAAGGCCGCCTATCAGAAGGCGCTGAGCGCGAAGAGCCTCGGCGCGATCACGACCGAGATCGGGCCCGCCGGCCCGTTCTATTTCGCCGAGGATTATCATCAGCAATATCTGGCGAAGAATCCGGCCGGCTATTGCGGCCTCGGCGGCACCGGCGTCGCCTGTCCGATCGGTATCGGCGTCAGCGCGTAAGCTGAGTGAAGCTCGGTGGGTGCACGTTCGCCGTCTTCCTCCTCGCTGAGCGGAGGACGGAACTCGCTGTTTCGATCGGCTGGGATCGCGGAGGACGGGACGCCGCACCGCGCGCCAACGCTTTGTTAACCTTAACCGCGCATCACTAGGCATATCCTCTTTCTGGGATTGTCCCGAGTGCGCGCGTTCTCTCTGCCGGTCATTGCCATCGTCATTGCCTCGCTGTTGTCGGGCTGCATGCAGACGGTCTCCCCCGTGGCCGTCGGCCAGTCCGCGAGCGATCTCGATGCAATGGCCTACGGTCCGCCGCCTGCTTCACGCCCGGTTGCCGCCACCGGGCAGGGCGGGGGGGCGATCGCGGCGCTGCGCGAGTCGTTCGCCGCCGCTCCCATGCCGGTCGCCTATGGCGGCCCGGTGCGAAGTCGCGACTCCGTCTATCATCTCGATGCCGGCGACAAGCTGCGCGTCGTGGTCTACGGCCAGGAGGGCCTGACGAATACCTATGCGATCGACGCATCGGGATCGATCACCATGCCCCTGATCGGTGCCGTGCCCGCGCGCGGCCGCACCACGGCCGGCCTCGCCTCCGAGATCACAGGCCGCTTGCGCAACGGCTACATCCGTGAGCCGTCGGTGGCTGTCGAGATCGAAGCCTATCGGCCGTTCTTCATCCTCGGCGAGGTGCAGGCGCCCGGCCAATATCCTTACGTGCCGAACATGACGGTCGAGAGCGCGATCGCGATTGCCGGCGGCTTCTCGCCGAGGGCCCGGCGCGACACGGTGACGCTGACCCATACCGACGCATCGGGGACGGCACGTTACGAGGTGCCACTCGGTACCTCGCTGAAACCCGGCGATACCATCCAGGTCAGCGAACGCTGGTTCTGACGTGATCGGTGATTCCGGGGGCGCGCTTCGCGCGCCTCGGAATGACAGCCGATCACTTCAGATGCTTGCCGAAAAATGCCATCGCCCGCGGCCAGGCGAGATCGGCGCAGGTCTTGTCGTAGCTCGCGCGCTCGTCGCAGCTGAAGCCGTGCTGCGCCCCCGGATAGACGAAGATTTCGACCTCTGGCTGCTTGGCCTTGATGGTCTCGACGTCGCTCAAGGGAATGCCGGCATCCTTCTCCCCGAAATGCAGTTGTACCGGCACCTTTAGCGGCTCGTCGGCGAAGCGCACGATCGCCCCGCCATAATAGCCGACCGCGGCCTTCAACCCCGACAGCCTGAGAGCCGCCGCATAGGCGATGCTGCCGCCGAGACAGAACCCGATGATGCCGACAGGGCCGGCGGCTTGCACGGAATCGATTGCGGCCTGGGTGTCGCGCAGCATCGCCTCCCAATCCGGATTGGTGATGAATTTGCGCGCGACCGCGACTTCCTCCGGCGAATAGCCCGAGGTGAAGCCGGGCTCGACCCGATCGAAGATCGAGGGTGCCACGGCGATATAGCCTTCCGCGGCGAGGCGATCGCAGACGTGGCGGATGTGGTGATTGACGCCGAAGATCTCCTGGATCACGACCAGCGCGCCCTTCGGTTGGCCTGCGGGATCGGCGCGGTAGGCGCCGAGCTCAAAATTGTCGGATGCCGTCAGCTTGGTGTCGTGTCCCACGGATCGTTCCTCATTGAGTTTGCTGGAGATCGGATCGAAGCGGCGCGTTCGCTGCTATTGCCACATCCAGTTCTCGCCATAGTCCTCTTTCCAGCCCGTCAGCCGCCCCTGGCGAAACTTGAGGAACAGCCGATGGTGATGCGGGACCAGGCCGCTGCCGCCGAGATTGCGCAGCACCAGAAAGATCTCGTTGCCCGGCGATCCCCTCACGTAATGGAGCGGCTGGCCGAGCGCGCGGGCTGTCGTCTCGGTGTCCATACCGAAGGCAAGCGGTATGTTGTTGGAGAGCGTTGCCGTGAACGGCACGCGGTGCGCGGCGCTCCACCCAATCTGTTGCGCATCCGCCTTTGCCGAGCCAAGCGTCGCGATGCCGGCGACCAAGGCCAGAAGCTGAAACCGCAGTCTCCGTACCGTGCCGCGTTCCATGCAGGTCATGTTGTTCGGTCTCGATGCTGGTGTGTTGCGCCGCAGTCTAGCGTGATCCGGCGGATCAGGAAAACAGCCGCGGCTTGCAACAGCATGTGGTCGGATCGCATGCCTCGCACCACATCGCAAAGCATAGAGCGCAGGGCGCGCGAGTTGGCGCGGATGTCTTTGGGATGTCGTCGCGCCGTCACGATATCGCGATCATTGTTCCCAGGTGCGGATGGGGATCGACTTCTCGCTGGAGCGCAAAGCCCCGCAAGCCGGCCGCCTGCGTAGCCCATGTCGCGGTGGCGCGCTCGGGTGAGGTCAAGGTGAAGAAGGGCGCGATGAAGGCGTAGGGTTGCGGAGGGTGTGATGCGGACCGGGCGCCGGTACGCCTTCCCGCGGATCTTTTGATTCAAATCGTCCGGAATTCCCGCGCATTCTCGCGATCAGGTTAGCTTCGCGGTTACCGCAATGCAGACAGTTTGAACGAGCTGCTTAAGCCGCGAGGAACTCGCGGCCGGGTAAATTCTGCCGGCAACAAAACGGCCCGGGGGCGCGCACGCATGACTGCAGTAGCCAAGAAGACCGCATCCGCAACCAAGCGCCATTTGTTGCTGGCATCGGATCGCGGCGACCAGAGCAGCGAGCTCGCGCGCATCCTGCGGTCGGTCGGCGACGTCGACATGATCCCGACCGCCGAGATCCCGGAAGATCCAGAAGGCCGCTTCTCCGGCGTCATCGTCGACATCAATCTGCGCTCGCCGGAGAGCGTGCAGCGAGTGCGCAAGAAGCTGTCGTCGCGCGCTTACAGCGATATGCCGCGGCTGTTCGTGCTGCAAGAGGCTCTGCATCACGCCACCATGCAGGCCTGGGCGCTCGGCGCGACCGATACGATCGCCCGTCCGTTCAGCCCGGGGGATGTGCTGCAGCGGGTCCGCGGTGCCTTTCCCGGCAATGACGGCTATGACGAGACCGATCGCGGCAAGCTGCTCAACCGCGGCGTCGAGGCGGCGCACGAGGTCATGGTCAAGATCTTCGAGAAGCTGCCGGCCGGCGTGCCGCTGTCGATGGACGACATCATCGCGGCCGAGGGCAGGATCCTGAAGGCCATCAAGCATTCGTCGCTGCGCGAATGGCTGACCGTCGTCGGCTGCCATCACAACGACACCTACCGCCACTGCCTGTTCGTGACCGGCTTTGCGGTCGGCTTTGCGCTGCATCTCGGCATGCGCGACGGCGACCAGCGGCGCCTGACCCGCGCCGCGCTGCTGCACGACGTCGGCAAGGCGTTCATTCCGGTCGCGGTGCTCGACAAGCAGGGCAAGCTGACATCCGACGACATCGCGATCCTGCGGCAGCACCCGCGGCGCGGTTATGAAGCGCTCTCCGCGCAAGGTGGCTTCCCGCCGGAAATGCTCGACGTCATTCTGCACCACCACGAATTTCTCGACGGGACCGGCTATCCGAACGCGCTGCGCAGCGAACAGATCAGCGACATCGTGCGGCTCACCACGATCGTCGACATTTATAGCGCGCTGACCGAGCGGCGAGCCTACCGGGCGCCGTTCCCGCCGGCCCGCGCGTTCGCGATCATGGAAAACATGGGAGCGAAGCTGGATCAGCAGCTGTTGCAGGCCTTCCGCCCCGTTGCGATGGGTGCACATTGATCTGACGGGTCGCGTGCTCGCCGGCGCGGATCGCATTCGCGCCGCGGTCCGCGGACGCGTTTCCCCCGTTACTTAGCCATCGCGCGCAACGTGGCCCGCTCCGGGGCGTCGAAGCAGCTCTCATTCGGCATACGACGAAATCTCGATCAGGCTGCCGTCGGGATCGCGGCAGTAGACAGACCGCAAGGTGCCGCGGGCGCCCTGCTTGGCGACCGGCCCCTCCTCGATCGTCACGCCATGCGCCTTGAGATGCGCCACCACGTCCTCAGGCGCGGCCGTGGTGAGGAAACATAGATCGTCGCTGCCGGCCATCTCGTGGTCGGCGGTGAACCAGTCGGCTTTGTCCGCGTCCTTCGGCCGCACATTGATCTTCTGATTGCCGAACATCAGCGAGGTGCGTTTCGCCTTGCCCGGACCGGGGTCGAATACGACGACCTCCATGCCCAGGATCTTGCGATACCATTCCGTCGTGCGGGCGACGTCGCTGACATTGATCACGAGGTGATCGAGCGCATTGACCTTGACCGACATGGACTATCCCTTTTTCATGAAGCGGGTGATCCGGTCTCAAGACCGCCAGCTAAGACGGCGGCGGACGGGCCAGCAATAACAACGATAATGCCTCGGGGAAACGCATGATCTCACGTCGCCACGCGATCGGCCTGATCGCTTCCGCAGTTCCGGCCACTGCCTTCATCCGCGGCGCGTCGGCGCTGGACTATCCGACCCGCCCGATCCGCTTCGTGGTCGGCTATCCGCCTGGCGGCGCCACCGACATCCTGGCAAGGCTGATCGGTCAGCGGCTTTCGGAGAGCATGGGGCAGCAATTCGTGATCGAGAACAAGCCGGGCGCCGGCAACAATATCGGCACCGAATCCGTCGTGAACGCCGCCCCCGACGGCTATACGATTCTCCTCGTCAATCCGGCGAACTACATCAACGCCACGCTCTACGCCAACCTGAAGTTCAATTTCGTCCGAGACATCGCGCCGATCGCCTCGTTCAATCGCGTGCCGAATGTGATCACCGTGAACAAGGACGTGCCGGCCAACAACGTCGCCGAATTCATTGCCTATCTGAAGGCCAATCCCGGCAAGGTGAACATGGCCTCCTCCGGCAACGGCACCTCGGTGCATCTGTCGGGTGAGATGTTCATGGCGATGACCGGCACCAAGATGCAGCATGTGCCCTATCGTGGCGCGGCGCCGGCGATCACGGATATGCTCGGCGGCCAGGTGCAGGTGATCTTCGACAATATGCCCTCGATCATCCAGCACATCCGTTCGGGCGCGCTGCGGGCGCTGGGCGTCACGACAGCCGAGCGTTCGCCTCAATTGCCGGAGGTACAGGCGATCGCCGAGACCGTGCCGGGCTATGAGGCGAGCGCGCTGTTCGGGGTCGGTGCGCCCAGGACCACGCCGAAGGAGATCGTCGCGGCGCTCAACAAGCAGATCAACACCATCCTGGCCGAAGCCGAGACGAAGAAGCGCCTCATAGAGCTCGGCGGCGAGCCGCTGATCCAGTCTCCGGAGGCGTTCGGCGCGATGATCGCGGCCGAAACCGAGAAGTGGAAGAAGGTGGTCGAGTTCGCCGGGCTGAAGGTGGAATAGCGCGGCGGTGTGGCTCCGTCGCTTCACGACGAACGCATCGCGCGAGGCCCGCGAAAATGTCGTTTTTTGACCATGGCACCGTGCTTCAACGCGCTTCGGTGACGGAGGAGGCAGGAATCATGCGTCGGATCGCGTTGATGGCAGCGGCCCTGGTTGGTACGGGCTTGGCGAGCACGGCCAGCGTCACGCCGGCGGCGGCATACGAATATCCCTGGTGCGTGCAGGGCCGCGGCGTCGGCTATCCCGGTGACTGCTCCTACCAGACATTCGCTCAATGCCAGGCCAGCGCGTCCGGACGCTTCGTGTCCTGCGGCATCAACCCGGTGGTTGCTTTCGCGCGCGCTCGTCGGGGTCTTCCGGTCTATGCCGACGAACTGCCGCCCCCGCAACGTCGGCGGTATTATCGCTACCGTCAGTATTACTGAGGGAGAAAATCGGTCGCGCAGCACGTGAAAGACCTTGCATCCACTTTGCAAGGCCGTATACTTTGCCGTACAAAGTACGAGTTGGTCCGGTTCGACTCGTTCGGGGTATGAGATGCGCGATCTCGACAAGGCGCTCGCCGACATCGGCGCCATTCGCAGTCAACTCGCTGCCGGCACCGCGTTCCGCGGCTATGGTCCGGCCACGATGGCGGCAACGTCGGCCGTTGCGCTCATCACCGCGGTGCTGCAGCACACCTTGCTGGATGATCCCACAGCTCAGCCGTTAGCTTTCCTTCTGGGCTGGGCCGCCGCGGCGGTCCTGTCGCTCGCGATGATCTGGGTCGAGATGCGGGCGCGCTCGCGCCGGCATCACTCCGGTCTTGCGGACGCGATGATCCACCAGGCGGTCGAGCAGTTCCTGCCCGCAGGGATTGCCGGCGTCCTGCTGGCAATCCTGTTGTGGAGGTTCGCCCCCGAAGCGCTCTGGATGCTGCCGGGGCTCTGGCAGGTGTTGACCTCGCTCGGCGTATTCGCCTCGGTCCGCCTGCTGCCGCGCACCGTGGCGCTGGCGGGCGCCTGGTATTTTCTCGCCGGCTTTGCCGTGCTCGTGCTGGCCAGCGCAACCCACTCGCTGTCGCCTTGGACCATGGGCCTGCCGTTCGCGGTCGGTCAGGCGTTGATGGCGGCAATTTTGTATTTTGCGTCCGGAGAAGCCGATGTCGAAGACTGATAACAGCGCGCCATTCTCTTACGACGGGCTCGACCGCGTGATTCACGAAAAGGCGCGGCTCGGCCTGCTCACATCGTTGATCGCGCATCCAAAGGGGCTGGCCTTTGCCGACCTGAAGCAGCTATGCGGACTGACCGATGGGAACCTGTCGCGACACCTGCAAGTGCTGCAGGACGCGGGCCTCGTCGAGGTGATGAAAGGATATGAGGGCAACCGCCCGCATACCACTTGCCGCCTGACCAAGACCGGCCGTCGTCGCTTCCTCGACTATCTTGCCGTGCTCGAAGGTTTGGTGCGCGACGCTGCCAAAGCCGCCGGCAAGGAGCCCGTCGGCAAGGATGCGGCCGCCTCGCTCGGCGTGCTGCCAAGCCGGGCTTGATCTCCCCTTTTTTTGACCAGGAGCTTTGTGATGCAAAGTCCTTTCCAGCCTCAACATGAACCGATCGTGAGCGAGAAGCTCCATGTCGGGATCATCATGGACGGTAACGGCCGCTGGGCCACACGGCGCGGATTGTCGCGGCTGCGCGGGCACGAGGCCGGCGTGGAGGCGATCCGCCGCGTGGTCGAAGCGGCGCCGGAGCAGGGCGTCGGCACCCTGACGCTCTATGCGTTTTCCAGCGACAATTGGCGCCGCCCGCGCGCCGAGGTCGCAGGACTGATGACGTTGCTGCGCGTCTATCTCACCAACGAGGTCCAGGCGCTGGTGCGCAACGGCGTGCGGCTGACCGTCATTGGCCGTCGCGACCGCCTGCCGGATGGGATCGCGGCCGCGATCGTCCGCGCCGAAGCAGCGACCAAGGCCGGCACCACCTTGCACCTGCGGATCGCGGTCGATTACTCGGCGCGCGACGCGATCCTGAACGCTGCGCTGAAGGCGCGCGAGCTCGGCGAGCTCAGCCGCGAGACCTTCTCGAACCTGGTCACCGGTGAGGCCGGGTTGCGCGACGTCGACTTGATCGTCCGCACCTCGGGCGAGCAGCGGTTGTCCGACTTCCTGTTGTGGGAAGGCGCCTATGCCGAGCTGCATTTCACCTCGCGTATGTGGCCCGACTTCGATGCGCAGGACCTCGCGCAAGCCTTGGCCTCTTTCCATGGTCGCGAGCGCCGCTTCGGCGGGCTCCAGGCGCTGCCGCTGGCTCCGGCGCCGAGCCTTTGAGACCGATAAGACCGCGCGGAACAATCTTCTCCGGAATCCGGGAATCATCTACTGCTGCCTGCAGGAGTGGCAGAAATCCGCGATGAATCGCCAGCAGCGCCGGCCTTCCGGCAAGTCCAACAAGGTCGCCGGCGCCACGCAGCCCGATACGGCAGAGGCGCTGTGCGCGGCGGCGCTTCGAATGTTGCGGGCCGGCCGGGTGGCGGATGCCGAACAGGCCTGCCGGCGTGCGCTGACCCTGGATCCGGGCCATGCCGATGCGCTGCATGCGATGGGACGGGTTTGTCTTGCGACGGAGCGGCACGATCTTGCGATCGAATGGTTTGCCCGTGCGATCACCCAGGATCCGGCGGTCGCTGACTACTTCGTCGATCTCGGCCAGGCGCTGCGCGCGAGCGGGCGATGGGACGAAGCCATCAAATGCTACGATCGCGCGCTGCAGCTGAAGCCCGATGCGGTCGAAAGCTGGGAGGCTCTTGGCGCGCTGTTGCAGCAGCAGGGCAGGTTCAGTGAAGCCGCGCAGGCCTATGACCAGGCGCTGCAACTCGTCCCGCAGCGGGCTGAGACCTGGTTTCGGCTCGGCGAGCTGTTGAAGGCGCAGGACCGCCACATCGAGGCGGCATTGAGCTTCGATGAAGCGCTGAAATGCGGGCACAATGATCTCGACGCCGCCAATCACGCGGGGTTGGCCTATTTCGACGCCGACCGCTATGACGACGCGATTGCGCGGTTCGACCGCTCGCTGCAGCTGAAAGCGGATCAGCCCGGCGTGCTCTGCCTCAAAGGCATCTCGCTCAGGCGGGTGCGTCGCTACGCCGAAGCGCTCGAGGTCGGAAAACGCGCCCATGCGCTGGCACCGCACGACCCGGATATCGCCAACAGCCTCGGCTGCATCCTGCAGAATCTGGGTCGGCATGACGAGGCCATTGCCGTGTTCGATACGGCGATCGCCATCCGGCCGGACGTTGCCGATTTTCACAATCATCGCGGCACGTCGCTCGCCGAGCTGCACCGCTTCGAGGCGGCGTTTGCGAGCTTCGAGCGCGCGATCGCGCTGAAGCCGGACTTTGCCGATGCGCATTGGAACGCGGCGCTGTTTTGGCTCCTGACCGGCGATTTCGAGCGCGGCTGGGCGGCGCGCGAATGGGGCCGCAACTGCCGCGCGGTCGGCTTCGTCGAGCGCAGATTTTCCGCTCCCTTGTGGCTCGCCGATGCGCCGCTCGCGGGCAGAACGATCCTGCTGCACAGCGACGAAGGGCTCGGCGACACCATCCAGTTCTGCCGTTATGCGACTATGGTGGCCGCGCAAGGCGCGCGCGTGCTGCTGGAAGTCGATGCGGTGCTGCAGCTGCTGCTGGCCGGCGTTGCCGGCGTGGAACGATGTCTTGCACGCGGCGTCGATGAATTGCCCGCCATCGACTTTCATTGTCCGTTGTCGAGCCTGCCGCTTGCTTTCGCAACACAGCTGGAAACGATTCCGTCCGCGCCGTCCTACCTGTCGCCCCCGCCGGCCGCGCGCATGCAGATGTGGCGGGATCGGCTCGGCCCGACCGGAAAGCTGCGCGTCGGTCTGGTCTGGTCGGGCAACCCCGCCCATCTCAACGACCACAATCGCTCGGTGCCGCTGTCGGCGCTGGCGCCGCTCCTCGAGCTGAATGCGCAGTTCATCAGCCTGCAGAAGGAACCTCGCGCCGCGGATCGGGCGTTTCTCGCGCTGCGTCCGGACATCCTCGATCTGACCGCCGATATCGTGGACTTTGTCGACACCGCGGCGCTGATCTCCTGCCTCGATCTCGTCATCACGGTCGACACCAGCGTTGCCCATCTTTCGGGCGCCCTCGGCACGCCGACCTGGATCATGCTGCCGTTCACGCCGGATTATCGCTGGTTGTTGAACCGTGACGACAGCCCCTGGTATCCGAACGTGCGATTGTTCCGGCAGGATCTGGGCCGCGACTACGCCCCGGTGATTGCGCGCGTGCGCGATGAGCTGAACGCCATAACCAAAACTTGATCCCGTCTCGCCAGGCGCCGCGCGCGCCGTTTGAGCTGCGTCAACGGATCCGCGGGTGCCTGTGGCACGACACGGGTGTTCTGGAATGCAAAGGCGTTGTACATGGATCCGCAGCAAGATCAGCTCGTCGCCGCTCCGCAAGCCGCGAGCGCATCTGAGCCCCATCGGGTGGATCCAGCTCACGTCAGCGCTCTGCCCGTTCCCGTGCGGCATGTTGCCCGTCCGAGGCGCCGCTTCTGGCCGTTCCTGCTGCTCGCTGCCGTTCTCGGCGCCGGCGCGGGCGGCGGCTATCTCTACTGGAAGCATCTGCATCCGCCGCTGCCGGTCGGCATCAGCTTCGGCAACGGCCGCATCGAGGCCGACGAGATCGATATCGCCACCAAATACGCCGGACGCGTCGCCGCGTTGTTCGCCGACATCGGCGATACGGTGGTGCCCGGGCAGGTGGTCGCTCGAATGGACACCCAGGAGCTCCAACAGTCGCTGTCGAAAGCCGAGGCCCAGGAGCAACAGGCGCAACATGTCGTCGACCAGGCGCAGGCGAACGTCACGCAAGCCCAGACGCAGAAGACCCTGGCCGAGCAGGAGATGCAGCGAACCCGCGCGCTGTTGCAGAACGGTTGGACCACCAAGGAAATCGCCGACCAGCGGCAGCAGACGCTCGATGCGGCCACCGCGGGGCTCATCGGCGCTCAGGCCAGGGTGTCGGAAGCCGGGCGTGCGTTGGAAGCGGTTCGTCATGATGCCGCGCTTTATCGCGTGCAGATTGCCGACAACTCGCTGATCGCACCGAAAGCCGGCCGCATCCAGTATCGGCTCGCCAATATCGGCGAAGTATTGGCCGCAGGCGGCAAGGTCTTCACCATGCTCGATGTCGGCTATGTCTATATGGACATCTTCCTGCCGACCGAGCAGGCCGGCAAGGTCAAGGTCGGAGCCGACGCCCGCATCGTCCTCGATGCCTACCCCGACCATCCGATTTCCGCCAAGGTTTCGTTCGTCGCCAGCGAAGCGCAGTTCACGCCCAAGACGGTGGAGACGCAGACCGAGCGCGACAAGCTGATGTTCCGCATCCGCGTGCGGGTCGACCAGGAGCTGCTGGCTGCGCACGCCGATGCCGTCAGGAGCGGGCTGCCGGGCATTGCCTATATCCGCTGGAAGCCCGACGTCGCTTGGCCAGCCAGCCTGCAAGCATCGCCATGAGCGTGGGTGGGCCTCCGGTTGCGGTGATCAGGAACGTCTCGCAGCGCTATCGCGACGTCACCGCCCTCGACGATGTCTCGCTGGATCTTCCATCCGGCTGCCTTGTCGGCCTGATCGGCCCCGACGGGGTCGGAAAGTCGTCGCTGCTCTCGATCGTGGCCGGAGCCCGCGCGATTCAGGAAGGACAGGCGACCGTCCTTGGCGCTGATATTGGGGACCAGCGCGCACGGGCCAAGGTCTGCCCGCGCATTGCCTACATGCCGCAAGGCCTGGGCAAGAACCTCTATCCCGATCTCAGCGTCCGCGAGAACATCGAATTCTTCGCCCGCCTGTTCGGCCAATCGAAGGACGAGCGCGAATGGCGCATCACCGAGCTGCTCGAGAGCACGGGGCTGGCAGATTTCGCGGACCGTCCGGCCAAGAAGCTCTCCGGCGGCATGAAGCAGAAGCTCGGATTGTGCTGCTCGTTGATCCACGATCCCGATCTTCTCATCCTGGATGAGCCGACCACCGGCGTCGATCCGCTGTCGCGTCGCCAGTTCTGGGATCTGATCGATCGGCTGCGCGCGCGCAGTGTCGGCGGCATGAGCGTGATGGTCGCCACCGCCTATATGGAAGAGGCCGAGCGCTTCGATTGGCTGATTGCCATGAACGATGGTCGCGTGCTCGCGACCGGCTCGCCCGCGGAGCTCAGGGCGCAGACCGGCGCTGCCTCGATCGAAGACGCCTTCGTCGCATTGTTGCCGCAAGCCCCCGGCCAGGCACAGGCGGAGATGCCGATCCGCGTGGCGCTCGACGGCAGCGCCGAGCCCGTGATCATCGCGCGCGACCTCACCTGCCGGTTCGGCAACTTCACGGCCGTGGACCGTGTCAGCTTCTCGATCCGCAAGGGTGAGATCTTCGGCTTCGTCGGCTCCAACGGCTCCGGCAAGACCACCACGATGAAAATGCTCACCGGCTTGTTGTCGCCGAGCGAAGGCGAGGCCCTGATCTTCGGGCGTAGCATGGAGGCCGGCGATAACAAATCCCGCCAGCGGGTCGGCTACATGTCGCAAGCCTTCTCGCTCTATGGCGAGTTGACGGTGCGGCAAAATCTCGTCCTGCATGCACGATTGTTTCATCTGCCGCTCGATCAGGCAGGAAAACGCATCGACGAACTGGTCGATCGCTGCGATCTCGCCGACCATCTCGACAGTCTCGCGGCCGATCTGCCGCTCGGCATCCGCCAGCGCTTGTCGCTTGCGGTTGCGATCGTCCACAAGCCGGACTTGCTGATCCTGGACGAGCCGACGTCGGGTGTCGATCCGGTGGCGCGCAACCAGTTCTGGCGCCTTCTGATCGAGCTGTCCCGCCGCGACGGCATGACGATCTTCGTCTCGACGCACTTCATGAACGAGGCGGCGCGCTGCGACCGTCTGTCCTTGATGCACGACGGTCGCGTGCTTGCGACCGATACCCCCGAGGGATTGGTTAGGGCCAAAGGCGTGCAAACGCTCGAGCAAGCCTTCATCGCCTTCCTCGAGCAGGATGCGGGCGTGGAGGACGGCGCATCGGTCACGCTGACCCAGACGAATCCCGACCGCGCGGTTGCGGCAAGATCGGCGGAAGCCGGATCGGAGGCCGACGGAAGGCGCGCGTTGTTCAGTTCGCGACGGCTGTTCGCCTATACGATCCGGGAGGGGCTCGAACTGGTGCGCGATCCGATCCGGCTGCTGTTTGCGCTGTTCGGCACCGCCTTCCTCATGATCGTGATCGGCTTCGGCATCTCCACGGACGTCAACAATCTGACTTTTGCGGCGCTCGATCACGATCAGACGCCGGAAAGTCGCGCCTATCTCTCGGAATTGCGCGGTTCGCGCTATTTCACCGAACGGCCGCCGATCACCGATTACGCCGACCTGGAACGGCGCATGAAGAACGGCGACATCAAGGCCTCGATCGAGATTCCGCCGAACTTCGGCGTCGACATCAAGCGAGGCCGCCCGGCTTTCGTATCGGCCTGGATCGACGGCTCGATGCCGTTCCGCGCCGAGACCATCCGCGGCTATCTTCAGGGCACGCATCTGCTCTATCTGTCCGATCCGGCCGTCAAGACCACGCAGCCGGCTGCGCCTTCGCCCGCCACTATCGCCATCCGATTCAAGTACAATCAGTCGTTCGACAGCATCTATGCGATGGTACCGACCACGATCGCGCTGATGCTGGCGCTGTTTCCGGCGATCCTGATGGCGCTGGCGGTGGTTCGCGAGAAGGAGCTCGGCTCGATCACCAATCTCTACGTCACGCCGGTGACGCGATTGGAATTCCTGCTTGGCAAGCAGCTGCCCTATATCGCAGTCGCCTTGGTCAATTTCGTCGTCATGTTCATCATGGCATTGTGGCTGTTCCGAGTGTCCTTCAAAGGCAGCCTGCTGCCGCTGCTCGTCGGAACTCTGGTCTATGTCTTCACGACGACCGGCTTCGGCATGCTGATCTCGACCTTCTGCCGAACCCAGATTGCGGCGCTGTTCGGGACTGCAATCCTGACCATCCTGCCGGCCACCCAGTTCTCCGGCATGCTGGTCCCGGTGTCCTCGCTGTCGGGATTCGCCCAGCTGCTCGGGATGTGCTTTCCGATGACCTACTTCCGTCCGATCACGGTCGGTACCTTCACCAAGGGTCTCGGCTTTGCCGATCTCGGCCAATATATCCTGATGCTGCTCGTGTTCATTCCGGTGCTGACGACGCTGAGTCTCGTCCTGCTGCCGAAGCAGGAGCGGTGAGGCGCCATGCGCTCGCTGTCCAACATTTTCTGGCTCGGAACGAAGGAGTTGCGCAGCCTGTTCGGCGATTTCGTGCTGATCGGTCTCGTGATCTATTCGTTCACCGTCGCAGTGATCAGCCAGGCGCAGAGCAACTCGCAAGAGCTTTACCACGCCTCCATTGCCGTGGCTGACGAGGATAACTCCGAACTCTCGCGTCGGATCATCGGTGCATTTCTGCTGCCCTACTTCCAGCCACCGGTTCATATCGCGGAAGGACAGATCGAGCCGCTGATGAACAACGGCAAGTTCACCTTCGTGCTGGACATTCCGCCGAACTTCCAGCGCGACGTGATGGCCGGTCATAAGCCGTCCTTGCAGGTCAATGTCGATGCCACGGCGATGGTCCAGGCGGGCCTCGGCTCTGGCTACATCCTGCAGATGATCGACACCGAGATCGACTGGTTCCTGGCCCGGGCGCAAAAAACGCCGTTGTCCCCGGTCAATCTGGTGACGCGGATCGCGTTCAATCCGAATGTCGACACCGCCTGGTTCGAAGGCGTGATGGGCATCATCAACAGCGTCACCATGCTCGCGATCATACTGGCCGGAGCTGCGCTGGTGCGCGAGCGCGAGCATGGCACCATGGATCATCTGCTGGTGATGCCGCTCTCGCCATTCGAGATCGCCATGTCGAAGATATGGGCCAATGCGCTGGTGATCGCGGTCGCAGTGATGCTGGCGCTCTATGTCGTGGTTCGGCTCATCCTTGGCGTGCCGATCAACGGCTCGATCCCGTTGTTCATGGTGGGCGCGGTCCTTTACCTGTTCTTTGCCACCGCCGTCGGCCTGTTTCTCGGGACGATTGCGCGCTCGATGCCGCAGCTTGGGCTGCTCTATATCCTGGTTGCCGTCCCCATGAACATGCTGTCCGGCGCCTCGACCCCGGTCGAGAGCCAGCCGGAATGGCTGTCCACGATCATGAAGGCGTCGCCCTCGACCCATTTCGTGTCGTTCGCGCAGGCGATCCTGTATCGCGGCGCCGGGTTCGATGTGGTTTGGCCGCAGTTCCTCCTGGTTGCCGGCATCGCCGCCGTGTTTCTGGGGCTGACGATCTGGCGCTTCCGCGCCTCGGTCACCGCGACTGGTGCGTAGCCGAAAGGAGACACCCTCCGGCCCTCTGCCGAACAGGGTTTCGGGATGTTTAACCGCGCGGGCGAGAAGGACGACGCGGCATGCGCCGCTCGGCCGTGCCGGTCTGGGCACGCTGGCCTGGGCGCGCTGGCAACGGTTCGCCAACCATCGCATCGGCCGAACCGGGCCGCTAACGATTTCGAAAATCGCGCTGGTGCACCGTGGTTCTGTCCTGAGGGGGACAGAGTGGGGAGATTGAGCATGACGATGAATGGGGAAGCCGTCCTGGAAAACGTGCGCCGCTATCGCACCATCGCATCCTTGTATCGCCAGACCGCAGCGCGCCGCCCGCATCAGCGCTGGTCGCTGCTGGAGCAGGCGGAAGAGTGGGAAAGCCGCGCCGTCGCCGAGCTTGAGGACTATTTTGCCGCGCGCAGCGCTGCGAGCGCGTTCGCGGTTTCGCATCAGGCCTTTCGTGCGCCGGCGCGCTGGGAGATGGCCGCAGCCGCCTAAGCCGCAGCAGCTGCGTGTCGCGTATCCTGGGATCGCGGCACCGACTTGACAGTCCGTTCCCGCCGGTCCCTTTTGCCGTAAGTGGTCTAGGCATAAGGATCTGTCACGATGTCGACGCCGGATATCCCATCCATATCCATTGCGACCCTCCCGGTCACCCGCAGGACCGTCCTGAGCGGTCTTGCCCTTCTTGTTGCAGCTCACCCTTTGCGCGCGGAGCCTGCCGAACAGTTCAACGTGGAGTCGGCCGAAGGCCCGATCGCTTTGACCCGCTATGCCGCAAGCGGCACGGCGAAGCGGCCAAGCGTCCTGGTTCTGCACGGCGCGCGCGGTGTCGAATTGAGGCAGCGTGCCTACGAACGCTATGCCAACGCGCTGACGGAAGCGGGCATCGACACCTACCTGGTGCGCTATTACAGCCCGGTCGACGAACAGGCGCTGGCGAAGATCAGCACGCGGGAAGCTCGCATCGCTCATCAGGACGCACGATTTGCTGCCTGGGCCGAGCGGGTATCGTCGGTTATCTCCGCGGTCTTGGCGCGGCCCGATAGTTCCGGCCGGCTTGGCCTGGTCGGATTTTCGCTCGGCGGCTTCGTTGCTGCGGCGACAGCCGCGCGCGATGAGCGCGTTGCCGCGCTCGCAGTGCTGTATGCCGGCATGCCCGACCAGATCGCGCCCGGCGTGAAGCATATGCCGCCATTGATCGAGCTGCACGGCGATGCCGATCGCAACGTCCCGCTGGCGCGCGGCAAGGCTCTGGTCGAACTCGCCAAGGCGGTGGGGGCACCGGCCGAGCTCGTCACCTATCCCGGCAAGGCCCATGGTTTCGACTTCGCCGACAATGATCCCGCGACGGGCGATGCCGTGGCGCGCGTCGTCAGTTTCTTTCGAGAACGGTTGCCGACGGCTTGAGCAGAAATGCCGGCTGAAGCCGCCGCGTCGCGTGCACGCCGCGATCACCTTGCGCAAATTTTCCTCACGCCCCGCCATCGCATTGCCCCATGCGGCAAGCGCGATTGACATCACCGCATCGGCCCGCTGAGCTTGGCGCGACAGGCAATCGGGGCGTAGGCAATGGACAAGGCAGATCTCATCGTCGGCAACGGCCGCATCTTCTGCGGCCTGAATGACGGCTTTGTCGAAGCGCTTGCCGTCGCTGGCGGTCGCGTCCTTGCAACTGGCAAAGTATCCGATATCGCAGGCCTTGCCGGTCCCGCGACGCGCACGATCGATCTCGGCGGCCGCCTCGCAGTGCCCGGGCTGAACGATGCGCACATGCATCTGCTGCCCTTTGGTCTCCATATGGCCGAGATCAATCTGCGCCCCGAGACGGGCGCGCGCAGCGTCGGCGAGATCCTGCGCCGGATCGCGGAAAAGGCCAAAACGGCCTCGCCCGGCGAGTGGATTCTTGGCCGCGGTTACGACCACAACGAGCTTGCAGAAAAGCGCCACCCCACGGCCGCCGAGCTCGACCGCGTCGCGCCTGATAATCCGGTCTACATCAAGCGCACCTGCGGCCATGTCGCGATCGCCAATACGCTGGCGCTGCGCGAGGCCGGCATCGGCCACAACACGCCGAGCCCGGATGGCGGGCTGATCGAGCGGCGCGACAATGAGCTGACCGGGCTGTTGGCCGAGCGCGCGATGCGTCTGATCGTCGAGGTCGCCCCGAAGCCGACCCGGGCCGAGCTGCGCGCGGCGATCGACCGTGCGAGCCGCTTTATGCTGTCGCAGGGTTTCACCAGCGTGATGGATGCGGCGGTCGGCATGTCCGCCGGGATGGAAGAGATCGCGGCCTATGAAGAACTCGCGGCCGCGAACGAATTGCCGTTGCGGGTCTGGGCCTGCATCTACGGCAATCCCGACGGTATCGGCGACAAGGCCTTTGAAGCCGGCTATCGCTTCGGCCGCCGTACCGGCCTGTTGCGCTATGGCGCGATGAAGGTGTTCGGCGACGGCAGCGCCGGCGGCCTGACCGCGGCGATGAGCGAGCCTTATTTGGTCGGCGAGCCTGACAATCGCGGCATCTTCTGCTTCTCGGATACCGAGATGCATCAGTTCCTGGCGCATTATCACGCGCTCGGCTATCAGCTCGCGATTCATGCGATCGGCGATGCCGCGATCGAGCAGGTGCTGGGTGGGATCGAGAAGGCCGGCACGACAGATCAGCCGATCGAGGGCCGCCGCCACCGCATCGAGCATTGCGGCTTTCTCAGTGACAGCCAGATCGTGCGCATGGCGAAAGCCGGCATCGATCCGGTGCCGCAGCCGATCTTCATGTACGAGTTCGGTGACCTCTATCTGCGCAATGTCGGCGCCGAGCGCACGGCCGCGGCCTATCCGATGCGCAAATGGCTCGATGCCGGCCTGCACCCGGCGGCGAGCTCGGATGCGCCGGTGTCGACCACCGATCCGTTCAAGAACCTGTTCACGATGACGACGCGGATGTCGAACCGCCACACCGTGCTGGGGCCGGATCAGGTGCTCTCGATGGCCGAAGCGCTGCATGCCTACACTTATTGCGGCGCTTACACGCAGTTTGCAGAACATGAAGTAGGACGGCTGGTGCCTGGGCAGGCGGCCGATATCGCGGTGCTCAGCGATGACCTCTTCGCGATCGAGCCTGCTCATCTGGAGCATGATGTCCGCTGCGATCTCACGCTGCTGAACGGCAAGGTGGTGTTCGATCGCGCCGGCGAGCTGGGCGCCGCCGCGGCGGAGTAGATTGTCCAGGCAGGAACGTGGCGCTCATTCACCTCCTCCCGCACCCGCCTCCCGGCGCATGCGCCTGCAGCTCCTGCACCAGCACGCGCATGTTCTCCGAGTAGTCCACCGGAACGCTCACAAGATGCACGCCCTGTGCATCGAACGCGGCTTCGAGCGCCGGAGCCAGCCCGTCGGCCGTCGCCACCCGGCTGCCCTTGGCGCCATAAGCCTGCGCGTAAGCGACGAAATCGGGATTGCCGAAGGTCATGCCGAAATCGGGAAAGCCGTCGACGCCCTGCTTCCAGCGGATCATGCCATAGGCATTGTCCTGCAGGATCAGCACGACCAGGTTCACGCCGAGCCGGACCGCCGTCTCGAGCTCCTGCGAGTTCATCATGAAGCCGCCGTCGCCGCACACCGCCATGACGCGCCGATCGGGATAAAGACACGCAGCCATGATCGCCGACGGCAGCCCGGCACCCATGGTCGCAAGCGCATTGTCGAGGAGCAGCGTGTTGGCGACGCGGGTCCTGTAGTTGCGGGCGAACCAGATCTTGTACATGCCGTTGTCGAGGCAAACGATGCCGTCCTCGGGCATCACCTTGCGCACGTCGTGCACGATCCGCTGCGGTGTCAGCGGATAGCGGCTCTCCTCGGCGCGGTCTGCGATGTGGCGGAGGATCTCCGCGCGCAGCGTCAGCAACGCGCCGGCATTCGGCAGTTGGCCTTCGAGCCGGTCAGCCAGCAGCTTCAGACTTGGACCGACATCGCCGATGAGCTCGGCATGCGGAAAGAACACCTCTTCGACCGTCGCGGGAAGATAGCCGACGTGGAGCACCGTCGGCCCGCCGGGCCCCATCAGGAACGGCGGCTTCTCTACGGTGTCGTGGCCGATGGCGATGATCAGGTCGGCGCGGTCGACCGCGTCGTGAACATAGTCGCGCTCGGAAAGCGCGGCGGTGCCCATGTAGAGTCCGGAGCCGCCGGCCACCGAGCCCTTGCCCATCTGCGTGTTGAAAAACGGAATCTGCAGGCGGCGGACGAAATCGGCGAGCGCCGCCGCGATGCGTGGCCGGCTGGCGGCGGCACCTAACATGATCAGCGGCCGCTGTGCGGCTCTGATCAGCTCGGCCGCGCGATCGAGGGCTGCGGGCTGGGCGACCGGCATGTCGATCGGATGCGGCGGGATCGGAGCGGTGTCTGCAGTTTTGGCGGCGGCGATGTCTTCCGGCAGTTCCAGATGCACCGGTCCCGGCCGCTCCTGCTGAGCCACGCGAAAGGCGTCGCGAACGATCGAGGGAATGGTCGCCGGACTGACGATCTGGCGCGCCATCTTGGTCAGCGGCGTCATGGTCGAGACCATGTCGACCACCTGAAACCGCGCCTGCTTGCGGCTCAGAATGCCTTTCTGTCCCGTGATCATGATCATCGGCATGGCACCGAGCAGCGCATAGGCGGCGCCGGTCGTGAAGTTGAGTGCGCCCGGTCCCAGTGTCGCCAGGCAGACGCCGGGGTGGCCGGTGAGCCGACCGTGGGTGGCGGCCATGAAGGCTGCGGCCTGTTCATGCCGTGTGAGCACCAGCTCGATGGGAGAGCGCCGGAGCGCTTCGACCACATCGAGATTCTCCTCGCCAGGTACGCCAAAGATCCGAGTGACGCCCTCGTTCTGCAAGGCGGCGACCAAAAGCTCTGCACCGTTCATCGGCTTGACCTCTCGCATTGGTTCGGACGAATGTCAGGACGAGGTGGATGCCTCCACCCCCCTGAACGTGTCTGCATGACTCGACCGGATCGATCGGGCCGCTGCAATCTCTAATTCCGCGCTCGCGCGGTCTTGATGATGATGTTCGGAACGATGCAAGGAAGCGGTGCACGAGACGATCCAAGCCGCCGCGGTCTCGCGGTGCTGATGCGCCCGAGTTGTGCTGAATGCGAGCCCTCTGCAAGCGAGAGGGGCAGGGAAGACCAGGTGCCGGCTGGCACCCATGGCCCCCGTGCGTGAAGAAGTGCACGGGGCAGGAACCACAGGCTCAGCCGAGATGACCCGGCCTTCCCTGCGCGATGGTGTTACGGCTTACTCCGCGCTCTCCCCGGGGATCGGCTCTCTTGCCCCCGTCATCAGCGCGATGCCATCTCATCGCAGAGCGATGTCGAGTGGCACCGTCGCGAACTTAGCGCCAGCACCGAGGCGCCAGGACCACGCGGCTTGGCCGTCCGCAAGAGCACCGTTCGTCCGCATTCAATGAATGCTGCCAATGAATGCTGCAATGCCTCGCGGCCACCGCTTCCCGCCTCACGTATCGTGACGATCGCGCGTACGCCCTCTGCACGAGGCTGGATGGCAGTAGATAATCATGAATTCTGAAAAAACGAAAGAAGAATATTTTTCGTTCGTGATCTGGACAGGGGTCATCGTATTGAGCGAATGGGCGGAATCGGCTTTTGGGCGCGAGCGGCCGTTCGCGGAAATCCGCCAGCACGATGCCATCCCGAGTAGCCTCAACGCATCCCGGCCATGCTGTCCGGGGAGAAGCCGGTCGGCAGCCCGTCGATGCTTTTCGTGTTCTTAAGCCCCCAATATTTGCGCAGATTGTCGAGCCCCTGCGCGGTCCAGTAGCGGATCAGGCTGCCCCGTTCCTCCTTGTAGTCGAAGAGAGGCACGCCCATGCCGCACGACGTCTGCACCAGATCGACGGCGAGACGCACGATCTGGCGGGCTCCGGGCATCTCCTCGAACTGCGGGAGCAGGGCGGCATAATCCGGTGTGCCGCGCATCAGCGACCGCCCCTGACCGTACAGGCGCAGGATGACGGGCGGGCCTTCGAATGCGCAGAACATGATGGTCAGCCGCTTGTCTTCGGAGGCCGCGAGGTGGGCGCGGGTCTCGCTGCCGCTGCCGGTGCAATCGAGGTAGGCCACCTCGTTGTCGGCGAGGACGCGCAGAGACGATAATCCTTTCGGTGAGACGTTGATGCGCCCCTTCGGCGGGGCAGTGGCGACGAAAAATATCTTCTGCCGCGCGATGAAATACCGGTGCTCCGGCTCGATCTTCGCGAACTGCTTGCCCATGCCGATCCTCCCTTCCCTTCCAGATGGCGAAGGGTATCATCGGCGGCATGCCGGTTTAATATCGGAACTTATCCTAGTATTTCCTGCACCATGAAGGGACACGCACCGGAAAACCAAGCCCTCTCTCTGGGGGCATTTCTGTGCTCGTTAAGAGAGCGCCAGGATCCAGCCGCGCACGGACTTGCTGGCGCGCCACGGCGGCGCACGCCCGGTCTCAGGCGCGAGGAACTGGCGCAGCTCTGCGGATTGAGCGCGACCTGGTACACATGGATCGAGCAGGGCCGCGACGTTTCCGTTTCGCCCGCGGCACTTGCCCGTCTGGCGCGAGGCCTGCGCCTGTCGCGGGCCGAGCGAAGCTATCTGTTCGAACTGTCCGGCAAGCGCGACCCCGACAGGGCCGATACCGACGACAATCCCCCGGATGAGATGCTTGGCTGTGTCGATGCGATCGACGGTCCGGCCTATATCCTCGACCGCACCTGGACGGGGCGTCGTTGGAATGCCAAAGCGGCGCGACTATTTGCGGGCTGGCTCGATCGCGGGGGCGAGCCCAACCTGCTACGTTATATCTTCCTGCGGCCCGAGGCGCGCTCGCTCATCGTCGATTGGGACATTCGCGCACAGCGCGTCGTTGCCGAGTTTCGTGCTGCAACCACGGGGCACGTCGATGATCCCGCGGTGTGCGGTCTGGTCGAAGAGTTGCGTGGGAAGAGCCCCGATTTTGCGCGCTCCTGGGCGGCCCATGGCGTGCTGGCCCGCGAAGGCGGCGAGCGCATCTTCAAACACCCGGCTGATGGGCTGCTGCACTATCAGCAAGTCTCAATGTCGTTCGCGGGCTGGGCGGATTTTCGACTGACAATGTTGATTGCGGGGCCCGAGACGCGCCAGCGATGGCCGGAAGCCACCTGAATCAATCGAAGAGCCCGAGCGCGTCGAAAAGCGCCAACACGCCTTCCCCCGCTAGGCTGCTGTCTGAGCCCGAGGGGAAGGCGATGATGGAATGATGGAATAATGGATCAACGAGAGCTGACGTTATTGCGTCTTGATAGTTCCGTTCGCGTTGTAGTCGTTCCTCGGGTTGTAGCCGGAGTCGCGCAGGTTCTGGAAATACAAGGCGCGGTCATCGTTGCTCACACCGGCCGGCGCACTGACCGGAGGTCCGCCGACGCGGGCATACGCGTTCATTGCGCGCTGATGATGGTTCCGAGGCGCGGCCGAAGCGGCGGAAGCGGCGAGAGTGAGGATAGCAAGACTGACAAGAATACGTTTGGTCATAGTCAGCTCCTTGATGTCGCTTTGATCCAGGAGTGATTCCTAAAATTCTCAAAACATCTCCTGGTTGCGACGCAATGAAAATTCAACGATTGGAGGTGAGTCTTGATCTGGATCATGGTTCACCAGCATGTGAATGAGCCTCCAGCGGCATGGATCGCGGCAAGTCCGAAGGATCGAGCAGTCAGGACGGCGCATGACCCGAGGTCTCCGCACCCCGCAACTCATAACTACATGACGCTCGGTGCCGGCCGAAGCGCGGCCGGATCAGAGGCGCCGTCGGGAGAGCATCAGAGATCGAAATCGCCGCTCGCTGTGCCGCCCACAGCAACATCAGCTCATTCCTGCGCGATCACCGTGTCCAGCCAGGGGCAGTTCAAGGGCGGCACGCTGGGGTCCGGCACGCGAATGCCGCGCGCGGCGGCGGACAGCCGCATGTCCCGCAGCCGCTTGCGCTGCTCTTCCGGCATGTACAAGCGCTCGTGGCCCCAGAGCGAGGGGCCATCGAAGGTCTCATGCGGCTGCCAAGTCTTGGGATCGATGATCCGGCCGCCCCAGCCATATTCGATGAAGAAGCCCGACGGCGTATTGACGTAGAACGAGGTCATGTGATCGTTGGTGTGGCGGCCCAGCGTGTAGGCCACGCGGCCATCTTCGAGCTGCGCGAGATCATAGCCTTGCCCGACATCGTCGAGGCTGCCGACCTCCACCATGAAATGATGCAGCGCGCGGCGCCCCGAGCCGACCATCGCAAAACTATGGTGCCGGCCGTTGACGTGGAAGAAATAGAGCTTGTAAGGGGTGAGCCCGAAGTCCGAGACCTTGAAGCCGAGCAGGTCGCGGTAGAACTGCAACAGCGGCTCGACCTCCTCGACGTTGAGCACGACGTGCCCCATGCCGAGCGGGCCGGTGCGAAAGCCGGAGATCGGTCGCCCCGGCCGGAAGGGATCGGACGCGAGCGCCGCGCCCCAGAACGCTTCGATCGGATGGCCGGCGGGATCTTGAAAGGAGATCAGCTCGGTGACGTGGCGCTGCTCGGCCAACGCCCGCGCGCCCCGCGTCACCCTGACCCCATGGTCTTCGAGCCGCCCGGCGAGGCGGTCGAGCGCCGCCGCATCGGCAACTTCCCAGCCCATCACAGCGAGTCCGGAATCGTCGCTGCCGTCGACGATCAGCCGTTGCTTGCGATCGTCCATGCGGTAGGCCTGCACCTTGGCCGCACCATCGACCCGCTGCATTCCGAGCAGGTCGGTGGCCATACGGCTCCACTGCTCCAATTGGGAGGACTTGATGCCGACGTAACCCAGTGCGGTGATTTCCATGCTGTCCTCCCGACAGGGGCTGGTGCGGAATTTCGTATCAGCCCTGTTCGTTCCTGCAGTAGACTGTCGTCCCTGCATCCGGTTCGCGTTTTCAAGACGGTATCGGCGAGCGGATGAGAAGGACAGGGAGGAATTTCAAGGTGTCCAAGCAACGGACGCGATCTCCGCGGGCCCGTCCGGCGGAGGGTGTCCGCGCCTTCAAGCGTGGTCTCGACGTGCTGCGCGAGGTCAATCGATCCGGCGGCATCCGCGCCGGCGATGTCGCGCGCCAGCTCGATCTGCCGCGGCCCACGGTCTATCGCCTGCTGGAGACGCTCGAGGAACTCGGCTATGTCGCGCGTAGCGCCAGCGATGATCGCTTCCGTGTCACCCGTCACGCCTTGAGCCTTGGCGACGGCTACGATCCCGGCATCTTCATCTGTCAGGTGGCCGCGTCCTATCTCGCCGAACTCAGCAGGACGCTGGTGTGGCCGGTCGATCTGTCGACCTATGAGAATGCGTCGATGGTCATCCAGGAGACCACCCATGCGCGCAGCCCGCTCTCGATCGATCGCGGCATGATCGGCAAGCGCCTGCCGATGCTGCAGACCTCTGCCGGCCGCGCATATTTGGCCGCCTGCGCGCCGGCAGAGCGCGACGTCATCATCAACCATCTGCGGCGCATCGATGATGCCGACGACCGCCCGTTTCTCGCGCCCGACCGTTTGAAGCGCATGATCGTGGAGACGTCTCAGCGCGGCTACGCCATCCGCAATGAAGGCGAATATAACGCCAGGACATCCTCCATCGCCGTGCCGATCACCCGCGGCGACGTCGTATTCGGCTGCATCTCGATCATCTGGATCCGCTCGGCGATGTCGCTGGATGAGGCCGTCGCGAAATACGCCGCTCCGCTGCTCGAAACCGCCGCTGCGATCCCGGTCGAGGCCTGAGCGTCCGCTGCGCGGACAGTTCGCACCCGCGCCTTGAAGCTGCGAGGCGGTTGCGGAACAGATGCGGATATGAGCGACATATCCGCATCTTCCGGAAGCTTCGACGTGGTCATCGTGGGCCGGGGCCCGGTCGGCGCAACGCTTGCCAATTTGCTCGGGCTATGCGGCGTGCGCACGCTGGTGCTGGAACGCGAGGCGAAGACCTATCACTTGCCGCGCGCGGTGCATTTCGATGACGAATGCATGCGCGTGTTCCAGACCGTCGGCCTTGCCGACGCGATCCTGCCGCACGTCACCTTGAGTCCCGGCATGCGGTTCGTCGATGCCGAGGGCCGGCTGCTGCTCGATTGGCCGCGCCCCCGCGAATTGACGCCGATGGGGTGGAATCTCAGCTACCGCTTTCATCAGCCAGATCTCGAGGATGTGCTCAACAAGGGCCTGGAGCGCTGGCCCGACGTCGAGCTGCGCAACCGCTGCGATGTGTTTGCCATTGATCAGGATCGCGATGGCGCGCGGGTTCGCTACGAGGACCTGGGCACGGGCCAGCTCCTCGAGGCGACTTGCGCCTATGTCGTGGGGTGCGACGGTGCGCGCTCGCTGGTGCGTCGCTTCATCGGCTCAGGCCTGGACGACCTCGGTTTCCATGAACGCTGGCTGGTGCTCGACGTGCTGCTCAGGAGCGAGCGGCCTGATCTTGGCGATTTCAGCGTTCAGCATTGCAATCCGCAGCGGCCGGCGACCTATATCCGCGGCACCGGCAACCGCAGGCGTTGGGAGATCACGGTTCGTCCCGATGAGGATGTCGTCGAAATCGCGCAGCCGGCGCGGGTGTGGGAGCTGTTGTCGCCGTGGCTCAGGCCCGACGAGGCCGAGATCGAGCGCGCCGCCGTCTATACGTTTCATTCGGCCGTTGCCAAGCAGTGGCGCGCGGGACGGCTTTTGCTGGCCGGTGATTCCGCGCATCAGACGCCACCCTTTCTCGGCCAGGGCATGTGCGCCGGCATTCGCGACGTCGCCAATCTCGCCTGGAAGCTGGCCTATGTCGTCGGCGGCAGGGCCGCGCCTGACCTGCTCGACAGCTATCAGAGCGAGCGTGCTCCGCATGTGCGAGAGTTCATCGAGCTTGCGATCCGGCTCGGCGGGCTGATCAACACCAAGGCCGTCGAGGTCGCGCTGGCGACCGGAACGCCCCATGACAATGGCCAGCTCAAGCTCGATGTCCAGAAGCCGGTGCTCGGCCCAGGTCTTACCGGCGGCGACACCGGCATGACGGGAAAGCTGGCGCCGCAATTCCGCTTGGACAATGGCGAGCGCGCCGATGATCGCGTCGGCTATCGCTCTGCATTGCTATGCGGCGCCGATCTCGGCTCCGCCCTGAGCGAGCAGCACCGCGCGATCATGGCCGCAGCGGGTGTCGAGCTTCTGCACAGCGAGGAGGCCGCCGGTCTTGAAGACTGGCTGCACCGGTGCGGCCTCAAGGCCGTGCTGATGCGGCCGGACCGCTACATCCTGGGAGGCGTACGCAAAGCCGACGATCTCGCCGCGCTGCTGTCCACGCTCTCCTTCGCGGCGCCGATGCCGAGCGCTGCTTGATCATTGCAATCGAAACAAGGGTTCGCGCATGAAGCTATTGTCATTTGTCATCGACGGCCGATCCGGCTTCGGCGTCGTCAAAGGAGACGGCGTGGTCGATCTCGGCCGTCGTCTTCCGTCGAAAAGCTTGCGTGCGCTGCTCGAAGCGGGCGCGCTCGGCGGCGTCGCCGGTCTGCTCGCATCCGAGACGCCGGACTATGCGTTGGACGCGCTGACTTACGCGCCGGTGATCCCAGACCCCGGCAAGATCATCTGTGTCGGCCTGAATTATCGCGATCACGTCGCCGAGACCGGACGGGCCGTCACCGAGAAGCCGGCGCTGTTCGCGCGCTTTCCGACCAGCCAGGTGGGGCATCTGCAGCCGATCATCCGTCCTGATGTCTCGGAGCATTTCGATTATGAAGGCGAGCTAGCACTCGTGATCGGCAAAGCCGGCCGTCACATCACGCGCGAGGACGCGCTCAAGCATGTCGCCGGATATTCCTGCTACAACGAAGGCAGCATCCGCGATTGGCAGCGCCACACCTCGCAGTTTCTGTCCGGCAAGACGTTCGATCGGTCCGGCGCGTTCGGTCCGTGGCTGGTCACCACCGACGAGGTTCCCGATCCCTCAAAGCTCGCGCTGCAGACGCGCCTTAATGGCGAAACCGTGCAGCGGACCACCACGGATCACCTCATCACCGACGTGCCGGATCTGATCGTCTATTGCTCGACCATCATGACCTTGATGCCCGGCGACGTGATCGTCACCGGCACGCCGGGCGGGGTCGGCTTCAAGCGCAACCCGCCTCTGTTCATGAAGCCGGGCGACACCGTGGAAGTGGAGATCTCGGGCATTGGCATCCTGCGCAATCCCGTCGCGGCCGAAGCCGCGGCGTGAGCTGGTGCGCCTCACGGCACGTCGTGAGGCGCACAACCAAGACACCACAATCAAAAACAAAGTCGTTGAATCCGGGGAGGATCATCATGTCGCGCTGTCTCAGGTCCAGCATTGTCGTCGCGCTTCTGCTTGCAGCCTCGTCCGCGCAGGCCGAGATCAAAGGCGATGCCATTCGCATCGGCGTGCTCACGGACATGAACGGCATTTTCGCCACCGCCATGGGGCCTGGCTCCGTCGAAGCGGCACGGATGGCAGCGGAAGAATTCGGCGGCAACATCGATGGCAAGCCGATCGAGATCCTGCAGGCGGATCATCAGAACAAGCCGGACATCGCGGTCTCCATCGCGCGGCGCTGGTTCGAGCAGGATAGTGTGCAGGCGATCGCTGATGGCGGAAGCTCGGGCGCCGCGCTTGGGGTGCAGGAGCTGGTGCGCAGCAACGGGAAGATCTTTCTGATCTCGGGGGCAGGCGCCAACCAGCTCACCGACGAGGCCTGCGCCCCGACCTCCGTGCAATGGACCCACGATGCCTATTCGACCGCGACCGCAATGGTCTCGGGCATCATGCAGACCAGCAAGGAGCCGTGGTTCTTCATCACCGGTGACTATGCGTTCGGCCATTCGCTGGAGGCGACTGCGCGCGCCCGGATCGCGGAGCTTGGCGGCAAGGTCGCCGGCAGCGTCAAGGCGCAGCTCGGCACGCCCGACTACAGCTCCTTCCTGCTGCAGGCGCAGGCTTCGGGGGCCAAAATTCTGGCACTCAACGTCGCCGGCGACAATGCCACCGCGATCAAGCAGGCCGACGAGTTCGGGCTCGCGGCGCAAGGCATCAAGATCGTGCCGATGTCGTTCCAGAACGTCGATATCGAAGCCATCGGCCTCAAGGCCACGCAGGGCGATCTCGTCGTCACCAGCTTCTTCGAAGATGCCTCTCCTGCCGCGCGCCGGTTCTCGGATGCCTTCTACGCGCGCCGCAAGGCGATGCCCTCGCAGATCCAGGCCGGAGTCTACTCCGCGGTGCGGCATTATCTGCAGGCGGTGAAGGACACCGACTCCGACGACAGCGCAACCGTGATGGCGAAGATGAAGGCCACGCCGGTGTCGGATGCCTACACCAGCAACGGTCACATCCGTGACGATCAGCGCATGGTGCACGATCTCTATCTGGTCCAGGTGAAGACGCCGGCCGAATCGAAAGGCCCATGGGATTTCGTCAAGCTGGTCGCGACGATCCCGCCGGATCAGGCCTTCCGCTCGCTCGATCGCAGCAAATGCAGCCTGGTCGGGAAGTGAGCGCATGAGCAAACGAGCATGATCCCGGAGATTCAGCACGCCGTCATCATCACCGCCGCCGGTGGCCCGGAGGTCCTGTTCGAGCGGTTTGACTGGCCGGTGCCGGCGCAGCTCGGGCCCGACGATGTGCTGATCGAGATCGCAGCCGCCGGGATCAACCGGCACGATTGCAATCAGCGCGCAGCGGGGCCCTCACGCGAGCCGAATCCGGTGCCGGGCCTGGAGGCCTCCGGCCGCATCGTCGCCTGCGGCAGCAACGTCGCGAAGGAGCGGCTCGGCGAAGCGGTGATCGCCCTGACGGATGGCGGCGCCTATGCGCAATATGTCGCGACCGATCAGCATCTTGCGCTACCGATGCCAGACGGGTTCGACTGGGTGCGCGGCGTTGCGCTGCCCGAAGCCTTGTTCACGACCTGGTTCAATTTCTTCGACCTGATGCGCATGGCGCCAGGAGAGACGGCGCTGATCCATGGCGGCAGCAGCGGCGTCGGCACGATCGCGATCCAACTGCTGCATGCGCTCGGTCATGATGTCTTCGCTACCGCCGGCACGGAAGAGAAGCGCGCGGTGGCGCGTGGCCTCGGCGCCCGCGCCGTGTTCGATTACGCCGATCCCGATCTCGCTGAACAGGTTCGCGCCGCGACGAACGGGCGCGGCGTCGATTGCATTCTCGACACCTCGGCCGGCGTGCACATCATGCAGGATCTCGCTGCACTCGCAGCGGGCGGACGTATCGCCTTTCTCTCGGCCGGCGGCGGCAAGGAGCTCAGCGTGCCGTTGCGCAGTCTGATGGCGCGCCGCGCCAGCGTCACCGGCGCGTTCCTGCGTTCGACGCCGCTCGAACTCAAGCGGCGGATTGCGGGCTGCCTGCAGCAGCAGGTCTGGCCGCTTCTCGCGAGCGCGGTTCGCCCGTATATCGATCGTGTCTATCCGTTGTCCGAAGCAGCCCGCGCGCACGCGCACATGGAATCAAACGGCCATATCGGCAAGATCGTGCTGTCCGTGCGCGAATGAGCGACAGGCATTATCTGGCCGGACCGCTCCCGCCGGCGATTTGCCCTGCGCCCATTGTGCCGATGAACAGATCCATGGAACGCTGCCAGTCCTAGTCGTTGCTCGGAAGTTCCGTAAATTTGCGGGCATAACCGATGAAGACGGGCTCTATGACCTCGTCACAGCGCTATGGTGCTGCGGCCACTGAGACAAACTCGCGGCGTGTCGCGATTTCGGATCGGAGGTACTAGGTCCAGTCGCGCGAGTGCTTCGCTACCGCTTGCTATGCTCCGTTCCGCGCAATTCCATGGTTTACAATTTGTGAACAGTTCCTGTTCAGACTTGCACCTCATACGGAATCGCACAAGGATCGGTTGCATGCTCCTGCCGACAGCACAGACTCTTGAACAGATCGCCCGCTTGCGACGAAATTGGTGGCTGCAATACGTGAGCGAATTCGCAAGGCTCGTTCTGAAAAGCTAAGACCGCCTCATTGGCGACTCGCCAAGGTGAACCGCTCGCTGCTCCCAATGGACTCACTTCCTTGCAATATCCGCCCGGCGCGTCCGAGCGACGTTCCAGTGATCCGGATCATGAAGGAAAGGCTCGCACGCGCCGAGGGGTCATTGCATGCAATCAACGCCAGCGAGGCAGATTGGCAGCGCGATTTGTTCGGCCACGCGCCGAGGTTTGCTGCCTTCGTTGCCGAACTCGCCGGTAGCGTCGTCGGTATGATGATCGTGAGCGAGCGCTTCTTTCCCGGCTGGACCCAACCCACCCTGCACGTCAATGATCTGTTCGTGGCCCCGGAGAGTAGACATCGCGGCATCGGTCGGGCGCTACTAGCCTGGGCCGCACACGAAGCGCTTAGCCGTCAAGCAAGTTTCATCGACTTGGAAGTGCGCAAAAACAACTCGGCGCGGAGTCTCTATCGTAAGCTCGGGTTCGTGCGTGTGCGCGATTGCGCACCCCATGTTCTCACTGGCGTTGCACTGGTGCGGCTTGCCGAGAGCATCGCGACCTTGATCGGCTAGGGCGCCGCCGATGGCGTCAGCGGCGCGCGTGTGGCGGACGCGCTGAGTCCAGTGAATCGAAGTGGACGCGGAAGAGATGGTCGAAGGCGTGCCCCGCGCACGTTGGTCGCGGCATCGCGCACAAAAGCGGCGGGATTTGGCGTGCCCGGTCCCATACCGAAATGGCGCACCACGGCCGATAAAGATGGGCACTATAGCATCGCCGTGGCGCTATGATGTAGCGGCCGCCCAGGCGATCCGGCCGAATAACCTGCGACGGACTGCGATCTGCCGCTACGCCGTCATCGACGGCCGCCTTCCCGATTTCGCGGGCAGTCCGGTTACCCTTCGATAGCGGCCCTTTCGATCAATCCCGGGAGCGGCGTGATAGGTAGAGAGCAGTCGCCCGATAAGTAATATCGCCCGCTCACATTGCTGAATGAGGATCCGTAGCATGACGGCGAAGAGCCGCCCCGACCTGACTGATATTCATCCCGGCGATTGGGTTGATCGCCGGTTGCCCTCAGCATGGCGGCCCTAGACAAGGCTCGCGCGGCTAGATCGGCCTGTCGGGGTATGGCTCACGCTGTTTCCGTGCCTGGCAGCGCTCGTCCAGGCCTCTCTTGGATTCCCTGCCTTGCGGCAATTGCTTGTGTTCTCACTGGGCGCTTTGCTGATGAGAAGCGCGGGTTCTACCGTCAATGATATTGCAGATCGCAAGTTCGACGCGCACGTCGAACGGACACGCTTTCGCCCGTTGGCTGGCGATCAGCTACAAATCCCCCAGGCTCTCGCATTCCTGATTATCGAACTCGGACTCGCCGCATCGCTCCTGTTTTTTCTGACCCCATCGCGTGGTAGCCGTGTGTGTTCTTCCGCTCGTTTTTGTTTATCCGCTTTGCAAGCGACTCACCTACTGGCCCCAAGTCGTCTTGGGAGCGGCATTCAACTGGGGAATGCTGATGGCGTGGGCCGAGGTGGCAGGGCACATTCCGGCAGGAGCCTTTGCCATGTGGATTGGTGCCATCGCATGGCAGGTTGGGTATGACACCGTCTACGCTTACGTGGATGTGAAAGACGACACCCGCCTCGGTCTGAAATCGACAGCAATCTTGTTTGGTCAGAGAGGAAAAATCTGCATCGCCCTGTTATACGCCCTTGCAGTTGCCTCATGGTCGCTGGGAGGTTGGTTATTGGGGATGTCGCTGCCATATGCTGCCGGAATGGTGGCAATCGGCGCTCATCTCGCTTGGCAGGCCTGGCGGATTGACCTCCAACGCCCGGAGTTGAATTTTAGACTTTTCCAGTCGAACATTTTGACCGGTGCGCTTCTGGCATGCACGGCTCTCGCAGGGACATCGTGAGCGCAAATAAAAGCATTGAGAGTGAGGAGCTTTGATGTGCGCAGATGGCAGGGAGCGATGACGCCTGCTGCTCCGCCGACCACGCATTTCACATCCGAACACCGCGCATCATAAGGCTAACTAGAAGGCGATGAACGGGCGCGACTGGCAGCATGTAGACGCGGCCCAGCACGTTGTGCGTCTTGACCCAGGAACTGACGACGTAGCTCGCACGCGAATCTGTGAGACGCTTTAGGAACGACATGCGCACATCGAGGTGCGTATCATCGATGCCGAGCACCAGTTCAGAACTGTCCACAAAAACAACACGGAAGATGCTGAACGCGTCGCCAACTGCCGGTTCGCTTAACGAGCGACCACCGCCCGCCAATTTGAGGCGGCCGACCTGCTTGAGCCGAAACAATGACACGATGCGGTCGCGGAGCTCGACTAGCCCTTCTACCCATCCTGGCGTGGATGCCAACGCACGAGTGGCGATCGCTACGGGCGTCAAACTTGCATCGACCAAGTCAGTCTCGAAGGCGTCGCTGTAGAACGCTTGATCGAGGTTCCGGTGCAGTTGGCTTTCCACGGGAAACGCGACCTTGCGCGCCTTTGGCATAACGAGGTCCCTTCTCGCTTACCCACAGTCGTAATCACAAACGTAGATATTGCCAAGTCCGCCTTCTCGTCCGCTATCGACAATCCCGATATTACCGACCGAAGGCCGGTACTTGTCATCAGGATTGATGGGACGCAGATCTCGACCTCTCGACCAATTAAGACTGCAAGATAAAAGCGACGATGTCGCTCGGGGCCGTCGGGGGGCGTAAGTCTTTGTCTGCACATTGTTTTGGATGGCGCTGCAGCGGCACCGCATGAAGTGGGCTGGTGCCGCTCGAACGGCAAAAACATTCAAAATCAACGTTCCGAGCGCCATCGTTCGCAGCATAGCGTCTTGTCGCGCGTGCTCGGCGGGATGTCCGGCCATGATCGCATGGGAGGCCGCTGCCGAACCAACGGCGCCGTCAAGGCTCGCGCTGCGCGCGACCGGCTCCGCCGGCTTGCGGCCTTGACTGCGCTCCGCTGGCCCGGCTCTTTTGCTTCCATGCGTTCATGGCCTGCTCTGCGCGGTCGCGCTCATGCTGCAGAGAAAGTGCGAGTTCGCAGGGCTGCAGCGTGACTTGGCGTAGACATCGGCCGTTCTGTGGATCGGTCAGGCTTGCCACAGTGGCGCCATGGCTCCCCCTCACAAATCGCAGCTACGGCGTCCGCCGGACCGCGCCCCACTTGACGATCTCTACGACTATGCACGTCCGCCCGCGCGTCCTGGTCGACGACGAGCGAAGCGTGCTTCGGTGACATGGGCGGTGACGGACGACTGGCCGAAGGACGTGCCGGTGACCGAAACGGAGATCGATGTTTTCGAAGCTTGGTTCGGTGATCTGTTCGACGAGTTGTTTGGAAAGGACTGAGGGAACATCACCATGGCTGCAACGGTTCGGGCGGCTCTCTACCTGCGCGTCTCGACGGGACGGCAAGCCGATAGCGATCTCTCCATCCCGGATCAGCGCCGCCAGGCGAAGGCTTACTGCGCGTCGCGCGGTTGGGAGATTGTCTCCTCCGATCCGCTGCTCAAGGAGCGCGTGACCGAGCTAAAGTCCGTCCGCGACCAGGCCCGCGCTGACGCAGAGCGGGCTGAGGGCGCGCTCGATCGGGCTGGGCCGAGATCACCGCAGGCGCTGAAAACCTTCGCCAGCCAGGCCCGCAGGCGCATGCGGACCGAGTCGGGCGGTTACCGCCGCGACCACCTCCGCGCCCTGGCTCAGCGCATCGAGGTGGATGCGAAAGAAGTTCGCATCATGGGGGCGAAAACCGTGCTGCTTCGCACGCTCGTCGCTGCGTCAAACGCAAAAACGGCGGGTTTTGGCGTGCCCAGTTCAGTACCGAAGTGGCGCACCCGACACGATTCGAACGTGTGACCTTTGCCTTCGGAGGGCAACGCTCTATCCAGCTGAGCTACGGGTGCAGCAGCCGTCCATTTAGCTGATTGGCGGGCGATGGGCAACGGGCTTGGCGCGCGAAGCCGGGCATGGCGGCCTCAAAGCCGCCGAATATCGGCGTACCCCGATTGTTCCATAGAACTTGGCCTTCGGGCTGGGGTCTGGAGCTTGCGCCTGCCTCCCGGCCCCAGCCGATCCGTTACGCCGGCACGATGGTCTTGCCGATCGGCCACAGCGCGATGCCGGCAAGCTTCAGGTGGGCCCAGGCGAACGGAATGCCGATGATGGTGACGGCGAGCAGCACCGCGGTGACCAGGTGCCCGAGCGCGAGCCACCAGCCGGCGAGCACGAACCAGATGATGTTGCCGATCAGCCCGAGCGGGCCGGTGCCGACGTCTTCCTCGCCGGTCAATTCGTCGCGACGGACGGCGCGGGAGCCGAACGGCAGCAGGGTATAGATCGCGATATTGAAGGCGGCGCGGGCCCAGGGCAGGCCTATGATGGTGATCGCCATCACCACGGCGGCGACCAGCCAGCCGAACGCCATATAGGCGCCGCCGAACAGGATCCACAGGATGTTCAGGAGAAGGGACATGGGCTGCATGGTGACCTGCCTGACATGGCCGTCCGACACAGACGGGATATCGGCATTATACCCGGTAAGCCCGGTCGGGCATAGGGCGCCGCAGCTCGGCCCGGCTCAGCCTGCCGCCCTGGCGCTCCCCGCCGGCACGAACAGATTGCGCAGCTCGGAGGCTGGCTTTGGCGCGCTGAACAGGTAGCCCTGCATCTCGGTGCAGCCGAGCTGACGCAGCAGCGCCTGCTGCTGCCCGGTCTCGACGCCCTCTGCAGTCGTCGTCATGTTGCTGGCGGCGGCGATGCCGACCACGGCCTGCACGATCGCCGAGGAGCCGCCGACCTCGAGATCGCTGACGAAGCAGCGATCGATCTTGATCTTGTCGAATGGAAACCGCTTGAGATAGCTGAGCGACGAATAACCGGTGCCGAAATCATCGAGCGCGATGCGCACGCCGATCTCGTGCAGCTGGTGCAGGATATTGAGCGCCGTCTCGTCGTCTCGGATCAGAACGGCCTCGGTGATCTCGATCTCGAGTCGTTGCGGGGCGAGCCCGGAAGCCGCGAGCGCGCCGGCGACGCGCAAGGCCAGGCTTTGCGATTTCAGCTGCACCGGTGAGACATTCACGGCGATGCGGATATCGGCCGGCCAAGTGGCGGCCTCCGCAGTCGCGGTGCGGAGCACCCAGTCGCCGATCTCGTCGATCAACCCGGTATCCTCGGCAAGCGGAATGAAGTCGAGCGGAGGGATCATGCCCCGCTGCGGATGGCGCCAGCGCAGCAAGGCTTCGCATCCTGTCATCCGGTTGTCGCGGAGGTCGACCAGCGGCTGATAATGCAGTTCGAACTGATTTTCGGCGAGCGCCCGGCGGAGATCCTGTTCCAGCCGCAATCGTGCGCGTGCGCTCTCGTCCATCGCCGGCTCGAAGAAGCGCGACGTGCGCCGCCCCCCGGCCTTGGCCGCATACATCGCGAGATCGGCGTTCTTGATCAGCTGGTCGCGCTCAGTGCCGTCCTGCGGCGCGAGCGCAATGCCGATGCTGGCGTCGATCGAAAGCTGGTGGCCGAGGCAGTGCGCGGGGCGCCGGATCGCACCGAAGATCCGACTGACGACGTCGAGGACGTCGTCGCGGTCCTTCACTGAGGTCAGGAGCAGCGCGAATTCGTCGCCGCCGAGCCGCGCCACAAGATCGCCCGGTGCAACGCAGCTGTTGATGCGTTCGGCGACCGTCTTCAGGAGCTCGTCGCCGACGTGGTGGCCGAGGGAATCGTTGATGCCCTTGAACTCGTCGACATCGATATAGACCAGCGCGAACGGCTCGCCGTTCCGTGCCCGTTCCAGCGCTTGCTCGATTCGCTCTGCGAACAGGACGCGGTTCGGCAGATCGGTCAGGGCGTCGTAATGCGCCAGATGCGCGATCTTCTCGTCGGCCTGCCGGCGCTCGGTGACGTCCTCGACCATATGGATCAGGTAGCGCGGCGCGTCTGCCGCATCGTGAATGGCGATGCGGTACGAGGTGACGTAACGCAGGCCCAGCGCCAGGCTCTCCGTGGGATGCTCATCGAGGAACAAGCCGTCGGGGCTCGCTATCGCGCGATCGTCGTCGACCGTCACCTGCTCCGCAGCGCTTTCGGGAAACAGCTCGAAAACGGTCTTGCCGATGATGCTGTCGCGCGCGCGCAGGAAATGCCGTTCCGCGACCCGGTTGACCAGCAGGTAGCGGCGATCGCGAACGTCCTTCACCGTGATCTGGGACGGGATGTGGTCGATGATCTTGCGCAGGAAGCTGCGGTCGCGGTCGCGCTCCTGCTCGAGCCGGCGATGCTCGCTGATGTCCTCGATCGTGGTGACCCATCCGCCATGGGCCAACGGTTTGTCGATCACATGATAGAAGCGGCCGCTCGTCGTCTCCAGCACTGCCTGTGTGGTGACGCCGGCCGCAACGTTGTCCATCACCCGCGTGCAGAACTGATCGACGTCGACGTCCAGCAGACCGCGATGTCGGACGCGCTCCACGAGGTCGCGGAAATGGCAGCCGGACAGCTCTTCGTGATCATCCAGTCCGAGCAGGTCGAGGAAGCGCTGGTTGAACATGGCCACGCGTGCCTTAGCGTCATAAAGCACGAGGCCCTGGGTCATGTTGTTGAGCGCGGTATCCACCCGCTGCTTCTCCTGCTCGAGCCGGCGCTTGGCATCGCCATTCTGCCGCGCGATCTGCCGGATGATCAGCGCGAACATCGCAGCGATCACGCAGGCCGTCAGCGCGGCGGCGGCGGCGAGCAGCACGGCCTGCGATCGCCAGTCCGCCAGCACATCGTCCACGTGCCTGGTTGCGACGACGACGAGCGGAAGATCAGCGATCCTGGCGCCGGCGCCGATCCGCTCGATATTGTCGATCGGACTCCGCATCCGTGCCCTATGCCGGCCTTGCTCAAGCACGGGCGCGAGCAGCTTTACGTCGGTGATTTTGTGTCCGACCAAGTCGTCGGCTCGCGGATGGCGGACCAGCAGCGTGCCGTCACCGTCCAGCAATGTGATCGCGGTGCCGCGGTCGAGCGCCATGGACTGCAGATAGGTCTCGTAAGTCTCTGGATTGATCCGGCGGGACAACAAGCCGAGGAAGACGCCATCCTTGCCGCTGAGCCGATGCGCCACCAGCACGCTCCAGCGACCGGTCACGTAGCTGCGGATCGTCTCGATCACGACCTGATCAGGCGACGGATTGGTCTTGAGGGTCTTGAAGTAGTTGCGCTCAGCCAAGTTGATCGATGGCGCCGGCGTGGGGCCGGACCAGTTGATGATATGGCCGTCGGCGTCGACGATGGTGAGGTCGCCCATATAGGACAGCCCGTTCCCCTCCGACTGCAGCAGTTCGCGGATGGCGCCGCCGGATATTTGCGCGCGGAATGTGTCGGACGTGGCGATATCGGACAGATGCATGCGGTCGATGAGATCGCGCGCCACGGTTTCGGCGTCATTGAACTGCTGTTCGAAATGACGGGTCAGCAGCAGCGCGGTGTTTTCGAGTTCACGGCCACCATTGTCCAGAGCGCGGCTGCGAAAGCCGTCGGCCATCACGAGGGTGCCGACGATGATGGCGCCGATCAGCAGACAGCCGCAGGCGATCAGCCACCGCACCGGATCTCGCTGACGCGGCAGTTCGCTGGGAGCTGGCTTGGCCGCGATCGGGCCGGACAGGTCGAGGCCGGGAGGCATGTTGGATGGGTTTCCGCGATTTCTCTTCCGCTCCCGACCAGACATAAGCGGGACAGATGGCCTAGCCGTTAGGAAATGCGGTTACCGGATCATTAAGCGCAATAAGGATGGATGGCGCCACGCCCAGTTTAGCTGGCACCCCTTGATAGATTTCACCTTTGAAAGGGGGCGCGGGCGCCAGAACGCGCGTCGGCGGTCTGGTTAATGCCCGCTTGCGGGACGCGGCTTGCTGCGCAGGCGCCCGACGACACCAGTCGGAAAGAAATAGACGCTGGCGATGAACAACAGGCCAAGCCACAACAGCCAGCGGTCCGGATGCAACAGGCCGGGCAGCAGCGGCAGCCCGGCGTCCGCCGCGGCCGCGGATGCCGCGCCCATCAGGCTCTGCAGATAGTTCTCCGCCAGCAGAAAGATCGCAGCGCCGATGATCGCGCCATAGATCGTGCCCATGCCGCCGATCACGACCATCAGGAGAATGTCGAGCATGATCGAGAAGCTGAGCGAGGTCTCGGGGCCGGCGTAGCGGAGCCACAGCGCGTTCAACATGCCGGCGAGCGCCGCGATCACGGCGGCGATGCAGTTGGCGTAGGTGAGATGGAACACGGTGCGATAGCCGAGCGCCTCGGCGCGGAAACGGTTTTCGCGGATCGCCTGCAGCACGCGGCCGAACGGCGAGTTCACGACGCGCAGCAAGGCCAGGATCATCAGGGCGCTGACCGCGAACACGATGTAATAAGTGAGAACGCGACCGTTGATGGGAATGCCGAACCAGTCCTTCGGGATGAACACCGTACCCGGCCGCAACAGCTCGGGCAGCTGAAAGCTGCGGCCGTCCTCGCCGCCGGTCAGCCAGGACAGTTGCGAGGCCAGCACCAGGAAGGCGGAGGCGACGGCCAGCGTGATCATGGCGAAGAAGATGGCCTCTACGCGCAGCGAGAACAGGCCGATGGCAAGCGCCAGCAACAGCGCGAGCGGCAGGCCCGCGGCGACGCCGGCAGCAACGGCGCCCCAGTTCGAGCCGAGCGCATAGAGCGCGATCGCGATCGCGTAGGAGCCGATGCCGTAAAACATCGTATGTGCGAACGACACCGAGCCGGTGTAACCGAGCAGGAGGTCGTAGGAGCCGACCAGTGCGGCGAAGATGCAGATCTTCGCGGCGACGTTCATCGCCTTGGCGCCAGGGAAGATGAAGGGCGTCGCCAGCAGCGCCAGCATGATGATGAGGAGCAGGGCGGAGAGCACGCGGCTGCGCGGCGGGTCGCCGGAAAGGATCATCATCGGCTGGTCACCGCATAGAGGCCGCGCGGCCGCCACATCAAGACGGCGACCATCAGCAGGATGTTGGAGACGAGCGCGAGCTTCGGCACCAGGAAGCCGCCGTAATTGGCGACCATGGCGACCAGGATCGCGCCGATGAAGCAGCCGGTGATCGAGCCGAGGCCGCCGATGATCACGACGATGAACACCAGCACCGTCAGCTCATCGCCGATCGAGGCATGAACCTGCTCGCGATAGAGCCCCCACATCACACCCCCTAAGCCTGCGAGCGCCGAGCCGGTCATGAAGACGCCGAGGAAGAGGCGGCGGATGCGATAACCGAGGGCTTCCACCATCTCGCGGTTCTCGACGCCGGCGCGGATCAACAGGCCGAGCTTGGTGCGATTGAGCACGAGCTCGATCGCGACGAAGATCACGAGCCCCACGAGCATCGCGAGCACGCGATATTTCGAAATCGCGACATCGCCGATGATGAAGGAGCCGCGCAAGGCCGCCGGCAATGGCATCGGAATGATCTGGGGGCCGAACAGCGCATAGAGCGTCTGCTCGGCGACGATCAGCCCGCCCGTGGTCATCAGGATCTGCTTCAGATGCTGGCCGTAGACCGGAAGCACCAGCACGCGCTCGACCACGAGCCCGAGTGCGGCGGTCACCGCCATCGCCAGCAGCGCGGCCGGAACCAGCACGATCAGGTTGGTCAACAGCGAGTCGGCCTGGGTGAAGCTTGCGAGCGGCACCAGCACGAGGGTGGCGATATAGGCGCCCACCGCGATGAAGGCGCCGTGGCCGAAATTGAGCACATCCATCAGGCCGAACACGAGCGTGAGGCCCGAGGCCATGATGAAGATCATCATGCCCATCGCAAGGCTCGCCACCGTGAGCGTCACCCAGGAGCTGGCAGAGCCGATCAGCGGCAACATGACGAGCGCGAGTACGATCGGCAGCAGCACGGGCGCGATGTCCCGCTTCGGCTTCGGCAAGGCATCCGTTGCGGCGATCTCGGTCACTGATGCGCCTCCAAGCTAAGGCCGAGGAGATGTTCCTGCAGCGGCACGTCGGCGGCGAGGGCCGCCATCTCGCCGCGATGCACGATGGTGCCGTTGTCCATCACCAGCACCTGGTCGCCGAGCTCGCGCGCGGCGTGAAAGTTCTGCTCGACCAGGAGAATGGTGGCGCCGCGGCGCTTGATCTCCTTCAGGCATTCGATCAGCGCCATCACGATGGCGGGCGCCAGGCCCTTGGTCGGCTCGTCGATCAGGAGCAGCTTGCGCGGCTCGACGATGGCGCGCGCGATCGACAGCATCTGCTTTTGGCCGCCGGAGAGCGAGCCCGCGCGCGACAGCCAGAATTTCTTGAGCGCCGGGAAGAAGCCGAAAATCCAGGCGAGCTGCGCGTCATCAAGGGGACCGTTGCGGGCCGCGAGGACGAGGTTCTCCTTCACGGTGAGGTCCGAGAACACCGCCATGCTTTCCGGCACGTAGCCGACGCCGGCGCGCGCGACGTCAGGCGTGGCAAGCTGCTCGATGCGCTCGCCGGCAAGCGTGATGATGCCGCTCTTGGCCTGCCAGAGCCCCATGATGGTGCGCAAGGTCGTGGTCTTGCCGGCGCCGTTGCGCCCGAGCAGCATCGTGGTCTGGCCTTGCGGCACGTCGAAGTCGATGCCCTGCAGGATGTGGTAGCGCCCGATATAGGTGTGGACGCCGGCAAGGGTGAGGAGCGCGCTCATGCCGCACTCCGCCCCGGCGCAATGCCGAGATAGGCTTCCTGCACGATCGGCGAGGCGATCACCTCGGCCGGCTTGCCGTCCGCGACCAGCCGCCCGTTATGCAGCACGATGATGCGATCGGCGAGCGAGCGCACCACGTCCATCTTGTGCTCGACGAGCAGGATGATCTTGGCTTTGTCCTGCTTCAGCTTTGCGATCAGATCGAGCACCACCGGGACCTCGTCGATGCTCATCCCGGCGGTGGGCTCGTCGAACATGAACACTTTCGGCTCCAACGCCATCATCAACGCCACTTCGAGCTTGCGCTGATCGCCATGGGAGAGGGCAGTTGCTGCGACCTGGCGGCGGCTGCCGAGCGCGACCTGGTCGAGGATCGCGTCGGCGCGCGCGATCAGGTCGCGGTGTGCCATCCAGGGGCGCAAGAGGTCGTAGTGAACGCCGCGCTGGGCCTGAACGGCAAGGCGCACGTTCTCCTCCACGCTCAGGTTCGGAAACAAATTGGTGAGTTGGAAGGCGCGGCCAAGCCCTGCGCGGGTGCGCAGCGGTGCCGAATAGCCGGTGATGTCCTTGCCTTCGAACAGGATCGTGCCCGAGGTGGCGCGGAGCTGGCCCGAGATCAGGTTGAAATAGGTGGTCTTGCCGGCGCCGTTGGGCCCGACGATCGCCGTCAGCTCGCCCGGGCGAAAGCTGCAGCTCACGCCATCGACGGCGACATGGCCGCCGAAGCGGATGGTGAGGTCTCTCGTTTCGAGATGGGACATATGATGCTCGAAGACCAATCCGCTGGAGCAGGTGTTGCCTCTCCCGCTTGCGGGGGAGGTCGCATTGCATCGGAAGATGCGATGCGGGCGGGGGAAGTCTCTCGTACGGAAATGATCTCGCGCGAGGCTCCCCCACCCCTGCCCTCCCCCGCAAGCAGGGGAGGGAGAGCAGCGTTCACCGCTTGTTGCGGATCGGGATGTCCATCTCTTCGATCTTGATCTCGCGCACCGGCTCGTTGACGGCCCAGGCGAGGTTCGGATCGACCTTGACGCGGAAGTGATACATGCTCTGCAGAGCCTGATGGTCCTCTTTGCGGAAGATCATCTTGCCCTTCGGCGTATCGAACTCCATGCCTTCCATCGCCGCGATGAGCTTCTCGGTATCCGTCGATTTCGCCTTGCTCACCGCGGTGACGACGGCCATGGCTGCAGAGAAGCCGCCTGCCGTGAAGAGATCCGGCGGTGCGTTGAAGCGCTTCTGGTGCTCCGAGACGAGCCAGTCGTTCATCGGGTTCTTAGGGATGTCATAATAGTAATAGGTCGCGCCTTCCATGCCGGGCAGCCGCTTATAGGCCGCGAGTTCCGCGAGGATGTTGCCGCCCGTCGAAATCTCGATGCCGTAGCGCTGGGGGTCCATGTCCTGCAGCTTTCCCGGGGGATTCCCGCCGCCAGCCCAAAGTACCCAGATGAACTTGCGGCCCGGCTTGTCCTTGAGCGCGTCGAACAGCCGCTGGGCGACGGCGGTGAAGTCGGTCGTGTTGGTCGGGACATATTCCTCGGCAGCCAGGGTCGCGCCGGTCTTTGCGAGTGCTTCCTTGAACGCCGCGATGCCGTCGCGGCCGAAGGCATAGTCCTGCGCCAGCGTCGCGACCGTCACGCCCGGCTTGCCGATCGCGACCGCGTTCGAGATCGCATCCTGCGAGGAGTTGCGGCCGGTGCGGAAAATATAGCGGTTCCACTTCTCGCCGGTGATCTGGTCGGCCACCGCCGGCTCGACGATCAGGATCTTCTTGTTCTCTTCGGCGACCGGCAGGTCGGCGAGCGCAGCGGCCGACGACGTGGTGCCGATGGCGATGTCGGCGCCGTCGTCCTGATAGGCTTCCGCCAGCGCCGCCTTGGAGAGGTCCGGCTTGCCCTGGTCGTCCTTGGTGATGATGACGATCTTGCGACCGTCGATCGTCATGCTGCCCTTGGTGGCGTATTCGAAGCCCATCCGGAGGCCGGTTTCGGTCTGCTTGGCATAGGCTTCGAGCGGTCCGGTCTTACCGTAGATCAGCGCGACCTTCAGGTCGTCGGCCAGCGCCGACGTCGCGAGCAGCGCAACGGCCAGCCCGGAAACAATACCCTTAAAAAAATCAGACTTTCGCACGAGCCATCCTCCCAGCTTTCGGGCGCTTATAGGGAGAACTGATAGTGTGGGGGCTCGGTCAAGGCAAGGCGGTTTCCGCGCCGCAAGGTGCCTCCCGTCCGTTCCGCCAGGCTAGCGTCGATAGCGGTTGCCGCGGATATAGGCCTGCCGGTTTTCCTGCACCGCGCGACTCGCCAGGCTGACGCGCGCTTCGCTTGCAAGTGGCGTCGCGGGTCTCAACTCCTCGAGGAAGATCGGCCGCGAGAAGTAATAACCTTGCGCGTAGCGGATGCGGGTCGCGGCTTGCAGGTAAGCGAGCTCCTCGAATGTCTCGATGCCTTCGGCGATCACGGTCATGCCGAGCGCTTCGCTCAAGGATTCGATCGCGCGCAAGATGCCCTGGCTGCGCGGACGCTTGTGAATGTCCGTGATGAAGGAACGGTCGATCTTGATCTCGTCGGCGGTGATGTCGGCCAGCGCTGAGAGCGACGAATAGCCGATGCCGAAATCGTCGATCGAGATGCCGACGCCGATCTCGCGCAAGAGCGGCAGGATCTGATCCTGGAAATTGCTGCGGGCGACGAACGCATCCTCCGTGACCTCGACCATGAAGCGCTTTGGGAAGCCGGTCGCCGCGATCGCCTGCGCAAACGGCCGCATGAAGTCCGGGTTGCCGGCCTGCTTGGCCGCGACATTGATGCTGATGGTCGTGTCCGCGCCGAAAGTTTCGTTGATCAGGTCGATGGATCGGATGATCTCGGCCAGCACCAGATGCGTCAATTCGTCGATCAGCCCGAGCTCGACGGCCAGGTTGACGAAGGCGCCCGGCGCCTGGATCACGCCCTCATTGTCGCGCAGCCGCACCAGAGCCTCGATGCCTTTGATCTCCTCGGTGCGGATGTCGACCTTCGCCTGGAACGCACAGCAGAAGCGCTTCTCCAGGATGGCGAGCCGCAGGGATTGTTCGACCTGCATGCGGGCGAGCGCTTCGTGCTCCATGCCGCTGTTGAAGAACGCCATCGCACCCTTGCTGGCATTCTTCACCCGGTACATTGCGAGGTCGGCGTTCTGGCGCAGCACCTCGTAGTTCGTCCCATGTTCGGGGAAGAGGCTGACCCCGATCGATGCGGAGGCAAAGACCTCGGCGCCGTCGATGAAGAAGGGCGCGCTCAGCCGATGCAGCGTCGCTTGCAGAAATTCGGAGACCTCCTCGGCGCGCTCGATCGGGTGGAGCAGCAGCAGGAATTCATCGCCGCTGATCCGCGACAACAGGTCGCTCTCGCGCAGGTCGCGGCCGATCCGCTTGGCAAGCGCGATCAGCAGCGCATCGCCGGTGGCGTGGCCGTAGTAATCGTTGATGTATTTGAAATTGTCGAGATCGAGGAAGGCGAGGGCGAACCGGCCGGCGGTCTTGCCTTGCCTGATCAGAGTCTCGGCACGATGCTCCACCACGCGACGCATCGGCAAGCCGGTCAATTCGTCGTAATAGGCGGAACGGAAGAGCTGTTCTTCGAAGGTCTTCTGCTCGCTGATATCGGCGGAGCTTGAGATCAGCAGGTTGCGATCGCCGATCCGCACAGGACGGTGCGCCGTCAGCAGCGTCTGCGCGCCGTGCTCGGTCGCAACCGGCTCTTCCGCCACCATCGGCCGTCCCGAGCTCAAGACGTCGCGGCCGGCCGCCTGCCGCCGTTGGACATGTTTGGTGGCCGCGGCTGGACCTTCCGCAGTCAAGCCGAGCTGCGCTGCGGCCGCATCGTTCATCAGCACAAAGCGGCCGTGCTCGTCCTGGACCGTCACGCCGGTCGGGAGCAGGCCGAGAACATTGCGCAAGAAGTGAAGCTCGGCCTCTGTGGTGGCTGTGCTCTGATCTGCGCCGGAGGAAAGGTTGAAACGATCGATGCCGTACATGCGCGCGAATGTGCGCAAGTTCCCGCTTCATTTTAGTTAAGCGCTACGTAGAAACACGGAGCTCGCCGGCCGCGTGCACCGATTTCCAGGGGCCTGCGGGCGTGCCATCGTTAATGGAGTATTGATGCGATCGCTTGGTGGGCGTGGCGGGATCAAGGCATTGTCTCGCTTCGATACGTCAGCTCGGCGGAATGCGACATTGCATGGTGCAGTGAATGCCGGTCTTGAGAAAGCTGGTCTCGGACGTGCCGTCGAAGGTCGACAGAGCCGCCTTCAGCAGCTTGGTGCCGAAGCCGGGATCGCCGACGGTTTCGATCGGCGGTCCTTCGGACTCGTCCCAGGCGAGCTTGAGCCGGCCGTCCTGCTCCGTCCACCTCACCTGCAGATAGCCGCAGGGCGACGAGAAGGCGCCGTATTTGGCGGCATTGGTCGCAAGCTCATGAAAGATGAGGGCCAGGCTGACGGCGAGCTTGGCGGGCAGGAATAGCGGGCCGCCGTTCAGTTCGAAGCGCACATGGCCATACGGACCGAGCTCGGAGACCAAAAGGTCCTTCAGGTCGCAGCCGCGACCATCGACCTTGGCGATCAGGTCATCGGCGGTGGCCAGGGCCCGAATGCGATGATCGATCGTCGCCCATACGTCCGGGCGATCATACAGCACCTGATGCAGCACGGCGTGAATGGTGGAGGTCTTGTTCTTCAGCCGGTGCTGCAGCTCATCGACCACGAGCTTCCGATACTGCTCTTCCTCGATCAGGCGCTTGGCGATCTCGCGCTGCTTGGCTGCGATGGCGCGATAATGGCTGATGCCCCAGATCACCAGGCCGCAGGCGACCAGATACAGGGCCAACAAGACGAGCTTCGCGCCATCGGACGGGCCGGCGCCGAATTCCAGCAGCATGCCGAGTGCGCCGCCTGCGATCGAGGTTGCAATTCCATAGCGCGGACCGCCGAATGCGGCGACGAAGACCACTGCAGGAAAATACGGCGTGAAAAAGATGTCCGGACGGATGTGCGCCAGCCCCCAGCGCACCAGCGTCGCCAGCGCCAGGCAGAGAACACCAAAACCGACACTCATCGCTGGCGCCGGCTGCAATTCGCCCCGCCAAGCGCTCCGGAACTCGTCGACGAATCGCCTCATTGCATTCATCAGCCTGAATGGCGCATCCAAATTAAGGCCAAGAGGGCGGAAGTTCGACACGATGGTGGATAGGTCGTCTCCCGTTTGTCCTGTCATGCGGTACGGTTGAGAATAGTTCCAACGCGGAACTGGATCCTCGCTGGTCACGCCTGGATAAGCACAAGGGAGCAAGACATGGGACGACTGAACGGCAAGGTCGCGGTGATCACCGGCGCCACCAGCGGCATCGGCTTGCGCACGGCTGAAATATTCGTGGCCGAGGGCGCGAAGGTCGTCGCTGCCGGCCGTCGCGCGGCCGAGGGCGAAGCCTTGGCGCGCAGGTTGGGCGCGAATTGCATTTTTCATCAGACCGACGTGGCGGTCGACGAGCAGGTGCGTGGCTTGATCGATGGCGCGGTCGAACGCTTCGGCCGGCTCGACTGCCTGTTCAACAATGCCGGCGGTCCCGCGCAGACCGGCGGCATCGAAGGGCTCGAGGCGGAGCGGTTTGATGCCGCGATTGCTGTCCTGCTGCGCAGCGTGATGCTTGGTATGAGGTATGCCGCGCCTCACATGAAGAAGCAGGGTTCGGGCAGCATCATCAACAATGGCAGCATCGCCGGCCGGCTCGCCGGCTTTTCGACCTCGCTGGTCTACAGCACAGCCAAGGCCGCGGTCATTCATCTCACCAAATGCGTGGCCATGGAGCTCGGCGAGTCCGGCATCCGCGTCAACTCGATCTCGCCGGGCCTGATCGCCACCGGCATCTTCGGCAAGGCGCTGGGGCTGTCCACCGATGCCGCGGAGAAGACACCCGAGACGATTCGCAACGCCTATGCGACGGCGCAGCCGATCCCGCGTGCCGGCTTGCCCGACGACATCGGCTATGCCGCGGTGTTTCTCGCCAGCGACGAATCGAGCTTCATCAACGGGCATGACCTCGTCGTCGACGGCGCCATCACCGGCGGCCGCAATTGGAGCCAGCAGCAGCAAGGATATGAAGCGATGCGCAAGCTGCTGGGTCAGGCGGTGGAGTAAGGCGGAGAGCGTTCGCGGCGATGCCTCGTCACTGCGGAGCAATCCCGAAGCCTGATGCGCTTTCTGGATGGCTTCGCGAAGCCTGTCATCGCTCCGCGCCTCGCGCAAATCCGTTGGCTCGCGATGACGTGCTGCACGGGCCGAGATCATGAACTCCGTCATCGCGAGCGTTAGCGAAGCGACCGGGAAGCTGATCCGCGTGCTGCATGTTCTGTTCGAGCGTGCACTCACAGCGCCTTCAGCGTCACCTTCAGCCCGTCACGCGGCTTCGGGATCGGCCACACCTGCCAGCTCGGCCGATAGTCCGATGCGAACGACACCTCGACGTTGGCGAGGAAGTGCCGCGCGAAGCATTTCGCCTGCATGTTGGCGAAGTGCAGACCGAGGCACATATGGGCGCCGCCGCCGAACGGCACCCACGCGAAACGGTGGCGTCCGCGCTGGGCCTCGTCGGTGAAGCGCATCGGGTCGAAGCGATCAGGCTCGGGCCAGATCTCCGGCATATGGTGCGTGAACATCGGATTGACGCCGACGCCCGTGCCGGCCGGGATCGCATAGCCCTTGAAGGTGAAGTCCCTGAGCGCGCGGCGCGGCAGCGACGGCACCGGCGGCATCAGCCGCAGCGTTTCCTGGAACGCCATCCCGGTCAGCTTCATCTGCTCCAGATGGTTCGCATCCATCGGCTCGCCGTCGGCGAGGCCGAGGCTCGTGACCTCCGCGCGCAATGCCTGCTGCCAGTCCGGATTCGCGGCCAGCTGCGCGACGAAGGACGTGAACGACGAGGTCAGCGTGTCATGGGCCGCCATCATCAGGAAGCTCATATGATCCACGATGGCCTGCGTCGACAACAGCGCGCCGTCATCGTCGGTCGCGCGGCAGAGATGTGAGAACAGGTCCTCCCCGTCGCCCTTGGCGCGGCGCAGCGGGATCTGCTCGGAGAAATAGGCGACGACGCGCTTGCGCCCCTTGACGCCGCGCGCCATCTGCGTGCCGGGCAGCGGCCGCCTGATCGGGGTGACCGCGGCGGCGACCATGTCGATGAAGGCGCGGTTGATCGTCTCGACCTCCGGCCCAAGCTCGGTGCCGAGAAAGGCCGTCGCGGCAAGGTCGAGCGTCAGCTGCTTGATTGCGGGATAGAACAGCATCTCGCCCGGATGGGCCTTCCACTGCGCGACCCGCGCGGCGATGCCGCGGTCGAGCCCGGCGAGGTAGGATTTCATCGGTCCGGCCTTGAACGCGACCGACAGCGCCTTGCGATGCGCTCGATGCTCTTCGAAATCCATCAGCATCAGCCCGCGCGGAAACAACAGGCCGAGCACCGGCTCCCAGCCATGCGCCGATGAAAACAGCTTGGCCTGGTCGAACAGCACGAGCTCATTGGCCTCCGGCCCGAGCAGCACGACCGTGGTCTCCCCCAGCACGTGGCTGCGATAGACCGGCCCGTATTTGGCCGCGTTGCTTTCGACATGGCCCTTGGGGTCGGCCAGGATCTGCAGCGTCTTGCCGATGATCGGCCAGCCCTCGTCGCCGGGAATATGCGTCAGCGAATTGCGCTTCGGCGATTTCAGCACGAGCGCGGGAGAGGCCACACTTTGCATCGACATCGCGGAAGCTCCATCTCATCGGAAAGGCAGGAGGGGCGGTCGCACATCGGAGCGTTCATTGATATGCGGTTGCAGCCGTGATGCAATATGTTCCGCGGTTTCATTCGTTCTTCAGTTCCGCTGCATCGCACGCGTTCGCGATCTCGCGACGCATTTCGCGCGTCCGAGTCTTGCTGGAAGTCCTGCCCTCTTCAAGCAGAGGGCACGGGGAATGCCGGGCGCTGGCCGCACCCATGGCCCGCCTGCAGAAGAGAAAGCAGGCGGCAGTCACCACGGGCTCAGCCGGGACACCCGGCATTCCCCGCGCGATGGCTTTAACGGCTGCTTCGCGATCTCCCCGGTGCGCCGGGCTTGTTGGCCACCGTCACCTGCGCGACGCGTGAGCGCCAGCTCAGGCTTAATACTAGCGTCGGAGTATCAGGACCACGCGACTTGACCGTGCGCATCGCTGCTGTTCGTCTGCGCCGGAAACCCGCGCTGCAACATCGACACGCCCACCGCATCCCGCCTCCACGTTCGTGACGACCGCGAAACGCCCCTCAAGCGAGGCGGGACGGGGATAGAGAAACATGATTTCTGATAAAACGAAACAGGAATATTTTTGCGGGGAGGACTGGACAGGGATGATGTGATTGAGTCACCTGGCGAAATGAGTTTTTCGGCGCAGGCGGTTCGGAGCTGGCTGGCCTGTGATCGACGGCCGGTGCAGGGAATTTGCGCATTTAAGGCCGATTGCGCAGGAGCGATTTGCCCGTCGGATCGAGCGAGCATTCTCGCGGTCGTGATCACGCTCCCTTCGGCCGTATTGCGGGGCAACAGTGGCTGAAGGCGGCGACAGCGTAGGGCTGATTGACGCAGTAGTATTAGCGAAGCGTAATCCGCCCTCGTGATCCAGGTGATCGTTATGTGCCGCGGCGGCTCTCGCGCCGACGATATCAATAAACGTCAATCTCCTGATAGATTCGAATCACATCAGCGCCGGCGGATTACGTTTTTCTAATCCGCCCTAAGGGCTGACGATATGATCGGAAGGGCGCACGCAATGGACGACCATAAGGAACCACGCGCGGAGCTAAGTTCGGCGGTGTTAAGGCGACTCGTTCTCGCCCGTTTTCTCTATAATCAGGCGTTGGAAAACGCCGTTTTGCGTCGGGAAGTCACCGAATTCGCAGCGATCAATACGCTTCAGGATGCAATCGAGGTCTTTTTTTTAGCGGCCACGGATTATCTCAACGTCGATCTCGGAAAGAAGACGGAGTTCGAACAGTACATCGACAAGGTCAATGATCGGCTCGGCGAAAAGGAACTGCCCTTCAGAAGACGACTAATTGAAATCAACAAGGTGCGTGTTCTTTCGAAGCACCAAGGGATTCCTCCGAATCCCTCGGAATTGATGGGTTATCTTCAGGCGGCTCGCGAGTTCTTCGACCAAGCAGCGGCTCTGATCTTCGGAAGGCCATTCTGGGCCGTCAGTCTCGTCGATCTACTTCCCGAGACAGATGAAGCGAAGGGCCTTCTTCTATTGGCGGAACGACAGTTCCATGGAGGAGATTACTCCGAATGTCTCATTACTTGTCGAAAAGTTATGTTCATCAAGTATGAATGCCGCGGTAGCATCGAAGGTTATCGGGATGGCCGGTTTAGCGAGCCGATTTTTGCGAGCTGGCTCGCGGCGGATTACGCCTGCAGCCGCGAGTTCATCGCAAATCATGTCGAGACGCCATTTGACTTTGTCCATCTCGATCACTCCCGTCTGGAGTCTGAATTAATGAAGGATGGCATAGACCCAGAGGTATACTGGAATATCTCACGCCTGACGCCGGCGCTCTACCGGTCGGGCAAGGAAGGTGCTGATTGGCTCGTGAAGCACGAGCCGCAAAAGCTTGCTGCGGAGGGAATCGAGGATCGCGCTTCCTATGTATTGGATAATACCATCGACATAGCATTGCGCCTCAGTGCGCGTAAAAAGGTGCTAAGGAGACCAACCTCGTCGACATTTCCGCTCAAATTGATGAGCCCCTGTGTAACGATTTACAGAAAGGCCGACGCGTTAAGCGAAGTCCTTGGAACGGTCCCCGGTGGGGTCGATGTGTATGGTCTATACGGCACGCCGTCGTTCGATAGAACGGGCTATTTCTGGCGTATCCTTTTTGAGATGGATGGCCGGTGGACAGAAGGTTTTGTCAGCGGCCTCGACGTTTCTCGTCAGTGAGGCGGTGGCTCTGATCGATAGCAGCGGATTACGCTGGGATACCTCATCCGCGCTACGGTCTGTGAGATCGAATCCGTCGGGGAGGATGAAGGAGGGGCAAACTCAGCGGCAGTCTTCGTGTGGTACCCCCACCCCCGACCCCTCCCCGCAAGGGGGAGGGGAGAGCCGGCAGCGTGCTCGCCTTACGTCGCACGCTCTGCCCCTTCACACCTTCCGCTTCGCTGCCGCCTCCTGCAAATCCGGCGCGTTCACCGCGGGGATCGCGACTCGGCCTGGCCCGGTTTGCGCCAGCGCGGCGGCGGCCTTCTCGTTGTCCATGATCTTGGCCATCACGGCTTGGCCTGCGCGCTCGAAGATGTCGCGGTTCTCGATGACGAAGGTTTGCGAACGACGCAGGCCGTCGATGTAGCCGTTGATCTCCGGCACCACGTAGCGCGCGACCATGTCCCAGCTGCGGCGCGTGTTTTCGGGGTTGGCCCAGTCGTGCACGAATCCGACGATGGTGCCGACGCCGCCGGACACCTGCATCAGGTTCTTGATCGTCTTGACGAGATCGTCGGGCGTGCCGATGGTGGAGGCGGCGCCCTCGACGAAGGCGGTCTTGTCGACGGCTTCGTCCGGCGAGGCGAACGGCTTCAGGCCGGGGCGCATCAGGGTGCCGACAGTGTACTCGTTGTGCCAGCGCATCAGCCCGGCGCCGGCCTCGCGGCGCGCCTGCTCGCGAGTCTCGGCGATGTGCCAGGACAGCAGCACGCGCCAGTTCGCCCGGCTCACGGTGGTGCCGTGCTTCTTCGCGGCGTCCTCGGCGAACTCCCATTGCTGCGGCAGCGCCATCAATCCTTGCGTCGACATCGAGCCCAGCGAGATGATGCCGATGCCGTATTTGCCGGCGAGCGTCATGCCGGACGGCGAGATCTGCGAAGCCACGACGAACGGCATCTCCTCCTGTAGCGGCAGGATCTGCAGCGCGGCGTCGTTTATCGTGAACCAGTCGCTCTTGGCGGTCACGCGCTCGCCGTTGAACAGGCGGCGGATGACGGCGATGGCCTCGTCCTGGCGGTCGCGCTGCGTCATCGGGTCGATGCCGAGCGTGTGGGCATCCGAGGCCAGCGCGCCGGGGCCGGAGCCGAAAATGGCACGGCCGCCGGTCATGTAATCGAGCTGCACCATGCGCTGGGCGACATTGAACGGATGGTGATAGGGCAGCGAGATGACGCCGGTGCCGAGCCTGATGCGCTTGGTGCGTTCGCCGGCCGCGGCCAGGAACATCTCCGGCGAGGCGATCGTCTCCCATCCGCTCGAATGATGCTCGCCGCACCAGAACTCGTCATAGCCGAGCTCATCGAGCTGCGCGACGAGGTCGAGATCGCGGCGGAATTGCAGCATCGGATGCTCGCCGATCGGATGATGCGGAGCCAGGAAAGCTCCGAATTTGAGGCGCGCCATGTGTTTTCTCCCGCGTGGAATTCATTGTTGTCTCTCGGAGAGGCTATGGGGTGGACCGTGATTAGGCAATTGCTGGCGGCGCAAGGCGGATTGACGTCTTGCGCGGAACGGGGCGTGTCCGCTGTGGCGGGCTGCATTCGTGACCTTGGCGTGACCAAGGACGGCCGCAGGCGGAAACACTGGTGCGATTGCACCCAGCCGGGTCGTCCTTCGTGGATGGGCCTGCGGTTGCAGCGGCGCAACCATACGCGGCCCTAAACGGCGGGCGCCGATTGACCCGCTGCCCGCGCGACCTATAACGGGGGGCCGTCCATGAACCGGAATATCCGCACTTTTCGCCTGAGGCTGTGATGTATCTGAGGCCGTCCGACGCCAACGCGACGCTGCAACTGCCGAGCAAGCGCAAGCGCGATCTGCTCGATCACTATGAAAGCAACGTCGAGGAGCTCGACCGCTGGCGCGAATTCAACGCGGCCTATCACGCCGACGACCTTAAATTCATGCAGTTCCTGATCCCGCCGGGAAAGCGGGTGCTGGAGCTCGGCTGCGGCCGCGGCGATCTGCTCGCCGGGCTCAAGCCTTCTTACGGCGTCGGCATCGATTTCGGCGCGCAGACCATCGCCACCGCGAACGCGCGGCATCCTGAGCTCAATTTCGTGCTCGGCGACGTCGAGGATCCCGCAACACTGGATGCGATCGAAGGGCCGTTCGATTACATCGTCATCGCCGATACCATCGGCATGTTCGAGGATATCGACGGCACGATGCGGCTGATCCAGAAGCTCTGCGCGCCGTCGACGCGGATCATCATCTCTTACTACTCCCATTTGTGGGAGCCGATCCTGAAGGCCGCCGAAGCCGTGAACCTGCGGCGCAAGCAGCCCAAGATCAACTACATCGCGACCGCCGATTTCCTCAATTTGATGGACCTCGCGGATTTCGAGGTCATCCGCCACGAACAGCGGCAGCTGTTGCCGCAGCGCTGGTTCGGGCTTGGGACGTTCATCAACAGCTACATCGCTCCACTGCCGGGCATCCGCGCGCTGTGCCTGCGGACATATCTGGTGGCGCGCCCGGTGCGACATTTCCCGGATCGCAAGCTCTCCGCCAGCATCGTCATTCCCTGCCGCAACGAGCGCGGCAATATCGAGGACGCGATCAAGCGCATGCCGCGCTTCGGATCGCACCAGGAGATCCTGTTCGTCGAAGGCAATTCCAGCGACGGCACCTTCGCCGAATGCGAGCGCGTCCGCGACGCCTACAAGGATCAGTGGGACATCAAGGTCTTCAAACAGGACGGCAAGGGCAAGGGCGACGCGGTGCGCAAGGGGTTCGCCGCGGCGAGCGGCGACGTGCTGATGATCCTGGACGCCGATCTCACCATGCCGCCGGAGACCTTGCCGAAATATCACACGGTCATCGAGAGCGGAAAGGCCGAGTTCGTCAACGGCACGCGGCTGGTCTATCCGATGGAAGACGAAGCGATGCGCCCGCTCAACTTCATCGCCAATCGCTGCTTCGCCTATCTGTTCAGCTTCCTGGTGAACACCCGCCTCACCGATACGCTGTGTGGCACCAAGGTGCTGCTGCGCAAGGACTATGAAGTGCTGGCGAGAGAACGCGGCTATTTCGGCGACTTCGATCCGTTCGGCGATTTCGACCTGATCTTCGGCGCCGCAAAACAGAACCTGAAGATCATCGAGACCCCGATCCACTACAAGGCGCGCACGTTCGGCGAGACGCAGATCTCGCGCTTCCGTGACGGCTGGCTGCTCTTGAAAATGGTGTGGTTCGCCTATCGCAAGCTGAAAGCGATCTGAGGGCCGAGAAACATCTTACGTGTCTATTGCTCTGACGCGGCATTTGATGCTCACAATCGCAGCACGCCGCGTCACGAAGCTGTCAGCAGGTAAAAGTCGTGGTCCGCTGGGCTCGCGATCGCGCCGGCAAACATCGCGTTGAACCCGCTTTGTATGGCGTGTGCCGCTGTTCGTGACATTTAGATCGCAGCAAGCGAGAAATTCGCAACAGAATTGCCGGAGACGGTGAATCCTGCTTCTTTTTATTTTGCATTGCAGCAACTATTTAGGTGATGTCGTGTTGATTCCGTCGCTGCCAACAAGGAGTTGCGGGTGTCCCTCGCTGAAAATGTAGAATATTTGCGACGGCTCCGAGAGCTGCACGGCATCACAGGATTTGGGGACTTCCAGCGCCAGCCTCGGCCGGCGCCATCCACTCCGCTGATCGAGATCGACCGCTTCGGCTCCAATCCGGGCCGCTTGAAGATGTTCGCCTATGTGCCGGCGCAGCGCCAGCCGCTGCTGCCGCTCGTCGTCGTGCTGCATGGCTGCGGCCAGACCGCGGCCGAGTATGACCTTGGTGCAGGCTGGTCGACGCTCGCCAAGCATTACGGCTTTGCGCTGCTGTTGCCGGAGCAGCAACGCGCCAACAACGGCCAACGCTGTTTCAGCTGGTTCGATCCGGAAGATATCACGCGCGACCAGGGCGAAGTCTGCTCGATCAGGCAGATGATCGCGCGCATGGTCGCCGATCTCGCGATCGATCCCCGGCGCGTCTTCATCACCGGCCTGTCGGCGGGCGGCGCCATGACCATGGCGATGCTGGCGAACTATCCGGAGCTGTTCGCCGGCGGCGCCGTCATCGCCGGTCTGCCGTTCGGCACGGCGCGCAACATGCGCGATGCCATCATGCAGATGCGCATGCCGCAGACGAGGTCCGCCGGCGAGCTCGGCAAGCTGGTGCGCGGCAACTCACGCCACCGCGGTCCCTGGCCCAAATTGTCGGTGTGGCACGGCACGGCGGACCGCACCGTGCATCCGCAGAATGCCGACGAGATCGTCAAGCAGTGGCTCGACCTGCATCGTCTGCCGCTGCCGCCGATGGCGACCGCCGAGGTCGACGGCTATCCGCGCCAGCAGTGGTGGAACGCCGATGGCGAGCCGGTCGTAGAGGCCTTCGCCATCACCGACATGGCGCATGGGACGCCGCTGGGGCTCGCCGCCAACGACAAGCGCTACGGCAAGCAGGGACCGTTCCTGCTCGAGGCAGGAATCTCGTCTTCCTACCACATCGCGAAATTCTTCGGGGTCACCGACTGGATCCGTCCGCCGAAGGTGGCGCCGGAATCGCCGAGCGCCAAGCTCATTCCGCAGGTCTCGCCGATTACGGCCGCGCTTCCGAGCCTGACCAAGATGCTGTGGCCGAAGACGGCGGATCAGCAGCTTGCGGATGCCAAGCTGCTTGATGGCAAACCCCTTAACGGGAAGGCGCCTGCCGAGAAGACGCTTGATGCGAAGCCGCTGAATGGGAAGCCCGCCGAGCCAGCGCCGGCGGAGCTGCGGCCTGCCGCAACAAAGCCGGCAGAAACGGCTGCCAGGAGCGCGCCGAAGCATCCGGAGCGAAAGCCGCGGCGACCGCAGATCGATGTCGCCGCCGTAATCGAGCGCGCGTTGCACGCGGCCGGCCTGAAGAAATAGCTCCTGCGCGTTCGATGCTGCCCTGACTAGAGCTCGCCGGTCAGGAACGGATTGGTCATCCGCTCTTGCCCGAAGCTCGAGCCGGCGCCATGGCCGCAGATGAAGCCGACATCGTCGCCGAGCGGCAGCAGCTTCTCCGTGATCGACCGGATCAGCGTGGCATGGCTGCCGCCGGGCAGATCGGTGCGGCCGACCGAGCCGTTGAACAGCACGTCGCCGACGAGCGCGAAGCGCATCCCCTTGTTGAAATAGACCACGCTGCCCGGCGAATGGCCGGGGCAATGGAAGATGTCGAAGGCGAGCTCGCCGATCTCGACCCGGTCGCCCTCGTCGAGCCAGCGATCCGGGGTGAAATCGCGCACCCCCGTGATGCCGAAGCGGGCGCCGCTCGACACCACGTTGTCGAGCAGGAACTTGTCGGCGATATGCGGGCCCTCGATCGGCACATTCAGCGCTTCGCGCAGCTCGGCAGCGCCGCCGACATGATCGATATGGCCGTGAGTGAGCCAGATCTTCTCGACCGTGACCCCGGTCTTGGCGATGGCGTCGCGGATCACAGGCACGTCGCCGCCGGGATCGATCACGACCGCCTTCTTGGTCGTCTCGCACCAGAGGAGAGTGCAGTTCTGCTCGAACGGCGTGACGGGAACGATGATCGCGCCGGCCTTGGCTTTGTTCTCGGTTGCTTGCCTGGTGTTCTGGGTCATGCCCCCAAGCATGCTCATTTTTGGCATCGCGCCAAGCGAAAAGACGCACGATTTCGCCCTGTTGAATGGACCTGTCGAACGTAGCCGAGACGAAGGCCGACAGGGTGCGTTCTGAACCTGCTCTGAACTTGGCGGCTGTTCCGGCGTTGGGGCGCAACGCATGCGAACAGGACTCGGCGTTGGCCGGCTTCTTGTCCGACCACACATACCAGTCGCGATAGGGCGAATCCTTCGAGCGCCGCGCATCCTGAAACCAGGGATGCTGATCGGAAGTGTGGTTGACGACGAGATCGAAGATGACGCGGATGCCGCGCTGCTTGCAGCCATGGGTGAACTCGACGAAATCGCCGAGCGTGCCGTAGCGCGGGTCGACGCCGTAATAGTCGGCGATGTCGTAGCCGCCGTCGCGCTGCGGCGACGGCTGAAACGGCATCAGCCAAATCGCGGTGACGCCGAGCCCGTGCAGATAGTCGAGGCGGCGGGTCAGGCCGATGAAGTCGCCGATGCCGTCGCCATTGGCGTCCATGTAGGTGCCGACGGCCAAGCAGTAGAACATGGCGTTCTTGTACCAGAGATCATCGATCATGGACGGCCGCCCCTGTGGCGCCGCCGTCACGGCGGCCGCTTGTTAAGCCAAAGGTGTCCGCTGAGTTCCCGGTTCCGTGATGATGAGAGTGCCCTTGGGTCGGCCGCGGAATCGGCTATTCTGGCCACATGGAATCGTCGGCCGCCAAGATCACTCTCGTTCCGCTTGACGGGCGCCAGTCCGAAACGGCGCTGGCGGTCGCGCGCGGGACCTCGCGGCTGATGCGCTCGCTCGGCTTTGCCACTGTCAGTGAATTGCCGCTGCCGTCAGGCCGCCGCGCCGATCTCGTGGCGCTCAACGAGCGCGGCGAGATCTGGATCGTCGAGATCAAATCCTCGGTCGAGGACCTGCGCGCGGACAACAAATGGGAGGACTACCGGCTGCATTGCGACCGGCTGTTCTTCGCCTTCACGCAGGATCTGCCGTGCGAGATCTTCCCGAAGGAGACGGGGCTCATCGTCGCCGATGCTTATGGTGCGCATCTGCACTGCGAGGCGCCCTTGCACAAGCTACCGGCGCCGACACGCAAGCTGATGACGGTGCGGTTTGCGCTTGTCGCTGCGCAGCGGATGAGCCGGCTGATCGATCCGCAAGGACATCAGGAATTCTGAAATTCCGGCGGCTGCCGGTCGGCCTCGAGCCGAGGCCGCCTACTTCGGTGCCCGCTTGGCGAGGATGCGCTGCAGCGTGCGGCGGTGCATGTTGAGCCGGCGTGCCGTTTCCGAGACATTGCGGTTGCACATCTCGTAGATGCGCTGAATGTGCTCCCAGCGGACTCGGTCGGCCGACATCGGGTTCTGCGGCAGTTCCGATTTTTCCGTGGTGGTCGAGAGCAGCGCCGCCACGACATCATCGGCATCGGCAGGTTTGGCGAGATAATCGACCGCGCCCATTTTCACCGCGGTGACGGCGGTGGCAATATTGCCGTAGCCGGTCAAGACGATTGCGCGGGCTTCGGGGCGCTTGCGCTTCAGCGCAGAGACGACGTCGAGCCCGTTGCCGTCGCCGAGCCTGAGATCGACGACCGCAAAGGCGGGAGCTGATTTGCCGATCTGCGAGATACCATCGGCCACGCTTTCGCAGGAAGTGACGATGAAGCCGCGGGTCTCCATGGCCCGCGCGAGCCGTTCCAGGAACGGCTTGTCGTCTTCCACAATCAGCAGCGAACGGTCGGGCTGACTGGCAAGTTCGGCGATGGCACCCACGGTCATCCTCGGAAAGGCTTGGGTTTACGGGAAAGCTCGCGGAACATATGGCGTCGCGCCCATGATCTGCCAAGGCGGTCGGCGTGCGGCGTGACGCCGCGCATTTTTCATCATTGGTATCAGTGGCTTCCTGTCAGGCAGGACCTGCCGGGGGCTAGGGGCTCGCGTCGATCATGATGCCTTGATTTCACCTTCCTCGACGGCCTCGAACCGCTCCCGTGGCCAGACGATCTGCACCACCGCGCCATGGTCGGGAAATGAGCGATTGGTAAACGAGACCTTGGCGCCGGTGCGATCAAGCAACGTCCGCGCAATGAACACCCCGAGCCCGAGACCGCCGCCCTGGGATTCGTCGTTGCCGCGGCGCCGTGAGAGATAGGGTTCGCCGATCCGCTTCAGGATCTCAGGCGCGAAACCTGGACCGTCGTCGGAGATCACGATCTCGACCGTATCCTTGTTCCACCAGGCGTTGACCTCGACCGTATCGCGAGCGAAGTCCACCGCGTTCTCGAGGATATTGCCGACGCCATAGAGGATCGCGGGATTGCGCGTGCCGACCGGCTCCGGACTTGCGGCGACTGCAATGCGCACCTTGATGTCGACGTCGAAATCCCGATGCGGGGCCACCGTCTCCTCGATCAGGGTGGAGAGCTTCATGCGATCGAACATCGATCCGGTCGATGAGAGCTGGGTGATCTTGCTGAGAATGTCGCGACAGCGCTGCGCCTGCTCGCGCAACGTCTTGATATCGTCTGCGACCTGATCGTTGCTTTGCAGCGCCCGCTCGAGCTCGCGTGAGATCAGGACGATGGTCGCGAGCGGGGTGCCGAGCTCGTGCGCCGCGGCTGCCGCCAGTCCATCGAGCTGGGTCAGATGCTGCTCGCGTGCGAGAACGAGCTCGGTGGCCGCGAGCGCGTCCGACAGCTTGCGCGCTTCCTCGGTGACCTGGAACGAATACAGGCTGGTCACGCCGATCGCGAGCGCGATCGAAAGCCAAACACCGAAAATATAGATCGGTGGGAAATCCAGCGGCTCCTCAACCACCCAGGGCAGCGGCATGTGATAGAATAACAGCACACTGGCGCAGGCGACTGCGAGCAATCCAAGGGCCACGGTGAGCCGGACCGGCAGAGCCGTCGCCGAGATCAGGACGGGCACCAGGAACATGAAAGAGAACGGGTTGTCCAACCCGCCGGTCAGATAGAGCAATACTGCCAGTTCGACGATGTTCAGCGCGAGCAGGGCACCGGCATAGCGCGGTTCCAAGAGCTGCATCGGATTGAAGGCGATCTGCAGCGCGAGATTGAGGAGCGCCGATACGCTGATCACGGCAAGGCAGGGCACCACCGGAAGATCGAATTCCAATCCCTGCAACACGACGAAGATCGCGGTCAGCTGCCCGAGTGCAGCCAGCCAGCGCAGCCGCAGAATGGTGTCGAGCCGGACCCGTCGCCGCGGATGGCGAAGCTGGGTATCCGGCGTGTCCGTGATCAGCGTGTCGGTCATGACCCGAAACTTAGTGCCGCCCGATGGCGGCGACAAATCGGCCTGTTCACGTCCTTGGCCTGTTGCGCTTCGGAGCGCAATGGCCCAATGAACGGGGCCCATGACACATGATGACGCAGCCTTGTCCAGCGCTGCCGCCCAGGATCCGCATATTTCGGCGGCTATCGCGGTCACGCATCTGACGAAAGTCTATAAGGCGACCCGCGCGGTCGACGATATCTCGTTTCGGATCGGCCGCGGCAGCATCACCGGCCTGCTCGGCGGCAACGGCGCCGGCAAGACCACCACGATCGCCATGATCATGGGGCTGGTGCTGCCGACCTCGGGCCTGGTCGAGGTGCTGGGACATCGGATGCCGGATGAAAGCGCTGCGGTGCTGGGGCGGATGAATTTCGAAAGCCCCTATGTCGACATGCCGATGCGACTGACGGTGCGGCAGAACCTCACGATCTTTGGCCGCCTTTACGCGGTCGAAAACCTGAAAGACCGGATCGCGCAGCTCGCTGCCGATCTCGATCTTGCCGATTTTCTCGATCGGGCCTCGGGCAAGCTGTCGGCAGGGCAAAAGACGCGGGTGGCCCTGGCCAAGGCCTTGATCAACGATCCCGAGCTTCTGCTCCTGGACGAGCCGACCGCTTCGCTCGATCCTGATACGGCTGACTGGGTGCGCGGCCATCTCGAACGTTATCGCAAGCGGTGCGGTGCGACGATCCTGCTCGCCTCCCACAACATGCTGGAGGTCGAGCGGCTCTGCGACCGGGTCATCATCATGAAGCGCGGCCGCATCGAGGATGACGACAGCCCGGCGCAGATCATGGCGCGCTATAACCGGAGCACGCTGGAAGAGGTATTCCTCGACGTAGCCCGCGGCCGCCATCGCGAGGTCGCGCAATGAACGATCTCTCGTTCGCCATTGCCCCGCACCGGATCGGCGCGATGATCCTGCGCTATTGGTATCTGTTGATCTCCTCCTGGCCGAGGCTCCTGGAGCTGATCTACTGGCCGACGCTACAGATCATCACCTGGGGGTTCCTGCAGACCTATATAGCGACCAACGCCGGCTTCTTTGCACGCGCGGGCGGCACCCTGATCGGTGCCGTCATCCTCTGGGACATTCTGTTCCGCGGCCAGCTCGGCTTCTCCATCTCGTTCCTGGAGGAGATGTGGGCGCGAAACCTCGGCAACCTGATGATGAGCCCGCTCAAGCCGGTCGAGTTCCTGATCGCATTGATGGCGATGAGCCTGGTGCGGCTGGCGATCGGCGTGATCCCGATGACCCTGCTTGCCATCGTCTTCTTCCAATTCAATTTCTACAGCCTGGGCCTGCCGCTGATCGCCTTCTTCTGCAATCTGATCTTCACGTCCTGGGCGGTCGGCATCTTCGTGTCGGGTCTCGTGCTGCGCAACGGTCTGGGCGCCGAGGGCATCGTGTGGACGTTGATGTTCGCGCTGATGCCGCTTGCCTGCGTCTACTATCCGGTCAGCGTATTGCCCGGGTGGCTGCAATGGGTGTCCTGGGCGCTGCCGCCGACCTATGTTTTCGAGGGCATGCGTGCGCTTCTGATCGAGCACGTGTTTCGTGCCGATCTGATGCTGGCTTCGCTTGCGCTCAATGCCGCCCTGCTATTGGCGTCGTTTGCGGCATTCATTGCCCTGTTGCGGAGCGCGCGACGGGCCGGGTCGCTGCTCGCCAGTGGTGAATAATTCATGTTTTCCCGTGAATTCCCGGGGGATTTTGCCGCTTGAACGCGTTAGCTGGCGCGGCAGCGCATTGACGCTTAATTACGCATTCGGCACTATGCTGCATTGCCGAGAGGGTTGAAGAGAATGCCGATAGGTGAGTTTGGCGGCGCGCCGCCGCTGGCGTCGGAAGGCAGTCCGGTCCTGACCACGCCGATGTACTGGATGTACGAGATGGCGCATGCCTCGCTCAATCCTGCGCGGGCCGTCACGGACGCCACCAAGATCCTGTTTCAAAATCCGCTGAATCCTTGGACGCATACGGAGGCCGGCAAATCGATCGCGGCGGCCTGCGAATTGTTCGAGCGCACCACGCGCCGTTATGGGAAACCGGAATGGGGGCTCGACGAGACCGAGGTCAACGGCGTCAAAACCCCGGTCGAGGTCCGCAACGTCTGGGAAAAGCCGTTCTGTCGGTTGCTCCACTTCGATCGCAAGCTGACGCGGCCGTTGCGCAGCCCGCAACCGCGGCTCCTGATCGTCGCGCCGATGTCCGGCCATTACGCGACACTGTTGCGCGGTACGGTCGAGGCGTTCCTGCCGACGCATGAGGTCTACATCACCGACTGGGCCGACGCGCGCATGGTGCCGCTGGCGGAGGGCCGCTTCGATCTCGACGATTACATCGATTACGTGATCGAGATGCTTCATGCGCTCGGCACCAACATGCACGTGATGGCAGTCTGCCAGCCCGCCGTGCCGGTGCTGGCGGCGATCTCGATCATGGAGGCCGAGCGCGATCCGTTCGTGCCGCTGTCGATGACGTTGATGGGTGGCCCGATCGATACGCGCCGCAATCCGACCGCGGTCAATCAGCTTGCGGTCGAGCGGGGCATCGATTGGTTCCGCAACCACGTCATTACCAAAGTGCCGTTCCCGCATCCCGGCGTCATGCGCGACGTCTATCCGGGCTTTCTGCAGCTCAACGGGTTCATCAGCATGAACCTCGACCGCCATGTCGATGCTCACAAGGCGCTGTTCGCCAATCTGGTGAAGGGCGACGGCGATCAGGTCGACAAACATCGCGTCTTTTATGACGAATATCTCGCAGTGATGGACTTGGCTGCGGAATACTATTTGCAGACCGTCGAGACGGTGTTCATCAGGCACGCCTTGCCGAAGGGGGAAATGACCCATCGCGGCAATCCGGTCGATCCATCCAAGATCATGCGTGTGGCATTGATGACGGTGGAAGGGGAGAAAGACGACATTTCCGGTCTCGGACAGACCGAAGCGACACACCGGCTCTGCACGTCGATCCCGGCGCATCGCCGCGTTCATTACGTGCAGCCCGGCGTTGGACATTACGGCGTGTTCAATGGCTCGCGATTCAAGTCGGAAATCGTGCCGCGCATCTCTGATTTCATGATGTCGGCCGCGGATCCGAAGTCATTGCTCGCTCTCGCCGCGGGATAGCCGCTTTGACCGCTGTTGCCCGGCTCGAATCCGGGTACGGGTAAGGCGTTGATTTGCCCGGTGAAACCGAGTTCCATGAATGAGTCAAGGGGTGAATATGGCGTCACCCCTTGAGCGACGCTTTTGACTCGAGATTCACTCAAAAACGTTGTTTTCAGGCCCAAGGTCTGGGGTTCGGAAGGCGCCGAACCCCTGTATGTTGGGCAAATGATTTGTTTTTGCGCCGAGCGCTTTCCCTGGCGGCGGATATGGCAGAATCCGGGCGAACTCTTACTCCCCGGACTGACATATATGGCCACTCGCGCGCTCCTTTATCGGCGGCCCGCCGAACCTTCGCGTCTTCTCGTCAAGCATGGCTCGCAAATCTATTCGATCAGATTGCGCCGCCATCGACGGGCGCGCCGTTACACGTTGCGAATTCACCCCTCGGATCGCGAAGCGATCCTGACAATGCCTCCGCGTGGCACCATCGCGGAAGCCAAAGACTTCGCGCAGCGTCACGGCGCCTGGATCGCCGCACGTCTCGGCCGCTTGCCGAAGGCGGCACCGTTCTTGCCTGGAACGATCGTCCCGCTGCGTGGCGCACCCCACCGCATCGTGCATCGCGCGGGCGAGCGCGGCACGGTGTGGACCGAGACGCGCGACAGTGGTGAGAAGATCCTCTGCGTGGCCGGCGGCATCGAGCATGTCGAGCGGCGGGTGCACGACTTCCTGAAGCGGGAGGCGCGGCGCGATCTGCAGAAGGCCGCCGAGGCCTATGCCGATCAGCTTGGCGTCAAGGTCAAGCGGTTGTCGATCCGGGACCAGTCCAGCCGCTGGGGGTCCTGTACCTCGGCGGGCTCGCTGTCGTTCTCCTGGCGTCTGATTCTCGCTCCGCCCTTCGTGCTCGATTATCTCGCGGCTCACGAAGTCGCCCATCTCATCGAGATGAATCACTCGCCGCGGTTCTGGAAAGTCTGCGGGCGGATCTGCGGTTCGGTGGAACGCGCCAAGAAGTGGCTCGACACCTGCGGCAATGATCTCCATCGCTACGGCATCGACGATTGAAGCTTTGACGATCAAGGCATGACAAGGTCCGGCTGGTCCGGACCTTTTCTTTTGGCGCGACCTCATCTCGCCAATCCCGCCCCGGGTAGCATTCCCTTAAGCATGATAGCGCGCACAAGGAGCCTCGGTCTTAACGCCGTTGTAAGGGGGAGTTTGCCACAACTAGGGCTTCTAACCCCAGGTGATGAGACGTCGACTCCAACCGAGCGCGGCTGCGTTTCCACCGAACGTGATGCGCCCCACGAGTAGCCCATGGCCGAACCTGCCGACGTGTTGTTGGCCGCGCTCGAACGCTCCAGCGAAGCTGTGGTCATCCTCGACGAGGACTTGCGCGTTCGGCATGCCAATGCAGCGGCCGAACGGCTGTTCCAACTCGACCGCGCCGCACTGATCGGCGCCGATGTCAGCCGTCTGGGCATCCGGCCCGACCATCCCATCTTCAAGACGTCGCTCGAGGCCGGACAGCCGCTGCCCGGTGACGTTCGCGAGATCATGCCACCGCCGGTCGAGATCATCCTCAGACCAGGCGAAGGTAAGCGCATCTGCGTAAGCCTGACTGCATCGCCGTTGGATGTTGGCGGGACGACCCGGCTTGCGCTGTTTGCGCGAGACGTCTCGGCCGAAGTCGAGCGGCGCGACCGGCTGGCGCTGTTGCATTCCGTGGCCGATCAGACCAACCGGGCAATGGTGGTGACCGATCACCATCTCGAGATCATCTATACCAATGCCGCGTTTTCCGACCTGTTCGGCTATCAGCGCGGCGAGGCGATCGGGCGTCGTGTCGACGAGCTCATGGTCGGTCCATGCACGGATCGACAGGCCATCGACAGGCTGCAGCTCTGGTTCGGCGAAGACCGCGGCGGCGAGGAGGAAGTCCTCGTCTATGACAAGAGCGGCCGAGAAATCTGGGTGACCGCCTATGTCAAGGCGCATCGCAATGCCCGCGGCCGCGTGAAATACCTGGTCGGCATGCTCAGCGACATCAGCGAGAGCAAGCAGCTGAGGTCGCTGCAACAACTGATCACGACGGCGCTCGCCGACAATCTTCCGATCACGGAGATCTGCGACCGGCTCTGTCGGCGGGTGGAGGAGCTCGCGCCCGACGTCGTCTGCTCCATCCTGCACGTCGACGCGGACCGCGTGGTTCACCCGCTCGGCGGGCCCAGCCTGCCGCCGGATTATTCGGCCGCACTGGACGGCATCCCGATCGGGCCGGAGGTTGGCTCGTGCGGCACAGCCGCCTATCTCGACGAGCCGGTCCTGGCGCAGGATATCGACACCGATCCGCGCTGGCAGCCTTATAAGGAGAAGCCGCTGGCCGCGGGGCTGCGCGCCTGCTGGTCGACCCCGATCAAGGGGAAGGACGGCCGGGTGATCGGAACGTTCGCCTTCTACTTCCGGGAATGCCGCGGCCCGAGCCACTGGCACGAGCGGATCGTGGACGCCTGCGTCGATCTCGGCGCGCTGGCGATCGAACGGCAGGAGGCGATGTCTGCGGTCGCGCGCCTCGCTTATTATGACATGCTGACCGGCCTGCCCAACCGCGCCCATATCCGCTCGCTGATCGCGACGGCGCTCGAGGCCTGCCCGGAGGGCGGGCATGTGGCGGTCGCCTATCTCGACGCCGACAATTTCAAGGACGTGAACGATACGCTCGGCCATGCCGCGGGCGACGAGTTCCTGGTCGTCTTTGCCAAGCGCTTGCGCGGGCAGCTCCGGCCGGGCGACATGCTGGGCCGGCTCGGCGGCGACGAGTTCTTGGTGCTCCTGCCGAACCGGGATTCGATCGAGGCCTCGCTGATGGCCGCCCGCATCACCGCGGCGCTGGCGGTGCCGCTTACGATCGGCACTCGGCAGGTGCCGATGTCGGCCAGCATGGGGCTCAGCCTCTATCCGGACAATGCCTCGGACATCGACACGCTGATCAAGCAGGCCGATGCCGCCATGTACAAGGCCAAGAGTGCGGGGCGCGCGACCTATCGCTTCTTCAGCGCCGATCTCGACAAGATCGCCGAGCAGCGCCTGATGCACAGCACCGCGCTGCGGGATGCGGTCGCCAACGAGGCCCTGAGCCTGCATTACCAGCCGCAGATCCGGTCGCAGGACGGCGGCATTCACGGGGTGGAAGCCCTCGCGCGCTGGCACGATGCGGTTCTCGGCGACGTGTCGCCATCGAAATTCATTCCGCTTGCCGAGGAATGCGGGCTGATCGAGCAGATCGGGCTGTGGTCGATGCGCGAGGCCTGTCGGCAGATGGCCATCTGGCAGCGGGCCGGGCTCGATATTCCGAGCATCTCGGTCAACCTGTCGCCGATCAATTTCCAGAACGTCAATTTGGCTGCGCGCGTCGCGCAGATCCTTGGCGAATTCGGCCTGCCGCCGAACCGCCTGATGCTCGAGATCACCGAGGGTGTGTTCCTGAACGAGCGCGCCACGGTGGTGGCGACCATGAGCGAGCTGCGCAATCTCGGCGTCGGGCTGTCGCTGGACGATTTCGGCACCGGCTATTCCAGCCTCAGCCGCTTGGCGCAGCTGCCGATCAGCGAGCTGAAAATCGATCGCAGCTTCATGCGCGACGTCGAGGAAAACCCCGGCACCCGCGCCATCGTGACCGCGGTGGTCCGGGTCGGGCAGAGCATGGACCTCGCGGTCGTCGCCGAAGGCGTCGAGACCGAGGGGCAGCGCCACCTGCTGCACGAGCTCGGATGCGAGGCGCTGCAGGGCTTCCTGTATGCGCGGCCCCTGCCGGCTGCAGGCTTCGGGCGCTGGCTGCTGGAGCACAGTGCGGATCGTGCGAGCCATATGCTCAAGCAGATCGGCCGTACGCTCGCCGGAGCTTCGCCCAAACCCTCCGCCGAAACGAAGCTGCCGAAGGACGCCGCTCAGCCCGCCGCCTGATCGCGCCGCTTCGCCGCGCCGCCGTCAACGCTGTCCGCCGAACAGACGGTCCACCAGCCAGCCGTCGAGGCCTGCTGCGGCCTCCGGACGCGCCGCCGTGCGCGTCGGCGTGGCCGAGCGGCCGCCGCCGTAATTGGCTGCAGGCGCTGGCGCCGCCGGAGCGGTGGGCGCCGTGATCTGCGAGGTGATCTGCGCCAAGGTCGGCACCAGGCCCGAACCTTGCGAGTTCGGCAGCGCCGCCACCGGCACGCCCTGATGCGCTGACCGCATGAAACGGCTCCAGACCTCGACCGGAAGGCCGCCGCCGGTCGCCTTCTTGGTCGGCGAATTGTCGTCGTTGCCGAGCCAGACCCCGGTGACGAGGCGGGCCGTGTAGCCGATGAACCAGGCGTCGCGGAAATCCTGGCTGGTGCCGGTCTTGCCGGCCGCGACCCAGCCGGGAATCTCGGCCTTGCGCGCGGTGCCGGAGATCAAGGTCTCCTGCATCATCTGGTTCATCATCGCGACATTGCGCGGCTCGATCACCTGGGTCGGCGGATCCGCCTGGCGCAGATAGAGCAGCTTGCCCTCGCGCGTCCTGATCCGGGTCACGACATGCGGCGATACGCTGAAGCCGCCATTGGAAAAGGGCGCGTAGGCACCGACCAGCTCGAGCACCGACACTTCGGATGTGCCGAGCGCGATCGACGGGTTCGGATCGAGCTTGGAGGCGATGCCGAGCCGATGCGCGGTACGCACGACGTTCTTGGGCCCGACCTCGAGGCCGACGCGCACCGCGACCGTATTCAGCGACATCGCCAGCGCCTGCGTCAGCGTCACCGGGCCGAAATATTCGCGGGTGTAGTTCTCCGGCTTCCAGCCCTTCAGCTCCAGCGGCGCGTCCTGGCGGACCGTCTCCGGGGTCAGGCCCTGCTCGATCGCGGTGAGATAGACGAACGGCTTGAATGCCGAGCCTGGCTGGCGCTTGGCGGTGACCGCGCGGTTATATTGGCTCTCGGAATAATTCCGGCCACCGACCATCGCGCGAACCGCACCGTCCGGAGTCATCGCCACCAGCGCGCCCTGGCTGACATTGAACTTCACGCTCTTGGCGGCGAGTTCGTCGATCACGGCGGCCTCGGCTGCCGACTGCAGCTTCGGATCGATGGTGGTCTCGACCACGATGGACTGATCGATCTGGCCGACGAGATCGTCCAGCACCTCGCCGATCCAATCGGCGACGTAGTTCACCGTGCCGGCGCCGGCGGGCTTCACGGTGATCGTGGGATGAGCGATCTGGGCCTTCGCCTGTGCATCGGTAATGAAGCCGGCGTCGGCCATCGCAGCGAGCACGGTCTCGGCGCGTTTCGCCGCGCCTTCCGGGTTGCGGTTCGGCGCCAGCCGTGAGGGCGATTTGACGAGGCCCGCGAGCATCGCCGCTTCGCCGAGCGTGACGTGCCGCGCGGACTTGCCGAAATAGCGCTGCGCCGCGGCTTCGACGCCATAGGCGCCGGAGCCGAAATAGACGCGATTGAGATAGAGCTCGAGAATCTCGTTCTTGGAGTGCTTGCGCTCCAGCCACAGCGCGAGCTCGGCCTCCTGCAGCTTGCGCTGCAGCGTCCGCTCCTGGGTGAGGAACAGGTTCTTGGCGAGCTGTTGCGTCAGCGTCGAGCCGCCTTGCGAGACGCCGCGATGCAGGACGTTGGCGACCAATGCGCGGGTGATGCCGATCGGGTCGATGCCGAAATGCTGATAGAAGCGTCGGTCCTCGATCGCGATGAAGGCCTTCGGCAGGTAGGGCGGCAGCTCCTTGAGCGCGACATTGGCGCCGGCCATCTCGCCGCGCTGCGCCAGCACGCTGCCGTCGAGACCGACGATCTCGATGGTCGGCGGGCGCTTGGGGATTTCCAGCGACTGGATCGGCGGCAGATGCGCGCCGGCCCACACCACGACCCCGACCAGCGCGATCACGCCCCAGAGGCCGCAGACCAGCGCCCAATAGAACATCCGCCCGATCGAGAAACCGACACGCGATTTGCTCATGCGCTTGTTGCCCTTGGCAGGACGCGGCTTGGTCTCGCGCGGCGGCGGCTCGTCGTCAGCGTCGTCGATGACCGGCTTGCGCTTCGCTGCGGGTTTCTTCGGCGGATCCTCAGCCGTGGGAATGCGATCCTTGGAGTCGAGACGCAGATCGTGCATGGCCGCCGCGAGGCCGAATAGCGGCTCCTTACGCCCGCCGCTCTTCTTTCGTCCCGCCATACGCAATTGTGCCCGCAACCTGGTCCGATCACGCTAATCGCTGGAGTTTAAAGGCCGGTTAGCAAGAGGTTAACGCCCAATTAGGTGTTTCACGACGTGCACGCGCTGTTATGGTTAAGGCAAAGTTAACGAGAGGAAACGCGCATGGGATACGTCGATCCGACCAAGGAGGTTTTTGCCGAATTTCGTGCGCGCGACCGCGCAGGTCCGATCCACATGCTGAACCTGGTGCGGCTGCGCAAGGAGGCGGCCTATCCTGACGGCCGCAAGGCGAGCGGCGCGGAAGCCTATGCCGCCTATGGCCGCGAGAGCGGGCCGGTGTTCAAGCGGCTCGGCGGTCGCATCGTCTGGCAAGGCAAGTTCGAACTGATGCTGATCGGACCGCGCGAGGAATATTGGGATCATTGCTTCATTGCCGAGTATCCCTCCGTCGCCGCCTTCGTCGAGATGATCCGCGATCCCGTCTATCGCGAGGCCGTGAAGCATCGCCAGGCCGCGGTGGAGGACTCGCGCCTGATCCGTCATGCCGTGCTGCCGATCGGGGAGAATTTTGGCGAGATTCCGGAGTAGGTCTGGCAGCTGACGATCCGACGCTCGCGCCAAATCCTCAGTCGTCATCCCCGCGAAAGCGGGGATCCATAACCACACGCCGTTGTTGTTGCGAACGATGGTCCGGCAACTCGCCGACAACGGACGTCTCTGGAATATGGGTCCCGGCTTCCGCCCTCGCTCTGCCAGCTGCGGCGGACAGGCAAGGCCGGGATGGCAGTGGAACGCGGGGTGCAAGCTCATCACCATCCTCAAACGTCAAGCGGACATGGGTGTATGCATCCGCATTCCCGCGACGCAATCGCGCCCGAGTCTTGCTGCAGCGTGGCTCCCTTAACTAATAGAGGGAGCAGGGAAGGCCGGGCATCGACTGATACCCGCGGCCCCCGTGCGTGAAGAAGTGCACGGGGCAGGAACCACAGGCTCAGCCGGATCGCTCCGGCCTTCCCTGCGCGAGTGGTTTACGGCTTATACGCGCTCTCCCCGGGGACCGGCGTTCTTGCCCCCGTCATCCGTGCGCTCGTCGAGCGACGCGAACTTGGCCTCAGCACCGGGAGGCCAGGACCACGCGATTTCACCGTCCGCGATACATCGTTCGTCCGTGAACTGACAAGTTCACTGCGACATGTCGCGTCCATCGCATCTGCGGCCCAACGCTCGTGACGATCGCGTAGCGCCCCTCTCATCGGGCCGAGACGCGAAGAATCTGCCGGTGATTTGCCCGACACGACAAGCGCACACGGCTGCGGCAAAGTAACACGACGGGCAATTTGCGCATGACGCGTATGCTGGGCGCGCCGTGCCCGCTAGCTCTGCTTCAGCGTTCGATCACCCAGCGCGTCACCGCCTGGTGGTAGTTCAGATAGCCGGGCACCGTCTTGTAGGTCTTGAGATATTTGAAGCCGGCTTTCTGCAGCGTGCGGTTCGGGCCGACATTGTAGGCGTTCGGCTCGCAGAACAGCTGCTTGAGACTGAACGTGCGGAAATAGATGTCGACGCTGCGGCGAACGCATTCGGCGCCGATGCCTTGTTGCCGCAGCTCAGGCTCGGTGACATGCAGGTGCATGTTGGCGCGGCTGCCGTATACAATCTTGTCACAGCTGGAGAAGCCGATCGGCTTGCCGTCGCGCCGCCACAGGACCAGAAGGCTTGCGCGCTCGGGGAGCGGCTGCGCATAGAGCTCCTTGAAGCGGCCGGCCCAAACGGCCCGGCTCGGCAGCCGGGTCGGATCGACGCCCATCAGCTCCAGATGTTCTGGCGTGGAAGAGTGGAAGTAGTCGATGACGATGCCGATCTCGTCGAGCGTCATCTCTCGGACGTCGAGGTTCATTGCTTTTGACTCCGGTCGCGGACTCTTTCATCGTTCATTGTGCCGTCATTGCGAGCGATAGCGAAGCAATCCAGATCTCGAGGTCGGCTCTGGATTGCTTCGTCGCCTCCGGCTCCTCGCAATGACGTGTCCAGTTTGAGCTGTCGGGTTGGCGAAGCGAAGCGCGTCCACCGGGATCATCCTTGAAAGCGGTGGGCGCGGCGCTTTGCGCCTTTGCCCACCCTACAACTCGCTCAATCCGTCATCACCCGCGAAAGCGGGTGATCCAGTATTTCGAGACGGCGGATGATGAAGGAGAGGTCTCGGCGTGCTGGATCGCCCGGTCGAGCCGGGCGATGACGGCTGGAATAGCAGGCTTGCCCTCACACCGGCCGCTCGCCCTTGATGGTGACGCGCGTGCCTGAACGCGTGTGCGGCCAGTAGTCCCACATCGCGCGGTGCTGGGTGCAGCGGTTGTCCCAGAATGCGATCGCGTTCTCGGTCCAACGGAAGCGGCACTGGAACAGCGGGTTCTCCGCGTGCTGGTAGAGATAGGCGAGAATGGCATCGCTCTCGTCGCGGGGAATGCCGATGATGTGGCGGGTGAAACCGCGGTTGACGTAGAGCGCCTTCTTGCCGGTCACCGGATGGGTGCGCACGATCGGATGCTCCGCGCTCGGATAGGCCGGCCGGTCGGCGACGCCGTAGTTGGCGTAGAGCCCCCGATAGACGCTCTCGCCGTCATGGAAGGCGGTCAGCCCGTCGAGATAGGATTTCATGCGATCCGACAGCGCCTCATAGGCGGCGTACATCGAGGCGAACAGCGTGTCGCCGCCTGCGGGCGGGCATTGCCGGATGTGGAGGATCGAGCCCATCGGCGGCTCGACGTCGCAGGACACGTCGGAGTGCCAGCCCTCGCCATTGGCGCGCGGTGAATCCTTGTCGGCGTAGATGCGCATCAGGGCCGGATCGCTGCCGTCATGCGGCGCTGCCGGATGGATATGCAGCTCGCCGAATTTGCGGCCAAAGGCGAGATGTTGTTCAGGCGTGATGTGCTGATCGCGGAAGAAGATGACGAGGTGCTCGGCGAGCGCGCGATGGATCTCGTCCATCTGGCGGTTGTTGTACGAGCCGTCGGAGACCAGCTGGCCAATATCAATGCCTGAAATCTCTGCGCCGATGATCGGCGTCAGCTTGTCGACGGAGATGGTCTCATAGGGGGCAGTCTCGTCCGCAGCATGTTTGTAGCGCGGCCCCTGCAGGCTTGCGAGCGAGCTCATCCGCGTTCTCCCTCGATCGTGGATTGAGGGCATGGTAGCGCGGGGAAAAGGGAGTGCAATGGCGCTGCAGTCAACGCCGTCGTCCCGGCCTTGAGACGGGACCCATAGCCACCGCAGGTTCTGGTTGCGCGAGATGGAATGGCAGACCGGCCGATCACGACGGCTGCGGAGTCTGGGTCCCCGCGTTCGCGGGGACGACACCGATATTTGAGCGACGCTACCGATATTGGAGCGGCTACTCCGCCGCCGTCACCGTCTCCGGCTGCTTGGCGCCGTTGCCGTAGCGCTGGTCGATATAGTCGATCACCAGGGCCTTGAAGTCGGCGGCGATGGTCGGGCCGCGCAAGGTGCGGAATTTCTTGCCGTCGACGAACACCGGAGCGGCCGGCGCTTCGCCGGTGCCGGGCAGCGAGATGCCGATATTGGCGTGCTTGGATTCGCCGGGGCCGTTGACGATGCAGCCCATCACCGCGACGTTGAGTTCTTCCACGCCGGGATATTTGCTCTTCCAGGCCGGCATCTCGTCGCGGATGAAATCCTGGATCGAGCGCGCCAGCTCCTGGAACACGGTCGAGGTGGTGCGGCCGCAGCCGGGGCAGGCCGCCACCAGCGGCACGAAGGTGCGGAAGCCCATGGTCTGCAGCAGCTCCTGCGCGACCTGCACTTCGAGGGTGCGGTCGCCGCCGGGCTCCGGCGTCAGCGAGATGCGGATGGTGTCGCCGATGCCCTGCTGCAGGAGGATGCCGAGCGCGGCCGAGGAGGCGACGATGCCCTTGGAGCCCATGCCGGCCTCGGTGAGGCCGAGATGGATGGCGTAATCCGAACGCGCGGCGAGATCCTGGTAGACCGCGATCAGGTCCTGCACGGCCGAGACCTTGGCCGACAGGATGATGCGGTTCTTCGGCATGCCGAGCTCCTGCGCCCGCGCGGCGGAGAGCAAGGCCGACTGCACCATGGCCTCGCGCGTCACCGCGCGGGTGTCGCGCGGGGCGGCGGACGCCGCATTCTCGTCCATCAGCTTGGAGAGCAGCTCCTGGTCGAGCGAGCCCCAATTGGCGCCGATGCGGACCGGCTTGTCGTTCTTGTTGGCGATCTCGATGATCGAGGAGAACTGGGTGTCGCGCTTGTCCTTGAAGCCGACATTGCCGGGATTGATGCGGTATTTGGCCAGCGCTTCGGCGCAGGCCGGATATTCGGTCAGCAGTTTGTGGCCGATGTAATGGAAGTCGCCGATCAAGGGCGTGGTGATGCCGCGCTTGTCCAGGGCCTCGCGGATGTGCGGGACGGCGGCGGCGGCCTCCTCGCGGTCCACGGTGATGCGGACCATCTCGGACCCGGCGCGCGCCAGCGCTGCGACCTGGGCCACCGTGCTCTCGACATCGGCAGTGTCGGTGTTGGTCATCGACTGCACCACGATCGGCGCGCCGCCGCCGACGGCGACGTTGCCGACCATGACTTGGGTGGTCTGGTGCCGGGGAGCGGGGCCGGCGATGTCGTTCTGAGGCAGAATTTCGGGCTTGTTCATGAGGCCTCGGATATCAGGTTTTGGTGACATTCAGCAATGGATCAGTCGGCGCCGCAGCGACGCGATTGGGCCGGTTGACCAGAAAAAGCCCTGCAATCACAAGCAGGGCGGCGGCGCCAAAAGCCAGCGTCAGGGCGTCATGCAGGATGAAATAGCTGGCGACGACCCCGAATAAAGGGGTGATGAAGGTAAATGCCGACAATTTGCTGGCGGAATAGGTCTTCACCAGCGCAAACCACAGGGTGAAGGTGGTTCCGACCACCCAGATCGACTGGTAGGCCATCAAGGACAGCACGAAGGCGCTAGGAACCTGCGCCATCCGCTCGCCCGAGAGTAGAGCCGCCGCTCCCAGGATCGGGATCGACATCGTCACCTGGTATGCCAGCGCCTTCTCGGGCGGGGCCAAGCGCAGCCTGGTGCCCTTGGCCAGCACGGTAGTCGCGCCCCACAAGAGCCCGCCGCCCACCACCATGAGATCGCCGAGCAGCACGCTGCGGTCGACATTGGCCTGCGGAATGCCGATCGCCAGCGCCACCCCGGCGAAGCTGAGCGCAAGGCCCATCCATTGGGTCGTGCCGAGGCGTTCACCGAGGAAGCGGTAGGAGCCGAGCGCGACGAAGAAGGGCGCGGTGTAGAGGAACACCACCGCGCGCGAGGCCGAGGTCAGCAGCAGGCCGCCATAGATCAGGACGAACTCGATGCCGAACATGGTGCCGGCGACGAGACCTGCGATCAGCGTGCCGTCGCGCTCGAACATCCTGACCCCGCGCACCCATGCAAACAGCAGCAGCACCGGCAAGGCGCCGGCCGAGCGCAAGGTCGCCTGCAGCATCGGCGGAATCTCCGGCAGCGCCAGCTTCACCGCGATCTGATTGAAGGCCCAGGACAGGCAGAGCACGACGATGACGGCAATGGCACCCGGACCCAGTGGCCGGGCCGCCGACGAAAGTTGCTTCGAGGACATTTTGCTCCCGCTTAGACGTTCTTCTTCTTGTTCTTGGTCTTCTCGTTGGTCCGGCCGCTATCCACGTCACGCCACCTGCTGGCAATGCGCGCAGATGCCGGTGATCTCCACGACCGAGAGCTTTGGCGCGAAGCCGGAGGCTGAGGCGGCAGTCTTCAGGCTCTCGGCGATCGGCGCCGCCGGGACCTCGCCGACCGCGCCGCAGTGCTCGCAGATCAGGAAGGCGACCAGCGCGGCGTTGTCGTGATCCTGCGCGCAAGCGAGATAGGCATTGCGGCTTTCGATCCGGTGCACGAGCCCGTTGGCCATCAGGAACTCGAGCGCCCGATAGATCGTGATCGGTGCCGGACGGGCCGCCGCCTTGGCGAGTTCCTCGATGATCTCGTAAGCCCCGAGCGGCCGATGGCTTGCGAGCAGCGCCTGCAGCACCTGGCGGCGGAGCGGGGTGAATTTCTGGCTACGCTGCGCGCAGACGCGCTCGGCATGATCGAGCGCATCCGCGGCACAGCGGCCGTGATCATGGTCGGGCGCGGGGAAGGTGGGTTTGGCGAGCGTCATCGGCGTCAATCTAGCATCTTCCGGCCGCGGCGGACAAAGCTCGCCGCAGACGAGCCATGCAAGCCATTCGCATGAGCTTGCGCAACTTGGCCATGGAAAATTCATAAGCTTGCTTATAATATTCGAAGCTTATTGGAGCCAAGCTTGGCTTCATTCCCAAAGTTCCCGATTGGACGGATATGGCCCGCGATCCCGTGGACGTGAACTTCCTGTTTACCCTGGGCGAGCTGCAGCGCCTGGTGCGCGTCTATGCCGACAAGGAGGCGGCGCGTTTCGGCATGACCCGCGCGCAATGGGCGGTGCTGGCCAGGGTCGAGCGCAACGAGGGCATGAAGCAGTCGGAACTGGCCGAGCAGATGGAGATGCAGCCGATCACGCTGACGCGGCTGATCGACAAGCTGGCCGATGCCGGTTTGATCGAACGCCGCGGCGACGACAGCGACCGCCGCGTCAACCGGCTCTATCTGAAGAAGGCGGCTCGCCCATTGCTGGCCGAGCTCGCCGAGCTCAAAGCGGAACTGACCGCGACGGCCCTGGCGGGCTTCGGCCCGGCCGATGCGCAACGGCTGATGACCCAACTCGAAGCCATCAAAGAAAATGTGAGAAACGCCCTGCAGTCGCTGTGCGACGAGCAGCGAAAGGAGCAGCATTATGGCTGAACCCGCCTTGAAAATTGCCGCCGAACAGAAGGCCAGCCCCGACCGCACGGCCGCCGCCGCGGCGGCGCCGAAAGGCGGCCTGGTCAGGCGTTATCGCCGCACAGTGCTGCTCGTGGTGTTGCCGATCCTCGCCGCGATCGGCGGCGTTGCCCTCTACCTGCAAGGCGGCCGTTACGTCACCACCGACGACGCCTATGTCGGCGCGCAGAAGGTGCTGATCACGCCCGACATCTCCGGCAAGATCGTCAAGATCGTCGTCAAGGAAGGGCAGCAGGTCAAAAAGGGCGACGAGCTGTTCGAGATGGACCCCGAGCCCTATCGGCTCGCGGTCGACCAGGCCAAGGCCGCCTTGGAGCAGGCTCGCACCACGCACGACAACCTGGTCGCCAACATCAAGATCTATCAGCAGATGGCCGACCTGATGCAGCAGACCATTGATCTGAAGCAGAAGGATGTCGATCGCAAATCGACCCTGGCCAGGAGCAGCTTCGGCTCGCAGCTCGATCTCGACAATGCATCGTCGGCCCTGGTCACGGCACGGGCGGAATACGCCTTCGTCCTGCAGCAAATGTCCAGCGCCAAGACCCAGCTACTGGGCAATGTCGATCTCCCGATCGCGGAATTTCCGCCCTACTATCAGGCCGAGGCCGCACTCGGCATCGCCCAGCGCAATCTCGACCACACCGTGATGCGGGCGCCGATCGACGGCATCGCGACCCAGGTCGACCAGATCCAACTCGGCCGCTTCCTGCCCGCCGGCACGCCGGTGTTCTCGGTGATCGATGTCGCCAATCCCTGGGTCGATGCCAATCCGAAGGAAAGCGATTTCACCCATGTCGCGGTCGGCCAGCCGGTCGAGCTCGACGTCGATGCCTTCCCGAACCACGCCTTCAAGGGCTATATCGGCTCGCTGTCGCCCGGCACCGGGGCGCAATTCGCGATCCTGCCGCCGCAGAACGCGACCGGCAATTTCGTCAAGGTCGTGCAGCGCGTGCCCGTGCGGATCTACTTCGGCAAGAACGACAAGTATGTCGCGAAGCTGAAGGCCGGCATGAGCGTCAACGTCTCGATCGATACCGGCCATCAGCGTTCGCTGGCGGCGCTGTTCGGCACGGCGCATGCCTCGGAGCAGGAGGAGTAGGCGATGAACGCGCCTGCGCCTTCACCCTCCGCGGTCCCCGGCTTCCGCCGCAACATGGTGACGATCTGCGCCATGACGGCGACGATCATGCAGGCGCTCGACACCACGATCGCCAACGTGGCGCTGCCCTATATGCAAGGCACGCTGTCGGCCTCGCAGGACCAGATCAACTGGGTGCTGACCTCCTACATCGTGGCGGCGGCGATCATGACCGCGCCGGTCGGCTGGATCGCCAACCGTTTCGGCCGCAAGCGCACCTTCATTGTCTGCTCGGCCGGCTTCACCGTCGCGTCCGTGCTGTGCGGGCTGGCGCAGGACATCAACCAGATGGTGCTGTTCCGCCTGCTGCAGGGCGTGTTCGGCGCCTCGCTGGTGCCGCTGTCGCAGGCCGTGCTGCTCGATTCCTACGCGCTGCACGAGCGGGCGAAGGCGATGTCGATCTGGGGCATGGGCGTCATGATGGGCCCGATCATGGGCCCCTCGCTCGGCGCCTGGCTGACCGAGACCTATTCCTGGCACTGGGTGTTCTTCGTCAACCTGCCGTTCGGCCTCGTCACCGTGCTCGGGCTGATGGCGTTCATGGACGAGACCCGGCCGAATACCGAGCTGACCTTCGACTGGTTCGGCTTCTTTGCGCTCGCGGTCGGCATCGGCTCGCTGCAGATCGCGCTCGACCGCGGCGAGGATCAAGGCTGGCTCGAATCGAACGAGATCATCGCCGAGTTCATCGTCGCCGCCATCGGCTTCTATTACTTCCTGGCGCATTCGCTGACCACGAGGCGGCCGTTCATCCAGTTCGCTCTGTTCAAGGACAAGAATTTCGTCGGCGGCTGCGTGTTCATGACCGTGATGGGGCTGGTGCTGTTCTCCACCATGGCGCTGTCATCGCCGTACCTGCAGAACGTGATCGGCTATCCCATCATCACTGCCGGCGTGCTGCTTGCAAGCCGCGGCTGCGGCACCTTCGTCGCCATGATGATCGTGGGCCGGCTGCTCCGCTACATCGAGGCGCGCACCCTCATCGTGGTGGGGCTTGGGCTCACCGCGCTGTCGCTGTTCCAGATGACGGCGTGGACCGACCAGACCGGCGTTCCCGAGATCATCACCATCAGCATCATGCAGGGCTTCGGCTTCGGGCTGGTCTTCGTGCCGCTGTCGACGGTGGCGTTCATGACCCTGCCGGGGCAATTGCGCACCGACGGCACCTCGATGCTGACGCTGGTGCGCAACGTCGCGAGCTCGATCGGCATCTCGATCGCGATCGCCCAGCTCACGGAAGGCACCCGCCGCAATCACGCGATCCTCGTCGAGCACATCAACCCGTTCAACCAGGCCCTGCAGATGCCGAACGTCTCCAGAATGATCGATCTTTCGACCGATGCCGGCCGGGCGATGGCGGACGCGATGGTCACCGTGCAGGCGCAGATCCTCGCCTTCTCGCATGACTACCAGCTGGTGATGGTGTTCATCCTGGCCTCGATCCCGCTCGCGATCATGATCGGCTCGACCCGGACGGCGCTGCGCGCCCAGGCCGCGCCGGCGGATCATGCGGTGATGGAATAGGAGCTGCCCGGCGGTAGCGAAAAGGTGACTGAAACGTGATGGCTTTTCGACCAAACATCGTCACGTTTCGGGCTATGCAAGACCAAGCCGGCGGCTCCGCGTATGAGTTGCGCGCGGAGGCAACATCTCATGGACGCCCCGCCATGATGTGCCGGATGGGGGCGGCGGTTCCTCCAGCGCCGCCCCCAGTCCGGCGGGCTTCTCCGGCAATTACTTGATCGGTGCGCGCGGCAGCGCCGTCTCGCCGGCTTCCATCCGATAGAGGTGATCGAGCGAATACCAGGGCGCGACCACATCGCGCGCGGTCGGGTGCGGCTCGTCGTGGCGGATGAAATCGCCGAGCAGCGCTTTCGTCACGCCGAACTGGACGTCGCTGTCGATATGCGGATCGCTGGGGTCGTAGACCTGCGAGATCAGGACCTTGAAGCCCTGCTTGACGATCAGCGCATGCAGATGCGCGGGACGATAGGGATGGCGCCCCTGTGCCGCGAGCAGGCGGCCGACCACGCCGTCCGTCGGGATCGGATAGCCCACCATCATCACCGAGCGAAACCAGAAGCGGCCGTCGGCATCGGTGGTGAACTTGCCGCGCAGGTTCATGTCGGCCTGCTCGGGATCCTGGTTCTCATAGAGGCCGACCGGCGAGGCGTGCCAGACATCGACTTCGGCGCCTGCTACCGGCGCGCCGTCCGGATCAACCACGCGGCCCCTGACGAACAGTGACGGGCCGGGCGTTTCCGAGCGCACGATCGAACCGCCGTTCTCGACGCGGGGTGAATTCAAGCGCCAGAACGGGCCGAGCAGGGACTGCGAGGTCTCGGTGTTGCCGTTGTCGCCATTGTTCAAAAGGCACACCAGCGAGGAGACGCCGAGCGAGCCGGCCATCAGCACCACCTCGTTGTGGGTGTCGTTGGTGCGCTGGCCGAGCTCGGCGATGATGGCGGCGGCCTCGCGGAATTCTGCCTCGGTCAACCGAACGTCGCGAATGAATCCATGCAGGTGCGTGATCAGCGATAGCATGATCTCGCGCAGCCGCGGATTTGTCGTTCGCTCCATCACGGCCAGCACCGCCGGCGTGACGTCCTGCTCGCGGGAGATGGTCATGGCTGTCCCTCCGTCATTCCGGGGCGACGCGTCAGCGTCGAGCCCGGAATCTCGATGTTGTTGGACTCATCTCCAGATTCCGGGTTCAGCCCTGCGGGCTGCCCCGGAATGACGAAGCGCAGGACGCGTCCTCAATTCAGCTTCTCGATCGCCAGCGCCACGCCCTGGCCGACGCCGACGCACATGGTGGCGAGCGCGCGCTTGCCGCCGCGCTTTTCCAGGCCGTGTGCGGCGGTGAGCGCGAGCCGCGCGCCGCTCATGCCGAGCGGATGCCCCAGCGCGATCGCGCCGCCATGCGGATTGACGAAATCGGCATCGTCGGCGACGCCGAGCTGGCGCAGGCAGGCGATGCCCTGGCTCGCGAAGGCCTCGTTCAATTCGATCAGGTCGAAATCGGTGATCTTGAGACCGAGCCGCTCCATCAACTTGCGCGTGGCCGGCACCGGTCCGATGCCCATGATGCGCGGCGGCACCGCGGCCGACGCCAGCCCCAGCACTTTCGCCCGCGGCGTCAGGCCGTGCTTCTTTACGGCAGCCTCGGAAGCGAGGATCATCGCGGCGGCGCCGTCGTTGACGCCGGAGGCATTGCCTGCCGTCACCGTGCCGGGATTGCGCACGATCGGCCTCAGCTTGGCGAGGCCCTCGAGCGTGGTTTCGGGACGCGGATGCTCATCCTTGTCGACGATGACGGGGCCGGCCTTGCCGCCGGGCACCGTGACCGGCGTGATCTCTTCCGCGAAGTAACCCGCGGCGATCGCCTTGCCGGCGCGCTGCTGTGAGCGGATCGCGAACGCATCCTGGTCGGCGCGCGAGACCTGGAATTCCTCGGCGACATTCTCGCCGGTCTCGGGCATCGAATCGACGCCATATTGCTGCTTCATCAGCGGATTGATGAAGCGCCAGCCGATGGTGGTGTCGAAGATCTCGGCCGAGCGCGAGAAGGCTTCCGCCGCCTTGCCCATCACGAAGGGGGCGCGCGTCATCGATTCAACGCCGCCGGCAATGGCAAGATCGATCTCGCCGGCGCGGATCGCGCGGCCCGCGGCACCGACCGCGTCGAGCCCCGAGGCGCAGAGCCGGTTGAGCGTCTGGCCCGGAACTGAATCGGGCAGGCCTGCAAGCAGCAGCGCCATGCGCGCCACGTTGCGGTTGTCCTCGCCGGCCTGGTTGGCGCAGCCGAAGAACACTTCATCGACCGCGGACCAGTCGAGATTCGGATGTTTCGCGATCAGCGCCTTGATCGGCGTGGCGGCGAGATCGTCGGTGCGCACCTTGGCGAGCGATCCGCCGAAGCGGCCGATCGGCGTCCGCACCGCATCGCAAATATAGACGTCTCGCATCGCTCTCTCCCTGGATTTTCGGATGTTCTGATCGGATGTTGATGGCGGTTTTAGGAGTGCGCCGCAGGCAGGTCAAATGACGGCGACGCGGGGTGGTATGCGGGAGACTGAAGTATGGTCGCTCTCTCGTCGTGATCGGTGCGCCCCTCCCCCGCTTGCGGGGGAGGGTTGGGGTGGGGGCAAACCCCACGGCAGGTGCAAACGGAAGCACTTCGCCCACCCGCATCGCATCTTCGATGCGATGCGACCTCCCCCGCAAGCGGGAGAGGCAGAGTTCAGCTTGCACCGGGCGTGGAAAACCGGGACAGCGGCCGCAAAGCGGTAGGAGCGTGCCGGCAATTTGGGTAATTTCCGCGCCATGACGATCCAGCAGCCCATCTCCGCGCCTGACATGCCCGACACGACGCCCGCGCAAGATGCGCCGGCCAAGCTCACGCCGATGATGGAGCAATATCTGGAGATCAAGGCGGCCCATCCGGGACTCTTGCTGTTCTACCGGATGGGCGATTTCTACGAACTGTTCTTCGAGGACGCCGAAGTCGCCTCGAAGGCGCTCGGCATCGTCCTGACCAAGCGCGGCAAGCACCAGGGCGTCGACATCCCGATGTGCGGCGTGCCGGTCGAACGCTCGGAAGATTATCTGCACCGGCTGATCGCGCAAGGCATCCGGGTCGCAGTCTGCGAGCAGATGGAAGATCCGGCGGCGGCGCGCGCCCGCGGCAACAAGAGCGTGGTCAAGCGCGGCGTGGTTCGCGTCGTGACGCCGGGCACGTTGACCGAAGACAACCTGCTCGATGCACGTGCCAACAACTACCTGCTCGCGATTGCACGCGCCCGCGGCTCCTCCAGCGGCGATCGCCTCGGGCTCGCCTGGATCGACATCTCGACCTCCGAATTCGTGGTCGCCGAATGCGCGTTCGCCGAACTCGCTGCGACGCTCGCCCGCATCAATCCGAACGAGGTGATCGTCAGCGATGCGCTCTATTCGGACCATGCATTCGAGCCGATCCTGCGCGAACTCGCCGCGGTCACGCCATTGACGCGCGACGTGTTCGACGGCGCCACCGCGGAGCGGCGGCTGTGCGATTACTTCGCCGTCGCCACCATGGACGGGCTCGCCGCGCTGTCGCGGCTGGAAGCGACCGCAGCGGCCGCTGCTGTCACCTATGTCGATCGCACCCAGGTGGGCAAGCGTCCGCCGCTGTCGCCGCCCTCGCGCGAGGCGACCGGCAGCACGATGGCGATCGATCCGGCCACCCGCGCCAATCTGGAATTGACGCGCACGCTCGGCGGCGAACGCCGCGGCTCGCTGCTCGACGCGATCGACTGCACCGTCACCTCGGCCGGCTCGCGACTGTTGGCGCAGCGGCTGGCGGCGCCGCTGACCGATGATCGGCAGATCGCGCGGCGCCTCGATGCGGTCGCGGCGTTCGTGGCCGACAGCCCCGCCCGCGAGGACATCAGGAGCATCCTGCGCGGCGCCCCCGACATGTCGCGCGCGCTGGCGCGGCTCTCGGTCGGCCGCGGCGGCCCGCGCGACCTCGCTGCGATCCGCGATGGCATTCTCGCCGCGGATCAGGCCCTGGCGCGCCTGTCCGAACTCGACCAGCCTCCGCAGGAGATCGCTTCGGTGATGGCGGCGCTCGGCCGGCCGTCGCGTGAGCTGGCGGCCGAATTTGCCCGCGCGCTCGATGAGCAGCTGCCGCTGATCAAGCGCGATGGCGGCTTCGTCCGCGCCGCCTACGAGCCGGCGCTCGACGAAGCGCGCAATCTGCGCGACGCCTCGCGGCTCGTCGTCGCCTCGATGCAGGCGCGCTATGCCGACCAGACCGGCGTGAAGGCTTTGAAGATCCGGCACAACAACGTGCTCGGCTATTTCGTCGAGGTCACCGCCCAGCATGGTGACAAGCTGATGGCCGCGCCGTTGAACGCGACCTTCATTCATCGCCAGACATTGGCGGGCCAAGTGCGCTTCACGACCTCGGAGCTCGGCGAGATCGAAGCCAAGATCGCCAATGCCGGTGAGCGCGCGCTCAACCTCGAGCTTGAGATCTTCGACCGGCTCTGTGCTGTCGCGCTCGCCGCCGGCGACGATCTGCGCGCCGCCGCGCACGGCTTTGCCATGCTCGACGTCGCGACGTCGCTGGCCAAGCTCGCGGTCGATGACAATTATGTGCGGCCCGACGTCGATGGTTCGCTCGGCTTTGCCATCGAAGGCGGCCGGCATCCGGTGGTCGAGCAGGCATTGAAGCGCGACGGCCAGCCCTTCATCGCCAATTCCTGCGACCTGTCGCCGACGCCGGGCCATCACAGCGGTCAGCTCTGGCTGCTCACCGGTCCGAACATGGCCGGCAAATCCACCTTCCTGCGCCAGAATGCGCTGATCGCGCTGCTGGCGCAGATCGGTTCGTTCGTGCCGGCCTCGCGCGCCCGCATCGGCATCGTCGACCGGCTGTTCTCGCGGGTCGGCGCCGCCGATGATCTGGCGCGCGGGCGGTCCACCTTCATGGTCGAGATGGTGGAGACCGCCGTCATCCTCAACCAGGCCGGCGAGCGGGCGCTGGTGATTTTGGATGAGATCGGACGCGGCACCGCGACCTTCGACGGACTCTCGATCGCCTGGGCCGCGATCGAACATCTGCACGAGACCAATCGCTGCCGCACGCTGTTCGCCACGCATTACCACGAGCTGACGGCGCTCTCCGCCAAGCTGCCGCGGCTGTTCAACGCCACGGTGCGGGTCAAGGAATGGCAGGGCAACGTGGTGTTCCTGCACGAGGTGCTGCCGGGCTCGGCCGACCGCTCCTACGGCATCCAAGTGGCCAAGCTCGCCGGCCTTCCGCCAGCGGTGATCAACCGCGCCAAATCCGTGTTGGCGAAGTTAGAGGCGCAAGACCGCGGCCAGAGTGCGCGTGCTCTGGTCGATGACCTGCCGCTGTTCGCGGTGCCGTCGCGCGCGGCCGTGGAGCCTGCGATGTCGAAGGAGGCGGAAGAGCTGATCGGCGCGGTGAAGGCGCTGAATCCGGACGAGATGACGCCGCGCGAGGCCATGGACGCGCTCTACGCGCTGAAGGCGAAGCTCGGAAAATCGTAGTCACTGTCATTGCGAGGCGCATTTGCGCCGAAGCAATCCAGCAACGGACTATCCCCGATTGGCCTCTGGATTGCTTCGCTTCGCTCGCAATGACGGCGGAGAGACTTTCTTTCTCCCACACACCACAGTGCCGTAGGGTGGGCAAAGGCGCGAAGCGTCGTGCCCACCACCTCCATCGCAGGATGCGCGTCGGTGGGCACGCTTCGCTTTGCCCACCCTACGAACCGACGCCGTCATTGCGAGGCGCATTTGCGCCGAAGCAATCCAGTAACGGACTATCCCCGATCGGCTCCTGGATTGCTTCGCTTCGCTCGCAATGACAGCGGAGAAGCCCTTCGCCGCCCGATCCACCACAGGCCGAGATTCCATCCCACGCAGGTCGCGAGCGCGAGGCTCAGGCCGGCCGGCGCGCCGAGATGCAGGACGCCCAGATGCAGCACCGCGACCGCGATGCCGAAGCCGATCAGGCCGTAGGCGCCGTTGGCAATCACGGCCGCAGTCGCGGGGCCGCCGATGCGCGGCTGCAGGATCAGCATCATCGAGGTGAAGACGATCGGAAACAGCGCGAGGATGCCTGACACACTTGGACCAGCCCAGCCCGAGACCGATGTAACCGTAGCGACAAGCGCGGCGACCAGCGAGGCGCGCAGCGGCACGTCGTACCAGCGGCGGGTGATCAGCGGCATCTTGGCGTGACGGTAGCGCTCAAGCAGCGGCAGGCAGATCGCGAACGTCACGGCGTTTGCGATCAGGCCGCCGAGCAGCGACCACTGCACGCTGCGGACCAGCGCTGCGAGGAAGAGCCAGACCGCCACCGCGCAAGCCGTGCTGATGACCACACCGCGGCGCTGGGCCAGCACCGCGTAGATCAGGCTGAGAAAGATGGTGGCGGCATTGACCGGCAGGCTGGTGAGCGCGCCTTGCGCGATGAAGGCGGCGTCATGATCGAGCGCGAGGAAGACGTAGGTGGGGCCGGCCGAGATCGGCAAGGTCGCCACCAGCGCGCCGATCACGGGCCCGGTGCGCTCCGCGATCATCGAGGCCGTCACCACGAAGGCGGCCGCAATGACCATGCGCAGGCCGAGGAGGAGGATGAAGGAAAGGTCGGGGGACATCAGCTCATTCGGTGCGGGCAGTAGTCTCCCTCCCCCGCTTGCGGGGGAGGGCTGGGGTGGGGGATGGCCCGAGCCGAAACATTCGCGCCGTGTGGAGAGACTTCCCCCACCCGCCTCGCATCTTCGATGCAAGGCGACCTCCCCCGCAGGCGGGGGAGGCGCAGACCGAGCGAGCATTGCCCGCTGCAATCATCCGCGGCATGGCAAAGCGAGATCACACCCGCTTCAGGCTCACCGAGACTTTCGGTCCGTTCTTGATGGTCTGATAGACCACGCAATAGCGTTCGGTCAGCTTGAGCAGCAGATCGAGCTTGTCTTGCGGCGCATCGGTATCGACCTCGAAGCGCAGGCGAATCTCCTGGAAGCCGACCGGCGCCTCCTTGTCGACGCCCAGCGTGCCGCGGAAATCGAGATCGCCCTCGGCGATCACCTGTCCGCTCTTGAGCGGCACCTCGATCGCGGTGGCGACCGATTTCAGCGTCACGCCGGCGCAGGCGACCAGCGCCTCCAGCAGCATGTCGCCGGAGCAGAGCTCGAGCCCGGAGCCGCCCGTTCCCGGATGCAGGCCGGCCACCGCCAATGCACGTCCGGTCTCGACCTTGCAGGTCAACCCCTCGTCGCCGACCGAGCCCTTGGCCTTCAGCGTGATGATGGCAGCGGCGGGATCCGACTTGTAGCGTTCCTTGATCGGCGCCTGCAGCGCGCGCAGCTCGGCAGCATCCATCGTCGCTCTCTCCCGGATTTCTTACGGTTGAGGTGTACCGGGACCGGCCGCCGATGTCACCACCACATCGCCGCGCTGGCGTCACGGCTGTTCTGCCGGTCGGGCATCGTTCGATCGAGCGAGCGGTCGAGGCTCGCCAGCACATGGCGCTTGAACTGGTCGAACAGCGGCGCATTGCGGTCGCGCGGTCGCGACAGATTGATCGTGATCTCCTCGAACAGCCGTCCCGGATGCGGCCGCATCACCAGCACGCGGTCCGCCAGCACCACCGCCTCTTCGACGTCGTGGGTGACCAGCACGAGAGTCGGGCGCGTATCCGCCCACAGGTCGAGCAGGTGATCCTGCAGGTCCTTGCGGGTGAAGGCGTCGAGCGCGGAGAACGGCTCGTCGAGCAGCAGCACTTCGGGCTGCGGCACCAGCGCCCGCGCAATCGCCGCCCGCTGGGCCTGGCCGCCGGAGAGTTCGCGCGGCCACGCTCTGGCCTTGTCGGCAAGGCCGACCCGCGCGAGCGCCCGCGCCACGCGCTCGCGGCGCGCGGCAGGCGGCAGCTCGGACAGGCCGAAGCCGATATTGTCGGCGACGGACAGCCACGGCAGCAGCCGCGGCTCCTGAAAGACGATGCCGATCTTGGGGTGCGGCGCGGCGATCGCCTCGCCATCGAGCGTGACCGTGCCGCGGCTGGCCGGATCGAGGCCGGCGATGGCGCGGAGCAGCGTGGACTTGCCGCAGCCGGAGCCGCCGATAATGGCGACGATCTCGCCGAGATTGATCTCGGCCGAGAATCGCTCCAGCGCGTGGACGCCGTTCGGATAGACCTTGCCGAGGGATTGCAGCGACAGCATCAGTTTGCTCCGCCATGACGCGCGAAATTGTCCTGCCAGTGCAACAGCGGCGCGGTCGCCAGCTCGAGCAGCCAGTCGGTAGTCTTGCCGATGATGGCGAAGATGACGATCGCAGCCACGATCTGCGCGGGCTTGCCGAGCTGCTGGCCGTCGATCAGGAGATAGCCGAGCCCCTCGGAGGCGCCCATGAACTCGGCGGCGACCACGAACATCCAGCCCAGCCCCAGTCCGACCCGCAGCGCCACGACATAGGCGGGCAGCACGGCTGGCAGCAAGACGCGGCGGATCATCGAGAGGCCCGACAGGCGGAAGATGCGGCCGACCTCGACGATCTTGCGATCGACCGAGAGGATCGCGCCCATCAGGCCGAGATAGACCGGGAAGAAGACGCCGACCGCGATCAGCGCCACTTTCGAGGTCTCGAAAATGCCGAGCCAGAGGATGAACAGCGGCACCCAGGCGATCGACGGGATCGCGCGCAATGCCTGAACGGTGGGATCGATCAGCCGCCGCGCCAATCCCCAATAGCCGCAGATGCCTCCCATCACCGTGCCGGCGGCGACGCCGAGGCCGAAGCCGAGCCCGACGCGCGCGAGGGTGGCCGTGATGTGGCGCATCAGCTCGCCAGAACGTGCAAGCTCGATGAGCGTGGTGATGATGCGGGACGGCGGCGGCACCAGCCGTCCGGTGGACCAGCCGAGCCAAACGATGAGCTCCCAGCCGGCGGCGAGCGCGACTGGGAGCAGGAGGCCTTGCAGCGGCCGCGCGAGACGCGAGAGCCGCGGCGCGGCTTGCGTGGGCATTGCTTGTTCGATTGGCGCGGCGGCCTGCAATTCGGCGGTCATGGACATCCGTAAGAAGGGCCTCAAGCAAATTACAAAATGATGGCCGCGCTACAAACTCGGTGTCGTCCCGGCCTTGAGTCGGGACCCATACGCCGCGGCGTTTGTTGCGAGACGAGATGTCGCTCCGGCGTGCCTCGCAACAAGCATTCGGGAGTATGGGTCCCGGATCGGCGCCCGCCAACGCTGGCGCGTTGTCGGGCTTGTCCGGGACGACACCGATTTTGTTGTCTCAGTTGGTCGGCAGCGGCACCTGATCGTCGATCAGCGCATCCAGCGATGCCTTCACATCCACCTTGGCATCGATCACGCCGGCCTGTTGCAGCGCCTGGCCCGCGGCCAGGATCGACTCGCGCTGGGGTGCGCCGATGCGGCTATGGGTCAGTTCGGTGCGCTCCTTGAGCTGTTTGTCGACCACCGGTTCCGGCAGCCTGGTGACGGCGATGAAGGTCTTCTTCAGATCGTCATAGTTGCCGAGCGCATCCTTGCGCGCCTCTTCATAGGTGGCGAGTACGCGGCGGACGATGTCGGGATAATCCTTCAGGAACTGCTCGCGCACATTGAGGATGCCCCAGGTGTTGGCGCCCGCGTTGCGGTAGAACAGCCTGGCGCCGTCTTCGACCTCGGCCTGCGCCATCATCGGATCGAGCCCGGCCCAGGCATCGACGTCGCCACGGAGCAGTGCCGTCTTGCCGTCGGCGTGCTGCAGCAGAACGGGCGTGATGTCTTTCTCGGACAGTCCCGCGCCGAGCAGCGCGCGCACCAGGAAGATGTGCGGATCGGTGCCGCGCGTCACAGCGACACGCTTGCCCTTCAGATCCGCAATGCTGGCGATCTTGGAGTCCTTGGTCGTGACCAGCGCGGTCCACTCGGGGCGCGAATAGACATAGATCGACTTGATGGGGTTGCCGTTGATCCTGGCGACCAGCGCGGCCGAGCCCGCGGTCGAGCCGAAATCGAGCGAGCCGGCATTGAGGAACTCGAGCGCCTTGTTCGAGCCCGCCGATTGCACCCAGACGATGCCGATGCCGTCCTTGGCGAACTCCTTTTCGAGCAGGCCCTTCTGCTTCAGGACCAGCGACACCGGATTGTAGGTTGCCCAGTCGATCCGGATTTCCTTGAGCGGCTCGGCCGCCGAGGCGATGCCGCCGCACAAGAACACCGCTGCCATGGCGGCGAAAGCCCGCCTCGATATTCCGTCCATCCCCGTTCCTCCCTGCTCATTAAAATACTCTCTTATTTCAATTAGTTAGATGGCGCGTCAACGAGAATTACCTTTCCCCAGCGGAGCTATTCCCAGCACGAACATCATGCGCCGATGGCGCGCGACAGCATGGATCGTTTGTTGCATAGAATGTGTCGTGACAGCACAGGCTGTGTTCGATATCCGGATGGTTCATGGACAGCATCGCGACAGATCACAAACTCAAGGCCGATCCGGATTTCGATAGCGCCACCATCGCTGCGGCGGTCGAGGCGCTCGCCGCGCAGCATTCCGGCCGCGAGGATATGTTCCGCTCGGCGGTGGCGCAGCTCCTCAAGGCCGAGCTGGTCAAGGCGCGTGCGGCCGCCCAGGCGCAGCTGTTGAAGGATCGTCATGGCCGGCGCTGCGCCGAGCGGCTCTGCTTCGTGCAGGACGAGATCATCCGCATCCTCTATGCCGCCGCCACCGGGCACCTCTACCGTTCGGACGTGCCGAGCGGCGCCGAGCGCATGGCCGTGGTGGCGACCGGCGGCTATGGCCGCGGCCTGATGGCGCCGGAGTCGGACATCGACCTGCTGTTTATCCTTCCCTACAAGCAGACCGCCTGGGGCGAGCAGGTCGCCGAAGCCATCCTCTATTGCCTCTGGGACATGGGGTTGAAGGTCGGCCATGCGACGCGCTCGGTCGACGAATCGATCCGCCAGGCGCGTGGCGACATGACCATCCGCACCGCGATCCTGGAGACGCGTTATCTCGCCGGCGACCGTCCGCTCTATGACGAACTCGTCGAGCGCTTCGACAAGGAGGTCGTGCAGGGCACCGCGGCCGAATTCGTCACCGCAAAACTGGCCGAGCGCGAGGAACGTCATCGCCGCGCCGGCCAGTCGCGCTACCTGGTCGAGCCCAACGTCAAGGACGGCAAGGGCGCCTTGCGCGACCTGCACACGCTGTTCTGGATCGCCAAATATGTCTACCGGGTGCGCGAGACCGGCGAGCTGCTGGAGCGCGGCGTGTTCGACGCGCACGAATTCCGCACCTTCCGCCGCTGCGCCGACTTCCTGTGGTCGGTCCGCTGCAACCTGCATTTCCTGAGCGGCCGGGCCGAGGAGCGGCTCTCCTTCGACCTGCAGCGCGAGATCGCCGTGCGGCTCGGCTACACCAGCCATCCCGGCATGCAGGACGTCGAGCGCTTCATGAAGCACTACTTCCTGGTGGCCAAGGAGGTCGGCAATCTCACCGCGATCCTGTGCGCCAAGCTGGAGGATCAGCAGGCCAAGCCGGCACCGGTGTTGAGCCGGGTGATCTCGCGGCTGACGACCGGCTCGACCTGGCGGCGCGTGCCGGAGAGCGACGATTTCATCGTCGACAACAACCGCATCAATCTCGCCGCTCCCGATGTTTTCAAGCACGATCCGGTCAACCTGATCCGCATCTTCCGTCTCGCGCAGAAGAACAACCTTGCCTTCCATCCGGATGCGATGCGCGCGGTGACGCGCTCGCTCAGCCTGATCGACACAGGCCAGCGCGAAAATCCGGAAGCCAACCGGCTATTCATGGAGATCCTGACTTCCAACGACGCCGAAGTGGTGCTGCGGCGGATGAACGAGACCGGCGTGCTCGGCCACTTCATCCGCTCTTTCGGCCGGATCGTCTCGATGATGCAGTTCAACATGTATCATCACTACACGGTCGACGAGCACCTGATCCGCTGTATCGGCTTCCTGCAGGAGATCGAGCGCGGCGGCAGCGACGAGTTCGCGCTCGCCTCCGATCTCATGCGCAAGATCCGGCCCGAGCACCGGTCGGTGCTCTACATCGCCGTGCTGCTGCACGACATCGCCAAGGGCCGGCCCGAGGATCACTCGATCGCCGGCGCCAAGGTCGCGCGGCGGCTGTGCCCGCGGCTCGGCTTCAGCAATGCCGATACCGAGCTCGTGGCGTGGCTGATCGAGGAGCACCTGACGATGTCCACGGTCGCGCAGTCGCGCGACCTCTCGGACCGCCGCACCATCGAGAACTTCGCCGCCGTGGTGCAGTCGGTCGAGCAGATGAAGCTCCTGACCATCCTGACCACCGCCGACATCCGCGGCGTCGGTCCGGGCGTCTGGAACGGCTGGAAGGCGCAGCTCCTGCGCACGCTCTATTACGAGACCGAGCCGGTGCTGACCGGCGGCTTCTCGGAGGTGAACCGCGCCAAGCGGATCGCCGCGGCGCAAGCCGAATTCCGCGCCGGCTTCACCGACTGGCCGGAGGCCGAGCTCAACGGCTATATCGCCCGCCACTATCCGGCCTACTGGCTCAAGGTCGAGCTGCCGCGCAAGATCCGCCACGCCCGCTTCGTGCGCGCGAGCGAAGAGGCCGGCCACAAGCTTGCGATCAATGTCGGCTTCGATCCGGCGCGCGGCGTCACGGAACTGACGATCTTCGCGATGGACCATCCCTGGCTGCTGTCGATCATCGCTGGCGCCTGTGCCTCGGCCGGCGCGAACATCGTCGACGCGCAGATCTACACCACGACCGACGGGCGCGCGCTCGACACCATCGCGATCTCCCGGGAATATGAGCGCGACGAGGACGAGGCGAGGCGCGCCACGCGGATCGGCGAGATGATCGAGCAGGTGCTGGAAGGCAAGCTGAAGCTGCCGGAAGCGGTGGCGCGGCGCGCGACCCGCGGCAAGCAGCACAAGGCATTCTCGGTCGAGCCGGAGGTGACCATCAACAATCAGTGGTCGGAGCTCTACACCGTGATCGAGGTCTCCGGTCTCGATCGTCCCGGACTGCTGTACGAGCTGACCACCGCGATCTCCAAGCTCAACCTCAACATCACCTCCGCTCACGTCGCGACCTTCGGCGAGCGCGCCCGCGACGTGTTCTATGTCACGGACCTGTTGGGCGCCCAGATCACCGCGCCGACCCGGCAGGCCGCGATCAAGAGCGCGCTCCTGCATCTGCTGTCGAGCGACGTAAGCGCCGCGCAGCCGGCGGCTTGAAGCGCACGTCTCGATTTTATCCGCTCGTCATTGCGAGCGCAGCGACTTGTCCGCCATAGCCCGAAGGGCGACGGCGGAAGCAATCCAGGGCGGCGCCGGAAGTCTGGATTGCTTCGTCGCTTCGCTCCTCGCAATGACGCTGTTTGTTTGTCATGTGTCGATTGGCAGAGGAGGCTAAACCTCCACGCCCTCATGGCGCAGCAGCCAGCGCTTGCGCGTCAAGCCGCCGCCATATTTCACCAGCGCGCCGTTCGCGCCGATCAGGCGGTGACAGGGCAGCACGACGCTGATCGGATTGGCGCCATTGGCGTGGCCGACCGCGCGCGTCGCCTTGGGCGCCTGCAATCGGGCCGCCAGCGCGCCATAGCTCATGGTTTGGCCCGCTGGAATGCCCGGCAATGCCGACCAGACCTTGCGCTGAAACTCCGTTCCGGCCACCCGCCATGCCACCTCGGCCAGCCGATCGAGATCGCCATTGAAATAGGCCGTCAGGGCCGCCTTGATCGCGGCAGGCGCCTGCCGCTCGTTCAGCATCACCACGCCATAATGCCGCCGAAGCAGATCCATCATGCGCGGTGCATGATCGTCCCAGTCGAGGGCGCGCAGCACGCCGTCGTCATCGGTGACCAGCAGCGCTATACCGATCGGCGTCGCCAGTCGGTCGAGGCGGAACACCGTGGCCGGCTTTTGCGCCGGACTAATGCGTTCGGGCATGTCCGTTTCACCGCTCTCGGTTGATCGATTCCGAAGCTCTATGGCCGCTCCGAGCGTAGGCGTCGACCCGAAATCCGCATCCGCGGGCCGGCCGCCTCGTCTTGCATGGCGCCTTGGCTTCCTCCACAATCCTGGCAGCGATGGCGTCCAAAACAATCAGACCATCGCGCAAAACATCCAGGAGGAACATTGCCCATGAGATATGGTATGACGACACATGGCACGATGCGATCTGGCATCGTCCGTCTTGCCGGGGCCGCCGCGCTTGCGGCCACGCTTTCGGTCACATCCGCCTACGCCCAGAAGAAATACGATCCCGGCGCGTCCGACACCGAGATCAAGGTCGGCCAGACCGTGCCGTTCTCGGGCCCTGCCTCGGCCTATGCCTCGATCGGCAAGACCCAGGCCGCTTATTTCAACATGATCAACGAACAGGGCGGCATCAACGGCCGCAAGATCAAGCTGGTCCAGTATGACGACGCCTATTCGCCGCCGAAGGCGGTCGAGCAGGTCCGCAAGCTGGTCGAGGACGACGAGGTGCTGCTGACCTTCCAGATCATCGGCACGCCGTCGAACGCCGCCGTGCAGAAATATCTCAACGCCAAAAAGGTGCCGCAGCTGTTCGCGGCCACTGGCGCGACGAGGTTTACCGATCCGAAGAACTTCCCCTGGACCATGGGTTTCAACCCCAACTACTTCACCGAGGGGCGCATCTACGGCCAGTACATTCTCAAGGAACATCCGAACGCCAAGATCGGCGTGCTCTATCAGAACGACGATCTCGGCAAGGACTATCTGAACGGCCTCAAGGCCGGGCTGGGCGACAAAGCGTCGAGCATGATCGTCGCCGAGGCGTCCTACGAGGTCTCCGATCCGACCATCGATTCGCAGATCCTGAAGATCAAGTCGGCCGGCGCCGATCTCGTGTTCTCGGCGGCGACGCCGAAGCAGGCGGCGCAGGCGATCAAGAAGATCGCCGAGCTCGACTGGAAACCGACTCACATCGTGGATATCAACGCTACCTCGGTCGGCGCCGTGATGAAGCCGGCGGGCCTGGAGGCGTCCAAGGGCGTCATCTCGGTCAACTACGGCAAGGACCCGCTGGACCCGCTGGACCCGACCTGGAAGGACGATCCCGGCATGAAGCGCTATTTCTCGTTCATGGCGAAGTACTATCCGGAAGGCGACAAGAACTCGAATTTCAATATCTATGGCTACTCGACCGCGGAGCTCCTGACCACGGTGCTGAAGATGTGCGGCGACAATCTGACCCGCGAGAACGTGATGAAGCAGGCCGCTTCGCTCAAGCACGTCACCGGCGATCTCGCGTTGCCGGGCATGGAGATCAACACGTCGCCGACCGACTATCGCGTCAACAAGCAGCTGCAGATGATGCGTTTCGACGGCGAGCGCTGGGAGCTGTTCGGCCCGGTCCTGGAGGACCATGGTGCGGCAGGCTGAGCTAGCAAAGGCGAGCTGCCTTTTTCTTCACAGCGGCAGCTCGCCATATTCGCGGTTGGCGAGGCTCGCCTCCTCGAGGTCGAGGTCGCGCTCGATCCGGCGCCGGGTTTCGTCGGTGATCCTGCCGTCGCGCAGCAGGACATGGATGAATTGACGCTCTACGGCGATCAATTCGCGGGTCAGCTCGATGCCGAGCGCGGAGGAGTCCTGCTGATCGGGATCGAGCGATTGCGGCAGCTGGTTGACGCGGACCTCATGGCGCGCGCGCAGCAGCCGCACCACCTCGTCGGACAGTTCGCGATCATTGGTCATCGTCTCCAGCGAGTGCAGCGCGGTCTCGAGCGCTTCGCGGCGTGCGGCGATCTCCTGCTCGTGCTCGGCGACATGCTCGGCGCGGCCGGCACGGGTCACGCCGAGCCAGTGAACGACGCGCGGCAGCGTGAGCCCGAGGCCGACCAGGGTGAAGAAGATCACGCCGAAGGAAACGAACAGGATGAGGTCGCGAAACGGGAAGGCGTCGTCGGTCGAGAGCGTCAGCGGCAGCGCCAGCGCCGCCGCCAGCGAGACCGTGCCGCGTACCCCGGTGAAGCCGAGGATGAACACCCACTGCCAGGGCGGCGAGGGGTCGCGTTGGCGCAGGCTTTTCGAAAACCAGCGCGGCAGATAGGTCGCGGGGAAGATCCAGGCGAACCGCGCCAGGATGACGATGCCGACCACCAGCGCCGTCACCAGAAGGATGTCATGCAGCGGAAAGGCCTTAGACCTCTCGTAGAGCAGCCGCATCTGGAAGCCGGTGAGCAGAAACAGCATGCCCTCGATCAGGTAGATCACGAGGTCCCAGAAGAAGACGCCCTGCAGCCGGGTCGCCGAGGGGATCAGGAGCGGCCCGTTCCAGCTCATATAAAGGCCGCAGGCGACGGTCGCGATCACGCCGGAGCCGCCGACATGTTCGGGGATCCAATAGGCGAGATAGGGCGTGAGCAGGGACAGCGTGATCTCGATCTGCGGGTCACGGCTATAATAGCGGGCGCGCAGCATCAGCCAGCCGACGCCGATGCCGAAGGCGATCTCGCCCACCACGATGAGGGCGAACTCGCCGGCGGCGACCGGCAGCGAGAACGTGCCGGTGGTGATCACGGCCACCGCGAAGCGATAGAGGATCAGCGCGGTGGCGTCGTTGGCCAGCCCTTCGCCCTCCAGCACCACCAGGATCCGCCGCGGCAGATGCAGCCGGCGGGCAATGGCGAGCGGCGCCACCACGTCGGGTGGCGCGACGATGGCCCCTAACAGGAAGCCGACGCTCCAGGGCAGGCCGATCAGGACGTGGGTTGCGGCTGCGACCGCGCAGGCGGTGAAGATCACGCAGCCGACCGCGAGCAGCACGATCGGGCGCAGGCTCAGCTTGAACTCGCGCCAGCTCATGGCGACGCTGGCCGAGTAGATCAGAGGCGGCAGCACCACCAGTAGCACCAGCTCCGGCGGCAGCGCGAACGCCGGCATGGTCGGCACGAAGGCCAGCGCGATGCCGGCCAGCATCAGCAGGATGGCCGGCGCAATACTCGCACGGCGCGCGAGCAGTGCGGTTCCGGCCAGCACGGCGAGCAGGATCAAAAACAGCTGAAAATGATCTTCCATGCGATCTGCGCGTCGGTGCCGACGCTCAGTCCCGCAGATCGTAGCGATAGGATTTGGAGACGATCTGCCAGCCATCCTTCAGCTTCATCGCCACCAGATAATCGGTGAAATAGCGCGGCGGGAGCTGGCAGCGGACCTTGATGAAGGCAGTGTTGTCATCCGAGCGGTCGATGGTGACGATGAAATCGTCCCGCGGCTTGCCTTCGGCCTGCGCCGAAGGCCGTTTGCGGACCCAGGCCAGCCAGTCGGCCATGGTCAGGATCTTCAGCTCGCCATTCTCCACGCAGCGCAGATCGGCGGTGGGATGGAAAATCGCGCCGAGCTTGTCGGCGTCGCCCGCATAGAGCGCGTCGAAATAGCCTTGGACCACGGCTTCGACACTGGATCGGTCAGGGTTCACGGCTCTCTCCTCGCTGCGGAACGATCAGCTTATTTTCAACGCAATAACGTGATTGGCAAGACGAACCAAGGCCACATCAGCGGCGACGAACAAGGATGCGGTTTGGCCTGGGAGCGAGGTGTGTGACCGCAATCACAGCCCAGCCGTTCCCAGCTCTGGTAGTCGGCTTCTGCAAGTCTCCCAGCATCATGGGCTCTCAGTCATGTTCCGGTCGCGATCCTTTCAAATCCCCCGCTTGCTGATTGCAGCGGTGTTGCTGCTTGCATGCCAGCCGGCCTTTGCCGAGAAGCGGGTGGCATTGGTCATCGCCAACTCGGCGTATCGGAATGTTCCGCCGCTGGCGAACCCCGTGAATGACGGCGCCGTCATGTCCAAGACCTTCAAGGCGGCCGGTTTCGACGTGGTCGACTTCCGGCGCGACCTGTCGGCAGGGGAGACGCGGCGGGCGCTGCGCGATTTCGCCGATGCCGCGCGGGATGCCGACATCGCCGTGGTGTATTACGCCGGCCACGGCATGGAGGTCGAAGGCGCCAATTACCTGATTCCGGTCGATGCGCGGCTTGAACGCGACACCGACGTTTATGACGAGACGCTGTCGCTGGACCGCATTCTGGTCGCCGTCGAGCCGGCCAAGAAACTGCGCCTGGTCATTCTCGATGCCTGTCGTGACAATCCGTTCGCGAGGACCATGGAGCGCACGGTTGCCGTGCGCGGCATCGGTCGCGGCCTTGCCAGGATCGAGCCGACCAGCCCAAACACCCTGGTCGCCTATTCGGCGAAGGCAGGATCGACGGCGCAGGACGGCGACGGCAGGAACAGTCCGTTCACGCTGGCGCTGTCGCGGCGTATCGGCACGCCGGGGCTCGATATCCGCAAGGCCTTCGGCTTCGTGCGCGACGAGGTGTTGAAGGCGACCGGCAATCGCCAGGAGCCGTTCGTCTATGGCTCGCTCGGCGGTGAGGATGTCGCACTGGTGCCGGCTGCCGCCCGAGTCCCGCAAGCGGCGGCCGCGCCGAATGCGCAATCGGGGATGCGCCGCGACTATGAGCTCGCGCTGCAGGTCGGCAACGAGGCGGCCTGGAACGCCTTTCTGGCGCAATATCCGGATGGCTTCTATGCGAGCCTCGCCAGGCTGCAGCTCGATAAGCTGACGGCGGAGGAGAACCACGTCGCACTGGCCGAGCAGGCCCGGGCGGCCGAAGTCGAGCGGGCGCGTCTCGTCGCCGAAGGCGCGGGCAAGGATGTGCTGGCCAGGGCTGAAGCCAAGGCGGCGGCCGAGGCGAAGGCGGCCGAGCAGGCGCGGATTGCAGCCGAGAAGGTCACGGAGGTCGCGCGGCAGCAGGCCGCGGAGGCGAACGGCAGGCCGCAGGACGAGCCGTCGAACCAGCAGCAAGCCTCGCTCATAGCGGTGACCACGACCGCGGCATCGGTCCCCGCCGCGGCTGCGGCCACCCAGCCGGAGAAAGCTCCGAGGCTGGCATCGCTGACCCCGGCCGCACCGCCGGCCGATCTCGCCAGAGCGGTGCAGGTCGAATTGCGCCGCGTCGGCTGCCTGAACGAGGATGCCAATGGGGACTGGGGCTCGGCCTCGCGGCGGTCGCTGTCGGCATTCAACCGCTATGCCGGTACCAAGCTCGATACGCAGACGGTCTCCGGCGATGCGCTCGATGTGATCAAGCGCAAGCAGGGGCGGGTGTGTCCGCTGGCTTGCCCGCATGGTTTCGAGGTCGACGTCGACCATTGCGACAGGATCGTCTGTGCTGCCGGCTCGTTCCTCAACGACGACAACGAATGCGAGAAGCGCAGCAAGAAGCCGGTCGCGAGCCGCAACGATCGCGACGACGAGCCGGCCCGCAAGCGGCTGCGGTCGGAGCGGCGATTGACGCTTCCCGAGGTCGATGCCGGCCGGCCGCTGTCGGGCTTTGCCAAGCCGCAGCTTCGGGCGGAGAAGCCGGGGCGCGCGTCAGGCCAGATCTATTGCGATGCCTATCTGTGCCGGCCGGTCCAGCGCGGCTGCCATCTCGACTATCAGGGCGGCGGCGGCCCGAGCCACAACGCCAGCGTGGAAGTGTGCAATTGAAGTAGACCGTGCCGCCGCTCGGCGCAGCTGTTGCGGCAGCGTCGGTTTTGGCCCTCTCCGATTCCGGGCGTGGGAGGCCGCACCCCGCCTCTTGAATCAGTTCGAGATCGCGCTTGCGGCGATGTTGACCATCAGCGCGACCAGCGCAGTGTTGTAGATGAACGAGATGATGCCGTGCACGGTCGCGGTGCGTCGGATCACCTTGTCGGTGATGCCGACATCGGACACCTGGGCGGTCATGCCGATCACGAAGGAGAAATAGACAAAATCCCAGTAGTCGGCGTGATCCTGCCTCTCGCCGCTCGGGAATTGCAGGCCGCCCGGTTTGCTGCCGCGATAATAGTCGTGCGCATAATGCAGGGCGAAGGTGGTGTGCACGATGGCCCAGGACAGCGCGACAGTGAGTGTCGCCAGCGTGAGCTCGACGGCGCCGCGCTTGGAAGCGCCGAGCTCGAACACGATCGCGACGATGCTGGCGAAGGCGCCGAGCGCCGTCACCATCAGGATCACGAAGCGGCCATCGTCCTGCTTGATGGCGTTGCGGCGGATGTGCTGATGCTCGCATTGCAGCATCATGAGCACCACCAGCATGAGATAGAGCGTGGCAAAGATGTCCCAGCAGAGCAGGAGCCGGGTCATCACTCGCCAGGCGCCGGGCAGCGCAAAGAACGAGAATATAGCGATGCCAAGCGCAATGAAGGTGCGCGGCCGCGCATAGACCACGCGCAGCGCCATCGGCAGCCTGGTGAAGTGGGCGAGCGCGGGGTCTTCCTTGTGCTCTGGCTGGATCGGCACCGCGCGGGCTCTAGTTCTTGCGCTCGGCCACGAAGCGCGCGGCGGCGCGCAGCACGTCGCCCTTGGCGCCGAAGATCGCGAGCGCCGCATCGCCGCGCGCGAGCAGGTCCCGCACGCGCTGCTTGGCACCGTCGATCCCGAGCTGGGTGACGAAGGTGGTCTTGCCGAGTTCGGCATCGGCGCCGGCCGGTTTGCCGAGCGTCGCCGCATCGCCCTCCACGTCGAGCAGGTCGTCGGCGATCTGGAAGGCCTCGCCAAGCGCGCGGCCGAAATCATCGAGCGCCTGATATTCCTGCGCCGAGGCCTGGCCGAGGAGGGCGCCCGCGATGCAGCCGAAGCGCAGCAGCGCGCCGGTCTTCATCTGCTGCAGGCGCGCCACGTCGACCGGCTCGCGATCGCCGAACCGGCCTTCGCCGGCAAGATCGAGGATCTGCCCGCCCGCCATGCCGCCGATCCCGGAGGCGCGTGCCAGGGCCCGGGTCAGGGCCAGCCGCACGCCGGCATCGGGATGGATCTCGTCGCGGGTGATGATGTCGAACGCGATCGTCAGAAGCGCATCGCCCGCGAGGATCGCGGTGGCATCGTCATAGGCCTTGTGCAGCGTCGGCCGCCCGCGCCGCAGGTCGGAATTGTCCATCGCCGGCAGATCGTCATGGATCAGCGAGTAGCAATGGATGCATTCGAGCGCGGCGCCTGCCATCAGCGCGCCCTGCCGCGGCACGCCGAACACCGCCGCGCTCTCGACCACCAGGAACGGACGCAGCCGCTTGCCGCCGCCGAGGCTTGAATAGCGCATGGCCTCGATCAGCCGCTTCGGCCGCACGATCTCGTCTTGCATCGGCGCGTCCGACAGCAATTCGCCCAGCAGGGCCTCGGTGTCTTCCGCGGTCTTGTCCAGGCGTTGGGTGAAGTCGGTCAGGGCCGTCGCGGTCATCAAGTAGTGCTCCAGAGGCAAAAAATTCGCCGGACAATCGTTGATGACGCCGACTTCGTCAATTGCGGGCGCGAGCGCGACACTTGGCCTCGATTGTCCGAAAAAGGCAGGAAATTTCATGGAGATATCGGATAATCGCGACGGACGACCATCCGATCATGCTCCACTAGCCCCGCGAAACCTCAATTTGCGCTCGCTCCGAACGCTCCTTGCCATGGTCCTGCTGGTGCTGCTCGTGCCTTACGGGCTGACGCCGTTCTATGCGACAGGACACCCGATGTCGGCTTTGATGCTGTGGCGCTCGGTGACCGGCAGGCCGGTCGAACGGCGCTGGATCGATCTGTCGGCGATGTCGCCCTACCTGCCGCGCGCGGTGGTTGCGGCGGAGGACGCTAAATTCTGCAGCCATCACGGTGTCGATTGGGGTGCGCTGCGCGAGGTCGTGGATGATGCCGAGGAGGGGGAAGTCACGCGCGGCGGCTCGACCATCACCCAGCAGCTGGCCAAGAACCTCTTCCTATGGCCAGGGCGCAGCTTCGTCCGCAAGGCGCTGGAACTGCCGCTGGCGCTCTGGATCGACGCCGTGCTGCCGAAGCGGCGAATCCTGGAACTGTATCTGAACGTCGCCGAACTCGGCCCGTCCGGCCAGTTCGGGGCCGAGGCCGCCGCAAACTATGCGTTCGGCCGGTCGGCAGCAGGTTTGGGGCCGCGCGAGGCGGCGCTATTGGCTTCGATCCTGCCCAACCCGGTCAAACGCAGCGCACGGAATCCGGGTCCGGGCGTACGCCGGCTCGCCATGACCTACATGGCGCGGGGGCAATCACCCGCGCTTCAGACCTGTTGGGGCGGGGGCCGATGAGCGCGAACGCGCGAATTTGCCCGAAATTGCCGTAAACGGCGCTAGCTTTACGGGACCTCATCCTCTATAAGCCCGGCCTTAATCGGCATCGGGGCTCGCCGGCGCTTGCGCTTGCGGCCGTCGCCACGCGACGATGTTCCGCTGATGCCATAAGAGATTACCCCTAGAGGATACGGATATGGCCGTCCCCAGAAGAAAAACGTCGCCGTCGCGACGCGGTATGCGTCGCTCGGCCGATGCGATCAAGAAGCCGACCTATGTCGAGGACAAGGATTCCGGCGAGCTGCGTCGTCCGCACCACCTGGATCTCAAGACCGGCATGTACAAGGGTCGCCAGGTCCTGAAGAAAAAGGACGCCTGATCGTCTGTGCCCATGCGGCGGGCTTGTCGCCCGCCGGAACGCGGCGCCGACGGGTTGAGCGCGGTCCCGTGCGAGTCCATTCGCCGGGACCTTTGCGCGTAAGGCATTCGCGGACGAGCCCGTCGTATTCCCGTCCCCGGTCCTTGGAAATGCGCAGGTGCTGATCCCTTGCGCGGTTGAAGGCGTCACCGATGTCCATGGTCGGTTTTCCGCTGCTGCTGATCCCGCTGGCGATCTACAACATGATCGCCTTCCTGATGCCGGGGGTCGGCTTCGGCGAGACGCTGATCCAGGTGCGGCTGGTTTCGGGCGAGACGTGGACGGTGTCGCTGGGCGACATCCTGCTTGCGCTCGGGGTGTTGCTGCTGTGGCTCGAAGTGATCAAGGCCGCCCGGCCTCACGGCAAATATCTCACGGATCATCTGCTCTCGCTGCTGGTCGCCGGCGGCGCTGCGGCCGAATTCGTGATGTGGCCGAAATTCGGTAATTCGACCTTCTTCCTGCTGGCGCTGCTGGCCATGGTGGACTTCTTCGCAGGCGTCGGCCTGCGCACGAAGCGCCGCCGCGCAGCGGCCGTGCTTGCAGCCGCGCCGGTGGTTCGGACTGAACCCGTCCTTGCGTCTGCGTCCAAGCCCGAACCGGCCAAGTCTGAGCCGGCCAAGGCTGAACCGGAGCCACAGGTCGCAGAATCGGCGGGTGCGGCGGATGTCCCTGGCTCGGTCGTCCCGGCACCGGCCGCTCATGCCGAGCCCGAGCCCGAGCCCGCACCGGCGCCGCCGGACATCGAGGTGCCGGCCGCGGCAGCCGTCGCCGAATCCGTGCTGATGGCTCATCCCGATCCGCGCATCGCCACCCCGGCTGCGACTGAACCGGCCCCGAACGCTGACGCGCCGGACCAGGCGAAAGAGCACGAGCAGGCGCCGGCCGCGCCGAAGCCCTGAAGCGGCGCCGGCGCTTACCTGAAAGGGATTGCCTAGATGACTTGCCGGGTCCGCCCGGCGGCGCTGACCGTGGGATGCTGATGCGTCGCATAGGCGGAGAGCGCGTCGGCCGTGGCGGCGCGGCGCAGATGGCGGGTCTGCGGGACCTGCTCGGCCGTAGCGATCAAATGGGTCACGAAACTGGCATCTGGCCTGACCGAGCGCCGCGGCGGAGATCGGAATTCCGGTCCATGGACGAGCGGAACCAGCGCGACGCTTTCGCGCGATTCGCCGTCCTGCCTAGCCGTCTCGTTCCGGTCGATCGTTAACATCGTCCAACCAAATCCGGCCTGACTGTTCTATTCTGGGGCGCCGGATCCTTTCCTCCCGAACTCTCGCAAGAGCAATGCCGCTCACGGAGTTATCGTTATTTCACGGGCGTTTGTTCCTTCGGCGCCTCCCTTTTTAGCTTACGCCTGCGGCACCGGGGCTTGCAAATGGCCTGTCGCAAGAAAATGTTCTCATTAACCAGATGTCCGTAGGCTGATTCGCAAGACCGCTGCGGCCATATGCGCCGCATGCCGGTCATCCGTAACCGATTGTGAGGCCGCGATCGCGACCGGCCGTGTCCCGAAACGAGGCGATCTTGACAGCCGATGTGCCGCAAACCTCGATGATTCTGGCTTCGGTCGGCCAGGCCGCCTTCGTGTGGGATATCGCCGCCGACGTGATCGTCTGGAGCGATCATGTCGGTGCGGTGTTTCCCGATATCGCGCTGCCGCAGCTGTCGCGCGGCGCCGATTTCGCCAAGCTGATCGAGCCGCAGCAAGCGATCCGCTCCGAGGTGTTGTTGCAGTCGCCGCCGCTGCACGGCGCCGGCGGCACACCCTACCGGATCGAATATGGTGTCCGCGCCCATACCGGCGCGCCGCTGCTCTGGGTCGAGGAGACCGGCTGCTGGTTCGCGGATGCCGACGGCCGTCCAGTCCGCGCGCAAGGCGTCGTCTGTATCAACAACGAGCGCCACGCCCGTGACGAGCAGCTCATCAAGCTCTCGCAGCACGATCCGCTCACCGGCGAGCTCAACCGCAGCCACCTGATCGCCACCTTGGCGGCGACGATCGAGGAGGCGCAGCGCTTCCGCTTTTCCTGCGCCTTCATGCTGGTCGGCGTCGATCATCTGGCGCGCCTCAACGACGCGTTCGGCTTCGATGTTGCGGACGGCGTGCTCCTGGAGGTCGCGCAACGGATTCGGGCCCGATTGCGCAGCGGCGATGTGCTGGGCCGTTTCTCCGGCAACAAGTTCGGGCTGATCCTCAAGAACTGCACCATGGACGACATGACGATCGCGGCCGAGCGATTTCTGGCCGCGGTGCGCGACGACGTGGTGCCCACCAAATCCGGCCCCGTCGCGGTGACCGTGACGATCGGCGCGGTCAGCGTGCCGCGTCACGCGCGCACCGCCGACGAGGCCATCAACCGCGCCCATGAGACTCTCGACGGCGCCAAGCGGCGTCGGGTCGGCTCATTCGCCGTGTGGCGGCCGAACGTCGAGCGCGACGCCCAGCGCAAGGTCAATATCCGCGTCACCGACCAGATCGTCACGGCGCTCAACGAGCGGCGCATCGTCACCGCTTTCGAGCCGGTGGTCGCGGCCGACACCCGCGAGTCGGCGTTCTATGAATGCCTGGTGCGGATGCGGCAGGACGACGGGCGGGTCCTGCACGCGCCCGACATCGTGCCGGTGGCCGAGCGCCTTGGGCTGATCCGTCTGGTCGATCACCGGGTGCTGGAGCTCGTCATCGCCGAACTCGCCGCCGCGCCCAACGTGCGGCTCAGCCTCAACATCTCCCCGGAGACCACCATGGACCCGGACTGGTGGGCTTCGATCGAATTTCTGATGCGTGCGCATCCGGGCGTTGCCGAACGGCTGGTGGTCGAGATCACCGAGACCGTCGAGATCCAGGACATCGACGATGTCAGAGGTTTCGTCACCCGACTGAAGGATCTCGGCAGCCGGATCGCGATCGATGATTTCGGCGCGGGCTACACCTCGTTCCGCAACCTGCGCAAGCTCGGTGTCGATATCGTCAAGATCGACGGCGCCTTCGTGCAGAACCTGGCGCGCTCCGCCGACGACCGCGCCTTCGTGCAGACGCTGGTCGATCTGGCGCGCCGGCTGCAGATCAAGACGGTTGCGGAATGGGTGCAGGACGAGGAGTCGGCCGCGCTCCTGCGCGAATGGGGCTGCGACTACATCCAGGGACGGCTGATCGGGCTCGCCTCGATCGCGTGCCCGTGGCGGTCCGCGGCTGGAGAAATCTTGCCCGCCGCGGGATGACCTCGATCGGCGGCATCGTTCCATGCCGGCGCATGCGCGCGCGATGCGGGACACATGCAGGGCAGCCCGTCGCGCGGGAGATTGCTGGTCGCCGCGCGGCGGCGCAGCCGCCCATAGCCCCAGGAGGCCTGGCCTCGGCCGGAAGCGACGCCGAGGCTATTCCTCCTGCTTCGGCGGCTCCTTCGACATGCGATCGAGGCGTTCCTGCATTTCCTTCATCTGCTGCCGCAGGTCGTCGATGTTGTCACCGCCGGCCGCCGGCTCGGCCGATTTCTCTTCCGTCCGTGCGGGAGCGAACGGCTTGAACATCGAGAAGGTCTGCTGGAACAGCTCCATGTTGCGGCGGACCTGCTCCTCGAGCGGCGCGAACGGCGTGCCTGAGAAGGTCTCGGCGATCTGCTTGCGAAACTTCTCCTGCTCCCGGGTCAGCGTGTCGATCGACTGCTCGAGATATTTCGGCACCACCATCTGCATGCTATCGCCATAGAACCGGATCAGCTGCCGCAGGAAGGTCGTGGGCAACAGATTCTGGCCGGCCTTGTTCTCCTGCTCGAAGATGATCTGAGCGAGCACCGAGCGGGTGATGTCGTCGCCGGTCTTGGCGTCGTAGACCAGGAAGTCCTCTCCCTCCTTCACCATCGCGGCGAGGTCTTCCAAGGTCACGTAAGTACTCGTCCCGGTATTATAGAGCCGCCGGTTCGCATATTTCTTGATCGTGGTGGGTTGGTCGGATTTCGCCATGGAAGCTCACACATTCAGACCGAGGACGGGAAACCCCGCGGTTACGCCGCAGGGCGACGAGCTACGCAATCGCACTAGCGTAATCACGTTCGAGAGAGTTCGGCTACGGTTTTGTGCGCGACGGTTAATTCCAAAGCACAAATTGTGCTTATGAAACGGACAGGCGCGCCAATTTGAATGCGCTGCAGCAGGAAACCGGCCTTTGTCTCATTGACATGCCGCAACGACGTTAACAGGATGCGCCCTAGAGATTGCGCATCCGCCAATCCGGGGTTTGCCGTCGTTCCCACCGGCACGCTGCAGCGCCCCGCTCCAATTTCATTTAGGTTTCAGAGACTCCCCGGTCCCCGAGCCTGGTCCCCAAGAGCAAAAGTCAGGAGATGCCCATGTCAGACGATGTCGTCATCGTCAGCGCCGCCCGCACCCCGGTTGCAAGCTTCAACGGCGCCTTCGCCAATCTGCCGGCTCATGAGCTCGGCGCGGTCGCGATCAAGGCGGCGCTTGAGCGTGCCGGCGTCGAGCCCGGTCGCGTTTCCGAAGTCATCTTGGGGCAAATCCTGACCGCGGCGCAGGGGCAGAACCCGGCCCGCCAAGCCTCGATCGCCGCCGGCATCCCGGTCGAGAGCCCCGCCTGGGGCGTCAACCAGCTCTGTGGCTCCGGCCTGCGCTCGGTGGCGCTGGGCTACCAGGCCTTGGTCAATGGCGATTCGGAGATCGTGGTGGCCGGCGGGCAGGAATCCATGAGCATGGCGACGCATGCGCAGCATCTGCGTGCTGGGGTCAAGATGGGCTCGCTCGAACTCGTCGACACCATGATCAAGGACGGGCTGTGGGATGCCTTCAACGGCTATCACATGGGCAACACCGCCGAGAACGTGGCGAAGCAATATCAGATCACCCGTGCGCAGCAGGACGAGTTTGCGGTGGCCTCCCAGAACAAGGCCGAGGCCGCACAGAAGGCCGGCAGGTTCAAGGACGAGATCGTCCCTGTGACGGTCAAGAGCCGCAAGGGCGACATCATCGTCGACACCGACGAATATCCGCGCCACGGCGCCACGCTCGAAGCGATGGCCAAGCTGCGCGCGGCCTTCGAGAAGGACGGTACGGTGACCGCGGGCAATGCCTCCGGCATCAATGACGGCGCTGCGGCCGTGGTGCTGATGACCGCGAAGCAGGCCGCGAAGGAAGGCAAGACCCCGCTCGGCCGCATCGTCTCCTGGGGCCAGGCCGGCGTCGATCCGAAGATCATGGGCACCGGCCCGATCCCGGCCTCGCGCACCGCGCTGAAGAAGGCCGGCTGGAACATCGCCGACCTCGATCTGATCGAGGCCAACGAGGCGTTCGCCGCGCAGGCCTGCGCGGTCAACAAGGATCTCGGCTGGGATCCGGCAAAGGTCAACGTGAATGGCGGCGCGATCGCGATCGGCCACCCGATCGGCGCTTCCGGCGCGCGCGTGCTGGTGACGCTGCTGCATGAGATGCAGAAGCGCGATGCGAAGAAGGGGCTCGCCACCTTGTGCATCGGCGGCGGCATGGGCATCGCGATGTGCATCGCGCGCGACTAAAAACCTCGCAGACTGCGCACGCGATCAGCTTCGCAGCTGCACGCATCCCAACAACGAAAACGCCCGGCGGCCTCGCCGGGCGTTTTGCTCTTGATGTCCGTCAAACGCGTCGCATAATCCGTCGATAAGAAGCCAAAGCGCTGCGATCCCCGGTCGATGACGAAATTTTTCTCAACGGCCATCATTCGGCAACGGCGTGAAGCGTGACAACGTCGTTGCAGATATGCATCTATAAGTTGTTGCGCTTGAGCGAGCACCAAGGGAAGGATTCGACATGGCACGGGTTGCGTTGGTGACGGGTGGAACGCGGGGCATCGGAGCGGCAATCTCCAAGGCGCTGAAAGCGGCCGGATACAGGGTCGCGGCCAATTATGGCGGCAACGATGCGGCTGCGGAGAAGTTCAAGAGCGAGACGGAGATCCCTGTCTATAAATGGGACGTCAGCTCGTTCGAGGCCTGCGCGGAGGGCATCAAGAAGGTCGAAGCCGATCTCGGCCCGATCGATATCCTGGTCAACAATGCCGGCATCACCCGCGACACCGCGTTCCACAAGATGAGCCTCGAGCAGTGGAGCGCCGTGATCAACACCAATCTCGGCTCGCTGTTCAACATGACACGCCAGGTGATCGAGGGCATGCGCGCGCGCAAGTTCGGCCGCATCATCAACATCTCCTCGATCAACGGCCAGAAGGGCCAGTTCGGCCAGGTGAACTATTCGGCCGCCAAGGCCGGCGACATCGGTTTCACCAAGGCGCTGGCCTTGGAGACGGCCAAGGCCGGCATCACCGTGAATGCGATCTGCCCCGGCTACATCAACACCGAGATGGTGCAGGCGGTGCCGAAGGACGTGCTGGAAAAGTCGGTCCTGCCGCTGATTCCGATCGGCCGCCTTGGGGAGCCCGAGGAGATCGCGCGCGCCGTCGTCTTCCTTGCCGCCGATGACGCCGCCGCCATCACCGGCTCGACGCTGACCATCAATGGCGGCCAGTACATGACCTGACGCCGAACGGCGTTGCGTAAGCGAACTGTCTGCTGCATATGATTCGCCCTGCCCGCGCTCGTCGCGGGCATCCGCGTCTTTGCGATCTCTGAGCAGCTCATGGGCGTGGATCGCCGAGGGGCGAAGGCGCGCGTCGCGCTCTCGCCCGGCCATGACGGAGCAATGTTGTCCATGTCCTCTCGTACCGCGACCCTGATCGGCCTCACCGCGATCCTGATGTGGTCGCTGCTTGCGGTGATGACCGTTGCGACCGGCACCGTCCCGGCGTTTCAGCTCGCCGCCATGACCTTTGCCATCGGCGGCGTGGTGGGCACGCTGACCTGGATCGGTCGGCATGGGGCGATGAAGGCGCTGCGGCAGCCGCCTGTCGCCTGGATCGTCGGCGTTGGCGGCCTGTTCGGCTACCATGCGCTGTACTTCCTGGCGCTGCGCTTTGCCCCTCCGGCGGAGGCCGGGCTGCTGAATTATCTTTGGCCGCTTCTGATCGTGCTGTTCTCCGCCTTCCTGCCCGGCGAACGGCTGGCGCCGTATCACGTCGTCGGCGCCGCACTCGGACTTGCCGGCACCGTGCTGCTGTTCGTCGGCAATGGCGCGAGCTTCGCGGCAGCCCAGGTCCCGGGTCTGCTGGCGGCCTTCATCGCCGCCTTCGTGTGGGCGACCTATTCGGTGCTGTCGCGCCGGCTGAAGTCGGTGCCGACCGATGCAGTCGCCGGCTTTTGTCTGGTGACGGCAGCGCTCGCGGCGACCATGCACGTCGCCTTTGAGACGACGGTCTGGCCGGCGACACTGACGCAGTGGCTCGCCGTGATCGGTCTCGGCGTCGGGCCGGTCGGGGCTGCGTTCTATGCCTGGGACATCGGCATGAAGCGCGGCGATATCCGCGTGCTCGGTGCGGCCTCCTACGCCACGCCTCTGCTCTCGACGGCGTTCCTGATCCTGGCGGGCTTTGCCCAGCCGAGCGCGAACATCGCGCTCGCTGCGTTCTTGATCGCCGGCGGCGGCCTGGTCGCGGCCAAGGACATGTTTCGACTCCGTCGTTAAGCCGCCGTGCTTCGTGGCCTGCGACGGCGGCGGAACGCGATCTCTTGCTCGTATCGTTGATCCCGGCTTAACGGCAGGCACTCAAGTGCCTTTCGAGTGGTAGCTTACAACCGATCGTTTGTTTTTCCCGCCAAGGCACCTAACTCCGCTTTTACCCGCGATCCGCAACCTCGTGATCTCGATGGTCGGTAGTTGAGACGGGGCGGGAAATATGCGGGACTTGAGAGGTGAGGTGGCTCGCGCGCGAGATCTGTTTCGCGTGCCCGCAGACAATCCGGAGCTCACGCGTGCCCAGTTCAAGGCATTCTCGAAGCAGGTGCCGCTGCTCTACTTCATCCTGATCACCAACAGCATTGCCCTCGCATCGACCTTCTTGCCGCTGGCGCCGACGTGGCTCACCATCAGCACGCCGGCGCTATTGAGCTCGGTGACTGGCTTCCGGATGATCTGGTGGCTGCGTCAGCGCAATGTCGTCTGCGATGACGCCGAAGTTCTGCGCAATCTCCGCTTCACCAATCGGATTGCCGGTCCGCTCGGCGCCTTGTTCGTCATCTGGTCGTTCGCGTTGTTTCCTTATGGCGATCCGTTCGCCAAAGGCCAGGTGGCGTTCTACATGGCGGTCACCGTCATCGGCATCATCTTCTGCCTGATGCATCTGCGCTCGGCGGCCCTGATCGTGACGCTGGTCGTGATCGGTCCCTTCGTCGTCTATTTCCTGGCGACCGGCGTGCCCGCCTTGCGGGCGATTGCGGTGAACCAGCTTCTGGTCTCCGGCGCCATGGTCACGGTGCTGTTCATCTACTACCGCGACTTTGCTGATCTCGTTGCCAGCCGCAAGTCGCTGCTCGCGCAGCAGGCGGCGACGCAGGCTCTGTCGGACGAGAATTTCCGGCTGGCCAATCTGGATTCCCTGACAGATCTGCCCAATCGCCGCCGCTTCTTCTCTGAGCTCGCGCGCTTCTTTGCCGAGGCCGAGCGCAACGGCACGACACTCGCCGTCGGCATCATCGACCTCGACGGCTTCAAGCCGATCAACGACACCTATGGGCACACCGTCGGCGACCGCGTCCTGATCGAGGCGGCGCGCCGTCTTGGCGAGGTCTGCAACAGCTACGGTCCCAAGGTTCATCTCGCCCGGCTCGGCGGCGACGAGTTCGGGCTGGTGGTCGGCGGCGATCCCACGGACGAGGATCTGCTTGCGCTGGGCCGCCAGATCACCGACCGCATCAAGCTGCCCTACCAGCTCGATACGGCGCATACGGGGTTGTCCTGCTCGACGGGCTTTGCGCTCTACCCGCGCTCGGCAACGGCCGCGGAGCCGCTGTATGAGTGTGCGGATTATGCGCTCTATCACGCCAAGCGTCATGCGCGTGGCGGCGCCATCATCTTCTCGAGCGAGCTCGAAGCCGAAATCCGCAGCCGCGGCGTGATCGAGCACATGTTGCGGACCGCCGATTTCGATGCCGAGATGCGGCTGGCGTTCCAGCCGATCAAGGACACCAGATGCCTGCGGACAAGGAGCCTTGAAGTTCTTGCGCGTTGGCACAACCCGAAGCTGGGGCTGGTGTCGCCGGCCGACTTCATTCCCGCCGCCGAGCGCACCGGCGTCATTCGCAGTTTGACCCGGATCCTTTTGGTCAAGGCACTGGCCGCGGCCGCGACCTGGCCGGAGGATATCCGCATCTCGTTCAACCTCTCGGCCCACGACATCTGCTCGCCGGAGGGCATCCTGCACCTGATTTCGGCGATCGAGGCGAGCGGCGTCTCGCCGAGCCGCATCGGGTTCGAAATCACGGAGACCGCGGTCACCTACGATTTCTCCCGTGCCGAGCACTCGATCGCCGCGCTCAAGGTGATGGGCTGCAGCATCTCGCTCGACGATTTCGGCACCGGCTATTCGTCGCTCAGCCACGTCCATCGCTTGCCGCTCGACAAGCTCAAGGTCGACCGCAGCTTCGTGGCCGATATCGACACCAATCCGGTCAGCCTTAAGATCATCAAGTCGCTGACGGGCCTGTGCGCCGACATGGAGATCGCCTGCATCGTCGAAGGCGTCGAAACCCAGGCGCAACTCGACAGCCTGCGCTGCCTCGGCTGCGATTTCGTTCAGGGCTACTATCTCGCCAAGCCGATGCCGGCCGACGCCGTTGCGGGCTTTCTCACCGAGGAACGACGGCGCTTCGCGCCGGCTGGGCAGAAGATCGCCGCGAGCCTCTGACGCCGGCTGACGGCGCGAACGCGTTCGGACGTTAGCCGCCCGGCTCCCAGCCCGGCGGCGCCAGCTCGAATGCCGAAAACTCGAAGCCGGGCGCGACGGAGCAGCCCACCAACGTCCAGTCGCCGGTCGTTTCGGCGGACTGCCAGGCATATGCCGGCACCACCGCTTGCGGGCGCTGGCCTGCGGCGAGCTCGAGGCCGAGCACGAGCGTCTGCGATGGCTGCTGCTCATCTTCGGCGATCCGCAACGTCAGCGGAGCGCCAGCATAGAAGTGCCAGACTTCGCCGGCATCGACCCGATGCCAATGCGAACGCTCGCCGCGCGCGAGCAGGAAGTAGATCAGGGTCGAAGCGGCACGCCCGCTCGTGTCGAGCTTGGAGTCGCGAAACGTCTCGCGAAAGTGCCCGCCCTCGGGATGTGGCTCGAGGGCGAGTTGCGCGATGATCTCTGCGGCGGTGAGGGCGTTCATGACCGGGACGAAGGCTCAGGACTTGTTCTTGCGCTCGCGCAATTCGCCGAACACCTCTTCTGCGCTGGCGCCCTTCATGCGCAGCTTGATCGCCACCGCCGGATCGTCGGCACGCAGGAACACATTGGCTTTCTTCTCGTCGCCAAGCAGCGCGGGAATGGTCGGCCGGCCCGCGGCGCGAAGCCGGGTCACCTCCTCGGCACGTGCCTGCAGCGCCGCATTGTCGGGCTCGACGGTGAGCGCGAACTTGACATTGGAGGCGGTGTACTCGTGACCGCAATAGAGCTTGAAGTCGTCTGGCAGGGCGCGCAGCTTGAGCAGCGAATCCCACATCATCGGATAGCTGCCTTCGAACACGCGACCGCAGCCGATCGAGAACAGCGTGTCGGCCGCGAACAGCGCCTTCTCCGTATCGAACACGTAAGCGACGTGATCCAGCGTGTGGCCGGGCGTTTCCAGCACGCGCGCGAGCAACTCGCCGACCCTGACGACGTCGCCATGGGCGACGCGCTGGTCGACATTGGCGATCTTCGTCGATCTATCGTGCGGAGCGACCACGCGGCAGCCATAGGCCTCCTTGAGCTCAGCGACGCCGCCGACATGATCATGATGGTGGTGGGTGATCAGGATGTCGGTCAGCCGCCAGCCTTGGGCGTTCAGCTCGCGGATGATCGGCGCCGCATCCGGCGCGTCGACCGAGGCCGTGGCGCCGGTTGCGGGATCATGGATCAGATAGCCGAAATTGTCTGACAGGCAGGTAAAGACGCGGATCTCGGCGGCCATGATGTCTCCATCGGCGGGCAGGCGCGGCATTCTGGTCTGGTGCCACCCGCGTCGGCGAGAGATATGGCGTTAACGCTTCCGGCGCAACGCAATCTTCCGCGGGCAGAGATGGCTCGCGACGTGGTAGATTAGGCGCATGGACGTGATCGACCTCCGCGACTTCTACTCGCAGCACCTCGGCATCGTGGCGCGGCGTTTGATCAATCGCGGCATCAGGGAACGTTGGCCGAGCGCAAAAGGCCAGCGCGTGCTCGGCATCGGCTACCCGACCCCGTATCTCGGTCTGTTCCGGGAGGATTCCGAGCGCTGCATCGCCTTCATGCCGGCGGCCCAGGGCGTGTTGAAATGGCCCACCGCGCGGCCGACGCTCGCCTCGCTGGTCGATGAATATGCGCTGCCGCTGCCGGATGCAGCGGTCGACCGCATTCTGCTCGTCCACGCGCTCGAGATGTCCGACGATCCCGCCGGGCTCTTGCGCGAAGTGTGGCGGGTGATGGCGCCGTCCGGGCGCATGATCATCGTGATCCCGAACCGGCGCGGCATTTGGACGCGCACCGACAGGACGCCCTTCGGCCATGGCCGGCCTTATTCGCGGTCGCAGATCACGGAGTTGCTGCGGCAGACCTGGTTCACCCCGACCGCCTGGAGCGAGGCGCTGTTCATGCCGCCGGTGACCGCAAGCTGGTTCTTGCGCTCGGCGTTGGCATGGGAGCGGGGTGGGGCGGCGCTGTCGCTGCCCTTCGCCGGCGTGCTGATCATCGAGGCCACCAAGCAGGTCTATCGTGTCATTCCGGCGCGCCGGCAGCGCATCCGGCTGATCCCGAGGCTCGAGCCGGTGCTGGTGCCGTCAGCGCCCGCGAACGGCCGAAGCGGACGCGGGTAGCCGCCCGCAAGGCAGCGCTAATTCGCCGTAACGTTGGAGAACAGGTTCATCACCACCACGCCGGCAATGATGAAACCCATGCCGATCAGGGCCGGTGTATCCAGTCTTTGCCCGTGGGACAGCCACGCGAACAGCGAGATCAGGATGATCCCCGCCCCCGACCAGATAGCGTAGGCGATCCCGGTCGGGATGGTCTTGAGGCTGAGTGACAGACAGTAGAACGCGACCGCATAGCCCGCCAATGTGAGTGCGCTCCAGAGCGGCCGGCTGAAGCCCTCCGCCTGTTTCAGGGCGGTCGTGGCCAGGACCTCGGCCAGAATCGCGATCGCGAGCAGCAGATACGTCATGCGTCCAGCGCTAGCATGCGGACGTGACTTCGTGCTGACAGGGCCGAAGGCCGGCTTTGCTGAGCCTTCGTCTGCAACAAAGAAGTCAGCAACAAAAAAAGGCGGGCGGACACGTCGTCCGCCCGCCTTTGCAAAGCGCTGCCCGGACTATTCGCCGGGGTTGAAATCTTCGCTCGGCGCAGGGGCCGGAGCGGCGGCCGTCTCCGCGGGGCGCGGGGCATGCGGGCGGCGGCGCCGGCGCGGGTAGCGCTCGCCGCCTTCGAAGGGGGTCGGCGCGTTCGAGATCTGCGGCTGCGGGCCGGTGATGAAGGATGGCAGCCGGTCAACGCCGCTGTCGGCGATCACGGGCTGGGGTTGCGGCTGCGGTTGATATTGCGGCTGCGGACGCTCGCGAAACTCCCGGGGTTCCCGGTGTTCCCTGGGCTCGCGATGCTCCCTCGGCTCGCGCTGTTCGCGCGGTTCACGGTGCTCGCGATGTTCCCGCGGTTCACGATGCTCGCGCTGTTCCCGCGGCTGCTGCTGGTCGCGCTGATGGGGCTGGTTGTCGCGCGGCTCGCGATCGCGCTGACCGCCGTCGCGGTCACGCATGAAGGGTTGCTGCTGGGGGGCCGGAGCGAAGCCCGGCTCCTGGCCGAAGCTCGAGAAGCCGTCGCCCTCGTCGTCGAGATCGTCCACCGTCAGGTCTTCGGTGTGGCGCGGCTGCGGCTGGTTCTGGCGGAGCTGCTCCTGGGCCGCGGCGATCAGGCGGAAATAATGCTCGGCGTGCTGATAGTAATTCTCGGCCGCCACCGGATCACCGGAGGAGCGGGCGTCGCGGGCAAGCTGAACGTATTTCTCCGCCACGTGGGAGGCCGTGCCGCGGATCTTGATGTCCGGCCCGTTGGACTCGAACACACGGGTCAGCGGGTTCTGGCCGCGCCGGTTATTATTATTGTTGTTATTCCGGTTGCGCATCCGCTTGTTGTTTTGACCGTTTCTCATGTCCTGCCTTTATTCCAACCCTGTGTTAGGAGCACTGAACTGCCACCGTGAATTGTCACCGTGATGCAAATACCATCCTGCGCGGTCCGCGCGTGCCAGCCGCGGACCTGCGTTGCAATCCGACTCATGTCGTGATCGATAACTGTGATCGGAAGCCGAATTGTTCGACCAGCGATCATCTCGACCGATGTCTCGACAATGCGCGTTCAACACGCGTTCCCCACCCGCCAGCGGCTGTGCCGGCGAACCATGTCATTCAGCCTGCGAACCCAGCCTGAGCTGCGGCAGACCCCGTTTTCTTTGCGTAAGACGTCAAGCGCAAAATCAGGCTTTCGTTCGCTTTGCAATCGCGAGCAGCACAGCCTTTTTCACGGCTACCGTGCTCAACCGACCTGCGTTTTGGAACCTATTGCCCGGCGCGGCTCGCTTAGTGAATCCGTGGCGGTGGTCAATCGATACCGCTCTACGGGGGCTTGCGCCGATGCTCTGAACGGAACGTAGTCGCTCCGAGGCGATATTCCAAGAGGTTTTTGCTGGTTAATTCGCGCTTGTCAGGGCTTTTTTCGGCCGATCACGGCCCTGGGAATTCCGGCCAGATCGGCTCGTGTGGCAGGAAAATCAACCTGCAAGCCCGCCTTTGTCATCAAGCCTTCAACATCCCCGCTTTGGCCCTGGCCGACCTCGACCACCAGAGCTCCTCCCGGCCGTAGCAGGCCAGCCGCCTGGGGGATCAAGGCACGATAGGCGTCAAGTCCGTCGACGCCGCCGTCGAGCGCACGGAGCGGATCATGCGCGCGCACTTCGATCGCAAGCCCGGCGATGTCACCGGCGCGGATGTAGGGCGGATTCGACACGATCAGGTCGAACCATCCCGACAGCGCCGAGGCGTAGGAGCAGGCGACAAAGCCCGCACGATCGGCGAGACCTAGTCTCACCGCGTTGTCTCGTGCCGTCAGCAGCGCATCCAGGCTGAGGTCGGTGCCGATGCCGATGGCGTTCGGCAGCTCCGAGAGCAGTGCAAGCAGGATCGCGCCCGAACCGGTGCCGAGATCGGCGACGCAAAGCCGGCGATTTTTTCTGTCGCTGCCTAGCGCTTCCAGCGCCAGCTCGACCACGGTTTCGGTGTCCGGCCGCGGCACCAGCGTTTCGGCAGAAAGCCGAAGCGGTAGGCCCCAGAATTCCTTTGTGCCGAGGATGCGCGCGACCGGCTCGCCGCCCAATCGGCGCTGGGCGAGCCGTTCGATTCGCGCAGCTTCATCTGCGGTGAGCTGCCGCTGCCCGTGGCTGACCAAGCCCGTGAGATCGAGGTTCAGCGCCGCACCGACCAGCAATCGCGCATCGAGCTCGGGCGAGTCCAGCCCGGCGCCGGCGAAGCGCGCTGCGAGCGCGCGGCGGGCGGTGTCGATGGTGACGGGGGGCGCTCTGTCGCTCACGAGAGGGCCTGAGCTCTTGCAAAGTTTTCGACGTCGTCCCCGCGAAAGCGGGGACCCATACGCCGCGACTGGTCGATACGAGAGGTCGGAGTTGTCTGCTGCTGCGACCACGAAGACGGGTGGTTATGGGTCCCGGCGTGCGCCGGGACGACATCTGAAATGCCGCGGCGTCGTCGCGCCAGGGCGAACAGAGCGCAGATGCTTGTCACGCCGCTGCGCCCTGCGCAGCCAGCTGCGCCGCCTGATGCTCCGTGGTCAGCGCGTCGATCAGCTCGCCCAGCGCTTCGCCTGCGATCACCTGCGGCAGCTTGTAGAGGGTCAGGTTGATGCGGTGATCGGTCACGCGCCCTTGCGGGAAATTATAAGTCCGGATGCGCTCAGAGCGATCGCCGGAGCCAACCTTCTCCTTGCGGTCGGCGGAGCGCGCCGCATCCACCTTCTGTCGCTCGGCGTCGTAGATGCGCGAGCGCAGGATGTTCATCGCCGAGGCCCGGTTCTTATGCTGCGAGCGGCTGTCCTGCATCATCACGACGATTCCTGTCGGCAGATGGGTGATGCGGATCGCCGATTCCGTCTTGTTGACGTGCTGGCCGCCGGCGCCTTGTGCGCGCATGGTCTCGATGCGCAGATCGTCGTTCTTGATGTCGACGTCGACATCCTCGACTTCGGGCAGCACGGCCACGGTCGCCGCCGAGGTGTGGATGCGCCCTTGCGTTTCGGTGTCGGGCACGCGCTGCACCCGGTGCACGCCGGATTCGAACTTCAATTTCGCAAAGGCGCCGCGGCCCTGAATCTCGGCGATGATTTCCTTGTAGCCGCCAACGGTGCCTTCGGAGGCCGAGATCACCTCGACCTTCCAGCCCTGCAACGCCGCAAAGCGCTCATACATGCGGAACAGGTCGCCCGCGAACAACGAGGCCTCGTCGCCGCCGGTGCCGGCGCGGATTTCGAGCACGACGTTGCGATCGTCCATCGCGTCCTTCGGCAGTAGCGCCACGCGGATCTTCTGCTCGAGCTCGGCGCGGCGCTCGATCAGCTCCTCGCGCTCGGCCTCGGCCATTGCGCGCATCTCCGGGTCGGTGGCGGGATCTGAGATCAGCGCCTCCGCGTCGGCGAGCTCCTTCACCGCTGCACGATAGGTCTTCACCGCCTCGATCACGGGATTGAGCTCGGCGAGCTCGCGGGTGATCTGGACATATTTGTCGGAATTGACTTGGCCGAGCAGCTCCGCTTCCAGCGCGGCGTGATGCGCGAGCATGATGTCCAGTTTGGCTTCGGGAAGCGATGACATGACAGAATCTCAGGATAAACGATTTTCGGGAGCAAATGAGCGGCGGAGCGGCGGCGGTGCCGCTACAAGGCCAGGCCTTCGGCCTCGGCGAACTCGGCCAGCTTCTGCCGGATCGAGATGCTGCCGGCGGGCTCTGCGAGCAACTGATCCATCGCGGCCTCGGCCTTGCGGGCATCGAGTTCGAGCAGCATCGCCTTCACCGGGCCATGCGCGGTCGCCGACAGCGATAGCGAGCGATAGCCGAGCGCGATCAGCGCCAGCGCACCGATCGGTCTGGAAGCCATCTCGCCGCACAGCGAGACCGATTTCCTGGCGCGTTGGGCCTTGCGCACCACGTCGCGCAGCGCCCGCAGAATCGGCGCTGACAGCGTATCGAAGCGTTCGGAGACTTTGGCGTTGCCCCGGTCGACCGCGAACAGGAACTGGAACAGGTCGTTCGAGCCCACCGAGATGAAGTCGACCTTGGTGAGCAGCTCGTCGAGCTGATAGAGCAGCGCCGGCACCTCGAGCATGGTGCCGACGTCGATGCGTTCGGGCAGCGTATGGCCGTGCTGGCGCAAATAGGTCAGCTCGCGCTCGACGATCGCCTTGGCGGCGTCGAATTCGGCGACCTCCGAGACCATTGGGAACATGATGCGCAGGGCGCGGCCGCCGCCGGCGCGCAACAGCGCTCGGATCTGGCCGCGCAACAGTCCTGGACGGTCGAGCCCGAGGCGGATCGCGCGCCAGCCAAGCGCGGGATTCTCCTCGATCACCGTCTCCATATAGGGCAGGGCCTTGTCGCCGCCGATATCGAGCGTGCGGAATGTGACCGGCCGCGATCCGGCCGCATCGAGCACGGCGCGGTAGAGCGCGAGCTGGTCGCTCGAGCGCGGCAGGTTCGCCGAGACCATGAATTGCAGCTCGGTTCGGAACAGTCCGATGCCGGCACTGCCGGTGTCCTCGATATGCGGCAGGTCGATGACGAGCCCGGCATTGATCATCAATTCGACCGGCTGGCCATCCTTGGTGACGCAGGGCTTGTTGCGCAGCTCGCTATATTGCGCCTGGCGGCGGGCGCGGAAGCGCACCCGTTCCGCATAGGCGGATTCGATCTCGGCCGACGGCCGCACATAGATCGAGCCCGATGTGCCGTCGACGATGATGGCGTCGCCGGGATCGGCGATGCCCGGCGCGTTCGGCACTTCGCCGACGGCCGGAATGCCCAGCGCGCGCGCCACGATCGCGACGTGGGAATTGGTGGTGCCTTCCTCGAGCACGAGGCCGCGCAGCCGTTTGCGATCGTAGTCGAGCAGCGCGGCCGGACCCATGGCGCGCGCGATCAGGATCGCGTTGTCGGGCAATTGCTCGCGCGAGGGCGCGTGGTCGCGGCCGACGAGCTGGCGCAACAGGCGATAGCCGAGGTCCTCGAGATCGTGCAGCCGTTCGCGCAGGTAAGGGTCGGTCGAACGCAGCATGCGGGCGCGGGTGTCGGACTGCACGCGCTCGACCGCCGCCTCGGCCGTCAAGCCGGTTGCCACTGCCTCGTGCAGCTTGTGCGACCAGCCCTGGTCATTGGCGAACATGCGGTAAGCTTCGAGCACGTCGCGGTGCTCGCCGCCATCGGCGACGTCGCCCCGTTCCAGCATGCGGTCGAGATCGGCGCGCAGCATGAGCAGTGCCGCATCGAGCCGCTTGATCTCCTTCGGCAGGTCCTCGGCGATGTAGTTGTTGACCACCACGCGCGGTTCATGGAGCACGACATGGCCGAGCGCGATGCCGTCCGACAGCACCGTTCCGGTTTTGTGGATCGAATGGCGGACCGCCGGCTCGGCGCCGGGTTGCGCCAATGCCGCGAGCTCGCCGGAGGCGATCATCTCGGCGAGCACCATCGCGGTGGTCTGCAGCGCCTCGACCTCTTCCTCGACATAGGTGCGCTTGGCGCGGTTCTGCACAACCAGCACGCCGAGCGTGTTGCCGGCGCGCAGGATCGGCACGCCGAGGAAGGAGTGGTAGATTTCTTCGCCGGTCTCGGGGCGGTAGGAGAACGCCGGATGGCTCTGCGCGTCGTTCAGATTGAGCGGCGTGGCCTCGCTCGCGACGAGGCCAACCAGGCCTTCATGCGCGCTCAGCACCGTCATGTGCACCGCGTCGCGGTTCAGACCTTCGGTGGCGTAGAGCTCGAGCGTATTGTCGACGCGCAGCACGTAGACCGAGCAGACCTCGGCCACCATATTGGCCGCGATCAGCACCACGATCTTGTCGAGGCGCTCCTGTGCCGAGACCTGCTCCGCCATGGTCTCGCGAAGCCGTCTCAGTAAGACGCGGGGCCCTCCCGACGCGCTTCGCATGTGGCACAATCCCCCTTCTTGGGACCAGTTCGGTGGTCAGCCCGAATCTGGTGCTAAGCTTGCGAAATACAACAGCTTTCTTGATGCGAGGCCGTCGTAGCCCCATGCGCCGGCCCGAATCGGGACAGCCATCGCCGGGGGCGCAATTGCAGCGATTATTCTGCGATGGCCGTATAGCGAATCGGGACTTGTTTTGCCAAGCAAAACGCCTGCCAGCCCCGGCCGCGTCAACGGCTTTCGGAGCGTCCGCAGAACGTTTTCAGGTCCTGCTGTTGCACAGCGGGATCCGGAGGGAAGCGTCTTCTAGACCTGGTCCAACCCGTAGAGCGTATGCAGCGTCCGCACCGCAAGCTCGGTATAGGCGGCGTCGATCAGGACCGAGAACTTGATCTCGGAGGTGGTGATGGCCCGGATATTGATGTTGCGGGCCGCCAGCGCGGCGAAGGCCTGGGCCGCAACCCCGGCATGGCTGCGCATGCCGCTGCCGATCACCGACACTTTGGCGACATCGGTGGCGGTATCGAGCCGGTGATAGCCGATCTTGTCCTTGGCGGCGGAAATGGTCTCACGCGCGCGATTATAGTCGGTCGCCGGCACCGTGAAGGTGAGGTCGGTGGTCTTGCCGTCCTCCGACACGTTCTGCACGATCATGTCGACATTGATGTTGGCGTCGGCGAGGGGCCCGAAGATCGAGGCCGCGATTCCCGGCTTGTCCTCGATCTGGCGCACCGAGATCTGGGCTTCGTCCTTGGAGAAGGCGATGCCGGTGACGACGTGATTTTCCATGATTTGCTCCTCGCTGCAGATCAGCGTGCCCGGCGGCTGATTGGCGTGGGGGTCGATATCCTCAGGCTTGTCGAAGCTGGAACGGACGAAGATCGGCATGTTGTGCACCATGCCCAGTTCCACTGACCGTACCTGCAGCACCTTGGCGCCCTGCGAGGCCAGTTCCAACATGTCCTCGAAGGCGATCTTGCCGAGCCGTTTCGCCTTGGGAACCACCCGTGGGTCGGTCGTGTAGACGCCGTCGACGTCGGTGTAGATGTCGCAGCGGTCGGCCTTGATCGCGGCCGCGATCGCGACCGCGGAGGTATCGGAGCCGCCGCGGCCGAGTGTGGTGATTCGATTGGTCTGCGGGTCGACGCCCTGGAAGCCCGCGATGACGGCAACCTCCTTGCGCTCCTTGAAGCGCTGGATCAGTTCGGACCCGTCGATATCGACGATGCGGGCGGAGGCGTGGGCATCGCTCGTCTTGATAGGTATTTGCCAGCCCTGCCAGGAGCGGGCCTGGATACCCATGCTTTGCAGCACGATCGCGAGCAGGCCGGAGGTCACCTGCTCGCCCGACGCCACCACGGCGTCATATTCGCGCGCATCATGCATCGGCGAGGCCTCGGTGCACCAGGCGACCAACTCGTTGGTCTTGCCGGCCATCGCGGAGACGACCACGGCGACTTCGTGGCCCGCGTCGACCTCGCGCTTCACATGGCGCGCGACGTTGCGGATACGGTCGATATTGGCGACGGATGTGCCGCCGAATTTCAGCACGAGGCGGCTCATGACGGCGCGCTCAATTCCCTCGGGGAGGATAAGTTGGTGGGCCGGCGCGAAACCGGAGGCGCGCCAGCCGAAAGGCGCGTATACAGAGCGGCGCGGCCGGGGGCAAGCGGGTTCCTGGATCGGGGCTTTCAACTCTTCCCCGGGCCGCGCAGGTGAGGTAGAGGCGAAGGTAATGGGGCGTTATATCGACGAGATCTTGCAGCCCGGGGAGAAGGTGCTGTATTCGACCAACGCGCATTGGATGTTCTATCTGCCTGCCATCGGCGCCTGGATCGTTGTATTTGCGCTGTTGATCCTGTCGCAAGGCACTGCCGTCTACAACCTGTCCTTGATCTGCCTCGCCGCCGCGGCGGTCATTGCCGTGGTCGCGCTGTATTGGACCGTCAGGGCCTGGTTCCACCGCATGACCACCGAGACCGACGTGACCAATAAGCGCGTCGTGCACAAGACCGGCTTCATCAAGCGCCGAACCTTCGAGATCGCGCTGGACAAGGTGGAGAGCGTCGACGTCAATCAGACCATCATGGGCCGCATCCTCAATTACGGCGACGTCACCATCATGGGTGTCGGCGAGGGCAGGGAGACGATCGCGACCATCGCCGAGCCGCTCGCGTTCCGCAACGCGATTACTGCACGCTAAAGGGGCGAGTTCATGTCGATGCCACAGGACACCGCCTCCACAGCGTCCGCCCAGACGTCCACCGTCGATCCGGCCGAGATCGCGAAATTCTCCAAACTGTCGGAGACCTGGTGGGACCCCAAGGGCAAGATGGCGCCCCTGCACAAGATCAATCCGCTGCGGCTCGCCTATATCCGCGACGCCGCCTGCCGGAAGTTCGAGCGCAACGCCAAGAGCCTGAACTGCCTGTCCGGCCTGCGCATGCTCGACATCGGCTGCGGTGCCGGCCTGTTGTGCGAGCCGTTCACGCGGCTCGGCGCGCAGGTGGTCGGCGTCGACCCGTCCGCGAGCAACATTGCCGCGGCGAAGCTGCACGCAGAGAAAGGGCATCTGTCGATCGACTATCGCAACACCGCGATCGAAGAGATGGATCCGCGCGAACGCTTCGACATCGTGCTGGCGATGGAAGTGGTCGAGCATGTCGTCGATGTCGGCGCTTTTCTCGGGCGCTGCGCCTCGGTGCTCAAGCCCGGCGGCATGATGGTGGTCTCGACCTTGAACCGCAACTGGAAGAGCTTCGCGCTTGCGATCGTGGGCGCCGAATATGTGCTGCGCTGGCTGCCGCGCGGCACGCATCAGTGGAACAAGTTCATCACGCCGGACGAACTCACCAAACATCTGCTCGACGCGCGGCTGGTCGTCACCGAGCAGAGCGGCGTGGTCTACAGCCCGTTCGCCGACCGCTGGAGCCTGTCGTCCGACATGGACGTCAACTACATGCTGGTTGCGGAGCAGATGGTGTAGATTGATTTTGGTTTCCGGCGCCGCGGCCTCGTACACTGTATCGTCCCTGCGCAAGCGGGGCTTGCACGACAGCGTGCTTGCGGCATCAGCCGCAATGCGGACATGCGGCGTCCCGCGGTTGACCTCGTGAGCTCCGCTTTGCACGGTGGCTGCGTTCAGCCGGCTCTCAGTTATGCTCTCCCTCACCTCGCTCTGGATTCCCTTCACCCTGATCGCCGCCGCCGGTCAGGTCGCGCGCAACGCGATGCAGCGGTCGTTGACGGCGAAGCTCGGCACGTGGGGCGCCACCAACATCCGCTTCCTGTTCGGCTTCCCGTTCTCGCTGTTGTTTCTGGCTGCGGTGCTGCTGAGTTCGGGCGACCACCTGCCGTGGCCGCCGGCTGCGTTCTGGCCCTGGCTGCTCCTGGGTGCGCTGACCCAGATCCTCGGTACCGGCCTGATGCTTCTGGCCATGACCGACCGGTCCTTCGTGGTGACGACCGCGTATTTGAAAACGGAGGCGATCCAGACCGCGATTTTCGGGTTCGTGTTCCTGGGCGATCCGCTGTCGGTCACCAAGCTGGTTGCGATCGGGATCGCGACCCTCGGCGTGGTTGTCACAGCGCTGCGGCCGGGCGGCGAGACGCGGTTTGCGGCATGGAAGCCCACCATCATCGGCCTGGTCGCGGCCGCATCCTTTGCCCTTTCGGCGGTCGGCTTTCGCGGCGCGATTATCGCGGTCGAAGGCGTCTCCTTCGTGACGGCCGCGTCGTACACGCTGGTCTGCGGCCTGTTCGTGCAGACGCTGATCCTGAGCGTTTACCTCCTGGCGCGGGCGCCGGAGGTGCTGCGGGGCATCCTCGCGCTGTGGCGGCCGTCGATGCTGGCCGGCTTCGTCGGCGCGTTCGCCTCGCAATTCTGGTTCCTGGCCTTTGCGCTGACCGCGGCCGCCAACGTCCGCACCCTCGCGTTGGTCGAGGTGCTGTTCGCGCAGGCCGTATCGCACTATTCGTTCAAGCAGCCGGTGTCATTGCGCGAAGTTTCGGGCATCGTGCTGATCGTTGCCGGCGTGGCAATGCTGATCGCCGCCTGATGCGCTACGCCAGTCAATTCCGGTCGTCCGGCAGAACCGGCAGCGGCGCCACCTCGATGCCTTCGTCGATCAGCTCGCGTGCTTCCTGCAGCGAGGCTTCGCCATAGATCGGCCGGTGCTCGGCCTCGCCGTAATGCATCTTGCGCGCTTCGGTCGGGAAGCGCTCGCCGACATCGTCGGCGTGCTTGACGATGTGGTCGCGCAGCTCCTTGAGCTTGGCGCGCAGCTCCTGCTCCTGCGCCATCATCAGCGGGGTCGGTCCGGGCGGAATGACCTCGGCCGCCGGGGCGGGGACCGGCAGATTGGCCTCCCGTCCCTTCTTGCCGACGATCCGCGGCGCCATGATCGCCTTCTCGACCTTGGTCGAGCCGCAGACCGGACATTCCACAAGCTTGCGCTTCACCTGCGATTCGTACGCGGACGAACTCTGAAACCAGCTGTCGAACGCATGGTCGCGTTCGCAGCGCAGGGCGTAGCGGATCATACCGATCCCCGCACCAGGTGCAGATAGTCGGGGCCGGCCTTGGGGTCGGCGACGCTAAAGCGCCGGCCGTGCTGCAGGGAGGGGATCGCCTTGCGCGCGGTCTCGACGCGGGAGGGATCGATGCGCGCCAGGAACACGCCGGGCTCGACGCCGCCTTCGGCCAGCACCTCGCCCCAGGGATCGATGATGAGCGAATGGCCGAAGGTCTCGCGCTTGTTCTCGTGCAGGCCGCATTGGGCGGCCGCGAACACGAAGCAGCCGGTCTCGATCGCCCGTGCCCGCAGCAGCGTGTGCCAATGCGCTTCGCCGGTCTTGCGGGTGAAGGCGGAGGGCACGCTGATGAACGAGGCGCCGCTCTCGGCCAGCGCCCGATAGAGCGCCGGAAAGCGTACGTCGTAGCAGATGGTCAGTCCGATCCGGCCCCAGGGCAGGTCCGAGATCACGGCGGTCTCGCCCGGCTGGTAGTTCGCCGATTCCCGGTAGCTCTCGCCGCCCGGCAGATCGATGTCGAACATGTGGATCTTGTCGTAGCTCGCGAGGATATCGCCCTCCGGGCCGATCAGGAAGGAACGGTTGACCGCCTTGTCCTCGGAGAAGCGCAGCGCCAGCGACCCGATATGCAGATGGATCTTCAGCTCCTTGGCCAGCGCGCGATAGGCCTTCAGCGAGGGATCCTCGTCCTCGCTCTTCAATTGCTCGAACAGCGCCGCCCGGTTGAGCTGCATCATGTTGCTCACTTCCGGCGTCTGCACGTAGTCGGCACCTTGCGCGACCGCCTCCCGGATCAGCCTTGTGCCCTGCTCGAGGCTCGGCTCAGGCAGGAGGGAGGTGCGCATCTGCACCATGGCGGCCGTGAAGCTGCGATCCGTGCTCATGATGTTGCCTTTTCCCCCGCCAGCATCGCGTCGAGCCGGCCCTCCCGATCGAGCGCATAGAGATCGTCGCAGCCGCCGATATGTCTCTCGCCGATGAAGATCTGCGGAAAGGTCGAGCCGGGTCCGACCCGATCATACATCTGCTGCCGGTACGACGGGTCCTTGCCGGCATCATATTCGGTGAAAGTGGCCTTCTTGCGAGAAAGCAGCGACTTGGCTGCGGAACAATAGCCGCAGCCCGGGCGGGTGTAGATTTCAATAGCAGCTGTCATCTCGCGCTCGAATGTTTTCCAAAGTGCAGGATTATATGGGACTTCGCGGCGCATCGACAACCCGGGCGAAGACCAGCACGCTGACCTCTGCAGCCTTGGCCCTGAGCAGCGCGCGTGCGCAGGCGTCGACCGTCGCACCTGTTGTCAAGACATCGTCGACCAGCACGATCCGGCGCCCCTGCACATCGGAAAGGCAGTCCGGCGCGACCTGGAAGGCGCCCTGCACGTTGCTGGCGCGCTGGCTGCGCGACAGCCCGACCTGCTGCTCGGTCGCGCGCACCCGGCGCAGGAGGTCGCTCCGGAGCCTGACGCCGGTCTCGCGTGCGACCGACCGCGCCAGCGCCCCGGACTGGTTGTAGCGGCGGCCAAAGCCGCGCCGCCAATGCAGTGGCACCGGCACCAGCGCATCGGCGCCCTCGAGCAGCTCGCGGCCGGCCCGCGCCATCCAGCGGCCCATCACCGGCGCGAGGTCGGTGCGATCCTGGTATTTTAGGGCATGAACCAGGGTGCGGGCCACCTCGTCATAGCGGACCGCCGCGCGTGCCCTCGCATAGGCCGGGGGGCTCGCGATCGCTTCCATCGACAGCAGCTCCGGGCCGGGATCGTAGACGAAGGGAATGCCGAGCTTCGGACAATAGGGGCGTTCGATGAACGACAATTTGCCCCAGCAGGCGGCGCAGACGCCCTCGCCATCCACCGGTTCGCGGCAGGAAATGCATAGCGTCGGCAGGGCGATGTCGAGCGCGAGCTTGGCGAGGCCAGCGCAAGCGCCGTTGATGGCGCCGAAAGCGGTGCGCATCCTGGTCGCAGCTGAACGGAGGGGAGCGATGCCGACGTCCATGCGTTGACGGTACCGCCGCTCCCGCAGAGGCTCAAGCGGCGGATTGCTAAGGCCCCTCAGATCGGCGTAACCACGGACCATGACGACCAATCCCAATTCCGCGCCCATCCTGTTCGATCGCGCGCTGCTGGCAGCGCGGCAGCGCCGCGCGGCGCGCGCGCCCGAGACGTTCCTGATGGAGCGCGTCGTCGAGGACATAGGCGACCGGCTGCTGGCTGTGAACCGCAGCTTTGCCGATGTTGCCGACATCTGGTCGCCAGGCGGCCTGCGGGCGCCGTTCGTCGATCGCTTTGCGAAATTCTCGCATGTGGTCGCGCCGGAGACCGCGCGGGAGGAACTGGGCGTCGCGCCACAATCGCTCGATCTGGCGCTGTCCGCGCTCGCGTTTCAGTTCGTCAACGATCTGCCCGGCGTGCTGGCGCAGATCCGCCGCAGCTTGCGGCCCGACGGGCTGTTGCTGGCGGCGATGATCGGCGGCGACAGCCTGACCGAGCTGCGGCAGGCGTTCGCTGCCGCGGAGGCCGAATGCGAGGGCGGGGTGTCGCCGCGGGTGGCGCCCTTCGCCGATCTGCGCGACATCGGCGGCCTGTTGCAGCGTACCGGATTCGCGCTTCCTGTCAGCGATGTCGATCGCGTGGTGGTGCGCTATGCCAATGCGTTCAGCCTGATGCAGGACATCAGGCGCATGGGCGCCGCCAACAGCCTGATCGAGCGGCGGCGCACGCCGACCCGCCGGTCGACGTTGCTCCGTATGGCCGAGATCTACGCCGAGCGGTTCGCCGATCCCGACGGCCGCATCCGTGCCACCTTCGATATCATCTGGCTGTCGGGCTGGGCCCCGCATGAGAGCCAGCAGAAGCCGCTGAAGCCCGGCTCGGCGACAGCCAGGCTTGAGGACGCGGTGAAGCGCGGAACGAAGGCTTAGTCCGCATGTCACTCGTCATGCCCGCGCTCGTCGCGGGCATCCAGGTCTTTCCCGTTGCCGCATCGTGGATAGCCGGGTCAAGCCCGGCGATGACGGAGTATGCGGTGCCGTCCGTGCTCTGTCACATCAACAGATCGATCAGATGCGGAATCAGCGGAATGTCGGCGGGCGGCATCGGATAGTCGCGCAGTTTGTTGGCCCGCACCCAGGCAAGCGTCTGGCCCTCGCGCGCCGCCACCTGTCCTTCCCAGCGCCGGCAGATATAGAGCGGCATCAAGAGGTGGAAATTCTCGTAAGCGTGGCTCGCAAAGGTCAGCGGCGCGAGGCACGGCTCGCTGACGGTGATGCCGAGCTCCTCATGCAGCTCGCGGATCAGGCTCGTTTCCGGCCGTTCGCCGGGTTCGACCTTGCCGCCCGGGAATTCCCAGAGGCCTGCCAGCGTCTTGCCGGGCGGACGCTGCGCCAGCAGCACGCGCTTGTCGGCATCGATCAGGGCGCAGGCGACGACGAGCGTGAGTTTGAATTCGGCCATGTTCGATGCTGTTCGCTCTTCGCGGTTCGATGTCTACAGGCTGCAGCCACGCCGCAGCGGTTACCGTTCTTTAACCAGTGAATTCGAAGTTCGCCAGCTGCCTGCTGCAGATGCTGCACGAGGGTCCGAATTCGACGTTCGCCGACGAGGCCGCTTACGAAATGGAGCGAACTTCGGATTCCGACCTTGGAAGGGGCCGATTTCTACGATCGAAATAAGCCAAGTTTAATCTGTTTTCGCGCAATTCTACGGGACTTGGCCGTTACAGGCGCACGTTCGTCAGGCATTGTCCCATGAGTTCTTTGTCCAGTTTATTCACGCGATTTCGCCGCGACACCAAGGCCAATATTGCGGTCACCTTCGCCATCGTCTGCGTGCCGGTGATCTCGGCGGTCGGCTGCGCTGTCGACTATAGCCGTCACAACCAGGTCCGGGCCAAGCTGCAGGCCGCAGTCGACGCTGCCTCGGTCGGTGCCGTGTCCAGGACGTCGCCGGCCTTCGCTGCTGCGGGCTCGATGACTTCGGATGGCACGATCGACGTGGGCAATACCGATGCAAAGAACATCTTCAACGGCAATATCGCCGGCAGCACCGGCTACACGCTGACCAGCCTGACGCCGCTGGTGGAGAAGAAGGGTTCGGTGGTCACCGCCACCGTGTCTTACACGGCGACCATGCCGACCATGTTCATGAACGTGGTCGGGATCAAGTCGATGACCATGAACGGCTCCTCGACGGCCACGGCGACGATGCCGAAATATATCGATTTCTATCTGCTCCTGGACAACTCGCCGTCGATGGGCGTGGCGGCGACGCCGGCCGACGTGACCAAGATGGTCAGCAACACGCCGGACAAGTGTGCTTTCGCCTGCCACGACTACAACACGTCAAAGAATTACTACAATCTCGCCAAGTCGCTCGGTGTGACCACGCGGATCGACGTGTTGCGCAGCGCCACCCAGCAACTGATGGATACGGCGGCGCAGACCCAGACCTATCAAAACCAGTTCCGGATGGCGATCTACGATTTCGGCGCAGCGTCGAAGACGATCGGCCTGCGGGCGCTGTTCAGCCTGTCATCGAGCCTGTCGAGCGCCAAGACGGCGGCCGGAAACATCGACCTGATGGGGGTCTACGGCAACAACGACGCCTACACCGCCGACAAGGACACCCAGTTCAGCACCATCTTTCCCGCGATCAACAACCAGATCCCGAACCCGGGCGACGGCAGCGCCGGCTCGCCGCTCAAATATCTGTTCTTCGTCTCCGACGGTGTGGCGGACGAGAGCAACACCGGCTGCCTGAAGCCGATGAAGAACACGACCTTCGGCAATATTTCGCCGCGCTGCCAGTCGCCGATCAATCCCGCGCTCTGCAAGACGCTCAAGGACCGCGGCATCAAGATCGCCGTGCTCTACACCACCTATCTGCAGCTGCCGACCAACAGCTGGTACATGGCCTGGATCGATCCCTTCAACAAGGGACCGTTCGGTCCATCACCGAACAGCGAGATCGCGCAGAACATGCAGGCCTGCGCCTCGGACGGCTTCTACTTCGAGGTCTCGCCGACGCAGGGGATCGCGGACGCGATGAACGCGCTGTTCAAGAAGGCGGTCGCCGACGCGCGCATCAGCGGTTGAAGTCTGCTCGGGCTCTGCAGCTGCATGGAGGCATTGATTTATAACTCCGCCTCAGCTCTATTCGCGCTCCAGTTGTCGTCGCAATCGTCGGGCGGGACAGGCATGATCAGGACAATAGGATTTGCGTGGATGGTGGCTTTGGTGCTCAGCACCCAGGCCTCCGCGGGGACCTGCAGTGTTCCTTTCATCAGGACCCTTAACAATCAGACTGTCGAAGGAACAATGTTCGCGGTCACCGGCAAGCGCTGCAGCATCATTCTGACGCGTTCAATGGGACCGACTTTTGGCACGCGGCTGGTTTCCCCGCCGAGCAACGGCGCCGTCTCGATCAGTGGCAACCGGATCGTGTACGTGTCTCGGCCCGGCTTCGTCGGCGAGGATCATCTCGTCTATGCGCGCGAGGGGCAGGACATGCTTAATCACCCGGTCACGCGCACCGTCAATCTCACGGTCAAGGTCGCAGGGCGGCTCTGAGCGGCTACGACCTGTAATCGCCGTTGATAGCGACATAGTCCTTGGTGAGGTCGCAGGTCAGCACGCGGTCGCGGCCCTTGCCAAGGCCGAGCGCGACCTTGATCTGGATGGTCTGCGCCTTCATCGCCTCCGAGACTTCCGTCTCGTCATAGGACGGATCGCGCGCTCCCTTGTTGGCGACGCGGATGCCGTTGAACGAGATCGAGAGCTTGTCGCGATCGGCCGGCTCGCCGGCCTTGCCGACAGCCATCACCACGCGGCCCCAATTGGCGTCCTCGCCGGCGATCGCGGTCTTCACCAGCGGCGAATTGGCGATCGACATCGCGATCTTGCGCGCCGACGGCTTGCTCTTGGCGCCCTCGACGATGATCTCGACCAGCTTGCGTGCGCCTTCGCCATCGCGGGCCACCTGCTCGGCCAGGTTGGCCAGCACGGCGTTGAAGGCCTTGACGAAGGCCTTAAGCCTGGGATCGCTGGCCCGGCTGATCTTCGGCGCGCCATTGGCGGCCGCCGCACCGGTGGCAAAGGCGAGCAGGGTGTCGGAGGTCGAGGTGTCGCCGTCGATCGTCACCGCGTTGAAGGTGTCCTCCACGCCGGCCTTGAGCAGCGCCTGCAGCGCCGGGGCGGAGATCGGTGCGTCGGTGAAGATGAAGGACAGCATGGTCGCCATGTCGGGCGCGATCATGCCGGCGCCCTTGGCCATGCCGTTGATCGTCACCTTGGCCTTGCCGAGCTTCACGGTCGCGGTCGCGACTTTCGGGAAGGTGTCGGTGGTCATGATGGCTTGCGCAGCGCCCATCCAGTCCTCGGGTATGGCGGTGCCGGCCAAGCCCTGCAGCACGCCGTCGAATTTGGTGGCGTCGAGTGGCTCGCCGATCACGCCGGTCGAGGCCAGGAAGATCTCGTCCTGCTTGCAGCCGACGGCCTTGGCAGCGATCGAGGCGGTCAGTGCAGTCGATTGCCGGCCGGTCTTGCCAGTGAAGGCGTTGGCATTGCCGGAATTGACCACGAGCGCGCGGGCCTTGCCGCCCTTGAGCTTGGCACGGCACCATTCCACCGGCGCCGAGGGACATTTGGACAGCGTGAACACGCCGGCAACGGTTGTGCCAGGGTCGAGCAGGGCCAACAGGACGTCGGTGCGGTTCTTGTAGCGGATGCCGGCGGCCGCGGTGGCGAGCTTGACGCCCGCAACAGCGGGCATATCGGGAACGTCGGTCGGGGCGAGCGGAGAAACGGCTGAGGACATCGGGCTTCCGGCGGCAGGATTGGCGGGAGCCGCTCTGTATCACTTTCGATGCCAGGGTGGGAGAGTGAGTGCGCCGTACTCCGCTGTCGTTCGCGCGAACGCGGGGACCCATAACCACCTGAGTTGCTGACGTGCCCGGTACTTGCCGCGTGCCCGCATCGAGCATCACGCGATCTGGGTCCCGGCGCCGGGACGACACCGTTGATGCGGAGACGTCCTGTGCCCCCGCGGACGGGCGTCGCCAAAAAAAAGCCCCGGCGCAAGGCCGGGGCGATACTGATTATGACGAGCGGATGACGCGTATGGCGTCCCTCGTTTTACTTCTTCGCCGGATCGGCCGGCTTGCTTGCATCCGCCGGCTTCGCGGCATCCGGCTTGGCGGCCGCATCCGCCGGCTTGTCGGTGCGCTCGATCTTGGCGTCGGCGCGCAGCTTGGCGACGTAGTCGGCCTGCGCCTTGCGGGTGACATAGGTCTCGATCTGGCTCTTGACCTGGTCGAACTCCGGCGGCTTGCGGTTGCGCTTCTCTTCAACCTTGATGATGTGCCAGCCGAACTGGGTCTTCACCGGATCGGAGATCTTGCCCGGCTCCAGCGCGAAGGCGACCTTGGCGAATTCCGGGACCATCTGCTCCTTGGTGAAGAAGCCGAGATCGCCGCCGTCGGAGGCGCCGGGGTCCTTGGACTTCTTCTTCGCGAGTTCGGCGAAGTCGGCACCCTTGTCGAGCTCAGCCTTCACGGCCTTGGCTTCGTCCTCGGTCTCGACCAGGATATGCCGGGCATGCACCTCCTGCTCGCCGCCGATCTGCTTGGAGGCCTCGTCATAGACCTTCTTCATCGCATCGTCGGTGGTCGCGGTCTTGCCCTCGCTGGCGAGCAGGCTGTCCATCAACAGGCGGTTGCGGGTGAAGGCGAGGCGCTTCTTGAAATCCTCGGTGTCGGCGATCTTCTTGTCCTCGGCCGCCTTCGCGACGAGCTTCATGTCGATCAGGAACGACAGCACATTGTCGTCCCGGCTGGCCGGATCCATCTGTGCCAGGCTCGGCCCCAGCTCCTCCTCGGCGAGCGCCACGTCGCTTTTGCGGATTTCAACGCCGTTCACCTTGGCGAGCACGGGGTTCGGGTCCTCCGCGGCGCGCACGGGGCCCGCGATCAGGGTCAGCGCGAGACTGCCGGCCAGCGCGGTCGCGAGGCCGAAGCGCAGGCCGGTTTTCGTAACCGGGAACGAGGTGGTCATGGAAAATCCTTCTTGAAGTGAGGGCGCGAGAGGGACCTCAAAGCGGCGGGACACTCGCCCAATCGCGCGGCCTTGGCAACGCGAAAAGTCTGTCAATTTCGTGAAATTAGCGACAGGTCAGGGCCGATTTGGCGAGCGCGGCGCGCCGTTGACAAGCATGCCCCCCAGCCATATCTCTGGCCGATCGCTTCAAGGGCGATAGCGCTTATTTTACTGCGTTTTTGGCCGTTGGACCTTGGTTTGCTCACATCCCACGCATCTGGCGGTACTGCGCGAGCTCCCAACCTTGAGCCGGTCTGCTGGTGCTGCGGTGCGTCATCATGGGACCGGGGCGAACCGGATAGACCCTCTACGGCTGCAACGCAGACCCACATAGGCAGGATTTTCGCATGATCGGCGCGCTCGCCCGCAAGTTTTTCGGCTCCGCCAACGACCGACGGGTCAAGGGGTACCAGGCGCGTGTCAACGCGATCAACGCGCTCGAGCCGGAGGTGGCCGCGCTGTCGGACGAGGCCCTGAAAGCCAGGACCGAGGAGTTCCGAAAGCAACTCGCCGAGGGCAAGACGCTCGACGACATCCTGGTGCCGGCCTTCGCGACCGTGCGCGAGGCCGCCAAGCGCACACTCGGCCAGCGCCATTTCGACGTGCAGCTGATCGGCGGCATGGTGCTGCACGAGGGCGACATCGCCGAGATGAAGACCGGCGAAGGCAAGACCCTGGTCGCGACGCTCGCGGTCTATCTCAATGCGCTCGCCGGCAAGGGCGTGCATGTAGTGACCGTCAACGACTACCTCGCCCGCCGCGACGCCGGCTGGATGAGCCAGATCTACGGCTTCCTCGGCCTGACCACGGGTGTCATCGTCCACGGCCTCGACGATGCCGAACGCAAGGCCGCCTATGCCTGCGACATCACCTACGGTACCAACAACGAATACGGTTTCGACTATCTCCGCGACAACATGAAGTACCGGCTGGAGGACATGGTCCAGCGCGGGCATTATTTCGCGATCGTCGACGAGGTCGACTCCATCCTGATCGACGAGGCGCGCACCCCGCTGATCATCTCCGGTCCGCTCGATGACCGCTCCGACTTCTACAACACCATCGACACTTTCGTGCCGCGACTCGACAAGACCGACTACGAGGTCGACGAGAAGCAGCGCACGGTGACGCTCACCGAAGCCGGCATGGAGAAGATCGAGACCCTGCTGCGCGATGCCGGGCTCCTGAAGGGCGAGTCGCTCTACGACGTCGAGAACGTCTCCGTCGTGCACCACATCAACCAGGCGCTCCGCGCGCATACCTTGTTCACCCGCGACAAGGATTACATCGTCCGCGACGGCGAGGTCGTCATCATCGACGAATTCACCGGACGCATGATGCCCGGCCGCCGCTATTCGGAAGGCCTGCACCAGGCCCTGGAGGCCAAGGAGCACCAGCCGGTCCAGCCGGAAAACCAGACGCTCGCCTCGATCACCTTCCAGAACTACTTCCGCATGTACGACAAGCTCGCCGGCATGACCGGCACGGCCGCGACCGAGGCCGACGAGCTGTTCGACATCTACAAGCTCGAGGTGGTGGAGATCCCGACCAACCTGCCGGTGGCCCGCCTCGACGAGGACGACGAGGTCTATCGCACCCAGCAGGAGAAATACGCCGCGATCCTGGCCGAGATCGAACGCGCCAATGCGCGGCTGCAGCCGGTGCTGGTCGGCACGGCGTCGATCGAGAAGTCGGAAGTGCTGGCCGCCTATCTCAAGCAGCACGGCTACAAGCAGATCGATTTCGGCAGCGAACGCGCGCTCGACAAGCTCTACGCGGCCGCCCGCGCCGGCAAGCCCGCCAAGCTGTTCGCGGTGCTGAACGCGCGCTTCCACGAGCAGGAAGCCTATATCGTCGCGGAAGCCGGCGTTCCCGGCGCGATCACGATCGCGACCAACATGGCCGGCCGCGGCACCGACATCAAGCTCGGCGGCTCGCTCGACATGCGCATGCAACTCGAGACGGCGGGCATCACCGACGAGGCCGAGAAGGCCAAGAAGATCGAGCAGATCAAGGCCGATGTCGAGCGCTTCCGCGAGATCGTCTTGAAGGCGGAGGAGACCGTCGAGGTCGAGCCTGCGAAGGGTTCGAAGGCCGCCAAGACGGTGCAGAAGCCGGGCGGGCTCTATATCATCGGCTCGGAACGCCACGAGTCCCGCCGCATCGACAACCAGCTGCGTGGCCGCTCCGGTCGTCAGGGCGATCCCGGCCGCTCCAAGTTCTTCCTGTCGCTGGAAGACGATCTGATGCGGATCTTCGGCTCCGACCGGCTCGACAGCATGCTGACCCGGCTCGGCCTGAAAGAGGGCGAGGCCATCATCCATCCCTGGATCAACAAGGCGTTGGAGAAGGCGCAGCAGAAAGTCGAGGCGCGCAACTTCGATATTCGTAAGAATCTCCTGAAGTTCGACAACGTCCAGAACGACCAGCGCAAGGTGATCTTCGATCAGCGCGTCGAGCTGATGAAGGACGACAGCGTCGCCGAGACCGTCGCCGACATGCGTCACGCCTTCATCGACGATCTCGTCGCCAAGCACGTTCCCGAGCATGCCTATGCCGAGCAGTGGGACGTTGCCGGTCTGAAGGAAGAGCTCAAACGCGTGCTCGATGTCGATCTGCCGGTCGACGAATGGGCCAAGGAGGAAGGCATCGCCGAGGAGGAGCTGCTCAACCGCATCGAGAAGCACGTCGACGAGCGGATGGCGGCCAAGGTGGCGCAATGGGGTCCCGACGTAATGCGCTACGTCGAGAAGACGATCCTCTTGCAGACGCTGGACCATCTCTGGCGCGAGCACCTGATCATGCTGGACCATTTGCGCCAGGTGATCGGCCTGCGCGGCTACGGCCAGCGCGATCCGCTGCAGGAGTACAAGTCGGAAGCCTTCACGCTGTTCGAGGCCATGGTCGCTCACCTGCGCGAGGCCGTCACGGCGCAGCTGATGCGGGTCGAGATCGTGCCGCCGGAAGAGCAGCAGCAGATGCTGCCGCCGATGCAGGTGCACCATGCTGATCCGAACACCGGCGAGGATGAGATGGCGTTCGCCAATGTCTCGCTGGCACCGGCCGCCAATGCCGCCGTCGCCGAGGCGCGGGACCCGAAAAATCCCGAGACCTGGGGCAAGGTCGGCCGCAACGAGGACTGCCCGTGCGGCTCCGGGAAGAAGTACAAGCACTGCCACGGCCGGTACGCGTAACGTTTGAGGGCGGATTCTCAGCCCTCATCGCAAACGTAGCGATGAAATCCAGAGTCGCGTCCTCGTCCCTGGACTGCGTCGCTCCGCTCGCGATGACGTTGTTGGCCGAGCTGCCTCCCAGCCTCCCGCCGTCATCCCGGCGAACGCCGGGATCCATAACCACAGGGCGATGTGGTGAGGTGCGCTGGTCGCTCCAGCGTGCTTCCTAACTGATAACGGTGAGTATAGGTCCCGGGTCGGCGCCCAGCGCCGCTGGGCTTGCCCGGGACGACAGCGAGTTCGGATCAGGCGGCGTTCGCCTGCACCTTCGCGCCTTCCGCGATCGTCCGCGGCGCGGCGTTGAGTTGCTCGACCGCAAAGCCCGCGGCCTTCTTGTAGCCGGCCATGAAGGCGTCGCGCTCGGCCGGCGGGATCACGTCGTCGATGTTGGTGAACGTGCCGCCGCAACGTTCGTCGACCATGTTGAGCAGGCCGAACGGGCCGGCGCCACGGTTGCGCAGGATGACTTGCGAGATCGGACCGCACAGCTTTGCATCGTAGGCGACGAGAGCGGCCGGCGTGACGCCGTGCTCCAGCATCGCGACGCCCAGCACGCGAGCGTCGACAATGGCCTGGCTCGCGCCGTTCGAACCGGTCGGATACATCGCATGCGCGGCATCGCCGAGCAGCGCCACCGGACCGTCGACCCAGGTCGGAATCGGATCGCGGTCGATCATCGGGTTCTCATAGGCGTCATCGCTGCCTGCGATCAGCGCGGGAACGTCGAGCCAGTCATAGGTCCAGCCGGCGAAGTGGTGCGCGAAGTCGCCGACCGGGACCTGCCTGAACCAGCCGGTCTGCTTCCAGCCTTCGGAATTGTCCATCGTGACTTCGGCGATCCAGTTGATCAGCGCCAGACCATCCTTGTCGGGATGGGAGATCGGATAGATCACCACGCGATGCCGATGGGTGCCGAGCCCGACGAAGGACGCCCCGGTACGGATCGGCTTGGCGCGGGTGACACCGCGCCACATCACCGCGCCACCCCAATGGATCGGCGGCTGGTTCGGATGCATCTGCGACCTAACAGCGGAGTGGATACCGTCGGCGCCGATCAGCAGTCTGCCGCGCGCCTTCGAGGTCGTGCCATCGGCGTGCTCGATCAAAGCGGTCACGGAGCCGTCTGCGTTCTTCACGTAAGCATGGACGCGGCTGCCGAGCCGCACGGCGTCGCGCCCGGCCCGCTCGATGAACGTCCGGTAGAGCAGCAGATGGAATTGACCGCGATGCACGGCATATTGCGGCCAGTTGTAGCCGGCCAGCACGCCGCGCGGCTCGGAATAGATGTCGTTGCCGTTCAGCCCGACCAGCGCCCATTCTTTGGCGGGCACGCCGACCCGATCGAGATCGGCCTCGCCGATGCCGAGGTCATACAGCTCGCGCACCGCATTGGGCTGCAGGTTGATGCCGACGCCGAGCGGGCGCATCTCGCGCACCGACTCATAGACCACGCAGGGCACGCCGATCTGCTGCAACGTGAGCGCGGTCGCGAGGCCGCCGATGCCGCCGCCGGCGATGATTACGGGAAGATCGGTCATGGGCATGGTCCGTCGCGTAGGCTCGAAAGAAGGTCTGGAAGAGGCTGGATGCGTCGCGTTATGGCGAGGCGGCCTTGCACCGCGTCGAGCTCCCTCCGGATGGCGCCGGTATTGGCGCCGGTCTTGGAGCTTAGGCCTAATTCAGAAGGGTAGGCGAGACAAGGGAAATGGGGACCGGCGTGCTGCGGTATGATAGGCTTGCGCGATGTGGTGTCGTTCTCTAGCCCTCTCGTTTTTTCTGCTCGCAAGCCCGGCCATGGCATTCGACATCGAGGCCCATCGCGGCGGCCGCGGACTGTTTCCGGAAAACACGCTGCAGGCCTTCGCCGCCGCGCTGGCGATGGGCGTCGACACGCTCGAGCTCGATGTCGGCGTCACCCGTGACGGCGTGCTCGTGGTCTCGCATGAGCGGCGGCTCAATCCTGATTTGGCGCGCGATGCGAGCGGCAATTATGTCGCGCCGCCTGGGCCACTGCTGATCGAGCTGCCGCTGGCCGAGGTGCAATCCTACGACATTGGCCAGATCCGACCCGGCAGCGCCTATGCAAAGCAGTTTCCGGAGCAGCATGCTCTCGCGGCTCCGGCCGTTCCGCCGCCGCGGATTCCGACGCTGAAGGAGGTCATCGACCTCGTCCGCAGCTCCGGCAACACCACCGTGCGGCTTAACATCGAGACCAAGCTCGATCCGGATCACCCAACTGAGGCGCCGGAGCCGGAGCGCTTCGTCACACTGCTGCTCGAGCTGCTGAAGGCAGAGAACTTCACCGACCGCGTGATGATCCAGTCGTTCGACTGGCGCACGCTGCTACTGGTGCAAGCGCGCGCGCCTGATATCCCGACCGTCTATCTCACCCTGCAACGAGGCAAGGCGCCGACCGTGTCGTTGGATGCGGCCACGAGCTGGACCGCGGGCTTCAATCCAGCCGACCATGGCGGCTCGCTGCCACGTACGATTGCGGTGGCCGGCGGCGCAGTCTGGTCGCCCTATTTCCAGGACGTCACGCCCGCGCTGGTGGCCGAGGCACATGACCTGAAGCTGCGCGTCGTGGTCTGGACCGTCAACAAGCCCGAGGACATGGCGCGCCTGATGGACATGGGCGTCGATGGCATCATCTCGGACCGGCCGGATTTGCTGCGCAAGGTCGCGGTAGACAAGGGGGGGCGCAGAGCCGCTGGGAGTACTGCGCGTACAACGGCTCGGGCCGGGCCTTCCGGCGAAGGATTAGCTGCGGTCGCTTGCCCCGCGATACGGCTCCGACAGAAGCGAGCTGTTGCACACAGACGGTCCGCTCCCTCTCCCCGTCCTTCACGGGGAGAGGGTTGGGGTGAGAGGCAGACGCGCGGGGATTCTTGCTGTTGGATTGGACCCGCTCACCCGGATCGCATCTTTCGACGCCATCCGGCCTCTGCTCTGCGTAAGCTCCGTTCGCGCGCAGCCCCGGTCAAGGCGCCAATCGTTTGCTCATGAACAGGCTTAACGGATCGAGTTGGTAGCTACCGAAAGGCCCACATTCCTGATAGCCGGAGCTGCGATAGAGCTGGATTGCCTGCGGCTGGCTGATCCCCGTTTCTAGGCTGACGCGCTCGATCCCGCGAGCCTTGGCCTCGCGTTCCAATGTCACGAGGAGCTTGCGTCCGAGGCCACAGCCTCGGGCAGCTTCGCGCACGAATAATCGCTTGATCTCGCCATGTCCTGGAACGAGGAACCGAAGGGCGATCGAGCCCAGCAGCGTTCGCTCGCGACGGGCGGCAAAAAAGACGACTCCGGGTGCCGAGAGCGCGTTGGCGTCGATGGGATGATTGCTTTTATCAGGGTAGAGCGTCCGCAAATATGCGTCGGCCTCTGCGATGAGGCCGGCTATGTCAGCTTGCTTGGCGTCTTCGACCGCAATGGCGATATCCGTATGGTTCATCTGCCCCGGCCCTGCAAACGCAACGAAACACGCAGGCGTTGTACCAGACCATCTCCGTCTCGATCAAACGTCGAGACGGCGGCTTCATTCGAAACCAAAAATCACTCCTGCACCACCTCGTGCCGCATCACGAACGGCGCCAGCAGCGTGTGCACCTCGTTCTCGATCGCCTCGCGCGCGTCCGCCGGCACATTCCGCAACGTCACCGTCGCGAGGCTGCCATGGCTGCCGTGCGGGCCGACCTTCACGGTGCAATCGATGCCGCGACCGGTCAGCTGCGACAGCGCCTTGGTGAAGACGCGGCTCGCCGCGTCCCAGCGCAGCTGCGGCTTGAACACCTTGCCGACGCCGGTGAGCGGCATCGGGTCGATCGGGATGACCTGCACGGGGACGGCCGCCCGCTCGGGCGTGCGTGCGCGTACCCAGTCCTCGAGCTCGCCCGGCTGCACGGACGCGCCCGCCTTGAGCTGCACATAGCCGACCGGCAACTCGCCGGCGTAAGCGTCGGGTTGTCCGACCACGGCGGCGAAGCCGACCGCCGGATGCTGGAACAGGATGTCCTCGATCGGCGCGGGATCGATGTTGTGGCCGCCGCGGATCACCAGATCCTTGGCGCGGCCGGTGATCCAGAGGAAGCCGTCCTGGTCGAGCCGGCCGAGATCGCCGGAGTTCACCCAATGGCCCTCGACGAACGCGCCTTTGTTGTGAGCATCGTCGAGATAGCCCGAGAACACGCCGGGGCCGGCCATGGTGACGACGCCGATCTCGTCCGCGGCGCAATCGCGCTCATAGGCGCCGCTCGCATCGAGCTTGACGATCCGTACGCGCGCGTAAGGCAGCGGCAGGCCCACCGAGCCGAGCCGGATCGGCCGGTCGGGATAGGCCATGGTGTGCACGCTCGAGGTCTCGGTCATGCCGTAGACCTCCACCACCGGCAGCTTGAGCTTGTCCTGGATGGCCTGGCCGACGGCGACCGGAATCGCCGAGCCGCCGCCGGCGGCATAGCGCAGGCTCGATATGTCGGCATTGCCCTGCGGGATTGCGAGCGTCGCCGCCAGCACGGTCGGCACGCTCGACAGCGTCTCAGGCCTGAAGCGTTCGACCAGGCCCCAGATGTTGCGGACGGCGGCCGGATTGCGCCATCCGGAAGGCGACAGCACCACGAGCGAGCCGCCGGCGCTGAAGGTCGGCAGCGCCTGGGTCAGCGATCCCCCGACATGGAAGAGCGGCATGCCGAACAGCAGCGTGGCGCCGGGCCTCGTCTTCAGAAGCAGGTTCACGGCCCAGGCCTGGTAGACCTGATTGCCGTGGCTGTGCCGCACCAGCTTGGGCGTGCCCGTGGTGCCGCCCGTATGGAAATAGGCGGCGGTGTCGCTGGCTGCGATCTGACGGCCGCTCACCAGGCGATCGGCCGGCTGCGGCGTGATCAGGTCGTTGAAGGCGAAAATGCCGTTGCCGGGGTCGCCGCCGCCATGCACCTGTACGATCGCCTTGAGATGCTTCAGGCCGCCGCGCACCTTCTCGACCTTCTGCCAGATGTCGGTGCCGGGCACGGGGCCGAGCGCCACCAGCACTTTGGTCCGTGCGGCGTCGAGGATCTCGGCGATCTGGTGCGGCTCCAGCAGCGGATTGACCGGGTTGGCGATCCCGGCGGCCTCGGCGCCGAACAGCGTGATGAAGGCCTCCGGCAGCAGCGGCAGCATGAAGCTGACGACGTCGCCAGGGCCGACACCGAGCGCGTGAAACATGTTGGCGGCCTGCGTGACCTTGGCCACGAGGTCGCGATAGGTCACGACCAGCGGCGTGTCTGCGGGATCGGCGTTGGCAAGAAACTGGATCGCCGGTGCGTCGAGGTTGGCGGCCGCACCGCATTTGATCGCGTCGAACGTGCTCTGCGCTGCAATGCGCTCGGCGTAAGGGACTTGTTCGAAAGCGCGGATATCCGCCGCAGTGGCGAAGTTCGGATAATCGCTGCCGATCATGCGATCGAGCAGGTGGATGCCTGTCATGGCCTTGATCCTCCCGGTGACGTTCCTTCCCGGCCGGCCTCCGCGAGAGGAGGTCGCCCGCCGGTCGCGCGCGGGCTCTTTGGCCCGTTCGTCGCGACCGATCACGTCAACAATGATGGAGGATTCGGCTGGCGTCCATCGCCGGTTTGAGCCGCGTTCGATTTGCCGCAGATTGAGCGACATGATCGCCGTCGTCCCGGCGCATGCCGGGACCCATAACCACCGCCGCCTGTGTTGCGATAATTGTTACTCGAAGCCTGCCAAAAACGACTGCTGCGGCGTTTGGGTCCCGGCGTGCGCCGGGACGACACCGTCCTATCGGGGACCGATCGTCAGCTCGCCGCGTCGATCAGATTCTCCAAGAGCCGCTTCAGTTCGCCGGTGGCCTTGCCGCCGTAGTTCTCCACGATGTGGGCCTCCTGGCTCACCGCGAGCGAGTTGAGGCGCTTGCACAGCGCCTTGCCACGGTCGGAGATGAACATCAGCACCTTGCGGCGATCCTCCGCATCCTGCCGGCGATAGACCAGCGAGTCCGATACCATGCGGTCGACCATCTTGGTGAGGGTCGGATGATTGAGCAGGACCGCGTCCGCGAGCTCGCCCATCGAGTGCCCCTCGCCGTCGGACAGCACCTTCAGGATGCGCCATTGCTCCACCGGCACGCCCTCGGTGCTGAGGCGCGTTTCCAGCTGCCGGTTGATCTCCCGGCTGGCCTGCGCGAGCAGATAAGCGAGATGGTCGGTGAGGGGCGCGTCAGCGCTGGGCGGTTTGGCCACGGTGGAACTTCACTGGTCAGCGGAATTGAATGAATGTCCGGCAGTTGCTGCCGTTTCTATATGCATGCCAATTCTTGAACTTTCAATATTTTCAAATAGGATATTTGTGGGCGCGGGTGCTCAAATTACTGGCTTCAATAATTACTGGCTTCAATCGTCGGCAAAGGTGCCGGCCCGTGCATGATGGCCACGCATGACGGCCAAGGAGTGAGTGTGCTTTCGACAGTCCCTGTCTCAGCTCATGTCAACGTCCCGCCGCATCTGCTGTTCAGGGGCTCGCCCGCGCCGTCCGGCGTGCCGCGCTTGTCTCCGTTGGATCGCGACCGGTTCGAGCGGGGCGGCGCCCGCAACAAACTGCGGATCGGCAACTTCCTGACTTTTTCCGGCTCGCCGGGAATTTGGGGGCCGTCATCGGTCAACAGTGCGCTGCTGGCAGTCGCCGAGATCAATGCGCGCGGCGGCATTCTCGGGCGCGAGCTCGAACTTGCGATGTATGACTCCGGTGGGGCGATCGAGGATGTCGTGCAGCGCGCCCGCGACGCGGTCGAGTTCGATGAAGTCGACATCATCATGGGCTCGCATATCAGCGCGGTCAGGGTGGCGCTCCGCAAGGTCACCCGCGGCCGCGTGCCCTATATCTATACGCCGGTCTATGAGGGCGGTGAGCGCACGCCCGGCGTGATGGCGATCGGCGAAGTCCCACGCAGTCAGACCCGGCCTGCGATCCACTGGCTTGCCGACACCAGGAAGGCGCTGCGCTGGTACCTGATCGGCAGCGACTATGTCTGGCCCTGGCAATCGCACCGGTCGATCAAGACCTATATCGCGGAAGCCGGTGGTCAGATCGTGGGCGAGGAGTTTGTGCCGGTCGGCGAGGACAATCACGAAGCACATCTGGCGCGGATTCGCGCCGCGCAGCCCGACGTCGTGCTGATCTCTCTGATCGGCACCGATAGCATCACCTTCAATCGGGCTTTTGCGGAGGCCGGCCTTGCCGCAACCACGTTGCGGCTGGCCGGTGCGATGGACGAGACGGTGCTGCTCGGCATCGGCGCTGACAACACCGAGAACCTGTTCTGCGCCTCCGGCTATTTCAACTGCGTCGGCTCCAGGGCCAACGACGAGTTCATGAGCCGCTATACCGGCATGTTCGGGGTCCATGCCCCGCCGGTCGGCTCGGTCGGGCAGTCCAACTACGAAGGCTTGCGCTTCCTGCAGGCGGCTGCTCAGCGCGCCGGCTCGCTGGCGCTGCGGCCGCTCCAGGCGGCCGGCCGCAACCTCGTCTATGCCGGCGCGCGCGGGCCTGTCACGATTCGCAACGGCCGGGCCGAGATGCCGATGTATCTTTGCCAAGCAGACGGCCTCGACTTCAGCGTCATCAGGACGTTCTGAGTTTGCCGGAAAGCTAAAGGGATCGTCATCGCGGGCGGAGTGACTTGTCCGCCATAGCCCGAAGGGCGACGGCGTCGCTGACGCTTCTCGCGATCCCGAAGCTCAAGCCGGCCGCGGCATAAAATAATTCTTGAAAAGGAAAATATTTCAGGTTCTAGTAATTCCGACGCGTTGCCGAGCCTGCCCGGGCTTGGCGGCGTGCAAGAAACGTATCGCGCAACAAAACAGCACCCAGGAGAGCGCCGTGTCGGTCGTGCTTCCCACTCCCAGCCAACTCCAAGACGTCGCCACGCAATGTGGCCTGTCGCTAACGGATGAGGATGTCGCCTCGTTCCGCGGCCTGATGCAGGGATCGGTCGAGGCCTATAATCTGGTGGCGGCGCTGCCGGACGAGGTTCCGGAGGTGAAATATCCGCGCACACCCGGCTATCGCCCGCAGCCTTCGGAGAATCCGCGCAACGCCTGGTATCGCAAGGCGACCGTGAAAGGGGCCGCGTCCGGCAAGCTCAAGGGCAAGACCGTCGCGCTGAAGGACAACATCATGCTCGCCGGCGTTCCCATGATGAACGGCTCGGCGACGCTGGAGGGCTATATGCCCGACTTCGACGCCACGGTCGTGACGCGCATCCTGGATGCCGGCGGCGAGATCGCCGGCAAGGTGCACTGCGAATCCTTCTGCATGTCGGGCGGCAGCCACACCGGCGCGACGGGCCCGGTGCACAACCCGCACAAGATGGGCTATTCGGCCGGCGGTTCCTCATCGGGCGCTGGCGTCGTGGTCTCGCTCGGCGAGGTCGACATGGCGATGGGTGGCGACCAGGGCGGCTCGATCCGCATGCCGGCCTCGTTCTGCGGCATCTACGGCCTGAAGCCGACCTGGGGCCTCGTCCCGTATACGGGCATCATGCCGATCGAGATCTTCGTCGATCACACCGGGCCGATGACGGCGACGGTCGAGGACAACGCGCTGCTGCTGGAGGTCGTCGCGGGCGACGACGGCTATGATCCGCGCATCAAGGCCCCGAAGGTCGAGGAATACACCAAGGCGCTCGGTGCCGGCGTGAAGGGCATGAAGATCGCCATCTTGAAGGAGGGCTTCGAGCAGCCCGGCGCGGAAGCTGCGGTCAATGAGAGCGTCAAGGAAGCCGCCAAGCGCTTCGCCAGCCTCGGCGCGATCGTGGAAGAGATCTCGATCCCGATGCACCTGATGGGGCCGGCGATCTGGACCCCGATCGGCGTGGAGGGCATGACCCAGACCATGATGGTCGGCGACGGCTACGGCCTGAGCCGGCCCGACCTGTACTCGACATCCTTGATGGATTTCCATCGCGGCTGGCGCCGCCAGGCCGACGCGCTGTCGGAAACCACCAAGCTGTTCCTGCTGTTCGGCACCTACATCAACAACATCTACGGGCCCCGCTTCTACGGCAAGGCGCAGAACATCTCGCGGCGGCTGACCGCCGCCTATGACCACGCGCTGTCCAAGTACGATCTCCTGCTGCTGCCGACCACGCCGATGAAGGCGACGCCGCTGCCGGAGCCGACCGCAAGCCGCGAGGACTATGTCGCGCGCGCGCTCGAAATGATTACCAACACCGCCCCGTTCGACATCAGCCATCATCCCGCGATGTCGCTGCCCTGCGGCATGGTCGATGGGCTGCCGGTCGGCCTGATGCTGGTCGGCAAGCATTTTGCAGAGACGACGATCTATCGCGCCGCGCACGCCTTCGAGCAGGCCGGCGATTGGAAGAAGATGTGAGGGAGCCGCCGTTGCCGCCGGAATGGACCGTAAGCCATGGCTAGTTCGTTCGTCGCCGGCTTCGAGATCCTGAGCTTTGCCGCGATCATCGTGCTGGTGGTGCTGGGCCTCGGCATCATCGCCAGCATGATGGGCATCTTCAACTTCGCCCAGGGCGAATTCGTGCTGCTGGGCGCGTATATCACCTACCTCGCCCATTCGCACGGCATGCCGGTGTGGATCGGGATGGCGGCGGCGCCGTTCCTGGTCGGGGGGCTCGGCTTCGTCCTGGAGGCGCTGATCATCCGGCGCTTCTATGCTGCGCCGATCGTGGCGATGCTCGGCACCTATGCGCTGAGTCTGATCATTCGGGAAATCGTGCGCGGCCTGATCGGCGGGTTGTATCTCTCCGTGCCGGAGCCGATCGGCGGCTCGATCGATCTCGGCAGCGTGCACATCTCGGCCTGGCGCTTCGTGATCGTGGTGGTCACGGTCGCCGTCATGATCGGCTGTTACTTGCTGCTGTCGCGCACGAGCTTCGGCCTGCGGGTGCGGGCAACGCTGGAAAATCCGGCGCTGGCGCGAGCCTCGGGGATCTCCACCGCCAAGATCTATGGTGCGACCTTTGCCTTCGGTGCCGCACTCGCCGGCCTTGCCGGCGCGCTGGTGGTGCCGGTGTTCAGCCTGTTCGCCGATCTCGGCATCCGCTTCCTCATCCAGGGCTTCGTCGCGGTCATGGTCGGCGGCGTCGGCTCGTTCATGGGCCCGGTCGCGGGCGCGGCCGTGATCGGCACCATGAGCGCGGCGCTGCCATGGGTGATGGCGCCCGTCATCGCCGACGTGCTCGTCTTCGTTCTCGCCATCGCTTTCATCAAATTCCGGCCGCAAGGCCTGCTATCTGGCAAGGGGGTTTAGTTTCATGTCTGAGTTTCATGGGGATCTGTCGCGCCGGCGCTTCCTGTCCGGCTTGGCCGTCGCCTCCGGCGCGATCGCGACCGGAGTCGGCAGCTGGGTGATCCGGCCCGAGTGGGCCAATGCGGCGGAAGGCCCGATCAAGGTCGGTATCGCCACCGACCTGACCGGCCCGATGGGCTATGCCGGCAACGCCGACGCCAACACCGCCAAGATGGTGATCAAGCAGCTCAACGATGCCGGTGGCCTCTTGGGCCGGCCGATCGAACTGTTCATCGAGGACACCGCGTCGAACGAATCGGTCGCGGTCGGCAACGTGCGCAAGTTGACCCAGCGCGACAAGGTCGACATGGTTCTCGGCGGCATCACCTCGTCGATGCGCAATGCCATCAAGGACCCGATCGTCGCGCGGGGCAAGACGCTCTACATCTACCCGCAGCTCTACGAAGGCAAGGAGTGCACGCCCTATCTGTTCTGCACCGGACCGACGCCGGCGCAGCAATGCGACGAGTTCATTCCCTGGCTGATCAAGAACGGCGGCAAGAAGTTCGCGCTGCCCTCGGCCAATTATGTCTGGCCGCATGTGCTGAACGAATATGCGCGCAAGGTGATCGAGGCGAACGGCGGCGAGGTCGTGTTCGAGGAATATTATCCGCTCGACCAGGTCGACTTCTCCGCGACCGTCAACCGCATCGTCTCCAACAAGGTCGACGTCGTCTTCAACACCATCATTCCGCCCGGCGTCGGCCCGTTCTTCAAGCAGCTCTATGAGGCCGGCTTCCAGAAGAACGGCGGGCGGCTTGCCTGCGTCTACTATGACGAGAACACGCTCGGCATCAACCAGGCCAGTGAGATCGAGGGGCTGGCAAGCTGCCTCGACTACTTCAAGGTGCTGACCAAGGACGATCCGGTCTCGGCCAAGATCCAGGCGGCCTATGAGAAGGACTATCCCGGCAACTTCCTGTTCGCCGCTGGCTCGGCGGCGACCGGCACTTATCGCGGCCTGATGCTGTGGGCGGCCGCCGTGAAGGAGGCCGGCAAAGTGGACCGCGAGTCCGTCGCGGCCGCGCTCGATCACGCCAAGATCGCGGAAGGACCGGGCGGGCCCGCAGAGATGGTGCCGGGCAAGCGCCACTGCAAGATGAAGATGTATACGGCGGTGGCCAAGGGCGGAAAGTACGAGATCGTCGCGCGCAGCGAAGGTCTCGTCGATCCGAAGGAATGCTGAGGCGTGATGAGAAGCTGCTTGTGAATGGCGCGACCTCCTCGTCCTGAGGAGCTTGGCGAAGCCAAGCGTCTCGAAGGACGAGGCCGGAGGAATGGGGCCTCATGGTTCGAGACGGCGCTGACACGCCTCCTCACCGTGAGGGTCTGCTGGCACACGTTAGAACTAGATCACGTTAGAAATGGACAGTGGCAAGGATGGCATTCGTTGATGGCTGACAGTGGAGTGGCGGGCCTTGCGCCGGCGGCAGCAGCGAGCGGGCCGCGTTGGAAGGTCTTGCCGATCGTAGAGCTCGTCCTGTTGGTTCTGGCAGCAGCAATGCCGCTCGTGCTGCCGGATTATCTCACGGTGTTCGCCACCCGCGTGGCGATCCTGGCGTTGTTCGCGCTCTCCTTCGATCTGGTGTGGGGGTATGCCGGGATCATGAGCTTCGGCCAGGCGCTGTTCTTCGGTGCCGCCGGCTATGGCGTCGCGCTGCTCGGGCGCGATCTCAACGTCTCGGCGCTCCTGCTGCTGCTGCCGGCCGGCGTGCTGATCGGGCTGACGTTCGCGCTGCTGCTCGGCGGCTTCCTGCTGCTGGGGCGGCATCCGACCAGCATGATCTTCGTCGCGCTCGGCACCCTGACCGGCTCCTATGCCGCCGATCGTCTTGCGCGCGGCTGGTATTATCTCGGCGGCCAGAACGGCATCCCTTCGATTCCGCCCATGACACTCGGCAGTTACGAGTTCGAGGAGGGGCCGGTCTTCTATTATTTCGCGCTCGCGCTGCTCGTCGTCGTCTATCTGCTTTGCCGCTTCCTGGTGCGCTCGCAATTCGGGCTGGCGCTCGCGGGCTTGCGCGAGAACGAGACCCGCATCGCTTTCTTCGGCTACAAGGTGCAGCATCTCAAAGCCATCGTGTTCGCGATCGGTGGTGCCATCGCTGGGCTGGCCGGCAGTCTCTACGCCGTGCACGAGGGGTTCGTCTGGCCCAACATGGTCGGCGTCGTCATCTCGACCCAGGTCGTGCTCTACGTGCTGTTTGGCGGCTCCGGCACCCTGATCGGGGCGGTGATCGGTACCGTGATCATCGAGGGCGTCAGCTTCTGGCTCTCCGACAATTACCGCGACGTCTGGCCGATCATCCTCGGTGTGCTGCTGCTCTTCGTCATCATGTTCCGTCCGCTGGGGCTGATCAGCTTCGTCCTGTCCGAGCGCGAGCGCGTCGGCCGTTTCGGCATCACGCCAAAGCAGGGCAGCCATCAAAAGGTCGGTCATGGCGCTTCTTGAAGCTTCGGGCATCGTCAAGATCTTCGGCAAGCTCACGGCCCTCAATGGCGCCGCCCTCACCGTTGCCGAAAACGAATTCCACGGCCTGATCGGGCCGAACGGCTCGGGCAAGAGCACTTTGATGAAATGCGTCGCCGGCGCCGAGACGCCGACGCAAGGCAGCATCCGCTTTGCCGGGCAGGACATCACCGCGCTGTCGCCGGCCGAGCGCGCCCGCGCCGGCATGAGCCTGAAATTCCAGATCACCAGCGTGCTGCCGGCGCTCTCGCTCTACGATAACATCCTGCTGGCGCTGCAGGCGCAGGCCTCGCTGCTCGATCTCGTGCTGTCGCGGACGCGCGGCGCGCTGCACGACCAGGTCATGACCATGCTGCAGCAGTTTCGGCTCGCCGACCGCGCCCATGATCCGGCCTCGGCGCTGTCGCATGGCCAGCAGCAATGGCTGGAGATTGCGATGGCGCTCGCCGCCAAGCCGCGGCTGTTGCTGCTCGACGAGCCCACCGGGGGCATGAGCCTGGAGGAGCGGCGCGTCACCGGCGAGCTGCTCGCGCCGATCAAGGCGCACTGCTCGCTGGTCATCGTCGAGCACGATCTCGATTTCATCCGCGATATCTGCGATCGCCTCACCGTGCTCGACCAGGGCGCGGTGCTGGAGACCGGCACGGTGGCCGAGATCCAGGCGAGCCGCAGCGTGCAGGAGATCTATTTACGCCGTGCCTGAGCAAAGCTTCCTCGATATCCGCCATCTCGACACCGGCTACAATCGCAGCCAGGTCCTGTTCGACGTCAATCTGGGCATCCCCTGGCGCGGCGGGGTCGCCGTGCTCGGTCGCAACGGTGCCGGCAAGACCACCCTGATGAAGACCATCGTCGGCGACCTTCCGGTCTGGAAGGGCGAGGTGATGTTCGATGGCCGCGACATCGGCCGTAGTCCGACCGAGCAACGCGTGCGCGGCGGCATCGGCTATGTGCCGCAGGAGCATTCGGTGTTCGCGCGGCTGTCGGTGCGCGACAATCTCGCCGTCGGGTCGCTGTTCAACAAGAACGCCGCGGCCGTCGACCGCGTGCTCGCGATCTTTCCGAAGCTGGCACAGCGGCTCGACCAGCCGGCGGGAACGCTGTCCGGCGGCGAGCGCAAGATGCTGGCGATCGGCCGTGCGATGCTGGGCGAGCCCAAGCTGCTGCTCTTGGACGAGCCGACCGAGGGCGTCTGGATCGGGGTGATCGAGGAGATCACGGAGCGGCTGATCGATCTCGCCAAGGAGATCGCGGTGATCGTCGTCGAGCAGCATCTCGAGCTCGCCTTGCGCGTCGCCGACTACGCCTATGTGCTCGACCGTGGCCGCGTCGCGCTGCAGGGCCCGGCGGACGAGGTCCGCCACAGCCCCGACCTGGTGCGTTACCTCGCGCCTTAGCTGCGCGACCTCGGACAGGCTCTCGCGTCATCCCCAAGCTTGACCGGAATTGACCGCCGGGGCGGCTCACCGTCCTGACATCTGGCCGTCAGCTCGCTGTCAAGCAGCCGTCATGCCCCGGTTAACGACGCCGAACATGGTGGCGCGCCGCCGCTGGGACGGCGGCTATTTTCCGTATTGGGGGAATTCTTGATGTCAACGAGTCCAAACGATTCGTCGTCGTGGTTGCGCGCGCTGCCGCGTCTGCGCAAATTGCTGTTGCTCGCGACGCCGCTGTTGTCGATCGCCGCTTCAGTGCCGGCGGCCGCGCATGATTCCGACTTCGATTTTGACGACGACGAGACCTATCAAATCGGTCTGTGGGGCGATCTGCCGTATTCGACGCTGCAGGCGACCGTCGGCGTGCCGAACCTGATTGCCGACATGAACGCGCATCGGCTGAAGTTCACCGCGCATGACGGCGACCTGAAGCAGGGCTCCGGCTCGCTCTGCGACGCCGGCCTCTATGCGCAGGCGCTGGCCAATTTCAACAGCCTGGAAGCGCCGGCGGTCTTCACGCCCGGCGACAATGACTGGGTCGACTGCGATCGCGCCTCCAATGGCGGCTTCAATTCGCGCGACCGTCTCGACTACGAGCGAAAGGTGTTCTTCTCGACCCCATTCACGCTCGGCAAGCACCGCCTGCGCCAGGAGGTGCAGACCGACAAGCTCTGCCTCGATGCCTCCGGCAACATGACCGGCTGCGTCGAAAACCGCCGCTGGCACGTCGGCCGCGTCACCTATGCGACGCTGAACGTCCAGGGCTCCTGCAACAATCTCTGCGACACCAATCCTGATCCGGCCGAGTTCAATGCCCGCAACGCCGCCGTCATCGCCTGGATGAAGCAGACCTTCGCGGTCGCCAAGCAGCGCAATTCGGTCGCCGTGATGTTCATCTCGCAGGCCAATCCGGGCTGGGACCTCTCGGACCCGACGCGCGCGCCGCTGCGCAATCCGAAAACGCTCGCCGAGACCGACGGCCAGCCGGACGGATTCGTCAGCTTCCTGACGGCGCTGCGCGACGAGGTGATCGCCTTCCGCAAACCCGTGGCCTACGTGCATGGCGATTCGCACTACTTCCGCGTCGACCAGCCGTTTCTGGACTCGCAAGGCCGCCGTCTGGAGAACTTCACCCGCGTCGAGACCTTCGGCGACAACCAGGGCAACGGCAACAATGACGTGCGCTGGCTGAAGGTCACGGTCGACCCGCGCAGCCGCGACGTGTTCTCGTACCAGCCGGTCAACGTGTTCGCCAACCGCACCGCAGTGCCGGCGCCGGCGAACTCGGGCCACTGAGCGCACTCGACATCGTTGCGAGCGAAGCGAAGCAATCCAGGGCCGAGCAGGCAGTCTGGATTGCTTCGTCGCCGTCGGCTCCTCGCAATGACGATATTTACAACTAATCTCACCGGCGCGCGACATTGCCCGGCAGCGCGTAGGCGCGGACGTAGTCGCCGAGCTTGGTGCCGAACGAGCCGTGGCCGCCGTCGACGGTCACGACATATTGCCGGCCACCGGCCTCATAGGTCATCGGCGTCGATTGGCCGCCGGCCGGCAGCCGGTCCTGCCACAACAGCCGTCCGTCGTTCACATCGAACGCGCGGATGTAGTAGTCCATCGTGCTCGTGAGAAAGGCGACGCCGCCGGCGGTGACCATCGGGCCGCCGAGCATCGGCACGCCGAGCTTGAACGGCAGCGGCAGCGGCGCTTCATCGCGGATGGTGCCGACGCGGTGCTGCCAGACGATCTGGTTGGTCTTCAAGTCGATCGCGGCGAGGCTGCCCCAGGGCGGCGCCATGCAGGGAATGCCGAGCGGCGACAGGAAAATGCCGAGATCGACGCCATAGGGCGTGCCGTACATCGGCTGCACGCCGAGCTCGGTGCCGGGCGGATGCGCTGCGTTCGGCGCTGCCGGATTGTCCTTGCCGCGCGGCACCAGCCGCGACACGAACGGAATCGATTGCGGATTGGCGATCGCAATCTGCCTGACCGGATCGACGGCGATGCCGCCCCATTCGAACATGCCGAAATCACCCGGGTAGACCAGCGTGCCCTGTTCGGACGGCGGCGTGAACGGCCCCTCATATCGCAGCCGCTTGAACTTGATGCGGCAGGCGAGCTGATCGAACATCGTGGCGCCCCACATCTGCGCGCCGGATAGTTTCTCGCGGGGGCGGAAGCTGAGATCGGAGAACGGCTGGGTCGGCGAGACGTGGTCCCCGGGTGCCGCGCCCTGCGGCACCGGCGTCTCGGGCGCGGGCACCAGCAGGTGGCCGTCGCGGCGGTCGAGCACGAAGATGTTGCCGGTCTTGGCCGGCACGTAGATCGCGGGCACCACGCCATCCTTGCCGGGTATGTTGACAAGGCTCGGCTGCGACGGCATGTCCATGTCCCAGAGATCGTGGTGCACGTTCTGGTACGACCAGCGCAGCTTGCCGGTGGCGATGTCGAGCGCGACCAGCGCGGAATCATAGCGCTCCTCGTCCGGAGTGCGGTTGCCGGCCCAGATGTCGGGCGAGCTGGAGCCGAGCGGCTCGTAGACCAGGCCGAGCTTCTCGTCGGCGGCGGCGACCGCCCAGGAGTTCGGCGAGCCCGGCGTGAAATGATGCGTCGCCGACGGCATCTCGTTGGGATCGGGATTGCCGGCGTCGAACGCCCAGATCAACTTGCCGGAGTAGATGTCGAAGCCGCGGATCGCGCCCGACGGCACCTTGTTGGAGTAGTTGTCGATCACGGCGCCGGCCATGATCAGCACCTTGTCGGTGACGACAGGCGGCGAGGTGCCCTCGTAGAAGCCGAGGGTCGTGATCTCGTTGCCGGCCTTCAGATCGATCTGGCCGTGATCGCCGAAGCCCTCGCAGGGCTTGCCACTGTCGGCATCGAGCGCGAACAGCCGGCCGTCATTGGTCGGCAGGAAGATGCGCTTGGGACATTCCGTTGGTGCGGCGGCGCCGGTGATGTCGACGGCGCCCGGCTTGGTCTCATGATAGGCGACGCCGCGGCAGGTCATGTGCTGGAAATTCTTGTGATGCTCGATCTTCGGATCGAATGTCCAGCGCAGCTTGCCGGTCTGCGCATCCAGCGCGAACACGATCTGATGCGGCGAGCAGGTGTAGAGCAGGTCGCCGATCTTGAGCGGCGTCACCTCATTGGTGAACTCGTTGGGATCATCCGGCCCTTTGCGGTCGCCGGTCTCGAATTCCCAGGCGAGCTTGAGGTCCTTCACATTGTCCTTGGTGATCTGGTGGAGACTCGAATAGCGCGTGCCGAAATTGGTCGCGCCATAGGCGGTCCAGTCGGACTGCGCCTGTGCCGCCCCGACGTCCGCTCCTTGCGCGTTTCCTTGCGCGTTTCCTGATGCGTTTCCTGGCGCGTTCGTGGCCGCTGCCTGCTGCAAAACGCGGTTGAGGCCGAAGCGGTCGCCGCGCAAGGATGCGCCGAGCACGATCGCGGCGAGCACGAGCACGGCAACGAGGCCCCAGCGCGCCGGGCGCATGTCGCCTGCAAGGTGGGCGGTGATGAACGGCAACAGCAGCCAGATGCCGAGCGGCACCAGCACGTCGCCGCGCGGCGCCAGCGACCAGAAATCCAGGCCGACTTCCCACAGCGCCCAGGCCATCGTGCCGAGCAGCAGCGCGGCATAGACCCACAGCGCCTCGGCGCGCCGCTGCCATAACAGCCAGGCGGTGACGAGCAGCGCCGCGCCGGCAATGATGTAATAAAGCGAGCCGCCCAGCGCCAACAGCCAGGCGCCGCCTGCGACGAGGGCGATGCCCATCAGCGCAACGACGATGACCGTGAAGACGAGCAGCGGCGCGCGCTGCAGCTCGCGGGCGCTGACCATGATGCGCGTCTCCTGATTTTGCGACTGATGATCGGGCGTTTACCCGGCGCCTTCAAGAACCATCCGACATTGCAGAAAGTTCCTGTCGCCGGACTTGCCGCGTCCGCCACCGGCCATTGCGCGGCGGTGGCGCGACCGGAACCTTGGCGTAAGGACCCGGTTGCCGGCCGCGGGGCCGCACACGGCTTTTTGTACTGGCTGCCGGGTCGATTATGACAGTATCATTACGTTGAAATGTCAGTTCGACGAAAAGCGTGGAGCGTGGCCATGGGGTTGCGACTGGGTTTACGACGGCAGGCGGCATCCAATCCGGTGGCTTGGTGGTGGGCGCTGCTGACGCTGGTCAGCATTGCGAATGTCGCGTTCTGGTTTCTGTTGTACCGCCAGCTCTCCGGCCAGCCCGTCACGTCCGCCAGCGGATCGGAGACCTCGTCGATGCTGATGCTCTGCGCGGCCTATGTGTTCGGCTGCGCTTTCCGCTCGGTTTTGCCGCGCGCCGACGTGCAGCGCATCTGCCTGGTCGACAGCTGGCTGTCGAGCGTGTTCGTCGGCCGCTCGGTGGCAACGATCGCGGAAGTCTGCTTCGCCGCGCAATGGGCCATCATCTTGGGCCAGCTCGGCACCATCGCGGACGCGCCAACCGCCGTGAACATCGCGCGCATCATCGTGCCGCTGATCATCGTCGCCGAGATCTGCTCCTGGTACGCGGTCCTGACCACCAACTTCCTCGGCAACGCGATCGAGAATTCGCTGTGGGCGGTCACCTTCCTGCTGGTCGGGATCGGGCTCGGCCGGCTGTTGCCGGAATTCGAGGGGCCGCTGCGTTGGCTGCTCATCACGGGCCTCGTCGGCATCGCGTTCTATCTCGGCTTCCTGATCGTCATCGACGTGCCGATGTATCTCAACCGCTGGCGCATCGGGCGAGCCAACGGCACTAGGCTGCTGCATCCGCTGGAGGGCCTGCGTGACGCCGCGACGCGCTGGATCGTCACCCATGAGTTCGATCATTGGAAGGACGAGATCGCCTGGATGTCGCTCTATTTCAGTGCGGCGGTGTGGGCGAGCTTGGCGCTGTGCGTGCTCTCCTCGCTCGACCATGATCTGCTGAACTACCGCGCGCAGTCGGCGGCGGTGTCGCAGGCCGAGATCGTCCAGCCGATCAGCCTGCGCTGAGATTCAATCCTGGCCGCGCCGGCGGGTCAGGCTGACCCGCGGTACCGGGTCTAGAACCACGGCTCCTCATAGACCGGGGTGCCGTCGACCAGGAGCCGCTTGATCGCGGCCCGGCCCGAGGGCAGCACGGCCGCGACCACCAGCAGCTTGCGCTGGTTGCGCAGCTGTTCGAGCTTCTGGCCTTCGCCCTGCGGCACGAAATAATTCTCGATGTCGTAGCGAACCCCCAAGCTGTCGCAAAACGAGTCGCTCTTCGGCCCGCAGCTCGCGCCCGAGATCACGCGGCCGCGGATCAACACCTCTGCGCCCTTCACCGCGACCGGTTCGGTGTGCACCGAGACCGCGTGGTAGACGCCACTCTGGTCGGGCGCGAGCTTGACGAACAGCACAGGGTGCTGCCCGTGCGCCGGCTGGTCCTTGAGCGCGCCCGCGGGGAGCTGTGAGATGTCGTAGCCGAGCACGACATAATCGCCGCGCAGGAGATCGCGCGGATCGACCGGCTGCGTTTGCAGGGTCACCTCCTTGCCGTCGCGCAGGATCTCCGCGCGGTCGACCACCATCGCGGCCAGCAAGCCGAGTTGTATCAAGGCGGCCGCGCCGAACAGCACGGCCTTCGGAATGCGCTGCAGGCGATCGGTCACGGCTGCGGCTGAGCTGAGGGTCATCGTGCATCCCTCGGCAGCAGGCGATTGAGCAGGATCGAGAGCGCGACCGCGGCCAGCCCGGCCACCGCGAGAAACAGCGACCGGCTCAACAGGGATTCGCTGACGATCCAGGTGATGGCGGCGATGACGCCGGCGATGCCGAGCCAGCCGGCGACGATGCGCGGCAGCGCCGTATCGGTCATGCCGGAGATGACGAGGCAGATCATGGCGCCGAGCTCGATGGCGTAAACCAGCCATGGCTGGCCGCCTTGCCCGACGATCCCCGGCTCCAGCGCGAGCAGCGCAAGCCCGCTCGCGAGTCCCGCCAAGGCCGGGCCAGGGCGCCGTGTCATCGCGGCAGCGGCGAAGGCCAGCAACATGCCGCCGATGCCGCAGATATGGGCCCAGGCGGGATGACCCGCTCCCGAGCGCGGGTGAAGCAGGGAGTCGAATGCCACGCCGCCCAGGACGGCGACCACGGCCAGCATGAAGCCGCCATAGGCGGATAGTACGATACCGAAGCCCGACAGCCGCGGCGGACGCAGCGCGGCCAGCGCCAGCCCTGCGCCGAGCAGCAATGCCGTGCCGTCGGCGAACACCGCGAGTGGATCGGCCAGGTCGAGCCGCGACGCGGTTGCGATCCAGCCGTTGACGGCGGCCAGTGCGACCAGATGGGCGGCGACCCGCGACTGCCAGAGCACGGCAAGGCCGGCGGCAACGAGCCAGAACCCGACGAAGGCAAGGTGCGGCACCTCATCGCCCTCGGACAGGCGCATGTCGCTCCAGATACATGCCGCGACGAGGGCCGTCGCCAGCGCACCGCGCGAGCCCGTGAGCGCGGCCGCGGCGAGTGCGCCGATCGCCCACAGCAGCATGCCGCCCGCAAAATCCGAGCCGAGGTGATACATCTGGCCGACCAGCGCGATGCCGGCGCCGAAGATGATCGCGCCGACGCTGGCGCAAAGATCGGCGAGGATGGAGCGGTCGGCGCGCGCGAACCACGCCCCGAGGCCGTAAACGACGATGATGCCGGCCGCCAGAATGGCGCAACGCAACAGGCGCGCGATATCGGTCCAATGCGCGGCGACGAAGGCGAGGAACGCCGCCGCGATCAACAGGCCGCCGACGATGCCGACCACCACCGAGATGTTGGCGGCAGGCGAAAGCGGCGGCAGTGCGTTGCGGATGGCAATCGCTGCCGAGGGCGTGATCAGGCCATCGGCCTCCCACCGCGCCAGATCAGTCTCAAGACGCTGACGATAGGTTCGCTCGAACATCCGCGTGAATCACCACCGGTTGCGATCGTTCACCTATATTAGCATGAGGGCTGCCGGCCGACAGGCGCATCTTGCCGCCGGTGTGATGAGCTGCGGTATCGGCTGGCTTCAGCTCCGCGCTGGCGTCAATCTTGCTAGACGAACCTGGTAGGGGAATTTGCTGGACGACGCGCCGGGAGAGCAGATGCAAGAGGTTCGCATGCGGACAAGATCGGTGGACGTCATTCGCATCGCGACCCATGGCCCCGGGGACGTCTCGGGCCTCATGAGCCGGATCGAGTCCGGAGCGATCGATCCGCACGCGATCGTCGCCATTCTCGGCAAGACCGAGGGCAATGGCGGCGTCAACGATTTCACCAGGGAGTATGCGGTTGCCGCGCTGTGCGCGGCGCTGGCGCCGCATCTCGATCTGCCGCCGCACGGTGTCGAACAGCGGATTGCCTTCGTGATGTCCGGCGGCACCGAAGGCGTGCTCAGCCCACACATCACCGTCTTTACCCGTCATGATGGTGTCAGCGACCGAGGCCCGGGTGAGGCGGCGGGCAAGCGCTTGAGCATCGGCATTGCGCAGACCCGCGACTTCCTGCCGGAAGAACTCGGACGCAGCGCGCAGATCGGGGAAACCGCCAAGGCCGTGGCGGCTGCCATGCTCGATGCCGGCATCGCCGATCCCAGCGATGTCCATTTCGCCCAGATCAAATGCCCGCTGCTGACGAGCGAGCGCGTCGAGGCCGCATTGGCACGCGGCACCAAGACCGTAACCGGAAACGCCTATACGTCGATGGCCTATTCGCGCGGCGCCTCGGCGCTCGGCATTGCAGTTGCGCTCGGCGAGATCGAAGGCGAGATCGCCGATGAGCACGTCATGCGGCGGTTCGATCTGTATTCGCGGGTCGCATCGACCTCGGCCGGCATCGAGCTGATGCATAATGTGGTGATCGTGCTCGGCAACTCCGAAAACTCCGCGAGCGCATGCGAGATCGGCCACGCGGTGATGCAGGATGCGATCGACGCCGCGGCGGTGATCGAGGCTCTCGGCAGCGTCGGCCTGGCGATCGGCGCCACGTCGGGCGATGGACGGCAACTGGTCAATATCTTCGCCAAGGCCGAGGCGTCGCCCAATGGCAGCGTGCGCGGCTTTCGGCACACCATGCTGGAGGATACCGACATCAGCGCCACGCGGCATGCCCGCGCTGCGGTTGGTGGTCTGATCAGCGGCCTCGCAGGGACGAGTGCCGTCTACGTTTCCGGCGGTGCCGAGCATCAGGGACCGCCCGGCGGCGGACCGATCGCTGCAATCGTCCGGTTGCCGCAATGAAGCTCGGCGGATGACGCGCACTCACTTGCGATCCGGCTCCGTTGCCTTCACCACCGTGGCATTGATCACGCGCGTGCCCTCGAGTTCACGGACGATGCGCTCGTCAGGGCCGACGGTGCCGAGATCGAAGTCGCGCTCACGCGTGACCAGGATGATGCGCCCGCCTGTGGTGATCACGACCACGGTGACGTCATGCTCTTCGCCGGAGACGGCCCATTCGCGGATCTCGGCGTGATATGGCTCCCTGCGCCAGGCATCCGGAAGACCGGGATCGCAGCGCACCTCGATGCCGTCGTCCGACGTCGTCAGCACGAACTTCGCTTTGGCTGGCTTCCATTGCTCGTCGAGCAGCTCGTTCACTAGCCATAGGCAGCGGAACGCCTGGCATTCGCCGGGGCGCGCCTGATAGATTGCACATCCGCGTTTCGGGTCGCAATGTGAGCACCAGCTATTGGCCGGCTTGGCCAGTGCCTCGATCGCCATCACCTTGCAGCACAGCGTGCAATCGCCGCAGTGTCTCGATGCCGCGTCAGATGTCATGGGACTTCTCACGACAAGCGGAGCACTCTCCGAAAGACGCCCCGGGCCGGTGGGGATTGTCCCACGTTCACGCGTGACCGGTCCAGCCGTGCCAGGTGAAAGCGGTGAAGAAAAGGCTGGCATCGGAAAAGCCGCCGCCGCGCAGAATGGCTTCGTCCTCCTCGGGGCTCAGCATGTTGACGCTGGCCTCGACGGTCGTGCGCATCGTTTTCGCCTGCTCGGGATCGACACCCGAGGCGACGGCGTAGGCGGCATAACGATCCAGCCAAAGCCCTCGCTGTGCCGGATCCTGCGGCAGACAGCCATGTGCGGCCACGAACGGCGCCCCTGGCCGAAGCCGGTCATGGATGGCGCGGACCGTCCTCAGGCGCTCCGAAGCTGAGAGAAAGTGTAGCGTCAGCAGGCACGTCGCCGCGTCGAAGGGGCCTGTGGGAGCATCGAAGATATAGCCTTCGATCAGTTCGACGCGATCGATGCGGGACCCGAGCGTCCGCTCGGCCAGCCGCAACATCTGCGCCGACGGATCGACACCGACGAAGGTCCAGGACGGATGGGCATCGGCCAGGGCCGCGAGCTCGAGGCCGCCGCCGGCTCCCAGTATGAGCACTTTCGCATGTGCAGGCGCCCGCTCGGCGAGGAGGATGGAGGCCATCCGATGAAGTCCGTCGAGACCGGGCACGAAGCGGCGCGGTCCGTCGGTGTAGCGCGCGACGATCTCCGGATCGGAAAACGCGCGCAGAAATGACTGTGCGCCATCGGTGCTGTCAGCCGGCATCGCAGACCTGTCCTTTGCGCGACCGCTTGCGTTGGACCAAGCGGTGGTGGAAATCGGCGCTCAAGCTGGCGAGCGTCACGTCGCCGAGACGAGATAGCAACAAGGCCTCCGCATCATGGAAGGCGGTGTCGAGCGCCGCATTCACGGCCTGTTCGACCAGGCAGTCCGGGCTTTCGGTCCGGTTGCCGAGGGCGAACAGCGACGGACGACCGAGCGAGTCGTAGATGTCGCGCAAGGTGACCGCGGTGAGATCGCAGGCGAGCGTCCATCCGCCACCATGGCCTTTCTCGGAGTGCACATAACCGTGGTCCCGCAAGCCCGCCATGATCCGTCGGATCACCACGGGATTGGTCTGCATCATCAGCGCGAGCGTCTCCGACGTGGCCGGGCCGTCGAGCTCCGCCATGTGAAGCAGCACGTGCAGCACGCCGGACAGCTGGCTGTTGGGTCTCATGTAACTTTTGATATTACATGATTTACGGTCCGTCAATCGCGGTAGGAAAGCGCCCATGCGGCAGCCGTCGCGCAGTTTGGACATGCTGACGCGGCGGTGGCGAACCAAACGTCGGGGCCAAGCCGCTTGCGCCGAAGAACTAATTTTGCCCGCCCGATCAAGCTGGTTTGGGTGGTCAAGTCGGATCTCGAAAAATATTGATCTTCGCTTTTTCAGAAATCCATGGTTCTATCTCTGCGTCCCGCGCTTCGATGAGAGGGGCGCCTCGCGATCGTCACGAGCGTTGGGCGCGGGATGCGATGGGCGTGTCGGGTTGCAGCGTGACGGCATGATCCGAAAACGATCATGCCCAAGTGAAGTTCACGCGGACGAACGATCCGATACGCACGGTCAAGTCGCGCGGTCCTGGCACCCCGACGCTGGTGTCAAATTGGCGATGATGCTGCGCATCACGCTGATGACGGTGGCCAGAAAGCCCGGCGCACCGGGGAGAACGCGAAGCAGCCGTTAAAACCGTCGCGCAGGGAAGGCCGGGATGTCTTGGCCAAACCTGTGGTACCTGCCGCCTGCATTTTTTTCGCAGGCGGGCCATGGGGGCGGCAAGCTCCTGGCCTTCCCTGTGCCCTCTATCAAGTGAGGGTGAATGGATGGATAGCTCGGACGCAAAACGCGCCGCGAGAACGCGAGCCTATGTCGTCGTCATCGCCAGGAGCGAAGCAACGAAACGATGCAGAACCGTCGCGCGGCTCCCGGCTTGCTTGGGCGCGGCGCGCTCCGCAATGATGCCGAGGCAGCCGGCGGGATCAGCGCATCTCTGGAAGACTGCCGCCCTCCGGTCCATTCCAAGGACGATAGGCTTGAACTGTTCGACAATCGAATCAAGAAATGTCTGGCGGGAAGCCGAGCTACTTCACCGCCGAGAAGCGGCTGTCGAACGAGTTCGTCGACATGATCGGCGCCGAGCCTGCAACCAGTGCAGTCTGCTGCGGCGCCGGTGCGGGCGCGGCGGCGCTTGCGGCCTCGGTCGTCGCCGACGGCTTGAACGGCGGGCGCGCCGCGGCCTGCCTGATCACGTTCGGTTTCGCCTCGGCGGACTTCGCCGCCACGGCCTTCGGCGCCGGCTTGCTCTCCACAGGCTTGGAGGTCACAGCCGCGGCGTTGGCCGCGATCGCGCCGCTCGAACTGATCTTGCGCAGGTTGGAGATCAGGCTTGCCTTCTCCGGGGCGCTGACCGCGGCGACGCGCGGCGTGGTCGAGCCGACCGAGGCCGGCTCAGGCGCGGCCGCTGTCGCAATCTCGTCGGCGCTCGGCGCGCGCGGCGGATTGACGTGACCGGGGATCGTGCCCGGCAGCGGCGAGAACTGGGTGAGCGACAGGCCCGGCGCTTCACCAGGCTCCGACAGGCCGGTCGAGGCGCCTGGTACGCGCGAGGCGAACACGCTGTTCATGCCGCCGTCGATACCGGTGTTGAGCTTGGCAACCGGCGTGCCCTTGGCGATCAGCTTTGCGAATTCCGCCTCGTCCGCCTGCTCCTTCTCACGCACGGCGTTCGCGATCTCGTCGGGCACCACATAGGCCGGGCATTTCGCCGAGGCGTCGAACACCGGATCGCGCGTCGCACCGGGCGGCTTCTCGGCATCGAAGACGTATTTGTGCTCGCAGAAGTCGACCTTCGGCTCCTGGCGCGTGACCTCGAAATGGTCGTAGCCTTCCTTGATCATGCGCCAGAACGGCATGTTCGGATTGTTGCGGTGCTTGGCCATGTTCACCGCCGTCATCCGGAACGGATAGGCCTGGAATTGGAAGGCGCGCTGGCCGCCGAAGAAGGATTCCCGACCCAGCGAATAGATCTCGGCGATCTGCTCGTCGGTCATCGCGTAGCAGCCGCGCGAGGAGCAGTCGCCATGGACCATCAGCTCCGAGCCGGTGTGGCCGAGCGATTTGTCGTAGGCGTTGGGATAGCCGGTGTTGAAGGAGAGGTAATAGGCCGATTGCGGATTCATCTGCGCCGGCGAGATCGAATAGAAGCCTTCCGGCGCCTGGCGATCGCCTTCGCGCACCTTGGGCCCGAGATCGCCCGACCAGCGGCAGATCGGATAGCTCTTCAGCAACCCGAACTTGCCGGAGCGATCCTGCTTCCAGACCTCGAGCTCGGCCTCCTGCTTGAACAGGCGGATCAGGATCGGCGACTGCAGATCCATGTTCTTCTCGCCCATCGCGGCGACGAGCTTGGGCGGCACCGGCTGGTTGGCCTTGGCATTCTGGGCAAGCGACACCTGGTCGCTGTTGCAGCCGGCCAAGAGCGCACTCGTGGCCAGCGCCGCCGAGGTCAGCAGGACCCGGACAAATGCGCGGTTGATCAATGCAAAGCTCCCCGCCACGACGGCATGTCGCAAAACCCCACTCGTCTCACTTCCAAGGCCGGAGCGGCAGAGAAGGAATGCCGATCAAGCCATGCGTCATGCCTCGAACCAGTAATTAAAATTGTAACCTTTGAGCCTGGGGGTCGCAACCCGCTCCCCCCACGCTGTCCGGCCACGCGGCCAGCGTGGTCAACAATGTCTAAACAGGAAATACCCGCGTCCAGGCCGAAATGCGACCAAGGGGCTGCGTTCACTCACAAATTCGCGAGCGCCGAGGCGCGCAGGACGGCCGGCCACGGCGTCTCAGCCGAGCTTGCGGCCGATCTCGAGGAATTTCTGCCGGCGCTGCTTGCGGACGGCATCGGCGTCGAGGCCCTTCAGCTCCTCAAATGCCTGGGCGATCGCTTCGCCTGTGGCTGCGATCATGGCGGCGGGATCGCGATGGGCGCCGCCGACCGGCTCCTTCAAGATGGAATCGACCACGCCGAAGCGGAGCATGTCCTGGGCCGTGATCTTCATGCTGTTGGCGGCTTCCTGGGCCTTGGTGCCATCGCGCCACAGGATCGAGGAGGCCGCCTCCGGCGAGATCACGCTGTAGATCGCGTGCTCCAGCATCAGCACGCGATTGGCCGTGGTCAGCGCGATGGCGCCGCCGGACATGCCTTCGCCGGTGATGATCGCGACATTGGGGACGCCCAGCGCCAGGCAGGCGTCGGTGGAGCGGGCGATGGCTTCCGCCTGGCCGCGCTCCTCGGCGCCGATGCCGGGATAGGCGCCGGCGGAATCGACCAGCGACAGCACGGGCAGGCCGAAGCGCTCGGCCATCTCCATCAGCCTGACCGCCTTGCGATAGCCTTCGGGGCGGGCCATGCCGAAATTGTGCTTCAGGCGGGATTCGGTGGTTGCGCCCTTCTCCTGGCCCATGACGCAGATCGGCTCGCCACGGAAACGGCCGAAGCCGCCGAGCAGGGCGGCGTCCTCGCCGAATTTGCGATCGCCGGCGAGCGGGGTGAATTCGGTGATCAGCCCGCTGACGAAATCCGTGAAATGTGGCCGCTGCGGGTGCCGCGCCACCAGCGTCTTCTGCCAGGGCGTCAAATTGGCATAGAGCTCGGCCAGCGCCTGGCCGGCCTTCTCCTCGATCCGCGCCACTTCCTCGCCGATGTCGGTGCCGGAGGCGGCCATCGCGCGCAGCTCGTCGACCTTGGAATCGAGCTCGGCAACAGGCTTTTCGAAATCGAGATAACTGCGCATGGGGTCCGGCATGGAGGAGCTGAAGGAAGGCGCTGGAAGGCGAAATCGGTTCGGCGTGTAGACCTGAAGGCAAATGACTTCAGGAGCTTAGCATGCGATTGGTGCGCCGCCACCCGGCCTCGGGCCGGGAATGCGGGCAGGATGGCGCTCTTTCGGGGCAGACGGGCGCGAAGTCAAGCGGCCGGGGCATTACGCCACCGGATTTGGTTTCGAGGCGGTGTGCCCGCGGGCCTATTTCTCAGCCAGGGGGTGCAGGTCGCGCACCAGGCTCTTCAGCCGCTCCTCCACCACGTGGGTGTAGATCTGGGTGGTGGAGATATCGGTATGGCCCAGCAGGGTCTGCACGATGCGCAGGTCGGCGCCGTTGTGCAGGAGGTGGCTGGCGAAGGCATGGCGCAGCACGTGCGGCGAGACCAGCCGGGCGGGCAGGCCAGCGGCCACCGCGAGCTCCTTGAGGTCGCGGGCAAAATGCTGCCGGGTCAGGTGACCGCTCTCGCCGAAGGAGGGGAACAGCCATTTCGAAGCGGCGACGTTGGCCTTTTTCTCAGGCTTCAGCCCATCCATCGCGGCGAGATAATCCGCCATCGCCTGCCGCGAGGCCTGGTTGAGCGGCACCAGCCGCTCCTTGTTGCCCTTGCCGCGCACTACGATCATCCGCGCGTCGTGACGCGCCGCGGTGCGCGGCAGCGTGACCAACTCGGAGACGCGCAGGCCCGTGGCGTAGAGCACTTCGAGCAGACAATAGAGGCGCATCGCCCGCAGCCGCTGCGTCGGCGAGGCGTCTGCCACCAAGGTGAGCTCCTTGGCGCGGGTCAGCATGCGGTCGACATCGCTGATCGACAGCACCTTCGGCAGCGGCCGCCCGCGCTTGGGCCCGGCCAGGATGGCTGCGGGATCGTCGGTTCGGATGCGCTCGTTGAGCAGGAAGCGGAACAGATGCCGCGTCGCCGACAGCCTTCGCGCCACGCTGGAGGATTTGAACCCCCTGGTGTCGAGGTCGGCGAGGTAGTCCCGCAGCGCCTGGGTGTCGGCGCTCGCGAAGCTGCTGGCTTTGCGGCTGAGGAAGGTGGCGAGATCGGTGAGGTCGCGGCGATAGGCGTCGAGCGTGTTCTCGCCCGCGCCCTGTTCCGCGGCCAGCATGTCCAGGAACAGGGTGATGAGCTTGGCGTTCGAGGCCTTGGCCCGCATGTGCTATCCGCGTCCGGTCGAAGTTCGAATCGCTGCGCCGTAGGAACTTCATTTCGATGGCCGAGGCCTGGAAGCGAAGTTGGCCGATATCGCGGCGCCAATCCTCCAAAAGACAACCGCAAAAAACTTAATCAAATTGGTGTGGCTTTTCAGCCAGCCTCGCCGCGGCCGATCTATTTTTTCTGGAACTTGTCCGGCGGGATGGTCACCGTCATCTCCCGTGGCTTGGGAGTGACGAAATTCGCCAGCGCGAAGATCGCGCCATACACGACGCCGACGATCACGGCGACCACGGTGAGGAATCGGAACAGGCTGGGCATCTTGGCCGGCAGGCAGCGAACGACCTCGGACATCCACCATGTTCGCTCCCGGCTTGCAAGTCTGTCTGGCAAGGCGGGGCGTCCACGGAGTATAGCTGCCTGGAACAGGTGCCTTTGAATGCAGCAAGCCGGTGGGTTAATAGCCGAATTGATGATCGACACGCCTCAACCAGCCGCCAGCCAGATCGCTCCCGAGGCCGCCATCGTCGCGGCGCTCGGCAAGCGGCTCGTCGTGCTGGTCGGCATGATGGGGGCGGGCAAGTCGACGGTCGGGCGGCGGCTGGCGGCGCGGCTGAAACTGCCCTTCGTCGACGCCGACAACGAGATCGAGGCTGCGGCCGGCATGACCATACCGGAGATTTTCGACGCCCATGGCGAGACGCATTTCCGCGACGGCGAGGCGCGGGTGATCGCGCGCCTGCTCGACAGCGGTCCGGCGGTGCTCGCCACCGGCGGCGGCTCCTTCATGCGCGAAGAGACCCGCGGGCGCATCCGGGACAAGGCGATTTCGATCTGGCTCAAGGCCGATGCGGACGTGATCATGCGCCGCGTCAAGCGCCGGGCCGACCGGCCGCTGTTGCAGACCGCCGATCCCGCCGGCACCGTCACCCGTCTCCTGACCGAACGTGAGCCGGTCTACGAGCGCGCGGACCTGACCATCTGGTCGCGCGATGTTCCGCACGACAAGATCGTCGAGGAGTGCATCGACGCCCTCTACGCCCGGCTCTGCGGCCTATCCGCAGCGGCCGCCAATGGCCGGACGGAGGCTGGGATTGCCGAGGCCGACACCGCGCCGGCCGACGTGACGCAAGCCATCGGTGGGCTGCGATGACCGCCCCGGTGAAGGCCTGCGATCCCATCACGGTCGATGTCGCGCTCGGCGAGCGCGCCTATGACATCATCATCGGCCGCGGGGTCCTGGCCTCGCTCGGCGAACGGATCGCGGCATTGCGACCGGGCGTCCGCACCGCGATCGTGACCGACCGCACCGTCGCCGGCCACTGGCTGGAGCCGACGGAGGCCGCGCTGGCGCGGGCCGGCATTCCGACCACGCGGATCGTGGTCGACGAGGGCGAGGGGTCGAAGACCTATGCCGGATTGGAGAAGGTCAGCGAGGCGCTGATCGCGGCCAGGATCGAGCGCAACGATCTCGTCGTCGCGCTCGGCGGCGGTGTGGTCGGCGATCTCGCCGGCTTTGCGGCCGCGGTCCTGCGGCGCGGTGTCGATTTCGTCCAGGTTCCGACCTCGCTGCTGGCGCAGGTGGATTCCTCCGTCGGTGGCAAGACTGGCATCAACTCGCCGCAGGGCAAGAATCTGCTCGGCGCCTTCCATCAGCCGGTGCTGGTGATCGCCGATACGGCGGTGCTCGATACGCTCTCGGCGCGGCAGTTCCGTGCCGGCTATGCCGAGGTCGCCAAATATGGCCTGCTCGGCGACGAGGGCTTCTTCACCTGGCTCGAGGCCAATCACGCCGACATCGTCAACGGCGGGCCCGCGCGCGAGCACGCCGTCGCCACCTCCTGCCGCGCCAAGGCCGCGATCGTCGCCCGCGACGAGCGCGAGACCGGCGACCGCGCGCTGCTCAATCTCGGCCACACCTTCGGCCACGCCCTCGAAGCGGCTACCGGCTTTTCGGACCGCCTGTTCCATGGCGAGGGCGTTGCGGTCGGCATGGTGCTGGCGGCGCAATTCTCCGCCGAATTGGGAATGCTGGCTGCCGCGGACGTCGAGCGCATGGTGCATCACCTTGCTGCGGTCGGCCTGCCGACCCATCTGCAGGATATCGCCGGCTTCGCCCAGGAAGGGATCGGCGATGCCGACAGCCTGTTGGCCTTGATGGCCCAGGACAAGAAGGTCAAGCGCGGCAAGCTCACGTTCATTCTGCTGGAGGCGATCGGCCGGGCCGTGATCGCCAAGGATGTCGATCCGTCGAGGGTCCGCGACTTCTTGCAGGCCAAGCTTCAGCGCCGCGGCTGACGGTCCCGGCCGTGTTGAGCAGCGGCAGCGAAACGGCAGCCCATATGCAAAGCGATATCAGCGTCATGGACTGGATCACACTTTCGATCGTCATCGTCCTGCTTGCGGCTTCCGCATTCTTTGCGCTCAGCGAGACCGCCCTGACCGGCGCCTCCCGCGCCAGCATGTTGCGGCTGTCGAAACAGGGCAATCGCGATGCCGACGTCGTCTCAAGTCTGTTCGAGATGCGTGAGCGCTTGATCGGCGCGCTGCTGCTCGGCAACAACATCGCCAATATCGGTGCGTCCGCGCTGGCGACCGGACTATTCACGGCATGGTTCGGCGAAGTCGGTGTGCTCTATGCCACCGGTGTGATGACGGCGCTGGTGGTGATCTTCGCCGAGGTTTTGCCGAAGACGATTGCGATCAATGCGCCGGACCGGGTCTCGCTTGCGGTCGCGCGGCCGATGCGAACGACGGTCTTTGTGCTCGGGCCGCTGCTCTCGGTGATCGAAGCGGTGGTCCGTGTATTGATGCGGCTGATCGGCTTCAAGGTCGGTGCCAACCAGCCCATCCTGTCGCCGACCGAGCGCTTGCGCGGCGCCGTCGATCTCTTGCACCACGAGGGCAAGGTCGAGAAGCAGGACCGCGATATGTTTGGCGGCCTGCTCGACCTGCGCGAATTGCAGGTTTCCGACGTCATGGTCCATCGCACCGAGATGGTGATGGTCAACGCGGACCTGCCGCCGGAAGAGTCGGTGCGCGAGGTGCTGGCATCGGAATATACCCGCATCCCGCTCTGGCGCGGCACGCCGGAAAACATCATCGGCGTGCTGCATGCGAAGGATCTGTTGCGCGCGATCCGTTCCTCCGAAGGTGATGTGTCGCGCATCGACGTCGCATCGCTGGCGCTGCCGCCGTGGTTCGTTCCGGAGATGCGCTCGGTGTCCGAGCAGCTCAAGGCGTTCCGCCGCCGCAAGACTCATTTCGCCCTCGTCGTCGACGAGTATGGCGAAGTCGAAGGCATCGTCACGCTGGAGGATATTCTGGAGGAAATCGTCGGCGACATCTCCGACGAGCAGGACGTGCAGGTTGCCGGTGTTCGCGTTCAGCCGGATGGCTCAGTCGTGGTCGACGGCTCGGTGCCGATCCGCGACCTCAATCGTGCGATGGATTGGGACTTGCCCGATGAGGAGGCGACCACGGTGGCGGGCCTCGTGATCCACGAAGCCCGTTCGATTCCGGAGCGCGGCCAGAGTTTCACCTTCCATGGCTTTCGCTTCCGTGTGCTGCGGCGGGAGCGCAACCGCATCACGGCACTTAGGATCGTGCCGGTGCCGCGCGGAGAGCTGGAAGAAGCAAGACCTCGGCGCGCCGGCACGGCGTTCTGATCCGCGTGCCGGGGAAATTGAGGTAAGGTCAGTCTGCGTGTTGTCGTTGCATGCGGATTCGCGCTGACGTCGCGTAGACGTTCAAGGAACATCTACGGAAGATGTAGATATACGCGAACGGGCTTTTGTGCGATACTCAGGCTTCGCCGGGGGCCCTGGCATGCAGCGCGAGCGCGTGCACCGAGCTCGCTAGTTCCGCAGCCAATGTGGCGTTGATCAGGCGGTGACGCTCGATCCGGCTCTTGCCGGCAAAGGCCTGCGACACAATATACACTCTGAAATGCGTTCCGCCGCCCGGCGCGTGGCCGGCGTGACCCTCATGCAGGTGTGACTCGTCCTGAACTTCGAGGCTTTCTGGCGAGAAAGCTTCGCGCAACTTGTTGGTGATAGCCTCTCGCGTGCTCATGGTTCAGCCAATACGCATCAAATTAATTTTCGTCAATCCGCCGACCCCCTCCGAGGTATTCGCAATGTCAAGACTTGAAGCTTGTCGCGTTGCGTAGTCAAAGTCCGTCATGCCGATCGATTCATCCAAATTCTTCGACTCCATCCGCATCAAGCCCAGGAAGCAGGCGGCGAAGCAGCCGCAGGTGCGCGAGGAGGCCGCGGGTTGCCAGTGGCCGGACTGCCTGAACAGGGGCACGCATCGCGCGCCCAAGGGGCGGGAGAATGCGCGCGAATATTGGCAGTTCTGCCTCGATCACGTGCGCGAGTACAACCAGTCCTACAATTTCTTCTCGGGCATGAATGCGGAGGCCGTGGCGCGCTATCAGAAGGATGCGCTGACCGGCCATCGCCCGACCTGGAAGATGGGCGCCAACACCGCTGGCAAGCGCGGCACCGGCAGTGTCGAGGGCGACCTCGGCGATGCGGCCGATCCGTTCAGCGTGTTTGCCGAGATCAACGGTCGCGCGAGTTGGCGACCCGGGCCGCAGGCCGCGCAGAAGCCGGAGGCCCGCAAGATCTTCAATGCCGAGCGCAAGGCGCTGCAGGTGATGGGGCTCGGTCCGGATGCGACGCTCGATGACGTCAAGGCCAAGTACAAGGCGCTGGTCAAGCAGCATCATCCCGATGCCAATGGTGGCGATCGCTCGACCGAGGATCGCCTGATCGAGATCATCAAGGCCTACAATTATTTGAAGACGGTGGTGCGGGCCTGATCCGCCGCCGCCGGGAACGCGCGCGCCCATTGCGGGGACGCGCGCAAGTTCAGGGATTGTCAGCTCCACTCACGCATTCGTCGCATCCGGCCTTGGTCCGATATAGGCCGAGCTCGGCCGGATCAGTCGTCCGGTACGCTGCTGCTCGCGGGCATGTGCCGTCCAGCCGGCGACGCGAGCCACTGCGAAGATCGGCGTGAACGCCTGCCGCGGAATCTTCAGCGCATCGAGCAGAATCGCGGTGAAGAACTCGACATTGGTGTCCAGCACGCGGTTGGGATTCTTTCGCCGCAGCGCCTCCCGGATATAAGCTTCGACCTCGCTGGCGAAGGGAAGGTCTGCGCCGGCGCAGGCGAGCCGCTCGATCGCTGCTTTCAAGACGTCCGCGCGCGGATCGCGCACCCGGTAGATGCGATGGCCGAACCCCATCAGCCGCTCGCCGCGTGCGAGGGCCGCATCCACCCACGGCTTGATGCGCTCCCGCATTCCGATGGCGTTGAGCATTTCGAGCACCGGCTCAGGCGCGCCGCCATGAAGTGGTCCGGTCAGCGCGCAGTAACCGGCGGTGACCGCAGCGAACAGGTCGGCCTGCGTCGAAGCCACCACCCGCGCAGCGAAGGTCGAGGCGTTCATGCCGTGGTCGCAGACGGTCACGAGATACGTATCGAGCCCGGCGATCTCGCGCGGCTCGGGGGCGCGCCCCCGTAGCATGCGCAACGTGTCAGCGGCATGGCTGGCCGCTCGATCCGGCGCGATCGGTGCCGCACCGTTCGCGCGCTGAACCAATGCGCCGGCAATGACGGAGCAGGCGCCCACGATGGTGGCCTCGTGCTCCAGCCCGTCTTCGGCACGCAGCGCCGCGACCGCCGCGCGAAAGCTGTCGACGATGCTCATGCCCCGAGATGCGGCCAGCAACTCGGGCGTCCGAGCGAACGCGCGTTCACGGGCCACGCCGAGCTGGCGGCGGACCTCAGCCGTATCGAAGGCGCGTCCGTTGGCTGCGCTCCACAGCCGTGCGGTCACATCTTCAAAGCTGGCATGCGCCGCCAGATCGGCGACGTGCTCCCCGGCGATGATCAACTCGCCCTGCTCGCCGTCGACGTGGCTCAACGCGGTCTCGGCCGCTGGAATGCCGTCCAGGCCGATGGGGGTCTTGCCGAGCTGAATGTTCATGGCGGTATCTCCTTCCGGTGGAATGGCGCATCAGGAAGAAAGTCGGTCGACTCGACGGATTGATCAATCTTGATTAAGATAATCAATATGAAAAATTCACCCGGTCTGTATCTCTCCGCGCGCGAGGCTGCCGCGGAATTGGCGATCTCGCCGGCGACCCTCTACGCCTATGTCAGCCGGGGCCTCATTCGCTCCGAGCCGTCGCCGGATTCGCGGAGCCATCGCTACCGGGCCGACGATGTTCGCTCGCTGAAGGAGCGCCGGGCGCCAGCCCCGGAGCCCAAGGGCTTCCGCAGCTTCGATGCCGAGCTGCCCGTGTTGGACTCGGCAGTGTCCACCATCACCGCGGCCGGCCCGATCTATCGTGGGGTCAACTGCGTCGAGCTGGCCGAAAAGGACACGTTGGAGCACGCAGCGACGTTGTTGTGGGACGTGACCGCGATCGATCCGTTCACCGCGGATAACCGCCCGGTGGTTTCTGAGGACATGAGCGCCATCGCTGCCGCAGCACACCGCGCCGCACCGCTGGACCGAGCGATCGCAGTCCTGGCCTTGGCGACCAGCGCCGATCCCGGAGCCTTCAATCGTGCAGCCGAAGGCCGGGCCTTGGTCGGCGCGCGCATCGTCCGGCTTCTGGTCGCCACCATGCTTGACGCGACGCCATCCACGGAGCTTCTCCATCAGCAAATCGCAAAGGTATGGGCGCCGGAGCACAAACACGCGCCCGACCTGATCCGTCGCGGATTGGTGCTGCTCGCCGACCATGAGCTCAACGCTTCGACCTTCACTGTGCGTTGCGCGGCATCCACGGGATTGAGCCTGTATGATGCCGTGATTGCCGGCTTGGCTGCGCTGAAAGGCCCCAAGCATGGCGGCGCCGGCGTTCTGGCCTCGCAGCTCGTCAAGACATTGATCGATCGGGATGTCGCACCTCTGATCCGGGAGCGGGTCGCGCTCGGCGAGCGCTTCGCCGGATTTGGGCACGGCATCTACAAACGCGGCGATCCCCGCGCGGTCGCCCTTTTGGACGCGCTCAATCGCGCCGGCGCACCGCGCAAATTCACGCGCGAGGTGCCGGAGCGGATCGCGGAGGCGACCGGGGAATTCGTCAATATCGATTATGCCTTGGCCGTGCTGGTGCACAGTCTGCGGCTGCCTGCGGGCAGCGAGCTTGCGTTGTTCGCGATGGCCCGCGCCGTGGGCTGGATTGCGCATGCCTGCGAACAGCTTCAGCACGGCCGCCTGATCCGGCCGCGCGCCCGCTACGTCGGGCCGTTTCCCGGGCGCGGCGCCATTCTGGAGTCGCTGTGACGGGTTACCACGCTACTCGCTCGCTTGAGCCATCACCTGGCCTTCGCGGCGCTTGCGCAACAGGCGAAGCACCAGCCAGACCAGAATGCTGCCGGCGACCACCGCCAGGATCCAGGTGTGCTTGGCGATATGGCTGTGATGCGGGATGCCGCCATAGCGATGCAAAAGCTGGACGGCGAACACGCCCGGCAGCACATGCGCGCAGGCCCAGAGCACGATGGCCGGGACGTTCACGGCATAGAAGCGCAGCGGCCGCACGTCGAGTGCGCCGGCCGTGATCGGCACGACGGCGCGGATTGGGGCGACGAACCGGGCGAAGAAGATCGCCAACGTGCCGAACCGATGGAAAAAGGCCTCGCTCTGCGCCACCAGGCGGGGATAGTTCGAGAGCGGCCAAGCCGTGAGGATCTCGCGCTGGCTGCGGTGGCCGACCCAGAACGCCGAGCCATCACCCAGCAAAGCGCCGAGGATTGCCGCTGTCAGCACCCATTCCAGCTTTAACTCCCCGCCCGCAATCAGCGCGCTCAAGGCGAGGATGATGGTCGTACCGGGGACGACGGAGCCCGCGATCGGTACCGCTTCCAAAAGGGCAGCCAGGAAGATGGTGAGATAGGCCAATCCGGAATGATCCGAGACGAAGCCGATGAGAGGGTCAAGCAGGTGGGCCACACAAATCCCGAGCAGGCAGACGATGATGTCTCATAACTAGGAACCAACGGCAAAAGTGCCATGCCGCGCCGCAGCGCCGGACGCAGGGCAAAAAGATGGCGACGGCACGCAGGGCAGCCTTTCAAAAATCGCGTCTCATGCCTATCTTGATGATATCCCAACGGAACTTTGATTAACCCTTAGGCTTCTGCCCGCCATCGCTCTCTGCTAGGCTGTTGCGAAGCCCACCAACCGCAGCCACAGACACATCTGGTTTCGGAAAACGCCCGGGACCTCGGAGGACGAATGACGACCGCCGCTACGACCAATGCGCAGGAGATCACCGGATTGCCCGACATGAAGGTGTCGGTCCGCCAAGTGTTCGGGATCGACAGCGACCTTGAGGTGCCGGCCTTTTCCCAAACCGATCCGCATGTCCCAGAAGTTGATGCCGATTATCGGTTTGATCGCGCCACCACGCTTGCCATCCTGGCCGGCTTCGCCAAGAACCGCCGCGTCATGGTGACGGGCTATCATGGCACCGGTAAATCGACCCATATCGAGCAGGTGGCGGCGCGGCTGAACTGGCCGTGCGTGCGCGTCAATCTGGACAGCCATATCAGCCGTATCGACCTGGTCGGCAAGGACGCGATCGTCATCAAGGACGGCAAGCAGGTCACCGAATTCCGCGACGGCATCCTGCCCTGGGCACTGCAGCACAATGTGGCTCTGGTGTTCGACGAGTATGACGCCGGCCGTCCGGACGTGATGTTCGTGATCCAGCGCGTGCTCGAGGTCTCGGGTCGGCTGACCCTGCTCGACCAGAACAAGGTGATCAAGCCGCACCCGGCGTTCCGGCTGTTCGCGACCGCGAACACGATCGGCCTTGGCGACACCTCCGGTCTCTATCACGGCACGCAGCAGATCAACCAGGGCCAGATGGACCGCTGGTCGATCGTTACCACGCTCAACTACCTCGCCCATGACGAGGAGGTGGAGATCGTGCTGGCCAAGGCACGGCACTACCGGAACCAGCAGGGTCGTGACATCGTCAACAAGATGGTCCGGCTTGCCGACCTGACCCGCAACGCCTTCGCCAATGGCGATCTGTCCACGGTGATGAGCCCGCGCACGGTGATCACTTGGGCGGAGAATTCCGAGATCTTCGGCGATATCGGCTTCGCCTTCCGTGTCACCTTCCTCAACAAATGCGACGAGCTCGAGCGGCCACTGGTGGCGGAGTTCTATCAGCGCTGCTTCAATGCAGAGCTGCCGGAGTCCGCGGTCAACGTGGCGCTGAGCTGAACAAGTGCTGAGCTAAACAGGTGTCGTCCCGGGCGAGCGAAGCGCGACCCGGGACCCATACCGCGGACTCTTTCAATCGAACCACGCGGCTGCTTTCTCTGACGGTAATAGCCGCTGGTGGTTATGGGTCCCCGCTTTCGTGGGGACGACGAGCTGAGCAGCGATGAGCACATCCAACAGCAAATTCCGCAATCAGGGCAAGGAAGCGCCGACCGAGCCATTCAAGCGCTCCGTGACGGGCTGCCTGCGGGCGATCGCGAAAACCCCGGAGCTCGAAGTCTCCTTTGCTGCCGAACGTCCGGGCCTCGCGCCGGGCAAGGCGCGGTTGCCGGAGCCCGCGCGCAAGATGACCAAGCGCGATGCTGCGATCGTGCGTGGACATGCGGATTCCATCGCACTGAAGCTCGCCTGTCACGATCCGAAGGTCCACCGCAAGCTGATCCCGGCTAATCCGCAGGCGCGCGGCGTCTTCGAGGCGGTCGAGCAGGCGCGCGTCGAGGCGATCGGCGCCCGCCGCATGGCGGGCGTGGCGAAGAACCTCACCGCAATGCTCGACGACCATTTCCACCGCGGCAAATATGACGAGATCACCGATCGCGCCGATGCGCCGCTGTCGGATGCGCTCGCCATGCTCGTGCGCGAGCGGCTGACCGGCCTGGCGCCGCCGGCGGCCGCACGCAAGCTGGTCGATCTGTGGCGCCCGATTCTCGAGGACAAGATCGGCTCCCGTCTCGATGAATTGAGCCGTGTCACCGAGGATCAGGCGAAATTCGGCGATATGGTCCACGATCTCCTGTCGGCGCTCGATCTCGGCGACGAGCGCAATGCCGATTCCGACGAAGACGAGGATCAGGACGACAACCGCGACGGCGACAACGAGCAATCCGGTGCGGAGGGCTCGCCCGATTCCGACGCTGCGCAGGAGATGAGTGCCGATCAGGCGCAGACCACATCGGATGAGATGTCGGAAAGCGCGATGGAGGCCGCACAAGCCTCGGCCAGCGACACGCTCGATGACGGCGAACTCGGCGACGACGAGACGCCGGGCGAGGCGACGCGGCCGAACCGCGGTGGCGCCAACGAGCCGCGCGGTCCGGAATATCACGCCTTCGCGCCGAAGTTCGACGAGGTCGTCGCCGCCGAGGATCTCTGCGACCATGACGAATTGGAACGGCTGCGCTCCTATCTCGACAAGCAGCTCGCCCACCTGCAGGGCATCGTCGCCAGGCTCGCGAACCGGCTGCAGCGCAGGCTCATGGCGCAGCAGAACCGCGCCTGGGAGTTCGATCTCGAAGAGGGCATCCTTGATCCAGCCCGGCTGTCGCGCGTCGTCATCGATCCCTATCAGCCGCTGTCCTTCATGCGCGAGAAGGAGGCGACATTCCGCGACACCGTGGTGACGCTGCTGCTCGACAATTCCGGCTCGATGCGAGGCCGTCCCATCACGGTGGCGGCGACCTGCGCCGACATCCTGGCGCGCACGCTGGAGCGCTGCGGCGTGAAGGTGGAGATTCTCGGCTTCACGACGCGCGCCTGGAAGGGTGGGCAATCGCGCGAGGCCTGGCTTGCCGCGGGCAAGCCGGCCAACCCGGGCCGGCTGAACGATCTTCGCCACATCATCTACAAGGCGGCGGACGCGCCATGGCGGCGGGCCCGCAAGAATCTCGGCCTGATGATGCGCGAGGGCCTGCTGAAGGAGAATATCGACGGTGAGGCGCTCGACTGGGCGCATAAGCGCCTGCTCGCCCGTACTGAGCAGCGCAAGATCCTGATGATGATCTCCGACGGTGCGCCGGTCGACGATTCCACGCTCTCGGTCAATCCCGGCAATTACCTGGAACGGCACCTGCGTCACATCATCGAGGAGATCGAGACCCGCTCTCCGGTCGAACTGATCGCGATCGGTATCGGCCACGACGTGACGCGGTATTACCGCCGCGCGGTCACGATCGTCGATGCCGAGGAACTGGGCGGAGCGATCACCGAGAAGCTCGCGGAGCTGTTCACCGAGACCCACGCTGCGCCGCAGCCTGCCACCCATCAAAAGCGGCGGCTGCATTCGTAACCGTGTGAGACGGCGCGATGCGCTGGCGCTTCCTCCTCCTTTGACGGAGGAGGGGCGAGAGGGGTCCTGTCAACCATGTCGCCAGATGCGGTGTTCGGTCGGCGTCGCTTCCTGACGCTCGCCGTCATGGGCGCTGCCGCTGTCGCAGCTCCCGAATGGGCCCGCGCCCAGCTCAGTGCGACGCCCGCGGCCAATCGCGCTGTCCGCGGCGAGCATTCCGTCAGCAGCCCGGTTGCAATCGAGGTCAGGGCGCGGCCGATGCCGTCGTTCGATTTGAGGGATCGTTCCCGCCTGCGCTTCGGCTCGCTCGAATATCGCAGCGGTCTGGTGTTGACCTCATCGTTTCCCGGCTTCGGCGGCCTGTCCGGCCTTCGGCTCGATCCGAAAGGCGAGCGCTTCATCGCGCTCAGCGACCAGGGAAATTGGTTCACCGGTCGCATCATGTATTCGGGCCGAGATATGGCGGGACTGGCCGACGTCGAAGCTGCACCGCTGCTCGGACCCGACGGGCGGCCGATCCTCGATCGCGGCTGGTACGATTCCGAGTCCATTGCGATGGACGGCGATCAGGTTTACGTCGGGCTCGAGCGCGTCAACCAGGTGCTGCGCTACGACTTCTCCAAGGGTTTCACCGGTGCGCGCGGCGAGATCGTGCCGCTGCCGCCTGCCGCGAAACGACTCCCAAACAACAAGGGACTCGAGGCGCTCGTGTTCGTGCCGAAAGGCCAGCCGCTCGCCGGGACCTTGATCGCCCTCTCGGAGCGCGGCTTGGATGCGGACGGCAATCTGATCTCGTTCCTGATCGGTGGCCCGACCCCTGGGCAATTCAGTGTCCGGCGCACCGAGGATTTCGACATCAGCGACGCCGTGTTGTTGCGTTCAGGCGATCTGTTGGTGCTGGAGCGCAAGTTCTCGCTGGTCTCCGGCGTCGGCATCCGGATCCGCCGACTTCGGCTCGCGGACATCGCGCCCGGTGTGCTGATGGACGGCCCCACGATCTTCGCCGCCGATCTGGGCCAGGAGATCGACAACATGGAAGGCATCGACGCTCACGTCACGCCCGAGGGCGACACGGTGCTGACCCTGATATCCGACGATAATTTTTCGATGATTCAGCGCACGCTGCTATTGCAGTTCACGCTGGTGGAATGAGCGCCTGCCGCCGGGTTCGAGCCGTGGCATGGAGGCACCGCGTTCGCCTCGGCAAGGGGAGGGCTGGTGTTCGCGATCGCGGCTATTAGCTTACGATGGTCTTTCCCAAGCCCGGAACCCTCCCGCATGAGCGCTCTGTTTTCCCCGATCAAGCTGCGCGGCCTCGAACTTGCCAACCGCATCATGGTCTCGCCGATGTGCCAATATTCCGCCGACGATGGTGCGGCCAACGATTGGCATTTCACTCACATCAACATGCTGGCGCTCTCGGGGGCCTCGATGTTCTGCATCGAGGCGACGCATGTCGAGCCGATCGGGCGGATCACGCCCGGCTGCCTCGGCCTGTGGGATGACGACACCGAGTCCGCACTAAAGCCGATCCTCGCTTCGGTCCGCAAACATTCCAAGACCGCAGTGGCGATGCAGCTTGCCCATGCCGGCCGCAAAGGATCGAGTTATCGGCCGTGGGAAGGCGGCCAGCAGATCCCGTTCTCGCAAGGTGGCTGGCAGACGGTCGCACCGTCGGCGATTCCGCACAAGGAAGGCGAAGCCGCGCCGCTGGCGCTCGATTCGGCAGGCCTCGCACGCGTCAGCGCTGCCTTCGTCGATGCGGCACGACGTGCCGACCGGCTCGGCATCGATGCACTCGAGCTGCATGGCGCGCACGGCTATCTCCTGCATCAGTTCTTGTCGCCGTTGTCGAACCAACGCACCGATCAATATGGCGGCAGCCTCGACAACCGCATGCGCTTTCCGCTCGAGGTGTTCGAGGCGGTGCGTGCGGTCGTTCCGGCGCACAAGCCGGTCGGCATGCGCGTCTCCGCGACCGACTGGGTCGAGGGCGGGTGGGACCTGGCGCAGACCATCGTGTTTGCGCAGGAGCTGAAGCGCCGCGGTGTCGATTGGATCGATGTCTCCTCAGGGGGCGTATCGCCGCTGCAGAAGATTGCGCTCGGTCCAGGCTATCAGGTGCCGTTCGCGCAGGCGGTGAAGCAGGCGACGGAGCTTCCGACCATTGCAGTCGGCCTGATCACGCAACCGCAACAGGCCGAGGAGATTGTTGCTTCCGGCAAGGCCCACATGGTCGCGCTCGCGCGTGGCATGCTCTACGACCCGCGCTGGGGCTGGCATGCCGCCGCCGAACTCGGCGGTCAGGTCTCCGCGCCGCCGCAATATTGGCGCTCCCAGCCGTCCACGCACAAGGAGCTGTTCGGCAGGACGACCTTTGGGGCGCGCTGAACGCATGCTTCCAGAGCCGCCGTGGCGTGACACATGCGGGGGTGAAGCTTTAACCGTCCGCGCACGATCAGGCTGTGAACGCTTGCCACCGCAATCAATTCCAGGCAGCATGCGTATGGTCTACCGCGTGCGGTGGGCATTGCCAGCGATGTTCGCCGAGCGGTTTCGTGACGGGGCAGGGTCTCAGCAGCAAGTTTAAGCGCGCCGGCATCTGGCGCCGGCTGGGTGCGCTGCTGATCGACATCATGGCCATTGCAATCGTTCTGCAGGTCTGCGCCCTGGTCCTGTTTCCGCTGACCAATGGCCGCGTTCAATTCGCTGACGGCGTTTATGCCATCAGCTGCAGAAAGCTTGAGGTCATCCCGTCGGGGGTCGTCGTGCCTGCCGATCTCAAGCCCAACACGATCGTCGACTGCACACATAGCGTGCTCGGTCTGCCGTCCGCTCGCATGCTGCGGCTCGCGCAGGTCACGCAGACGGGTCCGTTCACCAAGGACATCCACATCGACAGCATGCTCGATGCGGGCGGCACTCCGATCAAGGGACTGTCGCTCGGGATTTTCCTGTTGCCGCTGTTGCTGGCCTTGCGCGCCATGTTCGACATTCGCGGCGGCACGCCCGGCCGAAGGATCTGTCGTATCCGTCTCGCGAGCGCCGATGGCAGCGCGGCGAGGAATGCCGCGGTCAGGCGGCGTTACGGCCTGCTGCTCCTGATCGCGAGTCCAGCGCTGATCTGGCCGATCGCGCTATCATTCCTGGACATCGTCGCGCTGCCTGCATCTCTGCTCCTCGGCCTGACGCTCGCATCGTATTGTCCGCTGCTGATTGTCGGCCTTGCCGCGTGGCGCCAAGTCTACGTCCGAACGGATACCTGGTACGACCGCTTTGCGGCCACTGCGGTCTATTGCCTTGATCGGACGCCGGCGAGTGCCGGGTCGGCGCAGCCTGCGGCGGAGGCCGCCGATGCCGAGCGGGCCGGAGCTGCGGTTAGGGCGGCCGCGGGCGATGAGCCGCATCTTGCCGCGTTACCACCTCCGCTCCCGGCCGCGCTGGCGCACGTGCAGCGGAGTTATCTCGCCCGTCACTGGCACGGTGAGCTGTCCTTGCCCGTGTCGTACTGGGTCAACGGGATGCTGCTTGGGGTGATTGCGACCCTGGCGATCGCGGTCGCCACTGCGCTGGTCGTTCAGGAGCGGCTCGATGCACAACCGCTGCCGGCGCTCATCCTGATCTGCGCAATATGGCTCTGCATCTTGTTGCTCACGCTTTGGCAGACCGTCGGCATCTGGCGGTCGGGAACGCGCTATCGCAGCGTCGGCAATGGCCCATGGGGCGGCATCGCGAAGATCATGGTGACGCTCGGCGTTGCGAGCGCGCTTTGGCAGTTCTTTACGCAAGGCTTGCCGCAGATCGCAGGTATCGCCGAAATCGTGGGTGGCGATAACTCGCTCGGCCCGCATCAGTTCAGGGTCCTCGGCTCCGGCGAGATGCTGGAATTCACCGGTGGCATCAAGTTCGGCGTGGCCAAGGAGCTGGAAGGTTTCTTGAACGCGATGCCGGATGTCAAGACGGTGCGGCTCGACTCCATCGGTGGCCGTATCCGCGAGGCGCAGACAATGTCCGACCTCATCAAGGCGCGCGGATTGTCCACCCTGGTCGAGAAGCAATGTTTGTCAGCCTGCACCATTGTCTTCTTGGGTGGTAAGGACCGCGTCATCCTGTCGGATGCGCGGCTGGGCTTCCACCAGCCGTCCTATCGCGGAATCACCGCTGCCGAGCGCAGTCGGACCGTCACGATCGAGAAGGAACGGCTGCAGAAGTTGGGATTGAGCCTCGCCTTTGCCGAACGCGCCAACACGGCGGAGCCGAGCTCGATGTGGTTTCCTGATAGTGGCGAGCTGCTCAGAGAGCATGTCGCGACCCGGGTCGTGTCTGCCAACGCAACTGCCGCGGCTGCGCCGGCTAATAGAGTTCGGGCCATTGCGGTGGATGCAGCAGCTGCCCCGAATCGTGAGCTGCCGGCAGGCCCCGTTTCGCCGGGAGGAGCCACGATTTCCTTGCCGCGGGATCTCGTGCAGCGACTCCAATCGTCAAAATCTCCCAGTGGCTTCCCGTCGCCGACCACGGGCCTTAAATAGCCGCGAGCTCCGCTGCTGCTTGCTCGCCTGCGGCACAGCCGACGGTTGTCGGCGTGCTGCGACGTGCTAGACTTCGCAGACCACGTGCGGCGATGCCGGCTCGCTTGGTCGTGTTTCGTCTCGCGTGACGATGAGCGCATCCGCGAAGATGCGCCGCAACAAAACGCGAGAGGAAAGCGCTATGGAAATCGGATATTTCACAATGCCTTCGCATCCGCCGGAGTGCGGATTGAAGGAGGGCCAGGAGTGGGACCTGCAGGTGCTGCGCTGGCTCGACGAGCTCGGCTATCAGGAAGCCTGGATCGGCGAGCATCACACGGCACCCTGGGAACCGCATCCCGCACCCGATCTGATTTTGGCGCAGGCCTTTCGCGAGACCAAGAACATCCGGCTGGGTCCCGGTGGCTTCCTGCTGCCCTATCATCACCCTGCCGAGCTCGCCAATCGGGTTGCGATGCTCGACCATCTTTCCGACGGCCGACTCAATTTCGGCGTCGCTGCATCGGGCCTGCCGAGCGACTGGGCGATGTTCAATGTCGACGGCATGAGCGGGCAGAACCGCGAGATGACCCGCGAGGCACTGGAAATCATCTTGAGGCTCTGGACCGAGCCGGCACCGTTCACGCACAAGGGCAAATACTGGACGGTGACCAAGCCCGAGGTGATGTTCGACTTCCTCAAACCCCACATCAAGCCGGTACAGGCGCCGCACCCGCCGATCGGCGTTGCCGGCCTGTCGAAGAACTCCGACACCTTGAAGCTCGCCGGCGAGCGCGGCTTCATTCCGATGAGCCTCAATCTCAACCCGGCCTATGTCTCGTCGCATTGGGATTCGGTCGAGGCGGGCGCGGCAAAGACCGGCCGCAAACCCCAGCGGAGCGACTGGCGGCTGGTGCGCGAGGTGTTCGTGGCGGATACCGACGAGGAGGCTTGGCGGCTTTCGACCGGCGACATGATGGGCCGGATGATGAGCGAGTACTTCCTGCCGTTGCTCGGCCATTTCGGCTTCAAGGACTATTTGAAGCACGCGCCTGACGTACCCGATACCGATGTTACTGTGGACTATTGCGCGCGGCGCAACTGGATCATCGGCTCGCCGGCGACCGTCACCGAGAAGATCGAACAGATCTGGCGCGAGGTCGGCGGCTTCGGAACGCTGCTCGTGTTCGGCTTCGACTACAAGCATAAACCGGAAGCCTGGCGGCACTCGCTCGAGCTCTTGAAGCACGAGGTGCTGCCGCGTTTGCGCCATCTCAATGCCGGCCTGAACCAGGCTGCCTAGGCTCAGCGAATTTTCGAAGCGGGACCGGCGCCTCTCGGCGCCGGTCCGTATCGGGCGGGGGACTAGCTCATGCGGATTCGTGTCCGGAAAATTGCCCATATCCTGGAACGCTCGGGCCTTGCCCTGGCCGGCGCGGCCTGCGGCTTGTTCGTGGGCGCCCATGTCGGCTCCAGCGTTCCATGGCTGACGACGCAAGGCTTCCTGCTTCTGATGATGCTGTGCGGGGGCTTCGGGTTTTATCTCGGTATCGATACGCCGCCCCGGCCATTCCATCCGCATGAGGAAGGCACGCCGGCGGCGAGAAAGATCGACGCGCCGGAGTTTCTCAGTGCAGTCGGTACTTTCCTCGCGACACTCACCGCGTTCTTCGCGGTTGCCATTATCATCCTGCGCGAGACCCCTCATATCGGCTGGACGTGGCTGATCATGGCCGGCTGGATGACGGGCGTGGTGATGCAGATGGTGGCGGGCACGATCGCGCGGGAGCGCCGATCAGTGATCTCGTCGAGGTGACAGCTCCATCCGCAGTGCCCGCTGAGGGTGTTCACGAATCCTATTTGCGCTGTTTATTTTTTGGGCGATCGTTGTCGCGACTTTCATCTTGCCGCGCTCATTCGAGCCGTGTGAGCCTTCTTGCACGAGCTTGACCGGAGCCAGGGTGCTTCTGGACTGCATTCCGACCCTGGCCGCGCCGTGCTTCCAACGCGTCGGCTTCGCGATTCCAAGCTCGATCAACACGCAAAGCCAGCTGGCGCTCCAACGGCCGGCGCGCCTTGCGAACAATTGCACATCGGGAGGCGGCTACATTCGTGCGCTTGGCGCGCGGAATGCATAGCGGCCGATTGGAACGTTTGGAAGGTCGCATGATGTTGAAGCGGGTATTATTAGCTGTTGTTCTGGGCTGCGGATTGTCCGCGGCGGCTTTGCCAATTCAGGCTCGGGCCGAGGAGCCCAAGCTCGGTGGAGTGATCAACGCCGTGATCCAGCCCGAGCCGCCGGGCCTGATGTTGGCGATGGTCCAGAATGGACCGACCCAGATGGTCTCGGGCAATATCTTCGAAGGCCTGCTCCGCTACAGCCCCAAGCTCGAGCCGTTGCCGGAGCTTGCGGAAAGCTGGACGATCAGCCCGGACGCCAAGATCTACACGTTCAAGCTCAAGCCGGGCGTGACCTGGCATGACGGCAAACCTTTCACCTCGGCGGACGTGCTGTTCTCGATCGAGATGCTGAAGAAGACCCACGCGCGCGCCCGCAACAATCTCTCTGTCGTCGAGAAGGTCGAGGCGCCCGACGATCTCACCGTCGTCTTTACGCTGAAGCAGCCGTTCGGTCCGTTCCTCGGCATTTTCGAGGTCGGCTCGATGCCGATGGTGCCGAAGCATCTCTACGAAGGCACCGACTGGAACACCAACCCATACAACAATGCCCCTGTCGGGACCGGCCCCTTCATGTTCAAGGAATGGCGGAAGGGCTCGTTCATTCACTTCGTCAAGAATCCGAACTACCATGAGAAGGGCAAGCCCTATCTCGACGAGATCTACTGGCAGATCATTCCGGATGCCGCGGCGCGCGCGGTGGCGTTCGAAACCGGCAAGGTCGATGTGTTGCCGGGTGGCTCGATCGAGAATTTCGATGTGCAGCGGGTGTCCAAGCTGCCGGGCGCCTGCATGACCGGCGCCGGCTGGGAATTCTTCAGCCCGCTCTCCTGGCTGTGGCTGAACCAGCGCAACCCGATCCTCGCCAACAAGAAGGTGAGGCAGGCGATCATGTATGCGATCGACCGCAACTTCGCCAAGGACGTGATCTGGAACGGGCTCGGCAACGTCGCGACCGGCCCATCCGCCTCGACCATCAAGTTCTATACGGGCGATGTGCCGAAATATGATTACGACCCGGCCAAGGCCAAGGCGCTCCTGAAGGAGGCCGGCTACAAGGGCGAGAAGCTCCGCATGTTGCCGCTCGCTTATGGCGAAACCTGGCAGCGCTGGGGCGAGGCCGTTAAGCAGAACCTGCAGGACGTCGGCATGAACATCGAGACCGTCGCGACCGACGTTCCCGGCGGTAATCAGAAGATCATGGACTGGGACTACGATATCGCCTTCACCTATCTCTACCAGTATGGCGATCCCGCGCTCGGCGTCTCCCGCAACTATCTGACCAGCGCGATTGCCAAGGGTCAGCTGTTCAACAACGTCGAGGGCTATTCCAATCCCGAGGTCGACCAGCTGTTCGCTGACGGTGCAGTGGCGACACCGGACTCCAAGCGCAAGGAGATCTACGACAAGGTGCAGAAGATCCTGGTCGAGGACGTGCCGGTCGCCTGGCTGCTCGAGCTGCAGTTCCCGACCATCACCAAGTGCAAGGTGAAGAACCTCATCACCACCGGCATCGGTGTCAACGATGGTTTCCGCGACGCCTGGCTCGACAAGTAAGGCGGCTATGCGGCGTGCGAGGTCCGAGCTTCGCGCGATGCCGCGCCATCCGTATTTCGAGCTGATCATCACGGGCTTCATATGCTCTCCTTCATCGTCCAAAGATTCGTGAAGGGCGTTATCGTCCTGCTCGCGATCGTCGTGTTGAACTTCTTCCTGATCCGCCTTGCGCCCGGCGATCCCGCCGTCGTCATGGCGGGCGAAGCCGGCGCCTCTGACAAGGTGTTCGTCGACCAGCTGCGGCAGAAATTCGGGCTCGACCGGCCGCTGCCTGAACAACTTCTGATCTATGTCAAGGGCATCGCCAGCTTCGACCTGGGCTTTTCGTTCCGCCAGCAGGCACCGGTGGCGCAGCTGATTCTGGAGCGGTTGCCGGCGACTTTGCTGTTGACGCTCACCGCCTTTCTGATCTCGCTCGCCTTCGGCATTCTGTTCGGCGTGCTCGCCGCGGGCTTTGCCGGCACTTTCATGGACACCGCGATCACCGTGCTCGCGCTGATCTTCTATGCCACGCCCCTGTTCTGGATCGCGTTGATTGCGATCCTTGTGTTCTCGGTCTGGGTCGATTGGCTGCCGAGCTTCGGCTACGAAACCGTCGGCGCCAACTACACCGGCCTCCGCCACGCGTTCGACGTCGGCGCTCATCTCGTCATGCCAGCGGCGACGCTCGGCCTGTTCTTCATGGCGACCTATACCCGCATGACCCGCGCCTCGATGCTCGAGGTCAGGCGGCTCGATTTCGTCAAGACCGCGCGCGCCAAGGGGCTGCGCGACAGCGTGATCCAGCGCCGTCACGTGCTGCGCAACGCGCTTCTGCCGGTCGTGACGCTGGCCGGCGTGCACGCCGGCACATTGGTCGGCGGCGCGGTGCTGACGGAGACGGTGTTCGCCTGGCCCGGCATCGGCCGGCTGATGTACGACGCCCTGATCCAGCGTGACTACAATCTGCTACTCGGCGTGTTCGTGGTCTGCTCGGCCATGGTCCTGATCTTCAATCTCGTCACCGACCTCGTCTACCGCCTGGTCGATCCGCGCATCGAGTTCGCAGCATGACCCAGTTCTGGAAAACCATGCTGCGGAGCCCAAGCGGAGTGATCGGCCTCGTCATCCTGGCGCTAGCGATCTTTGTCGCAGTGGTTGGTCCTATCTATGTCCCGAACTCGCCTTGGCGCATGGTGCAGCGGCCGTTCCTGCCGCCGTTCACGGCGCCGGCCGTGCCGCTTGGCACCGACGCGCTCGGGCGCGACGTGCTTGCCGGCCTCATCTTCGGTGCGCGCGTCTCGCTCCTTGTCGGGCTGGTCTCGACGCTGGTCGCGCTCGTGGTGGGCGTTCCGCTCGGGGCTGTGGCCGGCTATTTCGGCGGGCGGATTGACGACGCGCTGATGCGCTTCACCGAATTTTTCCAGACCGTCCCGAGCTTCGCGCTCGCCATCGTGCTGGTCGCGATCCTGCAGCCTTCGATCTATTCCATCGTGATCTCGATCGGCATCGTCAGCTGGCCGCCGGTCGCTCGCCTCGTCCGCGGTGAGGTGCTGTCTCTGCGCACCCGCGAATACGTCCAGGCCGCCGTCGTCACCGGGCAAAGCAGCAGCTGGATCATCTGGCGCGAGATCCTGCCGAATGCGCTGTCGCCGGTGATCGTGCTGGCCTCGCTGATGGTTGCGACCGCGATCCTGCTGGAATCCTCGCTCTCCTTTCTCGGCCTCGGTGATCCCAACCTGATCTCCTGGGGCTACATGGTCGGCGCAGGCCGCACCGTGATCCGTCAGGCCTGGTGGATCACGGTGTTTCCGGGCCTTGCGATCCTGCTGTCCGTGCTCGGCCTCAATCTGATCGGCGAAGGTTTGAACGATGCGCTCAACCCGCGCCTGTCGCGCGAGGGGAGGTGAGCGATGGCGTCTGTGAGCCCGGCTGCTGCAACAATGATGGTCGGCTCCCTCTCCCTTGGAGAGAGGGTTGGGGGTGAGGGATCACGGTCCCTCGATGGAGCCGCGCCCCCTCACCTGCGGGCTGTCGCCCGCGACCTCCCCCCACAGGGGAGAGGTGAACCGCGTCCGCGGCTCGCAGATGTGGCCTACAGCGACGAGACAGTGATCCGATGACCGATCCCGTTGTTTCGATCAAAAATCTGCGCATCGCCCTGCCGAAGGGCGCCGAGCGTGCACACGCTGTCGACGGCGTCTCGTTCAACCTCGAAGCCGGCAAGATCGTCTGCGTGGTCGGCGAATCCGGCTCGGGCAAATCGATGTGCGCCCATGCGCTGATGGGCCTCTTGCCGGACACCGTGCAGGTCGATAGCGGCGAGATCCTGTTCGAAGGCCGCGATCTTCTGCAGGTGGATGACGACGGCTGGCGCGATCTGCGCGGCCGCCGCATCGCCATGGTGTTTCAGGAGCCGATGACCGCGCTCAACCCGTTGATGCGGATCGGCGACCAGCTCACGGAGGTGTTCGAAGCGCATGGTCTGCTGAAGCCGAAGGAGCGCCGCGCGAAAGCGCTGGCGCTGGTCCGCGAGGTCGGCCTGCCCGATCCGGAAAGCATCATCCGCGCCTATCCGCATCAGCTCTCCGGCGGCCAGCGTCAGCGCGCGATGATCGCGATGGCGCTTGCGCTCGAGCCCGCCGTGCTGATCGCCGACGAGCCGACCACCGCGCTCGATGTCACGACGCAGGCGCAGGTCCTGAAGCTGATCCGCAACCTGCAGCGGAGCCACAACATGGCGGTGATGTTCATCACCCATGATTTCGGCGTCGTCGCCGACATTGCCGATCAGGTCGTGGTGCTGCGTCATGGCAAGGTGGTGGAGGAGGGCACGGCAGGCGACGTTTTCGCCGATCCGCAGGCCGACTACACCCGCGCGCTTCTCGCCGCCGTGCCCTCGTTCGACCCGCCGCCGCGCGCCTCACTGGAAGCTGCGCCCAAGGCGGTCGACGTCATCGGGCTGGACAAGACCTATGTGACGCCGACCGGCTGGTTCAGCCCGAAACGGCAGACCCGCGCAGCCAATGAGGTCAACTTCACGATCCACAAGGGCGAGACGCTCGGGCTCGTCGGCGAGTCCGGTTCCGGCAAGTCGTCGGTGGCACGGCTGGTGATGCGCCTCATTGACGCGGATCGGGGCACGGTGCGGATCGGCGATACCGACCTCACGGCGCTCGAAGGCGGCGCGTTGCGCGAACAGCGCCATCGCATCCAGATGATCTTTCAGGATCCGTTCGCTTCGCTCAATCCGCGCCGCACGGTCGGCCGCATCATCGCCGACGGCATGGTCGCACGCGGTACGCCGCTGGTGTCAGCGCTGCGGCGGGCACAGGAGCTGCTCGGCATGGTCGGGCTCGACGCCGGCGCGATCGAGCGCTATCCGCACGAATTCTCCGGCGGTCAGCGTCAGCGCATCGGCATTGCCCGCGCGCTCGCGCTCGAGCCGGAGATCATCGTCGCCGACGAAGCGGTGTCCGCGCTCGACGTCTCGGTGCAGGCTCAAGTCTTGAAGCTGCTCGAGGATCTGAAGGTACGGCTTGGACTCTCGATGCTGTTCATCACGCACGATTTGCGCGTCGCTGCCCAGATCTGCGACCGTATCGCGGTGATGCAGAAGGGCGCGATCGTCGAATTGAAGCCGACTGCCGCGCTGTTCGCGAATCCGGAGCATCCCTATACGCGCGAGCTGCTGGCAGCGGTGCCGGGTCGCAAACACGCCGCGGCGTGAGCGGCGCGCGCGAGCGTCTCGCCTGCGGCCGCAGGATCACCGTCCCTTGAAGTTTGCGGCGCGCCGTTCTTCGGTCGCCTTGACCCCTTCCTTGAAGTCTTCGGTGGCGCGCAGCCGCGTCTGCTGGGCGAGCTCGTGGGTGGTTGCTGCCATCACCCGGTCGGCGAGGCCGGCGCGCAAGGTGGCGCGGGTCGAGAGCAGGCCGAGCGGCGCGCATTCGGCGATCTCCGCTGCGAGTTTCATCGCCGCCGGCCGCACCTCGCCCTGCGGCACGCATTCATTGGCAAGGCCCCATTGATATGCCTGCTCGCCGGTGACGCGGCGGCTGGTGTAGAACATCAATTCCGCATTGTTCTTGCCGATCAGCTCGGGCAGCGTGACCGTCAGCCCGAAACCGGGATGAAAACCGAGCTTGGTGAAGTTGGCCGAGAACCGCGCTTCGGGGCAAGTGACGCGGAAATCGGCGGACACCGCAAGACCGAGGCCGCCGCCGATCGCCGCGCCATGCACGGCAGCCACGATCGGCTTCTTGCAGCGGAAGATCCGCACCGCCTGCATATAGAGGTGATTGATCTGTCCCAAGCTGTCGGCCGGGTCGCCCTTGCTGTCGCCGGCCTCCTGGGCCTGCCGTGCCGGATCGTTGAAGTTGGCGCCGGCGCAGAACGCCTTGCCTTGTGCAGCGAGCACCGAGGCGCGGATCTCGATGTTGCGATCGAATTCGTCGAGGGCATCCGCGATCTGGTTGATCAGCGAAATGTCGAAGAAGTTGAGCGGCGGTCGCCGGATTTCGATCAGGCCGACATGGCCATGAATCTCGACGCCGATGTCAGTGAAGGTGGTCATGTCGTGTCTCCAATCAATCTGAACCAATTCCACACGGTCGATGCACCCCTCTCCCCTTGTGGGAGAGGGCGCGCCGAGCCAGCCGCTCGCCTATCGCCTGCAACTACCAGATCGCAGCGCGACCCTCGCCCGGCGTCACCGCAGGCCCAGTCCGCGCGCGATGATGCCGCGCAGCACTTCCGTGGTGCCTCCCTGGATCGTCAGCTTGGGCGCGGTACGAATCGCAAAGGAGAGCTGGCTCTCCAGCGTCTCGCGATTGCCGGCGTCGTCATCGACGAAGGCTGCTAGCTCGCGCACCCGGTGCGGCAATTGTTGCTCCCATACCGTGCCGATGTCCTTGACGATCGAGGCTTCGACCACCGGCTCCTTGCCGGCCTGCAGCATGCCGGCGACCGACACCGACATCCGCCGCATCGTGTGCAGTTGCGCGACCAGCCGGCCGATGCCCTCGGCGCTGCGCGTATCGGGATCGCTGCCGACAGCACGCACCAACTCGGTGAGCACGTAGTACGTCTCCAGGAACCGCTCGGGGCCGGATCGCTCATAAGCGAGCTCGGATGTCGCCTGCTTCCACGCGCCGTCGATCTCGCCGAGCTGGTAATCGTCGGGCACGAAGGCATCGGTGAAGACGACCTCGTTGAACTCCTTCTGGCCCGTGATCTGGCCGATCGGGTTCACCTGGATGCCCGGCGTCTTCATGTCGACCAAAAACTGGGTCAGGCCGTGACGCCGGTTCTCCTTGGTCGGAGCTGAGGTCCGGAAGATCGCGATCATATAGTCGGCCATGTGCGCCGAGGTGGTCCAGATCTTCGCGCCGTTAATGAGCCATCCACCGTCGGTCTTGGTCGCGCGCGTCTTGGCCGCGAACAGGTCGGAGCCTGAATTCGGCTCGCTCATGCCGATCGCAAAACACAATTCGCCGCGGCAGATGCGCGGCAGGATATCCAATTTGACGTGCTCGGGCGCGTAGCGAAGCAGGATCGGGCCGCTCTGGCGATCGGCAACGAAGAAGCGGCGCACCGGAGCGTTGGCGACGCGCATCTCCTCGGTCACGACGTAACGCTCCAGGAAAGAGCGTTCGTGGCCGCCATATTTTTTCGGCCAGGTCATGCCGATCCAGCCGCGGGCGCCAACCCGCCGCGAGAACTCGCGTGCATCGGCATCCTCACGCAGCGGCTGGAACGGATTGAAGGTCCCAGTGGCAATTTCCTCGGCGAGAAACGCGCGCACCTCTTTGCGCAGCTCCTCGCATTCGCTCGGCAGACGGATCGGATCGAAACGAAGTGCGGTCATTGAACGGTCCTCTTTCGTTTCGAACGGTCAGCGTGAGGCGACCAGCGGCCACAGTTCGTCGGCGCCGCGCGCCGCGATGCGCTTGCCGAGCTCGACCGCCCAATAGCTCTCCGATCCGAAATCGTCGCGCCAGGCCAGTGCGCGCAACGAGAAGCGATGCAGGATGTGTTCGGTGGTGAAGCCGATGGCGCCGTGGACCTGATGCGCGATCGCTGCGCCCTTTTCCGCGGCTTCGCCACAGCGGATTTTCGCCGCGGCCGCTTCGAGAAAAACCGCATCGTCAAAGCCCGTGGCATGGGCCAGCGCATCGGCCGCCGAGGTTGCCGCCGCCAGCGCCGCCGCGGACTCGCCGGCGAGCTTCGCCAGATTGTGCTGCACCGCCTGGAATTTCGCGATCGGCTTCTCGAATGCGACCCGCTCGCCGGCGTACTTGACGCTGATCTCGAGCAGCTGCTCCAACGCGCCCGCGATCTGAAGGCTTCGCACCACGCTCCCCATCAGCATCAGCGATGTCTGATCGAATCCGTCCGGAGCAGGCACGAGCGTGAGAGGCTCGACATTGTCGAAGACCACAGTGTCGCTGCCGTCGAAGGCGAGGTTCAGTCCGCCCTGAATCCGCAGCTTCGCCGTCTCGACCAGCGCGATCGAGGGGCCATCCTGACCAGCCGCGAGCACGGCAACATGCTTGGCGGCTTTCGCAGATGGCACGCCGCGGCAGCGGCCTGTCAGGCGGCCATCGCAATCCAGCACGACGGTGTCCTGAGGGCGCGCCGGCGCCACCGTCATCTCGCCTTCCGGCGAGGCAATTTTGGCCTCGGCAAGCAGCCAGCCGGCAAGCATGGTTTCCGCGAGCGGCAGCGGAATCGCAAAGCGCCCGGCGGCGGCCAACACGCCAAAACCATCGGCGAGGTCGACGCCGGCACCGCCGAGATCCTCAGGCACCCACGCAAGCGGAAGGCCAGCCTCACTCAGGGCCTGCCAGAGCGGCGCCTGCCAGCGGCCGTCCTTGTCGTGATTGATGGTCTGCGCATCGGCGAGATCGGCGAAAATCCTCTCGGCCGTCCCGACGACGATGTTGTCGCTCTCCGCCACAGCGTTCCTCGGCTTTTGCGGCACGTGTTGCGCCGCCGTTTATTTGCTGGGCATGATGAGGAAAACGCCGCGCCGTGGCAAGCATCGCGGCCGCAGGGCGCTCCTCGGTCACAGCATGGTGGCATTCCATCCGGCGGAGATTGGTGGAGTTTGCAGCCCCCGCGAACTTGGCTAAGAAGGACCACTCAAACAAAAGGAAGAATTCGTCATGGCGAAAGATGGTCTGTGCGCGGTCGTCACGGGCTCGGCATCGGGATTGGGAGCGGCGACCGCGCTGCTTCTGGCGAAGGCGGGCGCACGGATTGTCGTGAACTATTCCAACAGCAAGAGCGAGGCGGAAGCAACCGCCGATCTCTGCCGTAAGGAAGGCGTCGAGGTGGTGGTGGTCCAGGGCGACGTTTCGCGAGACGATGACTGCAAGAAGATCGTCGCGGCGGCTGCGCCATGGGGTAAGCTCGACGCGCTGGTCAACAATGCCGGGACGACCAAGCACGTGGCGCATGACCAGCTCGATGGTCTGTCGGCCGAAGATTTCCAACGCATCTATGCGGTCAACACCATCGGACCCTATCAAATGGTTCGTGCCGCGCGGCCGTTGTTGGAAGCTGCTGCGAAAGGATCGGGGCGCGCATCCGCGGTGGTCAACGTCTCATCGGTTGCCGGCATCAGCGGTACCGGTTCGTCGATCGCCTATGCGGCAAGCAAAGGCGCGCTCAACACCATGACCTTGTCGCTGGCCCGTGCGCTCGCGCCGTTCATTCGCGTCAATACGGTTTGCCCCGGTTATATCGATACGCCCTGGTTCACCAAGGGCCGCGGCGAAGACGGGGCGAAGCAGGTGCGCGATGCCGTGGTGGCGCGTGTCCCGCTCAAGGCGGCATCGACGGCGGAGGACATCGCCCAGCTGGTCGCATTCCTGGCCAGCCCCGCATCGGCCCACATGACCGGCGAGGTCGTGCGCATGGATGCCGGCATGCATCTCATCGCCTGATTGCTTCCCTCCATGATCGCTAGGAGCGTCAGCTCCGAAGCAATCCAGACTTGCTTCTTGAGACTGGATTGCTTCGTGGAGCTCGTCATCGGGCTGCGCGTCCGCGCGGACCCGTTGGCTCGTAGTGACGACAGCGGTAACTAGCGATTGAAGTCCCGGATCGTGCCGCTTGCGACCAGCCTGTTCCAGATGAACAGAACGACCACGGCGCCGATCGCGGCCGTGATGAAGCCGGCGCCTTGCTCAGGACCGTAATGCCCGATCGCTTGTCCGACGGCGGTGGCGAGGAAGGCGCCGAGAATGCCGAGCACGGTGGTGACGATGAAGCCGGATGGATTGTTCGGGCCAGGCGAGAGAAGCCGCGCAATGATGCCGGCGACGAATCCGACGATGATGATGTGCAGCATGGGCCAACGTCCTCTCTGGAGCCGCTTCGATCGGCCCGTTAAATCCGTCCCGACAGCTCCTGCTCGCTTGGCAACCGCCCATCCGGCGTCAAATGATCGACCACCTGGGGCAGATACTGGCTAAGCCCGTTCAGCAGTTCATCACGCGGCAAGCCGCTCTGGGCGCTGAGTTGGTCGAGTTGATCGGCCCCCAGCGCATTGGCGAGATCGTTCGGCGATATCGGCTGATTCTGTCCCCTGCCGACCCAGCTATTGGCCGCTTGGCCTTGGCCGCTCTGCTGGAGCTGCTTCAGGAGATCGCCGAGTCCGCCGGACAGGATGCTCCCGGCCGCGCCGCCTGCGAGCAGGCCGCCGAGCCCGCCGGCCAGAATGTTGCCGAGACCTCCGCCCGCGGGGCTGCCTTGCGGCGCCGGCTGCGGCGGGACGGGGGCTGGCGTAGCGTTCGGCTGCGTGCCCGGTGAAAAATGCTTCACCGCTTTCCAGGCCAGCAGCGCAAGGATCGCCATGGTCAGCGGCGACATGCCGCCATTCTTCTGCGTGCTCGGATGTGACGGCCCGTTCGGTCCGTTCTGCATGCCGTTGAGGATGTCGAGTAAGCCCATACCATGCCTCCCTACGTGCCCCGGTGATCAGGGTAGTGATCGGTGGCTAAGGTTACAAGCCGCTCACTACGGCGCGCGTGGTGCGCGCGTGAGATTTGCGCATCTTTGTCGATCGCAATGGCGCCGGCAGCTCTTGAAATGACCCGATGCGAATCTCAATTCGAGGAGAAGCGCCTGATGGCGTGCGGGAGGAGATGAGAATGCGCCTCGTCACGACTTTTGCCTGCGTTGCCGCCGGCCTGATCGCAGCCCTTGGCTCGACGTCCGCCGATGCGGCCCCGCCGACGGTGGTGCCGTCACCTGGCTATGACGCGCGGCTGCAGGAGCAGAGAGCGGCGCAGCGCGCAGGAGCGCCGGCGGAAATGACCTCGGTGCCATATCCGCACCGCGACCACATGCGCCGGCATCGCCATCATCATCACGATCGCGCCGCGCACTGAAAGCGGCCGGCCGAAAGCTGCGCGGCAGTTCGGCTCAGCCCTTCTTCGCCTTGGATGCAGGGGCGGGGGGCGGGGTTTGGCCCGTGAGGAACCGCTTCAGGTCGCTCAGCTTCTCCGACAGCATTTGAAAGCTGCAGGAGAGTGAATCCTTTCCAGGCTCCTTGACGCAGGGCACGACCTTGACCCGCGCGCGGGCGTCGGCGCTCGGCGGCCTACTCGGTCGCTGGATCGGAAGCGGCACGCGCTCGGGTTCGATCGCAGCCCGCACCGGAACATCGCGTAGCGAGGCCTGCTGCAGGTTCTGCGGCTGCGGCCGCGTCATGAAGGCGGTCGCGACGTTGTCGCGACCGCGTTTCTCCAGATAGAGCGAATATTGCTGGTCGATATATTTCTGCTCTTCTGGCGTTGGATTGGGACCTGCAATATCGAAGATGCGGTTCTGCATGAAGTCGTAATAAGTGTAGCCGCCGCCCGGCTTGCGACGGCCCGCGAACTTGGCATTGCATTGGGCGAGCGCTGCCGTCTTCTCTTCCTTGGACGGGGACTGTTCGGCGAGATCCGCGCACTCTTCAAAATCGGCTGGGGCCCGGCTCCACCACTGCGCGTGTGCAGGTTCACACCGCAGAGCTGCCAAGCTGCACGCAGTAAGGACGAGCAGGACTGGTACGCGAGATGCAAACACGAACGACTTTCCTTTGCGCTTTCGCCGTGAAATGACGGCGAATTGTCGCCAATTTGCGGCGATGTGTCACCGCAATGCTGCGCTTTTCGTGGCTTTCTTTGCAGCCCATTCTGTCGTTGTGATGAAGACGACACATTGGGCCCGCTTTTTTCGCGCAATGAGCCGAATTTGGCTCCTTGATGTGGCGGAAAAGTCATTTAGAGCATCACGTGCTCGCTTTGCTTTCATCCGCAGGTTGCGCTTGCGTCCAATTTTTACGGTGTAAAGATCCAATTGACAGACGGCGCGCCTCCTTTTAGGATTATCTTGACATTGGAAAGATGATCCGCTGCTGCCAATCTGGCCGGTCGGAGGCTGTGATGAAGACCTTCCTAGCCATCAAGCTCGCGCTGCTTCCCTTCGCCGCGTTCTGGGGGCTGCTCGGGGCCCATCATGTCGACTGGGCAGCTTGGGTCGGATTGACGCTCTCGCTGGCATTCAACCTGTGGCGTGCGTTCCGCGGCGAACTCATCGTACTGGAGCTCGGCGGTCTTGCTCTGTTCGTGCTGATGGCGATCGGTGTCGACGTCGCGCCAGATATGATGGCGGCGAACGCGCTGTGGCTGTCTTTCGCAGGCCTTGCCGCGATCAGCCTCGGCTCCCTCGTGCTCGGCCACCCCTGGACTGCCGACTACTCGCGTGCGGCCTACTCCGAGAACGCCTCCACGCCGGAATTCCAGCTGGTCAATGCCATAATAAGCGGGCTCTGGGGCGTGCTGTTTGCCGGACTCGCCTGGTGCCGCTTTGCCGCTGTCGCGCCATGGATCACGACATTGATCGTGGTCGGCGGCGCACTGTTCTCGATCTTCGGACCGCAGCTTGTCATCCGCGCTCTCTTGTCGCGCGCCCGCGCCTCGCGTGAAGAATTTCGTTGGCCGGCGCCAGCCTTTGCCGGTGTGGCAGACCATGATTGCGATGTCGCCGTGGTCGGTGCCGGCATCGGCGGGCTAACGGCGGCAGCGCTGCTCGCGGATGCCGGCCTCAAGGTCAGCGTGTTCGAGCATCACGTCGTGGCAGGCGGTTTCTGCCACACCTATCTGCGCAAGGCACGTCACGATCATAAGTCAGTGCTGTATCGCTTTGATGCCGGTCCGCACGACTTTTCCGGCGTGTGGAAGGGCGGCCCTGTCGACAGCGTCCTGCGGCGGCTTGGCGTTGCCGATCGCCTGCAATGGAAGCGCGTCATGCATTCCTATCGCCTGGCCGGCCAGCGGATCGACGTGCCGCAGGACTGGCGCGACTATGTACGGCTGCTATGCGAGATGTTCCCCGATAGTGCCGCGGGACTGACGCAGCTGTTCGATACCATCCACGCGATCTTCGAGGACATGTATTCGACCGGGGACGAGCGCTCGGGTATCCCCGGCATGCCGGAGCGGCTCGAGGACATGCTCGCCTTTCCCAAGAGGCATCCGCAAGCCTTTCGCTGGATGGACCGGCCATTCGACGAACTGGTCGCGGCGCATGTGACGGATCCGCAGGCGGTTCGCTATCTCTACGCGTTGTCGGGCTATCTCGGCGACGGGAGCGAGCGGCTGAGCTGCGCGCAGATGGTCCCGATCTTCGGCTATTATTTCAAGGGTGGCTTTTATCCGCTCGGCGGCTCCGGCCGCTTCGCCGATGTGCTGGTCGAGGCGATCGAATCGCGCGGAGGTGAAGTCCATCTGAAGTCGCCGGTGCGTCGCATCGTGGTCGAGCAGGGCTGTGCGACAGGTGTGGTGCTTGGCGACGGCAGGATCATTCGCGCGCACGCCGTGGTATCGAATGCCGACCTCCGCCACGCTTTCCTGGACCTCCTCCCGCCTGACGCATTGCCTCGAGATTTTCGCGCGCGTATCGCAGCGGCCGAGCCGGCGAATTCCGCCTTCAGCGTGCATCTCGGCCTCGACCTCGTGCCGGATATCGCGCCCGCGACCCATCTCGATTCGCCGATGGACGTCGGGATTGCCGTGATGTCCAAGCTCGATCCGTCTGCGGCGCCAGAAGGGCACGCGACGATGACCTTGATCAGCCTGATGTCCAACCAAGAGGCCGAGACCTGGTTTCCGGATCAGGGCGGGGACGATTGGAAGGAATGGCGGCGCTCGGGCGACTATGCGGCGCGCAAGCAGGCGCTCGGGGACAGGATGATCGCGGCGGCAGAGACCGTTATACCCGGCCTATCGCAGCACATCGTCTATCGGACCGATGCCAGCCCCGTGACCTATGCGCGCTACGACTGGTCCAGCACGGGCGCGATCTACGGGGCATCGGGTGCGGGGCGGCTGAAAGGCGCGAAATCGCCCCTGCGCAATCTCGTCATTGCCGGCGGCGGCAATGCAGGTGCGGGCGTTGAGGCTGTCGTCATCTCGGGTGCCGAGGCGGCCGAGGCCCTGGTGTCGGGGCTGTTGGCGCGCAAACCCGCCGAGGCGGCCCGACGAATGCCAGCGCCGGAGCCGGCGCTGGCATAGAAGTAGATCGGATACGCTGCGCGCCGACAGCGCAGAAGCCTACGGGGTGTAGAGATATTGCAGCAGCGTGCGGCCGACCGTCTGCAGGCTCGCCGCCGAGCATTGCTCGATCGTGTCCTGCGTGGTGTTGAAATAGGGCTCGTAATCGAAATCGATCACCAGGAAGCTCGGGATACCAGCCTCCTGGAACGCGGTGTGATCATCGCTGATCGGATAGGCGGTCGGTTCGAGCGGAAATGCTGACGGAGCTAGCGTCCGGCCGATGGTCCAGAATTTCTGCACCTCCGGCCGCGCCGATGCGAGCGAGGAGGGATCGGGCTTGAGCGCGAGATCCTTGTCGCAGACCATGTCGAAATCGACGACCTTCTCCGGCCTGCGGTTCGGATAATAGTCCTTCAGATGCGCGACGAAATAGGGGGAGCCCAGTGGGTGCCAGGTCGGGTCACCCGCGCCGAGCGATTTTGGTCCTTCCTCGCCATCGAAGAAGATCATGTCGATGCCGATGTCCGGCTTCGACGACAGCGACAGCACGCGCGCGGTCTCCAGCAGCAGCGCCACAGCCGAGGCCGAATTGTTGGCGCCCGGCATCGGTGCGTCCGGCGTCTTGGCGTCCCGATAGGCTTTCACGATGCTGTCGTAATGCGTGGCGACGATGATGCGTCGCGGATTCTGCACCTGGAAGCGGGCGACGATGTTGGTCAGGTGGAGCGGCTTGCCGTCGTCGTCCTTCACCGTGAAGTTCTGGGTCAGCACCGCGTCGGTCGCGCTCTTGGCCATCGCCGCCTTGATGTAATCGATGGTCTGTTGATGGCCTGGCGCTCCCATCGATCGTGGCGTGAAGCGCAGCAGATCGGCGATATGGGTCAGCGCGCGCTGCCCGTCCCACAACTCGGTCTGCGCCTCTACGGCGCCGGCTGGATGGGCAACGCAGAGGACGGCGGCTGCAATCGCCAGGCGCCGAAAAAGACCAAACATCCGTGACCTCAACAGACCAACTCTATGATCCCTTCTTCCCGAACGGGATGAAGAGAATGCCGGCGCAGACCGCGAGCGCCAGTGCAAACAGGTAAGTGATCGCGCGCGAGCCGATCGAAGGGATCAGCGTGAATGTGGTGAATAGCGTCCCGACGACATTGCCGATGGTGGATACACCGTAGACCAGCCCGGCGACGCGGCCGGCCTCGTCGGCCGATCGGGTCAGAAGGCTCACCGCAATCGGCGAGAAGGTGCCGAGCAAGGTCAAGGGAAGCAGCAGCAGCGCGGTGGAGGCGAGCAGCGTGGCGGTCGGCCCGTCGCCGATCCGGTCCAGGATATCGGCCATCACCGGATCGGCCGAGGCCGGTACCAGCGCCAGATAGGCCGCGGCAACCAGGATCATGATGCCGATCGTCCGGGGCGAGGGATGGCGGTCGACAATGGCGCTGCCCGCAAAATATCCGATCGCAAGCGCGCAGAGCACGGTGGAAATCAGGCTCGCCCAGGTGCCGATGCCGCCGCCGAAATAGGGAAACAGATAGCGGCTGCCGAGCATCTCGAAGCCCATCAGCACGCCGCCGACGATGAAGGCGCAAATGTAGATGGCAAGCAGACCTGTGCGAGAGAGAGCAGCGGTCACGGCAGCTTCCTGTTGTGACGCTCGATGCTCTTCAAATTCTCGACCGGCGCGAAGTCGTCGCTCAACACCTTGGCATCGGCCGCGATCACATCGCCGCCGTTGACATCGATGCGGCGGCGTTCGGCCAGCATGTCCTGCAGGCGATAGCGCAGGCCATAGGCCTTGTCGCGCTCCTGGGCGAGCGCGGCGAGGTCCTCCGCCTTACGCTCGTCGCCCAGATAGGCGACCGTGACGATGTTGCCATCGGCCCGGTAGAAGTCGAGCTGAGGAAACACGGTGTTGATCGTCTTGATCGCTGAATCGAACAGCATGGTCGTGGGCTCGATGTTCTGCGCGACCACGCCGCCGTCGGCGAGATGATCCTTGACGAGCTGATAGAATTCCTTGGTCAGCAGATGGAACGGCACGAACGGGCCGCGATAGGCGTCGATCAGGATGACGTCGTAGCGATCCTTGGATTCCTGCAGGAACAGCCGGCCGTCGCGATTGGCGACGTGGAAATTGGGCTCCTCCTTGATGCCAAAATACTTCTTGGCGAGTTCGAGCACGGTGGGGTCGAGTTCGACCGATGTCACCGGCACGTCGGGCAGGAAGCGGTGCAGGTACCAGGCGGTGCGGCCGCCGCCAAAGCCGATCTCGAGGATCGAATGCACGTCCTTCGCGTACATCAGGCTCGCCGTCATGAAGCGCGTATAGTCGACCGGCAGATCTTTTTCGTCCTGGGTGTTGTAGACGCTTTCCGTGTAGATCCGGCGGTTATGGCCGAAGGTCATGCTGCGATAGGGTGGCTGCTCATACACATAGATGTTGTTGTAGAGCGACTCCTTGGATTCCAGGAGATGGCGGGTGTCCTGCGCCTGGCTGGCTGCAGTGAACAAGACGCTTGCGAGCGCGCCGAAAATGACCGACCGGATGAGCATCGACTTGTCTGTTTCCCTCGGCTGAACGATCAGACGGCGTGCCGGTGACAGGCAGGACCGGACCTCCAGGACGGTTGTCCATTGGGGCCGGGCGCGGGCACGACCGGCGGGGTTTGGGGCATGCGCCCGGTTCCGCTGCCGGCGCCGTCCTCTTAAACCATCGGCATCGGCTCGGATAGTGAAACCGCGGTCGTCCAACGCCGCTGTGATCGGGCTGGCGCCCGATAACTGGCCGCGCAGTGGTCAGTTCCCGGCGGTCCGCCCGGCTTCCAGTTGACTCGATCGAGGCGCTTTAGGCATCTCAAGCGGTCCGCCGATGGAGAATGCTGAAATGGCCAGGTTGGGTTGGGCTCTGCTCCTGTTTCTTGTGATTCTGAGCCGCCAGGCCGTTGCCGAGGATGAGGTGGCGCCGAACCGGAGACCGGTGAAGGTAATCGCGGATTCGCAGATGGCGGTGGGCAATCGTGGCATTTTGCCACTCTACGTCTCTGCGGACTGGTCCCGGCCGCTGCCTGACATCACACGTGCAGTGGTCATCCTGCATGGGAGGCTGCGCAACGCCGATGTCTATTACCGATCGGCCAGAACGGCGCAGGCCGCCGCCGGGGCCGCCGGCCAGGCGACGATCATGATCGTCCCGCAATTCCTCAGCGAGGTCGATGTCGAGGCGCATCAGCTGCCGCCGGACACGTTGCGCTGGACCTTCGAGGGATGGGAAAGCGGCGATGCCGCGACCGGGCCGAGCCCGGTCAGTTCATTCGAGGCGATCGACGCCATTCTGGCGCGGCTGGCGGACCGCCGGCTGTTTCCGAAGCTGACCGATGTCGTGCTCGCCGGCCATTCCGGCGGCGGCCAGGTGGTCCAGCGTTACGCGATCGCCGGGCGGGGCGAGGCGCCGCTCACCGCCGAACACGTCGCGGTGCGTTACGTCGTCGCCAATCCGTCTTCCTACGCCTATTTCTCTCCCGGACGGCCAGAGCCCGCGATTGCCGCATCATGTTCCGGCTATGACAATTGGAAATATGGCATGCAGGTGCGGCCCCAGTACCTCGCCGACCCGCCGCCGGCCGAGCTCGAACGCCGTTATGTTTCGCGTCGGGTGATCTATCTGCTCGGGACCCGCGACACCAATCCAAACCATCCGGCGCTCGACCGAAGCTGCATGGCGGAAGCGCAAGGGCCCTACCGCTATGCGCGCGGACATGCCTATGCTGCGGCAATGGCGGCGCGCGATCATGACACGCCGAACCATCTTTTGTGGGACGTCGAGGGCGTCGGCCACGATGGCGACAAGATGCTGACGTCGGCGTGCGGGTTGCAGGCACTGTTCGATTTGCCGGGGTGCTCCGCGGATCGTGCGGGCCATTGAGGAGGCCGACAGAATCAGCCCTGTCCTCGCCCGGAGGGAGGAGAGGTGGAGGCTTCCGGTCCTGGCTTCGGTCTGCTATGAAGCCCGCGAAGCTCCTGCACGTCGTGCCGGATCCGGTCCCGTAGCTCAGCTGGATAGAGCGGCGGTTTCCTAAACCGTAGGTCGCATGTTCGAGTCATGCCGGGATCGCCAGCTTTCATTCCAGCCAGCCGCGTTGGTCTGGGCTTTCGGCGCAATGGGCTTTTGGTGCAATCGGCTTTCGGTAAGAGGCTGATCTCGCCCTCGTGATCGGCCTGCGCGCGCTCACACCCTGTAAAAAAAACGCCCTAACACGATGTCGAACGGCGCCGCACGCCGAGGGCCGGTTGCGGCGCCGTCGTTGCGCTCACATCACTGCGTGAGTGTCCAGGCTTGGGTGGCCGCGCCGGAGGCGGTCGCGGTCACGAGCTGGTTGCCGAGCGAAGTGCCGTTCATGCCGATCACCTCCGTGGGATAGCTGCGGACCGCGATCGTGCCGGCGGAACTGTCGTACTTGAAACGTTGGTTGTTGTTGCCGGTGCAGGTCCAGATGATGAGCTGGGCACCGTCGCCATAGGTGCCGTTGTTGTCGAGACAATAATGCGGGTCGGCCATGCTGCGGATCATGCCGGTCTGGTCGTCATAGCTCCAGGTCTGGTTGACGCCGCCATTGCACGACCATTGGATCACCGCGGTGCCGTCGGCGATGGTGCCGCCACTGACGTCCATGCACAGCGACGAGCTGCGGTTGACAAGGCGCAGTGCTTGGCGTGTGGGGGCCGTGCCGCTGCTGACCGGCGCATAGACCACGCCGAGCTTGTCCACGCCATCGCCTGAACGCCCGTGGAAGCCGGTGATCTGCCAGCCGGCGGGTGCTGCGTAGGTGGTGCAGTTCGAGGTCGTCGTGCCGCCCGACAGATGTCGCCCTGCGCTGGTGGCGAAGTTGATGGAGAAGACGCGGGTATGACCCTGATACTGGTCGATGCAGAGATTGACCGAGCTCAGCACTTCGCCGCTGCCCAGGGTCAGCGTCTGTGCGGTGCCGCCCGTGCCGCCATGCGAGAACACGTAGCCGTTCGAGAGCGCGATCTCGACGTGATCGACCCGGTTCCCGGTCTGGATCGTCAGCTGCTTGACGACCGGGGTCAGCGGCAGCGCCGAGCTGTCGTTATAGCTCGTGCCATGCGGGCCGCCGAACTGGTCGCTCAGCATGAGACTGGCCGCCGTCGTATAGGTCCAGTCGACTTCGATCGGATGGTGGTCCGAGAGCTGCGTGCCGGAGCTGTCCACGGCATCCTGATGGTCGACATAGGTCGGCGCCTGCAGATTCAAGAAGCCGTTGCTGCGCCACAGCACCTTGTCGGTGATCTCGCAGTCCGGCCGTGCCGTCTCGGAAGAGCCGCACACCAGATCGCCGCCGCCAACTGCCGGCACGCCGCCGTTGCGGATGTCCTGGATCCAGGCATCGCTGAAGCCGTGATGCAGGAATTCCCACATGTTTTGCCCGACGCGGGTGTAACGGGTGTTGGTGTCGCCCAGCACCATGATCGCGTTGCCGGCCGAGTTGGATTCGATATAGCCGAGCATCTGGTTCACGTCCGATACGCTGTCGGCGAGATCCGTCGAGGAGGTGCCGGACTGGCCGTGCAGATTGTACACGTCGAGATAGGTCCCCTCGGCGAGGCGCACGCGAACCATGGTGAAGCCTTTCGGTGTCAGCGCGTCCGCATCGGCCCGGTTGGTCCAGGTCACGCGATCGAGGTCGTCGAACGGAAAATTGGACAGCGTGTTGAGACCGTCGCCGAAGCCGATGCCGCCGGAGGTCGGCGTCCGGTACAGGTGATTGTCGCAATCGTTGTAGAGATCGGCGTGCCAGTTGAAGTCCTCCTGCACGTTGACGATCGCGAACGGCTTGACGTAGCAGCTGATGATCGGCGTGTGCAGTGTGGCGTTGGCTCCGGAATATTCAAACGGAATGCCCGCGATATTGTACGACAGCGTATTGAACGATCCGCCGCCGGCGTGGGATTGTCCGGACAGCAACGCGCCACCAAAGGCGATTGCGTACGCAAGATGGTGCAACTTCATCATTAAGCCCCCTCAAAGGTGTGGTGGAGAGCTTGCGAATTAGCTTGCGCGATTTATCAGCCCGATGACGCTTCCAAGACGTTTTGTCTTTGAGGTAGAAGAAATGCCTATTTCAATCTTAAGGAGTATCTGTCTGCCGTCGTCGATGCGGTCCGGGCGCCTATCGCCTCACCAGAGCTGAACCGAATTTGGGCATGACAGTCCCTTCTTATAGTGTACGATAAGTCCACTTATTGAAGTGGTGCGCGCGGCAAAAGCGATATCGTGGGGTCGAGGCATGGCTGACGGCAGCGACTATCAGGTCTTCGAGGCCGGCGACGTGACCCTGCAGTCCGGCGCCGTGTTCCGGTCGTTGCGCCTGGCCTATAAGACCTATGGCGCCCTCAACGCCGCCAAGGACAACGTCATCGTCTATCCCACCTCGTTCGGCGCGCAGCATTACGACACCGAATGGCTGATCGAGGCGGGCGGCGCGCTCGATCCGGAGCGTTATTTCGTCGTCATCCCGAACCTGTTCGGCAACGGGCTGTCGTCCTCGCCGTCCAATTCGCAAGACCTGCTCGCAGGCGCGCCGTTTCCCTTGATCACCTATCACGATGCGGTTGCAGTGCAGCGCCGCCTGCTGGTCGAACAGTTCGGGATCGCGCGGATAGCGCTCGTGTACGGTTGGTCGATGGGCGGCATGCAGGCCTATCACTGGGCCGCTTGCCATCCCGACATGGTGGAGCGTGCCGCGATCGTTTGCGGCAGCGCGCGCTGCTCGCCCTACAATCAGGTGTTTCTGGAAGGTGTGAGGGGGGCGCTGACCGCCGATCCAGCCTTCAAGAACGGCCGCTTCATCGAGCGGCCGGCCGCGGGCCTGCGCGCCATGGGACGGGTCTATGCCGGCTGGGCGATGTCGTACGAATTCTATCGTCAGGAGATCTGGCGCGAATCCGGCTTTGTCTCACTGGAGGATTATCTGGCCGCCAGTTGGGACACCGCCTTCGCGCATCGGGACGGCAATAATCTGCTGGCGCAGATCGCCACCTGGCACAACGGGGATATCAGCCGCTGTGCGGCCTTCGACGGCGATCTCGACCGGGCGCTTGGTGCGATCCGCGCCCGCATGCTGCTGATGCCGGGCCAGACCGACCGCTATTTCGATTGGCGCGACAACGAGGCCGAATTGGGCAAGCTGGTCAATGCCCGCTCTGCCGAACTGTGTCCGATCCCTTCGATCCACGGCCATCGCGCCGGCAATCCGATCCGGATTCCGGCCGATCGCGCCTTCATCAACGCGGCGGTCTCGCGCCTCTTGCAGAGCTGAAAAGAAGCATCGGGGATCTCATGAGTGTGGCACACGCGATGGACGGGCCGGATCGGCCGAAGCCGCTGACGCCGGCAATGCTCCGGGAGCTATCGGCGCGATCCGATCTGCATGGCGCGCTCCGTGCGTTCGGACATTATGCTGCGATCGCTGCGACGGGCGCGCTGATCTGGCTGGCCTCCTCGCGCTTCGGCGTTATCTGGGCGCTGCCGCTGATGTTCGTCCAAGGCTTCTTCGTCGCCTTCCTGTTCATGGCCGTGCACGAGACCGCCCATAAGACAGCGTTCCGCAGCCGCGCGCTCAATATCTTCGTCGGCTACGTGTCGGCCTTCGTGATCGCGCTGCCTTATGAATATTATTGTCTCTTCCACTGGGAGCATCATCGCCACACCCAGGATCCGGACAAGGATCCGGAGCTGATCGTCGGGCCGAAGCCGAGCAACGAGACCCAGCTCGCGATCGCTTATTCGGGCCTGCGGCAGCTCGCAACCCGTGTTCGGCTCATGTGGCGCCATGCGCTGATTGGGAACGTGACTGTTCCCTGGGTGCCTGAGAACAAGCGCGCCCTGATCGTGCGCGAGGCGCGTTGCTATGTCGCCGGCTACGCGCTGCTGCTGATCGCGTCGCTCGCGCTCCACACCGCATCGCTGCTCTGGGTCTGGATTCTGCCGGTCCTGCTCGGGCAGTTGATCCTGCGGCCCTATCTCTATGCCGAGCACACGGGTTGCGAGACCACGCGAAGTGCCTTCGAGAACACGCGCACGACATACACGACGGCGTTCGTCCACTGGTTTGCCTGGAACATGCCCTACCACGTCGAGCACCACGCCTATCCCTCGGTGCCGTTCCACGCGTTGCCGAAGCTGAACCGGATCGTGGATGGCGAAATCGTCTACCGCGGCCGCGGCTATGTTGCGGTCACGCGCGAGACCTGGAGCTGGTTTCGCGCGCGCTTCGCTCCGATCGACCGCTGAGGCTCACGGCTGCGGCTGGAGCACGGCGTCGACCAGCCGTCGCGCCGCGGCGGGCGACAGCGGTTCGATCCCGAACACGTAACGATAGAACAGCCCGCCATAGAGCGCGTCATAAAGATCGGCGGGCTCGGCCTCGGCTGTGATGCTGCCGTCCGCCTGTCCCTCGGCGATGATCGCAACGAGGGGGTCGCGGCGATGCCGCAGGTAGCGTTCAAAGAACAGTTCCGCCGATCCGGTATTGGCGATGCATTCGGATATCACCGCGAGCTGCACGCGGCCGAACTCGCCGCGTAGCGCGCCTGCATAGGCTGCCGCATGGCGCCGAAGCCGCGCGCCGGCATCGCCCGGGCCAGTCAATGGCAAGGTCTGCGCGGCGCGGTTGAGGAACGCATCGACCAGCAGTGCTTCTCGCGACGGCCACCATTTGTAGATCGTCATCTTCGAGACATTGGAGCGGCGGGCGATTGCATCGATCGTCGCCGCGGAAAGACCGGCATCTGCCATCAGCGCATAGGCGCTCTCGAGGATCGCGGCTGCGGCCTCGGCCGAGCGGGGGCGACCGCGCCGGCTCGTCGCCCCGGGATTGTCAGCCGTATCCTTCTTCCGCATCGGCAAAATGGTCAGCCCCGTTGGCGTGCGTGCGGGCCGGTGGCCGCATGCCTCGCGCAAGCATCATCTCTCAACAGGGGCTTAACATAGTCTCTACAGCGCGCTTGGTGCTACAGGCATTCCTGTTTGCCTGAAATGCCGCGACGGCCCGTTAAAGCTTGCAACGGAGTGCGGGACGAGCGGGGGGCTTCATGGGTGCGGTCGATCGGATGTTGATGCAGGCGGCGGAGCACTACAATGCAGGCCGCCCGGCGCCGGCTGACGTGCTGTGCAAGGACATCCTCACCGAGCAGCCGGAATATCTGCCGGCGCTGCATCTGTCCGCTGTCATTGCCTTTGCCGCCGGGCGAATGACGGAGGGCGCCGCGCTGCTTGGCCGCGTGTTCGATCTCGCTCCCGACCACGTGCCGGCGCTTCATACGCTGGGCGATGCATTGGCGGTGAAGGGGGAACATGAAGGGGCGGTCGCCGCCTTCGCGCGCGCCGCTGCCTTGCGGCCGCAGGATGCCGGTGTCCATGCCAAGCTCGGCACCGCGTTGGTCAAGCTGTCGCGGTTCGCGGAGGCCGAAGCCGCTTATCGCCATGCCTTGACGCTTGCTCCGGACATGACACGCTTGCGCTTCAATCTCGCGGTCGCGTTGACTGGCCAGCAGAAATACGCCGACGCCGAGCAGACCTACCGTGCCGTTCTCGGCAGCGATCCTGCCTATCCCGGCGCCTGGGTCGCACTCGGCGGCGTTCTCGCCGATCAGGACAAGTTCGGCGAAGCGGTTGCGGCCTATCTGGACGGACTGGGACGCGAGCCGAACGACGCCCGTTTGCGCATCGCTCTCGCAGCGGTGCTGTTCAAGCAAGGCCGGTATGAGGACGCGATCAGTCAGTTCCGCCGCGCCACCGCGCTTGCTCCTGACGATGTCGCTTCGTTAAGGCTGCTGGGTCATGCTCTCCATGACGCCGGGCGTCCCGAGCAGGCGATCGAAGCCTACGCTGAAGCGGCGCGCCTTGATCCGACTGATGTCGTCGTGCTCAGCAATCTCGGCGCCTGTCTTTGCGGCCTTGGCCGCCTCGACGAAGCCGTCATGGCCTGCGAACGCGCCCTGGCGCTCGAGCCCGATCATGCGCCGGCGCATACCAATCTCGGCATCATCCACGAAATGCGAGGCAATGTCGACCCAGCGGTCGCTGCGCATCGGCGCGCGGTTGCCGCGGATTCCTCCTACGCCAAGGGCTACGCCAATCTTGCCGTTGCGCTGCGCAACGCCGGCGACATCGACGAGGCGCTCGCGGTGTCGCATCAGGCCGTCGCGCTGGCGCCGGACAACGCGCTGACCCGCTACAATCATGCGCATTTCCTCTTGATGTGCGGCGACCTGAAGAACGGGTTCGCCGAGCATCAATGGGGCCGCAAGTGCAAGAGCCTGTCCGAGGGCATGCCGAGCTTCGACGCGCCGGAGTGGCAGGGCGATCCGCTCGACGGTCGCACGCTGCTCCTGTTCGCCGATTACGGCATCGGCGATGCCCTCCAGTTCGTGCGCTATCTGCCGATGGTGGCTGCGAAGGGCGGCTCCATCGTGCTGCAGGTGCAGCCCGCGATCGCATCACTCCTCCGCGCGGTACCGGGCGTCACTGTCGTCGCCCGCGGGGAACCGCTGCCGCGCTTCGATCTGCAGCTGCCACTGATGGATCTGCCGCGCATCTTCGGCACGACGCTTCAGACCATTCCGGCCGACATCCCCTATCTGCACGCCGATCCGGTGAAAGTCGCGGCCTGGCGCGCGGAGCTCGGCAAAACGTCTTTGTTGAAGGTCGGCGTGGTCTGGGCCGGCAATCCCAGGCACAAGGGCGACAGTCAGCGTTCGCTCGCGGTCGAGGCGGTCTTGCCGCACCTGGTCACTCCTGGCATTCAACTGTTCAGCTTGCAGAAGGAGCCGCGACCGGCCGATGCGCCGGTGCTGGCGCAACTCGGCGATGCGATCGTCGACCTTGCACCGGCGCTCGGCGATTTCTCCGATACCGCCGCCGCGATCTCCGCACTCGACCTCGTGATCTCGGTCGACACCTCGGTCGCGCATCTCGCCGGAGCGATGGGGCGCCCGGTCTGGATACTGCTGCCATACGCGCTCGATTGGCGCTGGCTGCGCGAGCGAGAGGACAGCCCGTGGTATCCGACCATGCGGCTGTTCCGTCAGGAGCAGCCGCGCGCCTGGGATCGCGTGCTTGCGCGCGCTGCAACGGAGCTTGCCCGCGTTGCCGCCGGCCAGCGCGAATTGATTTGGCCGCAGGCCATGCGGAATCAATCGGCCGCGAGCAGCTCCTTCACCAGCGGCACCACCTTGCGACCATAGAGCTCGATGCTGCGCATCAGTTTATCGTGCGGCAGCGGTCCGGCCGAATATTTCAGCTGGAACCGCGACAGCCCAAGCGCCTTCACGGTGGCGGCGATCTTGCGGGCCACCGTCTCGGGCGATCCGACATAGAGCGAGCCGTGATCGGCTTCGTTCACGAACTCGTCGCGGCCCATCGGCGGCCAGCCGCGCTCCCTGCCGATGCGATCGCGCATGGTCTTGTAGTCGGGCCACAGCTCCTCCCGCGCCTGCGCATCCGTCTCGGCGACATAGCCGGGCGAATGCACGCCGATCGGCTTGGCCTCGCGGCCGAATTCTCTCAGCGCGCGCTGATAAAGCTCGACATAAGGCGCAAAGCGCTTGGGATCGCCGCCGATGATTGCCAGCATCAGCGGCAGCTCATAATGCGCGGCGCGGACCACCGACTCGGGACTGCCGCCGACACCGATCCAGGTTTTCAACCGACCGTGTTCGACCGGCGGATAGACAAGCTGATTCCGCAGCGGCGGCCGCAGCTTTCCTTCCCAGGTGAAAGGCTGCTGGGCAAGCAGCGTAGCGAACAGGTCGAGCTTCTCCTCGAACAGCTCGTTGTAGTCCTTCAGATCGAAGCCGAACAGCGGGAAGGATTCGGTGAAGGAGCCGCGCCCCAGGATGACTTCGGCGCGGCCGTTGGAGACCGCGTCCAGCGTGGCAAAACGCTGGAATACGCGGATCGGATCGTCCGAGCTCAAGACCGTGACGGAGGAGCCGAGGCGGATGCGGTGCGTGCGTGAGGCGATCGCAGCCAGTGCCACCTCGGGTGCGGAGATTGCGAAATCGCCGCGATGATGTTCGCCGAGCCCGATGAAGTCGATGCCGAGCTGGTCGGCGAGCACGGCTTCCTCGACGACGTCGCGGATCACCTGCGCATGCGGCAACGGACTTCCGTCGTTGCCGCGCGTCACGTCGCCGAACGTATCCAGTCCAAATTCAACCTGTGTGGTCATCGGGTGCTTTCCAATTCCGGCGCGGTCTGCGCTCATCGCATGAGAGCCGCTCCCGGTGCTGCCGGCCATCTAGGTGCTCGGCGGGCTCGCGGAAAGGGCGTGTCGCGAAACGCACCGTTTCGGTCTAGCGCCAGCGCTCGCGCATGCGAGCCCCGATGTCGATGCGCGGGCCTTGGCTTGCGGCATAGGCTGAGGGCTGCACCCGCGGCCAGCTCGCGCGCTCGAACAGCGGCACCAGCCCTTCCGGGATGAAGCGGCTGCGCGAAGCATAGACATGGCGGTCGCCCCGCACCGGCTGTCCGTGGACGAAGAAGCGTTGCGGTACCAGCAGATGCAGGTCGTCCTTGGCCCGCGTCATCGCGACATACAGCAGCCGGCGCTCTTCTTCCAGCTCGGCGCTGGTGCCGGCGCCGAGATCGGATGGCATGCAGCCATCGACCACGTTCAGCACGTGCACCGAATTCCACTCCATGCCCTTGGCCGAGTGGATAGTGGACAGGATCAGATAGTCCTCATCCAGATGCGGCACGCCGGCCTGGTCGGAGGTCGCATCCGGCGGATCGAGCGTCAGCTCGGTCAGGAAGCGCTCGCGTGATGCATAGCCGCTCGCGATCTGTTCGAGCTGCAGCAGGTCGGCGGTCCGCACCTCGGCATCGTCGTGCACGCGTTCCAGGTGCGGTTGGTACCACAGTCTGATGCGTTCGATGTCGGCCGGCCACTCGGAACATCTCAACTGCTCTGCGGTGCGGATGAATGCGATCCAATCATCGCCGGCGCGTGCCGGTGCCGACTGCCGGCAAAGCGCCGCGACCGGATCCGACGCCTCCGCAACGCCATCGAGCACGCGCTGCGCGGATGCTGGCCCGACGCCAGGGATCAGGTGCAGGATGCGAAAGCCGGCGATCCGATCGCGCGGATTTTCGACGAAGCGCAGGAATGCCAGCACGTCCTTGACGTGGGCGGCGTCGAGGAACTTCAAGCCGCCGAATTTCACGAACGGGATGTTGCGCCTGACGAGCTCGACCTCCAGCGGGCCGCTATGCGAGGAGGTGCGGAACAGCACCGCTTGGCTCTTCAGGGCGAGCCCTTCCTCGCGTCTGGCCAGCACCTGTTCGACGACATAGCGGGCCTGATCGGCCTCGTCGCGGATCGTCACGAGGAGCGGCTTGCGCGAGGACGGCCGGTCGGTCCACAGGTTCTTGGTGAAACGTTCGCGTGCCAGGCCGATGACGCCGTTGGCCGCCGAGAGGATGGCTTGCGTCGAGCGATAGTTGCGATCGAGCGTGACGATCTCGGCGCGCGGGCTGAACTGATCCGGAAAGTTCAGGATGTTGCGCACGGTCGCGGCGCGGAAGGCGTAGATCGACTGTGCATCGTCGCCGACGACGGTGAGGCCTGCGCCGTCCGGCTTCAGCGCCAGCAGGATCTGCGACTGCAGCCGGTTGGTGTCCTGATATTCGTCGACCAGCACGTGGTCGAAGCGGCCGCCGAGCTCTTCGGCGATCGCGCTATCAGCCATCATCTGCGCCCAGTAGAGCAGCAGATCGTCGTAGTCGAGCACGTTCTGTCCCTGCTTCGCCTCGACATAGGCGGCGAACAGCTCCTTCAGCTCGCCGGCCCATTCCGCGCACCAGGGGAAATGCCGGGCCAAGGCCTCCTCGATCGCCATGTCGGCATTGACGCACCGCGAATATATCGCAAGGCTCGTGCCCTTGGTCGGAAAGCGGCGCTGCGTGTTGGAGAGCCCGCGCTCATGGCGCGCCAGATTCATTAGGTCGGCGGAATCCTCACGATCGTGGATCGTGAAAGCAGGGTCCAATCCGATCCGCTCGGTGTATTCGCGCAAGAGCCGCGCGCCGATGCCATGGAACGTGCCGGCCCAAGTCAAGCTTGCGGTGATCGCCTCGGCATTGCCGCCCAGCACCTTGCGCGCGATACGTTCGACCCTGCGACTCATCTCGGCGGCAGCGCGGCGCGAGAACGTCATCAACAGAATTCGGCGGGGGTCGGCGCCGTTGACCAGCAGGTGCGCGACGCGGTGGGCCAGGGTGTTGGTCTTGCCGGAGCCCGCGCCGGCGATGATCAGGAGCGGACGACCGGGACATGCGCCTTCACCGCCGTGCTCGACGGCGCGACGCTGCTCCGGATTGAGATCGTCGAGATATGTTGCCGCTTGAGCCAGCACGAATCGCCCCTTGATAGCGGCAGAATCGGCTATTCCTGGCGGCGTTGCAACGAAATGCCGCCGCTAGGCGCAGCTCCGCGTGATTCGCAATCGCGCTTTTTTGCCACGGTTGCCCACAGACTGCGCGAGAGCCGCTTGCGCTGGCGCGCGGCGACTCCTATCCAATCAGGCCCGTCACGAATCTCGGAAGAACTGCCGTGCCGAATTTTGCGTCCATCATTGCCGCCGAACTCGCCGTGCGCGACGCACAGGTCCAGGCCGCGATCGACCTCCTCGACGGAGGCGCGACCGTCCCGTTCATCGCGCGCTACCGCAAGGAAGCGACGGGGATGCTGGACGACACGCAGCTGCGCACTCTGGAAGAGCGGCTTCGTTACTTGCGCGAGATGGACGCACGCCGCACCGCCATCATCGAGAGCATCAAGTCGCAAGGCAAGATGACGCCGGAGATCGAGCTGGCGCTGGCGACCGCCGATACCAAGGCGCGTCTGGAAGACATCTATCTGCCGTTCAAGGAGAAGCGCCGCACCAAGGCGCAGATCGCCAAGGAGGCCGGGCTGGAGCCGCTCGCCGACATGCTGATCGGTGATCCCATGAAGGATCCGCAGGTCGAGGCCAAGGCCTTCATCACCAAGGATGGCGAAAACCCGGTCAAGGACGTCAAGGCGGCGCTGGAAGGCGCGCGCGCGATCCTGGTCGAACGCTTTGCCGAGCACGCCGATCTCGTCGGCTCGCTGCGCGAAGAGATGTGGGGGCGCGGCCAGATCAAGTCGACGGTGCGCCACGGCAAGAAGACCGTCGGCGCCAAATTCGCCGATTACTTCGAGTTCGCAGAGCCCTATGCCAAGCTGCCTTCGCACCGCATCCTGGCCATGCTGCGCGGCGAGAAGGAAGAGGTGCTGCAGCTCGATTTCGGCGATGGCGAGCCGGAGGATTCGACCGATCCGTCGCTTTACGAGAACCGCATCGCGGTCACCTTCGGCATCTCGCGCCAGGGCCGTCCTGCCGATCAGTTCCTTTCCGATTCCGTGCGCTGGGCCTGGCGCACCCGCATCAAGACCTCGCTGGCGCTCGATATCCGGATGCGGCTGTGGCAGGAGGCGGAGAAGGAAGCCGTGCGCGTGTTCGCGGCCAATCTGCGCGATCTGCTGCTTGCCGCCCCCGCCGGTGGCCGCGCCACCATCGGCCTCGATCCGGGCTTCCGCACCGGCGTCAAGGTCGCTGTCATCGATCGCACCGGCAAGTTTGTCGATTACACCACGATCTATCCGCACGAGCCGCAGCGGCAGTGGAACGAGAGCATGCTGACGCTCGCGCAGCTCTGCGTGAAGCACCGCATCGAACTGGTCGCGATCGGCAACGGCACCGCCTCGCGCGAGACCGAGAAGCTGGTCAACGATCTCATGAAGCTGAAGCCGGACCTGAAGCTGACCAAGGCCGTCGTTTCCGAGGCCGGCGCGTCGGTCTATTCGGCCTCCGAATTTGCCGCCAAGGAATTCCCCGATCTCGACGTCTCGATCCGCGGCGCGGTGTCGATCGCCCGCCGCCTGCAGGATCCGCTCGGGGAACTCGTCAAGGTGCCGCCGGCCTCGATCGGCGTCGGCCAGTATCAGCACGACCTCAACCAGTATGAGCTCGCGCGCGCGCTCGACGCCACCGTGGAAGACTGCGTGAACGCGGTCGGCGTCGATCTCAACACGGCCTCCGCGCCGCTGCTCGCGCGGGTGTCGGGCATCGGCGAAAGCCTCGCGCAGAACATCGTCGCGCATCGCGACGCCAACGGTCCGTTCCCGAGCCGCGACAAGTTGAAGGAAGTGCCGCGGCTGGGTCCGAAGGCATTCGAGCAGTGCGCAGGCTTTCTGCGCATCCGCGACGGCGAGAATCCGCTGGATGCTTCGGGCGTGCACCCGGAATCCTATCCGGTGGTGAAGAAGATCCTGGAATCGACCAAGAGCGACATCAAGGCGCTGATCGGAGAGACCAAGGCGCTGAAGGCGCTCAATCCGGCCAAATTCGCCGACGAGCGTTTCGGCGTGCCGACCGTCACCGACATCATCCGCGAATTGGAGAAGCCGGGCCGCGACCCGCGTCCCGAATTCAAGACCGCGACCTTCCAGGAAGGCGTCGAGAAGATCACCGATCTGAAGCCCGGCATGATCCTTGAAGCGACGATCACCAACGTCGCCGCCTTCGGCGCCTTTGCCGATATCGGCGTGCATCAGGACGGCCTGATCCACATCTCCGCCATGGCGGAGAAGCGGGTCAACGATCCGCGCGAGGTGGTGCGGCCGGGCCAGGTCGTGAAAGTGAAGGTGCTGGACGTCGACGTGCCGCGCAACCGCATCTCGCTGACCCTGCGGCTATCAGACCCGCTGCCCGCCAAGGGTGAGCGCAAGTCCGGCAGCGCACGGCCGCCGGCGTCCGCGATGCGCCAGCGCGAGGAAAAGCCCTCCGGTGGCGGCGCCTTTGCGGCAGCGATGGCCAAGGCCGCGGAGCGCCGCAAGGGCGCGTGAGTTCGTCCGGCGCGGATGGAGATGCTATAAGGCATTGCCATGACCGCTTCTGAACAGTTTGTCATCCACGTCGCGGAGACCGTTTCGGTCTCCGCGCTGCTTGACCGCCCACCGAAGGTGCGCGCCTGCTTCGTCTTCGCCCATGGCGCGGGCGCCGGCATGACGCATTCCTTCATGACTGACGTCGCGCAAGGCCTCGGCGCCCGCGGGATCGCGACGTTGCGCTATCAATTTCCCTACATGGAAAAGGGTAGCAAGCGACCTGACCCGCCTGCGCTGGCTCATGCGGCCGTGCGTGCAGCGGTTGCCGAAGCGGCCATGCGCTGTCCCGGCCTGCTGCTGATTGCCGGCGGAAAGTCGTTCGGCGCGCGCATGACCTCGCAGGCGCAAGCCAAGGCGCAGCTACCGGGCGTGAAGGGCCTCGCCTTCTTCGGCTTTCCTTTGCATCCGGCCGGCAAGCCATCGACCGAACGTGCCGACCACCTCGATGACGTCGCGCTTCCGATGCTGTTCCTTCAGGGAATGCGCGACAAGCTCGCCGAGTTGGATCTGCTGCAGCCGGTGGTCGCGCGTCTCGGCACGCGCGCGAGCCTGCATCTGGTCGATCACGCCGACCACTCCTTCCACGTGCCGGCGCGTTCTGGACGCAACGACCGCGCCGTCATGGACGAAATACTCGACACATTCGTGTCTTGGGCCGGCGCGCTGGAGGCGCGGCATGGCTGATCTCACGATCATTCCACTGGCAGGAAGGGGCGCTCTCGGCTAAGGCAACCCGCGCAAGTGTTGGAATGGAGCGTGCGATGTTGAGCGTGCAGGATCAGGCGGCCGTCGGGACGGAAACAGTGCCGCCGCAGGCATGGACCCGAGAGAAGGCCCTGGTCATCTACCGATTGCCTTTCAACGATCTCTTGTTCCAGGCGCAATCGATCCACCGCCAGCATTTCGATCCCAATCGCGTGCAGCTATCGAAGCTGCTCAACATCAAGACCGGCGGCTGCCCCGAAGATTGCGGCTATTGCAGCCAGTCCTCGCATCACGCAACCGGCTTGCCGGCCTCGAAGCTGATGGATGTCGACGATATCGTCGCCGAGGCGCGCAAGGCGAAAGAGGGCGGTGCCAGCCGCTATTGCATGGGCGCCGCCTGGCGCAACCCGAAGCCGCGGGACATGGATGCGCTGGTCGACATCATCAGCGGCGTGAAGGCGCTCGGGCTCGAGACCTGCATGACGCTCGGCATGCTCGATCGCGAACAGGCCGAGCGCCTGAGCGCGGCCGGCCTCGACTACTACAACCACAACATCGACACGTCGGAAGCCCATTATCCGAACGTCATTTCGACACGTACATTCGCCGATCGGCTGGAGACGCTGGATCAGGTCCGACAGTCCGGCATGAAAATCTGTTCTGGCGGCATCTTGGGCCTCGGCGAGAGCGAGGCGGATCGCGTCGATATGCTGATCACGCTCGCCAATCTTCCCGAGCCGCCGGAGAGCGTGCCGATCAACATGCTGATCCCGATTGCCGGCACGCCGCTCGCGGAGGCCAAGCGCGTCGATCCGCTGGCGTTCGTTCGCGTCATCGCCCTGGCCCGCATCATGATGCCGGCCTCCTTCGTGCGGCTGTCCGCCGGACGCTCGGCGATGACTGATGAGATGCAGGCGCTTTGCTTCTTTGCCGGGGCCAACTCGATCTTTGTTGGCGACACGCTGCTGACAGCTGGCAATCCCGAGGCCGCCAAGGATCGCAACCTGTTCGACCGGCTCGGTCTGCAGCCGCTCTGAGCGCTTGTTGTGCTGCGCAGAAGTTTCCTCGGGATGCTGTCCTGCGCAGCAGAGGTGCGTCGAGGCGTTTGTTGTCAGCTACGGTAATTAGTTAGGGAGCGAGGGCGGAAGTCGCCCCGAGCATCGGTTCGGGCGCGGCGGTCCGTTGTCCTTAAGACCTTAACCATAAATGTCTGTTACGTCGGTACCAATCATCAAGATGAGCGGTGCGACATGCGCAGACGGTTACGAGGATATCTCATCGGAGGAGCGCTTATAACCGCAGCAGCGGCGCTGGCTTCGGTCAATGCGGCTTCGGCGTCCCCCCGCCTGATCTCCGTGGTCTTCAATTCGCAAGTGCAAAATCCGCAGCAGATCGGCGCGGACGTTTTTCGCCAGAAGCTCACGGCTATGCCCGGCAAGCACTTCGTCGTCGACGAACGCGCCGGTAATGCGCTCGGCAGCGAGGCCACCATTCTGACCGCGACGCGCTCGGGTGCCGCCGATGTTGCGGTGCTGTCGGGAGCCATTGTCAGCGCTGTCGTTCCCGAACTCAGCGTCTTCGATATTCCGTTCCTTTTCCGGGACGAGGCGCATGCCAAGGCGGTGATGCAAGGCCCGGTCGGTGCGCAGATCGCCGCCAAATTCGCCGACAAGGGGCTCGTGCTGCTGGCGCTCGGCAAGCAGGGCTTTCGCAACCTGACCAACTCGAAGCGGCCGGTGCGGACCCCCGACGACATCAAGGGGCTGAAGATCCGGGTGATCCCGAACGACACCTACAAGATGACGTTTCAGGCGCTCGGCGCTGACGTGAAGCCGATGGACTTTCCACTGGTCTATGCCGCGCTGAAGGACGGCCGGCTCGACGGTCAGGAGAATCCGGTGCCGACGATTGCCTCGAGCCGCTTCAGCGAGGTCCAGAAGTACCTGACCCTGACCGGCCATTTCTTCGCGCCGATCGCCTTTGTCGCCAATCGCGCGATGTTCGAACAACTCGACGCCGCCGATCAGCAGGCCCTGATCGCCGCCGCCAAAGCCGGCGCGGAGGCAACTTGGCAATCGCAGATGGATGCAGAGAAGCTCGCTGAGCTTCGCAAGGAGGGGATGGAGATCATCGAGAAGGTCGATCGCCAAGCCTTTGCCAACGCAGTCAAGCCCCTCGAGCCGGAGTTCGAAAAGCGGTTCGGCAAGGAGCTGATTGCCGCCATCCGCTCTACACAATAGGTCCGGTCATCCCATGAAACTCTCGTCCTTGCTGTCCGCGATCGGCATCCGCCCCCGGATCTTCGGTGGCTTCGCGCTGGTTCTCAGTTTCCTCGTCGTGCTGGCAGGCTTCGCTGTCGTCCAGGTCGAGCACATCGGCGGCACCGTCAACGAACTGGTGACCAGTGCCGACGGCGACGCGGCGATGTCGCAGGTTCGCGCCGCGCTGCTCGGTGCAAACAGTGCGGTGGAGAAGTTCATCCGCACCTGGAACCTCGGGGATAAGGACATCGCGACCAAAGCGATCGACAATGTCGGTCGGCTTGTGGACCAAGTTGATCAGAGATTCGGCAAGCTCAAGGACATCGCTGACGGCGTTGGTCCGGTCCGGAGCGCGCTGGAATCGTATCGGTCGTCATTCGCCGCTGCAGCTGACGCTGTCGATCGGCTGCGGGCGGCGACCACCAAGACGGACGTCCAGGGCGCCACCGCCGGCCTCGTTGCCGGTGGCATCCAGGTCGCGCTTGCCAACAGCACCGATTCGGAACGCCTGATCAATTCGATGCGCCTCGCCGGCACCGTCGATACGGTCCGGATCGCGGTGATGCGCTATGCAGCTACGCTGGCGACAGGCGATGCCGACGATGCCAAGCTGACTTTGAGCTACGCCCAGGCCGCACTGGGAGATGCGGAGGCCGAGCTTGCTCCGACCGCCGAGGCCAAACTGAAGTCGCTGGTGACCGCCTTGAAGGCCGCGCTGACTGCTGATGCCGCCGCGCTTGAGGAGGTGATCAAGGTCGCCGCCGATCTGCGCGCCAAGCAGGCCGATCTCTCCAAGGCTTCGCTGGCGATCGACGGGCAGGTGGATCGCATCAATCAGAGGCTTGGCGTCGTGCGTGCGGAGCAGGGCGACAGAACCGCCGCCTCTGTCCAGGATACGTGGACGACCGTGATCTATACCGCCGCCGCCGCGCTTGTCGTGGGCGCGATGCTGGCCTGGCTGATCGGTGGCAGCGTCTCAGGTCCGATCCGCGGCATGACCGACCGCATGCAGTCGCTGGCTGCAGGCGAATTGGAGCAGCCGATTCCCGGCGGCGAGCAGCGCGACGAGATCGGCCGCATGGCCCGGGCAGTCGAAGTGTTCCGCGACAATGCGCTGGCGGTTCGCCGCATGGAGCAGGAGGCCGCCGCGCAACGCGAAGCGGCCGAGGCTGACCGGACCAGGATGATGGCCGAACTCGCCAGCCGCTTCGAGCAGGGCATGCAGGGTGTTATCACCGGCGTCGGCGGCCGCGCCGATCAAATGGGGAGCAGCGCCAGCGATTTGGCGCGGGTCGCCGAGCGTGGCCGTGGGTTGGCCGAAGCCGTCGCCAACCGCGCCGAGCAGGCCTCGGTCAACGTGCAGACGGTGGCCTCCGCCACTCAGGAACTCGCCGCCTCGATCCGCGAGATCTCGAGCCAGGTGCAGCGCTCGGTCGCGGTCTCCAATCGCGCCACGCAGGAAACCCAGCGCACCTCCGAACTGGTGAACGGGCTGTCGAGTGCGGCGGAGAAGATCGGCAACATCATCCAGCTGATCCAGGCGATCGCCAGCCAGACCAACCTGCTGGCGTTGAATGCGACCATCGAAGCGGCGCGCGCCGGCGATGCCGGCAAGGGCTTTGCGATCGTGGCGAGCGAGGTGAAGAACCTGGCCTCACAGACCGCACAGGCGACCGAGCAGATCGCAAGCCAGATCGCCACGATCCAGGACGCGACGGATGAGACGGTGAGCGCGATCACGCAGTTCGAATCCACGGTGCGCGAGATGGCGGAAATCTCCAACGCGATCGCCTCGGCGGTCGAACAGCAGGGGGCGGCGACCGGCGAGATCGCGCGCAATGTCGAGGAGGCCGCGAGCGGCACCGCCGCGGTGAGCCGCGAGATCGTCGATGTCCGTGCGGTGGCCGGCGAGACCGATGCCGGCGCCGAAGCTGCACTTGCAGCCGCGGCGGCGCTGCAGCAGCAGGCGGTCTCGTTGAAGAGCAACGTCGCCGATTTCCTCAAGACCATCCGCTCGGCGGCGTAGCTGCGCCTGAGTTCCAGTTTTCGGCGTCTGGCGACGAGAGGCCCGCGCGTTGGTTCGCGCGGGCCTCTCATCGTTAGGCACGCCCGTTGCGGCAGCTCCGCATTGTGAGCGCGCGCTCGCCATGCGTGCCGCAAGCATCCCCTCTCGCGCGCGCACATACCCGCCCTTAATACCTTTCCTACCATTCCTTGCTATCCGTTCGCATGGGCTGAACGTAACGGTGGGGCTATGGGCAAGACGTTTCGAGAATTTTGGATCGCCGGCATCATGGGGGCTGCGCTGCTTGCGCCACATCAGGGCGTATCCGCCCCGCGGATGATCTCGGTGGCGGCGGGGCCTGCGGAGTTTCGTGAGAAGCTTGCGGCAAGCCACCGCTTCATCGTGGATGCGCGCTCCGGCAACGCACTTGGCGGCGAGCCCATCATCCTGTCCGCGACGCGTTCGGGCGCCCTCGACGCGGCCGTCCTGACCGGTGGCGTCGTCAGCGCCGTCGTGCCCGAGCTAAGCGTGTTCGATATTCCATTTCTGTTCCGCGACGAGGCTCATGCCAAGGCGGTGATGCAGGGCCCGATCGGCGCGCAGATCGCCGCCAAGTTCGCCGACAAGGGGTTGGTGCTGCTCGCGCTCGGCAAGCAGGGATTCCGCAATCTCACCAATTCCAAGCGCCCGATTCGCACCCCTGAAGACATCAAGGGTCTCAAGATCCGGGTGATCCCCAACGAGACCTACAAGATGGCCTTCAAGGCGCTCGGCGCCGAAGCGGTCCCGATGGATTTCCCGCTGGTCTATACCGCGCTGAAGGACGGCCGGCTCGACGGCGAGGAGAACCCGCTGACCACCATCGCCACGAGCCGCTTCTTCGAGGTCCAGAAATATCTGACCATGTCCGGCCACTTCTTCGCGCCGGTGGCCTTCGTCGCCAATCGCGCGATGTTCGAACAGCTCGAGCCGGCCGAGCAGGAAGCGATGATCGCGGCAGCCAAGGCCGGCGCCGAGGCAACCTGGCAGGCTCAGGTCGACGGCGCCAAGCTGCAGGAGTTGCGTGCCGCGGGAATGGAGGTCGTCGACAAGATCGACCGCCAGGCTTTCGTCGATGCGGTCAAGCCGCTCGATCCCGAATTCGAGAAGCGGTTCGGCAAGGAGCTGATCGCCGCCATCCGGTCCACCCGCTAAGTGCACGGCAGTATCATGAAAACCTCTTCCATCATGTCTTTGATCGGTATCCGCCCGCGCATCTTCGGCGGCTTCGCGCTGGTCCTGAGCTTTCTCGTGCTGCTCGCAGGCTTCGCCGTGGTCCAGGTCGAGCATATCGGCGGCACCGTCAACGAACTCGTGACCAGTGCCGCAGGCGATGCCGCGATGTCGCAGGTGCGGGCCGCACTGTTGAGTGCCAACGGTGCCGTGGAGAAGTTCATCCGCACCTGGAACGTCGGCGACAAGGACGCGGCGACCAAGGCGATTGAGAATGTCAGCCAGCTCGCCGATCAGGTCGAGCAACGCTACGGCAAGCTGGGTGCGATCGCGGAGGGGCTTGGCCAGGTTCGTGCTGCATTGAACATCTACCGGTCGGCGTTCTCCGCCGCGGCTGACGCAGTCGACCGGCTGCGCGCGGCGACCACCAAGACCGACGCTCACGGCGCGACCGCCGGGCTCGATGCCGCGGGCATTCAGGTTGCGCTCGCCAATCGGACTGATACCCAGCGCTTGTTCCAGCCGCTACGGATTGCCGCCGCGGTGGACGGCGTGCGCGTTTCGGCGATGCGCTTTGGAACGACGCTCGCCAATGCCGATGCCATCGATGCCAAGAACACATTGGCCAACGCGCAGGCCGTCGTTGCCGCGACCGAGACCGAAATCGCTCCGACCAGCGAGGCCAAGCTGAAGATGCTGGTTGCGGCATTGAAGGCTGAGCTTACGGCGGACGCGGCGGCGCTGGACGAAGTCGTCAAGGCAGCTTCGGACCTCCGCAGCAAGCAGGCAGAGCTCGTCAATGCCAGCACGGCAATCGAGGAGCAGGTCCATCGCATCAACCAAAGGCTCGGCGCCATGCGCGCCGAACAGGGCGACAAGACCGCGGTCGCGGTCGGCGACACCCGCCAGACAGTGATCACGACCGCGGCCGTGGCGCTCGTGCTGGGCTGCGTGCTGGCCTGGCTGATCGGTGGCAGCGTCTCGGGTCCGATCCGCGGCATGACCGACCGCATGCAGTCGCTGGCTTCAGGCGAATTGGAGCAGCCGATTCCCGGCGGCGAGCAGCGCGACGAGATCGGCCGCATGGCCCGGGCAGTCGAAGTGTTCCGCGACAATGCGCTGGCGGTTCGCCGTATGGAGCAGGAGGCCGCCGCGCAACGCGAAGCGGCCGAGGCTGACCGGAACAGGATGATGGCCGAGCTCGCCAGCCGCTTCGAGCAGGGCATGCAGGGTGTTATCACCGGCGTCGGCGGCCGCGCCGACCAGATGGGGAGCAGCGCCAGCGATCTGGCGCGGGTCGCCGAGCGCGGCCGTGGACTCGCCGAAGCCGTCGCCAACCGCGCCGAGCAGGCCTCGGTCAACGTGCAGACGGTGGCCTCCGCCACTCAGGAGCTCGCCGCTTCGATCCGCGAGATCTCGAGCCAGGTGCAACGCTCGGTCGCGGTCTCCAACCGCGCCACGCAGGAAACCCAGCGCACCTCCGAACTGGTGAACGGGCTGTCGAGTGCGGCGGAGAAGATCGGCAATATCATTCAGCTGATCCAGGCGATCGCCAGCCAGACCAATCTGCTGGCATTGAATGCGACCATCGAAGCGGCGCGCGCCGGCGATGCCGGCAAGGGCTTTGCGATCGTGGCGAGCGAGGTGAAGAACCTGGCCTCACAGACCGCACAGGCGACCGAGCAGATCGCAAGCCAGATCGCCACGATCCAGGACGCGACGGATGAGACGGTGAGCGCGATCACGCAGTTCGAATCCACGGTGCGCGAGATGGCGGAAATCTCCAACGCGATCGCCTCGGCGGTCGAACAGCAGGGGGCGGCGACCGGCGAGATCGCGCGCAATGTCGAGGAAGCCGCGAGCGGTACCGCCGCGGTAAGCCGCGAGATTGTCGATGTCCGTGCGGTGGCCGGCGAGACCGACGCCGGCGCCGAAGCTGCGCTTGCAGCGGCCGCGGCGCTGCAGCAGCAGGCGGTCTCGCTGAAGAGCAACGTCGCCGATTTCCTCAAGACTATCCGCTCGGCGGCCTGAGCGGTAGGATCGCCAAATTGCGTCCGTAACTGAAACCCGCGTGAGCTCCGTTCGCGCGGGTGGTCAAACCGGTCTCGACGATGCATGATGCGGGCCTGCATCCGGGGAAACGCCAGCTTGTCGTCCAAGGTCATTGAAGAGCCCGCCCGTCGAATCCCGGTTTATGGCGAGTACGAAGTTGCAGTGCTCGGCGGTGGCCCGGCCGGGATTGCGGCGTCGGTTGCTGCCGCCCGCGCAGGACGGCGCACGCTGCTGATCGAGCGGTACGGCTTTCTCGGCGGCATGGGCACCGCGGCGGGCGTGACCAATTTCTGCGGGCTGCATGCCAATGTCCATGGCGAGATGCATCGCGTCGTGCAAGGTGTCGCGACCGAGCTGCTCGCGCGCATCGATCGTCTCGGCGGATTGAACGCGCCGCACCTGGTGCTCGGCAAGATCCTCGCACAGGCCTATGACACCGCCGCCTACAAGATCGCCGCCGACGACCTGCTAGCGGCGCATAAGGTCGACATCCTGTTCCATGCACTCGGGGCCGGCGTCGTCATGGACGACGCGCGCAACATCGCGGCGCTTGCGATTGAGACCAAGTCCGGACGGCAGGCCGTGCGCGCGAACATCTTCATCGATTGTTCCGGCGACGGCGACCTCGCGGCCTGGGCCGGCGCGCCGTTCGAAGTCGGCGACGGCGAGGGGCACATGCTCTACCCCTCGATGATGTTTCGCCTCAATGGCATCGATCCGGCGCGGGCGGGCGAGGCGTGGCAGACCATCCCGCGGCTGATGGCAGCTGCCGAGGCTGCAGGTACGCACAAATTCCCGCGCAAGGCGGCAATTGTTCGGCCACAACGATCGCCGGTCGAATGGCGGGTGAACTTCACTCAGCTGGCACGCGCGGATGGCAGCGCGATCAGCGGCATCGTGGCCGATGATCTCACTCAGGGTGAGATCGTGGGCCGGCGACAGGCCGTCGAGGCCTTCGAGTTCCTGCGCACGGTGCCCGGCTTCGAACAGGCTTACATCGTCGATCTGCCGCCCCAGCTCGGCATCCGCGAGACCCGGCGCGTCACCGGCGGTTACTGCCTGACCGGAGAGGATGTGCTCGGTTGCGCGTCCTTCTCCGATTCCATCGGCGTCAACGGTTGGCCGATCGAGGCCCACGTCGCCGGCGATGTGATCTTTAAGTTTCCACCGATCCCCCAATCGCGCGGGTACAACGAGCTGCCCTACCACATGCTGGTTCCCGAAGGCATCGATAACCTTCTGGTCGCGGGTCGCTGTGCATCGATGACACATGAGGGCCAGTCGGCGGCGCGCGTCTCCGGCGCCTGTTTTGCGATGGGGGAAGCCGCTGGCGCCGCCGCGGCGCAATCGCTTGCCGCCAAGACCCGGCCCCGTGAGATCTCGATTGACACGCTCCAACTGGAGCTGACACAGCGGGGGGCCTTTATCGGGCGGCATCAGCAGGTCCCGACGGGCCTTTAGACGCGCAACAGCTCTAGATCCGGAGGAGACGTATGATCCAGCATGCCAGGCCTTTGTTGGCCGCGCTTCTTGCCCTGGCCAGCATGGCGCTCGCGCGCGCCGATGAACCGGCGAAGGTGAAGATCGGCGTGCTGCGGCTGTCATCCTCCGCGCCGGTGTTCATCGCCCAGGACAAGGGCTATTTCCGCGAGGCCGGGCTCGACGTCGAGTTGAAGTTCTTCGATGCGGCGCAGCCGATTGCGGTTGCGACCGCCACGGGCGATGTCGATTTCGGCATCACTGCCTTCACCGCCGGGCTCTACAATCTCGCCGGCAAAGGCACATTGAAGGTGATCGGGGGGATGAGCCGGGAGAAGCCGGGTTATCCGCTGATCGGTTACTTCGCCAGCAACAAGGCCTACGCGTCCGGCCTTAAGACGCCGAAGGATCTGGCCGGCAAGCGCATTGCGGTCACGCAGGTGGGCTCGAGCTTTCACTACTCGCTCGGCCTGCTCGCCGAAAAGGATGGGTTCAAGCTGTCGGACGTGAAGATCGTGCCCTTGCAGTCGCTGTCAAACGTGGCGGCCGCACTGAAAGGCGAGACGGTGGATGCAGCGCTGCTGCCGGTCTCGACCGCGCGCAAGCTGATGGATGACGGCGGCGCCAAGCTGCTGGGCTGGGTGGGTGACGAAACACCGTGGCAACTGGGCGCCGTATTCGCATCCCCGAAGGCGCTGGCCGACAAGACGGTGGTCACTCGTTTGCTCGGTGCTCTCGAGCGCGCGGATCGTGAATATCACGATGTGATTCTTGTCTCGATCAAGGACGGGGTAGCCGTGATTGACGACAAGACCAGGCCACTGCTCGAGATCATCGGCAAATATACCAATCTGCCGGTCGAGCAGGTGGCCGGCAATTGCGCCTATATCGATCCCCACGGCAAACTCGACGTGAAGAATGTCGACAACCAGATCAAATGGCTGCAGGCGCAAGGTTTCGCCGACAAGGGCTATGATGCCGAGAGCATCATCGCCAAGGATTACGTGAAGCCGGATTAGAAGGGCGCCCGGGCCTCCTGCGCCCCTGAATCCGAGAGACCGCAATGGACCTGATCGCCGACCATATCAGTCATCGCTTCGACACGCTCGACGTGCTCGATGGCGTCTCGTTCACAGTCTCCGCCGGCGAGGTGGTGGCGATCGTCGGGCCATCCGGTTGCGGCAAGAGCACGCTGCTGTCGATCCTCGGCGGCCTGCTGCAGCCGAGCGAAGGACAGGCTATGTTGCGCGGTGCGCCGCCGCCGGACAGTCTCAATCCGCTGACCTTCGTGTTCCAGGATTTCGCGCTATTGCCCTGGAGCACGGTGGAGGACAACGTCGCGTTTCCGCTTCTGCACACCGAGCTCTCGACGCAGCAGCGCCTTGCTGCGGTCGATGATGCGCTTCGCCGCACCGGGCTGTCCGACTTCCGCGGCGCCTATCCGAAGCAGCTGTCCGGCGGCATGTGCCAGCGCGTCGGCATCGCGCGGGCGCTGGCGGTCAAGCCTGCGATGCTGCTGATGGACGAGCCGTTATCGGCGTTGGATTCGCAGACACGCGAATTGTTGCTGGAGGACTTCGTCGGCCTGCTGGCGGACGGCGGCATGGGCGCGATCTATGTCACGCATAATCTGGAGGAAGCGGTGCGTCTCGCCGACCGCATCGTCGTGCTCTCGCGGCGTCCCGGCCGCATCCGCGAGGTCGTCACTGTTCCGATGACCCGTGCCGAGCGTGGCGACGTCGGCTTGCGCGAACGCCTGCTGCGTTTGCAGAATGATTTGTGGTCTCTGATCCGTGCCGAGGCGATCGATGCCGAGCGCGAGGTCCAGCATGCTTGACCGTGCTGAGAGCTCCGAGCCCGCTTCAGGTCAGGCGACCGGCGCGCTGCGGCCGATCCGCTTTCGCGGCGCGGGCTTCACCCCGGCGACTAGTCGCTCCGCCGGCTGGATCGCGCTCGCAACCGTGCTCGCGTTGTGGCAGGCAGCTGGTAGCCTCGCGCTGGTCAATCCGTTGTTCCTGCCGACGCCCTTCGCGATCGCCCGCGCACTTTACCAACTCGCGATCTCCGGTGCGCTCTGGCAGCATGTTTCGGTGTCGCTGTTTCGGATCGGTGTCGGCTGGGCGCTCGGCACCGTCTCAGGCATCGTCGTCGGTTTCGCGATCGGTCTGTCGCGCATCGCGCGCAGCGTCGGCATCACCTTCGTCTCGGCGCTGTTTCCGATCCCGAAGATCGCGGTGCTGCCGCTGCTCATCTTGTGGCTCGGCATCGGCGAAGCGCCGAAGATTGCGACCATCGCGCTCGGCGTGTTCTTCTCCACCACCATCTCGGTCTATAGCGGCGTCGATGCGGTGCCGCGCAACCTGATCCGGATGGCGCAGAGCTTCGACGTGCCGTTTGCCACCATCGTGCGCCGCGTGATCTGGCCCGGCGCACTGCCATCGATCCTGGCCGGCTTTCGTATCACCGCCTCGGTCGCACTGATGCTGGTGGTCTCTGCCGAGATGATTGGCGCCGACACAGGTATCGGCACCTTCGTGCTGCAGGCCGGCAATCTGATGCAGACCGATCAGCTGATGGCCGGCATCGTCGTTCTATCTGTGTTCGGGCTCGCGATTGGAAAGCTGATCAGCCTGCTGGAGGCCCGGCTGCTGCATTGGCGATAGTTGAGGAGAGCGCTGCGGCCAACTAAAAGGTCGTCATGCCCGGGTCAAGCCCGGCCATGACGAAGCAGAAAGCGTTCAAGCATTCCCCCGGTCTTCCCGGAACAGGTCGAGCTTCTGCTGCACCGGCCGGTCCGAGAACGAGAACAGCACCGCGTCTTCGTCGGCCTCGTGTGTGACCCACTGCCAGCTCGGCACCACGAATAGATCGCGCGGGCCCCACTCGAATGTCTGCTCGCCGATCCGCGTGCGACCCCGGCCTTCGACCGCCGTGAACACGGTCGCATCTGTTGACCGATAGCGCGCCGTCTTGAAGCCCTTCGGCAGCAGCTGAATGAAAGTGCCGATGGTCGGCATCGCGAAATCGCCGGTCTCGGGGTTGGAGAATTTCAGCTTCAGCCCGTGGCAGGCGTCCCATTCGTCGCGCCGCTTCGCCTGTTCCAGGGCCTCGCGGGTGTAGGAATAGGGATAGCTGAAGATCGGCGAGGTCCTGGATCTCGCCTTGGCATCGACCGGCAGCAGATTGTGGCCGTAGCGGGCGAAGCTGTCGCCGCTGGGACGGGCGACCTTCTGCTGATCCTCCTTCGATCCTTCCGCAAAGGAGGCGTCCAGGAACTGCACCAGCGGGATGTCGAGCCCATCGAGCCAGAACATCGGCTCGGAGGTCTCGTTGCCGTGATCGTGCCAAGTCATCGACGGCGTAATGACGAAATCGCCGGGCTGCATCAGGGTGCGCTCGCCGTCGACCGTGGTGAAAGCGCCTTTGCCTTCGAGCACGAAGCGCAGCGCTGATTGGCTGTGCCGATGCGCCGGCGCGATGTCGCCGGGGATCACCATCTGGATTCCAGCATAGAGCGAGGTGGTGACCTTGGATTGACCGCGCAGGCCCGGATTCTCCAGGATCAGCACGCGCCGCTCGGCCTCCTTCGCCGTGATCAGCCGGCCGGCCTCCACCATGTAGTCGCGGATGGCTGCAAACTGCCACAGATGCGGACGGCACCCGCTCTTCGGTTCCGGCGTGATGAGGTCGCTCATCACGGTCCACAATGCGGTAAGGTTCTGGCCGTCGATCTTCTTGTAGAACGCCTCGCGTTCGGGCGTCGAAATGGCTGCCATGAGCGCCTCCCGTGACCTTGTTGTTGATTGACAGTATACTGACGATTTCACGAGCGTCAATTGCGGGCATAATGACAGCGTTCAAGGGAGGATCACGATGAAGCTGCACGGCTATTTCCGCAGCAGTGCGTCCTATCGGGTCAGGATCGCGCTGAACCTCAAAGGGCTCACCGCCGAGCATCTGCCGCATCACCTTCGCAAGGGCGAACAACGCGCGCCTGATTATCTGAAGCTCAACCCGCAAGGCTTCGTCCCGACGCTGGAAGGCGACGGCGGCGCCGTGCTGATCCAGTCGCTGGCCATCATCGAATGGCTCGACGAGACCCATCCCGTGCCGCCGCTGTTGCCGAAGGATCCGCTCACCCGTGCCAGGGTGCGGGCCTTCGCGCAGGTGCTCGCCTGCGACACGCATCCGGTGCAGAACCTGAAGGTGCTGGCGCGGCTGCGTGAGCTCGGCCTGCCCGAGGATAAGGTCACGGCCTGGGCCGGCTGGGTCAATCGCGAAGGGCTCGCCGCCTGCGAAGCCTTGATCAAGCACGAGCCGGGACCGTTCTGTTTTGGTGTTGCGCCGACGCTGGCCGATCTCTGCCTCGTGCCCCAGCTCGGCAACGCCCGGCGTTTCGGCGTCGATGTCGCCGCTTTCCCGCGGCTGTTGCAGGCGGAGGCCGCGGCAAAGGCGCAGCCGGCCTTCGCCGATGCCGCCCCGGAGCGCCAGCGCGATGCCGAGTAAGCCGCCTGACATCACGATGGACGCGGTCTACGGCAAGCCGGGTTATCTGTTTCGGCGCATGCAGCAGATCGCGGTCTCGATCTTCATGGAGGAATGCAGGGCGTTCGACCTCACGCCGGTGCAGTATGCCGCGCTGGTCGCGATCCAGACCCATCCCGGCATCGATGCCACCAGGCTGTCGGCCGTGATCGCCTTCGATCGGTCCACGCTGGGCAGCGTGATCGAGCGGCTGGAAGCGAAGGATTATATCGCGCGCGAGGCGTCGCCCGGGGACAAGCGGGTCAAGCTGCTCGCCATCACGAAGGCCGGCGCAGCGCTGTTGCGCAACGTCATGTCATCGGTGAACCGCGCGCAGGCGCGCATGCTGGCGCCGCTCAAGCCGGCCGACCGCAAGACCCTGCTGGCGCTGCTGTCGCAACTCGTCGATCTCAACAACGAGGCCTCGCGCGTGCCGCTGCGCGCCGAGGACGCGTTGGAGCGGTTGGGAAAGGCGGGTTGAGAGAGATACGCCTGCTCGCTTTCGTCTCGGTCCCACAAAAGAGCTCGATGAATCCGTCATTGCGAGGAGCGAAGCGACGAAGCAATCTAGAGTTTTGGCGTAATTCTGGATTGCTTCGCTTCGCTCGCAATGACGGGCGAGTGTACGGCGACGTCCGAGATCATGATGCGATTAGAAGGAAGCGCATCGTGAGCTCATCTTTTTGATTGAGCATGATCTCCGCGCAAACGCCTATGGCGTTTGTCGCGAGGGAAAGCCGGTTCCCCCCTTTTCCGGATCATGCTCTAGGCTCACATCCGCATCACCGCCTGGCGATCGATCTTGCCGGTTCCGGTCTTCGGCAGCTCATCGACGAACACGATCTCGCGCGGATATTTGTAGGGTAACAGCGTTGCCTTCACATGATCCTGTAGCCGCTTGGTCGTCTCCCGTTCGTCGTAGTTTGCCCCGTTGATCACCACCACGGCCTTCAGGCTCATGCGGCGGTCCGGCAGCTCATGCGCGAACACGGCGCACTCGCGCACCTCGGGGTGCTCGATCAGGCATAATTCGACCTCGAGCGGATAGACCCATTGGCCGGAGATCTTGACCAGGTCATCGGCGCGGCCGCGGAAGAAATGAAAACCGTCCGCGTCGCGCGTGAAGCGGTCGCCGGTGTAAATCCACCCCTCCTCGCGGATGGTCTCCGTTGTCTTGTCCGGACGATTCCAATAGAGCGGGGTATTGGAATCGCCGCGCACCCACAGAATGCCTTCCTCACCGGTGCCGACCTCGCGGCCGTCGCTGTCGCGCAGCGCGATCTCATAACCCGGCACACGCAAGCCCGCTGCGCCGAGCTTCTTGCGGTCCTCGCGATTGGAAAGGTAGATGTGCAGCACTTCGGTCGAACCGAGCCCCTCGATGATCTCGAGCCCCGTCAGCTCCTTCCAGCCATCGAAGACCTCGGCCGACAGCACCTCCGCGGCGGAGATCGCCATGCGTAGCGGGGAGAAGTCGGTGGCTCTTGCGCCATCGGCTTTGGTCAGTGCGGTGTAGAGCGTCGGCAGGCCGAAGAATACGGTCGGGCGAAAACGCCCGATCGCCTCGAAGATCGCCGCCGGCTTCGGCTGGCCCGGCAGCAGCAACGTCGTCGCCCCCGCCGAGAACGGGAAGGTGATGGAATTGCCGAAGCCATAGGCGAAGAAGATCTTCGGCACCGAGAAGCAGATGTCGTCGGGCTTGAGTCGCAGCACATTCTTCGCAAAGGCCTGATCGCTATAGGCCATGTCGTGCTGCAGATGGACGATTCCCTTGGGCCGTCCGGTCGAGCCGGACGAATACATCCAGAACGCCATCTCGTTGCGGTCGGTCTCGGCCTCGGCGAGTTCGACCGGGAAGCCGGCCAGCCAATGCGCGGCGCTCAACGCCTCCGGCGCTGCGTTGCGACCGACCTCGCCATTGACCACGACGAGCGTGCGCAGGCTCGTATTCGCGCAGGCTTGGGCGTCGAACCGCGCCGCGAATTCCGCATCGGCGACGGCGACCTTCGCGCCGGAATCGGCAAGATAAAACTGCAACAGATCCGGCGGCGTCAGCGTGTTGATCAGCAGCGGCACGAAGCCGGCGCGCACCGCGCCGAAGAACGCGGCTGGATAGGCCGGCGTGTCGTCAAGAAACAACAGGATGCGATCGCCGCGCGCCAGCCCGAGCGAGGCAAAGCCGTTGCCCCAGCGGCAGGCTTCCGCGCAGAGCTCCGCATAGCTGCGCGAACCTGCGGGGCCGATCAGCGCCGGATGGTCGCCGCGTCCCTTCCTGAGGTTGTCGAACAGGATGCGGCTGGCGTTGTAGCGCGAAGGGATCGCGAAACCGATCTCGCGCGCGCCCGAGCTGTCGCAAGGGACCTGATCGACGATCTCGTTGCTCATGATCGTCCTCCCTTGCCGCGCGATCCCTCATAGCGCGCCATGAACTGCGGCGACATTGCACGCAGACGTGCGTCGTCGATCCGGCCCGAGCGGGTGATGTAACTGTAGGCGAAATCCAGCAGATCGAGTTTCATATGCCCGGGGAATTTCTCATACCAATCGGCGCTGGTGCGCGCCGCCGCCACCAGCTTCTTCACGATCGGCTGCCGTTCCGCTTGGTAGCGCGCCAGCCCGTCCTGGATGCGCCGTTCGGCCTCCAGCGCTTTGAGCAATGCGATCGCGTCCTCGATCGCCAGCCGTGTGCCGGAACCGATCGAGAAATGCGCCGTGTGCAAGGCATCGCCGATCAGCACGACATTGCGATGCCACCAATGCTCGTTCCAGACCCAGGGAAAGTTGCGCCACACCGAGCGGTTCGAGACCAGGGGATGGCCGTCCAGCGTGGCAGCGAAGACCTCTTCGCAGATCGCCTTCGAGTCCTCGATCGACATCTCGGCGAAGCCATAGGCCTGCCATGTCGCCCGGTCGCATTCGACCAGGAACGTGCTCATCTCGGGCGAATAGCGGTAGTGATGAGCGTTGAAGAAGCCGCGCTTGGTTGCGACGAAAGTCTGCGACAGTGTCGGGAAGGTCTTGCTGGTGCCGTACCAGGCGAACTTGTTGCTGGAATGGGAGATCGAGAAGCCGAAATCGCCTTCGTAGGTCCGGCGTGCCAGCGAGTTCAGCCCGTCGGCGGCGACGATCAGGTCGTAGCCTGCAAGCTGATCCAAGGATTGCACCTGGGTGCCGTAGCGTGCGGCAACGCCGACGCTTTCCGCGCGCGCCTGCAGCAGTCGGAGCAGGTCCAGCCGGCCGATCGCGGAGAAGCCGACGCCGTCGATCTCGACGCTTTGCCCGCGCAAATTCAGCGTGATGTTGCGCCAGCTCTCCATGTGCGGCGCGATCGCGTCCACGGCGTCCGGATCGTCGGCGCGCAGGAATTCGAGCGCCTGTTCCGAGAACACCACGCCGAAGCCCCAGGTCGCATCCGCCGGGTTCTGCTCGAACAGATCGACCTCGGCGTCCGGATGACGCTTCTTCCACAGATAAGCGAAATAGAGCCCGCCAGGGCCACCGCCGAGCACGGCAATACGCACGCGCCTCTCCTCCCAATTGACAGTATACTGTTTATTTTGGGTGAGACTAATCCGCCGGCGCGGAACGCGCCAGCGGAATTTGCGATCGGGGAGGAGAGAGGCGAGTTAGACCCGGACCATGCGCTTGCCGCGGTTCTCGCCGGCCAACAGGCCGATCAGCGCTTTCGGCGTGTTCTCCAGTCCGTCGATGACGTCTTCCTGCACCTTCAGCCGGCCCGAGGCCACCCAGCTCTGCAGGTCGGCGATCGCCTGGTCGCGGCGGTCCATGAAGTCCGTCACGATGAAGCCCTGCATCACCAGCCGCTTCACCACGATCAGCCCGGGCACGCCGCGCGGGCCGTGCGCCGAGGGAGCCTGGTCATATTGCGAGACGGCCCCACAGCAGGCGATCCGGCCGTAATTCTTCATCAGCGGCAGGCAGGCTTCGAGAATATCGCCGCCGACATTGTCGAAATAGACGTCGACGCCGTCAGGTGCCGCCGCCTTCAGCGCCTTGAACACAGCGCCCTCTTTGTAGTCGACCGCAGCATCGAAGCCGAGCTCGGATGTCAGCCAACTGCATTTGTCCTTGCCGCCGGCAATGCCGATCACGCGGCAGCCCTTGATCTTGGCGATCTGCCCGACGATCGAACCCACCGAGCCGGCGGCGGCGGAGACCACCACGGTGTCTCCGGCCTTCGGCCTGCCGATCTCCAGCAGGCCGAAATAGGCGGTCAGGCCGGCGATGCCGTAGACGCTGAGCAGATGGGTCAGCGGCTCGATCTTCGGCAGTTTGACGAGGTGCTTCGCTGATACGACTGCATAATCCTGCCAACCGGTGTCGCCGAATACGATGTCGCCGGCAGCAAGGCCGGGCGCCTTGGACGAGATAACTTCGGCGACCGCGCCGCCCGCCATGACGCTGTTCGCCTCCACTGCGGACCGATAGGTCGCGCCCTGCATCCAGGCGCGGTTGGCGGCATCGAGCGAGATGTAGCGCACGCGGAGCAAAGCCTCGCCGTCCTTCGGCTCTGGTATTGCGCCCTCGACCAAGCGGAAATGCTCAGGGCCGAGCTTGCCGCTCGGCTTTTCGACCAGAAGGATCTGGCGATTGGTCGTGTTGCTCATAAGCTTCGCTCCCTGCGCTCCGGCGCCGCAACTTGATGTCGTTGAGAACACATGCGGCGCTGTTGTTTATGGCCTCATCCCATATTGGGGAGGCACTGGCAAACCCTCCGGAAGTGGCCGTTGGACAGCGCGCGATCGGCCGTCGTCAGCTCGCAAACACCTTATCCAGCGCAGCGCGATACGCCGCATAGACCGCGTCGGGATATCGCCTGCCGAGGGCTTCCATCATCACGCCGGAATTGATCTCCAGCACCTGCCAGCGGCCTTCTGCATATACCACGTCGATCGAGGCGAAGCGGATGCCGATCACCTGTGCGGCCTGCGCTGCCAGCATCACGCAGGCCTCGCGCGCCGGGTCGCCATCGAGGAGCACAGGCTTGGCGCCCGCCTCGAGATTGTGCCGCCAATTGAGCAGCCGCGGCTCGCCGGCCGGCACGATGGCCGCAAGCGCGGTCGCGCTGAAGTCGTCCCGCAAGCGCGCGAGCATCCCCTTCCCCTTTGAAGGCGCGACCGTCGCCAGCGCAAGCTCCAGTAGCGTTCGTTCGCCGTCGCCGACCACGCTTGGCCGCTCTTTGCGGTAGACCAGGAGTGGCGAGCCATCGAGCTGCACCACGCGCACCTCGTCCTCGATGTCGAGAAAGGGCGAGATCGCGACGTTCGTGTTGGCCGCAAACAGGCCGGTCACGGCATCCACCAGCTGGTCCCGCCGCAGGACGTGCGTCACAAAGCGTCCCGACGTGCCCTCGTTGGGTTTCACGACAAGCCCGGCGGGATGCGCTTCGAGCAAGTCCAGCATCGAAGGCCACGGAGTCTCGGCGTCCCCGTCGAATGCTGGTGCGATGAAGAACGCATGAGGCACCGCGGGCAGGCCGGACAGGCTAAGTAGGTCCGCGGTTGCCGCCTTGTCGCTGGCCAATCGGTGCGCCACCGCACTGTTCAGGCCAAGGTCGTAGCCGAAGATCAGGTTCCGCCGGCCGGCGCGATGGAGCACGAGCAGCCAGCCCTCGGCCCGGATGTCGAGCGCAATCCCGTGCTCGGCGCAGTAACGCCTGACAGCGTCGATCAGGATCCGGGGGCGGTTAAGCATTGCTCAAGGATTGGCCAAGGATGCGGAATTTAAGTGCTGGGAAGATCGGGCTTCAACAAGTAAATTGCGAAGATCGTTTGTGTACGAATGAATCTCCGGGGCCGCTGGGGAGCATAGGCCGGCATGCATTTGCCGGCTATCGATTGTGCATTGCAGCGGGTTGATTTCCGGCCGGTTTTGTGTACATCAGGCGACGACAAATCTGCAGCAGTTACAGAGGGTTGCAGTCATTTTGCGGCGCAGCCCATTTCTTCCAACATCAGCCTGCGTGAAGAAACAAACATCATGAGCGCGTTCTATCGAGAGAAAGTTCTTTCCGTCCAGCACTGGACGGACACCCTGTTCTCCTTCCGAGCCACCCGCGATTCCGGTTTCCGCTTCCAGAACGGCCAGTTCGCGATGATTGGCCTCGAGGTCGAGGGCAGGCCGCTGCTCCGCGCCTACAGCATGGCCAGCGCCAACCACGAGGAAGAGCTCGAATTCTTCAGCATCAAGGTCCAGGACGGTCCGCTGACCTCCCGCCTGCAAAAGATCAAGGAAGGCGACACCATCCTGGTCGGCCGCAAGGCGACGGGCACGCTGATCACCGACAATCTCTTGCCCGGTAGCCGGCTGCTGCTCCTGTCGACCGGCACCGGCCTTGCGCCCTTCGCCAGCCTGATCAAGGATCCGGACGTCTACGACCGCTTCGACAACATCGTGCTGGTGCATGGCTGCCGCCAAGTCGCCGAGCTCGCCTATGGCGAGACCGTCGTGGCCAAGCTGCGCGAGGACGAACTGTTCGGGCCGCTGCTCGAGGAGAAGCTGCAGTATTATCCGACCGTCACCCGCGAGCCGTTCCGCAATCGCGGCCGCATCACCGACCTGATCACCTCCGAGCAGCTGTTCAAGGATATCGGCCAGCCGCCGCTGAACATCGAAACGGACCGCATCATGATGTGCGGCAGTCCGGCGATGCTGGAGGAGCTGAAGGGCATGTTCGAGTCCGGCGGCTTCGTCGAAGGCAGCGGCAACACGCCCGGCCATTTCGTGATCGAGAAGGCGTTCGTCGAGCGCTGATACGTCAGCTTACCGGCGCCTCGACGCAATCGGGGCGCCGCCTTTCCTGCCAATATCCTCCCTTGCAGGTTTTGAAGCGGCTGTGCGAGGTTCAGCCGCAAGGACCGGGCCCACGAAGGCCCGGCGCAGCAGGGAGGGGATTTGATCGCGCCTCGCGCGGCCGTCCCCCGTGATGACAGGGGACATGCATGAATTCCATCATACGGCGGCAAACGCTCGGCGATCTCCTGCGGCGCAGCGCGGCGCGCACGCCACAGAAGACGGCCGTCATCTGCGGCGATGTCAGCTGGAGCTATTCCGAATTCAACGCCATCGTCGACCGTCTCGCGGCTGGCCTCGCCGAAGGCGGCATCGGCAAGGGCGAACGCATTGCCATCCTCGCCCGCAACTCGCATGCTTTTGCCGCGCTGCGCTTTGCGTTGGCTCGGCTCGGTGCCGTGCTGGTCCCCATCAACTTCATGCTCAAGCCGGAGGAAGTCGCCTACATCCTCAAGCATGCCGGCGCACGCCTGCTTGCGACCGATAGCGGCTTCGCGCCGTTGGCGCGCGCTGCCAGGGATTTGGCGCCGGCGGTCGAACAGTTGATCTGGCTGCCGTCGGAAGGCCCAAGCGAGCGCCAGGCGGACATGATCGATTTCGCCGCGCTCGCGGCATCTGCCGCCCCAGTGCCGGATGTCGAGCTCAACGGGAGCGATCTCGCGCAGATCGTCTACACCTCCGGCACCGAGTCGCTGCCCAAGGGCGCGATGCTGACTCATGATGCCGTGATCTGGCAGTATGTTTCCTGCGTGGTCGACGCTGGCATCGCGGCCGACGACGTCACGCTGCACGCCTTGCCGCTCTATCACTGCGCACAGCTCGACGTGTTCTTCGGCCCGGCCATCTATGTCGGCGGCACCAGCATCATCACCGCGTTTCCGACCCCGGACAATCTGCTGCCGCTGATGGCGAAATATCGCATCACCTCGTTCTTCGCGCCGCCGACGGTGTGGATTTCGATCCTGCGCTCGCCGCTGTTCGAGACCACCGATCTGTCGTCGTTGCGCAAGGGCTATTACGGCGCCTCCATCATGCCGGTCGAGGTGTTGCGCGAGCTCGCGCAGCGGCTGCCCGACGTGCGGCTGTGGAATCTCTACGGCCAGACCGAGATCGCGCCGCTCGCCACCATGCTCGGGCCAGAGGATCAGCTGCGCAAGCCCGGCTCCTGCGGGCGCGCCGTGCTCAATGTCGAGACTCGGGTGGTCGACGATCAGATGAATGACGTGCCCCCCGGGGTGGTCGGCGAGGTCGTGCATCGCTCGCCGCATCTGATGCTCGGCTATTTCCACGATGACGAGCGCACCGCGGCAGCTTTCTCCGGTGGCTGGTTCCACTCCGGCGATCTCGCCACCATCGACGACGAAGGCTACGTCACCATCGTCGACCGCAAGAAGGACATGATCAAGACCGGCGGCGAGAATGTCGCGAGTCGCGAGGTCGAGGAGGCGCTGTATCTGATCCCCGAGGTTTCGGAGGTCGCCGTGGTCGGCCTGCCGCATCCGCGCTGGGTCGAGGCGGTGGTGGCGGTGGTCGTGGCCAAGTCCGGCTGCCGGCCGACCGAGGAGGACATCCTCAAGCAGGTCTCGGGCCGGCTCGCGTCGTTCAAGACCCCGAAGCGCGTCGTCTTCGTCGATGCGCTGCCGAAAAACCCCAGCGGCAAGCTGTTGAAGCGCCAATTGCGCGAAATGCATGCCGATCTGTTTGCCGAAAGCCCATGAGCTCACCGCTCACCGGAAGGTGATCAGGACGACAGACGCGGCGGGAGGTCGTGACTGGAGGCGTTGCGCCGCAACAGCTAAGTCGAAAGACTAGCCGGTTGGGCGATAGATGATTGCTGCGGGAACTCGTAATCTTGCGGGCACGCTGTCGGTACAGGCTGCCGGCCAGCCTAGTCCTTTGGTAACGTTGCTCCGCTACATCCCGTAGAAGCGACATCGCCGACGCCTGCCGACGACATTGGCCCCGAGGGATTTCATGGAAACCTTGCTGCTCCCGCTCTCGCCCCGCTTCATCGTCCTGACGATCTGCGTGGTGGTCACGGCGCTGCTGCTGGCGCTCGGGCTCTACGATCGCAAGATCTTCGATCTGGTCCTGCTTCCGCTCCTGATCTTCGGCGCGCTCACCCTGCTCGGCATCCACGATCTCGTGCAGCGGAGCCACGCAGTGCTGCGCAACTATCCGATCTCCGCCCATATGCGTTTCCTGCTCGAGGAAATCCGCCCGGAGATGCGGCAGTATTTCTTCGAGAGCGAGAAGGACGGCATGCCGTTCTCACGCGACACCCGCGCCGTGGTCTATCAGCGCGCCAAGATGGCGCTCGACAAGCGGCCGTTCGGGACCCAGGAGGACGTCTATCGCGAAGGTTATGAATGGCTGCACCATTCGGTCGCGCCGAAGCCGCATGCGGAAGAGAAGTTCCGGATTCAGATCGGCGGCCCGGATTGCACCAAGCCCTATTCGGCGTCTGTCTTCAACATCTCGGCGATGAGCTTCGGCGCGCTCAGCCCGAATGCGGTGCGCGCGCTGAACGGTGGCGCCAAGAAGGGCGGCTTCGCCCATGACACGGGCGAGGGCGGCTTCAGCCCCTATCACGCCGAGATGGGCGGCGACATCATCTGGGAGATCGGCTCCGGCTATTTCGGCTGCCGCCGTCGCGACGGCGCGTTCGACCCGGAAGCCTTCGCGCGGGTCGCCGGCCTGGACCAGATCAAGATGGTCGAGCTCAAGATCAGCCAGGGCGCCAAGCCCGGTCATGGTGGCGTGCTGCCGGCGGCAAAGGTCTCGGAGGAGATTTCCAAGATCCGCGGCGTGGCGATGGGGGAGGATTGCATCTCCCCGCCAGCGCATCGCGCTTTCTCCACGCCCATCGGCATGATGCAGTTCATCGGCGAGATGCGAAAACTGTCCGGCGGCAAGCCGGCCGGCTTCAAGCTCTGCATCGGTCATACCTGGGAGTTCCTGGCGATCTGCAAGGCGATGCTGGAGACCGGCATCTATCCCGATTTCATCGTAGTCGACGGCAATGAAGGCGGCACCGGTGCGGCGCCGCTCGAATTCATGGACCATCTGGGCATGCCGATGCGCGAGGGCGTCAACTTCGTCCATAACGCGCTGGTGGGTCTCAACATCCGCGACCGCATCAAGATCGGCGCCTCCGGCAAGGTTGCGACCGCTTTCGACATGGCGCGCGCGATGTCGATCGGTGCCGACTGGTGCAATTCCGCACGCGGTTTCATGTTCGCGCTCGGCTGCATCCAGTCCTTGAGCTGCCACACCGATCGTTGCCCGACCGGCGTGGCCACGCAGGATCCGACCCGCAGCCGCGCGCTGGTGGTGCCGCACAAGCTGGAGCGCGTCTACAACTATCACCACGCGACGTTGCATGCGCTGGCCGAGCTGCTGGCTGCCGCCGGCCTCGAACATCCGCAAGACCTGCGGCCGATCCACTTCTCGCAGCGGACCTCGACCACTGAGGTCTCCTCGTTTGCACAACTCTATCCGGCATTGCAGCCGGGTGAATTGCTCGGGGGCACCGAAGACCAGCGTTATCGCGATGCCTGGCGGATGGCCCGTGCGGATACGTTTGCGCCGGCATCGTGAGAGGCGTTGCCGGCGCCATCCTTTTTCGGGAACTTCCGGGCCCGGCTTGCATCTAAGTCACGAGTTCCTCAATTTGGGTGAGCGACAATGGCTTGGACAACGCCTTGGACGACGGCCACGACCCCATCCGCTGCGCCGGGCGGCGAGGATGAGCTGATCCGGCGGGCAAGGGCGCGCGACGAGACGGCCATCCGGGCCATCCTGCTGGCGAACAACCGTCGCCTGTTCCGGATCGCCCGCGGCATCCTGCGCAACGATGCCGAAGCTGAGGACGTGGTGCAGGAGACCTATGTCCGGGCGCTCACGCATCTGGAGAGCTTTCGCGGCGATTCCAGCCTCTCGACCTGGCTCACACGCATTGCCATGAACGAAGCGATGGGGCGGCTGCGCGGGCGCCGGCCCACCGTGCAACTGGAAAGGCCCGCGGAACGCACCCCTGAGGCCGAGATCATTCCCTTTCCCGCCGCATCGAACGATCCGGAAAAATCCATGGCACAGCGCCAGATCCAGGGCGTCGTCGAACGCGCCATCGATGAGTTGCCGCAGCCGTTTCGTCTGGTCTTCATTGCCCGCGTGATCGAGGAGATGAGCATCGAGGAGACTGCCGCACTGCTGGAGCTGAAGCCCGAGACCGTCAAGACGCGCCTGCACCGCGCCCGCTCGCTGTTGCGGCACAACGTCGAGAAGGAGATCGGTCCCGTCGTCCTCGACGCCTTTCCGTTTGCCGGCCGTCGCTGCGAGAAGCTGACCGACGCGGTGCTCAAACGGCTCGGCTTTCCGATCTGATTCTTTTTCGGGAACGTCGGCCTCGGTTCTTCATCCAATCCCTGTGCAACCATTTACCGCCGGCCGCGAGGTCCGGCGCTACAGGAGATTGAAGCCATGTTCAACCGTATCGGCGCGGCGGCCGTCGTGATCTGCCTGTCGAGTATCGCGGCGCTCTCGCAAGGCGCCAAGCTCACCGATCCGCAGATCGCCCATATCGCGTACACCGCAGGCGAGATCGACATCAAAGCTGCGAAGCAAGCCTTGGACAAGTCCAGCAACAAGGAGGTGAAGGAGTTCGCGGAAGGCATGGTGCGCGACCACGAAGCCGTCAACAAGCAGGCGCTGGACCTCGTGAAAAAGCTGAAGGTCACCCCGGAAGACAACGACACCAGCCGCACGCTGTCCAAGCAGGCCGGCGAAAAACGCAGCGAGCTCGCCAAGCTTAAGGGCGCGAATTTCGACAAGGCGTATATCGCCAACGAAGTCGCCTTCCACAAGACCGTGAACAACGCGCTTGAAACCCAGCTGATTCCCTCCGCCAGCAATGCCGAGCTGAAGAGCCTATTGCAGACCGGCCTGAAGATCTTTCAAGGCCACGAGCAGCATGCCGAGCATGTCGAAGCCGATCTGAAGTAGGACGGTGCCATGCGGATAGGACGACTTGCCCTGTCGAGCGCGCTCATGCTGGCGGCCGCGAGCGTTCCGGCGCGCGCGGCCACCATCCAGATCTCGATGCAGAATCTCGAGATATCGCCGGCCATGGCCTCGGCCAAGGTCGGCGACACCATTGAATGGATCAACAAGGATGCGCTGGTCCATACCGCCACGGCGCGCAATGGCAATTTCGACGTCGTCCTGCCGCCGAACAAGACGGGGAGCCTGCTGCTGAAGAAGGCAGGGACGGTGGATTACTATTGTCGCTATCATCCCAACATGAAGGCGACTCTGAAAATCGATCGCTGATGTTGTCGGCCTCAGTGCGGGTTCTCCAGGCTGAACGCTTCGGATTGCTCGTCATAGGCGAACAGCTCGGCATAACGTCCCCAGGAGATGATCGTCTCCAACGTCTCGTCGGCATAGTGCTCGGACATGTAGTCCTCAAGCTCGACGCGGAAGCGTGCGGCCGGCGCTGTGTGCGACGGCCGGTCGTCGAGCACGCGCCGGATCAGGCCGATCAGCGGGACGTTCTCGGTCAGATGCTGGGCGAACAGCTTCTTGCGCTCGTCGGTCTCCAGATGCGCGAAGCGCTTGCCGGCTTCGGTCAGCGTCAGGTCGCCTTCGCTGAGCTGGGCGAAGCGCAACAGCTGCAGCGCTTCGGCGAGCGGAAAGATCTCGTCGACCTCGAGCTGCAGATGCCCGGCCAGCACCGGCAGGTCGGCGTGGCCATTATAGGGCTCGCCCGCGAGCGCCTCGATCAGACCCGAGATCGAGTTCGACCCTACGTGGCTGAGCACCATGCCGACGCCCGCACCCGGCGCGCCGTCGATGGTTGGCGCTTTCGGCTCCGGCCGCTGCGTCATACGGGCATAGAGACTGTCGACCAGCTGGCGGAAGGCGGCATCGAGGCGGTTGCGCGGATGGGGCAGATCGACCTTGAACTCGGCGGCGACACGGCCGGGATTCGAGGAGAAGACGAGGATGCGGTCGCACATCAGCACCGCTTCCTCGATGTTGTGCGTCACCATCAAGACCGATTTGATCGGCAGCCTTCCGTCGGTCCAGAGGTCCACGAGGTCGGTGCGCAGCGTCTCGGCGGTCAGCACGTCGAGCGCGGAGAACGGCTCGTCCATCAGCAAGAGGTCGGGATGCACGACCAGTGCGCGGGCGAAGCCGACGCGCTGGCGCATGCCGCCGGACAATTCCTTGGGGTATGCCGATTCGAAACCGTCGAGACCGATGAGGTCGATCGCGGCGAGCGCGCGCTTGCGCCGTTCGGCGCTGTCGATACCGAGGGCCTCGAGTCCGAGTTCGACGTTCTGCAGCACCGTGAGCCAGGGGAACAGCGCGAACGACTGGAACACCATGGCGACCCCATTGGGAGGCCCTGAGATGGTCTCGCCGCGGCATTTGACTTCGCCCGAGGACGGCGAGACCAGGCCCGCGATGATCCGCAACAGCGTCGACTTGCCCGAGCCGGAGCGGCCCAGCAGGCCGACGATCTCACCGGCGCGAATGGTCAGGTCGACCTTCTCCAGCACGACGAGATCCTCGCCGCTGCCTTTGGGAAACAGTCGGCTGACACTCTTGATGTCGATCAGCGAAGCCTGGTTGATCTGGTCGCGCATGAGAGTCCTCCTCCTCAGCCAAGGCGCAGCCGGCGCTCGCCGAACGCGTAGAGCGGCCGCCACAAGAGCCGGTTGAACAAGGTCACCAGGATGCACATCACGGCGATGCCGAGCACGACGCGCGGGAAGTCGCCCTGTTCGGTCGCGGTCGCGATATAGGCGCCGAGCCCTGTTGCCGTCAGATGGGTGTCGCCCCAGCTTGCGACCTCCGCCACGATCGAGGCGTTCCAGGAGCCGCCGGACGCGGTGACGGCGCCGGTGATGTAATAGGGGAAGATGCCGGGCAGGATGACCTTCGTCCACCAGCGCCAACCGCCGAGGTGAAAGCTGGACGCGGCTTCGCGCAGATCGGTCGGGAAGGCGCTGGCGCCCGCGATCACATTGAACAGGATGTACCACTGAGTGCCTAAGATCATCAGCGGGCTCAGCCAGACATTGGCATCGAGCTTGAGGCGCACGATCAGCACCACCACCACCGGAAAAGCGAGGTTGGCCGGAAACGCCGCCAGGAACTGCGCCAGAGGCTGCATGCGTTCGGCGAGTTTGGGCCGGAGCCCGATCCAGACGCCGACCGGTACCCAGATCAGCGAGGCCAGCGCGATCAGCACCACCACGCGGAGCAGGGTGATCAGGCCGTAGCCGATTGATATGGCGACATCCGCAAGGGCCAGCGTTGCCGAGAGATAGGCATAGGTTTTCCAGCCGGCATAGCCGCAGCCGATCACGATCACGGCGAGCCACAGCGCGTCGATCAGCCGCGACGGCTGACTGGTGCGAACCGTCGCATTGAAGGTCGTCGGCCAGTTGATCCGCAGATTGGAAAACGACCGGTTCACGGCGGCGAAGGGGATCGTCAGCGCGCGCAACGCGCGCGTGCGCCGGAAAAGATCGAGCATCCACGAGGTCGGCGGATTGCCTGAGGCCGTTTGCTCGAAGCGGAACTTGTCGGCCCAGGCCACGATGGGCCGGAACAGCAGCTGATCATAGGCAATGATGACCAAGAGCATGGTCAGGATCGCGTAGCCGATCGCGACGAGGTTCTTCTGCGCGATCGCGAGCGCGACATAGGAGCCGATGCCGGGCAGGGTCACCGTGGTGTTGCCGACCGTGATGGCTTCGGAGGCCACCACGAAGAACCAGCCGCCGGACATCGACATCATCGCATTCCAGATCAGGCCCGGCATCGCGAATGGCACGTCGAGGCGCCAGAAGCGCTGCCAGGCGGACAGGTGGAAACTGCGCGTGGCCTCGTCCAGGTCCTTCGGCTCGTTGCGCATCGACTGGTACATGCTGAAGGTCATGTTCCAGGCCTGGCTGGTGAAGATCGCGAACACGCAAGCGGCCTCGGCCCCAAGCACCTTGCCCGGGAACAGGTTCATGAAGAACACGACCGTGAAGGTGAGAAAGCCCAGGATCGGCACCGACTGCAGGATGTCCAGCAGCGGGATCAGCACCATCTCGGCGCGCCGGCTCTTGGCGGCGAGCGCGGCGTAGACGAAGGTGAAGATCAGCGAGCACAGCATCGCGAACAGCATGCGCAGCGTGGTCCGCAGCGCATAGAGCGGCAGGTGCGATGGATCGAGCGACACCGGCGCGGTGTCCAGCGCGGACAGCGGCAGCGTGGTCTGTTCGCCGCCATAGACGATCAGGACCATGGCGCCGATCACGATGATCAACGCGACGATGTCCCAGATATTGGGCCGCACCGCCTCTCGCAACACGGTTGTGTTGATGTCTTGAAGTATCATCGCGCGTGTCTCGTCCCGCCGGTCGTGCTTGTGCGCCGCAGCGACGCCTCCTTCCCACACTATCGCGGGTCGGTTCAAGCGGGCCGATTCGGCAGTCATCCGGACCGCCATGGTAGGCGGGATTTGTGATGGGTTGTTATCGGGGGTGGGCTGGGCGAGCGGTGATGCCGAGTCTGCCGGTCTTGGCGCGATGAAAGCCGAGTTGAGAGGTGTCGTCCCGCCTCCGCGCGCGAAGGCGCGCCGGGCCGGGACGACATCGGAATATTGATCTAGCGTCGGTCGCCGACAGGTCGGAAATGCCGAATCACCGTTCCTCCCGCCACGCGTTCACCACCGCCCCGATGTCGGCCACCTCGGGTTCGCGGATGGTGGACGGGGTGCGCGAAAAGCGCGGGGCAGGCGCGGGCTGGGTGATGCCGTGGCGGTCGACGAACACGCCGCGCGCCGCCATGTGGGCATGCTTGGGCGCTTCCGACATGGTCAGCACCGGGGCGAAGCAGATATCGGTACCTTCCATGATCTGGCACCATTCGTCGCGCGTCTTGCTCTTGAAGATGGCGACGAGCCTCTCGCGCAGGTCCGGCCAAGCGTTCGGGTCCATCTGGGCATCATAGCAGGCGTCGGACAATTCCGCGTGCTGGCGGAGCAGCGCATAGAACTGCGGCTCGATCGAGCCGATCGAGATGAAGTTGCCGCAGGCGCATTCGTAAACGCCGTAGAAATGCGCCCCGCCGTCGAGGAAGTTGCGCTCGCGGCCTTCGGTCCAGCGACCCATTGCGGTGAGGTCGAAGAACATCGACATCAGCGAGGCCGCGCCATCGCACATCGCGGCATCGACCACCTGGCCCTTGCCGGACTTCGAGGCCTCGAGCAGGGCGGCGAGCACGCCGACCACGAGATAGAGCGCGCCGCCGCCGAAATCGCCGACCAGGTTGAGCGGCGGCACCGGCCGCTCCTTGGGGCCGATCGCGGCCAGTGCGCCGGTGATGGAGATGTAGTTGATGTCGTGGCCGGCGGCCTGCGCCAGCGGGCCCTCCTGGCCCCAGCCGGTCATGCGGCCATAGACCAGTTTGGGGTTGCGTGCGAGGACGACGTCTGGACCTAAGCCCAGCCGCTCCATGACGCCGGGACGAAAACCTTCGATCAGCGCGTCGGCGCCGGCGAGCAGGTCCAGCACCTGGGCGACCGCCGCCTTGTCCTTCAGATCGATCTCGACGACCCTGCGTCCGCGACCGGCGACCGACTTCATGGCCTTGCGCGCGCCGACGCGATCGAGCGTGACGACATCGGCACCCATGTCGGCCAGCATCATGCAGGCGAAGGGTCCGGGGCCGATGCCGGCGAACTCGACGATGCGATATCCGGCGAGCGGGCCGGTGGCGCGAACTGATGTCTGCGGTGCGGTCGTGTCGAGCACGTTGTGTTTCCTGCAGTGTCTCAGCGCGTGAGGCGGCGGATCGGACGAAAGCGGCAGCGGCGAGTTACACCCCTCACCGTTGCGGGAGGCTGCAAGTGCGTGGTGGCTGTCTGTCTCGATCAAGCGTCGTCACGCGCGACGTGGCGTTTCCTGATGTCCGATTGTCCCGCGTGAGTGCAACCAAGGCAAGCACCAAGGCAGGCGCGCTGTATCCCGCAAAGCAAAACGGCGCGCATCGCTGCGCGCCGCATGGAATGTCGTGTGCCGTGACGCGGAATCAGCCGCGCCGCGACCTCAGCCCGCAGCCTGCACGGCGCGCTGCGCCATCACCTTCACCAGGTTGGCGCGGTAATCGGCCGAGCCATGGATATCGCTCAGGAGGCCGTCGGGAGAGACGGTGACACCGTCGAGCGCCGACGGGGACCAGTTCGCCTTGAGTGCGGCTTCGATCGCGGCAACGCGCATCACGCCGCTCTGCGAAGCGCCGGTCGCGGCCACCCGCACATCGCCGCCCTTGGTCCTGGTAACGAAGACGCCGGTGAGCGCGAAGCGCGACGCCGGATGACGCAGCTTGGCATAGCCGGCCTTCTCGGGGATAGGGAACGAGACCTCGGTGATGATCTCGCCGTCCTCCAGCGCGGTCGTGAACAGTCCCTGGAAGAAGTCGTCGGCCGCGATCGACCGCTTGTTCGTCTTCACGGTAGCGCCGAGCGAGAGCACGGCCGCCGGGTAGTCCGCCGCCGGGTCGTTGTTGGCGAGCGAGCCGCCGATGGTGCCGCGGTGGCGCACGGCAGGATCGCCGATCAGCGAAGCCAGATAGGCGAGTGCCGCGATCGCCTTCTGCGCCGTGTCGGAGGTTGCGACGTCATAATGCGGCGTCGCCGCCTTGACCGTCAGCGTGTCGGCAGAGGCCTCGATGCCGATCAACTCTTTGATCTTGCCGATGTCGATGACGTCGGACGGGGCGGCAAGACGCTGCTTCATCACAGGAAGCAGCGTGTGCCCGCCGGCCAAGAACTTCGCTTCGCTGCCCTTGGAAGACACTAGGGCGACTGCTTCGTCGATCGAAGAGGGGCGATGATAAGTGGTCTGATACATAGTTGCTCCTCCGTCGTCTTCAGGCGTTGCCGTGGATCGCGTGCCAGACGCGGTCCGGGGTTGCCGGCATTTCGAGCTTGTTGTTGCTGATCGCATCCGTGATGGCATTGATCACTGCCGCCGAGGCCCCGATCGCGCCGGCCTCGCCGCAGCCCTTCACGCCGAGCGGATTGCCCGGGCAGAGCGTGGTGGTGTGGCTCAGCTTGAACGAGGGCACGTCGTCGGCTCGCGGCATCGCGTAGTCCATGAACGATGCCGTGACCGGCTGGCCATTGCCGTCATAGACCGCGTGCTCGAGCAGGGCTTGGCCGATGCCTTGGACGAGGCCGCCATGGACCTGGCCTTCGACGATCATCGGGTTGATGAGCCGCCCGAAATCGTCTGCCGCGACGAAGTTGACGAACGAGGTCTTGCCGGTCTTCGGATCGACCTCGAGCTCGCAGACATAGGACCCGGCCGGGAAGGTGAAGTTGGTCGGATCGTAGAAGGCGCTCTCCTTCAGTCCGGGCTCCATACCGTCGGGAAGGTTGTGCGCGGTATAGGCGGCGAGAGCGACCATCGGCAGCGCCATCGCTTTGTCGGTGCCCGCGACCTTGAACTCGCCGTTCTCGATCACGATGTCGCCTTCGCTCGCCTCGAGTTGATGCGCCGCGATCTTCTTGGCCTTGGCTTCGACCTTCTCCATCGCCTTCAGGATCGCGGTGAGGCCGACGGCCGCAGAGCGCGAGCCGTAGGTGCCCATGCCGAACTGCACCTTGTCAGTGTCGCCATGGACGATCTGCACTTGGCTGATCGGTATGCCGAGCCGGTCGGCGACGAGCTGGCAGAACGTGGTCTCGTGGCCCTGGCCATGGCTGTGGCTTCCGGTGAGGACCTCGATGGTGCCGACGGGGTTGACGCGGATCTCGGCGGATTCCCACAGGCCGACGCCGGCACCGAGGCTGCCGACTGCCTTCGAGGGCGCGATGCCGCAGGCTTCGATGTAGCAGGAGAAGCCGATGCCGCGCAGCTTGCCCTGGGCTTGCGCCTGCGCCTTGCGCGCGGGGAAGCCGGCATAGTCGATCGCCTTCAGTGCCGCGTCGAGCGAGGCATTAAAGTCGCCGGTGTCATAGGCCATGATCACCGGGGTCTGGTGCGGGAACTGCGTGATGAAGTTCTTGCGCCGGAGTTCGGCCGGATCGACCTTCAGCTGCCGTGCGGCCGTCTCCATCATGCGCTCCAGCAGATAGCTGGCTTCCGGGCGGCCCGCACCTCTATAGGCATCGACGGGCGTGGTGTTGGTGTAGACGCCCATCACCTCGGCATAGATCGCCGGGATGTTGTACTGGCCCGACAGCAGGGTGGCGTAGAGATAGGTCGGCACCGAGGAGGAGAACAGCGACATATAGGCGCCGAAATTGGCGTGGGTCTTGACCCGAAGCCCCAGGACCTTGTTGTCTGCGTCGAACGCCATCTCGGCGGTGGAGATGTGGTCGCGGCCATGCGCGTCGGTGAGGAACGCCTCGCTGCGGTCGCCGGTCCATTTGACCGGACGGTTGACCTTCTTGGACGCCCACAGCGTCACGATCTCTTCGGGATAGATGAAGATCTTCGAGCCGAAGCCGCCGCCCACGTCCGGGGCGATCACCCGCAGCTTGTGTTCGGGCGCGACGTTGTAGAACGCCGACAGCACGAGGCGGGCGACATGCGGGTTCTGCGAGGTCGTGTAGAGCGTGAAATGTTCTTCCGCCGCGTCATAATCGGCGATCGCCGCGCGCGGCTCCATCGCGTTCGGCGCCAGGCGGTTGTTGGTGAGCTCGAGCTTGACGACATTGGTGGCCTTCGCAAAGGCCGCGTTGACGGCGGCCTCGTCGCCGATCGACCAGTCGTAGACCACATTGCCCGGCGCTTCCGGATGCAGCTGCGGTGCGCCCGGCTTCAAGGCGGAGGGCATGTCCGGCACCGCCGGCAGCTCCTCGTAATCGACGACGACGGCCTCGGCGGCATCGCGTGCGAGGTTCTTGCTTTCGGCGATCACGACCGCCACCGCCTGGCCGACGAAGCGCACGGTCTCCGGCGCCATCGCCGGCCACGCACCCATCTTCATCGGCGAGCCGTCCTTGGAAGTAACGGCCCAGCCACAGATCAGGTTGCCGATCTTGTCGTCGACAAGCTGCCGGCCCGTCAGCACCGCGACCACGCCCGGCATCGCCTCGGCTGCGGAGGTGTCGATGCTCCTGACCTTGGCATGCGCATGCGGGCTGCGGACGAAATGGGCATAGGTCATGCCCAGCAGCTTGATATCGTCGACGTAGCGGCCCTTGCCGGTGATGAAACGCTTGTCTTCCTTGCGCACAACGCTGGCGCCAATGCCTTCAATGCCCATGCGATCCTCTCCCTGCCGGAGTTCGTTATTCCACCGCTTCCCCATCGAGAGCGGCAGTGTTGATGTCGTGGGGTGGCCCCGCCTATTCGGCGGCCTGAGCCATCTTCATGCGGCCCGCTGCGTCGAGCACGGCTTTGACGATGTTGTGATAGCCGGTGCAGCGGCAGATGTTGCCTTCGAGCTCCTCGCGCACGGTCGCCTCGTCGAGTTCGCCGCCATGGCGGTGCACAATATCGATGGCCGACATGATCATGCCCGGCGTGCAATAGCCGCATTGTAAGCCGTGATTGTCGCGGAAGGCGGCCTGCATCGGATGCAGTTCGTCGCCCTTGGCGATGCCTTCGATGGTGGTCACGTTGCTGCCGGCGGCTTGGCCCGCCAGAACCGTGCAGGATTTCACTGCGCGGCCGTCGATATGGACGACACAGGCGCCGCATTGGCTGGTGTCGCAGCCGACATGGGTCCCGGTCAGGTTCAGGTTCTCGCGCAACAGCTGGACCAGCAGCGTGCGGTCCTCGACCTCCACCGCAACCTGCTTGCCGTTCACCGTCAGTTTGACTGTCGACACGTTGATCCTCCCGCTTGATTTTTACTTATTCCAATTAGAAACAGCGCCTCGTCACTTTGCAACTCGAATTTTTGTCCCGGATGTCATCGCGGCGTCTTGCGTCGAGCAGTACGAGACGGGAGGCGCTCTACCTGCCTATGCCTGAGGCAAGCCGGATCTGGCGGCATACCTTGTATGTAGCCTCCGCAAATTTACCGGCCCTTATCCATTGTGACGTAGTTTTGATCGCGGCTGGGCCGTCCGCCCGGCGTGGCCGCTATTTGCGACGGGTGGAATTGGGGGGTGGAGAATGTCTGCGCGTTCGGCGACAGGGCAGCGGCCTGGAAGTTTTCTGACCCTTCGCTTCCGCGGTAAGATCATTGTCGGATTTGCCCTGGTTCTGGTGATCTCGGCGGCCAGCCTCGGCTTCGCCTATTTCGGGTTCGAGCGGGTTGCCTCGGCCGTTGCTGCGTATCGCGCCAGCGTCGCGGAAGCGGATGCGGCGCGCATCATCGACCGGGAGCTGGTCTCCTATCAGGCGCTCGCCCGCTATTACGCGCTGACCGGCAGCCCGGACGATGAGAGCGCGGCGATGGCGGCACAGGAGCGGCTGCAGGCGGCCGTGGCGAAATCGGCGGCGGCGACGACGGCGCCGGAGCGGCGCGCGCAGCTTTCGCAACTGCAAAGTGAGTTTCAGGTCTTCAGCAAGATCTTTGCCGACATCGTCACCCTGACACGCGAGAACAAGCGGATATCGACCGAGCAATTGACGGTCACGGGCAACAAGATCCGCTACAAGTTCGACGATCTTGCCGATACCGCGGCGCTGGCGGGCCTTCCGAGCATCCAGACCACTGCCAAGGACCTGACCGGCCAGTACCTGACCGCCTCGACGCTGGTCGGTACGTTCACCCCCAAATCCGAGCCGCGTGCGGCGGATGGGGCGATCGCGCGCATCCGCTTCCTGGAGAACTCGCTGGTCACGATCTATGCCAACGACGAAAAGATATCCCAGCGCGTGACCGAGCTCGGCGAGCTCCTGAAGCAGTACCGGACCAGCTTTGCCAAGCTGGCGGAGAACGTCAAGGCGCTCGCGAAGCGCGAGAAGGAGATGGGCGAGGCCGCGGTCACGATCCTCAAACTGTCGAATGGGCTGCGCTCCGACCTGACGGCGGACCAGGAGCGCATCGAGACCGCCACCAACGCGACGATTTCGGACATCGAGCGGCTGATCGCGATGCTCGCGATCGGCGGCCTGGCGCTCTGCGCCGCCCTGGCCTTGATGCTCGGCAACGGCATTTCGCGGCCGATGATCACGATGTGCAAGGCGATGCGCGAACTCGCCTCCGGCAATTTCGACGTCAGGCTTCCCGGGCTCGGGCGCACTGACGAGATCGGCGAGATGGCGGCGGCGGTCGAAGAGTTCAAGGTGCAGGCCATCGCCAAGGCCGAGCGCGATGCCGCGAGCCAGGATGCACAGAACAAGGCGGCCGGTGCGGCACGCCGCGCCGAACTGATCCGCTTTGCCGACGAGTTCGAGACCGCGGTCGGTTCGATCGTCGCCAATGTCTCGGAATCGGCCCATCAGCTTGAATCCGCTGCGGCCACCCTGACCCGTACCGCGGAGACCACGCAAAATCTCGCCGGCCGTGTCGCCGGCAGCTCGGAGCAAGCCACCGGCGGCATCGAATCCGTCGCGACCGCGACCGAGGAACTCTCGACCTCCGTGGCGGAGATCGGGCGCCAGGTGCGCGAATCCAACCGCATCGCCGAATCGGCGGTGGTGCAGGCCGAGGAGACCGATGGTCGCATCGGCAAGCTGTCGACGGCTGCCCAGGAGATCGGCGACGTGGTCAAGCTGATCACCGCAATTGCCGAGCAGACCAATCTGCTTGCGCTCAATGCCACCATCGAAGCGGCGCGGGCGGGCGATGCCGGGCGCGGCTTTGCCGTGGTCGCCTCCGAGGTGAAGTCGCTCGCCAGCCAGACCGCGCGGGCCACCGACGAGATCTCGAACCACATTTCCGGCATGCAGGAGGCGACCAAGGAATCGGTCGCCGCGATCAAGCAGATCGGCGGCACCATCGGCCAGATCTCGACCATCGCCTCGTCGATCGCGAGCGCGGTCGAGCAGCAGGGCACGGCGACCCAGGAGATCGCGCGCAATGTGCAAGGCGTCGCTGCCGGCACGCGTGAAGCGGCCGCCGATATCACAGAGGTCAATCGCGGCGCCACCGAGACCGGTTCAGCCTCGGAAGAAGTGCTGCTCTCGGCGAAATCGCTGTCGTCGCAAAGCGCGCGGCTGCGCGAGGAGCTCAACCGCTTCATGGCGAATATCCGAGCGGCGTAGCGCTGCTGACTGCCACGTTGCTCGCCGCACACACGCTATCATCCCCGCGAAAGCGGGGATCCATGGCCCAGGCAATGGTTTCGATGTAAGCCATCAGCCACCGCGCTCCCTCGATGAATTCCGCAGCACGGATCCTGCCTTTCGCCGGGACGACACGGTTCGTGCGGCCGCTGGCAGGCCTTCAAACAAGTGATCTGCGAACATGGCCCCGCTGCATGCGAATGCGCAGGGATCGTTTCTCGTCTCCTGTCTGCTGGAACCCGTCCCCGAGCACCGCGTTGGAGCATGGCGGCGCGCTGCCGCATTTGCTTCACCGTTACCGTTCATCGTCTCCGAACGGTCGGCTTCCGCGCTCTCGCATGGTCCCGCATGGCTCTTCGGCACGCATTCGCACCCGATGATGGCGCCGCCGCTGTGCCGCAATCCGGGACATCTGCAGCCGAATCCGCAACTGTGCAGCCCGGCGATGACGGCCGCGTCATCGTCACCAACATTCCGGCCCGGCTCGACGATCTCCGCTGGAGCGGCTTCCATACCCGCGTCGTGCTCGCGCTCGGCATCACCTGGGTGCTCGACGGGCTGGAGGTGACGCTGGCGGGCGCGCTGTCCGGGGCGTTGAAGGCGAGCCCGAGCCTGCACTTCTCCAATCTCGACGTCGGCCTTGCCAACAGCGCCTATCTCGCCGGCGCCGTGCTCGGCGCGCTCGGCTTCGGCTGGCTGACCGACCGCATCGGCCGCCGCAAACTGTTCTTCATCACGCTCGCGCTCTATCTCACGGCAACCGCGGCCACCGCGCTGTCCTGGAGCGTGGCGAGCTACGCGCTGTTTCGTTTCCTCACCGGCGCCGGCATCGGCGGCGAATACACCGCGATCAATTCGACGATTCAGGAGCTGGTGCCGGCGCGCTATCGCGGCTGGACCGACCTTCTGATCAACGGCAGCTTCTGGCTCGGCGCCGCGATCGGCGCCGGCAGCGCCATCGTGCTGCTCGACCCGGCGATCACCGGCCCCGATCTCGGCTGGCGGCTGGCCTATGGCACCGGCGCCTGTCTCGGCCTGATCGTGCTCGTGATGCGGATGTGGATTCCGGAGAGCCCGCGCTGGCTGATGATCCACGGCCATCCCGACGAAGCGCACAGGATCGTCGTCGAGATCGAGCGCGACGTCACCGGTCATGATCGCGAGCAGCGCGCGAAGGAGCTGCCGAACATGAAGCTGCGCATGCGCGGCCACACGCCGCTCGGCGAAGTCGCGCGCACCCTGTTCGTGGCCTATCGCCAGCGCGCGCTGGTCGGGCTGACATTGATGGTGGCGCAGGCCTTCTTCTACAACGCGATCTTCTTCACCTTCGCGCTGGTGCTGACCGACTTCTATGGCATCGAGCCGGATCGCGTCGGCTGGTACATCCTGCCGTTTGCGGCCGGCAATGTGCTCGGGCCGCTGCTGCTCGGCCGGCTTTTCGACACGCTCGGCCGCCGTACCATGATCACATTCACCTATGGTGTCTCCGGCATCCTGCTCGCCCTGACCGGCTATCTGTTCTCGATCGGCGCCTTGAGTGCGCAGACCCAGACCGCGGCCTGGATGGTGATCTTCTTCTTTGCGTCGCCGGCCGCGAGCGCGGCCTATCTCACCGTCTCGGAAAACTTCCCGCTGGAAGTGCGCGCGCTCGCGATCGCCTTCTTCTATGCCGTCGGCACCGGGATCGGCGGCGTGGCGGGGCCGGCGCTGTTCGGCGCGCTGCTCGATTCCGGCTCGCGCATCGCCGTGTTCGGCGGCTATCTGTTCGGCGCTGTGTTGATGGTGGTCGCCGCGGCCGTCGCCTTCCGTTATGCGGTGGCGGCGGAGCGGAAATCGCTGGAAAGCGTGGCGCGCCCGCTGGCCGTCATGGAATGATATGATCATGGCTGACACCACCGATTTCCCGGAGCTGCCATTGCAAGACGATCCTGGCAAGCCAGCCGACACGGCCCGATCAACCCCGACCAGCCTGGTGCCGCGGTTCGACGACATCGCGATCCTGCTCGATATCGACGGCACGCTGCTCGACCTCGCCGCGACGCCGCGCGAGGTCTGGGTGCCGCCGGGCCTTACCGAGACCTTGAACACGCTGCATCGGCGCACGGCGGGCGCGCTCGCGCTGGTCAGCGGCCGCTCGTTGAACGATATCGATCTGATCTTCGCCCCGCAGGTCTTTCCGGCGGTCGGCGGTCACGGCGCCGAGATGCGGCTTGCGATCGACAGCGAGGCTGATGCGGTGCAGGCGCCGCCGCTGGACAAGGAGCTGAAGCGGCGCCTCGCCGCGATCGCCAAGCTCAGCCCCGGCATTCTGCTCGAAGACAAGGGTTATTCACTGGCGCTGCATTATCGGCTGGCGCCGCAGGCAGAGCAGGCGATCTATGAGTCCGTATCTCGGATACGTGCCGATCTGCCGGAGGCGCCGATCGAGATCCTGCCGGGCAAATGCGTCTGCGAGATCAAGCATGCCGGCTTCACCAAGGCGAGCGGCGTGCGCGAACTGATGACGCATTCGCCGTTCAAGGGTCGCAGGCCGTTATTCATCGGCGACGACGTCACCGACGAGACCGTGTTCGCAATCATGCCGGACTTCGATGGCCTGTCGTTCTCGGTCGGTCGCCCGGCGCGCGGCGTCCATGGTGAATTCGGCACGCCGCATGATGTCCGGACGTTCCTGGGTGAACTGGCACGTCGCGATTCCTAGACGTCGGCTGGCGGTCGGTGCTGATCTTATTAGAAGAGTGAGGAGCGCAGCGGGAGCCCGGTGTGGAATCCTGCGCCGGTTCCATCGGGAGCTGTGCAGATTCTGCGGCGAACACGCGACCGACTTTCAATTGCTTTGAATCGCTCTTGAATTTGCCTCTGCTTCGATAACACCCCGCCACCGCCTGAATTTGGTTTCATTTGGTTGAAAGGGTGTCGAGGAACCATATTGATGAACGTCTGTTAACCAAGGCTACGCTTCCGAGGCTCGCATGACCATCGCGCTATGCCCGTTTGCGGACTTCGGACGTGAATGGCACTGGCAGACCAAGGATCTGGTGCAGCCTTGACTATGGAGTTCCATTGACTTGCCGACGTGGACAGATCGGAACTTCATTTCGCCGCACTGGACCGTGGACAACAGGAGGGGACCTGTGAACCTCGTCGTGGTTTCGAATCGGGTGGCACGTGGCAAAGCCAACGAGCCGATGACTGGCGGACTGGCAGCAGCGTTGCTGCCGGTAGTCGAGAAATCCGGTGCTATCTGGGTCGGTTCTTCGGGACGCGTGCGCGACGGGGCGCAATTGGAACCGATTGTGGAGATCGAGCCGCTGGGCGCGGGCGCGTTGGCTCTACTGGATCTGCCCGCCGCACATTATGCCGGCTATTACGAAGGCTTCGCCAATTCCGCGCTATGGCCGGCGCTGCATTCGCGCAGCGACCTGATCCGCGTGTCCCACGACGATTACGAGTCCTATCGCGAGGTCAACGCCTTCGTCGCGCGCTCCCTGCTGCGCTTCCATAAGCCCGATACCGCGTTCTGGATCCAGGACTATCACTTCCTGTCGCTCGGCGCCGAGCTGCGCGTGCTCGGCGTGAAGAGCCCGATCGGCTTCTTCCTGCACACGCCGTGGCCGGCGCGCAGCGTCGTCGACGGCGTGCCGCACCATGCCGAGCTGCTGGAGGCGATGCTCGCTTATGACCTGATCGGGTTCCAGACCCAAGACGATTGCGAGAATTTCATCGCCTGCATCCGCTCACATCTCGGCCTGAAGGTGAAGAGCGGCGTGGTGCAGTCACGCCATGGCCGGACGCGCCTCGCCGTGTTCCCGATCGGCATCGATGCCGACAAATTCGCGCAGGCCGCCGCCAAGGCGGTGTCGCACCCGGATGTCTCGCGGTTGCGCCGCAGCCTGCAGGGCGAGAAGCTGGCGATCGGCGTCGATCGGCTCGATTATTCCAAGGGCCTCGTCAACCGCATCGGCGCATTCGATCGGATGTGGAGCCTGCATCCGAACCTGTTGCGCTCGGTGTCGCTGTTGCAGATCGCGACGCCCTCGCGCGAATCGATCGAGGCCTACGGCCAGCTGCAGAACGAAGTCGCGCGACTCGTCAGCGAGGTCAATGGCCGCCATGGCGAGGTCGACTGGACCCCGATCCGCTATCTCAACAAGGGCTATGGCCAGAGCGTGCTGGCGGGGCTGTATCGCACGGCCCGGGTCGGCGTCGTGACGCCGCTCTATGACGGCATGAACCTGGTCGCCAAGGAATATGTCGCGGCGCAAAGCCCGAACGACCCGGGCGTGCTGGTGCTGTCGCAGTTCGCCGGCGCCGCCAATGAGCTCGACGCCGCGCTCCTGGTCAATCCGCACGACATCGACGACATGGCGCGGACCATCGCAAAGGCGCTCGCAATGCCGCTCGCCGAGCGCTGTGCGCGCTACGAAGCGATGATGACGAAGCTGCATCGGCACTCGATCCAGCAATGGCTCGCGGATTTTCTCGGTGCGCTGCAGGCCACCGATGTCGAGCAGGCCGAGATCGAGCCGCTGCCGGCCACGCCGCCCGGTTTCTGGGCGCGGCGGGCGTCGTCCTCGGGCGCGCGCTATCACTGAGTTGGACTGTCATGGCGAGCAGGCGCGGACGCGCCGCCTCCGGACGATGCTTCGCATCGCCGGGAGAACCATGAGGCTCCATCGTCTTTCGCTCGATGGCAGTCAATTGCAGTACGACACGCCGTCCAGCACGGCGCAGCGCAGCTTGTTCGGCGCGCTCGGGTTTTCCATCGGCACCATGCCCTTGCCCTGGCCGACGAACACGCCCGGCCCGACCACCACCGACGCCTTGTTGCCGACGATGACGCTGTCGTGCCCTTTCAGCCGGGAGTGGGTGCCGTCCGGCCACAGGATGGCGTCGCCCTGCCAGATGCCTTTGCGGCCATCGTTGCAGGTCACGTCCACCCCCTGCCGGGTGCATTGGTCGGCGCGGGCTGTGGTCAGCCCGGCCGACAGGCTCAGCAGCAGCACGGCCAAGGTGAGGGGGCGGAACGGGTGGGCAGTGGTCATCCGTTGATCTCCGGGCGTGAGGGGGCGTCATCAATGGTCTCGCCGGGCCGATTCGGGGTTCATCCCCCCTTTGAAATCGCCTCCGCCCTCGGGCGCTGCCCCCGGAATGGCTCGATTCACCAAAGGTTTGCCGAATTTTTTGCCGGCAGACCCGCTTGATGGCTTGCAAAAGGCCGTGCGCCCCGCCAAGAGAGGGCGCCCGGAGAGATGGCCGAGTGGCTTAAGGCGCACGCTTGGAAAGCGTGTGTGCGGGAAACCGTACCGTGGGTTCGAATCCCACTCTCTCCGCCATCTGACATTGAAAAATATTGCAAATTTCGCTTTTCGGTCCCCGGGCTGGACGTGTCGGGAGCCGAGTGTGACATTCTGAAATTCGGTCGGGAGCCGAGCTTGCCCTTCGCGCCAACGAGATGGCCCGCATAGAATCGTTGGTTGGTCCAGGTCGAACTCCGTGCGTGTCGCAGAATTGGCTATTGCGGCGAGCGAATCGAACAACCTGCGCGATCAGAGTGCTGGCAGCCGGAGCTATCCAATAGCCGCTCGGTCGATGTGGGCCGATCAGATGGCCTTGCCAAACATTGCGCCGATACCAGCGGTTAGACCCATTGCAAATGCGCCCCAGAACGTCACCCGCAGCGTCGGTTTGAGCAAACCTGCGCCACCGGCCTTTGCACCGATAGCACCAAGAACCGCAAGGAACATCAGCGAGCCCACCGAAACGACGGGAATGAGTGCGTTCACTGGCGAGGCCGTGACCAGGAGCAGAGGCGCCGCGGCCCCCACCGAAAACGTGCTGGCGGAGGCAAGCGCGGCCTGAATGGGGCGCGCCGTCGTGATCGCCGAAATCCCGAGTTCGTCCCGCGCATGCGCGCCCAGCGCATCTTTTGCCATCAACTGCTTCGCAACTTCCCGCGCAAGATCGATCTCGAGTCCGCGCGAGACGTAAATCTGCGCGAGTTCCTCCATCTCGAAGGCTTGATCGGTCGAAAGCTCCCGGGTTTCCCGCGCGATGTCGGCGTGCTCCGTATCCAATTGCGAACTCACCGATACGTATTCGCCGGCGGCCATCGACATCGCGCCGGCGACCAGGCCGGCGATCCCCGTCAGCAGTATGTCGCTTCGCGAAGCAGCGGCCGATGCGACGCCCAACACCAAACTGGCCGTTGAGATGATTCCATCGTTCGCGCCGAGAACCGCGGCTCTGAGCCAGCCAATGCGTTCGACGGCGTGACTCTCCAAGTGCAGGCGGCTCATTATGTCGCTCCCGGAAGACGAGCAGAAGGTATTTGGCGTCCATTTCGCGCGGGTGCCGATAGTTGCACAAAATGATTGGCATCACAGTACATGTTCATGTTGATAAGGATCAAGCACGCACCGCTCGTCCCGCTACTGATCGGTGTGCTGAAGCGGGGTGTTGCCGAGCCGCAAGAGTTGCGAAAGCCGGGAGTGAGCGCGGCTCACCCGGTTCTTGATTGTTCCGACGGCGCGGTGGCAAACGTTTGCGGCTTCTTGAAGAATATCCAGACGCGGCAGCCGCCTTCGATGTGCGGAACGAGAAGCCTTTGATCCTCATCAAAGTTCACTCATCGTCAGCCGATATCCTTCGTAATTAGTCGCTTCTTGTCGTAGCGAACATTGGTCCGATGCACTCGGGAGAATGCGCGTACTCGCCCGAGCAGATCCTTTCATTGGTCCAAGCGGATCCCTTCGGTGCAGGAGATATGTTCTTGAACGAGCGGGATCCCATAGCGATTGCGACTGCCTTGGTCCCTGTGCCGTCGCCGTCGAGCACGCCCGAAGGATCTGCCCAGAGCGGAAAAGCTCTGGCCGAAGTCGCTCGTCTTTCGCCCGACGAGGCCTTGCAGCGGTTGTCCAGCACGACGGCGGGCCTCGCGCCTGGCCAGGTCGAGGAGCAGCTCCGCGCGGTCGGGCTCAATCGGATCGCTCGACAAGCGCGTCATACGGTTCTCGGCGAGCTTGCTGTGCGCTCGATCAATCCGTTGAATATCCTTCTGTTATCGTTGGCGACGGCGTCCTATTTCCTCGGCGATCAGCATGCAGCGGTGATGATCGCTATCATGGTTGTCCTGAGCATCGCCCTAGGCTTCCTTCAAGAGTATCGGTCGAACAATGCTGCCGACGAATTACAGAAGATGGTGTCGATAACCACTTCTGTGCGCCGACAGGGGAGTGCTGACCACGTCGATGTTCCGATCGATCAACTTGTGCCTGGCGACATCGTTCTGCTGTCTGCTGGCGACATGATCCCCGCCGACCTCAGGCTGATTTCGGCCAAGGATCTCTTCATCAACCAATCGACCCTCACTGGCGAGGCGATGCCGCTTGAGAAATTTGCGGCGGCTCATGAAGGCACGGCTGAGACGCCATTTGATCTCCCCAATATCTGCTTTATGGGTAGCGCTGTGGTCAGCGGAATCGGCTGCGGCGTCGTGGTGCTGACCGGCCCGCGAACTGCTTTCGGCATCGTAGCAAAGGCAATCGCCGAGACGCGGGAGCTGACAAGCTTCGACAAGGGCATCAGTCGATTTACCTGGTTGATGCTGGGGTTCATTCTCGTGATGGCGCCGCTTGTCTTTGTGATCAATGGCGTGACCAAGGGCAATTGGCTCGAAGCGCTGTTGTTTGCGGTCGCCGTAGCGGTAGGTCTAACGCCTGAAATGCTGCCGATGATCGTGACGGTCAATCTGGCAAAGGGTGCGATGGCAATGTCCCGAAAGAAGGTCATTGTTAAGCGTCTCAATGCAATCCAGAATTTCGGGGCCATGGACGTCTTGTGCACGGACAAGACCGGCACACTCACTCAGGACCTGATTATCCTCAAGCGTCATCTTGATATCAGGGGCGCCGATTCGGACAGCGTGCTTGAGTACGCCTATCTGAATAGTTATTACCAATCCGGCCTCAAGAATCTGCTCGACGTCGCGGTCCTGAAGCACGGCGATCTCGAAGGTGGCCTAAAGGTTCGGGAGCGGTTCCGCGAAATCGACGAAATACCATTCGACTTCGAGAGGCGGAGGATGTCCGTCGTTCTTGGGCGCGACGACGGGGTTCATGTCCTTATCTGTAAAGGTGCCGTCGAAGAAGTCGTCGCGGTTTGCAGGCACTACGTGATTGGCGACGAGACCGGCCTCCTCGATGAGAGCCATCTGGCCTCCGCGAAAGAAACGACTGCAAAGCTCAACGCGGACGGATTTCGGGTCATCGCCGTCGCCACCAAGGAGATGCCGGCAACTCAGGCGGCGTACTCTGTCGCTGATGAGGCCGATCTCACCTTGCTCGGTTACATCGCATTCCTTGACCCTCCGAAGGAGACATGCGCCCCCGCAATTGCTGCGCTACAGGCTGGCGGTGTGCAAGTGAAGATCCTGACAGGGGACAACGACATCGTCACGCGCAAGATCTGTCATGATGTTGGTCTTTCCGTGGACCGGATCGTTCTCGGCAGCGAGATGTCGGCGCTGTCGCCGGAAGAGTTGGCGAACCTGGCGGAGACCACGACGGTGTTCGCCAAGGTGTCGCCGTCGCAGAAGGCCGCCATCATCGATGCACTTCACCGCAAGGGGCACGTCGTCGGCTTCCTGGGGGACGGCATCAACGATGGGCCTGCGCTGAAGACTGCAGACGTCGGCATATCCGTCGACAGCGCCGTCGACATCGCCAAGGAATCCGCGGATATCATATTGCTCGAGAAGAGCCTGGCGGTGCTCGGCGACGGCGTCATCGAGGGACGTAAGGTGTTCGGCAACATTACCAAGTATATCAAGATGGGGGCGAGCTCAAATTTTGGTAATATGTTCAGCGTGCTAGGAGCCAGTATCTTCCTGTCGTTTCTGCCGATGACGGCGATTCAGGTGCTTACCAACAACCTGCTTTACGACGTTTCGCAGACCGCGATCCCAACGGACAACGTCGATCCGGAATTTGTGGCGGTGCCGCGGCGATGGGACATCGGCAACATCACGAAGTTCGTGCTGTTCATCGGTCCGATCAGCTCGATCTTCGATTATGTCACTTATTTTACGATGCTCTACGTCTTCAATGCGTGGAATAACCCGGCATTGTTCCAGACGGGCTGGTTCGTCGAATCCCTGCTTACGCAGACCTTGATCATCCACATTATTCGCACGGCCAAGATTCCGTTTTTCCAGAGTCGAGCCAGCACGGCGCTCATTACGACAACACTGATCATTGCCGTCATTGGGGTCGCTCTCCCATACTCCTGGCTTGCAAGCTTTTTGGGTTTCGTCCCGCTACCACCGACCTACTGGATCGCGCTCGGGCTTATTCTTCCAAGCTATGTCATCCTGACGCACGTCGTGAAGACGTGGTTCGTTCGACGGTTCGGGTTGAGTTGAATTCGGCTGGCTTCGTAATCTCAAGACGCACCCTTCGCCCGCCTCGCGAAAGACGTTGCCGGACGATATGCAACCCATCCGGTGAACCCGTAAGTTGGCGCGGTTCAATCCTCCCCATCATGAAGCCTCTCTTTCGAAAGCATCGATATCGCCACGGAGTCGCCCGCTAGGAGCGTGTTTGCGTTGACTGGGTGTAGGCCCGGCCGGGGATCAATCAGGAGTGACTTCTCCGGTATTCTTTCCACGAATTGTGAGTTGTGTTATCTCGCGAAAGCGCAACAGGAGTTGAAAATGTTCGGACTAAAGCGGCCAACCCGCATTGATCTCCGCGCCAACGACGCGGCTATCGTCGTTCGCGAGAATGGTGAAATGGAAATGTTCATCCGCCAGGCAAGGGGCGATGAGGAGCTTCCGCCCGGTCAAGTTGTTCTGGCTCTTTTCGGAATCGCATTTCACGATGAGCGAGTACACAAGCTGTTGGCGGAAATTGTTAGGGAGAAGCAAAGCCTGACGTGACGCCTCACAGCTGCAGCCGGTCTCGCAGAGGGAATACAACTATTTTCTAAGCCACTTGCCGCTCCCGATCAGAACGGTGCGACAGTTGGGTATCTTAGTCCAATAAGGTTCTGGCCTTCGTGACGGTGTCATAAATCTCGATCTTGAGCATCGGATAGCTCGATTTAAGTTTGCGGGCCGATGATTCCGCAGCTTCGACTGTGCCAAACTCCGACTTGAAGTGCCCGTCGACAATGACCACGAATCCTTCCGTCGGCGGCCTGTCGGCACGTCGTACTTTCTGCTCAGGTTCGTCAACTGAGTGAACTGGCTTCTTCATCGGAACCCTCATCGTATCGCAGAACCGTAACGGGCGGCTCTTTCGGGGCGACAGTTCATCGGCGGCGACATCTCGTCACGGCAGGAAAGTGGGATCACAAAGCCCGGAGACCGCAACCGGCTTTCTCGGTTCGGATCTCCGGCTTGTTACGACTGCGGTGCAGGACTAGGCAGCCTTGCCCGGCGCAGCGGCCTTATTCGATACTGGACTCGCGCTCGGTGGAGCGCCTGTCTTGATGTCGATCGTCTTGGTGGTCTTCACGGCTTTGGCTGGCTTCTTGATAGCGAGATGCAGCACGCCCTTGTCGAAATGAGCTTCGACGGCTCCCTCTTCCGGCTCGAAAGGCAGAGACATCGATCGATAGAAGGAACCGTAGCTGCGCTCCTCGACATGCCAGTCCTTTTCATCCCTCATGCTCTCCGCCTTCTTCTCGCCGGAGATGACCAGCTGGTTGCCGTCCAGGCTGACCTTGATATCTTTCTCGTCCACGCCGGGAAGTTCGGCGGTCACTTCGAACGCATCCTTGGTTTCAGCCACATTGATTGGCGGCGCGCCTGCCCCAATACTGGGAGAGGACGAACCCTGATCGAAAGCGCGAAGGGCGTTTTCTACCTCACGCCGCATGGCCCGGAAGGGGGCGAATGCAGGCTCCTGGCTGGTGGTCCACAATCTCGGAACGCTCATCTGCTCTCTCCACTGATTGAAGAACGCGAAAATGGTGCTCTACGCGATCGCGCCGGCGTTGATGTAGCGCAAGAAATGGCTGAGTTATTTGAAGGCGGAACGCCGGTCACGATGCCGAAGCCGCAAGCGCAGAGAGCATGTCAGCGAGGCTGACCTAAGGAGCGAGCATGCTCGATGAGCTTGCATCGCTCGCCGAAAGCTGGTGGGCCGAGCGCATTGTTTGTGACGATTGAGCGCAGACGCCGCGCATATTCAACCGTAACGGTTGCCGATCCCAATCTCGCCAAGAGCGGTCGCGGAGGGGCGACGATTGACAAGCTTGACGATAGAGCAGGAGAGAAAATCGCGCGCCTGATAGACGCTACGAGAAGGAATACGATGCTCGAAGCAGACCGGTCGCGGCCGCTACACAGATGCCCCTTTCCTGTCGAATGGCATCGGAGTTAGCGGCCGAGTGCCCCCAGGAAACTCTCGCGCCACGCCGTAATGCTATTGCGGCGCAGTACCGCCATCATGGCTCCCCAACGCTCACGCCGCTCCTCAAGTGGCATCCCCAGCGCTGTCTGCAATGCTTCGGCGACGGCGTCGGGGTCGTACGGGTTGGCGATCACGGCAGTGTCGAGTTCATAGGCGGCGCCCGCGAAGGGCGAGAGAATGAGCACGCCGGGGTCGTCAGGGTCCTGTGCAGCGACGTACTCCTTGGCAACCAAGTTCATTCCGTCGCGCAATGGAGTGACAAGACCAACGCGGCTGAGCCGAAAGAAGCCAGCGAGCGAGCGCTGGGAAAAGCTCCTGTTCAAATACTGGATCGGTGCCCAATCGAGTTCCGCGAAGCGACCGGCCACGTCGCCCGCCAGCGCACCGAGCCTCTGCCGCAGCTCACGGTATTCAGGAACGTCGCTGCGTGTCGCGGTGGCGATCTGCAGGAATCGGACGTGGTTGCGGTACTCGGGATAGGCGTCGAGAAACCCGGCGAATGCTTTGAACCGGTGTTCCAGTCCCTTACTGTAGTCGAGCCGGTCCACCCCGATGATGAGCTGGCGTCCCCGGAGACTCTCCTGCAGCCGGTGTGCCGTGCGGGATTTCGCAGCGCGGCTGGCCATTTCGGCGATGGCTTCGGTATCGATGCCAATCGGGAACGCGCCGGCGCGGAGAACGCGATCGAAAGCCTGAACGCGGCCATCGGACGAAACCTTGCCTCCTGCGCAGCGAACAATGGCGTCATGGAAGGCGGTCAAATCCTCCACCGTCTGGAAGCCGACGAGATCGTAAGCGCACAGTGATTTCAGCAGGTCGCCATAGTGGGGAAGGGCCGCCAACACGCCCAAGGACGGAAACGGCGTATGCAAGAAAAACCCGATCCGCTGTGTGGCCCCGGCGCGGCGAAGCTCCTCGGCCATGGGGATCAGGTGGTAGTCATGAACCCAGATGAGGTCACTCGGCCAGAGCAAGGGTGCGAGGATATCGGCGAGCAGGGCATTCACCCGCCGATAGGCGGCCAAGTCCCGGCGGGTAAAGTTCATGAGGTCAAGCCGATAGTGGAATAAGGGCCACAGCGCCGCGTTGGAGAAGCCGCTGTAGTAGCCGTCATGGTCCGCGCGGGTAAGATCGACGGTGGCGTACGTCACCCCCTCGGTCTCAAAAACGTTCGGCTCTTTCGTTGTTTCTCCTAGCTTGCCACTCCACCCAAACCATAAGCCTCCAGCCTGATGCAGAGCGTCGACGAGGCCGGTCACGAGCCCGCCGCTGCGCTGCGCACCTTCTCCCGGCAAGGCGACACGGTTGGAGACGATGACCAAGCGGCTCAAGCCGGTTCCCTCCGCACTGTCATGGTTGCGTCGAGCCGAGCCGTCGCCAAAGGATCTCGGCGAACACGGCAACGCAAATGATCGAGCGGTGACATCCGCCGGAGCCCATATTCGCCTCGGTCCTCACGCGAATATCCGCACGTCCCTCTATTGGAACCGAAGGGCCCGTCATCAGGCAATCCGGGTGCTTGAGGTCGGACGGAACGCATGGATATTGAGCGGCAAGATCAAGGCGTTACCTGTAAGACATATAGATCTTCTCGCAGTAAGTATAGGATACTCTGCCGACCAAGCTGGATTGTTAGGCGCCGCCTAAGACGGATCTTCGCCAGGATTTCGACGGCAGGGGCCCCGGGTGTGCCTTTCGATCTCAGCCAGTGCGGCATCGAGCGAGGCGTGCGGCCCTTGCTGTATGCCGGCCATAGTTTCCAAAGCGTGGCCCTCCGGATGGATCATGAACTGACCGGGAGCGCTTGTCGTGATGCGGCCCATCGAGCGGCCGAGCAGGTCCGTCAGCTGCCAAACCGTGTCTCCTTTTGCAGGTGTAACGATTACATCCATTATGAGCCTTGAGCCTTTACGCCGCGTTGCAATAGCCGACCGGCGAACTACCGAGTTCCGCGGCCGCGGCATTCTCGTACTGGAACGATCGGGCCTCGGATCGACCCGCGATCGAGCGTATGGCGCTTAATACCGATATGTGCGATTATATAGAATGGTCAAAAAAGGTCGAAGGCCAACGTCAGGGGAAGCAATGGCAACCGCGCTCGACCGTTGGGACGAGGAAGGCGGAGCGCAGGAGGTGGCGTGGCCGTTACCCTATGAAGCCGGCGAGTTGCGGGACGTGGAGCGCAGAGTCCTGGAATGTCTGGGTACTGCCCTTGTCAGCGAATGGAATGATCTGCCTACTGATGTCCAGCGCAGACTTTTTGAGCACGCGGCCTCAGGCAAATCGCGTGATGCCGCCGTGTTGAAGACGCAGATCGCCCGTTTCCTGCACGATCATAAAGGTGCCTCGCGCTAACACGAGCTTGGCAGAGTTGTTCACGCCGTTGCTTTTTGCTGACCCGTCTTCTGCAGTATGGGTATCGCGAACCTGATAGCCGAAGAATGAGCGCGCGACGGCGGCGGACCGCACCGGCAGGCTGCGGCTCGAGGGGGCTGTCGATGCGCTTTTCCGGCCCGTTTTGGCAACACGGCAGTGCTGCAAGAAGGTGCGAGCAATGATCGTCATAACAGCGTGACGGCGAAGACCGTGCCAGGACAGTCCCGTGCCAGGACAGTCCCTTGAAGGGATCGAGACCCAATTTCTCTTTCAACTGGAGACGTGCTTGCCCGCAGATCCATCTCGCCTTGACGGTTGCAGCCAACCGCCACAGGTCTATCTCTACTGGTAGATTTGCGAGATAACATTTCGTCTTCCACAGTCGCGGCGCTCGCCGATCGCCAGTTCGCATTTCTCCATTTGGCGCTAGCAAGCATCTCGTGCGCCGGCATCGACAACAAATCCGCGATTGCCCTGAATTTGGTGACTTCGCAGCCATCTCCTGATAAAGAGATCGCCAAGCTGGGCACAAAGAGCACGGTAAACGGATTGCTTCACGATAGCGCCGATGCAAGGCTGTTTCTGAAGGATAGCCGGTCATGACCATGCGCTCCCGACGCGAAGTAGTAACCTTCAAACATCCCTTTCGGATCAAGGGAATCGACCGCCTCCTGCCTCCGGGTACCTACGAGATCATCACCGATGAGGAGATGATCGAAGGATTGTCGTTCGCGTCGTTTCGCCGGGTTGCCACTATGATCATGGTGCCGGCGGCGCCGCCGCGAACTTCAACGATGGAGATGATTTCGATCAGCCCGGCCGATTTGGCTGACGCTCAGCGCATTGACGCAGCTCGTGAGTGACCACTCGATCTCGACAAGCTCCGCTGAGCTGCCCGTCGCCAAGAAGAAGGTCGCCTAAGCGCCGGTCTGCCTGTTTTCCTTATCCTAAGCAGCCGGCATCTCGAAGAAGGATAAGGCGCGCAAGTTGAAATCACGTGCCTAGGGAGCTGGCTAAGTCGCGCGGTCTTTCGGATTTTACGGTTGAAAACGGAGATCATTATGTCGGCCAAGGAAGTCAAGTTCGGCGTCGATGCGCGCGACAGGCTGTTGCGCGGTGTCGAAATTCTCAACAATGCGGTCAAAGTCACGCTCGGTCCGAAGGGCCGCAACGTCGTCCTCGACAAGTCGTTCGGCGCCCCGCGCATCACCAAGGACGGCGTCACCGTCGCCAAGGAGATCGAGCTCGACGACAAGTTCGAGAACATGGGCGCCCAGATGGTGCGGGAAGTTGCCTCCAAGTCGGCGGATGCAGCCGGCGACGGCACCACCACGGCGACCGTGCTCGCCGCTGCGATCGTGCGCGAGGGCGCCAAGGCGGTTGCCGCCGGCATGAACCCGATGGACCTGAAGCGAGGCATCGACCTCGCGGTGGAAGCCGTGGTGGCCGATCTCGTGAAGAACTCCAAGAAGGTCACCTCGAATGAGGAGATCGCCCAGGTCGGCACCATCTCGGCCAATGGCGACGCTGAGATCGGTAAGTTCCTCGCCGACGCCATGAAGAAGGTCGGCAACGAGGGTGTCATCACCGTCGAGGAAGCCAAATCGCTCGAGACCGAACTCGAGATCGTCGAAGGGATGCAGTTCGACCGCGGCTACATCTCGCCCTACTTCGTCACCAACGCCGACAAGATGCGCGTCGAGATGGACGATGCCTACATCCTGATCAACGAGAAGAAGCTGTCGTCGCTGAACGAACTGCTGCCGCTGCTCGAGGCCGTGGTCCAGAGCGGCAAGCCGCTCGTGATCGTCGCCGAGGACGTCGAGGGCGAGGCGCTGGCCACCCTGGTCGTCAACCGCCTACGCGGCGGTCTGAAGGTCGCGGCCGTCAAGGCTCCGGGCTTCGGCGATCGCCGCAAGGCCATGCTGCAGGACATCGCGATCCTGACCGGCGGCCAGGCGATCTCGGAAGATCTCGGCATCAAGCTCGAAAACGTGACGCTGAACATGCTTGGCCGCGCCAAGAAGGTGATGATCGACAAGGAGAACACCACCATCGTCAGCGGCGGCGGCAAGAAGGCCGACATCGAGGCGCGCGTTCAGCAGATCAAGGCGCAGATCGAGGAGACCACCTCGGACTACGACCGTGAGAAGTTGCAGGAGCGTCTGGCCAAGCTCGCGGGCGGCGTCGCGGTGATCCGCGTCGGCGGCGCGACCGAGGTCGAGGTGAAGGAGCGCAAGGATCGCGTTGACGACGCGATGCATGCAACCCGCGCGGCCGTTGAGGAAGGCATCCTGCCGGGCGGCGGCGTCGCCCTGCTGCGTGCTTCCGAGCATCTCAAGGGACTTCGCACCAAGAACGATGACCAGAAGACCGGCGTCGAGATCGTGCGCAAGGCGCTATCCTATCCGGCGCGCCAGATCGCGATCAACGCGGGCGAGGATGGCTCCGTCATCGTCGGCAAGGTCCTGGAGAAGGACCAGTACGGCTACGGCTTTGATTCCCAGTCCGGCGAGTACGGCAACCTCGTCACCAAGGGCATCATCGACCCGACCAAGGTCGTTCGTGTGGCGATTCAGAACGCGGCTTCTGTTGCGGCTCTGCTGATCACGACCGAAGCGATGGTCGCCGAGCTGCCGAAGAAGAACGCCGGTGGAGCCGCGATGCCTCAAGGCGGCGGCATGGGTGGTATGGATTTTTAAGTCCAACCCGTTTAACGCTCAACAAGAAGGCCCGCAGAAATGCCGGGTCTTTTTTGCAGGAGCCGGCAAAAAAGGCGAACGCTGGGACGCGTGATGAACTCTCGCCGTTTCCGCGCGGGTAAGCGGCTCAAGCGGATCCCGTCTTACGAAGGTTGCGTCAAAGTTGAGCGGCCTACTCGTAGCGCAGCGCTTCGATAGGATCGAGCCGAGCGGCCTTTCGCGCGGGGTAGTAGCCGAAGAATATGCCAACGGCTGCCGAGAACAGGAACCCGCCGGCAATCGCGGCCAGAGATATCGGCGCCGGCCAGCCCGTGAGGGCGGAGATGGCGACGGACAACGCCGCGCCGATGACAATTCCCACGATGCCGCCGCTGACGCTGATGAAGATCGCCTCGGCAAGGAACTGCAGCAGGACGTGCAATCTTCGGGCGCCAATCGCCATCCGTAGTCCGATCTCCCGCGTTCGTTCCGTCACCGAGACCAGCAGGATATTCATGATGCCGATGCCGCCGACCACAAGCGAGATGGACGCCACCGCGGCCAGGAGCAGCGCCATGATGCGGCTGCTGCCTTCGGCGGTCTCTGCGATCTGACTGAGGTTTCTCACGGAAAAATCGTTGATGGTGCCTGGCCTGATGTGGTGACGCCGCGCCAGGATTTCAGTGGCCTGGTCGATCGCCGCCTTGACGCCGGTCGGATCCAACGCCTGCACGTAAATCTGATTTACGAACCCGGTCATGCGCGGTTGAAGCCCGTACGGATTCGGCGGCGTCGGATAAATCCAGTTGATCGCGGTTTGCTGCTGGCTTGGCGACGCAACGCCGATAATCTTGCGCTCGGCCGTCGTGAACGGAACCATGATTAGATCGTCCTGGTCCTGTCCAAAGGATGTCTGTCCCTTGGAGTCGAGAATTCCGACCACCCGCAACGACACACCTTTCACCTGCACCATGGCGCCAATCGGGTTCTGAAAGGTGCCGAAGAGTTGCCGGCGCACGGTCTCGCCGAGGACCGCAACCAGCGCCGAGCTTCGCTCATCCTCCGGAGTGATTGCCCGCCCTGCGGCGATCTGCCAGTTCGTCATCGGAGGATAATTGGGGCTCACGCCCTGGATGCCGGTGGTCCAGTTCTGGTTCGCAAAGCGGATCAGCCCCGACTGGCGGATGAGATAGCTTACAGCCCCGGCAGCAGGCGCTTCCTGTCGGATTGCTCGCACGTCGGCAACGGTAAGTGTCGAAGCGCTTCCGGAGCCGCCCCGAGCACCCCCGCTCGTGGCGGCGCCCGGCAGGATAACCACGAGGTTGGTCCCGAGCCTTGCGATCTCTTTTCGGACCGCCTCGTTCGCTCCCTGGCCGACCGACACCATGACGATCAATGCGGCGACGCCGATGAAGACCCCGAGCATCGTCAGCGCTGAACGCATTTTGTTGCGCCAGATCGCCTCGGCGGCCGCCGTCATCACCATCCAGGCAAAGGGCCATGACGCGCCCGACATTCCAACATAGATCGGCGGTTCTCTGAACTGGACCAATTTGCCCGCGGCCTCTCCCGCCGGCTCGGGTGCCTTGGCGAGCTCCGTCTTCTTCACATCCGAGATGATCTGGCCGTCGCGCATGGTCAGCACGCGATCCGCAAAGGCCGCGACGTCAGGCTCGTGGGTCACCACGATGATGGTGACGCCCTGTTCGCGGTTGAGCGAGCTGAGCGTCTGCATAATCTCGTTGGAGTTGCGTGTATCGAGATTGCCGGTCGGCTCGTCCGCCAGCAGCAGGCTCGGCTGATTGATGAGGGCCCGGGCGATTGCAACCCGCTGCTGCTGGCCGCCTGACAGCTGGCCTGGCGTGTTGCGTTCCCGATCGCGCAGCCCAAGCTTGTCCAGAACTGCGCGAGCCCGCTCGAAGCGTGCGCGCGCATGGCTCTGGCCCGACATCGCATACAAGAGCGGCAAGGCGACATTGTCGATGGCGCTGGTGCGTGGCAAGAGATTGAAGCTCTGGAATACGAACCCAAGCCGCTCGCTGCGAAGGCCGGCAAGATCCGGTTCCGCAAGCTGTGCGACGTCGATGCCGTCGAACCAGTAATGACCGCCCGTAGGCCGGTCGAGGCATCCAAGGATCGACATCAGCGTCGACTTGCCCGATCCGGACGCGCCCATGATGGCGATGAACTCGCCGCGTTCGACAGTCAGGCTTACGCCCGAAAGCGCGCGAACATCTATGTCGCCGACATGATATGTCCGCGACACCCCTTCAATCCTGATGACCGGCTCCGCCATGTGCCTTCAATCGTTGCGGCTGTTGCAACTAGAGTCGTGGTGGTGGCACGCGGGAGCGCGCTTTCGCCGAATTCCGCTGCTCCGCGACAATCACCCTGTCTTCGACTTTCAGGTCGCCGTGCACGATCTCCGTGAACTCGTCGTCGTCGAGCCCGACCGTAACCGGCACCGGCACCGGCGATCCGTCCCGGAGCACCCAAACGCGCGCTTGCTTCGTGTCGCCAAGGACTGTGCCGGTCGGGACATAGCGTAATGCCTGGTTCGGAACACGGAGTACGTTGCTCCGCTGATCGACGATGATCCGCGTCGCCGCCGTCAGGCCCGGCTTGAGCGCCAGATCAGGATTGTTGACGCTGACGACGACATCGTACGTGATGACATTCTGCACGGTTTGCGGGGATTGGCGGACCTGAGTTACGGTTCCGTCGAACAACCGTTTGGGATATGCGTCGACGGTGAACGTCGCCTTGTCGCCGTTCTTGATGCCGCCAATATCGCTTTCGCTGACATTGGCGTCCACCTGCATCCTGGTGAGGTCGGTCGCGATCAGGAACAAGGTGGGAGTCTGGAAACTTGCTGCGACGGTCTGTCCCATGGTGACGGCGCGCGAAACGACCGTGCCATCGACTGGCGAGATGATGTTGGTGTAGTCGAGATTGACCTGTGCCGCGTCGAGCACGGCCTGGCGCTGCTGGATGGTGGCTTCGTCGAATGTGATTTGCGCCAGAGCCTGATCGTACACGTTCCTCGCATTGTCGTAGGCGTCCTCCGACGCGGCCCTTGTCTTGACGAGAATGGCGAGGCGCCCGACGTTGGCCTTGGCATAGGTGAGCGATGCCTTGTCCTTTTCCAGCTGCGCTTTTGCAATGGCGAGACTGGCCTTCGCTTGATCGACGACGCTCTGATAAGGGCGTGGATCGATCTTGGCGCAGGTCTGTCCTCGCTTGACCTCTGTATTGTAATCGCAGGTCAATTCCTGGATGACGCCGGATACGTAGGTTCCGACAATGATCGTCAATTCCGGGTTGACCGAGCCCGTGGCGTTGATGTCGCGTGCAACGTTGCCGATGGTGACAGGCGCCGTCTCGTAACCAACCGTAGCGTTGCCGCTGAACGACCACCAGATGCCCAAGGATGTCGCGAGAAGCAGCGTTACGACCCCGACGAGAACCCAGCGCCGCGTCGCAAATCGCGGCTGTACGGCCGGCGCGCTGACCGCGCGTCCAGCCGATGGAAGCGGTACATAGGGCAGAGCTTCCCTGCTTTCGGCCGCAGCACCAGTGCCGCGCTGCGTGTTCATTTCGCTTCGGCTCCAGGCGTCGGATTAGAGCTGTTGCCACCATAGGCTGCCACGGGGCCGAATTGTTGATTGGGATCAAGCTATTCGGTTCGGAGCCTGCCCGGGGCCGCGCTTCTGCTGCCTCCGGTCGCCGCTGCGGGACGCACCTTACCGTTGCTGGGTATTGGGAAGGGCATAGCTCCGCTCCTTGGCCGGTCGTCCCCGTGATTTACCACAGGCCGAAGATCGATTTCGCACCGAGGATGGTCTCCCAGACAGCCGCCAACTCGACCGCCACCACGACGACGCCGACCGGCAGCGCTATCGAGAGCAGGAGTCCATCTTCCTCGAGATAGGTCAGCGCGATGACGAGGGCGGGCACGACATTGCTCAGAGGCACCGGAGTGAAGACCAGGGTGATGTTCAGCAGCACGACGACGGCGCCAACGACACGCTTGGTCGTATCGAACGGAGTCGGCTAGCGCGGATGGATGAGTTTCTCGAGATACCTCAGCACGGGCACAGCTCGTTGCACCAGAGCGGCAAGGTGCCGGGTCGGTAACGGACGGGCAGCGATGCGGCGTGGGAACATCGGCATGTCCCGCCCCGCGATCATCTGGAACGCGGGAATCATAAGTAGCAGGCCGGCTACGATCGAGACGCCCGGCGTGATGGCGACCACGGCGAGCAGCAGCATGATGAGGCCGAAGGAGCGCTCGTGCAGGCGGCCCATCAGCCAGCCCAAAGTAAAGTGATCTGTCGGCGCCTCGTCGTGCAGCCGCTGCAGCAGGACCGACGCCGGCGCAAACACCTCTTCATCCGCGGCTGGTGTCGGCTTCGGATGGCGCATCCGGATCTCCAGTTGATCGAACGGCTATCTCTTCGAGCGGCTCCCTTTTGGCCGATTAGCGATGCCACGGCGAGAATGCCGTGCTCGCAGCTCGCGGCTGCTCAGAAAATCAAATCAGCGCTCTACGCCGAGCCCTCACACGAAGTAATTGCAAACTGGAAGGCCACGACAGCGTGCCGGGTCGGGGATCCGGCACGCTGGTGATAGGACCTTTTGGGACGGCGTGTCTGGTCGACGCAGTCGGCCGCGACGGGATCAGAGCCGGCCCAGCAGCAGCAATACGACAAGGATAACCAGGATGATCCCGATGACACCCATGCCGCCGTGGCCGTAGCCGTAACCGTAGCCGCCAAATCGGCCACTGAAGCCCCCAAGCAGGAAAATGATGAGGATAATGATGAGGATAAGTCCGATCGACATTGTCTGATTCCTTTGCTGGGTCTTGGTGATATAGGAACTTTCGGTGGATCGAGCTTAGTGCTTTCGAGCTTCCGGCGACGACTGTCGCCGTATCAGTGGGAAAGAGCTGCTACTTCTTCTCGATTGAAATGCCGCGCTCGCCAATGCTGATTTCGACGCCGGTGATTTTCTGTCGCTCCCGGTAGACTTGATAGCCTAGGATCATGGCGACGACAGCGAGACCGCCGATGACCAAGTAGAGCATATTGCGAGACATTTTCCGGGAATCCCGAATTGTGTGTTTTGAATTGTGTGCTTCGACTTGCCTGGGTCTGACCAATCCAGTTCAACGAACTTCACCGCCATTGACGAACAGAAGTGGCGGAAGCATTCTTAACGCAATTCTCGTGGAATTAGCGGCATTTCAGGCCGGCTCATCATCTGCCGGCCGCCACCGCCTGGTCAAAGTTTGCCAAGCAAGACCAATATCAGCAGGATGACGATCACGAGGCCGAGACCGCCACCGCCGTAGTAGCCAGTACCGTAAAACGGACCGCCACCGATGCCGCTAAAGCCGCCCAGCAGCGCGATCACCAGAATGATCAGAACGATGGTCCAAATCGACATTTCGGTATCTCCCCCTTGCAGTTTGGTCGCGACGTCATTGTCTCGAAGATTACTTAGCCAGCGGATCTCAAGTGGGTTCTCAAGAAGGAACTCAATCTTGTAACAAAGATAGTAAAGTCCAGTTGACTCAAATCAAGGATGTAGATGGTTCGAAACGGCACCCCGCATTATCATCGAATAGTTAGCAGCCAGTCGTCCAGCCGTTGCAGCCAGCGCCGAGGCGGAGGCGGCGCAGGGGGCGGCTTGAGCTTGAGGCGGTCGCCGTCGCGTCCGTGAACGAGCTGAAGCGTTCGGGTGTGATAGACGGCAAGGTCCGGCCGGTGACCAATGCTCAGCACCGTGGTCTGCTTCAGCTCGTCATCGAACAGAGCCATGACGCGGCGCTGGCTGTCTTCGTCGAGCGCGGCTGTTGCTTCGTCGAGAAAGACCCATCCCGGCTTGTGCAGCAGAAGGCGCGCAAACGCGAGGCGCTCCTGCTCGCCGAGCGAAAGCTCCTTGTCCCAGCGCTCCACCAGATCGAGCTTGGCGATCAGGCTGCCGAGATCGCAGCGCTCGAGCGCCTGGCGAACATTCGCTTCGGGAAAGGCGTCGCGGAACAGCGTCGATCCCCCTTTTCCGGTGTCGCCGACAATTAGTACGCGCTCGCCCGGGGTGATGCTGACCGTCGCATCATCGATGACGATATGTCCGTCCGGGTGTAGGGCGCGTTTGATTTCTTCTGCGCCTTGTTCGATCGCAGGGAGATTGTCGAGCGCCTCGCGAGAGCTGCGCCGGGCGGACTGCCGCCCGCCGGTCGACGAGCCGTGAGAAATTATCGACGAGCTATAGCAACGCCAATTGTACCTGGGTGAACGCGCCCGCCACCATGATCAGGCCGCCCAGCGTCAGGCTACTGCTGAAATAGGCCGGTGCGGAACCAGGATCTGACCTGGCGCCATAGTTCAGAAGGCGGTGAGCGTCAAAACAGTGTCGGTCCCTTTGTAGTTATTGCTCAACGAAGTGGCCGGAACACAGGCGTCCGGCGACCGTCAAAGCTTGCGCGGCGCAAAGTATAGCGTAAACATAAACGAGGTCAGTGCGGTCTAGTCAACTTTGGAGGACGCCGAGTGAAGATTCGGGTCGGCTATGAGATGGTCTACGACTTTCCGCAACCCACACCCATGATCATGGTCCTGGGCGTCCATTTTACGCGGGCTTCAGATGTCATCGTGCCCGATTATCTGACCACTGACCCCTCAGTTGCGATCATCCCATACCGCGATGGCTTCGGTAACTGGTGCAGTCGCATCGTTGCTCCGGCCGGTCGAATGCGCCTGGCGGCTGATGGTATCATTCGCGACACGGGCTTGCCGGACGTCATTGTGCCCTCGGCTTCCCAGCACGCGATTGAGGACTTGCCGGCAGAGACGATCGTGTATCTTCTTGGCAGTCGCTATTGCGAAACCGACCAGCTGTCCGATGTCGCGTGGAAGCTCTTTGAGAAGGAGCCGCCCGGATGGGCACGCGTTCAGGCGATCTGCGATTTCGTCCACAATCACATTCAGTTCGGCTATGAGCACGCGCGCGCAACCAAGACGGCCCGGGACGTGTTCAAGGAGGGTAAGGGCGTTTGCCGGGACTTTGCGCATCTGGCCATCACGTTCTGTCGCTGCATGAACATTCCGGCCAGATACTGCACCGGCTATTTGGGCGACATCGGCATGCCTCCCCCATATGCCCCAGGAGATTTCGCGGGATGGTTCGAGGCCTACATTGGCGGGCGTTGGTACACGTTCGATCCGCGTAACAACGTCCCCCGGATTGGGCGTATACTGATTGCTCAAGGACGTGACGCCGCTGACGTCCCTATTACTCAGACATTTGGACCCAATACCCTGGTCAGCTTTAAAGTGTGGACCGATGAGATCCCTTCCTAAGCAGCATACAGTTGAGTCTGAGGGCGCCTTCAAGAGAAATGCTCCCAGACTTGGGAAACGATTTAGCTGTACGAAAGCGAGCTGAGCCTCTGCCGGAACGAATGTCGGTGGCGTAACTTGGTAAGGGGCGACCGGATGCAAACGCCCCCCAAAGCATCCGAGGAAATGACGGTCTCAGTGCGTCCCCCACGCTCTGGGGCCGTTTCTTGGGAAAGTCCTCTAGTCGCGCTCTCTGAGCAGAGGCTTCTCGTGCAGCACCGCACTTAGCAACGAGTTGTGGACCTCAATGTGCCCATTATAGCTGATGAGGCCCAGCCTTCGAAACTTGTTCATGAAATAGCTGACCCGCGATCGCGTGGTTCCAATCATATCGGCCAATGTTTCCTGACTGATACTCGCGCTGATCGGCTGCGGGCTGCCTTCCTTGCCGAAATTCGCGAGCAGCAACAGCAGACGAGCAAGCCGCCGTTCGCTCGAATTGAATAGCTGGTCGATCAGGTCCTCCTCGATCCGGCTGTTCCGGGTCAGGAGGTATGACATGAATAGCTGCGAAAATTTCGGCTCGTCACGAATAGCCGCCATCATCGCTTCTTTGGTTATCGACGTGATGACGCAATCTTCCATCGCTGTTGTCGTCGCGATACGCAACGGATGACCGTTCATGCATCCCTCGCCAAAGAACTGACCAGGCTCCAAAATTGCGACGACCGCTTCCTTGCCCTGCTCCGACACGACGGTCAGCTTGACTTTGCCGTTTTGAATGTAAAAGACTGAGTCCGCAGGGTCGCCCTGCTGAAACACGTGCTGGTTCTTGCGAAACGTGAGAATCGTCTTGCCCGCGCCCACCCTGGCGAGAAATTGTTTAGGGTCGAACATGTCCTTGGTCGGCTTCGGCACGCGAGCCTCCTTCTCAACGAACGATTGATTCCGGCCCGCTGCCAAGCGTTTCGCACCGAGCGGCGAACTGCGTCTTCAGCCAGCCGATCGCTTGCGGGGGCTTGCCCCGCTTCGCGGACATTACCGCCGGATTGTCGACAGTTCTAGGGAGGCAGGTCCGCCTTTTTGACGACCTCGGTTCGCTGCGCGCCGGGCGGCGCCGCTTGGTGCTCAAGCGCAGCAATCGCGCTTGCGTGCGGGCTGCGAGTCCCACTCACGGGACGAGGGCTGAGTCCTTGCCATCAATCCACCACCGGTGCGGGTCTACCCAACGAAGAGATCGACACGGGAAGTCAATCGGAGATTCCGAACTGAGGAGACATCCTATGGTCTTGGAGCGGCGTCAGCCCGTTACGCTCGGTGCGCGCCAGTCATGACTATCGTCGAGGGTCTATACTCTGATTTCTCGGAAAGCGGCGAGCTCTGAATCTAAGTGAACTGGTTCGAGAAGCGTTGCTGCCGGCGTGTCCCTGGTGGCGTGAGATGCGCGTCACGAGAATGCTTCGGCGTTCTGCTCGTCGCTGATAGTCGTCAAAGCGCCGCTCGAGGCAACTGCGAAGACATAAGTGTATCTGCGGCGTCTCTGAGCTGACAACTCTCGAAGGCTCGGCGAGCGTCCCCGCGGAACCTCCTCACAGGCGGGCCGTTGCTGACTTGCATCAGAGATCAAAGTGGTGAGGAACCGGCAGTGCGAATACTTGTGGTCGAGGACGATCCGCTGGTCCGCGAATTGGTGGTCGAAGCTCTGCGCGAAGAAGGGTATGAGGTAATTCACGCTGCCAACGGAGAACAAGCGCTGGCGTGGTGCAAGAGGCAGATCGCGGACGTTCTGGTCACCGACATCAGGCTGCCCGGTGGCGTCGACGGATGGCAGATCGCCGAACGCTGTCGGGAGCATGATCCCGAGCTCCAGGTGATCTACGCGACGGGCTTCTCGCCCGTCGAGGCTCGTCCGGTGCCCGGCAGTCTCACCTTGCACAAGCCCTACCAAACCGACCGCCTCGTCGAGGCCGTCAGGCAAATGGACAAGGAACGGCGGCCCTCCTCGGATTAGATGAGAGCCAGACGACCTGGGATCGCAGCCGTAACTCGCATGCCGCGCTGGCTGCGCGTTCCTAAATCCTTCGCCGAGAGGCGATACTGCGACTATCCTTCGAGGACGTGCCCCAAAGCTTTTAGCGGGCGCACGCGATCGCTGACGATCTTCAGGATGGCCAGCATTGGAACGGCCAGGATCGCGCCAGGCCCCCCCCCCACATCCAGAACCAGAACACCAGCGACAAGATGATCAGAACGGGGTTCAGGGTGAAGCGTCGCGCAAGCAGCATGGGAGTCAAGGTTTCGCCCTCGGCGACGGACGTCTGACAGAAACGACTGTCCAATTGAGAGATTGTGATATCGGTCTGTGGTGCGATACCTGACCACCAGCTCGCGCCATCCACCCGGGACGGCTCATCGTCAGACGCGCGTCGGGCGATGGGTCGATTTCCGTGTGCGCGCAGTCGAGTTGCGCCACAAAGCGCAGACCGAATCAGATGTGAGCAGGCAGAGCAGTTCTGCGTCGTTGCCTTGCAGTTCGAAAAATTCGACTTGGTTTTGAAGGTTGGTCATGAGGCTCCCCTGACAGGGTGAGGGCGGGAGCGCGCGGGTCTCTCAGTCACCGATGGATGCTCGGCGGGCCGGGCGGTGATAAGTCTTGTTAACACCTGTGGCGGACCAAATCTGAGCAGATTTGAACAGCTCGCTCTCTAATTAGGTTGTTTCTCGTATCTCCGGGCTCAGGCTGGCACCTGAAGTCCGCCTGTTGCGGCCTATTGTCGCTTGGCATTCACGTCGAAGATGAGCGCGGCCTGGGAACACCCGTCCGGTATCGGTGCGGACCTCAAGCCGCCTTCATAAAATAAGTTCCGCCGGCTCGGGTTCATCAGCTACAATAGAGAGGTCCATAGCTCCCTCCTGAGCGCCATTCTGATCGACAAGTCTGAAATAGTCCGGAAGGACTGACCGACGCGCGACCAAAGATCGATACGGCTGGAAATGCGCGGCATCCATTTGAAGATCAGGGATCAGGGCTAACTGGGCTCGTCAACGGTTTGTCGTCTCTGTTGCCGGATTATGAACGCGGCTCATCGCCGGTCTTCCGCACTCACGATCCGTTGGATCGCTGCAAGTTTCAGCTTGCCAAGCGCATTGTATTGATCGCGGGACGGACTTTGATCTTCTTCCGGCGGTGCTGGACGGTGGCAAATGCCGTTGCTTGCGGAGAAACTCGTTTCAAGTTCGATAGAGCAAGGTGATGTGCATGAATGTATTCAAGATAAAGATCGCACGCATCGAGATGATTTCGCCGAATGAGCGCGGCGAGGACATTCGCCTGACGTTCCGATTCGAAAGCGGTCAGACCAGCTTTGACTTGCCAATTTTCCTGAAGTCTTGCGAATTCGACGATACGGAGATCGTCAAGGTGGCCCGAAGCAGATTGCACGATGTTTTCTGGCAACTCTACAGCCAGTGCGAGGATTGGCAGCTGACAGACGACGAGCGTCGGGAGCTCGCAAAGATCAGCGTGCGGCCTGGCGTCAAGGCGTGCGAATAGGTCGGGAACACAGCCGTCTCTGCATTGGATGCATGCCGCTGAAATCAGCTTTTCGCTCCGGCGCGCGACGCGGATCAAATGCAGCTCTCCAAGGGGCGAGACGAGTCGGGTTTCGAATAGGAGTGAGCAAAATTGGACAGCGACGGCAAGCTCGATGTGATCGGGTGAGGGCGAACGTCGCGGGCCGCTCCGCGACGTTCGGGCGGCCCGAGATCGCGACCAGTGCCGAGCTCGGGCCGTTGTTGTTTGCGCTTACAAGGGGACCGAGGGAAGCAGTATTCCGCGGCTTTCGTTGGCGCGATCGGGGTGCAATCCATGACCGCAGCTCCCGGTGTGCTGATCGAAGGCCTCGGGGATCTTGGCGCTGTTCGCCCAAGCCGGCGGTCCCTACCGGCCGGAAATGTCCTGCGGCTGTTGTCTGCTGCGTCATCGGCCGGCGCAGTGACCGCGATCCGGCATCGAGGCATTGAGACGTTTGCGTCGTCATCCCGTCATCACCGTCAGCATCAAGGCTTGCGGCAATCGCGCGCCGTCGTAAGCGAGCCCTTCCTCGAACAACAGCCCAGTCCGGCGTCCCTACCGATGCCCGACAGGACTTCAACCTGTCCGCAAGAGCAGGCCAGGTGCCGCCTCGCCCGATGCCTAATAGCGTCCGTCAGTGACTGTGTTCGGAACTTCGGACTCCAAGCCAGGTTCCAGGCCCCATGAAGTTGCGAAAGTGCCTCGTGTGCGTGCCAGGAGGGCGTCGAGATGGCCGGTTTGCCGCGCACAAAACTGTAAGCAGGGTTCCGGAGGTCGTGCTGCAGGATTGGCCACGCCCGAGCTTGGGCTTTGGCGCCGCGACCGTCAGAGTCCTCCAATGCGACCGCTCGGCCGAAATATGGGTGCGGTACCTACTCCAGGGGGATATAGTTACAAATGCTCGAAAACGATCTCCGCACAAGCCGGCACTCAGGCGGCTTAGAAGCGCACCGGGACTTCCTGGCGGCAGAGGCGAGCAATCCACGCGCCTGCAACGCAACGTTCCTCAGAGGAGCTTTTACCGCGCTCCCCGAACCGGCCACATGGTCCATCAGACTGCGACCGGCGTCGTCACGGCTGCGATCGACGAAGCTGCGGCGGACAGGTGAACGGGAGGCCCGCGCTGGGCTGACAGAAGCAGTCGTCCAACCAAGGGAAGCAAAGCCGAATGTCGTCCGATAACATGTCGATGCCGGTTTGGCACGAAAAGCACCTGCGTGCTGCGACCCACGCTGCCGGCGTGGCCTTGTGGGCCTGGAACGTGGATACGGACGCCATTACCATGGACGAACGCGCCTACGACCTGTGGGCGGTTTCGAAGACCGAAAAACACATCACATTCGAAATCTTGTCCAGGAATATCCATCCTGCTGATCTGGAGCGGGTCAGGTCGGCGTTTGCCGCTACTCGCGCAATAGTGGGCGCTTACGAGATCGATTTTCGTATCTTGTTTGGCAGCGACATTCGTTGGATCTCCGCGCGCGGGCAAGGTGACGATGCGGACATTGCCGATCGAACTATGTTTGGCATCTTTCTCGACGTCACCCAACGCAAGCAAGCCGAGGAAGCGAACGAATTGCTGGCGGGGGAGATGAGCCATCGAGTGAAGAACCTTCTGACCATCGCAACCGCGCTTACTCAATTTACATCGCGTTCGGCCGCAACCAAAGAAGACATGGCCCATGAGCTAACAAGCCGGCTGATGGCCCTAGGACGTGCACAGGACCTCATTCGCCCGGGACCGGGCAGGAAGAGCGAAGGAGCGCTTCTTGGCGACCTCGTCTCCGTCTTGCTCGCGCCCTACGACGAAAGAGGAGCGAGCGTCCGCATTCGCGTTGCCGTGCCGAAGATGAATGTCGGCGAGAGGTCGAGTACAACGCTCGCACTTGTGTTGCACGAATTGGCAACGAACTCGGCGAAATACGGTTCGCTGTCGCTGGCAAGGGGCACTTTGGACGTGTCGTGCAATGCCCATGACGACGAAGTCGTCATGACCTGGACCGAGCGGGGCGGTCCGCCTCTCAAGGCTCCCGCGATGCTCAACGGCTTTGGAAGCAGCCTGATGCAGCGGACCATGGCAGCCCAGCTTGGGGGCTCCATCGCATTCGACTGGTCGGAGGAGGGGCTTGTCGCTACGCTGATCATGAGCAAGGAGAGCATCGGAAGGTGAGCAACTTTGAGACCTTCGTCCGGTAGCGGCCGGTGCATGTGAATGCAAGACCGCCGCAACAGCGTCCGCTCCGCTCTCGAAAATGCAGGCGACACGATCTCGCTCGATGCAAACTGAGGCATCAAGGCAAGCCACGCCACCTTAAGCCTCGATCAGGCCACGCTCATAACAGGCTTTGTCGTAGGGAAAAACGACCGCCGGATCCGGCCTGTGGAGGCGACGGTGCTTTCCCGGATAATTCAGCCGCCACAGCATATCGCGAATAACATTAAGTCGCGCATGTTCCTTGTCGCCGGCCCGGACCACGGTCCAGGGCGAGCTGACGGTGTGCGTCCGCTCCAGCATCTTGTCCCGTGCCTCGGAATAGGCTTTCCAATACTTCTGCGCCTTGGCATCGACGGGGCTCATCTTCCATTGCTTCAGGGGGTCTTTTTGGCGGTCGGCAAGCCGTCGCTTCTGTTCCTGTTTCGAAATATCAAGGTAGTACTTGAGCAGGGTGATACCCGAACGCTCGATCATCGCCTCGAAAGCCGGCACGGTCTCGAGGAATTCCTCGGTTTCCTTCTTGCTGCAAAACCCCATGACACGCTCGACTCCGGCCCGGTTGTACCAACTGCGATTGAACAGCACGATCTCTCCCGCCGCTGGCAAGTGCGAAACGTGACGCTGGAAGTACCATGAACACCGTTCCCGATTGCTTGGCGGCCCCAGCGCCACGACGCGGGTATCACGCGGGCTTAGATGTTCGACAATAGACTTGATCGTGCCATCCTTGCCGGCGGCATCGCGGCCTTCGACGATGACAAGGATACGCTGGCCGCGCTCAATCACGCAGCGCTGCAGCTTGACGAGCTCGATCTGCAGCCGGACCAGCAGCGCGTGATATCTGTGGCGACTCAAATGTTGCGGACGTGCTGGCCGGTTCTTCATGGTTCGTTCCTTCCTGGTCGCCTCACCATCCAGCGTCGGCGCGATGACACGAGGTGGTCCATATATTTGCAGCTCTCCGACCGGCGGTCAGGTCACGCCTGTCGGATCACGATCGCACTGCGAAGCTGATGTTGTGCTTGCACTTCGGCGGCCGTCAACATAGCCGCATGAATGAATCGCGACGTTCTTGCTCGGTGCCTCGTCCGTAAGTCCACCCAGTTTCGGCTGTCCGGACTCCGGATCGCCATTTGCGTGGCACGTTCAACTCGGCCATACTTCCCGAGAGCGCCACCGGATGAGGGGCCTGGCCCAAAGGCTGCCCCGATCGGAGCTTTCGTTGATTACCCTGAAGGTTCTTCACACGACGACCTATCGATTCAACGAAAACGTGCGCCTGCTGCCGCACCGCTTGATGCTTCGTCCGCGCGAGAGCCGCGAGCTTCGTTTGATTTCGAGCAACATCACGCTGACGCCGCCTGCGACTTTGACCTGGGCGCACGATGTGTTCGGCAATGCAATCGCGACGGCCACGTTTCAGATGACGGCCTCCAGCCTGGTGATCACCAGCGCCGCAGAGCTTCAGCTCGATGCGGTTGCATGGCCGGTGTTCGATATCGCCGTCTCGGCCATGTCTTATCCATTCCGCTATTCCGATGACGATTGGACCGATCTCGGCGCCCTGGCTCTCCCCCAGTTCTCGGATACGGCGGGGGTCCTGCGAAATTGGGCACAAATGTTCGTTCGAGGGAGTCGGACTGATACGCTATCACTGCTGAAGGACCTCAGCGTCGGCGTTTCTGAAGCTGTGCAGTACCAGAGCCGCGAGGAGGAGGGCACCCAAACGCCGGTAGAATCCCTAAATCGTGGCTGGGGGTCATGCCGGGATCTCGCGGTGCTGTTCACCGAAGCAGCACGCATGCTCGGGTTCGGAGCCAGAATCGTCTCCGGCTACCTTTACAATCCGGAACAGGACAACGTCGGATCGAGCGGCGCGGGATCAACCCATGCGTGGGCGGAGGTCTTCGTACCGGGAGCCGGCTGGATCACATTCGACCCGACGAATCGTAGCCTCGGCGGCTTCAACTTGATCCCGGTCGCGGTCGCGCGCGACATCCGGCAGACGATCCCAGTGTCCGGCAGCTTCGTCGGCAGCATCGGCGCTTTCGCCGGGACGTCTGTAGAAGTTCTTGTCACATCTTAGATCGACGGGCTTTCAGCGGCCTTTCTGGTCAACCGTTCGGCTTCAAGGCGGTCGCGCTCATGAAGGACGGTCGCTGTCGAGCCTGGACTTTTCTGACGCGCCTCGCGCCCCGCAGCCTAGGCGATGGCCACGGGTGCCGCATACGTCACGCGGTAGATCGGCGGTAAATTGCGGGCCGGCTATAACCAATTGATTCCCGCCAAAGGCAACAGCCGTTGAAGGATCGCGGCCAGGCAGATCAGCACCACCAGCAATTTGAGAAGACCTGCCAGCCTGGATTCATTGACGAACTTGTCGATGGCCCAGAAACAAATTGCCCCGACAACGCAAATGATCAGGATCCCGATTATGAGTGAAAGCATGGAAGCCCCCGTGCGGCCGTGGCAGCGACGCGCGCGCCACCGCGGACCAAAAGAAAGATCGGCACTCGCTCGTGCGCAGGACACTGCTTCGCGAACGTCTCCGATCGTCGAAACTGAGTTTGTCCAATTGATACTCGCTCACGTTGCGCTAAATCAATTGACGCAATCTTTCCTGGATCATTCTTACGCATCGTTTCCGAAGACGCCGGCTGCACCGAAGGCGGCCGCGCTACCCGAAAATGTTTCGGAGATGCCGTGATGAACAGATCGTCCAAGACGATGCCTCTGCGCTCGTTGTTGCCACCACGCGGTGGCTCGTCGGGCTTGGCGCGTCGGCTATAGCGGCGGTACGGCATCGGAATTGGTGCAGGCATCGCTGGCGCGCTGATCGGCGGGCGGCTGAAAAAAGCGCGTTTCGGGCGAAATACGGGACGCAACAGCATCAGGGCTCGCAAGGCCGGGCGCCGGATGAAATTGACTTGCATCAATTCGACGTTCTTGCAAGGCTCTAAATTCACCTTGTGGTTGAGTGCAATGAGAAGATCCGCTCATTGGGAGCCGATGTCGTGAATAATGAGCGTCCGTCAGGCGATCCCGATCTACCTCCGGGGGTGATTATTCAGCGCTCGGATCAACATGTGCCCCGTGCGGAGTCGACGGGCGACCGGCTTGTGGCGGTTCAATTGCGAAGGGCGCTTGCGAAAGCCGAGGCGCGACTTCTTCAACAGGACGAGTTGATTCACAGACAAGAACTGCTGAAAGCGGAATCCGATCATCGCCTGTTGAACGATCTCCAGATGATCATCAGCCTTCTTGCGCTGCAGAGCCGCAATACGACCAATCCCGAAGCGGCCTCACAATTGGCCGCGGCGGCTAATCGCGTTTCCATGATTGCTCGTATCCACCATCGCCTAAATTCCTACGATGGTGTGAGAACAATCGAGTTCAAGAAATTCCTTCAGGATCTTGGACGCGAATTTTCTGCGATGTCGTCGTCGGACGCCTCCCTGGGAAAAATCCGCGTCGAAGGTAGTGAGATCAATTTGCCTGCCTTCACCGCTATTCCGCTTGGCTTTATCGCCAACGAGTTGATCACGAACGGGGCAAAGTATGGCAAAGGCCGGATCGCCATCAAGTTGGAGCCGGATCCGAAATATGGCTATGCGCTGTCGGTTTCCAATGATGGCCCGGCTTTGCCCGAGGGGTTCGACCCCGCCGCCGGCGAAGGGCTGGGAATGAAGATAGTTCGATCCTTTACCGACCAGATCCGCGGTGAGCTACGGATCGGTCGCGGCGCGGATGGTCAGGGCGCGCGATTTACCGTGCTGTTTTCAAGCGGCTGAGCATTGGAAGAGACCCCTTTGGACAAAGACCGCGCCATCGGATCGGCGAAGCAAATCAAAGGCACTGTCCAAGCAGGGTGACGGGGCTCGGCAAGATCTCCCCTAAGTGCGCCAGTTGTCCGTCAGCCGTCTTTGAATTCGGTTTGATTTCAATCGAACCATCTCGACAACCGGAGAGCTTCTGGCCCCGGCTGCTATCGCCGGCGGCCGATGGCAACTCCCAGCAGGAAGGCGACTAACAGCGAACCCAAAGGGGCTTCGCGCGCGATATTGCTCAAGATGCTCAGCGGCATCCCTGGCTTTCGGCCCGCTTCTATCGCGCCGGCAACCCGATGGGCTGTCTCCTTCAGAGCTTCAGAGACTTCCGCGATGGAGGATTTCGGCTCTTGAGCAGGATCCAAGCCTTCGTGGGGGAAAGGGGCCAGCGGCACATCATCACTCATGATCCAATCTCCAAACCCGTTGTCGAAGCGTGAACTGCCCGGATATATCCCATAAGCTATCGCGCCCGCCGCGGCGGCCGCGTCAGCCGTTGCGCCAAAGCAAGGCCGAGACGACGGTGCTCTCGACCTTACCGGCGAACTTCTTCGCCGAGCCGCCGATCCGATGGTTCTCCACGCGAACACTCCCTCAGATGAGGTCTTGGAGAGCTAACTGGCCAGATCAGGCGACGTTCCTGCGCGCACCGAAGGCCAGCCGTCAAATGTGGTGTGATTCAAGCTGTCACCATTCCACCCGCGCCGCTCGACCGGGCTGACGAGGATGGGCATCTGAAGACCATTGCGATGCACGGGGGCCAATCCTCGCACGGCTCAGTACCGTCTGGATCTTGAGGGAAATCAGGAGATGGCAGCGGCTACCGGTACTTATTTACTGGTCTGGCAATCACCGGCGGAAAGCGCCGGTCCGGCCGTTACCCAACGCCAACCAGGCATTATGTGACGCGGTGGGCTGTACTCTCGCTGCCGCCCCAATCCATTAAATATTCGCTAATGAGCAGAAAAGAACAGCGCCGTGACAGCGATGATTTCTAGACTGATGCCATCACCGTCCCATCAAGGCATCGACCGGTGACTGGGAGCTCTGTACCGCTCCCGCCTGAGTTTAGGTGAGCATCATGCCTTCCTTGGCAGTCCTGTTCGACGCAAGCCGCATGGCAATTCAGCCCCACACCTGCCCTCAATGCCTGGGTCCAATGGTCCTGATGGACATAAGACCCTCTCAGATCGGATTCGAGATCCGCACGTTTCGGGGCATCGATTGCGATCACGTCGATAAGTTCGTCAGCGAAACCAACTCGATGAAGTGGATCAATTCCGGGCTGCGAGCGCCGGTTTAGATCTCAGCATGCCCTTTGGACAGCCGCCTTCCACTTCGTTTCAGCCTTTCAGGTGCGGGCCGATCGTCTCCGGTCGCGCGACCACCATCGAGGTCGCGATAGGCTTTCACGTATCTGGCGGCGCATTTTCTCAGCCATGCGCCGACGTTCAGCGCGATCGCCAAGAAAGACCCTTTTCCTTCTGCGAAGCGTTGAATTCGAGGACGTATCTTCGAATGGCCTGCTTGGCGTTGAAGCGCCAACGGCGCACGAGCTGCCATGCCTGCTGAGACACGACCCAGTCCTGGGCTTGACGAAACATGTGGTAGCACCAGGCAAATGCAGGAATCGACATAAGCTTATCGCGGCTGATGCTGAATAGACGCTCAACAAGCAAGAGCTTGAGTAGCTCGCCTACGATGAGGGCCATAAGCCCGGCAACGACGTGACCTGTCGCCGTCAGGTAGGCGGCAACAGGCTTCACAGGTTCAAGCAAAATGACCGGTAAGATGAACAGCGCCAGAGTAGGATATGGGCGAAGCGACACGATCCATGCGCGTAGGCTCTCGAAAGCCCGGCAGTCCGCCAGCCAGCGAAAGACAGGTTTCAAGAGCGTGAAAAAGACCGCGTCCACCAGGAAGTAGATGGCGGCGATCAGAAACACAAAGGGTTTGAATATGCGGCCCAAGCTGGTTCTCCAGCGAACCAAGGCGCGAACCTATCAATGGTTCACGAAATAAAGCGACGAATTATAGGGGCCGCAATGGAACCTCTGCTCGGCGCCCAGGCGGGGGCGGCCATACTGGGCGCCAACGCCATATACGCTAAGCTGATTAATGTGCACAGACGCCAGCCGGGTCGGCGATGGACCCGCTCTGTGTGATGCAAACGCTGCATCAATCCGCTCGCCGGCTCCGAGGATCTCGCGCGGGTCGGTCACGCGAATGGAGGCTCTTTCAAACTCGGCTTTTGGTGATTGCGTGCCTCACGGAAGGAAATGAGCCGCCGTCCCTTCTCGTCCCACAAGGCCCTCGGCACACATCGCAAACTCTCGAGGAGTGTGATCCGTCCCACCGCAGCGAGTTCCGGATGATCCCGGAGCACGTCCGGCAGCCGATAGCTGGGAATTCGACTGCATAGATGGTGGACGTGGTGGACGCCGATGTTCGCGGTGAACCAGCGCAAGACACGCGGCAACTGATAGTGTGAACTGCCATGGAGCGCAGCTTCGTGAAAGCGCCAGGCCTCATCACGTGACCATGAGGTGTTCTCGAACTGGTGTTGGACGTAGAACAGCCAGACACCGATCGACGCCGCCAGAACCATGATCGGCAGATGCACCAACAGGAAGGGCCCAAGGCCGACCAGCCGAATCATGCCGGCGATCAGAACCGCGATGACGACGTTCGTACCCATTGTGCTCAGCCACGGCCGCCAGCCGCTTCGCATCATCCCGATCGGCAATCGATGCCGCAAGACGAACAGATACGTGGGGCCCACGCCGAACATCACAATCGGATGCCGGTACAGACGATAAAGGATCCTCCGCCATCGAGGCTGCGCGGCAAACTCGCTCACGGTCAATGTGTCGATGTCGCCAGAGCCCCTATGATCGAGATTGCCCGAATTCGCGTGATGCCTCGCATGATTGCGCCGCCAGTAATCGTAGGGAGTTAGCGTAACAACGCCGATGGCTCGGCCGACCCAATCGTTCGCAAAGCAGCCGCGGAAGAACGACCCGTGGCCGCAGTCATGTTGGATCATGAAGAGACGAACGAGCAGGCCCGCCGCGGGCACTGCCAGCAGCAGACCAATCCAATGGCCGCGCACGACCCCAACGGCCATCAGGGCCCAGATGACAGAAAAGGGGCCTGCCGTGATGACCAACTCGAAAATGCCGCGCGCGTTATTGGGTTGGCGATACCGGGCAAGCCGCTGCGCCAACGCGCGGGTTTCTGGTGGGTCTTGAACCATGTCTAACTGCTTTCGGACTGGCCGCCAAAGCCGCGACGTCTTCGACGGCCGGACTGATCACGACGAACCCGGGTCCGGCACGACGTAACCTCTGACGGCCGATGCCGCGCCGATAGCGACGCACGCTATCGCCGGGCGTTGCGGCGATCGGGTCTTTTGGAACCTTGCCTGAAGAGCTCGACGCACCATTTAATATTAATCCACGTCTGGAAGTCTTGCTGAGCAAGATTGATCAGCGGCTGGTCAGGCGGCGCGCGATCTTGCTGCTTTGCCGTCCGGTCTGTCGCACACCCTTTGCCAAGGTCGCCGCAAAACAGGGACGGCCGGAGCAGGGAAGTTGGTTCCGCTCACGCGGCCGCCTTGCGCAAGGGCTATGTTGCCGGGGAACTCAGCGCAGCTATCGGCACATCGAACGTGTACGAGAATCCCGTCGGCGCATAGTTGAGTTGCACGTCGCCTCGCAACTGCGTGCCGATCGTCTCGATCAGCCGTGTTCCGAAGCTGCGCCTTGCGGGGGGCTGGACGACCGGACCGTTCTTTTCGGTCCAGGTGAGGTGCAAGCGCTGCGTCGCTTGGTCTATCGTCCAGACGATGTCGACGCGCCCCTCCGGGACCGACAGAGCGCCAAACTTCGTGGTATTGGTGCAGAGCTCGTTGAGCGTCATCGCAACGGCGATGACGGCGCCCGACGTCATCCGGATATCGGGTCCGGTGATCGAGAATTTCGACTCGTCGGGATTGTCGAAGGCTTTAATGGCGCTGCGGACCACCGTGCCGAGATCGGCGCTGGACCATTTAGCCTGCAGAAGGAGATCGTGGGCCCGGCCCAGTGCCAAAAGCCGGCCCTCGATGGCGTGCTGCGCGTGCTCGACTCCCTGCACGGTGCGTAGGCTCTGGGAGACGATTGCGGCGACGGTCGCGAGCGTGTTCTTGATGCGGTGGTGCAGTTCTTCGAGGATCAGCTTCTGCAGCTTGTCGGATGCCTCGCGCTCTCTGGCGTCGATACCGGCCTTCGCAAGCAGACTCCGCGTATTGATCTCAGCCTGCGCGAGGAGCAGCCGCAGGCTGACATTCTCTGCCGCCAGAAAGTCCTGGTGGAGTTCTGCGCCGCCTGGGCGCTTGTCTGTGCGGAGATCAACTTCAAGCATTTGCAACCGTATCACCTTGGACTGGGTACCGCACTTGATTTCGGCCGAGCGTTCGCATTGAAAGGTCTGGCGGTATCCGGCGCCAAAAATCACGAGATTCACACACGGCCGATCATGCTGCGCATCTGGGCAATGATTTGCCAGGCTTGGATTGGTTTGCCAAAAAATCTGCTGCAGGGGGGAAGGTCGATATTCGATGGGTTCAATTTCCCCGATACCAGGATGATCTTGATCGCCGGCCAGCGCTTATGCACGGTATGGGCAAGACCCAGGCCGTCCATGCTGCCGGGCAATTGAATGTCGGTGCATATGAGCGCGATGTCGGACCTGGATTCCAGGATTGCGACGGCTTCATCGGTATCCAGAGCTTCGAGCGGCGTGTAACCGGCGTCTTCCACCATGTCGACCGCACGCATGCGGAGCATCATCTCGTCCTCGACGATGAGAACGACGGCCGGACTGCGTGAAAGATCGGGCACCATCGGATGGGCATCCACTGGAAAACGAGTGTTGATCGAAACGAGCGATCGATCTGGGACAAGCATCTTGGCGCTCCTACGATCCATGCCCGGGTGCTCTTTTCCTAAATGCCCGAGCTGGCGCCTGGACGGTGGAGCAGGGGAAGAAAATAGCTCTCAACCGTCATTTGACCGGCACGCCGACCTTGCCGCAGAAATGCTCGATCATTTCTGCGGCGTTCTCCAGGATCGTAGCCTTTTTCATCGCCGCCGCGCGCTCGTCTCCCGGCGGCATCTTGCGGGCGCTATCCAGGGCGTCTGCCGCCCGGATGTTCAGCCTGCAAGCTAACGATGATTGGACGCTGAATTTGGAGATGTCTGACATCGAAACCGCCTCTAGGTCGCGGCGGGAGCACAATGCTCTCAGTCACCGATAACAGCCGAGGGGCGCGCGGTGATATTCAAGATATAGTACCGATCCGAGGAATAGCGAGGCCGGGCGCGACCATTTGCTGTGACAGGATCGGGCGGGGTTGTAATCCGCTTTCACCATAGCCAGTTGAAGGTAGGTGCAACCGGACCGATTCACGTCCCTCCCCTGGCACCAAGCTTTGGCGACTGCACATCTTGTCAGCGTATCGACCGGCTGCACGCGAGTGCGTCGGAGACAGGATCGGCTATCGCCATCGAATATGCCGCGACGCACATCGCGTGCAGCCGGCACGGAGGTTTCGTGCAGCGACAACCGATTGGGCCCGACCACATGATTGAATTTCCGAACCACAGCCGTTCATATGACCGCACGCGGCGTGCCGTACGATTTTGGGGGCACGACAGCGCTATCGAGGCATCGTTTTTCATAGAGGAGGATGCGCTGAAGCGAATCCAACCGGATACCGGCTACGATGAATCGGGTTTTCTGCACGCGTTCGATTCCAATCGCGACTTGATATGCGCCGCCGCTGCCAAGATGTATGTCCGCGGCAGCAGGGGCTCTTACGATCTGGTCGCGGCAAATTTTTGAACCGGTCCTGCTTCCGCGGGGCTCGACGCTGATCAGCGAAATTGCGCGACGAACGAGGAAACGACGGCCTTGTGGAGGAATTGTCCTTCTCGCGCCTGTCGCGATCGGGACCGCTTTGGTTTGCGAACGATTGCGGGGACGAACGCTCATCGCCTGGGAAAGGCGGGATAGATCACGTCCGGCGCGATTGAAGCATCCTGCCCGCGCCATCGAGGATCATTCCAAGTAAAAAAAGCCGCGGACTACTCCGCGGCGATTTTCATAAGCTATCTGTCGTCCCTCAGTAGCGGTCGGTTCCGATTCCGACGCTCACGCCGGGAGCGCTGAAGCCGACGCCGCCACGGTCTTCATAGTCGCGGCGTTCGATGTAACGCTCGCGAGGAGCATATCCGTAAGCATCACGTCCATCGCGGATGATGACGCGGCGTTCATCACGTTGGCGCCAGCAGCGACCGTCTTCATTGCAGACCATGCGAACGTTTTGAATGTTGCTGTCCGGTGCAACTGATACGTTGGCGGAAAGCGGGGCAGCTGAAGCAGCGGTCACAACAAGCGTACTTGCCGCGGCTGCCAGAGCGATTGCGAGAGCCTTCATGGCATTTTCTCCAAAAGTGATTGTGTCAGTGAGCCAATCGGCTCGCGACAGAATCGTTCCAGGGCCCGGCGGTGAATATCGTCAAACGCAGGATGCAAGCCGGGAGCAGGGCTCTAATCCGAAGACGGCTTGACGCCGATGCCGAGAAATCCTGCCCGGCAGGGCTGTGCCGCCAGCCCGTAGGTTCGTACGCGATCTGGGTCCTCAAGCCAGCCCTAACGGCAACGATGGCGTATTCATGCAACCATTCATCCGAGGCACGATTTGGCTATCGTTGGTTTGGCTTCCCGGGCGAGGCGCGCTGCGCAAATGTAGTACCCACGATAGCCGGATCGCGCCCACTCTCAAATTCAACGAAGCAGCTTGTGGGTAAGTGGCCGGCTGCCTCAGTCGTTCGATCTATATGCTGTCACGCGCTCTTCGCACTATCCCCGCCGGTCACCTCATATTCCGCGCCGGTCACCATCGCTGCCGCGTCGGAGGCGAGGAATACGGCGGCGGGTGAGATATCGTCCGGCTGCAGCCAGCCCACCTTGAGAGCCGCCGTCGGCGCACGGGCATCCCAGGCCTGCTGCGGCGTGGGGTTCTGCATCTTCTGTCCCTGCTCGCTCATCGATTCGCTGAGCCGTTTCTCGTAGCGGGTCAGCGGCGTATCGACGAGGCCGGGGATCAGCGCGTTGACGGTGATGTTGTATTCGCCGAGCTCCAGCGCCGCCGATTTCATCAGGCCGAGAATGCCCCATTTCGAGGCCGCGTAGCTCGAGCCGTCTTTGGTGCCGTGCTTGCCCTGCATCGACGACAGCACGATGATGCGCCCCTGCTTGCGCGCCACCATCTTCGGCGCGAAGGCGCGGATGGTGTTGGCGGTGCCGTTGAGATTGTTGTCGATCACGTCGAGCCAGTCGGAATTGTCCATCTCCAGCAGCGGCTTCCAGCGCTGGATCGCGGCGTCCGCGACCACGATGTCGATCTTGCCGTAGGTCTGTTCGACCTGATCGGCGGCGGCGCGAAGCGCGGCGATGTCGCGGATGTCGGCGCGGATGCTTTCGCCGCGCCTGCCATAGGCCATGATCTGCCGCACGGTCTCGGCCAGGTCCTCAGGGGTCGCCGGCGCCGCGTTGGAGGCGGTCGACACGGGTCCCGCGATGTCCAGCGCGACCACGTCGGCGCCGTTGGCCGCCATCTCCACCGCGATCGCACGGCCGATGCCGCGCGCCGCACCGGTGACGACCGCGACCTTGCCGGTGAGCACCGAGCCGCGCCCGGGCCGGATCGGCCCTGCACTTTTGTCGTCCGGCGGCTCAGGCACCGGCTGGCCACGCAGATCGCGCGGGTCGGTATCCGAGCGCTGGCCTGCCGGGGCCTGCGCCTTGGCCCGGTTCATGACGGCAAGCGCCGTCATCCTGGCCGTGCCCTTCAGCATGCCGCGGCGGAAGATGTTGTAGGCGGGCATGGTGGTGCTCCCGTGCTGATGCGAAAGGGCCTCAACCAGCCGCGGCAAGCGATGTTCCTGCCGCCTCCGTCCCTGCCGCCTCGGGCTGTCGCACTCATGCGGCACGCGCGGACGGCGTTTGCCCATCTGTGCGTTGAATGAGCCAGGCATCCGCGGCAAACATGGTTCCGCGACCGGCGGAATGTCATTGCGCCGCTTGCGTCGATCTGGAATGCATCTTGTTCGCCGACCGTCGAATTCTCGCCGCGCTCATCGTGCTCGCCATCACCCAGCTCATCGGTTGGGGTACGCTCGGCCTTCCCGCCGTGCTCGGCCGCGAAATGGCGGCCGATCTGCACATGGATTTGACGGCGATATTTGCCAGCACGTCCGTGCTCTATCTCGCGATGGGACTGTGCTCGCCGCTGTTGGCGCGGCCGTTCGTCCATTACGGCGCCCGGCTGGTGATGATGGCGGGTACGGTGGTCGCGGCGCCCGGTTTTGTCCTGCTGTCGGCAGCGCAAGGGCCCGTCGCCTATTATGCGGCCTGGCTGCTGCTCGGCCTCGGCGGCAGCGCCACTCTGTCGACGGCCGCCTATATCGTCCTGAACGAGATCGCAGGTCAGAAGGCCAGAGGCGCGATCGGCGCGTTGATGCTGGTCACGGGCCTGTCCGGCAGCATCTTCTGGCCGACCACCGCGTATCTGGCCGGCCTGCTCGGCTGGCGCAGCACGTCTCTCGTTTACGCAGCCTTGCTGCTCGTGGTCTCGCTTCCGCTCTATGCGTTCGCGCTGCCGCGGCGGCGCAAGGAGCAGCCTGCATCGGGCGCAGGGGAGGCGACCGCAACCGCCGCGGCTGCGCCGGCGCGGAGCACGTTCTATCTGCTGGTCGCCGCGATCGGCCTCAATGCCTTCGTGGCGTTCGGCCTCAGCGCCGTGCTGATCGAGTTGCTCAAGGCGGAGGGGCTGACGGCGTCGGAGGCGATCAGCTTCGGTGCGATGCTCGGGGTGATCCAGGTCAGTGCTCGCGCGTTGGATTTCCTCGGCGGCGGCCGCTGGGACGGTATCACCACCGCTCTGGTGGCCGGGCTCGCGCTGCCGGTGGCGATGCTGCTCCTGATGGTCAGCGGCGGCTCCTATCTTGCTGCCGCGACGTTCATCCTGCTCTATGGTCTTGGCAGCGGTGCGCTGGCGGTGGCGCGGGCCACCATGCCGCTGGTGTTCTACGACAAGGCCGAGTTCGCCAAGGCCAGCGCGCGCATCGCCCTGCCGCTCAACCTGCTCTCCGCCATATCCGCGCCGATCCTGGTCGGGTTGCTTACGCGCCATGGCAGCAACGCGCTGCTTGCGCTGGTGCTCGCCTGTTCCTGCGCCTTGCTCGGGATTCTGCTGTTGTTGCGGCGGCGGCGACCGGGCCGCAGCGCTGATGCCGTCATGACGTGATTGCGCACTGGCCCTGACGGCGGCGGAATGCGTGTGGGCCGGCCTCCCCGGCATCTGCCTGCGCTCCCCTCCCGCGCGCCGTGACCACACAGCGATACTTCGGTCCATATCGAAGCCTGAATGCGTCGAGCTCGGCTATCTCGTCTCCCGCCAACCACAATGGGAGATATGTCGTGACCGCCTCGACCGTTGCAGATCTGCAGAATGAGCACCTGTCGATCTCGCCCTCCGTGCTCTATTTCGGAACGCCCGTCGTTCTGGTCGTCACTCGCAACGAGGACGGCTCGCCCAATATCACGCCGATGTCGTCGGCCTGGGCGTTGGGCTCGCGCGTGGTGCTCGGCTTGTCTTCGGCAAGCCAAGGCGCCGCCAATCTGCGGCGCGAGCGCGAATGCACGCTCAATTTCGCCTCGGCGGATTTGTGGTCAAAGGTCGAGAAGATCGCGCGCGGCACGGGGAAAGACCCGGTGCCTGCCTTCAAGCAGGCCATGGGCTTCGGCTACATGGCCGACAAGTTCGACGCGGGTGGATTCACGCAGGTCCCGTCGCAGCGGCTACGAACGCCGCGTATCGCAGAATGTCCGTTGCAGTTCGAAGCCAGTCTCGTCGCGATCCATGGCGAGGAGGCCGACCCGAGCCCGGCGTCGCAGAGGGCCTTGATCATCGAATGCGAGGTTGTGCGCGTCCACGCCCATCATCGCATCGTGGTGCCGGGCACGAACCACATCGATACGCGGCGATGGAATCCGCTGTACTACGTGTTTCGCCACTACTTCGGCGATGCGCGCGATCTGGGCCGCAATTTCAGGGCGGAGGCCTGAGCAGGCAGGGGACGACGATCCCGAGTGCCCTTGAACAGGCATGACCCCAGCGTGCATGATTGCATGACCATGCGCCGTACACGTGGAGGCGGATGCTGCGCCAGCGCGACGCCCGCATGATTCCTCGGAGCTGTCTGGATGCAGGAAATACTCCCTAGACGTTTCGCCGGCCTCGGGCCGTTCTTCGTCCTGGTGTTTTGCTGGAGCTGGGCTTTCTGGATACCGGCCGCGGCATCGGGCGTCAGTGTGCAGACGAACTTGGGTCGGCTGCTTCTCATGCTGGGGTTGCTCGGGCCGACGCTGGGCGGCATCGGATTCACATATTTTACCCAAACTGACGCCGATTGGCATGACTACTGGGCGCGCGTGTTCGACGTCGGCCGCATCCCGGCGAGATGGTATGTGACAATTCTTCTGTTTGCGCCGTTGCTGTTTACGATCGCCGTGCTGCTGGATCTTGCCTCCGGCGGCAGCGATGCCATCGCGCAAATCAGCAAAGCATCGACATCGCTTTTATCCGCCCCGTCGACGATCGTTCCTTTCTTGCTTGTCACGCTGATCAACGGTCCGATCCCCGAGGAGTTGGGATGGCGCGGATATGCCCTGGACCAGCTGCAGACACGCTGGAACGCCTTGGCGGCGAGTATCATTCTCGGCGTGGTCTGGACGATATGGCATCTTCCGCTGTTTTATTTCGAAGGCATGAAACACGACGTCGGCATACAGTCGCAGTGGTTTTGGCTTTTCGTCCTGCAGACGATACCGGTCACGGTCATATTCACGTGGATCTTCAACAATACGTCTCGTAGTACGCTGGGCGCGATCCTTTTTCATTTCATGGCGAATCTGACGGCCGAATTGGCCAACAAGACGGATCGGACGAACCTTTATGCGACGGTATTGTGGATTGTTGCAGCTGTCGCAGTGGTGTCGTTCAGTGCGCCGGCACGCCGATAAAAATCATCCATGCCGTCGAGCGATCGACCCGGCTGCGTCGTCGCGCGAACCGCCTCGATAGCTCGCTGACGGCTGGCGCGTCTGGGATACGGGTCCGGCTACGGTGGGGAGCGGACTGCCTGGCGGGCAAATCACTTGTGCGATTTGCCGGTCGAGCGGGGGTCTCGAAGTCCGAAAAGCAGATCGAATTCACGTTCTCGAAAAACCGATTTCGCGAGGTCTTTCAAATCGGTCGCCTCGTCCGGTCGGCATTGCGAGAATATTCCTATTTCGTTTTTGCAGAATTCGTGCTTCCATAGTCTTGTCCGGCCTCGATCAAGAGGGACGTATCGCGATCGTCACGAAACGTTGGAGGCGGGATGCGATGGCCGCGCTGCTGCCGCAGCACGCTCCTTGCGTGCGGACGAACGGTAGTGCGCGGACGTGAAGTCGCAGCGTCCCGATACCCCGACGCTGGTATCACCGCGCAACGCGCGTAACGCGTTGTCGCACACGCGACGAGGCTTCGCCTCGCGCGGAGGTGGCCAACAAGCCCGGCGCACCAGGGAGACTGCGTATAAGCGTGAAAACCGTCGCGCAGGGAGGGCCGGGTCGTCCGGCTGGACCTGTGGTACCTGCCGCCTGCATTTTTTTTCGCAGGCGGGCCACGGGCCTCAGTCGAGGCCCGGCCTTCCCTGCACCCTCTGCTATCGAGAGGGGCAAAAGATGAGCAAGACTCGGGCGTTGATCGCGTCGCGAGATGAGTTGCGCTTGCGCCGAACGGCTCGTGTAACGAATCGGTGTGTGCGGCAAAGTCTTCGGTGCACTCGCTGCACCGAACTACGACGGATTTTAATAATCAAACCTCCGGTAGCTACGTATAGCAATCTATTAAGTTGAAGTTGATACGGTCGCGGCCTGCACGACATGGGAAGCTGGACAAGATAATGCGACACCTCACCATCTATCAGCGCCTTGCGACCATTATTGCGGTCCTTTCAATTGCCCTCTTTGCCGTTTCCGCCATGCAGATCCTGCTGCTCCGCGATTCCGTGCTGGAGGAGCGGCGGACCATGGTGCGCAATCTCGTGGACTCCGCGGCCAAGGTTTTGAGTTACTATGATACCGAAGCCAAGTCGGGCCGGATGGAACCGGATCGCGCGCGCCAGTTGGCCTTCGCAGCGATCGGCGCCATGCGCTGGGGACAATATGCCGATTATCTTGGCGTCTACGGCACCGGCCCGTCCGACGCCGGCGTGACCTATGTTCACGCCAATCCGAAATACATCAACGTCAATCGCTGGGACTTCAAGGATAACACCGGCAAGCTCCTGATTCAGGACATCGTGCGCACCGCACGCGCCGGCGGCGGCTTCGTCGAATATATGGCACCGCGCTCCGGCGGCGGCGGCGAACTGCCCAAGCTTTCCTATGTCGGCGCCTACGGCAGCGGCGACAAGATGCTGGCGCTGCAGGCCGGCGTCTACATCAACGACGTCGATGCGGTCGTCTATGAACGCGCGCTGTGGGCCGGGCTCGGCGGCTTGGCCGGGTTGGTGATTGCCGGCATCATCGCCTTCTGGCTGGGACGCGGCATCGTCGGCCCGCTCGATACGACCTGTGAGGTGATGGACGAACTCTGCAAAGGCAACCTCGACTTCGAGGTTCCGTTCGTCGATCGCAAGAACGAGATCGGGCGGATGGCGCGAAGCCTGCAGGTCTTCAAGGACCATCTCGCCGAAAGCGAGCGGCTGCGTGCCCAGCAGGAACAGAGCAAGACCCAGGCTGCCGAGGAGCGGCGCGCGGTGCTGGCGCGCATCGCCGACGAGTTCGAGCGCTCGATCGGTGGCGTCATCCAGGGCACCGCAGCCGCTGCCGGCGAGTTGCAGAGCTCGGCATCCTCGATGTCGAGCATCGTCGAAGGCACCACGGCGCAGAGCGCCAACGTCGCCTCGGCTGCGGAACAGACTGCGAAGAATGTGCAGACCGTCTCGGCCTCGGCCGAGCAGCTGTCGTCATCGATCCAGGAGATCGCGCGGCAGGTCACGCAGTCTTCCACCATCGCGCAGAATGCGGTCGGCCAGGCCACCCGCACGGAATCGATGGTCGAGAAACTGGTGCACGCCACCCAGAAGATCGGCGAGGTGATGGCGCTGATCCAGACCATTGCCGGCCAGACCAACCTGCTGGCGCTGAACGCAACCATCGAATCGGCGCGCGCGGGCGAGGCCGGCAAGGGCTTCGCGGTCGTCGCCAACGAGGTCAAGGCGCTGTCGGCTCAGACCGCGAAGGCTACCGAAGAGATCACCAGCCAGATCGAGGCCATCCGCGACGCGACCGGCGCCACGGTGAATGCGATCCGGGACATCGGCGCCACGATCGGGCAGATGAACGAGATCACCGAAGCCATCGCCGCGGCGGTCGAGGAGCAGGGCGCGGCGACCAAGGAGATCGCGCGCAGCGTCCAGCAAGCCGCCGAGGGCACGCAGGGCGTCATGAAGCACATCGTCGGCGTGCGCGAGGCCTCGAGCCAGGTCGGGGCGGCGGCCGCGCAGGTGCTCAGTGCTGCCGGCCAGCTCGGGACGCAATCCGCGCAGCTGAAGAACGAGACTGGACGCTTCCTCGGCAACGTTCGCGCGGCCTAGCCGCGTTGCGTTGTTTGATACGTCAATCAGACGGAGCCGGGTGCGAGCCCGTCAGAGCGCGCTGCTGTCGGCGTTGGGATCGAGCGACGGCGCCAGCATCGTGATCGCGTTCGGCACGGTAGGCTGCTTCTGATAAAGGTAGAACGCCATCAGCGGCAGCTGTTGATTGCTCGGCAACGGCTTCAGCAGCATGTGCGCGATCAGCGCGGCTTCAGGATAGAGGCCGGCCCAGCCGGCGAAGCCCGAAGCCAGGATCTCGAGCGCGAGGATGGTGGTCGCGATCTGGACGAAACCGTCATTGGCGCGTTTGGCGCTCCGCGACATCGAGGCCTGCTTCAGCAGCTGCCGCAGCTCGCTCTGGCTCTCTATGAAAGGACCAAGGCCGGACTTCCACAACAGATCAGCCAGCGCGGCGTAGCCGTGAACGCGATGGTAGCTCTCGATCAGCGACCTGCATTGTCTGTTGAGACTGGCCGGCACGATCGTCAGATCGATGCGATCGATCTGATCTATCCTCTCGAGTTTCACTTGCAACACGATCCTGACTGCGATCGCCTGGTTCGGTCGCGACGGCCCGAAAGCCTCCGCGCAAGCGACTGCGCCGATATAGTCGCATTCGCGAGCAAAGTGAATTTCGGCGCGCGATGAAATCGGACAATGTCGCGTGACTGCGCGGAAAAGACACAGGGCAGCGCAGTGTTACTGCGTGTAGTTCGCCTTGGTTTCGCAATTCGGAACTGCCGCGCGCTGCCTGCAGCGCAATGAGTACCGTGTCACATCGTTGTCATCTCGATCAGCCGGTCCAGCAATGCAGCTTGCGCAGGATTGATGCGCTCGCGGGCCTCCGCGAGGTCGAACCACGTCGCACGATCGACTTCCGGAAAGCTCTGCATGCGGCCGCTTCGCGGCGGCCACTCCATCTCGAACTGGTTGCTGCTGATCGCAGTGGTATCGAGGTCGGTCTGGGCAGCGAAGGCCACGACGATCTTGCCGCCGCGCTGCTTGATCTCGCCGAGCGGGAGCAGCGGGACGCTGAGCTCAGTCCCGAGCTCTTCGGCGAACTCCCGCCGTGCGGCGGCCTCGGCCGGTTCATCGGCGGCATATTCGCCCTTCGGAATCGACCAGGCGCCAAGATCCTTGTAGTGCCAGAACGGCCCGCCGGGATGCACCAGGAGCACCTCGAGCGCCCCGGAGGTCATACGATAGGCAAGTACGCCCGCGCTGCGCGCCGGCATCGCTTAACGCAGCTTCTGCTTGGCGGCGGCGACAAGGTCGCGCTCCCAGCCGAATACGGAGCGGCCGTCCAGTTGGGGCGAGGCGGCGCGCTCGGTGGCGATGAAGGCGTCGAGGCTTGGGCCGGTCGCGGTGCGCTCCAGCCGGCGCGCCTGATCGTCGAGCCGCTTCAGCGCACCCAGCGTCTCGTCGCGGCCGAGCTTGGCGTTCGTGACCGCCGACTTCAGCACCCGGATGGTTTCGTCATAGACCTTGATCGGCACCGGATAGGGATGGCGGTCCTTGCCGCCATGGGCGAGCGAGAAGCGCGCCGGATCGGTGAAGCGATAGGGCGCGCCGTGCACGACTTCGGCGACCATGGCGAGCGAACGCACGGTGCGGGCGCCGACCCCGGGCGTCAGCAGCAGTTCGGGGAAATCCGCCGGCCCGCGCTCGGCGGCGGCGGCCAGCGTGCCGTGGAGGCGCCGCGCGAATACGTCCTTGGGGCGGACGTCGTGATGGGCGGGCATCACCAGATGCGGCAGCACGCCTTGCGCCGGCGGCGCTGCGTTCATCCGCTCGAATTCGCCGACGATGCGGTCGGGGCCGAGCTCGGCCAGCAGATCGAGCTGGGCGATGCGTGACGGTTCGGCGCGGTGATCGGTCAGGTTGACGATCTCGCCCTGGCTCGGCCCATCGATGGCGCTATGCGGGGCATCGACGAAGCTTCTCAGCGCCTCCGAATGCCAATGGTAGCGGCGGGCCTGGCGCTTGTCGCCGTTCATGCCCTGCTGCACGACGCACCATTTGCCGTCGGCGGCCAAGAAGAAGCCGTGCAGATAGAGATCGAAGCCGTCCTGCACCGCGGCGCTGTCGACCTTGGCGACCAGCCGGCTGGTGCGGACCAGATCCTCACCATCGAGGCCGAGCTGTTCGCTCCAGCCCGTCAGCTCGTCCGGCGTCTTGCGCGAATGCTCGCCCCGGCCGCCGCACACGTAAATGCCGAGCTCGCCTTGCAGCGGCTTCAGCCCGCGCTTCAACGCGCCGATCACGCTGGTGGTGATGCCCGATGAGTGCCAATCCATGCCCATCACGGCGCCGAACGACTGGAACCAGAACGGATGCGACAGCCGGGCCAGGAAGTCGTCGCGTCCGTAATGATGCACGATCGCCTGAGTGATGATGGCGCCGAGTGAGGCCATCCTTACGCCAAGCCAGGCGGGGACGCGCCCGGAGTGGAGCGGAAGGTCGGCGCTGCCGGTGCGTTTGGCCATCGTGTCCTTGCAAAAGGTTCCCGTCGTCTCAATGTATCAGAACAGACGCGCGCGTTCGCGACAAGATTTGAGCCGATGGAATGGACCCAGCGCCGATAACCGAACCGGTCTTTTCGCCGCCTTATGCGGAGGACGATGTCGCCATCGCCGAGCGCCTCCTGCGTACCCAGGATCGGTCGGACCTGCCGCGGGTGAAAGCCACCGCCCGCCGCCTGATCGAGGGCATCCGCACCAAGGCATCGCGGTTCGGCGGCATCGACGATTTCCTGCAGGAATACGCGCTCTCGACCGATGAGGGCCTGGCGCTGATGGTGCTCGCCGAGGCGCTGTTGCGGGTGCCGGGCGATGCGACCGCCGATCGGCTGATCGAGGACAAGCTCGGGCACGGCGACTTCCTGCATCACGAGGTGAAGTCGCACACGCCGCTGGTTGCAGCCTCCGCCTGGGCGCTGGGCCTTGCGGCCCGCGTGATCGCACCGGGCGACACGCCGGAAAGCGTGGTGGCCAATCTGGCGCGGCGATTGGGATTGCCGACCGTGCGCACCGCCGCGCGCCAGGCGATGCGGCTGCTCGGCAGCCATTTCGTGCTCGGCGAGACCATCGAGCAGGCGCTCGATCGCGCCAATTCAAGCAGCGGCCGCCTTTTCCGCTATTCTTTCGACATGCTGGGCGAGGGCGCCCGCACCGCCGCCGATGCCGAGCGTTATCGGCATTCTTATGCGGCGGCGATCGCGGCCATCGGGCAGGCGGCCGGCAATGCGAAACTGCCGGACCGGCCGGGCATTTCGGTGAAGCTGTCGGCACTGCATCCGCGTTATGAGGAGATGTCGCGCGAGCGCGTCTTGCGCGAGATCGTGCCTGTCGTGATCGAGCTCGCACGAGGGGCCAAGGCATACGACCTGAATTTCACCGTCGATGCCGAGGAGGCGGACCGGCTGGATCTATCCATGGCGGTGATCGTGCGCGTTGTCGCCGATCCGTCGCTCGCCGGCTGGGATGGCTTTGGGCTTGCCATCCAGGCCTATCAGAAGCGCGCCGAGAAGGTGATCGGCTTCATCGCCGGCCTCGCCGAAGGGCAGAGGCGGCGCTTCATGGTGCGGCTGGTCAAGGGCGCTTATTGGGACACCGAGATCAAGCGCGCGCAGGAGCGCGGGCTGGACGACTATCCGGTGTTCACCCGCAAGGCGATGACCGACCTGAACTATCTCGCCTGCGCGCGCCAGATGCTTGCCATGCGTGCGCGCATTTTTCCGCAATTCGCCACCCACAACGCGATGACGGTTGCGCATATTGTTCACGCCGCGGGCGACGGCGCGGGCTACGAATTCCAGCGGCTGCACGGCATGGGCGAGGCACTCTATGCGACGCTGCGCGAGCTGCACCCGGCCATCGCCTGCCGCACCTATGCGCCGGTCGGCAAGCATCGCGATCTCCTGGCCTATCTGGTGCGTCGGCTGCTCGAGAACGGCGCGAACTCGTCATTCGTTTCGGTTGCCGCCGATCCGAACATTCCGATCGACCAGCTCGTAGCCAGCGAGGCTGAGATCATCGGCAATGCGGGGGCCGCGCGGCATCCGACCATCCCGCGGCCACGCGATCTCTACGAGCCCGAGCGCCGAAACTCGCAAGGTGTGGAGCTCGGCCATCACGGCTCGCTCGCAGCCTTGCGGGCCGAAGTCGCGCGTGCGGGAGGAACGCCGGCAAACGCGGCGGCTATTATCGATGGACGGAGCGAGCCCGGCGCCCCGCGCATGGTCGCGAGCCCGTTCGATCCGGCGGTGGCCGCCGGGACGGTCGTGGAGGCTGACGCCGCGATTGCCGATCGCGCCGTCGCTGCGGCCGTGGTCGGCTTTGATGCATGGAGTCGGATTCCCGCTGGGCAGCGCGCTCAAGCGTTGCGGCAAGCCGCGGATCTGATCGAAGCGCGGCGCGCGCGGCTGATTCATTTGCTTGCGGTCGAAGCCGGTAAGACCCTCGATGATGCAATTGCGGAGGTCCGCGAGGCGGCCGATTTCTGCCGCTACTATGCGGCCGAAGGCGAGAAGCTGTTCAGCGTGGAGCTCGATCTGCCGGGGCCGACCGGCGAGGCGAATAGGCTGTCGCTGCGCCCCCGCGGCGTGTTCGTTGCGATCTCGCCGTGGAATTTTCCGCTCGCGATCTTCATCGGCCAGATCGCTGCGGCGCTGATGGCGGCCAATACAATCGTTGCCAAGCCGGCCGAGCAGACACCGCTGATCGCAGCCGAAGCCGTGCAGATCATGCACGCGGCCGGCATCGCGCCCACCGCGCTGCAACTGGTTCCGGGCGATGGCACGATCGGCGCGCAGCTGGTCGCGCATCCGGCGATAGCGGGCGTCGTGTTCACCGGCTCCTATGAAACCGCGCGTGCGATCAATATCGCCCTCGCTTATCGTGAGGGACCGATCCTGCCGCTGATCGCGGAGACCGGCGGCATCAATGCGATGCTGGTCGATTCCACCGCGCTGCCCGAGCAGGTCGCCGATGACGTGCTGACCTCGGCGTTTCGTTCTGCCGGGCAGCGCTGCTCGGCGCTGCGGCTGCTCTGCCTGCAGGATGACGTCGCCGATGTCGTTATCGAGATGATCATAGGCGCGGCGCGCGAGCTTGCGATCGGCGATCCCCGCGATGTCGCGACCCACATCGGCCCGGTGATCGATGCCGAGGCCAAGGCGCGGCTCGAGGAGCACATCGCGCGCATGAAGGCGACGGCGCGGGTGCATTATGCAGGCGTGGCGCCGTCGCGCGGCTCGTTCGTCGCGCCGCATGTGTTCGAGCTGCGTCGTGTCGAGGACCTGGGCAAGGAAGTGTTCGGGCCGGTGCTGCACGTCGTCCGCTATCGCGCCGACCAACTGGATCAGGTGCTGGAAGCGATCAAGCGGTCGGGCTATGGCCTGACTTTCGGCTTGCATTCGCGCATCGGCGAGATGATCGAGAAAGTGTCGCAGCTACCGATCGGCAACGTCTACGTCAATCGCAACATGATCGGTGCTGTGGTCGGCGTACAGCCGTTCGGGGGCTGTGGCCTGTCGGGCACCGGGCCGAAGGCCGGCGGCCCGCATTATCTGGCGCGCTTTGCCACTGAGCAGACACTGACCATCAACACGGCGGCGGCGGGCGGCAATGCGGCGCTGGCCTCGCTCGGTGATCGCTGATGTGGATGTCCGAGCAGGTGTGGAGTGTTCCTGAGAGGCGGACTGCCTCACGGCCCCGCTGTCGATGCGGACTGGACGAGGAGATCGATCCAGTTCTTCAGGAGCAGTGTCGCGGCCGTTCCGGCGGCAAGGTCAGTGCGCAGCTTCAGCCCCGGCAGCTCTGCGGCGAGGGTGGGGTCGCGCCTCGCCCGTGCCCGGAATTCGAAGCGCCTCAGCACCTCCTCCGTCGCCGTATCGAAATAGGATGCGGGAATGTTCGGGTAGTCGTCGCGCTCCCCCGAAAGATAGCGCGCGATGTCGCGCATATATTCCCGCTGCAGCGACAGCGCATCGTATTCAGGATGGCCTTGGAAGAAAATGAAGCGGCTCGGCATGTCGCGCACGAAAACGTCGACGCCGACCTGGTCCGATCGCGTCAGGACCCGATAGCCGCAATGCACGAGATCCTGCTCGTCCACCGCGTTGAGGCGAGAATGCGAGACCTTGAGCGCCGACCGTATATTCTGCGTCATCTGGTCTTCGGCCACCTTGGCGCAGTCATAGACGCCCGAACACTTGGCGCCGAGCGGCCGCCGCGCGATGCCGTCGAGATGCAGCACGGCGGCATGGGCGGCGAGGCAGGACCAGATGGTCGAGCGCGTATTTGTCTTCGCCCAATCGACGACCGCCGCAAGCTCCTGCCAATAAGGCTCCTCACGCAGGTCGTCCGCGATCGGTTCCGCGCCGGTCACGATGAGCCCATCCATCTGCGCTCCATCGAGATCGGCGATGTCGGCATAGGTGCCTGCGATATGCGTCTGCGCGGCCGGGGAGCGGGCAATCGAGGGCAAGGCGAAGCAGCGGAACCGGATTCGCACGCGTGGCGGGGCGGCGGTCTCGAGCAGCCGCACAAACTGCCGCTCGGTCGCCTTCAACGCGCCGTCCGGCATGTTGTTGATCAGCCCGATCGTCAGTTCGACCGGCTCGCCTGAACGCCCGTCGCCATCGGCGCTGGCAGGCGCAGCTGTGGAGCCTGCGATCGAGCGGTGCCGGTCGAACAGCAGCGTCATGGCCTTGCGCTATTCAGCCGCCGCCGGTCGGGCCTGTTGTGAAGCCGCTTGGCCCAGCGCCTGGTCGAGGTCCTCGATGATGTCGCTGATGTGCTCGATGCCGATCGACAGCCGGATGGTTTCCGGCAACACGCCGGCTTTGCGCTGCTCCTCAGCCGACATCTGCCGGTGCGTGGTCGACGCCGGGTGGCACGCCAGCGACTTGGCATCGCCGATATTGACGAGGCGTGTAATCAGTTTCAACGAGTCGTAGAAGACCTTGCCCGCTTCGAGGCCGCCCTTGATGCCGAACGTGAACAGCGACGATGCCCTGCCGCCGAGATATTTCTGCACGAGCGGATAATAGGGACTATCCGGGAATCCCGCGTAGTTCACCCACGCGACGCGCGGATCGTCACGCAGGAATTCGGCGACTTTCTGCGCATTCTCGACATGGCGCTCCATCCGCAGCGCCACCGTCTCGATGCCCTGCAGCAGCAGGAAGGCGTTGAACGGCGACAGCACCGCGCCCATCGTGCGCTGATAGACGCTGCGCGCCCGCTGGATGAAGGCGCTTCTGCCGAAATGATCGGTGTAAACCAGCCCATGATAGGACGCGTCGGGTTGGCTGAAGGCGGGAAAGCGGTCGGCGTGCTGCTTCCAGGGGAAATTGCCGCTGTCGACGAGCATGCCGCCGAGGGTGGTGCCGTGGCCGCCCAGAAATTTGGTCAATGAATGAACGGCGATATCGGCGCCGTAATCGAACGGCTTCAGAAGGATCGGCGTCGCCACGGTGTTGTCGACGATCAACGGCACGCCGTTGCGGTGAGCGACCCTGGCGAGGGCCTCGATGTCGCAGACATTGCCGGCCGGATTGCCGATCGTCTCCGCAAACACCGCCTTGGTATTTTCATCAATGAGCCGTTCGATCGCATCGGGCTGATCGCTTTCCGCGAAACGTCCGACGATGCCCTGGCGCGGCAGAATGTGGCCCAGCAGCGTGTGCGTGGTGCCATAGAGCTGAGGCACGGAGACGATGTTGCCACCATGGTCGGCAAGGTTGACGAAGGCAAAATGCAGCGCCGCCTGGCCGGTCCCGACGGCGAGTGCGCCGACGCCGCCTTCCAGTTCGCTGACGCGCTTCTCGAGCACCGCTGTGGTCGGATTGGAGATCCGGCTGTAGCGATACCCCTCGGCTTCGAGATTGAACAGCGCGGCGCCATGGTCGGCGCTATCGAAGGCGTAGGCCGCGGTCTGGTAGATCGGAACGGCAACCGCCTTGGTGGTCGGGTCGGCCTCGTAGCCGGCGTGAATGGCAATGGTCTCGCTGCGCATCGTCGAACTCCGCTTCGCGCGTTGCATAGGCCGCCGAGATGCAATCCGCGCTTCTTGCCTTGGTAGAGGCGAGGAGTGAAGCGGACAATAATTCGCGACAACAACGACAAAATAACCCTAACAAACTCCAGCGCGGCGCCACGTTCGCCGAGGGACTCCCGCCGAAACCTAATCAATTCATCGGCGGTATTCCCTGCAGCTGCCTGACCTGCTCTCCGAGTTGGGTCAGCGCAGCCTGTGCCTGCGGCAGCAGTGCGCCCATCGCATGGAAATTGTGGACCATACCGTCATGGCACACATGCGCGACGGCAACGCCCGCAGACGTCAGCCGCTGCGCATAGGCATTGCCTTCGTCGCGCATCGGGTCGAACTCGGCGGTGTGGATGATCGCCGGCGGCAGGCCGGCAACGTCAGCGGCGCGCAGCGGCGATATCCTGGGATCGGCAAGATCTGCGCCAGCCGGCAGGTAATCCGAAAGATCGGATTGCAGGGTTGTCCGGTCGATCAGATAGCCTTCGGCGAAGGCGGCGCGCGAGGCTGACGCGCCGGCGAAGTCGAGCACAGGGCAGATCAGACACTGCGCCGCAATGGAGACAGCCGCGGTTTGTCGCGCCTGCTGGCAGACGACAGCGGCAAGCGCGGCGCCAGCGGAATCGCCCCCGACCACCAAGCGGCGGGCATCGATTCCGAGCGAAGCAGCGTTGCGCCAGATGAACGCGGTGGCGGCGATCGCATCCTCGATGGCCGCAGGGAATTTGTGTTCGGGAGCCAGGCGATAGTCGATCGAAATCAACCGGCAGCCGATTGCAAGCGCGAGCGCCGCAGAGAACCGGTGATGGGTCTCGATGCTGCCTGCCACCATGCCGCCGCCATGAAAGAAGACGAAGCCGGGAAGGGGCTCATCCACCCGATCGGCCGGCGTATAGAGCCGATAGCAAAGCTGGCTGACGGGACCTGGCAGTGTGCCGTCTACCGTGGTCACGCGGTCGAGATCGGCGCGTGCGAACTGCATCAGCTTGGCCAGCGACTGCCTGCGCTCGTCAGCCGATGTCCGCTGCCGCGTGGCGGGGGAGCCAGCAGCCATCATTGTGAGCAGGCGCTGAGCACGGGGATCGAGAGGCATGGCGGATCCGGTGAAGAAGAGTCCGCATCCATTCTGCCGGTCAACCGTGAATCGATCGTGAGCCACGCAGGCTAGACAAGCAAATCGTTAAAACATTCGCGCGAGAAGTGATGGAAAGCGCGTCAAACCTCTTTGCGAGGAGCCATCATGAGCCACATCGTCAAGCCGGTCAGCTATTCGCAAACCTGGACCTTCTTTGAAGGAGAATGGCACGAGGGCAATGCCCCGATCATGGGCGTGCGGACGCACGCGACGTGGCTTGCCTCCACCGTGTTCGACGGTGCGCGGGCCTTCGAAGGCGTGACGCCGGATATCGATCGCCATTGCGCCCGGGTCAATCAGTCCGCAACCAATTTCCGGCTCAAGCCGGTGATCGATGTCGAAAGCTGGATCGGGCTCGCGCGCGAAGGTATCGCCCGGTTCAGCCCCAATGCCGAACTGTATATCAGGCCGATGTATTGGGCACAGCACGGCGCCGGCGGTGGTGTGCTGTTCGATCCCGAGACCACCAATTGGTGTCTCTGCATCTATGAGGCGCCGATGCCGCAGCCGACCGGTAACGCCATCACGCTCTCACCTTTCCGCCGCCCGACGTCCGAATGCGCGCCGGTTGACGCCAAGGCGGCGTGCCTGTATCCGAACAATTCACGGGCGCTGCTAGATGCCGCCTCTCGGGGCTTCAACAATTGTCTGATGCTGGATCTGCTCGGCAACGTCGCGGAGTTCGGCAACGCCAACGTGTTCATGGTCAAGGACGGCGTGGTGTATACGCCTGCGCCAAACGGCACGTTCCTCAACGGCATCACCCGGCAGCGGATCATCGAGCTGTTGCGCAGCGACGGTGTGGCTGTGGTCGAGACGACGCTGCGCTATGAGGACTTTCTCCAGGCCGATGAGATCTTCTCGGCCGGCAATTTCGCCAAAGTGGCTCCTGTGATCCGGATCGACGACCGGAGCCTTTCGATCGGGCCGATCTACAGCCGGGCGCGCAAGCTGTACTGGGACCACGCGCATGGAACGAAGCTTGCTGCGTAGGGTCACGGCCCATACACGACCAGTTCGGTATCGCTGAGGTCGCCCAACCGCGGGCGACGTGGTCCCTTGAAATATTTCCGGCCGCGCCGCTCGGTGTAGAGGCCGACCAATCCGAGCAGGGGACCATTGGCATCGATCAGGACCGCGATCTTTGCGCGCTTGGCCAGGAACCGGCCGATGGCACCGGCACAGGCCGCGTAGTCAGCGACATCGCGACAATAAACCAGCTGCATGGCCGGCAGAGGAATCAAGCCGCGGCGCATCCTGGCCGGCTGCAACACGAACGGAATCGTGCCGCGCTCGGAGCGAACCACTATGCTCAGGCACCGGTATCGCGCGTGCCGGAGCAGAAGTGCCGCCTCATCGGCGGGCAGGCCGTCAATCATGGCGGAATCGCTGCTCACGATCTCGACGCGCGCCCCTCGTCCCGTGGGCGACAAGGCCGGGACCGAAAGGAAAAGCCCTTTGCAATAGGCGCGAAAGCCCTGCGCCTCGATGATCGGCCAGGTCGTGCGCGCGGCGCTGATATTGACGTAGCTGACGTGACCAAGCCGCTGTGCGATCTTGGTCAGCATCGGCGCATAGTTGCGGAACGCAGGCGCGACGTACCAGCTCGACAGGTTGCACCAGATTTGCGGCTGCGCCTGGGATTTGCGTTCGGAGTAGATCAAGAGCAGCGCGCCGACCGGCGTGCCGTCGTGGTCCAGCATATAGCCGAAGCGCGGATAGCCCGCCGGGATCTCACGCGCAGCCTGGCGATGCAGGCCCTCCAGCCAGTAGCTGCGCCGTCGTCCGGAGAAGCCCCGCGTGAGCAGATCCGCGACCGCTTCGAGATCGGCCGGCGTGATCTCCCGGCAGCGGATCGTGGGTTTCAGCGAACTCATCTGGCGGCCGCGCCAACGACTGTATTGCGAGCATTGCGTCGGCGAATGTCAGTCCGTACTCGTCGTCTGCGGCTCCAGACCTAACATCTCGCGGATGTCAGACGGCCACCGGCTGAGGTCGGTGCCGTGAATGTGGAACATCGCAACCGCCAGACGGTCCATTCCGAACGCCACACAGCCTGTATGCGCGGGCTCGCCGTTTGCATCCGAAATACCCCAGGTCGTGCCGAAATGATCACGATGGTAGTTGAAGCTCATACAGGCGGTCGGCTGCGCTTCGGAGCGCAGCGGCACCAGCAGTTCGAATTTCAGCGATTGCTGCTTCTGGCTCACCGCCTTCATCTGGCCGACACGGCCGAAGAAGGGATCGCTGGCCTGATCGACTTGGAAGGGCAGGCCGAGATCGCGGGCGATCGCCTGCGCGCGGACCATCCAGCGCTCGCGGAAGCCGGAGACATCGTCGGGAGTGCCGATGCAGACATATTCGCGCATTCGGAACGACTGCAGCCGGTCGAGGTGCCGCGACGGCTCGCGGCGGAAGCAGTCGGCTGCGACATCGAAGCGAAGGCCGTTCTCGGGGAGCGGGCCGCGGCTCGCAGCGATCGGATAGACCGGATAGCAAGCGGCCGGCGAGAGCACGAGGTCGGCCGGCGACAACGACGTGGTCCAGTCGCCGCCTGCCTCGAAGCGGCTGACGGCGGCATTGATGTCGCGCTCGGTGCCGTGCAGGCCGCAGACGCAGCCGAGCAGATTGGGAAAGCTCTTGAGGTAGCCGGATTTCTCCAATTGTGCGCGGCTCATCACCGGCGGGAAGCGCATCACCTCGGTGCCGGGTTCGCGGTGGCGTGTGATCAGTGCGGCCAGACGTTCGACCACATCCTCATAGAGCGCAGTCCGCGCATAGACGCCATCAGCGCCCATCCGGTGGAACAGCTTATCGGCGAGGTGATCCAACGGATCAGCCGGCTGCGGCGCAACTTCTGGCGATTGCCGCAGGACAGGGATGGTCATCTTGAAAGGTCCTAATGCAAAGATCGGGCTTGAAATGGGAATCGTCAGTCGTGCAGCGAGGTGGGAATGGCGCTCATCAGGCTCGATGTCGCGACGTTGGCGAGGATGCGGTCGTTGTTGATCATGATCGGTGCAGACAGCACGTCACGCAGGTGGCGCCCGATCGTGAATTCGCCGTCATTGCGATAGCCGGACAGGCCGCAGGCGCGCATTGCCCGCATCACGGTCTCGACCGCGAGTTCGGAGGTCTCGACCTTGAGCAGGGTGATCGAGGACTGGAAGTCCAGTGAGGTCAGTGCGCGCTCGTCATGTTCGCGGGCCATGAAGGCATCCATATTGGTCGCGATCAACGCGCGCAGCTTGGCAAGGGTCATCTTGGCGGCGGTGAAATGCGCTGCGGCGGGCGGCGTCTGGCCGCCGGCGCTGCGTGCCGCCTTGCGGATGAAGCGTTGGGCGCGCTGGACGGCAGCGGCCGCGACTCCGGCCCAGGCCGACGACCAGGTCAAATGCGCGAACGGCGTCATGGTCTGGGTGTGAATGCGGTCATAAGGTTCGGCGAACATGCGATCCGCGGGGCAATGCACCTTCAGTTCGAAGCCGGTCGAGCAGGTGCCGCGCATGCCGAGCGTTTCCCAGCCGAGTGTCGACTTCAGCGAATAATCGTCCCGGGTCAGGGCCAGCAGCACCTGGTCGGATGCGGCAGCATCATCGGCGCGCCGCGCAATCGTGACCAGTCCGTCGGCTTCCGCGCCGTAGGAGATTACCGTGGCGTCGCGGAGCAGGCTAATCTCGTCGCCGCTGCGGCTGATCGCAGCGGCGCTGGCGCGGATGTTGCCGCCATTCTGGCCCTCGGTGGTCGAGGACGCCAGCAGGAGCTGTTCGGAGGCGACACGCCGCATCAGGGCTTCCATGTAAGGGCTGCCACGGCCGTGCCGAACCAGGCACGCCACCTTGGTCTGATGCATCGCGAAGATCATTGCGGTGGAAGCGCAGGCGCGGCCGAGCGTGTAGCAGACCTCGGCGATATCCTGCACCGAAGCGCCGAAGCCGCCGAACTCGACCGGGATCTGCATTCCCAGGAGCTTCTGCTGGCGCGCGGCATCGATCGCAGCCTTGGGAAAGCGCCCCTGCCGATCGACCTCGTCCGCTTCCGCCGCGGCCTGTGCGGCAACCGCCGACATCCGTTGCAGGAACAACGAGCCGCGATCGTGCAGCAGATGTCCGCCGTCACTCGGCGTGGGGTGATGAAGTGCGGTATCCTGGACGTTCATGACCCGATCTGGCCTCCGATTGCCGGCACTGGAGCTCAGCGCCGGCATCCGCGGGGACGCCAAGCCGATACTCGGACCGCTCATTGTTGCTCGTCAGCGTATGGATTTGATTCAAATACGTCGACGAAATTCAGGGTAAACACGATCTAATCCGGGCGCGGCGGTTAACTTCCGGTTCTTTCGCTTCGGCAAATTGTCACCAAGATGTTAGCCTTAAGATCAAATGCGAGAGAAAGCCGCCACGCGCGCGGCTGATTTTACAACATGGTCGCGTTATTTTCGGGTGGGCATACCGCGATAGATTTTCGGAAATTGTGAGAGTTGAGAGGGCGTATATGCAAGGGGCGGAAACCGATGTTCGCAGCAGGATCGTGGCGTTGGTGCGCGGGATTCTCGCGCAGAACTCCATTTCGGCCGAACTCTCCCCCGAAGTGCTGCTGGTCGACGCCGGGCTCACCTCGATGGACATGGTCAACCTGATGCTTGCGGTCGAGGCCGAGTTCGACTTCACCATTCCGCAAGAGCAGATCACGCCGGAGAACTTCCAGTCGATCGCAACTTTGGAGCGGCTGGTCTCAGGCCAGTTGCAGGCCGCCACCGCTGTCTGATGCGCTCACGAGGGTCACATCTTCGGGTGGACCTCTCGCCGCCGGTTCTCAAATCCGATCAAAGCTGGCATAGCTTATCCCCGGACGTGAGATGGGGTGAGCATGACAAAGTCAGTTCTCGGCATTATCGGCGGGTCCGGGATTTATGATCTCCCGGGACTTGAGAATGCACGTGACGAGGTGATCGCCAGCCCTTGGGGCGAGCCCTCTGCGCCGTTGCGCCGAGGCGTGATCGCCGGCCTGCCGATCGTCTTCCTGCCGCGCCATGACAAGGGCCATCGGCTCTCGCCCTCGGACATTAATTATCGGGCCAACATCGACGTCCTGAAGCGGGCCGGCGTGACCGATCTGGTGTCGCTGTCGGCGTGCGGATCGTTCAAGGAGGATCTGCCGCCCGGCACATTCGTGCTGGTGGATCAGTTCGTCGATCGGACCTACAAGCGCGAGAGCTCCTTCTTCGGCAAGGGCTGCGTCGCCCATGTGTCGATGGCGCATCCGGTGTCGCCGCGATTGCGCATCCATCTGGCCGCAGCGGCGGAAGCGGAAGGCATTCCGATCGGGCGCGGCGGCACCTATGTCTGCATGGAAGGTCCACAATTCTCGACCTATGCCGAGAGCATGACCTACAAGGAGCTTGGCTATTCCGTGATCGGCATGACCAACATGCCGGAGGCGAAGCTCGCGCGCGAAGCCGAGATCTGCTACGCGACCGTGGCGATGGTCACGGATTTCGACTGCTGGCATCCGGACCACGACGCAGTGACCGTGCAGGACATCATCCGCGTGTTGACGACGAATGCGGAGAAGGCCAAGGCTCTCGTTGCCCGGCTCGCGCAGGAATTCCCGCGCGAACATGAGGCCTGTCCGATCGGCTCGGACCGGGCGCTCGATGCGGCGCTGATCACGGCGCCGGAGGCCCGCGATCCTGAACTGCTCAAGAAGCTCGATGCAGTGGCAGGACGGGTGTTGCGGAGCCAGCCCTGAGAGGAGGACGCGCGGATGAAGGTCGACGGCAGGCATTACCGCAGTATCTGGCTCGACGCCGACGGCTGGTCGGTCGCCGCCATCGACCAGCGCCGGCTGCCGCATGAATTCGTCGTTGCTAAGCTGACCACCTGCGAGGAAGCTGCGGAGGCGATCCGCACGATGCTGGTGCGTGGGGCGCCGCTGATCGGCGCCACGGCCGCCTTCGGCATGGCGCTCGCCATGCGTGACGACCGCTCCGACCAGGCGATCGACCGTGCCTACCAGATGCTGCTGGCGACGCGGCCGACCGCGATCAACCTGAAATGGGCGCTCGACACCATGGCCGCGATGCTGCGCCGGCTGGCGCCGTCGGAGCGGCAAGGCGCCGCCTATTCCCGTGCTGTCGATATCGCCGGCGAGGATGTCGTCATCAATCAGGGCATCGCGCAGCACGGCTTGGAGGTGATCGAGGCGATTGCCGCGCAAAAGAAGCCGGGCGAGCCGGTCAATGTACTGACCCACTGCAATGCCGGCTGGCTCGCGACCGTGGACTGGGGTACGGCGACCGCCCCCATCTACCTCGCTGCTGATCGTGGCATTCCGATCCATGTCTGGGTCGACGAGACCAGGCCACGTAACCAGGGCGCCTCGCTGACCGCGTGGGAGCTCGGCCATCATGGCGTCGCGCACACCGTCATTCCGGATAATACCGGCGGGCACCTGATGCAGCACGGCATGGTCGATCTTGTGATCGTCGGCACCGACCGCGTTGCCGCCAATGGCGACGTCTGCAACAAGATCGGCACTTATCTGAAAGCGCTGGCGGCGCACGACAACGGCGTGCCGTTCTATGTCGCGCTGCCGTCGCCGACCATCGACTTCGCGGTGGCCGACGGCCGGCAGATCCCGATCGAGCAGCGCAGCGCCAGCGAGGTGACCGATATGACCGGCCGAACCGCCGACGGGCGGATCGAGACCGTGCGCATCGTGCCGCCGGGATCGCCCGTGGCGAATTACGGTTTCGACGTGACGCCGGCGCGGCTGGTGACCGGCCTCATCACCGAGCGCGGCGTGCTGAATGCGGATAGCGCCTCGCTCGCGGCCGCGTTTCCGGAGCGGGCGAAGCAGAGCAACTATTAACCCTTCGTCGTTGCGAGGCGCGCATGCGCCGACGCAATCCAGCCTCTTTGTGTGACGCTGGATTGCTTTGGTTCGCTCACAATAACGCAGGACTAGCTCAGCTTCATCCCCGTTGCGGTCTCGAGCTCTGCGATCGCCTGAGCCGCGTTCGTAACCTTGATCGTGGTCATCCCCATCTCGCGAGCGGGCTTCAGATTGACGCCGAGATCGTCGAGATAGACGCAGCGTTCGGGACGAACCCCGAGCGCCTCGGTCATCATCTGGTAGATGCGCGGATCCGGTTTGCGCAGCCCGATCTTGGCGGACTCGATCACATGGTCGAACAGCGCCATCACCTCGGCGACATAGAGCGAGCGCCCGGCCTGGCTGCCGATCGCATTGGCCGGCAGATTGTTGGTGATACAGCCGGTCTTGAACTGCTCGCCGATGCGCATCAGCGCCTCGACCATGTCCGGGCGCAGGTCGCCCGCAAGCAGCGGCAGCACCTCCCTGCCGCGCACCGCGGCGCCGCCGAGCGCGAGCGATTCCTCCGCGAACAGGCGGTCGAAGGCGTCGAGATCGATCTCGGCGCGTTCGAATTTCGCCCAGGCGTTTTCCAGGTGATTGGCGGCGTTGGTGTTGCGGATGATGTCGGCAGGATAGCCGCATTCCTGTTCGAACCGGGCGAACGCCTCAAAGGGCGAAGTCGTCAGCACCCCGCCAAAATCAAAAATCACCGCCTCGACCATCATTTCCTCGCCGATTGTCCTGCAGCGACATCGCTAGCACGCAGCGTACTGCTTGGCGATATCGGCGCCAGACGCTATGGCTGAATACGATGAAGCTCGTCCTCAGAACCGCAGCCGTCTTGCTGCTCGGCATCTCTCCGGCCGCCGCCATCGTCGGCGGCGCACCGTCTTCGAACGATGCCGTCGGCCGTTCAGTCGTGACCATCGTCGGCTCGCGCGGTAATTTCTGTAGCGGAGCACTGATCGCGCCGAAGCTGGTGCTGACGGCCGGGCATTGCGTACAGCCCGGTGCCGACTACCGCATCGTGGAATATGATCGCGAGCGCAAGCCGCAGCTCAAGACGGTCCGACGCGTCGCGGTTCATCCCGCCTTCAACATCCAATCGATCCAGGCGCATCGTGCGACCGCCGATGTCGCGCTGTTGGAACTGGATGCACCGGCCAGGGATCGCTCGCCCGCGATGCTCGGCGTCCCGCAGCTTCCGCTCGATGCCGGCAATGCCTTTGCCATCGCAGGCATCGGCGTCACGATCAGAGGCGACGGCAAGAGTGGCGGCGTGGTTCGAACGGCGTCCCTCGTCGCCACGGGCAAACCCGGTAGCTTGCAGATCAGGCTGGTCGATCCGGTGACACAAGGTACGAAGCCCGGACTCGGTGCTTGCACCGGAGATTCCGGCGGACCCGCGTTCGAGCAGCAGCAAGCGGGGCCTGCCGTGATCGGCGTCATTTCCTGGTCCACCGGCCCAAACGTTACCGACGGCTGTGGCGGACTGACCGGCGTGACGCCGCTGACATTATACCGGGACTGGATCATGCAGACCGCGCGGCAATGGGGCATGCCGCTCGACGGAAATTGATGCGGATCGAATAGTCGGACCGTGCGCGGTGATCAGTTGACCGAACGCGCAATCGGGTCCAGCCTGAAGGCTGAGGAAACCAAGCCAAAAATCAAGCTCAAGGCGAATAAGAATGAATGTCATCGCGCCCATGCGGGAGGCGTCGGCGTCTCACGCCACCGAACATTTCGAGGTGCTGATCGTCGGAGCTGGTATCTCCGGTATCGGCAGCGCCTATCACCTGACCAGGCAGTTGCCTGAGACCAGCTTCGTCATTCTCGAGAGCCAGGAGAGTTTCGGCGGAACTTGGCGCACGCATCGCTATCCCGGCATTCGCTCGGACAGCGATCTGCACACCTTCGGCTACAGCTTCAAGCCGTGGGTAGGGCCGCCGATCGCGACGGCCCAGGAAATCATGAACTACATGGGCGAGGTCATCCAGGAGAACGATCTCGGCCCGCACATCCGATACGGGCACAGGATCGTCTCGGCGAGTTGGTCGAGCGCGAGCAATCTATGGACGATCGAAGCGGTGAAGGGGACTGACGAAACGCCGGTGCGCTTCACCGCCAATTTCCTCTGGATGTGCCAAGGCTATTACCGCCATTCGGAAGGCTACACGCCGGAATGGCCTGACATGGCCAAGTTCAAGGGCCGCATCGTGCATCCGCAGCGATGGCCTGAAGACATCGAACTCGAAGGCAAGCGGGTGGTCGTGATCGGCTCCGGCGCGACCGCGGCAACGATCCTGCCGGCCATCGCCGGCCAATGCGCCCACGTCACCATGCTGCAGCGATCGCCGACCTATTTCCGGATCGGCCGCAATGCGATCGAGCTCGCCGAGGAGCTGCGCCGGCTCCAGGTCAAGGAGGAATGGATCCACGAGATCGTGCGGCGCAAGATCCTGTTCGAGCAGGACTGGTTCACCAAGCGCTGCATCGCCGAGCCGGAGCAGGTGAAGAAGGAGCTGGTCGGTCAGATCGCAGCGATCCTCGGTCCCGAATACGCGGCCAAGCATTTCACGCCGAGCTACCGGCCGTGGCGGCAGCGCATTGCCTTCGTTCCCGATGCCGACCTGTTCGAAGGCATCAAGAGCGGCAAGGCCTCTGTCGTGACCGACGAGATCGAACGTTTCACCGAGAGCGGCATCAAGCTCAAGTCCGGCGACGAGCTGCACGCCGACATCGTCATCACCGCGACCGGATTCAACCTGTGCATGCTCGGCGACATTGCCTTCACTATCGACGGCAAGCCGCTCGATTTTGCGGATACCGTGACCTATCGCGGCATGATGTTCACGGGCGTGCCGAACATGGCCTGGGTGTTCGGCTATTTCCGGGCCAGCTGGACCTTGCGCACGGACCTGGTGGCGGACTTCGTCTGCCGGCTGCTCAAGCACATGAAGGGGATGGGCGTTCGCAAGGTGGTGCCGGCGCTGCGCTCCGAGGACCACAACATGCCGCTCTTGCCCTGGATCGATCCGGAGAACTTCAACCCTGGCTACATGATGCGCAACATGCATCTGTTGCCCAAGCGTGGCGACAAGCCGGAATGGCAGCACAGCCAGGATTACTGGGCCGAGAAGGACGAGATTCCTGCGATCGATCTCGACGACAAGGCGTTCGTGTATGGTTAATCTCGTCGAGTGGCATTCTTCAGCTGCGCCAAATGCCGCCGTCATCCCCGCGAAAGCGGGGATCCATTACCACCGGCGAATGTTGTTGCGCGAAGACTGCAACGACCGATCTTAGCTTACAGCTGCGTCACGCGGTATGGGTCCCGGGTCTGCGCTTCGCTTGCCCGGGACGACAGCGTCGCTTGTCGTGCCGCCCATACATAACAACTTCAGGTCTCCCGCCGTGCCACGCTGGTCGCGATCGCTGCCGCCGCGGTGCGGTTCTCGACACCGAGCTTGGCGTAGATCTGCTCAAGGTGCTTGTCGACCGTGCGCGGACTAAGTCCCAGGATTTGCGCGATGTCGCGGTTGGTCTTGCCCTTGGACAGCCAGGACAAGACCTCGCCCTCGCGGGTGGTCAGGCCGAACTCGCTAGAGAACTCGGCCGGCATCGCGCTGGTCGATTCCTTGGAGAGCCTGAGCAGGAACTCGTTGGCGCCGGCGCTGCCCATGTAATGGAGTTTGAGTTCCGGGCGATCCGGAATCGAAGCCGCAGCCTTGCCCACGGCCTTGCCCTTTTGCGCCTGATCGAGCCATTGGCGCAATGAGTCCGGCAACACCAGCGTATCATTCGTGCCAAAACTGTCGTTCAGAAGCTTCTGCGCCTGAGGGGTCGACCACATCAGCCGGCCGTCTCGGTCGACGGCGAGCAGGAATCGTCCGGAGACGTCGAGCGCGGCGCGCGCGCTCTGTGTCATGCGCGCATTCGCGAGGTGCACGCGGATGCGCGCCAGCATCTCCTGGACCACGATCGGCTTGGTGACGTAGTCGACGCCGCCGGCGTCAAGTCCCTTCACGATATGCTCGGTGTCGGCGAGCCCCGTCATGAAGATCACTGGCACGTTGCTCAAGCCTGCGTCGCGCTTGAGCTTGCGGCAGGTCTCGAACCCGTCCATGCCCGGCATGACGGCGTCGAGCAGGATGATGTCGGGCGTGATCTGGTCGACGATGCGCATCGCCCCCGCGCCGTCGAGCGCCACCATCACGGTCATGCCCATGCCGTCGAGCGCGTCGGTCAACAACCGCAGGGTCTCCGGCGAGTCGTCGACCACGAGCGCGACGTCGCGTTTTCTGTCAATGCTCATAGGCGTGCAGGGTCTTCAGGGTTGCCATATACTGATCGAGGTCGAAACGGTCGACCAGGGCGCGCATCTGCATCACGAAATCGGCGTGCTCCGGGTGCTCGGTGCCGATCTCGTCGAGCTTGATCTGGATGGCCCGGATATAGCCGATCTGGCCGAGCCCGATCAGCTCTTCGAGATATTTCAGCGGTGGCCGCGATCCCGTTTCGGGCCGCCAATGCGGGACGGCAATTGCGTCGGTCTCATAGCTCCATTCGAGCTTGAGCAACTGCCGGACCGTTTCCAACAGGCGCGGGATATCGATCGGTTTCATCAGATAGCTGTCGTGGAACGGCTGCGCCAGCGGCCGGCCGTGCGCCTCCAGCGCGCTCGCCGAGGTCATCAGGATGCGGGCATGATGATGGCCGCTGTTGCGCAGGGTCTCGGCGACGGTCCAGCCGTCCATGCCGGGCATCGAGATGTCGAGGATGAAGAGATCGGGCTGGCAGTGCTGGGCAAGCGCAAGACACGCCGGGCCATCGGGCGCGCTGAGCAGGATGAAGCCGAGCGGCGTCAGCACCTCGCGCAGGAGATCGCGATGCACGGGATCGTCGTCGGTCACGAGGATGGTTTTCCGAGGTCCCTGATAGCCGGAGACGGGCGCCTTGACCGGCGCGTGCCGCGTCGGGTTGGTGACTTCCGACAGCAGGATCTTGACCCGGAAGGTGCTGCCGATGCCCACTTGGCTCGTGACTTTGATGTCGCCGCCCATCACGCCGGCCAGGAGTCGGCTGATCGTGAGCCCGAGTCCGGTGCCGGTATGCGGCTGGGAGGCGCCGAGCGCACCGCGCTCGAACGGCGCAAAGATTCGCTCGAGGTCGTCCGGCTGGATGCCGGGGCCGGTGTCGATCACCTCGAATTCCGCGACGGGACTGCGATAGTGAACGACGAACTGCACGCTGCCGGTTTGCGTGAATTTGATCGCGTTCGACAGCAGGTTGATCAGGATCTGCCGCAGCCGCTTTTCGTCGGCATAGACCACGACAGGCAGCACGGCAGGTCGCTTGAACACGAAATCGATGCCCTTGGCGGAGGCCTGCAGCCGGAACATGCCGACCAGCTGGTCGAGGAATTCGCTCAGGCGCACCTCGTCTCGCGAGAGGTAAAGCCGGCCGGCCTCGATCTTGGAGATATCGAGAATGCCGTCGATCAGGCCGGAAAGATGGTCGGCGCTACGCCTGACCACGCGCACCTGATCGCGGGGCTTGGGCGGCAGGCTGGCGTCTTGCTCGAGAAGCTGCGCGTAGCCGGAGATCGCATTGAGCGGCGAGCGCAGCTCGTGGCTCAGCCCGACCACGTAGCGGCTCTTGGCGAGATTGGCGGATTCGGCCACCTCCTTGGCGCGCTGCAGCTCGGCATCGGTGCGCTTATGGGCCTCGATCTCCGCGATCAGGAGCTGGGTCTGCCGTCGCGTCTCGGCTTCCGCGGCACGGCGGCTTTGCTGTGCCAGCACGAACAGCCACGTGACGACGCCGATGATGATGGAGAGCGCGAAGAAGACCTTCCACAGGACGTCCGAGATGACCTGCCTGTCTGCCGGCTGCGCGGCGGAGGTCTCCAGATAGATCATGCCGAGCGTGAGCGCGACGAGGCCGGCCGAAGTCACGAACACGCCGAGATAATGGCCGAGCTGCGAATTGATCCGCACCAGGATCCGTTCCGGCAGCATGCCGCCGAGTGCGGCCGCGAGCTGAGCCTGCACGCGCGCGTGCGGCTTGCACAGGTCGTGGCAGCGCGCATCGAGCGAGCAGCATAGCGAACAGATCGGGCCGGCATAGGCGGGGCAGGAGGTGGTGTCCTCCGGCTCGAAATGGTGCTCGCAGATGCAGCACTGGATCCGCTCGATGGTCTGCCAGCTTCGTTTCGGCTTGCGGGCCAGATAATACTTGCCGTCGGTGAGATAGGCGATCGCGGGAGCCGTTATCAGCGCAACCCCAAGCGCAACGAAGGTCGACAGCGCCTTTGCGGTCGGACCGAACAGGCCGTAGAAGGCGCAGATCGAGACGATGGTTGCGATCGTCATCGCCCCGACACCGACCGGATTGATATCGTAGAGGTGCGCGCGCTTGAATTCCATATGCTGCGGTCGCAAGCCGAGCGGGCGGTTGATGACGAGATCGGCCACCAGTGCGCCGACCCAGGAGATCGCGATGTTGGAGTAGAGCGCCAGCGTCTGTTCGAGCGCCTTGTAGACGCCGATCTCCATCAGGAGCAGCGCCACCACGACATTGAACACCAGCCACACGACGCGACCGGGATGGCTGTGGGTCAGGCGCGAGAAGAAGTTCGACCAGGCGATCGAACCGGCATAGGCGTTGGTGACGTTGATCTTGATCTGGGACAGAATCACGAAGGTGCCGGTCAAGGCCAGCGCGAGGTCAGGCTGAGCCAGCACGTAGCGAAAGGCTTCGAGATACATATGAGCCGGCTCGGCGGCCCGCTCGGCCGGCACGCCGTGACTGAGTGCAAAGAACGCCAGGAACGATCCAGCCAGCAGCTTGAGAGCACCAAGCACGATCCAGCCAGGGCCGGCCGACAGCAGGGCGATCCACCACGACCGCTTCGATGTGCGCTGGTCGCGCGGCAGGAAGCGCAGGAAGTCGACCTGCTCGCCGATCTGCGCGACCAGCGAGAACACCACGGCGGCTGCGGTGCCGAACAACGCCAGATCGAGATGACCGGCGGGATCGCCGTGCTCGCCCGGGAACTGTTGCCAGTCGGCGAACGAATGCGGGCTCGCATAGGCGATGGCGGCAAAGGGCAGGATGTGCAGCACCACCCAGAGCGGCTGCGTCCAGAGCTGGAAGCGGCTGATCAGCGTGATTCCATATGTTACCAGCGGGATGATCACGACGGCGCTGATCAGATAGCCGATCGGCCGCGGAATGCCGAAGCACATGTCCAGCGCCGAAGCCAGGATCACCGCCTCGATCGCGAAGAAGATGAAGGTGAAGCTCGCGTAGATCAGCGAGGTGACCGTCGAGCCGATATAGCCGAAGCCGGCGCCGCGGGTCAGCAGGTCGATGTCGATGCCGCATTTGGCGGCTTGGTACGCGATCGGCAGCCCGCAACAGAAGATGATGATGCTCGCCACCAGGATCGCCGCGGTCGCATTGGTCACGCCGTAGTTCAACGTGATCGTGCCGCCGATCGCCTCCAGTGCCAGAAACGAGATCGCGCCCAGCGCCGTGTTGGCGACGCGAGCGGCGGACCAACGCCGCGCGCTCTTGGCCGTGAACCGAAGCGCGTAATCCTCCAACGTCTGGTTGGCGACCCACTGATTATATTGGCGCCTGACGCGGTCTATCCGCTGCCGCCCTGCCACTCCCTAAACTCCTGAACCGTAGCGGTCCTTGCCCAAGTCCGTCCCGCCCCTCGTGATCGCTGCGCAGAGCCTACGTCGCGCTTTTGCGGTGCAGTATACGCAATCTTGCGTATCCGTGCAGTGCACGAACCGCGCCATTCTTCGTCCGACCCGAGAGTCATCGAACCGAAAAATGGGGTGGTCATGTCAGACGATATCGAACGAGGCCTGAAATCGCCGCTGCGGCGCCAATTGCTGATGGGAATGGCGGCAATCCCGGCCCTTACCATGCTGCCGCGGCCGTCATTGGCCGACGTGCCTGCAACTTCCGCGGTGAATACGACCGGGCTCGCAGTCACTGATAGCGAGGTGACCGTCGGCATCCTCCATTCGGTTACGGGCACGATGGCGATCTCCGAGACCGGTTCGGTGGAAGCCGAGAAGCTCGCGATCGAGCAGATCAACGCGCAAGGCGGCGTGCTCGGCCGCAAGATCAAGTTCATCCAGGAGGACGGCGCCAGCGACTGGCCGACCTTCGCCGAGAAAGCCAAGAAGCTGCTCGTGAACGACAAATGCGCGTCCGTGTTCGGCTGCTGGACCTCGGCGTCGCGCAAGGCGGTGCTGCCGGTATTCGAGCAGTATAACGGCATGCTCTATTACCCGACCTTCTACGAAGGCCTCGAGCAGTCCAAGAACGTCATCTACACCGGCCAGGAAGCGACGCAGCAGATCATCGCCGGCCTCGATTGGGTCAACAAGACCAAGGGCGCCAAGACGTTCTATCTGCTGGGCTCCGACTACATCTGGCCGCGCACCTCGAACAAGATCGCGCGCAAGCACATCGAGAACCATCTGCAGGGTTGCAAGGTCGTCGGCGAGGAATATTTCCCGCTCGGCCACACGCAATTCAACTCGGTCATCAACAAGATCAAGCTGACCAAGCCGGACGTGATCTATGCGATCATCGTCGGTGGTTCCAACGTCGCCTTCTACAAGCAGCTCAAGGCGGCCGGCATCGACATGTCGAAGCAGACCTTGCTGACCATCTCCGTCACTGAGGACGAGATCGACGGTATCGGCGGCGAGAACATCGCGGGCGCCTATGCCTGCATGAAGTACTTCCAGTCGCTCGACAATCCGAACAACAAGGCGTTCGTTGCCGCGTTCAAGAAGATGTGGGGCGAAAAGACCGTGATCGGCGACGTGACCCAGGCCGCCTATCTCGGACCCTGGCTGTGGAAGTTGACGGTGGAGAAGGCCGGCAGCTTCGATATCGACAAGATCGCGGCCGCCTCGCCCGGCGTCGAATTCAAGGGCGCGCCAGAGGGCTATGTCCGGATCCACGAGAACCACCATCTGTGGTCGAAGACCCGTGTCGGCCGCGCCAAGGCGGACGGTCAATACGAGCTGATCTACGAGACCGCCGATCTGGTCGAGCCCGATCCGTTCCCGAAGGGCTATCAGTAAGGCGCTCTCAAACGGCGCACGGTAACGCGACGTTGTTGCGCCGACACAGCTGCGCTCCCTCCCCCTTGCGGGGGAGGGTTGGGGAGAGGGGTACCCAGCAAAGACTGTGATTGGGGACCCCCACCCCCGACCCCTCCCCGCAAGGGGGAGGGGAGTAGAGCTAATCCTCAGAGAGATCGATCTCCAAGCACGGGGGCACTTCGCCTGAGAGGACAGACCATGTTCGGCGACTACTCACTCGGTGATCTCGGGGCCATCTTCGCGATGCAGGGCTTCGCGGGACTCATCCTGTTTTCGGTCTATGTGCTGATGGCGCTGGGGCTCGCCATCATCTTCGGCCAGATGGGCGTCATCAACATGGCGCATGGCGAGTTCATGATCCTCGGCGCCTACGTCACCTGGATGACGTCGAACGCCTTCCAGCAATTCCTGCCCTCATTGTTTCCCGGCTATTTCTTCGTCGCGATGATATTGGCCTTCATCGCATCCGGTGCGCTCGGCATGCTGGTCGAGTGGGCTCTGATCCGCACCCTCTACAAGCGCCCGCTCGATACGCTGCTCGCGACCTGGGGTCTCAGCCTGATCCTGCAGCAGGCCTACCGTTCGGTGTTCGGCGCCCGCGAGGTCGGTGTCGAGCTGCCGGAGTGGATGATGGGCTCCTGGCAGGCGACCGACTCCATCCAGATCCCGATCAACGGCATGTTCGTGATGGCGCTCACCATCCTGATCACGCTGGTAGTGGCCTATGTGCTGTTCTGGTCGCGCTGGGGCAAGCAGGTGCGCGCCGTCGTGCAGAACCGCGTGATGGCCGGCGCGGTCGGCATCAACACCGAAAAGGTCGATCGTTACACCTTCGGTCTCGGCTGCGGCATCGCGGGCGTCGCCGGAAGCGCCTTCACCATGATCGGCTCGACCGGGCCGACCGCTGGCCAGCTCTATATCGTCGACACTTTCCTCGTTGTCGTGTTCGGCGGCGCCGCCAGCCTGCTCGGCACCATCGCATCTGCCTTCACCATCTCGCAGACCGACTCGACGCTCGAGTTCTTCATGTCGGGATCGATGGCCAAGGTCATCACGCTGCTCGCGATCGTCGCGATCCTGATGCTGCGCCCGCAGGGCCTGTTCGCTCTCAAGGTCCGCAAATAGGCCGCGCAGGGTCGAGCCTCAACAAGAAAGCACGGTCATGATCATCAACGCGCGCTTCTTCAACCGCTCCGAACTCATCGGCTTCGTCTCGCTGCTGCTTCTGCTCGTGGTCATCCTGCCGCTGACGTTGGATGTGTTCCGGCTCAATCTGGTCGCCAAATATCTCACTTATGCCTTTGTCGCGATTGGGCTCGTGATGTGCTGGGGCTATGGCGGCATCCTGAGTCTCGGGCAGGGGGTGTTCTTCGGCCTCGGCGGCTACTGCATGGCGATGTTCCTCAAACTCGAGGCATCCAGCGTCGAGAACACCAAGATCCAGTCCACGCCGGGGATTCCCGATTTCATGGACTGGAATCAGCTCACTGCATTGCCGTTCTTCTGGAAGCCGTTTCACAGCTTCCCTTTCACGCTGGCCGCGATCATCCTGGTGCCCGGCCTCTTCGCCTTCATCATCGGCGCGGCGATGTTCAAGCGCCGGGTCGGCGGCGTCTACTTCGCCATCATCACCCAGGCGATCGCCGCGATCCTCGGCATCCTGATCATCGGCCAGCAGGGCTATACCGGCGGCGTCAACGGCATCACCGATCTGCGCACGCTGCTCGGCTGGGATATCCGCACTGACCACGCCAAATATATTCTCTACTTTGTCGAGGTGGTCCTGCTGTTCGCCTGCATCATGGCGGCGCAGTTCATCCGCCTGACCAAGCTCGGGCGCATCCTGGTGGCGATGCGCGAGCAGGAGGATCGTGTCCGCTTCTCCGGCTACAGCGTCGCCAATTTCAAGATCTTCGCTTTCTGTGCTGCTGCAATTTTCGCGGCGATCGGCGGCGCGCTGTTCACGCTCGAAGTCGGGTTCATGTCGCCCTCCTTCGTCGGCATCGTGCCCTCGATCGAGATGGTGATCTACACCGCAGTCGGCGGTCGCATGTCGATCTTCGGCGCCATCTACGGCACCATCCTGGTCAATTTCGCCAAGACCAGCCTTTCGGAATCTTTTCCGCAGCTGTGGCTGTTCGGCCTGGGCGCGCTGTTCATCGCCGTCGTGCTCGCCTTCCCCAATGGCCTTGCGGGCATCTGGGGCGACCATGTGCAGCCGCGCATCGATCGCCTGCTGGCTTCGCGCACCAAGAAATCCGGCAATGGCCTGGTGGCCAACGGCGCACCGGCAGAGTGAGGAGAGACGATATGCTCATCGGTCATCAGCCCAAGGATTTCCTGCTCGCGGTCGAAGCGCTCACCGTCTCCTTCGACGGATTCAAGGCGGTCAACAATCTCTCCTTGTACGTCGAGGAGAACGAGATCCGCGTCATCATCGGCCCGAACGGTGCCGGCAAGACCACTGTGCTCGACCTGATCTGCGGCAAGACCAAAGCGACGTCGGGCTCGATCCAGTTCCGCGGCAAGGAGCTGACGAGGTTGCGGGAGAACGAGATCGTCCAGGCCGGGGTGGGCCGGAAATTCCAGACCCCGTCGGTGTTCGAGGATCTCACCGTGTTCGAGAATTTGGAGATCTCCTATCCGCGCGGCCGCACCGTGTTCGGCTCGCTGACCTTTCAGCGCGACGCGGCGGTCAAGGAACGCGTCGAGGAGGTCGCCGAGATGATCTTCCTGAAGGATCGTCTCGACACCTATGCTGACGAGCTGAGCCACGGCCAGAAGCAGTGGCTCGAGATCGGCATGCTGCTGATCCAGAATCCGGATCTGTTGATGCTGGACGAGCCGGTCGCCGGCATGAGCGTCAGCGAGCGCGCCAAGACTGCCGAGTTGCTCAACCGCATCATCAAGGACCGTTCGGTGCTGGTGATCGAGCACGACATGAAGTTCGTCGAGGACATCGCGCACAAGGTCACCGTGCTGCACCAGGGGCAGATCCTCTCCGAGGGCACGATGGAGAAGGTCAAGAACGATCCCAAGGTCGTCGAAGTCTATCTGGGGCATTGAGCATGTACGCATCGAGGCACGTGAGCGCGGCAGCGGCAGTGTGCTCCCTCCCCCCTTGCGGGGGAGGGTTGGGGAGGGGGGTACCCAAGCGCGCATACGTCGTGGGGGGTACCCCCACCCCCGACCCCTCCCCGCAAGGGGGAGGGGAGAAGAAACAACTCGTCCTGGCAACGAACAAGGAGCAGGCGTGATGCTCGCAATCTCCGATCTCCATGTCGCCTATGGCCAGAGCGAGGTGCTGCATGGCCTCAACGTCAAGGTCGCGCCGAACGAGATCGTCGCGATCATGGGCCGCAACGGCATGGGCAAGACCACGCTGATGAAGTCGCTGATGGGCATCCTGCCCGCGAAGAGCGGCTCGATCGACATGGACGGCACCGAGCTGTCGGGCCTGAAGAGCTATGAGCGCGTGGCCAAGGGCCTCGCCTATGTGCCGCAGGGCCGCATGATCTTCTCCACCATGACGGTGAAGGAGAACATCGAGACCGGCCTTGTCGTCTCCGGCGAGTCGGAAGTCCCCGGCGACATCTATGAGCTGTTTCCCGTCCTGCTCGAGATGAAAGGCCGCCGCGGCGGCAATCTCTCCGGCGGCCAGCAGCAGCAGCTCGCGATTGCCCGCGCGCTCGCGACCAAGCCGAAAGTGCTGCTGCTCGACGAGCCCACCGAGGGCATTCAGCCGTCGATCATCAAGGAGATGGCGCGCACCTTGAAGCGCATCCGCGATCAGAAGGGACTGTCGATCGTCGTCTCCGAGCAGGTCCTGAGCTTCGCGCTCGACATCGCCGACCGTGTGCTGGTGATCGAGAACGGCGAGATCGTGCGCGACGATCCGCGCGACTCCGTCGATGCCGCGCAGGTCTCCAAATATTTGTCCGTCTAACCAGTCCGTCCAAGCAAGCAGCCAAGGCGAGTAAGAAGGGGAGCATTTGATGCCAGAGACACTGATCAAGGTCGATCTCACCAAATCGGCCTACGAGAACGACATGGTGCACAACCGCTGGCACCCGGACATTCCGATGGTGGCGTGGGTCAAGCCCGGCGATGACTTCATCATCGAGACCTATGACTGGACCGGCGGCTTCATCAAGAACAACGATTCTGCCGACGACGTCCGCGACATCGATCTGTCGATCGTGCACTTCCTCTCGGGGCCGATCGGCGTCAAGGGCGCCGAGCCCGGAGATTTGCTGGTCGTCGACCTGCTCGACGTCGGGCCCTTGAAGGAAAGCCTGTGGGGCTTCAATGGCTTCTTCTCGAAGCAAAATGGCGGCGGCTTCCTGACCGATCATTTCCCGCTGGCGCAGAAGTCGATCTGGGACATCAAGGGCATGTTCACGTCGTCGCGGCACGTGCCGGGCGTGAATTTCGCCGGCCTGATTCATCCCGGCCTGATCGGCTGCCTGCCCGATCCGAAACTACTGTCGACCTGGAACGAGCGCGAGACCGCACTGATCGCGACCAACCCGACCCGCGTACCGGGTCTCGCCAATCCGCCGTTCGCGCCGACGGCCCATGCCGGAAAGGCCACCGGTGACGTCAAGGCTAAGATCGGCGCAGAAGGCGCCCGCACCGTGCCGCCGCGCGAGCATGGCGGCAATTGCGACATCAAGGACCTGTCGCGCGGCTCGAAGATCTACTTTCCGGTCTATGTGCCGGGCGGCGGCCTCTCGATGGGCGATCTGCACTTCAGCCAGGGTGACGGCGAGATCACCTTCTGCGGCGCCATCGAGATGGCCGGCTGGCTGCACATCAAGGTCGACGTCATCAAGGACGGTGTGTCGAAATACGGCATCAAGAACCCGATCTTCAAGCCGTCGCCGATCACGCCGAACTACCGCGATTACCTGATCTTCGAGGGCATCTCGGTCGATGAGGCCGGCCAGCAGCACTATCTCGATGTATACATCGCCTACCGCCAGGCCTGCCTCAACGCGATCGAGTATCTGAAGAAGTTCGGCTACTCCGGCGCCCAGGCCTATTCGATCCTCGGTACGGCGCCGGTGCAGGGCCACATCTCGGGCGTGGTCGATGTGCCCAACGCCTGCGCCACGCTGTGGCTGCCGACCGAGATCTTCGACTTCGACGTGATGCCGTCAGCCGCAGGCCCCGTGAAGCACATCACTGGCGACATCCAGATGCCGATCTCGCCGGACAAATAAGTCTCCTCCCTGGGCGACAAGGATGCGGGACAGTCCCTTTGGCTGCCCCGCATCCACTTCGAATGTCCTTGAATCGAACATCAATAGAACGGGACGAGACGACGATGCCGGTCTACGAATATCTCTGTGATGCCTGCGGTCCGTTCACTGACATGCGTCCGATGGCGGAATGCGATGATCCGCAGGCCTGTCCGCAATGTTCCGACATGGCGCCGCGCGTGATCCTCACCGCGCCGGCCTTTGCCTGCATGCCGGCGGAGCGGCGTACGGCGCATGCGACCAACGAGCGCAGCCGGCACGCGCCGCAGACGGTTGCCGAATACAAGGCCAAGCACGGCGCAGGCTGCGGCTGCTGCTCGCCGAAGAAGCCGGCCCGGCTAATGACGAAGTCCAGGAGCGGCGCCAAGGGGTTTCCGACCGCGCGGCCGTGGATGATCAGCCATTGAGATCGGTGAAGAGAAACTCGGCTGTGGTCCTCGGTTGGCAAGATCCACGATCACAGCCACAACTGCGGTGTCGTCCCCACGAAAGCGGGGATCCATAACCACAGGCGGGTGTTGCGGGGCGGGCTGTGCTCCAGCGTGCTGCCACATGATGGTCTCTATGGGTCCCGGGTCGGCGCCCGACAACGCTGCGCGTTGCCAGGCTTGCCCGGGACGACAGTGGAATGAGGCTGGGCGATTGTGCCTAGTGCCGCCTCGCAGGCATCCGCCGCGGTCCAGGCGCTGGCGCCGTGGGCGACGCTGCGCCGAGCTTGGCGCTCATCGCATTGGCGCTCTCGCTGACGTCAGACAGGGACTTTCTGCTGTCTTCCATCAGCCTTGCTGATTTCTGCCTGAAGTCGTCGGCCAACTCGCGGACGGATTTCAGCCGCTCGGTCAGGTCATGCGCATCGCCATGGCCGAAGCCTGGGATCGCATCATCGATCCGGGTCACGAGCTTGTCGAAGCCCCTGAAGGCATCCTCGGCCTTGTCGATGGCAGCGTCGATCGCGTCACTCTTCTCCTTCAACGAGGCGGTCTCCGACTCGAACGTCTGCAGCGCGTCCTTCACGGCCGGCTCATTGCTGACGATGAATTTGTCGACGTTATGCACCGTCTCGACCATCGTTTCCTGGTCTTTCAAGTCGGCCGTGAGGACCGGGATGCCATCCTTGTCCAGAGGCACCGGAGGCGCGGTCGGCGCGCCGCCAACCAGGGAGACGGCCGCGATCCCGGTCAGTCCCTGGAATTCGATGCCGGCGGTGGTGTCCTTGCGGATCGGCGCGCTCTTGTCGAGCAGCACCAGAGCCACGACCTTGCGCGGGCTCTCCAGCGTCACCGACACGATCTGCCCGGCCTGAACGCCGTCGAAATTGACCGGGCCACCCTTGCGCAGGCCGGAGGCCGAGCCGCCGTCGAACACCACACGCAACGGGCTGCGCTGCTGGGCCATGCGCAGCTTCTGCGTGATCAACGTGCCGCCGATGCCTGCGGCGACGGCCGCAAGCGTCAGGGTGCCGATGATGAGGTTGGTTGCGCGCATGATGCCCATCGTGGCGGCGGACGAACGCCGATGATCCGGCGGTGACTTTAGCGACGAAGCGGGCTGCTGGAAAGCTTGGCGCCGCAGCGCCTCATCGTGCCAGCCCCGGGCGCGATGGAGCGGCGATGCCGGCGAGCAGCACGGCAAGAATGCCGGTCAGGAAGATGCCGTCGAAAGTTCCCGCACCGCCGATCGAGGCCACCGGGGCGCCCAGGCTGCCGATCCTGTCGAGATTCATCAGGTCGGCGCCGATCAGCGTCCCCATCGAGCCGCCGATATAGGCAAGCGGCGCGGCATAGTCGCGCGACAGCAGGAAGGCGAGGATCGCGGTGACCACGACGGGGGCGAATACCGGCACAGCGATGCCGACGCCACGGACCGGCGTTGCCATGGCATGGATGATGATGGCGATCGCGATCACGGCGATCGCCGCGCGCAGCCAGAGCTGATAGCGCAGCACGAGATAGGTCGACATGATGGTCGGAATCACCGCGCCGCCGACGTTCACTGCGAGCACCGTGCCCGGCCACTGATGCACCAGCGGCACGACATATTGCATACCGAAGAAATCGATGATCTCGCCGGACCGCACTTCTTGGGTCGGCAGCACAGTGAGCGGGATGTTGAAATAGCTGCCGATCAGCGAGCCGAACAAGAGCAGCATCGCCGCGCCTGAGCTGATCCCGAGCTTCATATAGGCATAGCGCAGGATACGGAGCTGGATCAGGATGATGAGGATGCCGAACACCAGCACCAGGACGGCGAACAGTCCGGGCGTGATCGGCAGATATTGGGCTTCCGAATGCATGAGCTCTGAAGACTGTCGTCGCGATGCGCCGTATATGGAACCAGCATCTCACGGCGCCGGCCGGATGACAAATGCCAATATCCGCCTTCTTTCCCAACGCGTGGCGGAGGGGCGCGGTCACTCGCCCGGGGCGATCATGGTCGCATGCAGGACATACCGCTCCGGTCCCGAGCGAACGGCGTCGAACGGCCAGCAGGTCGATAGGATCAACGCGTGACCGCTGCTTGCAGGATCGATGCCGCTCGCATCGAATCGTACGACATCTGTCGAATCGGCACGATAGCGAAACATCTTGCCGTCGCTCCGGGTCACATCGATCTCATCGCCGATTCGCACATCGCGAAGGAAACGGAAATGCGTATCGCGATGCGCGGCATAGACGGCCACACCGCGCTCGCCGGGCTCGGCAGTCAGCTCCACATGCCCTGGGCCGAAGGCGAGTGCCTGACCGCTTGAACCCGCGAGCGCGAGCGCGCTGGCATGAATTCGTTTCACGTCGATGCGGGCCACCGGATAGGTATCAGCCCAGGACCACGGCTTGATCGGCCGGCCCGTCGTCACGGTCTCGGCAAAGGCGCGTTCCAGCAACACCTGGGCGAAAAGCGCCTTGGCATGGATGTAAGCGCCATGGCCAAAAAGGGCGATGCCGATCACGGCGAAGAACAAGGGAATGAGGCGGAGCATACGAGGTCCCTTTGCGTCATTGCGAGCGAAGCGAAGCAATCCAGAGCTTCGTGCGCGACTCTGGATTGTTTCGTCGCTTCGCTCCTCGCAATGACGACTGAACGTGAGGTGGGGCCAGACAGTCGCTTCAGGTGATAGCTGCGCGTCGCCGGGCAAAGCCCCACATTGCCAGGCTCAGCATTAACAGCCCCGCGCCGAGCATCATGCTGAGCTCCGCATCCGTCGCCGTCTTCGGCAGCGTGATCGTGTTCGGCGCCGGGGGCGGCACGGTCGGCCGCTTCAATGCCGCGACCTGCACATTGCCATCGGCCTGGGCGCGACGTTCGGCCGGCGCGGCTGGCGCGCGCATGCGCTCGCCAAACACCTTGTCGAAATCCCAGCCGGCGGGAAGGTTGATCGGCAGCCCGCTCAGCTTCAGCGGTTCACCGGCAGGACGACGCGGCGTCCGGTCGACGGCGACGAGGCTGGTCAAGCGCGTCACCAGCTGATGCTCCAGCGCGAGCTTCAGGATGGTCTTGTCGGCCTCGTCAGGCGTGATCTGCCGCGTGGTGCGCGCCACCTCCGCGTCGCTGATCTTGCGCCGCGCCCACAGCTTGGAAAGGCCCTTGCCTTCGGCTGCATCGGCCAGCGGCAGGGTCACCGTCCAGGGACGATCGCCGATTCGGCCCTTGATCTGCAGCGAGCCCTCGAGCTTGTCGAGCTTGGCGGCCAGCACCAGCGGCTCGTCACGATAGAGGTCGGGAATGATCGCGGGCGTAAGGTCGGCAGATGCGTTCGAGAAGCTGGCGACAAGACCGATCACCGCGGGATTTTCCAGCTTCGCGAACAGGCCGCGCATGCGCTCCTCGACCTGATCGACCGAGCCGATATGGGTGAAGGCGCCGCGCCCGAGTTCGGCGGCGCGGGTCATCAGATACGTGTTCGGTGCTGAGCCGATGCCGACCATGAAGATGCGGGAGCGGCCGCGCATCGCGCTGATGGTCTCGAACAATTGCTGCTCGTTGCCGATGGCGCCATCGGTGAGGAAGATGACCTGACGTACATGATCGGTCTCGCTGCCGTCGTCGGTCAGCGCGGCCCGCATCGCCGGCACCATCTCGGTGCCGCCGCGCGCATCGAGCCCGCTCACGAAACTTGCGGCGCGGCCGACATGCTCAGGATCGGCCGGCACCGACGCCGGAAACAGCACGGTCATCGTGTCGTCGAAGCGGATCACGTTGAAGCGGTCGGTGGGCTGCAGCCGCCCGAGCGCATAGAGCAGGCTGGCCTTGGCCTGCTGGATCGATGTGCCGCCCATCGAGCCGGAATTGTCGATCACGAAGATCACCTCACGCGGCAGCGGTTGTTGCGATGTCGAGGCGACTGCCGGCGGGGTGACGAAGGCGAGCAGATAGTCGGCATCGCCGACATGCTCGCGGAACAGCCCGACGGACGGAGCCGTCTCTGCCGCAGGCTTCCAGGTCAGCTCGAAATCGCGGTCCGCCGGCACCACGCCGTCGGCCAGCGTGATGAGGCGCGTGTTCGCATCCGGACTCTCGATCCTGACCTGATGATGCTGGCTCTTGACGTCGCCGAGCGGAAAGCCGGCTTGCAGGCGAACGGTGATGCGGGTCGGATTCACCGGCGCGTTCTCGGCGGGATCGAGCACCGGCGGCGTGATGCGGTCGCGATCCGGCACCGGATCGTTGCTCGCCGCGCCCCAGCCATTGCCGCCCGGGCGCAGTTCGACGCTCTGCACGATCGGCGCCGGATTGTAGCGCGGTCCGACCACGAGCGGCACGCGCAACGAGAACTCGGTGCCGTTCTGCGCGACCGGCTCCTGATATTCGATCTGCACCAGCACCGTCTCGCCCGGTCCGATATTGGCGAGTGAGTTGGTGAAGATGTTCGGTCGCTCCTGTTCGGTGAGCGCGGCGGTCTTGCCGTCGCGCTTGGCTTGCTCGTAGATCACCTTGGCCTGCTCGCGTTCCTTGATGTCGCCGATCACGACGCGGTCGCCGACCACCATCTTCAGCGTGTCGACCGCGCTGCCCGCCGGCAGCGGGTAGACATAGACCGCCTCTATCCAATGGTCGGTCGGATTGCGGAAGAGCTGGGTGACGCGAGCACGTGCGGTCGGCCCGGACACCGTGATGTCGACATCGATGCCGAGCCGGGGCGCGTCGCTGTAGCCGTCATCGGTTTTGAACAGGAGCGAGCCGGATCGGGCCTCGCCGGGCTTGGACTGCGGCGCCATCGGCCCTTCGGCTGACCAGCCGGGTTCGAAACTCAGAAGCAGCGCCGTCAGTCCGACCAGCAGCACGGCTGCGGCCTGCACCAGCAGGAACAGCAGCACCGCTCCGATCCGCCGCAGGACCGGGTGAGACCTGCAGATCGTGTCGCCATCAATTCTGTCGTCGATCGTCATCTCGTCGCTCCCCGTACGAAACAAATCCGTGCGTGCGAGACTGTGGGCAAGCGCCTGACGTCGCGAGCAGAATGATCGGCCTTGTTCGGCCGCGGTCCGTCTCGCCGGTCCCGTGCGGACCGGGTCGTTGGCGGCTTTGTGCGGGTTTGTCCGGCAATGTCCGTCTGCTACAAAGGACGGCGCCGCGGAGCAGGGGGCAGGATGTCGATACCGGAGAGCGAATTATCCGACGAGCAGAGCCGCCAGGTCGCGGACTTGATCCGCGAGGAGATCGCACGCCGGCGCGTGTCGCGCCAGACGCTGGCCGAGCAGGCCAAGATCAGCCTCTCGACCTTGGAGAAGGCGCTGGGCGGCCGCCGGCCGTTCACGCTGGCCACAATCGTGCGGCTGGAACAGGCGCTCGGCGTTCCCTTGCGTAAGGTGCCAAGCGCGCCGGTGGCTGCGCCGATCGCAAGCGGGATTGCGCCGGATGGCCTCGGCTCCTATTCGCGCCGTGCGGTCGAATGGATCGAAGGCACTTACGTGACCTTGCGCCCGTCCTTCGGCGACAAGGAGGCGATCTACGCCTATCGCACCGACATCGCCTGGGACGAGGCGGCCTCGTCACTGGTGTTTCGTGAAGGCGCGCGGCTGGATGCGGCGTTCACCCAGTTCGGCGAGGTCGCAGTGCCCAACCAGTCCGGCTTCATCTATCTGGTCACGAATCGGCACGGCCAGCACCGGCTGATCACGGTGTCGCGTCCGACCATCACCGGCGAGATGTACGGCATCATCACGACCTTGCTCGCGGGCCGAGGTTCGCTGTTGACCCCGATCGCGGCGCCGATCGCGCTGTTGCCGGTCAGGTCGGTGCCGGAGCCGAATCTGGGCCGCATCGCCCCCGCCGATCCGAACTATGCGCTTTATCGCGAGCACTTGCGCAAGACGATCGAGGAGCCGTTTGCGCTGTTCGCGCCGGGAGTATCCTGAGCAGAGCGCTGTCGACACACCGCGGGTGATCACCCTCTCCGGCAAGGGCAGGGGGTGATCACCAATGTGGCGGCGGACCTATCGCTCCAGATCGGCGCTGATGATGTCGCCGAAGAAGTCCCACTTGCCGCCCTTGAACTGCATCATCTTGAGCTGCTCGATCGGGGCAAAGTCGGTTGCACTGGTGTTGATCGTGATACCCGGGATCAACGTATCAGGCGCGAAATCCTTCAGGCTCGCGGCCTGCTTCATCACGTTTTCGCGGGTGAGATTGTCGCCGCACTGCTTCAGCACCTGCACCATGGTCTGCGCAGCCGAATAGCCATAGACGAGGTTCGAATCGGAAATGTTGGCGCCCGGCATGTATTTGTCGACGAAGGTCATGAATTTCTTCATGCCCTCATCGTCCTTCCACTGCGGATCCGAGGCGTCTTTCATGTATTGCGCCGACAGCACGCCTTCGGAAGCCTCCAGCCCGGCCGGCTTCATCACCGCGCCGATCGAGATCGACACGTCGGTCATGATCTGCATCGGCTTCCACTCGAGCTCGGCGATCTTCTTGATCGCCTGCGCCGCGAATTTCGGGGTGGCGATGTTGACGAAGACGTCGGCGCCGGTGCCCTTGAGCTTGACGATGTGGGAGTCGATCGAAGGCTCGGTGGTCTCGTAGCTCTCTTCGGCCACGATCAGGCTCTTGGCCCTGTCGCCGAACACGTCCTTGATGCCGGCGACGTAGTCCTTGCCGAAATCGTCATTGGCATAGAAGATCGCCACCTTCGCATCGGGCTTGGCCTTCAGGATATATTTGGCGAAGATCCGCGCCTCGACCCGGTAGCTCGGCTGGAAGCCCATCGTCCAGGGGAAGTCCTTCGGGTCGTTCCACTTGCTGGCGCCGGTCGCCACGAACAGCTGCGGGACCTTCTTGGCGTTGTGATACTTCTGCACGGCGCTCTGCGTCGGTGTGCCCAGCGCGTTGAAAACCAGGAACACTTCGTCGCTCTCGATCAGCTTGCGGACCTGTTCGACCGTCTTCGGCGGGCTGTAGCCGTCGTCATAGGAGATGAAGTTGATCTTGCGGCCGTTGATGCCGCCTTGATCGTTGATCATCTTGAAATAGGCTTCTTCGGTCTTGCCGATCGCGCCATAGGCCGACGCCGGGCCGCTATAGGCTTCGACATTGCCGATCTTGATCTCAGTGTCGGTGACCCCCGGATCGTATTTCTTCTGTGCGAGCGCAGCCTGGCTCGCGAGTACCGTGAACGCAGCTGCGGCCGCAAACGAGAGCAGAGTCCTGGCGGTAATGGACGGCATTCCCTGGGCTTCCTCTTGTGATGATTCTTATATTGGGCATTCCGGAGCGTATGGGCTTCAGTAGCAAACTTACGATGCTTCCTGGACGAGGTCGACCGCCGAGGCCGTCGAGAAGGTCTGGCGCAATGTCGGCTTGTGGATCTTGCCGGTGGCGTTGCGCGGCAGCGCTTCGACGAAGCGAACGGTACGCGGACATTTGAAGCGGGCAAGATTGGCCTGACAATGCGCGTGGACCTCGGCTTCGCTCAACGTGCGGCCTGGCTTCACCGCGATGATCGCCATTCCCGTTTCGCCCCATTGCGGGTCGGCAATGCCGATCACGGCAGCCTCGGCGACGGCGTTCAGTTGATGCAACACGTTTTCCACTTCCGCCGGATACACGTTCTCGCCGCCGGAGATGTACATGTCCTTCCAGCGGTCGACGATGTAGTAGAAGCCGTCCTCGTCGATCCGCGTCGCATCGCCGGTGTGCAGCCAGCCATCGGTGAAGGATGATCGGTTGGCGTCCGACCTGTTCCAATAGCCGGGCGTGACATTCGGGCCGCGCACCCACAATTCTCCGAGCTCGCCGATCTCGGCATCGCTGCCGTCGGGCCGCACGATGCGGACCTCCGTGTGCAGCACCGGCTTGCCTGCGGAGCCGGCCTTCCGCGCGGCGTCCTCGCGGTCGAGGGCGAGCACGGCCGGCGACGTCTCCGTCATGCCGTAGCCCTGCTGTAGCGCCACGCCGCGGCCCTCCCAGGTGTTCAGCAAGGGGACCGGCATCGGCGCGCCTCCGACGCCGCCGATCACGAGTCGGCTGAAATCGGCGGTCTCGAATGCCGGGTGCTGCGCCATGAATTGATAGATCGAGGGCACGCCGAAGAAGACGTTGATGCCAACAGCCGGATCGCTGATCAATTGCAGCGCCAATCCGGGATCGAAGGCGCGCATGATCATGACGGTGCCGCCGGCATGCAGCACGATATTGGTGTAGCAGTTCAGGCCGCCGGTGTGAAACAGGGGCAGCACGGTCAGCAACACGGACGATGGCATGATACGGGCGATGCCGCCGAGATTGACGCAGTTGTAGAACGTCATGCCGTGGGTGATCATTGCCCCCTTCGGCTGGCCCGTGGTGCCCGACGTGTACATGATGGTCGAGACGTCGTCGAGCGTGACCGGCTCGGAGCTCGTGAGCGGCTGCGCGGAGGCAATTGCCTGCTCATAGGAATGGCCGGCGCCGTAGCGCAAGGTGCCAGCGACGTTGCAGAGCTCGCTGACGGCGAGCGCGGTCGCGGCGAGATCGTCGTCGTGGATCATGACTTTGGGTGCGGCATCGCCGACGATGAATTGCAGCTCCGGCACCGTGAGGCGCGTGTTGAGCGGCACGAAGATCGCTCCCAATCGGAAGCAGGCGAATTGGACTTCGAGCGTGTCGGTCGAATTCAGCGCGAGAACTGCGACGCGATCGCCCGTGCCGACGCCGAGTTGGCTTCCCAGCTGATTGGCCAGTCGCGCGATCCGCGCATCGGCCTCGGCGAAGGTGAAGCGCCTGTTGCTGCCGAGATCGACCATGGCCGTCTTGGACGGGGTGCGCCGCGCATGATGTGCAATCCAGTCGTAATATCGTACTGGCACGGGATTCCCTCCTCCGTCGTGCGGTCTGGCGCCGCCTCGCCCTGATGTTTTTCAACGCTGCGCCTCGACCAAGCCTCGTGTGTTACCGAATGCCTGCCACGCGGCGCGCGCTTTTGACGGAGTGGGCCGATCAGGGCTGCGATCTGTCTTGCGTCAAGTTGCTGGTTGCAGCGCAATAGCGCCAATCCATGACGGCCCGGCGGTGACCTGCCAGATCAGCCACTTGACGCAAGTGGATACCGGCAGTTCCGGCGCATCTTGGCCGTAGGCGAAGCAGACGTTTCGGATAGGCCCCGCATGACAAGCCCGTTTTACACGGCCGAGCACGACGCGTTTCGCGATGTGATGCGGCGCTTTGTCGAGAAAGAGATCGCGCCGTTCGCCAACGCTTGGGACGAGGCCGGCGAATTTCCGCGCTCGCTCTACGCGAAGGCATCCGAGATCGGCCTGTTGGGCCTGGGCTTCCCCGAGGAGTTCGGCGGCGTCGCGGCCGATCAGTTCATGAAGATCGTGGCCTCACAGGAACTGGCGCGCGCCGGCGCTGGCGGCATCAGCGCCAGCCTGATGAGCCATACGATCGGAGCGCCACCGATCGCGCGTGCGGCGCGCCCGGACATCAAGGCCCGCGTGCTGCCCGAAATCCTGTCCGGGCGGAAGATTTCGGCGCTGGCCATCACCGAGCCGAGCGGCGGATCCGACGTCGCCAATCTTCGCACCAAGGCGAGGCGCGAGGGCGACCACTACATCGTCAGTGGCGAGAAGACCTTCATCACGTCGGGCATGCGGGCCGATGTGCTGACGGTTGCCGTGCGTACGGGCGGTCCCGGCGCTGCCGGCGTGAGCCTGCTCCTGATCGAAGGCGACACGCCTGGGCTCGCGCGCACCAAGCTCGACAAGATGGGCTGGTGGGCGTCGGACACCGCGACCTTGCATTTCGACGCGTGCCGCGTGCCGGTTGAGAACCTGATCGGCGAAGAGGGGCAGGGCTTCAAGCTGATCATGCAGAACTTCAACAGCGAGCGCATGGGCATGGCGGCGAGCTGCACGGCGTTTGCCCGCGTCTGCCTGGACGAGGCGATCGCTTATGCCAAAGAGCGGCAGACCTTCGGCAAGCCGCTGACCCAGCATCAGGTGGTCAGACACAAGCTGGTCGACATGGCGCAGCGCGTGGCGGCATCGCAGGCGATGCTGGAACTGCTGGCGTGGCGGCTGGAACAGGGCGACAATCCGGTGGCCGAGATCTGCATGATGAAGAACCAGGCCACCCAGACCATGGCCTATTGCGCTTCGGAAGCGGTCCAGATCTTCGGCGGCGCCGGCTACATGCGCGGCGTCAAGGTGGAGCGCATCTATCGCGAGGTCAAGGTCAACGCGATCGGCGGCGGCACCGAGGAGATCATGAAGGATCTGGCCAGCCGCCAGATGGGACTGTGATGTCAGCCGTCATTCCGGGGCGCGTCGTAGACGCGAACCCGGAATCCAGAGATGAGTCCACCACATCGAGATTCCGGGTTCGCTCGCTGTCGCGAGCGCCCCAGAATGACGAGAGGAAACAGAATGCTCTTCACCACCGATCACGACGAACCGCGCCGAGCCTTGCAGAAATTCATCGCCGCCGAGATCAATCCTCACGTCGACGCATGGGAAGAAGCCGGCATCTTCCCGGCGCATGAGCTGTTCAAGAAGCTCGGCACGCTCGGCTTTCTCGGGCTCAATAAGCCGGTCGAATATGGCGGCCAGGGGCTCGATTATTCCTATGCGCTGATGATGGCCGAGGAGCTCGGCACTATCAAATGCGGCGCGATCCCGATGGCGATCGGGGTGCAGACCGACATGGCGACGCCGGCGCTGGCGCGGTTCGGCTCCGATGAGGTACGCCAGGAATTCCTGGCGCCGGCAATCTCCGGCGACTATGTTGCCTGCATCGGGGTCTCCGAGCCGGGTGCAGGTTCGGATGTGGCCTCGATCAAGACGGCCGCGCGCTCGGATGGCGACGACTACGTCATCAACGGCGGCAAGATGTGGATCACCAACGGCGCGCAGGCGGATTTCATCTGTCTGCTCGCCAACACCAGTGATGGCCCGCCCCATCGCAACAAGTCGCTGATCTGCGTGCCGATGAAGAGCAAGCGCGTGCAGGTCGCGCGCAAGCTCGACAAGATGGGCATGCGCTCATCCGACACCGCGCAGATCTTCTTCGACGACGTGCGCGTGCCGAAGCGCAACCGAGTTGGCGAAGAGGGCGAGGGCTTCACCTATCAGATGCTGCAGTTCCAGGAGGAGCGGCTGTGGGCGGCAGCGGCCTGCCTCAAGGCGCACGAGTTCATCATCAACGAGACCATCGACTACACACGCAACCGCAAGGCCTTCGGCCGCAGCATCCTCGACAACCAGGTCGTTCACTTCAAGCTCGCGGAGATGCAGACCGAGGTGGAACTGTTGCGCGCGCTGACCTATCGGGCCGCGGAGGCGCTGATCGCGGGTGAGGACGTAACGCGGCTCGCCACCATGGCGAAGCTGAAGGCCGGCCGGCTCGGGCGCGAGCTCACCGACGCCTGCCTGCAATATTGGGGTGGCATGGGCTTCATGAACGAGACGCCGGTCAGCCGCGCCTATCGCGATACGCGGCTCACGTCGATCGGCGGCGGCGCCGACGAGGTGATGCTGACCATCCTCTGCAAGATGATGGGCACGCTGCCGGGCCTTACGAAAAAGGGAGCCGCCTGATGATCGCGCTCTATCATTGCGAGGGCGCACGCTCCTTTCGCCCGCTGTGGATGCTGGAAGAGCTCGGTCTCCCTTACGAGTTGAAGATGCTGCCGTTCCCGCCGCGGGTGCTGGCCAAGGATTATCTGGCGCTCAACCCGCTCGGCACCATTCCCCTGATGATCGACGGCGAGACCAGGATGACCGAGTCCTCCGGCATCTGCCATTATCTCGGGGTGAAATATGGACCGACACCGCTGATGGTCGCCCCCGACGAGCCGGCCTACGGCGCGTTCCTGAACTGGATGTATTTTTCCGACGCGACGCTCACCTTTCCTCAGACGCTGGTGCTGCGTTACAGCCAACTCGAGCCGGAGGAGCGGCGGTCTCCGCAGGTCGCGGCCGATTATGCCAAATGGTTCCTGGGCCGCCTGCGCGCCGTCGAGGCAGCCACGGGCAATGCTGAAACCTTGTGCGCGGACCGCTTTACCGCCGCCGACATCGTGATCGGCTACGCCTTGCGCCTTGCCGAGAGCATCGGCCTCGCCGGGGATTTCGGCCCGAATGTCGCGGCCTATTGGAGGCGGTTGCAGGCACGTGATGGATACCAGCGGGCCCGCGAGGCCGAACGGCGCGCGGGGATCGTGCAAGGTGTGCCGTCGCGGATCAGGCTATGAATGCCGGGGTTCATGATTCCGGGACTGCGTGCGTTGAGCAACCGTCGACCGGGACGATTAACCGCCGCGAAATTTGAGGTGTCGTGCCGGTGACTACCGCGTGATTTGCGCTATGGTCTTTCCAACCGAAGCGGCCGGAGAGCCGTGCCTCAGGAGGAATGCCATGGATTTGACCCGCCGGGAGTCCGGCCATTTGATGCTGATCACGCCGGAGCGCGTCTTTTATGCCGGGCTGCTCGGCCGCCCGCGCCAGCGCTGCTCCGGGGCCTTTCACGTTTATGTCGCGCTCAGCGGCAGTTTGCGGCTGATCCCCGAGGGTGCCGAGCCGCGGCAGGGCGAGCTTCTGGTGGTGCCGCCGAACCAGCAGCACACGATGGAGAGTGACTACCGCACCGTCATCATCGTCACGATCGAGCCGGAGAGCGTCCCGGTCGGCACGCTCGATCGGTTGGCGAACTGGATTGCGAAGGATGCCGCGGCGTATGCCGGTCGCATCCGCACCGCCTATGAAGAATTGGTGGCGCGTCCGCTGAGCGGTGATGTGTCCAGCGCCGCGTTCGATCGTCTCTTTTTCGGTGAAGCTCTGCCGCAGCGGACGCTCGATCCGCGTGTGGTGAAGGCGATCGCGCTGATCAATCGTTTCTCGGGTGAGGCCGCCACCGCCGAAAGCTGCGCCGCGGCGGTTGGCCTGTCGACCTCGCGTTTCCTGCATTTGTTCAAGGAGGAGACTGACATCTCCTTCCGCGCGTTCCGTGCCTGGAAGCGCGCGCGGCATCTGCTCAATTTTGCCAATCAGGATCTGAACCTCGCCCATCTCGCGCAGGAGATCGGCTATCCCGATTCCACCCATTTCAGCCATTCGATCCGGCGCTTCTACGGCTTGAAGCCGCGCGCGATCTTTTCCGGCTCGCGTGATCTTGCGATCTACCGCAGCGGCGAGGTCGCAGCCGATCTGGCCGCGATATGAGGCCAACTTCGGAAGCTGGATGCTAGCGCGTTGACGCAAGCAGCAATGTAGCCGCCTTCGCATGATGCGGGCGGTCGCGGATTGCGGCCGTCGAGCATCATTCAAGGCATGGCATGAGCGACAAAGCCGTTATCACCTGCGCGCTGAACGGCGTGCTCACTGATCCCAAGCAGCATCATGTGCCGGTCACGCCGGAAGAGATGGCGGCCGAGGCCAGGCGCGCGTTCGAGGCCGGCGCCAGCATCATGCACATCCATCTGCGCCAGCAGGCGCCGGGCAAAGGCCATCTGCCGTCCTGGGAGGTCAGCGTCTCGCGCGACATCCAGCAGGCGATCCGCGAGGCCTGTCCCGGCGTCATCATCAACCATACATCGGGAGTTTCGGGGCCGCATTATCAGGGCGCGCTCGCCTGCATCCGCGAAACGCGGCCCGAGATCGCGGCCTGCAATGCCGGCTCGCTGAACTATCTGAAGGTGAAGGCCGACGACAGTTGGGCCTGGCCGCCGATGATGTTCGACAATTCGGTCGAGAAGATTCAGGATTATCTCGACGCGATGAAAGACGCGAACACGATCCCCGAATTCGAGTGCTTCGACGTCGGCATCGTGCGCTGTGTCGGCATGTACTACCAGACCGGCATGTATTCGGGGCCGCTCGAATATAACTTTGTCATGGGCGTGGCCTCCGGCATGCCGGCCGATCCCGAGCTGTTGCCGATCCTGCTCAAGTTGAAGCGGCCGGAGGCGCATTGGCAGGTCACCGCGATCGGCCGCGCCGAGATATGGCCTTTGCATCAGCGCTGCGCCGAGCTCGGCGGCCACCTGCGCACCGGTCTTGAGGACGCGTTCTATCTCGCCGACGGCAGCAAGGTGACGTCGAATGGCCAGCTGATCGAGGCGATCGCGGCTCTGGCCCGCCGCGCGGGCCGCGAGATCGCGACCCCGGCGGAAGCGCGGCAGGTTTTTGGGACGGTGAATTGACAATCCGTGCGGCGTCATTGCGAGCCACCCGGTCCGCGCGAAGCGCCGCCGGTGACAGGCTCCGCGAAGCAATCCAGGGCTAAGAAGGAAGGCTGGATTGCTTCGTCGCTTCGCTCCTCGCAATGACGTCGTTACTCATAGGGCATTTGCGACCAGGTATGGCCACCATCGAAAACACCATTTCGCCCACGGGCGCCGCGTTCCAGGCCAATCGCGACGGCATGCTGGCGCTGCTCGCGCGGCTGCGTTCGCTGGAAGAACGCACGCGCCAGGCTTCTGCCGCCGCGAAGGAGCGCTTCCATGGGCGCGGCCAGCTTCTGCCGCGCGAGCGTGTCGCGCTGGTGCTCGATCCCGGCGCGCCGTTCCTGGAATTGTCGACCCTTGCCGGCTACATGTTCGACGTGCCGGATGCGGCCAAGAGCGTGCCCGGCGGCGGCGTGATCGCGGGCATCGGCTTCGTCTCGGGTGTGCGCTGCATGGTCTCGGCCAATGATTCCGGCATCGATGCCGGCGCGCTGCAGCCCTTTGGCCTCGACAAGACCTTGCGGGTGCAGGAGCTCGCGCTCGAGAACAAATTGCCCTATGTGCAGTTGGTCGAAAGCGCCGGCGCCAATCTGTTGCGCTACCGCGTCGAGGATTTCATCCGCGGCGGCAATATCTTTCGAAACCTCGCGCGGCTGTCTGCGGCCGGGCTTCCCGTCGTCACGGTCACGCACGGCTCGTCGACGGCCGGTGGCGCCTATCAGACCGGCCTGTCCGACTACATCGTCATGGTGCGCGGCCGCACCCGCGCGTTCCTCGCAGGGCCGCCGCTGCTGAAAGCCGCCACCGGCGAGATCGCGACCGAGGAGGAGCTCGGCGGCGCCGAGATGCACACCTCGATTTCGGGCCTTGGTGATTACCTGGCCGAAGACGATCGCGACGCGCTGCGCATCGCGCGCGAGATCATGGCCGCTTTGCCATGGGAGCTGCCCCCGCGCGAGGCTGCACAGTTCAGGCCACCACGCTACGACCAGGAGGAACTGCTCGGCATCATGCCGATGGATCACAAGCGCCCGGTCGACATGCGCCAGGTGATCGCGCGCATCGTCGACGATTCCGATTTCGTCGAGATGGCGCCGAACTATGGTCCCGCGACCGTGTGCGGCCACGCCCGCATCGAAGGCCAGGCGATCGGGATCATCACCAACAACGGCCCGCTCGATCCCGCCGGCGCCAACAAGGCCACCCATTTCATCCAGGCCTGCTGCCAGAGCCGCACGCCCATTCTCTATCTCAACAACACCACCGGCTACATCGTCGGCCGCGCCTATGAGGAAGCCGGCATGATCAAGCACGGCTCCAAGATGATCCAGGCGGTGACCTCCGCGACCGTGCCGCAGATCACCGTCTATTGCGGCGCCTCGTTCGGCGCCGGCAATTACGGTATGTGCGGCTGGGGCTTTCATCCGCGTTTCTGCTTCTCCTGGCCAAATGCGAGGACGGCTGTGATGGGCGGGGAGCAGGCGGCGGAGACGATGGCGATCGTCACGGAAGCGGCGGCGGCGCGGCGCGGCAAGCCGGTCGAGAAGGAGAAGCTGGATGCGTTGAAGGCGCAGATCGTCGGCGTGTTCGACAGCCAGATGGACGTGTTCGCGACATCGGCACGTGTGCTCGACGATGGCGTGATCGATCCGCGCGACACCCGCGCCGTGCTCGCCGAGGTTCTCGCGACCTGCCGCGAAGGTGATGCGCGCAGCCCGCAAGCCATGCAGTTTTCGGTGGCACGGCCATGAGCGAAGAGAAGACGATGTCGCGCACACCGTTTCATAAGGTCCTGATCGCCAATCGTGGCGAGATCGCCCTGCGCATCATGCGTAGCGCACGGCGGCATGGGCTCGGCGTAGTCGCGGTCTATTCGGATGCGGACCGCGACGCGCTGCATGTGCGCGAGGCCGATCAGGCCGTGCGCATCGGTGACGCGCCGCCGGCGCAGTCCTACCTGAATATCGACGCCATCATCGCCGCTGCGAAAGCAACCGGTGCCGATGCCGTGCATCCCGGCTATGGCTTTCTCGCAGAGAATGCGGTCTTCGCGGACGCCTGCAGGCGGGCGGGCCTCGTGCTGATCGGCCCGTCGGCCGACGCGATCAGATCGATGGGCAACAAGGCCGGCGCGAAGGCGATCATGCAGGCGGCCGGCGTGCCTTGCGTGGCGGGCTATCAGGGCGAGGACCAGCGCGCTGGCACCATGCTGGCGGAGGCGAAGCGGATCGGTTTCCCCGTCATGATCAAGGCGGTGGCCGGCGGCGGCGGCCGCGGCATGCGGCTGGTTGCGGATGCCGCGGCATTCCCCGACATGTTGCGCAACGCGCGTTCGGAAGCGGCAGCCGCCTTCGGCGACGACACCGTGATCCTGGAAAAGGCCATCGACAATCCGCGCCACATCGAGATCCAGGTGTTCGGCGACCGCTATGGCAATGCGATCCATCTCGGCGAGCGCGATTGCTCGGTGCAGCGGCGGCATCAGAAGCTGATCGAGGAGGCGCCTTCGCCGGCGGTCAGTCCCGAATTGCGAGTGCGGATGGGCGAGGTCGCGGTTCAAGCGGTAAAGGCGCTCGGCTACGAGGGCGCTGGCACGCTCGAATTCCTGCTGGATTCGGACGGCCAGTTCTATTTCATGGAGATGAACACGCGCCTGCAAGTCGAGCATCCCGTGACCGAGGCGATCACCGGGCTCGACCTGGTTGAATTGCAGCTGCGCGTTGCGGCGGGCGAGCCGCTGCCGCTGCGCCAGGAGGATGTGCGCTTTTCCGGACACGCCATCGAGGTCCGGCTCTGCGCCGAAGATGCCGATCGCGATTTCATGCCGCAGTCGGGCCGGATGGCGCTGTGGCGAATGCCTGAGAACGTTCGCGTGGAGCACGCGCTGCAGTCGGGCACGGAGATCTCGCCTTATTACGACTCGATGATCGCCAAATTGATCAGCCACGGTGCAACGCGCGATGAGGCACGAGCGAAGCTGATCTGCGGCCTGGAGCAGGCGACCGCGTTAGGTATCACCACCAACCGCTCATTCCTGATGGCCTGCCTGCGTCATCCGGTTTTCGCGCGCGGAGCTGCCACCACCGCCTTCATCGGCACGCACCGGACCGAGTTGCTGGCGCGCGCAGCACGGTCCGCCGATCTCGCCTTGGCCGCGCTGCTGCTCCATTTGAGCCATGCTTGCGCGCGCGCGTGGCGCACCGGCCGTTCGCTGGCCGCGCCTTTTCCGACGCCGCTGCGTTTCGAGCTCGATGGCAGGATGCAGGATTGCGAGCTCCTGCGCGACCGCGACGGCGGCTATGTGGTCACGTGCGACGGCGAGGCGCATCGCTTCGAGGTCGAGGAGCTCCGCCGCGATCTCATTCGCTTCCGTAGCGGCGGCGTGATGGACAGTGCAATTTTCATTCGCGAGGACGAGCGGCTGTATCTGCACCACCGCACGGCAGCGATGACGGTCCGCGATGTCAGCCTTGCCGCGCCGCAATCAGCAGCCGGCGCGAGCGGTGACGGCAAGGTGCGCGCTGCGATGAACGGCCGGGTCGTCGCCGTCTTGGTCCGGCCCGGCGAGCGCGTCACCGCCGGCCAGCCGGTGCTGACGCTCGAGGCCATGAAGATGGAACATGTCCACGCGTCCGGAATCGGCGGCACGGTTGGCGCGATCCAAGTTGCCGAGGGCGAGCAGGTGACGACAGGGCGCATCCTGGTCGAAATCGCGGCGCTGTCGTGAGCCTGATCACCCCTGCGCAGACAGCTGCCGTCTGAGCTCTGCTACGAGGCGCTTGGTCTGAAACGGCTTTGAAAGCAGCGGTACGCTGGAGAATTCAGGCGGGCATTGATCGACCAGATAACCGGTCACCCCGATGAACGGCACGTGCGCGGCTGCCAGCGTGCTCGCGAACGGCGCCGAGGTTTCGCGCCCGAGATTGACATCGAGGATGGCGACGTCGCAGCCATGCTGCTCGAACAACGTCAGCGCCTTGGCGACGGTCGGCGCCACGCCGACGATGGTGTATCCGGCATGCTCCAACTCGACCGCAAGATCGAAGCCGATCAGCGGATCGTCCTCGACGATCAGGATACGGGGGCGGTCATCGAGGTGCATCTGGCTCGCCACAGCTGACGCGCTCCAGTTGACAGGTGAGCCGCCACTGCAGCCCTGCGGGCGGGAATAGCACATCGACGGTGCCGTCCAGGCTCAGCCTCACCATGTCGGAAATGACCCTGCTGCCGAACCCTGCGCGCGCCGGCGGCGACACGGTTGGGCCTCCCGTCTCGTTCCAGCTCATGCGGAAGGTTGCGTCGTTGCAGCTCCAGCTCACGTCGATGCAGCCCTCATCATTGGAGAGAGCACCATATTTGGCGGCATTGGTGGCAAGTTCGTGGACGGCCATGCCAATCGATTGCGCGGCTTCCGGAGTCAGCTCGACATGCGGACCTTTGACCGAAATGCGGCTTCCGATGACGTCGCTGAAGGTACGAAGCTGCGAGCGGATCAGGTCGTTCAACGGAATGAAACGCCAATCGTTCTGGATCAGGAGATCCTGGTTGCTCGCGATCGCCTGCAGACGTTCGAGGAAGCGTTCGAGATCGAGCTGCTGGCCATGGCGCGTCATCTGCCTTGCAATCGCCTGCACCAGCGACAGCAGGTTCTTGCTGCGATGGTTGACCTCGGCGAGCAGAATCTGAAGCTGCCGCTGCGTCTGCCGCCTTTCGCTGATGTCGCGAACGATCTTTGACGCGCCGATGATACGCCCGGTCGGATCGCGCACCGGGGATACGGTCACCGAGACCTCGATCGGGGACCCATCTTTCCGCAAGCGGACGGTCTCGAAACTGTCGATCACCTCGCCGGCGACGATGGTGGCCAGAATGCGGTCTTCCTCGGCCTGGCGCTCCGGCGGAATGATGCGGCGGATCGACTGATTCAGCATCTCGGCTTCCGGATAACCGAAAATGCGTTCGGCGCTTTTGTTCCAGCTGGTCACGACGCCTTCCAGCGTCTTGCTGACGACGCCGTCCGAGGAGGAGGCAACGATGGCCGCCAGCATTGCAGCGCCGCGCTCGGCCTGCTTGGCGCGACTGATGTCGCGGATGATGCTGGATATCCCAATGATCGCGCCGGTCGCCTCGCGAATCGGCGAGAGCGTGATCGCGACTTCGATCGGGCGGCCATCCTTGGTCAGCCGAACGGTCTCGAAACCCTCGATCGACTCGCCGTTCTCGACGCGGGCACGGATCGCCTTGTCTTCGGCCAGCAATTCTTGCGGTACGATATCGGACGCAGGCCGTCCGATCATGTCGGCTGCGGAGCGGCCGAACAGCCGTTCGCAGGCCAGGTTCCAGGTTCTGATCTTGCCGTCGAGTGTAGCGCCGATAATGGCCTCGGCCGACGAGTTCACAATGGCGGCCAGATAGGCGGCAACCTCGTCGGGAACGAACAATGCGGACGGGGCGCCGGGCTTACCGAGCACGTCGCAGGCTCCTTGATGGACGGCGGAACGAAGCGGATCCCGCAATCGACAGTAACAACTCATTTGTACTCAAATGCAAGGTGCTGCGTCCCGTCCGGATCGTTGATCGTTAATTTTCAGCAGCGAGCATTGCCCAGTGCTCCGCTTCCGAAGTTCGCACGAATGTCGCGGTACTCTCGTCGGCGAACTTGGAATCGGAGAGCACGAGCAAATCCTTGAATCCAGTACGGCTTTGAATTTGCAGTTCCGATGGCGGGGGTGCGGCCCAACTGATCGGAACTGCAAATTCGCCGCACCAGGCGGTCATTTGCTGGCACGGAACTGATGGGAGCCTTCGGGCCACCTTCCGCGAACTGACACCAAACGCGTTAAGCGCCGGTTTGTTCCTTACAACGGGAAATGAATCGGCTGCGCGACCTTCACGCGAGCTGATGGGCTGCGACCTTATTTCAGGTTGTGATGACTTATTTCTTCAATGCCATGATGTAGGCGGCAAGGTCAGCGGCGTCCTGCCGGCTAAGCGGCGCATTCGACATCGTTGCATGCGGCAGCAACAGGAATGCGGTGAGTGTCTCCAGGGTCACGCCGTCCTTGGCCGCGATCGCGGCGAACGGCAGGGAGCGTCGGAACCTAGTCGGCTTGTCGGCGACCGCGTGACACTCGGCGCACCAGCGCTCGGCGAGCCGCCGCCCGTGGTCGAGGTCCTCTGCCGTTGCCGATCCGGCTGCAGCAAGCGCGATGACGAGGCCGAGGGAAGCAAGTCGCATAGGCACCTCCTCACAGCGGCTGATCGTCCTCGGTCGGCGGCTCCTCCTGCAGCGAGACGATATCGCCGCCGCCAAGATCCTCTTCTGCCGGCGGGTAGATCCACATGGAGTCGCGGACATCCTTGACGCCAGGCACGCTCTTCGTCGCCGCGATGGCGGCCTGCCGCTCCCTGGCATCGCGGACTGCGCCGTTGAGATAGGCGACGCCGTCGCGGACCAGGACGTTGAGACGACAAGCCTTGCAGGCCGCTTGACCCAGCGCATCCAGGATCTGGCTACGCAGCAGGTCGTCGTCGGGCGTCGGGCCCGGAAGCTCGGACGCGATATCCGCGATGGGCTGGACGAAGTCGCGATAGCTCACGATGCCGACCAGCCGGCCACCGCGGACCACCGGCAACCGCCTGATGTGCTTGGCCTCGATGGTCCGGACGATGTCGGGCAGCGTGGCATTCTCGTCGACCGTGACCGGGTCCGGCGTCATGATTTCGCCGACGGTCCGGCCGTGGGAGCGGACGAAATCGGCGTTCAGTCGCCCACGCCCAACCAGCAGGCCGAGCCAGCGGCCGGGCTTGCGGTCGGTGCCGATTTCGGCGCGGCGGATGAAGTCGCCGTCGGTGACGATGCCGACCAGCTTTCCGGCCGCGTCGACCACCGGCAGGCTCCCGACGTGATTGCGCAGCATGACCTTGGCCGCATCCACGATCGGCGTACCCGGCGTGACGGTTATCACCGATCGACTCATGATCTGATGGGCGCGCATCTTCGCTCTTCCGCGTATTCCGATTCCGTCACGGTGCGATCAATACCGAATGTCAGGCCCCCCCGGCTTGACCGGGATCAAGCGGGAAGGGGTGTGCGGCGCCGGCATTATGCCGTAACATCGGGATCGCGTTCTCAAGGGAACGGCATTTCAGAACAAAATGGCTGGGAGAAAAACTGATGAAATCGAGCTTGTTGGCTTTTGCCGCGGTCGGAGCCCTTTTGATGGCCGCGCCAGCATCGGCTCAGGTCAAGATCGGCATCCTCAACGATCAGTCCGGCGTCTATGCCGATTACGGCGGCAAATATTCGGTCGAGGCCGCCAAGATGGCGATCGAGGATTTCGGCGGCGAAGTCCTGGGGCAGAAAGTCGAGCTGGTCACCGCCGATCACCAGAACAAGCCCGATCTCGCCACCTCGATCGCGCGGCGCTGGTATGACACCGAAGGCGTCGACATGATCACGGAGCTGACGACGTCATCGGTCGCGCTCGCGGTGCAGGAATTGTCGGCGGAGAAGAAAAAGATCGACATCGTGGTCGGTGCTGCGACGTCGCGCATCACCGGCGATGCCTGCACGCCGTACGGTTTCCACTGGGCCTTCGATACCCATGCACTCGCAGTGGGCACGGGCGGCGCGCTGGTGGAGGCAGGCGGCGACAGCTGGTTCTTCCTGACCGCGGATTATGCCTTCGGCTACGCGCTGGAGAAGGACACCAGCGACATCGTCAAGGCCAAGGGCGGCAAGGTGCTCGGCTCGGTGCGCATCCCGCTCAATTCGTCCGACTTCTCGTCCTTCCTGCTGCAGGCGCAGAGCTCGAAGGCCAAGATCATCGGGCTGGCGAATGCCGGGCTCGACACCACCAATTCGATCAAGCAGGCGGCCGAATTCGGCATCGTCAAGGGCGGCCAGAAGCTCGCAGGGCTGTTGATGACGCTCGCCGAGGTGAATGGTCTCGGGCTCGAAGCAGCTCAGGGGCTGGTCCTGACCGAAGGCTTCTATTGGGATCATGACGACAAGGCACGTGCCTTCTCGGAGCGCTTCTTCAAGCGCACCGGGCGGATGCCGAGCATGATCCATGCTGGCACCTATTCGGCGACGCTGTCCTATCTGAAGGCGGTCAAGGCCGCCGGCACCAAGGACTCCGACGCCGTGGCCAAGAAGCTCAAGGAGCTTCCGGTCGATGACGCCTTCGCGCAAGGCAAGGTGCAGGAGAACGGCCGCATGGTGCACGACATGTATCTGTTCGAGGTCAAGTCGCCGTCGGAGTCGAAGAAGCCGTGGGACTACTACAAGCTGATCGCGACCGTTCCCGGCGACAAGGCGTTCTTCTCGGCCAAGGAAAGTGGCTGTCCGCTGACGAAGTGACGTCGTAACACAAACAGCTGTCGCCCCGGCGAAAGCCAGGACGACAGCTGGGCTGCGCGGTCAGCCGTGCGCGATCTGCCCGACGATTGCCACCAGCGCACCGAGCAGCAGTGCGAAGGTCGCCAGCGCCTGGGTCGCGAAGCCCGGCCGCCGCTTTTCCGCCGCTTCCGCATAGCCGCGCATGTACATTGCCCGGCCGACGATCCACACCAGCCCGATCAGCGCGGCAAAGCCGTCGCTGACATAGATCGCAAACAGCCAAAGGGCGGGCAGGAAGATCGGCATCCATTCCAGCATGTTCATCTGCACGCGGAAGACGCGCTCGAAATCCGGGTTACCTGCGGTCGCCGGTGCCTTGATGCCGAAGGTGCGGCGCGCCTTCGCGACGCGGATGCCAGTGTAGAAATAGAGCAGGACGGCCAGCACGGTGACGAGTGCGGTGAAGTGATACATCGTGTCGATCCCCATTGATGCGCGCTCTCAATATCCGGTCAGCTCGAGATAGCCTACCCCCTGGTGACTGCCGGTGAAGCTGATCGGGCCTTCCCAATAGGGCACGCTGGTGGCCATCCAGGCGTTCGGATTGAGCGGGACGCTGTCGATGCCGATCGAGAGCGAGGCGATCTCGATGCGCCAGCGCACGGGAAGCTTGCGGCCGGCGATCTCGACGGTGTCCTTCGGCGTCATGACGATGCCGTCGGGGCCGAGCGGCTGCGTCTGGCCATCCGTGCCGATCCAGGTGCCCGACGTGTAGTTGCCATCGTTCTGCCGCATCCGGTACAGCATCAGCTTCTCGCCGGAGGCAAAATGCAGCGCAAACCAGTCCCAGCCGCTCTGGTCGGGCGCGAGCGGCTGGCTGCTCCATTCGCGGTCGAGCCAGGCGACGCCTGAGACTTCAACCGCCTGGTTGTCGAAGCTGAGATTCCCGCGGGCGCGATAGAACGGCTGGCTGTAGTAATAGGAGGCCTGGCCGCGCTCGGATTTCCTGCTGTAGCCGTGATCGCCCTGCAGCACGACGGGCCGATCCGCTTCTAGATGCAGCGCGTAGGAAAAACCCGCCGTCGTCGCTGACAGGTCGAGCGGCGCGAGTGAGGCTGCGTCGGTGCGCTCGGTGCCGCCCATCTGCCAATCGTCGATCCAGGCCTGAAACGGCTTGGCGATGACGCCGGCCTGGCCGACGCCGCCGCGCGCGAATTTCTCCGCCGTGCGGTGACTGTCAGCGCGCGTCGCCGCCGCATGCGCCATCCAGAGCTGCTGGTTTTCCCAGCCCTCGCCTTGCGGCCCCGGGCGCGCCGCTTGGCGGAACAAGGTCCACTGCACGCCGTAAGCCTTGCCGGCAGCATCCGTCAGGTTCGCGGTCACGTACCACCATTCGATGCGGAAGTCGGGATGGGCTCCGTGATCGGCGGGAAAGGTGAATTGCCTGCCGGGCAGCACTTGCGCAAAGCCTTTGGCGCTCTCGCTCAGGCCGGCGAAGCCTTGTGCGCGGGCAGTCCCCACGAGGCCGAGCAGCGCGGCGCCGCCGGTGAAGGCACGACGAGTGAGCATGAGATCAGCGCTCAATGGTGAAGACCCTCACGAGATCGGCCGGCTGCATGCGCGCCAGTCGCAGCACCGGCAGCAAGGATGCGGCGACGGCTGCCAGCAACGCCACGATCAGCAGCCGGATCAGTTGCAGCGGGAAGACGTCGAACGGCAGGCGCCAGCCGAACGCCTTCACATTGACGATCGCGATCAGGCACCATGCCACCACGAGGCCGAGCGGCAGCGCCAGTAGCGCCGTGATCGTCGCGACCGACAACGTCTTGAGCAGCTCGATCAGCGCCAGCCGCCGCCGCGTCAGCCCGATCGCCCACAGCGGCGCGAGCTGCGGCAGACGGGCGTTGGCGAGCGTCAACAGGCTCGTCAATAGCGCCACTCCGGCAACGCCGAGGGTGAATGCATTCAGCGCACCGGTCACCGCGAAGGTGCGGTTGAAGATCTGCTTCGATTCCTGCTTCACGCTCGCCTGGTCCAACAAATTGCGGCCGTCGAGGCCGAACTGGCTCGAGAGCGCGGCGATCAGCGTCGGGACATCGGCGGGATCGGCGCGCACCGCCATCCGCGTCAGCGGCGCCGCCGGAAAGCGGCGGCTCAAGGCCGCGACATTCACGGCGATCTGGCCCTTGGGATTGCCATAGTCGGCATAGATGCCGGCGATCTCGATAGCCCATTCGCCGCCCGGCGCTGCTATCTCGATGTGATCTCCGATCGACAGATTGAGACGGCGCGACAATTGCTCGCTGACGAAGCCGGCATCGCCCGGCACCAGCCGCTTCCAGGCACCGGCAGCCGATTGCAGCAGCGGCCAGTGATCGCGATAGGTCGCATGATCCGGCAGGCCGAGGACATCGACCGGCGCGCCGGCGATCTGCGTCTCGGCGCGGCCGCCGAGCAGCACGGCCTTGACCTCGGGGCGCGCGCGCAGCCAGCTCTGGATCGCGCGTGCCTGCGTTTCATCCGCCGGGCTGATGTAGATGTCCGCCGCGAGCCGGCCGTCGAGCCAGACCAGGAAGGTCCGGCTGAAGGTCTCCACCATTGTGGAGACGCCCACATTGACCGCGAGCGCGAGCAGCAAGGCCATCAGCGCCAGCGACAGGCCGGAGATCTGCTGCCGGCTGTCGGCCCAGAACCATTGCGCCAGCGCCTGGCGTGCGCCGCGCTCGCCGAGCCGCAAGACCAATTCCAGGATGGATGGCAGCAGCAGCGCGGCGCCCAGCATCAAGGCGGCGAGCACGCCGAAGCCGGCGAGCAGCGACTGGCCGAGCCAGAGCAGCAGGGCCGCGATTGCGAAGATGACGAGCGCCACCGCGCTCTGCAGCCTGAGCCAGCGCCGTTGCGCCTCCTGCCACGCATGGGCCTGGGCTGAGCTGAGGATCGGCAGCCGCAGCGCCTTGACCAGGCTGGTTGCCGCGGCCGCGATCGCTCCGATGATGCTGATGGCCAGTCCTGCGAACCACCATTGCGGCTGCAGGCTCAATTCGCCCGGGACCTGCGCGCCATAAAGGCCGCGAAGCGAAGCGGCGACGTTCGGCAGCAACGCGGCGGCGATGACATAGCCGCAGACAAGGCCGATGAGGCCAGCCGCGAGCGCGAGGACGATCAACTCGGTGATCAATACCGCATTGAGCTGCCGCGCCGACACGCCGCAGGCGCGCAGGGTTCGCAACATCGGCAGCCGCTGCTCGAAGGCAAGGCCGGTCGCGGAATTGACGATGAAGAGGCCGACGACGAACGAGAGCAGGCCGAAGGCGGTGAGGTTGAGGTGGAAGCTGTCGGTGAGCCGTTCGAGATCGGTCTCGGCATCGGGCTGCACCAGCTGCAGCCGGTCGCCGACGACCTGCTGCAGCGGTTGCCGTGGGCTTGTGCTGCTGCCGACCAGGAGTCGCGAGAGTTGATCCGGCTTCTCGAGCAGCTTCTGGGCGGCGGCGATGTCGAGCACCAGCACGCCGGGCGCAAGCTGCGGCTGCAGCTTGAGTGGCGGCAGTGTCGCATCATTGCTCAGGCGCGGCGTGGTGCCATCCTTGAGCCCGAGATCGGCCAGCGTCTCCGGTGCGATCAGGGTCTGTCCCGGCGGAGTGAGGAAGGTCTCCAGATCGCTGCGGCCGAGGGTCGGTGCATTGCCCACCTCGCTTGGAAGCGAGATCGGCTCGATGCCGAGCAGCCGTACCGAACGGCCCTCGATCTGCACGCGCCCTTCCACCACCGGCGACACCGGCCAGCCGGCGCGGCGCAGCGCGGCGAACAAGCTCTGCGGGAAGGTTCTGCCGTCGCCGCTGACCAGCATCGGCGTGCGCGCGCCGCCGAAGATCGCGGCCGCCCGGTCATAGGACTGGCGCGCCTCCAGGTTCAGCGCCTGCACGCCGCTCCACAGTGCGGTCGCCGAAATCAACCCGATCAGCAGGGTGGCGAGCTGCATCGGATGCCGCCGCCAATGGCTGAGCAGCACGGCCAGGATCCAGAGCGCGCGCGTCATACGACGCGCCCAGCGTGGAGATTGACGCTGCGGTCGAGCATTGCGGCCAGCCGCGTGCTGTGCGTCACCATCAGAAAGCCGCAGCCGGTGCGCGCCACCAGGTCTCGCGTCAACGTCATCACCTCGTCGGCGGTGGCCTCGTCGAGATTGCCGGTCGGCTCATCGGCAAGCAGCAACTGCGGCTTCACCGCGAGTGCGCGGCCGATCGCGACGCGCTGCTGCTGGCCGCCGGAGAGCTGCTCGGGATAACGCTTCAAGACGGCGGCGAGTCCGAGCCGTTCCACCAGTTCGGTGTGCCATGCCGCATCGTGTCGCCCGGCCAAGCGCGCCTGGAAGCTGAGATTATCGGCCACCGACAGGCTCGGCACCAGGTTGAACTGCTGGAACACCAATCCCAGTCGTTCGCGCCGCAGCGCCGCACGCTCGGCATCATCGCACGCACCGATCGAGACACCCTCCAGCATGATCTCGCCGCTATCGGCTGCGTCGAGCCCCGCGATGAGGTGCAAAAGCGTGCTCTTGCCGGAGCCGGATTCGCCGGTGAGTGCGACGCGTTCGCCACGTCCAACGTCGAGATCGACGCCGCGGAGAACGCTGATCGGCTCGCCGGCCGAGCGATAGGTCTTGAACAGGTTTCGAACGCTTAGCACGATCCATTCGCCGATTTTTTTGCGTCACGGCATATAGCAAGGCCGCAGTGCAAGATCACGGCCCCGGCAGTCAAATTTGCCTGCTTGTCGGTATTCCCGTGAGTCATGGTTGCGAGCAGCGACATTGCAAGCCTGATCGTCCCGTGCGTAGCATACGAACGCCCGACCGACGGGGCGAACAAGAGATGAGCCGGGGAGGGAACATGACCGCAGCCACACGGATGGGGACGCCCAAGCAGACTCCGAAAGGCGCCTGGACGATCACATGGCTCCTGTTTCTGTTCATGGTCGTGAACTTCGCCGACAAGATCGTGGTGGGATTGGCTGGCGTGCCGATCATGACGGATCTCAAGCTCGATGCCGAACAGTTCGGCCTGTTGGGCTCCTCGTTCTTCTTCCTGTTTTCGCTGTCGGCCATCGTCGTCGGCTTTGCCGTGAACCGCATTGCCACACGCTGGGTCTTGCTGGTTCTGGCACTGATCTGGGCGCTGGCCCAGCTTCCGATGGTCGGCGAGGTCGGGCTCGCGACTCTGCTCGTCTGCCGCATCGTCCTTGGCGCGGGCGAAGGTCCGGCCGCATCGGTCGCCATGCATGCGATCTACAAGTGGTTCCCCGACGAGAAGCGCGCGCTGCCGACCGCGATCCTGACCCAAGGCTCGGCCTTCGGCGTGATCATCGCGGTGCCGGCCTTGAATTTTGTCATCGTTCGCTACGGCTGGCACTACGCGTTCGGTGCACTTGGACTGGTCGGGCTGCTGTGGGCCGGTGCCTGGTTCGTGGTCGGCAAGGAAGGGCCGCTCGGCGAAAGCGAGGTGGTCGCGGCATCGGATGCGCGCGTTTCCTATGCGCAGTTGCTGCTGTCGCGCACCTTCATCGGCTGCGTGGCTTCGAGCTTCGGTGCCTATTGGGCGCTGTCGATCGGACTCACCTGGTTCACGCCGTTCCTGATCAAGGGTCTCGGCTTCAGCCAGGAAAAAGCCGGCCTCATCTCGGTGCTGCCGTGGCTCTTCGGTGCGACCATCGTTCTCGCGACGGGCTGGCTGTCGCAGGTGCTGATGGCGCGCGGCCATTCCACCCGCATCGCGCGGGGCGTGCTCGGAGCCGCGCCGTTGGTCGTCGGCGGCCTGATCATGTCGCTGATGCCTTACAGCAGCGGTGCCGCCACGCAGATCGCACTGCTCGTGGTCGGAGCGGGGCTGAGCGGATCGATCTACGTGGTCTGTCCATTGATGATCGCCGAATTCACCCCCGTGACCCAGCGTGGTGCCGCGATCGCGATCTATGGCGCGGTCTATACGCTGGCCGGCATCATCGCGCCGAACGTGGTCGGCAAGGTGGTGCAGAACGCCGCCAGCCTTCTCGATGGCTACCTGCTGGGATACCTCATCAATGCAGTGATCCTAGTGATTTCAGGCCTGCTTGGCCTGGCGCTGCTCTGGCCGAATACCGAGCGCGCCCGGTTGCAGACGGCCCAGCAGACTACGCCGGAGTTTGCGTGATCACTGCCGTCGTCCCTGCGAACGCAGGAACGACAGCGAGCTTGTTGAGGCCGCCCGCCTCAATTCAACGCCTGCGCCCCCCTGATCAATCGGCCCGGATGGGCGCCGGTCGCCTCTCCATTTCTCCTCGTCACCACGCCGGAAACGATCGTGGCCTCGTAACCATCCACCTGCTGCATCAGCCGGCGGCCGCCGACGGGAAGGTCGTAATGCACCTTCGGCGGATGCAGATGCAGCCGGTCATAGTCGATCACATTGACGTCGGCCTTGTAGCCGGGGGCAATCAGGCCGCGATCGCTGAGTCCGACCGACAGGGCCGTCTTGCGGGATTGCGCGGCCACGACGAAGGGGATTGAAAGCTTTTCGCCGCGCTTGCGGTCGCGCGTCCAATGCGTAAGCAGATAGGTCGGGAAGCTCGCATCGCAGATGATGCCGCAATGCGCACCGCCATCGCTGAGGCCAGGCACCGCGCTGGGATCGCGCAGCATCTCGAATGTCGCATCGAGATTCCCATCGGCGTAATTGAGGAACGGCACGTAGAGCATGCCGCGGCCGTTGTCCGACAGCATGGCATCATAGGCCAGTTCTTCCGGTCTGCGGCCCAAGCGCTGCGCCTTCGCACCGAGCGCATTCTCCGGCGGCTGCTCGTAGTCCGGCGGATCGCCGAGCAGATACATCTTGTCGTAATTCGGCCTGAAGAACAGCGGATCGTCAGTCGCGCGCGCCTGTTCGCTCAGGATCGCGGCGCGTACCTCGCTCTGCCGCATCCGCGCGACGCGCTCGGCAAGAGGCAGATGCGCGATCGCCTGGTAGCTCGGATGGGTCTGCAGCGGATTGCGCGACAGTTCGAGCCCGAGCAGCAGGCCGACCGGGCGCGCTGCGATCTGCGTCGTCACCGAGAGGCCTCGCGCGGCGGCGGCATTGATCTCGGCGAGCGTTTGCCGCCACCGCTCCGGCGCGCGATCGTTCTGCGTCACCGAGAACGAGATCGGGCAGCGCGTCGTCTCCGCAACGCGGAGCATCATCGGCAGATCTTCATGGATGGTGGAGATGTCGAGCACGAATTGCAGCACGTTGCGGCCTGCCGTCTGCATCGCGCCGGCGATTGCCGTCAGCTCGTCCTCGCCTGCCTTGAGCGTCGGCGTGTAGTCCCCGGTCGAGGTGCGGTGGTTGAGCGTGCGCGAGGTCGAAAATCCCAGCGCGCCTGCGTGCACGGCCTCGCCTGCCAGCGCGGCCATTGCCCGGTTGTCATCCGCCGTTGCGGGATCGCGCCGCGCGCCGCGTTCGCCCATCACATAGACGCGCAGCGCCGCATGCGGCAGCTGCGCACCGACATCCATGTCGAAGTTGCGCTTCGACAGCCAATCCATGTAGTCGGGAAAGCTTTCCCATTCCCAGGGAATGCCGGCCGACAACACCGGCTCGGGAATATCCTCGACGCCTTCCATCAATTGGATCAGGCGCTGATGGTCGGCCGGCCGGCAGGGTGCGAAGCCGACACCGCAATTGCCCATGATCGCCGTGGTCACGCCGTTCTGCGACGAGGGCGAGATCTCGTCGGTCCAGGTCACCTGGCCGTCGTAATGCGTGTGCACGTCGACGAAGCCGGGCGTGACCAGCTTGCCTTTGGCATCGATCTCGTCACGGCCCTTGGCTTGTACCTTGCCGACTTCGCTGATGCGGCCGGCGGCAATGGCGACGTCCGCCTCGTAGAGCGCGCCGCCCGTTCCATCCGCGATCGTGCCGCCACGAATGACGAGATCCGGCTGCTGAGTCATGGCGTTCTTCCCCGGTTGTTGTTCTTGGTCTGACATCATCGATCGACTGCCGGGGATGTCAACACGCGGGAAATGATGAGCTGCGGTGTCACGCAGTGCGTAGGGTGGGCAAAGCGAAGCGTGCCCACCGCTGAGTCTGGGATGCGTCGAGCGGTGGGCACGGCGCTTTGCGCCTTTGCCCACCCTACGTCTGAATTGCTTGGGGGAGCCTGCCACCCGTTCGCGCGGAACCGGGGGCGCAATGATGGGCTACGCCTCGACGGTCTTCGCCTTCGCCGGGCGCTCGGTGAAGAACGCCAGCACGATCGTCAGCAGCATGAAGACGACGGAGGCGCCGAACACCCAGCGCGGCGCATTCATGTCCATGATCCAGCCGAACAGCAGCGGGCTGACGACGCCGGCGAAATTGAAGCCGGTGGAGACGATGCCGAAGGCGCGGCCCGCCGCGCCGGCGGGCGCCGCGTTGCGCACCAGCATGTCGCGCGAAGGCGCGATCACGCCGCTGAGGAAACCGGCGACCAGCATGACAGCGGTGAGCAGGACTGTCGGCAAGGTCAGGAAGGTGATCGCGAGCACCAGCACCGTATTGATCGCGTAGGCGACGGCTGCGACCAGATTGTGATGACGGATGCGGTCGGCAAGATGTCCACCCGCGAGCACGCCGACGGCGCTGGCGCCGAGGAAGGCGGTGAGCGCGATGTTGGCGCTGGAGAACGAGATGCCATAGCCGTTCATCAGCGCCACCACGCCGAAGCTGGCGATGCCGGAATTGGACAGGCTGAGCAGCATGAAGAAGATCGTCAGGAGCATCAGCAGCGGCGTCAGCAGGTTCGGCTGCGCGACCTTCACTCCGTCGACATGATGCGGATGCGGCGGAACTTCGGGCACGTTGCCGAGGAGGAGCAACAGCGCCGCAACGGGACCGACGAGGCCAGCCACGATCAGGGCGCCGAACCCGCCGACCGTAGTCACCAGCGCCGCCATGATCGCCGGCGCGACCGCGCCGCCGAGATAGCCGGCGAAGGTGTGGACGCCGAAGGCGCGGCCCATCCGCTTTTCTTCGATATGGGCCGCGAGCAGCGCGTAGTCGGACGGGTGATAGACGGCGTTGGCGAGCCCGAGCAGCACGGCGGAGACGATCAGGCTCGCATAGCTCAGATGGACGCCGAGCATGGCGAGCGACAGGCCGCCGACGGTGAGGCCGAGCAGCAGGATCCGCCGCGCCCCGGCACGGTCGACCAGGTAGCCGACCGGCGCTTGCGTCAGCGCTGACACCGCCGCGAACAACGTCAAGGGAAAGCCGAGCTCGACATAGCCGACGCCGAGCCGCTCTTTCAGGAACGGAAACAGCATCGGCAGGACGAGCATATGCAGGTGGCTGACCCAGTGAGCGAGCGAGACCAGCACCAGCGTCCGCAGCGAGGATGCTGCCTTCGGCAGGCCCTCGGTCTGTTGCGATGCGGCGAGAACGTCAGCCATGAACTCTTCCGTTTCCTTCCCGGCGCATCACGGAACGCGAGCCAGCAAGTCCAAGCGGGCAGGTCCTGCATGCCATGCGCGACAATGCGTCACACTATCGGCGATTGCGGCCCATTGTCCACGAACGCGGGTGCATGGCACGTGCGCGAGGGTGCCTATTGGGCGTTCGCCAGCCCTGGATTGCCGTCAACGCCGCTCAGCATGACCTGAGGTGCGCTGATCGACACCGCGCCGGACCGGAGATAGCTCGTGACGACGTCCCAAACCGGTTTCCCGGTTTGCTCGTTCATCGAGGCCCAGCCTGCAACCTTGTAGTGACGGTTCGGTTGGAGCGCATGGCCATTGCTCCGTTTGAGATCGGAGATGCGCCGGCCGATCGCCTCGGTCGGGGTGCAGCGATAGGTGAGCCCGCCGACCCGCATCATGTCGCCGCCCTGCTGCAGATAGGGATCGGCATTGAACAGGTTGTCGCAGACGTCTTCCATCACGTCCTTGATCTGAGCGCCCGTCATCTCCTGGAGATAGGTCTCGGCATAGGTGATCGCGGTCTGCGCCAGCACATCCTCCGTCGTCACGGGCTGGCCGGCCAGGAGCGTGGGGCCCCAGCGGAACCCCGGCGAGAACGCGATCTCGGCGTCGAGTTCGCTGCGCAGCGCATCGCAGATCAATTCGTCCATCGAGCCTTCGAAATTGCCGCGGCGATACAACAGGCGGTCGGTGGTGGTGAGCCGGTCGGACCAGGCTGCCACCTGCGGCTGCTGCAGCTGATCGATCAGCGCCTGCATCGCCGGATCCGGCTTCAATAGTTCCGAATAGACCGGCAGCAGCCTGTAGCGCACGTCGGTGATATGGCCCTTGGCAATCTCGAGATCGAGCACGCCCAGAAATTTGCCGTTCGAGCCCGCATTGGTCACCAGCGTCGCGCCGCCGGCATTCTTCACCTCGACCGGCTGCGGGACCGCATCATGGGTGTGGCCGCCGAGGATGACGTCGATGCCGGTGACGCGGCTTGCGAGCTTGAGATCGACATCCATGCCGTTGTGCGACAGCAGGATCACGACGTCGGCCTTTTCCTTGGCGCGGAGATCGTCGACCAGCGTCTGCAGCTCCGCCTCGCGGATGCCGAACGTCCAGTCCGGCGTGAAGCGCCGCGGGTGCGCGACCGGAACATAGGGAAAGGCCTGGCCGATCACCGCGATGCGGGCACCGCCGATCTCTTTGACGATGGCGGGCTTGAACACGCGATGCGTCGCCGGATCGAATGCCTTGGCGTCGTTGAAGGCCGCCTCTTCGGTCAGGAATACGTTCTGCGCCAGGAACTCGCCCTTGAAGCGGGCGAGATTGGCGCGCAAGGTGGCCTCGCCATAAGTGAACTCCCAATGCCCGGTCATCGCCTCGATGCCGAGCAGGTTGGCGGCATCGACCATGTCGGCGCCGCGCATGCTGTTGGCGAGCCCGCTGCCTTGCCAGAGGTCGCCGCCGTCGACGAGCAACGAGCGATGGTCGCCGACATCGCCGCGCAATTTGTCGACCAGCGTTTTCAGATGCGCAAAGCCGCCGAGCCGGCCGAAGCGCGGCGCGGACTTCTCGAACTCGAACGAGGTGAAGGCGTAGGCTTCGGCGCTGTCAGGCCGGATGCCGTAGCGCTCGAGGAAGGCGCGCTCGACCAGATGCGGCGGCTGGCCCCACATCGCGCCGATCCCGATATTGACGCTGGGCTCGCGGAAATAGACCGGCCTCAGCTGCGCATGGGTATCGGTGAGGTGCAGGATGCGCGCATTGCCGAAGCGTTCGAGGTCGTAGAGGCTGACCGTCTCGCCGCTCCGCGCAGTGCGCAGCAGCGCCGGCGCGGCCAGGGCTGCGGCAGCAGTAAGTTTCAGAACATCCCGGCGCCGAACTGTCATCGCCTTGCATCCGCCGCCTAGCGGATCTCCATCGCCTTCCAGCGCTGCTTTTCGGAGGTCGCCTGGAAGATCGAGGCCCTGGCCAGCGCTTCGGCCTCCGCGGCCGATTTCACGGCCTGATCGAAATTGCCAGTCTCGGCTGCCTTTTTTGCGGCGGCAAGCGCGGCTTCCGTCGTGGTCCATTGATTGCGCAAGCGGCCCGCTTCCTGCTCGGCGGCATCGGCCGCGGCAAGCGCCGCCTTGAAATCAGCTTCCGTCGCCGCGCGGGCCGGCATGACAGCGGCCGTCAGCATGATCGCGGCGAAGGCGATGCACTTCATGGCCCGGCTCATGGTCTTGCTCCCGGTCCCGAGATCGGCAGGCCGTTCGACACGTAGGAGAGATAATATTCGAGGTCGCGATATTCCTCGGATTGCGGCTCCAGCGGCACACCGCGGACCTGGCTGTTGCAGGTGGTGAAGCGGCGGCTGATCGTGCCCATGCCGCTCCATTCCGAGCGGTAGATCGGCATCGCATTCAGGATGCCCAGCGCTGGCGCCAGGATCTCGGCGCGGATGCGCTCGCCGGGATTCTGCACATGGCAGCTCGCACAGGAGAAATTGAGCTGACCGCGTCGGGTGTAGAAATATTCCTTGCCCTTCTCATAAGCCTCGAGCGCGCGCGGATCGTCGGGGATCTTGATGTCGAACGGCTTGCCGCGCGAGGTGAACGCCATGTAGGCGGCGAGCGAGGCCATCTCGTCCTTGACGTAGGAATAGGGCGCCTCGCCATTGGCCTCGCGGCAGCGGTTGAGCGCGAGCTCGAGCGTGACGACCTGGCCTTCGTTGGCGTCGAAATAGGGATAATTCTGGCGGATGCCGATGCCGCCGTTCGGGAAGCAGTCAGCGTAGGTCTTGCCGTTCTTGAACGGCTTTTCGAACCTCTCCCTGCCGGCCTCCAGCGCGAACTCGTAGGGCGGGAACTCCTCCTTCTCCTCCCACTGCTTCCGCATGTCCTCGTTCATCGAGTACGGGCCGTTGACGAAGTCCTCGAACTTCACCTTCGGAAATTTCTTGCGGAAGAAATCCTGGAACGCCTTCGCATCCGCCGCGGGATCGACCTGGTCGGCGGCGGGCGCATTGGCGCCGAGCGCAACGAGCGCCGAGGCGGCAGCCAGGAGGAGAAGAGCGAGGCGGCTACGCATGTCTACCCGTTTTCTCTACTGGATCTTCGCGGTCAGGCTGTCGGTTGCGCCTTTGTTGTCGACCCAGCTCACCTTGATCTCGTCGCCCTTGGCGCCGCCCTTGAAGGCGAATTTCACGTAAGGGTCTTTGGAGACCGCAGTGCCCCAGTCGGCGAGGAACACCGTCTTGCCATTGTGCTCGAAGGTGAGCCGCTGGATGAAATGCGCCGGGATCAGCTCGCCCTTGGGGTCCTTGACCAGGCCCGTATCCATAGGGTGCTGGATCAGGGTCTGCACGTCCGTGACCTCGCCGTTCTGGATCGCGCGCACGCGGATGCTCGATGCCATCGTTGAACTCCTGAGCTATCCGCCGCAGCCGCCGACGGTGACCTTGACCTCTTTGGTCACGCTGTAGAGCTTGCCGCCGGATTCGACCAGCGCGATCACATTGCTCGTCTTGGCCATCTTCAGCCGGTTCGATACCGCCGGAATGGTGCCTTCCGGGATCTTGTACGAGGCCGCCAGCGCAAACGGGTTCTCGCTGACGACGAAGGCGATCGAGCTGACGTCGGGAAGCGTCGTGGTCACCGCGATCGGCACCACGCCGCCATTCTCGGCGATTTCGGGCGCGTCCAGCTTGATCTTGTCGGAGGGCTCGTGGTCCCGGCCGTAAAGCAGCTTGATGGCCTCGCTCGCGCTCTTCTGCTTGAAGGCGTCTTCCGGATAGGCGTCGTTGGCCGCGGCAAACGCGGGCGCAAAGCCGAACGCGGTTTGGCCCAGGGTTTGGCCCACGCCGAGCAGCGCCACTGCGCCGGCGCCCTTGAGGATCAGGCGGCGCGTCGCCAACGGCTCGGCGGAGCAGCCCAAACTGGCGGTCATTTCAAATCTCTCCAAATTCTCGGGATCAGAGGGTCTGCAGGAAATCGACGATCGCGTTGATCTCCTGCTCGGTCAGGATGCGATTGCGGCCGAACGGCGGCATTACCGTCTGCGGATTGCGTGCGGTCTCGTCTTTGAGGATCGCAACCAGCTCGTTGTGGTCGTAGCGTAGCTTCAGGTTCTCGAGCTTCGGTCCGATCGAGCCGGGCAGATCGCCGCCCTTGATCTCGTGACAGGTCAGGCAATTGCCTTTGCCGCGATCGAAGGCGAGCTTCTGGCCTTCGCTGACCGCCGATTGGGCCTGTGCGACCGAGGCGGCAAGCACGGAGAGGCCCAGCGCCAGGGCGGTGGTCGAGATCGCGTGTGAAAGCAAGGTGTGTTCCAGCCCGTTCGGTGAACCGCAATACTATAGGGATTGACAAGCATAAAGGCCACCGGCTGGCAATGCTGCCTGTCCTGCGCCGCCGGTTCGGTTAAGCTGAAGGACAAAGGAGATCGCCAAAGGAGATGGCCGTGGCGGAGTATGTGGTCGAGTTCGGCAAGGACGGGCGGCGGGTGGAACCGGACGGGCGTCTGGATGCGGCGGCGTTCCACCGCAATCATCAGCCGATCTGGGCGGTGCTGGCGCGTTTCCTCGGCCAGCAGACCGGCGACGTGCTCGAGGCCGGCAGCGGCACCGGCCAGCACGTGGTCTATTTCGCCGGGCAGAGCCCCGGTATCATCTGGTGGCCGAGCGACTACAAAGAGCAGCACCTGAAGAGCATCGCGGCCTGGCGCGCGCATGCGGGCCTGCCGAACATCCGGCCGCCGCGCCAGATCGATCTGTCCGATCCCGTCTGGTGGGCCAGGCTGCAGGCCGATGGCGGCCCGTCCGGGCTACGCGCCGTGTTCTGTGCCAACGTGATCCACATCGCGCCATGGTCGGTGGCGGAAGGGCTGTTCGCCGGCAGCGCGCAGGCGCTGCAGCCGGACGGCCTGTTGTTTCTCTATGGTCCGTTCAAGCGCGCCGGTAAGCACAGCGCGCTCAGCAATGCAGTGTTCGATACGTCGTTGCGCGAGGGCAATCCGGAATGGGGCGTGCGCGACATCGTCGATCTCGAGGCGCTTGCCTCGCGCTGCGGCCTTGCGCTGCGTGAGACGGTCGACATGCCCGCCAACAACATGATTCTGGTGTTCGGGCGAAGCGATGGTGCTGCGACCCCCGATTGACATCCGATTGACATGGCTCAAACGCGGCGGCGCCTTCGGGTGAAATACCGATAGCCGGATGAGCTCGCAGGCCGCGGCATGGCCCGCGTCCGTCCGGGTCGGTTGCTCGGACCCAACCTTCTGCTACTGGAAGGAAGCAAACCGGGCGAATGGCCCCTGGCGTGGACTGATGAATGACCGAGTTGATCGCAGACGGCGACGAGATCACGGATGACGCGCGCGCGCGGCGCAATGTGGCGCGGCTCGCCGCGGCACAAGCGCTGACCGGCGCCAATTCGGCGGTGATCTTTGCAACTGGCGCCATCGTCGGTGCCACCATCGCGCCTAGCGTCGCCTTCGCCACGGTGCCGATCTCGATGTATGTGGTCGGCCTCGCCGTCGGCACGCTCCCGACCGGCGCGATTGCGCGGCGCTTCGGCCGCCGGGCCGCGTTCGTCATCGGCACCGGATTCGGCGTCATCACCGGCGTCCTCGGCTCGCTTGCGATCCTGCGCGGCTCGTTCGCGCTGTTCTGCGTTGCGACCTTTCTCGGCGGCCTCTACGGCGCGGTGGCGCAGTCCTATCGCTTCGCCGCCGCCGATGGCGCCAGCGAGGCGTTTCGGCCCAAGGCGGTGTCGTGGGTGATGGCGGGCGGCATCTTCGCGGGCCTGCTCGGTCCACAGCTCGTGCAATGGACCATGGACGTCTGGCAGCCTTATCTGTTCGCCTTCAGCTATCTGGCGCAGGCCGCGATCGCGCTGGTCGCGATGGCCATCGTCGCCGGGGTCGATATGCCCAAGCCTGCGCCGGCCGATCTGCATGGCGGACGGCCGCTGCTCGAGATCGTGCGCCAGCCACGCTTCATCGCCGCCGCGCTGTGCGGCACCATCGCTTATCCCGTGATGAACCTGGTGATGACCTCGGCGCCGCTCGCCATGCAGATGTGCGGGCTCACCGTGTCCGATTCCAATTTCGGCCTGCAGTGGCACATTGTGGCGATGTACGGCCCGAGCTTCTTTACGGGCTCGCTGATAGCGCGCTTCGGCGCACCTGTCATCGTCGCGGTCGGCTTGGCCTGCGAGGCGGTCGCCGCCATGATCGGGTTGTCGGGCCTCACCGCCATGCATTTCTGGGCGACTCTGGTGATGCTCGGGGTGGGCTGGAATTTCGGCTTCGTCGGCGCCTCCGCGCTGGTGCTGGAAACGCATACGCCGTCCGAGCGCAACAAGGTGCAGGCCTTCAACGATTTCCTGATCTTCGGGTTGATGGCGCTGGGCTCGTTTTCCTCCGGTCAGTTGCTCGCCAATTTCGGCTGGTCGGCGGTGAACCTCGTGGTGTTTCCGCCGGTGCTGCTCGGGCTGTGCGTGCTGGCGCTGGTCTGGTCGTCGAAACGCCGCACGCGGCTCGCGGCGGTGGATGTCTCCACAGATTTTCGGCCGTGAAGTTCGACCTCTCATAGCAGTGCCGCCGTGCTCTCCTCCCCGCAAGGGGGGAGGGGAGTTCACCTTCGCCTCGGTGAGGTGCTATCCGCACTTCACTTCAATTCCGACACTTCTCCCTCTGGCAGATCGAACTCGAACGCATTGAGCGTCATCGACACCATCGTATAGTAGCCGCACAGCCCGATGATCTCGACCAGCCCGCGCTCGCCGAGCAGCGCGCTCGCCTCAGCGTAGAGCGCATCCGTCAGGCCGTGACCCTCGTGCAGTGATTTCGCGACGTCGTAGATCATCTTCGCCTTGGGATCGCTGAACGCAGGCGTGCGGCGATCGCGGATATCGTCGATGATCTTGATGTCCAGCCCGCCCTGCAGCGCGAGCCGCTTATGCGCGTACCATTCGTAATGCGCGGTCCAATGCCGTGCGGTGACCAGGATCGCGATCTCCGAGAGCGCTGCGGGCAATACCGTGTCGTAGCGCAGGAAGGCGCCGAGCCGGGTCGCATGCCGCGCCATGTCCGGACTGTTGAGCCAGGCCATCATCGGCGGCGGTGGCGCGCCGCGCTTGCTCGCGATCGACTCGTCGTAGATAGCCCGTTGCTCCGCGCTCATTTCGCCTGGCGAAAGAAGTTTCAGCCGCACGTCCGTTTCCTCCATCATGTCGATCGTCAGCATTGCAGATAGCATCGCACGCGCTGCAACATCGATATTGAATTTAACCGGTCCTTGGGCTTAGGTCTCGGCCAACGATCTTGACAATGGAAACGCGTGAGGACGCCCGATGGCCGATCTCGAAACATTCCGCCGCGAAACGCGCGCCTGGCTGGAGGCCAATTGCCCGCCGGAGATGCGCACGCCGATGACCTCGGAAGAGGACACGTTCTGGGGCGGCCGCAACGCGAAATTCACCTCCGAGCCGCAGCGCATCTGGTTCGAGCGCATGCGCGACAAAGGGTGGACCGTGCCGCACTGGCCCAAGGAATATGGCGGTGGCGGGCTCGACGGCGAGGAGGCCAAGATCCTGCGCCAGGAGATGACTGAGATCGGCGCGCGGCCGCCGCTGACGTCGTTCGGCATCTCGATGCTCGGCCCGGCGCTGTTGAAATACGGCACCGAGGCGCAGAAGCGCGAACATCTGCCAAAGATCACGGCCGGCCTGATCCGCTGGTGCCAGGGCTATTCGGAGCCGAACGCCGGCTCCGATCTCGCTTCGCTGCAGACCCGCGCGACAAGCGATGGCGAGGACTTCATCATCAACGGCCAGAAGATCTGGACGTCCTACGCCAACTACGCCGACTGGATCTTCTGCCTGGTGCGCACCGATCCTGCGGCCAAGAAGCACGACGGCATCAGCTTCATCCTGTTCGACATGACGTCGAAGGGCGTCTCCACCAAGCCGATCCTGTTGATCTCCGGCCGCTCGCCGTTCTGCGAGACCTTCTTCGACAATGTCCGCGTGCCCAAGGCCAATGTGGTCGGCCAGATCAACCGCGGCTGGGATGTCGCCAAATATCTGCTGCAGCACGAGCGCGCGATGATATCAGGCATGGGCGAGCGCAGCGCCGGCCGGCCGCTCGGCCAGATCGCCGCCGACTCGATCGGCAGCGATGGCCAGGGCAGGCTCGACGATGCGGTGCTGCGCGGGCAGATCGCGACGTTCGAGGTCGATGAGGCCGCGCTTGCGGCGGCGGCCGAACGGATGACCGATCTCGCCAAAGCGGGGCAGGGCCATCCGGCTTTCTCGTCGGCAATGAAATATTACGGCACCGAGCTCAACAAGCGCCGCTACGAGCTTCTGATGTCGGCCGGCGGCATCGATGCGCTGGAATGGGAAAGCGACCGCTCGCGCGAGGGCGCCCGCCCGCGCGCCTGGCTCCGCACCAAGGCCAATTCGATCGAAGGCGGCACGTCCGAAGTGATGCTCGGCATCGTCGCCAAGCGCATCCTGGATCTGCCGGGGGCGTAGCGCCGCACCGTCGTTCCGGGGCAGGCGAAGCCTGAACCCGGAACCTCGAGATTCCGGGTTCGTCTCTGCGAGACGCCCCGGAATGACGCCTCTAACACTGACAGCGATTTTTCGAACGGATTACCCATGCCCCTCCTCCTCACCGAAGAACAATCCATGCTGCGCGACAGTGCGCGCGGGCTGATCAGCGACAAGGCGCCGGTGGCGCATCTGCGGCACTTGCGCGACAGCCGCGACGAGACCGGCTTCTCACGCGAGCTCTGGGCGAGCTTCGCCGAAATGGGCTTTGCCGGCCTGCTGGTGCCGGAGGAGCACGGTGGCAGCGGCCTGAATGCGGTCGAGGCCGGCGTTGTCATGGAAGAGATCGGCCGCACCTTGATGCCCTCGCCCTTCTTGTCGACAGCGGTGCTCGCGGCCTCCGCGCTGACGCGTGCCGGCAGCGCTGCGCAGAAGGCGGAGTATCTGCCGAAGATCGCGGACGGCTCTTTGCTCGCAGCGCTAGCGCTCGACGAAGGCGCCAAGCATCGGCCGCTGCATACCGCGATGCAGGCCGCGCGATCCGGCAACGGCTTCAGGCTCACTGGCGCCAAGGCGATGGTGGTCGATGGTCACGTCGCCGACCTCCTGATCGTCGCGGCGCGCAGCGCCGGCGCGCCCGGCGAGCGCGATGGGCTGAGCCTGTTCCTGGTCGATCCCAAGGCCAAGGGCGTCGCGATCGAGCGCACGGTGATGGTGGACGCGCACAATGCGGCGCGGATCACATTCGATCATGTCGAGGTGGATGCCGACCATGTGCTCGGCGAGATCGATGGCGCCTCTGCAATTCTCGATGGCGTGCTCGGTCTCGGGCGCGGCGCGGTCGCCTCCGAGATGGTCGGCCTCAGCGAAGAGGTGTTCGGCCGCACCGTGGCCTACCTCAAGGAGCGCAAGCAGTTCGGCAAGCTGATCGGCGAATTCCAGGCGCTGCAGCACCGCGCCGCCCAGCTCTACATCGAGATCGAGATCACCCGCGCCGCGGTGCTGAAGGCGCTGCAGACGCTCGATTCCGACCCGGCCGATGCCGCTGCGCTGGTGGCAGTCGCCAAGGCGCGGGCAGGAGCCACCGCAACCCGTGCGGTGCAGGAAGGCGTGCAGATGCATGGCGGCATGGGCATGACCGACCAGTTCGACATCGGCTTCTTCATGAAGCGCGCCCGCGTCTGCGAGGAGCTGTTCGGGGATTCGAACTACCACGCCGACCAGCTGGCGTGCCTGCGCGGGTATTAGGCCATAGAATTCGACCCACAGCTGTCGTCCCGGGCAAGCGAAGCGCAGACCCGGGACCCATATCCACCGTTACCGGTATTGTGCAGGGCTGGGGCCACATCTCGTCCTACCGCTGATTACGGTGGTTATCCCTGCGTTCGCAGGGACGACCGCGAGTTTGCGGAGCCAGACGGATCATCACAGCGGCACCCTGTGCCACCGTCGGCCACGAATCTTGTTCCAACATCAACCTATTGAAACGCCACTTCCGCGAAGCTGCGCAATTTGCGCGAATGCAGCCGCTCGGATTCCTCCTGCTTGAGCGTGTCGAGCGCCTTCAGCCCGATCTGCAGATGCTGGCCGACGCGCTGGCGATAGAACTCATTGGCCATGCCGGCGAGCTTGATCTCGCCATGCAGCGGCTTGTCGGACACGCATAGCAGCGTGCCATAGGGCACGCGGAAGCGATAGCCATTGGCCGCGATCGCCGCTGATTCCATGTCGAGCGCGACGGCGCGCGATTGCGACAGCCGGCGAATCACCTCGGGGCCACTGATCTCCCAGTTCCGGTTGTCGACAGAGGCAACGGTGCCGGTGCGCATCACCCGCTTGAGCTCGAAACCCGACAGTCCCGTGATGTCGGCGACGGCCGCCTCCAGCGCGACCTGCATCTCGGCGAGCGCGGGGATCGGCACGGATGTCGGCAGTTCGTGATCGAGCACATGGTCCTCGCGAACGTAGCCGTGCGCGAGCACATAGTCGCCGAGCCGCTGCGAGTTGCGCAGGCCGGCGCAATGCCCGAGCATCAGCCAGGCATGCGGTCGCAGCACAGCGACATGGTCGGTCACGTTGCGCGCGTTCGACGGACCGGTGCCGATATTGATCAGGGTGATGCCTCGATAGCCCGGCTCGACCAGATGGTAGGCCGGCATCTGCGGCATGCGCTCGGGCGCCGTGCCGGTCGTGCCGCCGCCCAGGCGCTGGTTGCGCGTGATCACATTGCCCGGTGCGACGAAGCTGTCGGGGCCAGCTTCGCCCGCGGCAAGACGCTGCTGGCAGGCCTGCGCGAACGCATCGACATAGAACTGGTAGTTGGTGAAGATCACGAAATTCTGGAAGTGCTCCGGATCGGTCCCGGTGTAGTGATAAAGCCGCCGCAGCGAGTAATCGACGCGCGCCGCCCGGAACAGCGACAGCGGCTCGGGGTCGCCGGGCCTCAGCTCCAGCGTGCCGTCGGCGATGGCATCGTCCATCGCGGCGAGATTGGGCGTATCGAACACGTCGCGTAGCGACCGCATCAGCAGAGGACTGTCGGCGCTCGCCAGCGTCCCCTCGACATTGATGTCGCGCCGGTAGGCGAAGTGAAGCGGGATCGGCTCGTTGGAGACGCCGACCTCGACCGGCAGTCCGTGATTCTCGATCAATAGCCGGATCTGCTCTGTGAGATACAGCCGGAAGACGTCGGGGCGGGTGATGCTGGTTTCGTGCACGCCCGGGCGGGCGACGAACCCGTAGGACAGCCGCGAATCCAGCCGTGCATGCGTAGTGGTGGTGATGCGCACGAACGGATAATGGGCGCGGACGCGCGTGGCGAACACCTGGCCGTTGGCATAGGCTTCGAAACGGTCGCGCAGGAACTCGGTGTGGCGCGCGTAGATCTCTTCGAGCCGGGCAACGGCCGCATCGGCGTCGGTGAACGCTTCGGTCGCGATCGGCTGCGGTGTCTGTATGGTCATCGCGGAAACACGCTTGTGGAACGCGGATCGCCTGAAGCGATCTGCCTGGTCATCGAGACAGCATAGCACATCTACGAAGCATTTGCTCGGCCCGAACCGCAGCTTCAAGGATCTGGTCGCCCTCCGAGCGCCACGGAATGACGTGCTCGTCAGATGTCCGACGGGCATTTCGCGCAGCGCCGTCATGCGCAAATTGCCTGTCGTGCCAATCTGCCGCAGGCATGCGGCCTTGCCGTGTCGGGCAAATCACAAGGATGATCTCGGCCATCCCGTTCGCGATGAAGAGGGGCGTTTCGGCCGATCGTCACGAAGCGTAGCAGCGGGGAGCGGTGGACGCATCGGTGTCGGGCTTTGCGTTTGCGAAGCTGACGAACGACTTCGATGCGGACGGTCAAGTCGCGTGGTCCTGACCTCCCGACGCTGAGGTCGCGCTGATGCGACAGCATCATGCGCAAACGGTGGCCAGAAAGCCCGGCGCACCGGGGAGATCGCGAAGCAGCCGTTAAAACCATTGCGCAGGGAAGGCCGGGTCGTCCGGCTGATCCTGTGGTACCTGCCGCCTGCATTTTTTTGAGCAGGCGGGCCACGGGCCTCAGTCGAGGTCCGGCCTTCCCTGCGCCCTCTCTATCTCGAAAGGGCGATGAATTTGCACAGCTCGGACGCTATGCGCCGCGAGAATGCGGACGCATATCTCGTTGTTCCAGCGTTGAAGTCGTGAGAGAGGCTACGAACCCTCAGCTTGTCATTCCGGGGCGCGACGAAGTCGCGAACCCGGAATCCATAACCACGATCCGGAGTATGGATTCCGGGCTCGCCCTTCGGGCGCCCCGGAATGACGGTGGAGGGATTGTGTCCGCGCCGTCCTTCGCCTCACCGGATCGGCGGCGCATATTGAATGCCGCCGGCGTTCCAGAGCTCGTTCATGCCACGCGGAATCTTCAGGCTGGATCGGCTGCCGATGTTGCGCTCATAGACCTCGCCATAATTGCCGACATGCCGGATGATGCGCACCGCCCAGTCCTTGGTGAGGCCGAGATCCTCGCCGAACGAGCCTTCGTTGCCGACCAGCCGCATCACGTCCGGCTTCTTCGACTTCAAGGCCTCGTCGATGTTCTTGGAAGTGACGCCGAGCTCCTCGGCGTTGATCATCGCATAGAGCGTCCACTTGACGATCATCATCCAGTCGTCGTCGCGCTGGCGCACCACGGGTGCGAGCGGCTCCTTGGAGATCACGTCCGGCAGGATGTCGTGGTCGTTCGGCTTCGACAGTTTCAGCCGCAGCGCATAAAGCTGCGAGACATCGGCGGTGAAGGTGTCGCACTTGCCGCTGTCATAGGCCTGGACCACGTCGTCGAGCTTGGCGAGCTTTACCTCCTCGTACTTCATGTTGTTGGTCCGGAAGTAGTCGGCGAGGTTGAGCGCATTGCTGGTCGCGTCCTGGACGCAGACCTTGCTGCCGGAGAGGTCCAGCGCATTCTCGATCTTGCGCGAGCGCGGCACCATGAAGCCCTGGCCGTCGTAATAGGCGACCGCAGGGAAATAGAGGTCGTAGTTCTGCTCGCGCGACATGCTCCAGGTCGAGTTGCGCGAAAGGATGTCGACCTTGCGGCTCTGCAGCTCCTTGAAGCGCTCATTGGCGTCGAGCGGCACGAACGTCGCCTTGTTCGGATCGTCGAAGATCGCAGCCGCGACCGCGCGGCAGAAGTCGACGTCGAACCCGGTCCAATTGCCCTTGTCGTCGGGGATCGAGAAGCCCGGCAGGCCGGCGTTGACGCCGCACAGCACCTCGCCGCGACGCACGGTCCGCTTCAAGGTGCGGGTGTCGTAGAACTCATAAATGATGCCGGAGATCGCGACGAGAACAGCGACAGCGAGCCCGATCAAGAGGCCGCCCCAGAAAGTGCGCATCATGCGTGTCTCGCAAAAGTCAGAAGAAACCGATGGATCGAAATGAAGAGCGCGACAGTGCCGTCACAATTCCGGCTTCTGTCGCACGACGACCTTGGTGCCGACCGGCACGCGATCATAGAGATCGGCGACGTCGGTATTGACGAGGCGGAAGCAGCCGGAGGAAATCTTGGTGCCGATGGTCCAGGGCTGGTTGGTGCCGTGGATGCGATAGACCGTGGTGCCGAGATACATGGCCCGTGCCCCGAGCGGGTTGCCGGGGCCGCCGGCCATGAAGCGCGGCAGATAGGGTTGGCGCGCGATCATCTCCGGCGGCGGCGTCCAGTCCGGCCACTCGGCCTTCTTGGTGACGTTCAGAAGGCCTTGCCACTGAAAGCCGTCGCGGCCGACGCCGATGCCATAGCGGATCGCACGGCCGCCGGGCTGCACCAGATAGAGGTGACGTTCGGTGGTGGAGATGATGATGGTGCCGGGCGGCTCGGTGGTGCGGTAATAGACGATCTGCTTGCGCCATTCCGGATCGAGCTCGTAGCCGTCATCGGCGACGAGGCCGGGCTGATCGCCGGGATCCTCGGGCTGCTGCGCGCAAGCCTGCGCGGCGGACAACGCCAAAGCGATCGCGGTCGTAGTGATGCAGATGAGGTGACGCAACCCCGCCATTCCAAGCTCTCCCTAACGGCTCCTGCCAAGCTTGCCCCGTCCATACCACCCGCCAGATCAAAGCGGCGAATTCGGTGGGAAGTCAAGCCAGGGGAACTGCGTGTCAGGCGTGCTTCAGCCAGAGCCGCAGCACGAATGCGACGGCTGCGACAGTGCCGACGCCGGCGAGCCACAACGCCGCGAACCACAGCAGGCGCTTCGCAAGCGGCGGCTCTCCGTTTAAGGAGCGCATCAGTGATAGCCGCTCTCGGGCCTGACCTTGCCGCGAAACACCCAATAGGCCCAGCCGGTATAGGCGAGAATCAGCGGGATCAGCACGGCGACGCCGACGAGCATGAACAATTGGCTGCGCTCGGGCGCCGCCGCCTGCCAGATCGTGACGCTTTGCGGCACGATGTAGGGATACATGCTGATGCCGAGCCCGGCATAGGACAGCAGGAAGAGCAGCAGCGACAACGCGAACGGCCAGCCATCGCGCTTTTCGGCGAGGTTCTTCATCAGCAGCACTGTCACTGCGATCACGGCGAGCGGCACCGGCGCGGTGAGCACGATCGCGGGCCAGGAGAACCAGCGCTGCGCATATTGAATGGTGAGCAGCGGCGTGGCGAGGCTGACCACACCGATGGCGATCAGCATCGCAAACAACAGATACCAGCTCAGCCGGTAGGCCCTGTCGCGCAACTCGCCCTCGGTCTTCAGGATCAGCCAGGTGGCACCGAGCAGCGCATAGCCGATCACCAGGGAGACGCCGGTCAGGATGCTGAAGGGGCTGAGCCAATCCCACCAGCCGCCGGCATATTGCCTGTGTTCGACATGCACGCCTTGCAGGATCGCGCCAAGCGCGATGCCCTGCGCCAGGGCCGCGATCCAGGAGCCCCCCGCGAAGGCGAGATCCCAGAGATGGCGGCTGTTGCGGGTGCGCCAGCGGAATTCGAAGGCGACCCCGCGGAAGATCAGGCCGACCAGCATCGCGATCAGGGGCGTGTAGAGCGCCGGCAGCAGGATGGCGTAGGCGAGCGGAAACGCCGCCATCAGCCCGCCGCCGCCGAGCACGAGCCAGGTCTCGTTGCCATCCCAAACGGGTGCGACGCTGTTGGTGATGACATCGCGATCCTGTTTCGCCGGAAACAGCGGAAACAGGATGCCGAGCCCGAGATCGAAACCGTCCATCACGACATAGACGAAAACGGCGAAGGCGATGATGAAGGCCCAGAGCGTGGCGAGATCGATCGATGCAGTCATCTTGCGCCAGCTCCTGTCGGCACGCTGGGCGCCGGCGTGATGCCCGCGGTGCGGATCGGGCTCTCGCTGCTTGGTCCTTGCTCGCCGGGATGCGGCGGTTCGGCCATCAGGCGCAGTAGATAGAGAATGCCGGCGGCATAGACGATGAAATAGACGATGACGAAGGCGAGCAAGGACGAGCCCACCGCAGGTGCCGCAAGCGGTGAAGCTGCATCGACGGTGCGGAGCAGCCCGTACACGGTGAAGGGCTGGCGGCCGGTCTCGGTCGTCATCCAGCCCGCGATGACAGCGATGAATCCGGCCGGCCCCATCGCGATCGCGAAGCGATGCAGCAGCGGCGATTGGTACAGCCGGCCGCGCCAGCGCTCCCACAGGCTGAAGAGGCCGAGCGCGAACATCAGCAGTCCGAGCCCGACCATGATGCGGAAGGTCCAGAACGGAATCGCGACCGGCGGCCAATTCTCTCGCGGCACGGTATCCAGGCCGGCGAGGGGCGCGTCCGGGGCGTGTTTCAGGATCAGCGAGCCCAGTTTCGGGATGCCGACGGCGTATTCCAGCTTCCCGGCGGTCTCATCCGGCCAGCCGAACAGATACAGAGGCGCGCCGTCCTTGTGGCTCTCGAAATGACCTTCCATCGCCATGATCTTTGCCGGCTGGTGCTCAAGCGTGTTGAGGCCGTGCTGGTCGCCGGCGAGGATCTGGATGGGTGCGACCAGGGTCGCCATCCACATCGCCATCGAGAACATCACGCGCGGTCCGGGAAGGTGCGCGTTGCGCAGCAGATGGAAGGCGCCGACCGCGCCGACCAGGAGGGCCGTAGTCAGATAGGCCGCCAGCACCATATGGACCAGGCGATAGGGGAACGAGGGATTGAAGATCACCTTCAGCCAATCAACGGAGACGAATTGGCCCTCGGCATTGACGGCGTAGCCGGCGGGCGTCTGCATCCAGGAATTGGCCGAGAGAATCCAGAATGCGGAGATCAGGGTGCCGACCGCGACCATCAACGTCGCAAAGAAATGCAGGCGGGGACCGACGCGCTTCAGGCCGAACAGCATGACGCCGAGGAAGCCGGCCTCGAGGAAGAAGGCGGTCAGCACCTCATAGGCCATCAAGGGGCCGATCACCGGACCGACCTTGTCGGAGAACACCGACCAGTTGGTGCCGAATTGGTAGGACATCACGATGCCCGACACCACGCCCATGCCGAAGGCGACCGCGAAGATCTTCAGCCAATAATGGAAGAGGTTGATGAAGACCTCGCGCCCGGTCCAGAGCCACAGCGCTTCGAGCACGGCGAGGTAGGAGGCCAAGCCTATCGAGAACGCCGGAAACACGATGTGGAAGGTCATCGTGAATGCGAATTGCGCCCGTGCCAGATCAACTGCGTCCAAACCGAACATGCGCACCGTCCGTCAGCCCTGCGCAGCTGCTTTAGCACGCGCCACGTGACGGAGAAATCGCACTGGTTACTCGGAAAGATCAAATGCCAAATTGCCTCACGGCGTGGTCCGGGAAAGACCGCGCCCGATCAAAAGCCTGGAGCGCGGTGGCATTTCGCCCCCAAATGGCGCTGTGTCCGCGCCGGCCTTGCAAAAGACTACGGCCCGGAGGGGGGCATCCTCCGGGCCGTCGGGCAACTTGGAAGCTTCAGTTCGTCAGATGAAGAACTTGCTCGTCTCAGGACCGAAGCCAGCTGGGGGACTGAGCTCCGGTCGGCGATCGAATGTCTAGCAACAGACCTTTTCCGGGTGATTTCGCCGATCGTTTCAATTGTTTCATTCGGCGCCATTCCGGCAAACCTCGCCGGGGCATCGTCCCGACAAACTCTTGGATACGAAGACTTTTTACTATTTGTCCGTCAGTCAAGCCGCGAGGCTGTTCACGCCCGCGCCTCGCAACAAACCGGCGAGCTGCTTGCGCGCATAGAACATCCGGGTCTTCACCGTGCTTTGCGGAATGCCGATGATCTGTCCGACCTCCTCAACCGACTTCTCATGATAGTAGACGAGATTGATGATCTCGCGGTGAGCGGGCGACAATTTTGCGACACAGGCGCGCAAGATGGCGTTGGTTGTGGCGCGATCCAACGACGTTTCCGGCGTGTCGGATCCGTCGGCGATCTCCAGCACCTCTTCCTGATCGATATCCTCGAAACGGCGCTGGCGCAGCGCGGTCAGCGCCTTGAAGCGTGCGATCGACAACAGCCAGGTCGAGACCTGCGAGCGGCCTTCGAACTGCTTGGCGGTCCGCCAAACGTCCAGGAACACCTGGCTGACAAGGTCTTCCGCAATCGTGGTGTCGCGCACGATCCGCAGGATGAAGCGATAGACCCGCACATTATGCCGCGAATACAGAATCTGCATCGCGGTGCGGCCGCCATCGGCAATGCTCTGCAGGAGCATTTCGTCCGAGGTCGTCTGGGCGGCGATGATGCCCTGACTGGCTGCGGAATTGATGGCAACGACGTTTTGCATGACGCTCTCCCGTTCCGCCGCCCCCTTTGCGGCGTTTCGTCGGAGCGGATTGTTAATGAACTCCGGTTTCGGGACGTCTGCACGGAACCGGGAAAATGGTTTCGTGGGTCAGCGGAATTGTTTCGTCGGAAGAAACGCAGCGAAATACTTGTGGCGAAATTGTGGATATTTCCGCAGGAAGGAATATTCCGTTACCCCGCGGTACCGCTGGGAGGGCAGATGTCAGGCCTTCTCTCCGGCGGGGGAGAACAGGTACCCGCCCCCACGGACGGTGCGGATGACGGCCGGTTTGGCCGGATCCGGCTCGATCTTACGGCGGATTCGCATGATGCGCAGATCGACCGCGCGATCGAACGCCTCGGCATCGCGGGCGTTGGCAAGCTCCAGCAGCCGTTCCCGCGACAGCACCCGTTTCGGATTGGCCGCAAACACCTTGAGGAGACCGAACTCGGACGCGGTAAGCGGATGCTCGTTGCCTTCGTCGTCGCGCAACGCCTGCGCGTCGAGATCGAGCCATTTCGTGCCGAAACGGATCAATTGGTCCTGCTTTGCGGCCACGGGGGCGGGTGCGGCCGGCGCCGCTTTCGCCGGCGTGCTCCGCCGCAGCACGGAGCGGATCCGGGCCATCAGTTCGCGCAGCTCGCAGGGCTTGGCGACATAGTCATCCGCGCCGAGCTCGAGACCGACGACGCGATCGATCGGGCTTGCAGTCGCCGTCAGCATGATGACCGGGATGTTGGTCCGGTTCTTGAGGTCGCGGATGATCGAAAGCCCATCCTCCTCGGGCATATTGAGGTCGAGCACGACGAGGTCGGCAGGGCCGGAATCGATCGCGCTGCGCAGGCTTTTGCCGCCGTCGCACAAGGTCACGGTGAAGCCGTGCATCTTGAGATAATCGCCGACCATTTCGCGGGCCGGTGCCTCGTCGTCGACGATGATGATGTGCTGGTTCTGGCTCATGACGGTTCGGTGGTCGGGAGGCTGATGGTGAAGGTCGATCCCTGGCCGGGACCATCGCTTTTAGCAGTCACCTCGCCGCCATGCATATCGATGATACGCTTGACAATCGAGAGGCCGAGCCCGGTCGAGCTCTCTCCGGCGGTGGGCTTGGCCGATAGCCGCTGGAACCGGCCGAACAGTCGCCCGAGGTCCTCAGGCGACAGACCCGCGCCTTGGTCGCTCACGCCGAGCGTCACATTGTCCTCGTCGCCGGCGACCTCGACCGCAATCCGGCCGCCGATCGGGCTGTATTTGATGGCGTTGCTGAGCAAATTGTCGATCGCCTCGCGGATGCGATCCGCGTCGCACATCGTCACCAGATGCGGCGGCGCCGATACCGAGATGATCTGCTGCTTGTTGTGCGCCAGCGGCTGGTTTGCCTCGACGACCTCGTGGACAAGGGCGGCGATATCGACCGGCTCGCGACGGATCGTGATGTCGAAGGCGTCCGCCATGGCATCGGAAATCAGATGATCGACCATCGAAGTCAGTCGCCTGGCGGCGTCGCGGATGTGCTCGACCTGCGAGGTGATGCCGTCCCTGGATGCACCGGTCGCGATCAACTCCGTGAGCATTTCGGTGCGGCCCAGGATCACGCTGAGCGGATTCTTCAAATCGTGAGCGACGGTGCCGAGAATCTCGTTCTTGAATCCGTTGGCGCGCTGCAGGCGAAGCCATTGCGCCGACAGCCTGCGGTTCGCCTGCATCAGCGCGCGGGTCCGCTGCGCGACGCGGTCTTCGAGCTGGGTGTTGGCCTCTTGCAGCTGCTGGTACAGGATCACGTTGTCGAAGGCGATGGACAACCGGCTGGAGAAGATCTCGACCAGCGAGCGGTCGGTCTCGGAGAGCGGCCGTTCGGCCTGCAGCAGCACGACCACCTCGCGGCCGCTTCCGGTGCGAACATAGAGCACGGTGCGCTGGTCAGCGAATTCGTTCACGCGCTGCTTGAAGGCGGCCTCCACCATGTCGCGCAGGTCCGGGTCGAGCGATTTCGAGCTGGGCGTGCCCGTGAAGCGGCTGTAGCATCCGGAGCCCGCCAGCACGGAAAAATCTTCCGTTTGGCTGCCGTCGTCCCGCAACACCAGAATTCCGGCGCAGTCGACATTGAGCAGCGAGGCGATCTGGGTCAGCACGCCTTCGGCGAGCCGCTGCATCGACTTGAAATCGTAGAGCGTCGAGGCGGCATCGATGATGATCTCGAGGCCGCGCCGGGTCTGCACCATGCGCTCGAGCTGCTGATAGCTGCGCAGCGCGGCGGTCAGCGAGGTGAACAATTTGTCGGCGGTGAGCTCGGTCTTCGCCTTGTAGTCGTTGATATCGTACTGAACGATGACCCGCCGCTCCGGCGCTTGGCCAGGCTGTCCGGTGCGCAGGATGATGCGCACGGTCTCGTTCTTGATCTCGTTGCGGATATACTCCACGAGCTCGAGGCCGGCGACATCCGTCTCCATGATGACGTCGAGCAGGACCGCTGCGACGTCGGGGTGCTCGCGCATCAGGGCGCGGCCTTCGGCCGCCGAATAGGCCGACAGGATCTCAAGGCCTTGGCCGTTGAGACTGTAGTCGGAGAGCGCAAAGCGCGTACCCTCATGCACCGCACGGTCGTCGTCGATGACGGCGATCTTCCATTTCCGCGCCGAATGATCGTGTTCGACGATGCCGGTGTCGTCGATCAGGTGGAGGACATCGTCCTGTTCGGCCATTGCGTCGTTCCGTCCCCTGCGGTTTCAGAGCCGCCCAATTCTTTAGAACCTCGGGCGACCCGTGGCATGATAATGCGAAAAGTGGTGCCTTGTCCCAGCCTCGACTCCAGCATCATGCGGCCGCCGAGCTGCTGGGTTACAAGATTATAGACGATATGCAATCCAAGTCCGGTGCCGCCCTCATTGCGGCGGGTCGTGAAGAACGGATCGAAGGCTTGGCGCTGCACTTCGGGTGTCATGCCGGCACCGCTATCGGAGAAGATGATCTCGATGTCGTCGGGCCCGCGCGGCCGCGCCGTGATCGAGATCGTGCCAGCGCGGCCGTCGGCAAACGCATGATTGACCGCATTGAGGAACAGATTGGTCAAAATCTGCCCATAGGAGCCCGGATAGCCGTCGACCAGGAGTCCTTCGGGCACGTCCGCGGTCAACTCGATCGGCGCCCGTTTCAGCACTGGCCGCAGGCTGGTGATGATCTGGTCCGTCGCCTCGCCGAGGATGAACTGTCGTCGCTCCGCATGCGAGCGGTCGACTGCGACCTGTTTGAAGGACTGGATCAATTCGCCCGCGCGCTGCAGATTGGCGACCAGCTGCTGCGAAGCGTCGCGCGAGGAGCGCACGAACTCCTCCAGCTGCGAGCGACGCAGCCCATTGGACGATTTCAGCTCCGCTTCGAAGATCTCGGCGCGGCGCGCAAAGCTCGATGCGACCGTGAGGCTGATGCCGATCGGATTGTTCACCTCGTGCGCGACACCGGCCACCAGACCGCCTAAGGCCGCGAGCCGCTCGGCGTCGATCAGGTTGCGCTGCGCGGCATTGAGCTCGAGCAGGGCGCTCTCCGCCTTTTCCTTGGATGTGCGCAGCTCGTCCTCGGTCTTGCGTTTGGCGATCGCGTTTTCGCGGAAGATCTCGACCGCCCGCGCCATGGCGCCGATCTCGTCCCGCGCCTCGGTGCCCTGGACCTCGCGGCCATAATCGCCGGAGGCGATTGCTCGCATGGCGGTCATGATCTGCTGCAGCGGAAGCCGGATCGAGAGCGCGATCAGCACCCCTGCGGACAGGATGATTCCAAGGAAGATCACGGCGATCGAGAGCACCCGGCGCGAAATGTCGGCCAGCGTGTGGTCGAAGGTGGTCTGCGCCTTTTGCTCGCGTTGGCGCATCTTCACCGACAGATCGTCGATGGCGCCGATGGTCTCGGCCTGGCTCGCATCGATCGTGTTGCGTAACAGGTCGGTCCGGTTGGTGAGCTGCTCGGAGAGCTTCGAGAAGCCGGCGCGCAGTGCGGCGGTGCGCGCCGCAAGCCGCTCCAGCGCCATCCGCTGCAGGTCGTTGTCGGCAAGGCTCGACATCACCGGGATCGTCTTCTCGATCGTCTCGGTGTTGCGGCGGGCGTCCTCGGCCGAGGCCGGCGCGAGCGACAAGTAATAGGAGTTGGCCGCGACCAGCATCCCGGTAAAGGCTTCGCGCGACCGGCCGAGCGCCGGCCAGATCTGCGCATCGCGGTGGCCGGTGGCGCCCTCGATCACAGAATAGAGCCCGGCCATTTCGCGGGCGGGTCCGAGCACCTCGTCTTCATAGGTCTTCGAGATGGTCGCCTGCAGGCTGCGCAACTCGCCGAATCCGTCAAGGAAGCGGACCGTGACGTGTTCCAGTTCCTCGACCGATCCGGACAGCATCGGATCGGTGGATGCGCGCGTGGTCAGGGTGCCGAGAACGGCCTCGCGCAACAGCAGGATCTCGGCAAACAGTTCCGGGCTCGGCTGATTGATATAGCGGTGAATCAGGTTCTGCAGCCGGCTGGTTTCGCTCTCAAGAAGCGCGAGGATCTTGTCGGATTCCCGTACCTGCCGCACATCTTCCCAGGCCGAGCCCAGCACCGATGCGCCGTTCCAGATCAGGGCCGCGAGCACGATGACGACAGCAGAATTCAATGCTGCGATGGACAAGATCCGCCAGCGGATCGGCACCGCGCGCAGCAGGCGCACCGTCCGGGCGCGACCGAGGGCTGCCAGGCTGACTTGCCGGGCCGGGGCACCTCGCTGGTCGGTGCTCGTCACGAGGGGGCTACCTAGCCTCGTACCTGAGCGAATAACTCGCTCTAGTTGTATTTTGGCCCAGCGGCACCTCACGCCGCGATATGCAATCGCCGACATTGTGCATCGCAACTATGCTGAGGTGTCCGGCAAGATGACGGACGCGGACCGGCCGTGGCAAGGCCGAGAGTCCGTCTCGTATCGGCGCGGCACCCACAGTCGAAGTCCGCGAATGATAGGCGCGGTACACAGCCAACATGGTCCCCTTGAAGATGAGGTCGAGCCCGGCGCGAAAAGGTTCAATGTATTTTATTGACGGGTGCTATAAGACGATTCTGCCGAGATCGCGATGTCCGTCAACGTTTTGTTCGATGGTTGTCTCATCCTGAAGTTGCTTCTCTCCCTCTTCGTGAGGGCGCCATTTCCGCCGAGCAATATTTCATCAGTTTGAATTGGGAAGCGTATCGTGCCCCTCAGTTTGCGTCCTTTCTGGATCGGCCTCGTCGCCGCTGCGAGTTGCTGGGGTGCCCCCGCTTTTGCCGCAACCGATATCATGTGGTGGCACGCGATGTCGGGCCAACTCGGTAAGCAGGTCGAGAAGCTCGCCGCGGAGTTCAATGCCTCGCAAACCGACTACCGCATCGTGCCGAGCTATAAGGGCAACTACACGGAGACGGTGACGGCGGCGATTTTCGCATTCCGCTCGCGCAGCCAGCCTGCGATCGTGCAGGTCAACGAGATCGCCACCGCGACCATGACGGCAGCCAAAGGCGCAATCTACCCCGTCTTCGAACTGATGCGCGATGAACAGGAGAGTTTCTCGTCCTCGGCCTACCTGCCTGCGGTGACCGGCTATTACGCCGATATCGACGGCAATCTGCTGTCGTTTCCGTTCAACGCATCGACCCCGATCTTGTACTACAACAAGGACATGTTCCGCCGCGCTGGGCTCAATCCGGATGCTGCGCCTAGGACTTGGCCTGAGCTCGGCCTGGCCGCGAAGCGCCTGCGCGACAATGGAGCCCTCTGCGGCTTCACGACGTCGTGGCCCTCCTGGATCCATGTTGAGAATCTCTCCGCCTTTCACAACCTGCCGCTTGCGACGCGCCGCAACGGTTTCGGCGGACTCGACGCCGTCCTGACCTTCAACAATCCGGTCTTGATCCGCCACGTCGCTCAAATGGCGAAGTGGCAGTCCATGAAAGTGTTCGATTATAGCGGTCGCGGCCAGGCCGCCGAGCCGCGCTTTCAGAAGGGGGAGTGCGGCATCTTCATCGGATCGTCGGCGACGCGGGCCGACATCAGGGCCAACTCCAAATTCGAGGTCGGCTACGGCATGATGCCGTACTGGCCGGATGTTGCCGGGGCGCCGCAGAATTCGATTATCGGAGGTGCGACGCTCTGGGTGCTCCGCGGTCGCCCAAGCGCCGAGTACAAGGGGGTAGCCAAATTCTTCAGCTTCCTGTCAAAGCCCGAGGTCCAGGCGTCCTGGCATCAGAACACCGGTTATCTTCCGATCACCCAGGCCGCCTTCGACCTCACCAGGGCGCAAGGATTCTACGACCGCAACCCGGGCACCGCGATTTCGATCGAGCAGGTCACTCTGCATCCGCCAACGGAAAACTCACGCGGCTTGCGGCTCGGCTCTTTCGTGCTGATCCGCGATGCGATCGAGGACGAGCTGGAACAGGCCGTGAGCGGACGGAAATCACCTGAGGCGGCCCTTGATGCCGCAGTGGAGCGGGGCAATAAGCTGCTCCGGCAGTTCGAGCGCGCAAGCCCAGACCGCTAGCTAATTCGCCGCCGCAGAATGGCGGCAAGATGATCCCGACATCCGAACTGACGAGCGCGAAGTCATTTCGCAGCTTTCGCGCGTTTCTGCAGTTCTGGCTGCGTTTGGCGCGGGACACCGCGAGCAACCATGGCTGTTCAAGCTTCGAGCCGGCGCCGTTTGTGGGTGAAACCAATCGGCTGGTCCGGATAGGGACCAGCTGATCCTGAAACTCTTCCCATCGATGCGTCGCGTATCGACGGCTGGCCTTTAGGGGTGAGCAGTCTGGACGAGGTTCAGGAGCTCTGGCCGGATCCGGGTGCTCAATTGCGATCGCCCAACATCTTCGCTCAAGGAATGAGCAAAATAGCATGATTGTATGCAATCGCCGACTCGACGGCTGCGACAATTCGCCCATTATCTAATAATTCCAAATGGTTGTGCCGGTGAGCGCCGCTGGCACGAAGCTTGCGAACGTTCCCTCAAGACTCGTTTCTGACGGAGCATTTGCATGAAGCGTCGCGATTTCTTGAAATCGGTTTCCGGACTGGCCGCAGGGGCGGTGCTGCCCGTTGCACCCAGTGTGATCTCATCGGCGAAGGCCGATGCCCGGTCCGAGACGCTTCTGATCGTGTCCGAGGGCGGGCCGAACAATCTCGACATCCACGGAGTCGGGACCAACGTCCCAGGCTATGAGGTGTCATGGAATTGCTACGACCGACTGATCAGCCACGAGATGAAAAGCGGTCCGGGCGGTGTGCCTTACTACGACCGCGACAAGTTCAAGCCCGAGCTCGCGGAGGACATGAACCTCGGCGACATGTCGGTGACGTTCAAGCTGCGCAAGAATGCCAAGTTTCACGACGGCGCACCGGTGACGGCCAAGGACGTCAAATGGTCGCTCGACCGGGCGGTGAGCGTTGGCGGCTTTCCGACCTTCCAGATGAGCGCGGGCTCGCTGACCAAGCCGGAGCAGTTTGTCGTCGTCGACGACCACACGGTGCGCATCGATTTCCTCAAGAAGGATCGGCTGACGATTCCCGATCTCGCCGTGATCGTGCCCTGCATCGTCAATTCGGAGCTCGTGAAGAAGAACGCCTCCGAAAAGGACCCCTGGGGCCTCGAATTCACCAAGCAGCAGACTGCAGGCTCCGGCGCCTACAAGGTGACCAAATGGACTGCGGGCACCGAAGTCGTCATGGAGCGGAACGACGAATGGGCCTCAGGGCCGCTGCCGAAGATCAAGCGCGTGATCTGGCGCATGGTGCCGCAGGCGGGCAACCGCCGCGCGCTGCTGGAACGCGGCGACGCGGACATCTCCTATGAGCTGCCCAACAAGGACTTCCAGGAGATGAAGGCGAACGGCAAGCTCAACGTGGTGTCGCTGCCGATCTCCAACGGCATCCAATATATCGGCATGAACGTGACCAAGCCGCCGTTCGACAATCCGAAGGTGCGGCAGGCGCTCGCCTATGCGATGCCGTATCAGAAGATCATGGACGCCGTGATGTTCGGTCTCGCCAATCCGATGTTCGGCGCGGCAGCCGACAAGCCGACCGAGGTCGCCTGGCCGCAGGCCACCAAATACGTCACCGACATGGAAAAGGCCAAGGCGCTGCTCGCGGAGGCTGGATATGCCAACGGCTTCGAGACCACGCTGTCGTTCGATCTCAACTTTGCCCAGGTCAATGAGCCGCTCTGTGTGCTGGTGCAGGAGAGCCTTGCTCAGCTCGGCATCAAGACCACGATCAACAAGGTGCCCGGTGCCAATTGGCGCACCGAATTGAACAAGAAGGAGATGCCGCTTTTCACCAATATCTTCTCGGGCTGGCTCGATTACCCCGAATACTTCTTCTATTGGTGCTATCACGGCAACAATTCCGTGTTCAACACGATGAGCTACAAGTCGCCCGTCATGGACAAGTTCATTGACGGCGCCCGCGATGCTGCCGCGATCGGCGACAAGATCAAATACGATGCCGACGTGAAAGGCTTTGTCAATCTCGCCTTCGCCGACATTCCGCGCATCCCGCTCTATCAGCCCTATGTCAACGTCGCGATGCAGAAGAACGTGTCTGGTTATCAGTATTGGTTCCACCGCCGGCTCGACTATCGCGCCCTGGTGAAGGGGTGAGTGATGTGAGCTGCCTTGAGGCTCAGAGTCGGGTTCTCTCATTCCCTTCCCCCTTGTGGGGGCGGGGCAGGGAGGGGGGTAGCCACACGCACCGCCGTCGCGGCTCACCCTCCACCCCAGCCCTCCCCCACAAGGGGGGAGGGAGCCGACCGCGGGTGGCTTCACCACCGACCGCACCATTGGCAAGGCTGCTCGCATGCTGACGCTCATCGCCAAGCGCCTCGCGTTTGCGATCCCCTCGCTGATCGGCGTCGTCGTCGTCACCTTCCTGCTGACGCGCGCCTTGCCGGGCGATCCCGCCGCCTATTTCGCCGGTCCTGCCGCGACCAAGGAAGCAGTCGAGCAGATCCGTAAGAAGCTCGGCTTCGACAAGCCGCTGGTCGAGCAGTTCTTTCGTTATACCGCCGACCTCGCGCATGGCGACCTCGGCAACTCGCTGACCACGGGCCAGCCGGTCGCGACCGAGATCCGCAACCGCTTGCCGGCCTCCGCCGAGCTCACGCTGCTCGGCCTGTTCATCTCGATCCTGATCGCGCTGCCGCTCGGTGTGCTCGCCGCGACGCGGCCGGGCTCGTGGATCGATCATCTCTGCCGCATCGTCACCACGGCCGGCGTGTCGCTGCCGGTGTTCTTCACCGGACTCGTTCTGGTCTATGTGTTCTATTTCCGGCTCGGCTGGTCGCCGGCGCCGCTGGGCCGGCTTGATGTGTTCACCAGTGCGCCGCCAACGGTGACCGGCTTCTACCTGATTGACACGCTGCTTGCGGGCGCCTTCGAGGCGTTCCGCTCGGCGTTCAGCCAGCTGATCTTGCCGGCGGCCACGCTTGCCATCTTCTCGCTGGCGCCGATCGCGCGCATGACCCGGGCCTCGATGCTGTCCGTGCTGGCATCCGAATTCGTCCGCACCGCGCGCGCTTCCGGCCTCTCCCCGTCGACCGTGACCATAACTTACGCCTTTCGGAACGCCATGCTGCCGGTGATCACGACGCTGTCGATGGTGTTCTCCTTCCTGCTCGGCGCCAACGTGCTGGTCGAGAAGGTGTTCGCATGGCCCGGCATCGGCTCCTACGCGGTCGAGGCGCTGATCGCCTCCGATTTCGCGCCGGTGCAGGGCTTCGTGCTGACCATGGCCGTCATGTATGTCGCGCTGAACCTCATCATCGACATTCTCTATGGCGTCATCGATCCCCGCGTGAGGCTGGAAGGATGAGCACTGTCGCGCCTGCGGTAGAACCCGTCACGTCATCGCGAGGCTCCGGCCTGATCGCTCTCGTTGAGCATGCCCGCTATGTGCTCGGTGAGAACAAGGTCACGGCCTTCGCCTTCGCGCTGCTCGTTCTGATCCTGCTCTCCGCGCTGCTGGGACCGTGGATGGTACCCTATGATCCGCTCGCCAGCGACACCGCGGCCGCGTTGAAGCCGCCGTCAGCGGCGCATTGGTTCGGCACCGATCAGCTCGGGCGCGACATCTTCAGCCGTGTCGTGGTCGCCACCCGCCTCGATACATTCATCGCGGTTGCGTCGGTGGCGCTGGTGTTCGCCATGGGCGGCCTCGCCGGCGTCGCCGCGGGCTTCTTCGGCGGTTGGACCGACCGCATCGTCGGCCGCATTGCCGACACCATCATGGCCTTTCCGCTGTTCGTGCTGGCGATGGGCATCGTCGCCGCACTCGGCAACACCGTGCAGAACATCATCATCGCCACGGCCATCGTGAATTTTCCGCTCTATGCCCGCGTGGCGCGGGCCGAAGCCAATGTCCGCCGCAATGCCGGTTTCGTGCAGGCGGCGCGGCTGTCCGGCAACAGCGAAGCTCGGATCCTGCTCGGCCACATCCTGCCCAACATCATGCCGATCATGATCGTGCAGATGTCGCTGACCATGGGCTACGCCATCCTCAACGCCGCCGGCCTCTCCTTCATCGGACTCGGCGTGCGGCCGCCGACGGCGGAGTGGGGCATCATGGTCGCCGAAGGGGCGTCCTTCATGGTCTCCGGCGAATGGTGGATCGCGCTGTTTCCGGGACTAGCGCTGATGATCGCCGTGTTCTGCTTCAACCTGCTCGGTGATGGCTTGCGCGATATCGTCGATCCGCAGCGGCGGACGTAAAGGAGCTTTTCGATGACCGCGCAGCCGCTGCTCGATGTCCGCGATCTCACCGTCGAATTCTCCACGCGTCGCGGCATCGTCAAGGCGGTGCAGCATGTCGACATCTCCGTCGCCAAGGGTGAGACCGTTGCGATCGTCGGCGAGTCCGGGTCGGGCAAGTCGGTCACGTCCTATGCTGTGATGCGTATCCTGGATCGTGCGGGGCGCATCGCCCAGGGCTCGGTGGTGTTCTCCGGCATCGACGTCAAGGCCGCCGGCGAGGCCGAAATGCGCGATCTGCGCGGGCGCGAGATCTCGATGATCTTCCAGAACCCGCGCGCCGCGCTCAATCCGATCCGCAAGGTCGGCCTGCAGATCGAGGATGTGCTGAAGCAGCATGTGCAGGCCGCTGCGAACGAGCGGGCTGAGAAGGCGATCGCGGCGCTGGAGCAGGTCAAGATCGCGCGGCCGCGCGAGCGCTACCACGCCTATCCGTTCGAACTGTCAGGCGGCATGTGCCAGCGCGTCGTGATCGCGCTGGCGCTGGCCTGCAATCCGCAGCTCCTGATCGCGGACGAGCCGACGACCGGCCTCGACGTCACGACCCAGAAGGCGGTGATGGATCTGGTCGTCGAGCTGACGAAGAGCCGCGGCATGTCGACGATCCTGATCACGCATGATCTTGGGCTTGCCGCCGCCTATTGCGACCGCGTGGTGGTGATGGAGAAGGGCCATGTGGTCGAGACGGCCAGCGCTGCCGAGATCTTTGCGCGTCCGCAACATCCCTATACGCGCAAGCTGATGCGGGCGACGCCGCGGCTGGGCGTCTCGCTGCAGGATTTGTTGCCGGAGGATGATGTTCTCGTCACCTCTCCCCGCGTGCGGGGGGAAGTCGGATCACGCAGCGATCCGGGTGAGGGGGACCCACCGCGAGTCGTCCTGCCCGAGAGAGCCCCTCACCCTGACCCTCTCCCCGCAAGCGGGGAGAGGGAGAAGAGGCCGCTCTTGCTGGTCGACAAACTCGTCAAGGACTATCCGCGTCAGGGTGCGACCGCGACGCTATCAAAGCTGTTTGCGCGCCGGCCGCAGGTCGAGCCTGAGGTGTTTCGCGCTGTTGATGGCATCGGCTTTACGATCGGCCATGGCGAAAGCGTCGGCCTGGTCGGCGAATCCGGTTGCGGCAAGTCGACCACGTCGATGATGGTGATGCGGCTGTTGGACCAGACCTCCGGTCGCATCGCGTTCGACGGCGAGGAGATCGGCGAGATCTCGCCGCAGGCCTTCGCGCGGCTGCCGCTGCGCAGTCGCATCCAGATGGTGTTCCAGGATCCGACTGACAGCCTTAATCCGCGCTTCACCGCGGCACGCGCCATTGCCGATCCGATCCTGCAGCTCGGCATGATCAAGGGGCGCGATGCGGTGCGGGCGCGCTGCGAAGAGCTCGCGACGCTGGTCGGCCTGCCGATCGACCTGCTCGACCGCTTCCCGCATCAATTATCCGGCGGGCAGAAGGCGCGCGTCGGCATCGCACGCGCGATCGCGCTGCATCCCAAGCTCGTGATCCTGGACGAGCCGACCGCTGCACTCGACGTCTCGGTGCAGGCGGTCGTCCTGAACCTGCTGCAAGAGCTCAAGCAGCGGATGGGTATGAGCTACCTGTTTGTCTCCCATGATTTGAATGTGGTGCGGCTGTTGTGCGATCGTGTCATCGTGATGCGATCGGGACGGATCGTCGAGGAAGGATCGGCGGAGCGCGTGCTGGGCGATCCGCAGGATGCCTATACGCGCGAACTGCTGACGGCGATTCCGCACCCGCCGCTTCCGGGTCATTGAGAGGGAAAGCCCATGGCTGAGCCATTGGACGATTATATCGACGCGGTCGGGCACGCGCTGGGCCTGCCGATCGAGGACGCGTGGCGCCCGGCGATTCGTGCCAATCTCGAGGTCTCGCTGAAGATGGCGCGGCTGGTCGACGACTATCAACTGCCCGATGAAACAGAGCCCGCCAGTGTCTTCACCGCTTGATTCCTCCGATATGAACGCGGCCGCCATCGCTGCCGCGGTGGCCGCACGCAAACTGTCCGCCCTCGAGGCGACCGAGGCCGCACTGGCGCGGATCGCCCAGCATAACGGCGTGCTGAATGCATTCACCGACGTGACGGCGGATCGTGCGCGCGAACAGGCGCGGGCGGTCGATGCCGCGATTGCGGGAGGGCAGAGCGTGGGCCCGCTCGCGGGTGTGCCGTTCGCCGTGAAGAATCTGTTCGATGTCGAGGGGCTGCCGACGCGCGCCGGCTCCAAGATCAATCGCGACCGCGCGCCGGCCGCGCGCGATGCGACCTTGATCGCGCGGATGGAAGCGGCCGGAGCGGTGCTGGTCGGCGCGCTCAACATGGGCGAATACGCCTACGATTTCACCGGCGAGAACATCCATGACGGACCATCGCGCAATCCGCATGATGTGACGCGCATGAGCGGCGGTTCCTCGGGCGGTTCGGGCAGTGCAGTCGGTGGCCGGCTGGTGCCGATCGCGCTCGGCTCCGATACCAATGGCTCGATCCGGGTGCCATCCTCGTTCTGTGGCATCTTCGGCCTGAAGCCGACCTATGGGCGGCTGTCGCGCGCCCGCTCCTTTCCTTTCGTCGCGAGCCTCGATCATCTCGGCCCGTTTGCGCGGTCGGTCGAAGACCTCGCGCTTGCTTATGACGCCATGCAAGGTCCGGATCCCGATGACGCCGCCTGCACGACGCGCGCGCCGGAGCCGGCAACGCCTCTGCTTCGGCGGGGCACCGGAGGCCTGCGCGTCGCGATGGCTGGCGGGCATTTCCAGAAGCACCTCTTTACGGAGGCGGTGGAAGCCGTGGCCCGCGTCGCCAGGGCTTTGAACGCGACCGAGGTGATCGAGGTGCCGGAGGCTGCGCGCGCCCGCGCCGCGGCTTATGTCATATCCACCACGGAAGGCGCATCGCTGCATCTCGATCGTTTGCGATCGCGGCCGCTCGATTTCGATCCGGCCGTACGCGATCGGCTGATCGCGGGCGCGATGATTCCGGCGCCGCTGGTCGATCGCGCCCAGAAATTCCGGCGCTGGTATCGCGCGCAAGTGCTGGAACTGTTCAGGAGCGTCGATCTGCTGATCGCGCCGGCGACGCCATGTGTTGCCCCAAAGCTCGGGCAAGCGACCTTCGTGCTCGACGGCGTCGAGCTGCCGGTGCGGGCCAATATCGGCATCCACACCCAGCCGATCTCCTTTATCGGTCTGCCCGTCGTTGCCGTCCCGGTTCCGCTATCGCCTCTGCCGATCGGGGTGCAGCTGATTGCCGCGCCTTGGCGCGAAGACATCGCGCTTCGGGTGGCCTACGCCTTGCAAGAGATGGGCGTTGCCGCCGCGCCGGCACCGAAAGGGTTCTAGTTTATGGAAGTCGATCTGCCCGATGTCGTTGCGGAGGTCACCGCGCAGTTCCAGCGTTATGAACAGGCGCTGGTGACGAACGATGTCGCCGTGCTCGACGAACTGTTCCGCAACGATCCGCGCACCCTGCGCTACGGCATTACGGAAAACCTGTATGGCTATGACGAGATCTCGAGCTTTCGCGCCGCCCGCTCGCCGGCCGGCCTGATGCGCCGAACAGCAGGCACCGTGATCTCCACCTATGGCCGCGACAGCGCGGTCGCTTCGACCTTGTTCTACCGCGACAGCGCACCCGGCCGCGTTGGCCGCCAGATGCAGACCTGGATCCGTTTTCCGGAAGGGTGGAGAATCGTCGCGGCCCATGTCAGCATCATCGACGAACCGAAGGGCGCCCCGGCATGAGCCTCGACGATGTATCGACTCGGTCGCGCCAGCGGTTGATCCGGGAGCCGGAGCTCCAGCGCGTCGATCGCGCCCTCCCAAGCGTTGTCAAGATCACCCGCGCCGAAGAGCTGCGGCTGCAGCTCGCCGACGAGATCGTGCGCGGGGTGCTCGCGCCCGGTGCGCCTCTCGACGAGACCGAGATTGCCAAGCGCTTCAACGTGTCGCGCACGCCGGTGCGGGAAGCGCTGCGTCAGCTCGCAGCCTCCGGCCTGGTGGAGGCCCGCGCCCATCGCGGCGCGGTGGTGGCGCGGCCGGGCGTCGAACGCCTGAGCGGGATGTTCGAGGCGATGGCCGAGCTGGAAGGTCTCTGCGCCGGTCTTGCGGCGCAGCGCATGACCCCGGTGGAGCGGCAGCGGCTGGAGCTCATTCACGACGAGTTGCGGACGCTCAGTCACGCCGGGAATCCCGAGCGATTCCACGAGGTGAACGAGCGGTTCCACAGCGCGATCTATGCCGGCGCGCACAATGCCTATATCGCCGAGATCACCTTGGCGACGCGGGTGCGGGTGCAGCCGTTCCGGCGCGCCCAGTTCCGCAATCTCGGACGGCTGGCGAAATCGCATGCCGAGCACGACCGCGTGGTGGTCGGGATCCTGCGCGGCGACAAGGCCGGTGCGGCGAACGCCATGCGCGCGCATATCGAGCTCGTCCGCGGCGAATACGAAATCTACGCGGTCTCCGTCTAGTCTTTGCATCCTGATGTGAGCAGCGAGGAACCTCCATCGCGGGCGGTCGTTTTCTCTGTTCAGTCCTGATCAGAGGAGACGTGTCCATGGCTACAGCTTCGGAGAAGGATCCTCGTCACCACACCCAGCGGATGAAGCAGCGCCTGCAAGAGACGGTGACGCATCTGCGCGAGGATATCGGCAAGGTCGACGAGCCGCAGCTCAAGGCGATGTTCGAGACCTCGGCGGAAGTGCTGAATGGCCTGATCAAGGCCTTCGACGATTACGGCAAGAAGAACGAGTCGGCCTGGCGCAAATCGGCCTGATGGGACGTAACATGGTCCTGCTCACGCCAACTGATCTCGTCGCCGAAATCGACAAGCGGCGTTTCCTGAAGGCCGCCTCGACCGCAGCCGTCGCAGGTGGTCTTGTGCTCTCGCCCGTGGCCGCCTTTACCGCCAAAGAGGCAAAGAGCGAAAAAGAGCCGGAGGTCACGCCGCCGGAGGACCTGATGCGCGAGCATGGCGTGCTCGACCGCGTGCTGCTCATCTATGAGGCGGCGGTGCGCAAGTTCTCGGCCAATGAGGATTTCGATCCGGCCGTGATCACCAATGCGGCGGGAATCGTCCGCGACTTCATCGAGAACTATCATGAGCACTCGGAAGAGCAGGCCGTCTTTCCGCGATTCAAGCAGGCCCGCAAGCTCGTCCCGCTCGTCGATACGCTGTTGGCGCAACACGAGGCCGGCCGGCGGGTGACTGCGAAGATTTTGCAGGCGGCGTCAGGGAGCCGGAAGGCGGGCGACGACCGGCGTCAGGTCGTCGACGGCATTCATGCCTTCATCGCCATGTATCGGCCGCACGCGGCGCGCGAGGACACCGATCTGTTTCCGCTGCTGCGCAAGATCGTCTCGCCGCATGAATATGACGCGATGGCGGAGGATTTCGAGAAGAAGGAACAGCAGATGTTCGGCGGCGACGGCTTTGAAATGATGGTGCAGCGCGTCGCTTCGCTCGAGCAGCAGATCGGCATCGCCGATCTCAATCAGTTCACGCCGCGCTGATGTCTATGCCGCGCTCTGCGCCAGATACGCCCGCCAGCCGCCGAAAGAGGAGATGTCGCGGGCGCCGTGGGTCGCGGCGGACTCGACAATGAAGCCTTTGACATTGCGCTGGTCGGCGAGGCGGATCGTGCCGATCGACAGCGGCTCCGGCACGGCTGCGACGAACCGGCCGAAGCTCGCCGCCGACAGCGCCCACAGTTCGACGTCGACCGACACGCCCTCGCCGGGTTCGATGCGCAGCATGCCGGGCTTGGGCGGGATGGTCGCAAGCGCATAGAGCCGATAGTCCGGCGCGGTCTTGGTCGTTTCCAGCAGGCGCCCGCCGAGCGAGGTCAACTCGTTGTTCAGCGCCATTCCCGACAGGTGGGCGCCGACCACGGCGATCGTGATTTCGTCGCCAAGCGGCGCCGATGACAGCGGTGCGAGCGGCGGCAGTGGCACGGCATTGGCTCCGGCCGGAAGCCTGGTATCGGCATGGAAGGCGCGGCCGATGCTCGCGAGCTTTGCGTCGTGACCGGCTGGCGCGAGCAGGGTGACGCCGAATGGAATGCCGTCGTTGCGCATCGCCGCGGGCAGCGCCAATCCGCAGAGGTCGAGCAGGTTGACGAAGTTGGTGTAAGTGCCGAGCCGGCTGTTGAGCTCGACCGGATTGGCCAGCACTTCGGCCGTGGTGTAGGTGGTCGGAGCGGTCGGCAACACCATCGCGTCGATCTCGGCAAAGGTGCGTGCGGCCACCTTGCGCAATGTCTGCAGTCGATACAGCGCAGCGAAGGTATCGGCGGCACTCGGGCGTGCACCGGCGATGGTGATCTCACGTGTGACCGGATGGATTGCATCCGGATCCGACGCCAGGAGATCGCGGATCACGAGATAGCGCTCGGCGACCCACGGCCCTTCATAGAGCAGCCGCGCCGTCTCATAAAACGGCTCGAGATCGAATTCGACCAGGTCGGCGCCAAGTTTGGCGAACCGCGCAGTCGCCTCGCCATAGGCGGCTTCTGCGGCCTTGTCGCCGAAGAAGATCAGTTGCCCTGCACGCGGCACGCCGAGCCGCACGCCGGACGGGAAGGGCGCGAGCGCCTGCAGCGGCCGGTCGCGCGAGAACGGATCGAGCGGATCGGGGGCTGCCATGACGCCGAGCGCAGTCGCGGCGTCATCCACGGTCAGCGAGAACAGCGAGATGCAGTCGAGCGTGCGGCAGGCCGGCACCAGTCCTGTCGTCGAGATCATGCCGAGGCTCGGCTTGAGGCCGACGATGTTGTTGAGCATCGCCGGCACGCGGCCCGAGCCGGCGGTGTCGGTGCCGAGCGAGAGCGGCACCAGTCCCGCCGCCACCGCAACCGCCGAGCCCGAGCTCGATCCCCCCGGCACGAGGTCACTGCGCACGGCATTCTTGGGAATGCCGTAAGGCGAGCGGACGCCGACCAGGCCGGTCGCGAACTGATCGAGATTGGTTTTGCCGATGATGATGGCTCCGGCGGCGCGCAACCGTGCCACCGCGGTCGCATCGCGCGCCGGCGTGTAGGCGAAGGCTGGGCAGCCGGCAGTGGTCGGCATGCCCGCGACGTCGATATTGTCTTTCACCGCGACCGGCACGCCATAGAGCGGCAGGCTTGCCGCATCCTTGTCGCCGAGGCGCTCGGCCTCGGCGATGGCCTCCTGCTCGTCACGCAGGCTGATGAATATGGCGGGATCGCCATGGGCACGGATGCGCGCGAAGCTGCGTGCCACCGTAGCTGCAGGTGACGTCAGCTCCTGCCGATGCGCGGCGACGATCTCGGCAACGGTCTCGATCACGAACGGCCCCGATCGTTGGAGATACCTGACGTCAGCCGTTGCATTCGCGTGCGCTCCCACAGTCCAGATGTCCTCCGACTGTAGCAAGGCACGTGCCATTGTGTACATCGGCGCAAATCGGCTGCATCGATGCTTATTGTTTTGATTTCAATCGTTTGGTTGGCAGTTGGGGGCGGCTGCCGGGGCCGGATACAGATCCTTGTCTGCCAAATTGCTCAATTTATGAGCAGATACTAGTCCATCACCTTGCTGGATCCTTGCGTGATCAGGCGCGCCGCGCGCTGGTCACGGGCGTGGATCCAGAGCCAGCTGAGCGCCACCGCGAGCCGGTTGCGCAACCCGATCAGGAAATAGATGTGCGCGATGCCCCAGATCCACCAGGCGATGGCGCCGCGCAGTTTGATCCAGCCGAAATCGATCACCGCAAGCCGCTTGCCGATCTGGGCCAGGCTGCCGGAATGGCTGTAGCGGAATGGCGGCAAGCTGCGGCCTTGGAGCCGCGCCTTGATGACTTCGGCCACATAGCGGCCCTCCTGCTTGGCCGCCGGCGCGATGCCCGGTACCGGCTGCCCATTCCAGGCGGGGATGGTGACGGTATCGCCGATGGCGAAGATCTCGGGATGACCGGGCACGGTTAGGTCGGGGGCGACCTGCAGCCGGCCGGCGCGATCGGCCGGTGCGCCCAGCCATTCGGCCGCGCGTGAGGCGCGCACGCCGGCGGCCCAGATGATGGTCTTGGCCTCCAATTGCTTGCCGCCATAGACCACGCCGTCCGCATTACAGTCGGTCACCGGCTGTCCGAGCACCACGTCAACGCCGATGCTTTCGAGCGATTTGAGCGCATAGGCCGAGAGATCGTCGGGAAAGCCTGCCAGCACGCGCGGGCCGGCTTCGATCAGCACCACCCGCGCTTTTTGCGTATCGATGTTGCGGAAGTCCGGCGGCAGCGTGGCGCGCGCCATATCGGCGATAGTGCCGGCGAGCTCCACGCCGGTAGGACCGGCGCCGATGATGACGAAGGTCATCAAGGCCGCGCGTTTGGCGGCATCGGTCTCGCGCTCCGCGCGCTCGAATGCGACCAGGATGCGCCGCCGCAGGGTGGTGGCGTCTTCGAGCGTCTTCAGGCCCGGCGCGAACGGCTCCCACTCGTCGTGACCGAAATAGGCGTGGCGCGCGCCGGTGGCGAGCACCAGGCTGTCATAAGCCACCTCCGTGCCGTCCTCCAGCAGCACTCGGCGATTCGTGGCATCGATGCCGGTGACCGTTGCGAACAAGGTGGTGACTTCAGGGCGGTGGCGCACCAGATAGCGGATCGGCCAGGCGATCTCGGATGTCGAGAGCGAAGCCGTCGCGACCTGATAGAGCAGCGGCTGAAACAGGTGATGGTTGCGACGATCGATCAGCGTGATGCGCACGGGCGCGCCGGCCAGGCGATAGGTCGTTTCCAGGCCGCCGAAGCCGGCCCCGACAATGACGACATGATGAAGGTTGCGCGGTTCGGTCGTCATGAGGCTGTTCATCGCTGATGCGCTCCCAGCTTTAAGTACATGTCCGTGCGGCTGCTTCAAGCCCGTCGGCGCTATCGTACGATAGCAGGAATCTATCGCGTTGGTATGAGGCGCAATGCGGGCAACACCGTGCCAATCCCATTCGCGCCGCTGGCGCGGCCGTTGCGGTGCGATAGCGCGAATTTGTGGTTGCCAAGGCAACTATATTCTGGATATGCTGTTGAGAACAGCAGGGGCGTGCGACCAATGCGCGCCTGCAGAGGGATGGAAGCGAGATGCAGGGTTCGGCCAACGCGGGCGAAGTCGCCGACGGACGTCGTGCTGGAGCGCAGCGCGATCGCCCGGTGAGCCGCGCGGCGATGGACCTCCTAGGAGTTGGCCGCTTCCGTGACCGCGTCGAGATTGTCGTGGATGGTGCGGAGCAGCCGGATCAGCGTTTCCTGCTCTTGCCTGTCGAGGCAGGACAGCAGCCGACGTTCGCGCTCCAACGCTGCCACGATGACTTTGTCGTGGGTGGCTCGTCCTTTGGCGGTCAGCGAGATCGAGTGGCTGCGGCCATCGACAGGATCGGAGCGGATGGCGATCAGCCCGCGCTTTTTCATCGCTGCAAGCGTGCGGCTGACCGGTCCCTTGTCAAAGCCGATCACGCTGCAGATGCGCGAGGCCGGAATGCCGGGCTCGATCGCCAGCAGCGACATGATGCGCCATTCCGTGACGTTGACGCCGAAATTGCGCTGATAGAACGCGGTCGCGCTGTTCGACAGTTTGTTGGCGATGAAGGTGATGAAGGCGGGCACGTAGCGGTCGAGATCAAGCGTGAGGTCATGGCCAGGGGGCTGGCCGCCCGTCGTCTCCATCTGCGGCTTTGTTGCACGCGATTTGCGGGCTTGGTCGCTCATGATCTCCATCACCGCTCGTCCATTTCAGTCATAGAGACAGCAAAAGCCGCATGACAAGGCCAAACTTCGGGAGGACTGCATGAACCAGACGGATGTCTCCGCGCCGGCCGCTCGCCCCGCCGTGCCACCAGCCGATATTCCCCACCTCGACATCGATCCGTTCTCGATCGCCTTTTTTGATGATCCTTATCCGGCGCATGACCAAATGCGCCAGGCCGGACCCGTCGTTTATCTCGATCGCTGGAATGTCTATGGCGTTGCCCGCTATGCCGAGGTCTATGAGGTGCTGAATGATCCCCAAACCTTCTGCTCCAGCCGCGGCGTGGGGTTGAGCGATTTTGCCAAGGAGAAGCCGTGGCGGCCGCCGAGTCTCATTCTGGAAGCCGATCCGCCGGCCCATACGCGTACCCGGGCGGTGTTGAGCAGGGTGCTGTCGCCCGCGGTGATGAAGCGCCTGCGCGACGGCTTCTTGGCGGCGGCCGAAGCCAAGATTGACGAGCTGCTGGCACGTCGGCGCTTCGATGCCGTCACTGATCTCGCCGAAGCCTATCCGCTGTCGGTGTTTCCGGATGCGCTGGGCCTCAAGCCCGATGGCCGCGAGCATCTGATCCCCTATGCGAGTCTGGTATTCAATGCGTTCGGTCCGCCCAACGAGCTCCGGCAGCAGGCGATCGAGCGCTCGGCACCGCATCAAACTTATGTCACCGCGCAGTGCCAGCGCGACAATCTTGCGCCGGGCGGCTTCGGCGCCTGCATCCACGCCTTCGCCGATAGCGGTGACATTACGCCGGCGGAAGCGCCGCTTCTGGTGCGCTCGTTGCTGTCGGCCGGACTGGACACGACGGTGTATGGCATCGGCGCGGCGGTCTACTGCCTGGCCCGTTTCCCGGAGGAATGGCGACGGCTGCGCCAGGATCCGTCGCTGGCCCGAAATGCATTCGAGGAAGCCGTGCGTTTCGAAAGCCCGGTGCAGACTTTCTTCCGCACCACCACCCGCGAGGTCGAGATCGCCGGCGCCAGCATCGGCGAAGGCGAGAAGGTGCTGATGTTCCTGGGCTCGGCCAACCGCGATCCGCGGCGCTGGGAGCAGCCCGACAGATATGACATCACGCGCAAGGTGTCCGGCCATGTCGGATTCGGTGCGGGCATCCATATGTGCGTCGGCCAGCTCGTGGCCCGACTCGAAGGAGAGGCGGTGCTGACGGCGCTCGCGCACAAGGTGGATTCGATCTCCATCGATGGTGCGGTGAAGCGCCGCTACAACAACACACTGCGTGGGCTGGAAAGCCTGCCGGTGAGCATCACTCCAGCCTGAGCGAGACCATGACGAGGATCACCTTCATTCATCCGGACAATCGCAGCGAGCAAGTCGATGCCGAGGACGGCGCCAGCATCATGCTGGCGGCGCTGACCCATGGCGTCGACGGCATCGTTGCCGAGTGCGGCGGCAACGCCGTGTGTGCGACCTGCCATGTGTACGTCGATGACGCCTGGCTTCCGAAGCTTGATGCGGTGAGCGACGACGAGGATGCGCTGCTCGACGGCACTGCATCGGAACGGCTGCCGAATAGCCGCCTGGCGTGCCAGATCAAGGTGTCGCCCGCGCTGGAGGGGCTCGTGCTGCGCCTGCCGGAACGGCAGAGCTGACGTTCGATCGGCCGGGGCGCAGAGCCCGGCCGCAACAACAAGCAAATCAAAACGGGGGAGGGATATATGAAGCAGTTGAACTACGCGCTCGCACTTGCCGTGCTGGGCTTGGCCTGTGCGCCGGCTCGCGCGGAAATCTCTGACAATGTCGTCCGCATCGGGGTGTTGAACGATATCTCCGGCATTTTCCAGGACACCAATGGCATGGGCTCGGTCGAGGCCGCGCGCATGGCAGCGGAAGATTTCAACGGCGGCGGCAAGGGCATCAAGGTCGAGATCGTCTATGCCGACCATCAGAACAAGGCCGATGTCGGCTCGGCGATCGTGCGCAAATGGCTCGATGTCGACAAGGTCGACGCCGTGGTCGATGTCCCGAATTCGGCCGTGGGCCTGACGGTCAATGAGCTGCTGCGCAACAGCCGGATGACCTTTCTGGCTTCGTCGACGGCCAGCTCGGATCTCGCTGGCAAGGCCTGCTCGCCGAATACGATCCAATGGGTCAACGATGCCTGGGCCACCGGCAACACCACGGCAGCCGCGATGATGGGGCGCGGCGGCAAGGATTGGTACTTCATCACCGTGAACTATGCGCTGGGCCAGGGCATCGAGGCCGAGGCCACCAACTACATCGACAAGCATGGCGGCAAGGTGCTGGGCTCTGCCAAGCATCCGCTCGGGACCTCCGATTTCGCCTCGTTCCTGCTGCAGGCGCAGAGCTCGAGAGCCAAGGTGATCGGGCTCGCCAATGCCGGCGGCGATACCATCAACGTGGTGAAGCAGGCCGCGGAGTTCGGCATCCAGCAGGGTGGCCAGTCGCTGGTCGCCTTCCTGCTCTTCATCAACGATATCCACGGCATGGGGCTGAAGGCCGCGCAGGGGTTGCAACTCCTGGAGGCGTTCTATTGGGACATGGACGACGATACGCGTGCGTTCGCAAAGCGTTTTGCCGCCCGTCCGGGCATGAACGGCAAGATGCCGAGCGGTAACCAGGCCGGCGTCTACGCCTCGACCCTGGCCTATCTGAATGCCGTTGCGGCGACCGGCAGCGACGATGCCAAGGATGCCGTGCCGCAGATGAAGACGTTCAAAGGCAAAGACAAGCTGTTCGGCGAGGTCACCATCCGGCAGGACGGCCGCGTGATCCATCCAATGTATCTGTTCGAAGTGAAGCAGCCGGAGGAGTCGAAATACCCTTACGACTACTATCGCCTGGTTGCGACCATTCCCGCCGACCAGGCGTTCCGGCCGCTCGCCGACGGCGGTTGTTCGCTGGTGAAGTGAGTGCGGCCATCTGAGGTGGCAAGCGAGAGGCCGGCCGTATGTGATGCGGTCGGCCTTCGGCTTTCACCATCATTGTCCCGCCGGCAGTATAGTTCTTGCCATCGGGCATTTTGGCGAACTATGGTGCATGAAGCCTGAGAAGCCCGGAGGCGCGCTGCGGCGAAACGCCGCCGGCACGTCATTGGCCGGTGCTAGATTCGGCCGATGGTACATAGAGAATAAAGACAAGAGCAGCAGGGGGAGGGAACATGAAAGCAACAGTCTGGCTGGCCGGCGCAGCGGCGTTGTGCCTGGCGCAATCCGCGCTTGCGGCCGACAGCATCAAGATTGGCTTCGTTTCCACATTCAGCGGTCCGACCGCCGTGATCGGTAACGACATGCGCAACTCGTTCGAGCTCGCGCTCGATCATCTCGGCCGCAAGATGGCCGGCAAGCCGGTCGAGGTGATCTATGAGGACGACCAGCAGAAGCCTGATATCGGCAAGCAGAAGACCGAGAAGCTGGTGCAGTCCGATAAGGTCGATTTCATCGTCGGCTATATCTGGTCGAACGTGCTGCTGGCCTCGCTGAAGACAGCTGTGGACTCGAAGACCTTCCTGATCTCGGCCAATGCCGGGCCATCGCAGCTGGCCGGCGAATTGTGTTCGCCTTACGTGTTCTCAACCTCCTGGCAGAATGACCAGACGCCCGCAGCGATGGGCCTCTATATGAACCAGAAGGGCGTGAAGTCGGTCTTCCTGATCGGCCCGAACTACGCCGCCGGCAAGGACATGCTGGCCGGCGTGAAGAGCACCTTCAAGGGGCAGGTGGTCGGCGAGGAATATACGGTGTGGCCGAGCCAGCTCGATTTCTCCGCCGAGCTGTCCAAGGCGCGCAACTCCAACGCCGAAGCGATCTTCGTATTCTATCCGGGCGCGGCGGGCGTGCAGTTCCTCAATCAGTACGCGCAGGCCGGATTGAAGGAGAAGATGCCGCTCTATACCGCCTTCACCATCGACGAGCTGTCGCTGCCCTTGCAGAAGGACAACGCGATCGGCGTGCCCGGCGCCCAGGAATGGGTCAACGATCTGCCGAACGAACAGAACAAGAAATTCGTTGAGGACTACCGCAAGAAATATACTGGACTGCGCCCGACCTATTATGGCGCCCAGGCCTATGATGCGGCGCAGCTGATCAACAGCGCGGTGGTTGCGGTCAAGGGCGACACGTCGCAGAAGGATGCGATGAAGGCGGAGATGGAGAAGGCCGACTTCAAGTCGCTCCGCGGCTCCTTCAAATATGGCAACAACCACGTCCCGATCCAGAATTTCTATCTTCAGGACGTGGTCAAGGAGGCCAACGGCCAGCTCTCGCTGAAGACGGTCACCACCATCGTCAAGGACGACCAGGATCGCTTCCACGACAAGTGCCCGATGAAATAGGCCGAAGGAAAACGGCCTGGAATTTGCTTGAAGCTTAAAGCATCGGCGGCCTAAGATCGGCCGGCTGGATTGGCGGCAGCGCCATACGGGTTCTGCCGCCATATTTGTTGAACGTGAAGTGAGGGCATGCTTCTCGTCGTCGAACAATTCCTGAATGGGCTGCAGTTCGGGCTGCTGCTCTTCCTGTTGGCCGCCGGATTGACACTGGTGTTCGGCATCATGGACCTCGTCAATCTCGCCCATGGCTCGCTCTATATGATGGGAGCCTATTTCGCGGCGACGTTCGTGGCCTGGACCGGCAGCTTCGTCCTCGGCGCGCTGCTGGCGCTGGCTGCGACCCTGTTGCTCGGCATCGTGCTCGAATTGGCGGCACTGCGCCATCTCTATGGCCGCGACCATCTCGACCATGTGCTCGCGACCTTCGGCCTGATCCTGTTCTTCAACGAGGCGGTTCGGCTGATCTGGGGGCCCGCGGGCCTCGCGTTGCCGCTGCCGTCCTGGCTGGCGTTTCCGGTCACGATCATGCCGGGCATCCAATACCCCGCCTATCGGCTTGCGATCATCGTCGTCGCGCTGGCCGTGGCACTGCTGCTCTATCTCGGCGTGATGCGCACGCGGATCGGCATGCTGATCCGCGCCGGCGCCTCCAACCGGGAGATGATCGGCGCGCTCGGCATCAACATCAAGCTGCTCTATACGCTGGTGTTCGGCCTGGGCGCGGCGCTTGCTGGCCTCGCCGGGCTGATGCAGGCGCCGATCCTCACCGTGCAGATCGGCATGGGCGAGAACATCCTGATCCTCGCTTTCGTCGTGATCGTGATCGGCGGTATCGGTTCGATCCGCGGCGCCTTCATCGCCGCGATCCTGATCGGCCTGATCGACACATTGGGGCGAGCTTTCCTGCCCAACCTGCTCCGGCTGATCCTGAGCTCAGCCTCGGCCTCGACCGCAGCCCCCGCAATGTCCTCGATGCTGATCTATCTCCTGATGGCGATCGTGCTGGTGGCGCGGCCCGAGGGTCTGTTTCCGGCCAACCGCAGATGAAGTCCTCGCCCAACGTCCAGACCATCGTCGCTGCCGCGCTCGTCGCCGGCCTGGTGCTGCTGCCGGTCTATTCGAGCTTGACCGGCAACGTCTTCCTGCTGACCCTGTTCACCCGCATCGTCATCCTCGCGCTCGCCGCGGTCAGCCTGAACCTGATCATGGGCTATGGCGGCATGATGAGCTTCGGTCACGCCGCCTATCTCGGCATCGGCGGCTATGCGGTCGGCATCCTGGCACAGGAGGGCATCGGCTCCGGCTATGTGCAGTTCGGGGTCGCGCTCGCCGCGTCCGCGATCTTCGCGCTGGTGATCGGTGCATTGAGCCTGCGCACCCGCGGCGTCTATTTCATTATGATCACGCTGGCCTTCGCGCAGATGGCCTATTACGTCGCCTCGGGCCTCGCCCGCTATGGCGGCGATGACGGGCTCACCATCTACAAGCGCAGCGATTTCGGCGGACTCGTCAATCTCAACTACCGTATCGAATTCTATTATCTCTGCCTCGTCTGCCTGCTGGGCGTCGTGTTTCTGATCTGGCGGATCGTCAATTCGCGCTTTGGTCTGGTGGTGCAGGGCTTGCGCTCCAATGAGCAGCGCATGCAGGCGATCGGCTTTGCGTCCAAGCGCTACAAGCTCGTCTGCTTCGTCATTGCCGGCACCTTGTGCGGGCTTGCCGGCGCGCTGCTTGCCAACAACACCGATTTCGTCAGCCCCGCCGTGATGTATTGGACCCGCTCCGGCGATCTCATGGTGATGGTGATCCTCGGCGGCATGGGCACCTTGTTCGGCCCGGTGATGGGCGCGGTGGTCTATCTGGTGCTGGAAGAGCTGTTGTCGCAGCTCACCGAATATTGGGCGCTGATCATGGGGCCACTGCTGCTGCTCGTGGTGCTGTTCGGTCGCGGTGGCATCATGGGCCTGCTCGGGAGATTGAACCGTGGCTGAACCATTGCTGCGCGTCGACAATCTGGTGCGCCGCTTCGGCGGCATCGTCGCGACCGATCATGTCTGCCTCGATGTCGCCAAGGGTGAAATCCACGCCATCATCGGTCCGAACGGCGCCGGCAAGACCACGCTGATCAGCCAGTTGACCGGCCATCTCGCCCCGCATGCCGGCCACATCCATCTCGCCGGCCGCGATATCTCCCGGCTTCCTGCTTATCGCCGCAGCGCGCTTGGGCTGGCGCGCTCGTTCCAGATCACGTCGCTGTTGCCGGACTTCACCGCCGCGGACAACGTCGCGCTGGCGGCGCAGGCGCATGACGGTCACTCCTTCCGCTTCTTCGGCAATGCGCGCAAGGAGCCGCAGCTCCGCGCCGCGGCGCATGCGGCGCTGGAGCGCGTCGGTCTTGCACATCGCGCGGATGTGCCGGTCTCCCGGCTCAGCCATGGCGAACAGCGCGAGCTGGAGCTCGCCGTCGCGCTCGCCACCAGGCCGCAGCTGCTGCTGCTCGACGAGCCGATGGCCGGCCTCGGCGTCACCGAATCCGCGCGTATGGTGAAGCTGCTAATGGAGCTTCGCCGCGAAGTGTCGATCGTGCTGGTCGAGCACGACATGGAGGCTGTGTTCGCGCTGGCCGACCGCATCTCGGTCCTGGTCTATGGCCGCATCATCGCCTCCGGCACGCCGGATGAGATCCGCAAGAACGAAGAGGTCAAGCGCGCCTATCTCGGCGACCAGCATGTGGTGGTGAAACATGGCTGACGCCCTGCTCGAGGTCGAGGGCATCGAGACTTGCTATGGTCTCAGCCAGGTGCTGTTCGGCCTGTCGCTGTCGATCCGCCCGGGCGAGATGATGTCGCTGATGGGCCGCAACGGCATGGGCAAGACCACCACCATCCGTTCCATCATGGGGCTGACGCCGGCTCGCGCCGGGTCGATCCGTTTCGCGGGCCAGGAGACGCGCAAGCTGCCGTCCTACCGGATTGCGCAGCTTGGCATCGGTCTGGTCCCGGAGGGGCGGCAGATCTTCCCCAATCTCACCGTCACGGAAAACCTGGTCGCGGCGTCATCCAACCGCCTCGGCAATCCCGATCCCTGGACGCTGGAGAAAATCCACGCGCTATTCCCGCGCCTTGCCGAGCGCGGCAGCAACATGGGCAACCAGCTCTCCGGCGGCGAGCAACAGATGCTCGCCATCGGCCGTGCGCTGATGACCAACCCGAAGCTCCTGATCCTCGACGAAGCGACCGAAGGGCTCGCACCCTTGATCCGCGAGGAGATCTGGAACTGCCTCTCGATGCTGAAGGCAAAAGGGCAGTCGATCCTGGTCATCGACAAGAATGTCGAGCACCTCACCCGCATCTGCGACCGCCACACGATCATCGAGCGCGGTCGCACGGTCTGGAGCGGCACGTCGGATCAGCTGATGGCTGAGCCCGACCTGCAGCATCGCTACCTCGGAATTTGACCGCGCGGCTCGGATCTCCCAGCTCAGGCCGCTCAAAATCCGTTCTCGTTGATGCGTTTTTGGGCAGGCGATACGGAGAGTTGGCCTGAATCGCCAGCGTTTTCCTCTGGCATGACGATTGCTCCTTTCACGATCAGAGTTGGCAGCTAGGGTTCCGGTTCTCGTAGAGAATGCTGGTCCGAGAGCAGCCGCCAGGGGAGAGCCCTGGTGCACGGCGGGACAAAAACCCGGGAGACCTCAGTGGCCGCGCTTGGCAGGCTCGAGGTTCTTCATGCCAGTCCGCGGGTCCACCAAAAACCGTGAGGGACTGGATATGGGAAAAGCGCGAAATCTGTTTGTTGCCTTGATCGCTGCCTCCACGCTGGCGACTGCATCGCAGTCGCCCGCGTTCGCCGAGAAGAAGAAAGAGTTCAATATCGCCTGGACGATCTATGTCGGCTGGATGCCCTGGCCCTATGCCGCCGAAGCCGGCATCGTCAAGAAATGGGCCGACAAATACGGCATCTCGATCAAGGTCACGCAGATCAACGATTACGTCGAATCGATCAACCAATACACCGCCGGCAAGTTCGACGGCGTCACCGTCACCAACATGGATGCCCTGACCATTCCAGCCGCCGGCGGCGTCGACACGTCGGCCATCATCATGGGCGACTATTCCAACGGCAATGACGGCGTGGTGCTGAAGAAGGGCAAGACGCTGGCCGACATCAAGGGCCAGAAGGTCAATCTGGTCGAACTGTCCGTCTCGCATTATCTGCTCGCGCGCGGGCTGGGCACCGTCAAGCTGAGCGAGAAGGACATCAAGACCGTCAACACCTCCGACGCTGACATCGTGGCGGCGGCGAAGTCGCCCGACACCACCGCGGTCGTGACCTGGAATCCTCAGCTTCTGGAGGTGAAGTCCGAGCCCGGCGCGACGTTGGTGTTCGACTCCAGCAAGATCCCCGGCGAGATCGAGGACCTCCTGGTCGTCAACAGCGCGACGCTCAAGGACAATCCGGAGCTCGGCAAGGCGCTGGTCGGCATCTGGTACGACACCATCGCCCTGATGAAGGACCAAAGCGAAAAGGGCCGCGCGGCGCGCGAGGCGATGGCGAAGCTGTCCGGCACCGATCTGGCCGGCTTCGAGACCCAGCTCAAGACCACCTTCATGTACTACACGCCGAAAGATGCGCTCGCCTTCATGACCGGACCCGAACTACCCAAGACCATGGACCTCGTGCGTACCTTCTGCTTCGACCACAACCTGCTTGGCGAGAATGTGAAGTCGAAGGACGCAGTCGGCATCTCGACGCCTTCCAAGGCGCTGGGCTCGACGTCCAATGTCAAGCTGCGTTTCGACCCGACCTTCATGAAGCTCGCTGCCGACGGCAAGCTGTAGGCCCGATATTGGAGGGCAGGCGAGCCGCGTTCGCGGTGCGCTCCCTCTCCCCGCTTGCGGGGAGAGGGTCGGGGTGAGGGGGAGCCTCGACAAGGCCGCTGCAGGTGGGTCGCGGAGACCCTCCCTCACCCGGATCCGACCTCTTCCCGCAAGCGGGGCGAGGTTTAGCCGAGCTCGCAGAAACTCCTGTGAGCTTTCCTAACAGGCCGGGCGTTAGCAATCATCTCCGAGGGAGGCTGCCATTCCACGCGCAATGAACATCGTCCCCGGACGTGGCAGCCGGCTGTTGCTCGCACTGCTGCCGTTCCTGCTGATCGCGCTGATCTACGTGATCGGCTCGGCCGAGCGCCGCGCCGCCAATCCCGACGACAAGCTGCTGCCGCCGGTCGCCGAGATGGTCGCGACGTCGAAGCGTCTCGCCATCGAGCCCGATCGCCGCTCCGGCGACTATGTCCTGTGGGCCGACACGGCGGCGAGCCTGCAGCGGTTGGCGCTCGGGCTCGGCATCTCCGCCGTCATCGGCCTGGTGCTGGGACTGGCGATCGGGCTTCTGCCCGTCGCTGGCGCGGGTTTCGGCACGCTGGTGGCGGTGCTCTCGATGATCCCGCCGATGGCGGTGCTGCCGATCCTGTTCATCGTGTTCGGGCTCGGCGAGTTGTCCAAGGTGGTTCTGATCATCATCGGCGTCACGCCGATGCTGGTGCGCGATCTCTCGCTGGAAGTGCAGGCCATGCCGCACGAGCAGCTGATCAAGGCGCAGACCCTCGGCGGTTCGACCTGGCAGATCGCGATCCGCGTGGTGCTGCCGCAGATCATGCCGCGGCTGATCAAATGCCTGCGGTTGATGATCGGCCCGGCCTTCCTGTTCCTGATTTCGGCCGAAGCGATCGCCTCCGATGTCGGGCTCGGCTATCGCATCTTCCTGGTGCGTCGTTATCTGTCGATGGATGTGATCCTGCCCTATGTCGCCTGGATCACCCTGCTTGCCTATCTGTTCGATCTTGCGCTGGTCTGGATCGGCCAGCGTGCGTTTCCCTGGGCCTACGAGCAGGAGGCGCGCCGATGAGCGCCCTCTCGTTCCGCAACGTCTGGGTCGAATATGGCGATCAGGTCGTGCTCGAGCGCATCAATCTCGAGATCGCTTCCGGCGCGTTCATGTCGATCGTCGGCCCTTCCGGCGCCGGCAAGAGCACCTTGCTGCGCCTGATCCTCGGCCAGGAGAAGCCGACGCAAGGCGCGGTGCTGCTCGACGGCAAGCCGTTTCCGGCCGAGCCCGGTCCGGATCGCGGCATCGTGTTCCAGCGCTACTCGGTGTTTCCGCATCTCACGGTGCTCGGCAACGTCCTGCTCGGCTACGAATTCGCAAACAGCCCGTTCGCCGCACGGCTGTTCGGCGCATCGCGCCGTGGGGCGATCGAGAAGAGCCTCGCCCTGATCGAGGCGGTCGGCCTCGGTCCGCATCGCGACAAATATCCGAGCGCGCTGTCCGGCGGCATGCAGCAGCGGCTGGCGATCGCGCAGGCACTGGCCAAACAGCCGCGCGTGCTGCTGCTCGACGAGCCGTTCGGCGCGCTCGATCCCGGCACCCGCGCGCAGATGCATGCGCTGATCAAGCCGCTGTGGCGCGACCTGAAGATGACCATCGTCATGGTCACGCACGACATCAAGGAGGCCTTCGGGCTCGCCACCCGGCTGATCGCGCTCGACCGCGTCAGGCACGACCCGCAGGCGCCCGAGCGCTTCGGCGCGCGTATCACCTACGACCTCGACCTCACCCGCGACAGCGCTGTGCCCGTGCTCGGCTTCATCCGCGCCGTCGTGCAGGCAGCTCAGTAACAGCTTCAACAACGAAGAAACGAAGGAGACCTCCGATGTCATTCCCGTCCATGCGCCGGTCGCGCCGCGCCGGACTGTCGTCCCAGTACAAAGCCGTGCGCCGGCATCATCCGGATTTCGACAAGATGGCCACGCAAGGTTGGCAGGCGCTGGAGGCCGAAGGCAAGCTGCCCCACGGCGGCTGGCGCAAGGAGCGTCAATGGGCGCTCGACATGGGCCTGCCCGGCGCCGACAGCCTGACCGATCGCGACATCCCGACCTTCGCGCGTGGCGAGCTGCCGCACTTCGCCGGGATCAATACCTTCATGAAGGCGCCCTATGTCGAGAACGTGCGCGACGTCGGCAAATACGATGCGGCCGTGATCGGCATTCCGTTTGATTCAGGCACCACCTATCGCCCTGGCACGCGCTTCGGGCCGCAGGGCATCCGCCGCATCTCCGCGCTCTACACACCCTACAACTATGAGCTTGGCGTCGACCTGCGCGAGCAGATGACCTTGTGCGATGCCGGCGACGTCTTCACCATTCCGGCCAATCTGGAAAAGAGTTTCGACCAGATCAGCCGCGGCGTGGCGCATGTCTTCTCGTCCGGAGCGCTGCCGATCATGCTGGGCGGCGATCACTCGATCGGCTTTCCGTGCGTGCGCGGCATTGCCGAGTGCACCGACAAGAGGATCGGCATCATCCATTTCGATCGCCACATCGACATCCAAGAGAAGGATCTCGACGAGCGCATGCACACCACGCCCTGGTACTGGGCGACCAACCTGCCGAACGTCTCGCCCACCAATCTGGTGCAGCTCGGCATCGGCGGCTGGCAAGTGCCGCGCGAGGGCGTCGAGGTCGCGCGCAAGCGCAACACCAACGTGCTGACCATCGCCGACATCGAGAAGATCGGCCTGGAGAAGACCGCGGAGATCGCGCTGGAGCTGGCGTGGAAGGATGCGGACGCGGTCTACATCTCGTTCGATGTCGATTCCATCGATTGTGGCTTCGTGCCGGGCACCGGCTGGCCGGAGCCGGGCGGCTTCCTGCCGCGCGAGGCGCTGAAGATCCTGGGGCTCGTCGCTGCCGAAGGGCTGTGCGGACTTGAGGTGGTGGAAGTCTCGCCGCCTTACGACACCTCCGACATCACCGCGCTGATCGGCGTCCGTGTTGTCGTCGAGGCGCTCGGCTCGATGGTGGCACACGGCAAGCTCGGCAGCCACAAGTCCATCATCAACAAGCCGGTTGCCTATTGAGGACTGTCATGCGCCAACATCACCACGGCCACCATCATCATCACGATCATGATCATCACCATGGCCATGATCACCATCACGAGCATCCGCCACATGGGCCAGGCCACAATCATCCGCATGGCGGACGCGGGCCGGTGCAGTGGCAGAGGCCGCATCAGCCCGAGGGTGCGACGGTTGCCGCGGCGCCCGAGGCGGATCTCGACAAGGTGGAGGCTGCCTTCGTCGATGGGTTCATCGCAGCGCCGGATCCGACTAGCTTTCTCCGACTTGCGCGCATCCCTTTCGAGATCATGCGAGACGGGACAAGCATGAAGCTGCTGCGCGTCGAGATCGATGCCCTGACCGATGTCGGCAGCCTGACGCCGCATCTCGGTGGCGGCACGTTCCGCTACGATCCGTTGCCGTCGAACTTCATTTCGCGGCGGCGTCGGCTGCGCTTCGTCTATTTCGACGGGCAGGGGCTGACGGCGATGAGCTATGCAGAGCTCAGGGAGGCCGATACGCGGGATCGATGATCCGCTGTACTGTCGGATGTGGCGTCAGACCATTGTCCCGGCCGGCGAGGCAGCTTGCGTTGCGCCGTGAAGCGAGACCATCGATGCCGCGGCGGCTCCGAGCCTCAAGACGTGCAGGTCGAGCAGCGGGCAATCGGCTGCATCGAAGCCAAATCGTAGACGGCGAGATCGCGGCGAGCACACGCGCGGCGCGATCGTAGCAAGATCGTCATGCCGCCGACGGTCAAAGGATGGCAAAAAATTGTCATTGAGGGTTGTTACCAGCGTCAAAATTGACGGGCCAATCCGCTTGGATAAGATCGCGCTGGTATTCGGTCCTCAAGGGATGATAAGTCGCAGTCGGACATGCGCTGGTTTCGGGACAATATCGGGCGGGGATCGTGGCTGGCGCTGATTGCGCTGGTCATCAACCTGTCGCTGTCCTTCGGCCACATTCATTCCTTCGACGGCAAGGCCGTCAGTGCCGGACCGATCGGCAAGCTCCTCTCTGCAGCTGCGCATGACGACGGTGGTACGCCCGCCCACCCCGATGATGACGATGCAGACACGCTGTGCCCGATCTGCATGGCGAGCTCCGACATCGCGGTGGGCTTGGTATCGTCGCCACCGGCGCTGGTGGTTGATTTCGCCGTCGGCGCGATCGGTCCCCCGGCTGCCCGGAATTTTGCCCGCATCGAGCGGCCGCGCGTCGCTTTCCAATCACGTGGACCTCCTCTGACCTGACATCGACGCTTGCCTCGGCAAGTGCGCGCGTTGGCTGCGTCGGTCTGATCGGCCGGCGGCCGCCCTCATTTGTCGTCTGCCGGCGCGCTGAAGCGCCGGGAGTCCCTATGAAATCGATGTCAGGACAGATGTTTTATGTTTCCTCCACGGACGCAGTTCGGCCGTAAGGCTTTTCTTTCCGCGTCGTCATGTGCCTTGCTTGTCGCGATGAATGCGGCAGCCTCAGCCCAGGACGGCAATTCCGCTCAGACGCCGGCGGCGCCTGCACAGCAATCCGATCAAGGCACCGTGCTGCCGGAGACCCGCGTGGTCGCACCGGCCGAACGGCCGCGGCGGCGCACGCCGCCGGTCCGTGTGGCGACGTCGCGGCGGCCCGCCGCACGCGCAGTTGCGTCGACATCGGCTCCCGCGCCGACCCCGGCAGAGGTTCAGGTTCAAGCGGTCGCCAGCCAGAACCAGACCTTCGATGCCGCTCGGCAGGGCATCGTCGCCCCGGTCGGGGCGACATCGACGGTGATGAGCAGGCAGAATATCCAGGCCCTGCCGCAAGGCGACAATGCGCCGCTCGACAAGGCGCTGCTGCAACTCCCTGGCGTGACTCAGGATTCCGCCGCTTCCGGTGATCTGCATGTGCGCAACGAGCATGCCAACGTTCAGTACCGCATCAACGGCATCATGCTGCCGGACGGCGTCGGAGCGTTCGGGCAGATCCTCGACACCGGCATCGTCGGCAGTCTGGCGCTGCTTACCGGCGCCTTGCCCGCGCAATTCGGTCTGCGCACGGCTGGCGTGATCGATATCCAGACCCGCAATGATGCGTTCAACAATTCCGGTTCGATCGGTGTCTATGGTGGCAGTCACGGCACGATCACGACGACCGGCGAATACGGCGGCACGATCGGGAATACTCAATATTTCGTGTCGGGGCGTTTTATGCAGAACAATCTGGGTATCGAAAACCCGACACCGGCGCGGGATGCGATCCACGACCGCACGTCCCAGGAGAAGGGCTTTCTTTATCTCTCGACCCTGATCGACCCAACCAGCCGTTTGACGTTCATGAGCGGAGTCTCGAACAGCACCTTCCAGATTCCGAACAACCCGGGACAGACCCCGGCCTTCAACGCGTTCGGCGTGACCAACTTCGATTCCACCTTCCTCAACGAGCATCAGAACGAGTTCAACCAGTTCAACGTGTTCGCCTATCAGAAGTCGGCTGACGACGTCGATTACCAGATCTCCTATTTCAATCGTTACAGCCAGCTCCACTTCATGCCGGATCCGATCGGCGATCTCGTCTTCAACGGCGTTTCGTCCGACGTCTATCGGCAAAGCTTCATCAACGGCATCCAGGAGGATACCGCCTGGCGGGCCGGTTATGCGCATACCGTGCGGTTCGGCTTCACGGCGAGTGCGGAGCGCTCGCTGGTCAACAACATCTCATCGGCGTTCCCGATCGATGCCACCGGTGCGCAGGCCTTCGATACCGCCGGCAATCCGCTGGCTCCCGCCACCATCTTCGATTCCAGCTCCAAGCTCGGCTATTTGTTCGGCGCCTATGTGCAGGACGAGTGGCGAATCAACAACCAGTTGACCTTGAATGCCGGGCTTCGGTTCGACCAGATGTGGCAATATGTCGAGGCCAATCAGTTGAGCCCGCGGATCAGCCTGACCTGGAAACCCTACGACGGCACGACGTTCCACGCCGGCTACGCGCGCAACTTCACGCCGCCATCGCAGGTGATCGCGGCGCCGACCAATCTCGCCTTGGTCCAGGGCACCACGCAGCAGCCCGCGGTGTCGCAGAACGACCCCGTGCTGCCCGAGCGCTCGCATGTGTTCGATGTCGGTGTCGTGCAGAAGGTCTATCCGATTCCCGGTCTCGAAGTCGGCGTCGACGGCTATTACAAGCTCGCCAGGGATCTGCTCGACGACGGCCAGTTCGGTGCCGCCTATGTGCTGAGCGGGTTCAACTACGAGCGCGGCGAGAACGTGGGCGTCGAGCTCAAGGCGAATTACGAAAACGGCAATCTGCGCCTGTATGGAAACCTCGCCTGGGCCAAGCAGGTCGCCACCAACGTCGTCTCGAACCAATATTTGTTCGCCCCGGACGAGCTCGCTTATATCGCCTCGCACTACGTCTACACCGATCATGCGCAGGTGCTGACCGCGTCGGCCGGCGCGTCCTACCTGTGGAACGATACCCGGTACAGCGTGTCGATGATCTATGGCAGCGGCCTGCGGTCCGGCTTCGCCAACACCGACCATCTGCCGTCCTACACCCAGGTCAATCTCGGGGTCTCGCACGACTTCTATTGGGTCGCGCCGAACAAGCCGACCACGTTCCGCTTCGACGTCGTCAATGTTTTCGATTCGATCTACGAGATCAGGGACGGCTCCGGCATCGGCGTGTTTGCTCCGCAATACGGTCCGCGGCGCGGCTTCTATTTCGGCATTTCACAAAAGATATGAGCTGCAAAATCAAAAGCGGTCGGATAGCCGGCCGCGGAAAGGGCGACATGCAAGAGAGCGCGCAATCGGCCTGGAAGTGCGAGGGCAGGAGATATCCTGCCCTCGGCGTGTTTTGCCTCCTGATCGGCCTTGGCTTCCTCACGGCTTCACAGCCTGCCCTGGCGCAGGAGGTCAATGCTCTGCTGCCGCGAAATCTGTCGCCTTGGGGCATGTTCCTGAGTGCCGACATGGTCGTGAAGGCGGTGATGATCGGGCTTGCACTGGCATCGCTGCTGACGTGGACGGTGTGGCTCGCCAAGACGATCGAACTCGCCTCGGAGAGACGACTCGTGCAGCGCCGGATCAAGCTGCTGGAGGCCGGTAGCCTGCAGGAGATGATTCCCTCCTGTCATGACAAGAGCGACGCAGCGGCCCAGCTCGTCATGTCAGCGGTGCGAGAGACCGTGCTGTCGGATCGCTTTGACGACGATTTCAAGGAGCGCGTCGGCCTGCGATTGGAGCGGGTCGAAGCCGCGGCGGCGCGGCGGATCTCTCGCGGCACCAGTGTCCTCGCGACGATCGGTGCGGTGTCGCCCTTCGTCGGCCTGTTCGGCACGGTGTGGGGCATCATGAACGCGTTTATCGGCATCTCGGAATCCCACACCACCAATCTTGCCGTGGTCGCGCCCGGGATCGCGGAGGCCTTGCTGACCACGGCGATCGGGCTGGTCGCCGCCATCCCTGCGGTCGTGATCTACAACCACCTGGCGCGGGTGATCACCGGGTATCGCGCGCTGCTGACCGACGCCTCCGCGCTGATCTTGTTGGCGATCAGCCGGAGCCGGCGAGGGCTGCCCGCATCCCTGCCGCATGCGGCGGAGTGACCACGATGGCTGTGCGTCTTGGCTCGCGGTTAGGCGGCGATGAACTCGAAGTTCAGCACGAGATCAACGTCACTCCGTTCATCGACGTGATCCTGGTGCTCCTGATCATCTTCATGGTGGCGGCGCCGCTTGCCACCGTGGACATCGGCGTCAACCTGCCCGCCAGCACCGCGCCCGAGCAGCCGCGGCCGGACAAGCCGCTGTTCCTTACCATCAAGCCGGACGGGACCATTGCGGTCGGCGAAACCGTGGTCGCGCGCGAGATGCTGGCAAGCGCGCTCGACGCGGCGACCGCCAACCGCAAGGATGAGACGATCTTCATCCGCGGCGACAAGGAGCTGAACTACGCTGCTCTGATGAGCGTGATGAACCTGTTGCGGGACGCCGGCTATCTCAAGCTGGCGCTGGTCGGTCTCGAAGAGGCGCCGGCCAAGCCATGATTATTAGCCATGATCTTCAAGCGATGATCTTGACGCCATGACCTCGTTCGCGCTGCATCTGCCGGAACAACGAAAGCCCGCGCGCTGGTTGCTCGCAGCCATCGTGATTGCTGCCGCGCATGCGTTGCTCATCGCGGGCGCTGTCCTGTGGACCACGCGCACGTCGCCTGAGCCGGCCATTCTTCCCGCTATCGCGGTCACGCTGGCGCCGGTTCAAAGCGCTGCGCCGCAGGTCCAGGATCAGGAGGATCTTCCGGTCGGGCCGGAAATGCAGCAGGCTGATGCCGCGCCGCCGGAGCCGCCGAAGGTCGAGGCGCAGAAGCCCGACGATCAGATGGCGCCACCACCGCCGGCCGAGAACGCCGAGGCGGCACTGCCCAAGCCCGAACCCAAGCAAGTGGAGGAGATGCAAGCAGCAGCGCAACCGCCGACGCCCGAAACCACCGCGCCGCCGAAGAACGATCGCATCGGTCAATTCTCCGAGGCTGCATCAAACGCTTACAATGCTCTTGTGGTCGGCCACCTCGAGAAGTTCAAGCGCTATCCGGCGGCGGCCCATCGCGCGGTGGGGAAAGCGACGTTGCGGTTCGTGCTCAATCGTGATGGCGTTGTCACCGACGTGCGGATCATCAAATCATCCGGCAATGCGGTCTTGGACCAGGCCGCACTCGACATCGTTCACCGCGCCAGTCCGTTCCCTAAATTCCCGGAGGCCAAACCTCAGGCCGAAGCGGTGTACTTCTGGCCGATGGATTTCGGCGTCGCGCATTAATTCGCAAACGAGTGTGCGGCGGCGCGATGCGAACTTCGCAAGCCAACGACGAGGTCTTTCGTTGCCGGAGAGTTCAGTGGAACGGCGTATGCTTGAGCGCCGCGGCGATCGCCTCGAAGCGGCTGAGGATCTGGGGCAGCACAAGCGCGCGCACAGTGCCGGCCGCAGCGACACCTACGAGCAGCACGAGGGTATATTGGGCGGCGAACAGAAGCACGAGACGTCGGAGCCAGCGCCACCATGGACGGTGTTTCGCGACGCGCGACGCTTGCGGGGTGGGCGTGTTGGCTGCGGCGAGCCAAAGCTCGTCCGCTGACTCCAGCTGATGCTCCGACATTCTGCTCAGCGCTCCGAGAGCAATTGCTCGATGCGCGCTTTCAGCCGCTTGTTGGCCAGCTCGCGTTCGCGCAAGATCCGCGCCCATTCCAACGGGATCACCCCGCCGTCCTCTTCATCGCAGAAGGCGAGGCCGGCGGCGTCTTGGTCGCGCCACATCATCCGCGCGCGGCGCGACAAGCCGCGTCGTTCGATGGTGATGTCGATGCGGTCGGGAAGTAACGCGGTCCCTTCGAACTCGACCTTCGCGCCACGATCGCTGAAATTGCGCACGATGCAGGCGAGCGTCGAGCAGCGTGCATTGAATGTCAGAACGCCGCCGTAATAGACGCGGTGGCGAGTCTCGCGACGACGGTCTTGCACGATACGTCCTCCGATCACTTAACTCTTTATTAATTAATCGGAAGGTGCGCGCCAAGTCGCGACGGTATTGAAATGACGCTGGTGGTTAACGCGGGACGCCAGCCCTCGCGGATGAATGGTGTCGTTTCGCAATGCCTCACCATCATCGCGATCGCGCAGTCCGAGCTCGGGCTTCGAACGCAAGTAGATTGCAGGCAGGATGATGCGTAGCGCATTGCAGCCGGTTGCCGATCGACGAAGACCGGTGCCGATGTCGCGGAGATCAAGGACAGGCTGACGGCGATTCTTGAAGCTCACGACAAAAGCGGTCGCGGCGACATCTGGATGGGTCAACCCCGCGCGAACGCCTTGGCGTCGTTTGCCAGCATCGGTTTGACCGCCTGCGCGAGCCGTGTCGCGGCGGCGTCGACCGTGAGGCCGGCGGTGTCGACCACCGCGTTGGCGCGGGCATAGAGCGGCTCGCGGCTCACCAGGATGTTGCGCAGCTCCGCCATGGCCGAGCGGTCGTCCGCCATCGGCCGCAGGTCGCCCTGCTGGCGCACGCGCGCCATATGCTCTTCCGGCTCGGCCTTCAGCCAGATCGTATAGAAGGATTTCAGGATCAGGTCGAAGGTGACGGGTTCGGAGACGATGCCACCACCGGTGGCCAGCACCATCAGCTCCTTGCGCGCGAGCAGTTGCACCAGCGTGGCCTGCTCCATGCGGCGAAAACCTTCCTGGCCATAGAGATTGATGATCTCGGCCACCGAGAGCCCGTTCTGCCGCTCGATCTCCTTGTTGAGCTCGACGAAGCTCCAACCGATCGCGTCCGCGAGCCGTTTGCCGAGCGTGGATTTGCCGGCGCCGCGCAAGCCGATCAGTGCGATGCCGGAGAACGCGCGGCGCAGCGGCGCCGAGGTGCTGCCGGCCAACAGCTCCTTCGCTTGCGCGATCTGGCTTGGGTTCGCCTTCTTCAGGAGATCGCGGATCACCGGCCAATCCGGCGACGGCTCGCCGCCAGGGATGAGATCTTCCAGCGGTGCGCCCATCGCATGCGCCACACGCCGTAGCAGCACGATCGAGACGTTGCCTTTGCCGCTCTCGAGCTGGGCGATGTAGCGCTCGGAAATGCCGGATACTTTGGCGAGCACCTTACGCGACATGCCGCGTAGCGCGCGCATCGTGCGCACCCGCTGGCCTAATTGTTCGAGAAATGCAGTCTCGGCGTCAGAGTTGGCCGCCGTGTCCTGCTCGGTGCTGCTGTCTTGCGTCATGTCCCTCGGCGGCGCGATCACGAGTCGGAAACATAATGCTGCGAAGCATTGACAGCAAGCGGCGTTAGTGGCCTTCTATGCACTATAATTCAAGAAATCGGGGAGGGAACGCCTTGGAGTCCAAGATTTCAGGGTCCTACAACGCAGTATCGTGGTTGCTCGACCGCAATATCGAGGCTGGACGCGGCGACAAGCTCGCTTATACAGACACGGTCTCTGAGTTGACCTATCGCGGGCTGCAGCAGCAGACCTGCCGTGTCGCCAATTTCTTGCGCCGCCTGGGCGTGCGCCGCGAAGAACGCGTCGCGATGATCATGCTCGACACCGTCGATTTCCCCGCGGTGTTCTTGGGTGCGATGCGGGCAGGCGTGGTGCCGGTGCCGCTCAACACGCTGCTCACGACCGATCAATACGCCTATGTGCTCGCGGATTGCCGTGCGCGCGTGCTGTTCGTGTCCGAAGCGTTGTTTCCGGCGGTGAAGGACATCGTCGGGCGCATGCCCGATCTCGATTGCGTCGTCGTCTCCGGCGCCAACGCCTTCGGCCACAAGCTGCTGTCGGAAGAGCTCGCGCGTGAGAGCGACAGCTTCGCCACGGTTGCGACGCATGAGGATGAGCCGGCCTTCTGGCTATATTCGTCCGGTTCGACCGGCATGCCCAAGGGCGTGCGCCATCTGCACGGCAATCTCGCCGCGACGGCCGAGACCTATGCCAAACAGGTGCTCGGCATTCGCGAGGACGATGTCTGCCTCTCCGCTGCAAAGCTGTTCTTCGCCTATGGTCTCGGCAATGCGCTGACCTTTCCGCTTTCCGTCGGCGCCACCACGATCCTCAATTCGGAACGGCCGACGCCGGCGCTGATGTTCAAGCTGCTCAACCGCTACAATCCCACTATTTTCTACGGTGTGCCGACCCTGTTTGCGGCGATGTTGAACGACGAGTCGTTGAAGAACGAGCAGGCGGGAGATCGCTTGCGCATCTGTACCTCGGCCGGCGAGGCTTTGCCGGAAACGGTGGGCAAAGCTTGGCAGGCGCGTTTCGGCGTGGACATTCTCGACGGTGTCGGCTCGACCGAGCTTCTGCACATCTTCCTGTCGAACGCGCCCGGCGATATCAAATACGGCACCTCGGGACGGCCGGTGCCGGGTTATCAGGTGCGGCTCGTCAACGAGTCCGGCCAGGACGTGCCGGATGGCGAGGTCGGCGAGATGGTGGTGCATGCGCCGTCAGCCGGTGAGGGCTACTGGAATCAGCGCCACAAGAGTCGCTCGACCTTCGAAGGCTATTGGACCCGCACCGGCGACAAATATGTCAAGGATGCCGAGGGGCGCTACACCTACTGCGGCCGCTCGGACGACATGTTCAAGGTCTCCGGCATCTGGGTCTCGCCGTTCGAGGTGGAGAGCGCACTGATCACGCATCCGTCCGTGCTGGAAGCCGCCGTGGTGCCGGACGCCGATCCGGAGGGGCTGCTGAAGCCGAAGGCGTTTGTCGTGCTGCGGCCCGATGCCGACCGGGCGACGTTACACGAGGTGCTGAAGGACCACGTCAAGCAGAAGATCGGTCCGTGGAAGTATCCGCGCTGGATCGAGGTGGTGGACGCCTTGCCGAAGACCGCGACCGGCAAGATCCAGCGCTTCAAGCTGCGCGAGGGGACGCAGTAGTCGTTACGCCATCATGGCCGGGCTTGTCCCGGCCATCCACGCCTTGCTGATGCGAAGAAAGACGTGGATGCCCGCGACAAGCGCGGGCATGACGAAGGAAAGAGCAGCGCATGAAGCTACGAGCGACCGGCTCCCTCACCATCGACTCCGCTGAACTCGAATACCGCCTGATCGGTCCACAGCCTTCGGCAGCGCCGTGCATCGTCATGCTGCATGAGGGGCTTGGCTCGGTTGGGCTGTGGGGCGAATTTCCGGACAAGCTCCAGCAGGCGACCGGCGCTTCGGTCTTCGTCTATTCCCGCGCGGGCTACGGCAGTTCGAGCCCGGTCGCGCTGCCGCGGCCGCTCGACTACATGGAGCGCGAGGCGCTGACTGTGCTTCCCAAGCTCTTGGACGCGATCGGCTTTCGCGACGGTCTCCTGGTCGGCCATTCCGACGGCGCCTCGATCGCGGCGATCTATGCCGGCGGCCCGCAGGATCATCGCTTGCGCGGCGTCGTCCTGATCGCGCCGCACGTCATCGTCGAAGACGTCTCGGTCACGTCGATCGCGGCGATCAAGGCGACCTACGAGACCACCGAACTCCGGACCAAGCTGGCGCGCTGGCACAAGGATGTCGACAACGCCTTCTATGGCTGGAACGGCACCTGGCTCGATCCGCAGTTTCGCAATTGGGACATCACCGGCTTTCTCGCTTACGTCCGCGTGCCCGTGGCCGTGATCCAGGGGAGCGATGATCAGTACGGCACCACGCGCCAGGTCGAGATCGTCCAAGAGGAATGTTACTGCCCCGTGGCAGTGACGATGCTGCCCGGCGTCGGCCACTCGCCGCATCGGGAGGCGCCGGAAGCTACGGTCAAGACGATCGCGGATTTTGCGGCCGCGACACTGTCGTCCGTGGCATCACAATCATGAAACAAAATGCATGTTTTTGCTTTTCCGGGTAGACGCGATCTAAAACATGCATTATTGTGCATGTAAATGATAATCATTCACCGCTCAAAGGTGTCTCATGGCCGGGGAAGACCGCGTGCTCGCGGGAGGTAAGACGTTCATCGATTTCCAGACTGATCCCTCTCGTTATCGGCACTGGAAACTTTCCGTCGACGGCGAGGTCGCGACGTTGACCATGGACGTCGATGAGAATGGCGGCCTGTTCGAGGGCTATCAGCTCAAGCTCAATTCCTATGACCTCGGCGTCGACATCGAGCTCGCGGACGCCGTGCAGCGGCTGCGCTTCGAACATCCCGAGGTGAAGGTCGTCGTGCTGCGCTCGGGCAAGGCCCGCGTGTTCTGCGCGGGAGCCAATATACGCATGCTGGCCGGCGCGACGCATGCGCATAAGGTGAACTTCTGCAAGTTCACCAACGAGACCCGCAACGGCTTCGAGGATTCCAGCGAGAACAGCGGCCAGCGCTTCATCACGGTCGTCAACGGCACGGCGGCGGGCGGCGGCTATGAGCTGGCGCTCGCGACCGACCACATCATCCTCGCCGACGACGGCTCGTCCTCGGTGGCGCTGCCGGAAGTGCCGCTGCTCGCGGTGCTGCCCGGCACCGGCGGGCTGACGCGCGTGGTCGACAAGCGCAAGGTGCGCCGCGATCACGCCGACGTCTTCTGCACCGTAGAAGAAGGCATCAAGGGCAAGCGCGCCGTGCAGTGGCGGTTGGTCGACGAGGTCGCGCCGAACTCGAAGGTCGACGCCAAGGTTGCCGAGCGCGCCAAGGAATTTGCTGCCAGCTCGAAACGCAAGGGCGGCGGCAAGGGCGTCGCGCTGACGCCGCTCAAGCGCACGATCGATGCGACCAGCGTGCGCTATGGCTTCGTCAATGTCGACATCGACCGTGCGGCGCGGATCGCCACCATCACGATCGCGGCGCCGGAGGCCGCGCCGCCGGCCGATATCGACGGCATGATCGCGCAAGGCGCGTCGTTCTGGCCGCTGCAGGTCGCGCGCGAGATCGATGATGCGATCCTGCATCTGCGGATCAACGAACTCGAGATCGCGATGCTCGTGTTCAAGTCGCATGGCGAACGCGCGCAGGTTCTGGCTTACGACGCCTTCCTGGACGCCAACAAGGCGCATTGGCTGGTCAACGAGATCAGGCATTACTGGAAGCGCGTCTTGAAGCGCATCGACGTCACCTCGCGCACGCTGGTCACGCTGGTCGAACCCGGCTCCTGCTTTGCCGGCACGCTGGCCGAGCTCGTGTTCGCCGCCGACCGCTCCTACATGCTGATCGGCACCATCCAGGGCGATAATCGTCCGCCGCCGGCGATCGAATTGTCGGCGATGAATTTCGGTCCCTATCCGATGAGTCACGGTCTGACGCGGCTGGAATCGCGGTTCCAGGCCGATCCTTCGGAGCTTGAGCGCGTCCGCGACAAGATCGGCCAGGCGCTCGAAGCCGACGACGCCGAGGAGCTCGGGCTCGTGACCTTCGCGCTCGACGACATCGACTGGAACGACGAGATTCGCGTCTTCTTCGAGGAGCGCGCGAGCTTCTCGCCGGACAGCCTGACCGGCATGGAGGCCAACCTGCGCTTCGCCGGTCCTGAGACGATGGAATCCAAGATCTTCGCCCGCCTCACCGCCTGGCAGAACTGGATCTTCCAGCGCCCCAATGCGGTCGGCGAGGAGGGCGCCTTGAAGCGTTACGGCACAGGACAGAAGCCCCGCTACGACATGACACGAGTGTAGCGAATAGCGAATGGGGAGTAGCGAGTAGGGAGTGGTCTCCTCCTATTCGCAATTCGCCATTCGCCCCTTTCGGGAGGAAAAGGCCATGAACATGAACATCATGAACGTCGACTACAGCACCAAGATTCCGAACAACGTGAATCTGGCCGAGGATCGCCAGGTGCTGAAAGCGCTGGAAGGTTGGCACCCCGGCTATGTCGATTGGTGGAACGACATGGGCCCGGATGGCTTCCAGCAGTCGCTGGTGTATTTGCGCACGGCCTATTCCGTCGATCCGCGCGGCTGGGCCAAGTTCGACTACGTCAAGATGCCCGATTATCGTTGGGGCATTCTGCTTGCTCCGCAGGAAGAGAATCGCGTCATTCCGTTCGGTGAGCATTATGGCGAGCCGGCCTGGCAGGAGGTGCCCGGCGAATACCGCGCGCTGATGCGCCGCCTGATCGTGATCCAGGGCGACACCGAGCCGGCATCAGTGGAGCAGCAGCGCCATCTCGGCAAGACCGCGCCCTCGCTGTACGACATGCGCAACCTGTTCCAGGTCAATGTCGAGGAAGGCCGCCATCTCTGGGCGATGGTGTATCTGTTGCAGAAATATTTCGGCCGTGACGGGCGCGAGGAGGCAGACGAGTTGCTCCGCCGCCGCTCGGGCGACGCGGACTCACCACGGATGTTGGGCGCCTTCAACGAGAAGACGCCGGACTGGCTGTCCTTCTTCATGTTCACCTATTTCACCGACCGCGACGGCAAGATGCAGCTGCATTCGCTCGCGCAGTCCGGCTTCGATCCGCTGTCGCGCACCTGCCGCTTCATGCTGACCGAAGAGGCGCATCACATGTTCGTCGGCGAGACCGGCGTCGGACGCGTCATTCAGCGCACAGTTGACGCGATGCGCGCCGCCGGCATCGATGATCCGACCGATGTTGCCAAGGTGCGTGCGCTCGGCGTCATCGATCTGCCGACCATCCAGAAGAAGCTCAATCTGCACTACACGCTCTCGCTCGACCTGTTCGGCTCCGAGGTTTCGACCAATGCGGCGAATGCCTTCAATGCCGGCATCAAGGGCCGCTATCACGAGACTCAGATCCAGGACGATCATCAGCTCAAGAACTCGACCTATCCGGTGCTCAAGCTGGTGGACGGTGAGATCAAGCGGGTCGAGGAGCCAGCGTTGACGGCGCTCAACATGCGGCTGCGCGACGACTACTCGCAGGACTGCGTCAAGGGCCTGTTGCGTTGGAACAAGATCATCACCACGGCAGGCTATGCGTTCCAGCTCAAGCTGCCGCACGTCGCCTTCCACCGTGCCATCGGCGAGTTCAAGGACGTCCATGCGACGCCGGACGGCATCCTGATCGACGAGGCGACCTGGCAGAAGCGCAAGAGCGAATGGCTGCCGTCGGCCGATGACGGCGCCTACATCGCCTCGCTGATGCAGCCGGTCACCGAGATCGGCGGCTTTGCGCCCTGGATCGCCCCGCCCCGGGTCGGCATCGACAACAAGCCGGGCGATTTCGAGTATGTGAAGATCGAGTCGTGATGTGAATTGCGAGTAGGGCGTGGCGAATAGCGAGTAGGGAAGAGCTACTCGCCATTCGCCTTTACTACTCAGCTGTCCCAGCCCGCGCCGGGAATGCCGGGATTGGCATAGACGATGCCGCCGTCGACCGCGACGGTGGTGCCCACCACATAGTCGCCGGCGCGCGAGGCGAGATAGATCGCCGTCCCCGCCATATCCTCCTCGGTCCCGATCCGGCCCGCAGGCACACGCGTTGCCACCTCGTCGGCATGGTCGCGGGCTGCCTTGTTCATGTCGGATTGGAACGGGCCGGGCGCGATCGCGGTCACCACGATGTTGTCGTGGATCAGCTTTGCCGCCATGCGCCGGGTCAGATGGATCAGGCCCGCCTTGCTTGCCGCGTAGGAGTAGGTCTCCAGCGGGTTGACGAAGATGCCGTCGATCGAAGCGATATTGATCACCTTGGCCGGCCGCTCGCGGCTCGCCGCCGCGCGCAGCGGCGCGGCAATCGCCTTGGTCAGGAAGAACGGCGTTTTGACATTCAGGTCCATGACCTTGTCCCAGCCGCTTTCGGGGAATTCGTCGAACTCAGCGCCCCAGGCGGCGCCTGCATTGTTGACGAGAATGTCGAGCTTGGGCTCGCGTGCCTTGATCTCGCCGGCGAGCCTCTCGATTCCGGACAGCGTGGAGATGTCGATCGGCAGCGCGATGCATTCGCTGCCATATTTGGCGCTGAGCTCCTGGGCGGTCTGTTCGCAAGGCCCCGCCTTCCGCGCCGTGATGTAGACGCGCGAGACGCCGGCGCTCAGGAAGCCGGCCGCGATCATCTTGCCGATGCCGCGCGAGCCGCCGGTCACGAGCGCGATGCGGCCTTGGAGTGAGAACAGATCCTTCAACATGGTACCTCCCTGACTTTGCGATCTGTGTGGGCCGCGTGGCTGTTCGAGTCAAGCGAGGGGCTCCGGCAGGTCGCGTCGGAAGCTTGTTCGCGCGAAGTCTGCCGGTTGTACGGAGGACGTCGCTCTAACCTATGCCGCGTCGATGCGGCGGAAGCCGTTCCACATCGCGATGGCCGCGCCTGAGGTCAGGACTGGCAGCACGCGCGCGTCCTGGTAATGGCCGTTGAGCGACACCCGCGGCAGCGCGGTCAAATGCTCTCCATTCTCTGGAAAGATCATGCCGGGGCGGGTGGTGACTGCGCAGTTGAAGCCGGCCCTCGCTGCCAGCATGAACTCGCGTGGACCGGCCGCGGCGCGGTCGCCGTAAGGATAGGCCATGTGTCGCACGGGCCGCTGCAACGCGTCCTCGATCCGCGCCCGGCTCTCCGCCATCTCGCGCAACGCGTCCTCTTCGCTTTGTTTGGCGAGATTGCAGTGGCTTGCGGAATGCGCGCCGATCGTGACCAGCGGCTCGTCTGCAAGTGCTCTCAATTCGTCCCAGGACAGGCAGAGCTCGCGGCAGATCGCGCCCGCATCGACCCCATGTCGTGCGCACAGCGCGCTCATCTCGCGCTGGATCTCGTGTTCACCCGGCAATCCGCGCAACCAGTCGTGCAGGCGCTGGAACGCGATGCATTTGGCGGTCGCATCCTGTGCATCCAATCGCGTCGCGGTGCCTCCGATCGGCGCCTCGATCATGTCCGCGTCGGCAACGATCCTCTCGAGCGCGAGCCACCAGAGCAGGCCGCTGCCCGCGGCGAAATCGGCGGTGACAAAGATCGTGAACGGCGCATCGAACTCGCGCATCACCGGCAGCGCGAAATCGCGATTGTCGCGATAGCCGTCGTCGAAGGTGAAGCAGGCGAAGCGCCGCGAGAAGTTCTGCTCGAGGAGTCGCCGGTGCACCTCGTCGAGGGTGATGATGTCGACTTCATGGGCACGCAAATGGGCGAGCATCTCGCGGAGGAAGTCGGGCGTGACTTCCAGATGGAAATTGGGTTGGAAATCGGCCTCGCGGCGCGGTCGCACGTGATGCAGCGTAAAGATAGCGCCGGCCCCTGCGAAGATCGGTCGCAGCCAGATATGGGCGCCGCTGAAGTAGAGCGCTTCGAGACCCGCCCGAATCAAGGTTTTACGAAATCGCTTCATCGAAAGCGTGCGCCCAACTGGTGCCTCTCCTGAAGCTCGCGACCTGTCGCGTCAACGCCCATCCGCGAACTTCAGAACGTCATGGGCACTCGCAAATGCTATGGTTCTGGCACCGTCCCTTCGATCTGAGATCATCAGCCGCGGCTGCGGCGAGTGAGGCATCGGAAAGGAGGCGAGAGGTGTAACCGTAACGTTAGCGACGAATCGTTGAAGAAACGGTTAGCCGGGCGATCCGCCCGCGGCGCTCGAAAAGGGCGGCGCATTTCCGGTTTGACAGGCCAGCAAGGGTTTGTTTTGTCTCCATTTCCTGACCAGACGGGATGACGAATGCGTGGACTTTTCCGGTGGAGCGGCAAATGGTGGCCTGGAATCATCCCGTTGATCGTGCTTTGGGCCTTCGCCGCCTGGACCAGCACGGCTCCGCTGGAGAATGATCTCGCCGCACGGAGCTCGGAGGCCCTGAAGGGGGCGGTGCTCGACAAGACGAAGATCGCCGCCGACGGCCGCGACGTCAGCCTGAGCGCCTACGCCTTCTCGGACGAGGGCCGTCGTGCAGCCTTGGCATCTGTTGCGGCCGTGCCCGGTGTGCGGCTGGTCGACGACGAGACCCGTCTGGTCGCGGAAGCAAAACCTTTCGTCTGGTCCGCCGAGCGCGATGTGGTCAGGGTCACCCTCGGCGGCAATGCGCCCCTGCCGGCGCTCAAGACGAAGCTTTCGGAAGCCGCGCGTTCGGCGCTCAAGGGCGTCGAAGTTGCCGACCAGATGACGCTCGCCCGCGGTGCGCCGCCGCGCTTCGAGGATGCCGCGCTGCTGCTGATCGGCCAGATCGGCAAATTGAAGGACGGAAAGTTCACGATTTCGGACGGCGACGTTACGCTGTCGGGCATGGCGCGCGAACTCGGCGGCCGCGAGGCGATCGCGGCGGCGCTCAAGGACCTGCCGGATGGTTTCAAGATCGCCAGCAACGAGGTGAAGGCCCCGCCTTATATCTTCCAGGCCTACAAGGATCCGGTCGCCTTGACCGTCAGTTTGTCCGGCAACGTCCCGGATGAAAACATCCATGCCGTGGTCGTCGGCGCGTCATCGCGGCGGTTCTTCGGCGAAAAGGTCGTCGATAATCTCAAGAACAGCGTCGGAGCGCCCTCCGGCTTCGTCAATGCGGTGGTGCCGGCGCTCGGTGCGTTGTCGCGCCTGTCGACCGGCACGCTCATGGTCTCGGAACGGGAGATCAAGATCTCCGGCGACGCACTGTATGACGAGGCGGCGCGGCAGATCCAATCGGGCCTCGCCAAGGACGTGCCGCAGGGTTGGCAAGTCAAGGCTGAGATAACCGTCAAGCCTGCGGCCGGCCCGGTCGATGCGACGGTCTGTCAACAGCTGTTCTCGGATTTGCTCGGCAAGACCAGGATTCGCTTCGAGACCGGGCGAGCCGACATCGACCGGGATTCCACCGGCCTGCTCGACCGTATCGTCGAAATCGCGCTGCGTTGCCCGTCGGCGAACATCGAGATCGCCGGCCATACCGATGCCGAAGGCGACGAGGCGGCCAACCAGGCGCTCTCGCAGAAGCGCGCCCAGGCTGTTGTCGACTATCTCGTCAAGGCAGGGTTGCCGGCCGATCGCTTCACGGCCGTAGGCCACGGCAGCACGCAGCCGATCGCGTCGAACGATACCAGCGATGGACGCGCGCAGAACCGGCGCATCGATTTCGTGGTGAGGTGACCGCAATGGCCTTTCTGATCGCATTCCATTGGGGCTGGCTGCTGGGCGCGCTCTTGATCGGGCTGGCGATGGGCTGGGTCGCCGTGGTGCATCGCGGCCCCAGCGTGTCGCGTCGGCTGATGCTCGGCTTGTCGGCGCTTGCGCTGGTTCTGGTCGCCGTTGCTGTCACCCGGGTGCTTCCGGGGCGCGCCGGTTATTGGCTCGAACTGCTGCTCCTGCTGTTCGTGCCATATCTGGCGGGTTGCACGGTCGGTTCCTGGCTACGGGCGTGGGTGTTGTTGCGCAGCATGCGCGCCAAGCCGGCGGCCTGATCGTGGCCCGCGACCGCGCAGATGTCAGGTGTGAAATCCGAAAAAGGTGCTGTGGCAATCCGACACGAAGGTTTGACCATGGCCACCTGCTAACCGCATTCGCCGACGTTATCTCTGCTGTTCGATCTCCAGTGCTCGCCGGGTCGGAAATTTGCCGATCAGGTCGTCGTGATGCGATGCGGACTTCGGACGCGATCGGAGCACTGGGAGCCCCGACATGCGGAAACCACCCCGGTTTCCGGGCATGCTCACAGAAGTTTAACCTGGGACTCGCAGGCTGGGCAGCCTTGCATGGGCTAATAGAGGTCCTGGCCTCCTGCGGCAAAACGGTGCATCGTATCGGTCGGAATCCCTCCTAAGTGTCTTGCATGCCCGAGTTTTGTTCACACCTGCCGAGTTCCCCAAAGGCGCGAAACGCGCTACGAGGGCGCTGATGAGTCATGGCGCGGCGCACGCGTTATTCCGCTCGATCGGACGCGTTTCCCAGGGATCTTGCCGTGCAGCGCGCCGGATCACGGTCAGAGGTGTCGATGCTTGAAGCCATCCGCGGAGCGACCTCTTTCCTGCGCCAGAAACAGGTGCTGCATAAGCTCGGCGTGATCGTCAGCATTGCTGTGATCGCGGTCGCTTGCCGCGTGCTTTATCACATGCTGCGGGGCATCGATACCGGCGAGGTGCTGGAAGCGATCAAGAGCACGGAGCCCTACCAGATCGGACTCGCGGCGCTGTTCGTGGCCGCCGGCTATTTCACCCTGACGTTCTACGATCTGTTCGCGGTGCGTGCGATCGGGCACCGCCACGTGCCCTATCGGATCAACGCGCTGGCCGCCTTCACCAGCTATTCGATCGGCCACAATGTCGGCGCGAGCGTCTTTACCGGCGGTGCGGTGCGCTATCGGATCTATTCGGCCTGGGGGCTGAATGCGATCGATGTCGCCAAGATCTGCTTCCTCGCCGGGCTCACTTTTTGGCTGGGCAACGCCGCGGTGCTCGGGCTTGGCATCACCTATCATCCGGAAGCTGCCGCCGCCATCGACCAGCTGCCGCCCTGGCTGAACCGCGTGGTCGCGATCGCAATCCTGATGGGGCTGTTCGGCTATGTGGCCTGGGTCTGGACCAAGCCGCGCATGGTCGGCCGCGGACCCTGGACGGTCATGCTGCCTGGCGGTCCGCTCACCCTCCTCCAGGTCGCGATCGGCATCCTTGACCTCGGTTTTTGCGCCCTGGCGATGTATGTGCTGGTCCCGGACGAGCCCAATCTCGGCTTCGTCGTGGTCGCCGTGATCTTCGTTTCGGCGACTCTCCTGGGATTTGCGAGCCATTCGCCAGGCGGGCTCGGCGTGTTCGATGCCGCCATGCTGGTGGGGCTCTGGCAGATGGACCGGGAGGAGCTGCTTGCCGGCATGCTGCTGTTCCGAATGCTCTATTATCTCGCCCCCTTCGTCATATCTGTAATCTTGCTGACGTTTCGCGAGATTATCATCAGTGCCCGGTCCAAACGGCTACGTCAGGCCGCCCTCCACTTCGAAGCAGGACGAGCGCACGAAGCCGCTTATGTGACCGAGCACAGGGATGCCGGCGTGTGACCCGGCCGCGGGATGCTCCGCAGGCCGAGGGAACAGTGATCCGGAAAATCTTGGTCAAGAGGCGCGCAGATGAAGCGCAGATATCGCTTCTCCAATCCTCAATGAGAGCTGCAGGACGCGGTGCAGAAATCTGACAGCGACAGCCCGATAGCACTGGACGGTCCATCACCGTCTTCTCCGGCCGCCTTCTCGCCCTGGCCGGACCGGCTCCGGCACTCCGCAATCATCCTCCTGGTGGCCGCGCTCGCGCTCGGCGTGCTCGTGTTGCGCGACGAGCTCCTGCCGTTCCGGGCGGCTGCGGTGTTCCTCTGCATCGCCGCCGCTGCGCTGGTGCCCTGGCGCCTGCACAGCGCCGTGACAACGCGGGAGGATGTGTTCCGTGGCAGCAATCCCGTGGAGGCCCCCGCCGTCAATGCGGTGGTGGCCGGCATGCCCGATCCCGTGGTGCTGCTCGACCGCGCCGGTCGTGTCATCCACCTCAATGAGGCGGCGGCGCAGCTGGCGCCGGCGCTGCGCAAGAACGAGCTCGCTCAATTCGCGCTGCGCTCTCCCGAAATCATCACGGCGTTGCGGGAAGCCATTGCCACCACCGAGCCCCGTCGCGCCACCTATCACGACCATGTGCCGGTCGATCGCTGGATGGAGCTGATCATCACGCCGGTCCCGGTTCCGACCGCCTTCGGCGGCACCGAGAAGTGCATGCTGATGACGTTCCATGACCTGACGCCGCTGCGCCGGGTCGAGGAGATGCGCGCCGACTTTGTCGCTAATGCAAGTCATGAGCTTCGTACGCCGCTGGCGGCACTGTCCGGCTTCATCGACACCCTGCAGGGACCGGCCAAGGACGATCCCAGGGCGCGTGAGCGCTTCCTCGGCATCATGCATACCCAGGCCGGGCGAATGGCCCGCCTGATCGACGATCTGTTGTCGCTGTCCCGGGTCGAGCTCTCCGCGCATGTTCGGCCGGATGCGACCGTTGACCTGATCCCGATCATCCACCAGGTGGCCGACGGGCTCGAACCCTTGGCACGCGAGCGTCAGGTCAAGGTCGAGATCGATCTGCCGGAGACTCCCGTCACCATTGCCGGCGACCGGGAGGAGCTGCTCCGCCTGTTCGAGAATCTGATCGAGAACGCCCTGAAATACGGCGCCTCGGGCGGCCGCGTCATTGTGTCGCTGACCTCGGCAGTCTCAGGTGAGGGAACCCCGGAAATCCGGGTCAAGGTGCGGGACTTCGGCCCCGGTATCGCGCCCGAGCACCTGCCCCGGCTGACCGAGCGCTTCTATCGGGTTGATGTCGGAGATAGTCGCGCGCAGGGCGGGACGGGGCTCGGATTATCGCTGGTGAAACACATTCTTAACCGCCACCGCGGCCGTCTTTTGATCGAAAGTGTGCCCAAAAATGGAGCAACTTTCACCGCCTGTTTCCCCCAGCCAAAGCCGCCATTCGGGGCATAAAAGCCTGTAGCTGCAATGGTTTGATCCATGTCATCCGACTGTCATCAAACCTTTATAAAAGCGGCAACGAGGCACCTTAAAGGGGCCGGCGGGAGCGCAGTCGGGCGCGCGTGGCGCTTCGCTCCCCAAATGGGAGACCAGCAATGAATTTCTTCAAAGCTATCGTCGCTGCCGGCCTGGTCGCCGCATCGACGTCGGCCTTTGCCGCCGACATCACCGGAGCGGGCGCGACGTTCCCGTTCCCGATCTATTCCAAGTGGGCTGACGCCTACAAGAAGGAGACGGGCAACGGTCTGAACTATCAGTCGATCGGCTCCGGCGGCGGCATCAAGCAGATCCAGGCCAAGACCGTGACCTTCGGCGCCACCGACGCGCCGCTGAAGGCCGAGCAGCTCGAGAAGGACGGCCTGGTCCAGTGGCCGATGGTGATGGGCGGCATCGTCCCGGTCGTGAATCTCGAAGGCGTGAAGCCGGGCGAGATGGTGCTCGACGGTCCGACCCTCGCCGAGATCTACCTCGGCAAGATCACCAAGTGGGACGACGCGGCGATCAAGAAGCTGAACCCGAAGGTGAAGCTGCCGTCCGAGGCGATCTCGGTCGTGCGTCGTTCGGACGGTTCGGGCACTACCTTCAACTTCACCACCTATCTCTCCGACGTCAGCCCCGAGTGGAAGAGCAAGATCGGCGCGAACACGGCCGTGGAGTGGCCGACCGGCGTCGGCGCCAAGGGCAATGAGGGCGTGTCCGGCAATATCAGCCAGACCAAGAACTCGATCGGCTATGTCGAGTATGCCTATGCCAAGCAGAACAAGCTGACCTACACCGGCATGATCAACAAGGCCGGCAAGACCGTGCAGCCGACCGTGGAGGCGTTCCAGGCCGCCGCCTCGAATGCGGATTGGGCCCATGCGCCGGGCTATTACGTTGTCCTGGCCGACCAGCCGGGCGACAAGTCCTGGCCGATGACGGCGGCGACCTTCATCCTGATGCACAAGGAGCCGGCCGACAAGGCGGCCTCCGCCGAAGCCATCAAGTTCTTCAAGTGGTCGTTCGAGAAGGGCGCCAAGATGGCTGAGGAGCTCGACTACATCCCGATGCCCGACAACGTCGTGAAGATGATCGAGAAGACCTGGTCGTCCGACATCAAGAGCTAAGCCGCTCCTTCGAATGTGGCCCCTCTCCCCGGCGTGGGAGAGGGGACGTCGACGACGCAGGTGCTGGTGCAGAAGTGCGAGTACACAAGCACAAGTGCGCAAGTACAAGTACGCAAGTACAGGTCTATCAGAAACAGGGGGCGGACTTGGCAGAGATGGCCGTTCAAAGCGACGCAAGCACTGTCAGCGATGCCGCCGGACCCTATGACCGCGCCCGGGCGCTGAGCGCCTTCAAGTTTGGCGACGTCACCTTCTACTGGATCACCCGCCTGTCGGCGATTTCGGTGCTGCTCATCCTCGGCGGCATCATCCTGTCACTGATCATCGGCGCCTGGCCGGCAATGAAGGAATATGGCTTCGAGTTCCTGTGGACGCGCCGCTGGGCGCCGTCAGCCGATCCGCCCGTGCTGGGTGCGCTGGGACCGATCTACGGCACGCTGGTGTCGTCCTTTATCGCGATGCTGATCGCCATCCCGGTCGGTCTCGGCATTGCGATCTTCCTCACCGAGCTCTGCCCGCAATGGCTGCGCCGCCCGATCGGCATCGCCATCGAGCTGCTCGCCGGCATCCCGTCGATCATCTACGGCATGTGGGGCTTCTTCGTGCTGGGGCCGTTCCTGGCCTACACGTTCCAGCCGTTCATGATCAGCCTGTGCGCCAACATTCCGATCCTGCAGGACATCTTCGCCGGGCCGCCGTCCTATCTCAGCCTGTTCAATGCCTCGCTGATCCTGGCCATCATGGTGCTGCCCTTCATCACTTCGATTTCGGTGGACGTGTTCAAGACCGTGCCGCCGGTCTTGAAGGAGGCCGCCTATGGCGTCGGCTGCACCACCTGGGAGGTCGTGCGCAGCGTGGTGATCCCTTACACCCGGGTCGGCGTCATCGGCGGCATCATGCTGGCGCTCGGCCGGGCGCTCGGCGAGACCATGGCAGTGACGTTCATCATCGGCAACTCGTTCCGCATCTCCTCGTCGATCTTCGCGCCGGGCACCACGATCTCGGCGGCGATCGCATCGGAATTCCAGGAGAGCGACGGTTTGCACCAGTCGGCCCTGATTCTGCTCGGACTGTTGCTGTTCGTTCTCACCTTCTTCGTGCTCGCCGGCGCGCGCCTGATGCTGCTGCGGCTCGAAGCCAAGGCCGGAAAATAAGCCGGATGGATAGGGCAGGAGAGATCGCATGACGTCTACCGATACGCCCATCAATCCGGCCAACCGGATCTATGGCCGCCGCCGCCGCAAGGACATCTTCGTCCGTGCGCTGTGCGTGCTTGCCGCGCTGTTCGGCGTGACCTGGCTCGCACTGATCCTGATCGATCTGCTCTACCAGGGCCTGGCTGGCCTGACCGTGCAGGTCTTCGCGACCGATACGCCGCCGCCGGGATCGAGCGACGGCGGCCTGCGCAACGCCATCGTAGGCTCGATCATCATGACGGTCTTCGGCGTCGGCGTCGGTGCTCCACTCGGCTTGTTCGCCGGCACCTACCTCGCCGAGTATGGTCGCCATGACCGGTTGACTTCGGTGATCCGTTTCATCAACGACATCCTGCTCTCTGCCCCATCCATCATCATCGGCCTGTTCATCTATGGCGCGGTCGTGGTTCCGATGGGCGGCTTCTCGGCCATCGCGGGCTGTCTGGCGCTTGCCGTGATCGTGATTCCGGTCGTGCTGCGCACCACCGAGGACATGCTGCTGCTGGTGCCCAATCCGCTGCGTGAGGCCGCCTCCGCACTTGGCCTGCCGCGTTCGCTGGTGATCCGGCGCATCGCCTATCGCGCGGCGCGCTCCGGCTTGATCACGGGCGTCCTGCTGGCGACCGCTCGCGTGGCCGGCGAGACCGCGCCGCTCCTGTTCACTGCGTTGTCGAACCAGTTCTGGAGCCTCGATCTTACCCACACGATGGCCAACCTGCCGGTGACCATCAACAACTTCGTCCAGAGCCCCTATGCCTATTGGAAGCAGCTGGCCTGGACCGGGGCCCTTTTGATTACCTTGACCGTACTTGCCCTGAACATCGGGGCCCGCATTCTGGGCGCCGAGAGGAGCGCAAAATGACCGACATGTCTGTTTCCGTCTCAAGTCCGGCGGGCGTCATTCCGAACAAATCCTTGCCGGACGCTCCGGCGAAGGTGACGGTCCGGAACCTGAACTTTTATTACGGCGATCACCATGCGCTGAAGAACATCAACCTGTCGCTCGGAACCAACCGGGTGACGGCCTTCATCGGACCGTCCGGCTGCGGCAAGTCCACGCTGCTGCGCATCTTCAACCGGATGTATGATCTGTATCCGGGCCAGCGCGCCGAAGGCCAGCTGATGCTGGACAACACCAACATCCTCGACCCCAAGCTCGACCTGAACCTCTTGCGTGCGCGCGTCGGCATGGTGTTCCAGAAGCCGACGCCGTTCCCGATGACGATCTACGAGAACATCGCCTTCGGCATCCGCCTGTATGAGAAGATCTCCAAATCCGAGATGGATGACCGGGTCGAGAAGGCGTTGCGCGGCGGCGCGCTGTGGAACGAGGTCAAGGACAAGCTCAACGCCTCGGGCCTGAGCCTTTCCGGCGGCCAGCAACAGCGTCTCTGTATTGCCCGCACCGTTGCGGTGCGTCCCGAGGTGATCCTGTTCGACGAGCCGTGCTCGGCGCTCGATCCGATCTCGACCGCCAAGGTCGAGGAGTTGATCCAGGAGCTGTCGGACAACTACACGATCGCGATCGTGACCCACAACATGCAGCAGGCGGCCCGCGTCTCCGACAAGACCGCCTTCATGTATCTCGGCGAGCTGATCGAGTTCGACGATACCAGCAAGATCTTCACCTCGCCGAGCGATCGGCGGACCCAGGACTACATCACCGGCCGCTTCGGCTGATGCCGGAAACGGACCCCTTGCATCGGTCGGCAAGGGGCAGTTGGCTGAGGCAGCGAGACCCGAATTGACGCGCCGGACTACGACGGCATTGCCGAGGAGATAGAGATGGCCAGTGAACATACCGTCAAGGCGTTTGACAGCGACCTGCAGGAGCTGACGCGGCTGGTCGCGGAGATGGGCGGCTTGGCCGAGCGGCTGATCGTGGATTCCGTCGACGCGCTGGTGCGGCGCGACGTCGCGCTCGGCGAGCGGGTGATCCAGACGGACGCCGAGATCGACAGTCTGCAGCGGCTGATCGAGGAGCGCGCGGTGCTCACCATCGCCCGCCGGCAGCCGATGGCGGTGGACCTGCGCGAGATCGTCGGCGCGATGCGGGTTGCGACCGACCTCGAGCGGATCGGCGACCTCGCCAAGAACATCGGCAAGCGCGTCGCCGCGCTGGAGAGCGATTTCCATCCCTTGAAGCTGATCCGCGGTTTGGAGCACATGACCGACCTGGTGCAGTCGCAGGTCAAGTCGGTGCTCGACGCCTATGCCGCCCACGATCTGCCGGCGGCGATGACGGTGTGGAAGGGCGACGAGGAGGTCGACGCCATCTGCACCTCGCTGTTCCGCGAGCTGCTCACCTACATGATGGAAGATCCCCGCAACATCTCGTTCTGCATTCACCTGATGTTCTGCGCCAAGAACATCGAACGGATCGGCGATCATGCGACCAACATCGCGGAAACCGTGTTCTACATGATCGAAGGCCAGCCGATGATCGACAAGCGTCCGAAGGGCGACATGACGTCCTTCGCGGCCACCGCCCCCGGAAACTGAGAGAGAAGCTGAGCGATGAGTGCGCGCATTCTGGTTGTGGAAGACGAGGAAGCGCTGACGACGCTGCTGCGCTACAATCTCGAGACCGAAGGTTACGAGGTCGAGACGGTTGCGCGCGGCGACGACGCCGACACGCGACTGAAGGAACGGGTGCCCGATCTCGTGGTGCTGGACTGGATGCTGCCGGGGCTGTCCGGCATCGAGCTGTGCCGGCGCCTGCGCGCCCGGCCCGAGACCAAGCAGCTGCCGATCATCATGCTGACGGCGCGCGGTGAGGAGAGCGAGCGGGTCCGCGGGCTCGCCACCGGGGCGGACGATTACATCGTCAAGCCGTTCTCGGTGCCCGAGCTGTTGGCCCGCGTGAAGGGTCTGCTCCGTCGCGCGAGCCCCGAACGGCTCGCCACCGTGCTCGCCTATGGCGACATCGAGCTCGATCGCGAGAAGCGCCGCGTCGCCCGCTCCGGCCGGCCGATCGATCTCGGGCCGACCGAATATCGGCTGCTCGAGTTCTTCCTGGAACATCCGGGCCGCGTGTTCAGCCGCGAGCAGCTGCTCGACAGCGTCTGGGGCCGCGACATCTACATCGACGAGCGTACGGTGGACGTGCACATCGGACGCTTGCGCAAGCTGCTCAATCCGGGACGCGAACAGGATCCGATCCGCACCGTGCGTGGCGCGGGCTATGCGCTCGACGACCGCTTCGCGAAGGCGGAATCGTGAGCTGAGGGCGATCGCGCAGCGACAAACAGCGACCGATCAAAGGCGGAGCTTCGGCTCCGCCTTTTTTGTCATGACAAGCGCGCTTGCAACGTGCGCCGCCGTCATCCCGGCGAACGCCGGTACCCATAACCGCAAATGCTGATGATAGAGCTGCAGCTGTAGCTAACATCCATCATAACCACGCCCGCCGGTGGTTATGGGTCCCCGCGTTCGCGGGGACGACAGCTGATGGCTGAGCTAACAGCGCGTCCAAGATGCGCAACAGATCAACGTGCCGGGCTCTTGCCGGGGTGACGACGGCGATCGGCCGCGGGCTGATAGGCGATGCGCGAATGCTGCGCGCAATAGGGCAGGCCGTTCAGCGCCTTGCCGCCGCAGAAGAAGAAGTCCGCGCTGGCGGGATCGCCGACCGGCCAGTGGCAGGTGCCTTCGCGGAGCTCGAGCAGCGACAGCCGCTGGTTCATCGGCACCACATTGTCGAAGGTGATCGGATCGGGCTCCGTCTCGACCTCGAACACCTGGGCGAGCGCGGTATTGCCGCGCGCCACCGGGCGGGCCACCCGCATCATCGGCTGAGCGGGGCGCGCCTTGCGCTGACGCGGAGCGGCGGCGGCAGGGCTCTTGGCGCGACCGGAGAGGCCGAGCCTGTGGACCTTGCCGATCACGGCGTTGCGCGTCACATTTCCGAGCTCCGCTGCGATCTGGCTGGCCGACAGTCCGGCCTCCCAGAGCTTTTTCAACTGCTCGACGCGATCGTCTGACCAGGTCAATACCGTCATCGCACCTTTCCCTTCGCGTTTCGCTGGCCAGTTTCGGGACAGCGCTGCGGTGCCAAACTCACGAAAATCCCTGCTCGCAGAATCCCTTAGCCCTCGCCGGGCGCGAGATGCGCGCCCGGACGTGTACGCCGAACCACCGAACTCTTAAGGATCAGACCTGCTGCACGAGATGTCGTACTCGATGCGAAAAACGCTACAATATGCCGTGACTCCCGCGCAAGAGTCGGGGGCCACCGTCCACACCTTCCGTCGATGTGGACCGGGAACGCTTAGCACTGTCATCGACCGGAAACCCCACCTGTTCCGCGCTGAGGCGGCTGGCTCACGCGTGTTGACAGCGAACGTCCTGCGCATACAATAGTTGTCCGTGCCGCCTTGAAAAGGCGGCACATTTTGTTTTCCAGGGCCGGGTCCCGGGTGCGCGATGGCGCTGCTTTGCGCCTCCTCGTGCGCGTCTTGACCGGCCCGTCAGCTCAAGTGATCAGCCATGACGGACGTCGCGTCGCATCTGCTCCCCGTATTTGCCCGGATCGATCTCGCCTTCGAGCGCGGCGAGGGCGCCTGGCTGATCGCGACCAATGGCGAGCGCTATCTCGACTTCACCTCCGGCGTCGCCGTGAATGCGCTGGGTCACGCGCATCCGCATTTGGTGAAGGCGCTGCAGGAGCAGGCGACCAAGCTCTGGCACATGTCGAACCTGTTCAAGAGCCCGGACGGCGAGCGGCTTGCGGCGCGGCTGTGCGAGCAGAGCTTCGCCGACTACGTGTTCTTCGCCAATTCCGGCGCCGAAGCGATGGAATGCGCGATCAAGATCACGCGCAAGCATCACGCCGCCAAGGGGCATCCGGAACGTTACCGCATCGTTACGTTCGAGGGCGCGTTCCACGGCCGCACGCTGGCGACGCTCGCGGCCACCGGCTCGGCCAAATATCTCGACGGCTTCGGCCCGCCGATGGATGGTTTCGACCAAGTCCCGCTCGGCGATCTCGAAGCGGTGAAGAAGGCGATCGGCCCGCACACCGCGGGCATCTTGATCGAGCCGGTGCAAGGTGAGGGTGGCGTGCGCACCGCGCCGCTGGGCTTCTACAAGGCCCTGCGCGAGCTCTGCAACGCGCACGGCCTGCTGCTCGTGTTCGACGAGGTGCAGACTGGCATGGGCCGCACCGGCGAGCTGTTCGCGCATCGCTGGCTCGGGGTCGAGCCCGACGTGATGTCGCTGGCGAAAGCGCTCGGCGGCGGTTTCCCGATCGGCGCGTGCCTCGCCACGGCCGATGCTGCGGCCGGCATGACGGCGGGCTCGCATGGTTCGACCTTCGGCGGCAACCCGCTGGCGGTGGCCGCGGCCAATGCGGTGCTGGACGTGATGCTGGCGCCGGGCTTCTTCGAGCACGCGCGCAAGATGTCGCTGCTGCTCAAGCAGAAGCTCGCCGCCGTGATCGATCGCCACCCGGAGGTGATCTCCGAGGTCCGCGGCGAAGGTCTCTTGATCGGCATCAAGGCCGTGGTTCCGTCGGCCGATCTGATCGCGGCGCTCCGCGACGAGAAGCTGTTGACCGTCGGCGCCGGCGACAACGTGGTGCGCTTCCTGCCGCCCTTGATCGTCAACGAAACCGAGATCGAAGAGTCGGTGCAGCGGCTCGATCGCGCCTGTACGGCGCTATCGAGCGGTCAGTCGAAGCAGGCAGCCGCGTCATGAGTAAGACCCCCCGTCATTTCCTCGACATATCTGAGGTTCCGCTACCCGAGCTGCGCTCCATGCTCGCGCTGTCCAGCGACATGAAGAAGAAGCTGAAGGCGCACGAGCCGGCGAAGAAGCCGCTCGAGGGCAAGGTGTTGGCGATGATCTTCGAGAAGCCCTCGACGCGCACCCGCGTCTCCTTCGACGTCGGCATGCGCCAGCTCGGCGGCGAGTCGATCATGCTGACCGGCGCCGAAATGCAGCTCGGCCGCGGCGAGACCATCGCCGACACCGCGCGCGTGCTGTCGCGTTATGTCGATGCCATCATGATACGGATCCTGAGCCACGATGCGCTGCTCGAGCTCGCGGAGTATGCCACCGTGCCCGTCATCAACGGGCTGACGCGGCGCTCGCATCCCTGCCAGGTGATGGCCGACGTGATGACGTTCGAGGAGCACCGCGGGTCCATCGAGGGCCGTACCGTGGCCTGGAGCGGCGACGACAACAACGTTTTGGCCTCCTGGGCCCACGCCGCGGAGCGCTTCAACTTCAGGCTCAATGTCGCGACCCCGCCGCAGCTCGCGCCGGGCAAGGTGATGAAGGATTTCATCCGCGCCACGAACGCGGATATTCGCCTTGGCCATGATCCGGAAGAGGCGGTTGCGGGCGCTGATTGCGTCGTCACCGATACCTGGGTGTCGATGGGCGACAAGGACGGCGAGCATCGCCACAATCTGCTCAAGCCCTATCAGGTCAATTCCAAGCTGATGTCGCTGGCAAAGCAGGACGCGATCTTCATGCACTGTCTGCCCGCCCATCGCGGCGAGGAGGTCACCGACGAGGTGATCGACGGCCCGCAATCGGTGGTGTTCGACGAGGCCGAAAACCGCCTGCATGCCCAGAAGGGCATTCTGGCCTGGTGCTTTGGGGCGGGAGCTTAAGGCCGCTCCACGAGCTGACGAACGATCTCGCCGTAGGTGCGCCGCGATTCATCACGAGCCGCCCGTTCAAGCAGTATATTCTGGATTTCGTCTGTTTCGAACGGCGGCTCGTGATCGAGATCGATGGAAGCCAGCACGCGTCATCGGCGACTGACGTCGCAAGAGATCATGTACTCGCGCTCGAGGGGTTCGCTGTTGCGCGGTATTGGAACAATGATGTGCTGCAGCGTCGAACGGCTGTCATGGAAGATATTCTCGCAAGGCTCGGCGCGGCGTGAAAGACCCCTCACCCGGCGCGCTGTCGCTGCGCGTCATCGCGCCACCCTCTCCCACAAGGGGAGAGGGTGCACTGAGCTCGGCGCGAGAGCAGAGGTCCATCGCCCCTTTCCATTTACTATCATCGACCCCATCTAGAGGCCCATGATGGCCAATTCTCCCGACATTGAAATCAAACTTCAAAGCGATATCCGCGCGCCGTCGGCCGTGCCGGTCGACGACGCCGTGCTGCCGTTCGAGGTCGCAGCGCTGGATCTGCGGGGACGGCTGACCCGCATGGGGCCGGCGCTCGACGATATCCTGACCAAGCACGCTTATCCCGCGCCCGTCGGCAAGCTGCTGGGCGAGGCGATCGTGCTGACGACCCTGCTCGGCTCGTCCCTGAAGTTCGAGGGTCGCTTCATCCTGCAGACCCAGACCGACGGCCCGGTCTCGTTCCTGGTGGTCGACTTCCAGGCGCCTGACCGGCTGCGCGCCTATGCGCGCTATGACGAAGCCCGGCTGTCCGAGGCCAAGGATTCCGGCTCCCTGCTCGGCAAGGGCCATCTGGCGATGACGATCGATCAGGGGCCGGACATGAGCCGCTACCAGGGTCTGGTCGCGCTCAACGGCGGCAGCCTGGAAGAGGCCGCGCACGAATATTTCCTGCGCTCCGAACAGATCCCGACCCGCGTGCGGCTTGCGGTCGGCGAGGAATGGAGCGGCGGCAAGCATCGTTGGCGCGCCGGTGGGCTGTTGACGCAGTTTCTGCCGAAGGCGCCGGAGCGTGCGCGGCAGGCCGATCTGCATCCGGGCGATGCGCCCGAGGGTACCGAGGTCCACACGGTCGAGGAGGACGAGGCCTGGGTCGAGGGCCAGTCGCTGGTCGCGACTGTCGAGGATGTCGAACTGATCGATCCCGCGCTGTCCGGCGAACGCCTGCTGTATCGGCTGTTCCACGAGCGTGGCGTGCGCGTGTTCAAGGAGCATCCCTTGCAGGCGCGCTGCTCCTGCTCGCGCGATGCGGTGGCGAACATGCTGAAGAGCTTCTCAGCCCAGGACCGCGCCGACATGGTGAAGGACGACAAGGTCGTGGTCACCTGCGAGTTCTGCTCCTCGGTCTATCAGTTCACGCCGCACGAAGCCGGCGTAACGGAGAATTAGTTCGCGCTTTGCGCGAATGAGTCCGCGCGCTGCTGCCTTCGTCATTGCGAGCGGAGCGAGGCAATCCAGAGACCCGCTTCCGCGATTCTGGATTGCTTCGTCGCCTCCGGCTCCTCGCAACGACGCGGAGGCAGCCCAGCTCATGGCATCGTCACATCGTCGTCCCCGCTCCATGAATTCGTTGCGAGCGCGCCTCGGCGGCCGCGGCTTCGGCCGGGGTCAGCCGCTCCAGCCGCACCGCGACGTGCTTGTGATAAGGCGTGCCGGCGATTGGATCGCGGTTGAGGCTGTCGGTCAGCGTATTGATGCGCGGGCCGTTGCTCAGTCGCTCCCCGTCGTCCGTGGGATAGGATTGGCCATAGCCGTGCGGTAGCGCGAGCTGGCCCTGGCGAATGCTGTCGTCCGCCTTGCAGCGGACCACCACCCGTCCCGCCGGTGAGCGGACCGCGATCCATTCGCCATCGCCGGCCCCGAGCGCCTCGAGATCGTGCACATTGACCAACAGCGCCCCGTCCGGGTCGGCGCGCCGCCAAGCCGGATCGCGGAAGATCTGGTTGGCGTTGAACATGCGCCGCTGCCCGGCCGCGAGCACGAACGGATAGTCCTCAGGCGCGGTCGTCTGAGCAGGATCGAGCCGATCGAGCCAATCCAGCAGCGCCGGGATAGCCAGCCGGATCTTGCGGTCGGGATGGGCAACGAGCGACCACACCTCCTGGTAAGCGTGCGTGGTGATCGCGGCGCCGCTGCGCGAGCCGACGATGGCATCGAACAGCGCATCGCCCAGCTCATGATCTGCGATCGGCCTGTCAGGGCCAAGCGCGCGCCGCACGACTTGCGGGTCGCGCTTCGCGCACATCTGTGCCGCCTGCCAGAGCGGCGCCGCCGCGGCCGTGCCGTCGGGCAGTGTGGCGCCGAGCGTGTGATACAGGATCAGCGCGCCGAGCGATGCGGCTTGCGGATTGGCGCCGATGAAGCTGCGCAGTGCCGTGGCGAAGTCGCTTCGCGATTGCCTCGCGATCTCACGCAGCGGTGCCAGCACATTGTCGCCAGGCAAGAGGCCGAGCGCACGGGCGAGGCGACTGTAGATCTCGGGCTCCGGCAGCGTGCCTTGCAGCGGCGGCAGCACGGTCGCGCGCACATGGAGGTAGTTGGTCGGGAATTCGAAATTGAACAGCGTGAACTCGGTCTTCTCGTATTGCGAGGAAGCCGGCAGCACGTAATGCGCCAGCCGCGCTGTCTCGGTCATCGCGACGTCGACCACGACGCAGAGATCGAGCGCGGACAAGGCCCTCTCCACTTCTGCTGTGTTGGCTACGGTGTTGGCTGGGTTGGAGCTGTCGACCCAGAGGCAGCGCAGCCGTTCCGGGTGATCGCTCAGGATTGCCTGCGGCAGCAGGTTCGGCGGCAACAGCCCGGCAATGATCTCGGTGTCGGCCGGCGCATAGCGTTGGTTGGGCGAATTGCTCCAGAGCGGCTGCAGCCACGAATGCAACTGGTTGGTGCCCTTCCGGCCGAAACTGCCGGTCAGCATGATCAGAAGCTTCTCCAGATAGGAGTTGAGCGTTGAGTTGACGCCTTGCTGGATGCCGAGCTCGACGCGAACGGTCATCGCCTTCGCCGTCACGATCATGTCGACGCAGCGCTCGATCTGCTCGAGCGGAATCTCGGCGGCTGCGGCCCATTCGGCGATCGGAATGCGTGCCAGCGCGGCCTTCACCTCGGTAAAGCCTGTCGTGTGATGCTGCAGGAAGTCGTGGTCGAGCGCATCGCGGCGGACGAGCGTGCCCAGGATCGCGCCGAGCAGGAACGCGTCCGCACCTGGGCGCAGTGCGAGATGCAGATCGGCCATCTCGGCGGTCTCGGTGCGGCGCGGATCGATCACGATCAGCTTGCGATTCGGGTCCTTGCGGATCTGGTTCAGATGGTCGCGCGCGTTGGGGAAGCCGTGGGCGACCCACGGATTGGCGCCGATCACGAACAGAAGATCGCAATGATGCACGTCCTCCGCGGTGTGGCAGATCTGGCTGCCGAACATGTGGCCGTTGACCCAGAAGTCCCCGGTCTTCTCCTGTGACAGCGCGTTGAACACCGAGCGCGATCCCAGCGTCCGCAGCACCGCGTTGGCGTAGGCGCCGCCGGCGTGGTTGCCCTGGCCACCGCCGCCATAGAGCGCGATGCTCTTGCCGCCGTGCCGGTCCACGATTTCGCGCAGGCGCGCCGCGATCTCGGTGATTGCCGTGTCCCAGTCGATCGCGTCGAACCCGCCGTCCGCACGCCGCCGGAGCGGGGAAGTCAGCCGGTCCTTGTGATGCGCATAATAGGGAATGCGCGCCGCCTTGTTACAGATGTATCCCTGCGATTTCGGGTTCTCGCGATCGCCACGCACCTTGGCGATGCGGCCGTCCTCGACCAGAATTTCGACGCCGCAATTGACGTAGCAGATATTGCAGGCGGATTTTTGCCATTGGGGCTTGGACATCGCGCTCCTCCACCGCTGTTTTCCATGCGGACGCGGATCATTTTACATGATGATCGTCATATCAACAAGCCGCCTCCGACGGCCATCGAGCATTTGATCGGGGACTTGCGGGAGGCCGAGGTTCTGTGATCGCGTTTCTCCGGCCACTGCCCGTCGTGCCAATCTGCCGCACGCGCGTCCGCTTGTGTCGTCGGGCAAATCAAGTTCACATTCTCCCGCGTCCCGCCTCACAAGAGGGGCGTACGCGTCGTCACGAACGTCGAGTGCGGGATGCGATGGACGTGGCATCGTCGGGCGCTATGAAGCGCAAGACGACTGGCGGTGCGGCGGACGGTCAAGTCGTATGGTCCTGGCATCCCGACGCTGATGCCCCGCGCAACGCGTCTTACGCGTTGTCGCGGACGCGACGAAGCTTCGCTTCGCGCGGAAATGGTGGCCAAAAAGCCCGGCGCACCAGGGAGAGTACGAAGCAGCCGTTAAAACCATTGCGCAGGGAAGGCCGGGATGTCCTCAGCCGAACCTGTGGTGACTGCCGCCTGCATTTCTTTCTGCAGGCGGGCCATGGGGGCGGCGAGCTCCCGGCCTTCCCCATAGGCGTTAAGTTTATGCTTGAGTGTTGGAATCCGCCGTGATTCGAACAGGGGATGGCAGACGAATCGCTCCTGAACGAGGACTGGACGAGAGTGGTTGCGCAGCTGGGCGGGGCTGCGCAGCTCGAGAAAACTGCGCGCCAGACGAAGGCCTTCGCGCGTCGGCGGCAGATTCCAGATGCGGTGACGTTACTTCGGCTGATGCTGGCCTATTGTTTGGGTGAAAGAGGGCTGAGATCGACAGCCGCATGGGCGGCTTCTGTTGGCCTTGCCGACCTCACCAGCGTGGCGTTGTTCTATCGGCTGCGTCAATGTGGTGATTGGTTTGCGGTGCTGGTGGAGGGCTTGCTCGCTGCGGCAGCTCCGAAGGCGAGCCAAGGCCGCCTGATCCGCATCATCGATGCGACGACAGTGCCTCAGGCGGGACCGGCTGCGCGCAAGAACAGTGAGCTTTGGCGCGTTCATAGCGCATTTGATCTGCCCTATGAGCGCTTTGGTCACTTCGAGCTGACAGATCAGCAAGAGGGCGAAACGTTTGACCGGATACCAGTGGTCAAGAACGAGATCCGCATTGCTGACCGCGCTTATCTGCAACCTGACCGCATTGCGGCCGTCCGCGAAGCCGGGGCCGACGTTTTGATCCGAGCGGGCTGGAAGAACGCACGTTGGCTTGACGCCAAAGGCCTTCCGTTCGATCTGATGGCCCAATTGCGTGCCGCGAAGGCGCGCGGACTGGTCGATCGGGAGATTTGGATCAAGCGCAAGGGCGGCGCGCCTCTGGCTATGCGTCTGGTCGCAATCAAGAAGCCCACCGGTGCGGCTGCTGCTTCTCGGCGTAAAGCCCGGCAAGACGCAAAAGATGAAAACCGCATCATCTCCAAAGAAACTTTGGAGGCTGCGGATTGGGTCATTCTGATCACGTCGCTCGCGCGGGACGAGTTCTCCACCAAAGATGTGCTTGCGCTCTATCGATTGCGATGGCGGATCGAGCTTGGGTTCAAGCGACTGAAGAGTCTGATTGGCCTCAAGACGCCGCCAGGAACCGATCCGCGCTCTGCCAAGCCCTACCTGCTGGCCCACCTCCTGATCATCCTGTTGCTCGAGCCGCTTGCCAGCGACTTCGAGGACTCTCCCCACTGGACGCAGGCCGCTTAACGACGCCTGGCGCTTGGCGGGTCCTGCAGCAGCTCGTTGCATCCTTGCTGCAAGCAATCATTCCACAACCAACCATCCGTTGCTTGCGCCGCAGAAAACGCGCGTTGGGGCGCCACCTTCGCGAGCCTCCTCGAAAACGCAAGTATCAATCGATGCTCGCGCTACCTTAACGCCTATGCGGCATTCCCTGTGCCCTCTGCTTATGAAGAGGGTGACCTGATCAGTAAAGCTCGGACGCGATGCGCCGCGAGAATGCGAGTGCATGTTCGTCGGAAAGTACAATGAAGCCGACCTGTGCTCTTTCGTCATGCCCCGCGAAGGCAACGCATCCAGTGACGCCGAGCTTCTCGGTCGATAACTGCGCTCTTTCGAATACTGAATCTCCCGGTCAAGCCGGACGACGACGGCTCGGCGAAGACCGCGAGCTAATTCAACACTCGCTTGCCGTAGGGACTGTCGAGGGAGAAAGCCGGCACTTCGATCTCGAAGCGCTCGCCGCTTTCGCTCTCCATCTCGTAGTGACCTGCCATGAAGCCCGAAGCCGTGGTGAGCGGTACGCCGGAGGTGTACTCGAAATGCTCGCCGGGCGCGAGCACGGGCTGCTCGCCGACCACGCCCTCGCCACGAACCTCCTGCCGCCGCCCGGAGCCATCGGTGATGATCCAGTGCCGGCCGCGCAGCTGGACCGTCTCCTCGCCGGTATTGGTGATCACGACGGTATAGGACCAGAAATAGCGGCCATCATCGGCCGACGACTTTTCCGGCAAGAAGTTCGGTTCGACGGTCACTTCGATCTGGCGAGTCACAGCGCGGTACATGCAAATCAGTTTAGCGGAAAGTTGGGCGGGAACCAAACACCGTGCGAACGCGCGTTGACCACAGTTCCGGATCATGAGACCTATGGTGTAGAAACCGTAGCAGCCTTAGGGCGAGCCCGGGCCGCCACGGTGGCACCAGGGCGCCACACGCGGCGAGGGCTGACGGCGACGGTATCCCCCTGGTGTTGCGTGACGGGATCGCAACAATCCCGTGGCGACTGCACCGCAGCCGGGTGCGTCGCCGCCCAATAAGCCCTTCATCGCTTGCGCAAAAATTGCGCAAGCCTACATTCCCGCTGCCGGAGCACGAGTTGACGCGGTGCCTGATGACGTCGATTGCTGATCGCCTTGCCGGACCTACGGTTCCCGAAGCGGCTGCAGCGCCCGCGCTGGCGCCGGCGATGCCGGCCGCCTCGTCGGCGCCCGCGATCACCTTTCCCCCGGCCGGCGAGCGCGAGCTCAGGTTGGATCTGTTTCGTGGACTCGCACTGTGGTTGATCTTCATCGATCACCTGCCGCCCAATCTTCTGACTTGGTTCACGATCCGGAACTACGGCTTTTCCGACGCCACCGAGATCTTCATCTTCATCTCCGGATATACCGCCGCTTTCGTCTACGGGCGGGCGATGCAGGAGTCCGGCGTCGTGGTCGCGACTGCACGCATCCTGCGCCGCGTCTGGCAGATCTACGTCGCGCATGTCTTCCTGTTCACGATCTTTCTGGCCGAAATCTCCTACGTCGCGACCAGCTTCGAGAACCCGCTCTACACCGAAGAGATGGGGATCATGGATTTCTTGAAGCAGCCCGATGTGACGATCGTGCAGGCGCTGATCTTGCGCTTTCGTCCCGTCAACATGGACGTGCTGCCGCTCTATATCGTGCTGATGCTGTTCCTGCCGCTGATCCTGTCGCTGATGCGCTGGAAGCCGGACCTGACGCTAGGTCTATCGGCCGTGCTCTATGCCGTGACCTGGGAATTCGACCTGTATCTGTCGGCCTATCCGAACGGCTTCTGGGCGTTCAACCCGTTGGCTTGGCAGTTGCTGTTCGTGTTCGGGGCCTGGTGCGCGCTCGGCGGCGCCAGACGCATGACCCGCATTCTGAATTCGCCCATTACACTTTGGATCTGCGCTGCCTATCTATTGGCGGCGTTCTTCGTGACGCTCACTTGGTACATCCCGCAGTTCGGCCATCTATTGCCGCGCCGGCTCGAGCAGTGGATGTATCCGATCGACAAGACAGACCTCGACGTGCTGCGCTTTGCGCATTTCCTGGCGCTCGCCGCACTCACCGTGCACTACTTGCCGAGGGACTGGCCTGGCCTGAAGTCGCGGTGGTTGAAGCCTCTGATCGTGTGCGGCCAGCATTCGCTGGAGATCTTCTGCCTCGGCGTGTTCCTTGCATTCGCAGGGCACTTCATTCTTGCCGAAGTGTCCGGGGGCCCGCTCATGCACGCGCTGATTAGTCTCAGCGGGATCCTCATCATGTGGGGGGTTGCCTCGCTGATTTCATGGTACAAAAACGTTGCGGACAAGAGCGCACCGCGAAAGGCTGCGCTTGCGAATGCCGATATGGCGGGAGGGGGCTGATGCAGTCCGTCTCGTGGTTAAGGCGACCAATGGACGGGCTCGCGAGGCTCGTGCTCCTGACGCTGGCGATGATGCTGGCGACGGCGGCGCGCGCCGAGGAAAACGCCGCCCCGAACTGCGAGGTACCGCCCTATCTGCTCGCCACCGAAAGCCGGCTGACGAAGGTTGCCGATGCGGTGAAGAACGGCCAGCCGCTCGATATCCTGGTGCTCGGCAGCCGCTCCTCGGCGATCGTGAGCACATCGGACAACAACGCCTATCCCTTTCGGCTGCAGGCTGCCCTGAAGGAAAAACTTCCTTTGGTCACCGTTAATCTTGCCGTCGAATTGCAGCCGAAGAGGACGGCCGAGGAGATGGCCGGCAGCTTCGTTAAGGTGCTGGAAGGAAAAAAGCCTAATCTGGTGATCTGGCAGACGGGGACGGTCGATGCCATGCGAGCCATCGATCCGGATGACTTTCGCGCGGCGGTCAACAAGGGCGTGACGGAGCTGCAGAACGCGGGGGCGGACGTGGTCTTGATGAATTTGCAATATAGTCCGCGCACCGAAACCATGATTTCCGTGCCGCCTTACATCGACAACATGCGCGTCGTCGCGCAGGAGCGCGACGTGCCGCTGTTCGATCGGTTCGCGATCATGCGGCAGTGGAACGAGCAGGGCAATTTCGACCTGTTCAATCCGACGCACGGGATCGAGCTTGCCAAACAGGTTCACGATTGCATCGGCCGGGCGCTCTCGAAATTCATCATCGATGCGGCCCAACTGGGACCGGCGCAGCAGAATTAGGATCTCTGGGGTTTATGACGTTAATGAGTTGTCAACGCGTAGTTCGAGGGTTGACCTCGTCGACTCTCATGGCGATGGCTCTCGCCATTTCGACACCATCGCTCCATGCGCAGACTGTGAACCAGGCTGCGGCCCAGACCGCGCCAGCGCCGTCTGGTGAGGCGCAAGTGTCGCCGACGCAGGAGCTGAAGCCGACCATCGGGCACCTCGCAACGGGCGCGGCTCAGAAGCCGTCTCCGGCGCAGGTTGCGGTCATGCATCAGGGGCCGGCCGTCCAAGCTCCGAACCCGCAGCCGGCGACCTCGCCTGGCACGTCCGGCTTGGTCCCTCAGTCATCCTCAGCTGCCAATCCGGCCGCGCCGAAGAGCTTCACCGAAAGGGCCATCGACAGGGTCAAGCAGGTTGCCAAATCCGCCAGCGATATCCTGAACCGCGTGCCCTGCCTGCCGCCGAAGGGCGGGCCGAAGTCGTTTGGCTCGCTGCCCCATGTGGCAAACAAGCTCGCCTCCGGCCTGCCGGTCGTCATCGTCGCCTTCGGCTCCTCGTCCACGCAGGGTTACGGATCGAGCGGGCCGGAATACACCTATCCGAACCGCTTGGCCGCGCAGTTGCGCCGGCAATACCCGATGGCAGACATCAGCGTCATCAATGCCGGCATCGGTGGCGAGGATGCCCCTGAGATGATGAAGCGGCTGCAGGACTCGGTTATCGACCGGCATCCGGATCTCGTGATCTGGCAGGTCGGCACCAACGCGGTGCTGCGCGATCTCGATCCCGCCGATACGGCCAAGCTCGTCGACGACGGTGTGGCGAAGATCCAGGCCGCGAGCGCCGACATCGTGCTGGTCGACCTGCAATATTCGCCGCGCGTGATCGAACGTCCCGAGCGGGCCAACAAGATGATCAAGCTGCTCAGCCATGTCGCCGAGCTGCATCACGTCGGCATCTTTCCCCGTTTCGAGGTGATGCGCGATTGGCACGAGCAGCAATCGATCCCGATCAACGATTTCGTCATCGCCGACGGCCTGCATATGAACGATTGGGGCTATGCCTGTTTCGCGCAGTTGCTCGGCGACGACATCATCAAGTCGGTCGGACAGGTCAAGCTCGGCGTTAACCTGCCGGCGGACGTCCTGACCTATCGGCCGATGTGACGCCGTCAGGCGTCATCCCGGGGCGCACGTCCGCGCGCGGGCCCGGGATCTCGATCGACAGGGCAAGCAGCGAATAGGGGTTTCTTACTACTCCCTACTCGCCCTTCGCGATCACGCTTTCGCCAGCGCCGCATCCAGATCGGCGATCAGGTCGTCGACATGTTCGAGCCCGGTGGAGAAGCGGATGAAGCCTTCGCTGATGCCGAGCTCGGCGCGGGCCTCCGGCGTCAGCCGCTGATGGGTGGTGGTGGCGGGATGGGTGACCAGCGTCTTGGCATCGCCGAGATTGTTGGAGATCTTGGCGAGCTTGAGCGCGTTGAGCACGCGGAAGGCCGCGGCCTTGCCGCCCTTGACCTCGAAGCCCACCAGCGTGGAGCCGGCGCGCATCTGCTTCTTCACGGTGGCGGCCTGCGGATGATCGTCGCGGCCGGGATAGACCAGCCGCGAGATCTTCGGGTGGCTCGCAAGGACATCGGCGATCTTCGCCGCAGTCTCGGTCTGGGCGCGGACGCGCACCGCGAGCGTCTCCAGGCCCTTCAGCAGCACCCAGGCGTTGAACGGCGATATCGACGGGCCGGTCTGGCGCATGAAATTGTGGATGTGCTCGGCGATGAAGGCCTCCGACGACAGGATGACGCCGCCGAGACAGCGGCCCTGGCCGTCGATGTGCTTGGTTGCGGAATAGACCACGACGTCGGCGCCGAGCGCCAGCGGGCTCTGCCAGATCGGCGTGGCGAATACGTTGTCGACGATCAGCCGCGCGCCATGAGCATGCGCGATCTCGGCGATTGCACCGATGTCGAGCACGTCGAGCGTCGGGTTGGTCGGGCTTTCCAGGAAGAAGCTCTTGGTATTCGGCCTGACCGCGCGCTGCCACTGGTCGAGATCGAGGCCGTCGACCAGGGTGGATTCGATGCCGTAGCGCGGCAGCAGGTCCTCGACCACGTAACGGCAGGAGCCGAACATCGCCTTCGAGGCGACGACATGGTCGCCGGCGCGCAACGGCGCCAGGATCGCGGTGGTCACCGCCGCCATGCCCGTGGCCGCGGAGCGGGCGGTCTCGGCGCCCTCGAGTTCGGCCATGCGGCGCTCGAACATTGCCGTGGTCGGGTTGGAGAAGCGCGAATAGATGAAGCCGGGATCCTCGCCCTTGAACCGGGCCTCGCATTCCTCCGCGCTGGCGTAAACGAAGCCCTGGGTGAGGAACAGCGCCTCGGCAGTCTCGCCGAATTCCGACCGCAGCGTGCCGGAATGCACCAGTCGGGTCTCGGGGCGGTATTGGGTCAACGAGGGGGTGGCGGCAGATTTGGACATATGACCTCCATCATGACCATCAGGAAAATGGTCACAAAAAACCGGCCTGGGAGAGCTCTCCTCACGGCCGGGATCACATGGGTCCCCGGCCTGTTTAGCGACTTGTTTAACGTGGCTGCAAGCCGGCCGGCTCAAATCACCACGGGATAAGTCGTGCTCTTAGTCGCCTCCAGCCTTTTCGTCAAGCCGGCCATCGGATAACGCGTAAGAACCCCTATGTTTTAGGGGCAGGGCTGATATTCCAGCCAGTCACGAGGGACCAGGTTTTGCCGCTTTCGCTCGCCGCCGATGCCAATGGCATCCTGCCCGATCGCTTGATCGCGCAGATGGCGGACGCCGGCCTGATCATCCCCGAATATGATTTCGTCGAGAGCCAGATCCAGCCGGCCAGCCTCGATTTGAGGTTGGGCGACATCGCTTACCGCGTCCGCGCGAGCTTCCTGCCCGGGCCCGGCGCGACCGTGGCAGAACGGATCGACGAACTGAAGCTGCACGAATTCTCGCTTGCCGATGGCGCGGTGCTCGAGACCAATTGCGTCTACATCGTGCCGCTGTTGGAAAGCCTCGCGCTGCCCAAGGACATCGTCGCCGCGGCCAATCCGAAGAGTTCTACCGGCCGTCTCGATGTGTTCACGCGCGTGATCGCCGACGGCACCCGCCGCTTCGACATGATCGGCGCCGGCTATCACGGACCGCTTTATGCGGAGATCAGTCCGAAGACATTTCCGGTTCTGTTGCGCGAAGGTTCGCGGCTGTCGCAGGTCCGCTTCCGCTATCGTGACGCGGTGCTGTCAGCCGATGAGCTGAATGCGCTGCATCAGGCCGAGCGGCTGGTCGATCGCGATGATGCCGATCTGGCCGGCGGCGTGGCGCTGTCGGTCGATCTGTCCGGCGAGAACGCGGGCGGTTTTGTCGGCTATCGTGCCAAGCGCCACACGGGCGTCGTCGATGTCGATCGCCGCGGCGGTTATGCGGTGGAGGAATTCTGGGAGCCGATCAAGGCGCGCCCCGACGGCAGCCTCATTCTCGATCCCGGCGAATTCTACATTCTCGCTTCGAAAGAAGCTGTCCAGGTCCCGCCGGACTATGCCGCGGAGATGGTGCCGTTCGATCCGCTGGTCGGCGAATTCCGTGTCCACTATGCCGGTTTCTTCGATCCGGGCTTCGGCTATGCCGGTGCTGGCGGGCAGGGCTCCCGCGCGGTGCTGGAAGTGCGTTCGCGCGAGGTGCCGTTCATCCTCGAGCATGGCCAGATCGTCGGGCGCCTGGTTTATGAAAGGATGCTGGCGCGGCCCGATGCGCTGTATGGCCAGCGCATCGGCTCCAACTACCAGGCACAGGGCCTGAAGCTGTCGAAGCATTTCCGGCCGTAGGCGACGTCGGGCGCGCGCTCACGTTCGGCTGCGGCGGATGGCCCTGAACTCGGTGACGAGACGCCAGTTCGTTCCCCCGTCAGTGGAGCTGTCGCCACGCCAGAGAAACGAATGATCCGTGATGTCGCGAAAGCTCCAGCGGATCATCCGGCCGTTCTCGTCGGTGCCGAGCTGCACGATATCGTCGCCTTCGGCACGGCCGATCATCTGCAGAAAGATCTGGCCGACCGGCTCGGACCATTGGATGCGCCAGGCGTCAAGCCTGGTGTCGTAGATCCGCAGCGTCGTGCCGTAAGGGCCCGGCCCATCGCCGCGGTCCCGCTGCCCGCGCTGTGGCACGATCCAGACATCCTGAACGGCACGGCCTTCGAGCACCCAGCCGAAATGCCACTCGCCATTGCGCCGCCGCATCGGTGCATTCTCGGGGAAATGCACGACGTCGAGATCCCATGAGCCGATGAAGCGGCCATAAAGGCCCATTTTGTCGGCACGATCGGCAGACGGACCGTCAGCGCCGAGCGCGTCGAGAAATGCCGATGTGGTCATGAGCTGCCTCCCAGCGCCTTCTGCATGGCTGCCGCACCGAGCTCCATCTGCCCGTCGATATAGGGGGCGATCTCATGCGGCAGCACGTCGGTGATCCAGATCATCCGGCAGCGGGTTTCGCCATCGAGGACGATCTGGACCGAGGCGCTGTGTTGGGTGATGCGCTCGTGGGCCACGGAGTAGACGAGGCGTCGTCGCGCGTCGTCGCAGTCGACCAGCCTCTCGCGTGCCACGCTCCCATTGGCGAATGTCAGGATACGCACATCATCGTCGAGTTTGGCGTCGAGCACGAAACCTGGAGCAAGCCGTATATGCACCGCCGCGAAATCGCGCACCGCGTCCCATGCCGCAGCAGCCGGCGCGTCAATCGGAATATCCTTGTGAATGGATGCCATAATGCGTCCTCCCGCTCAAACGCAGACCGCTTCGATGTTGTTGCCGTCGAGATCGATCAGGAAGGCGGCGTAATAGGTCGGGCTGTAATCGGGACGCGGTCCGGCCGTGCCATTGTCGGCTCCGCCGGCCTTGAGCCCTTCGCTGTGGAATTTACTCACCGCTGCATGATCAGGCGCGCGGAAGGCGACATGTGCGCCGCCATGCCGTTCGGCTCTGGTGAGGTGCAACCACAGCGCCGGAGCGTCTTTCGGGCCGAAGCCCGCCGAAGTCTCATCCTTTGAGCACAGCACATGGCCAAGCGGCGCCAACACGGACGTGTAGAACCGCACGCTTGCCTCAAGGTCGTTCACCCGCAAACCGACATGATCGTACATCAATGATCTCCATGTTGCGCGCAACGGTCGCGCGCCATGGCGATCACCTAGTCAATGGCGGCTCAGGCGTTCTTGGAAAATCTTGCGCATGCCCCTTGATGCTTGGCGGAACTTCAATGGCGAAACGCCGGCTGCGCGGGTGAATGTGCGGGTGAAGTTAGAGAGATCGGCAAAGCCGACATCGTAGGCGATGTCGGTCACGGGCGCCTCGTCCTCGCTGAGCCTCTGCGCGGCATGGCGCAGCCGAGAGCGCAACAGGTATTGATGCGGGGTGACGCCGAGTGCGGCCGCAAACAGCCTGAGGAAATGGAATGGGCTGACCCCAGCCTGGTACGCGGCGCTTTCGAGGTCGACGGCACGATGCGAATTGGCATCGATCCACAGCGCGGTCTCAACCGCACGGCGGCGGTCACGCGCGGTCGCCGCCGCTGGTTTCGCCGGCTTGCCGGAGATGCTTGCAACGAACCGGCTGGCGAACACGTGGCCGATCTCGTCGAGGCCGAGGTCGCTGTTCCCCGCGGCCGCGGCCTGGGCGAGTTCGCCGATCACCATCAGCTCGGGCAGCGGAGGTGCGGCGCCGGCCTGCCAGACGTCCTTGCTGCCGCCGATCTCCTGCACCAGCTCGGGTGCGAGAAAGAACGACAGGCATTCGTCGCCACAGACGTGGTCATGCGTACACATGAACTCGTCGCCGGGATGTCCGATGAGGACCGAGCCTGCGACCAGCTCAAAGAACCGGCCGCGGTGGTGGCAACCGAAGCTGCCTTTGCGCACGTAGGAGACGGAATGGCTTTCGAACTGCTCGACATAGGGCCGCTCGCCCGGAGCCGCGGTGCAGCGGAACGCGGAAACCGTAACCGAACGGCCAGTGAGCAGGATGGAAGTTGCCATCCCCCGAACCTAGTGAGCGGCGCGCGAGTGATCAACCTTGAGCAGGGCGTCGAACAAAGTGAGGCCGGTCTGCGGCGCTGCGCCTTCAAGCGACAGCAGCCGACGCTGGGAGATCGCGCCCCAGTTGGGCGAGATCCTGTCGATCCCTCCTCCGGCGAGCACGCGATGGCAAGGCACGATCAGCGGAAATGGATTCCTCGTCAGCGCCTGTGCGACCGAATACAGCGCGCCCGTGACATGCAGGCTGGCTGCGATCTCGTCCGGCTTGCGCGTTTCGCCGCGCGGGATGCGGCGGAGATAATCGTAGACGCGCTGGTTGAACGGCGTGATGCCGGTCATGTCGAGGCTGACATCGGCGAACTCGGCCTGCTGGCCGCGCAGCATGAGGACGATGCCCTCGATGGCAAGTTCGGTATTTTCGGGCGGACGAAGCTCGCGCGCTTCGGGAAATTGCTTGAATAGCCGCCGGCGTGTCTCGATCTCGCGTGCCTCCGGCAATTGCACTCCGACGACACCGGCATCACTCCAGGCAATGCCGCAGCGGCCGATCGCCGTATCGAAGATCGTATACCCACGCCCCATGACGCCACCCCACCCTGGAACGGATCATATCATCGTCACGATTGGCCGCATCGGGTTTGTACGAGTTGTAAACATGATGCGCCGCGACAGGGCGCGGCTCAATCGGGGGCGACCGCTAAACCGCACCGGCGTGGTGTCAATCTGGATGTGATGTCCCGGCCTCAGCGGCGCGAGCCGCCCGCGCGTCCTCCGCAAAGTCCGGGTCGTGGGCCAGCCAGAGCTCAAGGAGAGTCAGGAAGGTCACGATCAGGCCGATCGAGATGCTGACATGCATCGCGGAGCTGTGGACGAAGCCGAGCAGCCAAGGCGCGGCGATGAGCCAGAGACCGAGCGCCAGCTTCAGCCACTCCTCCCAATCTGCGAAGGCGAGGACGCCGGCGGCGGATAGCGCGATCAGGGCGTAGCCACCGATTTCGGCATCCAGCCGCCCGGACGCCCGGGTGAAGCCGAACAGCCACGGGGAGGCCGCCAGGAAGATGCCGCAGAGCAAAGTGTAGAGGTCGAGCGCCGATGGGCTCCACAGCGTGGCCCGGGTCTTGCGGGCGATGAGGGGGCTGATCATGGATATGGCTCCGTGCCCGGCCGATCGCGGCAATGACACAGAGCCGCTTACGGCCTCACGCTACACAAGCGCCGCGTCCCACTTTGGTTCCAGCGCCTCGTAATGTGGCGGATCAAGATCAGGCGATCGGCGGGGCGTCTGTCCCGCCGCCGGGTGTTCGAAAGGGCAGAAGTTCGCGCCGCCAACAAGCCGCTTGGCGGAGAGCGCGGTCTCGGCTAATCATGGGCCTGCGCGGGCGTAGTTCAATGGTAGAACGGCAGCTTCCCAAGCTGCATACGAGGGTTCGATTCCCTTCGCCCGCTCCAATTTGCCCCGGATGGCCCTGACCGGCCTAGCCTTTGGGCCCGGACAGTGGCTTGTCCGCTCCCGGCCGTTTGGCGTACATGGCGTCGATCTCCTTGGCGAAGTGGCGCTCCAGCGCCGGGCGCTTGTTCTTGAGCGTCGGGGTGATCAGTCCGGCATGGATGGTCCAGGGCTCGAGCGTCCACCACACCGCTTTCGGCGTCGCATAGGCCGGATAGCTTTTCACGGTGCGGGCGATGTGCCGAAGCAGCGACGCCGCCTCGACCTCCGGGCCTCGCAGGCCATGCACGGCGAGCTTCTTCTGCTGCTCGGCCCAGCCCTTTGGGTTAAGCACGACGAGAGCGGCCAGGAATGGGCGATTTTCCCCGATGACGAGCGCCTGATCGAACAGTGGGTCGGTCAGAATCGCGGTTTCGAGATCTGCAGGGGCGATCTTCTCTCCGGTCGAGGTGACCAGGATGTCCTTGATCCGGCCAGTGATGGTGATGCGCCCGCTCTCGATGCGGGCCTGATCGCCGGTATGCAGCCAGCCGTCGGCCTCTTTGACCCGGGTGGTTTCCTCCGGCTTGCGCCAATAGCCGAGCATCACGCTGGGGCCGCGGACCAGGAGCTCGTCATTTTGGCCGAGCTTGACCTCGATGCCCGGCAGTGCGCGTCCCACCGTGCGTGGATCATTGTCGTCCGGCGTGTTGACGGCGACAACGGGCGATGTCTCGGTCATCCCATAGCCCTGCAGCACGTCCAGCCCAAGCGCGAGGAAAAGCCGCACCACGGGTTCGGCGATCGGTGCGCCGCCGCTGACGGCCACGCGCAGGCGTCCGCCGAATTGCTTGAGCACGGTGGTGGCGACGAGCCGGTTCAGGAGCGGCCACGCCAAACGGTCCAACAATGACGCGGCCTTGCCCCCGGACTGGCGCGCATCGAAGCGCCGGCCGCCGATCGAGAGCGTCAGATCGAGCAAGGCGCGCTCGACCGGCCCGGCGCTCGCGCGATGATGCAGCACCAGCGAATAGATGCGCTCATAGATTCGCGGCACCGAGATCAGAAGCGTCGGCCGCACCGCGATCAGGTCTTCGGGAAGCTGCTTCACAGAACGCGCATAGGCGACGCAGGCGCCGAGCGCGATCGGATAATAATAGCCGCAGGTGCGCTCGAAAGTATGCGACAGCGGCAGGAACGAGAGGAAGACATCGTCCTGCTCGGCTGAGAGCAGCTGGTGGATGGCCTTGAGATTCGCCACGACGTTATGGTGCGAGAGCATGACGCCCTTCGGCCGCCCGGTCGTGCCCGAGGTGTAGACGATGGCGGCAAGATCGCTGGGCTGCGCCGCAACCTCTTGAGGCTGCAAGGCGGTCGGCGCTGCGGCGGCAAGCCAAGCGTCCAAGCTGATGACGCGCGGGTCGGTCTTCGCAAGCTCCGGCGTGGACTCGAGAGTCGCGCACACGACTCGCCTGAGAGTCGGAAGCGCATCGCCGACCGCTACGATCTCGTTCCAGCGCGCGCCGGAATCCACGAACAGTAATTGTGCGCCCGAGTCTGCGAGGATGTAGGCGATGCTGTCCGGGTTATCGATCGCGTGCATCGGCACTGGGACCAGGCCGCGCGACAGCGCCGCTTGATCCATCGCGACATGTGCGATCCCGTTCGGCATCAGGATCGCAAGGCGTTCACCTTTGCCGAGGTCTTCGGCGGCGAGCGCGCGCCTGAAGCGATCGAACTCGCGGTCGATCTCGCGCCAGGAGAAGCTCATCCACCGGCCCTGGTCCGGATCGAACTGCCGATAGGCTTCCTTGTCCGGCGTCAGGCGCACGCGCCAGTGCAGCAATTCGGGCAGCGTCCTGACACCGGAAAATCCGTCGATATCGTCAGCCGGTTCGGATGAATGGGCGATCGGTTTTGTCTCGACTTGCACGCTTGCCTCGAAATGATGCGGCGCTCGGCTTGAAGCTCAAGTTCTTGCAGGGCCGTGGCCTTGATGTTGACCTAGCGCAAGCGGGAGCGGTCCGGCCATTCATCTCCGACATGGGAGCCAAGCACTTGCATAAAAGGAGCGGTATTGGAGGCACCGTGCTGTCACGCTCTGCGCAAAGCCTTGCGGCCGCCCCCGGGGGCCAGGTAGCGGCCGCAGTCCATCACGATCGGTCCAATAATGGGTGGACCTCAGACGCCGTCGGGCACCTGATCGAGGAAGCCGGTGATACGGCGGATACGACCGTCCTTGAGTTCGGCGAAATCGGTGCCTTTGATCGGACAATCGGCGCCATCCGGGCCCAAGCCCCAGCAGAAGCGCAGGTTGTCGCCAAAGCCGTTGGCTTGACCGATCAGACGGAATCGGAAATCAGGAAAGCGCGTCTGGATGCCTGCGATCAGTGCATCGACGCCGTCGTGGCCGTCGCCGCGCATCAAGGGGTCGACATAGACGGCATCCTCGGTCCAGTTGGAGGTAAGCAGGTCGCGCCGCCTCTGTGGCGCGCGCTCGTTCCAGAGCGTGATGTAGGCGTTTGCGATCGCAGCGGTATCGGTCATCGGTGCTCTCCATCTTGTGAAGCGAGAATGGTGTGATCATCGCGCTTCCCGCACACATATGCGATTACGTCGCAGGTCATCGCGGCCGCGATAACGAAACTGTAAGTTGCCGCTCCATAATACGGAGACTATTTGATGCGCGCGCATGTAAATCGTGCCGTGATGCTTGGCCGCAAAGGACGACGACTGATGAGACCCGACACATGGAGATGGATCGCTGTCGGACTTTGTCTTGCGCTGTTTGCGGCCGACACCGTGTTGAAGTCGCCGGAAAAGCCCAATCATATGGTGTTTTTCGAACTGCGTCGGGGCGATAGCCCGACCATGATCGGCATGATGCGCGATGATCTTTTCAGACTGCCGGGCTTCCGTGCCAGCCGCCTTCAGCAGGCGCTGGCGCAAGGACAGCCGTTAACGGTTTGGCAATACGCGTTAAGAAAGAGTGACGACGGCAGCTATCAGGCGCTGCCGGACAAGCAGATTCAGCTGACCTCGGACGACGCGTCGCGAATCACGTTTGGTGCGAGCATCCGGCTGCCGGATAACTAGCCTTGCTCGATCGAGCGCCCGCATCTGGGCGCGGATCGTTTCGCTGCGATCTTCGGACCAAGCGTCGGTCCGATGAGGCGGACGAGCGCACCAACGTGCTTCGTGACGAAGAGCGTGTGGAGCCCGACAGCAGGATCATCATCCACGAGCGCGATTGCGACTAAAGGGTCGCGCCGGCCACGGCGGCAAGGGCGCGGAACGGATTGTCGACCAAAGCAAGCCCCGGGAGAACCCGGGGCTTTTTTGCGACCGCGACATGGCTATCTGCCGTCGAAGTAGGCCAGCCTTCTTGGGACGCTCAGACCCTGCGATCGCCGACACTGGGGAACCCGACCGCGAGCCCGTCAGGCCACGACAAGCTCAAGGTGCAGCGAGGCTGCAACACTTGAGCTGAATTTACTGTGAGCCACAGAGCTGTCCTGGACAAAACCATGATCTCGAAACACGCTGCACGTGCGATCGGGATTTGGCTTCGTGCACCGCTCTGGGGAGCGGCAAGCGAATTTAAGTCCGTTGCGGTCCACGCAGCACAAGAAGCGCATCACAGTCGGTCAGATCGGTTTCGACGGGATTGAACTGGGGCTCGACATGAAATTTTTGACGGGGTTGCTTGCGGTTGTCCTCTTGCTGGCGGGGATGAGCGCCAGTCAAGCCGTGGTCCGCATTGCCGATGACCGTGGTGGCCGGATTGGAACCTACGTCGACAAATACCAGGGCCTGCGGTCTTCGGGGGAATACGTCATCATTGATGGGCTCTGCGCGTCGGCCTGCACGATCGTTCTCGGTGCGATCCCCCATGACAGGATTTGCGTCACCTCCCATGCCAGCCTCGGCTTCCATGCGGCCTGGGATTTCGGTTCCAATGGCCGGGCCGTCACCAACCCGGAAGCCACCCAGATGCTCTATTCCATGTATCCGTCACCGATCCGGCGCTGGATCTCCCAGCGCGGCGGCCTCACCCCACGGATGATCTTCCTGCGGGGGAGGGAGCTGCAGACGATGTATCGGCCCTGCTACATGGACGCCCAGGCCTCATCGCGCGCGCCCCAGGGCACCGCGCCCAACGTGCCGGCGCTCTCGCCGGCGGCGGCCAAGGCGTCGGCATCCCACTAATCGGGCTCGTTCAGCACGACGTGATCCGTGACGCTTGCCCCGGGGGCTTGGCGGGCCTATCTCGGGGGCAGCGGCCGATGATCTCAGGCATCGGTCTTGCGAGCACGCCATGATCCAGCCCGTTTCATCGCCACAACAGATGCCGTCGACACTCCCTGGCGCGCGGCGCGGAGCGCAAGCGGCCGGGCTTGCCGCCGGCATCGTAGCCGTCGGTCTGGTCGCGGGCGCAGTGGTGCTGTGGGCCCGGTATGGAACCGCTGTGTTCTTCGAGACGATCGTCTCCGGCCTTGAGGCCTGTTTCTGAGTCGGAGGTGAAGCCGTCATGAGCATCGAGCGTAGCGCGGCCCGTCCGCTGGTGATCGTCGGCGCCTTCGCTGCCAGCCTGCTGGTCGGGTTCGCGTTGCTGTTTCTGGTCATGGGCGGAGGTCGGAACATCGCCGCACCGGCCGCGATCGGCGGTCCGTTCCAGCTGACCGACCAGAACGGGCAGACGGTCACTGAAAAGAGCCTGCAGGGGCGCCCGACGCTGATCTTTTTCGGCTTTACGCACTGCCCGGACGTCTGTCCGACCTCGCTGTTCGAGATATCCGAAGTGCTGCGGGCGATGGGCCAGGATGCCGACCGGGTGAATGCCTATTTCATCTCGGTCGATCCCGAGCGCGACACGCCGTCGGCAATGAAGGATTATCTCTCGAGCTTCGATCCACACCTGAGGGGCCTGACCGGAGACCCCGAAGTGATGGCCAAGGTCATCTCGGAATACCGGGTCTACGCCAAGAAGGTGCCGCTGAAGGACGGCGATTACACGATGGATCATACCGCCCTGGTCTATCTGATGGACCACGACGGCCGGTTCGTCGCCCCCTTCAACCTGAAGCGGACCCCGGACGAAGCCGCATCCGAGCTCAAGAAATACCTTTAGGTCCGGTTAACGCCGCACGAGCCCGATTCCGGCCGCGCAATCAGCCCTCGAAAATGCGACAAGATGGTCTATAAGGCCGGTGATCCCCGATATCGCCGATGCTGACGACCTTGTTCCAACGCGCATACCATTCTCTGTCGAGCTGCGCCCTTATGGCGGTCGTGGTCGTCTGCGTCGTGCTGGCGTCCGGCAGCCGGCAGGCCTGCGCCCAGACCTTGCCCAAGCCACCGGTGGAGGCCGCGCCGCAGGCGGTGCCCGGCTTCTGGGACCCCAGGCGACGGCCAGAACGGCCGGATCTGTCGCGCCTGACTGTGATCCGCTTCCTGACCGAAACCGACTATCCGCCGTTCAACTTTACCGGCCCTGACGGTAACCCGGCCGGCTTCAACGTCGATCTGGCGCGGGCGATCTGCGACGAGATCAAGGTGACCTGCACCATTCAGATGCGCCGGTTCGACACCCTGCTCGATGCGCTCGCCTCCAACAAGGGCGACGCGATCATCGCCTCCATCGCGGTGACGCCCCAGATGCGCGCCAGGGTGGATTTTTCCGATCCGTATTACCGCGCGCCGGCGCGGTTCGTGTCGCGTAAGGACGCGGTGATGACGGATATCAGGCCGGAATATCTCGAAGGCAAGAAGGTCGGTGCCGTCGCCGGTTCGGCGCATGAGGCCTATCTGAAGGCGATGTTCACCGACGCCGAGATCAAGTCCTATCCGAATGACGAAGCCCTGCGCCAGGCGCTACGCCGCGGCGAGGTCGATCTCATCTTCGGCGATGGCATATCGCTGGCGTTCTGGATCAACGGCACCGATTCGGCCGATTGCTGCGCCTTCTCGGGTGGTCCCTTTGTCGAAAGCCGCTATTTCGGCGAGGGCGTCGGGATCGCGGTCCGCAAGGGCAACGATCTGTTGCGGCAGGCGCTGAACTGGGCCTTGTTCCGGGTCTGGGAAAAGGGCCGCTATACTGATCTGTGGCTGCGCTATTTCTCGATCAGTCCGTTCTGATCACGGACGTCATTCGGGGGCACGCGAAGCTCGCGCCGCCCAGGAATGACGGCCAAGAATGTCGCTGCGCTCCCCCGTCATTGCGAGGAGCGGAGCGACGAAGCCATCCAGATGCCCTTCGAGGCTGGATGGCTTCGCTTCGCTCGCGATGACGCTTGTGTTAATTTTCTGCTCTTTTGGAAGCCGGTACTTCAGATGTCCACGATCGACCTCGTCACCATGAGCCCGAGCGACCTGCGTGCGCTCGCAGAACAATCCAACGCCTGGCCGTTCGAGCAGGCGAAAGCGATCGTGGCGCGGCTGAAGAAGCACCCGAAAGACGAGGTCCTGTTCGAGACCGGCTACGGTCCCTCGGGCTTGCCGCATATCGGCACCTTCGGCGAGGTCGCGCGCACGACCATGGTGCGCCATGCCTTCCGCGTGCTGACCGAAGACAAGATCAAGACCCGCCTGCTCGCCTTCTCCGACGACATGGATGGCCTGCGCAAGGTGCCGGACAATGTGCCGAACCAGGAGCTGCTCGCGCAGCATCTCGGCAAGCCCTTGACCAAGGTGCCCGATCCGTTCGGCACGCATGACAGCTTCGGCGCGCACAACAACGCGCGGCTGCGCGCCTTCCTCGACCGGTTCGGCTTCGATTACGAGTTCGCCTCATCGACCGAGTACTACATGTCGGGCCGTTTCGACGCCGCGCTTTTGCGCATGCTGGAACGGTTGGAGAAAGTGATGGCGATCATGCTGCCGTCCCTGCGCGAGGAGCGGGCAGCGAGCTATTCGCCGTTCCTCCCCGTCTGCCCGCGCACCGGGCTCGTGCTCTACGTGCCGATCGTCGAGCATGACGTGAAGGCGGGCACGATCTCCTACGACGACCCGGAGACAAAGGAGCGTGTCACGTTGCCGGTGACGGGCGGACACTGCAAGCTGCAGTGGAAGCCGGATTGGGCAATGCGCTGGCATGCGCTCGGCGTCGACTATGAGATGGCCGGCAAGGACCTGATCGACTCGGTGAAGCTGTCGGGCAAGATCTGCGCGGCGCTCGGCGGCACGCCGCCGGAGGGCTTCAACTACGAACTGTTCCTCGACGAGAAGGGGCAGAAGATCTCGAAGTCCAAGGGCAACGGGCTCACCATCGACGAATGGCTGCGCTACGCCTCGCCGGAATCGCTGTCGCTGTTCATGTATCGCGAGCCGAAGGCGGCGAAGCGGCTCTATTTCGACGTGATTCCGCGCAATGTCGACGAGTATCAGCAGTTCCTGGAGGGCTTTCCGCGCCAGGATGCCAAGCAGCGGCTCGGCAATCCGGTCTGGCACATCCATTCCGGCCATCCGCCGAAGGCTGATATGCCCGTCACCTTCCAGCTGCTGTTGACGCTGGTGTCGTCGTCGAATGCGGAGAATGCCGAGACCTTGTGGGGCTTCATCGGCCGCTACCGCCCCGGCGTGACGCCTCAGACGCATCCGAAGCTGGATGCGATGGTCGGCTATGCCATCAACTACTACCGCGATTTCGTCGCGCCGACGAAGGTGTTCCGCGAGCCGACCGAGAGCGAGCGCGCCGCGCTGCAGGACCTGCGCGATGCGCTGTCGAACCTGCCGGCTGATGCGCCTGCCGAGGAGATCCAGAACGTGGTCTATGAGATCGGCCGCCGCGAGCCGTTCCTCGATCACGCCAAGAAGGGCAAGGACGGCCGTCCCGGCGTCTCGCTCGACTGGTTCAACATGCTCTATCAGGTGCTGCTCGGCCAGGAGAAGGGGCCGCGCTTCGGCTCCTTCGTTGCCGTGTACGGCATCGCCAATGCCGTTGCCATGATCGACGGCGCGCTGGCGCGCTCGGCGTAGTCGCAGGGACCGTACCGGCGCTTGATGTCAGGTCCCGGGCACTGTCAGCGTCATCCGCGCCGGTGCGTCGCTCACGGCGCGGCCGAGCGTCAGCAGCACGCGGTTGATCGGTGTCGGAATCCGGTGCCGCTCGCCGGCCGCGACCACGGCGCCTGTTAGCGCCTCGATTTCGAGCGGCCGGCCGGCGATCCGGTCGAAATACATCGAAGTGCCGGCCTCAGGCGGATAGGTGAGGAGCGTTGCCAACAATTGCTCCGGCTCATCGTCCGGAAAGCGCGCGCCAGCGGCACGCGCCACGGCTGCGGCTTCCTTCAGAATATCGAGACACAGCGCCTTCACGTCACCGCGCCGGAACACCGCCTGTCGCTGCAAGGTCAGCGCCGTGACGGGATTGGCCATCGCGTTGAGCAGCAGCTTGCGCCAGACCAGCGTCTTGAAATCCGAGGTCACGAGAATTCGCATGCCGGTGCCGTCGAGCAGTGCGGCGAAAGCGCGGCCGTCTTCGTCATCGCTGACCGCAAATTCATGGTTGCCGGCGCGGCGGAGGCGCACGCGATCAGGCGCGAGGCGTTCGCCGTTGTAATAGACGATGGTCGGTACCACGGCCGCATCTCCGACGAATGGCGCCAGCCGGTCCGCATGTCCGATGCCGTTCTGCAGGGTCGCGATGCGGGTGCCGGGACCGCAGAGGCGCTGCAGCCAGGCTGCGGCGGTTTCGGTGTCCTGCGTCTTCGTGCACAGCAGAACCCAATCGACCGGCTTGCCTTGGTCAGGATCGGTCAGTGAGCGGATCGGGACCTCAATCGCTCCTTCCGAGTGCTCGACGACGAGGCGGTCGATCGGCCGCCTGACACAGGCGATGACGTCGTGGCGATCGAGCGCCGCCAGCTGTCCCGCGATCACGCCACCGATGCTGCCGAGACCGATCACGGCCACCACCGTCCGTTCAGAATCTCCAGTGCTTGCCATGTCGCGCGGCCCTCCCATTGCATTCCGGAGGGGTATCGTCGCGAATCCCGACGGGAATTCGAGGGCAATTTCAGCCAACCGCACTCACAGCTGGGTGACTACGCAGGCGGCCAGTGGAGCGATTGACGAGCGCAGCGCTGGCCGCCTGGGCGAAGCCGCTTGGCTCAGATCATCTGCAGCACGAATCGACGGTCGAGTTGCTGCACGGGGCGCGCGTTCATCGGATAGAGCTTTGCGAATTTCGCCACATCCGCCTCCGCGACCTCGATCGGATCGGTCAGCAGCAGCCACTCGACGACTTCCGAACAAGGCGGCGTCGTCAGCGAGCCGGCGTAGCGATAATATGAGCGCCGCATCGGCAACAGCGCATTCGGGTTGATGCGGGCATCCGCCTTGATCGCGGGCCCTTCCTGCTGCGGCATCGTCGCGACGATCTGCGCAAAGGCAGGATTGGGACGTCCCGTGGTCATCAGCACACCGACAACGGCGAGGCCGCCCGACGCAGCCCGGTGCACGAAATGGGCTTCCATCGGAAAATTCTTGCCGCCGATCTGATGTTCGCTCGGCCGGTGGAAATGCACCTGCAGCAGCTTGTAGGTGGTGTCATCGAGCTTCAGCGTGCTGCTGCCGTCGGCGAAATTGAGCTGGATCGTATGGCCGTTGTTGACGATGGTCTCCGCGGTTTTGCCCCAGGAGAGTTTCAGGTTCGGCAGGCGGGCCTTGGTCGGGTTTTCGATATCGACCGGGGATTGCTGGGTCCCGACCGCGCAGACCTTGCTGGCCGCGTCGAGGTCGCCCCATTTCGCAGGGCCGGTATTGCCCTCATAGCTCCAATGTTCGCCTTCCGCTGCGAAGCCGGGCGTGGCGCAGACGGGGCAGAGCGCGAGGCCGGCAAGGGCCTTCAATGCGTGACGACGGTTCATGGGCAATCTCCGGACGAAGTGTGATGAAAAAAATAAAGGGGGCGACATCAGCGGGGCCCGCCATTGGGCGAATCGCCGGTCCCAGGAACGCATGAAACGCGTTAATCTTTGCTGATCGGGCCATCCTCGTCCTCCCGCCATGGTGAGGACAGGGGACAATCTCTGCGAGCGTTTTTAGGCAGCCACCCGGGCAAACGGTTCTTGAGTTCGGTCGCACCTGCCGATACGGTCCCGGCTCGACAAAAACGTCAACGAACTCAACACCCCGGCAGGACCGCTGCGAGATGCCCAAAATCTACAAGATCTGTCCCGCGCCTGCTTGGCGCGAGGCCGAGCGGCAGGGCGTCTATCGCGGCAGCGCGGATGATCTGCGCGATGGCTTCATCCATTTTTCCACCGCGGCGCAGGTGCCGGAGACGGCGCGCAAGCATTTCTTCGGGCAGACGGCGCTGTTCCTGGTTGAGGTCGAGGCGGATACCCTCGGCGACCGCCTGCGCTGGGAGCCTTCGCGTAATGACGAGCTGTTTCCGCATCTCTATGGCGAGCTCGATCTCGTCGCGGTTACCGCGGTGCACCAGATGCATGCGCGTCCGGACGGCACCCACGACATTTCCGGGCTCGTGCCGTGATTCGCGCCTTCGATACCGTGTCATTACCGCTGCTGCGCTGGCTCGATGCCGAGGATGCGCATCGGCTGGCGATCCAGGGCCTGAAGCTGCTGCCGGCGATCCGGCCGCGTGCTGACGATCCCAAGCTGGCGGTGCGCGCTTTTGGGCTGAACTTTCCCAACCCGGTCGGCATGGCCGCGGGCTTCGACAAGAACGCCGAGGTGCCGGACGCGCTGCTGCGGCTCGGCTTTGGCTTCGTCGAGATCGGCTCGGTGACACCGAAGCCGCAGAGCGGCAATCCACGGCCGCGGCTATTCCGGCTGGAGCGGGACGAAGCGGTGATCAACCGGATGGGCTTCAACAATGACGGCGCTGAGCTCGTGCTGCGGCGGCTTGCCGGCCGCGCTCATCAGGGCGGCATCGTCGGGGTCAATGTCGGGGCCAACAAGGATTCCACGGACCGTGTGGCCGATTATGTGCGGCTGATCGAGACCTTCGCGCCGGTCGCGAGCTACTTCACGGTCAACATCTCCTCACCCAACACCCCGGGCCTGCGCAACCTGCAGCAGGCAGCGCAACTCGACGATCTCTTGGCCAAAGTGCTGGAGGCGCGCGATCGCGTGAAGGCGAAGGCGGGCGATACGCCGGTACTGCTGAAGATCGCGCCCGATCTCAGCCTCGCCGAGCTCGACGACGTGGTCCATGTTGCGCGTTCGCGGAAGGTCGACGGCATGATCGTCTCCAACACGACGCTGTCGCGGCCCAAGAGCCTGCGTGAGCAGGTGCGGGCCAAGGAGCAGGGCGGGCTGTCCGGACGGCCGCTGTTCCGGTTGTCGACGCGGATGGTCGCAGAGACGTTCGTGCGCGCGGAGGGCGCGTTTCCGCTGATCGGGGTCGGTGGCATCGATTCCGGCGGCGCGGCGCTGACCAAGATTCGTGCCGGGGCCAGCCTGATCCAGCTCTATTCGTCGCTGGTCTATAAAGGGCTGGGTTTGATCGAGAGCATCAAGGCCGACCTCGCCTCGACCTTATTGCGCACCGGACGAGAGTCGCTGTCGGAGATCGTCGGTGCCGACGCGGCGACCATTACTGCGGAAGATTGGCCAGTTTAGCCTCCGTCCTATTCCGCTGCCATTCCCCGACAAGCGCTGGAGATGGCGAGAGTTCAGGCCTTCCCAAACGATGCCTTCATCAGCGCCGGATAGCGCAGGCCCTGCAAACCGCCGCGCGCGGCGTAGTGAGCGAGGAAGGCGAACCATAGCCCGGTGTTGCCGGTGCTGCGCAGTGCGAACCAGGTAAGCAGGAAGATGCCGAGCGACGCGATCATGAGGTTGCGCATGTCGCGCACCCAGGTCGCGCCGATATAGATTCCGTCAAACGCGAAGGCGAACACCGCGAGCAGCGGCGATACGATCACGAAGACGAGGAAGTCGCGGGCGGCGAAGCGCACAGCAGGACTCGCCGTCATCAGCTCGATCAGCGCCGGGCCGAACAAGGCCAGGGTCGTGCTGACCATGAGCGAGAAGCCAAAACCCCAGGCGAGGATCAGCCGGGTCGCGCCGCTGAAGGCGCGCCGGTCGCGGGCGCCGATGGCGTAGCCGCAGAGCTGCTCGGCGGCGTTGGCGAGACCATCGAGAAAGAAGGCGCTGACGAGGAGGAAATTGTTCAGCACCGCGTTGGCAGCCAATGTGATATCGCCGGCGCGCGCGCCTTGGGCATTGAAGAACAAGAACACCGTGATCAGCGCTGCGGTGCGGATCATGATGTCGCGGTTCACCGCGAGCATCCGCCTCACGCCGTCGCCGTCGAGCAGCGCCTTCCGCGATAGCGCGATGCCGTCCGGCAACAGCCGTCGCGCCAATGCGACGCCCAGGATGAGGCCGACCGCTTCCGCGACCACGGCGGCGATCGCGGCCCCGGCGATCCCGGCGTCCAGCACCAGGACGAGGAGCAAGGTCACCGCGACATTGGTCAGGTTAATGGCGATCTGTACCGCGAGCGCCAGCCGCGCGCGGGCCTGGCCGATCAGCCAGCCGAGCACGACGTAATTGGCGAGGGCGAGCGGCGATGACCAGATGCGGATGGTGAAGTAGGTCCTGCCGGCGCGGGTCACCGCCTCGCTTCCGCCCATCGCGCTGAAAAGCACGCCGAAGAGCGGCAATTGCAGCACGATCAGGATGCTGCCGATCCCCGTAGCGAGTGCGAGACCGCGCACCAGCACCACCTGCAATGCGTCGCGTTCGCCAGCTCCGAGCGCTTGCGCGGTGAAGGCGAGCGTGCTCATCCGCAGGAAGCCGAACAGCCAGAACAGGCAATCGAAGATCACGGAAGCCATGGCGACGCCGCCGAGCAGGCTGGCTTCGCCGAGACGTCCGATCGCGGATGTCGCGACGATGCCGATCAGCGGCGTGGTCAGGTTTGCGACCATGGCCGGGCCCGCGATCGCGAATACCTGCGCGCTGGTCACGTTGGACTTTGTGAGTCCCGGGGAATGCAATGGACGCTCGCTTGTTCGTTCGCCGGACTCTTGCGGCGTGAGCGCTCGTTTATCGGCGATTCCCTACCGCCGCTAGAGCGCGATGCTCATGCCGTCATGCGCGGCTGTGTAGGGCAGCGCGTCCAGGCGAGACAGCATGTCGTCGCTCATATGGGTGAGGACGAGGCGCTTGGGACGGATCTCGTCGAGATGCGCTTCCAAGGTGGCAAGGCTGAGATGATTCTTGACGGCCTTGTCGTAAGTATAGGCTTCGGCAATGAACAGGTCGGCCTGCCGCCCAAGCGGAACCAGCGTATCCGTCCACTCGGTGTCGGCGCTGTAGGCGACGATGCGGCCTTCAGCCTCGATCCGGTAGCCCAGGAACGGACCGCCGGATTCGCCATGGACGACGGGGTAAGGCGTCACGGCGACCTCGCCGAAGCGGACTGTCTGCTCGGGTTCGAGGCTCACGACCGAGAGTTCGAATTTCTGCCGAGTCTTGGACGAATTCTCGAACAGCGCCTCCATGACCTGCGTCAGACGCGTTGCGATGCTCGTCGGGCCGGCAATGACGAGCGGCTTCGTTCGGCGCGAAAATTGCGCATCCAGCAGGAAGAAGGGCAGGCCGGCGAAATGATCGCCATGGAAATGCGTGATCAGGATCAGCTCGACATCGTTGCGGACGATGTCGAGCCGCTTCAGCGCCGCCAATGACGACGTGCCGCAATCGATCAGCAGGTTGGTGCTTTCGCCGGTGAGATGGAAGCAGGTGTTGAAGCGGCCGCCGGAGCCGAAGGCATCGCCGCAGCCGACAAAGCGGAGCTGCATCGGCAACGATCCCTCATCTGCCGCGCGGCGTGAAGATCCGCGACAGGAGCCAGATCGGGATCACGATGACGGCGCCGAGCAGGAAATAGCGCCAAAGCCAGTTGATCGCGTCGAAGCCGAGCTCATAGAGCCGCCGGACCAGGAGGCGAATGCTGTTGAGAATGTTGAGCGGATCGAAGCCGATCGCCGACAGCACGACGCCGACCAGGATCGACAGGAGAATGAGCCGGAAAGCGACCGACAGCGGCGAGCCGCCGAGAAAGCGGTAGAGGCCATCCTGGCTGCTGCGAGCCGGATAATCCCTGACGTCGTTCGACATGCCATCGTCTCCCCGGGGGCAAATGCGTGAAGCCCATTATAGGCAACGCGGAGCAGGTGGGGAACCCGCCGCGTCGCCGCAAGCGGCTTACCGGCTTTTAATGCGAGATCATGGTGCGGCCACGCTTTCTGCCTTCAGCATCCGCTCCAGCGTCTCTAGCCGGTCAGCTTCGCGCGGCGGCTTGTCCCAGCGCAGCCGGTTGATGCGCGGAAAGCGCATGGCGATACCGGATTTGTGCCGCGCCGAACGCTGCAGTCCCTCGAAGGCGACCTCGAGGACCAGCCCCTGGTCGGGCTCGTGCACGACCTCGCGCACCGGGCCGAACTTCTCGACCGTGTTGCGCCGGACGAAGCGGTCGATCTGCAATAGCTCCTCGTCGGTGAAGCCGAAATAGGCCTTGCCGACCGGCACCAACTGGTCGCCGTCATCGCCTGCGGTCCAAACGCCGAACGTGTAGTCGGAGTAGTAGGATGAGCGCTTGCCGTGGCCGCGCTGCGCATACATCAGCACGGCGTCGATGATATCGGGATCGTGCTTCCACTTCCACCATTGTCCCTTCGGCCGGCCCGGCAGATAGACCGCGTCACGCCGCTTCAGCATGACGCCTTCGACCGCGTCGGCGTCCTCCCCTGCGCCGGCCGCGGCGGGATTGGCGCGTGCCGCCTTCAGCTCGCCCCAGCTTGCAAACGCAATGGTCGGCGACAGATCGAGCCTGATATCGTCGAGCCGCTTGACGAAGGCTTCAAGGTGCTCGCGGCGTTCGGCGAAGGTCAGTTCGCGCAGGTCGTTCTCCTCGTCGGCCAGCAGGTCGTAAGCACGCAGATGGATGGGATACTCCTTCAGCAGCTTCGGCGAGACCGTTTTCCGGTTCAGCCGCTGCTGTAGCACGTTGAAGCTCTGCACACGGCCGTCGCGAAGCACCAGCAATTCGCCGTCGATAGCGGCCGGCAGATGCAGCGAGGGCAAGAGGTCCGGGAAGCTGCCGGTGATGTCCTCGCCGCTGCGCGAATAGAGCCGCGTGACCATGTGGCCTTGTGGGTCACGTCCGCTGACGGCCTGGACGCGGATGCCGTCCCACTTCCATTCCGCGATGTAGTCAGTGGGATCCATATTGGTGAAGTCCTCGTCCTCCAGCGCATGGGCCAGCATCACCGGGCGGAACGGTGCGGGATCACGGTTCTCCGGCTTCTCGCCGCGGCCTTCGAGCCAGGCGAACAGGTCCAGATAAGGCGGCGACAGGCCGGGCCAGATCAGCTCGATCTCGTGCGGGTCCTTGTCGCCGAGCGCGGCGGCCGCGGTCTTGGCGAGCCGCGCGGAGATGCCGATCCGCAGAGCGCCGGTGACGAGCTTCAGCAGCGCCCAGCGTCCGGTCTCATCGAGTTCGTCGAGCCACCGCGCCAGCTGCCGCGGCAGGTCGGTCTTGCCGAGCGTGCGCAGCGTGGTGACGACGTCGGTGAGAGTCGGTGGCGGAGGGCTGTTGTGGAAGTAGGGTGGCCGCGGTTCTTCACTCGCATCGGACTCGCGGTACCCCCCTTCCTGACCCTCCCCCACAAGGGGGGAGGGAACGGTGAGAGCAGTGATCGAGGCGGAATGCGTGTTGGTCGAGCCCGTGCTCGAAATTGTCCGAGATGGAAACTCCGTACGCAACGCGGCTCCCTCCCCCCTTGCGGGGGAGGGGTGGGGAGGAGGGCTCAGGAAAGATTGCCCATGATCGCCCTTCGGCCACATCAGCGCCACCGTCTCGGAGAGGTCGCCGACATAATCATAGGACAGCGCAAACAGCATCGGGTCGGTGCGGGCGGCAATGAGGTCGCGGATCAGTGCGGGCTTGGCGTGCTTGAACGACAGCGCGCCGGTCAGCGCCGCCAGCGCATAGCCGCGATCGGGATCCTCGACCTCGCGGAAATAGGACGTGATGAGGCGCAGCTTGTTGTTGCGCCCGGGCTCGTAGGCGAGACGGTCGAGCAGTTCGGCAAAGCGGTTCATGCCTCTGCTTCCTCTGCCGCTGTCAGCACCTCGGTCTCTTCCTCATCGCCATAGCCGACGAGATCGAGCGGCCGTGCGGCGAGCCCCTGCGATCGGCACCAATGCACCAGCGCGTCTTCCTGCCCATGCGTGACCCAGACCTCGCGGGCGCCGGTCGCCGCAATGGTCGCAGTCAGCCCGTCCCAATCGGCATGGTCCGAAATCACCAGCGGCAGCTCCACGCCGCGTTGCCGGGCGCGGGCGCGCACCCGCATCCATCCAGACGCAAAGGCCGTGACCGGATCGGGAAAGCGCCGGGTCCACAGATCGGAGGTCGCGCTCGGCGGCGCCAGCGTGATCGTGCCGGCAAGCTCGGCCTTCTTCCTGCCCTTCACGGGACGCAACTCGCCGAGCGGGACGCCCTGTGCCTCATAGTAGCGGGTAATCTTCTCCATCGCGCCGTGCAGATAGATCGGCGCATCGTAGCCGGCCTCGCGGATCAGCGCGATCACACGTTGGGCTTTCCCAAGCGAGTATGCGCCGACGAGATGGGCGCGCTCCGGAAACAGTGCGACGGATGCCAGCAGCTTTTTCACCTCCGCCGCGGCATCGCCATGCCGGAACACCGGCAGGCCGAACGTTGCTTCGGTAATGAAGACATCGCATTGCACGAGCTCGAAGGGTGCGCAGGTCGGGTCGCGCGCATCCTTGTAGTCACCGGAGGCGATGATGCAGGTATCCTTGCACGATACCTTGATCTGGGCCGAGCCCAGCACATGCCCGGCCGGGTGGAAGCTGACCGTGACATCGCCGAGCTTGATCGTCTCCCCATAGCGTATCGCCTGCGTCGAGCCGGCAAAATGATCGCCGTAACGCAGCCGCATGATGTCGAGGGTTTCCTGCGTGGCCAGCACCGCACCGTGGCCGGCGCGGGCATGGTCGGAATGGCCGTGGGTGATCAGGGCACGTTCGACCGGTCGCGTCGGATCGATATGGAAGCCGCCGGCCTTGCAGCACAGGCCGGCGGGGACGGGCATCAGGATGTCTTGCGGGCGCATGTCGATCATATATAGGAACCTCGATGCATCAATCGAGACCGCCTCAACTCAGTTCCGTCATGCCCGGCCGCTTGTTCCTGTCCTCCGGCGATCTGATCGCCGATCGCCGCTATGAATTCGCGCGTGACCTGCAGCTGAAGGGGGATCTCGCCGCCGCGGCCGAGGTGCTGGAGCAGGCGCTCGAGGTGGCGCCGAATTTCGCGTCCGCCTGGTTTGCATTGGGGGAAATCCGGGACGACATGGGCGAAGCCGATGCGGCGATCGCCGCCTTTCAGAAGGCCTGCGTCGCCGATCCGGATGATCATCACGGCGCCGGCGTGCGCTTGATGCGTCTTGGCGCCAAGCCGCTTTCGGACATGCCCAAGGCCTATGTGCAATCGCTGTTCGATCAATATGCCCCGCGCTTCGAACAGGAGTTGATCGAGCGGCTGCACTACTGCGCGCCTGAGATCCTGTTCAAGGCGGTGCTTTCGGTGCGCGCGGCGCAGAAGAAGACCGCCTTTTTCAAACGCGCCGTGGATCTCGGCTGTGGCACCGGCCTCGGCGCTGCGGCTTTCGCCAAGAATGTCGATACGTTCATCGGCGTCGATCTGTCTCCGGGCATGATCGAGCAGGCCCGAGCCACCGGCCTCTATGCCGAGCTCGACGTCGATGACATGACCGCGGCCTTGCTAAGGCAGCGGGATGCAAGCGCCGATCTCGTGCTCGCAGCCGACGCGATGGTCTATGTCGGCGAGCTCGCGCCGGTTCTGCAGCAGGTGCAGCGCGTGCTCATGCCCGGCGGTCTGCTTGCCTTTACCGTCGAGTCTCACGACGGGGATGGCGTGATCATGGGCGGTGGGCTGCGTTATGCCCACGCTGCGGAATATATCCGCAATGCGACCGCGTCAGCGGGATTGACGCTTTCACATCTCGTGCCGGCGAGCCCGCGCACGGAAGATCAAGTGCCGGTGCGCGGCCTCGTTGTGGTCGCGACGAAAGCTTGAGTTGTTGCGCGACATCATGAGTTGATCGCACTGCACTCTGCGACGTGCGGCAACTTCATGCTTGCCGCGTGCTTCCCGATGTCGAAGGATGAGCGCCTAGGGAGGACACAACAAATGAAAAATCGTCAGACACGGCGCCAATTCTGCGCGACCGCACTTACTGCCGTTGGTGTTGCGACCATTGCCGCCCCTTGCGTCTGGGCTGCCGAGAAGAAATACGACGCTGGCGCCAGCGACACCGAGATCCGGCTCGGGCAGACCGTGCCGCATTCCGGACCCGGCTCGCTGTACGGCGTGCTTGGGCGCGTCGGCGAAGCCTATTTTCAGATGCTGAACGAACAGGGCGGGATCAACGGTCGCAAGATCAAGTTCCTCACCATGGACGATGCCTATAGTGCCCCGAAATGTGTCGAGGCGACGCGGCGGCTGGTGGAGCAGGAGGAGGTGCTGGCGCTGTACGGCTCGCTCGGCACCGCACCGCAGACCGCCGTGCACAAATATCTCAACGCCAAGGGCGTGCCGCAGCTTCTGCTCAACACCGGCGCCTCGAAATGGAACGATCCGAAGAACTACAAATGGACCATGGCCGGGCTGCCGCTCTATCCGACCGAAGCGCGCATCCTCGCCAGGCACGTGATCAGCGTGAAGCCCGAAGCCAAGATCGGCATCCTCTATCAGAACGATGATTTCGGCCGCGATTTTCTGGGGCCATTCAAGAAGGTGCTGGCTGATGCCGGCGGCAAGGCGGAGGTGATCATGGAGCAGACCTATGATCTCACCGATCCGACCATCGATTCGCAGCTGATCAACCTGTCGAAATCGGGCGCGGACGTCTTCTACAACATCACCACCGGCAAGGCGACGTCGCAATCGATCCGCAAGGTGGCTGAGCTCGGCTGGAAGCCGCTGCAACTGCTGTCGGCCGGTTCGACGGGACGCTCCATCCTGAGCGCGGCCGGCTTCGAGAACGCGGCCGGTATCGTCGCCATCCGCTACTCCAAGGATGCCGGCGTGCCGCGCTGGAAGGGCGATCCGGAGGTGAAAGGCTTCGAGGCGCTGCGGGCCAAATACCTGCCCAATATCGATCCCGACAACACCATCGCCTATGCCGGCTACGGCCAGGCGGCCACGATGGCCGAGATCCTGCGCCGCTGCGGCGAGACGCTGACCCGCGAGAATGTGCTGAAACAGGCCTCGACCCTGGCAGGATTCCACTCGCCGTTCTTCATCGACGGCATCAATTACGACTACACGCCGGACGACTACACACCGATGAAGACGCTCTATATCTCCATCTTCGACGGCAAGGACTGGCAGATCTCGGACAGGCCGGTGACGGAATAATGAGTGATCCTCATGGTGGGGAGCGCGTCAGCGCGTCTCCGGACGATGCTGCGCATTGCCTCGTGAACCATGAGGTCTCGATGCGGCCTCACCCTTGACGCCCGCCAAATTGGTGAGCTCCTCAGGGTGAGGGGAAAGCGCGAAACGCGACCCGGAAGACCGTGACCAGTCTGCCCTCGACGAAACCATGGGGACGGCTTACCTGTTGCAGGTGCCGCTCCGCGTCAAACCAGTGCTGACCGATGACGCCGCCGCGCCGTTGCCGGACCATTTCCTGAAATGGTTTGCGACGCGCGGATGGGCGCCGCGCGCGCATCAGCTGGCCTTGCTGGAGAAGGCGCGCGCAAACCGCTCGGCGCTCCTGATCGCGCCGACGGGGGCCGGCAAGACACTGGCGGGATTTCTGCCGACATTGGTGGAGCTGGACCCGCGAGCGGATCGCCGAGCCGCAGCCTCGCCCGCCGCACAGCCTGCTCTTTCCGCTGCGTCACCCCTTGTGGGCTCCGAGGCGAGCGAAGCTCGCTCTCGCTCTCAAGAGCGGGGAGGCGTCACGAGCACCGGCCGCGGTGTCATCCGTAGCAGCGGCCTGCATACGCTCTATATCTCGCCTTTGAAGGCGCTTGCGGTCGACATCGCCCGTAATCTGCAGACTCCGATCGCCGAGATGGGCCTGCCGATCAAGGTCGAGACCCGCACCGGCGATACCCCGGCCTCGCGCAAGCAGCGCCAGCGCCGCTATCCGCCGGACATCCTGCTGACGACGCCGGAGCAGCTGGCGCTGCTGCTATCGTCGGCGGACGCGCCCTATCTGTTTTCCTCGCTCAGGCGAGTCGTGCTCGACGAACTGCACGCGCTCGTCACGTCCAAGCGGGGCGACCTGCTGTCGCTCGGTCTCGCCCGCTTATGGCGGATTGCCCCTGAGTTGCGCATGATCGGCCTGTCGGCGACGGTGGCCGAACCGGAGCAGCTGGCGCGCTTCCTTATGCCGCAGCCGGCCGGAAGGTCCGAGGCCGCCGATGTCGTGCTCGCCGGCGGCGCCGCGCCGCCGGTCGTACAGATGCTCGATACGCGCGAGCGGCTGCCGTGGGCCGGCCACAGCGCGCGCCACGCACTGGCTGAGATGTACGAGCTGATCAAGGCCAACAAGACCACGCTGATCTTCGTCAACACCCGCAGCCAGGCCGAGATGCTGTTCCAGGAATTCTGGCGCATGAATGACGATAATCTTGCGATCGCGCTGCATCATGGTTCGCTCGACGTCGCGCAGCGCCGCAAGGTCGAGGAGGCGATGGCGGCCGGCAGGTTGCGCGGCGTGGTCTGTACCTCCTCGCTCGATCTCGGCGTCGACTGGGGCGACGTCGATCTCGTCATCAATGTCGGCGCACCGAAGGGCTGCTCGCGGCTGATGCAACGAATCGGCCGCGCCAATCATCGGCTCGACGAGGCCTCCCGCGCTGTTCTGGTGCCCGCCAACCGCTTCGAGGTGCTGGAATGCAGCGTCGCGATCGATGCGATCGCCGACAATGCCCAAGATACGCCGCCGTTGCGCACCGGCGCCCTCGACGTGCTGGCGCAGCATGTACTGGGGTGCGCCTGCGCTGAGCCGTTTCTCGCCGACGAGCTTTATTCGGAGGTGATCACGGCTGTGCCCTATGCGGCGCTGTCGCGCAGTGATTTCGACGACGTGCTCGATTTCGTCTCCACCGGCGGCTACGCGCTCAAGACCTATGAGCGCTTCGCGCGCATCAAGCAGGACAGCCAGGGTCGCTGGCGCGTCGCCAATCCCAAGGTGCGGCAGAGCTATCGTCTGAACGTCGGCACCATCGTCGAAGAAGCGATGCTGAAGGTACGGCTGGTGCGATCGCGCGGAGGCGCTGCCGGCTCGGCGAGCGCGATTGCGCGCGGCGGGCGACTGCTTGGCGAGATCGAGGAGGCGTTCATCGAAGGCCTCACCTTCGGCGACACCTTTGTGTTCAGCGGCGAGATCGTGCGTTACGAGGCGCTGGTCGAGGATCAGGTCTATGTCAGCCGGGCCAATGACAGCGATCCCAAGGTGCCGTCCTATATGGGCGGCAAGTTTCCACTCTCGACCTATCTCGCCGATCGCGTGCGCCGGCTGCTCGATGATAGCAGCTCGTGGAGAGCGTTGCCGGAGCAGGTGCGCGACTGGCTCTCGCTGCAGAAGGATGTCTCGCGCGTGCCGGCGCGACGCGAGCTCCTGGTCGAGACCTTTCCACGCGGCAACAAGCACTACCTGGTCTGCTATCCCTTCGAAGGCCGGCTCGCGCATCAGACGCTCGGCATGTTGCTGACGCGTCGGCTGGAGCGGGCGCGGGTGCGTCCGCTCGGCTTCGTCGCCAACGAATATGCGCTTGCGGTCTGGGGGCTCGGTGACATGTCGCTGATGGTTCGCGACGGCCGACTCGATCTCGCCGCTTTGTTCGATCCGGACATGCTGGGCGACGATCTCGAGGCCTGGCTTGCCGAATCGGCGCTCATGAAGCGCACGTTTCGATCGTGTGCGATCATTTCCGGCCTGATCGCGCGCCGCTCCACCACGGAGGAGAAGACGCGACGCCAGGTGCTGTTCTCGACCGATCTCGTCTATGACGTGCTGCGCAAGCATCAGCCGGATCACGTGCTGCTGCGGGCTGCGCGCGCCGATGCCGCGACGGGCTTGCTCGACCTGCGCCGGCTTGGTGATATGCTCAAACGCATCGAGGGGCGAATCACCCATCGGGAACTCGATCACGTTTCGCCGCTCGCAGTGCCGGTGATGCTGGAAATCGGCCGGGAGTCGGTCTATGGCGAGGCGGCCGACGAGCTCCTGGCCGAAGCCGCCGACGAACTGGTCAGGGAAGCGATGGGGTAAGCGCATTGCTCCAAGCGTCGCTTCGCGGCACGAAAGAGCCGTTGGAGAAGCACGGCAGGGAACAATGAAGTTGCGGGGCGATAATTCATCCACATCGTCATGCCCGGCCTTGTGCCGGGCATCCACGTCTTTCTTTGCCGAGCAAAGACGTGGATGGCCGGGCCAAGCCCGGCCATGACGAACTCTGTGGTTCGACCGGTTGTTTCCTCCGGCAGAGTGGATGTCGCTGGCGTCTCGCTGCTCGCCGATCTCTCCGGCGCCTTGTGGTGGGACGACGAGCGGCTGCTCGTCGTTTCCGATTTGCATCTGGAGAAAGGCTCAAGCTACGCCGCGCGCGGCACTTTGCTTCCGCCCTTCGACACCGCAGCCACTCTCGCGCGGCTCGCTGGCGCGATTGCGCGCTACAATCCGAAGCTCGTGATCGCACTCGGCGACAGCTTTCATGATCGCGATGCGCACATGCGGCTATCGAGCGATGACCGCGCCTTGATCGCCGATCTGCAGGTCGGGCGCGACTGGCTCTGGATTGCGGGTAATCACGATCCTTCGCCGCGCGATGTCGGCGGCAGTGTGGCGGATGAAATCGCGATCGGCGCAGTGACCTTCCGCCACGAGCCGACCGGCGCGCGAGGCGAGATCGCGGGGCACCTGCATCCCAAGGCACGCGTGGCGACTCGGGCGCGCAGCGTGGAGCGGCGTTGCTTCGTCTCCGACGGCGAGCGCGCGGTGATGCCGGCCTTCGGCGCCTATGCCGGCGGCCTGAGCGTGCGCGACGCGGCATTTGCAAAGATTTTTCCGAAGCGATCCTTCATCGCCCATGTGCTCGGCGACACCAGGCTGCACAGCATCGCCGCGGCGCGGTGCTATTAGAATTAGGGTTTATCGTAAGCGCCCGCGAATCCGGTGCGCCCTCTCCCCCGCTTGCGGGGGAGAGTCGGAGTGGGGGCGCCACTAGCACCGCTCGTGTGACGGCCCCCTCCCTAACCCTCCCCCGCAAGCGGGAGAGGGAACTTACTGTCCGTGGGGCGCGACGCTCGCGATCGTCGGCAACGGCCTACGCCGCCTTGGCCTGGGCCTTGTCGCAGAACTCCGCCAGCCGCTCAGCCAAACGCAAGGTCGCCGAGCTCGCATCGGGCGAGGCGACCAGCGCGAGTTCGGTGTGCTCGATCGGCGCGAAGCCTTCCTTGGTGGTGAGCACGCGATGGTCGGCTTGCACCGACATGTCGCTGAGAATGCCCAAGCCGAGACCGGCGGCGACCGCGGCCTGGATGCCGGCCAAGCTCGACGACGTATAGGCCATGTGCCAGGCGCGGCCGGCGGTTTCGAGCGCGTGGATGGCGCGCCTGCGATAAAGGCAGCCGGGCGGGAACCCAATCAGCGGCAGCGACGGGCTGTCGAGGTCGACCGGGTGGCCCTTGCTCGTCACCCAGTAGACCTCTTCCGGCCAGGCCGCGATCGCCGCCCTTTCGTCGTCGGCGCTGCGCTTGAGCAGCGCGAGATCGAGATCGCCGCGCTCGAGATCGCGTTTCAGATAGAGGCTCTGGTCGGCCCGTACGTCGAGCCGCAGGTGAGGATGCGCGCGGGAAAACGAGGCCAGCAGCCTCGCCAACCGGTAGGCGGCGAAATCCTCGGGGATGCCGAGCTTCACCGCGCCATCGGCCCCCGGCCGCCCGACCACGTCGCGGGCCTCTTCGGCCAGCGCCAGCAGCCGCCGCGCGTAGGACAGCAGCCGTTCGCCGGCTTCGGTCGGGGTGACGTCCTTGCCGTTGCGGTTGAGCAGGATCTGGCCGAGATCCTCCTCTAGGCGTTTGATCTGCTGGCTGACGGTCGATTGGGTGCGGTGGACGCGCTCGCTCGCCCGGGTGAAGCCGCCGGCTTCCACCACCGAGACGAAGCTGCGAAGCAGGTCGAGATCGAGCATATCTGCCCCATTCAAAAAACCACTGGAGTTAAGTTTATCATTTAATTTCCAAATGGGAAGCGGCGGCCGTACATGGGTGGGTAAAGGAGAATGCCGGTGTCGCTTGCCCCCTCGGTTCCCATCTCGCGCTCTGGGTTGAATTACCTGCCGGTCGAGATCGGCCTGTTCTGCCTGCTCTGGAGCTTTGCCTTCGTCGCCGGCAAGATCGGCGTGACCTATTGCCCGCCGCTGCTGCTGCTGGCCGCGCGGTTCTCTCTGGCCGGCATCTTGATTCTGGTGGTTTCGGCCATCCGCCGCGACGCCTGGGCGATGTCCTGGCGCGATGCGATCGTGTTCGCCGTGATCGGCATCGCCAACAACGCGCTCTATCTCGGTCTCGGCTATACCGGCCTGAAGACGGTCTCGGCCGGGCTCGGCGGCCTCATCGTATCGGCCAATCCAGTGTTCACCGCTGTATTCGCCGCACTGTTGCTCGGCGAGGCACTCACCTGGCGCAAGGTCGCAGGCCTCACGCTCGGCATCGTCGGCGTCGCCATGATCGTCTGGCACCGGATGTCGGTCGGCACCGACCAGCTTGACGGCATCCTCTACACTTTGGCTGCGCTGGCCTCGATCGTATCCGGCACCATCCTGTTCAAGCAGCTCGCGCCGAAGGGAAGCCTGTGGATCGGCAACGGCATTCAGAACCTTTCGGCCGGCATCGTGCTGTGGCCGTTTGCGTATGCCTTTTCCAGCGCGGATGCGGTCACGCTGAACCCGCAGCTGATCGGCGCTTTCGCCTTCCTCGTCTTCGGCGGATCAATCCTCGCCTATGTGCTGTGGTTCCATCTCCTGAAAGTGTGTGGCGCGATCGCCGCCAGCGCCTATCACTTCCTGATGCCGCCCCTGGCGATGATCTTCGCCTTCCTCGTGCTCGGGGAGCACGTCGCGTTGCAGGATCTGTTCGGCGTCGTTCCCGTCGCGCTCGGCATCTATCTGGTGACGCGCGCGCCGGCTCGGGCGGTCCAAGCTGTGGGAGTCAAAGCATGAACCTTTCCATCACGCTGATCGGCGGCCCGACCGCCTTGATCGAGATCGACGGCTTTCGCCTTCTCACCGATCCGACCTTCGACCAGCCGGGCAGTTATCAACTGCCTCACGTGAAGCTGGAGAAGCTGATCGGTCCGGCGCTCGGGCCTGATACGGTCGGTGAGATCGATGCGGTGCTGTTGAGCCATGACCAGCATTCGGACAATCTCGATCATGGTGGCCGCGATTTTCTCAGGCGAGCAGCCCGGGTGCTGACCACGGAGATCGGCGCCAAGCGGCTGGAAGGTCATGCGGAGGGGCTTGCGCCCTGGGCAACGACGCAACTCACCAAGGAGGGCAAGACGCTGACGGTCACCGCGACGCCAGCGCGTCACGGTCCGGCCGGTATCGAGCCGTTCGCCGGCGACGTCATCGGCTTCGTGCTGCAGCCGCAGCAAAGCGCACCGATCTATGTCAGCGGCGACACGGTGTTCTATGACGGAGTTGCCGAAGTCGCGCGTCGCTTCAAGGCGGGTGTGGTGCTGCCGTTCGCGGGCGCGGCGCAGACCCGCGGGCCGTTTCATCTGACGATGGATACCAACGACACGATCGAGACGGCACGCGTCTTTCCCGACGCGCTGATCGTGCCCGTTCACACCGACGGCTGGGCGCATTTCCGGCAGAGCGCGCAGGACCTGCGAGCCACCTTCGATGCACTCGGCTTCGGCCCGCGGTTGAAGCTGCTGGAGCCGGGGGTGCGGACCGCGATCGAGGTGTAGTGGTCGATTCCGTCATGTCGAGGAGCGTCAGCGACGAAGCCTCGCTGGCAACGATGGACAGGATCAATCGCGCCTGAATACGATCGACGCCATCCATCCGGTCATCAGCGCCATGGCTGTCGTGACGAGGCCATAAATCAAGCCATTTTGCCGCGCCGTGGTCGCCACGAACTGTTCGAAGCCGATCTTGACGATTTCGAACGCGGTTTCGGTCTTGCTGATGAAAGTGCCGTTGGCGAACAGCTTGATCTCCACCTCATAGGTGCCGATCGGCACGGCGGCCGGCAGCGGAATGCCGGTTCGGAACAAGGTCGGCGTCAGGAAGGTAACGGCCGAAGTATCCTCGCGATAGAGGCCATGCTGCGACTGCAGCCGCACGAAAGCGCTGCGGAAGGCATCGTTCGGTACCACGTCGGCATAATCCGGACCCACCCGCTGGGTCAGCAGCACATTGTTGAGTCCAAGCTGCTGCCGGCGCTGCACCTCGGGCGGCGCGATCGCCTCGAAAGACCGGTTGGCGAACAGCGCGAGATAGCCGGGGACTTTCAGAAACTGCCGCGAGTCGGTGTTGATCCAGATGCCGAATTTGCGTTCCTTGCGCCGCGTCACCATGTCGGCGCGCGGTCCGAGCACGGTCACGACCAGATCGTAGCTCGCCCGCATCGACGGCGTCTGCGCATCCTTTTCGACCGAGCCGAACAGCACCAGCTCCTCGCCGGCGTAGTTCGGCGTCACGGTGACCCGGTGATTCGACACCGAGACGATCAGTCGCTCGGCTCGTGCAGGAGCAGTGGCACTGAGCGCAAGGGCCAGTGCCATGCCTGCAATGAGCCGGCGCGCGCTCATTCGCTCACTCCCGTCTCGCGGATCGTGAACAGGTCTTCGGGCCGGATCACGAGTTCGACGGCAAAGCGGATACCGACCGCGAGAATCAACAGCCCGAGCAGCAGACGCAGTTGCTCGCTGCGGATCATCTGGCCGGCGCGGGCTCCGAATTGCGCGCCGGTGACGCCGCCGACCATCAGGATCAGGGCCAGCACGGCATCGACCAGATGATTGCTGATTGCGTGCAGCATGGTTGCGATGAGCATGGTCGCGAGCGTGAGCACCATCGAGGTGCCGATCACGGTCGAGGTCGGCACCCGCAGCAGATAGATCAGGAGCGGCACCAGGATGAAGCCGCCGCCGATGCCCATTACCGCGCCGAGAAAGCCGATGATGACGCCGATGACGATGACGGGAATGACCGAGACATAGATCTTGGAGCGCTTGAACCGCATCTTCAGGGGCAGCCCGTGGATCCAGACATGGCTGCCCGGCCGTCGTACCGCGACGAACTCGCCGCGGCGCGTGCGCAGCAAGGCACGCACGCCCTCCCAGACCATCACCCCGCCGACCGATGTGAGCAGAGCGACATAGGAAAGCGCGATCATCAGGTCGAGTTGGCCGAGGGCGCGCAACAGCGTGAAGGTGGAGACCCCGAGCGCTGTGCCGATCGCGCCGCCGACCAGGAGCACCGAGGCCAGTGACGGATCGATCGCCCGCCGCCGCCAATAGGAGAGCGCGCCGGAAAAGGATGATGCGGCGATGTGGCTGGACACCGAGGCGACGGCAACGCCCGGTGTGATGCCGACGAAGATCAAGAGCGGGGTCATCAGGAAGCCGCCGCCGATGCCGAACATGCCGGAGACGAAGCCGACCGCCGCGCCCATGGCGAGCAGCAGGAAGATGTTGACCGGGATATCGGCGATCGGGAGATAGATCTGCACGCGCGTCAGCTCGTGGTCGGGACTCGTGGCTCTTTTCGCGCGAGCAGCCCGCCGCTCACGCGCGTGACTCTTGTGCTCCTTGAATAGCCGAAATGCGCAGGCGGCGGGACATGAAATCCCCCCCTTGCGGCTTTTTTGCCGCGAGGTCGGGGATTCCTCTTCCGGCCTAATCAAAGATGGAGAGACGTACGGCGGCGGCCATCACATTTGTGACGCCGGCCGCAGCGCGAGGTTCATCCAGCGCTCGCGCTTCGCGCATGTGCAAGGGCAGGCGCGGATGGTCTCACGTACGAACAAGCCCCAGCCCGGATTGTCTCCGGGCGAGGACAATGGATGACATCGCCGGCTTTGTGCTCACGCCGGAAATCAACGCGAAGCGGCTGCCGTCGTCGTCACATGCTTGGCGGGGGCTGCCTTGGCCGCAGGCTTGGTGGTCGTCTGCGCAGGCGGGGCATCCCAGCCGCCGGCAGGTGCAGGCACATTGACTGCATCATCCGGCTGCGGCTCGGCGGTGAAGGTCTGGATGGCCAGCTTTGCGGCAGCCAGCGACTGCGGGTCGAGGCGCTTTGCGACATCGTCGCGTTTGCGGCCGGCATCGGCATCGCCCTGTGCGGCCGCCAGGCTGAACCATTTGTAGGATTCGGCGAGGTTCTGCTCCACGCCGATGCCGCGGGCATAGAGGATACCGAGATTGAACTGGCTGTCGGCGACGCCACGCTCGGCGGCTTTCCGGAACCATTGCGAGGCACTCTTGTAGTTTGCGCCCTTGCCGCCGCCATCGGCGTCCAGCACCGCAAGATTGTGCATCGCCTTGGCGTTGCCGCGCTCGGCAGCAACCACGTAATAGCGGCGCGCGATGTCGACATCCTTCTTCACGCCAAGGCCCTTCTCGTAGAGGGTGCCGAGCCGGAAGACCGCCGGGATCAGTCCGGCCTGCGCTGCGCGGTCATACCACTTCGCGGACTCGTCGAAATTCGACGGCACGCCCTTGCCTTCGGCAAACCGCACGGCGACCTCGTAGGCCGCGGCCGGATCGCCCTTCAGGGCGGCGTTGCGCAGCACGGGACCGCCGATCGTGTCCGGCAGCCGCTCGGTCGGCGGCACCTGGATCGTGCCGAGGCCCTGGCCATTGCCGGCCGTCGGGATCGTGCCGGTGATGTCGCTTGCCGCGGGCGGCGGGGCCGCGGATTTGTCCTGATCCTGCGGGATCGCCAGCATCGCGATCGTCTCTGCCTCGCTCGGCATTGCGCGATTATAGGACTGCCGGTCGATGGGAGTGGGTGACGTCAGCGACGGGGTCGTTTGGTCCGGCGCGGCAGGCCTCGCCAGCGCGGCTGGCGGCATCCGCGGCGGCTGTGCCTCGTTCTGGCTCTGGGTTTGGCTTTCGATCGGGGGAGCCGGCGGCGGTGTGCTGCCGCTGTCGAGCAGCGACATGGCGAGCTTGAAGGTGCCGAGCACGATCACGACGACGCTGGCCCCGACGAGGAGCGAGCGGATCTTGGCGCCGAGCGTGGAGGCTTCCTCCTCGACCTCCGGGCCGACGATGACGGCCGCCTGCTCCTTCGCCTTCGGCGCCGGCTTGGCGGCCTCCTTGACCTTGTCCTTTTTCTTCTTCTCGGCGGGCTTTTTGCTCTCGGCCGGCTGAGCGGCAGCGGCTTGCGCTGCGCGGCGCGCCGCAGCGATGAAGCTCGAGGTCGAGACCGGTTCGCGCTTGCCGACCGGAAGATCGCCGAGCGCGCTTTCCGAGGCCGCAATGCGTTCGGCTGGTGATGTCCGACCGGGAGGCCGCGTGCCCGGCTCCAGGGGATGATCCGGCGGCAGTTCGGGCAGCATGGCCGCAGGACGCGGCGCCTGCGCCGTATGCGGCTCCAGGATATCGGCGATCGCCTTGGGCGGAATCGGCGGCGTGAGGGCGGAGGCGGGCGCAGCGGCCGCGTGGAAATCGCGCGGCGCCGCGGCAAAGATCGCTTGGTTTGCACCCTGCCGCGCAGTCTCGTTCGCATCCAGCGCACCGGTCTGCGCCGCCGGGTTTGGCAGTTCCGGCCGGTAGGACTCCGGTTTGCCGCGTTCGAAGGACGCCGGCTTGTACCCATCCGCCTGCGGCTCGGGCGCCGCCATTTGCGGCACCAGCGGCGGCGATGCTGGTTGCGCGGGAGCCGCACGCACGTTGCGCAGATCGCCTTCGATCGTCGCCAGCCGATCCACCACATGACCGAGCGTGTTGTGAACCGCTTCCAACGAACCCTGGGTGTGGCGGTCGGTCTCGGTCTGGCTGAAGCGGAGATCGGACAGCTCGCGCTTGACCAGGTCGATCAGTCCATTGTCCGATGCAGCCTCGCTGCGCTGCGACCTTGCTTCGGAAAGGGCCGCAAACGTCGCCTGCTGGCGCTCGAGATAGCGCAGGATGTCCTGGAGCCCGTTCTCGACGCGGGACATGTTGCCGCTGCGCGGATCGTTCGCGGCCTCCAGGCGCTCCAAGAGATACGAGATGCGCTGTTCGAGATGCGTAAGGGCCGATGCGCTGTCGCTGCCGACCTGCAGGCGGTCGATCCGGTCGGACAGCCCGCGCAACGCTTCTTCGATCTGTGCCGTGTTCTCCGCGGGAGCCGCTGTCCGCTCGCGGCTTTCGAGGGTCGCGGTAAGGGCTGCGATGCGTTGTTCAAGCGCGGCAAAGGAATCGCGGTTGTCGCGCGCCTCGGTCACCTGATCGACCTTGGAGGACAACAGCCTCAGATCTTCCGACAGACGCTCCAGTGCATCATTGGAGGCGATATTGGCGACGATGGCGCGCAGAGCGGCGATCGCGCTCTCCAGCTGCTGCACGGTCGCGGGATCGTCATTGGTGCGCAGGATCAGATCGAGCTTGGCGCCGAGATTGTGGATCGCCTCGGCATAGCCGGTCAGCTGCTCGGCCGGCGTGAGCGAGCCGACCACCTCGCGGATGTCCTTGAGCGTCCGTTCGATGCCCGCAAGCGCCTGGCCGTCGACGCCGCTCTGCCGGTTCTCATCGATGCGGCGCGACAGCGAGCGGATCTCGTTCTCGATGGTCTCGATCGCCTGCCGCGGCATCGCCTCGGTGATGGCATGGCGGATCTCGGAAAGTTCGTTGCGAAACGCTGCGATCGATTGCTCGAGGCCATCGTCGGGGCGCTGCAGTGCCTCGATCTGGCTGGTGATCTTCAGAAGCTGGCGTTCGAGCGAGGAATAGTCCGGGGCCGGCGAGGGGGCCACAGCTGGCGTCATCACCGGGGCCGCAGCGGGAGCCATCACCGGCGCGGTGGGGGGCGCATGATGCGGTGGGAGCGAGCGCGGCGAAGCCGACGCATTATCGAGCTCGCTCTGCCGGGCGCTGATCTCGGCCACCGCCATATCGAGCGAGGCCGGGCTCAGCGGCATCGGATGGCGATAGAGCTGCGCAGCCGCGCGCTCGACGCCGTCAGGGCCCTGATAATGTTCCTCCGTCGCCGGCTTGCGCAGCGGCGTCGAAATCTGCGACAGCCGCGCATCGAGCCGCGAGATCGCGTCGTTGAGCTGTCGTGCGACCCCTTGCTCGTCGCGCAGATTGTCCTTGCGGGCGGCAGGACGTGACATCTGCTCGATCTGCCGCGCGATCGAGTCGAGCCGCTGGTGGATGTCGGCGACCTCGCGGGTCTCACGCTCGCGGGTTTCGCGTGCCGTTGCGATCGCGCGAGGGTCCTGCGGGCGGCGGAAATCCGGCGGTGCGGATGCACCAAGTGTCGAGTTGATCCAGTCGTTGAGCGACAGGCCGGCGCGTTGCGCCGCGGCTTCGGCCCTTTCACGAACGGACGGGTCGATGCCCTCACTACTCCACGATACGCGCGAATTCATGCTCTCGTCCGGTTCCGCTACCGGCGCTCCACCCAGCGCCTCCAGCCTCCCCACGCGTCCCGGCGTCAAGATGATCGGAATCCACGAAGGTCGTCTGCTCCAGTTCCAGACATTTGACTTTTACGGTAAATAACGCGTTAAGTCCGGCGGCCCTGCCTCGCTAAAAGTTCGCAGCCGCACGCGGAAATAGCTTAACCCGTGGTTTTGCGCGCATCCGGATCGAGCGGCACCACGGCGCTCGCAATCGCAGACAGGGCAGTGATCGCCTCTTCGCACCACTCGGCGACCATGCGCTCATGGCGCAGCCCGAGCCGAAGGTTCAGAAGCTTGCCGAGATCGGACGGCGCAGCCGTGCCGTCGGGAAAGCGCTTCTTCAGGATGCGGTCGTAGCGATCGGCGCGATCGCGATGGTGCTCCAGGCGCGCCATCAGATCAGCGCGCAACGGCTCGACATCGGCGGCGCCGAGTGCATAGAGCCGGATCAAGAGATCATCCTTGATCGAGGCCGGCGTGCTCGGCCGCGCCGCCCAGTGCCGGAACGCGGTGCGGCCCTCGGGGGTAAGCGTATAGACCAGCTTGTTCGGCTTTCCCGTCTGCACCACCTCGCGGCCCTGGATGTAACCACGGTCGCGCAAGCGCGAGAGCTCGCGATAGATCTGCTGGTGGTCGGTCTTCCAGAAAAATCCGATCGAGGAATCGAACGTCTTGGCGAGCTCATAGCCCGTCATCGGATGTTCGGTCAGGCATGCGAGGATGGCGTCGCCAAGAGCCATGGCCGGAAACTGCTCCCTTTTTTCTGATCGCGTCCTACCCGGCTGCACGCTTGACATTATGCACAACGGCGCATATGCGTCAATGTGCATATGGGGTGACAGCGCTTTTGGCGCGCGCCGTCTCGAGGAGACGCCACATGACAACGACCGGCCTTGCGAAATGGTACGGCTACATGAAGTCTCACGACGCGAGCGCGCTGTGGGAATTGCTGCATCCGGACGCGGTGTTCGAGAGTCCGGTCGTCCATACGCCCCAGCGCGGACGCGACATCACGTTCAAATATCTGACGAGTGCTGAGAAAGTCTTAGGCGGCCCCGGCTTCACCTATGTCGGCGAATGGCGCAGCGCGACCGGAGCGGTGCTCGAATTCGAGAATGAGATCGAGGGCGTCAAACTCAACGGCGTCGACATCATCACCTTCGACGCCGATGATCGCATCACCCATTTCAAGGTGATGGTCCGCCCCTTGAAGGCGATCAACTTGTTGCACCGCCTGATGGGAGAGCAATTGCAGAACGCGCAAAAGGCGTGACTGCGCCAAAGCACCACAAAGCAACGGCTGCCGCTGTCAGCCTGAAATCGCTACAGTCTGCTGCCGGCCATCCATAATCGCAGCATCCGAAACCAACTGAAGCCCGCCATAGCCCGCCTGTCGGAGACCCAGAGATGCCGATCTACAAAGCCCCCGTGGACGATGTGAGCTTCCTGCTCAACGACGTTTTCCAGATCGACCGTTATGACAATCTACCCGGCTTCTCGGACGCTTCGGCAGACGTCCGCGATGCGATCATCGGCGAGGCCGCCAAGCTCGCGGAAGAAGTGCTGCAGCCGCTCAATCGCAGCGGCGACACCGAGGGCTGCAAGCGCCATGACGACGGCAGCGTCACCACGCCGAAGGGCTTCAAGGACGCCTACAAGCAGGTCGCCGAAGGCGGCTGGCTCGGGCTTTCCGCCCCGACGGAGTATGGCGGCCAGGGCCTGCCGGTGACCTTGAGCCAGGCCGTCAACGAATTCCAGTGCTCCGCCAACATGGCCTTCTCGATGTATGGCGGCCTCACCATGGGCGCGACCGCAGCGCTGATCGTGCATGGCAACGAGGAGCAGAAGAAGACCTATGTGCCGAAGATGGTGGCGGGCGAATGGACCGGCACCATGAACCTGACGGAGCCGCATTGCGGCACCGATCTCGGTCTGCTCCGCACCAAGGCGGTGCGCCAGGCCGACGGCAGCTTCAAGATCACGGGCACCAAGATCTTCATCTCCGCCGGTGAGCATGACTTGGCGGACAACATCATCCATCTGGTGCTCGCCCGCATCGAAGGCGCGCCCGCCGGCATCAAGGGCGTCTCGCTGTTCGTCGTGCCGAAATTCCTGGTCAATCCCGATGGATCGGTGGGCGCGCGTAACGGCGTCGCCTGCGGCTCGATCGAGCACAAGATGGGCATCCACGGCAATTCGACCTGTGTGATGAACTACGACAACGCCACCGGCTGGCTGATCGGTGAAGAGAACAAGGGCATGCAGGGCATGTTCGTGATGATGAACGAGGCCCGGCTCGGCGTCGCCGTCCAGGGTCTTGCGCAGTCGGAGGTCGCCTATCAGAACGCTGCGGCCTATGCGCGCGAACGCATCCAGGGCCGCTCGCTCACCGGCGCGAAAGCTGCCGACAAGCCGGCGGATCCGATCATCGTGCATCCGGACGTGCGCCGCACGCTGCTGACCATCCGCGCCTTCAACGAGGCGGCACGTGCGATGGTGATCTGGACGTCGCTGAAGAGCGACGTCGCGCATCGCTCGCAGGATCCGAAGGACCGCCAGGCCGCCGACGACCACATGGGCCTGATGACCCCGGTCATGAAGGGCTACATGACCGACATGGGCTTTGCCAATGCGGTGCAGGCGCAGCAGATGTTCGGCGGTCATGGTTACATCGCCGAGCACGGCATGGAGCAGTTCGTCCGTGATGCGCGCATCGCGATGATCTACGAGGGCGCCAACGGCATTCAGGCGCTCGATCTTGTCGGCCGCAAGTTGCCGCGCGACGGCGGCCGCGCGGTGATGGCGTTCTTCGCCGAGGTCGGCTCCTTCGCCAGGGAGCATGGCGCCGACGAGGCGATGCAGCCGTTCGTCGCGCCGCTCTCGACCGCGCTCGGGCATCTGCAGCAGGCGACGACCTGGCTGATGCAGAACGCGATGACCAAGCCGGACAATGCAGGCGCGGCGGCCACCGATTATCTTCATCTCTTCGGCCTCGTCACCTTCGCCTATATGTGGGCGAAGATGGCCAAGGTCGCGCAAGACAAGATTGCGGCCTCGGGCACGACCGCATATCTGTCCACCAAGCTCACCACCGGCCGCTTCTTCATGGAGCGCGTGCTGCCGGAAACGGCAGCGCATCTGGCGCGGATTCAGTCCGGCTGCGCGATCATCATGGAGCTTCCGGCGGAGGCGTTCTGACGGACTGAGGGCCGGTTTGGCTGGCCTGCCATGCCGGTCTGCCGGAGCCAGTCCGCCGTAAAGTCTGCTATAAATGACGATCATCATAATATCAGGAGGGCGTGATGCCTGAGGCCTATATCTACGACCACGTTCGCACCCCGCGCGGCCGTGGCAAGCCGGACGGCGCGTTGCATGAGGTCACGGCGCTGGGGCTCGCCAGCGTGCCGCTGAAGGCATTGAAGGAGCGCAACAACCTGCCGGAGGATTGTGTCGATGACGTCGTGCTCGGCGTCGTGGACCCGGTGGGCGAGGCCGGCTCCGACATCGCTCGTTTCGCCGCGCTCAACGCAGGGCTCGGCGACGCAGTGCCGGGCGTGCAGATCAGCCGCTTCTGTGCCTCCGGCCTCGATGCCGTGAACTTCGCCGCCGCGCAGATCATGAGTGGCCAGCATGATCTCGTGATCGGCGGCGGCGCCGAATCCATGAGCCGCGTCGGCATCGGCGCCTCCGGCGGCGCCTGGCCAATGGACCCCTCCATCGCGGTGCCCGCCTATTTCATGCCGCAGGGCGTCTCGGCCGACCTGATCGCCACCAAATACGGCTTCTCGCGCGACGACGTGGATGCCTATGCGGTGCAGAGCCAGCAGCGCGCGGCCAAGGCCTGGGATGAGGGCCGGTTCGACAAGTCAGTGGTGCCGGTGAAGGATATCAACGGGCTCACGATCCTCGCCAAGGACGAGCACATGCGCCCCTCGACCACGATGCAGACCTTGGCGCAGCTGCAGCCGTCATTCGTGCAGATGGCGCAGATGGGCGGCTTCGACGCGGTCGCGATCCAGTCCCATCCGGAGATCGAGCGCGTCAACTACGTGCATCATGCCGGCAACTCATCGGGCATCGTCGACGGCGCCGGCGCCGTGCTGCTCGGCAGCAAGGAGGCGGGGGCGAAATATGGCCTGAAGGCGCGCGCCAAGATCCGTGCCTTCGCCAATATCGGCTCGGAGCCGGCGATGATGCTGACCGGCCCGGTCGACGTCACCAACAAGCTGTTCGAGCGGTCCGGCATGAAGACGTCGGACATCGACCTGTTCGAGCTCAACGAGGCCTTTGCTTCAGTGGTGCTGCGCTACATCCAGGCGTTCGAGATCGACAATTCGAAGATCAACGTCAACGGCGGCGCCATCGCGCTCGGCCATCCGCTCGGCGCGACCGGCGCGATGATCCTCGGTACCGTACTCGACGAATTGGAGCGCACCAACAAGGCAACCGCGCTGGTCACGCTGTGCATCGGCGGCGGCATGGGCACCGCGACCATCATCGAGCGGGTGTGACGGTGGGCTCCCTCCCCCTTGCGGGGGAGGGTCGGGGAGGGGGGTGCCAAGCGCTCCTCTGCCCGTGAGGACCCCCACCCCCAACCCCTCCCCGCAAGGGGGAGGGGAGAGGAATTTCCCCCCGGGCTGATGCTGTACCAGCGCGCCCTTCTCATATCTGGGAGCACCAAATGGCCTTCAAGAATTTCAAAGTCGAGACCGACGCCGACGGCATTGCGCTCGTCACCTGGGATATTCCCGGACGTTCGATGAACGTGCTGGACGAGACCTCGGCGATCGAGCTCGAGACCATCGTCAAGGACACCACCGCGGACGCGGCGATCAAGGGCGTCGTCATCACCTCGGCCAAGGAGGCGTTCTGCGCCGGCGCCGATCTGTCGATGCTGGAAGGCATGAACCGCGCCTATGTCGATCTGCTGAAGAGCAAGGGCGAGGAAGCGGCCAACCAGATGCTGTTCGATAACAGCCGCCGCTTTTCGCTGATCTATCGCGCCATGGAAACTTCGGGTAAGCCGTGGGTCGCCGCGATCAACGGGCTTGCGCTTGGCGGCGGCTTCGAGCTGACCCTGTCATGCCATTATCGCGTTGCGGCTGAGAACCCGAAGACCCGGCTCGGCCTGCCCGAGATCAAGGTCGGCCTGTTTCCGGGCGCCGGCGGCACCCAGCGCGTGCCGCGCATCGTGCAGCCGCAGGACGCGATGAACCTGCTTCTGAAAGGCGAGGCGCTCACGCTCGACAAGGCCAAGGCCCTGAAGCTGGTCGACGCGGTCGTGCCGGCCGCCGATCTCATCAAGGCGGCGAAGGATTGGATCAAGGGTGGCGGCAAGGCTGTTCAGCCCTGGGACGAAAAGGGCTTTAAGCTGCCCGGCGGTCCCGTGTTCTCCAAGGCGGGCATGATGATGTTCCCGGCCGGCAACGCGATCTATCGCCGCGAGACCTACGACAACTATCCGGCCGCGCGCGCGATCATGAGCTGCGTGTATGAAGGCCTGCAGCTGCCCATCGACGCCGCACTGCGCGTCGAGTCGCGTTACTTCGCCCACATCCTGCGTTCGAAGGAAGCGGCGGCAATGATCCGCAGCCTGTTCCTGTCGATGCAGGAATTGAACAAGGGCGCGCGCCGGCCGGCAGGCGTGGCGCCGACCAAGATCAAGAAGCTCGCCGTGATCGGCGCCGGATTCATGGGCGCCTCCGTCGGCTATGTCTCGGCCCGCGCCGGGCTTGAGGTCGTGCTGATCGATCGCGACCAGGAGAGCGCCGACAAGGGCAAGGCGCATGCGAAGAGCGTTATCGATGATCTCGTCAAGAAGGGCCGCGCCAAGCCGGGCGAGGCCGAGGCCATCCTGGGCCGGATCACAGCGACGGCCGATTACGCGGTGCTGAAGGATTGCGATCTCGTGATCGAGGCCGTGTTCGAGGACCGCAAGGTCAAGGCCGAGACCTACGCCAAGGCGCAGCCGCTGCTGAAAGAAGGCGCGATCTTCGCTTCCAACACCTCGACCCTGCCGATCAACTCGCTGGCCGAGGAGTTCAAGGACCAGGGCCGCTTCATCGGCATTCACTTCTTCTCGCCGGTCGAGAAGATGATGCTGGTCGAGATCATCGTAGGCAAGAATACCGGCGACGTCGCGCTGGCGACCGCGCTGGATTATGTCCGCGTCATCGGCAAGACGCCGATCGTGGTCAACGACTCCCGCGGCTTCTTCGCCAACCGCTGCGTGATGCGCTACATCGCCGAAGGCAACGAGATGTTCCTGGAGGGCGTGCCGCCGGCCATGATCGAGAACGCCGCCAAGATGGCGGGCATGCCGGTTGGTCCGCTGTCACTGTCGGACGAGGTCGCGCTCGATCTCGGCCTGAAGATCATGAAGGCGACCGAGGCTGATCTCGGCGCGAACGCGATCAACCAGGACCACAAGAAGCTGATGGTCGAGCTGGTCGAGAAGCTGGGCCGCTTCGGCCGCAAGAACGGCAAGGGCTTTTACGACTATCCCGAGAAGGGCAAGGGCCAGAAGAGCCTGTGGCCGGAGCTGCCGAAGCTGCAGCCCAAGCACCTCGATCCCGATACGCTCGATGTCGAGGAACTGAAGCAGCGCTTCCTGGTGGTGCAGGCGGTCGAAGCTGCGCGCACGGTCGAGGACCATGTCATCACCGATATGCGCGAAGCGGATGTCGGCTCGATCTTAGGGTTCGGCTTCGCGCCGTTCACCGGCGGCACGCTGTCGTATATCGACTTCATGGGAACCAAGACCTTCGTCGCGCTGTGCCACAAATTCGCAGCCAAATACGGCCCGCGCTTCACGCCCCCGAAGTTGCTGGAGGAGATGGCAGAGAAGGGCGAGACCTTCTATGGCCGCTTCCCGCCGAAGAAGGCGGCGGCTTGACGCGGCGCGCGTGAGGCGAGCTCGATAGCACCGCATGACCGCGAACTCCCCTCCCCGTTGCGGGGAGGGCTATCGCCTATGGCGTCAAGCAGGGGCATGGCCTCATGGTTCGAGACGCGCGGCTTCGCCGCGCCCTCACCATGAGGGTCTGCTATTTTGTGACAAAATAAGGCGTCGTCCCCGAGGAGCTCGCCGGAGGCGAGAGTCTCGAAGGACGGCCGCGGGAGGGATCGTCGGTCGCGCTTTTCCCGATCGCCCGCAAGGCGGGAGGGGAACCTACCGCCGTCGGCTTGTAAGAAGCGGGAGTCCGCAGAACTCACGCGACCTTCAGCAGTCCTTCCCTTGGCCAGCGCCTCCTGCACCTTCGGCCGCGCGCCAACGCGGGCCTTGTAGGCGGTAAGATTGGGCAGGCCGGTGAGGTCGAAATTCATCCGTTCCGCCCAAGCCAGCATCGTGAACAGATAGCCGTCGGCGACGGTGAAGTCCTTACCCATGAGGTAGTCGTGGCCGGCAAGCTGGCTGTCGACATATTTGAACTTGCCCATCAGCCGGTCCCTGAAGAACGCCTTGACCTCGTCGGAAAAGGCCGGCTGGAATAGCGGGCTGAAATTCTTGTGCAGCTCGGAGGTGATGAAGTTCAGCCATTCCAAGAGCTTGTAACGCTCGGCGCTGCCCGGGGCGGGCGCAAGCGCCCTGTCCTTGGCGCGGTCCGCGATCGTCTGCACGATCACCGGCCCTTCGGTGACCAGCTCGCCGCTATCGAGCGCGAGCGCCGGGACCTGGCCCTTCGGATTGACCTTCCAGTAATCGTCGCCATTTTCCAGTTTCTTGGCGCGAAGATCGACCTTGACCAGTTCGTAAGGAAGGCCTGCTTCAAGCAGTGCGATATGGGGGGACAGCGAGCAGGCGCCCGGGGAGTAGTAGAGTTTCATCGGCGATTCCTCCGTGAGAACCGTGTTCACGATTTTGGTTGATAAGCGAGGCGCCGGAATTAAATGCAAGTGCATGGAATAGTCAAGATTGATGCAGCTGCATTCAGTGCGGTAAGGTGTGGGGATAGGATGCGAGCCCGACCATGAAACGCAAACCATCGACCGAGGCGACCGGCGCCTGGATCCGCCTGATGCGGGTCCAGAGCCGGGTGCTGGCCGCGGTCGAGCAGGACCTGAAAAAGGCGGGCTTTCCGCCGCTCGCCTGGTATGACGCGCTGTTGGAATTGTCGCGGGCACCGTCCGGCGAGCTGCGCCCGGTGGAGCTGGAGCGGCAGATGCTGATCCCGCAATATTCGACCTCGCGGCTGATTGACCGGCTGGTCGATGAGGGGCTAGCGGTGCGGCGCGAATGCAAGATCGACAAGCGTGGCCAGTTCATCGAGATTACCGAGGCCGGGCGCGAGCTGCAGAAGCGGATGTGGGCAGCGTATTCGGCGGCGATCGAGAAGCATGTCGGCTCGAAATTGTCGGATGCGGACGCCGTCAAGCTCTGTGCGCTGCTCGACCGCCTCGGCTGCTCCTGCGGCCAGGCTCCACAATTGTCTGCCGGAGAAAGCGCGTCGGCCCGATGAGCTCTCCATTGTTCTCCACGTCCGTGGTCCCCGCGGGGGCCGCGGATTTTCCTGTCACCGCGCGCGATCATCGATGCGCTTTTCTGAACCGGGACCCGCATGGCGCGTGACCAGATCGATATGACCCCACTGCAATCCCGCGACGAGCTCGTCGCGTGGCTGGAAGCCGGCGTGAAACCTCCATCCGCATTCCGGATCGGGACTGAGCACGAGAAGACGCCGTTCACGCTCGACGGCCATCGCCCGGTGCCTTACGAGGGCGCACGCGGCATCAGCGCGCTGCTCGAAGGCATGAAGCTCCTGCTCGGCTGGGAGCCGATCATGGAGCGCGGCAATATCATCGGCCTCTATGACGTGACCGGCGGCGGCGCGATCTCGCTCGAACCTGGCGGCCAGTTCGAGCTCTCCGGCGCACCGGTCGAGAACGTGCACCAGACGCAAGCGGAGCTGATGGCGCATCTCGCACAAGTGCGGGAGGTCGCAACGCCGCTCGGCATCGGCTTTCTCGGTCTCGGCATGACGCCGTCCTGGTCGCGCGCCGAGATCCCGGTGATGCCCAAGGGCCGCTACAAGATCATGACCGGCTACATGCCGAAGGTCGGCCGCTACGGCATCGACATGATGTACCGGACCTGCACGGTGCAGACCAATCTCGACTTTTCCTCGGAAGCCGACATGGTCAAGAAGCTGCGGGTCTCGGTCGCCCTGCAGCCGATTGCGACCGCGCTGTTCGCCAACTCGCCGTTCACCGAAGGCAAGCCGAACGGCTTTCTGTCGTTCCGCTCCGAGATCTGGCGCGACACCGACAACGCCCGCGCCGGCATGATCCCCTGGGCGTTCGAGGACGGCATGGGCTTCGAGCGCTGGGTCGATTATGCACTCGACGTGCCGATGTATTTCGTCAAACGCGAGGAAGATTACATCGACGTTTCCGGCACCTCGTTCCGCGACTTCTTCGCGGGCAAGAACCCGGCCATGCCGGGCGAGCGCCCGACCTTGTCGGATTGGGCCAATCATCTCTCGACGATCTTTCCCGAGGTGCGGCTCAAGCGGTACCTCGAGATGCGCGGGGCGGATGGCGTGCCGTGGGGACGGCTGCCGGCGCTGCCGGCCTTCTGGGTCGGGCTGCTCTATGATGATGTGAGCCTCGATGCGGCCTGGGACATCGTCAAGGATTGGAGCGCGTTCGAGCGCCAGCACCTTCGCGATGACGTCCCACGGCTCGGCTTCAAGGCGCGCATCCGCGACCGCTACGTGTTCGAGATCGCGAGGGAATGCCTGACCCTGGCGCATCTCGGCCTGCGCCGGCGCGGCCGCATCGACCATCTCGGCCGCGACGAAAGCCGCTATCTTGAGCCGCTCGACCAGATCATCGATTGCGGCCGTTCGCCCGCCGAAGAGATGCTCGAGAAGTTCAACGGCTCCTGGCAGGGTTCGGTCGAGCCCGCCTATGCCGAGTACGCATTCTGACGCTGAGGACAATGCTGGGCTGTACAACGGCTGCGGCTCCCTTCTTCTGAAAGGGGAAGGGCTGGGGGCCATCTTCAGCAAGATCGATCATTGATCGCCCTGCCGGCGCTCGTGCTGGCCCGCCCATTCCAGGGGGAGATAAACATCCTGACCGGCAGTCTGGCTTGCCGTGCTGATCGCCGCACGTGTCTAAACGTGTCAGCCCCGTTCATCCGCCATACAGGTTCGTGGCGATCAAATGGCTGCTCGAGAAACTCAAGCGTAAGCAATGGGCCGGACACATCAGCGGAGTGGCGCAGGGCGCTTCATCACGGCATGCCTGAAGCTCCTGGCGTGCCTGCTCTTTGTCGCGCCCACATCTTCGGCGTTGTCGCAAACCTATTCCGACCGGCCCGGCGGCGACTATATGAGCGCGCCGATTTCCTCCGGCGACCCCGCGGATTGCGCGTTGCTGTGCGAGCATGACCGGCGTTGCCGCGCCTGGAGCTTCACCTACCCGACGGTGATGGAAGCGGGGGCGGTGTGCTGGCTGAAGAACAGCGTGCCGCCGCGTGTACCGGACAATTGCTGCGTCTCGGGCGTGCGCGGCGCCGGCGTGGTTGAGATCAGGAACGATGCGGTCGAGACCTCGATCGACCGTCCCGGCGGCGACTATCGCAGCTTCGAGATCAAGACCACCGAGCCCAAAGGCGCCGAAAAGACCGCCGATAAAGACAAGGAAAAAGACAAGAAGGTCGAAAAGGCGGCTGACGCGGAGGACATCTGCAAGGCCGCCTGCACTGGCGACAACAAGTGCCGCGTCTGGACTTTCGCGCGTCCCGGCTATGCCGGCAAGGACGCCCATTGCTTCCTGAAGAAAGAAATCAAGCCACCACGCCGCAAGGCTGGCTTCACGTCCGGCGTGGTGCGGTAGGTGCGCGATTGGGACTCGACCGGCTCGCCGCATCCCATTCTCGCTGTCATCGCCCGGCTTGACCGGGGGATCCAGTGTTCAGCGACCGCAGCGTTTGCAAAAGCCGCAGCACAGTGGCTCGTCCGCCTTCGCGGACGATGACGCCTGGGAATTTGGCGCCAGTAGGGTGGGCAAAGGCGCGTTCGACGTTGCATCCGCCACCCGCAGGGCAGGGCGATCGCAGATGGCGTCAAGCAGGGGCGGGCCTCATGGTTCGAGACGCGCGGCTTTGCCGCGCCCTCACCATGAGGGTCAACGATTCCACCACGAAAAAGGCCTCATCCTGAGGAGCCCGCCTTAGGCGGGCGTTTCGAAGGATGGCCGCAGAGAAGACTGCCCAAAGCTATTTCCAGCCATATGCGATCGTCCTGACCCGTAGGGGGAGGGGAGGCCGTGCCCACCGACTTCATTCGGGTCGTGAATGGTAGCCACACTACGCTTTGCCCACCCTACCGCGCTACATCGCGGCAGGTTATTCCTCCGCCGCGATCACTGTGATCTCAGGCCACAGCGCTTTCCAGCGCGCCGCCTTGGCCGTGTAGTTGGCGGCGGAAAAATTCGCGGTGCGGTTCGGCCGTACGATCATCGCAGCGATGTCGTCGAAGCCTTTCGGCGCATAGATCTCGTGACCGTTGCCGCTTGGACGAATGCCGACTTGTGTGTTGACGGTGAGAAACCGGTCGATGCCCTCGCGCGAGCGCGTCAGCGCGGGATAGGGCTGGCCGTGCTTGTCGGGATACCACAGGTGCACGCGCGCCTGATTGCGGATCTCGATCCTGGAATCAAGCCCGCACAATCGCGCCTGCACCTTCCGGATCACGGCATCCTCGGTCTCCCACGAGGTGTCGGGATCGAAGTAGAAGATGTCGTAATCGCTGATGCCGTGACCGAGCGGCCGTCCGGTCAGCGTATTCCACACCGTCTGCGTCAGGCAGCCCGCGACGATCCAGGCGTCAGGCAAGGCGAGAGCGGAGAGCTCTTGTGCAATTCGGTCGTTGACCGGATTGCGCAGCGCGAGGGCGAGGAAGTCGTCGCTGTTCATGATTGCGCGACTCTCGGCTCCGCACTGCTCGTGAGGGCGTCATTCCGGGTTCGCCCTGCGGACGCCCCGGAATGACCGCGGGGAGTTGATGGTTCTTGACGGCGACGATGAGCGCTTGTGGCTCACCGCACCGCGGTGAAGAAGCGGTCGAGCCGGAAGCCGGAGAGCCAAGCCCACACCGGCTGGCGACGGACGCCGAGATCCCAGGAGCCGACCACGGCGTCGGCACGGCCGACCAGATTGTCGATCGGCAGCAGGCCGACGCCGCCGTCGCGGAGCGATACGCGGCTGTCGGCGGAATTGTCCCTGTTGTCTCCGAGCACGAACAGCTTGCCAGGCGGCACGGTGACCTCCGGCGTATTGTCGAGCCGGCCGTTGTCGCGCAGCTTGAAGATCAGGTGCGAAACACCGTTCGGGAGCGTCTCGACATAACGGTAGGCCGACTCGGTGCGGCCGCTGTCGTCCTCGGCCTCGCCGATGCCGTCGGGTTTCAAGTTCGCCGGCTGGTCGTTGATGAAGAGCTGTCCTTGCCGCATCTGGATGCGGTCACCGGGCAGGCCGACGACGCGCTTGACCCAGGCCTGCGAGGTGTCGCCCGGCCAACGGAACACGACGACGTCGCCACGCTTCGGCGTCTCGCCGAACAGGCGGCCGGTTTCCGGCAGGGTGATCTGCATCGGCAGCGACGAGGTGCCATAGCCGTAGGGGAATTTCGAAGCGAGCAGCGCGTCGCCGATCATCAAGGTCGGCTCCATTGAGCCCGACGGCACGTAGAACGGCTCGGCGATCGCACCCTTGGCGACGAACACGGCCAGTACGACCGCGGCAAGCTGCGCCATCTGGCCGCGCCAGGTGGTGCCGCTCGCTTCCGCCTTGCCGTCCTTGACTGTTGAAACCTTCTCGACGCTCATCGACCCGTACCTCCGACCGTGATGCGGTCCATACGCAGGGTCGGCTGGCCGACGCCGACCGGTACGCCCTGCCCGTTCTTGCCACAGGTACCGATCCCGGTGTCGAGCGACAGATCGTTGCCGATCATGCTGATCCGGTTCAGATCGGTCGGGCCGTTGCCGATCAGCATCGCGCCCTTGACCGGTGCGCCGACTTTGCCGTTCTCGATCCTGTAGGCCTCGGTGCACTGGAACACATATTTGCCCGAGGTGATGTCGACCTGGCCGCCGCCGAAATTCACGGCATAGATGCCGTTCTTCACGGAGGCGATGATCTCGGCGGGGTCGTGCGCGCCCGCCAGCATGTAGGTATTGGTCATGCGCGGCATCGGCACGTGCGAATAGCTCTGCCGGCGGCCGTTGCCGGTCGGCTTCATGTTCATCAGCCGTGCGTTCTGCCGATCCTGCATATAGCCGACCAGGATGCCGTCCTCGATCAGCAAGGTGCGGCTGGTCGGCGTGCCCTCGTCGTCGATCGACAGCGAGCCGCGGCGCGAGGCCATCGTGCCGTCGTCGACCACAGTGACCCCCTTGGCTGCCACCTGCTGGCCCATCAGTCCGGCGAAGGCCGAGGTCTTCTTGCGGTTGAAATCACCTTCGAGCCCGTGGCCGACCGCCTCATGCAGCATCACGCCGGGCCAGCCAGCCCCGAGCACGACGTCCATCTCGCCAGCCGGCGCCGGTACCGATTCCAGATTGACCAGCGCTTCGCGCAGCGCGTCATCGGCGGCCTCGCGCCAGGCCTTGGTTTCGATGAAGCGCGAATAGGCCTCGCGCCCGCCATAGCCCTTGCTTCCGCTCTCCTGCCGGTCGCCTTGGCCCGCAACCACGGAGACGTTGACGCGCACCAGCGGGCGGATGTCGCGATAGCTTTCGCCGTCGGGCCGCAGGATTTCCACGACCTGCCAGGTCGCACCCAGGCTCACGGTGACTTGCCGTACACGCGGGTCCTTGTCGCGCAGATAGGCATCGATCTCGCCGAGCAGCTTCACCTTGCTTTCGAAGCCGGGGGCATCGAGCGGATTGTCGTCGCCGTAAAGCCGCACATTGGTGTGCGGCGGCGGGCTCGCGAAGTTGCCAGAATAACCGCCCCGCACGGCGCTCACCGTGTCGGCCGCGCGCATCAAGGCCGGCAGGGAGACGTCGGAGGAGTGAGCGTAGCCGACCGCATCGTCTTTCACGGCGCGCAGGCCGAAGCCCTGGCTCGTGTCATAGGTCGCTTGTTTGAGCCGGCCGTTGTCGAAGGTCAGCGCTTCGCTCTGGCTATATTCCAGAAACAATTCGCCGTCGTCCGCACCGGCAAGCCCGCGCGCGATCTCGTGACGGACGGCGTCACGGTCGAGCTGGGCGCGGTCGAGCAGGGAGGAGGTTGATGGATTTGTCATCGGCTGGTCCGTTGTCGGAAGATACGATCCAAGATAGTTCTTTCCGGGTCGGGGTGCGAGGGGCAGGATGATTACCGAACTGACATGGTTGAGATCGTTCCCATCGCCGCAGGGCACATCGAGAGCTTTCACCGCACGCTAGACCTGGTCGCGCGGGAGCGGCGCTATCTGTCCTTCGTGGCAGCGCCGCCGCTGGACTCCACCCGCGCCTTCATTCTGAACAGTATCGCCCAGGGCTATCCGCAGTTCGTGGCCCTTTCGGCCGGCGAGGTGGTCGGCTGGTGTGATGTAACCCCGAAATCGGGGCCGATCGATGCCCGAATCGGCGTGCTCGGCATGGGCCTTTTGCCGCAGTTCCGGCGCCAGGGCATCGGAACCCGGCTAATCGCGCGGGTGCTCGGCGCCGCGCGCGCTTACGGCTACTCCCGGGTGGAGCTGACCGTCTACCGCAGCAACACCAATGCGATCCGGCTGTACGAAAAGACGGGGTTCGTGATCAAGGCGGTCGAGCCGCCCGAGACCTGCACTGAGGAAATCGACAAGACACGCTTGGTCATGGCGCTCTCGTTGGAGGGGCCGGGCACCACTCCAGCAAACTGAGCGATCACGGCAATGTGTCTGATGATCGGGCCTTCACGGCAGCTTGTCGAACCCCTCGGCGAGCCCGTTGAGGCTCAACGGGAAGCCGATGCCTTCCTCCGGCGTTTCGAAGATGATGAAGGTTGCGGTCTTGGCGGTCTTGAGCTGGTTGAGCAGCTTGTCGTCCATCACCACCTCGGCGACGCAGCCGTTCGGCAGACAGCGCACGAAGCCGGCGCGGCCGACATCCTGGTTATCGAGCTTCAGTCCGAGACCGGAGGGCAATAGGACACCGAGCGGCGCCACCACCCGCATCAGCCGGCTCTTCTGGTCGGCGGTCTTGAGCACGATGACCGTGAGCCCGGCATTGGAGCGGTCCTCTGCCACCACGCTCTGAATCAGGGCGCATTGCTCGCTCTGGGCACCCGGCGGAGTGTCGCAGCGGATCTGCCAGTCGCCATGCACCGAACGCACCGCGCCCTGCGCGCGGAGTGCTGCCGGCATGCTGATCGCGGCCATCGCGGTCGCAAGCGCGAGCGCGGCGATGCCACCGCGCACGCGGCGGGATCGCCATCGCGACTCATTCGCATCTCGGAGAGGCTTGAGCGCTGTGCTCTCCGTTGAAGGCCCTATCCGGGTCGATCCCATGACACTTTCCTGTGGGTGGTCTGTCGGCACCACGGCATCAGCCGGCAATCATGGCGTCTTCACGGCGTGTCTCCGGCAAGACGACTGTGCGACCGATGCCGCCGAATCAGCTGCAAAATACGGCCTGCGATCGTTGCGTACATCGCACGGGACGCCTGTCAAGCGGCCGTGGCCCGCGAAACCTCGTCGCATGGCAATTTCCCGGGCAAATTCCGCCAAATTGGAACGATGCGACGGCAGTTCGGAGCCGGCTTAAGAGCTGCATTGCGATAGATCAAGAATTGTGGTTTGAGAAGAAAGATTTCGTCATTCCAGTGAACTGGCCCAGGTGCTTTCCTATGAGTCCGCCATGGCCGTTTGTCCGGGGAGCGGATCATAACAGCGCACCGTGAGACAAGCGGCGGTTCGCTGAGGGGGAAAAGTTCTGAAGGGAGCGCGAACGGCATGAAGATGTCGAAGGGCCAATTGGGCGCCTGCCTGCTGGGGATGGCGGTGGCGCTGGTGTCGGGTGGATCGGCGTTTGCGGAGCTCGGCCAGCCCGCGCCGTGGGAATACAAGCTGCAGGAATCCGGCTCGCCGGTGATGGACAACATCACCTGGTTTCATGGCCTCCTGCTTACCATTATCACTTGCATCACGCTGTTCGTGCTGGCGCTGCTCGTGACCGTTGTGGTCAAGTTCAACGCTCGCGCCAATCCGGTGCCCTCGCGCACCACCCACAACACTCTGCTCGAAGTGGCCTGGACGCTGATCCCGGTGCTGATCTTGGTCACCATCGCGGTGCCCTCGTTCCGGCTGCTCTTCCTCGAACTCGATGTGCCGAAGGCTGATCTTACCGTCAAGGCGACCGGTAAGCAGTGGTATTGGAGCTACGCCTATCCCGATAACGGCAAGTTCGAATTCGATTCGTTGCTCGCGCAGGACAAGCAGCCGCGTCTGCTCGGCGTCGACAATGAGATGGTGGTGCCGGTCAACAAGGTGATCCGGGTCCAGACCACCGGTGCCGACGTGATCCACTCGTGGGCGATCCCGTCGTTCGGCGTCAAGATCGACGCCATCCCCGGCCGTTTGAACGAAACCTGGTTCAAGGCCACCAAGGTCGGCATGTATTACGGCCAGTGCTCCGAGCTCTGCGGCAAGGACCACGCCTATATGCCGATCGCGGTGCGCGTCGTGAGCGAGCAGGATTTCGCAGCCTGGGTCGAGGACGCCAAGAAGAAATTCGCGAGCGCACCGGGCAACACCTACGCCTCCGCGGCGGGCGTGTCGCAGTAAGGCGCAAGCGACGACTTTTTCATGGACCCGTTCGCGGTCCTGAGGGGACATCTAGGGCACACGAGGATTGACAATGGCGACGAGCGCAACGGCCCACATCGGCCATGACGATCACGCCCACGACCATCCGACCGGATGGCGGCGCTGGGTCTATTCGACCAATCACAAAGACATCGGCACGATGTATCTGATCTTCGCGGTCTGCGCCGGCCTCATCGGTGCGGCGATGTCGATCGCGATCCGGATCGAGCTGATGTATCCGGGCGTGCAGCTCTTTCACGAGAACCACACCTACAATGTGTTCGTCACCTCTCACGGCCTGATCATGATCTTCTTCATGGTCATGCCGGCGATGATCGGCGGCTTCGGCAACTGGATGGTGCCGCTCATGATCGGCGCGCCCGACATGGCGTTCCCGCGCATGAACAACATCTCGTTCTGGCTGCTGCCGGCGTCCTTCGCGCTGCTCCTGCTCTCGACCTTCGTCGAGGGCGAGCCGGGCTCCAACGGCGTCGGTGCCGGCTGGACCATGTACGCGCCGCTCTCGACGTCGGGACATCCTGGCCCCGCGGTCGATTTCGCGATCCTGTCGCTCCATATCGCCGGCGCGTCGTCGATCCTCGGCTCGATCAACTTCATCACCACGATCTTCAACATGCGCGCACCGGGCATGACCCTGCACAAGATGCCGCTGTTCGTGTGGTCGATCCTGGTGACGGTGTTCCTGCTCTTGCTGTCGCTTCCGGTGCTTGCGGGCGCGATCACCATGTTGCTCACGGATCGCAATTTCGGCACGACCTTCTTCGCGGCCGAGGGCGGCGGTGACCCGGTGCTGTTCCAGCACCTGTTCTGGTTCTTCGGTCACCCGGAAGTGTACATTCTGATCCTGCCGGGCTTCGGTATGATCAGCCAGATCGTCTCGACCTTCTCGCGTAGGCCCGTGTTCGGTTATCTCGGGATGGCCTATGCGATGGTCGCGATCGGCGGCATCGGCTTCGTCGTGTGGGCCCACCACATGTACACGGTCGGCATGTCCTCGGCGACGCAGGCCTATTTCGTCGCCGCCACCATGGTGATCGCGGTGCCGACCGGCGTGAAGATCTTCTCCTGGATTGCCACGATGTGGGGCGGCTCGATCGAGTTCCGGGCGCCGATGCTGTGGGCCGTCGGCTTCATCTTCCTGTTCACGGTCGGTGGCGTCACCGGTGTGGTGCTGGCCAATGCCGGCGTCGACCGCGTGCTGCAGGACACCTATTACGTCGTGGCGCACTTCCACTACGTGCTGTCGCTCGGCGCCGTGTTCGCGATCTTCGCGGGCTGGTACTACTGGTTCCCGAAGATGTTCGGCTACATGTATTCGGAGACCATCGCGAAGGCCCACTTCTGGGTGATGTTCATCGGCGTGAACCTCGTGTTCTTCCCGCAGCATTTCCTGGGCCTGTCCGGCATGCCGCGCCGCTACATCGACTATCCGGATGCGTTTGCCGGTTGGAACCTCGTGTCCTCGATCGGTTCCTACATCTCCGGCGTCGGCGTCCTGATCTTCGTCTATGGCGTGGTGGACGCCTTCGTGCGCAAGCAGCAGGCCGCGGACAATCCGTGGGGGCCGGGTGCGACGACGCTGGAATGGACCTTGTCCTCGCCGCCGCCGTTCCATCAATTCGAAGTGCTGCCGCGGGTGCAGTAACTCTCGAACCAACGATGCGTGGCACCGCTTCAGGCGCCGCGCTGACGTCCAGCCGCATCGCCCGCCACCTGGCCGGCGATGCGGCAAATGAAGCGGAAGGCCTGGATCAGTCGTGTCGGTCATCGATCAGAACGCTCTTGCCGTCGGTCCCCGGATCTCCGAGGCCGACGTCGCCGATTATCTCGCGCTGCTGAAACCGCGGGTGATGTCGCTCGTGATCTTCACCGCGCTGGTCGGGCTTTTGATCGCGCCGGGACATTTCCACCCGGTGCTCGCGATCACCGCGCTGCTCTGCATCGCGGTCGGCGCCGGCGCCTCCGGTGCGCTCAACATGGCGCTGGAAGGCGACATCGACGCCAAGATGTCGCGCACCGCCAACCGTCCGATCCCGCGCGGCCGCGTCACCCGTGCCGAAGCGCTGGCCTTCGGCAGCACGCTTGCTTTCTTTGCAGTGCTGACGCTCGGCATCCTCGTCAACTGGTATGCTGGCGCGTTGCTGGCGTTCACGATCTTCTTCTATGTCGTGATCTACACGCTGTGGCTGAAGCGCTGGACCGCGCAGAATATCGTGATCGGCGGCGCCGCCGGCGCGCTGCCGCCGGTGGTGGCCTGGGTCGCGGCCACCGGCACCATCGCGCCGGAGCCGCTATGGCTGTTCCTGATCATCTTCTTCTGGACCCCGCCGCATTTCTGGGCGCTCGCCCTGTTCCGCAGCGACGATTACGCTCGCGCCGGCATTCCGATGCTGCCGGTCGTCGCCGGTCCCGATGCGACGCGGCTGCAGATCCTGCTCTACACGATCGTCCTGGTCGCTATCGCGGTCGCCCCCTGGGCGCTCGGCTATTTCGACGCCGTCTATGGCCTGATCTCGCTCGTGCTCGGCGCCGGCATGCTCTGGTTGGCGATCGAGATCTACCGCAAGCGTGAGCGCAGCGCGTCCTTGCGCGCCACCCGCAAAATGTTCGCCTTCTCGATCCTTTATCTGTTCGCGCTTTTTCTGACCTTGGGGGTCGAGGCGGTCGTGCGCATGATCGGATTGGGCACCTGACAGGGGGCGGATGACGCTGACATGGCCGAGCCGAACGAGCCAGAGGGGATCGTGCTGACCGAGGCGCAGCTGCGCGCGCGGCGCCGGCGCTCGATCGCCATTGCGCTGGCGCTCGGCGTGCTGGTGGTGCTGTTCTTCGCGGTCACCCTGGTCAAAGGGCCCGCAGTGTTGAGGCGGCCGATCTGATGGAAAGCTTCGATCATAGCGCTCCGCGCGAACCGGCCGTTCCGGCCGCAGCCGCCAAACGTCGAGGTCTTAGCCGCGACGCCTTGGTGGGGACCATTTGCGGCGCCGTAGTGGTGCTGATGGTCGGCGCGTCCTATGCGGCCGTGCCGTTCTACAACTGGTTCTGCCGGGCCACCGGTTTCAACGGCACCACGCAAGTGGCGACCGCAGGCCCCACGACCGGGCCGCTCGCCCGCAAGATCGCGGTCCGCTTCGATTCCAATGTGGCCGGCGGGCTGCCCTGGAAGTTCGAGCCTGAGAAGACGGAAATCGAGGTCGCGATCGGCCAGGTCGTCACCGTCTACTACACCGTCACCAACCAGTCCGCGCGGACCACCACCGGCCAGGCCGCCTACAATGTCGCGCCGCTGACGGTCGGGGCCTACTTCAACAAGATCAACTGCTTCTGCTTCACCGAGCAGACCATGGCGCCCGGCGAGAAGCGCGAGATGCCGGTGGTGTTCTATGTCGATCCGGCACTCGTTGGCGATCACGACAACGACAGTCTCAACACGATCACCTTGTCCTACACCTTCTATCCCGTGCGCGATCCGGCTCCCAAGCCGGTGGCTGCGGGCGAGCCGGACAAACCGCGGGGCAATCTCTAATGGCGGACGTCCGACAATCCGGGGAAATGAACTTCTGAACGAACAGGTGCCGATCTGATCGGCATAGAGCTGGGGAGAGACTCGAAATGGCAACCGCCCACGCAAAGCATCACGACTACCATCTGGTCGATCCGAGTCCGTGGCCGTTCGTCGGCTCGGTGTCGGCCTTCATCATGGCGGTCGGCGCGGTCACCTGGATGCACCACCTGTTTTCGGCCGCGCCGATCATTTTCGGCGTCGGCGCCATCGGCGTGCTCTATACGATGGCGAGCTGGTGGGGCGATGTCATCCGTGAGGCCCAGTACCGGGGCGACCACACCCGCGTCGTGCAGATCAGCCACCGCTACGGCATGATCCTGTTCATCGCCTCCGAGGTGATGTTCTTCGTCGCCTGGTTCTGGGCGTATTTCAACGCGGCGCTGTTCCCGGCCGATGCCGTGCAGGCGACCCGCGATGCCGTGTTCGGCTGCGGCCCGGGCACCCAGATGGGCGCCTGTGCGGTCCCCGGCGTCTGGCCGCCCAAGGGCATCGAGACGTTCGATCCCTGGCACCTGCCGCTCCTCAACACGCTGATCCTCTTGACCTCCGGCACCACCGTGACCTGGGCGCACCATGCGTTGTTGGAGGGCAATCGCCAGGGTCTGAAGTATGGCCTGATCCTCACGGTTCTCCTGGGCGCGACCTTCACCTGCGTGCAGGGCTATGAGTACAGCCATGCCGCCTTCTCCTTCGGCGGCCACGTCTACGGCTCGACCTTCTTCATGGCGACCGGCTTCCACGGCTTCCACGTGCTGGTCGGCACTATCTTCCTGATCGTCTGCCTGATTCGCGCCTATGCAGGCCACTTCACGCCGAAACAGCACCTCGGCTTCGAATTCGCCGCCTGGTACTGGCACTTCGTCGACGTGGTCTGGTTGTTCCTGTTCGTCTGCATCTATGTCTGGGGTCACGGCGCCGAAGCCATGGCTCACGGCGCGCATTGAGGTGCATATTCACGCCCTGTCGCTCGTGCATTGATTGTACCGGTGCTAAAAAGGGCGGCCGCAGGGCCGCCCTTTTCCGTTTGACTGGTCCGCCCTGTGTCCCGGCAGCACGGGCAAGGAGGTTAGATTGAACGCTCAACCCGTCTCCCTCTCCCAAACCGTCCTGCGCGGGCTCGCTTGCCGGTGTCCGCGCTGCGGCCGGGGCAAGCTGTTTTCCGGTTTCCTCAACCTTCGCGGGCGCTGCGAAGTGTGCGAGCTCGATTACGCCTTCATCGACACCGGCGACGGGCCGGCGATCTTCATCATGATGATCGCCGGCGCGATCGTGGTCGGCGCCGCGTTGATCGTCGAGGTGAAATACCAGCCGCCGTTCTGGGTCCACGCGGCGCTGTGGCTGCCATTGATCCTGGTGGTGACGCTGTTGCCGCTGCGGGCGATGAAGTCGCTTCTGATCGCGCTGCAATTCCACCACAAGGCTGCGCCGGGCAAGCTGGTCGATCGCACGCCGCGATGATCGCTCCCGGCGGCCGTGAGTGGGTGTCGGAAGTTCCCACCATGCCGCAACGGCACCGGGACTTCCGCCTCCTGTCAGCGGAGGTGAAGACAAGCCGCATGAGCGTCGCCCGTGACCCATAGCTTTGACGCCCGCATCCGCGCCTTCGCGATCTTCACGATCGTGATGGTCGCGCTGTTCGCCGGCCTCGGTGTCTGGCAACTGCAGCGCAGGGCCGAGAAGCATGCGCTGATCGCGGCACTCACCGAGCGCGTCGCGGCGGCGCCGATCGCGTTGCCGCCATCTTCGGCGTGGCGTGCGCTCAGCGCCGCGAACGACGAATTCCGCCGGGTCACCTTCACTGCGACTTATGCGAAACTGCCGGATGCGATGGTCTATAGCGCGGGCTCGGCCGTGCGCGAGGATGTCTCCGGCTCCGGGACCTGGGCGCTCTTGCCGGCCCGCCTGCCCTCAGGCGAAACGGTGGTGATCGATGCCGGCTTCGTCGCCAACACCATGCAGGAGCGTGGCGTGGAGGATCGCGCGGTGGGGAAGCTCATCACCGGCGAGCCCGTCACCCTCACCGGATATCTGCGTTTCCCGGAAAGCGCCGGCTGGCTGACGCCGGCGGAGAATCGTGAGAAGCGATTGTGGTTCACCCGCGATCATCTGGCGATGGCAAGGACGCTCGGCTGGGGTGAGGTCGCGCCGTTCTATGTCGATCTGGAAGCGCCTGTCCCTGCGAACGGCATCCCCAAACCCGGGCCGCTCACGCCGCATCTGCGCGACGAGCACATGCAATATGCGATCACCTGGTTCGCGCTGGCTGCCGCGCTGGTGATCGCGTTCGTCGTGTGGGTGCGAGGACGACGCTTGCGCGCGAGCTGACGCGCGGCGGCGACACGACGCTGTTAGGATTGATGTCGCCGGGTGATCGCGACCCGCGTGGCCTGGGCGTAAAGCCCCGACATCTGGTCGAGCTGTGCCGTCACGGCAGCGCAGCTCTCGACCCAGCCGGCGAGACCCTCGAACATCGGCGGCAAGGTCTCGGCGCGCAGCTTCGCATAGTCTTCCGTCACTGCGCGGCCCTTCGCGGTGGCGCGGTAGCGCGTCTCCTTGCGCGACGAGCCACCCTCGGTCTCGATCAATCCGGCGCGCGTGAGCTTGCGCGTGGCATATTGCAGATTCGGCACGTCGACCCGGTTGAGCAGCTGTCCGACCTCGGCCAGACGCTTCGGCTCATCGCCCATCCGCACCACGTTGAGAACCGCGACGTCGTCTCCGGTCAGCGGCACTTCGCAGACCGCGGCAAGGCATGAGGCCTTCCAGCGGTAGTAGGACTGCGCCAGCCGCTCCAATGCGAACTCGAAATCCGAGACCCGCCGTTCGGCGTCGGTGCGCGCCAGATGCCAGGTGCCGGCTTCAGCAGCCGACCGCCCCTGCGCCTGCTCAGTCCTCGACTGTGCCGTGGAGCCCATCCTGCGGGATTTCGTCTTTGCCGCGGCTGCGGCGCGCTTGGCCGCCGAGTTCGTCGCCCGTTTCAAAACCTGTCTCCCGCATGCCGCTTCGCACAATGGATGTGCAGCGCATGCTCAATCTCTGCTGTTTACATCCGATATTTTTACATTAAAAATTCAATGAAGAAAACACGAAGCGCGACATCGCTGTGGACGTCTGCGCTGGACACATTGCAGCAGGGGAGCAGGGCCGTGGCCGGACAATGGATCGAGATCGCCGCGCAGGACGGCGGTACGTTCAAGGGTTATCTCGCCGTTCCGGCTTCCGGCTCGGGTCCGGGCATCGTGCTCCTGCAGGAGATCTTCGGCGTCAACGCCTCGATGCGCGCGGTCGCCGACTACTACGCCGAGGAAGGCTACGTGGTGCTGGCGCCGGACCTGTTCTGGCGCTTCGAGCCGGGCATCGAGCTCGGCTATGGCGAAGCGGATTTCGCCAGGGCGTTCGGCTACTATCAGCGCTTCGATGCCAATCTGGCGATCAAGGACACGGCCGACGCGTTGAAGGTGCTGCGCGCGCGTCCCGAGTGCAAAGGCAAGGTCGGTGCGCTCGGCTTCTGCCTCGGTGGCAAGCTCGCTTATCTCACGGCCGCGCGCACCGACATTGATTGTGCAGTCTCCTATTACGGCGTCGGCATCGATGCCGACATCGGCGAAGCCAAGGCCATCAAATGCCCGATGGTGTTTCACTTTGCCGAGCTCGACAAATTTGCCAATGCCGAGGCGCGCGAGATCATCAAGGTCGGATTCGCCGGGCGCAACGACGTCGAGTTCTATCTCTATCCCGGCTGCGACCACGCCTTCGCCGCGCCGGAGCGCCCCAGCTTCGACAAGCCGGCGACGCTGATGGCGCATTCGCGGTCGATCGCGCTGTTCCGCAAGGTGCTCGGGCCGCATTACGACTTGTCGTCGCTGTGGGATCGCCATACCGAGCTCGAGTTCGCGACCCGCTCGGCGGAGGAGACCATGAAGACGATGGTCGCCGAGCCCTATGTCAACCACATCCCGACCATGACCGGCGGCGTCGGCTACGCGAATCTCCTGCGCTTCTACGCCAACCATTTCAGCCCGAAGACGCCCGTCGACACCAAGCTGGTGCCGATCTCGCGCACCATCGGCGCCGACCGTGTCGTCGACGAGATGCTGTTCTGCTTCACCCATGACATCGAGATCGACTGGATGCTGCCCGGCATCCCGCCCACCGGCAAATATGTCGAGATCCCGCTGGTGGCGATCGTGCGCTTCCGCGGCGACAAGCTCTATAACGAGCACATCTATTGGGATCAGGCCTCGGTGCTGGTGCAGATCGGGCTGCTCGACCCATCGAAGCTTCCCGTAGCCGGAATAGAGACGGCCAAGAAGCTGGTCGACGAAGCCCTGCCGTCGAACACATTGATGGCGCGCTGGTCCGAAAGCGCGCCGAAATAGTCGTTCTTCATCGGTGGCGCTCGCAAGGGGCGCCATTCCTTTATCTGGAGTCGCATCACCATGCGTGACATTTCGATCTCCCGTCGGACGCTGCTGCAGCTCGCAGGTGCAGCCGCCCTCCCGCTCACGTCCGGGCTCTCGCTTCAATCTGCGCAAGCCGCCGGGAGCACCTTGACCATCGCCTATAATGTCAACCTGCCCTCCTTCGATCCGACCGTCGGAGCGTCAGCGGTCAATCCGACGATCCAGTCGATCTACCAGGCGATCTTCGATCCCTATATCGGCCAGGCGCCGGATCTTTCCTTCAAGCCCGGCCTGCTCACCAAATGGGGCTGGAACGAGGATCGCACCAAGATCACGATGGAGCTGCGTCAGGGCGCGACCTGGCATGACGGCTCGCCGGTGACGCCGGAGGATGTCGTGTGGTCGCTCACCCGCGCGGCCGATCCGAAGGGCGGCAACCCGATCCAGTTCGTCTGGTCCAAGATCAACAATTTCAAGATCGATGGCCACACCATCACGGCCGATGTCGTCGAATTCGAGCCGGTGCTATTCAAATGGATGGCGTTCCTGACCGGCTATGTGCTGCCGAAGGCCTACTATGAAAAGGTCGGCGCGGAAGGTTTCGAGAAGGCGCCGATCGGCTCGGGGCCGTACAAGGTCGATGCGTTCGAGCGCAACGCGTTCCTGCGGTTGAAGGCGCATCCCACCTATTGGGGACCGAAGCCGGCGTTCGAAACCGTGGTGTTCAAGTTCGTCACCGATCCGACCAGCCGTGTTGCCGAACTCGAATCCGGCGGCTCCGACGTCACCTTCGAGATTCCGTATGAGGAGTTCGACCGGCTGAAGGGCAAGCCGAATCTGGTGGGTCTCACCCAGCCGGTCTCCGATATCGGCATGATCTTCCTGACCGACATCGATCCGATGCTCGACCGCAATGTGCGGCTCGCCGCCAATCACGCCATCGACAAGAAGGCGATCGTCGACAAGCTGCTGCGCGGCTATGGCGTGCCGATCGACACGCTGGAAGCCCCGGGCTATGCCGCCTTCGATCCCACGATCAAGACCGCCTACGATCCGGAGCTGGCCAAGAGCCTGCTCGCCAAGAGCGGCTACTCGCCGCAGAAACCGGTCAAGTTCACCATCCAGACCACGCGCGGCTTCAAGCCGAAAGACTACGAGATGGTCCAGGCGATCGCCGGCATGTGGCGCAAGGTCGGCATCGAAGCCAACATCGAGATCTATGAGATCGCCCAGCATTACGAGCTGCGCGCGCGTCACGCGCTGGCGCCGGCGGCATTCTACAATTGGGGTAATGCGATCGGCGATCCCACCACCTCGACCGGCTTTGCCATGTTCGGCCCGTCGCCGCATTCGGCCTGGAAAGGCAAGGATCTGATCGAGCGTATCGGTCCGCTCTGGGGCGAGAAGGACGAGACCAAGCGCATCGCCGGCTGGAAGGCGGTCGACAAATATATTGCGGAGGAGGGCGAGGTGATCCCGCTGCTGCAATATGTGCAGCCGATCATCCACAAGAAGGGACTCAAGGTCGTGGCGCAGGCGAACGGCATGATCCTGCCGCAACTGGTCAGCCAGGGCTGACCGAGAATTGGGGGCGGCGATGCGTTGGAGCACTGTTCTCAAGCGTGCCGCCCTCGTTCCGCCGACGCTGCTCGGCGTCGGCATCATCGTCTTCGTGCTGTTGCGCGTGGTCCCGGGCGATCCCATCGCCATGATGATTCCGCCGGGCGCATCGAGTGCGGACATCGCGAGGCTCCGTGCGCTGTATGGGCTCGACCAGCCGATCGTGACGCAGTTCATCACCTGGTTCGGCCAGGTGCTGTCGGGCGATTTCGGCCGCTCGATCAGCCTGCATCAGCGCGTGTTCGAGCTGGTGATCGCGCGGTTGCCGGCGACGCTCGAACTGTGTTCGCTCGCCGTCGTCATGGCGCTGCTGCTCGGCGGCATCGTTGCGCTCCTCGGTGTAACTTTCCGCGGCCGCGCCGCCGAATGGCTGGTCGACAGCGGCATCGGATTCTTCCTTGCCATCCCGGATTTCCTCTGGGCCTTGATCCTGTTGCTCGTGTTCGGCGTGCTGGTGCCGCTGCTGCCGATCTCCGGTCGGCTCGATCCGCAGCGCGAAATCGATTTCTCCACCCATTTCTATCTGCTCGAAAGCCTTGCGACCTTTCGCTTCGATATCGCCGCCGATCTGCTGCGGCATATGCTGCTGCCGGCGCTCGCGCTCGCGCTGCCGTTCGCGGCTTTGGTGGCGCGGCTGTTGAAGGCGCAGCTTGCCGAGGCTGAGGACCAGGACTACGCACAGATCGCGCGAACCCGCGGCTTCTCGCGTGGCACGATCCTGCGCAGCGAGGTGCTGCCGAACGCGCTGATCCCGACCGTGGCGTTCTCGGGCGTGCAGGTCACCTTGCTGCTCGGCGGCACTGTGCTGGTCGAGCGGATCTTCTCGTACGAAGGGATCGGCAACATGGCGATCGACGCCGTCGTCAACCGCGACTTTCCGCTGATCCAGGGGCTGATCCTGACCTTCGCCGTGCTGTTCATCGCGCTCAATCTCGCGGTCGATCTTGTGGTCGCGCTGCTTGATCCGAGGCTGCGCCATGGATGATTGCAATGGCTGATCTCGCAATCAGCGGTCCAATGACGGCGCCAACCGCACGCTGGCGCGGTGCGTTCGTGCGAGGCGGGGCGCGGCTCCGGTGCGGCGGCGCGATCATTGCGTTGTTGGTGCTGATCGCATTGTTGGCGCCGCTGCTCGCGCCGCATGATCCGATCGAGCAGGACTTGTTGTCGGCCCAGCTGCCGCCTGCTTTCATGCACGGAGGCGACGCGTCCTATCCGCTCGGCACCGACAGTCTCGGTCGCTGCGTGTTGTCCCGGCTGATATTCTCAGCCCGCACGGCGCTCGTGGTGGCGCTCGTCGCGGCCCTCCTTGCGGCCATCATCGGCATCGTTCTGGGGCTTGTTGCCGGCGCCTTCGGTGGGGTGCTCGATCAGCTCGTCTCGCGGCTGGTCGATGTCTGGATGGCATTTCCGCCGGTGCTGCTGTCGATCGTGCTTGCCGCCGTGATCGGCGCCGGTCTCACCTCGGTGATCGCAGCCATCGTCGTGGTCGACTGGACGCGCTTTGCCCGGGTCGTTCGCGCCGAGACGATGGCACAGCTGCGGCGCGACTATGCCGCGGCCGCGCGGGTGCTCGGTCTTTCCCGCGGTCAACTGTTGCGGCTGGAGATCCTACCCAATCTCGTGCCGCTGATCGTGACCCTGCTGTCGGTGGAAATGGGGATCGCGATCCTGGTCGAAGTCATTCTTTCCTTCGTCGGCATCTCCGTCGCCGGTGATACCCCGAGCTGGGGTGGCATGATCACGGAGGGCCGGCAGATCATTTATCAGGCGCCTTGGATCATGATGTTTCCAATCGCCTGCGTCATCGCCAGCGTAATCGGCTTCAACCTCCTCGGGGACGGCCTGCGCGCTGCGCTCGATCCGGTGCAGCGCCGATGACCGCCATTCTCACCATCGACAATCTTCATGTCGCGATCGGCAGCAGCAATGTCCTGCGCGGCGTCAGTTTGAGCGTCGAAGCCGGCGAGGTGAGGGGACTGGTTGGCGAGTCCGGTGCCGGTAAATCGATGGTCGGCCGCAGCATCTTCGGTCTGTTGCCGGCGAAGGCCGCGGTTGCGGCGGGCGGCATCACCTTCGAAGGCCGTGATCTCCTTACCATGCCGGAGCGGGAGCGCCGCAGCCTGCTCGGTCGCCGCATCGCGCTGATCCCGCAGGATCCGATGACCTCGCTCAATCCGGTCAAGCGGATCGGTGCACAAATGGGCGCGATCCTGCAGCATCACCTCAATCTGTCCAAGCGCGCCGCGCACGATCGCGCCGCTGCGTTGCTGGCCGAAGTCGCGATCCGCGATCCCTCCCGGGTGCTCGAGCTCTATCCGCATGAGCTGTCGGGCGGCATGCGCCAGCGCGTCCTGATTGCGATGGCGTTCGCCTGCGATCCCGCGCTGGTGATTGCCGATGAGCCGACCACCGCACTCGACGTTACGGTGCAGCGCCAGGTGCTGCAGCTCGTCGAGCGGCTGCGGCTGCGCCATGGCGCTGCGATCCTGTTCGTGACCCATGATCTCGGCGTCGTCGCGAAGATCTGCCGCAGCATGACCGTGCTGCATGCGGGCCGCGTGCTCGAAGACGGCGCGACTGCCGATGTGCTGGCCAGGCCTCGCCATGCCTATACCCGGGCGCTGCTGGCAGCGACGCCGCGGGCCGACCGGCCCGCTGAGGCGTTGAAGCCGGTGCCGCCGTCCTTGATCGAGAGCCTGTGGGCCGAGGCTTATAGGCTCGACCAGCAGATGGCGGCGAGGCCGGCATGAGCGACGTCCTGCTCCGCACCGGCCAGCTCGGCTTCGCCTATCCGGAGCGGGGCGCGTCGCTGTTTCGCAAGGCGCCCATGCGTGAGGTGATCAGGCGCGTCGATCTGGCAGTGCCACGCGGCACGGTGCTCGGGCTCGTGGGCGAATCCGGCTCGGGCAAGACCACGCTAGGCCGGCTTTTGGTGCGGCTGCTGGAGCCGACCTCCGGCGGCATCCAGTTCGACGGCATCGAACTCAGCCATCTCACGGAAGCAGCGTTGCGGCCGCTGCGGATGCGGATCCAGATGATCTTTCAGGATCCTCAGTCCTCGCTCAATCCACGGCTGCCGCTCGCGGTGACCCTGACCCGGCAGCTCGAAATCTATGGCCGGCTGAAGGGACGGCGTGCCAGGCGTGATCGTGCTGCCGCGTTGCTCGATCTGGTGGGCTTGCCGACCTCCTTCGTCGACCGTTATCCGCACGAATTGTCCGGCGGCCAGCGCCAGCGCGCTGGTATCGCGCGGGCGCTGGCGCTCGAGCCCGATTTCATCGTCGCCGACGAGATCGTCTCCGGGCTCGACGTCTCGACCCAGGCCCATATCCTGCTGCTGTTGAAGGAGCTCCGTGCCAAGCTCGGGCTGACCGTCGTCTTCATCAGCCACGATCTTTCCGTCATCCGCGTGCTCTGCGACGATGTCGCGATCCTGCAGGCAGGCGAAGTGGTCGAGCAGGGACCTGTGGCGCGCATCTTCAGCCATCCGCAGCACGCCTACACGCGTCAGCTGCTCGCAGCCATTCCCTTGCCGGATGTCGAGCCCGGCTGGCTCGATGATCCGACCTCCACCGCGCTCCTCCAGCAGCAAGGATCAGCCGCATGACAGCGACCATCAAGGATTCTGTCGTCTTCATCACCGGCGCCACCGGCGCGATCGCGCAGGCCCTCATCGCCGGCTTGCTCGCGCGCGGCGCCGCCAAGGTCTACGCGGCCGCACGCGACGTCACGCGCGTTACGGCGTCCGAGCGGGTCGTGCCCGTTAAGCTCGACGTCGCCAGCGACACGGATGTCACTGCCGCCGCAGCGCTCGCGACCGACGTGACCTTGCTGATCAACAATGCCGGCGTCAACCACAACACGGCGTTGCTGCTCGCGCCGGATCTTGCGATTGCGCGCGAGGAGATCGAGATCAACTATCTCGCACCGCTGCGCCTTGCCCGCGCCTTTGCACCGGCACTGATCAAGAACAGCGGCGCCATGCTCAACATCCTCACCATTCTCGCCCGAGTCAATCTGCCGTTCATGGGCTCCTATTGCGCTTCGAAAGCGGCGGCGCTCAGCCTGACGCAGGGTTTGCGCGGCGAGCTTGCGCCCAAGGGCGTCCGCGTCGTCGCCGCGCTGCCCGGCGCGGTCGATACGCGCATGACCGCAGGCCTGCCCATTCCAAAGATGACGACCGAGGAAGCCGCGCGCGAGATCCTCGACGGCTTCGAAGCCGGCGAGGAGGACATCTATGTCGGCGAGATGGCGAAAGGCCTCGCCGCCGGCCTCGCGCGGGATCACAAGGCGGTGGAGCGGCAATTGGCATCTCCGGCTTAGGCAGCGGGTACCGGATCTCATTGGAGTAGGAGTCGATCATGAAGACATTCGGAATTGTACGAACCGCTCTCGTTGCTCTCGCGCTCTCATCCACCTCCGCCTTCGCCGACTCGATCCCCGGCCTCCGGGGCCATGACCACACCGGCATCACGGTGCCCGACGTGAAGGCAGCCACGGCCTTCTTCACCGACGTGATCGGCTGCAAGCACGCGATGTCCTTCGGGCCGTTCTCGGACGACAAGGGCACGTTCATGCAGGACGTCGTCAACGTGCATCCGCGCGCCAAGATCGACGAGATCAGCATGGTCCGCTGTGGCTATGGTTCGAACATCGAGCTGTTCCAGTACGAGGCACCCGACCAGGCCAAGGTGCTTCCCAAGAACAGCGACATCGGCGGCCATCACATCGCGCTCTATGTCGACGACATCGGCGCTGCTGCCACCTATCTGAAGTCCAAGGGCGTGAGGACGCTGCAGGGGCCGATTCCGATCAGCGAGGGACCGGCGGCCGGCCAATCGATCCTGTATTTCTTCACGCCGTGGGGCCTGCAGATGGAGCTGATCAGCTATCCCAAGGGCATGGCCTACGAGAAGAGCGCAACCACGCTGTTGTGGTCGACGACGGAGCCGCAGAAATAAGCCGCTTTCAGTCGATGAGAAATTTCGCCATTGCCCGAGGTCGGCGACCTAAGTTCAATCGTCATCCCCGCGCAAGCGGGGATCCATAAGCACAGGCCGTTGTTGTCACGCAAGCTGGTGCGACGGTATCGTCGATGATCGGCGTCTCTGGAATATGGGTCCCGGCTCAAGGGCCGGGACGACATTGATGCATGTGGCGAGCCTGACCGCTCGAACGAGCGGACGCGCTGATTGCCCTCGCGGGGGCCTGCCCGCAACTCGGCGATTATTTCCGCACAAGTGTGGATCCATAACTCAGGCGTTGCTGCGCGATTTGCGCGGCGGTTCGCCGGTGACCGGCGTCCTGGCATATGGGGTGCGGCAGGTAGGGGGGCCATGCCGTCATGCCTTCGGCATTGACCGCCACCGCAATTGGCCTATCTCTGTGGCATCGCACCACCCACTGATCGGACCTCTCATGACCGCACACCAGCGCAACCTTGAAGCCGCCATCGATCCCGTCAAGCTCGACCGCCTCGCGGAGGTGGCGGTGAAGGTTGGCCTGCGGCTGCAGCCGGGGCAGGATCTGTTGCTGACGGCGCCCTCGGTCGCGCTGCCGCTGGTGCGCAAAGTCGCGGAACATGCCTACAAGGCCGGTGCCGGCATCGTGACCTCGTTTTTCTCCGACGAGGAGCTGACGTTGGCGCGCTATCGCTTCGGCCAGGACGCCAGTTTCGATCGTGCCGCCGACTGGCTCTATCAGGGCATGGCCAAAGCATTCTCGGAAAACACCGCGCGACTGGCGATCGTCGGCGACAATCCGATGCTGCTGTCCGGTCAGGATCCGGCCAAGGTGGCGCGCGCCAGCAAAGCCAATTCCAAGGCGTACCAGCCCGCGTTGGAGAAGATCACCAATTTCGAGACCAACTGGAACATCATCGCCTATCCGAGTGCCTCCTGGGCCAAGCTGGTGTTCCCTGATGTGCCGGAGGAGGTCGCGGTGGCAAAGCTTGCCGATGCGATCTTCTCAGCCTCCCGCGTCGATCACGACGGCGCGGTTGTCGCCTGGGAGCGGCACAATGCGGTGCTGCGCGAGCGCACCGACTGGCTGAACGGGCAGCGCTTCCACGCCTTGCATTATACCGGTCCCGGCATGGATCTGACGATCGGACTGGCCGACGGTCATGAATGGGAAGGCGGGGCCTCGACGGCGAAGAACGGCATTACCTGCAACGCCAACATTCCGACGGAAGAGGTGTTCACGACGCCGCATTGCCGCCGCGTCTCAGGCCATGTCGTCAGCTCCAAGCCGCTGTCCTATCAGGGCACGCTGATCGACAATATCCAGGTCAAGTTCGAGGACGGCCGCATCGTCGAAGCCAAGGCGTCGCGGGGCGAAGAGGTGCTGAACAAGGTGCTCGACACCGACGAGGGCGCGCGCCGGCTCGGCGAAGTGGCTCTGGTGCCGCATTCCTCGCCGATCTCGAAGAGCGGGCTTCTGTTCTACAACACGCTGTTCGACGAGAACGCTGCTTCGCACATTGCGCTTGGCCAGTGCTACTCGAAGTGTTTCATCGACGGCACTAAGCTCAGCCAACAGCAGATCGCAGCGCAAGGCGGCAATCAGAGCCTGATCCATATCGACTGGATGATCGGCTCGGCCGACACCGACATCGACGGCATCCGTGCCGATGGCAGTCGGGTGCCGGTGTTCCGTAAAGGCGAGTGGGCCTGACGGTGATCAGGGCCGGATTGAACCTCAGTCCGGCCCTGCACTGCGGCTGAAATGGTTCCGCACAAGCAGGATCGCGCGACGCGGCCTTATTGCTTGGTGCTCGCCGCTTCGGTCGGCTTGGCGCTGGCAGCCTCGGTGCCTTCGACCGTGACTGTGATCCGCTCGGACATCACCGGCGTCTTGTGCGCAATGTGGCTCCAGTCGCCGAGCACGAGCTGCAAAGTATGCTTGCCCGGTGACAGCTTGACCGAGGCTTCGGTCTGGCCTTTGCCGAAGTGCACATGATGCTCGTCCATCGGAATGGCTTCATTGAGCGCGTCGCCTTCGAGCGGCGGCGCATCGATGAAGAGGTGATGGTGGCCGGTATTCGGCGCCTCGGTGCCGGCCGGCGCGATGCCCATCGCCGACAGGCCGAACCGGATCAGGACCGGCGAGGTCACCGTGTCGCCGTCCTTCAGATTGATGAAATAAGCCTTGGCTCCCTCGGGCGCCGGCGTCTCACCGGCACTGGCAATCGTGGCGGTCGAGAGCACCATGGCGAGCGCGAGTGTCATTCGTCGCATTGCGCGAGTCCTTCATTGGCGAATGGAAAGCAAATCATTAAGCGAGATCCGTGACGCAGCCATGATCCCGTGCCGACCATCGCTCGCGCCGCAGCATGGAGTAGGACGGCTTGGTGCGGCGTAGTCACGGATAAATTGTGGCGGCTGCGCGGCCGTGTCGAAATTGAGATTGCGTGATGCGGCGGCTGGTCGCGGCCAATGCGCCGCATTTTAGCCGATGACGTAAGCCGGCCTTAATCGCATGTGTCTAATTGTTGCTGATCCGGCCGCATTCTCCGGCCGGTCATTTCATTCCCATTGTCCTTTGAGGTCTTGATGCGCCCTTTCATTGAAACCGCCAATCTGAACGTCGATCTGAAGCCTGCGCCGATCGAGCCCTCCTGGATCATCGAAGGCAACCCGCAGGCGACCTCCTGCACGGTGGCATACAGCTCCGATGGCATCGGCTGCGCCATCGTCTGGCACTGCACCGAGGGCAAGTTCAATTGGCATTATGATTTCGACGAGACCATCCTGATCCTGGAAGGCTCGATCGTGCTGGAGAGTGCGGATATGGCGCCGAAGCGCTATGGCCCGGGCGATGTGATCTTCTTCAGGGACGGCGCACATGCCAGATGGCATGTCGAAGGCCATGTCAAGAAGCTCGCCTACTGCCAGAAGACGCAGCCTTATCTGGTGGGCCTCGCCGGGCGCGCGATCAACAAGCTGAAGCGCATGCTCACCGCGCCGAACGGCCGCCGCGGCTCGAGCCTGGCCGAAGCCTAGGCCTGCAGGCAGCGGACGGCGCGCCGGTTCACACCCCGTCGAGGATGATCACGGTCGGCGTTGCGGGCAGCGACTCGCGGGAGATCTTCAACGTCCGCTCGCTGCGGCGGTCGATCTCGAACTCCTGGCCGATCCTGCGCATGAAGTCGTCGAGCGGTGTCGCGAACCGGTGCATCGGCAGCACGACGGAGGCGCGCAGCCGCTTGGTGATCTCCGAGATGCCGTCGAGCGACATCGTATAGGTGCCGTCGATCGGCACCATCACGATGTCGAGGCGGCCGATCGCAGCGAAATGCGTCTCGTCGAGCTTGACGTGGAGGTGGCCGAGATGGCCGATGCAGAGGCCGGCAACCTCGAAGATGAAGATCGAGTTGCCGTCCTTGATCATGTCGAGACCGCTCGTGTCGCCATAATAGCGGCGGATGTCCGTCGTGACGTTGCGGATCAGGACATCACCGATGCGCTCGAAGATCTCCGCCTTCTTGCCGTCTTCGCCCCAGCCGTGCAGCACATGCGGGATGCGCGGATCCGGTGCTAGCGTATAGTGTGTGGAGTGCGCCCGATTCATCGTGACGACGTCGGGCAGGCGGCCGACCTGATAGGCACCGCTATAATCGGTCGCGATGCGGACGCCGCCGGGCGTGTCGATGAAATAGGTCGAGTGGCCGGCATAGGTGATCGTCACCTCGCCCGTGTCCGCCGCCGCGCGCCGCAGGCTGACGGGCACCGCGCGCGGTCCGCCCGCCATCGCCAGACACTCGCTGCTGCGCGGCGCCTGCTGGGCGAAGGCGGCAGCACCCATCATGAGCAGTGAAAGCAGGGCCGACAGCGCGCGCAGCATAGCGATCCTCTCGGACGAACGATGCACTGTAGCGCTCCTTGCAGGAACGCACTACGCTGATGACATCAAGAGCTTGTCAGAGGCGTAGGCAACGAAGGCAATAGGAGCATCGGATGAGCGGTCAGCCGGGGATGGGGCGGGCGTCGTCGTCTACGCGATTGGGGCCGATCCGGCAGATCGACGCCGGTGTGCTCAGCGTTGCGTATCATGAGGCTGGCCCTGCTGACGGTCCCGCCGTGCTGCTGCTGCACGGCTTCCCCTATGACATCCACTCCTATGTCGATGTCGCGCCCCTGTTGGCTGCTGAGGGATGCCGCGTCGTCGTGCCCTATCTCCGCGGCTACGGTCCGACCCGCTTCCGGGAGGCGGCTGCGCCACGCTCCGGCGAACAGGCGGCCATCGGTGCCGACCTGATCGCGCTGATGGATGCGCTGGCGATTCCGCGCGCGGTGTTTGCGGGCTACGATTGGGGCGGCCGCGCGGCCTGCGTGGGCGCTGCGCTGTGGCCGGAGCGCTGCACCGGGCTGGTCTCGGTCAACGGCTATTTGATCCAGGATATCGCAAGAGCGATGCGCCCCGCGCCCGTCGCGCGCGAGGTCGGTTATTGGTACCAATGGTACTTCCAGATCGAACGCGGCCGCGCCGGGCTTGCGGCCAATCGGCGCGAGATCGCGCGCACCCTGTGGGCGCTGTGGTCGCCCAACTGGGCCTTCGACGACGAGACCTTCGATCGCACGGCGGTGGCGTTCGACAATCCCGACTACGTCGATATCGTGATCCACAGCTATCGCCATCGCTACGGCTTGGCTGCAGGCGATCCGCGTTATGCCGAGATCGAGCGCAGACTGGCGGCACAACCGGTCATCGAAGTACCGACGATCACGCTCGATCCCGCCGGCGACGGCGTGTCTCCGGCAACGGATGGAACGGCGCAGGCGGCGCGCTTTGCCGACCGCCGCGCCCATCGCGTGATCCCGCGCGCCGGTCATAATCTTCCGCAGGAGGAGCCTGAGGCGTTTGCGGCAGCCGTGCTCGAACTGGCCAAGGGATGATCTGGTCGCCTCGATCGATCTCGCCTTGATCAGTCTCGTTCTGGTCAGGTCGGCTTTGGGCTGAGCTTCCAGGTCGCTCCCAGCAACCCTGCGGTCATCGCGCCGCAAATCAGCCCGGCTCCAGGAAGAATCAGTATCAACGCTGCGGTCGCGGCCCAGCCGATCGAGGAAAAGGCTTCGGCGAAGGTGGCGAGACGCGACGAGGTCTGGCGGCGGCGGAATTGGCTGCGCCGTGCCTGCACCCTGAACCAGAGCTGGATTGCGGTCGAGGAGATGGTTGCAGCGAGCACGCCGCAGCCGGTCACCGTGGCCTGCCAGGGCGCGAGCCAGGCCAAGGCCGCCAGCAACGGGGCAAAGATGACGGCGATCGCGATCAGCACCACCTCGATCTTGGCGCGAACGACGCGCGCGGCTGCTAACGGGGCGGTGGCGACGAACTCCGGCGCGTCCTCGCCGGAGATGGTCAGCCAGGCAAGCCCGCCGGCGAGTTGGCCTGCCGCCATCACGATGACGGGCGTGATCAGAACGATCGCGGTGGAGCTGTCGGAATAGCTGCGCCACAACAGCAGTGCCGGCGGCACCAGATAGAGCAGCTGCATCAATGTCTGCGAGATCAGCCATGGGTCGCGCTTGAGCAGCATGAATTCCTTGCGACGCAGCGCCTGCTGACGCGAGCCGCCGCGAAAGGTCCGGACCCGCGCGCCCGCCCGGCTTGCGACCCCTTGCGCGGCTGCGCTGATCGCAGTGTCGGCAAAGCGCGGCGAGAGGATCGCCATCACGATGCCGAGCAGAAGCAGGCTCGCCGCGAGCAGCCACAGAAGGGCGCCGACGTCGCCGGCCACCGCGCGCGCCGGCAGCCAGATGAAGCTGCCGGGATCCGGAGCGATCGCGGCTGCGGCGTCGGAGGTCAGGATGGCAAAGCGGGACAGTGTGCCATAGGAGACGATGGCGGCGATCTGCAGCAGGATGACGAAGCCCGCGCCGATCACGGCAGCCAGAATCTGCGCCACCAGGCGTGTGCGCGCCGGGCCGATCAGGCGGAACAGCAGGATCGTGATCGCGATCGCCAGTGCGGCGGCAGAGAGGCCGACCGCGGCCACGACGACGAAGGCAGAAAGCCAGCGCATGCCGCCCTCGAGCAGCAGCACATCGACGAACGGAGTCGCCAGCAACAGGGCCATGCTGGTGACTGATAGAGCGATCGCGGCGATCCGCACCGAAAATATCTCGGGCAGGCGAACCGGCGAGGACATGATGAGATCGAGGTCCGCGCGGGCGTAAAACACGCGGGTGACGGACTCGATCGCCTGCGAGAGCATCAAGGCCCAGGACAGCAGCACGGTGGCCGTGATCACGATCAGTGCGGTCTTGTCGAGCGGCGGCTTCAGATCCGCATAGCGGCCGACCACGGCCCAGGCCGGCAGGTGCAGGATGATGCCGAAGAACAGCAGGGCGATCAGGGCAACACGCGCCCGCCGCTGGCGGCCGGCGGTGATCATGGCGAGCCATTCGCGCCAGGCCAGCCGTAGCTCGTGGCGGGCGAACCAGGCGAGCGTTGTCGCCCGTGTCATGCAGCCGCCTCGACGTCGACCAGGGCGATGAACAGCTCTTCGAGGCTGGTATCGGTGCGGCCGTTCTGCTGACGCAACTCGGTCAGCGTCCCTTCGGCAACCAGGCGTCCGGCCGCGATCACCCCAATCCGGTCGGCCATCCGCTCAGCGACCTCGAGGATATGCGTAGTCATGATCACGGTCCCGCCCCGGCGCACGCGCTCGGCCAGCAGCCCCTTCACATGACGGGCGGACACGGCGTCCAGTCCGGTGAGCGGCTCGTCCAGAATAATCAGGCGGGGATCGTGGACCAGGGCGCCGGCAAGCGCCACCTTCTGGCGCATGCCCTTTGAAAAGCCTTCGCAACGCTCGTGCAGGTGCCGTTCCAGGCCCAGCGAGACCAGAAGCTCATGCGCCCTCGGGCCCGCGGTCGTGGGGTCGATGCCCCAGAGTCCGGCGACGAATTCGAGATATTCCAGCGGCGTCAGCTTGTCGTAGATCATCGGCTCGTCGGAGACCCACGCCATCACCTGCTTGGCCGCGATGGGATCGCGGAGCGCGTCGATGCCGAAAATCTCGACCTCCCCGGAATCGGGCCGCAGCAGCCCGGCCACCATGCGCAAGGTAGTGGTCTTGCCGGCGCCGTTCGGGCCGACGAGCGCATAGAACTCGCCACCTCGTACCGAAAGATCGAGCCCGTCCACTGCCGGGCGGTCAAAGCATTTGGTCAATCCTCGCACCGCGAGGGCTGCGGAGTCCGATGTCATGATGGCAGGCGATCCCATTGAGTTCGCATCGGTAGGCTCGGACCGAAGACGTTTCGGCGGATATCCTCGCGTCCAAGTCAGGCTGCGAGAAGGCCGGTACCCTGGCCTCCTGCGGAGGAAACACGTCGGACTAATCCAGCACGGCCAGTCTGAGGGGCAGGGCGATCGATGCTGCGCCATCGGGCAATTCGGCCTGTGCGACCAGCGGCATGTCTGTGTATTTCGCAATGCCGCCATCGTCGATCACGAACAGCGGACGGACATTCCTGGCATCGGCGTCCTCGACCATCGCCATGCGCTGGTTGTCGAGCATCAGCCAGTGGCCGTCCAACCGTGCCGCGGCGATCGCATGATCTTCGCCACTGAGGGTGTCCCGCATGATGACGATCCGGAGGTCATCCGACTCTATCCCAGCCAAGCGCAGAGCGGCATATTTGGCGATCGCATAGTCTTCGCAATCGCCGGCACCGTGAACGAAAGTCTCGATCGGAGGGCTCCAGACGTCCTCTTCGCCATATTCGGCCAAGTCGCTCGCCGGCTTGATCGCGAGATTGATGGCACGGTTGATTTCGCCGAAGCGGGCGCGCCCTTCGCGGATGCGGCCCTGGTCGACAATGGCAAGGAAGCGCAGGGCGGCAGGCGAGACGCAGCGATCGCGGTCGCCATCGCAAAGTGCAAGCTGCACCTGTTCGTCGGCGAGCTGACGCATCAGCTTCAGCCATTTGTCCTGCAGCGGTCCGTCGAGGATTTCAGCCTTGTCGAGGCCGAAGGGCTCCAATGGAAAAGGAGCGACATCGGCGAGCCCACCCGGTTGTCCGATCGGGCCGGCGAACAGGTTCGCCGTTCCGCAGGCCCACAACACGACGCCCACAAGCACCGCGATCGGCGCGCGGACGCGAGCCAGAACAGTCATCCGACACCCCCATATCCGGCCGCGGTGCGCGCTCGGTTACGCGGGACCTGACCGGTTCATTTCGGGGAGCGATGATGACGGGCGGCAATTTTGGCCCGCTTAAAGGCTGGCCTTTCGAAGACGGAAAGCTGCGATCAAGCTGAATCGCCGGTTGCCACAGTCCACAGAATGCGGCGGATCAGCAATGAGCCACCTCCTTATACCGACGCATGCAGGCTGTTGCTCGTCTGGTGGTTGTAACGGCGCGGCATTTTGCAGAAATAGCTAACTTGATCAGTTTTATTAACTGTAAGCCAGTTCACAGTTTTGCGGCGGAAAATCACTCATAAGAATGCAGAAATTCGCAAGATGAAGTCGTTTCAAGTATTTTGATCGGTCAAAATATTGGCGAGTGCTGGTCGATTTCAAATCGTTACCTGAAAATATTCAGCGCCAACGTCGCGTAAGTGGAAGGAATAGTGAGTTACTCTAGCGAAATACGGACAAAGTACGGCTATGGCGGCGTTGCTGGTCCGATGCGGCACAAGCTGAAGATGGTTCCGCGAGCCAAACGCTGGTGATATGCAGCTTTGAGCTTTGATTGTCATGTAATTATTAACCATTTCTGGTGGCCCCGTGAATTACGCCGGCACGTCCGACGCCACGCATTTTTCCAAAGGCCTTGGCGAACACACCAGGGAAAGCGTGCGTCTCGATGCACCGCCCGCGCACGCCCCGTCCGATGCGATCGTCGTTCCTGACGCCCACTTCCTGTTCAATGCTGATTTCAAGCGTTCGGGCGCCGACCTGATCCTTTCCGGCGACGGGCGGGAGCTGGTGCTGCATGACTATTTCAAGGGAGAAAAGCGCGCACCCCTGGCCTCGCCCGACGGTGCCCACCTCAGCGGTGATCTCGTCAGCACGTTGACCGGCTCGGTCCAGGTCAGTCAGGCCGGCGGCACGCCGGCAGCCGGCCAAGTGACCGGTCAAGTGATCGGTCATGTCACCAAATTGCAGGGCACTGCTACAGCCATCCGCAACGGCGTCTCCATCATCCTGCACCAGGGCGATAACGTCGAAAAAGGCGACGTCGTCCAATCGGGCTCGGATTCTACCCTCGGCATCACCTTCATCGATGGCACCGTGTTCGGCCTCGCGTCCAACGCGCGCATGGTGCTCAACGAGATGGTCTACGACCCAAACGGGTCGAACAATTCCTCGCTGATGAGTCTGGTCGCGGGGACGATTTCCTTCGTCGCGGGCGCCACTGCGAAGCACGGCGACATGAAGGTCGATACGCCCGTCGCCACCATGGGCATTCGCGGCACGGCCGTCCTGGTCCAGATCGATTTCACGGTGCCCGGTCAGAGCGGAACGCCGGACGCCAAGTTCCAGGTGCTTGTCGAGCCGGACGGCACGACCGGCTCGTACGTTCTGTTCGACAAGGTCACGCTGCAGCCGATTGCGGTGGTCAATCAGGCCGGACATCAAATCAATATCAGCAACGGTATCGTCACGCAGACAGATTCGGGGCTGCCGCCGGACGTCCAGAAGCTGATCACGGACGTCTTCTCGCTGAAGTTCTCCGATAACAGCAATCCGAAATCGACTACGCATTTCACTGACGTCGGCGTGTTGGAGAGCACGACCCCGCTGAAGTTGGCTGACGGATCAACGGCGGTCCCGACCTACTACGTTACGAATGCCGGCAGCAGCACGTCGCAATTCGAAACGTTCTCCAACTTTAACCCCCCGTCTCACATGCCGGGCAAGCCGAACGCGGTGGTGCTCGACGACGCGGGGAGGCCAGCCGCCACCTTCGCGCTGACCGAACGTCCGGGGAAGACGTCAGACGGCGCCGAATTCGACACCGTCAAGGGTGCGGTCAACTATGCCGACGTCAACGCGGGCGACCGGCCGTCCGTCTCGGTGAGCTTCAAGTCTTTCAGCTATCAGAATGCGCAGCACGCCAATCTCTCCCTGAATGCGTTGCAGCTTCGGGACATTGCCGCGACTGCGATCGACATCACCGTCGCGCAGGATCCCAATCACAAGAATTATGGGACCGCCACGTGGACTTACAGCGTTGCCGACAACGCGTTCGACTTCCTCGCGGCCGGAGAGACCCTGACGCTCACTTACATGGTGCGCGTCGACAACAATTTCGCGCCAAGCAACGAATATGCCGAGATCCCCATCACCATCACGGTGACCGGGACCAACGACAAGCCCGTCATTACCACCGGTGCGCAGAGCATTGCGTTTTCCGGCGGGACCAGCGTGCCCGGTGGTCCGCTGACCTCGAGCGATCCGACATCGGGAGTTCTCAGCTTCACGGATGTGGATCTCACCGATACCCACACCGTTTCCGTCGCGCTGACGTCTCCGCAACAGGGCAGTATTCCGCAAGCGCTCTGGGACCTGTTCAACAAAGCGCTCACGGCGTCGGTTGCGACCGACAGCACGGGGACCAGCAGCGGAACCGTGAACTGGAGTCTGGCGAATCTCCCTGCCTACGCCGCCGATTTCATCCCGGCCGGCCAGAAGGTGACGCTGACTTACACCGTGGCGATCACGGATTCGCAGGGTGCGACCACACAGCAGGCTGTGACGGTGACTATCACCGGCACCGACGAGCCGGCCGTGGTCTGGATCGCAACGACGAGCGGAGGCAACGGGGAGAGCAGAGCGGCGCCGCTTTTGTTGTGGCGCGACGGTGCAAACTGGGAGACCGGGCACGCGCCGACCGCCAACGATGACGTTGTTATCGTGACCGATCAGCTGCGTGGCCTCACTCCGGCCTTCCCGGTCACCATCGACACGGCAGCTTTTGCCAAGTCGGTGACGATGAACGATTACGGCGGCGGCAGCACGCCGGAGCTCGTTAATCTCAGCACGCTCACGATCGGCGGGACCCTCACCGTCAAGGCTGATGCACGCGTCACCAACTTCGTGGGCGCCACGATCAGCGTCAGCGGCCAAGCCGAATTTTCGGACCAGAGCGTGCTGAACAATGCAGGCACCCTGCGGCTCGCCGACGGCGGTGCATTCGGCGCCGATGCCAGCATCGCCAATACCGGCACGATCGAACTGGTCTCCGGCGCTCTGACGGTTCTGGGCGATCTCGTGAATGCGAACGAGACTGGCGCCGGGCTGATCCAGGTCGATCTCGGCGGCATGCTTGCGCTCAACGGTGGAAGCATCGCGGGTGGCACCATCGCGATCGATGGCGTCGGCGCGGTCCGAAACTTCGGCGTTGCATCGTCAGATCAGCCCAGTGACGGCGTGCTGAAGTTGCAAGACGGCGCGGTCCTGTCTGATGGTGAGCTGGATAGCTCGGGCAGCATTGTGGTCTCCGGCTTCGGCAATATGCTCCATGGCGAAGTCGTCACGAGCAGCGGCAAGCTCGAGCTCTTGATCGGCGGTGGACTGATCCTCGATCAGGGCACGTCGATCGACAATCGCGGCGGAGCCATCGCGGTCGATCAATCGGCAAAGCTCGCGCTGAACCATGCCGGTATCACCGGCGGCCAACTTACGAACGCCGGGACCGTCGCTCTCACCGGCTACGCCGCCCTGATCGGCGGTACATTAGAAAATCATGGCGCGGTGACCGTCGCCGGTTGGGGCAATCTGCTGGCGGGTGAGACCGTCAGCAACGATGAAGCTGCGGGCCTCACCATCGCTGTTTTTGGCGCACTGGCGCTTGCCGATACGGCGATCGCCAGCGGCACAGTGCACAATAACGGCGTCATTTCCGTGACTGGCGACAGCACGATCGATGGCGCTACGCTCGACGGTGGCGACCTCCTGGTCGGTATGGTGGCCACGTCCTATGGCCAGTCTGGCCAGACCGAACTCGTCAGTCAGGCGCAACAAAGCTCGTCTGAGGGGCCGTGGTCGCCGGTCAGCCTGACGCTTCAGGGCGGTGCGATCGTCGCCGGCACTGACATCGCGATCGGTCATGGCGATGTGCTCGATATTGCCGCTGCCGGCGCCACGCTCTCGCACGTCGGGGTCGACAATGCCGGCGCTGTAAGAGTCGAACATGCCGCACTGCTGGTGCTGGAGCACAGCACCGTTGCGGGTGGACACCTTGTCAATGCGGGCACGGTCCATATCGAGACCGATGCCGCCACGACCTTCGACAATGTCAGCCTCGACAACAGCCAAGGCACGATCATCGTCGACGACGAGGGTAATGCGCCGGTACCATCGACTCTCGTTCTTGATGGCAATACGACCATCACGGGCGGACTCGTTACCGTCGGCATCGTGGGCACGCTCGAGATCGCGGGAGCCGGAGCGACCCTCGCAGGCGTTCATGTGGGCAATTTCGGCGCTCTCACGGTCGACGAGGGAGCAACCTTCAAACTGATCGGCACAGACATCAACGGCGACGGCATCTTCCAGGTGTCGGGGACCGTGGATGTGAGCGGGCACAGCAGCTTCAGCGGCACGGTCATCAACTATGGCACGATCGAGATCACGGGCGGCACGTTCGAGGTTACCGGCTCGATCTCGGGAACGGGTCACGTCATCGTCGACGCCGGAGCGACGCTCGCGCTCGACGGTTCGAGCACGCAGGCGATCACGTTCGGTGAGCCGGGCGGCATGCTCGTGCTCGGCGGCACCAGCTTCGACGGCAAGATCGAAAGTCTCGCCGTATCCGACAAGATCGATCTCACGGGCATCGAGTTCGATGACAATCCCACGGCGACCTATGATTCAAAGACCGGCATCCTCACCGTCAGTGACAGTGACGGCCATAAGGCAAGCCTGACGCTGAGCGGTGGAGACTATAGCGACGTCCACTTCGCGATCTCCAACGATGGTGATAATGGCACGCTGATCACGCTGGACCATGTGCCGGTGATCACCAGCGATGCACAGCTCGGCAGCATCACCGAACGCGCCTGTACAACCGGGTCTGATCTGCCGGATACGGCGAGCGGGGTCATCACCTTCACCGATGCCGATGTGAGCGATACGCATGTCGCGAAGGTGACTGGCATCAGCGTTTCCGGTGACAAGAGCGGACTGCCGGACCAGCTTGCTCTGACGAGCTGGCTGTCGCTCGGCACTCTGATCGATTCAAAGGACGGTGCGCCGGGATCGCAGGCCTGGAGCTTCTCGGCCCAGGACAAGGCGTTCGACTATCTGAGTGCCGGTCAATCGGTGACGCTGACCTATACCGTCGAGATCGCTGACGGGCATGGCGGTGTCGTCGACACGCCGGTGACGATCACGATCACCGGCTCCGAGGATGCGCCTCAGCCCGTCGGCGAAACCAATCCGCCGGTTCAGACCGTCGTTCTTACCAACTCGCCGGTCGTGCTTGCCACTGGTACGACGACCAATACAGATGGGTTGCGAACCGAGACGTTCGATCATGTTTGGGCCGGCTCGCCGAGCAACAACGGGCATGGTCATGGCAATTTCTACAGTGAGGCGCTGCATGCATGGTTCTCGGCCTATGGCGATGCCGGAGTGGTTCATGGCGGCTCGTCCGGCTCGGTGCCGCCTTATCTCGGCGATGGCCATCAGGACGGCACGAACTATCTGAGCGTTGGCGCTCACGCCGCCGAAACCATCACTTTCGACAGCCCGAAGAACACGTTCGGCCTGTATTGGGGCTCGGTCGATAGCTACAACAGCATTTCGTTCTATGACGGCAACAAGCTGGTCGCCTCCTATTCCGGCGACGATATCAGCCCGCTGCTTGCCAATGGCAACCAGGGCTCTTTGACGTCGAACGGCTATGTCGAGTTCCACGATCTTGTGCCCTTCGACAAGGTGGTGCTGACCAGCAGCAGCGACGCGTTCGAGCTCGACAATGTATCGGCCGGTTATGTCCACGATGCACATGTCAAGCTCGCCGGCGCGATCACCGGGACGCTCACCGTGATCGACAAGGATGTCGGCGACACCTTGACGGCCTCCGTGATCGGAGATGCCGTCGTGAAGTATAATGGTTCGTGCCACCTGCCGGACGATTTCGATATCGACGCGCTGACCGATTCCCACGCTGTCAGCTTCGACAGTGCCGTGTCCGACGGCAAATCGGACGTGCTGCATTGGAGCTACCATCCGAGTGGCGCCAATCTCGACTTCCTGAAGCCCGGCGATACGCTGACGCTGACTTACCTCGCGAAAATCAGCGATGGGCACGGTACCTTCGGCTTGCAGCCGTTGACGGTGACCATCAGCGGCAATGGGTCGTCGACGGTCTACGGTACGGCGCAGAACGACACGTTCCAAGACGTTGGTGGCGGGGTCACGATCTTCGGCAAAGGCGGTAACGACAGTTTCGTGTTCAATTCACATTTCGGCAGCGCGACCATCGCCGACTTCGACGTCCGGAACGACACCATCGAGTTCGATCACTCGGTATTCAACTCCGTTCAGGCCGTTCTGAACGGCGCCCATTCCGCCAATTCCGGCCATGATACCGTCATCACCGATGCGGCCCATGATACGATCACGCTGAAGGGCGTGACGCTGGCGCAGCTACAGGCGCATCAGAACGATTTCCACATCGTCTAGCGGAGCTAGAGCGTTCCGCGGGCCTGCGTAGCCGGAGACGTTGCCAAGTGCGATCGGCTTCGGGATAAAGAGCCGGTCGTTTTGCGATCGCACGGCCGCCTCGCGGCGTAGCAGCGGAGTCCCATGAAGCGGTTGAAAGCAGTGCCACGCTGGTTCGCGCGCAGGTTCGGCTATGCGCGGCTGGTCTGCCTCGTGCTGCTGACGGGGTGTGCGGCCCTGCGGCTCGCCGATCCTGCGCCGGTCCAGGAAGTGCGCGTGCGCACCTTTGACAATTTCCAGGCGCTTCGGCCGCGTGTGAAGACGATGAGGCCGGTCACGATCGTCGATATCGATGAGGCCAGCCTTGCCAGCCCGAAGCTTGGGCAGTGGCCGTGGCCGCGAACGCGGCTTGCGGAGATCGTTACCGATCTGACGCGGCTGGGTGCCGTCGTGATCGCTTTCGACGCTGTATTCGCCGAGCCGGACCGGCTCAACCCCGATATCGCTGCCGATACCTTTCAGGATCTCGATGAAGCGACGCGCGACAAGCTGCGAGCCTTGCCGTCGAATGACCAGGTGTTCGCGGATGCCTTGCGCAAGTCGCTCGTCGTGCTCGGCGAATCCGGCGGTCCCATAGTGCAGAGCAATCTCGACAAGACGCTGCCGGTCACCGGTCTTGCGGTTCGCGGCGCGGAGCCGCAGCCGTTCATGTGGAATTTTCCCGGGCTGTTGCGCAACCTGCCGGTGATCGAGCACGCGGCTGCCGGCCGCGGCCTGTTTACCATCAAGCCGGAGCGCGACGGCATCATCCGCAGGGTGCCGATGATCATGGTGGCCCAAGGCGTGGTCATGCTGTCCTTGAGCTTCGAGATGCTGCGGGTCGCGGGCCGTTCCGATACGATCCTGACCAAGGCGGATGAGGGTGGCATTATCAGCCTGTCGTTCCCGGGCCTGGTGATCCCAACCGACGCCAATGGCCAGCTCTGGCTGCATTATGCGCCGCACGATCCCTCGATCTATGTGTCGGCGATCGATGTGCTGGAAGGCCGCGTCCCACCGGAGAAGATCCAGGGCAAGCTGGTCTTGATCGGCACCTCCGCCACCGGCCTCAACGACATCAAGACCACGCCGGTGTCGCCCGCCATGCCCGGAGTGGAGGTGCATGCGCAAGTCCTGGAAAGCGCATTGACCGGCGGCATCGTCCGGCAGCCGAACTGGGGCTTCGCGGCGGAGTTCTTCGTTGCGGTGACGTTGGGGCTGCTGGTCATCGGCTTCGCGCCGCAGCTCGGGGCGGTCACGCTGGTCGTCGCGGGCGGCGTGTTCGCGACATTGCTGATCGGCATCTCCTGGTACTGCTACACGCAGTATCGGCTCTTGATCGATTTCACCTATCCGATGTTCTCGACCACGGCGATCTACCTGACGCTGATCTTCGCGAGCTTCGTGCGCGAGCAGAGCCAGCGGCGGCAGATCCGTTCGGCGTTCGGGCAATATCTGTCGCCGGCATTGGTCGAGCAGCTCGCGCATTCGCCGGAGAAGCTCGTGCTCGGCGGGGAGGAGCGCGAGATGACCATCATGTTCTCCGACGTGCGTGGCTTCACCACGATCTCGGAGAGCTACAAGCACGATCCGCAAGGATTGACGCGGCTGATGAACCGCTTCCTGACACCGCTCACCAATGCGATCCTGCTCCGCAAGGGCACGATCGACAAATATATGGGCGATGCCATCATGGCGTTCTGGAACGCGCCGCTCGATGATCCCCAGCATCAGCTGAATGCCTGCGAAGCGGCGCTCGACATGCTGGAGCGGGTCGATGCGCTGAACAAGGAGCGTGAAAGCGAGGCCGAGCATGGCGGCCACGTCTACATCCCACTCAATGTCGGCGTCGGCCTGAATACCGGCACCTGCGTGGTCGGCAATCTCGGCTCCGACCTCCGCTTCGACTATTCAGTGCTGGGCGACAGCGTCAACCTGGCGTCGCGCCTCGAAGGCCAGTCGAAGGAATACGGCTTTCCGATCATCGTCGGCTCGAAGACCGCACTCGCGGTCAAGGACAGGCTCGCGATCCTCGAACTCGACTTCATCATGGTCAAGGGCAAGAAGGAGCCGGAGGTGATCTACGCCATCACCGGCCGCGAGGATGTGATGTATTCCGAACGTTTCCAGCAGCTGCGCAATCTCACCATCGAGACGCTGGCAGCCTATCGCAGCCGCGATTGGGAGGAGGCGCTGGCGGCGATCGCGCGCGGTCGCAAGACCAGCCATGGCGACGAACTGGCGAAGCTTTACGACCTTTACGAAGTGCGAATCCGCAACTACCAGATCAATCCGCCGCCGGAAGATTGGAACGGCGCCTACGCATTGCTGACGAAATAACAGGTGCTCCGATTCCGATGTCGCAGCGGTCGCGGCGGATCTCGTTGGCGATTTTCGGTATCAATGCGCAGCCGAACTTCGAAAGCCGGACCTAGCGGCGCTTGTTAGCTGCCGCGCGATGACAATCATTTGCAGACAACGTAAGCCGAGTAGGGTGGGCAGCGCGTGCTGCGCCCTTCTGCCGGGGCGTGGCGAGTGGAGTGCGGCGGCGGGAGGCTTCGCTTGGCGCGCGGCAGCTTGCCCGGATCGTGTTTCGATGACGATGGGGCGATCACACCTGCAGGTCCGTTGGATGATGTCTGGGCGTCCACGGCCACGAGCTTGCTGATGAGCGCGAGCACGACGACCGTGAGCTTGACGGCACGATAATGCGTGCTGCGCTGCAGGATCGGTACAGGGATAACGCGATCGAACAGATGTCTAGCACTTCGCGTTTGTTGCCTGGCTGCAACAGCGGGACAAGAAGCATCTTGCATCATGTGAGGTCGGGTTGTGCGAATCCGGGCGAATTCATAGCATAACTCTACTCATGATAGAAATTGCTGCAGATGGGGGCATCGATGCAGTGTTCCGAGGACAAGAGTGCGGCTGCTCTGATGCAAAGAAGGTCGGCATGGGGGTCGATCAAGCATTTCTCTCTACCGGTCACGAGCGGCCTCATCGCGGCTGCGGCCTCTGTGCTCGGGGTCGGCGCGGTCTCGGCCGCGGATCTTCCGGTCAAGGCGCCGCCTCCGCCGGTTTCGCTGTGGGAGTTCGAGGTCGGTGCTCGCTATTTCTACAGCTCGGGCCGCACCCGCTACACGCTGGGCGATCCTTTCGTCGCTGGTCAGATCAATTCCCAGCTGACCTACAAGAATCTCAACAGCCATGCCGGTGAGGGCTTCGCCAGGGTCGATCACAATATCGGCTTCTTCGCTAAGGGCTTTGCAGGCGGCGGAAACATCTTCAACGGTACGCTCAACGACGAAGACTATCCGCCGGCGGTCATTCCATACTCGAACACTGTCAGCGACGTGAACAGCGGCAGGCTTTGGTACGGCACGATCGACGCCGGTTATAACTTCTGGAGAGGGCCGGCGTTCAAGGTCGGCGGCTTCGTCGGCTACAACCATTTCTACGAAACTGTCAACGCATACGGATGCGTTCAGGTTGCGACCAATCCGTTCATCTGCGGTTTCGATCCTGTTGCCGGAGGCGTGCTGGTGCTCAGCAAGACCGAGCACTGGGACTCGCTTCGCGTGGGGTTGAACGGCGTCTTCAAGCTCGGCCAGAACTGGAACGTCACTCTCGATGGCGCTGTTCTGCCCTACGTCCGTCTGACCGGCTTCGATAATCACTGGCTGCGGCCCGACATCAACCCGCTTCCGCAGTCCGGAAATGGCTGGGGCTATCAGCTCGAGGGCATCGTGTCATACGACGTGACGCGAAATTTCAGCGTCGGCGTCGGTGGCCGCTATTGGTACGCCCGGACGACCAGCGGGACCACGCAATTCCCAGGAGTCCCGGGATCGCCCACGACATTCAGCTACGAGCGGTACGGCGGCTTTCTCCAAGCGTCGTACAAGTTCGACTCGGGCGCGTTGGTCGCCGGCAAATGAAATATTGGCTGTCGTGCTGAAGAAGCCCGGCAGATGGCCGGGCTTCTTTGCGCGTGCGACGGCCGTCGGCGCGGACAGTTACTCCACGCCGATCGTCGTCAGGTCCTGGAACCAGTGCTGCGCCTGCACGAACTTCTTGATCTTCGGCGACAGCGCATGCGGGTTGGTGTCGTGCACGACCCACACCAGAACGGCATCGTCCACGACCAGCGCATGCGCCTGGGCGATCAGCTCGTCCTGCTTGGTCGGATCGAAGGTCTGCTTGGCCTCGTTGATCAGCGCATCCACTTTGGGATTCTTGTAGCCGCCCCAGTTGACGCCGACCGGCGCGATCTGGTCCGAGGCGAAGAAGCGCACGATCGCGTAGAGCGGATCAGAGGTGACGTAGGCAATGTTGTTGGCAGTGATGCCGGCGTTCATCTCGTCGGCCGCACCCTTGCGCCAATGCGTATAGAGGGTTTCGAGCTCGACCACCTTGAAGTCGATGTCGATGCCGATCTCCTTGAAGCTCTGCTGCAGGAATTCGTTCATCGGCAGTGACAGCATCTGTCCGGTGCCGCCCTGTGCGATGATGAAAGTCGTCTTCAGCGGCTTGTTCTTGGAGTAGCCGGCTTCCTCGACCAGCTTCTTCGCTGCGGCAAGATCATATTTGAGGTCGAAGGTTGGCTTTCCGAACCACGGGCTCGACGGGTCGACCTGGCCCTTGGCGGGCTTGGCGAGGCCGTTCATCAGCCCGACCACCGCGTCGCGGTCGATCGCGAGATTGAGCGCCTTGCGCAGCCGGATGTCGGTCCAGGGCGAACCCGGCAGCACACTCAGGTGATAGTTCCAGACGTGCGGCGTGATGTTGTCGACGATCTTCATGCCGGCGGCCTTGAGCTGCGGCACGGCATCCGGTGCCGGCGTCTCGATCAGGTCGACCTGACCGGCGAGCAGCGCGTTGGTGCGGGTCAGCGCTTCCGGCATCGGCACCAGCACCAGCTTGTCGACTTTCGGAATCCTGTTCTTGTCCCAATAGTCGGGGTTTTTGCTGAGCTCGGCGAGCTCGCGCGGCACCAGCTTGGTCAGCTTGAACGGGCCGGTACCGGAGGGCTGGCTGGCGAACTTGTCCCAATCCTTGCCGAGTTTCTCGTATTGCGCCGGGCTCGAAATCAGGAACCAGAGCATCTGGTAGGGGAAGAAGGAGTCGACCGTCTTGGTCGTGATCTCCACCGTATAATCATCGACCTTGGCGTAGCTGGCGACTGAAGGCAGGCGGGTCTTCACCTGGGCGCTCTGCCGCTTGTCGAACTGCGGTGCCTTATCATTGAGCACCTTGTCCAGATTCCAGATTACGGCGTCGGCATTGAAGTCGCTCCCATCATGGAACTTGACGCCCTTGCGCAACGTGAAGCGCCATTTGGTCTTATCGGCATCGCTGACCTTCCACTCCGTGGCGAGTCCGGGAATCAGCTTGCCGGGCTTGTCGCCGGTGCTCATGTCCCACGCCACCAGCGGATCGTAGATCGTATAGCCGGTAAACTGATAGGCCCCGGCGCCACGGTCGGGCTGGCCGGTGGTCAGGGGAATGTCGGCCATCGACATGCCGTAGCGCACGACGGTCTCGGCGCTTGCTGAAAGCGGGGATAGGCTGATCGCCAATGCGGCGGCAAGCAGCGAGAGTCGGTGACGCATGCAGGAAACTCCGATCGGAATGGGGTGATATCAGCGAGAAACGCTCGAATTTGACCGGCCCAAAGCTGCAAGCCCGATGCCAAGCGGTGGCCGAATTCGTTTGAGTACAAACGAGTGTGATCAAACGCCGCAGCTGCCCCGAAAATGTCCTCCTTGGCACAGGCGTTGCATACAGTGCTCAACAATTAGCCAGCCAAATTGGAGATTGATATCGTGCTGTTGCGCTTAGTGAATTCCCCGAACGGTCGTGCAGCCTTTGCGGCCGCGATGCTGGCGACGGTTTCGCTTGCCATGTTGCCGGCGCGGGCTGGCGCGGAATCCGTTCTGCGCATCGGCATGACCGCGGCCGACATTCCGCGCACGCTTGGCCAGCCGGACCAGGGATTCGAAGGCAATCGCTTCACCGGCGTCACCATGTTCGACAGCCTGACGATGTGGGACCTGTCGTCGGCGGAGAAGCCCAGCGTGGTGATCCCGGGCCTCGCCACCGAGTGGAAGATCGATGATGCCGACAAGACCAAGTGGATCTTCAAGCTGCGTCCCGGTGTCATGTTCCACGACGGCTCGCCGTTCAATGCCGATGCGGTGGTGTGGAACGTCGAGAAGGTCCTGAAGCGGGACGCGCCGCAATTCGATGCGAGCCAGGTCGGTGTCACGGCCTCGCGCATGCCGACGCTGGTCTCGGCGCGCAAGATCGACGACATGACCGTGGAGCTGACGACGAAGGAGCCGGACAGCTTCCTGCCGATCAATCTCACCAACCTCTTCATGGCGAGCCCTACGAAGTGGCAGAAGTTCTATGATGCCGCGAGTGGAGATGCGAAGGCCAAGTCGCAGGCAGCTTGGGATGCGTTCTCGAAGGATGCCTCGGGCACCGGTCCCTGGATGATGGCGAAATTTACGCCACGCGAGCGGCTCGAGTTGGTCAAGAACCCGAACTACTGGGACAAGGGGCGCATCCCGCATGTCGACAAGATGGTGCTGCTGCCGATGCCGGAAGCCAATGCGCGCACGGCGGCGCTGCTGTCGGGGCAGGTGGATTGGATCGAGGCGCCGGCGCCCGATGCCTTGCCCGAGATCAAGCAGCGCGGATTCAAGCTCTACGCCAATGAGCAGCCGCATGTCTGGCCCTGGCAGTTCTCCCGCGTCGAAGGTTCGCCCTGGAACGACATCCGCGTCCGCAAGGCGGCCAATCTCTGCATCGACCGCGAAGGCCTGAGGGACGGTTTGCTGGCCGGCCTCATGGTGCCGGCGACCGGCACGTTCGAGCCGGGGCATCCCTGGCGCGGCAACGTGACCTTCCAGATCAAGTACGACAAGGCCGCGGCGCAGAAGCTGATGCAGGAGGCCGGCTACGGCCCGAACAAGCATCTGGAGGTGAAGGTGCAGACCTCGGCCTCCGGCTCCGGCCAGATGCAGCCGCTGCCGATGAACGAGTATCTGCAGCAGGCGCTCGCCGAGTGCTATTTCGACGTCAAGCTCGACGTGATCGAGTGGAACACGCTGTTCACCAATTGGCGGCGCGGCGCCAAGGATCCGTCGGCGAACGGTGCTAATGCCACCAACGTGACCTATGCCGCGATGGATCCGTTCTTCGCGCTGGTGCGCTTTCTGCAGTCCTCGATGGCGCCGCCGGTCTCGAACAATTGGGGCTACATCAACAATCCGAAGTTCGACGAGCTCGTGAAGAAGGCGCGCCAGACCTTCGATCCGGCCGAGCGCGACAAGGCGCTGGCCGAGTTGCATGCAGCCTCGGTCGACGATGCGGCGTTCCTCTATGTCGCGCACGACGTCGGACCGCGCGCCATGAGTCCAAAGGTGAAGGGCGTGATCCAGCCGAAGAGTTGGTTCATCGACTTCTCGCCGATCTCCGTGGAGCCATAGGTCTCATGTGCTGCTAACCCGCTCCTCTTGCGCCGCTGCGCTCCCTCCTCCCTTGCGGGGGAGGGTTGGGGAGGGGGGGACTCCGGCGGCAGTCTTTTGTGGACCCCACCCCCGCCCCCTCCCCGCAAGGGGGAGGGGAGCTGAAGCAACGTCTCCCAAGGGAGATGAGAAGAACTCAGGTGATACGTGCTTACTTACGTTGCCAGGCGGAGCGTCTATGCGATCCCGATCGTTCTCGGAGTCGCGCTGGTCTGCTTCATGCTCGTCCACATCACGCCCGGTGACCCGCTGGTTGCGGTGCTGCCGGCCGACGCATCGCAGGAGCTCGCGCAGCAATTGCGTGCGGCTTATGGCTTCGATCGTCCGCTGCCGGTGCAGTTCGGGCTGTGGCTGTGGCGTGCCCTCCATGGCGATCTCGGCAATTCGATCGCGACCGGGCGTCCAGTGCTCGCGGAGGTGCTGCGCGCGGTCTCAAACACCGTGACGCTCGCGATCGCAGCTGCGATCATCGGCTTTTCGCTCGGCCTGTTCTTCGGCCTGGTCGCCGGCTACTTCCGTGACACCTGGATCGACAAGGTCGCGACCTCGATCGCGATCGCCGGCGTGTCGCTGCCGCATTATTGGCTCGGCATGGTGCTGGTCATCATCTTCTCGGTCGAGCTGAACTGGCTGCCTGCGGTCGGCGCCGGTCCGTCCGGCTCAGGCGCATGGTCATGGGACTGGGCGCATCTGCGCTATCTGGTGCTGCCGGCAATCACGACCTCCGTGATCCCGATGGGCATCATCACGCGCACGGTGCGCGCACTCACCGGCGACATCCTCAGCCAGGATTTCGTCGAGGCCTTGCGCGCCAAGGGCCTGCGCGAAACCCAGGTGTTCCGTCACGTGCTGAAGAATGCCGCGCCCACCGCGCTTGCGGTGATGGGGCTGCAGCTGGGATACATGCTCGGCGGTTCGATCCTGATCGAGACCGTGTTTTCCTGGCCGGGCTCGGGGCTGCTGCTCAATTCCGCGATCTTCCAGCGCGACCTGCCGCTGTTGCAGGGCACGATCCTGGTGCTCGCGATGTTCTTCGTGATCCTCAACCTGCTGGTCGATATCGCGCAAGCCGCGATCGATCCGCGCATCAAGCGGGGATAGCGATGAGCGTCACTCCGTCGAGCACAATGCCCGATGCGGTCGTCCAGGCCGCGCCCGTTGCCAAAGGGCGCGGCTATTGGGCCACGGTCGGCCGCCGTATCGTCCGGGACAAGGTCAGCATGATCTGCGTCGCGGTCCTGCTGCTGATCTTCGTCTCCGCGCTGGTCGCGCCATGGCTCGGGCTGGCCGATCCTTATCAGGGTTCGATGATCCGCCGCCTCCGCCACATCGGCACGCCGGGCTATCTGCTCGGAACCGATGAGTTGGGCCGCGATATGCTGGCACGGCTGATCTATGGCGGACGGCTGTCGCTGCTGATCGGCATTTCGCCGGTGATCTTCGCCTTCGGCATCGGCACCGGCCTCGGTCTCGTCGCCGGCTATGTCGGCGGCTGGGTCAACACCGCGATCATGCGCACGATCGACGTCTTCTATGCCTTCCCGTCTGTGCTGCTGGCGATCGCGATCTCCGGCGCGCTCGGCGCCGGCATCGTCAATTCGATCGTCTCGCTGACCATCGTGTTCGTGCCGCAGATCACGCGGGTGGCCGAAAGCGTCACCACCGGCGTTCGCAATCGCGATTTCGTCGAGGCGGCGCGCGCCTCCGGCGCCGGCCCCTTCACGATCATGCGCGCGCACATGCTGGGCAATGTGCTCGGGCCGATCTTCGTCTACGCGACCGGGCTGATCTCGGTGTCGATGATCCTGGCCGCGGGCCTGTCCTTCCTCGGCCTCGGCACCAAGCCGCCGGAGCCGGAATGGGGATTGATGCTGAACACGCTGCGCACTGCGATCTACGTCAACCCCTGGGTGGCGGCGCTGCCGGGCGTCATGATCTTTGCGGTCTCGATCTGCTTCAATCTGCTCAGCGATGGCCTGCGCAGCGCCATGGACATCCGGAGCTGATGAGATGAGCGAGAGTGCTTCCATCGCCCACAGGCTGGAGCCGATCGAGGATCGCGGCGGCGCGGCGCAGCCGCTGCTGCAGGTCAATGGCCTCACCAAGCATTTCCCGGTGCGCGGCGGTCTGTTCGGCGCGCGCAAGACGGTGCGCGCGGTCGACGATGTGTCCTTCGCGATCCGCAAGGGCGAGACGGTCGGCATCGTCGGCGAGTCCGGCTGCGGCAAGTCGACCACCGCGCGGCTTCTGATGCAGCTGATGGACCGCGATGCCGGCGAGATCATCTATGACGGCATGCAGGTCGGGCACGAGCTCTCGTTGCGCGAGCTGCGGCGCGGCATGCAGATGGTGTTCCAGGACTCCTATGCCTCGCTCAATCCCCGCCTGACCATCGAGGAATCGATCGCGTTCGGTCCGAAGGTGCATGGCATGGCGGACCGACCGGCGCGTGCACTGGCCCGCGAGTTGCTGGGCAAGGTCGGCTTGCGCCCGGAGACCTTTGCGAACCGTTATCCGCATGAGATTTCCGGCGGCCAGCGCCAGCGCGTCAACATCGCGCGGGCCTTGGCATTATCGCCCCGCCTGGTCATTCTCGATGAGGCGGTGTCCGCGCTGGACAAATCGGTCGAAGCGCAGGTGCTCAACCTGCTGATGGACCTGAAGCGCGAATTCGGTCTGACGTATCTCTTCATCAGCCACGATCTCAACGTCGTGCACTACATCTCGGATCGCGTGCTGGTGATGTATCTCGGCGAGGTGGTCGAGCTCGGTCCGGTCGAACAGGTGTGGGCACGGCCTGCGCATCCCTATACGCGCGCGCTGCTCGCGGCGATGCCGTCGTCCGATCCGGACAAGCGCACCGAGGTGCCGCCGATCTCAGGCGATCCACCGAACCCGATCGATCCGCCGCCCGGCTGCCGGTTTCACACCCGCTGCCCGTTCGCGGAGCCGCTCTGCGCAAATGCCGCACCAAAATTGACCGAGCTCGATAGAATGGGGCATCAGGCCGCCTGTCACATGGCGGTCCCGGGATCAGGCCATAGCCGTGCGCCCTGAGAGACGAAGAGAACGAGAGAGCGAATGACCAAACCCACCCCACAAGCTGTGAGCGCGATCGCGGAGGTCGTAGGCCTTCCTGTCGACAAGGACGTCGCGACGCGAATCGCCAATTCGGTCGGGCCGGCCTTCGAAGGCTTCGCTCCGATTGCCGGCACCTTGCCGATGGATCTGGAGCCCGAAAGCTTTGTCGTGGCGCAAGCGATCAAGGTGGCGCGATGAGCACCGAGCCGGCCTTGATGACGCTCACCGAGGTTGCGAAAGCGATCGCCGCCAAGCAGCTCTCGTCCTATGAGGCGACGCGCTCCTGTCTGCACCGCATCGCGCAGTGGCAGCCGCATCTCAACGCCTTCATGGCGATCGAGTCGGAGCCCGCGCTGAAGGCGGCGGCCGAGGCCGATGCGGAGCTGGCCAAAGGTCATATCAAGGGCCCGCTGCATGGCGTGCCGCTCGCGCATAAGGACATGTACTACGACGCCGGTCACATCGCGACCTGCGGCTCCTTGATCCGGCGCGATTTCGTCGCCACCACGACCTCGACCGCGCTGCAGCGGCTGAAGGATGCCGGCGCCATCAGGCTCGGCACCCTGCAGATGGCGGAGTTTGCCTATGGCCCGACCGGCCATAACGCGCATTACGGAGCGGTGCAGAACCCCTGGAAGCTCGGCCACGTCACCGGTGGCTCGTCCTCCGGCTCCGGCTCCGCGGTGGCCGCACGCCTGACCTTCGCGGCGCTCGGCTCCGACACCGGCGGCTCGATCCGCATGCCCGCGCATTTCTGCGGCGTCACCGGGCTCAAGGTCACCTGGGGCCGCGTCAGCCGCGCCGGTGCGATGCCGCTGTCGCAATCGCTCGACACGGTCGGCCCGCTGGCGCAGACGGCGGAGGATTGCGCGCTGCTGCTCGGCTTGATGGCGGGGCCTGATCCGGAGGATCCGACTGCGAGCGCGGCTCCGGTCCAGGATTACGTCGCGGCCACGGCGGCCTCGATCAAGGGTCTCAGGATCGGCGTGCCGAAATCGTTCTATGTCGATGACCTCGATGCCGAGGTGGCGCGGGCGCTCGATGCGACGATTGCGCTGCTGAAGACCGAAGGCGCCGACGTCGTGCAGGTCGAACTGCCGGACCAGCGGCAGCTGTCTTCCGCGTGCCAGCTGGTGCTGGCGGTCGAGGCGGCCGCCTTCCACAAGCGCTGGATGATCGAACGTCCGCAGGATTACAGCGCGCAGGTGCTGATGCGGTTGCAGAACGCGCTCGCGATCCCGGGCGTCACCTATCTGGAGGCGCTGCGCTGGCGCGGCGCCGCCCTTGCCGCGCATGTCGCGGCGACGGCAAGCCTCGATGCCGTGATCGCACCGGTGGCGCCGGTCATCGCGCCTTCGATCGTCGAGAGCGACGTCGGCGGCGCGCCCGGCGCGGAAGCGGTGATCCAGCGGCTGACGCGCTTCACCCGTCCGGTCAACTATCTCGGCCTGCCGTCGCTGGCGATCCCGACGGGCTTCACGCCGTCGGGCCTGCCGGTCGGCATGCAGCTGATCGGACGTTCCTTCGACGAAGCGACGTTGCTCACGATCGGCGCCGCGTTCCAACGCGCCACCGACTTCCACGCCAGGGTGCCGAGCCTGCCATGAGTAGGACTGATATATGCTGCCGCGTCGCTTCACCCTTCCCTGGAGGGGGAGAGTCGATCGCGAATGTAACGAGCAATCGGGGTGGGGTGACGGCCTCTCCTCTAGCTCGCAAGTCAATGGGGGCCTCACCCCACCCCGTCTCGCATTCCGCTGCGCTTCATGCGAGCCGACCCTCCCCCTCCAGGGGGAGGGTGGCAGTTCGCCTGAGCAACGTTGCCAAGCCGCTCCGATCACCAGTTGACATAGCCCTCTCATGACCCCTCTCGTCGAGATCAAGAACCTCAGCATCCGCTTCACCGGCGAGCGCACGGTTCACGCCGTGAACGATGTCAGCCTCACGCTCGGGGATGGCGAGGTGCTTGGGCTGCTCGGCGAATCCGGTTCCGGCAAGAGCGTGACCTTGCGGGCGCTGATGCGGCTCTTGCCGAAGAAGCGCACCCAGATCACGGGCAGCGTCAACGTCATGGGACGCGACGTGCTCGCGCTCGACGACGAGGAGCTGTCGCAGTTCCGTGGCCGTACGGTCTCGATGATCTTCCAGGAGCCGGGACTCGCGCTCGATCCGGTCTATCCGATCGGCCGGCAGATCGCCGAGACCGTGATGCGCCATGAGGGCAAGAGCTATGCGGACGGGCGCGCCCGTGCGCTGGAAATGCTCGATGTGGTCCGCATTCCCTCCGCCAAGCGACGGCTCGATTCCTATCCGCACGAGATGTCCGGCGGCATGCGCCAGCGGGCGATGATCGCGCTGGCGCTGGCGTGCCGCCCGAAGGTGCTGCTGGCGGACGAGCCGACCACGGCGCTCGATGCCACCGTCCAGATCCAGATCCTGCTCCTGTTGCGGGAACTGCAGCGCGAGTTCGGCATGTCCGTCATCTTCGTCACCCACGATATCGGGGTGGCGATCGAGATCTGCGATCGCGTCGCGGTCATGTATGCCGGCCAGATCGTGGAACAGGGCGGCCTGCGCGACATCGTCCGTACGCCCGTGCATCCTTACGCCCGTGGGCTGCTCGCCTCCACGATCCACGGTGCGAAGCGCGGGGAGCGGCTGCAGACCATCCCGGGCACACCGCCCTCGCTGGACCAGGCGCCGCGCAGCTGTTCCTTCGCCCCGCGCTGCAGCCTGGCCGAGGCGCGCTGCACCGAGGCGCTGCCGCCGAACGTTCCGATCGCATCGGATCATCTGGCGCGCTGCGTTCTGGCGTCGCAGCCGCCAACTGTTGCTGCGACGTAACGGTCGGCAACAAAGCCGTGCTGTAACACGTTACAAGCATTCACCGGAGTCGTCGGTTGGCCCGCGCCAGTTTATGGTCGCGCAGCCGAGCAGTCTGCGATGCGATGTGAGGACGTGCCATGTACGTGTCCAATGAAGGTATTTTGGTCATTCTGTTCGTCGGCCTGGTGGCAGGCTGGCTGGCCGGCAAGATCGTGCGCGGGACCGGCTTCGGTATTATCGGTGACATCGTCGTCGGTATTTGCGGCGCGCTGATCGCGAGCCTCCTGTTCCCCCGCCTTGGCATTCGTCTCGGGGTCGGTCTGGTCTCGGAAATCGTCTATTCGGCGCTTGGCGCCGTCATCCTGCTGCTGGTCGTTCGCCTGGTCCGGACCGGCGGCCGGCTCTAATTATGCGTATCTTTGCATGGTGCTGAACATTTCATCCGATCGCGCGACAGAGTGCTAACGCACGTTTACGTTAATCGCCGCGGCGTTGGACGCCTGTGACGGAAATCAGTATGAATCGCGGAGCGTACCGCTGAGCTCGTTCGCCGGCGGTGCTGCTGCCCAGTTGAAGAGATGGGATTGATGGCGGCCGCACCTGGTGTGAGGCATTCCGAACTCAGCGACGCATTGCGCAGCTGCCGTAGCGCCTTCCTCGGCGTCGGCGTGATGAGCTGCATCATCAATCTTCTCTACCTCACCGGCTCGATCTTCATGCTCGAGGTCTATGACCGCGTGCTGCCGAGCCGCAGCGTGCCGACCTTGATCGGTCTCGTACTGCTCGCCGCAGGCCTCTATCTGGCGCAAGGCGTGCTCGATCTGATCCGCGGCCGGGTTCTCGGTCGGATCGGAACCGCGCTGGACGAGAGCTTGAACGGGCGCGTGTTCGACACCATCGTCCGGCTGCCGCTCACGGTCGGCCGGCGCAATGAGGGACTGCAGCCGCTTCGCGATCTCGACAATGTCAGGGCGTTTCTCGGCAGCCAGGGCCCGAGCGCGTTTTTCGATCTGCCATGGCTGCCGCTCTATCTGGCGATCTGCTTCGCCTTCCACGTGCTGATCGGCGTCACCGCTCTGGCCGGGGCGATCGTCCTGGTGATCCTCACGCTGGTCACCGAATATCTGACCCGAGAGCCGGCCAAGCAGGCGATGGGGCTGGCGGCCCAGCGCAACGATCTCGCCACTGCGAGCCGCCGCAACGCCGAGGTCCTGGTCGCGATGGGCATGGCCGGCCGGCTGCTGCAGCGCTGGAGCGAGACCAACGAGAAATATCTCGCCGGCAATCAGCGCGCCAGCGACGTCGCCGGCGGGCTTGGCGCGATCGCGAAGGTGCTCCGCATGATGCTGCAATCATCGGTGCTGGCCGTCGGCGCCTATCTCGTCATCCATCAGGAAGCGACCGCCGGCATCATCATCGCGAGCTCGATTCTCAGCGGGCGGGCGCTGGCGCCGGTGGACCTCGCGATTGCGCATTGGAAGAGCTTTGTCACGGCGCGGCAGAGCTGGCGGCGGCTCAACCAGCTTCTGCAGGCGATGCCGGCCCGGCCGGCGCCGACCCTGCTGCAGCCGCCCGCGAGCCGGTTGTCGGTCGAGGGCATCTCGATCGCGGCGCCCGGGGACCAGAAGGTCGTGGTACAGGACGTCACCTTCGCGCTGTCGGCCGGCCAAGGGCTCGGCATCATCGGGCCAAGCGCGTCCGGCAAATCCTCGCTGGTGCGGGCGCTGGTCGGGGTCTGGCGGCCGGGGCGCGGCCATGTCCGGCTCGATGGCGCCGCGCTCGATCAATGGAGCTCCGACGAGCTCGGCCGCCACATCGGGTATCTGCCGCAGGATGTGGAGCTGTTTGCCGGCACGGTCGCGCAAAACATCTGCCGCTTCGATCCGCAGGCCTCGGCAGACAGCATTATTGCCGCAGCCAAGGATGCCGGCGTCCATGACATGATCATCAAGATGCGCGACGGCTACGATACGCAGGTCGGCGAGCAGGGCGCCGCGCTTTCCGCCGGTCAGGCGCAGCGGGTCGCGCTGGCGCGTGCGCTCTACGGCAATCCGTTCCTGATCGTGCTCGACGAGCCCAATTCCAATCTCGATACCGAGGGCGACGAGGCTTTGACGCGCGCGGTCCGCGCAGCGCGGGGACGCGGTGCGATCGTGGTGGTGGTGGCGCACCGTCCGATCGGGATCGAAGCGGTCGATCAGATCCTGGTCATGAAGGACGGCCGCATGCAGGCGTTCGGGCCGAAGGAGACGGTGCTGGCGCAGGTGCTGCAGCCACGGCCCACGGCGCCGATCAAGATCGTCTCCGAGGCCGGGTAGCGACGTCGTGAGCAGCCAAATCCTGAACAGCCAATTCGTCACCGGGCCCGCCATCGGCACTCAGGCGTACAGCGTCCGCCATTCGATCCGGCTGCACCTGATTGTGGGGCTCGCCGTCGTCGTCGTGCTGGCCGGCGGCCTCGGCGGTTGGGCTGCGACGCAGCAGATCTCCGGCGCGCTGATCGCGCCGGGCCAGATCGTCGTCGAGTCCAATGTGAAGAAGGTGCAGCACCCGACCGGCGGTGTGGTCGGCGAACTGCGCGCGCGCGACGGCGACGTGGTCAAGGCCGGCGACATCCTGGTCCGGCTGGACGACACCGTGACCAAGGCGAGCCTTGCTATCGTTACCAAGAATCTGGATGCGCTGTGGGCCCGTGCCGCCCGGCTGGAAGCCGAGCAGCGCGGTCTCGACCGGATCACCTTCCCGCCGCAGCTTCTCATGCGCGCTGGCGATCCCGACGTCAAAAGCCTGATGGCGAGCGAGAGCAAGCTGTTCGAGGTGCGGGTCACCGGCCGCACCGGTCAGAAGGCGCAACTGCGCGAGCGCGTCACCCAGCTCAACGAGGAGGTCGAAGGTCTCACCGCGCAGGTGCAGTCGAAGGACCAGGAGATCTCGCTGGTCATGAAGGAGCTGGAAGGCGTCCGCCAGCTCTATGATCAGCATTTGGTGCAGATCTCGCGCCTGACCGCCTTGGAGCGCGATGCCGCGCGGCTGAACGGCGAGCGCGCGCAATACATCGCATCGCGTGCCCAAACCAAGGGCAAGATCACCGAGACCGAACTGCAGATCATTCAGGTCGACAAGGACATGGTGAGCGAGGTCTCCAAGGACCTGCGCGAGACCAACGACAAGATCGGCGAGTTCGTCGAGCGCAAGGTCACGGCCGAGGACCAGCTCCGCCGCGTCGACATCCGCGCACCGCAGGATGGCATGGTGCTGCAGTCGACCGTGCATACGGTGGGCGGCGTCGTCACCGCAGGCGACGCCATCATGCTGATCGTGCCGCAGAGCGACGATCTGCAGGTCGAGGCCAAGGTCAACCCGCAGGACATCGACAAGCTGCAGGTCGGGCAGAAGACGCTGCTGCGGCTGTCGGCGTTCAACCAGCGCACCACGCCGGAATTGAACGGCATCGTCAGCCGGGTGTCGCCCGACGTGACAACCGAACAGCGCACCGGCCAGAGCTACTACACGATCCGCGTCTCGATGCCGCCGGAAGAGGTCGCGCGGCTCGGCGACGTCAAGCTGATTCCGGGCATGCCGGTCGAGGCCTTCGTCCAGACCGGCGACCGCACCGTGCTGTCCTACCTGATGAAGCCGCTCAGCGATCAGCTCATGCGCGCGTTCCGGGAGAAGTAGTCAGCCGCACGACGGCGAGCTACTGATCCAGCCGCTTCAACAGCAGCTCGAGGGCGCTCTTCGCAAACGCCTGCATGTTGGCCTGCCGATCGCTGCTCGCGGTCTCCAGCGTGACCGCAGTGGTCTCGTTGCCCGCCACCGCAAAACAGCTATGTCCGGCGGCGTCGCTATAGCGGTTGCCGGTCGGTCCGGCTGCGCCGGTCTCGGACAGACCCCAATCGGCAGAGAACCGCTCGCGGATGCGCTCGGCCAAGAGCTTCGCGTAGATCTCCGAGGCCGAGCGGATGCCGCGCATCGCGTCGTCCGGAATGTCCATCAGGATGCGCCTTGCCTCGCGCGTGTAGACGACCGCGGAACCGAGAAAATATGCGGACGCGCCGGGGACGGCGAGCAGCGCTGCTGAGATCAGCCCGCCGGTCGAGGATTCCGCGACCGCTATCGTCTGCTTGCGCGCGACAAGCCGGCGCGCAACCTCTTCTGCAACGGTGACGAGATCATGCATCACGACATCATGCATCACGATTGCCTCGACGTGTCCGCGGACGGAGCACGGCGGCTCCGTCCGCGAAGGCTCATGCAGTCACCGCATCGCGGACTTCCACAGTCCGGCCGCCGCTGCGATAGACCGTCAATGCGGCGATGATGCCGAGCACGGCCGCAAACATCAGCCAGAAGCCGGGCGAGGCCTTGTCGCCGGTCTTTTCGATCAGCCAGGTCGAGGCGAACGGCGTGAAGGTGCCAAACAGCGCAGCCGCAAGCGCGAAGGCCAGCGAAAAGCAGGTGGTGCGCACATGGGCCGGAACGATCTCGACCAGGGCTCCGAGCATGGTGCCGCTATAGGTGCCGAAATAGAATGAGAACATCATCTCGACTGCCAGCATCTTGCCGAAGGTGGGCGCCGATACCAGCCAGTGCAGCGCCGGATAGGCTGTCAGCAGCGACAGGGTTGCGATCGCGAGCAGCACAGGCTTGCGGCCGTAACGGTCGGACAGGGCGCCGCCGACCGGATTCCAGATGAAATTCGTGACCGCGACCAGAAGCGTGACCAGCAGCGCGTCACCCGTCGACAGCTTCAGCACGTTCTTGCCGAAGGTCGGCGTGTAGACGGTGACGAAATAGAACGTCGTCGTGGTCAGGATCGCGATCATCATGCCGAGCAGCACGATGCGCCAGTTGGCGAGCGCAGAGGCGAACACTTCGTGTGCCGTCGGGTGCTTCTTCATCGCGAGGAACGCCGGAGTTTCCTCCAGCGTCCGCCGCAGGAAGAAGATCAGCGGGATGATCAGACAGCCGATGAAGAACGGGATGCGCCAGCCCCAGGCTGCCACGGTCGCTGCCGGCATGGATTCGCTGAGCAGATAGCCGAGGATCGCAGCGACGAAGATCGCAACCTGCTGGCTCGACGACTGGAAGGACGTGTAGAAGCCGCGATGGCCGGGCGTGGCGATTTCCGACAGATAGACCGACACACCGCCGAGCTCGACGCCCGCGGAAAAGCCCTGCAGCAGGCGACCGAGCAGGACGATGATCGGCGCGGCGACGCCGATGCTGGCATAGCTCGGGCAGAAGGCGATCACGACGGTGCCGATCGCCATGATCGACAGCGTCACGATCAGGCCCTGGCGACGGCCGATACGGTCGATATAGGCGCCGAGCACGATCGCCCCCACGGGCCGCATCAAGGCGCCCAGCCAGAACACGCCGAACGTATTGAGAAGCGAGGCGGTCTCATCGTGAGAAGGGAAGAATGCCTTGCCGATTGCGCTCGCATAGAAGCCGAACAGGAAGAAGTCGAACTGCTCGAGGAAATTGCCGCTGGTCGCGCGCATGATCGCGCCGATACGTGATTTGATCGTAGCCGGCTGAGTTGTCGTGGTCTGCGACATCTGGACTCGCTCCTCCCGTCGAATGGCCCGTGCGGAAGAAGATCTTCGCCAGCCGTGATGATGACCTGAGGCTATTTGCCACGCCCTCGTGGCTGGGCCAACCGGAAAACAATGCGGCGGCGCAGCATAGGCAAAGCAGTGCGATGCTCAGGCCTTGTTTTGAGCCGCCGCTTTCAGCCAGGCACGGAACGCCCGCAGCTTCGGCGGATCGGTCCGGCCTTCCGGCGCGACGAGATAATAGCCGGCGTCCACCGGCAACGCGATCTTGAACGGCACGACGAGGCGGCCTTTGGTGATGTCGTCCTGGACATAGGATGTGCGGCCGATTGCAACGCCGAGTCCGTCGATCGCGGCCTGGATCGTCATGAAGATCAGGTCGAAGCTGACGCCTCGCTGCTTCGAGATCGATGCGGGCAGTCCGGCAGCGGTCAGCCACAGCCGCCAGTCATCATCATAGCTGCTGTGCAGCAGAGTGTGATGGGCAAGGTCCTCAGGAGAGCGCAGCGGTTTGCTGCCGTTCAGGAGCGCCGGGCTGCAGACCGGAAACAGCTCATCCCCCATCAGCCATTCGGAGCGCACACCCGGCCAGTGCCCCCTGCCGTAACGGATAGCGGCGTCGACATCCTCGGTTGCGAAATCGACCAGGCTGCTGGAGGTGGTGATGCGCACGTCGATCTCGGGATGGATCTCCTGGAAAGTTGAGAGTCGGGGCAGCAACCATTTTGCCGCGAGTGAGGCCATGGTGGAGACGGTCAGCACCTTGCCACCGTCTCTGCGCACCAGCCGCTCGGTCGCGAGGCGGAGGTCATCGAATGCGGCCCGCACCAGCGGCAGGTAGTCGCGCGCTTCGGGGGTCAACGCCAGGCTGCGGTTCTGCCGCACGAACAAGCGGACCCCGAGCTCATCCTCCAATCGCTTGATCTGATGGCTGACCGCGGTCTGGGTCACGTTCAGCTCGGAGGCGGCGCGGGTGAAGCTCAGGTGGCGCGCCGCGGCCTCGAACGCGCGCAGGCCATTGAGCGAGGGCAGGCGGGCGAGCCTTTGCGTCAGCTTTTGCATGAATTTATTTCATCCGAACCGGTACAAAGTGTCGTTTGTAGCCGACGGAAGCGCGGCAGATATTGCACGGGAAGTTAATTGCAGGAGGCTCTCATGTCTACTTGCGTCCCTCACACAATGACAAATCATCATGCGCTCGGGGCACTGGCCGGATTTGCCGCCCTGCTTCAGCTCTGGCGCGATCGCTCCCGGACCCGGCACGAGCTGGCCGGTTGGTCCGAACGCGAATTGCATGATCTCGGTCTGTCGCGCAGCGATATCGCCGCCGAGATCGACAAGCCGTTCTGGCGGGCGTGATCAAGCCGCCGCGCCGGAGAGCGTCATGTTTCAGCCGAAGCTCGCCGAAGCCACCGGGCATCCCGACGTCATCCATACGCGCCGTGGTGAGAGAGTCGCGTTGCGCTTTGTCGCGCCTGCCGATGCCGACGATCTGCAGGCCTATGTGCGCTCGCTGAGCTCACGCTCGCGCAACAATCGCTTTCTCGGCGCGATGAGCGAGTTGCCGAAGGCCGTGCTCGACGATTTCGTCGATACCGGGAGGGATGACCGCTTCACCTTGATCGCGACGATGGATGGCGTTGGCGGCGAGGGGATCGTCGGCGAGGCGCGCTATGCGTTGCATGCCGAGACTCGCGGTCTCGAGTTCGGGCTCTCGGTCCACGATCGCTGGCAGGGCCACGGCATTGGCCCGGCGCTGCTCAAGAACCTGGAAAGCCGTGCCGCGGCGCTCGGCGCCGTCAGCCTGTTCGGCGATACGCTGCGTACCAACGAGGTCATGATCGCGGTGGCGAAGGCGGCTGGTTTCGTCCTGCATCAGCATCCGCAGGACTGGACCCTGGTGCGGTTCGAGAAGCCGGTGGCGCTTGATCCGGCCGCGGGCTGCACCAGTCTGCGCCTCGTTGCGAGCCCAACCCGTGGGGTAGAGGCGTCATTGCGAGGAGCGTAAGCGACGACGCAATCCAGAATTGTCGATCAATGCCGGGCTGCCTTGCGAAGGCTGCCATCCGGCTCGCCTTGCGTGGACCGGATGGTGCGCAATGACGACTCAGAAATTCTCCACCCAGGGCCGCAGTTCCATTTCCCAGGTCCAGGCGCTGCGCGGCTGCTGCAGCACGCTCCAATAGCTCGCCGCGATCGCGTCCGGATCGAGCATGGAGTCGGGGCGGTCCTGGGCCTCTTGCCTCGCAGCACTCCTGATGCCGCCGTCGATCACGAAATGCGCCACATGGATACCCTGCGGCGCCAGCTCGCGCGCCATGCTCTGGGCCAATCCGCGCAGCGCGAACTTGCCCATCGCGAACGGGGCTGACTGCGCGTAGCCTTTCACGCTGGCCGAGGCGCCGGTGAAGAGGATGGCGCCATGCTTGTTCGGCAGCATCCGTTGTGCCGCCTGTTGTGCCACCAGGAAGCCGCCGAACGCGCTGACCGCAATCGACTGCTGCACGTCGGCGGGGACGAGATCGACCAGCGGGCCGCGCGCGCGGGCGCTCGCATTGTAGACCACGAGGTCGGGCGTCCCAAGCTCGCGCTCGACCAGCCCGAACAGCCGCTCGACCTCTTCCGCATTGGCGGCGTCGCAGGCGAAGGCGCGCGCGCCGGTCTCGTTGCACAGTGCGCCGAGCTTTTCGGTCTTGCGGGCCGCCAGCGCGACGCGAATCTTCTCGCGGGCAAACAGCCGCGCCAACGAGGCGCTCAGGCCTTCACCGGCGCCGACGATCAGGGCGATCTTGTAGGTCGGGATGTCCATCGGGCTCGTCCTTCTCGAAAGCGGCAGAGGCTGAAAGCTAATGCACCCGCGGCCGGCTGCCTATGGCGCTTCGGCGAAATATTTCCGTGCGGCGGAGCCGGCGTTGACGAAAGTTCGAACGCCGCTTCCACCAGCCGTTCTGGCGTCGCGGCGTCGAACATGGTCTATTTCGGCGAAAGGACTGTCGAAAAGTCCCGCAAAAATCCATAGGTGGAAACGAACGAGGACGTTGCCGGATGCATCAATATCTGCGGCGCGATGACGTGATGACGGGCGGCAGCCGGCCCGGCCTGCTAGCACCTGACACCACCGGCCTGAACTTCTATCGCGCCGATCCGTCATTGCCGGATCTGCTGCGCATCCATCTGCCCGATGCTCTGTTTCGCCACCTCCAGCCGCACCTCCACCGGCTGGGCGAACTGGCCGGTGGTTATCTCGACGAGTGCGCGCGACTGGCCGACCGCCATCCGCCCGTCTTGCATCAACGCGACCGCTTCGGGCGCGACGTGCAGTGGCTCGAATATCATCCCGCCTACCGCGAGCTCGAGCGCGCCGCCTTCGGCGAGTTCGGCATTCACGCGATGTCGCTCCGCAAAGGCATTCTGGGCTGGCCCGACAAATACCCCGTGGTCGCCAAGCACGCTTTCACCTTCCTGTTCAACCAGGCCGAGTTCGGGCTCGGCTGCCCGATCAACGTGACCGACGGCTGCGCCAAGTTGCTGGCGAGCTTCGGCAGCCAGGCGCTCAAGGACAAATATCTGGGCGGCCTGACCCAGACCGACATGGCTAAGCTGACCCAGGGCGGCCAGTTCATGACCGAGAAGGAAGGGGGCTCTGACGTCGGCACGCTGACCACGGTTGCGGTGCCGGAGGGTGACCATTGGCGCCTGCATGGCGAGAAATGGTTCTGCTCGAACGCCGACGCCAAGGTGGTGATGCTGTTGGCGCGACCGCAAGGCGCTGAAACCGGCACGCGCGGCGTCGGTCTGTTCCTGATGCCGCGCTTCCTCGACGACGGCTCGCCCAACCACTATCGCATCGTCAGGCTGAAGGACAAGCTTGGCACCCGCTCGATGGCCTCCGGCGAGATCAAGCTGGAGGGCGCGATCGCCTATGCAGTCGGACGGCTCGATCGTGGCTTCGTGCAGATGGCGGAGATGGTCAATTCCTCCCGGCTCTCGAACGGCGTCAAATCCACCGCCTTGATGCGCCGCGCCTATCATGATGCGATGACTGTTGCGACCAACCGCGTGGTGTTCGGCAGCCGCATTGTCGACCTGCCGCTCGGACGCCGTCAGCTGCTGAAGATCATGCTCGCGACCGAGCAGGCGCTGTCGATGAGCTTCCTCACGGCAGATGCGCTCGACCGTGCCGAGGCCGGCAGCCAGGATGCCGCGGCGCTGCTCCGCATCCTGACGCCGACCTTGAAATTCCGCGCCACCCGCGACGCCCGCAAGGTCTGCGGCGACGCCTTGGAGATGCGCGGCGGCATCGGCTATGTCGAGGAGTTCGCCACTGCCCGCCTGTTGCGCGATGCGCATCTCGGCTCGATCTGGGAGGGCACCGGCAACATCGTCGCGCTCGATGCACTGAAGCGCGCGGTCGGCCGCCATGGTGCGGAAGCGGCGCTGGCGGCCGATCTGCACGCGCGATTGGATGAGAGCGGCCGGGTGCCGACGGCGTGGCGCGATCAGCTGCGCGGGCTGGTCGATCGCGCCATCGGCTTTGCGAGGACTGTTGCCGCCGATCCCAACAACGAAGCCGAAGCGCGTCGCGCCACCAGCCTGCTCTATCACGTCGCCAGCGCTGTGAGCCTCGCCTGGGAGGCCGGGCACATCGACGAGATGCGTGGCGACGCGCGCCGGTTGCTGTTGTCGAAGCTCGTCGTGGAGCATCGGCTGACGCCGGCCGATCCGTTCCGGCTTGAGGATCGAAAGACCGATGACGCGATCGCGACGCTGCTACTCGGCGACCGCGTCGCCGGCATGGCTGAGGTTGGCGAACTGCTTGGACCGAAATAGCCTCGCAAGCATGCCGCAACGACGAGGCGCGATATTGGCGATACATGATGTTGTTTCGAAGCGGTCGCTCCGAGTCGGTGCACCCTCTCCCCTTGTGGGAGAGGGTGGCATGATCGAGCGAAGCTCGATCATGCCGGGTGAGGGGTCTGTCTCCGCAGCGACGATGCGCTTGTGGGGACGAACCCCTCACCCAAGAGAATGTGACGCAGGCGTTGGTGTAGCCCTCTCCCGCAAGGGGAGAGGGCGTAGTCATCGGCGCAAGCTCCTGGTGAGGCGCTGGCGCCAAGCACGTCATCGCTTTCGGCAACAAGGCTGTGAAGCTTGCTGCGTTTTTCAAAAACCGATCCGCTGAGCACGCAATCGCATGGTGGAGAAAGCGTGATCCGTAGACGCTTGAAGCGCGTCACTGCGACGAGAGCGAGTCGCCCGACAGGCAGTCAATGCACTGCGAGCGAGCTTTGCGAGCCGTCCAATGCTGGTGAATTGCCAGCGCCAATCGGCGAAATTCGCCAGCCGCTTCAAGCTGATTTGGCCTGTCCAGTCTCTTCGCGAAAAATATCTCTGTTTCTCTTTTTCAGAAATCATGGTTGTCTATCGCTATCCTGTCCCGAGCAGAGGGGCGTTTCGGCCGATCGTCACGATCCGTGGGGCAGGGATGCGATGGCCGTGGGCGCGACAGTGGACGACTGCCGCAGCCGCGGACGACGAAATCGTGTGGTCCTGGCGTCCCGGTGCTGGCGCCGAGCGCAACGCGCCTCGCGCGTTGTCGCGACACGGGGGCAACAAAGCCGGTCCCCGAGGAGATCACGTATAAGGCGTAAGCCCATCGCGCAGGGAATGCCGGTTGATCGGCTGATCCTGTGGTGACTGCCGCCTGCTTTCTTTTCTGCAGGCGGGCCATGGGTGAGGCCTTCACCCGGCATTCCCTGCGCCCTCTCGATTTTCTGAGAGCGGCCGATCGATGCAAAGCTCGGGCGTATTCGCCGCGAGAACGCGAGATCGTGTCCTCCCGCTGTTTGAGATGTGAAACAGGAATAGGCGTGGACGACAGCCGGATCTATATTCTCAATCATCGAACATCGGTGGTGGCACGAAGCCGCCGAATTCGCGCTCGATCAACTCGGCGAGTTTGAGCGGGGTGCGGTCTTCCAGCCATGGCCCGACGATCTGCACGCCGACCGGGAGCCCGTCCGCCAAGCCGAGCGGAATCGCGGTGGCGGGCAGGCCGGGCAGGGTGGCGATGCCGGGCCAGGCGAGCTGATCGGTATAGACGTGGTCGACGCCGTCGATCTCGATGCGGCGTTGCTCCTGGTCCGCCGAGTGGTCATGCGGGAAGGCGGGGATTGGCATGATCGGACAGATCACGGCATCGAAGCTTTCGAACAGTTTGGCCCATTGCGCCTTCAGTCGCGCACGAGCGCCGTCGGCGATCAGCCAGTCGCGCTGGCTCAGCACGAGACCACGCAGCCGCTCCGCGGCAAGGCTCACATCCTCGGCGGGCAGGTTGGCCGCGGCCTGTTGCGCGCCGGCGTAGGCGTCCGGCGGCATGCCGGCGCTCAGCGCCGACAGCAGCAGCCGCATGTAGAGCCGGCTGGAGGCCGCGAAGTCCGGCAGCAGCGGGCTTTCGCGTATCACCGTCACACCGGCCTTCTCGAGATTGGCCGCGAGCGTCTCGATCGCGCCGCGCACCGCTCTGTCGGTCGGCATCACCGGATCGCTTGCGATCAGCAGCACCCGAAAATCTTTCAGCGAGGTGTGGCGGGGGGCCGGCAGCTCCAGCCGATAGGCCTTGCCGGCGTCGAGCGGGTCCGGCCCGGCCATGACGTCGAGCAGGAGCGCAAGATCGGCGGCGGAGCGCGCCATCGGGCCGATCACGCTCAGATCGCGCTGGACCGGCACGGCGGGCAAGGCGGGCGGGAGATGTCCGCGCGTGGCCGCGAGGCCATGGGTCGGCTTGTGCGCATAGACCCCGCAATGGAAGGCCGGCGCCCGCAGCGAGCCGCCGATGTCCGAGCCGAGCGACAGCGGACCGTATCCGGCCGCGAGCGCCGCCGAGGAGCCGCCCGACGAGCCGCCGGGCGTGCGGCCGAGATCGAAGGGGTTGTTGGTGGTGCCGTAGATCTCGTTGTAGCTCTGCCAGTCGCCGAGCGCGATCGGCACGTTGGTCTTGCCGAGAATGACGCCGCCCGCCTGCTTCACCCGCGTGATCGCCAGCGCGTCTTCCGTCGGCCTGAAATCCTTGTGCTGCGGAAAGCCCCAGGTGGTCGGCAGGCCGGCGACGTTGAACGATTCCTTGACTGTCAGCGGCAGTCCGAGCAGCGGCTTGGTCTCGCCGCGGGCCAGCGCGGCATCGGCAGCGCGGGCGGCCTCCAGTGCCCGATCGAAGTCGCGCACGCAGACGGCGTTGATCTTGCCGTCATGCCGCTCGATGCGCGCGATCGCATCCTGCGCCAGCTCGACGGCCGAGACTTGCCTTGCTGCGAGCGCTTGCGCAGCCTCGACGGCGGTTGCGAAACTCCATTGCGATGTGGCCAAGGCGAACTCCCCGTTTTGCGCATCGGATGTGCCAGGAGAGTTCTTTAGCCGAAGCGGGCGGCCTTTGCTGGACCAAATTGCTACGCGGCGGGCTTGCCCGGCAGCATGCGTTCCATGATTCGGTCGCGATAGACGAAGATATGGACCAGCGCCGCGCCGACATGGATCACGATCAGCGTGAGCAGTAGCCATTCCGCCGCCTGATGCAGCCCGTCGATGGCGCGGCCGGCTGCTGCGTTGTCGGAGGCCAGCATCGGTATCGGAAACAGATAGAAGAATGATACCGACCAGCCGCGGAACGAGGCGAACAGCCAGCCGGTCAGCGTGGTCGCGAGCACCGCGACGTAGAGCATCCAGTGCACGACTTCGGAGCTGAGCCGCTGCCAGGTGGGCAGCGTGCTCTCCGGCGCGACCGGATGGGTCAGCCGCCAGATGAGACGCAGCACGATCACGATCAGGATGGTGAGCCCGAACGAGACATGGAACGTCATCGGTGCGCCCGGCTGCATGCCGCGATGGAGGTCCGGCATCAGCCAGCCGATCGGATATTGTATGGCGAGCAGTGCGACCACCAGCCAATGGAACACTTTGGCGGGCGTACCGTAATGCAGCTGAGGCGTCATGGCCTGCTATCCTTTCCTGATGCGGCGTCGTTACGGCTGGAAGTTGCGCATTGAAGAATGCGCCATCGGATTGATGCCGCCGGTCGGCGTGTGCTCGCTGGACGATGGATCCCCACCCGGCACCGGGAAGGCATAGCCGACGATGCTCTTCACGACCCAACGATCGGAAGACGACGTCAGGCCGTAGCCGACGCCGAAATTGACATCGAACACGCCGACCTTGAAGTCGGTAACCGCGAACAGCGTGTGTTGTTGCTCCTGGAGCGGCGAGAAGGAGCCGATCTTGCCGAAATCGGCGTAATATTCGAAGCCGGCAAACAGATCCTCGCCGAATTTGCGCACCAGGCGGACGGCGGGAGCAAAATCCGCCTCGCCATATTTGCCGAAGCCGACATCGACGATCGGGTTGACGATGAACTCGTAGTCGGCGTTGCGCCAGCCGATGATGGGACGAACTTCCAATGCCCAGCGCGTCTGCGAGAAGCCCGGCGCGTCGTTGGAGAGCTCGAAATTGAGGCCGTAGAAAAAGGTCTTCTGCTCGGCATGCGGCGTCACGAACAGGGTGCGGATCTTGAAGTAGTCCGAGTAGAAGCGGTTGTCCTGCACCGAGAACGGCAGATAAAGCCCGAGCTCGAACCAGTCGGTGACGCCATAGGCGAATTCCGGCGTGCCGTTCAGGCTGTGATTGGAGACGATGCCGCCCGGAAACGGCGGCTCCTTGATGCCGAGCGGGATGTAGTTCAGGTGCTGCTGGATCGTGAACTGCCCGGGGGCAGCGATTCCGGCATTGTAGACCTGGATTTCATCGGTGGCGTGAGCAGCCGGCGACAGCGCCAACCACCATGTTGCGAAGGCGAGCGAGATCGAGGCGCGACCAGGCGTCGAATCGAAAAAGCGTACCATCAATTTCCCCAGTTAGGCTGCGCCGATGAGAATGCCGACGCCGAGCACGATGATGCCGCCCAGCACGATCTGGAACACCGCCTGTAGGAACGGCGTATCCATGTAGCGGGCGCGGATGTAGGCGATTGCCCACAATTCGAAGAACACGACGATGCCGGCGATCGCGGTCGCAATCCAGAACGCGTTCGACCATGAGTCCGGCACGAGATAAGGCAGTGAGTGGCCGAGGCCACCGAGCGCCGTCATGGCGCCGCAGACGGCGCCGCGAAGCCAGGGGGAGCCGCGGCCGGTCAGTGAGCCGTCGTCGGAGAGTGCCTCGGCAAACCCCATGCTGATGCCGGCGCCGATCGAGGCCGCGAGGCCGACCAGGAAGGTTTGGAAGTTCTGATGGGTGGCAAAGGCGGCCGCGAACAGCGGCGCCAACGTCGAGACCGAGCCATCCATCAATCCGGCGAGACCAGGCTGGACATATTGCAGGACGAAGATGCGGCGCCGCGTCTCGTCCTCCTTCTCGCGTACGCCTTCGGTCAGGATCTTGTCGGTCAGCTTCGCCGCGACCTGTTCATGTCCCTTCTCGGCCTCGGCGAGATCGCCGAGCAATCGGCGCACGCCGACGTCCTGGGCCTGCTCGGCGGCCTTGGCGTAGAAGCGCTCGGCCTCGAACTCCATCGTGCCGACTTCCTTGCGGATGGTGTCGAGCGACAGGTTCTTGGTGAGCCAGATCGGGCGACGGCGCAGAAATCCCTTGACGTCATCGCGGCGGATGGGGGGGAGATTGGGGCCGAAGCGCTGCTCATACAGCTCCAGCAGCATGTGACGATGGCCCTTTTCTTCCTCGGCCATCTGCTCGAAAAGTCTTGCCGAATCCGGGTATCTTTCCGCCAGGTCCTCGGCGAAGGTCATGTAGATGCGGCCGTCTTCCTCTTCCGCCGAAATCGCGATCGCCAGGATCTCGCGCTCGGTCAGATCGGCGAAATTCTTCATTCCAAAGTCCCCGGATGGCCCAGTTCAACGCCTTCTCTTTTAGAACGTTTCTAAAAGCTATATGGGATTTGCCGCCAACCGGTCAAATTGCTGCCGCGCCGGTTACGCGAAACTTTTGCAGGCGTGGCCGCGCGGCCACGGAACCCGTTGATGCGGTCGCCGTTCGAGTTCCGCATTTCGGATCAAAGCCCGGGAGTTGTTATGGAGACCGTTAAATTTCGCATGAACGATCCGCGGCTCGCGCCACGGCGGACCAAGATGGACATCCCGGGCTGGGCCGGCGAGCGTGAGCCGCGCGCAGACGGGTCGCATGAGCAGGTCTGGCATTGCGTGCCATTCTCAGAAGGCGCGCAATATGGCATCGAGCTGTTCTATCCATATGATTTCGAACTGCACGTCACCACGCGGGACGGCAAGCTGAATCTCACAGGCGATTGGGGCGAACCTCCGTCGCCTACCTTGCAATGGCCGCCGTTCCGCAACTTCGGCGATAGTTTCTACACCTATCAGATCCTGCTCGATCTCAAGGCGCCGAAGGGGTTTGCGATCCGGACCGAGCCGCATCCCCGCTTCTATACCGATCGCACCGATACCGTGCCGATTGCGGTGCCCGCGCTGATCCGCAATTGGTGGCCGATGCTGTTCTTCTGCGTGTTCAAAGCGCCGGCGGAGGGACGCACGCATATCTTCCGGCCCGGCGAGCCGTTCGCCCAGGTGATCGTGATCCCGGAGGAGGCGAATTTTGCGATCGAGCCGATGGGCCCGGATGAAGCGGCCGAGCGCGAGCTGCAGGCGCGCCGAATCCATGCGAGCCGTCCGAACTTGGCGCAGGGCACGGAATGGACGTCCACCACCGACACGGTGTTCGACGGCACTTACCGTCATCTGCACCGCGCCGCGAAGGACAAGGCTCGCAAGTCCTGACTCCTGCCGCCCTAAGAAGAAGGCGCCGGTCCCGTCGGGGCCGGCGCCTCATCGTCACACCATTCGGCCTGCGATCAATAGCCGTCGTAATACCAGTGATGGTGATGATGATGGTGATGATGATGGTGGTGGTGGTACCAGCGGCGCGGCGGGACCACATAGACGCGTGGTCCGTACCCGTAGTAGGCACCGCCGCCCCAATAGCCGTGATGGTGATGATGGTGGTGATGATGGTGGTGGTGGTGGTACCACTGCGCCAACTCGACCTTCGGCTCCGTTGCCGGCGCCTGCTCGTCGAGCGCCTGCAGCACCTTCGCTGCATTCGGAATCGGCTCGAGCAGATCGGCGTAGGAATTGGCCTTCAAGACATCGGCGGGTGCCGGTGCCGGCGAGGCCTGTGCTGTGCCGAGCGCGCCGATAGCGGCCACCGCGCCCAACAAGCCTGCGATCTTCTTATCCATAAATTCTCCTCTTGATGCGCATCGCCCGGATGCGGAAACGCCAGCCCATCATGTTCGTTCCTCGATTCGCTTATTGGTTCAGCACGGCGTCGAAATTCAGGCTGTCAATTCATTCATGCTGTCAATTCGTTCATAAAGCGAAGCAGCAACTGATTAACAGACTCCGGCTGCTCCTGCTGCACCCAATGTCCGGCACCATCGATCAACTCGCACATCGTCATGTTGGTGCAGACGCGCGTTTGCATCGCTTCGAACGCACCAGGTTTCTGATACGTGCCCCAATCCTGCTTGCCTGAGATGAACGCCGATGGAATCTCGATGCGGCGGTCGGACCACATCTGCAGCTCCGCGTCGAAAGCCCCGGATGTCCCGCAGCGATACCATTGCAGTCCGCCCTGGAATCCGGTGCGTTCATATTCGGTGCTGTAGAAGCCGAGTTCCACATCCGGCAGCCATCTGTTCGCGGCAATCGTCCGTTGGTCCGGCATCGCTTCTGCAACCGTTTCCGCCATCGTCTTGTCGAGGTCCATCACATAGTAGGTAGGAAGCTTGGCAAGCTCCGCGGCCGACCACGCGCGAAGCGGATAGGGCTGGTTGCCCGGCCAGTCCGCGCTTTTGTGGTGATAATAGCCGCGCAGGAATTGATGCAGCCCTTGCGGCGCCCGATGCATGTCGGCGTTTGCCTGTCGCGTCGTGTAGTACCATTGATAGTGCTTGCGCGGCCGCGGCAGCGCGGCGAGCGCGCCATGCACGGGATCTTCTGCGGGAGGCGCGGCAGGCCTTTCGGCCGTGTCGAATGGCAGCGACGGCGGCCCCGCGAACGGCGCGCTCATCATCACGACCGACCGGAAGACGTCGGGGCGAATCATGGCGCACCACGCCGCGACGGCGCTGCCGAAATCATGCCCGACCACGGCATCGACCTTGCGATAGCCGAACGCATAGACCAAACCGAGCGCGTCGCGTACCAGATTGGTCAGTCGGAAGGGCGCGAGATCGCCGTCGTAGTCCGCGCTCCATCCTGTCGTCCGGCCATAGCCGCGCTGGTCTGGCGCGATCACGTGATAGCCCGCCGCAGCGAGGGCCGGCATGATTTTGCGCCAGCTGAAAGCGAGCTCCGGAAAGCCGTGCAGCAGCAGGATGCAAGGACGACCTTTGGTCTCGAAGCCGGCTTCCAGCACATGCACCGAGAGGCCATTGATGGCTTCGACTTGGCGGGAGCGAATCGTAGGAGGGAGTGGCGGCGGTGGAAGGGAGGTCATTGTTGTGTTTCTCCGCTATGGCCGGGCTTGACCGCCCGCGCGACCGAAGCCTCTATGGAGAGCCCGGCCATCCACGTCTTCTTTCGCAAGACGTAGATGCCCGGCACAAGGCCGGGCATGACGGAATTTGCGGAAGGAGGGCTATGCCGTGGCCTTCTTCGGCCAGTAGCGCTCGCGCAGGTGGCGTTTGATGAGCTTTCCGGTTGGCGTGCGTGGCAGCTCCGGCTCAAAGTCGATCGACCGCGGACATTTGATAGCGGATAGATGCTCGCGACAGAACAGAATGAGCTGCTGCTCGAGCTCCTTGCCGGCACGGCTCATGTCATGCGGCTGCACTACCGCCTTGACCTCTTCGCCCATCTCCTCGTTCGGGACGCCGAACACGGCGACGTCGGCGACGTCAGGATGGGTGATCAGGACGTCTTCGGTTTCCTGCGGATAGATGTTCACGCCGCCGGAGATGATCATGTAGGACTTGCGGTCCGTCAGATAGAGGAAGCCGTCGGCATCGAGGTAGCCGACATCCCCGAGCGTCGACCAGCCCTTGTCGTTGTAGGCGCGCTGCGTCTTCTCGGGATCGTTGTGATAGGTGAATTGCGGTGCGTCGGCGAAATAGACCGAGCCGATTTCGCCGGTCGGCATTTCCTCGCCGTTCTCACCGAGGATCTTGACTTTGCCGACCACGGCTCGCCCCACGCTGCCGCGATGGGCAAGCCATTGCTCCGACGTGCATACGGTGACGCCGTTGCCTTCCGATCCCGCGTAATACTCGATCAGGATCGGGCCCCACCAGTCGATCATTCTCGCTTTGACGTCGATCGGGCATGGTGCGGCGGCGTGGATCGCGCCCTTCAATGACGAGACATCGTAGCGGGTCCGCACCTCGTCCGGCAGCTTCAGCATGCGCACGAACATCGTCGGCACCAGCTGCGATTGCGTCACCTTGTGTGTCTCGACCAGCCGAAGGAACTCTTCTGCGTCGAAATGCTCCATGATGATCGATGTGCCGCCGAGCACCGTCACCATCATGTTGAAGCGCAACGGGGCGGCATGATACAGCGGCGCAGGCGACAAATAGATGCTGTCGGCGTTCATGCCGCACATGTCGGCGCACAGCACGCGCAGGAACGGGTTCGGTTGATCGATGCGGCTGTTCTCGAACGCCTTCTTGATCCCCTTCGGCCGGCCTGTGGTGCCGGACGAATAAAGCATGTCGTAACCCGCAACCTCGTCGGCAATGGGCGCCCTCGGCTGTGCCGCGGCTTCCTTGTCCCAGGAGCGAAAGCCGGGCTCAGCCTCGTCGAGCATGAAGAAGAGCGGCTCGTCCGCTGCGCCGGTCACGAGCTCCCTGACCTGCTCGGCGCATTTCGGCGAGGTGATGAAGACCTTCGCGCCGCAATCCTTGATGATGTAGGCGATCTCGTTCTTGGTCAGGTACCGGCTGATCGCGGTGTAGTAGAGTCCCGAGCGCTGCGCCGCCCAGGCGATTTCCATGAACGCCAGCCGGTTCTCCATCAGGAAGGCGATGTGATCGCCCGGCTTGAGGCCTAGGGCTCGAAACAGATGGGCGCCTTGATTGGAGAGCTCGTCGAGCTCGCGATAGGTGATCGCCTTGCCGCTTCCGGCCATCTGGTAGGCGATCTTGTCGGGTGAGTTGCGGGCGTGGATCGATGGATGGGTCACGGGCACACCACGGAGAGAATTGATAAAGTGTCGTCCCGGCCCTGCGCCGGGACCCATAGCCACAGAACTCTGTGGGTACACCGAGCTGAGGCTCCAACTCGTCGCCAAATTGAACCAGATGATTATGGGTCCCCGCGTTCGCGGGGACGACACCATCGATGCGGCTGACGCCTACAACCGCTCCACGATCGTCACGTTCGCCATTCCGCCGCCTTCGCACATGGTCTGCAGGCCATAGCGCTTGTTGCGCTGCTTCAGCGCATGCACGAGCGTGGTCATCAGCTTGGTGCCGGAGCCGCCGAGCGGATGTCCGAGTGCGATCGCGCCGCCATTGACGTTCAGCCTGTCAGGATCGGCCCCCGTGGTTTTCAGCCACGCCGCCGGCACCGAGGCGAAGGCTTCGTTCACCTCGAACAGGTCGATGTCGTCGATGCTCATGCCGGCCTTTTCGAGCGCCCGCTTGGTCGCGTGCAGCGGAGCATCCAGCATGATGACGGGATCGCCGCCCGTCATCGTCATGTGATGGACACGGGCGAGCGGTTTGACGCCGAGCGACTTCAGCCCGCGCTCGTTGACAACCAAGACGCCGGAGGCGCCATCGCAGATCTGGCTTGCGGTCGCCGCCGTCAGCTTGCCGTTCTCGGCGATCAGCTTCACACTCTTGATGCCATCGAGGCTGACATCGAAACGGATGCCTTCGTCGATATGGTGCGTGTCGCTCGAGCCGTCGGCGCGAGTGATCTCGAGCGGAACGATCTCGTCCTTGAAATAGCCTGCCTGCGTCGCAGCGATCGCGCGCTGGTGACTGTTGTAGGCAAATTCGTCGAGCTCGTCTTTGGACAGGCCGTATTTCTCGGCCATCATTTCCGCGCCGGTGAACTGGCTGAACTGGATGTTCGGATAGCGGCTCTCGATGCCGGGGCTCTTATAATGCCCAAAACCATTCTTGGCCGGCAAGGTCGAGGCGAGGCCCATCGGCACCCGCGTCATCGACTCGACGCCGGCGGCGATCACTACATCCATCGCGCCCGACATCACGGCTTGCGCGGCAAAATGCAGTGCCTGCTGCGAGGAGCCGCACTGCCGGTCGATCGAGGTGCCCGGCACGCTCTCGGGCAGCTTGGACGCGAGCACCGCGTTGCGCGCGATGTTGTTGGACTGCTCGCCGGTCTGCATGACGCATCCCATGATGACGTCTTCGATCTGGTCGGGAGCGGCGCCGGAGCGCTCGACCAGCTCGTTCAAGACCTTGGCGGCGAGATCGGCCGGATGCCAGCCAGCCAAGCGGCCTCCCTTGCGGCCGCCCGCAGTGCGCGCAGCCGCGACGATATAGGCTTCCGCCATGGCGTTTCCTCCCTAGACTTGGTCTTCTGTGATTGGTCTCGATTTAAACGAGCAATTAGGGCTTAGTCAATCGATCAATTAAATCTTGTGATCTGGGACGCCTTCGGCTTATCTGGCTCGATCTTTTGGAAGGCGAAGATGGGACCTCAGCTCCAGAGCAGCGCGCCGAATAAGCTTCCCGCGGGGCGGAATGCCACGGCGGAGAAGCTCCTGGTCGCGGCCAGCGAGCTGATGATCGAGCGCTCCTCGATCGACGTCTCGCTCAGCGACATTGCCCAGAAGTCCGGCGCGAATGCTGCGCTGGTCAAATACCATTTCGGCAACAAGGACGGATTGTTGCTCGTGCTGCTGGCGCGCGACGCCGCCACCGAAGTGGCCAATCTCGAATACCTGCTGGCCCAGCCGATCTCGCCGACCGCAAAGCTGAAATTGCATATCGGCGGCATCATCCGCGCCTATTACCGCTTTCCCTATATGAACCGGCTGATCCATTACCTGCTGCACGAGAGCAGTGCTGAGGCGGCCGATGAGGTGTCGAAATTCTTCGTCGCGCCGCTCCTGGACTTTCACCGCCGCCTGCTCGCGGAGGGCATCGAAGTCGGAGAGTTCCGCGAGGTCGATCCGGTGCTGTTCTACACCAGCCTGATCGGCGCCTGCGATCATCTGTTCTTCGGCCGCCACGCCATGTCGCGCGCGACCGGCGTCGGGCCCGTGACCGATGAAGTCTGCCGCCAATACGTTGCCCATATGGAGGCGCTGATCTGCGGCGGAATACTCAAGAGGGCGAGTGGCGAATAGCGAAAGCGAGCAGGGCAAAACTTCCTTTTCCCTATTCGCTACTCCCTATTCGCCACTCGCCAATCCGAAGAAACGTTGAGGGAGAAAAACACCCATGCAGCTCAAAGACATTCCCGTTCTTGTCACCGGCGGCGGATCGGGGCTCGGTGCCGCGACCGCGCGGGCGATGGCGGCCAAGGGCGCCAAGGTCGCCGTGCTCGACCAGAGCAAGGAGAACGCGGAGAAGGTTGCGGCCGAGATCAAGGGTGTCGCCCTCCACGCCGACGTCACCGATGAGGAGCAGGTCAAAGCCGCCATTGCCAAGGCCGAGGCCGCCCACGGCATCGCCCGCGTGCTGGTGAACTGCGCTGGCATCGGCGGCTCGCAACGTATCGTCGGCAAGGACGGCGTCTACCCGCTCGCCAAATTCGCGCGCATCATCAATGTCAACCTGATCGGCACGTTCAACGTGCTGCGGTTGTTCGCCGAGCGTCTCGTCACCGCTGAACCCATCGGTGAGGAGCGTGGCGTCGCGATCAACACGGCGAGCGTCGCGGCCTACGAAGGCCAGATCGGTCAAATCGCCTATTCGGCATCCAAGGGCGGCGTGGTCGGCCTGACGCTGCCTGCGGCGCGCGATCTCGCCAGCCAGAAGATCCGCGTCAATACGATCGCGCCGGGTCTGTTCCTGACCCCGCTGCTGATGGGCCTGAACGAAGAGGCGCGCAAGAGCCTGGGCGCGCAGGTGCCGCATCCGGCGCGGCTCGGCGATGCGTCGGAGTACGGCAATCTCGCGGTCCACATCGTGGAGAATCCCATGCTCAACGGCGAGACCATTCGTCTCGATGGCGCTATCCGCATGGCGCCGCGCTAACTACGCGCTCTGCTGTCGTCCCTGCGAAAGCAGGACCCATACCGCGTGACGTTACCATAGGAATCAGGCGGCCGACATGGTGCTCCATAACGACATCCCGTGGTTATGGGACCCGGCTCGCGCTTCGCGTGGCCGGGACGACGGGGACAGCAAGCTCGTCTAACACCGACGAACGAACATCAGATCCGCAAAGGACGATTGCATTCGGGAGACGCAAGATGGACGGAAACGCTGCGGCTGTGCTGGATAAACCGGCCTTTCGCAAAGTGGATTGGCTGAAGCGCGATATCGCGGTGGAACGGCGCCCCGATGGCGCCATCGTCATGAAGTCGCGGATCCCGCTGCAGGATTACGAGCCGCACATTCCGGCATCCCTCGCCAAATGGGCGAAGCTGGCACCCGAGCGCACCTGGCTGGCACAGCGCACGGGACCGGAGCGGCAATGGCGCAAGATCTCCTATGGTGAAGCCAAGCGCATGGTCGACAGCCTGACGCAAGGCCTGCTCGACCTTGGCCTCGAAGAGGGGCGGCCGATTGCGATCCTCTCGGGCAATTCGATCGGGCACGCACTGCTGACGCAGGCCGCCATGCAGGCACGACTGCCGGCCGCGCCGGTGTCGCCGGCCTATTCGCTGATGAGCCATGATCACCTCAAGCTCAGATATTTGTTCGACCTGATCAAGCCGGCCGCGGTGATGGTGCAGGATGGGCCAACCTTCGAGAAAGCGCTGAAGGCACTCGAGCTCGATGGCGTTACCGTGATCCATGTCGCGCGTCCGTGCGACGGCATCGAGAGCATCGGCTTTGCCGAGCTGGCCGCCACGCCCGCCACCGCGGAGGTCGAAGCCTCGATTGCGAGGATCACGCCGGACACGATCGGCAAGCTGCTGTTCACCTCGGGCTCGACCGGCATGCCCAAGGCCGTCATCAACACCCAGCGGATGATGTGCGCCAATGCCGCGATGATGATGCAGGTGCGGCCGCGCGGATCTGATGCGCCGATCTCGACCGTGCTGGATTGGATGCCATGGAATCACACCATGGGCGGCAACGCGCTGTTCAATCCGCTGCTGATCGAAGGCGGCACGCTCTATATCGACGACGGCCGGCCGCTGCCCGGCCAGTTCGAGGAGACGATCCGGAACCTGCGCGAGGTGTCCCCGACTTACTACGCCAACGTGCCGGCAGGCTATGCCGCACTCGCTGCGGCGATGGAGCGGGACGACGCCTTGTGCCGCAGCTTCTTCAGGGATCTCGGCATCATGGCCTATGGCGGCGCGCGCCTGCCGGACGATCTCTATGACCGGATGCAGGCGCTTGCGGTGAAGACGACCGGCGAGCGTATCGTGTTCTACACCGGCTGGGGCTCGACCGAGACCGGGCCGACCTCCACCGGCACCTATTGGAACACCGAACGCGTCGGCCTGATCGGACTGCCGTTCCCCGGCGTCGAATTGAAGATGGTGCCGACGGGCGCCAAATACGAGCTGCGGCTGCGCGGGGCCAACGTGATGCCGGGCTATTTTGGTCAGCCGGAGCTCACCGCGAAGGCCTTCGATGAGGAAGGCTTCTATTGCATCGGTGATGCCGGGGTGTTCGTCGATCCCGACGATCCGGTCCAGGGAATCATCTTCGCGGGGCGCGTCGTCGAGGATTTCAAGCTGACGACCGGCACCTTCGTGCATGTCGGCTCGCTTCGCACCGATGCGATCGCGGCCGCCACGCCCGTGATCCAGGACGCTCTCGTCACGGGACAGGACCGTGACCATGTCGGCCTGCTGGCCTGGCCGAATCTGCACGCGTGCCGGCAATTGGTCGGCGATCCCAATGCCGGCTTTGACGATGTCGTCAGACACCCTGCGGTGATCGCCTGCCTCAAGCGCGGGCTCGAAGCTCACAACGAAGAGTGCGAGGGCGCGACCAGCCGGCGCATCGCCCGCGCGATGCTGATGGTGGAGCCGCCCTCGATCGACGGGCACGAGCTGACCGACAAGGGCTACATCAACCAGCGCGCGGGCCTCGAGCGCCGCGCGGCGCTGGTCGATAAGCTCTATGCCGATCCTCCCGCCGACGACGTGATCGTGCTGCAGTGAACGACGTCTCGCAATACGATGTCATTCCGGGGCGAGGCGAAGCCTCGAACCCGGAATCCAGAGCCTATTCATATCGAGTTCCGGGTTCACGCTGACGCGCGCCCCGGAATGACAGCCAAAAAAGGTGGGCGATGAATTTCGATTTCTCCGACGACCAGAAGCAGCTCCGCGATCAGGCCCGCAAATTCCTCGCCGAGAAGTGCCCGCCCAAGGCGGTGCGGGTCGTGCTCGATGGCAAAGAGTCTTACGATCGTGAGCTATGGAAGGGGCTGGCCGAGATGGGCTTTCTCGGTGTCGCCATTCCCGAAGAATTCGGCGGTGCCGGCGCGGGCCATCTCGAGCTCTGCGTGATCGCCGAGGAGATGGGCCGTGCCTTGGCGCCGGTGCCGTTCTCCTCGACCGTGTATCTGGCGGCCGAGGCCCTGATGCTCGCGGGGAGCGAGGCGCAGAAGCGAAAATGGCTACCCAAGATCGCCTCCGGCGAGGCGATCGGCACGCTCGCTTTGTTCGAAGGCGCCGGCAATCCGTCGTCGAAGGCGATCAAGCTGGAAGCATCGGATGGTGTGCTGAACGGCAGCAAGAAGCCGGTCGCCGATGGCGCGATCGCGGATTTTGTCGTTGTCGCCGCGCGCACCGCGTCCACCGGCCGCGACAGCGATGTTTCGCTGTTTTTGGTCGACGTGAAGGCCGGCGGCATCGAAGCCAAGTCGCTTACCAATCTCGACCCGACACGCGGCCAGGCCGAGCTGACCTTCAGCGGCTGCAAGGCCGAGCCGCTCGGTACGCCCGGCGAAGGCTGGAGCCTCGTTACGCAACTGCTCGACCGCGCTGCGGTCCTGATTGCCTTCGAGCAGGTCGGCGGAGCCGACCGTGCGCTGGAGATGGGCCGCGACTATGCGCTCGACCGCATCGCCTTCGGCCGGCCGATCGGCTCGTTTCAGGCGGTCAAGCACATGCTGGCGGACATGTATGTATCGGCCACGCTTGCGGGCTCCAACTGCTATTACGGCGCCTGGGCGCTCTCGACCAATGCGCCTGAATTGCCTGAAGCGGCAGCCTCGGCGCGCATCAGCGCGACGCAGGCGTTCCAGCACTGCGCCAAGAACAACATCCAGGTTCATGGCGGCATGGGCTTCACCTGGGAGTTCGACTGTCACATGTATTATCGCCGCGCCAATGCGCTGGCCTTGGGCCTCGGCAGCCTGAGCTACTGGGAAGATCAGTTGATCGAGCGCATGCGCAAGCGCAATGCCGCTTGAACCATGGCTGTCATTCCGGGGCGTCCGCGTCGCGGACGAACCCGGAATCCCGAGATGAACAACTTCTGGATTCCGGATCGACGTGCTTCGCGTGTCGTCCGGAATGACGGAAAGGGGAACGAAATGAACTTCGACGATACGCCGCAAGAGGCTGCCTTCCGCGCTGAAGCGCGCGCCTGGATCGCCGCCAACGCGCCGAAGCAATACGAAGCCGAGCTGCGCGCGTCTTCGCTCGGCCGTACCGCGCTCACGAATGCCGATATCCTCGAGGTCGCCAAGGCCTGGCAGAAGAAGAAAGCCGATGCCGGCTGGGCGTGTCTGCACTGGCCGAAGGAATATGGCGGCCGCGGCGCCTCGCCGATCGAGCGCGTGATCTGGCAGCAGGAGGAGGGCCCCTTCGGCAAGCTCTCCGCGATGTTCATCATCGGTCACGGCATGTGCGGTCCGACCATGATGGCCTACGCCTCCGAAGACCATAAGCGACACTATCTGCCGCCGCTGGCGTCGGGCGAGAAGATCTGGTGCCAGCTGTTTTCCGAGCCCGCCGGCGGCTCCGATGTCGCGGGCCTGCGCACGCGCGCGGAGAAGCGCGGCGACGAGTGGGTCATCAACGGCCAGAAGATCTGGACCTCGGGCGCACATTATTCCGACTACGGCATCCTGCTCACCCGTACCGATCCCACGGTCCCGAAGCATAAGGGACTGACGATGTTCTTCCTGGACATGAAGAGCAAGGGCGTGGAGGTGCGCCCGATCAAGCAGGCAAGCGGGCACTCGGATTTCAACGAGGTCTATTTCACCGACGTGGTGATCCCGGATTCGCAGCGGCTCGGTGCGGTCGATGACGGCTGGAACGTCGCGCTGACCACTTTGATGAACGAGCGTATGTCGATCGGCGCCGGCGTTGCCACCGGCTTTCCGGAACTGTTCGAGTTCTGCTCCAATCTGAGGCTCGATGATCAGCTGGCGATCGAGGATCGCAACGTGCGATCCAAGCTCGCGACTTGGGCCGTCAAAGCGAGCGGCCTGAAATACACCAGCTTCCGCGCGATCTCGGCGCTCTCGAAGGGCGAGCGGCCAGGCCCGGAGAATTCGATCGGCAAGCTGGTCGCCGCCTCCATGGTTCAGGACATTGCGACCTTCGCGCTCGATCTGCAGGGGGCGGCGGGCGTGCTGAGCGGACCCGAAGCCGAGCTCGCCGGCAAATTCCAGGCGATGCTCTTGCGTGCGCCGGGCACCCGCGTCGAGGGCGGCACCGATGAGATCATGCGCAACATCATCGCCGAGCGCGTGCTCGGTCTGCCCGGCGACATCAGGGTCGACAAGGATCTGCCGTTCAATCAGGTCCCGACCAAGGGACGGAACTAACGGGTCATTCCGGGGCGGTCGCACAGCGACCGAACCCGGAATCTAGAGCTTATTATATCGAGATTCCGGGTTCGCGTCTGCGACGCGCCCCGGAATGACGGTGCCGGGAAGGATGGGATGATGAACTTCGATGACACCCCAGAAGAAGCCGCGTTCCGCGCCGAGGCGCGGAGCTGGATCGCGGCCAACGCGCCGAAGGAGCTCGAGGCGGAGCTTGCCAGTTCGTCGCTTGGGCGCATCCGCCTCAAGCACGCCGATATCGTCGAGGTCGGCAAGCACTGGCAGAAGAAGAAGTTCGAGGGGGGCTGGGCCTGTCTGCACTGGCCGAAGGAGTATGGCGGCCGCGGCGCTTCGCCGATCGAGCGTGTGATCTGGCAGCAGGAAGAAGGTGTCTACGGCAAGCTGACGCAGCCGTTCCAGATCGGCGAGGGGATGTGCGGCCCGACCGTGATGGCCTATGGCAGCGAGGCCGATAAACGCCGCTATCTGCCGAAGCTCGCCTCGGGCGAGGAGATCTGGTGCCAGCTGTTTTCCGAGCCCGCTGCCGGCTCCGACGTCGCGGGCCTTCGCACCCGTGCGGAGCGGCGCGGAGACGAATGGGTGATCAACGGCCAGAAGATCTGGACCTCCGGCGCGCATTATTCCGATTACGGCCTCCTGATCACGCGCACCGATCCCAACGTGCCCAAGCACAAGGGGCTGACGATGTTCTTCCTCGACATGAAGAGCAAAGGCGTCGAAGTCCGTCCGATCAGGCAGGCCAATGCCATGCAGGAATTCAATGAGGTCTATTTCACGGATGTGGTGATCCCGGACAGTCAGCGGCTTGGCGCCATCGGCGACGGCTGGAACGTGTCGCTCACGACGTTGATGAACGAGCGAATGTCTATCGGCGCCCGGCTCGCGACGGGCTTCCCGGAGATGTTCGCGTTCTGCGCCAACCTGATGACCGAGACCGGACTTGCGATCGACGACCGCGCAGTGCGCAGCAAGCTTGCCTCATGGGCGGTGAAGGCGAGTGGACTGAAATACACCAGCTACCGCACCATGTCGGCGCTTTCGAAGGGCGAACGGCCTGGGCCGGAGAATTCGATCGGCAAACTGGTGGCCGGCACCATGCTGCAGGACATCGCGGCCTACGCAATGGACCTCGAAGGCGCAGCCGGCGTTCTCACAGGCACCGACGAAGCGACGACGCATGGGCAGTTCCAGCAGATGCTGCTCACGTCGCCATCGATGCGGATCGCGGGCGGCACCGATGAGATCCTGCGCAACATCATCGCCGAGCGCGTGCTCGGACTGCCGGGCGATATCCGGGTCGACAAGGACGTCCCGTTCAACAAGGTGCCGACGAAGGGGCGACGCTAGATTCGGTGCCGGTGTTCGGTGCAAAATGGCGCCGCTATTTTCATGGCGACGCCGCGGCCTCGGAATAATATTGAGTTTCGAGCAGCCGTGCCATCGGTCAGGAAAGGTTCTGCATGACGATCGCCGCCAAACCCGAACAAGACGCCATCACCACGCTCGAATCCTTGATGCGTGCGCGCTTCTCGTGCCGCAGCTTTCGGCGCGATGCGGTGCCGCGCGCGACCATCGAACGCATTTTGTCGGCCGCGCAAACCACCGCCTCCTGGTGCAACAGCCAGCCCTGGCGCGTCGAAATCACCTCGGGCAAGGCGACCGACAAGTTCCGGCAGGCCATGTACGCTGCGGCCTCGAGCGGCAGGCCTACAGTCGGAGATTTCGAGTTTCCGCGCGAATACAGGGGGGTCTATCTGGAGCGGCGGCGAGAGAGCGGTTTTCAGCTCTATAATGCGGTCGGCATCGCGCGCGGCGACAAGGCCGGCTATGCGAAGCAGGCGCTGGAGAACTACAATTTCTTCGGCGCGCCGCATGTTGCGATCATCCACACCGACGAGGCGCTGGGGGTCTATGGTGCGGTCGACTGCGGCGGCTATGTCACGAGCTTCATGCTGGCGGCACAGGCGCTCGGCGTGGCGACTGTCCCGCAGGCGGCGCTCGCCTTTCATTCCGACGTGGTCCGGGAGCATTTCGGCCTGGACGAAGACCGCAAAGTGGTTTGCGGCATTTCGTTCGGTTATCCCGACCGCGACCACAAGGCGAATTCATACCGCACCAGCCGCGCCGCCATCTCCGAGGCTGTTCGCTTCTTAGATGACTAACGACGTCTTCGACGATCAACGGCCTCGTTTACCGCATTGCGCCAGGCGCGCCCTCAATCCGGCGTCGGCCCATGGGGCGTGCCGGCGAATTTCGGAACCGAAGCGCGCCGGCAGATCATTGCACCTGCGACTCCCTGCAAGTCATTGCCTTTAATGAGGGCGTCTCATGAGGGACTTGAATTTGAAGTTCCGATGACGCGTGCGCGGAAAAATTGATCGGAAGTTCAAATTCGCCCGTTAGTGGCAAAGGCTTCCATTGCGGTGCTTGCCCAAGCTCTCCTTGAGTTCGTGAGCCTCCAGCAGCGATATTGACAAAACCCGTTCCAACATCTTGAGTTGCATGGCTCGGGCGTCGACGATGCAAAATTGCAGACGCTCAATGATCTTCTCGAGTGAAGCTTCGGTCACGGCTCAAACCCTCAAAAAGTCAGCGATGGATCCCACGCAGATGTCGCCTGAGCGCGCAGCTCTGGAACTGGACGAGACGACGGTGCTCGGCCATCGTCTCCTGAAATCGTTCCACAAGCTGCGTCTGAAGCGGCATCGCAAGCAACTCATCGCGATGGCTGAATGGCTGGTGGAAGAGGAAGAAAAATATCCGGCAGAGCCTGACGACTGAGGTCATCGAGACCTTGCCACGTCAGCGTCGGCCGGTTGAGGCCGATCTGCTGGCACAGCGATTTCCAAGTTGCTTCATCGCAATCGACAAGCACCGCCAGCACCGACATCCCGTCGATCATGCGCGGTAGCCCCAGCGGGCGAGCCTTCCAGCCGCAGCGCTCGAAGCGCGGCAGCCACCAGCTCTCCAGCACGATGGAGAAACCGCTCAGGCCGATCGAAATGCCGTATTCCATGATCGCGGTGAGCAGCAGCATGTCGATCCGTGGTCCAGCATGTTCGCCGCGCCGCTCCGGAATGACGAAGATGCGCGACAGTTCGTAGATGTCGGGGCGGTGGATGGGCCCGCGAATGTTGAGATACGGGAATATCTCGCTCATCAAGGTCGGCAGCAAAGTCGGTACCGCTCGCATCGCGCCGATCAGTTGTCCCTGATCGAGGCAGAACAAGTAGACCGAATCCTCGGTGTCGAACTGGTCTATTTCTCGCCCATCCGGCCGGTCCAACGCCATCCATTTGCGCTGCTTGACGTAGATGTCATGGCGCAGCCGGAAGTACGGGTCGAAGTAGGACTCGTAGAGGTGTCTGTTATCCTTTCGAACGACGTGGATCTCAGGCATCGCAGCTCCCGCTTGAATAGTTTATCAAGCTTGAGCATGCCCAAGTGATCGAGATCTTCTACTGGTAGAAACGCCAGCACATCACCTCTTCATTGACACAATTAGAGGATGATCTCTCCGTTAACGAGCGCCGTCGCGACGGTCGCGGTCTTGTTGTTGGTCATCAGCTTGCGCTGCGCCTCTTCGAGATGCCAGCGCACGTTGCGTTCGGAGAGGCCGAGTATTCGTGCCGTCTCCCAAGCAGTCTTGCCTCGGGCCGCCCAGCGGAGGACCTCGGCCTCGATCTCGGACAGTCGCCGGCCCGGTTTGGCGACCGATGGACGCGCCAACGCGCGCAAGCGGCCGTAAGTGAAGATGCTAATCAGATGCACCGCACTCTTGCTCTCGGCGTCGAGATGCGGTTGCTCGCCGGCCAGGCTGATCGCCCCGACGGCATCGTCGTAATGAATCGGGATGCAGAAGCCCTGGTGAAGGCCGAAGTCCCGCGCCCGCATCATCACCTCATGTGCCGAACGATCTCGCTCGCAATCATACGGCGCTTCCGACCACAGGAAGGGGTTCAGGGTCGCCAGACAGTGGCGCGGGATCGGATCGGCGATATGGAGGTTTTGGCGCGTGTAGAACTCGAACCATCCCTCCGGCCAACCATTGGCCAGCGTCAGTTGATCGAGCGATTGGCTCGAGGTCGGTATGCCGGCGATGATGTAGGCATAGAACCCGATCTCGCCGATGAGTCTTTCGAACTGGGAGATGACGCTTGCGCTCGTCGTCGACTTCTCGAGGGCGTCGACAAAGTCGAGCGCGCGGCGTCCCCAATATGCATCAGTCCCGTCCATGCTGCAGATCTCCGCCCACGGTCAAGCTAGCCGCCGACGGATGGCTGTCAATGATAAACTACAGCTAAGCTACACATGCTGTTAGCAACCGGTGCGGGATGCGGCGTATCTAACTAAAATGCGCGCCGCCGACCGCCCAATCTGCTCGTCTTTGTATACTGCTCAACTTGTATGCCTGTTCAAAATCTCGGCGGGCGTTTCTCTGCAAAGGCCTTGATCCCTTCCCGGATCTCCGCGCCAGACATGCTATCGCGGTGCCGCTGTGCGGCGGCCTCCTGGTCAAGGCAGCCACGGGCGAATTCGTTGATCGCGCGCTTCATGCCGGCCATCGCGACCGGTGCATTGCCGGCAAGCTGGCTGGCGAGCCGGTCGACTGCAGCATCGAGCGTCTCGGCCGGCACCATGGTCGTGAGATAGCCGATGCGCAGCATCTCCTGGGCATCGATCTTCTCCGCCGTGAGGAACAAACGCTTCGCATTGTCGGCTCCCAGCCGCGAGACGTAACGCCTGATCCCGCTCGGATAGTAGTGCAGCCCGAGCCGCGCGGCCGGCATGAACATTTCAGCCGTATCGATCCCGATCCGGAAATCGCAGGCGAGGGCGAGATCGGTCGAGCCGCCATAGACGCCGCCATTGAGTCGGCAGATGGTGGGAAGCGCCAGGTCTTCGAGCCGGTTGACCACGACCTCGAAATTGGCGCCGGGGTTGTCCTGCTCGGTGCTCTCGGCACGCTGGGCGATCGAGCCGAGGTCATAGCCCGCGCTGAACGCACGGCCGGTGCCGGTCAGCACCAGCACCCTGATGGCCGCGTCGGCTTCGATGCGATCGAATAGCGCAAGCAGCGCCTCGAGGTCCTCGCGTTGCAGCCGGTTCAGGTGCCGCGGCCGGTTGAGGCGGATGGTCGCGCGGGCGCCCTCGATGGACAGCAGCGGCGGGGTGCTCGTCTCTGCGGCGGCCTGGTCGGCCTGTGCATTCGTCATGTCGTATTCTCCAATGCGCGCCGTTTGGCCTCGGCGTCGATGCTCTGAACAAGATCGGGATGGCGGGCCATCAGCAGCCGGAAATCGACGAGGTCGAGCACCAGGAGCTTGGACAGCTTGGTCGTCGAGATGTTGGCCGACCGCAGATTGTTGCCGAGCAACGCCATCTCGCCGAAAAAGGCGCCTTCACCGAGCCGTACCTTTTTACCGGGCAGGTCGACTTCCACCTCGCCGGTGGCGATGAAGTACATGCAGTCGCCCGGTTGACCCTTGCGGATCACCATGGTCCGCGCCGGCAGGTCGATCGTGCGTAACATGTGAGTCACGTCAGCGATCGCGGAGGGGCCGAGCGTCGCAAAGAACGGAACCTTGCCGACGGATTCCCAGGTCTTGAGGAAGTTGTCCCGCTTGGTCTCGGCGGCAAAGCCGGTGGCGAGAATACCGGTCCATAGTCCGAACACGCCGAGACCCGAGATCATCACCATGGCTGCGATCACCCGTCCGAGCGGCGTGACCGGTACGACGTCGCCATAGCCCGTGGTGGTGAGGGTGGCCACCGCCCACCACAAGCTTTGCGGCACGCTGCCGAAGGTGGCCGGCTGTGCCTCGTGCTCCAGCATGTATTCGGCGACGGAGCCCAGAAACAGGACCAGGAGGAACAGGGCGAGGACGCTCAGCAGGGGTCTCGCTTCCACTACCAGCACCCTGCTCAGCTGCTGCAATCCCGGAATAGCTGGGATGATCTTCATCATCCAAACCATGGCCAAGACCCAGGCGGACCGCTGGTCGACGCCGAACAGGAGCGTGACCGGCACGGCCAAGGCCGAGGCGCTGTCAAGCACGCCAGGCTCGGAGCAGAGATAGGCGAGCGCGTAGCGGGACTGCAGCGCCGCGTGAACTCTCACCCCCCATTCGAAGACAAAGAAGGCGAGGCAAGCCCAGAGCACGCCGCAGATGGAACGCGGCGCGGCGTCATATACCGCATCCACCGTGAGCAGGACCATGGCGGCAACGCCGATGACGACCGCCGCATAGCTCGCCCTCGTCGCCTGACGACCGGCCGTGGCGGCCATGAACGCCGCCAAAGCGGGAAAATGCAACGGTTTGGACATCGAAAATGGGGGCCTGTCGCGATGAAAATCCCGCCTGGGGTGTTTACGGATAATGGCAGGCCAAGGTGCCTGTCAGGGTAAGCCGCGTCAACGACGCGCCCTATGTCCGCTATCGGGCGCCCTGCGGAGCGGAATTTCACCGCAAACCGCCGGAAGCCGGTTAAAACGTCGCTTTTTCGCCGTATATCACGAGTCCTGGCTGACATATTGAGATGGGGGCGGAAACGCTGGTACGGCTCCGCCTCCGCCGTGGATCCAGAAAGTCTGGTTGATCCGAATGGATACCTCACACCTCGTACAGCACGCAGGCGCCGCCGGCAGCCTGTTTGCGTCGATCTTCGTGGTTGCGACGCTCTCGATGCGGACGATGATCCCGCTACGGGTCTTTGCGATCCTGACCAATGTCGTTTTGATCGCGACCGCTATTCCGACCCACAACTATGCGGTCTTGGCGCTTCACGGCGTGCTGCTGCCGTTGAACAGCTACCGCCTGCATCAGATGCTGCAGCTGGTTCGTGACGTGAAGCGGTCGGTCAACAGCGATCTGTCGATGGAATGGCTCAAGCCGTTCATGACCGAGCGGAAATGCACCGCCGGCGAAGTGTTGTTCTACAAGGACGAGAAGGCGGACAGCATGTATTACATCGTCAGTGGCCGCTTTCGCCTGGTCGAATCCGGCATCGTGCTGCCGGTTGGCGCCATCGTCGGCGAGTTCGGCATGATCTCGCCCTCCAACACGCGGACACAGACGCTGGAATGCGACGAGGACGGCTTGATCCTCTCGGTCAGCTATGACCAGGTCGAGCAGCTCTACGTGCAGAACCCCGCCTTCGCCTTCTATTTCCTGCGGCTCGCGAGCGCGCGATTGTTCCAGAACATCGAAACCCTGGAGCGACGCTTGGCCCAGCAGACCGCCGCGGCCGCTGTGACCGTGAAGTCGGCCTGATCGGGAGGCTGGTGCGGCTGTGACGAGCATTCTCTCCTCACTGCGTTACCTGCTTGCCGATGTTCTCGGCGATGACGATGCGCCCGTACCATTCCTGCCCGAGAATCTGCCCGAGGCTGCGGCGGCCATCGTCGCGGAAGGCGTTCATCTGCTGATCGACTATCAGGGGCCGAGCTATGCCCAGCTCTATGTCGATCGCGTCAAGCGCTTCATCGGTCGGCCGCATGTCGATGCGGCTCTGCTGTGCGAGATCGCGCGCCTGCTCGCGCTGCGGATGGCCTATGAGGATTTGATCCGGATCGCGCAGCTCAAGCTGACGGCAATGGAAACGGGCCATGCGGCCCGAGCTCACGCCGCCGCAGAGGTGCGGCGGTTTCGACTCGACGAATTGGTCGGCGTGCTGCCGAAGTTCGCCGCGGATTCGCTGATGAGCACGTTCGAGAAGATCGGCTGGTTGCGCCGGAGGCGCGTATCGGTCCGCTTTTCGACCGCCTCCAAACGGGCAGTCGGCCGGTTGAAGCTTTTCGCCGGGCTCAAGCGGTGGCGACTGCAGTCGGTGCGATACGCCGAGGAGCGGATTTGGGTCGAGCGCTGGCTCCACATGATTGCCCGCTGCTTGGATAAGCAGCCAGCCTCGGCCGCCGCGGTCGTTGAAACTGCGACCATGATCCAGGGGCAGGGCGACGCCTACTGGCAGGGCCTCGCCGATTGGCACGCAATCGTCGGAGGGCTGGCCAAGCCGACCTTCGATGGCGGGTTGCCGCTTGCCGATCTCGCCGAGGCGATCGCGGAAGCGCGGGCGGCGGCGATGCCCGATCCCCGTCAGGCCTCGCTCAAGCGCACCATCGCCCAGATCCGGGCGCGGACTCTCGCAGACCATCCCGGCGCTAAGGCCGCCGAATGAAGCTGCGACGAGGTCGCAGTCCGGGGCTGGCGTATTCCGGCAGTATCCAATTTCGCAATCCTCCAGATGGCGAGACCAATTTTCTAGAGAGCGAGCACGCGGACCGTCTTCTGATCGTGCGATGCACAAATTTACCCTATGGACGGGCCGGTGCAGCGAGGTCGGCTGCTGAGTTCCCTTTTTCGTGCAAATTTGCATCAGAGATGTCATAAATGCAGCACACGCGTCGAACTGGCCGGCCTTCGAACCGATGCCGCTGAACGCCTCCCGTTCCCGGTGCGTCCAAGGTGAGTCGTAGCGAGAGCGTCAGCTTTGTCTTTTCCCTCTTTGTCGTCGTCGGTTCCGCTCGGTGCGCTGCTCGGCTGGATGCTGCTGCTCACCTTCAAGCACATCATCGGCGATTTCGTCCTGCAGAACGCCTGGATGGCCCACGGCAAGGATCAGAGAAAGGGCTGGGCTCTGCCGCTCCTGGTGCACTGCCTGATCCACCTTGCCGTCGCACTGGCTCTCATCCTGATCGTTGCGCCAAGATTCTGGTTCGTCGCCTTCGTCGACTTCGTCATCCACATCACCATCGATCGCGCCAAGGGCATCTGTTCGTCCCATTTCGGTATGACGCTGGAGCATCCCTGGTTTTGGACCCTGATCGGGGTCGATCAGGCGTTGCATCACCTGACCGGGTTCGGACTGTCGATTTTCATGGCTGCGAACGGCTGATCCGGCTCATAAACGGGTCGCCGCGCAGCGATCGACGCTGTGTCAATGGTCTCCGTACAACTACTGGCCATCGTGGTTAATCCTTCGTTAGCGATTCCCATGCAATCTGCGCATGAGGGGATCGACCGATGTTTCCAAACCGCGACGCGTTTGACGAGTCCTGCCCGGTCGGCGAGGAACTGCTGGGCGAGATGTATCGCGCCAATGAGAACGGCCTGCCGGCACTGGTCGACAGCGTGTCAGGTGACGTAAGGGCGATGCTGGCGCTGTTCTGCTACCGGCGAAGCCATCTGCATTCGCTGGCCCTCGCGATCGCCGCAAGCTGCAGCGAGCGCGACCTGCTGCAATGTGGCGGAAGGGTCGGCGGCGTGCTCTACGCCCAATCGCGCGACAGCAAGGGTTTGCGCGCGGGCGCCGCCTCGGGCGGTCGCAAGCCGATCTCGCTCTCGACCAAGCCTCTCTCGGTCCTCGCTCCCCTGGATGACGATCTCGACGATGATCTGGCGCCGGCCGCAGGCTGATCGGCCAGCCCACGTCACGTGAGCCCTTCCTGCGCAAGACCTCGGTGAACGGTTCCGGCTGGGCGAGCCGGTGCGTGATCAGAGCTTCGACAGGCCGTATTTTCGGCGCGCCATGTTGCATTCGGGATCGCCGGGCATGCAGGTGCGGCACACCTCCGGCCGCAACGCATAGATGCCGCAGGCGGTGGCTTCGCCGATCGTCCCCTGCAGCGCCGCGCAGCGATTGCCGTCACAGCGCATGCCCGACAGCCGCGCGTTGACGAACGCCGCCGGAATCAGATCCAGCGCAGCATCCTCCTCGATCGTGAAGCGCGGCCAGTTCTCCGAATAGGCGCAGCAGGCGCCGCAGGCCTGGCACGGGCTCGCCGTGGAAGCTTGCAGGTCAGACATCCTTTGGTGCCTCCCAGACCAGGCTGCGCCGCCATTTCGCGCGCAACGCCTCGCGTCTTTCAGGGTATCTCTGGTCGAGATAATCCGCCTCGACCACCCGGTCGGTCCGGAAGCTGCGGAAGTCGCGCCGCAACTCGCACCAGGCGGCGAGAATGCGCACCGCCTCGTGATAGCCGATCGCGATCGGCCAGATCGTGCGCTCGCTGTGGCGGCCCTGCTCGTCACAATAGCGCAGCGCGATCTTCTTGCCCTCGTGAATCTGGGTGCGCGTGCGCGCCATGTCGATGCGGTCGGGCTCGCGGGCCCAGGGTGGCCGCGCGCGGCTTGCGGGTTCCAGCACGAACGGCCGCAGCCGCTCCGGCACGGTGTCCGCGATCTTGGCCATCAGGTCCTCGGCGGCGCGCGCCAGCACCGGGTCGGCATGTCCGATCACCCATTGTGCACCGAGCACGGCCGCCTCGATCTCGTCCGGCGTCAGCATCAAGGGCGGCAGGTCGAAACCCTTCTCAAGAATATAGCCCATCCCCGCTTCGCCGCGGATCGGCACACGCTGGCCGATCAGGGTTGCGATGTCGCGATAGATGGTGCGTTTCGATGTCTCCAGTTCGGCCGCGATCGCGTCCGCGGTCAGCGGGTTTCGCGATCGTCGCAGCACTTGAATGATCTGAAACAGCCGGTCGGCGCGTCTCATGGCTCGTCCTGCGCAGGCTCCCTGATGCTGACAGCATGTTGGCAGCAGCTGGGTTTTATACCGAGCTCATGCTGCAATTGAAGGGGTGATATCGATGATGATGGCTTATGGCCTGGGACTTTGGACGGCGCTACAGCCGCTGCTGACACCATGGTGGCAGCAGGGTCTCGATAGCGTTCGGCGGCTGTTGAAGAAATCGGGAGCGCTTCGATGATCACGCTGTTTGGCTTGGGCGCAGGCTTCAGCCTGCCGGAGATCAGCCCCTTCGTCACCAAGACGGAGGTGCAGTTGAAGATGGCGGGCCTCGCCTATCGCAAGCAGCGGGCGATGCCGCCGTCCTCGCCGAAGGGACAGTTGCCGTTCATCGAGGACGACGGCGAACTGATCGCGGATTCGACCTTCATCCGCGCCCATCTCGAGCGCAAATACGCGATCGACTTCGATGACGGCTACGATACGGCGGCCCGTGCGCAGGCCTGGGCGTTCGAGCGCATGCTCGAGCACCATATCTATTTCGGGCTGGTCGGCGCGCGCTGGGTCGATCCGGTGAACTTCGCCAAGGGGCCGTCGCATTTCTTCGACGGCGCGCCCGACGACAGGCGCGAGCGGCTGCGCGAGGACGCGCAATTCCGGGTTGCCGAGAACTACCTGATCTCGGGGCTCGGCCGCCATGCGCCCGGCGATGATGTCGAGCTCGCCGCGCGCTCGGTGCGTGCGCTGTCGGTTCAACTCGGCGACAAGCCCTATCTGCTGGGCGACAGGCCGTGCGGCACCGATGCAACCGCATTTGCAATGCTGGCCGGCCTGCTGACGCCGTACTTCGAATCGGAGCTGCGCCGGCGCACCGAAGGCTTCGCCAACCTCGCAGCCTATGTCGAGCGGATGATGGCGCAGTACTATCCGGAGTTTGCGTGGCGCACGGCGGCGGAAGCGGCCTGATCAAAACGTCGTCGCCGGCTGGCCCTTCAATCGGGTCAGCTCGGCCTCGAGCTCTGCGATACGGGCGTCGCGAGCGGCCAGTGCTGCCGCGACATCGGCCGCGTCGAATTTTTGTGGAATGTGCTGCGGGCAATTGGTGTCCCATGCCGATATCGTGAACAGGATCGCCTGTTCCGACCGCGCCTTGTAGCCCTGTGGCATGAGGCTGCGGACCAGCGCCGGATCGTCCTCGATCGCGCGCGCCTCGCCCCAGATCTTCACGCGCCTTCGGTGCGCGTAGTCCATGATGAAGATGTGCGCCTTGGGGTTTTCCGACAGGTTGCCCTGCGTGATGTATTGCCGGTTGCCGCTGTAGTCGGCAAAGCCGAGCGTGCGCGCATCGAGCACCTTGAGGAAGCCCTTCGGCCCGCCGCGATGCTGAATTGAGGGCTGGCCGTCCGCCGAGGCGGTCGAAAGATAGAAGCTCGTGGTTTCGGCGAGGAACGCGGCCAGATCGGGATCGATCGCGGTGCGCCAGCCGCGGCCCTGCTCGACATGCGCATAGGTCTCGCGCGAGCCCTTTCGCGTCTGGATCGCCTTCACCGCCGGTGAGAAGGCCACGTCACTCGGATAGATCAGGGTATCCGTCATTGGAGTTGCTCCTTGACCGGACCGGTCGTCCGGCCCGCCTCCCTTCGGAAAATGGTCGGCGCAGTCCTCTGAAACAATCCATCCGCTTGACACTTCATCGTTGCCGGATATGCAATAATCCGCATGGACCGGATCGACGCCATGCAGGCCTTCGTCACCGTGGCCGAGCTTCAGGGCTTTGCGCCGGCGGCGCGAAAACTCCGGCTTTCGCCGTCGGCGGTGACACGGCTGGTGGCAGCGCTCGAAAAGCATCTCGGCGCGCGGCTGATGCAGCGGACCACGCGCTCGGTGGCGCTGACCGATGCCGGCCGCCGCTACCTGGAACGCGCCCGGCGCATTCTTGCCGATATCGAAGAGGCGGAGCTTGCGGCCGAAGGCGAGCGCCAGAAGCCGAGCGGGCGGCTGGTGGTGTCAGCCCCGGTCGGTTTCGGCCGGCTTCACGTCGGCCCGGTGATGAGCGCTTATCTCAAGCGCTATCGCGAGGTCGCGGGTGAGTTGCGGCTGGAGGATCGCGTCGTCAACCTGGTCGAGGACGGCGTCGACCTTGCGGTCCGCATCGGCCAGCTGCCGGATTCCTCGCTGGTCGCCCGCCACGTGGGAGAGATGCGCCGGATCGTCGTCGGCTCGCCCGCCTATCTGAAAGCGCGCGGCGAGCCGCGGTCGCCGGAGGCGCTGGCTGAACACCAGACGATCCAGTTCGGGCCTGCGTCGGATTGGCGCTTCGTGAAAGATGGTCACCAGTTGCGCGTGCCGACCGTGCCGCGCTTCGTCACCAACAATGCCGACGTGGCGGTCCAATATGCGGAAGCCGGCGGTGGGTTGACGCGCGTGCTGGCCTATCAGGCGGCAGATGCGATCCGGCGCGGCCGGCTTCGAATCGTGCTGGCGAAGTTCGAACAGCCCAAGCTGCCGATCCACATCGTCTATCCGACCTCGCGGCTGTTGTCGGCGAAAGTGCGCGCCTTCATCGATCTCGTCACCGAAACCTGCGACTGGCGCTTCGGCTGAACCTCTCACACCCTCTTCGGCACCACGCGGAAGCTGCCGTTCGCACGCGCGATTATGGTCTCATCCGCCTTGATCAGGCTCTGCGCGAAGCAGATGGTCTGGCCGGTCTTGATCACGTCGCTCTCCACCGCCAGCCATTGCCCGGTCTGCGCGCTGCCGACATAGTCGACCGCAAGATTGATCGTCACCAGCGACACCTCCCATCCGAGCGCCTGGGCGCAGCTATAGCCCATCGCATTATCGGCGAGCGACGCGATCAGCCCGCCATGAATCAGGCCGCGCGCGTTGGTGTGCGGTGTGGCAAGCCTGAGTCCCAGGATGACGGCCTTCTCCGTCTTGCGCGCGTAGAGCGGCTCCCAAGGATCGGTGAACGGGCTCTTGCGGAAATGCGGTTCGAATCCCGGCGGGATCGCCTCGAAACTCATATGCGTCTTCCCCGGCTCTGTCGGTTGCCCGCATTGAACGCCAGCTGTGCGCGGTTTGCACCGCCTACAAAGTTTTAAACGGCTTTTGCGTCACGCCGTCTTCCGCTTGATACTTTGGGTTGTCCGCCGCCAACGGTGCGTTCAGAGCGCGCGGTTGCGCCTGCAACTTTCTTCGCATTCCCTGCATCTGGCGATGCTATAGCTTGGCCTCGCCGGGCAGTCGCGCGCGATGCCGCGGCGCTTGCATTGATGTTTATATCATATAACAATGAACCAAAGGGCCCTCGAAGGCCCGGCATGAGGAGACGATCTCGATGAGGAAGGCGCTTTTGGCGTTGTGGCTTGCTGCCGCCGTGACGCCCGCGTTCGGGCAGGAAAAGACGTTCGATCTGAAGATTTCGCACTGGGTTCCGGCCTCCCATCCGCTGCAGAAATCGCTGGAAGACTGGGCTGCGGCGGTCGAAAAGGCCTCCGGCGGCACCATCAAGTCCAAGGTGTTTCCGGCCCAGCAGCTCGGCAAGGCCTTCGACCATTATGACATGGCGCGCGACGGCATCGCCGACGTCACTTACGTCAATCCCGGCTATCAGCCTGGCCGTTTCCCGATCGTCGGCGCCGGCGAACTGCCGTTCCTGGTCTCGGACGCCAAGGGCGGCTCCGAAGGGCTGGATGCGTGGTACCGCAAATATGCCGAGAAGGAGATGAAGGACGTCAAATACTGTCTCGCCTTCGTCCATACCCCGTCGTCGCTGCACACAAGGACCAAGAAGGTCTTGGTGCCCGAGGACATCAAGGGCATGAAGATCCGCCCGGCGGACGCGACGATCGCGAACTTCGTCACCCAGCTCGGCGGGACCAATGTGCAGTCCTCGGCGCCCGAGGTGCGCGACATCATCGAGCGAGGCGTCGCCGATGGCGTCTTCTTCCCCGCAGGTTCGCTGGTGCTGTTCGGCGTCGACAAGGTCACCAAGTATCACATCGACGCGCCGATGTACGTCACGACCTTCGTGTTTGTCATGAACAAGGACAAATACAACCAGATGTCGGACCGCCAGAAGAAGGCGATCGACGACAACTGTACCACCGAGATGGCCGGCAAGGTCGGCGCGCATTGGGGACAGTTCGAGGACGCCGGCGTCGACAAGATCAAGGCCGAGTCCGGTCAGGAGGTCTACAAGCTGACGCCCGAGCAGACCGCGCTGTGGAAGAAGGCCTCCGAGCCGCTGTTCAAGACCTGGGCCGACGGCGTCAAGAAGACCGGCGTCGATGCCGATGCGGCCATGGCCGAGCTGAAGGCCTCGCTCGCCAAGTACAACGCGCTGGCGCAATAGAGCACGCAGGTCCCAGATCATCCGTCCTTCGAGACGCCCGCCTCCGGCGGGCTCCTCAGGACGAGGGCCGAGTTCCGGGCGAATCTAAGATCCTCATGGTGAGGAGCGCCGCTCGCGGCGCGTCTCGAACCATGAGGCCCGAGACGATCGAACCTCCCGCATCCGCCTTTCCTCTTTCGAGCTGCGGCGGACGGGAGCGGAAAGACAGGGGCCATCCGCTTGCTACGCAACAGCTCGCGAACGAACTTCTAAGGACGGTGCATGCCTGACGCACGGATAGAGATGTCATGAATCGCGCTGTGATGGACCGGATCATCGACGGGATCGAGTGGATCGCCGCGTTCTTCGTCGGCATCGTCGCGCTCGACATCTTCCTGTCGGTGCTGCTGCGCAACACCTTGAACTACTCGATCCCGGACTCGTTCGATATCGGGCGCATGCTGCTCGGCATCCTCATCTTCTGGGGCATTGCTGCGACCTCGTATCGCGGCACGCACATCACGGTGGATCTGGTCTGGGGCAATGTCGGGCCGCGCTATCAGCGCTGGATCGACATCTTTGCGACCCTCGTGCTGCTGTTCGTGGTGACGGTGCAGACCTATACGCTGTTCGACAAGGTGCGCGGCACCTATCAGGACAACGTGCTGACCTTCGACCTGCACATGCCGACCTGGCCGTTCTTCGCGATCGCCTGGATCGGCGACGTCTCGGCGGTGCTGCTGATCGCGATCAGGACCTATCGGCTGATCTTCCATCCCGAGGACATCCATGACCCCAAGGTCAAGGTGACGGAGTAAGTCTTGATGAGCACGGATGCGGTCGCCCTCATCGGCTTCGTATCGCTGTTTGCGCTGATGCTGTTGCGCGTGCCGGTGGGCATGGCGATGGGGCTCGTCGGCGTCTCCGGCTTCGGTTATCTCGTTTCAGGTCCCGCCGCGCTCAAGCTGGTCGGCCAGACCTCGATGCGCACGGTGACGGATTACACCTTCGGTGTGATCCCGATGTTCCTGCTGATGGGGACCTTCGTCTCCAATTCCGGCATGAGCCGCGAGCTGTTCCGTGCCGCCAACGGCTTCGTCGGGCACATGCGCGGCGGGCTCGGCATCGCCACCGTGGCCGCCTGCGGCGGCTTTGCCGCGATCTGCGGCTCGTCGGTCGCGACCGCCGCCACCTTCTCCGCGGTCGCCTATCCGGAAATGCGCCGCTTCGGCTATCCGCAATCCTTCGCCACCGGCGTGATCGCGGCCGGCGGCACCTTGGGCGCGATGCTGCCGCCGTCGACGGTGCTGGCGGTCTACGGCATCATTACCGAGCAGGACATCGGCAAGCTGTTCATCGCCGGCATCATTCCGGGCCTGCTCGCGATGAGCATGTATATGATCACGATCGCGGTGATCGGTCGCGTCATGCCCGGCTTTCTGCCCAAGGGCGAGTCGCTGCCCTGGCGCAAGCGCTTCCAGGGTTTGCGCGACATCTGGGCGCCGGTGCTGTTGTTCCTGTTCGTCATCGGCGGCCTCTATGGCCTGCCGTTCCTGCCGCGCTTCACGCCGACCGAAGCCGGCGGCGTCGGCGCCACCGGCGCGTTCATCATCGGCGTCGTCACCGGGAGGCTCGACAAGGACAAGATCCTGGCCTCGCTGCTGCAGGCGACCCGCACCGCGGCCGCCGTGTTCACGGTGCTGATCGGCGCGTTGATCTTCGGCTATTTCCTCACGGTGACGCAGACGCCGCAGAAGGTGACGGAGTTCCTCACCGGCTTAGGGCTCGGGCCATACGGCGTGCTGGCACTGATCATGGTGATGTATCTCGTCCTCGGCTGCCTGATGGATGCTATGGCGATGATCATCCTGACCGTGCCGATCATCTTCCCGGTGATCCAGCATCTCGGCTTCGATCCGATCTGGTTCGGCGTCATCATCGTGATGACGGTCGAGCTTGGCCTGATCCATCCGCCGGTCGGCATGAACGTGTTCGTGATCAAGAGCGTGGTGAAGGACGTGTCGTTCTCCACGATCTTCAAGGGTGTGCTGCCTTTCGTCGTCACCGACCTGATCCGGCTGGTGATCCTGATCGCCTTTCCGCTGCTCGCCACCTGGTTGCCGCAACAGATGATGGCCCGCTGATGACACCCGTGCTGCAGACGAAATACGTCTTCACCATCACCGCGCGGATCGGCCAAGTCACCTCCGCCGGCGAGATCGGCACTGGCGTCAGGCGGATCATCCCGATCACGGGCGGCGAGGTGAAGGGCCCGGGTCTGGATGGCGCAGGCATTTGGGGCAACGTCTGCGCCTTCGGCGCCGACTTCCAGATCATTCGGCCCAACGAGCTGATCGAGCTCGAGGCCAAATACGCCTTCGAGACCGAGGACGGTGCGATCGTCTACGTCGAGAACCGCGGCATCCGCTTCGGGCCGGTCGAGCTGCTGCAGAAGCTCAAGCGCGGCGAGCCGGTCGATCCCGCCCGGATCTATTTCCGCACCACGCCGCGTTTCGAGACCGGCCACGAGAAATATCGCTGGCTGATGCAGCACCTCTTCGTCGCCTCGGCCGCCCGCCACGCCGACCGCGTGGTGGTCGATGTGCATGTGGTGTTATGAAGGCGAAGGCTGCCTCCGTCATTGCGACGCGGTCACGCGCCGAAATCTCATCCGCTATGCCCGACCAAGCGGACCCAGGAGAGCTGTCGCCAATTCGCTCGTAGTGAACAACCGAACCTTGACCTAAATCAACGGTCCATCGCGGACGGTGCCCACAATAGCGCCATGCCTCCTCATGGCCATCAATGTCCGCTCATTTCGATAGCCCCTTCGTCGTCTTCGCGATTGCGCTGATTGCACAAGCCGTCGCCGCCTACGCCGGCGACTTCCTTCGCAAGCGCGCCGTTTCCTTCAAGCAAGGCGAGCGTCACGATTTCAACACCGTGCAGGCTGCTACGCTGACGCTGCTGGCTCTCATCATCGGATTTACGTTCTCGATGGCGGTCAACAGGTACGATCAGCGCAAGGCGTTGGAGGAGGCGGAAGCAAATGCCATCGGCACCGAATATCTGCGCGCCGATCTGTTGCTCCCGGACGGCCGTGTGCGCGCGCGCACCATGTTGAGAAGATATCTCGAGCTGCGCATTGCCTTCTACGAGCAGAGCGATGAAGCCGGCATCGACCAGCAGACCGTGCAGGTGCAGGACCAACTTTGGGCTCTGGTCGCGCTGGCAGCAGCGAGCCAGCCGACACCGACGACGGCGCTGGCGATTTCCGGCATGAACGACGTCCTCAACGCGCAGGGATATACGCAGGCGGCCTGGTGGAATCGAATACCCGTCGGGGCATGGGCAATGATGGCGCTCATGGCAATCTGCTGCAACTTGCTGGTGGGGTACGGCGAACGCCGACAAGGGGAGCTCCTCCTGTTTGTCTTGCCGGTCGTGGTCTCCGTTTCGCTGTTCCTCATCGCAGATATCGACAGCCCAAGCGGCGGCGTCATTCGCGTGCGTCCTCATAATCTTCTAGCCATCGCGCAAATCGTCAAGGCGAACTAGCCGCGGCACGAGGCAATCCGGGATGCATGTGGTGCTGTAGGCGCAAGGCCGCGGCTACGCCGCCGTCATCGCGGGACGCGCTCACGCGCTGAATCTCTCCGCTGCGTCCGACCAAGCTTACCTCATGAGAGCTGTCGCTACTTCGCTAAAGGCCACAAACGAACGTCGGCAGAGCCGTGCCTAGAGGTCAGCCAGGTGCCATAGCCGGAAGTAATCGACTCAATTCTCTTGGCCGCTAAAACGTCGATTGATCTCCATCAACGTTCTGGCCGCCAAATATCACGATATTTGCAATCCACTGGGAGCACCATGGGAAGGAGATACGACGTGAAACAAGCCCTAGCGATATTGGCTGCAATCGCGTTCATGGCCGCGAATGTATCATCTGCGTTCAGTCAGACGGCCCCGGCCACTAAGACGGACACGAAAAGCGGAAAGAAGAGCTCCAACGCCGGCACAACGGCCCCGACCGGTTCCAGCCAAACGAAGAAGTAAAGACGGCGGTGCTCCTGATCGGCGTTCGGGATCAACCTATCGGGAAGACAAATTGAGCTTTGGTAGATGTAGTCCGTAGGGTGGGCAAAGCGAAGCGTGCCCACCGCCACGCAGCGCGCTCGATCGGTGGTGGGCACGGCGCGTTCGCGCCTTTGCCCACCCTACGGACTATTTCCAGCCATATGCGATAGCCCTGCCCGCAACGGGGAGGGGAGCTAACCGTGATCGCGGGAAGGGTCGAGCCGTTCCCGAAGATATGCTCTTTGGCCTCCGCAGGAGAAGACGAAATTGCAGTCGCCAACCGCGTGGTGGTCGATGTGCATGTGGTGTTGTAGACGCAAGGGCGCAGGCACGCTCCCGTCACCCCGGGGACGCCCTCACGCGGCGGAAACTTCGTCCGCAATGCCCGACTCAGCAGATCTCACGAGGGTTGTCGCTCATTCGCTATTGAGCCATGAGCGGACCATGACCGCCCTGTGTCTCATTGCGCTTGGGGGCCGTCTGGTTATTGATCCATCGCAACAGGGGTTGGTCAGAGGCTTACTAACTAATCTCCATCGCGAGGCGATGCACGCCCCCCTCACATCAGCGCGCCAGCCTTAGGATGGATTTTGATGCTCCGCTTGCGCACGCTCGACGCTCCGACACCGTTTCTCTTTTTCACCGGCAAGGGCGGTGTCGGCAAGACCTCGCTGGCGTGTGCTACTGCCATCGGTCTCGCCGATCGTGGTTTGCGTATCCTCCTGGTCAGCACCGATCCTGCATCGAACCTGGACGAGATGCTGGAGATCAGCCTAACCGATAGCCCGCTGTCGGTGCCGCACGTGGCTGGGCTCTTCGCGATGAACATTGACCCGGAGGCAGCAGCCGAGAGCTATCGAACCCGCGTGCTCGAGCAACTCGGGCCAGCGGCTACTCTTGAGGAGAAATCGACTGTTCGCGAGCAACTTTCCGGCGCTTGCACCACTGAGATCGCCGCCTTCGATGAGTTCGTAGGACTGCTGGATGGCGATATGACGGGCTTCGACCATATCGTTTTCGATACGGCCCCGACCGGACACACGTTGCGGCTTCTTAGCCTGCCAAAGGCATGGACCGGCTTTCTGAAAGACAATGATCGAGGGGCATCCTGCCTCGGCCCACATTCAGGGTTGAAGATGCAGGAGGATCGCTTTCGCCAGGCACTTCAGGCACTGGGCGATCCCAAGCGGACGACCATCGTCCTCGTCACCCGGGCCGATCGCGGGGCGATACGCGAGGCGGCCAGAACTTCGGGCGAGCTCGATGCGCTCAATCTCTCGAACCAGACACTCGCCGTCAACGGGCGCTTTCGTGCCACGGACCGAACCGATGCCGTGGCAGTTGCCCTTGAGCGGGATCAGGACGAGGCTCTCGCCGCGATGCCAGCGTCGCTGACGAAACTACCGCGCGACGAAATCCCATTGTTTGGCTTTGATATCGTGGGTCTGACGGCCCTTAGGGCGGTGTTGTCGGCATCCAGTGCATCGCCTCCGATGACGGCCAGCGCGCCGGATGCCGAGCCGGTTGACCTGCCAGGTCTCGACCGGTTGGTCGATGAGATCTCCCGGGGCAAGCATGGCCTCATCATGGTCATGGGCAAGGGAGGCGTCGGAAAGACGACGATTGCCGCTGCCATCGCCGTGGGGCTCGCCAAGCGCGGGCATGCCGTCCACCTCAGCACGACCGATCCTGCAGCCCACGTCACTTTCGTCGTCGAGGGAGTGATGCCGGGCCTCACCGTGGATCGGATTGATCCTCGCGTTGAGACGGAACGCTATGTCGCGAAAATATTGGCGAGCCGTGGCCGCGACCTAGACGAACAGGGCAGGGCGCTGCTTCTTGAGGACCTGGCTTCGCCATGCACTGAGGAAGTCGCAGTGTTCCATGCCTTCTCCCACATTGTCGCGGAGGCACGAAGCGCGTTTGTGGTGCTCGATACGGCTCCGACAGGCCACACCCTGCTCTTGCTCGATGCGACCGGTGCTTATCATCGCCAGATGACAAGCCAACTGGACCCAAGCGGACCGGGGCGTATCGTTACGCCGCTGATGAGGCTGCAAGATCCTGCCCTCACCCGGGTGGTCCTGGTGACCTTGCCCGAGACAACTCCAGTTTCAGAGGCCGCTGCTCTTCAGGAGGACTTGCGGCGCGCCGGCGTCGAGCCGTTCGGTTGGGTCATCAACAAATGCCTCGTAGGTTCGGGAACTCACGATCCCTTGCTGCGGATGCGGCTCGCGAGAGAGAGGATACAGATTGCTCGTGTTCAGAATGGACTGGCAAAACGAGCATTCATGATCGGCTGGCGAAGCAAGCCTCCTATCGGTGTGAAGGAGCTTGAGGCGTTGTCATGATCGACTCCGATTCCCTCAATGGCCGGCACAAGCTCGCGATGGCGATGAGGAAGCTCCGGCGCGAATGGGCAAGGCGCCATATGCGGTTGCCCTGCGACTGAAGGGGCGAGGCTGCGCGCCAATGGGCCCGTACCGTGGCCTGGATTGCTTCGCTTCGCTCGCAATGACGGGACCTGGCTCCCGCCTGTCGGGCGAATCACCTCGCCAATTTTGTGGGAAGTCATTGCCGGCGACGCCGTTGAGAAGCGAGAAATTGCCTGCGCGGAAAAGCTCATTTTGTAAGCGCTCTCAATGCATGGCGATGCGCGCCGTCCAATCGACGTAATTTTCAACTTTCGTTTTTCCAGAAATCGTGCATCATGCCTTTCATCCCGCCTCGACGAGAGGGGCGTTGCGCGCGATCGTCACGACACGCGGGGCGGGGAGCGATGGCCGCGATGATGCCGCAGCGCGTGTTTGGCGCGCCGACGAACGGCAGCTTGCGGACGTGAAGTCGTAGCGTCCTGACACCCCGACGCTGGTGTCCCGCGCAACGCGCGTCAGCGCGTTGTCGCGAATGGTGGCCAGAAAGCCCGGCGCACCAGGGAGACTACGTATAAGCGTGAAGACCATCGCGCAGGGAAGGCCGGGTTGTCTCGGCTGAGCCTGTGGTACCTGCCGCCTGCATTTTTTTCTGCAGGCGGGCCGCGGGCGCCAGCCGGCGCCCGGCCTTCCCCATAGGCGTTAAGGTAGCGCGAGCATCGATTGATACTTGCGTTTTCGAGGAGGCTCGCGAAG